>NZ_KE387023.1:2315228-2347472 GCF_000430045.1 Calidithermus chliarophilus DSM 9957 | reverse complement strand
GTGCGCCACGCCGTCGGCGTAGGCGTAGGCTTTCACCGCCTGATCGCCCGCCTGCAGCCAGTAGCGCCCCGCCTCCAGCCCCTTCCCCGCCCCCTCGGCGTGCCGGGCCTTGAGCGCGGGCGAGACCGGGCCGGGGCTGGCCTCGAGGAACTCCAGCACCCGCAGGTGCAAAAATTGCGCGACTCCCGGGGAGATTCCGTGCTTCACGGTCTCGCGCCATAGGTCGTGGCTGAAGCGCAGGCCCTGCAGCACGCGGGCTTCGGCCAGGGCCTCCAGGCCCGCGCTGAGCTCGAGGGGGTCGAGGCGCAGGGCCGCGGCGGCCAGCTCGTGGGAGAAGACCTCGTCGGCCACGGCGGCCAGGCGGGCCAGCTCGCGCGCGGTGTGCGGCAGGCGCTCCAGGCGCCGCTCGATGATGGTGGTGACGGTGGGCGAGCGCGGCAGGCGGGCCTCGCCGTGGGCGGTCAGGCCGCCCGCCTCGTCGATGGCCCGCACGGTCTCGAGCACGAACAGCGGGTTGCCCCCGGTGAAGCGGCTGAAGGCCTCGGCCAGGGGCTCGAGGTCGGCGCGGCCGAGCGCCAGCAGCAAGCGCCGCACCCCGTCGGGGGGGAGGGGGTGGAGGTCGAGGCGCACGGCCGCCTCGCGCTCGAGCAGGGCCCGGACCTGCGCCTCGACCGCCGGCTTGAGCTCCCCCCGGCGGTAGATGAACACCGCCCGCAGCCCGCCCTCCAGCACCCGGTTGAGCCCGTAGATGGCGGCCTCGAAGCTGGCGAGGTCGGCGTTGTGCAGGTCGTCGAGGATCAGCGTGCCCAGCCCGGGCCCGGCCCGGCGCATCAGCTCGGCGCAGGCCTCGAGGAAGCGCAGCTTGCCCTCCTCGCCCTCGATGCGCTCCAGGGCCAGGGGCTCGGCCTCGAGCTCGGGCAGGATGCGCGAGAGCTCGCGGCGCACCCACAGCGGCAGCAGCGAGCCGGGGTGGCGCTCGAGCAGGCGGCGCAGCAGGCGGGCCAGGGTGGCGTAGGGGATGTCGGCGTCGGTGGGGAAGGCCTCGGCGCAGGCAAAAGTCCCCATCCCGGCCGCGAACTCGCTCGCCAGGCGGGACTTGCCCACCCCCGGCTCGCCGGTGATGAAGATCAGCTTCCCGGCATTCCACGCCGTCTCGAGGGCCTCCAGCTCCCCCTCCCGCCCCACCAGCATCCGGGTCCGGGCGCGCACGTCGCCCAGGGGGCCCGGGCCGGGCTCGGGGCGGCTCGGGCGCAGCAGGGGCCGCACCAGCAGCTCGGTCTCGAGGGCGGGCTCCACCCCGACCTCGCGCCGCAACAGGTCGCACAACGACTGGTAGGCCTCCAGCGCCTTGCCCCGGTTGCCCGCGCGCAGGTAGAGGGTGATGAGCTGGCGGTGCGCGGCCTCGTCGAGGGGCTCGAGCTGGATGCGGCGCGCGGTGCTCTCCAGCGCCTTGTGCAGTTGGCCCGCCTCGGCCTGGGCCGCGGCCAGGCGCTCGAGCACCTGGGTCATCTGCTGCCGCAGCGCCTCCCGCCGCAGGGCCACCCAGTCCTCGAAGTCCGGGGCGTCGGCGAACCCCAGCCCCTCGAGGAATTCCCCCCGCCACAGCGGGATCACGGCCTCGAGGCGCTCGAGCAGGGCGGCGTGGCCCTCGGGCAGGCGCAGCACGGCCTCGAGCTCGGACAGGTCGAGCCACAGCGGCTGCTCGGGGGCGAGGGCGATCCAGTCGGTGTCCGAGCGCAACGGCTCGAGCCCGGCCGCCCCCAGCGCCTTGTTGAGCTGGGCCAGGAGGTTGCGCAGCGCGGCGCGGCTGGAGGCCCGGTTGCCCGCGGGCCACAACAACTCGGCGAGGTGCTCGCGCGACTGCGCCCGCCCCTCCACCGCCAGGTAGGCCAGCAGGGCCACGGCCTTGCGCGGCAGCAAGCCCAGACGCACCCCCCCGGCCCGAAACTCGGGCCTGCCGAGGAGGGCGATCTCGAGGGGAGTTGGTCTGGGACTGCGTTTCGACGGCACTGCGCCGGGCCTCCGGTGGGGGATATGGCAGGTGGCTTAGATGCCCCTCTCATTTTACGCTAATACCCCGTTTTTGCGATGGGTGTGGGACCTGACCCGCCCTCGCCTCGAGGCATTGCGTTTTCGTTGCGCCCGGGCCCTAGGCTGGGGCCATCCTCGGGGCACAGGCCGGGGACGGAACGGGGTGAACGGGATGTATTCGGCCAACCATGCGCTGCTTGCAGGTGGTCCCTCCCACGCGAGCGTGGCACTGGCGAGGCTGCTCGCTATTTGCCTGATCACCCTTTTCGCCTCCGGCCTGGCTGCGAGGAACCCACACGGGCCGAGGAGGCTCGGCCCCGACCAAGTTTCTCCAGGGTGACTTTTGACAAAGTCACCCCGACCGAAGGAAGAACAAGGGCTCGGGCGTGAGTTTGCCACCCTGACAGGCTCACGCCCGAGCTACTTAAGCCGCGCGGCCCGTACCTTCGGGCCCCGTGTTTCGCTGGGCGGCACCGGCGCCTTCCCCAAAGGCGCCCAAACACGCGTCGTCCTACGCTTTCTGCCCAGGCGTCGCCGATGTGACGACCGTACCCCTGGGCGACGGCCTCGAGCATCTCCCCCGTGCCGGGTAGGCACCCTGCCGCCTTCCGTTCGACGATCAGGGGCGGCCACGAGAGCCGCCCCTACGGTTCAGAAGGCTGTATGTCCGGGCACACCCCCCGGGCCGTTCACTGGGCGGAGAGCGTGTTGATGATCTGGAACAGCGGCAGGAACATGCCCGCGACGATCAGGCCCACCACGCCGCCCAGGAACACGATCATGACGGGCTCGATGGCGGCGGTGAGGCTGCTGACGGCCTCGTCCACCTCGCGCTCGTAGAAGTCGCCGATCTTCTGCAGCATCACGTCGAGCGCCCCGGTCTCCTCCCCGATGGCGATCATCGAGCCCACCATGGGCGGGAAGACCTGGGGGTAGGCCTGGATGGTGGCGTAGACGGGCTCACCGGCCTGGATGGTGGTCTTGGTCTCCTCGAGGATGTCCTCGATGATGGCGTTGCCGGCCGTGCCCTTGGTGATGTCGAGCGACTCGACGATGTTGACGCCGCTGGTGATGAGCAGCCCGAAGGTGCGCGAGAAGCGGGCCAGCGCGCTCTTCTTGTTCAGGTTGCCGAACACCGGCATCCGCAGCTTGATGCGGTCGACCACCCTGCGGCCCTGTTCGGTGCGGTAATAGGCGCGGTAGGCGAAGTAGCCCGCGATGGCCAGCAGGATGAGGAAGGGCGTCCCTGCCCGCAGCGCGTCAGAGATGGCGATCAGGAAGCGCGTCAGCAGCGGCAGCTCCGAGCCGAGGCCCGACAGGATCCCCGCGAACTGCGGCACCACGCCGGTCAGCAGGAAGTAGGTTACGCCGATCGCGAAGACGAACACGATCGCGGGGTAGGTCAGCGCCGAGCGGATCTTGCCGCGCAGCTCGAGGTCTTTCTCCAGGAAGGTCGCCAGCCGGTCGAGGATGGCGTCGAGGGTGCCCGAGGTCTCCCCCGCCTTGACCAGGTTGACGTACAGGCGCGAGAAGAGCTTGTGCTTGGAGAGCGCGTCGCTGAAGGTGGTGCCGCCCTCGACCTCGGTGCGGATCTCCTTGATGATCTCGCGGAATTTCTTGTTCTCGGTCTGCTTCTCGAGGATCGCCAGCGACTGCACGATGGGCAGGCCCGCCGAGAGCATGGTGGCGAGCTGCCGGCTGAACACCGCGAGGTCTTTGAGGCTGGGGCCCCGGTCGAGCCCCGGGAGCTTGACGTCGGCCTGCAAACCCCTGCCCTGCTCCTTGATCTCGGCCACGAAAAAGCCCTTGTCGCGGAGTGAGCGGGCAGCCGTACGGATGTCCTCGGCTTCGATCACCGCGGCGATCACACGCCCCTCGCGGTCGCGAGCTTTATAGTTGAAACTCGGCATACTGGTAGTATAGCCAGGGTTGAAGGGCGGAGGTGTCCGTTTTCCACCCTGGCTCAAGACATCATGAACGCAGCACAGGCACAGTTGTTGGCAGTGCTCTTCGCGGCGGGGCGGCCCGTAGGCCTGAGCGAGCTCACCGCCCTGGCCCCGGAGGAGACCGTCTTGCGGGAGCTGGTGGGCCTGGAGCACTGGCTCGAGCAGCACCCCATCGGCGTGCGGATCGAGCGGGTGGCCGGCGGGTGGCGGCTGGTGGTCCACCCCAACCACCTCGACGCGGTCGAGCGGGTCCTGCGGCCCAACCCGCCCCGGCTCTCGCGGGCGGCCCTGGAGGTGCTGGCGATCATCGCCTACCAGCAGCCCATCACCCGCGCCGAGCTCGAGGCCGTGCGCGGGCGCAACGTGGACGGGGTGCTGGAGGGGCTGCTCGAGCGCGAACTGGTGCGGGTGGTGGGCGAGAAGGACAGCGTGGGCAAGCCCAAGCTCTACGGCACCACCGACCGCTTCCTGGAGATCTTCGGGCTCGAGAGCCTCGACGACCTGCCCGAGCTCGAGGAAGGCCCCGTGCTGCTGCTGCGCGGCTAAGCCCCGGCCCGCCGATCCCTGATAATATGCCGTGATGCGTTTGCGGGTTGACCTTCAGCGAAACAAGAACGCCTACCCCGACCAAGTGATCGTGGTGGCCGTGTTCCACGGCAGCGTCGTCGGGGCTTTGCTCAACCAGGGGGCCAGCGAGGTCTGGGTGGCGCCGAGCATCCGCTCGGCCCGGCTGCTGGCCCGCCCCGGTGACGTCCTGCTGGGCGAGGAGGAGGGCATCCCGCCCGAGGGCTTTCACCACAGCCTCTCCCTGCGGGACCTCCTCAAGATCGACTTCTCCGGGCAGCGGGCGGTCGTCTTCGCCTACACGCTGTGCAAGGCGCTCGCCCCCACCGACACGCGGGTGATGCTGGGCTACTTCCGCAACGCCCGCGCGGTGGTGGAGGCCAACCTCCAGGCCCCCCACGAGGTGGCGCTGGTGTGCGCCTCCGACGCCAGCGGGGAGCCCAGCCTGGGGAACATCCTGGCCGCCGGCTTCCTGGCCAAGCGCATCCAGCAGCTCGCCAAGGCCGAGCACCTCGAGGGCGCCCTGCTGGCCTCGAGCCTGCTCAGGGCCTTCCCCGACCCCCAGGAAGGGCTCTTCGCCAGCGCCGTGGGACAACGCCTCTACCGCATGGGCCGTAGCGAAGACCTGGCCCTCGCCAGCCTGATCAGCGTGGAGGGCGTGATCCCCGAGCTCAAGGAGGTGCGGGTGCTGGGGGCTCAGGAATACGGCCTGACCAAGGACCGGCCCGTCTACCGCTTTGGCCGCCGGGGGGAATGATGCGAAGGGCCGAAATCCTAGGGCTGCCGGTGGACCTCGTGGGCCTCGAGGAGGCCGTGGAGCGCATCGGGAAGATGCTGGACTCGCCCGGCACCCACCAGGTCATCACCCTCAACCCCGAGTACGTGGTGCGGGCCCAGAGCGACCCCGAGCTCGTGCGGGCCGCCCGACAGAGCGAGCTGGTCACCGCCGACGGTGTGGGCATCGTGTGGGCGGTGCGCCGCCTCACCGGCGAGCAGTTGCCCGGCCGCGTGACCGGCGCCGACCTGACCCCCGCCCTCTTCGAGCGCTTCGGCCCCAGGCTGCGGGTATTCTTCCTGGGCGCCAAGCCCGGCGTGGCCGAGAAGGCCGCCGAGAACGCCCGGGCCCGCTGGGGCATCCAGGTGGCGGGCGTCCAGGACGGCTATTTCAAAGACGAAGCCCCGGTGGTCGAGCGGATCGCCCAAGCCCGGCCCGACCTGCTGCTGGTGGGCATGGGCGAGCGCCAGGACCTGTTCATTCACCGCCACAAGGCCCGGCTGGGGGCCAAGGTCGCCATCGGCGTCGGCGGGGTGCTGGACGTGCTGTCGGGCGAGGTCAAGCGGGTGCACCCGCTGGCCCAGCGGCTGAAGCTCGAGTGGCTGGTGCGCATCGCGGGCGACCACAAGCGCTGGGGGCGCTTCCCCCGCCTGCTCCAATTCGTGCGGCTGGTGCGCGCGGCGGAGAAAGCCCATAGCTGATAGCCGAATAGCCAAGGGTTCTGGGCTATGAGCTATCGGCTATCAGCTATCGGCATCAATCCTGCGGCACCGGCTGAGCTTTCACCAGCGCGTAGGCGTAGCCGTCGGTGAGGGCCTTGAGGGAGGCCTCGAGGCTGTTGCGGCTCGCGCCTACGGTGGTCCAGCGCTCGCCGGCGCGGTGCATCTCGATCATGACGCGCACCCCGCTCGAGGTGCCGCTCTCCTGCCCGCTGAGGATGCGCATCTTGTAGTCGGAGAGCTCGATCTCGCCGATCTCGGGGTAGAAGGCCTGCACCGCCTTGCGAAAGGCCACGTCGAGCGCCGAGACCGGGCCGAACTTGCTCTCCCCCGCCGTGTGCTGCACGCTCTCCCCTACCTTCACCCGCACCGTGGCCTCGGCCCAGGTGGGGGTGTCGGGGCGGTCGTCGTTGGCGTGCATGAACACGCTGAAACCCATCAGCTCGAAGGGGAGCTTGCCACCGCGCAGCCGGTGAGCCAGCAGGTAGAAGCTCGCCTCGGCGCCCTCGAAGGAGTAGCCGGCGTGCTCGAGCTGCTTGACCTCCTCCAAGAGCGCCCCCGCCGTCTCCTTAGGCACCTGCACCCCGGCCTCGGCCAACTTGGCGAGCAGGTTGCTTCGGCCCGAGAGGTCGGAGACCAGCACCCGGCGGGTGTTGCCGACCGCCTCGGGGGGCACGTGCTCGTAGGTGCGCGGGTTCTTCAGCACCGCCGAGACGTGGATGCCGCCTTTGTGCGCGAAGGCCGCGTCGCCCACGTAAGGCGCCCGCAGGTTGGGGGTGAGGTTGGCCCGCTCGTCCACGTAGTGCGAGACCTCGCGCAGTTCCGAGAGCTTCTCCCGGCTGATGCCCTCTAGCTCGAGCCCGTACTTGAGGATCAGGTTGGGGATGGTGCTGGTGAGGTTGAGGTTGCCGCAGCGCTCGCCGTAGCCGTTGATGGTGCCCTGCACGTGGGTCGCCCCGGCTCGCACGGCGGCCAGCGCGTTGGCGACGGCCAGTTCCCCGTCGTTGTGGGGGTGGATGCCGATGCGAACGCTTGGGAAGGCCTCCACGACAGCGCGGGTGATCTCGGCGACCTCCTCGGGCAGGCTGCCGCCGTTGGTGTCGCACAGGCACAGCGTGTCGGCCCCGCCACGCACGGCGGCCTCGAGCGTCGCGAGGGCGTAGCCCCGGTTGGCCTTGAAGCCGTCGAAGAAGTGCTCGGCGTCGTGGATGACCCGCCGTCCCTGGCTCACCAGGTAGGCGTAGGTCTCCTCGATCATGCGCAGGTTCTCCTCCAGGCTCACCTCGAGCGCCTCCCTCACGTGGAAGTCCCAGGACTTGGCGACCACCGTGACCACCGGGGTGCGGGCCCCCAGCATGGCCTGCACCGAAGCGTCGTCCTGTGGCCTCAGCCCCTTGCGCCGGGTCGAGCCGAAGGCCACCAGCCGGGTCTGGCCCAGGTCCACGCCCTTCATGCGAGCGAAGAACTCGGCGTCCTTGGGGTTCGACCCCGGCCAGCCGCCCTCGACGAGGGGCACGCCGAAGGCCGCCAGCCGCCGGGCGATGGCCACCTTGTCGTCGCTGGAGAGGCTCACGGCCTGCCCCTGGGTGCCGTCTCGCAGTGTGGTGTCCAGAATTTCGATCACGCCTCACTCCCCCTCAGGTCGCGCCAGCCGTACGCCCACTCCACCAGCTTCTTCCCCCCGACCTCGATCTCCCTCTCGCGCACCCTCACCCCGCCCATGTGCTCGTAAAAGTTCGTGGTCGGGTTCTCGGCCAGCACCCACAGCAGCATGGAGGAATGGCCCCTCGAGGCCATCTCCTCCACGAAGCGCCGGAAGAGCTGCCCCCCGGTTCCCTTTCCCTGGTGTGCCCGCAGGAGATAGATGGCCCACAGCTCGCAGGAAAACTCCCCATCAGGCTCTTGCGGCGGGCCACCGGCCACGAAGCCCACGACCCCGTGTTCGGGGTCTTCCGCCACGAACAGCACGCCCTTCCAGCCGGGGTGCTCGAGCCCGCTGCGCCACATCTGCTCGCGCCGCTCGTAGGAGAGCGAGGCCAGGAAGTCGCCGGGGACCAGACCTGAGTAGGTCTCGCGCCAGGAGTCCACGTGGACGCGGGCGACGGCGGGGGCGTCGTCGGGGCGGGCCGGGCGGATGGTCACGGGTATACCTGGGTGTGGTGCCATACGGTGGGAAAGGGTTCGTAGAAGTGGTGGAGCAGCTTTTTCCAGTCCTGATACCGCGGCGACTGCCGGAAGCCGACGGTGTGGGCCTCGAGCGTGTCCCACTCCACGAGCAGCAGGTAGAGGCTGGGGTCCTCGAGGGTGCGGTGCAGCCGGTGCCAGCGGTAGCCGGAGGTCGAGGCGATCAGGGCCGACGCCCGGGCGAAAGCGGCTTCGAACTCCGGCTCCTGGCCGGGCTTGACGCTGAGGTAGGCGGACTCGAGGACCATAGCCTCCCTAGGCCCTTTCCTTCCACGCCTGCTGCACCAGCATCAGCGCCCCGCCCCGCGAGAGCAGTCGTTCACGTTCGTCCTCGAAGTCCCGCTCGAAACGTGGCACCAACTCGCGGTAAGCCTTCATGAGTTCCTCGACCCGCGCGTCTTTCAGGGCATTCAGCCGCTGCTCCATGCGAAGGACGGTGGCCTTGAGTTCTTCTAGGGCAACCATAACGGGTTCTACCCATTTCCCGGGCCGGACAGAAGGACACGTTTGAAGGACTCGAGGCGCAGAGGCGCTTCCAGAAAGGTCTCGAGCACGGCAGCCACGGGCGCGAAAGCCTCGAGGAAAGCCGGCTTGTCCCGCTCATTGCCGAGGGCGAGCAGCAAGAGGTAGCGGTTGCCCTCGAGGCTACGCTGGAGCTCGTGGGCCAGGTAGGCGGGAAGGCTCGAGAAGCGCTGCGCCAAGTGTGCCAACGCCGACTCGAACTCGGTCGTCAGCTCATCCTTCACGCGAAGATCCGCCACCTCGAAGATCACGACCCGGCCTCCCTGGCTCGTACGCTCACCGGACGATGCCCTTGATCTGCACCTCGTCCAGGCTCGGCGGGTGCTTGGCCGCCTGCCCGGCCACCAGCTTGTTGGCCGCGTCGAGGTAGGCGCGTGCCGAAGCCTCGATGATGTCGGGCGAGATGCCGTGGCCGGTGGCGAGGACTTCGCCCAGCTTGAGCTTGACCGTGACCTCGCCCAGCGCCTCGGTGGTGCCGGTGACGGCCTCCACGCGGTAGAGCTCGAGCTCCGGCTGGATCTCGATGGCCTCGGCGAGCGCCTTGTAGACCGCGTCCACCGGCCCGTCGCCGATGGCCGTAGTGGTCACCTCGCCCTCGGGGGTCTTCAGGCGCACGGTGGCGGTGGGCAGCATGCCGTAGCCGGAGAAGAACTGGAGCTGCTCGATGCTGAACAGGTGCGCGGTGGGCGCGGTTTCGCTCTCGACCAAGGCCCGCAGCTCTTCGGTGCTGATGGGCCCCTTGCGGTCGACGATCTCGCGGAAGCGCTGGAACACCGCCTGCATCTGGCTCTCGCCGAGCTCGTAGCCCAGGTCCTGCAGGGCTTTCTTGACGGCGGCTCGGCCCGAGTGCTTGCCCAGCACCAGCACGGCGGCCTCGCGCCCGACCATCTCGGCGTTCATGATCTCGTAGGTCTCTTTGTTCTTGATCACGCCGTCCTGGTGGATGCCCGACTCGTGGGCGAAGGCGTTGTCGCCCACGATGGCCTTGTTGGGCTGCACCACCATGCCGGTGTAGCGCTCGACCATGCGGCTGACGCGGTAGATCTCGCGGGTGTTGATCCGGGTCTCGGCCTGGTAGTGGTCGCGGCGGGTGTAGATCGCCATGACCACTTCCTCCAAAGCGGTGTTCCCGGCCCGCTCCCCGATGCCGTTGACGGTGCACTCGATCTGGGTCGCGCCGTTCTCCACCGCCGCCAGGCTGTTGGCGGTGGCCATGCCCAGGTCGTCGTGGCAGTGGGCGGAGATGTGCACGTCGCGCCCGCGCACCACCTCGTCGTGGATGCGCTTGATGAGGGCGCCGTACTCCAGCGGCGTGCCGTAGCCGGTGGTGTCGGGGATGTTGATGGTGGTGGCCCCGGCGGCGATGGCGGTCTCGTAGAGGCGCAGCACGAAGTCGAAGTCGGCGCGCATCACGTCCTGGGCGCTGAACTCCACGTCGTCGGTGAAGTTGCGGGCGTAGCGCACCATCTCGTCGGTGAGCTCGAGGATCTGCTCGGGGGTCTTCTTGAGCATGTACTCCAGGTGCACCCGGCTGGCGCTGGTGAAGACGTGGATGCGGCGCTTCTCGGCGGGCTCGAGCGCGGCGGCGGCCCGCTCGATGTCGAGCTTGTGGGTGCGGGCGAGCCCGCAGATCACCGGTCCCCGCACCTCGCGGGCGATCTTGTGCACGCACTCGAACTCGCTCGCCCCGTTCACCGGGAAGCCCGCCTCGATGATGTCCACGCCCAGCCGGGCCAGGGCGTGGGCGATCTCGAGCTTCTGCTGCAGGGAAAGGGCTACGCCGGGCGACTGCTCCCCGTCCCGAAGCGTGGTGTCGAAGATTCGGATGTGCCTCATGGAAACCTCCGGTTTCCGCTCATGGCCGATAGCGAATCGCTCATGGCAGGGGTTATCGGGCTATCGGCCATGGGCCATGAGCTATCAGCCTTGTGAGACCTCTTCTTTGCTGAAGCGCGACTTGAGGAAGGGCATCATCGCGCGCAGCTTGGGGCCCACGACCTCGATGGGGTGGTTCTTCCAGTAGTTGCGGTTGGCGTTGAGGGTGGGCTGGTTCACGGCGTTCTCGAGCATCCACTCCCGCGCGAACTCGCCCTGCTGGATCTGGCGCAGCACCTCGCGCATGCGGGCTTTGGTCTCCTCGCGGTTGACCACCATCGGGCCGCGGGTGTAGTCGCCGTACTCGGCGGTGTTGGAGATGGAATAGCGCATCCCGGCGAAGCCCGACTCGTAGATCAGGTCCACGATGAGCTTGACCTCGTGCAGGCACTCGAAGTAGGCCATCTCGGGGGGATATCCGGCCTCCACCAGCGTCTCGAAGCCCGCGGCGATGAGCTGGGTCAGGCCGCCGCACAGCACGGTCTGCTCGCCGAAGAGGTCGGTCTCGGTCTCGTCCTTGAAGGTGGTCTGGATGGTCCCGGCGCGGGTGCCGCCGTTGGCCTTGGCGTAGGCCAGCGCGGTGGGCAGGGCCGAGCCGGAGGCGTCCTGGTAGATCGCCACCAGCGAGGGCACGCCCGAGCCCTTCTCGTACTCGCTGCGCACGAGGTGGCCGGGGCCCTTGGGAGCCACCATCCACACGTCGAGGTCGGGGCGGGGCTTGATCTGGCCGAAGTGGATGTTGAAGCCGTGGGCGAAGGCGAGCGCGGCCCCCTCCTTGAGGTTGGGCTCGACCTCCTCGCGGTAGACCTTGCCCTGGGTCTCGTCGGGGAGCAGCACCATCACCACGTCGGCCTTCCGCACCGCCTCGGCGACGGGGAGTACCTCGAGCCCCGCCCCCTTGGCCTTGGCCTCGTTGCGGCTGCCGGGGCGCAGCCCCACGACCACCTTGATGCCGGAGTCGCGCAGGTTGAGCGCGTGGGCGTGGCCCTGCGAGCCGAAGCCCAGGATCGCCACGGTCTTGTCCTTGATAAAGCCTAAGTCTGCGTCGGAGTCGTAATAGATCTTCATCGGATGGTTCTCCCTTCGTATCGCGGCGCTTCCGCGCCAAAAAAGGCAGACCCTGCGGTCTGCCTCACACCGCCGGCTTCTTCTCGCGTACCTTCAAGACCTGCTCGCCGCGCGAGAGCGCGACCGCGCCGGTGCGCATGACCTCCAGCAGGCCATAGGGCCGCATGGCCTCGATGAAGTTCTGCACCTTGCTCGAGTCGCCGGTGAGCTCGAAGATGATCGACTTGCGCGCCACGTCCACGATGCGCGCGCGGAAGGCCTCGGCGATGTCCTTGATCTCCAGGCGCTCCTCCATGCCCGGCACCGCCACCTTGACCAGCGCCAGCTCGCGCTCGACGTGGGGCTCGGAGTGGTCGGTGACCTTGATGACCTCGACCAGGCGGTTGAGCTGCTTCTCGACCTGCTCGAGCACCCGGTCGTCGCCGGTGACCACCAGCGAGACGCGCGAGAGCCCTTCCTGATGGGTGCGCCCCACCGCCAGCGACTCGATGTTGAAGCCCCGGCGGGCGATCAGGCCCGCGATGCGCTGCAGGACGCCGGGCTTGTCCTGGACCAAAACGGAAACCACGTGTCTCATATCGCCTCCACCTCGGCGGTCAACGCGCCCCCGGCATCGCCGGTGTTCACCACGCCCACTGGCTCGACCAGCATGACCTTGCACTCCTGCTCGGCGTAGGGCTTGTGCTCGACGTTTTTGGGCACCACGAGCAACTCCCCGGCTTTGAGGTGTACCGGCCCATCGCGGAAGTCAATGCGCATCTCTCCCTCGAGAACGATAAACACCTCGTCGGTGTCCTCGTGCTTGTGCCACACGAAGTCGCCCTGAATCCTGACCAGCTTGAACTCGTAATCGTTCATGCGGGCCACGAGCTTGGGGGACCAATGCTCGGAGAACAGGGAGAACTTCTGTGCCAGGTTGACGACCTTTTCCTGCATGGGGTTAGCCCCCTGCCTCGACGGTCTCGCGCGGGTTCTCGATGATCATGTCCTCGGCGGCCCCGCCCGAAGGGATCATGGGGAACACGCCCTCCTCGTGGTGCACGCGGCACTCCAGCAGCACCGGGCCGTCGTGCTCCAGCACCTCCCGCACGGTCTCGGCCAGCCGGGACTTGTCCTCGAGGGTCACGCCCTTGATGCCGTAGGCCTCGGCCAGCCTGGCGAAGTCGGGGTTGGAGTCGGCGAGGTAGACCTCGCTGTAGCGCTTGGCGTGGAAGAGGTCTTGCCACTGCCGCACCATGCCCAAAAAGCCGTTGTTGAGGATGACGATCTTGACGGGGAGGTTGTACTTCTTCACCGTGGCCAGCTCCTGCAGGGTCATCTGGAAGGAGCCGTCGCCGTCGAAGTCGATGACGGTCTCGCCCGGCCTCGCCAGCGCCGCGCCGATGGCGAAGGGCAGGCCCACCCCCATCGTGCCCAGCCCGCCGGAGTTGATCCACGAGCGGGGCTTGTCGAACTTGAAGAACTGCGCGGTGAACATCTGGTGCTGCCCCACCCCCGACGTCACCACCGCCTTGCCCCCGGTGGCCTCCCAGAAGGCGTGGATGACCTCCTGGCTCTGCAGGTAGGGCTGGGGCTTCCAGCTAAAGGGGTGCTGGGTGCGCCAGGCGTCCACCTCCTGCCACCACTCGTCCAGGCGCAGCTTCTTTGCGCCCTTGGCGAGCTCGGCGGCCACCCACTTGGCGTCGCCCACCACGGGGATGGCGGTGTTGACCAGCTTGCCGATCTCGGCGGGGTCGATGTCGACGTGGATGATGGTGTGGGCGTTGGGGGCGAAGCGCGAGATCTTGCCGGTGACGCGGTCGTCGAAGCGCAGGCCGATGGCCAGGATGGTGTCGGCGTACTGGATGGAGCGGTTGGCCGCCACCGAGCCGTGCATGCCGGGCATGCCCAGGAATTGCGGGTGGGTGCCGGGGAAAGCGCCCAGGCCCATCAGGGTGGGGATCACCGGGATGCCCGACTTCTCGGCGAACTCGACGACCTCCTTCGAGGCGTGCTGGGCCCCGCCCCCCACCATCAGGATGGGCTTGCGGGCCTTCTCGAGCGCCTCCAGCGCCCGCTCGATCTGGCGGGGGTGCCCCTTGAAGGTGGGCTTGTAGCCGGGGAGGTCGATCTCGGCGTCGAAGCTGCCGGTGAAGGGCGCGAGCTGCACGTCCTTGGGGATGTCCACCAGCACCGGCCCCGGGCGGCCCGTTGACGCGATGTAGAAGGCCTCGGCGATGACGCGGGGGATGTCGCGCACGTCGCGGATCTGGAAGTTGTGCTTGGTGACGGGCTGCGTGATGCCGCAGACGTCGGCCTCCTGGAAGGCGTCGGTGCCGATGAGCGCCTGCGGGACGTTGCCGGTGATGGCCACGACGGCGGTGGAGTCCATCAGCGCGTCCTGCAGCCCGGTGACGAGGTTGAGGGCTCCTGGCCCCGAGGTCGCCATCACCACGCCGACCTTGCCGCTGGCGCGGGCATAGGCGGTGGCGGCATGGACCCCGCCCTGCTCGTGCCGTACCAGGATGTGCCGGATGGGGGAGTCGTAGAGGGCATCGTAGGTGGGCATGATGGTGCCCCCGGGGTGCCCGAAGATGGTGGTCACCCCCTGCTTCTCCAGCGCTTTCAGGATTGCCGCCGCTCCGTTCATACACGCTCCTCTTCCAAAAAAAACTCCCCCGGGAAGTATCCGGGGGTTCGCGATGCGCTTAAGCTCGTACAGCTACACCCTATCCCCGGTAGGCCCAATAATTACTAGGCCTACTACGACTAGGGTTAGGGCGAGGCTCGCAGGCATCTTGTCTGTGAGTCTACGGGGCTTTGGTATACCGTGTCAAGCCGCCCGGCTCGAGGCCCGAGCGCGTTACACCCGATTCGGTCAGTTCGGCGCGGGACTAACCCGAATCGGGTATCACAGGCCCATCTCCCCCAGCACCCCCAGCACCGCCTTGGGCTCGAGCTGCCCCTTGAACCAGACCACGGGGCCGAGGATGCCCTCGAGGTCGTCGCGGCTGACTTTTAGCCGCTCGGAGACGGCCAGCACGAGGTTGTCCAGGCCCGCTTTTCGCACCTTCTCGAACTTGCGGCGCAGGTACTCGGGGTGCCAGAAGCCCACGATCTCGACGTAGACGGTGCGCCCGCCGGGGTGGCGCAGGGCGAAGTCGGGGAGGAAGACGGTGCCCTTGAGGTCCACCACCTCCACCTCGCGCTCGAGCGCCCACTCGCTGCCCAGCTTCTCCCAACGCTTGGCGAAGGTGGCCTCGAGCATCGAGTCGAACTCGGGCGGCTTGGGGTAGTGCGAGACGAGGTTGTTGCGCGAGCTGAGCGCGTACTCGACCTCCTGGCCGTGGAGGTTGAGCCGCGCCAGCAGCTCCCACTGGCTCACGTGGAGCAGGGCGGGCAGCAGCGCGGCCATCTGCACGCCGTAGCGGCGGGTCTGGGCGAAGAGCGAGCTGGGGCCGTCCACGTGCACGCGGTAGCCCGAGTCGAGGTCGCCCTCCACCACCCACATCAGCCGGTAGAACTTGAGGTAGCGGAACAGCCGCTTGTACTGCCCCGAGGTGTTGCGGTGGGCCTGGATGACAAGCTCGGTGGCGTAGTACAGCAGCCCCTGGGCCTGGGCGAGGTTGTAGCGCTCGAGCAGCCCCTGGGGCGTGAGGTCGGGGACCGACACCAGGACGTGGTTCTCGGGGAGGTCGGCGTAGAGGGCGTCGCGCAGGACCTCCCCTTCCAGCTTGAACTCCTCCCCCAGCTCGCCCAGCACGGCCAGGGCCTCGCGCTCGCCGTAGCCGCGCCCGGCGGCCAGGGTGAAGGCCTTGCGCCGCAGGAACTCGGGCTCCACGAGCGAGCGCACCTCGAAGGTGGCCTCGTTCAGGGCCAAGTGGGCCAGGCCGCGCACCAGGCTGTAGTCGGGGGAGTCGCCCTCGAGCGCGAGCAGGGCCTCCTCGAGCTCCCCCCGCCGCCGGCTCAGGTGCTCGCCGATGACCCGCAGCACGCCCTCGGCCCAGGGCAACCCCTTCTCGGGCCGGGTGAAGCGGGGCGTGGCCCGCCCGCCGCGCACGGTGTAGTGCAGCAGTTCGGAGGGGAGCATCAGTCCTCCCCCAGGTCGTCCCAGAGGATGGGCTGGTCGGAGAAGACGGTGTTCTCGAGCCGCGAACCGCTACCCCCCGGATCGAGCCGTACCCCCTCCCTTCGCCGCTCTGAAACCCGTTCTTCGCGGGTTTCCCTGGCGATGATCTCGTAGAGCACGGCCCGCTTGCCCTCCGAGCGGCGCAGGATGCGGCCCAGGCGCTGCACGAGCTCACGGGGCACGCTCGAGCCCGAGAGCACCACGCCCACGCTGGCGTCGGGAACGTCCACGCCCTCGTTGAGCACCTTGCTGGTGACGATGGCGCGGTAGGTCCCGTCGCGGAAGCGCTCGAGGAACTCCTGCCGCTCCTTCACGCGGGTCTGGTGGGTGAGGCAGGGGACGAGGTAGGCGCGGGAGACGGCGTAGGCGGTGTCGTTGTCGGCGGTGAAGATCAGGATCTTCTCGCCGGCGTGGCGGGCGAGGATGACCTCGAGCGCCCGCAGCTTGCCCGGCGTGGCCGCGGCGATGCGCCCGGCCTCGCGGTGCGCGCGCATGGCCCGCCGCCCGGCCTCCGAGCGGGCCGAGACCATCACGAAGCGCTGCCAGCCCTGCAGCGTGCCCAGCCCCAGCCCGTGCTCGTCGAGGAAGCGGTTGCGCTCCTCGAGCGCCTGGTGGTAGGCCTGCCGCTCGGCCAGGCTGAGGTCGGTGTAGATGCGCTCGATGCGGTACTCCGCCAGCACGTCACCCTGCAGCTCGGCGGCGTGACGGCGGTAGACCAGCGGCCCCACCAGCTCGGGCAGTTCCTCGTGGCGCAGGTCGGCCCGCTCGGGGGTGGCGGTGAGGCCCAGGCGGTAGGGCGCGAGCGAGAACAGGGCGATGGCGCGGTAGAAGTCGGTGGGCAGGTGGTGCACCTCGTCGAAGACCAGCGTGCCGTAACGGTTGCCCAGCTTCTCGGCGTGGATGGCCGCCGAGTCGTAGGTGGCGACGGCGAGCTCCGTCACCTCGTGGTAGCCCCCGCCGATCAGCCCGACGTTGGCGCCGGGGAAGGCGGCGCGGAGGTGGGCGTACCACTGGTGCATGAGGTCGAGGGTAGGCACCACCACCAGCGCGCTCCTCGAGGCCCACGCGATGGCCGAGAGCCCCACCAGGCTCTTCCCCGCCCCCGTGGGCAGCACCACCAGCCCGCGCCCCCCGGCCCGCTTCCAGGCCGTGAGGGCCGCCTGCTGGTGCGGGTAGAGCGTGTGCGGCGGGGTGAACTCGAGCTCGAGCTTCCCGTACGCGGGCGCCCGGTTCTCCCGGATCTGGTCCCGCAAAACCCGGATCACCTCGGGGTAGCTGATGGCCGGAGCCCGGTACGCCTCCACCCGGGGGTCGAACTCGAAGGGCGCGGGCGGCAGGCTGGTGAAGCCCTCCAGCAGGAGGGTTCCCCGGTCGAAACGCAGCACCGCCATGGGAGTTCCACCATAGCCCCCGATCTGTTAAAACACAAATTCGCAGATCACGATCAATAAATAACAGAATGGCTGTAGAAAATGCACCTTCGGGCGCGCCCGAAGGCCCCCTTTGTGACCCGGCGTTAACTCTTATCCCCGCTTAACCCGCCGAAAAGGTAACGATCGGGAGGCGCTTTTGAACCAGCGGCCGCGCCCCCGCTTGCTACCCTTGGCTCTCGAGGAGGTGGTTCATGCGCAGAAATACCAATACTGATAAACATCTGCGAACCGTCTACTCGGTGTTCGCCACGGGAGCCGTCCTGTGGTTCGTCGGCGTCGTCGGGCTCCTGCTCACCCTTCAAGGCGGGACCGACACGGTGCGGCTGGTGGCCGGGATCGTGATGTTCGTGGGCCAGATCATTGCGGCCCTGGCGGTCATCCTCAAGCAGTTCCCGCCCCGCGAAGCCCGCCAGCAGCAGGCCCCGGCCCAGCTAGCGACCGACCAGTAACGACCACCGAGGACGAAGAAGGGGCTCCGGCAAGGGGCCCCTTCGGAATTGGCAGCAAGCGGTGAGCGGTCAGCCTTCAGCGGTCAGCCGTCAGCAGTCAGCCATCAGCGATAAGCACGTGGCTAGTGGCTCGTGGTGAAGGGAACCCCTCCCCCGCCCTCCCCGCGTGCGGGGAGGGTTTATCCCCCCGGCCCCTCTTGCTAAGAGGGGAACAAGGCGTCTTGCGTTTTGCGTCTTGCGTTTGGCGTTCGGCGTTTAGCGGTCGGCGTTCGGCTATCGGCTATCGACTACCGACCATCCGGCACGACACGGTAAATCTTGCTGTCGTCGGTGGAGAAGTAGATGAAGCCGTCGGGGCCTACCGTCACGTCGCGCAAGCGGCCGTAGGGGCCGGACGAGTCGCTCAGCTTGCCGATGATGAGCTCCTCCTTGGCGACGGTCTCGCCGCTGAGCTCGAGGCGGTACATGCGCCCGGTCTTGAGGGTGACGAAGAAGAGGCTTCCCTTCCAGGCGGGGAAGGCGTCGGCGTTGTAGAAGGTCATGTCGGAGATGGCGACGGTGCGGTCGGCGTAGTAGGCCTTGGTGGCGGGCTGGTAGGGCTGGCGGTCGGGGCGGTCGCAGGGGTCTTCGCCCTTGCACTCGGGCCAGCCGTAGTTATAGCCCGGCTTGATCAGGTTGAGTTCGTCCTTGACGTCGGGGCCGTGCTCGGTGGACCACAGCTTGCCGGTGGCGGGGTCGAAGGCCAGGCCCTGCGGGTTGCGGTGGCCGATGCTCCACATGGCCTTGACCGCGCCGGGCACGTCGGGGTCGTTGTAGTAGGGGTTGTCGGTGGGGATGGAGCCGTCGAGGTTGATGCGGAAGATCTTCCCGGCCAGCAGCTTCTTGCTCTGGGCCTTGGCGTCGCTGCCGGGCTCGCCGGGGACGTTGGAGGGGGCCGCCGCCGCGTCGCCCATGGTGACGAAGAGGTGCTTTTTGTCGGGCGAGAGCAGCACCCGGCAGCCGTTGTGGTTCCACCAGCCCAGCATGTCGTCGAGGAGCTTGACCTCGCCGGTGAGGCCAGAGCCCGAGATCACGAAGCTCGAGAGGCGGTTGCGGGCGTTCTCCTCCTTGCTCGAATCGCCGTTTTTCCAGTAGGAGTAGCAGACGTAGACCTTTTTGTTCGCGGCGAAGTCGGGGTCGAGCTCCAGGCCCATCACCCCGCCCTCGCCTTCGTCGCGCACCGCGGCCGAGGAGGCGTAGGTGGTGACGTTGCCCGAGGCGAGCTCGAGGGCCGAGAGCTTGACGCTCGATTGGTCGCGGTCGGTGAAGTAGAGCCTGCCGTCGGGGCCGAAGTTGAGGCTCCAGATGGTCCCGGCTTTCACGTCCTTGACCAGCTCGACCTTGTAGCCCCCGGCGGGCACGGGGTCGGCGGTCTTGGCCGAGGCCTCCACCCAACCGCTGCTCGCCGCGCCGTTGGTGGCCTTGAGGCGGTAGCTGTAGGTGGTGCTGGGCTGCAAGCCGCCGTCGGTGTAGGTGGTGTCGGCGGGCTGGGCGACCTCGGCGTAGGCGGCGCTGCCGGTCTTGCGCTCGAGGACATACCCGGTCGCGCCTTGGACGGCCTGCCAGTCGAGCTTGATGGCGTTGGCCGAAACGGCAGCGGCCTGGAAGCCGGCCGGGGGCTGGAGGGCCTGGCCGGGTTTCTGGCAGCCTACGGCCAACAACAGCAGTAGGGGCAACGCGGTCGTGCGGTTCATCGAGAATTCCTCCTTCGCGGGCTCTTCCGTTCCTCGCCCAGGTTTATCCCCCGCGCATTTTTGCTTTAGTAGGGCTGCGTGAATTTTCCTTTACCCAGCCTCAGGCGCGGGGGGCGGGCGCCAGCCGCCGCGCGATCTCGGCCACCGCGACGCGGGCGTGCTCGCGGCCGTTCTCGATGAACACGGTGCGCGTGTCGGAGCCGAAGCCGGCCGAGCCCGCCACGAACAGCCCCGGCAAGGAGGTCTCGTAGGCGGCGGAGAGCACGGGCTGGTCGCCGTGCTCGTCGAAGCGGATGCCCGCCTGGCGCAGCAGGTGGTCCACCGCGCGGTAGCCGATGTGCACCACGACGAAGTCGGCGGGGAGGGTCTGGAGGCCCCCGGGCCGCTCGACGGTGAGGGTGCGCGGCCCGATCTCGCGCACCTTCGCGCTCAGCAGGAGCCGGATCGAGCCTTCCTTGACCCGGTTCTCGAAGTCGGGCTTGAGCCAGTACTTGACCCTGGGCCGGATCTCGGCGGCGTGGTGGACCACCGTCACCCTCGCCCCGCCCCGGTAGAGCTCGAGGGCGGTCTCCACCGCGCTGTTGGAGCCGCCGACCACCACCACCTCCTGCCGCCAGTAGCCCAGCGTCTCGTCGATGCCGTAGCGCACGTGGGGCAGCTCCTCCCCGGGCACCGCCAGGCGGTTGGGGTTGTCGTAGTAGCCCGTGGCGACGACCACGAAGCGGGCGCGGTGGCTGCCTTCTCCGTCGCGTCCGCGGTAGCCGACCGTGAAGTTGCCCTGTGCCCCGGCGATGCCCGTGACCTGGGCGTAGGTGTGCACCTCGAGGCCTTCGACCTCGGCCACCCGGCGGTAGTAGGCCAGGGCCTCGCGGCGGGTGGGCTTGGGGGCGAGCGAGGGGAAGGGGTGCCCGCCGATCTCGAGGTTGCGGGCCTCGGAGAAGAACACGGTCTCGCGGGGCCAGCGGTAGAGGGTGTTGAGCAGGGGCCCCTTCTCGAGCACCAGCGCCGACAGCCCGTGCCGCTTGGCCTCGATGGCGGCAGCGAGCCCCACCGGGCCGGCCCCCACGACGATCAGATCCCACATGCCCCCCATGCTACAGGGCCGAGCTTAGGGGAAACTGTTCCCCCGGGAAGCGTGGGCCGCGCCGATCCGGAAGCGCCGCTCTCCCCTGTCGCACCCCTCACGGGCGTCGCCCCCCGGACGCATTCGCGTTCTCACGGGGGCAACTGTTCTGTACAGCACGCGAAAACCGAGGCAGTGAGAGGTTCAGCCGTTACGAAGAGTGCTCTAAGCTTGTGCATGTATGGAGTGGATCGCCAACCCCGAAATCTGGACCGCGCTCGTCACGCTGACCGTGCTCGAGATCGTGCTGGGCGTGGATAACGTCATCTTTATCTCGATCCTGGCCGCGAAGCTGCCCAAGGAGCAGCAGGACCGCGCCCGCCAGACCGGGCTCTTGCTGGCCGCGGGCATGCGGCTGCTGTTCCTGCTGGCCATCGGCTGGATCATCGGCCTCAAGGCCACGCTCTTCACGGTGCTGGGGCAGGACATCTCCGGCAAGGACATCGTGCTGATGCTGGGCGGGCTCTTCCTGATCTACAAGGCCACCAAGGAGATCCACGAGAAGCTCGAGGGCGAGGAGGGCCACGCCAGCGCCCGCGTCGCCCCCACCTTCGCCGCGGTGATCGGCCAGATCCTGCTGCTGGACCTGGTCTTCTCCATCGACTCGGTGATCACCGCCGTGGGCATGACCCCCTACGTGCCGGTGATGATGGCCTCGGTGATCGTGGCGGTGGCGATCATGCTCTTCGCCTCCAAGGGCATCTACGGCTTCGTCAACCGCCACCCGGCGGTCAAGATGCTGGCGCTGTCCTTCCTGCTGCTCATCGGCGTGAGCCTCATCGCCGAGGGGTTGGGCCAGAAGATCCCCAAGGGCTACATCTACTTCGCCATCGCCTTCGCGGTCTTCACCGAGTGGCTCAACATCCGCGCCGGCAGCCGCACCAAGGCCAAGCCGGTGCAGCTTCACCAGCCCTACGAGCAGACGAAGGAGTAGCCGGCAATTAC
This sequence comes from Calidithermus chliarophilus DSM 9957, assembly GCF_000430045.1. GTDB lineage: Bacteria > Deinococcota > Deinococci > Deinococcales > Thermaceae > Calidithermus > Calidithermus chliarophilus. The sequence continues at coordinate 2,325,997 of NZ_KE387023.1, read as the reverse complement.
CCCCCGGGCGGGCTGGTCTCGAGCTCCTCCAGCACCGCGTTCACGGCCCCGAGGAGGGGCCGGATTTTTTCGTCGGGGACACGCGAGAGCACCTTGACGATCTGCTCGAGGGCGGCCTGGTCGAACTGCCGGGTGATCGTGCGGCCCTGGGGGCTCAGCCGCACCTGCTTCTCCCGGCGGTTGGCGGGGTTCTCGGCGCGCTCGAGCAGCCCCTGCCGCACCATGCGCTCGACCATCTGGCTGGCCGCCGCCTTGGAGAGCCCGGTGCGCGCGGCGACCTCGGAGACCTTGAGCGACTCGTTCACGCCCAACTCGTAGAGCGTGTTGATCTCGCGCAGGGTGAGGCCGTGGATCTGGGCCATCTCGGTCATCTGCCCGGTCCAGTCGGCGAAGGCCACCTCGCTCAGCCGCCACAGGGCCTGGGCCAACTCCTGCCGTAGGGCGTCCACCCCCCCATCTTAGGCCAAAAGGGCGAACGGTTCGGCGAACCGCTATTTACGATTGACCAAACAGTTTGACAAGCCAAACCTTCGCGGCTAGAGTGAGCCCATGGCGCGCTCCGGCCTGCTGGTGGTGCTGGCGATCCTGTTCGTGGACGTCGCGGGCGAGGGGCTGGTCTACCCCATCACGCCCAGCTTCCTGCAAGCCCTGGGCGGCGGCACCGTGCAGGAGGCGGCCCGCCTCTACGGCTGGTCGCTGGCCCTCTACGCGGCGCTCACCCTGTTCTTCGCCCCGGTGTGGGGGATGCTCTCCGACCGCTACGGGCGCAAACCCGTCCTGCTGCTGTCAATGGCGGGGGCGGCGGCGGGAAACCTGCTCACCGCGCTCGCGCCGGGCCTCGAGCTCTACTTCCTGGGCCGCGTCGTCGCGGGGGCCACCAGCGCCAACCTGGTGGTGATCAACGCCTACCTGGTCGACGTCTCGCCCCCCGAACAGCGGGCCCGCAACTTCGGCCTCGTCGGGGCCGTTTTCGGCGTCGGCTTCGTGATCGGGCCCGCGCTGGGCGGCCTGGTGGGCGACTGGGGCTTGCGGGTGCCGTTCTGGATCGTCGCGGGCTTCTCGGCCTTCACCTTCACGCTGGCCCTGACGCTGCTGCCCGAGTCGCTGAAGGCGGAAAAGCGCAAGCGAACGCTGCGCTGGCTCGAGGCCAACCCCTTCGGGGCGCTGGCCGCCCTGGGCCGGTACCCCCTGCTGCGCTCGCTGGCCTGGACCATCCTGCTCAACGGCCTGGCGATGAACATGCTGGTCGCGGTGTGGATCCCCTACGTCGCCTACCGCTACGGCTTCGGCCCCGCCGAGAACGGCCTCACCCTGGCGGCCTTCGGGCTGATGACCGCCCTGGGGCAGGGGCTGGTGGTGCCCTGGCTGGTCCCGAGGCTGGGGGAACGGCGGGCCGTCGTGCTGGGCCTGGTCGTGAGCGCGCTCAGCCTCGTGCTCTACGGCCTCGCCAGCGCCCCCTGGATGCTCTTCGCGGTGCTGGTGGTCGCCACGCTGGGCGCGGTGGACGAGCCCGCGCTGCAGGCCCTCATCAGCCGCAGCGTCCGGTCCGACGAGCAGGGGACCGTGCAGGGCGCCCTGGCGACCGTCGGCAGCCTGATGGGCGTCGTGGGCCCGGTGGCGGGCACCTACCTCTTCAGCCGCTTCATCGGGCCGCAGGCGGTGGCGGAGCTGCCCGGCGCCCCCTTCTTCGCCGGGGCCTTCTGCGTGGCGCTCGGCTTAGGGATTGCCTACCGCGCGCTGCGCCGTTTCGACCCCCGGCCCAGCCGGTAAAATGGCAAAGCCATGAGCTACCGCATCGAAAAAGACACCATGGGCGAAATCCAGGTCGAGACCAGCCGCTACTGGGGGGCCCAGACCCAGCGGTCGCTGCAGAACTTCCCCATCGGCACCGAGCGCTTCAAGATGCCCCGGAGCATAATCCGGGCGCTGGGCATCCTCAAGAAGGGCGCGGCGCTGGCCAACGCCGAGCTGGGCGAGCTGCCCCGCGACAAGGCCGAGCTCATCGTGAAGGCCGCCGACGAGGTGATCGCCGGGAAGCTCGACGAGCACTTCCCGCTGGTCGTCTTCCAGACCGGCAGCGGCACCCAGAGCAACATGAACGCCAACGAGGTGATCTCCAACCGGGCCATCGAGCTGGCGGGCGGGGTGCTGGGCTCCAAAGACCCCGTCCACCCCAACGACCACGTCAACCGGGGACAGAGCTCCAACGACACCTTCCCCACCGCCATGCACATCGCAGTAGTGGAGGAGCTGCACCGCCAGCTCTACCCCAACGTGAAGAAGCTGCGCGACACCCTGGCCGCCAAGGCCGAGGCCTACCAGGACGTCGTCAAGGTGGGCCGTACCCACCTGCAAGACGCCACGCCCATCACGCTGGGCCAGGAGATCGGGAGCTGGGTCGCGCAGATCGACTACTGCCTCGAGCAGGTCCGCCACGCCGAGCAGGGCCTCTACGAGCTGGCCATCGGCGGGACCGCGGTGGGCACGGGCCTCAACGCGCACCCCCGGTTCGGCGAGCTGGCCGCGTCCTACTTCGCCAAGGAGACGGGCTTCCCCTTCGTCTCGGCCCCCAACAAGTTCGCCGCGCTGGCCGGCCACGACGCCCTGGTGACCACCAGCGCCGCGCTGCGCACCCTGGCCGGCGCGCTGATGAAGATGGCCAACGACGTGCGCTGGCTGGCCTCGGGGCCGCGCAACGGCATCGGGGAGCTCGTCATCCCCGAGAACGAGCCGGGCAGCAGCATCATGCCGGGCAAGGTCAACCCCACCCAGAGCGAGGCCATGACCATGGTGTGCGTGCAGGTCTTCGGCAACGACGCGGCGGTGGCCTTCGCCGGCAGCCAGGGCAACTTCCAGCTCAACGTCTTCAAGCCCGTGATGGTGTATAACGTGCTCACCAGCATCCAGCTCCTGGGCGACGCCTGCAGCGCCTTCAACGACCACTGCGCGGTGGGCCTCGAGCCCAACCTCCCCCGCATCCGGGAGAACCTGGAGAAGAACCTGATGCTCGTAACGGCGCTTAACCGCCACATCGGCTACGACAAGGCCGCGGCGATCGCCAAGAAGGCCCACAAGGAGGGCACCAGCCTCAAGGAGGCCGCGCTGGCGCTGGGCTACCTGAGCGAAGAAGAGTTCGACCGTTGGGTCGTGCCCATGGAGATGACCCGCCCGAGCAGTTCCTAAAGCTTTTCCGTGTCCTGGCAACAATCCCCGCCTTGCTCGGGCGGGGATTTCCCTTGGGGATCGGGAAAACCGCCCCGTGAACTTCGTTACATTAACCGGGCCTTGGTCATTTTCCCGCCTGCGACGGCAAGGGGAGCGGATATATTTGCTCTGTAATCGCTATTCAGGCGTTCACTAAGGGAGTAGCAGCTCAACGTGGTGGCGAGACGAGGCCCGAACCATGACCCCTAATCCTTCCCACCCCCTCCACGGCCGGATCCCGCATGAGCTGTTGGGCCGGTTCCTCGCGTGGGTGCTCCCGCTGGCCCTGGTCACCGGGTGCAACCCCGCGCCCCCGCCCGCGACGGGAGACGTCCCCCTGAGTGCGAACCAGCCCCGCGCCGACTTCGTGCTGACCGTGCCGCTGTCGGGCTCGGAGAGCCGCTCGAGCCTCGAGGAGCGGTACGGGGGCAAGGCCCTGGTCTGGGAGAGCGGCAGCTACGCCATGTTGGGGCTCGACAGCCGGACCGCCGAGGCCAAGAAGGACGTGATCGCGGCCGACAACCTCACCCTCGAGCCCAACGCCCGTAGCTTCCTCTCGGGCGGCCAGGCGGCCTGGATGAGCGGCAGCTCCACGATCTGGGCGGGCGGCTCCTCCACGATCTGGGCCGGGGGGAGTTCGGCGATCTGGGCGGGTGGCTCCTCGGCCATCTGGGCCGGGGGGGTCTTTGCCTGGATGCCCGAAAACACCGAGACCTGGAAGCGCATCCGGCTCGAGCAGGGCCACAGGCTGGCCCCGAGGCTCGGGTACGGGGTGAAAGTCGCCGTGATCGACACCGGCGTAGACCTCGAGCACCCGGCCCTGAAGGAGGCCCTGGCCCCGGCGGGCGAGTGGTGGGACTTCTACGACAACGACCCCGTCCCGCAGGAAGTGGGTGATCTGGGCCAGGGCGGCTACGGCCACGGCACCAACGTCGCGGGCATCATCCGCCAGGTCGCGCCCCGCGCCACCCTGCTGCCCCTGCGCGTGCTGGGCTCCGACGGCTACGGCGACGTGGCGGCGGTGGCCGCGGCCATCGACTGGGCCGTGGCCAAGGGCGCTAAGGTCATCAACCTGAGCCTGGGCAGCGACCAGAAGCACGACGCCATCGAGCAGGCCATCCGCGCGGCCAACGGCAAGGGCGTGCTGGTGGTGGCCTCGACCGGCAACACCGGCGACGACAAGGTGACCTTCCCCGCCTCGACCATGGCCGACGACAAGAACGGCTGGAAGCGCCTGAGCGTCACCAGCGTGAACCTCTCCGACGTCAAGTCGAGCTTCGCGACCTACGGCAAGAGCGTCGAGCTGGCCGCCCCGGGCGAGAACGTCTACGGCCCGGCCCCCGGGAATCCCGAGCCGCGCAAGGCCGCCTGGACCGGCACCTCGATGGCCGCGCCCATGGCCTCGGGGGCGCTGGCCCTGGCGCTGGGCCAGAAGCTCGAGGTCCCCGCGGCCAACCTCGCCGACGAGCTGCGGGTGCGCTCGAGCGACATCTACAACAACGGCCTCAACGAGGCTTACAAAGACCAGGTGGGGAAAGGACGCCTCGACCTCGAGGAGTTCCTGCGCAACGTCCTCGACGACTGAGGCCCCGGGGGTGAACGACGTGAACGAAGCCAGCCCCCCGCCCGGCAGTACCCCCGGCGAGGGCGACGTGGCGCAGCTCGAGCCCGCCGCCCTCACGCCGGGCTCTCCCCTGCTCACCGCCGAGCAGGCCGCGGCGCGGCTCGAGGAGGGCCTGGCGCTCTACCGGCAGGGGAGCCTGGGCGAGGCCATCAGGGTCCTGACCCAGGCCCAGCAGGGCTTTTTCGCGCTGGGGCACCTGGCGCCTCTGGCGCAGTGCCTGCTGGCGCAAGGGCGGGTCTACCGCGACCTGGGGCAGCTCGAGAAGGCCGTGCAGCAGTTCGCCCAGGCCTCCTCCCTCGCCCGCCAGGCGGGCAACCACAAGGCGGTGGTCGAGGCGCTCAACCTCGAGGCCAGCGTGCTGAGCATCCAGGGCGAGCACGCGCGGGCCCTGGAGTGCCTGGGCGAGGGGCTGGCCGCCGCGCGCCGCCTGGGGCTGGCGGAGACCCAGGCCAACATCCTCAACAACACCGGCCAGGTGCACCTCGCCCTGGGCGACTACGCGCGGGCCCTCGAGCACCTCAAGGCGGCCTACGAGCTCTTCAGCAGCCTGGGCCTGAACTCGCGGGGCAGCATCAGCAACCTGGTGAACCTGGGCATGCTCTACCAGCGGCTGGGCGACTCCGCCCGGGCGCTCGAGCTCTTCGAGCAGGCCCTCGCCGCCAGCCGCGAGGCGGGCGACCAACTCGCCCAGACCGCCGTGCTCAACAACCTGGCCAACCTCTACCTCGGCAAGGGCGAGTGGGCCAAGGCGCGCACGCTCTTCCAGAGGGCGCTGAGCAAGGCCCGGCAGCTCGGCCTGCGGCAGTTCGAGGTCGATAACCTCGACGGGCTGGGGCAGGTCTACACCGCGCTGGGCCAGCACCCGCAGGCCTTACGCACCCACGCCCAAACCCTCAGCATCGCCCGGACCCTGGGCGACCGCGAGGGGGAAGTAGACGCCCTGCTCAACCTGGGGCGCAGCCACCTGGCGATGGGCCGCTTCGAGCAGGCCCTGGGGCCCCTCCAGGAGGCGCTGAGCCTGGCCCAGAGCCTGGGCAACCGCCGCTCGGCCTACGAGGCGCACGAGTGCTTGTGCGAGGCCCACCGGGGGCTGGGGCGCTTCGAGCAGGCCCTCGAGCACCACCAGGAGTTCCACCGCCTCGAGCGCGAGGTCTTCAACGAGGAGAGCGAGCGCCGCACCCGGCAGCTCAGCGTGCAGTTCGACCTCCAGCGCGCACGCAACGAGGCCGAGATGTACCGCCTGCGCACCGAGCTCGAGCAGAAAGCCCGCGAGGAGGCCGAGGCCAAGGTGCGCGAGCGCACCCGCGAGCTCGAGGAGGCCCACCTCGAGGTCGTCAACCGCCTGGCGCTGGCCGCCGAGTACCGCGACGACGCCACCGGCGAGCACACCCGCCGCGTGGGGCGCCTCTCGGCCCTCATCGCCCGCACCCTGGGCTGGCCCGATCCCGACGTCGCGCTCCTCCAGTCGGCCGCCCGCCTGCACGACGTGGGCAAGATCGGCATCCCCGACGCCATCCTGCTCAAGCCCGGCCGCCTCAGCCCCCCCGAGTTCGCCCTCATGCGCCAGCACACCCACATCGGCTCGCAGATCCTCTCGGGCGGCAACTCCAAGCTGCTGCAGATGGCCCAGGAGATCGCCCTGGCCCACCACGAGCGCTGGGACGGCACCGGCTACCCGCTGGGCCTGGCCGGCGAGCAGATCCCGCTCTCGGCCCGCATCGTGGCCGTGGCCGACGTGCTCGACGCGCTGCTCAACGAGCGCCCCTACAAGCCGGCGTGGCCGCTGGAGCGGGCGGTGGAGGAGCTGGAGCGCCAGGGCGGGCGGCAGTTCGACCCCGCGGTGGTGCGCGCGTGCCTGGAGGTCATCCGCCAGGGGATGCTGGAGGAGGGAGCGCCGGAGTAGCGCCAAAAGTGGTGCCCTGCCCTTTGCGGGGGGGGCAGTGAATTAGAATCGGCCTTGGAGGTGGAAGCATGAGTTATCCTTTCAAACTGCCCGACCTTCCCTTCGACAAGGCTGCCCTCGAGCCCCACATCGACGCGCAGACCATGGAGATTCACCACGGCAAGCACCACGCGGCCTACGTCAACAACCTCAACGCCGCGCTGGAGAAGGCCCCCGAGATCCAGGGCTGGAGCCTCGAGCAACTCCTCGGCCGCATCACGGAAGTGCCCGAATCCATCCGCCAGGCCGTCATCAACAACGGCGGCGGCCACCACAACCACACCCTCTTCTGGGACATCCTCACCCCGGGCGGCTCCCAGCGGCCCACCGGCCGCCTGGCCGAGGCCATCGACGCCGCCTTCGGCTCCTTCGACGAGCTCAAGGCCAAGATGACCCAGGCCGGGGCGACCCGCTTCGGCTCGGGCTGGGCCTGGCTGGTCAAGGACGGCGAGGGCAAGCTGCACGTGTATTCCACCCCCAACCAGGACTCCCCCCTCATGCAGGGCCACACCCCGCTGCTGGGCATCGACGTGTGGGAGCACGCCTACTACCTCAAGTACCAGAACCGCCGCCCCGACTACCTGGCGGCGATCTGGAACGTGATCAACTGGGACAAGGTGGCCGAGCGGTTCTAGGCTCGAGCGCGAGCACCGAGGCCGGGGGGATCCCCGGCCTCCTCCTTTCGTTCGCTGGTCTCGAGACGCTTCACGGAGTGGTGAAGTTAAAGGTCTCCGACACGCCAATCCCGCCGTCCGCGTCGGGCCCCGCGCCGCTGCCGAGCAGGGCAACCTTGATGTAATCCTTCAGGAAGCCGCCGGACCCCGCCGCGAGGTCGGTGGAGGTGAAGGGCGCAACCCCGATGACCTGCCACGAGTAGCTGACGGCCCCGGAAGTGGGCAGACCCAGGCCGATCGCGCTCAGGTCGGGAATTTTGGTGGTGTTCGCGGTGGTGATCACGTAGATGTCGGGGTTGGAGCCGGCCAGGTGCTTGAAGTAGAAGACGTTCACCCCGCCGCTGAAACCGGTGGTCTGGAAATCGGTGTTGATGGTGACGCCCGTGGCGTTGTTGACCGGCACCGTCAGGCCGGGGGCGGCGGTCAGGCTGACACTGACCCCGGAGGCGTTGGTCGCGGCCCCGGCTTTCCAGGCCAAAGACGACCTGGCCCCGCTACTGGCCGTCGCCACGAGCGAAACGGTCGCACCGGTGATCCTGGGGGTGACGTAGCTGAAGCTGGCGGCGGCCGAAGCGTCGGTGAGCAGGGCCGTGCCCGACCCGGGGGCTACCCGCAGGTTGACCCTACGCTGGTTCAGGGCATACCCCGCCGGGACGGTGACGCTCCCGCTGAGGTTGTCCTCGGCCAGGCTGCCCAAAGTCACGTCCTGGTTGTTGAACGTGCCGCCGTTGCTCAGGGTCAGGGCCTTGCTCCCGAAGCCCTTGTAGTCGATCGGGAAGTTGGTGCCCGGGTCAACTTGCCACTGCAAGGCGTACACGTTGCCCGAGGTGCTGTCCGGGCCGAACCACGCGGCGTTCACCGGGCCGTAGGCGGGACCGGTGACGCTGCTGCCGCTCTGCAAAGTCTCGGGTGAGCCAAAGAACACGCGGGTCGTGTGGTTGGCAGGGTTGGGGAAGCCGGCGCCGCCGGAGAGGTTGCCCGAGAAAGAGGCAGACTTGGGCGGGGTGACGGACGCAAGGTTGATGGCCGTCAGGCTGGGGTCCGAACGCGTCAGCCCCTTGTAGTAGTTGACGACCTTGGTCGTGCTGTTGAACACCACGGCGTCGTAGGGGGTGGTGACGTTCGAGATACTAAAGGTCCCGTCCGAGGCCGTGGTAGTGGTAGTGCTACCGATCCTGACGGCGAGCCCGCCCGCTCCCTGGCCGTAGAAATCGATCACCTTGCCCGAGACGGTGATGCTGGCAGGCGGGTTGATGGTAATGGTGGCGCTGTCGGAGAGCGAGCCGGAGGTCGCGGTGAGGGTGGCGGTCTGGGGGCTCGCCACGGAGGCGGGCGGGGTGTAGGTGGTGCCGGCGCCGGTGGTCGTGGAGATGCTGCCCGGCCCGCTGAGGCTCCAGGTGATGGTGCCCGAGGCCCCCGTGAGCGTCGCGGTGAAGTTGACCGGCGCGCCCCCGGCCACGACGGTCTGCGTCTTGGGAGAAACCGTCAGCTTGGGCGCCCCTCCACCCGGGCACGCCACCAGCAACAGCAAGAGCAACGAGCCTAACAGCATCCTCGACATAGGACCCCATCGCTTCATATTCCCTCCTGCGACTGACCCCTTGGTCAGGCTACGCGAAGGGTAACAACGGCGGTGTTAAATCCCCGTTACGGTGGGGAGGGGCTCAATACGCGGCTGCTGAGCCTTATCCGGCCACGCCCTCGTGGAATTCGCGTTCCTCGCGGGAGACCCGGGTACAGGGGCTGCACCAGCTTCGGTCAGTCCGGCGCCGGACTGAAAGGGCCGGAGTTATCCGCGTGGCGGAGGGCGGTGCCGCCCTTTGGAAGGGATGCGCTTTCTCCGCCGACCGTCAGGGAGGGGTGTGCTCTGGGGTCCGAAAAGATAGCCCCTGGGCTCTTTGGATTTGGACGATTATCTTTTTGAATCCGGTATTACGGGAGAGCCGGCTTCCTAGCCGCCTTCCTCAGGGCCCACCGCACGAAGCGGTTGTTGAGCAGGTACGCCGAGAGGTCGGGGGGCAGGCGCTCGGAGAGGGCGATGAGGTGCTGCTGGGTGCGCCCCAGCAGCTCCGCCCCGGCGTCCTCCCCCAGGGCCCGGGCCCGGGCGTACAGGATGAACGGCAGGTCGAAGATGCCCTCGGCCCACTCCTCGCGGCCCTCGTAGGCCAGCCTCGAGGCCTCGAGCGCCCTCTCGCGCTCGCCCCGGCGCAGGTAGGACAGGGCCAGCCCGGCCAGGGCGCGGGCGCGGTCGCGGCCCTGCCGGCGCTCGCCCCAGTGCTCGGCGGCGCGGGTCAGCACCTCCTCGCCCTCCTCGTAGCGCCCCTGCTCGACCTGGGTGAAGCCCAGCGAGAACAGCGCGTAGCCCAACGTGGCCTGCTCGCCCAGGTCCTCCATCACGCGCAGGGCCTGCTGCAACTGATCCACGGCCTCCCCCAGCCGGTTCTCGACCATCAGGGCGGTACCCAGCGAGGTGCGCAGGATCGAGACGTCGCGGTAGGCCCGCACGGCCTCGGCCTCCTGCAGCGCCTGGCGCAGGGCCTGCTCGAGCCCGGTGCTCAGCCCCACCGCCCCGGCGTTGAGGCTCAAGATGTGCAGCGCGTCCCACACCGCCCACAGGTCGCCGCGCTCGCGGGCCTCGGCCAGCAGGGTCTCCCCGGCGGCGATGCTGAGGTGGTAGGCCCCGCGCACGAAGTCCACGATGGCGCCGTCGGCCTTGAGGCGGCGCAGCAGGAGGTCGTCGGCCAGGCCCTCGGCCAGCACCAGCGCCTTGTTGTAGGCCTCGCGGGCCCTGGCGTGGTCGCCGATGCGCGAGTAGTAGCCCGCCAGGTTGCGCAGGGCGTGGGCCTCCATGGGGCGGTCGCCCGAGATCTCGAAGTAGCGGATGGAGTCGGTGAGGGGCTCGAGCTGGGCGTCGGGGTCGCCGCCGCGGTACTCGAGCCAGGCCAGCCGGAACAGGGCCTGCCCCTTCTGCCAGGCGGTGCGGGCGAGCTCGAGGGCCCGCCGCGCGGTCTGGGTGCCCTCGGCCACCTGCCCGGACTGCACCGCGGCCTCGGCCTCGAGCAGGAAAAGCCGGAAGCGCTCCTCCGGCACCTCGCTGGAGAGCCGGGCGAGCTCCAGGCGCTCGGCCTGGGCCTGGTCGCCCAGCGCCAGCTTGAGCTCGGCGCACTCGGCCAGCACCTGGAAGCGCTCCTGGGGCGGGGCCATGGGGCCCATGAGCTCGAGCGCCTTGGTGTAGTGCACGAGCGCGGTGCGGCCCAGCGGCCCGACCCGCAGCTTGCGGCCCACGGCCAGGTGGGCCCGCGCGGCCTGGGCCAGTTGCCCGGCG
>NZ_KE387023.1:2314209-2315128 GCF_000430045.1 Calidithermus chliarophilus DSM 9957 | reverse complement strand
GGCCTCGTAGAGCGGTCGCCCGCGCTGGTAGCCCTCGGCGCGGGCCGTGCCCAGCAGGTAGAGCCCCAGGTGGGGCGCGCGCTGGGTCAGGTAGGCCAGGAACTCCAGGCTCGAGGGGTCGGCCCAGTGCAGGTCTTCCCAAAGCACCGTGCCGCCCGGCCGGGCCAGGGTCAGCAGCAGGCGGGCCAGGGCCTCGAACAGCCGCAGCTTGCCGTTAGGGGCTCCCCCGGCGAAGAAGCCCAGCTCGGGCAGCAACTGGGCCAGCTCGTCACGCCAGACGGGCTCGAGCCCCTCCAGCGACTGCCCGGCCTCCAGCGCCGCCCGCACCGCCTCGATCACCCCGCCGAAGCCCAGCTCGCTCAGGCTCTCCCGCTGCCGGACGGCGAACACCTCGCCCCGGCGCTTGGCGAAGTCACGGGCCAGGCGGCTCTTCCCCACCCCCACCTCGCCCACCAGCAGCACCAGGCCCTGGCCCAGGTGGGTCTCGAGCCAGGCCCAGTCCCCACTGCGGGCCACCAGGGGCGGGTCCTGCAGCGAGCTCGGGGAGGCGGGGGTCAGCAGCACCGCGTCCAGGCTGCCCTGCCGCAGGTGCCGGTAGAGGGCCTGGGTCTCGGCCGAGGGCTCCACGCCGAGCTCGGCCTCGAGCAGCCGGGCGTACTGCTCGTACTGCCGCAGCGCCGCCGGGACCTCGCCCAGCGCGGCCAGCAGGCGCATCACCGCCTGCTGCTCGGCCTCCTGCAGGGGGTCGTGCTCGAGCAGCCGCTGGTAGACGGCCAGCGCGTCGCGCCGCTGTGAGGCGGCCTCCAGGCCGCGGGTCCAGCCCAGCATGGCCTCGCGGTAGAGGTTCTGCCAGCGGGTCTGCTCGAGGGCCAGCCACTCCTCGAAGGCCTCGGTGGCCCGCACCTCGAAGCCCGCCAGC
>NZ_KE387023.1:2298604-2314109 GCF_000430045.1 Calidithermus chliarophilus DSM 9957 | reverse complement strand
CCCGCCCCGCCACAGCCCCGCCGCCGCGGCCCAGCGGCCGCGGCTGAGCGCCTCGAGGAAGCGCTGCAGGTCGGTCTCGACCTCGCCGAGCACGACCTGCTGGCCGCCCTGCTCGAGCATCCGCTCCCAGGGCGTGCCCTTGAGCCGGAACAGCTCCTGCCGCAGGTTGCGCCGCGTGCTCTCCTCGTCGCCCTCCCACAGCAGCGAGGCCAGCGTGCCCCGCTCGGCCTGCCCCCCCTGCGCCGCCAGGTAGGCCACCAGCGCCACGGCCTTGCGCGGCATCTGCGGCCAGGGTTGGTCGTCGATGAGCAATTGGGGAGGGCCAAGGAGACTCAGGAACATGGTCGGGAATCAGGGCCAGTGGCCCGCGCTTCAGCGCCACTTCCACACGCCGAGGTCGGCAGCCGAGCGGCCAGAACGAACCTAACATCGACGCTGTCGAGCCTGAGTCTACCCCTGTTGTTCAGATAGGGGGTAAACAACGCTCATTATTAAGATTTCTTAAGCCAGGCAAAGGGCAGCCGGGCAAAGCCCCGCTCCTCGCCGCCCTCCCCTCAGCTCGAGGTCGTGCTGCGCTCGAGCTTGCCGAAGAGCAGGCGGCCCACCTGGGTCTGGATGGACTGGGTGATCACCACCGCCACCTCCTGCCCGCGGTAGGGCAGCGCGTCGTCGACGACGATCATGGTGCCGTCGTCGAGGTAGCCCACCCCCTGCCCCGCCTCCTTGCCCTCCTTGGTGATGGTGATGCGCACCACCTCGCCCGCCACGTAGGGCGTGCGCAGGGCGGTCGCGAGCGCCTGCACCGACAGCGCCTTAACGCCGTAGATGCGGGCGAGCTGCAGCAAGGCCGAGTCGTTGGTGACCAGCGCGGCCGAGTTCTGGCGGGCGAGCGCGAGGAGCTGGTCGTCTACGGGCTCGTCGCTAGCGGGGGCCTCGAGCACCTGCAGCCCCACCCGGTCTTTGAGCCGCTCGAGCACCTCCAGGCCCCGCCGCCCCCGGGCGCGCTTCTGGGCGTCGGAGTGGTCGGCGAAGTTCTGCAGCTCGCGCAGCACCATCTGCGGCACCAGCAGGGGGCCCTCCAAAAAGCCCAGGTCGGCCACCTCGGCGATGCGCCCGTCGATGAGCACGCTGGTGTCGAGGATCTTGCCCCCCCTGGGGCGCACGGGGTGCGCGGGCGGGCGTATGCGGAAGGCGTCGCGGTTGGCGAGGGCCAGCGCCGAGAAGAAGCCCGAGAGCACCAGGGCGAGCAGCAGCGAGTACCAGGGGGTGTAGCCCTCGAACTGCGAGAGCAGGTTGTTGATCAGCACCGTCAGCAGCAGGCCGGCGCTCGAGGCCACGATCAGGGCCACCGGCACCTCGGGCGGCAGCGACTTCAGCCAGCGCTGCAGCCGCAGCCACCAGCCCTCCAGGGCCGCCTCCGCGCGCGGCACCAGCAAGAAGCCCAGCAGCAGCCCGACGAGCCCGAGGTAGAGCCGGTTGAGCGAGAGCAGGCCGCCCGACTCCGCGCCCAGCAGCCCGCGCGTCTCGAGCCAGCCCCCCGCCTGGAAGCCGGCGAAGAGCATCAAGAAGTAGAGCACCAAGCGCAGACTGCTCATATCAACCGCTTCACCGCCTCCTCCACGTTTCGAACCACTCCAGGATACAGCAGCCTCTCGAAGCCCGCGCGCTTGCCCTCGCGCAGGCGGCGCTCCAGGCCCTCCACGCTGCGCACCTCCCCGGCCAGCCCGACCTCGCCCACCACGGCGAAATCGGCGGGGATGGGCTTGCCCACCACCGCAGAATACACCGCCAGCGCCACCGCGAGGTCCAAGCCGGCGTCGAAGACCCGCAGGCCGCCGGCCAGGTTGACGTAGACGTCCAGGTTGCCCAGCGGCAGCTCGAGCCGCCGCTCGAGCACCGCCAGCACCACGTCCACGCGGCGCGAGTCGAGGCCCTGCGAGACCCGCCGGGGCGCGGGGAAGGGGGTGCGCGCGGCCAGGGCCTGCAGCTCCAGCGCCAGGGCCCGCTCGCCGGAGAGGGTCAGGGCCACCACCGAACCGGGCGCGCCCACCGGGCGCTCGGCCAGGAAGGCCTCCGAGGGGTTGGCCACCTCCTCCATGCCCGCCTCCTCCATGCGGAAGACCCCCATCTCCCCCACCGGGCCGAAGCGGTTCTTCGTCGAGCGCAGCACCCGGAAGTTGCCGGCGGTCTCGAGGTAGAGCGTGGCGTCGACGACGTGCTCGATCACCTTGGGCCCCGCCACCACGCCCTCCTTGGTCACGTGCCCCACCAAGACGGTGGTGACGCGGTGGGCCTTGGCGAAGCGGGTGAGGGCCGAGGTCGCGTCGCGCACGGCGACCAGCGAGCCGGGGGCCGAGGCGGTCTCGAGGGTCTGGATGGAGTCCACCACCAAAAACTCGGGCGGGGCGGCCTCGAGGGTGGCGAGCATGGTCTCGAGCTCGGTCTCGCGCAGGAGCTCGAGGTCGCCCGAAACGCCCAGACGCTCGGCCCGCAGCCGGATCTGGCCCGGCGACTCCTCCCCGGCCAGGTAGATCACCCGCTTGCCCTGCCGCAGCATCCGGTCGGCGACCTGGAGCAGGATGGTGCTCTTGCCCACCCCCGGCTCGCCGCCCAGCAGCAGCACCTCGCCGGGGACGAAGCCCCCGCCCAGCACCCGGTCGAGCTCGGCGATGCCGCTCTCGAAGCGGGTCTCGCCGCCGGGGTCCACCTCGCCCAGCCGGACCACGGCGTCGGGGTTGGGCAGGGGGCGCACCTTGGCGAGGCCGCCGCGCGAGCCCCCCGCCAGGGCACGGCCCACCGGGGACTCCTCCTTGAAGGAGTCCCAGGCCCCGCAGTTGGGGCAGCGGCCCAGGGCCTTGACGGACTTGTAGCCGCACTCGACGCAGGTGTATTGGGTCTTGGCCATAGGGGCTCTCGGTTTAACGGCGAACGCCGAACGCTAAACGCCTTCCGGGGCTCGCGTTCGACGTTCGGCGTGGGCGTCGGGCATCAGACGGTGAAGACTTCCTCTTCCTCGAAGTGGATCTCCTCGCCCTTGAGCGTCACGAAGAGCGTGCGGCCGGGGCGGGTGAGCAGCGCCAGCGACAGCGGGTCTTCGACCTTCTCGCGGATGAGGTTGCGCAGGATGCGGGTCGAGCCCTGCTTGGGGGCCTGCCCCACCAGCCACGCGGCCAGCGCGGGGTCGAAGCGCACGATCTTCTCGCGGCTCTCCAGCTCCTTGGCGATGTCCTCGAGCATGATCTGCGCGACCTGCACCAGCTCGGGCTCGTCGAGGTTGCGGAAGCGGATCACCTCGTCGAGGCGGTCGAGGAACTCAGGGGTGAAGATGGCCTTGAGCGGGCTCTCGGTGTCGACCTCCTTAGCGGTAAAGCCGATGGCCGGCCCGACGTTGAAGCCGGTGTTGGAGGTCATGATCAGGATGACCCGGCGGAAGTCCACGGTGCGGCCGAGCCCGTCGGTGAGGCGGCCCTCGTCGAGGACTTGCAGGAAGGTGTTGTAGATGTCGGGGTGGGCCTTCTCGATCTCGTCGAGGAGTACCACGCTGAAGGGCTGGCGGCGCACGGCCTCGGTCAGGCGCCCGCCCTGCTCGTAGCCCACGTACCCGGGCGGGGCCCCGATGAGCTTGGAGATGGAGTGGGGCTCCTGGAACTCGGACATGTCGAAGCGGATGAGCGCGCGCTCGGAGCCGAAGAGCACCTCGGCGAGGGCCTTGGCGAGGTGGGTCTTGCCCACGCCGGAGGAGCCGGCGAAGAGGAAGCTGGCCGAGACGCGGGTGCGCCCGCCCAGGCCCACGCGGGCCCGGCGCAGCGCGGCGGCGAGGGCCTCGATGGCCTCGTCCTGTCCGATGACCCGCTTCTTCAGCTCGGCCTCGAGGTTGAAGAACTTGGCGTCGTCCTTGTCGTCGACGTAGACGCCGCCCCAGCTATCGACCACCGACTCGATGTCCTCGCGGCTGACGAGCGGGGTGCCGTCCTCGTCCTCGGCCACGGGCAGGCCCAGGCTGGCGTTGAGGCGCACCCTCGAGGCCGCCTCGTCGATGAGGTCGATGGCCTTGTCGGGGAAGTTGCGGCCCGGCAGGCTGCGGATGCCGATCTTGACCGAGAGCTGAAGGATCTCGTCGGGCACCACCACGCCGTGGTGGGCCTCGTAGCGCGGGCGCAGGCCCTTGAGGATCTCAAGGGTCTCGTCGGGGCTCGGCTCGAGCACGATCACCGGCTGGAAGCGGCGCTCCAAGGCGGCGTCCTTCTCGATGTAGCGGTGGTACTCGCCGGTGGTGGTCGCGCCGATGACCTGGATCTCCCCGCGCGAGAGCGGGGGCTTGAGGATGTTGGCCGCGTCCAGCGTGCCCTCGGCGCCGCCCGCCCCGATGAGGGTGTGCAGCTCGTCGATGAAGGCCACCACCTTGGCGTTCTTGAGCTCTTCGATGATCTGGCGCAGGCGTTCTTCGAACTCGCCGCGGTACTTGGTGCCCGCGACCACGCCCGCGAGGTCTACGGAGACGATGCGGGCCCCGCGCAGCACCGGGGGCACGCGCCCCTCGATGATGGCCTGGGCCAGCCCCTCCACGATGGCCGTCTTGCCCACGCCGGGATCGCCCACCAGCACGGGGTTGTTCTTGGTGCGCCGGGCCAGGATCTGGATGACCCGGTTGATCTCCTCCGAGCGACCGATCACGGGGTCCAGCTTGCCTTCTCTGGCTTCACGGGTCAGGTCGCGTCCGTATTCGTCGAGGAATGGCGTTGCCACGGCCTTCTCCTTCTGGCCCTCGCCCGCTTGCGAAAGAACCCGCCAGCGGATGGTGTCCACGTCTTTGGCGTAGTGGGTCATGATCCGGTAGGCGATGCCGTCGCCCTCGCGGATAATGCCCAGAAGGATATGCTCGGTGCCGATAACCTGACTCGACATATTGCGGGCTTCCGCCCCCGCCAGCTCCATCACCCGGCGGGCCCGCGGGGTGATGGCAGGCGGCTCGCCGGTGCGGCTGCCCTCCCCCCGGCCCACCAGCTCCTCGACCATGCGCCGCATGGCCTCGAGGCTGGCGCCATATTCCATGAGGATGCGCGCCGCAGTACCGCCCTCGCGCATCAGCCCCAGGAGCAGGTGCTCCGGGCCGATCATGCTGTGGCCCAGACGGCTGCCTTCCTCCCTGGCGTAGTGGAACACCAACCGCGCGCGGTCGTCGTACCTGTTCAAAGGCAACCCCCTTCTGGCGTGTAAGCGGCGTCCATTTCTACCACAATGATATACTACGCCCGCAGCATATTTGGTGTTTGAGCCGCTACTTACATCCGTTATTAGGACGTTATGAAGCGCCGGTGGGGGCGGGGTTCGCGCCCCAGGATCGGCCCCGGCCGGGTGCGCCGGGATGGCAGGGTTAAGCGGCTCCAGGACAAAGTTTCGGGCTGTATCCCCACGGGGCGGAGGATGAGGGTTTCTTACGTTCTTGCCCTAACGGCCCGCCCGCACACCCGCGCGTGGCGTAGCTTAGGCTTTGCTTTAGCTGTAGGGGGGTTAAAGCGACCGTTCACGCCAGCGTGTCGAGCCAGGGCAGCATCTCCAGCAGGTTTCGCACCTCGAGGCTGGGCCAGTAGCGAGGGTCGGGGTCCTTGAAGCCCCGGTTCACCAGCACCGAGCGCATGCCCGCGTTGATGGCCCCGGCCACGTCGCGCTCGGGGTTGTCCCCCACCATCACGCAGTCCTCGGGGGCGACGTCGAGTTGCTTGCAGACGTGCTCAAAGATACCGCGCTCGGGCTTGCCGATGTCCACCACCCCCGAGATCACCGCGGCCTGGAAGCGGTGCAGCAGGCCGCAGCCCTCGAGCTTGTCCTGCTGTAGGTCGGGCACGCCGTTGGTCACGATGCCGAGCTTGTAGTGCGGCGACAGCGCCTCGAGCAGCGCGTCCACCTCGCCGTAGCGCGGGTACACCCGCCGCTCGTTGAAGAAGCGGTCGGCCAGCGCCTCGCACAGCGCCTCGTCGGCGACGTCCTGCTCGGCGAGCGCGTCGCGCCACACCGCCACCCGGTAGCTCTTGGCCCACTCGTGCAGCCGGGCGATCTCGGGGATGCCGGTGTCGGCGTAGCGGGCCCACAGCCCCTCCCCCGCGCTGTGCCCGATGCGCTGGGTATAGCCATAAACCGGCGAGGTCTTCCACAACCGCGTCGCCTGCTCCCCCGCCGCCTCCACGAGGGCCTCGAGGTCGAGGCTGTACCACGACGCCGCGTAGTACGCACAGTTCCACAGCGTATGAACCGAAACCGGGTGGTCGAGGATGAGCGTCTCGTCGAGGTCGAAGAGGATGGCGCCGATCACCGGACAATCTTACCGTGGGGAAAGCGATAAGCCCTCAGCAAAAAGCGGGGGCTCGTGGCAAACCCACCCCGGCCCTCCCCGCCGGCGTCGAGGGCCGAGGGTCTAGGGCCAAGGCGTCTTGCGTCTTGCGTCTTGCGTTTGGCGTTTGGCTATCAGCTATCGGCGTTCAGCGTTCAGCCATCGCCCACCTACACCCCTCACGCCTTCTCCCGCAGCAACAGCTCCGCCCCCTGCGTCAGCGCAGCCTCGCTCGAGGCCATCCCCGCGCGGATGCCCGCCTCGACCGCCTCGCCGTAGCTCTCCTGGATGATGGCGAGCTCGATGGCGATGATCTTCTCGAAGGCCTCGACGGCGGCGTAGAGCTCGGTGGCCTTGAGCACGGTGTTCATGTGCTCGAGGGAGAGCTCCTGCACGATGCCCATGGCGGGGATGATGAAGCCGGGGCGGATGCCCAGACGGGCGTGCACCAGCCCGATGCGGCGGCGGTTTTCGGCGTAGTGCTCGTCGTAGACGCCGGAGAAGAGCTCGCGGTACCAGTCGGCGAAGCGGCCGTACAGCCGCTCGACCCGGCCCGGCACCGCCCACAGGATCGCCCGCATCTCGGGGTCGCGGCCCAGGTAGTCGTAAAAGGCCAGGGCGACCTCGGAGGCCATGGGGGTCATGCACCGGCCGAGGTTTTGCAGCACCCGGACGTGCTGCTCGGTGAAACCGGTCCGGCGCTTGAGGTCGTCCAAGAGGGCCTCCGTGATCAGGGACATCTGTCCTATCCTACCCCTTGGAGCGCCGGCCGATGGTAAGTGGGGGCGAACGGCCGATAGCATTACCCAGCTACCGGCCGCCGATGAACCGACGATGGGCTGTGGGCTACTCCGTGCTCACCTCCTGGGCCACCTGCTGGTTGACCGGGACCACCATGCGGAAGTAGTGGGCGGGGTCTTGCAGCAGGCGCTCGAGGCGCTCCGCCTTCTCCGGGCGCTCGGCGGCGTGCAGCTCGGCGACGTAGGCGCCCAGGAGTTCCTTGACGTCGGCCACGCCGCGCTCGTCGAGCTTCTGCACCACCACCTTGGCACCCTTGGCGAGGCGGCGGTGCATGGCGGCTTCGTCCAGGCCCATCTCCGGCCAGTGGCGCAGGTAGACCCGCCCGCCGGTCATGCCCGAGCAGATCCAGGGGCCGGGGTCGCCCAGCACCACCGCGCGGCCGCGGGTCATGTACTCGAAGGCGAAGCCCTTAGCCTGGGCGCGGGTGGCGATGTTGCCCAGCTCGTCCTGCAAGGGGCGCTCGGGCTCGCCGCCCAGCACCACGTCGGCGCCGGAGAGCCGGATGCAGAAGCGGCTGTCGGCCATGCCCTCCACGATCAGCAGGCCGCTGATGGCCCCGTAGGCGAAGGACTTGCCCACCGAGCCGTCGACGTACTGCCCGTAGGGGTTGCGGCCCTTGAGGATGGCCACCTTGCCGCCGAAGGCGTTCTTGGCCACCCCGTCCTGGGCCCCGCCCTCGACGTGGACCTCGAGCCCCTCGCAGTTGAAGGCGGCCAGGCCGTTGCCGGCCACCGAGCCCGAGTCGAAGCGCAGCTCCACGTGGGCGTCGAAGCCCTTGCCGTAGAGGCGGCGGCGGGCGATCTCCCCAGCCAGGTGCACGCCCAGGGCGCGGTCGGTGGAGCCCACCGGCCCCTCCTGGAAGATCAGGTCGCGGCTGCCCTCCTCGTAGGCCGCCGACACCACCTCGGTGATCGAGCGGGTGAGCTGGTTGAGCGGCTTGCGCAGCACGTGGGCCGAGCGCTCGTTGACCCAGTCGGGGGCGCTGACGCCCTCGAAGAAGTAGCCCAGGTCGATGGCGTCCTCGAGCCCCTCCTGGCGCAGCAGGTCGCTGCGGCCTACCAGCTCGCGCAGGGACTTGAAGCCCAGCGCCGCCACCATGCGGCGCAGCTCCTCGGCCTTGAGGCTGAAGAAGCGCACGAGCTGCTCGACGGCGCGGCCCTCCTCCTGGGGCACGAAGCGCTTGAGGCCGTGAGCCTGGGCCTGCTCGAGGGTCTCGATCTGGGTGGTGATGCCCACGTGGCAGGTGTCGAGCTGACAGCCCCGGCAGATGGTACAGCCGATGGCGACCATCGCCATCGTGGCCATGCCCACCCGGTCGGCGCCCAGCAGCACCATGCGCAGGGTGTCGTAGGCGGTCTTGAGCCCGCCGTCGGCCCACAGCTCGACCCTATCGCGCAGCCCGGCCCGCACCAGGGCGCGGTGGGCGCGGCGCACGCCGATCTCCACGGGCAGCCCGGCGTACTTCAGGGCGTGCCAGCGCGCGGCGCCGGTGCCGCCCTCGAAGCCCGACAGCGCGATGATGTCGGCCCCGGCCTTGGCGATGCCGACCGCGATGGTGCCGATGCCCGGGATCACCGGGACCTTGACCGAGACCTTGGCCTTGGGGTTGACGGTCTTGAGCTCCTCGACGAGCTGGGCGAGGTCTTCGATGGAGTAGAGGTCGTGGTTGTTGGAGGGCGAGATCAGGTCCACGCCCGGCACCGCGTTGCGGGCCGCGGCCACCTTGACCGAGACCTTCTTGCCCGGCAGGTGCCCGCCCTCGCCCGGCTTGGCCCCCTGCCCGATCTTGATCTCGATGACCGAGGCCGAGTTGAGCATGTAGCTGTGCACCCCGAAGCGCCCGGAAGCCACCTGCTGGCCGCGCCAGTGGGTGTACTTGCCCAGCATCTCGGGGATCTCGCCGCCCTCGCCGTTGATGCACAGCATGTTGAGCTTCTTCACCGCCTCGACGTAGGAGCGGAAGGCGGTCTCGCCCTGCGAGCCGAAGCTCATGGCGGTGATCACGAAGGGCATGGAGTGCCCGCCCACGCCGATGTCCACTTCCTCGGGCAGCACCTCGCTCTTCTCGGGGAACCTCACCTCCAAAAGCTGCCGCGCCGCCACCGGCGACTCCTTCTCCAGCCCCCGCACCCGCTCCTGGAAGGTCTCGTAGGGGGCCTCGCCGCCCGAGACGTCCATGGCCGCCTTAAAGATGCGCGGGTTGAAGCGGAAGTCCTTGGCGGGCAGCACCTTCTCCTGCGAGAGGAAGGACAGGCGCTCTAAGGCGGTGCGCTCGAGCTCGCTGAAGCCGTAGCCGGCCTTCTGGGAGGCCAGGAAGGTGCGGATGCCCAGGCGCTCGGCCAGTTCGGGCTTGAGGCCCACCGCGCTGAAGATGCGCCCGTAGCCGCGCAGCTCGTGGATGCCCATGGTGGAGATGACCTTCTCCAGGCCCTTCTTGAGCCCCTCGAGCAGGTTTTGCAGCGCCACGAAGCCGTGGGCCGCGTGGGCCTTCTGCTGCATCAGCCAGGGGGCCACCGCGTCGGCGCCCAGGCCCAGGCACACCGCCACGTCGTGCAGGTTGCGGATGCCGCCGGAGTGCACCACCACCGAGGTGCGGCGGCGCAGGCTCACGCCCTCGCCGTCGCGGGCGTGCTCGAGCGCCTGGTTGACGGCGGCCAGCGCCAGGTACACGTCGAGCCAGGCGCCGTGCTCGAAGGAGCCGCGGTCGCACAGCACCAGCAGCTCGGCTCCGTCCTGCACGGCCTGCACGGCCTGCTCCTCCAGCCGCTTGAGCCCGGCCAGCAGCCCCTCCTCCACCGTGAACTGCGACAATAAAACCGCGCTCTTGAGGCGGCGTTGGGCCTCCTCGAGGGTCAGCGTGCCCTGCCCCTGCACCACGTCCCGCACCTCGGGGTGGGTCTCCTCCAGCAGCACCGGCACCAGCAGCTCCTCGGTCCAGCCCCCGCCCACGCCGTTGGGCAGCGCCCGCCGGCCCAGCACGGTGCGCACCGAGAAGTGCTCGATCTCGCGCTCGCGGTCGATGGCCGGGTTGGTGACCACCGCGACCGTCTCCTTGAGGAACTCGGAGAGGTTGGGCTTCTCGGGGTTGAGCGCGGCCAGCGGGCCGTCGTAGCCCAGGCTGCCGATGGGCTCGTTGCCGGTCTCGGCCAGGGCGTCGAGGTAGCCCGCGTCCCAGCGGTCCCAGCCGAAGGCCCGCTCGAGGTTCAGCGAGGGCGGCGCGGGCTTCTCCTCCACCCCGGCCCCGGCCCCGCCCGCCAGCGGGGGCAGGCTGTCGTAGCGCGGGCCTTTGAGGTGCACGTTGTACTCGCCCAGGGTGCCGCTCTTGGCCAGGAAGCGCTCGAGCACCTGCCGCTGGTGGCGCTCGTAGGGCAATAGCCGCACGCCTTCAGGGGTCACGCGCAGGTAGATCTTCTCGCCGGGGGCCAGCGGGCGGGGGTCGCCCACGAACTCCTCGGCGGTGAAGACCCCGCGCTCGGAGGAGAAGATGTACTCGGCCTCGGTCTCGATGAACCACAGCGGGCGCAGGCCCATGGCGTCGGTGCAGAACACCGCCTCCTCGCGGTGGCGCGTCACCAGCGCCGCCGGCCCCTGCGCGAGCGGGCCGAAGCGCTGCCGCAGGGCCATGTAGAGGTCCTGCAGGGCGGGCGAGTAATTCTTGATCTCGCCCAGGATCGGCGGGAAGACGATGTCCAGCGCCTCGGGCAGCGAGAGGGCGTAGCGGTAGAGCAGGCCCTCGAGCACCCGGTTGAGGTCTTGCGAGTCGGAGCCATTCGTGAGGGGGATGCCCAGGAAGCGGCCCTCGCGGCGCAGGCGCTCGATGGTGTTGATCTCGCCGTTGTGGCCCAGCAGGCCGAAGGGCTGCACCGCCTCGAAGGTGGACATGGTGTTGGTGGAGTAGCGGTTGTGGCCCAGCGTGATCGCCGACTTGTACTCCGCGCGCGAGAGCTCGGGGTAGTAGCGCTTGAGGATCTCGGCCGAGCCGCGCACCTTGTAGACCACCGCGGAGGTCGAGAGCGAGACCACGTGCACCGGGAAGCGCTCCTCCAGCACCAGCCCCAGCTCCCACAAGGGCCCGTCGCCGTCGGTGGAGAGCCCCGCCACCTGGAAGAACAGGGGCTCGGTGCGCTTGCCCACCGGCCCCAGCACGCTCGAGTTGACCTCGCCCCGTCGCTCCAAGAGCAGCTTGATGCCCCGGCGGCTGCCCTCGACGCGGATCAGGTCCATGAGCTCCTGCACCCGCTCGGCGCTGCTCTTGGGGATGAAGAGGTGCCCCACGAAGAAGCGGGGGTTGTTGGCGAGGTTGCCGTCGAAGCCGGCCTCCTCGAGGTAGCCCGCCCACAGCTCGCGCGGCAGGTCGGTCTGGATGCCCGTTCCGTCCCCCTCGCCCCGGATCAGGCCCGCGCGGTGGGCCATGCTGTATAGGCTCTCGATCACGCGCTGCACGTTGGCGTGCGTGGGCTTGCCCGCCTTCTCCGCGATGGCGATGATGCCGCAGGCGTCGTGTCCGATAGGTACGTCGGGATATGCCTTCCTGAACTCCATTAGGGGGCCTCCTGTAGCGCGGGTTGGGGTGGGGGTTGACCTTCGCATAGTCATGCAAAGGTTTCAGCGAGTATACGGGTGAGGGTATACCAAGTCAAGGGACTAAGCGCCGCAAACGCTGACCAGGGCACGCCAAACGCTCCGCGAACGCGATTTTTGGAACCAGTGGTTCTAAAAAAATCTTCATTCAGGGGGAAAATTACGTGTTTATCGCTATTTTCCTACCTTGACTTTTAAACATGGCCCCAACTACAATGCAATTCAGCGGCGAGTGCCCAGGAGGGTATGTGGAAACGTTGCGCGTGTCCGGCAAATCTCGTCCCAATTCCGTAGCAGGTGCCATTGCTGCATTGTTGCGCTCCCAAGGTGAGGTGGAAGTTCAGGCCATCGGGCCCGCGGCGGTCAACCAGGCCGTCAAGGCCATCGCCATCGCGCGGGGGTATATTGCTCCGGACAACCTCGACCTGCTCGTCAAGCCGGCCTTCGTCAAGCTCGACCTCGAGTCCGAGGAGCGCACCGCCTTGCGCTTCACCATCAAAAGCCAGCCCCTGGACTCGTAAAGGTTTCGACCCTGACATAAAGCTCGTGACCCAGCTTGCAGAAGCTGGGTTGCATTTTTTGTACTTTCAATAACGGGGTAAACCAAGATGACGAGCGTGACTTTCCTGCTAATGATCGTGGTGTTCATCGCGACCCTAGGCATCCAGTTCTGGCTGCAGCGAACTTACGCCCGCTACAGCCGCGTCGCCAACTCGCGCGGGCTGACCGGGGCCCAGGTGGCCCGGACCATCCTCGACGCCCACGGGCTGCACGGCGTGCGGGTCGAGCCGGTCCCGGGCGCCCTGACCGACCACTACGACCCCATGCAAAAGGTCGTGCGGCTGTCGGAGCCCAACTACGCTTCGCCCTCCTCGGCGGCGCTAGCGGTGGCCGCCCACGAGGTCGGGCACGCCATCCAGGACGCCAAGGGCTACGCCTGGCTGCGGGTACGGGCCCAGCTTTTGCCCGTCGCCAACATCGGCAGCATGTTCGGGCCCTGGATCTTCCTGCTGGGCATGCTGATGAGCTTCAACGAGACCATGATGAGCGTGGGCATCTGGCTCTTCGGGGCGGCCGCGCTGTTCCAGCTCGTGACCCTTCCGGTCGAGTTCGACGCCTCCAACCGCGCGCTGGCGATCCTGCAGCGCATGAACTTCCTCGACAACCGCGAGATGGGCGGGGCCCGCGCGGTGCTCACCGCCGCCGCCCTGACCTACGTGGCGGCCCTGGCCAACTCGCTGGCGACCATCCTGCACTACGTCGCCATCATGCAGTCGGCCCGCGAGGAGTAAAGCCCGTCCCACCGAGGGGCTCCCCGGTGCCGGGGAGCCCCTCCCGTTATAGCGGATTCAAAAAGATAATCATCCAAACCAAAAAACCTTAGGGGCTATCTTTTTGAATCCCAGAGCGCTCCCTTCGGTCGGGTCAGTCCGCCGCCGAACGGCGGCGGACTGACCGAATCGGGTATTAGACAGGGGGCACCGGCAGCCCGCGCACGAAGAGCTGGACCCCGGTGCGCAGCATGCCCTCGAGCTCGTAGCCCGGCAGGTGGCGGGCCATCATGTAGGCCCCGTGGACGATGGACGCGAAGATGGCGGCCAGAGGCTGTCCCTGGCCGGGAACCGCTTGCTCGAGGCTCTGCTGCAGCCGGACCAGGCCCCGCGACATAGCCTCCAGCGCCACCCTCGCGGCCTGCTGGTCGCCGCCGCGGCGGCCCGACTGCGCGGTCATGAGCGCGGTGAGCGGTTCGATCTGGTCGCGGTAGGCCAGGGCGTAGGAGAGCAGACGCTCCTCGAGGGTCTCGCCCTGCTCGAGCGCGCGGTCGGCCTTCTGGAACGACTCCTCCAGCAAAGCCTCCAGCAACTCCCGCTTGGAGGCGAAGTGGTGGTAGACGGCGGCCTTGGTGAGGCCCAGGCTGCGGGCGAGGTCCTCGAGGCTGGTCGCGGCGTACCCCCGCTCGGCGAAGGCGTGGCGGGCGCGGTCGAGGAGGGCCTGGCGGGTGTCCATCCCGAGGCTCAGGATATCCCCGCCCGGGCGAAACACTGTAGGTCGGGCCGGAGGTCGCGTCAGCGCACGGGGACGGCGCGGGCCTCCAGGCGGACCTCGAGCCCGTCCTCCACGGTGAGGAAGAGGACGGTGGGCGGCTTGAGGTTCCACTCGGTGAAGCGGGTCCGGAAGCCCCCGGCGAAGCGGTAGGCGTCGCCCTCGGGCCTGAGCGTGCCCTCGATGCGCATAAATTTCCGCACCCCGTGGATCTCGAGCATTCCCTCCAGCACCGCCCGCTCCCCGTCGCGACGCAGGGCGCTGACGTCGAGGCAGCTCTGGGGGTACTTGGCGACCTCGAGCACCCCCCGCGCGTCGTTGTCGCGCAGGCCGATGCCGGAGTCGAACTTGCTCATGTCCACGCAGACCCGCCCGGAGGCCTCGGGCTCGGCCCAGCGCACCTGGCCCCGGGCGGTGGGGTTGGTCCCCTGCCAGCTTCCCAGCGGCATCCGCCCCACGTAGGTCACGCTGCCCTCGACCGCATAAAGTTGCGGCGCCTGGGCCAGGGCACCCCAGAGCCAGGCCAGAATTACCGCGAAGCGGCGCATGCCGGACCCCCTTCCCGCCTGCTTGAAGTACGCGCCCCTGCCCCAGGCGGATTCACGGCAGGGCCTCGAGGTAGCGGGCGAGGGGCCCCACGGCCGGCCCCTCGCGCCCCACCAGGACGTCGAGGTGGGTGAGGCCGGGCAGGACCTCCCCGCGCACCTCGGCGCCGGGGAAGAGCGCTCGAGCGACGGCGAAGCGGGCCGCGTCGGTGACGGCGCCGCGCCCGGCCCCCAGCCCCAGTACCGCAAAGCCCAGCCGGCGGGGCTGCAGCTCGGGCACCGCGAGGTCCCAGGCGGCGAGGTCGAGGGAGAGCCGCACGGGGAAGAACCACTCGGAGAAGCCGGTCTCGGGCCAGGCGTACAGGCCGAGGAACTCGCGCGGGTCGGTGGCCTCGCCGGTGTCCTGCCACTCCACCCGCCTCCCCCTGGCCCCGATCAGCGCGTAGCCCACCTGCCCCTGCAGCAGCCGCAGCAGGCTAAAGCCCTCGCGCCCCCAGGCCCGCCCCACCGAGGCCGAGAAGAGGGCAACGGGGTTGTAGCGGTCGTCGATCTGGGCCAGGGCGGCGGCCTCGAGGCTCGCCGGGAAGCGCGCCGCGCCGGGTGGGGCGTCGGCCTCGGGGTCGCGGGCAGCCAGGAAGGCCAGGGCTTCGGCGCGGGCCAGGAAGGCCGGGCTCAGCCCCAGGCCCAGGAAGCTGAACTCGAGGTAGGGCGTAGCCCGGCCCGCCAGCAGCTCGTCGAGCCCGGGCGAGCGGCCGAAGCCGCCGAGGCCGCCCTCGAGGTACTGCTCGCGCGTGAGCCGGTTGGGGCTGGGAGCCCCGTCGATCCAGGCCAGGCCGGCCAGCTTCTCGCCCCTCCACTGGGCGTAAGCCGCGCTCAGGCCCGCCCCCAGCGAGTGCCCCGCCAGCACCACCGGGCCGCGCCGGCGGGCGGCGTCCACCAGGGCGTCGAGGTCTTCGAGGTGCACCCGCAGGCCCCAGTCCTTGAGGAAGGGGGCGTCGGGGAGGGTGTAGCGCTGGTAGTAGGCCCAGGGGTCGGCGCCGAGGAAGCCCTGGCGGTCCTCGAGGCCGTTGGCGCGGCGGTCCCAGGCCCACGCCTCCCAGCCCGGGGCGGCGAGCACCAGGCGGCGGGCCAGCGCGTCGAAGCTGGTGGCCCCGCCCAGCAGGCCCGGCACCAGCAGCACCGTGCCCCGGAAGGCCCCTGAGACTCC
>NZ_KE387023.1:2296419-2298504 GCF_000430045.1 Calidithermus chliarophilus DSM 9957 | reverse complement strand
CCAGCAGGCCCGGCACCAGCAGCACCGTGCCCCGGAAGGCCCCCTGGGCCGGGTAGACCAGGGCGTAGCTGCGGTCGAGCGCGGGACCGGCGCTCGTGGGGGCCCCGGCGAAGCTGCGGTAGCCGGGCTGCCCCGCCCAGCGCGCGGTCTGGGCCAGGGCCGAAGCGCCGAGCAGCAGGATCCAGATCAGCGGCCGCATGAGCCTATCCTCGAGCATCCCCCGCCCCTGCGGGTGCAAGCCCCACCACAAAAAACCGGAGAGCGAATCGCTCTCCGGCCGGTGCCGTCGCCGGGCTACTTGGGCAGGAGCACGGTGTCGATGACGTGGATCACGCCGTTGCTGGCCTGGATGTCCACGGCCGTGACCTTGGAGCTGCCGTTGAGGGTCACCGCGCCCCCGCTGACCGCGATGGCCACGTTCTGGCCCTGCACCGTCTTGGCTTCCTTCAGCTTGACCACCTCGGCCGACGTCACCCTGCCCGCCACGACGTGGTAGGTCAGGACCTTGGTGAGGGCGGCCTTGTCCTTGAGCAGGGCGTCGAGGTCGGCCTTGGGGATCTTGGCGAAGGCCTCGTTGGTGGGCGCGAAGACGGTGAAGGGGCCGGGCCCCGAGAGCGTCTGGGCCAGGCCTGCCGCCTGCACCGCCGCCAGCAGGGTGCTGAAGTTGGGGTTCGAGGCCACGACCTGGGCGATGGTCTGGTTGGCGGCGGTGTTCTGGGCGCTGGTCAGGGTCATCCCCACGGCGGCCAGGGCCAGGCTTCCTGCGACGAGCAAGATCTTGATCTTCATGGTTTCGCCTCCTGAAATGCTTTCCAGGTCGGCAAAGGGCTACCGCGCTCGAGGCGCTCGGGGGTATCCCGGGGCTCGAGGGCTCGCGCTCGGCCTTTGCCTTTCCCGTCATGAGCCTAGCCGTTGAGTTTATGTATAACTTTTGTCCACACTACGTTTAAGTTTGAGGGTTCGCCCGGCCGATCCGCCCAGCCGCCGCGAGGTAGCGCCGGCGGGCGGCCTCGAGGTCGAGCACCGGGCGCCCGTAGGGCTCGGGCCTGCCCCCGGACTCGGGCACCCAGCACCGCAGCCAGGCGCCGCCGGAGTCGTGGGTGTGGGCCTGGGTGAGGGGGTTGAACACCCGGAAGTAAGGGGCCGCGTCCACCCCCAGCCCCCCGGCCCACTGCCAGCCCTGCAGGTTGGAGGCGTTGTCGCCGTCGAGGAGCAGGTCGCGGAAGGCCCGCTCGCACTTCTGCCAGGGCAGCAGGGCCAGCTTCACCGCGAACTGCGCCACCACCATGCGCGCGCGGTTGGAGACGAATCCGGTCGCCCGCAGCTCGCGCATCCCGGCGTCCACGGCGGGGACGCCGGTGCGGCCCTCGAGCCAGGCCCCGAACACCTCCGCGTCGTCGGCCCAGGGCAGGGCGTCCCAGCGCGGGTCGAAGGCCGAGCGGGCCATGTGGGGGAAGTTGTGGAGCAGGTCGCCGCTGAAGTCGCGCCAGGCCAGCTCGCCGACCCACTTGCGGGCCCCCTCGCTCCCCGCCCGCATGGCCCGCTGCGCCGCCAGCCGGGGCGAGAGCACCCCCAGGGTGAAGTAGCAGGACAGCCGCGAAACCCCGCTCCCGTCGAGCCTGTCGCGGTACTGGTGGTAAAGCGGCAGCCCGCCCGAGAGGAAGGCCTCGAGCGCCCCCAGCGCGGCCTCCTCGCCCGCGGGCGGCAAGGGCACGTCGGAGGGCTCGTCAGGGACTGAGCCCGGGTCGTAGCCGGGCGGGAGCGCCACCGGGGGGAAGCGCCCGGGCGCTTCCGGCAACTGCGCCTCGGGCGCGGCCCACCACCGCCGGGAGTAGGGCGTGAACACCGTGTAGGGGCCGCCGCCCGGCTTGACGATCTCCCCCGGCTCCTGGACGTACTGGCCGTGGAACCACGCCACCCGGCCCGGCAGGGCCTCCTCCACCTTCCGGTCGCGGAAGCGGGCGTAGGGCGTCGAGTTGCGCACCGCGAAGACCCGGCGGGCCTCGAGCTCGGCCGCCACCCGGGGCAGCACCTCCCAGGGCAGCCCGGCCCGCACCAGCAAGCTCCCGCCGCGCCGGGCGTAGG
>NZ_KE387023.1:2284195-2296319 GCF_000430045.1 Calidithermus chliarophilus DSM 9957 | reverse complement strand
GGCAGGTCGAGGGCCGCCGCGCCGAAGAGGGCGTAGGTGCCCCGGGCGTCGGCCTGGGAGGCGATGAGCAATTGCGCGTCGAGGAAACGGCGGAAGGCCGGGTCTGCGGGGGGCGTGGGCCGCGACCTGGCGCAGGAGGTCGAGCAGGAGGGCGGGCAGGTCGCGGAGGTGGCGCAAGACCCAGTGCAGGCCCACGCGCGCCAGCCGGGCGAGCTCGAGGGGGTCGGCGGGCGGGAACGGCAACCCCTCCGCCACCGGCCACAGCGCCGCGGCCCGCCGGCCCTGCCACTCCCAGAAGGGCCGCACCGAGGCGCCGAAGGCCTCGAGCTGCGCCTCCAGCTCATGCGCCCGACCCACCGGGCGGTCCACGGTCCGGCCGTCCGGCAGCCAGACCCGCATCAGGGGCTCACCGGCCTCGAGCCGCCGCACCGGGAACTCCACCCCCAGCCTGCGGCCCAGCTTCTCGAACACCCCGCCGGGGTCGAAGCCCGCCAGCAGCGTGGCCCCGGCGTCGAAGCGGTAGCCTTTGTGGAAGAAGGTCCCCGCCGAGCCGCCGGGGTAGGCGTGGGCCTCGAGCACGGTGACCTCGAGGCCCGCCCGGGCCAGCAGCGCGGCCGTGGTCAGGCCGCCCACCCCGGCCCCGATGACGATGACCCGCATGAAGCCAGACCCCGGCCCCGCCTACTTGCCGAGCTTCTCCTTGAGGTAGGCCAGCACGGTGTCGGGGTCCTTGAAGGGGTTGACGTTGCGCCAGACCTTCTCGACCCTGCCCTGCGGGTTGATCAGGAAGGTGTCCCGCGCGTAAAACCCGAAGAGGTTGTTCACCTTGTACGCCTTGGCGAGAGCACCGTCCCGGTCGGGGATCATGCCCCCCTTGAGCGCCAGCTTCTCGATGAACTCGCACTGCTCGGCCGCCGGGTCGTGGCTCACCCCGAAGATCTCCACGTTGTACCGCGCGAACTCCTCGTACAAGTCGGCGTAGCGCTTCCCCTGCGCCGAGCACCCCGGCGAGGAGGCCTTAGGGTAGAACCACAGCACCACGTACTTCCCCGACTTGGTGATCTGCGCCAGGTCCACCGGCTTGCCGTACGAGTCGCTGACCTTGGGCAGCGGCGCAGGATCGCCCGGCGACACCGCCCGAGCCCCGAACAGGGAAAAGATCAAAATCCACGCGAGGGCTCGCATGCCCCAAGTGTGGCAAAGCCGCGCGGCTCGAGCTGTGATCCAAGCTGGAAAGGGGAAGGGCGGGAAGGGATAAGCCGTCAGCGGTCAGCCATCAGCCGTCAGCCAAAGGCCTGTGGCGTATGGTCCACCCCTCCCCGTCCCTCCCCGCCTGCGGAGAGGGTTTATCCCCCCTAGCCCCCCTTGCTAAGGGGGGAACAAGGCGTCTTGCGTTCGGCGTTCGGCGTACGACCTCCATGAGACGTACGACCCGCCCCCAGCGCCCGGCTATCGACGACCTAATCCTTCGGCTCCTCCGGGTTGAACCACAAGTCCATCCCCCGCACCGCCGCGTACACCTCCAGCGGCGCCAGCGGCGTGCCGTTCTCCTGGATGCGGTGGATGCGGTTGGCGCCCCGGCGCACGCCGTAGATGATGCCCTCGTGCATGCGCATCTCGACCAGGCTCGAGGCGTCCTCGCCCTCCAGCACGGGCAGGGGGTAGGAGGCCACGATCTGGCCGTCGAGGCTGACCTTGCGGATCTTCTGGCCGTCGGCGTCGTAGATCAGCAGGTGCTCGTCGGTGGTGGTGCCCAGCCCGCCCAAGAGGCGCAGTTCGGCGGTCTCCTTGCTGCGGCGGAAGGCGTAGCGCGAGAGGTACTCGCCCTCGAGGCTCAAGCGCTGCACCTGGCGGTTGCCGTAGTCGAGCACGTAGAGGTAGTGCCGCCCGGCGATGAGCATGCGCGGGGTGTCGAAGGTGCCCTTGCCGCGCCCGGCCTCCCCGAAGCGCTTGAGGGGGGTGCCGGCCAGGTCGAACTTGGTGATGCTGCTGGTCTCGGCGTCGAGCACGTAGACCGCCTCCTGGCTCGCCGCCACCGACACCGGGTAGAGCACCTCCCCGAACTTCATGCCGTAAGGCGCGATGGAGAGCTTGAGCTCGCCCTCGGGGCTGAAGCAGTGCACCAGCCGCACCGCACCGCCGCCGAACTCGTAGAGGCTGATCCAGAAGTCGCCGTTGCCGTCGACGGCCACCGCCAGGGGGGGTGAGGGGAACATGCCCCGGCCGCTGCCCACGCCGCTCCACATGCGCGCCAGCACGCCGTCGGAGGACATCAAGCGCAGGGTGCCGCGCTTGGCCTCGACCGCCAGGCCCAGGTAGAAGGGGGCCACCAGGCCGGGGTTCTGCTCCCACTTGCCGCCGAGCACCTCGAGCACCTGGTCGAGGCCCGGGCGCTTGGCGGGGTCCTTCTCGAGCATGCGCTGGATGATGTCGGAGAGGGCTTGGGGCACCTCGGGGTTGACCTGCTTGGGCGGGGTGGGCATCTGGAAGATCTGCTGGTGGATCACCGCCTCGTAGCCCCCCTGGAAGGGCGGCTGGTGGCAGACCGCCTCGTAGAACACCACCCCCAGGCTGTAGATGTCGCTCTTGTGGTCGATGCGCTGCCCCTTGGCCTGCTCGGGGCTCATGTAGACCGGGGTGCCGATGCGCGCGCCGGTGATGGTAAGGCGGGTGAGCACCTTGCCGGCGGCGATGCCGAAGTCCATCAGGCGCACCCCGCGCGGGTCCACGTCGCCGTTGGCCTGGATCGCCCCGCGCAGCACCATGATGTTGCCGGGCTTGATGTCGCGGTGGATGATGCCCTGGGCGTGGATGTGCTGCAGGGCCTCGGCCACGCGGGCGATGATCTGCACGGCGGAGCGGATGGAGAGCCTGCGGTTTTCGATCAGGCGGTCGAGCCCCTCGCCGTCGAGGAACTCCATGGCGATGAAGTGGGTGTCGCCGACGTTGCCGTGGTCGAAGACCTTGACGATATTGGGGTGCGAGAGGTGGGCGAGCACCTCGGCCTCGCGGTGGAAGCGCCGCACGAAGCGAGTGTCGCCCACGTACTTCTCCTGCGGGATCTTGAGCGCCACCATGCGCCCGTCGCTGCGGGCGCGGGCCTTGTAGACCGTGGCCATGCCGCCGATGCCCACCTTGTCGAGGATCTCGTAGTTGCTCTCGAGGCCCATCCCGCCCTGGATCACGGGGGCCGGGCGGCTCTTCTCCACCTTGTTGCGCTTGGGCCTGGCCGAGCGGCTCACCGGCGCCGGGCGGTCGAAGTTGAGGCGGGGCAGCAGGGCCCCGGTGAATCCCAGCAAAGCCAGGCTGGCCAGCACCCAGGGCTGGGCCCCGAGCGCGGCCAGGGCGATCAGCAGCAGGGCCAGCAGCACCGGCTGCAACCAGCTCGCCCGCAGGCGCAGCGCCAGCGCCGAGGTCAGGCCCACCAACAGAATTCCCAGCAGCACACTCATCGATACCTCGCCGCGATCACGGTGATGTTGTCGTTGCCCCCGCGCACCAGGGCCCGGGTCACCCAGTCCTCCAGCGTCGCCCGCAGGTCCTTGCCCAGCTCCCACTCCTCCGGCGGCACCAGGCCGTACAGCCCGTCGGTGGCGAGCACGAAGACCTCGCCGGGCGAGAGCACGAAGGGGGCGATGTCGAGGCGGATGTCGTCGAGACCTAAGGCCTGGGTGAGCATGTGCCGCCAGGGGTGGGCCTCGGCCTCGGCCTCGGTGAGCACGCCCTGGCGCACCTGCTGCGCCACCCAGGAGTGGTCCTGGGTGAGCTGCACCCACTTGCCGCGGCTGTAGCGGTAGGCCCTCGAGTCGCCGATGTGCCCGATGGCGCCCCGGCTGTTCCACTCGCTGATGAGGATGGCGGTCATGGTCGTGCCCATGCCCTTGCGCTCGGGGTGGTTAATGCTTTGTTCACGGATGCGGCGCTGGGCGAGCTGGAAGGCCTTCTCCACCACCCGCTCCAGCGGCACCACCGGGCGCCCGAGGTCGATGAGCCCCGCGTACGAGCGCACCGCCTCGGTGATCCCCTCGATGGCCAGTTTGCTGGCCCACTCCCCGGCCTCGGTGCCGCCCATGCCGTCGGCCACGGCCAGCAGGGCCAGGTTGCCCAGGCGCGAGGGCACCACCAAAGCCCGGTGGAAGTCCTCGTTGAGGCTTCGCTTCCTGCCGATATTTGACTCGGTGGCTATTTCCAGCCTGGAACCCCGCATCTCGGGCCTTATAATACGCCACAGATGGAAGCGGGCCTGGTCGAATTAGTCGATCTCTTCGAATACAAAGTGGCCGATCTGCTCGAGGGCCGCCCCCCCAAGGGGGGCCGCTCGAGCGTGATCCGCCTGCGCCAGATCCTGCTGCAGAGCAACCTCCCCCCCACCCTCGCCCGCCGCTTCCGCCAGATCGACGCCGAGTACCGCAGCCTGCGGGGCCAGCCCGAGGAATCCCCCCTCGCCCACGAGCCCGACCTCGACGGCATCGTCGTCGACGACGAGCTCGGGCACGAGGCCCCCGAGCAGGCCGTGCTCGAGCAGTTCGCCGAGGCGGTGTACTGGCAGCGCACCGCCCGCGAGATCGCCCGCCAGATGCGCCACTTCACCACCGGCAAGCGCGAGGCGCTGCGCCTGACCTACGCCCTGCTGCAAAACCTCGAGTCCTACGCCGCCACCCCCCACTTCGCCCAGGACTACAACCTCTCGCGCCTGGAGGTCAGCCACCCCATCCCCGCCTACTCCGACCCCCTGGTGCGCCTGGAGGACACCGAGGTCGGGCGCAACCTGATCCTGGAGTTCGTGCGCGAGGCCTACACCCTCTCCGAGCGGCTCCAGCTCCCCTCCGAGGAGACCCTGCCCTACCTGCGCCGCTTCGTGCGCCGGGTCATCGACCAGGGGCTGGCCCTGCGCTACAGCGGGGGAAAGGGCATCTCGCAGGAGGTGCTGCGCCGCAGCCTCGAGGAGGCCCGCCGCCACAACCTCACCGCCACCCAGATCCGCGCCCTCGAGCAGCGCCTGCGCGAGCAGAGCCTGGAGGATCGCCGCTTGGCGATGGTCATGGAGCAGGACCGCCAGGCCTTCGCCGCGGCGGCCGAGCGGCTGCTCGAGCTGGTGAAGAAGCTGCTGCCCCACCCCAAGGGCGACGCCCAGCTCCCCCACCTGCCCGCGCAGATCTGGCTGGGCCTCGACCCCAGGCTCAACCTCTCGGCCATCCCCGACGACCCCGCCGGCCTCACCGTGCGGCTGATGCCGGGCTCGTTCAAGGCCTGGGGCACCGAGTTCACCGTGACCCAGGCCGCCAGCGAGTTCAGCCTGGTCGTCGGCGGCAGCGAGTACCCCCTGAGCGAGGCCGAGCCGCTGGCCGTGCCGTGGGGCGGCTTCGAGTTGTGGGCCATCCGGCGCGGCCAGTACGCGCACCTGCGGCTGGAGACCCGCGGCGAGGCGTTGCTCTCGACCCTGCTGGCCGAGGGGCGGGTGCTGGCCTACCTGCTCCGGCCGGACCGGTCCTTCGCCTACCTGCGGCTGCTGCGGGCCTTCTCCGCCCGCCTCAAGGGCCCCATCACCTACCACGACTTCACCCCCGACAAGGCCACGCGCTACCAAGAGGCCTCCCCCGAAGCCCTGCAGGACTTCGCCCGCAAGGGCCTCGAGGTGGTGCGCGCGCGCCTGGAGCGCTCGGGCGAGTGGCGCCCCCTGCTGCTGGAGGTGGGCGAGGCCCTGGGACTCGCCGAGGAGGCCGGGCTCATGGGGCAGGAGCTCGAGGACTGGCTCAGCCAGCGCTCCGACAGCCAGACCCAGACCCACAGCCTCGGCAGCACCACCCTGAGCGACGGCCCCAGCAGCCTCAAGGTCGGCTCCATCGTGCTGTCGCTGCGGCAGGAGGGCGACGCGGTCTACGTCTCGGCCCCCGGGGTGGCCGCGCGGCGCCTGAGCGACCTGCTGGTGTGGCACCTGCCCGAGGGCAGCGCGGTGCTGGCGCGGGAAGGCCCCTGCGTCGCCCACACCTTCGTCGCCTTCGGCGACGGTGTTTGAGCTAATTCCGAGCGGGCGGGTATACTGACCCGCAAATGCAAGGGGTGCTGCACCTCCCCCACTTCCGCCGCCTTTTCCTGGCCGCGCTGGTCTCTCAGGCGGGGAGTCGGATGCACCGGGTGGCCCTGCTGGCGTTCATCTACCTGCTGACCAGCAACACCCTGTGGGTGTCGCTCGCGCTCATCGTCAAGCTGCTGGCCTCGGCCGTGGTGGGCCCGTTGCTGGCCCCCTGGGCCGACACCCAGAACCGCAAGATGCTCATGGTCCTCAGCGACGTGGGCCGGGCCTTCTTGACGCTGCTGATCCCCTTCCTGGGCGTGAACTCCCTCCCGCTGCTGCTGTTGCTGGTGTTCGGCATCGAGGTGCTCAGCAGCCTCTTCGACCCGGCCTCGCAGGCGGCCATCCCCGAGCTGGTGCCCGAGAACAAGCTCGACAGCGCCAACAGCCTGATGCTCTTCGCCGGGCGCATCTCCGAGGTGGTGTTCGTGGGGGTGGCCGGGGTGCTGGTGGCGGCGGTGGGGGCCCAGCTCGTGTTCCTCCTCGACGCGCTGAGCTACCTGGTCTCGGCGGTGATCCTGCGGGGCCTGCCCGACCTGCCCGCGGCCGGGGGCGGGGGCCAGAGCTACTGGAGCCGCGCCCGCGAGGGCGCCGAGCACCTGCTGAAGAACCCGGCCATCCGCCGCACCGTGGCCACGCTGTTCACCGCCGCCTGCTTCGGCTCCGTCGAGGCCACGCTGGGCATCGTGATGGCGGTGAAGGTGCTCGAGGTGGGCACCCCCGGCTTCGGCGCGATGGAGTCGGCGCTGGCGGTGGGGGCGGTGCTGGGCACCCTGCTGGTGCCGCGCATCGTGATGCGCTTCCGCCGCGAGCAGCTCTTCTTCGGCGGGCTGATCCTCTTCGGGCTGTTCGAGGCCTCGCTGGGCGTGTGGCCGGCGTTCGCCTGGGTGCTGGTCGCGCTCTTCTTCAGCGGGGTCTTCAACCAGGTCTTCATCGTCCCGGCCCGCAGCATCATGCAGAGCCACACCCCAGGACCCCTGCGCGGGCGCATCTTCGCCGCCTTCTTCGCGGTCATGGACACGGCCGTGATCTGCGGGGCGCTGCTGGCGGGGCTGCTCGAGCCCGTCATGGGCGCTCCCGCCGTGTTCGTTCTGGCGGGCGTCATGGTGAGCGGGGTGTCGGCGTGGATGCTCCTGACCGGGGGCATCCCCAGCCCCAAACCCCATCCCAGCGCCCAGCCCCGCCTATAATGCGGTGGGAGGCACGATGAACCTTCAGAAACTCATGAAAGAGGCCCAAAAGGCCCAGAAAAAGGCGGCTGAAGTCCAGGAGAAGCTCGGCCAGATGACCGTCACCGGCTCCGCCGGGGGCGGGCTGGTCGAGGTCACGGCCACCGGCCACGGCCAGATCGTCGGCCTGAAGCTACAGGCGGGCGCCGTGGACCCCGGCGACCTCGAGGCCCTCGAGGACCTCCTGCTCGTCGCCATCCAGGACGCCCAGAAGAAGGCCCAGGAACTGCAGGAAAAAGAGATGAGCCGCGAGCTCGGCGGCATCGGCCAGATGTTGGGGGGGATGTTCTAAAAGGCGGGTAGCTCATAGCTGATGGCGAGTAGCTCGCCCCCAAACCTTCGGCTATCGGCTATCGGCTATCGGCTATCGGCTATAAGCTTCCTTATGCGATACCCTGAACGCCTGCTCAAACTCATCCGCGCCCTCTCCGGGCTGCCCGGCGTAGGCCCCAAGAGTGCCCAGAAGCTGGGGCTGCACCTCGTGCAGCAACAGGACGCGGCCAAGGAGCTGCTCCAGGCCCTCGAGGCCGCCCAGAGCCTGCACACCTGCCCCGTCTGCGGCAACCTGGCCGAGGAGGAGCTGTGCCCCATCTGCACCGACCCCGACCGCGACCGGCAGATGATCTGCGTGGTGGAGGGCATCAACGACCTCATGGCCCTCGAGCGCTCGGGCGAGTACAACGGGCTCTACCACGTGCTGGGCGGGGCGCTCAACCCGCTGGAGGGCGTGGGGCCCGAGCAGCTCAACCTCACCAGCTTCTTCAAGCGCCTCAACAGCGACAGCCGCGAGGCGCTGGGGGCCGAGGTGCGGGAGGTGATCCTGGCGACCTCCATGACCGTCGAGGGCGAGGCCACCGCCGGCTACCTGGCCGAGCAGCTCGCCCAGCGCGGCATCGCCGCCACCCGCCTGGCCTACGGCCTGCCGGTGGGGGGCAGCCTCGAGTACGCCGACGAGGTCACGCTGGCCCGCGCCCTGGAGAACCGGCGCCGGCTGGCCGAGTGAGCCCGGCTCTGGGGATGTGCAATTGCGCCCGGGCAGCGTCGGGGCCTGTGTTACCCTGGTCAGGTATGGTGACCTGGACACTGCCCCCTGAGAGCGGTTCCCGCGAACGCCCCTCCCAGCGGGTCGTGCTGGAAGGGATAAACCGGCCGCTCGGCGCCGCCTCGCTGCTTTGGGAGGCCGGGCCATGAAGATGCTGGAGAGCCTGGTGCCGCTGGGCGTGCGCCGTGCGGTCCTCACCGGCAGCGACGGCCTGGTCATCGAGAGCGTGGGCCGGGGTGGGCCCTCGGCCGAGATCCTGGCCGTCGAGCTCGCCAACCTCACCCGCGCCCTGGGCAACACCGCCCGGCAGATGGGCGGCGAGCTGCGCCGCTTCACCCTCGCCACCGACGACCAGGAGATTTTGGCGGTGGTCTTCGAGGGCTACTGCCTGGGGGCTCTGCTCGAGCGCGGCGGCGACCGCAAGGGCGTGGGCAACGAGCTCTCGAGGCTGGCCCTGCGCCTGGCCGAGCAGATGTAAGCATCCCCCGCACGGGGCTTGAGGAGGACACGTGCTACAAGAGGTTTTGACCGAACTCCAGGCAGTGCGCGGGGTGCTGGGCTCCGCGCTGGTCGCCGAGGACGGATTCGTCGTCGAGAGCACCCACAGCGAGGGGGGCGCCGACCTGGATTTTCTGGGGAGTTCCGCCTCCACCGCCCTGGCCTCCGCCCGCGCCCTGTCGCAGGAACTGGGCCGCGGCGAGGTCGAGGAGGTCATGGTAGAGTACCCGGAGGGTCCGTTGCTGCTGGTGCCGCTGGCCCAGGGGTATCTGCTGGTGGTGCTGCTGGACTCCATGCAGAGCCTTGGGCGGGCGCGCTTCCAGCTCAAGAAGAGCATCCCCCGCCTGAAGGAGGCTTTATCGTGAACGAGTTGCGCCTGGACATTGACAAGGAGACCGCCATCGGCCGCTACGCCAACCTGGCCCTCCTGGCCCACACCAAGAACGAGTTCTTCCTCGACTTCGCCACCCTGCAGCCCCAGGGCGGCGCCATGGTGGTCTCCCGCATCATCACCAGTCCGCAGCACGCCAAGGCGCTGCTGCGTAGCCTGGCCGAGAACATCGCCAAGTACGAGGAAAGCCACGGCCCCATCCCGGAGCCGGTGGCCGAGAACCAGGCTTGAGGCGGGCTTCCTGCGGAAGCCGCCGATGGCCGATAGCTAATAGCCGGTAGCAAAGCACGCCAGACGCAAAAGCCTTGCGTCTGGCGTTTTGTGTACGTCGCCACGCGCGTGGTTCACCGCCACCACCCGGCTCAAGGCATGGGGAGGTCTCCGGTCTGGTTGGCGTTGAGGAAGAGCCGGGGGCCGAAGCGGGCCTCGAGGCCTTCCCAGGGCAGGACGCGGGCGGGGTGCTCCTCGAAGAGCGACTGCAGGCGCAGCCTCCCGGTGTCCAGGCGGCGCCCCACGTCCTCGAGCAGGCTGCGGTGGTAGAGCGCCGCCAGGGGCTCAGGGAACCCCGAGGCCGATGCCCCCACCACCAGCCGGACCGAGGGGTCGGCATGGGCCTGCTCGAGCAGCCACCCCCAGTACCCCCGGCTGAGGAACGGCAGGTCGCAGGCCGCCACGGCCACCCACTCCCACCGGGCGTGGTAAAGCGCCGTATGGACGCCCGACATCGCGTCGCCCCCCGGCTTCACGTCGGCATGGACCGGCAGCCCGAACTCCGGGTAGGGGCGGTTGGCCACGATGAAGCGCTCCGCGGCTTCGGCGAAGCTCTCGAGCACCCACGCCATCAGCGGCCGCCCCTGGTAGACGAACCGCGCCTTATCCTCCCCGAAGCGCCGGGATTGCCCGCCTGCGAGTACGGCTGCGCTGAACACGGTTAGAGTGTACGTCGATGGTCGATGGTCGATTGTCGATGGTCGATAGCCGATAGCCGAACGCCGAACGCCGAACGCCAAACGCAAAACGCCAGACGCCTTGTTCCCCCCTTAGCAAGGGGGGCTGGGGGGATACCCCCTCCCCGCGCCCGGGGAGGGCCCGGGAGGCGTGAACCACGAGCCACGAGCTACGGGCCTTCCGCTGACGGCTGAGGGCTGACAGCTTCAATACGGCAACTCTGCCCGTACCGTGGTCCCGCTGCCGACTTCCGAGACCACGGCGAACTGGCCGCCGCGGGCCTCGACGCGCTCGCGCATCTGGGTGAGGCCAAAGCCGCCGAGGCCCCCGGCTTTCTGGTCCTGGGTGAAGCCTTTGCCGTTGTCGCGGATCTCGAGCTTGGCCCCGCGCTCGCCCAGGGGGCTCAGGCGCACGTGGACCAGCGAGGGGCGGGCGTGTTTGGCCGCGTTGGTGAGGGTTTCCTGGAGCACCCGGAAGAACACCAGCTCGGAGGCCGGGGAGAGCTGGAGCTGCTCGGGGAGTTCGAGGCGCACGCGGAAACCGGCCTGCTCGGCGAAGGCGTTGGCGTAGCGGCGCACCGACTCGAGGAAGCCGTAGCGCTCGAGGTCAATGGGCCGTAGCGCGAAGATGCTGCGGCGCACCTCGCGGATCTGCGAGCGCAGGGTCTCCTTGACCACGGCGATCTCGGCCAGGGCCCGCTCGGGGTCGGACTTCAGGAGGCGCTCGGCCAGGTCGAGCTTGAGGGCCATGAAGGCCAGGGCTTGCGCGATGCCGTCGTGGATCTCGCGGGCGATGCGGTTTCGCTCCTCGCCGAGCGCGAGTTCCTCGGCCCGCAGGTAGGCCTGCGCGTTGCGGACCACCAGCGTCACCTGCGCGGCCAGGAAGCGCAGGAAGGGCAGCTTCTGCCGCAGGTTCTCGCCCTCCGCCTTGACCACCAGCACCCCTACGGGCTCCTGCTCGCGCAGCGGCAGGGCCAGGAGGTCCTCGTGCACGAAGGTAGGGGCCTCGAGCGCGCCCTGCCAGACCCCCTCGGGCAGGAAGGCGTAGGAGGGCAGGTCGAGGCCCCGGCGCACCTGGGACTTGAGCAGGTTCTCCTCGTCCAGCAGCAGCA
Source organism: Calidithermus chliarophilus DSM 9957 (assembly GCF_000430045.1). Lineage (GTDB taxonomy): Bacteria > Deinococcota > Deinococci > Deinococcales > Thermaceae > Calidithermus > Calidithermus chliarophilus. The sequence continues at coordinate 2,285,027 of NZ_KE387023.1, read as the reverse complement.
CCGCGCCCTCCTCGGCGGAGGCCCAGGAGAGAATGCGGTCCAGGAGCCGCTCGAGGATCTTGTCCAGGTTGGCCTCGGCCCGCAGCGCCTCGTCGACCTCATACAGCGTGAGCAGGTCGCGGGTGCGCGAGAGCACGTTGCCCAGGGCTCCCGCGACCTCGCTGGAGAGCAGGCTCAGGAAGTCGAGGTCCTCGCCGGTGGGCCGGCGCGGCAACTGCACCTCGAGCACCCCCTCCAGCCCCGGCAGCTCGAAGCGCAGGGCTTCGCGGGCGGGGTCGAAGTCCGGGGTGCTGGCCCGCACGCCCTCGAGCGTCAGTTGCGCCGCCCCGCCCACCGCCTGGGCGAGCTGGGCCGCGACCTTTCGCAGCCCGTCCTCGAGGTTCTCCGCGCTCAGGGCCTGCCGCGTCACCTGCCCCACCGCCTCCAGGCGCCGGTTGGCCTGCTCCAACCCCTGCTGGGCACGCTCGCGCTCGAGCACCTGCAACGCGATCCACTCGAGCGTCATGAAGGTCACCAACGGCCCCACCAGCCCGTAAAACCCCAGGTGGATCCAGAAGGTCTGGTCGTACTGGTCGCTGCGCAAGGCCAGCTCGAACACCACCACCACCAGCGCGATCAACAGCGGCAGCACGACGCGGGCGAGTTTTATCAGCCGATAGAGGCTGGGAACGGCTTCCACAGCGATAGGGTACAGGAAAGGGAGAGGGATTTTAGCCACCGGGGGTGAGGATTGGGAGGGAGCGGTCAGCGAGGGGCGAAAGGCTCGTAGCTCACCCCACCCCGGCCCTCCCCGCCGGCGGGGAGGGGGTATCCCCCCCGGCCCCCCTTGTTA
>NZ_KE387023.1:2283937-2284027 GCF_000430045.1 Calidithermus chliarophilus DSM 9957 | reverse complement strand
TGCGTACGACGTAAGACGTACGACGTACGACCCGCGTCCGGCTACCGGCTATCGACCATCGACACCTTCCACCCCACCTACGCCTTCGGA
>NZ_KE387023.1:2264509-2283834 GCF_000430045.1 Calidithermus chliarophilus DSM 9957 | reverse complement strand
GCGTTTGGCGTTTTGCGTACGACGTAAGACGTACGACGTACGACCCGCGTCCGGCTACCGGCTATCGACCATCGACACCTTCCACCCCACCTACGCCTTCGGAATGTTCCGCGCTTCCTCCTCGCTCAGGGGGAGGGAGCGGATCTCCTCGGGCGTGATCTGGTACTTACGGCCGCACCAGTGGCACACCACCTCGGCCCCGCCGTCCTCGGCGATCATGTCCTCGCGCTCCTGGGAGCTGAAGTAGACCAGCGAGGCCGTGGCCCGCTCGCGGGTGCAGCGGCAGCCGAAGCGCACGGGGATGTGGCCTTCGTGGAAGCCCACGACCGAGAGGTCGGTGGGGTCGTAGGCGAGGCCCTCGAGCAGCGTCTGGACCGTGCCCTCGAGGCCTTCCGAGAGCAGCAGGTCGGTGATGCTGAGGCGCCCGGCCAGGTTGGCCTCGAGCCTGCTGATCACGGCGTCGGGGCAGCCGGGCATGACCTGGATCACCACGCCCCCCGCCACCTGCACCTCCCCTCCCCCGTGCACGCGCACCCCCAGCAGCAGCGCCGAAGGGATCTGCTCGGACTGCCAGAGGTAGTGGGCCAGGTCTTCGGCGATCTCGCCCGACACCAGCTCGATGCTCGACTCGTACAGATCGCCGCTGTTGAGCGCACGGGCCACCTTGAGCTCGCCGCGGCCCACCAGCCCGCCCACGTCGAGCTTGCCGTCGGAGCGCAGCGGGAGTTCGGCCCTGGGGTTCTTGACGTACCCCCGTACCAGGCCGTCCGGGGCGGCCTCGACGACGGGACCGCCCATCGGCCCGTCGCCCTGGAATTGCAGGGTGATGCGCTCTTTGGGGGTCTTGGAGAGCAGGTAGGTCAGGAGCACCACGCCCGTCAGGGCGCGTCCCAGCGCGGCGGTGGGGGTTTCGGAGAGCCCGTGCCGCTGGCGGGCTTCCTCCACGATGTCGGTACTTTCTACGGCCAGCACACGCAAATTGCCTTCTGCGGCCAGCCCGCGAATCAGGCGTCCCATACCGCTCTATGGTAGCGGCCTCGGGCCAACAGAAAAGGAGACAGTGCAGATTTCCCCCTCCCCTCGAGCCCCCGTCCCCACATGGTGAGCGTGACCGTTGGTTCCTGACGCAAATGCGGTATCTTGTAAACATGAACCTAGACCTGCCGCGCATTCTGGTGCTCAACGCTGGCTACGAGCCGCTGGGGCTTGCCAGTGTCAAGCGGGCAGTGATCCTCGTCATGAACGGCACCGCCGACGTGGTCGAGGATAGCGGTGAGTTTCTACGAACTCCAGGGCAGCCTTACCCGGTTCCGAGCATCATCCGCTTGAAACGTCTGGTACGCCGCCCTCCGGGGCGGCTGCCGCTTAACAGGCGCAACATCCTGCGCCGCGACGGCTACACCTGCCAGTACTGCGGGCGCCGCGGGGGCGAGCTCACCATCGACCACGTGCTGCCCAAGAGCCGCGGCGGGCGCAGCATCTGGGAAAACCTCGTCACCGCCTGCCGCAGTTGCAACCTGCGCAAGAAAAACCGCACCCCCGAGGAGGCCAACATGCGCCTCGCCAAGCGCCCCATGGCCCCCCGCCACAGCCTGCTCCTCGTGGCCGACCTGCCTAAGCTGCCGGAGGCGTGGAAGACGTATCTGCCGGAGATGGATCACTAGGCGGGGAGTAGGTCGGGCGTAGGGTGCTGAAGGCTGAATGTCGATGGTCGATGGCCGATAGCCGATAGCCGATAGCTAAACACAAAACGCCAAACGCGAAACGCAAGACGCGGGGCGCCTTGTCACCCCCTTAGCAAGGGGGGCCAGAGGGATACCCCCTCCCCGCGCGGGGAGGGACGGGGAGGGGTTCCTCATAGGCCACGAGCCACAAGCCACGAGTCCTTGGCCTTCCGCTGACCGATTACGCCTTACCGCTTCCCGGCCTCCCTCTCACAGCCCCAGCGCCTGCAACGCCCACAGGGCTAGCATTCCCGTCACGGTTGTCCAGAGCACGTTTTTGGTGCGCCAGGCCACGCCTGCGGCGATTACGGCGGCTAGAAGGCGCTCGTTGGAGAGGGTGAGTTGCAGGGTTCCGCCGTAGTAGACCAGGGCCTTGCACACCAGCGCCGAGAGCACGGCGGCCGGGACGTAGCGCAGGGCCCGGCGGAACCACTCAGGGGTCTGCATCCGGTGGGCGTAGCCGATGAAGGAGTAGCGCAGGTAGAAGGTCACCACGCCCGCGAGCAGGATGGTCACCCAGATCATCAGTTCGCTCATGGGATCCGCCTTCTCATACCGGATTCAAAAAGATAATCACCCAAACCAAAGACCTTCAGAGGCTATCTTTTTGAATCCTAGAGCACACCCCTCCCCTGACGGTCGGCGAAGCAAACGTCTCCCTTCGGTCGGGTCAGTTCGTCCCCATTCGGGAACGAACTGACCGAATCTGGTATCAGGCCGAGCGCCTGCGCTCGAGCCACATCCCCGCGCCGATCCCCGCCAGCGAGGCCACGATCAGGCCGAGGTTGTAGGGCAACGTCGCCGCGAACATCGCCGCGAGGCCGCCGACCAGCGCCGCGGCCGCCGTAGGCCGGTCCCGGATCGAGGCGAAGACCATCGCCATGAAGGAGAGCGGGATGGCGAAGTCGAGCGACCAGGAGGGCGGGACCTTGGCCCCCAGCCACGCGCCGACCCACACGGCCACCTGCCACACCACCCAGGTCAGGACGGAGCCGGTGATGTAGTAGACCCAGCGCGGCAGGGGGCTCGAGAAGCGCTCCTCCCGGAAGCGGTGCAGGGACAGCGCGTAAAGCTGGTCCACCATGATGTAGGCCCCCACCACCTTCCACGTCCTCTTCCAGTCGGCCAGGAGCGGGGCGAGGGAGGCGCTGTACATCAGGTAGCGGAGGTTGACCACGGTGACCGTCAGGACCACCACCAGCATGGGCGAGCCGGAGTCCATGAGCTGGTAGGCCGCCAGTTGCGCGGCCCCCGCGAAGAGCACCAGGGACGAGGCCATGGTCTGCAGCACGCTGAGCCCGGCACTCACGCCCGCCGCCCCGGTGATCAGCCCGAAGGGGACCACCCCCAACAGGCTCGGCCAGACGTCGCTGATGCTCTGAGAAGCTGCGCTTTGCGTGTGCTCTTTAAGCAAAGCCATGAACGAAAGTTTATCGCAGTTGGCCGGCAGGGGTATACGCCGTATGTCTTACGCCGTATGCCGGGTTATGCCGAATGTTGAACGTCGATAGTCGATAGCTGATAGCCGATAGCCCAACGCGGAACGCGGGTCGTACGTCGTACGCGAAACGCCAAACGCGAGACGCCAGACGCAAGACGCAAAACGCCTTGTCACCCCCCTTAGCAAGGGGGGCTGGGGGGGATAAACCCTCCCCGCCGGCGGGGAGGGACGGGGAAGGGTGCCTTTCATCACGAGCTCTGTACTTACCGCTGACGGCTGACCGCTGAAAGCTTACGGCTTACCGCTCACCGCCCCCTGTTCGCACCAGATAGCGCCAGCCCAGGGGGGGTAGCTCGAGCTCGCCCCGGTAGGTGCGGGCTTCGAGGGGGTCGCGCCAGGGGCCGGGGGGGAGCTCGAGGCGGGTGGGCTCGTTGCTGTTGTTGAACACCGCCAGGACCTCGCCGTCGCCGGGTTCGCCGCGCAGGAAGGCCATGACGGGGCCGTCGCCCTTGAAGGTGCGGAAGACGGGGCTGGTGAGGGCGGGGAGTTCCTTGCGCAGCAGGGCGAGCTGCTTGAAGTGGGCCTGGAGGTCGGGCTTGCAGCGGTCCCACTGCACGGGGTAGCGGTGCAGGTCGTAGGGGGGGCTGCTGGGCATCTCGCCGCCGAAGCCGCACTCGTCGCCCTGGAAGAAGACCGGCACGCCCGGCAGGGCGTAGAGCACCGCCGCCGCCAGCCGGACGCGGCCCAGCGCGTCCGCGGAGGGGGTGTCGCGCAGGCCCCCGCCGCCCAGGTCGGTGAGGACGCGAACGGTGTCGTGCGAGCCGATGAGGTTGAAGCTCATCGCGGCCACGGCCTCGGCGTAGGTGCCGTAGACGCGGGCGAGTTCGGGCAGCATGCGGCCGCCGCTGAAGAGGGTCCCGCCCCGGGCGTAGCGCAGCACCACCTCGCGGCCCACGGCGTAGTTCATCAGGGAGTCGAACTGGTCGCCCTGGAGCCAGCTCGAGTCGCGCTCCCAGATCTCGGCCACCAGGTAGGCGTCGGGCTTGACCGAGCGGGCCGCGCGGCGCAGCTCGGTGTAGAAGGCCTCGCGGTTGACGATGCCCTGGGGGTGGTCCACGCGCAGGCCGTCGAAGCCGAAGCGCAGCCAGTACTTCACGACCTCGAGCAAGTAGCGCTGCACCCCGGGGTTGGCGGTGTTGAGCTTGGGCAGGCTGCCGAAGCCGCCGTAGGTGTCGTAGGCAGTGGCGTCGCCGGGCACCAGGGGCCACTTCTTGATGAAGTACCAGTTCCAGTAGGGCGAGTTGCGGCCCCGCTTGACCGCGTCCTGGAAGGCGAAGAAGCCCAGCCCGGTGTGGTTGGGCACGAAGTCGAAGATCACCCGGATGCCGCGCTTGTGGGCCTCGTCGAGGGCCTTCTTCAGCAGCGCCTTGTCGCCGAACTTGGGCGAGACCTCGAGGTAGGAGTGGGTGTCGTAGCCGTGGGCCGAGCCCGAGGTGAAGAGGGGGTTGAAGTAGATGAGGCTCACGCCCTGTTCCTGCAGGTAGGGCAGCTTCTGGATGAAGCCCGCCAGGTCGCCACCGTAGTACTGGTGGCAGCAGTGGTCACCCGCCGGGGGGTCGGTCCACTTGGAGACGAAGGGCTTGGGCGCGCCGGGGTCCTTGTTCCAGGCCTGGTTGAAGTTGTACTCGTCGGTGGCGAGGGCCTTCTCGTCGTTGGCGGGGTCGCCGTTCCAAAAGCGGTCGAGGAAGACCTGGTAGCCCACCCGGCTGCCCACCCAGTCGAGCGCCGCGAAGGGCTGCTGGGGCGGGCGGAAGGGGCCGAAGTTCTGCTCCTGGCCGCCGGAGTCCACCACCCGAATGCGGTACTCGCCCGGCGAGGGCGGGACGGCGGCCCGCCACAGCTCTATGCCCCCGTAGGCCAGTTGCCGGTGCATGGGGTAGCGCTCGGCGGCCTCAAGGTAGGCCTCCTTTACCGCGCCCTCGCGCGCCTCGAAGCGCACCGAGAGCCTGCCCGCCGCCTGCGAGACGTAGCGCACCGCGGCCGGGTCGTGCTCGAAGCCGAGCGCCCCCGCCTCGTCCTCGGCGGGCTGGTCGGCCTGGGGCCGCACCTCGCGGAAGGCGTTGAGGCCGCCCTGCCCGTCGTCCACGCAGCCCTGGGCCTCGGCGTCTACCTGCGGGGTGCCGAAGGTGGGGTCGTCGCACATGTTCTTCGGCCACTGCCCGTTGATGAAGAACTTGTACTGCACGACTCCGGGCTCGAGCTCCACGCTCACCGCCCAGGTGCCGTTGTCCTGCTTGTGCATGGGAAGCTCGGCCCAGTTGTTGAAGCTGCCCCGCAGGCTCACCGAGCGCACCTCGAGGCTCGCCGGGGGGTCGTAGGTGAAGGTGACGGGGACTTTGGCCGCGATGGCGAGGGCCAGCAGGGCCACCACCAGCAGGGCCAACCGCCGCGTCAAGGCGTTCATGCGCGCCATTATCGCTCAACCTCCCGCGCTCATGGTCCGGGTTCGATGAAAACCGCCGCCGTGCGGCCCGGCACCCGGAACACCCCGTCCCGGTAGCTCGAGGCCTTGGTCACGGGGTCCACCGAGTTCTGCTGCACGGGGTGCAGGCGCCAGGCCCCGCGCAGGGCGGGGTCGTTGACCTGGGCCTCGCCGGGGGCGGCGTTGAACACCACCAGCACCCGCTTGTTGACCGGGTCGAGGGCCGGGGAGCCCGAGCCCAGCAGCATCACGATGAGGCCGGGGGTCTGGTTGGGGCCTTCGGGGAAGGATAAGCGCTCCTGCACGTCGCGGGCGGTGCGCAGGCGGAACAGCGGCGAGGACTTGCGGATGCGCAGCAACTCCTGGAAGTAGGCGGCGGCGTTCTGGATGTCCTGCGCCTTGACCACGAAGGCAGGGTTGGCCAGCAGCGGCCCCAGGTAGGGGTAACGCTCGCGGTTGTCGCCCTCCATCGGCAGGCCGATGCCCCAGTTGTGGGTCTGGTAACTCCAGTCGATGCGGTTGAACCAGTCGCCGGAGTTGTAGGAGTTGCGGTCGCCCGACTTCGAGCGCAGCAGGTCGTCGCCGGCCTGGAAGAAGGGAATCCCCTGGCTGAACATCACGATGGCCGAGCCCAGGTTGTGCATGCGGATGCGGTCGGCCAGCGAGGCATTTGCGGGGGCCTTGTACATCACCGCGTCGAAGAGGGTCTCGTTGTCGTGCTTGGAGACGTAGTTCATGCACTCCTGGGGGTCGGCGGTGTAGCCCGCGGGTTGCCCGTTGTAGTCCACCTGGCCGCCGGTGAGGTTGGGGCCTATGCGGTAGTCCTTGAGGCAGCCCGCCAGCCCCGAGCGGATCCACTGGGTCTGGGCCAGGAGCTTCTGCCGCTGGGCCTGGGGCGCGAGCTGCGTGAAGGCGCTGGGGGCGGTGAAGAGCCCGCTGATGAAGCCCTGCTCGCGGGGGTCGCCGAAGGGCCCGCCCCCGCGGGCCGCGTCGCGCAGGCGGTCGGAGTAGGTGGCGATGCCGGTCCCGGCCAGGTTGGCCTGGGTGGCGTTGACGCCCCTGGCATTATTGGCGACCTCCCCGAAGTTCCAGCCCTCGCCGTAGATCACGATCTTCTTGCCGTCCACGCCGTCTTTCTCGAGCGTCAGCTCGTCGAGGGCCTTGCGCACGGCCTCCATGTTGGCCTTCATGTGGTGGCCCATCAGGTCGAAGCGGAAGCCGTCGACCTTGTAGGCTTTGGCCCACAGCACCACCGAGTCCACCATCAGCTTCTCCATCATGCGGTGCTCGGTGGCGGTGTTCTGGCAGCAGGTGGAGGTCTCGACCAACCCGTCCTTGTTGAGGCGGTGGTAGTAGCCGGGCACGATGCGGTCGAGCACCGACTTCTCGGCCTGCCCCGAGGCGTTGGTGTGGTTGTAGACCACGTCCACCACCACCCGCAGCCCGATGCCGTTGAGCGCGGCGACCATCTGGCGGAACTCGAGGGTGCGCCCCGCCCCGTCGGGGTCGGTGGTGTAGGAGCCCTCCGGGGTGTTGAAGTGCCAGGGGTCGTAGCCCCAGTTGTAGCCGTCCTCGTCGCGGATGGCGCCGATGGCCTTCTGCTGCTCGGCGGAGTCGCGGGGGAAGCGCGAGAGGTCGCCGGGGTTCTTCCACTTCGACTTGTCCTCGTCGATGGTGGCGATGTCCATCACCGGCAGCAGGTGCAGGTGGGTGAGGCCGGCGTCGGCGAGGGCCTTCAGGTGCTTCATGCCGTTGGAAGTGGGCACGGTGAAGGCCCGGAAGGTGCCGCGTAGGTTCTCGGGCACGGTGTTGTCGAAGACGCTGAAGTCGCGCACGTGCAGCTCGTAGACCACCACGTCCTCGAAGGCCTCGAGCGGGGGCTTCTTCAGGCTGTCCCAGCCCTGGGGCTTGAGGTTGGCGTCGGCGAGGTCGGCGATCTGGCTGCGGCGGGAGTTGGTGGACAGCGCCAGCGAGTAGGGGTCGGTGACGAGGTTCTTCTCGAACTTGCCCGTGGAGTTCACCCAGACGTCGACCTCGTAGAGGTAGAAGCGGTTCTTCCACGAGGCGTCGCCGCGGATGCTCCACACGCCCTTCTCCTCGGCCATCTCGAGCACCCTCGGCTCTCCCCCGCTGCCGCGCTCGAAGAGGTGCAGCCTGACCGAGCGGGCGGTGGGCGCCCAGACGCGCAGCGTGGGCCTGCCGCCCTCCCAGCTCACCCCCAGCGGGCCGTTGTAGAAAAACAGCTCGTCGAGCACGCCGGGGATCTGCAAGGAGGTGGCGTCGGTGAGCTTACCGTCCTTGTCGAAGGCGGCCACGGCGGTCTGGGTCTTGAGGAAGCCGGGGACCTTCTCGAGCTCGTCCTGCGGCAGCCGGAAGGCCTTGTAGGCGGCGAGGTGCGGGAAGCGGGCCTTGAGGGATTGGGGCAGCTCGGCGGGCTGGAGCTCGAGGGCGAAGCCCCCGCTCAGGCCGTCGCGCCCCAGCTTCATGCGCCCGAAGGGGCTGTAGAAGAACCGCACGCTGCCGCCCGCGGGAACCTCCACGTTCCAGGCGATGAGGTCGCGGGCGAGCCAGTGGGCCTGGGCCTTGGCCAGGTCGCCCTTGGGAAGCGCGGTGACGTCGGGCTTCTGGCTGTAGATCTGGGCCGAGCCCGAGATCACCCACACCTCGCGGCCCATGGTCTCGATCAGCAGGAACATGTCGGGGCCGGGGTCCTTCTCGTCGCCCTTGTGCACGATGAAGCCCACCTTCTTGGCCCCCTCCTTCAGGCGGAAATCCCAGTAGGCGCCGAACTCGTCGATGCCGGTCTGGGGGAAGGGCTTGGTCCACTCGACGGCCTCAAGGGTGTCCTCCCACAGGTGCAGCCCCCAGCCCTCGTAGTTGCCGTCGGGGCGGTGGTAGTGGACGCGGGCGTAGCCCTCCTTGAGGGGCGGGGCCGCCTGGGCCTGGGGGTTGGGCTGGGCGGGTGCGGCGGCCTGAGCGCTCACCACCCGCACCGCGTTCCTGCCGCCGTTGCCGTCGTCCACGCAGCCTTCGGCCTGGGGGTCGATGTAGAGGCCCTTGTCGGTTTTGGTGCCGAAGGTGGCATCCTCGCACATGTCGCGCGGCCACTGGCCGTTGATGAAGAACTTGTAGGCGTAGCGCCCGGGCTGCAGGTCCACGCTGACGCTCCAGGTTTTGCCCTCGAGCTTCATCGGCGTCTCGCCCCAGTTGTTGAACGCCCCCCGCAGGCTCACCGACTTGACCTCGACGCCCGCCGGGGGGGTGTAGCTGAATTTGACCGGTACCGCAAAGGCGAATCCCAAAATCAACACGATCCAGGCCGACAAGCCCCGCATGGACACCTCCTGTAGAAACGCTTCCAAGATACCGCAGGGCCGGGATTACCGCAAAGGCCAGCCACCCAAGGTCGTACACGAGGCGCCAAACGCCATAGCGTTCGGCTGTCGGCTGCGAGCTAGGAACGCTTCCCGCGCCCCTCGAGCGTCAGGATCAGCAGGCCCAGCAGCACCAGCGCCGAGCCCGCGTAGCCCAGCGGCCCGAAGCGCTCGCCCCACCACGCGAAGGCCACCGCCGCCGCGACCACCGGCTCGAAGGTGGCGACCACCGCGGCGCGGGTGGCCTCGAGGCGCCGCAACCCCGCGTAGTAGGCCAGGTTGGCGCCGTAGGTCGCCAGCAGGGCGATGAACAGCAGGGCCGCCCAGGCCAGCAGGCTCTTGCCGTGGAACTCGACCAGCGGGAACAGCCCCAGCGCCCCCACCGGCAGGGCGTAGAGGAAGACCGTGGCGGTGGCGTAGCGGTTCAGGTAGAGCTTGCCGAAGATGTAGTACAGCGCGTAGGTGAAGGCCGAGAGCATGCCCCAGAACAGCGCCGCTGCTGAAAGGCGCACCTCACCCCCCTGCAGGCTGATCGCCGCCACCCCCAACAGGGTCAGGGCCAACGCCCCCAGCTTCCCCGGCGTCATGCGCTCGCGCAGCAGCAGCCAGGCCAGCAGCGCCACCAGCGCAGGAGCGGTGTAGAGCAACACCGCCGCCAGCGCCGCGCCGCCGGTCTGCACGGCGAGCTGGTAGGCCGCGTAGAACACCGAGATCCCCAGCACCCCGAAGCCCAGCACCGCCGGCAGGTCGCGGGGAGCCACCCGGGCCTGCCGCATGACCAGGGCGTGCGTGCCGAACAGGACGCTGCCGATGGCGGCCCGCCAGAAGGCGACCTCGAGCGGCGTGATCCCCTCCTGGAACGCCAGCTTGGAAAATGAGCCCAGCAAACCCCATAGGGTCGCGGCGACGAGAACGAAAACGTAGCCCACTGGGGCCGAGTCTACCTTGTCGCGCCGCCGGACCGTTGGGCTTTCACTTGGCATTGGTATAATCCCGGCGGAGCCTTATGAGGCCACGCGTAATCTTCATCACCCTGGTGCTGGTGCTGCTGGCCGTCTTCGCCATGGCCAACTGGCCGCTCATCATGGCCTCGCAGTCGCTCTCCCTCGTCTTCACGCGGGTCGAGGCCCCGCTGGGCCTGATCCTCCTCATCGCCGTGGCGGTGCTCTCGATCTGGTACGTGATCCTCTCCATCGGCACCGAGACGGCGGCGCTTCTGGAGGTCAAGAAGTACGCCCGCGAGATCCTGGCCCTGCGCAAGCAGGCCGAAGACGCCGAGGCCAGCCGCTTAGTCGAGGTCAAGAAGCTCATCCAGGAGGAGTTCGAGACCCTGCGGAGCCAGATCAACGAGCGCTTCGCCCAGTCCGAGAACACCCTCATCGACGAGCTGGAGAAGGCCGGGAACACCCTGGCGGCCTACATCGGGGAGCTCGAGGACCAGATCACCGGCCAGGACCGCCACCCCCCGCCCCCGCCGCTGCGCTGAAGCGTTGAGCCGGCCCGGGAAAACCGCTAAACTGGCAAGGGTTTGGGCCGTTAGCTCAGTTGGTCAGAGCGGGGGACTCATAATCTCTTGGTCGCAGGTTCAAGTCCTGCACGGCCCACCAACGAAGCCACAGTAGCCGGGGTCTTTCGGGGCCCCGGTTCGCCGTCGTGGGCCGCGCGCCCGGCAAAGCGAGGGGGTGCTCGAGCCGGCTCGAGCGCCGGGGTCTTATCCTTGAAGGGTGCTGAAGGCTGTCCTCAAACCCGGCAAGGAGAAGAAAGTCCGCAACTACTACCCCGGCGTGTTCGCCGACGAACTGGCCGAGGCCCCGCCCGCCGCGGGCGTCACCGAGCTCTACGACGCCGAGGGGCAGTACGCCGCGACCGGCTACTTCGACCCCAAGAGCCGGGTGGCCCTGCGCGTCTACCGCTGGGAGCGCGGCAACCTGGACCGGGCGCTCTTCCGCAGGCGCCTCGAGGTCGCCCAGTCCAAGCGGGAGCACCTGGGGCCCTTCCACCGCCTGGTCCACGCCGAGGCCGACGGGCTGCCGGGGCTCGTGGTGGACCGCTTCGGGGAGACCCTGGTGGTGCAGGTGCGCAACCGGGCTATGGAGGCCCTGCGCGAGTTCTGGCTGCCGGCGCTGCTCGAGGTCGCCCGGCCCGCCGGCGTCTACGAGCGCTCCGACGTGGACGCCCGCAGGCAGGAGGGCCTGCCCGAAAAGGTGGGCGTGATCCACGGCAGCGTGCCGGAGGTGCTCGAGGTCGAGGAGGACGGCCTGGTCTTCCCCATCCCCCTCGGCCTGGCCCAGAAGACCGGCTTCTACCTCGACCAGCGCGATAACCGCCGCCTGCTCGAGGGCCGGGTCAAGCCCGGCGAGCGCGTGCTCGACGTGTACAGCTACGTGGGCGGCTTCGCCTTGCGGGCGGCCCGCGCCGGGGCCTACGCCCTGGCGGTGGACAAGGACCTCGACGCCCTGGCGGTGCTCGACCACGCCGCCCGCCGCCACCGCCTCGCCGTGGACATCCGCTCCGGCGACGCCCTCGAGGTGCTCAAGGACCTCGCCAAGAAAGCCCAGCCCTTCCACCACGTCCTGCTCGACCCGCCCACCCTGGTCAAGAAGCCCGACGAGTTGCCCCGGGTCAAGCGCCTGCTGGTCGAGCTGCTCAACCACGCCCTCGGGTTGCTCGCCCACAGGGGCTATTTGTGGCTGTCGAGCTGCGCCTACTACCTCACCCTGGAGGACCTGCTCGAGGTCACCCGCCGCGCCGCCGCCGACCAGCGCCGCCGACTGCGCGTGGAGACCGTGACCTACCAGCCCAGCGACCACCCCTGGAGCCTGCACGTGCCGGAGTCGCTGTACCTCAAGACGTTGGTGGTGCAGGATGATCCGTTGGGGTGAGGTCGATGGTCGATAGTCGATAGCTGATAGCCAAACGCCAAACGCAAAACGCCAAACGCAAAACGCGAGACGCAAAACGCAGAACGCCTTGGCCCTCGGCCCTCCGCCCTCGACGGCGGGGAGGGCCGGGGAGGGGTCTACCACGAGCCACAGGTCGCTGGCCTTACCGTCCCTCTCCCCCCGGCCCAAGCTCGGTGAGTTCGATCTCCCCTGCTCTCGCTTCGAACCCCACCCGCTTGTGGGTGCCGTCGCAGAAGGGCTTGTTGCTCGAGTGGCCGCAGCGGCACAGGGCCAGTTTGGCGCGCTCGAGGTGCTGCTCTGCCCCGTTCACCCTCAGCCCGGCGCCCTGCGGCAGGTCGATGGCGATGGAGGCGTTTTCGCGGAAGCGGATCCTCATGGGACTTCAGGATACCCCCCTGGTCTCGGGAGGGGCGGGCTGAATGTCTCTGGTGGGGGCGGGCTTTGTCGGGAAAACTACGATCAGATCGGGATCTGCCCCTGGCGCAGGGCCGGGGCGAGGCCTGGATTGGGAGGTATAGTACACATGACGGTAAAGTATCGTATGGCAACCGTAAATGTAGACACCCTCGAGTTCCCCGGTTACGTCAAGAGCCCTCGAGCCAAGCAGTGGATCGCCGAAATGGTGGCCCTGTGCAAGCCCGACAGCGTCCACTTCTGCGACGGCAGCGACGAGGAATACCAGCAGATGTGCGACTTACTCGTGGAGAAGGGCACCTTCATCCGGCTCAACCCGGAGCTGCGGCCCAACTCCTTCCTGGCGCGTTCGGACCCCTCCGACGTGGCCCGGGTTGAGGACCGCACCTTCATCTGCAGCATCAACAAGGAGGACGCCGGGCCCACCAACAACTGGGTCAACCCCCGCGAGATGCACGAGACGCTGCAGAAGCTCTTCGACGGCTGCATGCGCGGGCGCACGATGTACATCGTGCCCTTCTCGATGGGGCCGCTGGGCTCGCCCATCAGCTACATCGGCATCGAGATCACCGACTCGGCCTACGTCGTGGTCAACATGAAGATCATGACCCGCATGGGCAAGCAGGTCTTCGAGGTGCTGGGCGAGAGCGACCAGTTCGTGCCCTGCGCGCACACGGTGGGGATGCCGCTTAGGGACGGCCAGCCCGACGTGCCCTGGCCCTGCAACCCCGACGTCAAGTACATCGTCCACTTCCCCGAGGAGCGCAGCATCTGGAGCTACGGCTCGGGCTACGGCGGCAACGCGCTGCTGGGCAAGAAGTGCCTGGCGCTGCGCATCGCCAGCGTGATCGGGCGCGACGAGGGCTGGCTGGCCGAGCACATGCTGATCCTGGGCGTTGAGGACCCCAAGGGCCAGAAGACCTACGTCGCCGCCGCCTTCCCCTCGGCCTGCGGCAAGACCAACTTCGCGATGCTGATCCCGCCCAAGCCCTTCCAGGAAGAAGGCTGGAAGGTGACCACCGTGGGCGACGACATCGCCTGGATCAAACCCGGCCCCGACGGGCGGCTCTACGCCATCAACCCCGAGGCGGGCTACTTCGGCGTCGCCCCCGGCACCTCCTACAAGACCAACCCCAACGCCATGGAGACCCTGCGGGCCAACACCATCTTCACCAACGTGGCCCTCACCCCCGAGGGCGACGTGTGGTGGGAGGGCATGGACGGCCCGCCGCCCGCCAAGGCCATCGACTGGCAGGGCAACGAGTGGACCCCCGACTCCGGGCGCAAGGCCGCCCACCCCAACGCCCGCTTCACCGCCCCCGCCAGCCAGAACCCGGTCATCGACCCCGAGTGGGAAAACCCCAAGGGCGTGCCGATCAAGGCCTTCATCTTCGGCGGGCGCCGGGCGACGGTGGTGCCGCTGGTCTACCAGAGCTTCAACTGGACCTTCGGGGTCTACCTGGGTGCGACCATGGGCTCGGAGATGACCGCCGCCGCCTTCGGCCAGATCGGGGAGGTGCGCCGCGACCCCTTCGCCATGCTGCCCTTCATCGGCTACCACATGGCGAGCTACTTCAACCACTGGCTCGACATGGGCCGCCGCGTCGTGGACCCCCCGCGCATCTTCAGCGTCAACTGGTTCCGCAAGGACAAGAACGGCAACTTCGCCTGGCCCGGCTTCGGCGAGAACATGCGGGTGCTGAAGTGGATCGTGGACCGGGCCAACGGCCGCGGCCGCGGCACCGAGTCCCCGCTGGGCTACGTGCCCCACTACGAGGACATCGACTGGCGCGGCCTGGACTTCTCCAAGGAGCAGTTCCAGGAGCTCATGGCCATCGACCGCGAGCTCTGGCTCAAGGAGATCCTCTCGCACGAAGAGCTCTTCATCAAGCTCTACGAGCGCATGCCCAAGGAGTTCCTGGCCATGCGCGAGCTGCTGATCTCCAACCTCTGGCGCTCGCCCGAGCACTGGGACGTGGGGGAAGTCAACAACTCGTAATACTAGATTCGGTCAGCTCGCCGCCGTCCGGCGGCGAGCTGACCGAAGGGAGTGCTCTAGGATTCAAAAAGATAGCCTCTGGGGCCTTTGGTTTGGATGATTATCTTTTTGAATCCGGTATAAGGAGACTGTAGCGCGGGCCGGTGGGGCGGGCCGGTGGCCCGCCCCACCACGTTGATCAGGACGTCACGGCACCAGCTTCACGACCTGCCGGATGGCCCCCAGGTGGTAGGCCACGTGGGCGAGTGAGGCTGCCAGCCCGCCCGCCGCGTCCTCGTCCCAGGCTTCGGTTTTGCGGGCCAGGTCCACGACGGCCTGGTACGCCGCGCGCACCCGGTCCCGGGTGGCCTGCCACCGGGCCGCGTCCACGGCCCGGGGCTCGAAGCTGCCCTTCCAGTCGAAGGGGCCCCGGTCGCCGCCGGCCCAGCGCACCATGACCTCGAGGTGAAACGCCACGTGCGCCGCGTGCGCGGCCACGCTGGTGCCCAGGGCCGTGGGGTCGGAGGCCTGCTCGGCGGTGAGCGCGTCCAGGGTGGCGAAGAGGCCGTGGTTGCCGCTGCCGTCGGGATTGGTGTTGTCCAGGAAGGCGGTCCCCTCACCCGGCCTGCCGCCCTCACAGGCTTCCCGCAGCACGTCGAGCCAGCTTTCGACGAAGACCTTTTCGCTCATGACAGAATGATACCCGCCGGTTCTGGCCCCGTTCAACCTCTCGAGGGGATGCCCGTGCGCGGGGGCACGGGGCCCCGCGCCCCCGCGTTCACTCGACCCCTTCCGCCTTCAACTCCTCGGCCAGCGGCTCGTAGCCCTTGCGGCCCATCAGGGCGTAGGTGTACTCCTTGCCCAGCTCCACGCCGGGCTGGTCGAAGGCGTTGATGCCCCACAGCTCGCCCAGGAAGGCGGTCTGCCACATGAGGTGCTGCATCAGCCAGCCCAGGGTGTAGGCGTCGAGGCGCTCGAGCACGAAGGCGAAGTTGGGCTGCTGCGCCTTGGCGAGGGCGTGGGCGGTGGCCTTGGCCTCGGCGCTCAGCAGCTCGAAGAAGCTGCGGCCGAAGAGGTAGTCGAGGGCCTCGAGCCCGGCCACGGCGGGGATCTCGAGGTCTTCGGTGGCCTCCTCCAGGCGCACGAGGGTGATGAGCTTGTCGTGGGGGCCCTCGCGGAAGAGCTGCACCTGGGCGTGCTGGTCGGTGGTGCCGATGGCCCGCACCGCGGTGGTGCCGGTGCGCACCTCCTCGCCGGCGCGGTTGACGGCCTTGCCCAGCGACTCGTCGTGGAGCTGCACGAACCAGTCGGGGAGGTAGCGCAGGCGGGTGGAGTAGGGCATGAAGACGTTGACGTTGAGGCCCTTGCGGCTGAGCCGGTCGTGGACGAGGGCGGTCTGGGCGGGCAGGTTGGCCTCGGCGTCGGCTTGGGCGGTCTCGTTGGCCTTGCGGCAGCCGGCGAGGAAGGCCTCGAGGTCCACGCCCACGAAGGCCAGGGGCAGCGTGCCCACCGGGCAGGTCACGCTGAAGCGCCCGCCCACCGCCGGGGGCACCTCGAAGGCGGTGAGCCCCTCGGCCTGGGCGTAAGGGCGCAGGATGCCCTTGGCGGGGTCGGTGGTGACGACGACGTGCTCCTTCCAGCCGGCGCCCAGGGCGTCCTCGAGCCAGCGCCGGAAGGCCAGGAAGGCGGCCATGGTCTCGGCGGTGGAGCCCGACTTGCTGATGACGTTGACCAGGGTCTTGCGGGGGTCGAGCGCGCGGAGGAGCTCGAGGATGGGCTCGGGCTCGACGTTGTCCACGAAGTGCAGGCGCACCGGGCCCTTGCCCAGCGCCGCGCTCACCGCCTGCGCCCCCAGCGCCGAGCCGCCGATGCCCAGCACCACGAAGTCCTCGACCCAGGCGTTGGCCTGGCGGTAGCGCAGCACGTTCCGCACGGCCTCGGTGTCCTCGGGCACGTCGATCCAGCCGAGGAATTCGGCCGCGTCGCCCCGGCGCTGCCAGAGGGCGTCGCGGGCGGCCTCGAGCCGCTTCTTCTCTTCCCGCAAGGCTTCGTCGAGGCCGAAGCCCTGTGCTCCGACGCGGCGGGGGTCCAGGTTGCTGAGGTCTAGGCGCAACATGGGGCCATGCTACCGGATGGGGCGGGGCGCGGGGAACGGGCGGGGAAGCCGGAGAGGTTGTTGGGGCGGGGCCTCAACCTGGAGAATACGGGGGAGAACAGGCCCCGTCGTGGCCCTCGGACCAACGCCCCTGGCGCGTGAGCGCAGGCTCGAGCACCCTAACCGGAGGAGAAGCCCATGCCCGACCGCTACTACCCAGTGCCCACCCCGCAGCACGGCCTCGAGTCGGGGCCGGTGCTCCTCAAGGACGGCCGCACCGCCTTCCTGCGCCAGGCCACCCCCGCCGACCGGGGCCTGTTCCTGGACTTCCTCGGCCGCCTCTCGTCCCAGGCCCGGCAGTACCGCTTCTTCTCCGAGATCAGCCCCGAGGCCGCCGTGGACCTGCTGCTCAAGCAGAAGCCCGGCGAGGAGCGCTTCACGCTGGTGGTGCTCGCGGGCGACCCCCAGCGCATCATCGCCACCGGGGAGTTCGTGCCCGAGGGGCCCGGCGCCGACAGCGCCGAGGTGGCCTTCCTGGTGGACGACTGGTACCAGGGCAAGGGGCTGGGGACGCTGCTGCTCGAGCGCTTAGCCCTCATCGCCGCGCGGCGGGGCATCCGGCGTTTCCACGCCTTCACGCTGCTGGAGAACCGGCAGATGCTCGACGTCTTCCGCAGCAGCGGCTTCCAGGTGCACACCGAGAACGAGGCGGGCGAGGTGGAGGTCACCTTCGAGATCGAGCCCAGCGCCGAGACCGTGGCCCGCTTCGAGTGGCGCGACCAGGTGGCGACGCTGGCCTCGCTCTACCCCTTCTTCCGGCCGCGCGGCGTGGCGGTGGTGGGGGCCAGCCGCGACCCGGAGAGCGTGGGCTACCGGGTGCTGGAGAACCTGGTCAGGAACCGCTTCGCCGGGCCGGTCTACCCGGTCAACCCGGCCGCCTCGCCCGCCGCGGGCGAGGTGCTGGTGGTGGGCTCGATCCTGGCCTACCCCTCGGTCAAGGCCATCCCGGGGCCCGTGGACCTCGCCATCCTCACCACCCCGCCCGACCAGGTGGTGGCCGCCGCCGAGGCCTGCGGGCAGCGGGGGGTGCGGGCCATCGTGGTGCTCACCATCCGCCTCGAGCGCCCCACCACCCTCGCGCTGGTGGAGGTGTGCCGCCGCTACGGGATGCGGCTGGTGGGGCCGGGCTCGCTGGGCTTCATCCACACCCACCCCGAGGTGCGCCTCGCCGCGGGGCTGGTGCCCATGCCCGCCCACGGCAACGTGGCGCTCTCCTCGCAGAGCGGCTCGCTGGGGCTGGCGGTGCTGGAGTACGCCCGCGAGGTGGGGCTGGGCCTGTCGAGCTTCGTGAGCCTGGGGGCCAAGGCCGACGTCTCGAGCAACGACCTGCTGCAGTTCTGGGAGGACGACCCCGAGACCGGGCTGATCCTGCTGTACCTCGAGTCCTTCGGCAACCCCCGCCGCTTCGCCCGTCTGGCGCGGCGGGTGGGGCGCAAGAAGCCCATCCTGGTGGTGCGGCCCGGGCGCGACCCGGTGGTGGAGGCCCTCTTCGCCCAGGCCGGGGTGATGCGGGCGGAGAGCCTGGAGGAGATGTTCGACGCCGCCGCGCTGCTCGCCCACCAGCCCGCCCCCGCCGTGCGGCCCGACGGCAGCCACCGCGTGGCCCTGGTCTCCAACGCCAGCGGCCCCGGCACCCTGGCGGTTGAGGCGCTGCGGGCGATGGGCCTCGAGGTCACCCACCACGACCTGGGCTCGGTGGCGGGCCCCGACGAGTTCGGCCAGGCCGCCCGCGAGGTGCTGCACGACGAGCGCTACGACAGCGCCATGGCCCTCTTCGTGCCCATGGGCTTCTCCGACCCGCTCGAGGTGGCCGAGGCCCTGCGCCAGGCCCTGCTCGAGGCCCGCGCCGCGGGGAGCGCCAAGACGGTGCTGGCCTGCTTCATGACCGCCAGCCGGATGCTCTTCGGGGTGGGCCAGGAGCAGGTGCCCGTCTACCGCTTCCCCGAGTCGGCGGCCCGCGCGCTGGGCCTCACGGTGGCGCACGCCCGCTGGCGCTCCCGCCCCACCGGCGAGTTCCCCGACTTCGAGCCCGACCTCGAGGCCGCCCGCGCCCTGCTGCAGGGGCGCCAGGGCGAGCTCGGGGCGCAGGAGGCCGAGCGCCTGCTGGGGCTCTTCGGCATCCCCCAAGCCCCCGAGGCCGAGGGGCTGGCGCTGGGGCTGGAGGTGCGCCACGACGAGCTCTTCGGCCCGGTGATCTCGCTGAGCCTGACCGATCTGCCGCTGGGGCCGCAGCTCCTCGCCGTGCGCATCACCCCCCTCTCCGACCAGGACGCCGCCGAGATGGTGCCTGCGCTCGCAGGCAAGGCCGACACCGCCGCGCTGCAGGACCTGCTGCTGCGGGTCTCGCAGATGGTCGAGGAGCTGCCCCGGCTGCACGAGGTGCGGCTCGAGCTGCGGGCGGGGCAGGGGGGCTACCGCGTCACCCGGGCCCGCTTCGAGCTCCAGCCGCTATCCTGATCCCGTGCGGCTCTTCGTCACCGGGGGCACGGGCTACGTGGGCCGGGAGTTGGTGCGGCAGGCGCTCGCGCTCGGCTGGGAGGTGGCCGCCGGCCACTTCCGCCAGCCGCCCCTCCCCTACCCCGCCGCCTGGGTCCCGCTCGACCTGCGGGACCGGGGGGCGGCGCGGGAGGCGCTCGAGGCCCTCCGCCCCCACGCCCTGATCAACACCGCCTACGCGCAGTCCGGCCCCGACCTCACCCCCCTCACCGCCGAGGCGCCCGGGCACCTGGCCCGGCTCGCCCGCGGCCTGGGGGCGCGGTTCATCCAGCTCTCCACCGACGTGGTCTTCGACGGGGAGGCCGGCCGACCCTACCGCGAGGACGACGTGCCCAACCCCCTGAGCGAGTACGGCCGG
>NZ_KE387023.1:2258452-2264409 GCF_000430045.1 Calidithermus chliarophilus DSM 9957 | reverse complement strand
GCGAGGCCGAGGGGGTGCTCTTCCGCGACGAGTTCCGCAGCCCCGTGGCGGTCGAGGACCTCGCCGCCGCGCTGCTCGAGCTCGCCCCGCACCCTTACGAGGGCGTGCTGCACGTGGCCGGGCCCGAGGTGCTGAGCCGGCTCGAGTTCGGCCGCCTGCTGGTGCGGGCCCGGGGCCTCGAGCCCGGCCTGCTGCCCTCCGGCTCCGCCGCCGGCTTCCCCGGCCCCCGCGCCCGCAACACCGCCCTCGACAGCCGCCGGGCCCAGAGCCTGCTGCGCACCCGGCTGCGCGGCGTGCGCGAGGCGCTGGCCCTCCCGGACTGAGGCCGATGCGGTAAGCTCAGGCCCATGAAACTCGGCATCGACTTCGGCCTGACCAACACCGACGCGGTGCTGGTCGAGGACGGGCGCATGGTGCGCCAGTGGACCCTCCACCACGCGGGGCCGGCCCGGCTCGAGGTGCTCGAGCACGCCCTGGCCGCCGGGGGCCTCGAGGCCGCCCAGCTCTCCGCCATCGCCACCACCGGCGGCCTGCACCGCACCCTCCCCGACCGCTTCGGCGGCGTGCCGGTGCACAAGGTCGGGGAGGCCGAAGCCATCGGGCGGGGCGGGCTGGCGCTGGCGGGGATGGCCGCCCCGCGGGAGCTCGAGCCGCGGACCGCTACCCCCCGGACTGAGCCGCCGACCGCTACCCCCCGGGAGCTCGTGCGAGCCCTGGTGGTCTCGGCGGGCACCGGCACTGCCATGATCGCGGCCCGCGACGGGAGCTTCGAGCACGTCACCGGCAGCGCGGTGGGCGGCGGCACCCTGCTGGGGCTGGGGCGGCTGCTGCTGGGCACCGCCGACCCGCTCGAGATCGCCCGCCTCGCCAAGGCCGGAGACTCCGGCGGCGTGGACTCGACCCTGGCCGACGCCATCGGCGGCGGGATCGGGCACCTGCCCGCCTCGGCCACGGCGGTGAACTTCGGCCGGGTCGCCACCTCCGACCGCCCCCCCAGCCGCGAAGACCTGGCGGCGGGGCTGTTCACCATCGTGGGGCAGGTGATCGGGGTGATCGCGCTCAACGCGGCCAAGGCCCACGGCCTCGAGCGCATCGTCATCGTGGGCCACCTCCCCGACCTCGAGCCCCTGCAGGAGGCGCTCGAGCGGGTCTGGCAGTTCTACCTCGTCGAGCCCCGGCCCCTCATCCCCCCCTACAGCGGCTGGGCGACCGCGCTGGGGGCGGCCCTGAGCGTGTAGGCGGCGCCCGGGACGGGGCCTGCCGCCCGCTAAGCTGCGGCTCAACTTGGGGCTCTATCGTGCCCCCATGAAAGCCCCGCCCGGTTTTTCCGCCAGGCTCGCCGACGAGAACCTGGGCCTCACCCTCAGCGACGGCATCAACGAGGAGAAGATCTGGGCCTCGGCGCTGGAGTTCGCCGAGGCCCTCGCCCGCCTCGAGGAGCACCCCCTGCACGACGAGTATGACTTCCCCCTCGAGTTCCAAAGCCCCGAGCCCGAGGCCACCGCCCTCGACGCCTCCCTGCCCGGCGTGGCCCGGGTCGCCTACCCGGCCGCGGAGGAGTCCTACACGGCGGCCCAGCTCGAGCTCTTCGACCCGCCGGGCCTGCTGCTGCTGCGCAAGATCGTGGGCGAGGGGGAGAACCTGCTCGAGCTCACCACCCCCCAGGGCTCGGTCTTCGTCTTCGACTACGAGCAGGTGCGCAACTACCTCCGGCCGCTGCTGCCCCGCTGATGCCCCGCGGGGAGGTGTTAGGCTCTTGGCGTGGAGGTCATCACCAGCGCGGCCAACCCGCGCGTCAAAGCCCTGGCCCGGCTGCTCGAGCGCAAGGAGCGCGAGCGCGCGGGCCAGTTCCTGATCGAGGGCGCCCGCGAGGTCGAGCGGGCGCTGCGAGCGGGGCTCGAGCTCGAGCTCGCCTTCGTGCGCGACGGGGCCCTCACCCCTGAGGAAGAATCCCTCTACCGCACCCTCTCGCGGCTGGAGCGCCTGCGCCTCGTCGCCCTGGCCGAAGCGCCGCTGAAGAAGCTCTCCGGCCGCGAGAACCCGGCCGGGGTCATTGCCGTGGCCCGCCTGCCCCGCCGCTCCCTGGACAGCCTTTCCCTCCCGCCCGACCCCCTGGTGCTCGTGGGCGTGGGGTTGGAGAAGCCGGGCAACCTGGGGGCCATCCTCCGCTCCGCGGACGCCGCCGGGGCCCACGCGGTGGTGGCGGTGGGGGGCGTGGACCTGTACAGCCCCCAGGTCGTCCGCAACAGCACCGGCGTGGTGTTCAGCCTGCCCACGGTGGCCGCTTCGGAGGGGGAGGTGCTGGCGTGGCTGGCCGGGCGCGGCATCCCGCTCGTCGCGGCCACGCCCCACGCGGAGCAGCTTTACTGGGATGCCGACCTGCGCGGCCCGGTCGCCGTCGCGGTGGGCCCCGAGCACGAGGGCCTCAGCGCGGCCTGGCTCGAGGCCGCCCGCCGCACCGTCCGCATACCCATGCAGGGCCAGGCCGACAGCCTCAACGTGTCGGTGTCGGCCGCCCTGCTCCTCTACGAAGCCCTGCGCCAGCGCCGCGGGTGAATATTCATACCTTATAAAGTTGATCGACTCACACTCAAATTGATAGCCTGGACCCTTGACAATCAGTTCACCAAAGGCTAATACTGTGTTCTCGGGTTGACACTCTAAACCCATGACTGTCAAAGGAGGAATTATGGCGACCAAAACCGCACTCAAGCCTCTGGGTGACCGCGTCGTGGTCCAGCGCATCGAAGAACAGGCCACCACCAAGGGCGGCATCCTGCTCCCCGACACCGCCAAGGAGAAGCCCCAGAAGGGCAAAGTGATCGCCGTGGGCTCGGGCCGCGTGCTGGACAACGGCACCAAGCTGCCGCTGGAAGTCAAGGAAGGCGACACCGTGGTCTTCGCCAAGTACGGCGGCACCGAGATCGAGATCGACGGCGAGGAGTACATCATCCTCTCCGAGCGCGACCTGCTGGCCGTGATCTAAACCGTCGAGCGTCAAGGGTCTGGAGCCGGAAGCCAAAGGACGACCCACCTGGCTCTCGACGCCTGACCCTCGACCCTGAGCGCCGTTCGGCGCGACTGAAAGGAGCTTTGATATGGCTAAAATGCTGGTGTTTGACGAAACTGCCCGTCGCTCGCTCGAGCGCGGCGTGAACGCTGTGGCCAACGCCGTGAAGGTGACCCTGGGCCCCCGCGGCCGCAACGTGGTGCTGGAGAAGAAATTCGGCTCCCCCACCATCACCAAGGACGGCGTGAGCGTGGCTAAGGAAGTCGAGCTCGAGGACCACCTCGAGAACATCGGGGCCAAGCTCATCATCGAGATCGCCTCCAAGACCAACGACATCACCGGTGACGGCACCACCACCGCCACCGTGCTCGGCCAGGCCATCGTGCGCGAGGGCTTGCGCAACGTGGCCGCCGGCGCCAACCCCCTCGCCCTCAAGCGCGGCATCGAGCGCGCCGTGGAGACCGCCACCCGCGAGATCCAGAGCATGGCCGTGGCCGTCAACGACAAGAAGGCCATCTTCGAGGTGGCCTCGGTGTCGGCCAACAACGACACCGAGATCGGCAACCTCATCGCCGACGCCATGGAGAAGGTGGGCAAGGAAGGCATCATCACCGTCGAGGAGAGCAAGACCCTCGACACCGAGCTGAACTTCGTCGAAGGCTACCAGTTCGACAAGGGCTACATCTCGCCCTACTTCGTCAACAACGCCGACACGATGGAGGCCAGCCTCGATGATCCGTACATCCTGATCACCGAGAAGAAGATCACCAACGTGCGCGAGCTGCTGCCCGTGCTCGAGCAGGTCGCCCAGACCGGCAAGCCCCTGCTGATCATCGCCGA
Source organism: Calidithermus chliarophilus DSM 9957 (assembly GCF_000430045.1). Lineage (GTDB taxonomy): Bacteria > Deinococcota > Deinococci > Deinococcales > Thermaceae > Calidithermus > Calidithermus chliarophilus. The sequence continues at coordinate 2,260,559 of NZ_KE387023.1, read as the reverse complement.
GGACATCGAGGGCGAGGCCCTGGCGACGCTGGTGGTCAACAAGCTGCGCGGCACCCTCAACATCGCCGCCGTCAAGGCCCCCGGCTTCGGCGACCGCCGCAAGGAGATGCTCAAGGACCTCGCGGCCGTCACCGGCGGCACCGTGATCTCCGAAGAGCTCGGCTTCAAGCTCGAGAACGCCACCCTCTCCATGCTGGGCCGCGCCGAGCGCGTGCGCATCAACAAGGACGAGACCACCGTGGTGGGCGGCAAGGGCAAGAAGGAGGACATCGACGCCCGCATCAACGGCATCAAGCGCGAGCTCGAGACCTCCGACAGCGAGTACGCCAAGGAGAAGCTCCAGGAGCGCCTGGCTAAGCTCGCCGGCGGCGTGGCCGTCATCCGCGTGGGGGCCGCCACCGAGACCGAGCTCAAGGAGAAGAAGCACCGCTACGAAGACGCCCTCTCCACCGCCCGCGCGGCCGTGGAAGAAGGCATCGTGCCCGGCGGTGGCGTGGCCCTGCTGCGCACCGTGCCCGCCGTGCGCGACCTGATCAAGGAGCTCGAGGGCGACGAGGCCACCGGCGCCAAGATCGTGCTGCGCGCCCTGGAAGAGCCCGCCCGCCAGATCGCGGCCAACGCCGGCTTCGAGGGCAGCGTGGTGGTCAACCAGATCCTGGGCCAGGACAACAAGACCTACGGCTTCAACGCCGCCACCGGCGAGTACGGCGACATGATGGAGTACGGCATCGTCGACCCCGCCAAGGTCACCCGTACCGCCCTGCAGAACGCCGCCTCCATCGGCGCCCTGATCCTCACCACCGAGGCCGTGGTCGCCGAGAAGCCCGAAGACAAGAAGGCCCCTGCTGCCCCCGCCGGCGGCATGGGCGGCGACATGGACTTCTAATACCAGGTTTGGGTGGATAGTCTCCCGATGGGAGACTATCCACCCCGACCGAAGGGAGTGCCCTGGGCTTTACAAAGATGTACCTCTGACGGATTTGAAGAGTATCTTTGTGAAGCCGGTATAAAGCGTTTCCCACGAATACCCCGCAGGGCCGACCGGGCCGTGTGGGGTATTCGTGGGAAACGCGATAAACCCGGCGCCGAGCGCTGGAGCCTCCGGGGTCTCCCGGAGGCTTTTCGCTCGAGGCCGGCGCGCAGGAGCGCTCAGGCCCACCCCTCCCGGACTCCCGGGGAGGGGTGGGCTGCGTCCGGGGCCCGGCCCGCGGGTAACGTGCCTGTAACGCCGCGGCACGTATGATAGGCCCACCAGAACCTTGGAGAGCGGCGTGCGCGAGAGAGCCATCACCCAGCTTCAGCGGCACCTGCGGGCGGTGCTTTCGAAACGGCCGGGCCAGGCGCTGTGGCTGTGGGGTGAGGCCGGGGTGGGCAAGACCTTCACCGCCCAAGCCCTGCTCCGGGAGACCCCCTGCACGAGCCTGAGCCTCCAGGCGACGCTCCCCGACCGGGCCCTGGTCCTCGCCCTCCCCCGCCCCCCCAGGCGGCCTGCCTGGACCGACGTCCAGCGCGAGTTGCTGATCCAGAGCCAGCACGTGCCCGCCCGCACCCTGGTCGACACCCTCGCCGCCACCCTGGCCGCCCTGGCGCCCTTCGTGCTGCACCTGGAGGACCTGCACGAAGCCCCCGCCGAGCGCCTCGAGCTCGTGCAAAAGCTGGCCCAGGCCGTCGCGCGGCTGCGCGGGGTGGGGCTGCTGGTCACCAGCCGCGGCGAGCCGCTCGAGCCCTTCAAGGGCTACCGCCTCGAGCCGCTGAGCGCGGAGGAGTCGGAGCGGCTGCTGCTCGAGCAGGCCGGGGCCCCCCTGCCCCGGGAGGGCCTGGGCTGGATCTTCTCCCGGGCCGGGGGCAACCCGCTGTTCACCCTGGAGTTCTGGCGCTACCTCGCCCGGCAGGGCTTCTTTTGGTCCGACGGGCAGCGCTGGCGCTGGCGCACCCCCCCGGATAGCTTCGTCCCCGTGAGCATCGAGGCGCTCCTCGCCCGCACCCTCTCCGGCCTGGCCGAGGGGTCGGCGCAGCGGGCCGCCGTCGAGGCCAGGGCGCTCCTGCCCAACGGGCCCTACGGCGAGGGCTTCGAGGCGCTGTGGGCCCGGGTGGCGGGCCTCGAGCC
>NZ_KE387023.1:2241597-2258352 GCF_000430045.1 Calidithermus chliarophilus DSM 9957 | reverse complement strand
GCGCCCAGGCCGAGCGGGCTTTCCGGGCGGCCCTGGCCCTCCGTGCCACCGACCCCTCGAGGGCGGTCCAGCTCGCCGAGATCGCGGCGTCGGCCGTGCCCCCCGACCCCGAGGCCGTCCTGCTGCTGGCCGAACTCCTGGCGGGGCAGGGCCACACCCGGGAGGCCGAGGCCTGCCTGCAGCGGCTGCCCCGCTCGGAGGACACCGCCCTGCGCTGGTGGGAAACCCAGATCTACGTCGCCGACCAGAGCGGGCAATGGCAGCGCGCCGCCGGGCTGTGGGAGCAGGAGCCGGGCTACCAGGCCCGGGCCCGGCCCCGCACCCGCCTCGCCGTAGGGGCCGGCTACGCCTTCTTGAACCGCCTTGACGAGGCCGAACGCATCCTGCAGGGCTTGCCCGGCCTGGAGGCGCTCCCCCCGGCGCTCCAGATCGCCGCGCTCAACCTCCAGGGCCAGATCCAGACCTACCGCGGGCAGCACGCCCAGGCCCTGCAGACCGAAGAGCGCCTCCTCGAGCTCGCCCGCTCGGCCGGCGCGACGCAGGCCACCCTGGCGAACCTGATCAACCACGCCAGCACCGCCAGCGCCCTGGGGCTGCGCGAGCGGGCCAAGGCCTGCCTCCAGGAGGCCAAGGCCCTGGCCTTGCAGTCCGGGGATACCCTGCGCTACGCGGTCGTCCAGCTCCGCCTGGCCGACGTGCTGGCCGACGAGGGCGAGTTCGAGCAGGCCGAGGCGCTGATGCTCGAGGCGCAGGAGCTGCTGCGCCACCGCCTCCACCTGCAGTGGCAGGCCGAGAGCCACCTCAAGCTGGCCCGCCTCTACCTCACCTGGCAGCCGCCCCACGGGCCCATCCTGGCCCTCAAAAACGCCCAGGCCGCCCTCGAGCTGTCTCGAGCCAGCCGCGACGTCAAGTTCCTGGCCGCGAGCCTGGCCTACCTCAGCCGCGCCCAGGTGCAGTCGGGGTACGCCCAGGCCGCGCTGGAGACGGCCCAGGAGTGCCTGCGGCTGTGCGAATCCGAGGGGATCAAGCAGGCCGAGGCCTGGTTCGCCTACGGCCTGGCCCTGGAGGCCGTCGGGCGCACCGGCGAGGCCTTGCAGGCCCTCCGGGAGGCCCACGCGCGGCAGCGCGAGCGCAAGCTGGCCGAGCGCTTCGCCCTGGAGGCCGACCGCATCGGCGGCGACCTCGAGGCCGCGCGCCAGCGCCACGAGTGGTTCGCCGCCCAGGGCCTCACGGGGCTGGCGCGGCTGGCCCAGCGCTACTTCCCGTCGCTGGCGGACGCGCCCCACCCGCCCCCCAGCCCCCGGAGCCTGCTGACCATCCGGGTGCTGGGCGGGGTAGGGCTGGAGCGGGAGGGCGAGCCCCTCCCCCTGCGCGCCAGGAAGCGCCTGGAGATCCTGTGCTACTTGCTCGAGGCCCGCATCGCCGGGAGGGCCGAGGTGAGCGGGCTCGAGCTCGCCGAGGTGTTCTACCCCGCCGCCGAGGAGGACAGGGCCAGGGCCACGCTCAAGCAACAGGTCCACCTCATCCGCATGACCCTGGGCCCCGACGCCGTCCGGAGCACCCCGGGCGGCTATGCCCTGGGGGCGGTTCGCTCCGACGCCGAGGAGTTCCTGCGGGGCGGGGACACCCGGCTGTGGCGCGGGCCCTACCTCGAGCGCCTGGCGGAAGGCTGGCACGGCGGCGTGCGCGAGGCGCTGACCCAGGCCCTGGGCTCCAGGGTCGAGGCCCTGCTGGAGGGCGATCCCCAGGAGGCCTCCCGCCTGGCCCAGATCCTGCTCGAGATGGAACCCTACGACACCGGGTTCCTACAGCTAAGCCTGCGGGCCGTCCAGCGGGCCGGAAGCCCCAAGGCCGCCACCCGGCTGTACAAGGAGGCCCAGGAGCGCTTCCTGGAAGTGGGCGAGGTCCTGCCGGGGCTCGAGGCCCTCCTCCAGGCGGCCCCTCCCCCGGCCTGAGCCATTCGAGCACAAAAAGCACGCGGGCGTTCGGCGCCCGGCGGTGGGCTACCGGCCCTCGGCCGCCGGCGTATTTTTGACCGCCTTTTGACCAAGCCTCCCCCACACTGGGCCTCATACGGCAAGGAAGGAGCTGGGGTCGGGATGGGTGCGCCACGACAAGGAGAAAGCCATGGACAAGCCGCTTTTCGCGGGCGAGGCCGGCCCGGAGTTTCCGGCAGGCTGGCCGGGCACTTACGCGGGGCAGGCCGGCGGGGTGGGCTGCGTGCTCGATCTGCGCCTCGACCGGGAGGGGAACCTGGGCGGGCAGTTGTGCAGCGGGGAGGAACGCCTCGAGGTGAGCGGGGTCACCGGCAGGGGGAGCGCCATCCAGGGCCGGCTGTACGAGCCCGGGGAGAGGGCGGCCGTCGCGGTCTTCCGGGCCTCGCTCGAGGGGCCCCACCTGCTGCTGGAGATGGAGGTGCCCGACCCCGACGAGCGCGACTTCTCGGGGGCCGAGCGGATCTGGCTGGTCCGGCTCCCGGCCGGCGGGGTCCGGGGGGACAACTAAGTTTCTCCAGGGTGACTTTTGGCAAAAGTCACCCCGACCGGCCCTCGCGGACATGCCGCCGCGAGGGGGTGGCGTACGCCATAGCCGCCGTGCGGCTAACCTGGCGCGGCGGCATGCTCGGGAGCGACAGGGAGAATGAGGGCTCCGGCGGGAGTTTGTCACCCTGCCCCCTGACAAACTCCCGCCGGAGCTACTTAGAGCGGTTCGCGGGGTGCCCGGCCGGTTTTGCCGCCGGGAGAAGCGGCAAAGTTACAGCAGACCGCGACAGGGAGGAGAATCGTATGAAACTCATTCGCTTCGCATTCGTGCCGGCCTGGCTAGGGGGTGAAGGATGAAGCCGCGGGTCCTTCTCGCCGGGTTACTGGCCCTGGCCGCCTGCCAGAGCCCCGACACCACCCCGCCCACCATCGCCTCGAGCCTTCCCGCCGACGGCGCCACCGACGTGGCCCTCACCGCCAAGCTGGTCCTCACCTTCTCCGAGCCCGTCAAGCCCGAGACGCTCGGCGTAAGCCCCACCCCGGCCGTAGCCCTGGGCCTGGCGGCCTGGAACGACTCGAGGACCGCGGTGTTCAGCCCGCCCGGGGGCTGGCAGGCCGGGACCGCCTACAGCTTCGCCGTCGGGGTCAAGGACCTGGCGGGCAACCCCCTCGGCGGGGACACGACCCTCGCCTTCCAGACCGTGCCGCCCCCGGACACCACCCCCCCGGCCACCCCCGGCGGGGTCAAGGCCACGCCAGGGGACGGCGAGTTCTTCGTCGAGTGGAACCCGTCCCCCGAGCCCGACCTGGCGGGCTACACCGTCTACGTCGGGACCGCCGCCGACGCGCTGCTGCCCACCCTCTTCGTCGAGAAGCCCGCGGTGCTGGCCAAGGTCGCGGGGCTCGACAACGGCAAGCCCTACTTCTACGCCGTGGACGCGCAGGACGCCAGCGGCAACCGCTCGGCCCCCTCCGCCGTGGCCTCGGTGACGCCCAAGGACATGGTCGCCCCCGCGCTGGTCTCCTCGGAGCCCGCCGACGGGGCGCAGGACCTGGGCCTGGTGCCCGCCCTGCGCTTCACCTTCTCCGAGCCGATGGACCCGGGCTCGGTCGAGATCGGGATGTGCGTGAGCACCGATCCCCCGGCCAGCGCGGCCTGCACGGCGCCCACGCCGGTGAACTTCGGCACCCCGGCCTGGGGCCAGGGCGACACCCAGGTGCAGTTCACCCCCTCCGACCAGCTCCAAAGCGGCAAGACCCACGTGCTGCTGATCTCGGCGAAGGACAAGGGCGGCAACCCCCTCGCCGGCCCCGGCCGGGTGGCCTTCTCGCTGCGGGCCACCCCGGACACCACCCCGCCCACGGTGGCCTCGCGCTCCACGGACGCCAACCCCCAGACCCACCGCGGCTTCGTCCAGCTCGACTTCAGCGAGGCCATGGACCAGCAGTCGGTGCAGGCGGCCTTCCTCAGCCAGCCCGCCCTCGGCTGCGCCTGGGTCTGGACCGCCAACAGCGCACGCTGCAACGCGGCCCTCCAGCAGCTCACCACCTACACCATCACCCTCAGCACCGGGGCCAAGGACACCGCGGGCAACGCCCTGGCCGCCGCCTACCAGTTCAGCTTCACCACCCCCAACTTCAACCCGCGCCTGCTCAGCGTCAGCCCGCGCGACGGCGCGTTCAACGTCTCGCTCAGCTCCCCCATCACCTTCACCTTCTCCGAGGCGATGAACGCCGCCAGCGTGGAGGGGGCGCTCGAGGTCAGGATCGGCTCGACCATCGTCGGGGGGAGCCTGGAGTGGAACGCCGAGGGCACGGTGGTCAGGTTCAGGCCCAACGTCGCCTACGGCTACGGCAAGACCGTGATCTGGAAAATCACCACCGCCGCGCGGGAGCTTTCGGCGGGCCGCACCATCGGGCTGCCGCTGCCCGCCGAGGTCAGCGGCTCCTTCACCACCCAACTCATCATCGGGCGCTGAGGCCCGGCAGGACAGGAGGAAGTCCATGCACAAGCATTCCCTCGTCGTATTCGTCGCCATCGCCCTGGCGGCGTGCCAGGGGCCGCAGCCCCAGCAGCTCCCGCCGCCCACCGTCAGCGAGGACCCCACCCTGCAGCCCCCACTCCCCACGCTCCCCCCGCTCGACGGCAGCACCCCGCGCCCGCTGGCCGCCGTCCGCGACGCCAAGGGCAACCAGGCCGAGTTCGTGGAGAACGAGCTGGTGGTCGCCACCGACGACCCCGCCGCCCTCGACGCCTTCCTGGCCCGCTGGCAGGGGACGGTGCTCAAGGCCTTCGACCCCACGGCCGCGGGGTTGAGCGGGGTCGGCAAGCAGTATTTGGTGCGGGTGCGCGCCGACGCCGCCGACACCGCCAAGCTCTCGGCCAACCTGCGGGCGCTGGACAAGGACAGCCGGGGCGCGCTGGCGGTCTCGAGCGCCGCCGCCCACAAGCTGCTGGCCGCCGCCGCGCAGGAGCAGGTGGGCGGGCTGAGCGTCGGGGTGAATTGGGTGAGCCAGGGGGGCCTCTTCACCGACCGGGCCACCGTGGAGGCCCCCGCCGGGGACAGCATCGGCGGCACCGCCTACACCGTCAACGCCTTCAACTGGCCGCACCTGCGGGGCGGCGGCACCCAGGACATCGGGGTGACCGAGGCCTGGCGGGCGCTGGAGATGGCCGGGAAGCTGTCGAACAAGGTGAAGATCGGCGTCCTGGACATGGGCTTCCAGCCCGACGAGGACTTCCCGGCCGGGTGGCTGGCCATCTCCAACGTGCCCCTGGTCAACCCCATCGGGAGCGAGAACCTGCTCTCCTGCTCGGGCGGGTCCGACTGCCCCTGGCACGGCACGGCGGTGGCCCATGCCGCCGCCGGGGTGCCCGACAACAGCTACGGCGCGGCCGGCTCCGCCGGGCCCGTGGCCGACTTGGTGCTCGTCTACACCTCCTACGACTACTTCACCGTCATCGGGGCGCTCGCCGAGGCCCGCATCGCCGGGGCCAAGGTCATCAACATGAGCTTCAGCGCACCGGTCCCGGCCGCGCTGGCCTGGACGGCGCTGCCCCTCGAGGCCGCCACCCGGGCCGTGCGCTCGAGCGGGGCGCTGCTGTTCGCCTCAGCGGGCAACGAGGGCAAGAACGTCGAGGCCGAGGACTGCTTCGTGGTGTGCTGGGAGGAGACCTGGCACGTGCCCTGCGAGAGCGGCGGGGTCATCTGCGTGGGCGGGCTGGCCTGGGACTCCAAGAACCGGGCCTCGGGCTCGAACTACAGCTCCTCCGACGGCGGCGACGACGACGGGGACGTGGAGATCTTCGCCCCCTACACCCTTTGGGTGGGCCCCGACCCCGACAACCCCGCCAACCGGGCACGCCGGATCAACGGCACCAGCTTCTCCTCCCCCTTCGCCGCCGGGGTGGCCGCGCTGATCTGGGCCGCCAAGCCCTCGCTGAGCGCCTCGGAGGTCGAGGACATCCTCATGAGCACCGCCCACGCCAGCCCCGACCCCAAGGTGGGGAAGTACGTCAACGCCCTGGCCGCGGTGCAGAAGGTCCTGGGGAACATCCCGCCCAGCATCCAGATCATCTCGCCCGGCAGCGGCACGGTGCAGATCGGCCTGGGAAGCCGCCTCGAGGCCGCCGTCAGCGACTTCGAAGACCCCTTCCCCTGCTGCACCGTCACCTGGACCTCGAGCGTGGAGGGCAACCTGGGCAGCGGCTACAGCGTCGACTACCTCCCCACCAGCCTGGGCAGCCGCACCATCACCGTCACCGCCACCGACAGCGCCGGCGCGACCGCCAGCGTCAGCCGCGCCGTCACCGTGGTGAACACCCCGCCCACGGTGGCCATCAACGCCCCTTTCAGCGGCCAGCAGTTCTTCCGGGGCGTGAGCTACACCCTGCGCGGCGTCAGCTACGACCCCAACGAGGCCGGCTTCCAGCTCCCCTGCTCCAGCCTGAGCTGGGCCAGCAGCGCCGGCGGGGACGGCCTCCCCAAGACCGGCTGCAACGTCACGGTGAGCTTCGGCTCCAACGGCCCGCGCACGCTGACCCTCACCGGCACCGACTCCCACGGCGGGAGCTCCAGCGCGTCGGTGAACGTCGTCGTGATCGACCCGCCTGCCAACCTGCCCCCCGTGGTCAACATCACCAGCCCGCAGGACGGCGTCAGCGTCGGGCCGGACACCACGCTCAAGCTCGCCGGGAACGCCACCGACCCCGAGGGCGGGGCGGTCACGCTGGCGTGGGACGTGACCACCGGCTACGACCCCTCCACCGGGACCGGCGCCCAGACCTTCGCGGTGACGTCGGCGGCCAACGGCGACTGGAAGCCCTCGGATTCCATCCCCTACGGCGGCTGTGAGGTCAGCGACACGCTTCGCCTGCGGTTGAAGGCGAAGGACCCGCAGAACAACGAGGGGTTCGACTTCGTCGTGATCAAGGTCAGCCGCATCTGCTAGGGCCGGGGCGGGGTTTCCCGTCCCAAGAGCGGTCTGCGGAATGGCCGGTAGACCCGCAAAAGGGGGTTATCAGTGAAGATATACGCGTACCTGAGCCTGCTCCTGCTCCTCGCGGCCTGCGCCCGGCCGCCCGCGCCGCCCCAGGTGGTGGTGCGCCCGGAGACCCGGGTGCTCGACCCGGCCGCGCGCCAGGCCCTCGAGGAGGTCCAGCCCGACGGCACGCTGGTCTTCGCGGGCTCCGCCGCGGCGGCCTTCCAGGCCGGCAACGTGCTGGTCAGCGAGCCCGGGGCCAAGGCCCCCGAGGGGCTGCTGCGCAGGGTGACGGGCCTCGAGCAGTCCGGCGGCAAGACCCTGGTGCGCACCGCACAGGCCCAGATCGGCGACGCCCTGCAGAAGGGCAGGCTCAGCGTCGAGCAGGAGCTGACCGAGGCCGACCTGGGCTCCGTCAGCGTCCTGACCCCGGGGGTGCGGCTGCTGGGCAGGCCCTCGCCCCAGGCGGAGGGGGAGTTCCGGGTGGGGATCGACGTGAAGCTCGGCGAGGGCAACCTCGAGCCCCTCACCGTCAGCGGCGAGCTGCGCTTCAAGCCGGTCATCAAGGTGGACCTCGACCTCGACTGCGGCTTCCTGTGCGTCTACGACAACGACCTCGACTTCCTCGCCCAGGTCGGCCTCAAGCAGACCACCGCGCTCAAGATCGCGGGCAAGGCCGGGTTCAACCTCAAGAAGACCATCCCGCTGGCCGTCTTCAACTTCACGCCCAAGACCTTCTTCATCGGGCCGGTGCCGGTGGTCATCACCCCCAGGATCGTCCTCGAGCTGCGCACCGACGGGTCCGTCACGACCGTCATCAGCTACGAGGTCGGCGGGACCCTCACGGCGGTGGCCGGGGCCAAGTACGACGACGGCTGGAAGAACATCAGCGAGCTGAACTACGGCTTCCACGCCGGCCCCGTCAACGTGCCCTTCCCGCTCGCGGGCGTGGTGGAGGTCAAGGCGCTGGCCGCCCTGCGCGGCGAGCTCAAGCTCTACGGGGTGGTGGGGCCGACGCTGGAGATCGCCCCCTTCGTCCACATCGACCTCAAGTACCCCCGCGACCCCATCTGGAAGCTCAACGGCGGCATCCAGGGCAACGTGGGCGTGAGGGTCGACGTGCTGGGCTACTCCAAGCACTACCAGACCAACCTCTGGGACGACAGCGTCGAGATCGCCCGCTCGGACAACAGCGCCCCGCAGGTGAAGTTCCTCAGCGGCTCCACGGGGGACATCGGCCTGTGCTGCACCCTGCGGGTCGAGGTCAACGACCCCGAGGAGGGCGCGAACTGCTGCACGGTGAGCTTCAAGTCGAGCAACCCCGCCGACGGCGCCGAGGGCCAGCTCGGCAGCGCCACCGGCGTGCAGCCCGAGCTGGCCTACGCCTTCACCACCCTGGGCAAGCGCACCATCACGGCCACCGCCACCGACGGCAAGGGCAAGCCCGGGAGCGCGACGCTCGAGCTCGAGGTCGTGAACACCCCGCCTACCGTCGCCATCAGCGCCCCTTTCAACGGCCAGGAGTTCTTCCGGGGCGTGAATTACACCCTGCGCGGCGTGAGCTACGACCCCAACGAGGCGGGCTTCCAGCTCCCCTGCTCGGGGCTCTCCTGGACCAGCAGCGCCGCGGGCGACCCCTCGCCGCGCATCGGCTGCGACGTGACCCTGAGCTTCCCCGCCAACGGGCCCCGCACCCTCACCCTCACCGGCACCGACTCCCACGGCGGGAGCGGCAGTGCCTCCGTGAACATCAACGTGATTGATCCGCCCGCCAACCTGCCCCCCGTGGTCAACATCACCAAGCCTCTCAACGGCACCCGCATCGGGCCGGACACGGTGATCCAGCTCGCGGGCAACGCCACCGACCCCGAGGGCGGGGCGGTCACGCTGGCGTGGGACGTGACGACGGGCTACAACCCCCAGACGGGCCAGGGGGCCGCCACCTACCCCGTCACCCCGGCAGCCGACGGCGGATGGAAGCCCACCGACTCCATCCCCTACGGCTCCTGCGAGGTCAGCGACACGCTTCGCCTGCGGCTGAAGGCGAGGGACCCGCAGAACAACGAGGGCTCCGACTTCGTGGTCCTACAGGTCAGCCGCATCTGCTAGGGGCCCTAGCCGGGCCAGCCATCGCCTCGAGGCTCGAGGGAGCCAGGAGAAAGGAGAAGCAATGAACAAACTCGCGAGATCGGCATTCGGGGTGGGCGCCCTCACGGCGCTCCTGACGGCGGGCCTGGCCGGGGCGCAGCCGGCGTTCCGGGCCGTCAAGCTGCCTAACGAGAACGAGCGGGTCACGGGCATCTACTGCGCGGCGGCCAACGCCTGCGTGATCTCCACCGACATGCCGGGAGGGCCCGGCCACGTCTACGCCAGCGACGGGAAGCAGATCACCGCGACCCTCATCACCGGCGACTCCAAGTTCGCCGAGCCGCTGGGCACGCTGGGCGACCTGGGCTTTTTGGGCTTCACCAAGGTAGGCGACCGGCTGGTGGTGCACACCTCGAGCGCGGGCGGCGCCTTCATCAGCGCGACCGGGGACATCACCAAGCCCGCCTCCTGGAGCGCGGCCAAGATCGGCGTCCTCGACGGCGGGGGCACCTTCGGCCTCAACCAGCAAATGGGCATCGGCACCCGCGACGGGCGCTGGGTGCTGTTCACCCTTCGAACCCTCTACGACAGCACCGACGCGCCGGGCCCGGGGGCCTTGTGGTCGCCGCTGTGGTCCCCGGTCTCGCCCTCGGTGCCGCGTAACTTCGCGGAGTTGCAGCGGGCCGACAAGCGGCTGTGCGACTCCGACCCCGGCACCAGCATCCAGCCGCGCCTGACCCAGCCCGCCTACGTCGCGCCCGATCTCTCGCTCATCCTCTACCCCAACGGCGCGCGCAACCAGCGCGGCTCGGGCAACCCGGGCGTGTGCATCTCCACCGACGGGGGCAGGCGCTTCTACCGCGCCGAGTTCAAGGGCGTGGAGGGCGACCTGGGGCCGCTGGGCGTGACCTGCGCCGGCGCGACCCGCTGCCTGGCCTACGGGGGGCTGGACTATGCCCCGGCCTCGGCGTACATCTTCGTCTCCAACGACCCGCAGAAGGGGCCGGACTCGAGCTGGACCCGCGCCACCCTGCCCGCCCTGCGCGAGAACGCCCAGTTCCGCCACGTCTTCTTCGCCCCAGGCGGCACCAACGGCTGGGCGGTGGGCAAGACCGACAGTTCCTCGCCGCTGCTGCTCCAGACCAGCGACGGCGGCGCGACCTGGCGTGACGCGACCGCTTCCGTCCGGGCGCTCGCCCCCAGCTCCCGGCTCCACGCGGGCTTCGCCTTCGACGCCGAGCACGTCTGGATCGGCGGCGAGCGTGGGCTTCTGCTCACGAGCGGGAATTAGAGCGCTTCACGGAATGCCTGGCCGGCGCAGGCGGGCGGATCTGCCGCCCCAAAGCCGGCCTTGCCGCCGGGCCCAGCGGCCTGTCCGCGAGCCCCTGCTAGGGGCGAGAAGCGGCAAAACACCCGCACCATGGCGCGACTTAAAGCCGCCGGCAGCAAGGCGATAAGCCTCCCGCCTCTGCCGGCGTGCTATGCCCGGCGGTTCACCGGCTCTGCTCCTCCCACCGCGCCAGGGCCTCGAGCGCGGGCCTCAGGCTCTGACCGCGCTCGGTGAGGGCGTAGTCCACCCGGGGCGGCACCTCGTTGTACTCGGTGCGGCTGATCAGGCGGAGTTCCTCGAGCTCCTTGAGGCGCAGGGAGAGGGTGCGGGGGGGAAGGTCGGTGAGCTGTTGCAGAGCGCCAAAACGCAAGGGGCCGCTCTGCAGGCTGTGCAAGATGGCAAAAACCCCCTTGTGCCCCATCAGCTCGAGCAACTGCTCCAGCGGACGCTCGGCAGGTTTTAGCATGAAACCACGCTACACCCACCATCCCTCTTCGGTTGTACGAATGCCTACAAATCCCAAGAAGTTATAAGACTGGTAAATGCAGAACAATTTGAACTCAAGCGACGGGTTCCTTGAGGAAATGCTTGCCCCAGCGGTCAATGGCCTCGACCACCTCCTGCAGGGCCTGGCCGGACTCGGTCAGGGCGTAGCTGGTGCGGGGGGGCATGGTGGAGTGGACGGTCTTCTCGAGGATGCCCAGGCTCACGAGCTTGTCCACCCGCTGGGCCAGGGTCGCGGGGTTGCACCCGCCGACCGCCCGCGCGAGTTCGTTGAAACCTTTGGGCCCGTCGAGCAGGCTGCGGATGATGTGGAGGGTCCACTTCTCCTGCAGGATGTTGATCGCCTCGTAAACGGGGCAAAAGCTGTTATCGTCGTGGGGGGCATGAGGGTCGGCCATAGTTGAGCTCAGTATAGCACATCCTACTTTGTAACCCTAATCGCTTGACATTTTATAGCACTCTGCTTTAGCATCCGGTCCAGGCGACAAAGCAATACGCTCGCCGCATGAGGAGGAAGAAGCAATGCAGTGGAACCTGGACCCTAGCCACACCACCGTAGCCTTCGCGGTCAAACACATGGGCATCTTCACGGTGCGCGGCCAGTTCAAGAAGATCAGCGGCCTCGTAGAGGTCGACGAGCAGGGCCGGCCCGTCAAGATCGACGTGGCCATCGAGGCCTCCAGCATCGAAACCGGCGAGCCCCAGCGCGACGCCCACCTGCGCTCCCCCGACTTCCTCGACGCCGAGAAATACCCCCAGCTCCGCTTCACCAGCACTCAGATCGAATCGCTCGGCGGCAACCGCTACCGCGTCGAGGGGGAGCTCACCATCCGCGACGTGACCAAGCCCGTGACCCTCGAGGCCGAACTCACCCCCGTGGTCAAGGACCCCTGGGGCCTGACCCGCGTGGGGGCCAGCGCCGAGGGCAGGCTCAACCGCAAGGACTGGGGCCTCACCTGGAACCAGGTGCTCGAGCTCGGCGCCTTGCTGGTGGGCGAGGAAGTGAAGTTCAGCATCGAGGTCGAGGCCGTGGCCCCCGTTCCGGCTCAGGCTCAGGCGAGCTGAGCCTGGAATAACCGCAGCCACGCCAGAACCCCTCCCGGAGATCCCGGGAGGTTCTTTTTGCACCCGAAACATAGTCCCGGCTTCTGTGCCCTGCTCGAATGTTGCCCTCATCCGGCCCGGTAAGGTGAGTCCTAGGGAGTCTGGCCGCATGAACTGGACTACGCGCATTCAACTGGGGTTGGCGCTCACGGGCCTCTTGCTGCTGGGGCTGCTGCGGGAAAGCCAGGCGGCCAGCACCGGCCCCGGGTACCGCGATACGTTCTGGATGGGGGTTTTCGCGAGCACGGTGGTGCTGGACGGCCCCCAGGGCATGAGGCACCTGGTGCAGGCCCTGGGTGCGCGCAAGATGAACGCGGCCATCGTGCAGATGCAAGGCCAGGACAAGGACCTCTTCCGCGTCGCCGAGCGGGGCGGTTTCAAGCTGCTGTTCGCCCCCGCCTACGAGCTCGACCGCAACTGGTGGGGCGACGGCGGGCGCACCTTCCCCGACACCCCGGAGCAGGCCCGCAAGGCGGCCCGGGAGGTCGTGGGCCGGGTGCAGGGCGAGAGGAGCCTGCTGGGCTACGTGCTCTACGACGAGCCCGGCGCCGAGCTGAAAAGCCGGGTGTGCAAGATCACCGAGGCCTTCCGCGAAGCCGACCCCGCCCGCGCCGTGACCGGCGTGTTCATCGGCACCGACGAGGGGCGGCAGAGCCTGGTGCGCGAGTGCCGGCCCAACGTGGTGCTCATCGACGTCTACCCCTTCACCCAGGAGAGCAAGCCCGGCGACTTCACCATGCGCGGCTTCTTCAGCGACCTGGACTTCGTGGACTACGTCCGCACCTACAGCCGCTACCTCGAGGGCCGACCCCTGTGGGTGCTGCTGCAGACCCACGGCACCGACTGGGAGGGCTACAAGCTGCGCGAGCCCAGCCGCGCCGAACTGCGCGCGATGAACTGGATGGCCCTGGGCGAGGGCGCCGACGGCATCTTCTACTTCCACTGGTCGAGCTTCCAGACCTGGCGCGGCCTGGGCGACAACCCCGAACTCCTCGACGAAGCCGGCGACTTCTCCGAGCGCATCCAGCCCATCAAGGGGCTGCTGGCGGGGCTCGAGCGCGTGAGCGACGAGTTCTTCCCCCAATCCAAAGACCCCCGCCACTACGTGAGCACCCTGCGGCGCGGCAGCAGTGCGGAAGAATACGTGGTGGTGGTCAACCGCGACGTGCAGCGCAGCCAGGACATCGCGGTGACCTCGGCCAAGCCCGCGCGGCTGCGCGACCTGCTGAACGGGCGGGTTTTCGCGCTGGGTGAGGCGATCCGGGTAGGGCCGGGGGACGGGCGTATTTTCCGGGTAGTGCCGTAGGAGAGCGGATAGTCGATGGTCGATAGTCGATAGCTGATGGCTGAGAGCTGATGGCTGAGAGTCAAACGCCGGACGCGCGTCGTACGTCCTACGTCGTACGCCAGACGCAAAACGCCAAACGCAAGACGCGAGACGCCCTGGCCCTCGACCCTCGACCCTTGGCCCTCGACAAACTATCGGCCACAGGCCACTAGCCTCTCGCTGACCGCTGAAGGCTGACCGCTGACGGCTGACACCCCCTCGAGAGCGTTCGCCACATTCCAATGGCCCTGCCCGGAGGCGGCATAGACTCAGGCATGGATCAGCGCCAGTATCCCGCCGAGGGAATCGTGGTGTACTACGCCCCGCGCCTGTGCATCCACGCTCAGGAGTGCGTGCGGGGCCTGCCGGAGGTGTTCAGGCGCGGGGAGCGGCCCTGGGTTCAGCCGCAGCACGCCACGCCCGACCGGATCGCCGAGGTGATCGGGCGCTGCCCTAGCGGGGCGCTCCAGTACGTGCGGCTGGACGGCGGGCCCGGCGAGGCCGTGCCGCAGGGGATCAGCCTGCGCTTCGTCCCGAACGGGCCGGTGTATGTGCGGGGGGCCCTCGAGTTCAAAACCCCTGACGGCGAGGTGATTTTCCGCGGCACCCGCGCCGCGCTGTGCCGCTGCGGGGCCTCCAAGAACAAGCCCTTCTGCGACAACAGTCACCTCGAGACCGGCTTCGAGGCCGAGGGGGCAGCGCTCGAGGTGGGGCGCGATGGCTAGGGTGCTCGTCTACGGGACCGAGTGGTGCCCGCTGACGCTGGGGTTTCGCAAGTACCTCCAGCAGAGCGGCATCCCCTTCGAGCTGCACGACGTGGAGCGCGACCCCGAGGCCGAGCAGGCCGTGCGGGCCATGAACGGCGGCAAGCTCAAGTTCCCGATGGTGGCGGTGGGGGAACTCGAGGGCCACTGGAAACCCGGCGACGACGCCCGCACGCTGAAAAACCCGCGCCTGGCGGAGTTGCAGGAAGCCCTGCAGCGCTACGGCTTCACGGTAAGCTGACCGCTATGCTTGATTTTTTATAGCACTATGTTTAACATCATTGGTGAGGTTGCACTCGAGGAGGACGTGCAATGGAAAACGTCACCGGAATTCACCACATCACCGCGATGGCGGGCGACCCCCAGAAGAACCTGGACTTCTACGCCGAGGTGCTGGGACTGCGCCTGGTCAAGCTCACCGTCAACTTCGACGACCCCGGCACCTACCACTTCTACTACGGCGACGGGCTGGGCCGGCCCGGCACCATCCTGACCTTCTTCCCCTGGCCGCAGGCCGCGCCCGGACGGGCGGGCGTGCATCAGGTGGGGGTGGTCTCCCTGGCGATCCCCCAAAGCTCGCTGGGCTACTGGCTGCACCGCCTGATGGAGAAGGGCGTGGCGTACAGCGGCCCCTTCGAGCGGGAAGGCGCTCAGGTCGTGGCGTTCAAGGACCCCGACGGGCTGCAGCTCGAGCTCGTCGCCACCCCCCACGCGCCCGAGGCCACCGCCTGGGAGGCGATGCCGGTCCCCGCCGAGCACGCGGTCCGGGGCGTCTACACCGCGCAGATGTGGGTGCTCAGGGCCGGGCCGAGCGTGCGGACGCTCGAGGCCATGGGCTACCGCGTGAAGACGCAGCGTGAGAACGTCACCGTGATGGTGCCCGAGGGCGGGTTCGGCGCGGTGGAGGTGCGGGAGGCGGGAGGGTTCCTGGCCGCGCGGGACGGGGTGGGCACGGTTCATCACGTCGCCTTCCGCGTCCCCGACGACGCGGCCCAAATCGCGCTGCGCGAGAAGCTGCTGGGCCTGGGGCTGCGCGTGACCGAGGTGCGGGAGCGGCAGTACTTCCGCTCGGTCTACTTCCGCGAGCCCGGCGGCGCGCTCTTCGAGGTCGCCACCGACATCCCCGGCTTCACCGCCGACGAGCCCTTCGAGGCGCTGGGCAGCAGCCTCAAGCTGCCGCCGTGGCTCGAGGCCAGCCGTGCCCAGATCGAACTGGCCCTGCCCAAAATCGCCCACCCGGGCGCGGAGGTGCGGGCATGAGCGGGGTGAACGGCCTGCACCACGTCACCGCGATGGCCACCAAGGCCCAGCGCAACCTCGACTTCTACGCCGGGGTTCTGGGGATGCGGCTGGTGAAGAAGAGCGTCAACCAGGACGACCCCGGCACCTACCACCTCTTCTACGCCGACGCCGAGGGGCGGCCCGGCACCGACCTCACCTTCTTCCCCTGGGAGAACTTGGCCGCCCCGCGCAAGGGCACCGGCCTGGCCGTCGAGGTGCAGCTCGCCGTGCCGCAGGGCAGCCTGGAGTTCTGGGGCGAGCGCCTGCAGCGTTACGGGGTCAAGCTGGGCGAGGGAGAGGTGCGCTTCGGGGAGCGGGCCCTGCCTTTCCAGGACCCCGACGGCCTCGAGGTCGCCCTGGTGGAGAGCGCCCCCCGCCCCTTCACCCCCTGGGAGCACAGCACCGTCCCCGAGGACAAGCAGATCATGGGCCTGCACGGCGCGCGGCTGTGGGAGCGCGAGCTCTACCCCACCGCGCAGTTCCTGAGCCAGGCCTTGGGCTTCGTGAGCGCGGGCCAGGAGAAGGGCTGGAACCGCTTCGTCGTCAATGGCGGCGGCTCGGGCAACTTCCTCGACATCAAGGAGCTGCCCAACCTGCCGCAGGGCCGCTGGGGCCGGGGCAGCATCCACCACCTGGCCTGGCGGGTGGACGACACCGCCCACGAGATGGCCGTGCGCGCCCGCATCGAGGCCGCCGGGATGCAGGCCACGCCGCAGATCGACCGCTTCTGGTTCAAGTCGGTCTACTTCAACGAGCCGGGCGGGGCGCTGTTCGAGCTCGCCACCGACGGCCCCGGCTTCGCCGTGGACGAGGAGCCCGCCCGCCTGGGCGAGAAGCTGGTGCTGCCGCCGTGGCTCGAGCCCCAGCGCGCGCGCATCGAGGCCGTGCTGCCGGAGCTGCGCCTGCCCGAGGCCGAGGTGCGTCCATGACCGCCGAGCTGGGCTTCGTCCACCGCTTCGAGCCGGGGAGCTCACGGGCCACGCTGCTGGTGCTGCACGGCACCGGGGGCAACGAGCACGACCTGATCGGGCTGGCCCGCGAGCTCGCCCCCGCCGCCAAGCTGCTCTCGCCGCGCGGGAAGGTGCTCGAGAACGGCGCTCCCCGCTTCTTCCGGCGGCTGGCGATGGGCGTGTTCGACGAGGCCGACCTCAAGGCCCAGGCCGCCGACCTCGCCCGCTTCGTGCAGGACGCCGCCGAGCGCTACGGCTTCGACGCGGGCCGGGTGTACGCCCTGGGCTACTCCAACGGCGCCAACATCGCCGCCGCGCTGATGCTGCTGCACCCCGAGGCGCTGGCCGGGGGCGCGCTGCTGCGCCCGGTGCTCCCCCTCGAGCCCCCCGCCCTCCCGAACCTCCGGGGAAAGGCCGCCTTCCTCGCCGCGGGCCGCCGCGA
>NZ_KE387023.1:2168166-2241497 GCF_000430045.1 Calidithermus chliarophilus DSM 9957 | reverse complement strand
CCGCGGGCCGCCGCGACCCCTGGGCCCCCAACGAGCGCGTCGAGGCCCTGGCCCGCTGGCTCGAGCGGGCCGGGGCCGAGGTCGAGCTGCGCTGGCACGACGCCGGCCACGAGCTGCACCCGGAGGAGCTCGAGGCGGCTCAGGCATGGCTGGCCCGGCATCTGGACGGCTAGCGGCAAAAAGCTTCCGACCCCACGCCACGAGCCACAAGCCACGACCCGGTTTTGCTGACGGCTGAGGGCTGATCGCTAAAACCACGTTATACCGGATTCAAAAAGATAACCTTCCAAACTAAAAACTCCAGAGGCTATCTTTTTGAATCCTAGAGCACACCCCTCCCTGACGGCCGGCGAAGAAAGCGTATCCCTTCGGTCGGGTTAGTTCGCCGCCGAACGGCGCCGAACTAACCGAATCTGGTATTAGGCTACTGCCATGGAGTTTGACTTCGCCCGACTCAAGCCCCAGGAGCGCTACAAGCTCCTGACCGCCCTGGTGGTGCCCCGTCCCATCGCCTGGGTGACCACCCTCAACGAGGACGGCTCGGTGAACGCGGCGCCCTTCAGCTTCTTCAACGTGATGGGCTCCGACCCCGGCGTGCTGGTGATCTCGGTGGGCAACCACGGGCGGGTCCGGCCCAAGGACACCGCCGCCAACATCAGGCGCACCGGCTTTTTCGTGGTGCAGATGGTCAGCGAGGAGTTGGCCGAGGCCATGAACGTCACCGCCACCGAGTTCCCCGAGGGCGTGAGCGAGGTGGCGGTGGCCGGGCTCGAGCTCGCCCCCTCCGCCCAGGTCCCGGTGCCCCGCATCGCCCGGGCCCCGGCGGGCTTCGAGTGCAAGCTGCACAGCGTGCTCGAGATCGGGCGCAACCGGCTGGTGATCGGCGAGGTGCTGCACGCCTTCGTGCAGGACGAGTTCATCGCCGACGCCCAACGCTACCACGTCAAGACCGAGGCCCTGCGCCTCATCGGGCGGATGCACGGGCGGGGCGGCTACACGCGCACCCGCGAGATCTTCGAGATGCCGCGCGTCAGCTACGAGGAGTGGCAGGCCCGGCAAGCGGAGAAGACATGACCGACCCCCAGACCCAAACCCTGGCCCTCACCGGCCTCACCCTGCGCGTGCGCGACCTCGAGCGCCAACTGGCCTTCTACCGCGACCTGCTGGGGCTCGAGGTTCTGCGCTCCGAGGGGGGCCGCACCGACCTGGCCCCCGCCGGGCGCCGGTTCACCCTCACCCTCGTCCACGAGCCCGCTGCACCCCTGCGCCCCCAGCCCACGCTGGGCCTGTACCACTTCGCCCTGCTGCTCCCCGACCGCAAGGCGCTGGCCGCGGTGTTCCGGCGGCTGCTCGAGGCCCGCTACCCCAACTTCCAGGGCGCCTCCGACCACGGCGTCTCCGAGGCCCTCTACCTCGCCGACCCCGAGGGCAACGGCCTCGAGCTCTACCGCGACCGGCCCCGCGAGCAGTGGCCCTTCCGGGGCGACAAGCTGGCGATGGTGAGCGCCCGGCTCGACCTCGACGACCTTCGGGCTCAATCGCCCCACAGCGCCCCCCTCGACCCCGAGACCTCCCTAGGCCACATCCACCTGCACGTCGCCGACCTCGACGAGGCCGAGCGCTTCTTCCGGCAGTTCGGCATGGAGGTCATGCAGGGCGACTACCCCGGCGCCCGCTTCCTGGCCGCCGACGGCTACCACCACCACGTCGGCACCAACCTCTGGGCCCGTGGCCGCACCGCCCCCGCCGAGTCCACGGGGCTGCTCGAGTACACCCTGTGGCTCAGCCCCGAAGTCAAAGCAAAGCTCGACAGCCTGACCCTGACCGACCCTAACGGGGCTCGAGTGCGGGTTGATTGAAGGCCGTCAGGGGATGGGAGGTGGTCAACCTAAGGCTCGTGACCCATGGCTCGTGGTTCGTCGAGGGTCGAGGGTCTAGGGTCGAGGGCCGAGGCATCATGCGTTTGGCGTTTGGCGTTTGGCGTTTGGCGTTTGGCGTTTGGCGTCTCGCGTACGACGTAGGACGTACGACCCGCGCTCAGCTATCAGCTATCGGCTATCAGCTATCGGCGTTTGGCGTTCAGCTACCGCCCCCCGACCCTCACGGCCCACCCTCCCCTTCCCAGCGGCTGACCTCCTCCATCCGCCGGTAGACCCGGTCCCGGTACTCGCCGAGCTCGAGCTCTTCCCGCTCCCCGCTCAGGTTTTCGTAGTCCAAGCAGGCGTCTACCAGTTCGTTGAAGAGCTGGACGCAGGGGTCGGGGGCCGGGGCCTCGTCCTCCATGCGGCGCAGCTCGTCGTACTGCTCGCCGTACTCGGCGACCTCCTGCTCCACGCAGCGCCGGAACACCGTGTAAGCCAGGTCCACGCGTTGACGGGCTTCGCTCAGGGGCATGGCAACCTCCTGCTATAGCCTCGAGCCTAAGCCTTGTCGCACAGCCGTTCTACGACCGTTCGCACCTTCTCCCCTATCCCGGCCCCCAGGCGCCGGGCCGGCCGGTTGGCATGGGTGATGACGCCGTGCTCGAGCGTGTCCTTCGCGTCACTGATGCGGGCCGAAAGGTGGCCGACCGCGCAAGCCGCGATCCCGGCGGCCTCGAGCAGCGCCAGCCCGGCGATCCCCGCCTGGTCCTTCCCCACCCCCGCGTCGTTGAACACCACCAGCAGGGGCGGGTGGGCCAGGGCGTAGCGGGCCGCCGCCTCGCCCCCGTGCGAGCCCGAGACCACCACGGCCCCGGCGTGTTCTGGGCCGAGGTAGGAAATCGAATCCAGCAGAACCAATTCCGGCACGGCGCTACCTTCAGGATGAGCTCCGCAGGGTAGCATACGGCCATGTTGAGCCCTCGACGCAAGACCCCCACCGTGTGGGTCGGCAAAGTCCCTCTAGGCGGCGACCACCCGGTCGCCGTGCAGTCCATGACCAACACCGCCACCGCCGACGTGGAGGCCACCGTCGGCCAAATTTGGGCCCTGGCCAGGGCCGGTTCCGAGCTGGTGCGCCTCACCGTCAACGACGACGACGCGGCCAGGGCCGTGCCCGAGATCAAGGCCCGGCTGCTCGACCTGGGCGTGGACGTGCCGCTGGTCGGCGACTTCCACTTCAACGGCCACCTGCTGCTGCGCAAGTACCCGGCGATGGCCGCCGCGCTCGACAAGCTGCGCATCAACCCCGGCACGGTGGGCCGGGGCAAGCAGCAAGACCCCAACTTCAAGACCATGTGCGAGGTCGCCGTAGAGCTGGGCAAGCCCGTGCGCATCGGCGTCAACTGGGGCTCGCTCGACCAGGGCCTGCTCACCGAGATGATGGACGCCAACGCCAGGAGCGCCACCCCCAAGGACGCGCACCGGGTGACGCTCGAGGCCTGCGTGGAGTCGGCCATCCGCAGCTACGAGTGGGCGCTGAAGTACGGCCTGCGCGAGGACCAGATCATCCTCTCGACCAAGATCTCCAACGCCCCCGACCTCTGGTGGACCTACCGCGAGCTGGCCCGCCGCACCGACGCGGTGCTGCACCTGGGCCTCACCGAGGCGGGCATGGGCCCCAAGGGCATCGTGGCCTCGGCCGCCGGCCTGGTGCCGCTGCTCACCGAGGGCATCGGGGACACCATCCGGGTCTCGCTGACCCCGGCCCCCGGCGAGCCGCGCACCCGCGAGGTGGAGGTGGCGCTGGAGATTTTGCAGAGCATCGGCCTGCGCCAGTTCAACCCCACGGTCTCGAGCTGCCCCGGCTGCGGGCGCACCACCAGCAGCTTCTTCCAGGAGCTCGCCCTCCAGGTCTCGACTAAGCTCAACGAGAACATGCCCAACTGGCGCAGCCAGTACCCCGGCGTGGAAAACCTCAAGGTGGCGGTGATGGGCTGCGTGGTCAACGGCCCCGGCGAGTCCAAGCACGCCGACATCGGCATCTCGCTGCCCGGCACCGGCGAACACCCCCGCGCCCCGGTCTACATCGACGGGCAGCTCGCCACCACCCTCCAGGGCGACAGCATCGCCGAAGACTTCATGAACCTGGTCAACGACTACATCGAGAAGCGCTTCGGGAAAACAACAGCTTAGTTCTGCCGTTCGGGATTGCCTGGTGACCTAAAGTAGCGTACCAGGGTCATATACCTCGCTCCATCCACCTGCCCTTGTACGCTCTTTGAGCGGTTGGCCATCGCTTTTTTTCCTTAGCAAGCTTGTTGGGCGCGGAGTGTCGAGCTTACGCAGATTGCGTATTGAGATTAGGTTAATCGCCTTCTTCCCTACTTCTTCTATACCTTCGAACAAATTACACTCACCTCGCTGATAGTTCTGAAGGTGTGCCAGAACCTCTTTACGCCTCTCATTCGATAAATATCTTTTATCCTCCCAACCAATGATTTCAGCGGTGTAGCAAATATTCGACAAATTATCGCTGGTAGAAATATATAGACGAATTGGATGAGTGGTGCTAGGAGCCCAACTTTTCAGCATACGAATAACGTTACCCCTATAAGGTTGAAGAAAGAAGACTTTTCCTTCGATCTCACTTTGGGCTTTCAATATTTCTCCCAGGACCCCTTCATAAATCCCATTGATGAAGAGTGCTGTATTCATTCTTTGTATCCCACTCCTTTCCCTAGATAATGTACTTCAAGATCATGCGATTTAACCGGGGCTACAGCTACCGCGAGGAACTGGACCGCCGGGCCCTGGGGCACACCGTCCTGTCCTACCTGGCCCGTCGCTACCGCCACTCGAGCCCCCAGGAGTGGGAAGCGCGGCTGGCTCGAGGGGAAGTCTGGCTCGACGGCGCCGTGGCCGGCGGGGGCGAGCCGTTGCGGCCGGGTCAGACCCTGGTCTGGCACCGGCCCCCCTGGGAGGAGGAGCCCGCCCCGCGGCACTACGGCATCGTCTACCAGGACGAGGCGATCCTGGCGGTGAACAAGCCGAGCGGGCTGCCCACGGTGCCAGCGGGCGGCTTCCTGCACAACACCCTGCTGAGCCTGGTGCGGGAGCGCTTTCCCGGGGCCAACCCCGTCCACCGGCTCGGGCGGGGTACTTCGGGGCTGGTGCTGTTCGCGCTCGAGGGCGCGGCGGCCTCGAGGCTGGGCAGGGCTTGGGCGGGGCGCGAGGTCGAGAAGACCTACCGGGCGCTGGCCTCGGGGGCGGCCGCGCAGGACCGTTACGCCATCGACGCGCCCATCGGGCCGGTGCCGCATCCCCGGCTGGGCACCGTATACGCGGCCAACCCTACGGGCAAGCCCTCCCATAGCGTGGCCTGGGTGCTCGAGCGCCGCCCTGAAGCCACCGTCTTCGCCGTCCGCATCCTGACGGGCCGCCCGCACCAGATCCGCATCCACCTCGCCACCCTGGGACACCCGCTGGTGGGCGACCCGCTCTACGGGGCAGGGGGACAGCCCCTGCCCGGCCTGCCCGGCTTGCCCGGGGACGGCGGCTACTGGCTGCACGCCGAGCGGCTGGTCTTCCCGCACCCCGTCAGTGGGGAGGAGCTCGTGCTCGAGGCGCCGGTGCCGCCGGAGCTCGCGACGGGCGCCGTGGCAACTCCTCCTTAGCCCTCCTGCACGATCTCGAACTCGCTGCGTATCTCCACCACGTCGCGCAAGGTCGCGTAGATCGAGCAGTACTTGGTCTCGCTGAGCTCGATGGCCCGCTGGACGGCCGCGGGGTCGAGGTCGCGGCCGGTGAAGCGGTAGCGGATGAGGATCTTCTCGAAGCGCCAGGGGGGCTCAGGCGCGCGCTGGCTGGTGGCGGTGGCCTCGAGGCGGGTGACCTGCTGGCGCTGTTTGTGCAGGATGTTCGTGATGTCCCAGACCGAGCAGCCGACCAGGCTTAGGGGCAGCAGGTCGGCGCCGTTGACGCCCTGGGGCTGGGTCATCACGACGGGGAAATTGTTGCGGTCGCGCAGTAGGAATATCCGCTCGGCAAGCCAGTCCACCCGCACGGTCTCTGTCGGCATGATGACCTCCGTTCAGCCCTGCCAGAAGCCCACTTACTGAACTGTAGCCGGATTTTATCCTATGCCGGCCCGCCCTGCCGCGGCGCACCGGGTACGATACGGGCGATGGTCAAGTACATCGGCTCCAAGCGTGCCCTCCTGCCCTGGATCACCGGAGCCATCGGGGTCATCCACCGCCAGGAGCCCGTGCGGACGGTGGCCGACCTCTTCTCGGGCACGGCCCGGGTGGGCCACGCGCTCAAGAAGCAGGGCTTCTACGTCGTCAGCAACGACCTTATGCACTACGCCCACGTGCTGGCCCAGGCCCTGGTCGAGGCCGACGCCCGCGAGTACGGCCCCGAGCGCCTCGAGCCCGTCCTCCAGCGGCTCAACGCCCTGCCGCCCCGGGCGGGCTGGTTCACCCACGCCTACTGCGAGCAGTCGCGCTACTTCCAGCCGCACAACGGCGCGCGCATCGAGGCCATTAGGGAGGGGCTCGAGGCCGAGGCCCAGGGCGACCCCCTGCTGCGGGCCGTCCTGCTCACCAGCCTGATGCTCGCCGCCGACCGCGTGGACTCCACGACCGGCATCCAGATGGCCTACCTCAAGCAGTGGGCCAAGCGCTCGTACAACGACCTGCGGCTGGAGTACCCTCCCCTGCTGCCGGGGCGGGGCCGGGCCCTGCGGGGCGACGCGCTCGAGGTGGCGAAGGGGCTCGAGGCCGACCTCTTCTACCTCGACCCGCCCTACAACCAGCACTCCTACCTGGGCAACTACCACGTCTGGGAAACCCTGACCCTGTGGGACCAGCCCCAGACCTACGGCGTCGCCCACAAGCGGGTGGACGTGCAGGAGCGAAAGAGCGCCTTCAACCTGCGGCGCGAGGCCGGTGAGGCCCTCCAACGCCTGCTGGGCTCGATCCGTGCCCGGCACCTGGTGGTCTCCTTCAACGACGAGGGCTTCTTCGGGGCCGAGGCCATCGAGGCCATGCTGCGCGACTGGGGCTACGTCCACCGCCTCACCCGGCCCCACACCCGCTACGTGGGCGCGCGCATCGGCATCTACAACCCGCGGGGCCAGAAGGTGGGCAAGGTCTCGCACACCGAGAACCACGAGTTCCTGTTCGTCGCCACGCACAGCCGCAAGGTGCACGAGGCCGTGGCGCGGTCGGGGGGCGCGGCGGCCGACTGAGATGCCGTATGCTCGCGGCATGGAGCGAGCCGAGCTGCAACGGATCGTCGCGGCCAACGACTGGGTGTGGGAGAAGTGGTGGCCGGCCCTGCGGGCGCTGAGCCCCGAGCAGGCCGGGCGCGCGGTGGGCGGGAGCTTCCCCAGCGTCTACGCCACCACCTTGCACCTGGTGGCGGCCGAGTGGGCCTGGCTCGAGCGGCTGCTGGGCCGCTCGCCCGAGGCCTGGCCGGGGCCGGACTGGGCCCCCGACCTGGCCCGCCTCGAGGCCCGCTGGCGCGAGGTGGCCGGGCAGCGGCGGGCCTACTTCGAGCAGGCCGAGCCCCTCGCCCGCGTGGCGTACCGGCCCTTCACTGGAAGCCCCAGCGAGAGTCGCGTGTGGGAGATCGCGGTGCACTTCACCACCCACACCCACTTCCACCGCGGCCAGCTCGCCGGCCAATTCCGGCTGCTGGGCCTCGAGCCCCCCAGCGCCCACCCTATCGCCTTCTTCCGGCTCTAAGCGGTGTCGGTGGGGGCGGCGGGCTCGAGCACGACCCCCGAGATGCGCCACTCGCCCGAGGGCTGCTTTTGCATGAAGTAGTAGGCCACGTATTTTTTGCCGTCCAGCGCGGTCACGCCGAGGACCTGGACGATGGTGCGCTCCACGCGGGTGAGGCGCAGGAACTCGACCTCGAGCGGGCGGTAGAGCGGGGCGTAGCTCTCCCGCACCATCTGGACGAAGTTCTGGGCGTTGCCGAAGCGCTCGCGGATGCCGGGCGAGGCGTAGGAGAAGGCCCTCTCCGCGTCGTCGGCCTTGAAGGCGGCGATCTGGCCCTCGATGACCGCCCGGATGGCCTGGGCGTCGCGGGCCGTGACGCCGGGGCCCTGCGCCAGGCCGAACGCCATCACCGCGAGCAGTGCCAGCAGGATCGGGGCTTTCATGCCCGATGATGGCGCTCGAGGCGCCAAGAATGTGTCAGCCGAGCAACGGTTGGGGCCTACTCGCGCAGGAAGTCGAGGGCGGTGCGGGCGAGCAGCTCGGCGGCCAGGGGCAGGGCCCGCTCGTCGTCGATGTCGAAGGCGGGGTGGTGGTGGGGCTTGTCCTTGCCGCTGGCGGGGTCGCCGGCGCCCACCCAGAAGTACACGCCGGGGGCCCGCAGCAGGAACTCGGCCATGTCGTCGCCGCCCATCATGGGGGGGATCTCGAGGAGCTTGTCGCCCACCCGCTCGCGGGCGATGGCGCGGAAGCGCTCGGTCATGAGGGGGTCGTTGACCACGGCGGGCGAGCCGGGGCGCCAGGAGACCCCCGCGGAGCCGCCGAAGGCGGCGGCGAGGCTGCCGGAGAGCTCCTCGATGCGGCGGACGAGGTGGCGGCGCAGGCCGGCGTCGAAGGTGCGCAGCGTGCCCTTGAGCTCGGCCTGCTCGGGGATGATGTTGTGCGCCCCCTCCCCGGCGGTGACGGTGGCGATGGTGATGACCGAGGAGAGCAGGGGGTCGGTCTCGCGGCTTACCAGGCTCTGCAGCGCGGTGATCAGGTGGGCGCCGATGAGCACGGGGTCGGTGCCCAGGTGCGGGGTGGCGGCGTGGGCCCCCCGGCCGCGCACGGTGACGGTGAAGGCGTCGGCGGCGGCCATGATGGGGCCGGGCCGCACCCCCACCATCCCGGCGGGCAACTGGCTCCACAGGTGCAGCCCCACCACCGCGTTCACTCCGTCCATCACTCCCGCCTCGATCATGGGGCGGGCCCCCTGCACGATCTCCTCGGCGGGCTGGAACACGAAGCGCAGCTCGCCCGCGATCTCCTCGCGCAGCTCGCTCAGCACGCGGGCGACGTGGGCGGCGATGGTGGCGTGGCCGTCGTGGCCGCAGGCGTGCATGACGCCGGGGGTCTGCGAGGCGTACTCGGCCCCGGTGGCCTCGTGGATGGGCAGGGCGTCGATGTCGGCCCGCACCAGCACGGTGCGGCCCGGGCGGCTGCCCTTGAGCCGGGCCATCACCCCGGTCTCGGCGATGCCCCGGGTGACCTCGAGCCCCAAAGCCTCGAGGTACTCGGCCAGCTTGGCGCTGGTTCGGTACTCCTGGAAGGCCAGCTCGGGGTGGCGGTGGAAGTCGCGGCGCATGGCGACCATGCTGGGGGCAAGCTGGGCGAAGCGCTGGGCTAGGTCCATGTCGAGAGATTACCGTAAAGCCGGGCACGGGCGGGGGGTTGCCATGCTTCTCATCTCCTACTCGCGAGGCTCTAATCTCGTTGACAACGGCAAAAATCGCTGTTAGCCTGAGCGCGACTTTTGGAGGTTGTTTCGATGAACCGATTCTTCGTGTACGGGGTAGGGCTCGGCTTGCTGGCCGTGCTGGGCGCGTGCGGCCGCGGCCCCAGCGGCCCCAGCGCCTCCGGCGGCAGCGTCAGCGTGGTGGGCTGGCCGGCCTCGAGCGGCACCCTGCGCTTCCAGAGCGGGGCCGTGGTGGTGGCCGAGAGCCCGGTGGACGCCGGCGGCAACCTCACCTACTCACTCCCCGTGCCTGCCCCCGCCGCCCTCAGCGAGGAGAGCCTGGTGCCCGACACCTGGCGCACCCAGGGCAACGGCTGCACCGTCAAGACCTCCTTCGAGCACAGCCCCGACACCATCCGCCACGCGCGCCTGGACCTCCTGCCCCTCGACGGCAGCGGCAGCAGCCTGGGCAGCGTGATCCTCGCCAACCAGGAGCCGGTGCTCGAGCCCGGCCAGAAGTACGCCTACCTCCAGTACTTCGACCAGGACACCACCATGAAGGGCACCATCGACTGCCCCCGCACCTTCCTAGGCCCCTGGCAGGACGTCACGCTCAACCTCGACCTCGAGGCCAAGCAAGGCTGGAACTACGTGTTGGCCGAGTACCGCGTGATCAAGAGCAAGTGGATCGTCAACATCAGCAGCTCGACCACGCTGCCCGAAGGCATCCGCTGGCGTTTCCAGCAGCCGTGAGCAGGAAGCGATAAGCTATCAGCTTTCAGCCGTCAGCCTTCAGCGAAAGGCTCGTGGTGAAAAACCCCTCCCCGCGTGCGGGGAGGGGTTATCCCCCCAGCCCCCCTTGCTAAGGGGGAGCAAGGCGCCTTGCGTTTGGCGTTTGGCGTTTGGCTATCGGCTATCAGCTACCGACCACCACTCCCAAACCCCCCTCAATCATCGAGCCACAACGTGGCATACCCGCTCGTGCGCGGGATGATGCACAGGAAGCTCACCGGCTCGTCGTTGGGGTTCTCGTACCAGTGGGGCGTGTCCGGGGGGATGAGCAGGGCGTCGCCGGCTTTGAGCTCGCGCACCTCGGTGCCTACGCCCACGCGCACCCGGCCGGAGATCACGTACTGCTGGTGCTGCACGGTGGGGTGCTTGTGGCGGGGGATGCGCCCGCCGGGCAACAGGGTGAAGCGGCGCACCAGCGCGTGCACGGTTCCGTCTTCGGGGCCGATGAGGACCTGGACGAAAGCATCCTGGCTGCGCTCGACCGGATGAGCGGGAACGCCCTCTTGGGAACGCACTAGGACATCCATAACTACAGTTTATGGGCTCGAGGGAAGGATAATGAAAGCGTCCAGCCCTTCGGTCCTCGCGCTCCCGGACATAACGGGAGCGTAACGCCGGGACGGTGGACTCACTGCTTGAACTCGGTATAAAAATCCATTAAGATTTGAGTTACAGCACGCAAAGGCCCCTGGAGGTTCAAGCATGGCAAAACCCTGGCTGGCACATTACGATCCCGGTGTACCGGAGCAAATCAGCTATCCGGAGGTCCCGCTGTGGCGGCTGCTCGAGCACAGCGCCCAGAAGTACCCCGGCAACATAGCCCTGGAGTTCATGGGCTATCACCTCAAGTACGAGGGGCTGTGGAGCGCGGCGCGGCGCTTCGCGCAGGCCCTGCGCTCGCTGGGCGTGAAGGAGGGCGAACGGGTAGCCATCATGCTGCCCAACTGCCCGCAGTTCGTCATCGCCTTCTACGGCACGCTGGCGGCGGGGGGCGTCTGCGTCAACGTCAACCCGCTGTACACCCCCCGCGAGCTCAAGCACCAGCTCAACGACTCAGGCGCCGAGACGCTGGTCATCCTCGACCTGCTGTGGCCGCGCTATGCCGAGATCGCCGGCGAGGTCGGGGTCAAGCGGGTGATCACCACCGGGATCCAGGACTACCTGCCCTTCCCCAAGAACCTCCTCTTCCCCGTCAAGGCCCGGCGGGAGAAGCGCTGGGTCAACCTGCCCCCCGACCCCAAGCGCCACAGCTTCAAGGCGCTGCTCAAGGAGCACCCGCCCCTCGAGCGTCCCCACCTCGCCAAGCCCGACGACGTGGCGCTGCTGCAGTACACCGGGGGCACCACCGGGCTCTCCAAGGGGGCCATGCTCTCGCACCGCAACCTCGTCGCCAACACCTACCAGGCCATCTCCTGGTACCCGGCGAAGGAGTTCGAGGGCAAGGGCGTGATGCTGGGGGCCATCCCCTTCTTCCACGTCTACGGCATGACCGTAGCGATGAACTACGGCATCGCTGAGGCCTACAAGATCGTGCTGCTGCCCCGCCCCGAGGTCAAACCCTGCGTGGAGGCCATCGAGAAGCACGGCGTGACCCACTTCCCCGGGGTGCCCACCCTCTACGTGGGCTTCAACAACTTCCCCGGCATCGAAAAGCGCAAGGTGGGCACGGTGAAGGTGTGCATCTCGGGCTCGGCGGCGCTGCCCGTCGAGGTCGCCAGGCGCTTCGAGGAGCTCACCGGCGGCAAGCTGGTCGAGGGCTACGGGCTCACCGAGGCGGCCCCCTGCACCCACTGCAACCCGGTGGTGGGCAAGCGCAAGGTGGGCAGTATCGGCCTGCCGATGAGCGGCGTGGAGGCCAAGGTGGTCGGCCCCGACCTCCAGGAATTGCCCCCCGGCGAGATCGGGGAGCTCGCCATCCGGGGCCCCAACGTGATGCTGGGCTACTGGAACCGCCCCGAGGAGACCGCCAAGTCCATCGTGATCGACTGGCTGCTCACCGGCGACATCGCCCGCATGGACGAGGAGGGCTACTTCTACATCGTCGACCGCAAGAAGGACATGATCATCGCGGGCGGCTACAACGTCTACCCCCGCGAGGTCGAGGAGGTGCTCTACGCCCACCCCGCCGTGCAGGAGGCCGCGGTGATCGGCGTGGCCGACGCCTACCGCGGCGAGACGGTGGCGGCTTACGTGGTGCTCAAGCCCGGCCAGGTCGTGACCCAGGAGGAGCTCGACCGCCACTGCCGCGCCAACCTGGCCGCCTACAAGGTCCCGCGCATCTACGAGTTCCGCGAGAGCCTGCCCAAGAGCATGGTGGGCAAGATCCTCAAGCGCGAACTGCGCGAGCAGCTCGACCGGGAGAAGGTCTCGAGCTGACCCCGCGCCCCGCCCGGCCCCCTCGCCTCGAGGGGGCCTTTCTTATAGCACCTCCACCGGATAGGTCACGACGTAGATCTCGAGCTGCTGGAAGCGCTCTTTAAGCTTCTGCTTGAACTCGAGGAAGAACTGCCGGTTCTCGGGCGTGTCGTCCACGTCCACGACAAGCTGGTACAGGTCGTCCTCGAAGGTCTCGCGGCCCTTGTGATAGACGCCGAGCACGGTGTTGGGGTTGTAGCTCATGGCCCCGAAGCGCTCGATGACCTCCTGGAGCGACTGCTGGAGGTTGCTCGTTTCCTGCAAGAGCACCGAGCGCCCGTCGTTGAGCCGGGCGGGGAGGAGGACTTCGTAGCGGCGTTTGGTCACGGTTTCCACGATACCGGGAAAGGGCGGCGCCGGTCAGCGGTAGGTGGCTCGTGGTTGACCTCTTACCAACTTTCCCTGCCGGCGTCGAGGGCCGAGGGTCTGGAGCGGTTTGCCTATTGATTGACCGGCTTGAGGTTGCAAAGTGCTTCTCCCCGGGGGTCCTCCGCCACGACGATACGCCATGAATGACGACCACCGCTCTAAAGCCTGCCTGCCCCGGGCGGGGGGCAGGCAGGAGGAAATTGTGAAGAGGCGACCGGGGAGGGGCTCGAGGCCAAAGCGCGACCCCAACTTATTTCATGCGCCGAGAGCTGTTGGCATCCCCGCCTTCGCGGGCCCAGGTGCCGGTGGCGAGTTGACCGCCGGCGTGCACGCTGATCAGCCCGCTGCTGGTCCCCGCGACGACGGATTTGTTCGTCAAGAAAGCAGGCGAGGACTCGGTAGCGTTATTGCCTGCTGCGACGCGCCAGGCCAAGGCTCCGTTGCTGGCATTGATCGCCCGTAGGGATTTGTCGGTCACGATGTATACGTACCCGTTGTCACCCACGGCGGGCGTGGCCTTGCATCGCTCGAAGTGGGTGTATATCCACTTGGGAACCTCTAAGGAAGCGGTGGGGGCGGTCGGGCTCACCGCGAACAGGCTGCCGGTGTACATGGGATCGGTCGGGGTCCCGCAGATGTATATGGTCCCGTCGGGGCCCACGGCAGGTTCGCTCAGCGAGTCTGCCTCGGCACGCTCGTTATTGGTATTGCTCAGCGATTTAGACCACTTGAGCGTGGCATTGGGCGACACCGCAGACACCTGGATGACCCCATTGCTGATGGTCCGCACATAGATCGTGCCGTCCGGGGCCATCGCCATCCCGCCGGGAGAACTCGGGGCAGCCACCGTCGCCAGCACCCCGCCGGTCGGGGCGTGCTTGCGCACCGAGGAGCTGCCATTCGACCAGATGTTGCCGCTCTTATCCACCACGACGCTATAAACACTCTCGCCCACGTCGTCGCTCCAACCCGGCGCGCCGTTCGCCGCCGAGAAGGTACGTACGGTGTTGCCGCCCGCTGTAACCACCAGGCCGTTCGCGGTAAGCGCCACCCGGCGAATCTCGAGGTTGCCCAGCGGGTCGGTCTTCCACTTCTGCGTGCCGTCGGGGTTGATGGCGTAGAGTGAACCGCCGAAATCCCAGGCGTAGATGGTTCCGTCATCCCCCCGGCTGACCCCCAGCACATTGCTGCTGGTGTTGTAGGTCCACTTGGGCGCGAGGGCGTAGGGGTAGGCCCGCACCGAGTTCCCCGAGCCGACGTAAACGGTGTCATCCGGCCCCACCACCAGGCCCCCGCCCGCGTCGAAGCCGGAGGCGTTGCCGGTGGTCTGGCCCGGATCGGGGGTTTGGCTGCTGCTGAGGATTTGCGCCTCGTAGTTGTAGAGGGTGAACGACAGTGGGGGAACGCCCTTGAAGGCCGTGGTCAGGCCCGTCGTGAGCCCGATCCCGCCGTAGAGCTGCCAGGATATGGGCGGGCCGAAGTCGGTCTTGAAGCGGATGTAGGGCTGGAGGCCCAGGAAGGGCCCGGCGGCTCCATAAATGAGGAACCCGATCGAGGGTTCCATAAAAGCCTTGAGGTTCAGAGTGGAGTTGAATACCGGCCACTCGGGGGTGAAGGACAACTCTCTGGACGACCACGTTCTGGTGCTGTTGCTATTCGAGTCGTAGGAGAAGCCGCCCCCGGCACTGCCCTCGGTGCTCATGCCGAACTTCACCCCGGCGGTCACGGTGCCGCCCGCACCGACGTCCACCGAGATGACCGGAGTCACCTCCCATGGTACCCCTCCCGTCCATACGACTATCGGCTTGAACCAGTACTCCAGGACAGGGACCGCGATCTCGGGGAACTCGAAGGGAGCCTCCCCGGCGGGCGTGGCGACCAAGGCCGAGGCCGAGACCTTGAGATTGGTTTTGCGGCCATCGGGGCTGCTGGTGGAGACCTTAGAGTCGAGGTAAACATCCGGCGGCGGCTGCACTAACTTACCGTTCACCAGTTTGATCGGGTGGTAGGTCATGTTAAAAGACACATTAATGCTCAAGCAGAGGGTTCCGGAGACCGTCACCTTGAGACCCGCCGCCACGCCGCCGGTGCCCGCGGCTGCGTCCAGGGTGCGGTTCACGTCCAAGCAGGTGCCGACCTCGCTGGGCCGCACGCCCTGGGGGAGCACCACGCCCTCGCCGTCAACCACGAGCGTCCGGTTAAGGATGAATGCCCCCTGCTGGATCACCTCCTGCATGGCGGCGGGCTCGGTCACGACGGTGGTGCCGTCATTCGAGACGACCCGCCCGAAGTGCCCCTCCGGGGCCGCCGCCGACGGGCCGAGCACGAGAATTTCCCCGGCCTTGAGGGCCGTGATCTGCGGGTTGCCGCCCGAAAAGGTGAGCGTGGTGCGCCCGTCGCTGCCCTGGACCAGCGAGGTGAGGGTAGCCGAGGCCGCGTCGTCCGCCACCCTGGTCTCGGGCGATATTTTGGTCACGACGGGCTGATACTCCACCTTGACCGAAGCCCCCGCTCCGGAACCCACCGTCACACTCTGGGTGGTGACCGCGGGGCTATAGGCGGGGGCATCCTTCTCGCCGCTGCCCACCGCGAGTCCCCTGACGACGTAGTCGCCTGCCGGAACTTTGAGGTCGGTGTCGCTGGTGACGGTGCGCTCGGACTGGTCTGTCCCGATCACCTTGACCACTGCCGCCGTCCCGGCAGGCAGACCCGTGATGCGTACGCGCAGCACGCCGCCGGGGACTCCACCCCCGGACTGTCCGCCGCAAGCTGCGAGGGTGAAAAGGCCGAGGAGCAGCAGGAGCAAACTCCCCAAAGATCTCATTAAGAGAAAAGTGGGCGCTTTCACGTTCCCGATGTTATCAAGAAAAAATTCCTCTTGCGGGTTATTTAGCCACCGCACCGTTACGTTAGAGCGGTGGTCGTCATTCATGGCGTATCGTCGTGGCGGAGGACCCCCGGGGGGAAGCGGTTTGCAACCTCCAACCGGTCAATCAATAGGCAAACCGCTCTAGGGCCACGGGCCGAGGCGTTTTGCGTTTCGCATTTTGCGTACGGCGTAGGACGTACGACGTACGACCCGGCGCGTTCGGCTATCAGCTATCGGCGTTCAGCGTCGCCCAAGCCGCCCTAAACCGCGACCCTCGAGCGCTCCACCGCCTGCGCGAAGACCCGGGCGGCCTCGTCTACCTCGGCTTCGGTGGTGTGGCGGCCCAGGCTGAAGCGCACCGAAGCCTTGGCCTCGGCCTTGCTGCGCCCGATGGCGGTGAGGACGTGGGAGGGCTCGAGGCTCCCCGAGGCGCAGGCCGAGCCCGAGGAGGCGGCCACGCCCATCAGGTCGAGGTTGAGCAGCAGCCCTTCCCCGTCGGCGCCCAGGGCGGTGACGTTGACGTGCTTGGGGCTGCGGGCGGTGGGGTGGCCGTTGAGCTCGACGCCGGGGAGGGCAAGCAGGGCCGCCTCGAGCCGCTCCCGCAGGGCGAGCAGCCGGGGGGTTTCCTGCGGCAGCAGGGCCACGGCGCGCTCGAGCGCCAGCCCCAGGCCGTAGACGGCGGGCAGGTTCTCGGTGCCGCCGCGCAAGCCCTGTTCCTGCTTGCCGGGCGCGACGGGGAACAGCTCGAGGCCCTTGCGCACGTACAGCGCCCCCGCGCCCTTGGGGCCGTAGAACTTGTGCGCGGCCAG
Source organism: Calidithermus chliarophilus DSM 9957 (assembly GCF_000430045.1). GTDB lineage: Bacteria > Deinococcota > Deinococci > Deinococcales > Thermaceae > Calidithermus > Calidithermus chliarophilus. The sequence continues at coordinate 2,224,944 of NZ_KE387023.1, read as the reverse complement.
CGAGAGCAGGTCGGCGCCGAGTTCTTTCACCTCGAGCGGCAAGGTTCCCGCGGCCTGCACCGCGTCGGTGTGGAAGAGCACGCCCCGGGCCTTGCAGACCTCCGCGACCTCGCGGAGCGGGTAGACGGTGCCGAGCTCGTTGTTGACGGCCATCAGGCTCACCAGCAGGGTGTCGGGGCGCAGGGCCTCGGCCACCTGTTCAGGGTAGACCATGCCGGTGCGGGGCTCGGGGGTGAGGTAGCTGACCTCGTAGCCCAGGCGCTCGAGGCCCTTCATCGCGGTGAGCACGGCGGAGTGCTCGATCTGGCTGGTGACGAGGTGGCCCCGGCCCCTCGCCAGGGCGACGCCGTAGACCGCCAGGGCGTCGGCTTCGGTGCCGCCGGAGGTGAAGACGATCTCGCGGGGGCGGGCGCCGAGGGCGCGGGCCACGCGCTCGTGGGACTCCTCGAGCAGGGCCTTGGCCGCGCGCCCGTAGGCGTGGACCGAGCTGGGGTTGCCCCAGGCGGCGAAGGCCCGCTCCATCGCGGCCTTCACCTCGCCGTCCAGGGGGGTGGTGGCGGCGTAGTCGAGGTAGATCATCAGACCACGGGGTTCTGCGGGGGGATGTAGGCGGCGGGCTCGAGCTGCACGAGCTTGCGGGCCTCGATGAGCTTGCGTTCTTCCACCAGGTCCTTGAGGGTGGTGTTGCCCAGCACGCCGCGCATGGCGAAGTCCACCTTCTTCCACAGGCTCTCGGTCGAGCAGGCCCCGGTCTGCCAGCAGGACTCGGGGTCGTCGAGGCAGGTCACGGGGGCCAGGCTGCCCTCCAGCGCCTCCACCACCTCCAGCGCGGTGATCTTGTCCATGGGGCGCGAGAGCCGGTAGCCCCCCTTGGCCCCGCGCACGCTGCGGATGAAGTTGCTGCGGCGGAGCTGGGCGGCGATCTGCTCGAGGTAGTGCTGGCTGATCCCCTGGGCCTCGGCCACGTCCTTCAGCGGCACCGCGGCAGGGGCCCGCAGCCCAATCTCGACGAGGGCCCGCAGGCCGTACTGTGCTTTGGTGGAAACCCACATGGCCTGAGTCTAATCCCGTATATCCGACCCGACAATGGGGAGATTTACCTTTGAAGCCCTCCGAGGGCCAGGCTCAACTTCTGCCACGCAACGACAGGGCCAGCAGGAACAGCGCGGTCTGGGTGAGCACGATGGTAGCACCGCTGGGGGTGTCGAGGGAGTAGGAGAGAAACAGGCCCAGCAGCGAGGACAGCACCCCGATGGCGACCGCCAGCAGGGTCATGCGGGCGAAGGTGGGGCTCAGCAGCCTCGAGGTCGCCGCCGGGATCACCAAAAAGGCCGCGATCAACACGATGCCCACCACCTTCACCGACATCACCGTGACCACCGCGACCAGCGCCGAGAGCGCGTAGTCCTGGCGCAGTACCGGCAGGCGGTCGGCCAGGGCGAGCTCGCGCTCGAAGGTGGCGTAGGCCCAGCGGCTCCACAAAGGCAGCAGGGCCAGCAGGAGCGCCGCCAGGGCCGCCACGGCCCACAGGTCGGCCGCCGTGACGGTGAGGATCGAGCCGAAGATGTACGACAGCGCGTCGGCGCTATAGCCCTGGCGCATGGACATGAACAGCACGCCCAGCGCCACCGACAGCGCGAAGAACACCCCGATGGTGGTGTCCTCGCCCAGGTTGGTGCGCTCGCGCACCCAGGTGATCGCCAGCGCCACCGCCACGGCGAAGGGGACGGCGACGTAGAGCGGCTGGGTGCCCAGCAGCAGGCCCAGCGCCACCCCGGCGAAGGCCGCGTGGGCCAGCCCGTCGCCCAGGAAGGAGAGCCGCCGCTGCACGATGAACACCCCGAGGTAGCTCGCGACGGCCCCGACCAGGACCCCCGCCACCAGGGCGCGTTGCATGAAGGGGAGTTGCAGGGCCTCGAGCACGTCTCCTCCTAGCGGATCACCGGGGCGCTGTGGGCGTGGCCCACGTGCCCGAAGGCCCGGCTCAGGCACTCGTGGCACAGGGCCACGGCGGGCAGGTCGTAGGCGATGACGGTGCGGTTGAGCAGCAGCACGTGCGAGGCGTGGTGGCTGGCCGCCTCCCAGTCGTGGGTGATCATCAGGACGGTGGCCCCACTCTGCTGCTGGTAGGCCTCGAGGTGGCGGTAAAGGTCGGCCTCGCCCACCGCGTCCACCCCGGTGGCCGGCTCGTCGAGCATGAGGAGCCTGGGCCGGCGCACTAGGCTGCGGGCCAGGTAGACCCGCTGCAACTCCCCGCCCGACAGCCGCCCCAGCCGCCGCCCGGCCAGGTGGGCGGCCCCGACCTGCTCGAGCGCCGCCGTCGCCACCTCGCGCTCGTGGGGGGTGATGCGGAAGGGCCAGGCCCGGCGCAGCCCCGAGACGACGACCTCGAGCGCCAGCGCCGGGAAGCTGCGGTCGAAGCTCTTGACCTGGGGCACGTAGCCCACCCAGCCCGGCGGGAGCGCCCTGGGAGCCTGGCCGAACACCTCGGCCCTGCCCGTCAGCCGGGCCTCCCCGTCGCGCAGGTTGCCGGGGTCGAGGCCCAGCAGCACCTTGAGCAGGGTGCTCTTCCCCGCCCCGTTGGGGCCCACGATCGCCACGAAGGAACCGGGGGAGATCGCCAGGCTCACCCCGTACAGCGCCTGAAAGTCGCCGAAGCGCACGCCCAGGTCGAAGGTCTGCACCGCCAGTGCGCCCATAACACCTGATAATACGCTATCAATAGCGGCGGGCGAAAGTGAGGGCCGTTACGCCACGGACCCGCGGGGGAGTGCTTCTGCCGGGGCGGAGGGGGCCTCGAGCAGCGGGAGCCGCCCCTCCTCGGCCAGGCACAGCAGCGCCGCCGCCACCTCCGGGTCGAATTGCCGCCCGGCCTGCCGCCCGACCTCCTCGAGCGCCCGCCCCGGCGTCCAGGCGGGCTTGTAGGGGCGCGGGGTGAGCAGCGCGTCGAAGACGTCGGCCACCGCGACGATGCGGCCCTCGAGGGGGATCTCCTCGCCCCCGATCCCGCGCGGGTAGCCCGCCCCGTCCCAGCGTTCGTGGTGGGTAAGGGCGATGCCGACGGCGAGCCCGGCGTCGGGGCCGGCCCGCAGGGAGAGGACGGCCGCCCCCAAGGAGGTGTGGGTCTTGACGAGGGCGTACTCCCAGGGCTCGAGGGGCCCCGGCTTGTCGAGGATCTCGGGCGCGATGAGCCACTTGCCCAGGTCGTGAAAGCGGGCCGCCTGGGCCAGCCGGGCTCGCTGCTGCACGGGGAGCCCCAGCCGCTCGGCCAGCCGGTAGGTGAGCTGGGCCACCCGCAGGGCGTGAGCATCCTGCTGCACCAGCCGCTCGGCAGCACCGGCAAGATAGAGCAACCCCTCCGCCAGGTGGCCCAAACCGTCCACGCCAGGCGCCCGACCGCCCATGCACGGTAACGGTTCCAAAATCAGGCCGAAGGCCCCTTCCCCGCCTTTGCTGACCATTGCCTTGGAAAATTACCGGGGGTGGGTAAATGAGAGATTAACGCGGGAAGATGTCGATGGTCGATAGCTGATAGCTAAATGCCAAACGCCTTCTCTTTTCCCCCCTTAACAAGGGGGGTTGGGGGGATAGCCCCTCCCCGAACGCGGAGAGGGGTTTCTTTCACTACGAGCCACGGGCCCTGCTTTTCGCTGACGGCTGACGGCTGATAGCTGACGGCTCTTCTTCCCTACTCCCCTGCCTTCAGCTTCTCGACTACGGCGCGGTCCTCGAGCGTGCTCGTGTCCCCCTTGATGTCGGTCTCGCCCGCGGCGATCTGGCGCAGCAGGCGGCGCATGATCTTGCCGGAGCGGGTCTTGGGGAGGGCGTCGGTGAAACGGATCTCGTCGGGGCGGGCGATGGCGCCGATCACCTTGGCGACGTGGGCCTTGAGTTCGCCCTTGAGGGCGTCGGAGCCGGCGTGGCCGGCCTTGAGGGTCACGAAGGCCACGATGCTCTCGCCCTTGATGGGGTCGGGCTTGCCCACCACGGCGCTCTCGGCCACGGCGGGGTGGGAGACCAGGGCGCTCTCGACCTCCATGGTGCCCAGGCGGTGGCCCGAGACGTTGAGCACGTCGTCCACGCGGCCCATGATCAGGTAGTAGCCGTCGGCGTCGCGCCTCGCGCCGTCGCCGGTGAAGTAGTTGCCGGGGTATTGGCTCCAGTACTGGTTGAAGTAGCGCTGGGGGTCGCCCCACACCGTGCGCAGCATCGAGGGCCAGGGGCGGCGGATGATGAGGTGGCCGCCCTCGTCGGGGTTGGAGACGGGCTGGCCCGAGGCGTCCACGATGGCGGGCTCCACGCCGAAGAAGGGCTTGCCGGCGTGGCCGGGCTTCATGGGGTGTACGCCGGGCAGCGTGGTGATCATGATGCCCCCGGTCTCGGTCTGCCACCAGGTGTCCACGACAGGGCAGCGCCCCTTGCCGATGACGTTGTAGTACCAGACCCAGGCCTCGGGGTTGATGGGTTCGCCCACAGTGCCCAGCAGCCGCAGGCTCTCGAGGCGGGACTTCAGCGGCCACTGCTCCCCCGCCTTCATGAACGCGCGGATGGCGGTGGGGGCGGTGTAGAGGATGCTCACGCCGTACTTGTCGATGATCTGCCAGATGCGGCCTGGGTCGGGCCAGTTGGGCGCGCCCTCGTACATCACGGTGGTGGCCCCGTTGAGCAGGGGGCCGTAGACCACGTAGGAGTGGCCGGTGACCCAGCCCACGTCGGCGGTGCAGAAGTAGGTGTCCTGGTCCTGCAGGTCGAAGATGTACTGGGCGGTGAGGTAGACGTAGGTCTGGTAGCCCCCGGTGGTGTGCATGACCCCCTTGGGTTTGCCCGTCGAGCCGGAGGTGTAGAGGATGAAGAGGGGGTGCTCGGCGTCCACGGGCTCGGCCGGGCAGATGTCGGAGGCGTTTTGCATCAGCTCGTGGTACCAGTGGTCGCGGCCCGGCTGCATGGAGATGTCCTGGCCGGTGCGGCGCACCACCACCACGCTCTGGATGCTGGGGGCGTCGGCCAGGGCCTCGTCGGCGTTGTTCTTGAGCGTGACCACGCTGCCGCGGCGCCAGCCGCCGTCGGCGGTGATGAGCACGCTGGCTTGGGCGTCCTTGATGCGGTCGGCCAGGGCCGAGGCGCTGAAGCCGCCGAAGACCACCGAGTGGATGGCGCCGATGCGGGCGCAGGCCAGCATGGCGACGGCCGCCTCGGGGATCATGGGGAGGTAGATGGTCACGCGGTCGCCCGCCTTTACCCCCAGCCCCTTGAGCACGTTGGCGAACTTGCTGACCTCGCGGTGGAGGTCGTGGTAGGTGAGCACCTGGCTGTCGCCGGGCTCGCCCTCGAAGACGATGGCGGCCTTGGTGCGGCGGGTGGCGAGGTGGCGGTCGAGGGCGTTGTAGGCGAGGTTGGTCCGGCCGCCCACGAACCAGCGGGCGTCGGGGGCCTGCCACTCCAGCACCCGCACGAAGGGCTCGAACCAGTGCAGCTCGGAGGCTACGCGGCCCCAGAAGGCCTCGGGGTCGTCGAGGCTCTGGCGGTAGAGCGCCTCGTACTGGGCGGGGTCGGACAGGCGGGCGGATCGGCGGAAGGATTCGGAGGGCTCGAACACCCGGTCTTCCTTGAGCACGGCTTCCAATTTTTCGGTCATGGCAGGGCCTCCAAAGGCAGGAAACAGCAGCAGGGCCTGAAGCGATGGGGTCAGGGTATGCCCGGGGCCGCTCCCCGGTCAAGAACCCCCGGGTTTTGCGCCATGTGCAAATGAGAGGATTTCTTGACAGCCCCCCTGGGCGGGCCCATCATGGGCCCAAACCGCTTCTCGAGGCGCAGGAAGGTTTTCCCCGATGGCCCAAAGCCGCAAGCTCACCACCGTACAGGCCGCCCTGCGGGTGCTGGCTTACCTCCTCGCGCACCCGGAGGGCCTCGAGGCCGCCCAGGTGGCCCGCCTCCTGGGCAAGAGCCTCTCCACCGCCTACGCCCTGCTGGCGAGCCTGGTGGCTGAGGGCTTCGCCGAGCGCGTGGGCACCACCTACCGCGTCAGCCAGGACGCCCTCTCCCCCGTCAGCGGCCAGGGGCGGGGGGAGGGAAACGCCCTCGAGCGCCTGCACGACGCGCTCGAGGAGCTCTACCTGCGCACCCGCGAGCGCACCTACCTCGCCCTCCTGACCCGCGAGGGCCGGCTGCGCCTGCAGAGCCGGGGGCGGCAGGGGCAGCCCAAGCCGCCGGGGCTCGAGGGCGACAGCACCGAAGCGCTGCACGCGCTGGCGCTGGGCAAGGCGGTGCTGGCCCACCTCGACACCGCGCCGCCGGACCAACTGCGGGCCTACACCCCCAACACCCTCACCGAGCCGATGGCGCTGCAGGACGAGCTCGACCGGGTGCGGCAGATGGGCTTCGCGGTCGAGCTCGAGGAGTTTGCCGAGGGCATCTCGGCGGTGGCCGCGCCGGTGTTCGGCCCGGAGGGGCGGGTGATCGGGGCTTTCGGCGTGGTGGTGCCCTCCCGCCGCTTCCCCTACGCCTTCACCCGCCTGGTGCACGCGGTGCGCGAGGTGGCCCGCGCCGCCTCCGGGCACCTGCCCGGCGAGAGCCCCACGCCGACCCATTCCGCCCGCCCCAGCCCGGCCCTCGAGCCCCCTTCCCGCCGCAACGCCGACCGGCTCGAGGCCCCTGAGCCCCTGCGGCAGGCCGCCAACCTCCAGGACTACCCCGAGGAGTACCGCCGCTCCCTGGCCGACCCCGAGGGCTTCTGGCGGGGGTGGGCCGAGCGCTTCCACTGGTTCCGCCCCTTCGACCGCGTGCGGGGTGAGGCCGGCTGGTTCGTCGGCGGCCAGACCAACGCCGCCTACAACGCCCTCGACCGCCACGCCCAGGGCCCGCGGCGCAACCAACTCGCCCTCATCGCCCACGGCGGCGACGCCCAGGTGCACCGCCTGACCTACCGCGAGCTGCTCGACCGGGTGGCCCGGCTGGCGGGGGTGCTCAGAGGGCTGGGGGTGGGGGCGGGCGACCGGGTGGCGGTGTACCTGCCCAGCGGCCTCGAGGCCGCCCTCACGCTGCTGGCCTGCGCCCGCATCGGCGCCATCCACGCCGCCATCCCCGCCGGGCTGGGCAGCAGCGCCCTGCGCGAGCGCCTGCAAGGCACCCAGGCCCGGCTGCTGGTGGCCGCCGACCGCCTGTACCAGTCGGGGCGGGCCCTGCCCCTGGCGGCGCTGGTGGAGGCCGCCACCGAGGGCTTAGACCTCCCGGTGCTGTGGCACTCGCGGGGCGGGGAGCGGCACCCGCTGGAGCTGTGGGAGCTGCTCGAGCGCCAGCGCCCCGACACCCCCGCCGAGCCGGTCGCGGCCGAGCACCCCCTCTTCATCCTCTACACCTCCGGCTCGACGGGCAAGCCCAAGGGGGTCGTCCACACCCACGGCGGCTTCATGGCGGGCACCACCTACCACCTGCGCGCCCTCTACGACCTCAAGGACGGCGAGACCTTCTGGACCACCGCCGACCTCTCCTGGATCGTGGGGCACGCCTACGGGCTCTACGCCCCGCTGCTGGAAGGGCTCACCACCGTATTGCGCGAGGACAAGCTCGACTACCCCGACCCCGGCGCGGTCTGGAAGGTCGTGGAGCAGGAGCGGGTGGGCGTGATGTTCACCGCGCCCACCGCGGTGCGGATGTTCATGAAGTACGGCCCGCAGTGGCCCCAGCAGCACGACCTCTCCTCGCTGCGCCTGATCGGGGTGGCGGGCGAGCCGCTCAACCCCGAGGCCTGGCTGTGGGCCTACGAGCACCTGGCCGAGGGCGGGCGGCGCGGCTTCGTGGCCGACAACTGGTGGCAGACCGAGCTCGGCGGCCCCACGCTGGGCACCCCGCTGCAGCTCGAGGCCAAGCCGGGCGCGGTGGGGGTGGCCCTGCCGGGCGTCGAGGCCGTGGTGGTCAACGTGGAGGGCCAGGAGGTGCCCCCCGGCGCCGGCGGGCTGCTGGCGCTCAAGCGGCCCTTCCCTCACATGATGCGTACCGTCTGGGGCAACCACGCCCGCTACGAGCAGTACTGGCTCGAGCTCCCCGGCAAGCTCTACGCCGCCGGGGACGTCGCCAGCCGCGACGCCGAGGGCTACTTCACGGTGCTGGGCCGCAGCGACGACGTGCTCAACGTGGCCGGGCACCGCATCGGCACCGCCGACGTGGAGAGCGCCCTGGTCTCCCACCCCGCCGTGGCCGAGGCCGCCGTGATCGGGGTGCCCGACCCCATCAAGGGCGAGAACATCAAGGCCTTCGTGGTGCTGCGGGCCGGGCAGGAGAAGCGGGAGGGCCTCGAGGCCGACATCACCCAGCACGTGCGCCACCAGCTCGGCCCCATCGCCACCCCCGCCGCCGTGGTGGTGCTGGACAAGCTGCCCAAGACCCGCTCGGGCAAGATCATGCGCCGCTTGCTCAAGGCCCAGGAGCTCGGGCGCGACCCCGGCGACCTGAGCACCCTCGAGGAGTAGGGCTCCCCCGAACACCCCGCACGGTCGCCCCGGCCGTGCGGGGTAAACACCCGCCGATCCCGGCGGTTGTTCGTGGGAACCGTTCAGGGCAGGCCCAGCCGCTGGATCTGGCTCTTGACCCAGGCCACCGCCTGGCTGCCGGGCTCGTCCACCTGGTTATGGCCCTCGCTCGAGCTCACGTACGTGTAGATGCCGGTGGTGCTGCCGTTGGTGCGGCGGTTGGCGGTGTAGTCGTAGGCGAAGTTGGTCTCGCCCTGGGGCTCGACGTCGCCGTTCTGCTGGCCTTCGCGGCGCAGGAAAACCCGCTTGCTCTGCACCTCGAGGTTGTAGGTGGTGTTGGCGAAGGCCACGTCCTTGGCGTTGTAGTAGCTCGTGCCGTACCAGCGCTTGACGGGGATGGCGTCGCAACTGTCGGAGATGTCCACGCCCCAGGGGTTGCCGTTTTGGGCGTAGTAGTCGCGGAAGTAGGGCGCGTTGTCGTCCTCCCACAAGTAGCAGATGCCGTCGAGGTCGATGACGTAGGCGAAGCGCACGGCGCTGTAGATCCGGGTGAGGTTGTGCGTCCAGTTGGTGCCGTGGGAGTGGCCCACCAGGACGATGCGGGTGGGGTTGGAGAAGCCGTTGACCCAGTTCTGCAGCACCGCCTTGAACTGCGCCTCGAGCTCGAGGAAACCCGGCTCGGTCTTGCGGGAGATGCTGGAGTAGTGGCTGCGCAGGTGCGCCGAGTAGCTGTAGACCTGCGTGCTGTAGCCCAGCGCCTGGAAGGCCTGGGCGACGGCCTGCCCGGTGCCCTGGGGGCCCAGGTAGTCCCAGTTCTGCTCGGGCGCGCTGCACGTGCCCACCCCGCACCGCCCCGAGACCACGAAGATCGCCACGTCCGGGCTCCCCGCGGGCCGCAGGGCCTGGGCCCCGACCTCCGAAGATTGGGGAGCATTGGAACACGCCGCCAGCAACACGCCGAAAAAGCCGATCCACAGCCGTCTCATACAACCTCCACAGCCAGGTTTTTTTGACCAGGTTCACCATACTTCATCCGGGCGAAGCTTAGCAAGACCACGGGAAAGACCCCGCCGCGCGGGCGGGGTCCGGGTGGGTCCGGGCTCAGGCCTGGACGGCCTTCTTGGGCTCGAAGGTCAGGCCCAGCGGGCCGACGCCGACCCACAGGTTGGCCCCGTCGCCGACCTCGCCGGAGAGGATCTTGCGCGAGAGCGGGGTCTCGAGCTCGCGCTGGATCACCCGCTTGAGCGGGCGGGCGCCGAACACGGGGTCGTAGCCGCGCTCGGCCAGGAAAGCCATGGCCTCGGGGGAGAGCTCGAGGCCGATGCGCTTCTCGGCCAGGCGGGCCCGCAGGTTCCTGAGCTGGATCTCCACGATCTGGGCGATCTGCTCGCGCAAGAGCGGCCGGAAGACCACGATCTCGTCGAGGCGGTTGAGGAACTCGGGGCGGAAGTTCTGCTGCAGCACGCCCATCACCCGCTCGCGGATGCCCTCGTAGCTCAGGCCCGACTGGATGCCCTCGAGGATCAGCGGGGAGCCGATGTTGGAGGTGAGGATGATGGCGGTGTTGCGGAAGTCCACGGTGCGGCCCTGCCCGTCGGTGAGGCGCCCGTCGTCGAGGATCTGCAGGAGGATGTTGAACACGTCGGGGTGGGCCTTCTCCACCTCGTCAAAGAGGATGACGGCGTAGGGGCGGCGGCGGATGGCCTCGGTGAGCTGCCCGCCTTCCTCGTAGCCTACGTAGCCGGGAGGGGCACCCACCAGCCTCGAGACCGAGTGCTTCTCCATGTACTCGGTCATGTCGATGCGCACCATGGCCTCCTCGGAGTCGAAGAGGGTGGCCGCCAGCGTCTTGGCGAGCTCGGTCTTGCCCACGCCGGTTGGTCCCAGGAACAGAAAAGAGCCGATGGGGCGCTTGGGGTCGCTGAGCCCGGCCCTGGCCCGGCGGATGGCGTCGGCCACCGCGCGGATGGCCTCGTCCTGGCCCACCACCCGCTGGTGCAGCTCGTCCTCCAGCCGCAACAGCTTCTCGCGCTCACCCTCGAGCAGCTTGGAGACCGGGATGCCGGTCCAGCGGGCCACGATCTCGGCGATGTCCTCCTCCGAGACCTCGGGGCGGGCGAACTTCGCGCTTTGCATCTGCTGCGAGAGCTGCTGCACCTCGGCCTCCAGCCGCGGCAGCTCGCCGTAGCGCAGCTCGGCGGCCTTGTTGAGGTCGTAGGCCCGCTCGGCCTGCTCGATCTGCGTGCGCACCTCGTCGAGCTTCTGCTGGGCCGAACGCAGCCGGTTCATCACCTCGCGCTCGGCCTCCCACTCGGCGCGCTGCTTGCCGATCTCCTCCGTGAGCTCGGCGATCTCGCGCTCGATGTCACCCAGGCGGATGCGCGACTCGGGGTCGGTCTCCTTCTTCAGCGCCTCGCGCTCGATCTCGAGCTGCAGCTTCTTGCGGTCGAGCGAGTCGAGGGCCTCGGGGCTCGACTCCAGCGCCATGCGCAGCCGGGCGGCGGCCTCGTCCACGAGGTCGATGGCCTTGTCGGGCAGGCGGCGGTCGGTGATGTAGCGGTGCGAGAGCTGCGCGGCGGCGATGAGCGCGGAGTCGGTGATGCGCACGCCGTGGTGCACCTCGTACTTCTCCTTGATGCCGCGCAGGATGCTCACGGTCTCCTCGAGGCTGGGCTCGTCCACGAACACCGGCTGGAAGCGGCGCTCGAGGGCGGCGTCCTTCTCGATCTCGCGGTACTCGTCGAGGGTGGTCGCGCCGATCATGTGCAGCTCACCCCGCGCCAGCGCCGGCTTGAGCATGTTGCCCGCGTCCACCGCGCCCTCGGCCTTGCCCGCGCCCACGATGGTGTGCAGCTCGTCGATGAACAGGATGATCTCCCCGGCGCTCTGGGTCGCCTCCTGGATCACGGCCTTGAGCCGCTCCTCGAACTCGCCGCGGTACTTGGCCCCCGCCAGCAGCGAGCCCATCTGCAAGCTGACGATGCGCTTGCCCTTGAGCCCCTCCGGCACGTCGCCCTTGACGATGCGCTGGGCCAGCCCCTCGGCGATGGCGGTCTTGCCCACCCCGGGGTCGCCGATGAGCACGGGGTTGTTCTTGGTGCGGCGCAGCAGGATCTGGATGGCGCGCCGGATCTCCTCGTCGCGCCCGATCACCGGGTCGAGCTTGCCCTCCTCGGCCTGCTTGGTGAGGTCGATGCCGTATTGTTCGAGGGCGTTGTAGGTCCCTTCGGCGTGTTCTGAGTTCACTTTCCTCCCTCCTCTGGCCTCGAGCATGGCCGCTTTAACTGAGGCGGCGTTGAGCCCCGCGAAGCCGGTCTCGGCCAGCGCCAACAGCAGCGTGTCCACCGCCACGTAGCTGTCCTTGAGCTCGGCCGCCAGGGCCTCGGCCCGCGTGAGGATGCCGTTGAGCTTCCCCGAGAGGTACTGCCCCGCCTCGGCCCCGCTGATGCGCGGCAGCTTGCCCAACTCGGTCTGGGCGATGCGGTAGGCCACGTCCGGGCTCATCCCGGCCTTGCCCACGATCTTCGCCGGCAGCCCCGCCGAGTCGCGCAGCAGCACCGCCGCCAGGTGGGGCACGTCGATCTGCGAGTGGCTCATCTCCCGGGCCAGCACCTGGCTCTGGGCCACCGCCTGGCGCGCTTGTTCGGTCCACTTCTCCAAATTCATGCCGATCCCTCCACCGCAGTAGTTTTATCATGATACTTGAGCGTAATACTGTCAAGTCTGATGAGCGGAACAATTCGAGGTGAGCTGGAATGAGTATAACCAGCTTCAGGTTAGAGCAGGTTATACCCGATTCGGTCAGTCCGGCGCCGTCCGGCGGCGGACTGACAGGGCCGAAGGGATACGCTTACTTCGCCGACCGTCAGGAAGGGGTGTGCTCTAGGGTTCAAAAAGATAGCCTCCGGAGGTCTTTGGATCGGATGGTCATCTTTTTGAACCCGGTATTCTGAGCCGCAGACGCCCGAGCGCAATACCCTCGAGCGGAACCGCTTCAGCCGCCCCCGTACCGCCGCACGACCGAGCGGGCTACGCCCCGCAGTTGCTTATCGAACGTTAGAAACCGAACCCCTTCGCGCTCCCAGGAGGGCATCGAACACCCCGGCCAGGGTGAGCGTGGAAATGGCGCATTGCTCCGCCTCGAAGACGGCCCGCTCGAGCAGCTCGCGGTGGGGCTCGGGGCTCGTCTGGGGTCGAGGAACAGGATCACGCCTCCTCCCCGCGCATCTCGGCGATCAGGGCTTCGCTCGGCTTAGCTGAAGCAGTAAGCCACGCTGTCGCCGGTGAGCAGGCAGACGCGGTAGAGGTCGGGCAGGAAGCGCGGCTCGTAGGGGACGATCGCGAAGGGCACGGGCCTACCCTAGCGCGGCCAGTGCCCGGATCTCGCGGGCGATGGCCGCGTTGACCGCGAAGTGCTGCTCGAGGAAGCCCAGCAGCGCCAGCGCCGACTCGGGCGTGCGGTCGTAGCCCTGGGCGAACTCCCTCAGCCGGGCGGAGAAGCGCGGGAAGCGCTGCTCGAGGCGGCGCTCGTTGTTGAAGGGGTCGTGGTGGGCGGGCTGCTCGGCCTCGAGCGCCGAGGCGAGCTCGAGCACCCGGTCGAGGGCGAAGCCCTGTACGAAGCGCATCGCGGAGAGCTTCTCGCCGCGCCGGTAGCGCTTGAGGCCGACGTAGAGGTTGGTCAGGGCCTCTCCCAGTTGCCACTCCACCCCCGGCCGGGCGCTGCCCGCGGCCCGGCTGGCCGGCGTCGCGATGGAGGCGTCCACCCCCGCCCGCCTCCAGACGACCTGGCCCGCCGCGAAGGGGATCTGCTCGAGCTCCTGCGGCTCGAAGACCGCGAACTCGCAGAACACCCCGTCGGCGTAGAGCAGCTTGTAGCCGTCGGCGGTGTTTTGGAAGTGGAAAGCCACCGGCGCGACGCCGCTGAGCCAGGAGAGGTCGTCGAGGTAGCGGGCCTTGTGGCCCGGCTCGACGACGGCGAAGAAGTCGAGGTCGGAGTGCTCGTCGAGGCGGTCGCGCTCGAGCCCCACCGAGCCCAGCCCGATGAGGGCGAGGGCGTGGCCGGAGGCTTCCAGCGAGCGTCCGATGGCCTCGAGGCGCTCGAGCAGGCGTTGGGGTGAGGTCATACCGCCCCTTTATAGCGCAAAGGAGCGGGCCGGTGTATACTGCTTTGTCGCTTCGGCGGCTCCTATGATCGACCTGGCCTGATCTCTCCCCCCGTCCCGAAACCTGCATCGGCAGCCTTCGGGCTGCCGTTTCGCTTGGGAGGTGAGCCGTGCGCTAGCTCGTTATTGTTGGAGCCCCGATCATTCGATTCCCCAAACAATTCCCCAAAGCCTCAAACCCCTTCCCCGAAAGTCATGGGGAAAGGAGGTTTCCAACTTCGAAAGCTCGAGCATTACGTTGCCGCCCTCCACGGGTTTAGCGCCTGTGAAGGCCGCTCGAGCCGGGTCACGGGAGTGCCCATGTCTAAACAACCCAACCCCTTCGAATTCCCGCAAACCGACGACCAAGGCCAGAACCGCCCCGGGGCGCACAGCCTCCTCGAGCCCCGCCCCGACGAGCGCGGCGAGCCGGGCCTGGGCAAAAAGCTCGAGGCCCACCCCCAGAAGCACGGGCACAAGTGGGACCCCGGGCACGGCAAGGGGCCCAAGACCCAGGACCGCTTCGCCCACGCCAAGCTCAAGGAGCGGGTGCGGCGCAGGCCGTGAGCGGGGCGTATCGCGGGGGGCGGGCGCAGACCGCTGAAAGCCCCCGCCGTCCGCGGTACGCCACCCGCCCCCAAAACAAGGAGTTCCGCGTGAGCGTATTGCTGCGGATGGAAAACCTGCACTTCGCCCACCCCGGCCAGCCCGACTACCTGATCGCCGGGGCAGGCTGGGAGCTGGCGCAGGGACAGAAAGTGGGCCTGCTCGGCCACAACGGCGCGGGCAAGAGCACGCTGCTGGGCCTCGTCCAGGGCCGCCTCGAGCCCGACTTCGGCACCCTCGAGCGCCGCTACGGCAGCGTGTTCGTGCTCGAGCAGGAGGACCGCGCCGAGGGCGAGCTGAGCGCCCGGGAGTACCTGCTGGCCGCGCAGCCGGAGCTGCTCGAGCAGTTCCGGCGCCTGCGGCGGATGGAGGCCGCCGGGCTGCCCGACCCGCTGGCCTACGCCGACCTGAGCCAGAGCTTCCTCGAGGCCGGGGGGTATGCCCGGCTCGAGGCCGTCGAGCGGGTGGCCGTGGACTTCGGCTTCGACCCCGGCGGCCTGGACCGGCCCGTGGGCGGCTTCTCCGGCGGGGAGCGCCGGCTGCTCAAGCTGGCCTCGGGCTTCGTGCAGCGCTACGACCTCTACCTCCTCGACGAGCCCACCAACTACCTCGACGACCGCGCCGGCGAGCGCTTAGTGCGGGCCCTGCGCCAGACGCCCGAGACACTGGTATTGGTCTCGCACGACCGCTGGTTTTTAGACCAGGTGGCGAGCCACGTCCTCGAGCTCGAGCGCGGCCAGTTGCGCCTCTACGGCGGCAACTACTCGACCTTCGCCGCCACCAAGGCCGCCGAGCGGCTGGAGGCCGAGCGCAAGAAGGAGAAGCTCGAGCGCGAGATCGCCAAGCTGAGGGAGGTCGAGCGCACCTACAAGCAGTGGGGCCGCGACCGCGAGGCCGACAAGTACCGGCCCTACGAGGGCAAGAAGGACAAGGGCTACATCGGGGCCAAGGCCGCCAAGCTACAGGGCCGGGCGGTACAGGCCAAGGAGCGCGTGGCCGAGCGCATCGCCGAGCTCGAGGAGGCCAGGCCCTGGATCGAGAAGTTCTACGAGGTGCGCTTCCTCCCCGTAGAACCCCGCCAGGGCTGGTGCCTGGACGTGAAGGGCCTCACCCACCGCTGGGGCGAGCGGGCGCTGTTCGAGGGGCTGGACCTGCGGCTGGAGTGGGGTGAGAAGGTGCACCTGGCCGGAGAAAACGGCAGCGGCAAGTCCACGCTCATCGGCCTGTTGCTGGGGCATCTGCCCGTGCAACAGGGAGAAATCCTGTGGGGCTCGAGGGTGCGGCTGGGCTACCTGCCGCAGCAGGGCAGCGGGCTCGACGCCGGGCTCGAGGTGCACCGGCTCTTCCCCCGCGAGCAGCACCCCCAGGCCCGCACGCTGCTGGGCGCCTTCAAAGTCTCGGGCGAGGCCTTTTTCCGGCCGCTGGGCGCGCTGAGCGAGGGGCAGCAGCGCAAGGTGGCGCTGGTGCGGCTGATCCTCCAGCGCCCCAACTTCCTCGTCCTCGACGAGCCCACGACCCACCTCGACTACCAGAGCGTGGAGGGGCTCGAGCGCATGCTGCAAGACTTCGGCGGCACCGTGCTCTTCACCAGCCACGACCGCTACCTGAGCGGGCGGGTGGCCGGGCGGGTGGTCCGGCTGGGCTAAGCACCCAGGTACTTGAAGTAGGCCTCGCGGCGGATGGCCCCGTGGATAGTGTTGCCGTCGGCCACGATTACCACCGGGTACTTGCGGAACATCACCGAGAGGTCGTTGGCGGCGATGTCGCTGCCCACCACGGGGGCTTCCTCCCAGGGCACGAGGGAGTCCTCGAGCCCGATGACCCCGATGGGCACCCCGCCCTCGCGGATGACGGCGAGCTGGGTCTCGAGCGAGTCGGTGCCCAGGCCGTCGAGCACGGGGATGGGCCTGGAGAGGGCCTTGGCCGAGGTGGGCACGAAGAGCCCCGCCGAGAGCAGGGTGGTGGTGGTGACCCGCACCGCCCGCTTGAACACCCACAGCGAGATGGTGAAGATCAGCAAAAAGGAGATCCCCTCGAGCAAGCCGAAGAAGTTCAGGCCGTCCCAGCCGAAGGCGCCCCGTCGTCCGAGGGCGAGGTGGACCAGGCCGGAACCCAGGATCCCGGCGATGAGGGCGGCGAGATAAGCGATCAAACCAGCAAGGCGTAGCTCACGAACCGTTCGCATGTCGTCCCCCCTAGGATACCCTGCCCCTCCCCCGGTCTAGCTAGAGTTCAGAAACCCGGTCGGCGGTCAGGGCTCCGCTCGAGCCATCTCACTAGACCTCAGAGGTACTGGCTCGTCTACGCTTCGCTCCGCTCGAGCCGCCCTGCCGGACAGCTTGGGTTCCGGCTCGTCTACGCTTCGCTCCGCTCGAGCCGCCCTGCCGGACAGCTTGGGTTCCGGCTCGTCTACGCTTCGCTCCGCTCGAGCCGCCCTGCCGGACAGCTTGGGTTCCGGCTCGTCTACGCTTCGCTCCGCTCGAGCCACACCAGGTCTTCCTCCTTGTCGATGTCCACGCCGACGCCGGCGAAGGGCACGACCAGGGCGCGGGCGGGCATGCCCAGGATGCGCGAGACGCGGGCCTCGAGCTCGGGGATGGTGAGGCGGCCGAGCAGCAGCTTGAGGAGCACGCCCCAGCCGATCATCTGGGCCAGGGCCAGCGGGTTCTTGCGCTGGGCCACCACCTTGCGGGCGAGCCCCAGGGCCGAGGTGAAGAGGGCCTTGTCGAGGAGGATGACGTTGCCCCCGGTGAAGCTTCCCTCCCTGAGCCGGGCGTAGGTGCGCCGCATGCCGGGGAACGAGCGCTCGATCTCCTCCTTGCGCACCACGCAGTAGACCAGCCCGGCCTTGGGGGCCTGCCCCAGCACGTAGCGGATGGCTTCGGCGCTCAGGAAGGGCATGTCGCCGGTGGCGACGAGCACCTTATCCGAGCGGGCGACCTCGAGCGCGGCCTCGAGGTTTTCCAGCATGCCGCCCCGGTCGGGCAAGCGTAGCCGGGGCGCGGGGCGAAGGGGGTGGTCGGGGCCCACCACGACCGTGGTGAGGCCCGAAGCGGCCAGGGGCTCGAGCACGTGCTCGACCAGCGGGCGGCCCCTGAAGGGCACGAAACACTTGCCGGGCACGGCGAAACGCCGGGCCAGCGGGTCGTCGGGCCGACCTCCGGCCAGCACGATGGCTTCCACGGCAGCCACAATATCAGACCCTGAGCCCTTCACCACCCGCGGAGAGTGTGCACTTTGGGTGAGTGCGGGCTAAGCCTGGGCTTATACTTCGGAGCGATGAGTGTTGCCAGCGCTTACACCACTCTTCTGGAAACCCTGCAAGCGCTGGCCGGGCACCGGGAGGAAGAACTCTGGCCCTCCCTCCTGCGCTCGGCGGTGGAGGTGGTCCCGGGGGCGGAGGGCGGGGCCATCATCGTGCGGCGCAACCACCGCTACCGCGTGATCGCCCTGCACGGCTACCCCGCCGAGGTGCTGGGGCTGGAGTTCAGCGAGCCCAGCGTCATCGCCTGGTACGGCGACGAGGAGGCCTGGCGGCGCGGCGAGCCCCGCATTGCCGCCGGGGCCGACCTCGCCCGGCGCGTCGCGGCGGCGCTCGAGCAGCCCAACACCCGCGCGGCCAAGGACGCCCTGCGCCACGAGCGCATGCAGAGCATCCGGGCCAACCTCTACCTGCCGCTGCTCATCGGCAGCGAGGTGGCCGCCTACATCCACCTCGACAACCGCTCGCGCGAGGACGCCTTCACCGCCGAGTCGCTCGAGGCCATCCGGCTTTACGCCCTCCAGGCCACCGCCCTGCTCGCGGCGCAGAACCAGCGGGCGGCGCTCGAGGCCCGCCTGCGCGAGTTCGAGACCCTCGAGGGGCTGACCCAGACCCTCAACCGGGCCGGGCGCCAGCAGGAGATCGTGGCTCTGCTGGTGCAGGAGCTCGCGCACCTCCTGAACTCCCCGCACGTGCACGTGCTGCTGCACCATCCCGAGGGCGAGTGGCTGGAGAGCGCGGGCCGGCTGGGGCTGTTCGAGCGCTACGCCCACCTGCGCGTCCCCCGCGGCCTGGGGCTGAGCTGGGCCAGCCTCGAGCAGGGCCAGGTGCTGCGGGTGGACGACGCCCCCAGCGACCCGCGCAACTTCAACCCGGGCCTCCCCTCCCAGCCCCACGCCCAGCTCACCGCCCCCATGCTCGACGCCCAGGGGGAGCCCCTCGGCGTGCTCCAGGCGGCCCGCGACCTGCCCTACACCCCCTTCGAGGAGCGGCTGCTGGGCCTGATCGCCAACGTGGCCGCCACCGCCCTCGAGCGCTGCCGCAAGGCGGCTCACCTCGAGCGGCAGCTCCGCGAGACCCAGGGCCTGCTGCACACCGTCACCTCGCTGGCGGTGGGCTCGGGCGACCAGGCCTGGAGCGAGCTGCTGCGCCGGGCGGTCGAGATGGTGCCGGGCGCCGAGGGCGGCAGTATCTTCGTCCGCGAGGGCGAGGCCTACAAGCTCGTGGCCCAGATGGGCTACCACAACCAATTGCTCGGGGCGCGGGTCGAAGGGCCCGTCCACCGCTACTGGTACCCCCAACCCGAGACCTGGCTCGGCGGCGAGCCCCGCATCGTCACCCGGGAGTTCCTGCTGCGCACCCTCGAGGCCCAGGAACGGCTCATGGACCCGGCCGCCGCCGAACTCTTCGACCGCTGGGGGCGCCTGCGCGAGATCTGCTGCAGCCTGTGCCTGCCGGTGGTGCTGGGGGGCGAGGTGCAAGGCTTCATCAACCTCGACAACTTCAGCGACGAGCAGGCCCTCGACGAGTCGTCCGTCCGGGCCGCCCGCAACTACGCGCTGCAGATCGCGGCCCTGGTGGCCAACAAGCGCGAGCGGGCGGCGCTCGAGGCCCGCCTGCGCGAGTTCGAGGTCATCGAAAGCCTCACCAAGCGGCTGCAGCGCGCCACCACCCCCGAGGGCATCAGCCAGGTGCTCAACCAGGAGATCGCGGGGCTCATCGGCTCGCCCCACGTCGACATCATGCTCTACGACCCCGAGAAGGACGCGCTGGTGGCGACCTCCGCCATCGGGCTCTTCGAGCAGTTCCTGCGCCTGAGCGTTCCCCGGGGCAGGGGGCTGAGCTGGGCCAGCCTGGACTCGGGCCGCCTGATCCAGGTGGAGAACGTGCTCGAGGACCCCCGCACCTACGACCCCGCCTCCGCCTGGAGCAGGCCCCACACCCAGATCACCGCCCCGCTGATGACCTCCGACGGCCAGCCCCTGGGGGTGATCCACTGCGCCCGCGACCTGCCCGGCACCTTCACCGACCGCGAGGTGCGGCTGATGGAGGTCATCGCCAGCGTGGCCGCCACCGCCTTCGAGCGGGCCCAGGCCATCCGGCACCTCGAGCAGCAGCTCACGCAGAGCGATACCCTCCTCCAGACCGTGAAGGCGCTGGCGGTGGGCCCGGACGAGAACGTCTGGCGGGATCTGCTGCACTCGGCGGTCAAGCTGGTGCCCGGGGCCGAGGCCGGGACCATCTTCCTGCTCGAGCCCTCCGGCCGCTACCGGCTGGCGGCGCAGCAGGGCTACACCCCCTCGGTGGTCGGGCTCGAGGTCGAGCGGGAGGCGCTGGAGTTCTGGTACGGCGGGCCGCTGGGGCGGGGCGAGCCGCAGATCATCGGCCTTGCACGGCTGCTGGAGATGGAGCACGCCCTGCACGGGTGCGAAGAGGTCCCCGAGCTCCTGCGCCACCTGGGCAACCTGTCACGCCTCAAGGCCGGCCTGTGCCTGCCCATCGTGCGCGGCGGGGAGGCCCACGCCCTGATCAACCTCGAGAACAGCACCAGCGAGAGCGCCTTCGGCGCGGCCTCGCTGCAGATCGCCAGCAGCTTCGCCCTCCAGGTCAGCGCCCTCCTGGCCGCCCGCCGCGAGCGGGAGGAGCGCGAGGCCGCCTACGAGGGCGCGCTGCGGGCCATCGGGGTGGCGCTCGAGGCCCGCGACCTCGAGACCGCCGGCCACACCGACCGCGTAGCCCACCTCGCCGTGCTGATGGGCCAGGAACTCGGGCTGAGCCCGACCGAGCTGCGCGACCTGCGCTGGGGGGCCTACCTGCACGACCTGGGCAAACTCGCCGTGCCCGACAGCATCCTCATCAAGCCCACCGAGCTCGACAGCGAGCAGTGGCAGGTCATGCAGTCGCACACCACGCTGGGCTACCACTTCACCCGCAACCTCCCCTTCCTCCCCGAGACCGCCCGGCTGGTGGTCCTGCACCACCACGAGCGCTGGGACGGCACCGGCTACCCCTCCGGCCTGATGGGCCCCGACATCCCCCTCGCCGCCCGCATCTTCGCCGCGTGCGACGTCTTCGACGCCCTCATCTCCCCCCGCCCCTACAAGGAAGCCTGGACCATCGAGCAGGCCCTGGCCGAAGTCCGCTCCAAAGCCGGCAGCCAGTTCGACCCCGCCGTAATCGCCGCCTTCGACCGCGTCGTGCAGCACCACCCCGACGCCCTGCGGCTGGAGGTATCGGAGCCAGGGGCGACGCGGACGCGGTGAGCGGTAAGCGATCAGCGGTCAGCCGTCAGCCAAAGGCTCGTAGTAACCCCTCCCCGCCGACGTCGAGGGATTAGGGCCGAGGGCCGAGGCGTTTTGCGTCTTGCGTTTGGCGTTTTGCGTCTTGCGTTTGGCTATCGGCTATCAGCTATCGACCATCGGCTATCCTCTAAACCATGATCGTCGACGCCCACCTCGACCTCGCCCACAACGCCCTCGACCTCCGCCGCGACCTGACCCTGCCCCTCGAGGAGCTGCGCCGGCGCGATACGAACAAGGATATTCCCGTGGTGACGCTCCCCGCCCTGCGCGAGGGCGGCGTGGGGTTGTGCTTCGCCACGCTGTGGGTAGACCCCAAGAAATACACCGGCCCCCTGGCCGCCCACGAGGCGGCGCGGGAGCAGCTCGAGGTGTATCAGCGCTGGGAGGATGCGGGGCTGGTGCGGATCATCCGCGGCGCGGCCGACCTCCAGGCCCACCGGGAGCGCTGGCCCGCCGACCGCGTACCCGGGATGGTGGTCCTGATCGAGGGCGGGGAGGGCATCCGCGAGCCCGGCGAGGTGGCCTTCTGGAAGGCCGAGGGCGTGCGGATGATCGGGCCGGCCTGGAACCGCACCCGCTACTGCGGCGGCACCCGCGAACCCGGGGGCCTCACCGAGCTAGGGGTCGAGCTGCTGCAGGCCATGGACGAGGCCGGGCTGGCCCTGGACTTCGCCCACATGGACGAGCAGGCCTTCTGGGAGAGCCTCGAGGTCTTCCGCGGCCCCGTCTGCGCCACCCACGCCAACCCCCGCAGCCTCCTGGGCGGCGCCGACACGCCCTTCGCCAACCGCCACCTCTCCGACGCGATGATCCTGGCGATCGGGGAGCGGGGGGGCGTGGTGGGTACGGTGCTCTTCAGCTTCTTCCTCGACCACACCTGGAGCCGGGGCATGGAGCGGGTGGGGCTCGAGACCGTGCGGAAGCACCTGCACCACACCGCCCGCCTCATCGGCTGGGACAAGGTGGGCATAGGCTCCGACTTCGACGGCGGCTTCGGCCTCAACGAAAACCCCCAGGGCCTCGACCGGCCCGCCGACCTCGCCAAGATCGGGGAGCTGGTGCCTGCCGAGGCCCGGGCCGGGGTGCTGGGGGAGAACTGGCTGCGCTGGCTCGAGACCTGGCTCTGACCGCGTCTGCCACGAACGCCAGGGCCCGACGGTCGGCTTTTCACGCCGGATTCGGTCAGCCCGAATCCGGCATCGGATCCCGTACGGCACGGGCCCAGGCCCAGGCCACGAACCCCAACCCCGCGGCGCACGCCAGCGCCGCCATCGAGGTGACTCCCGCCGCGCCCACGGCCCACCCCGCCAGGAGCGAGCCGAGCGAGCGCACCCCCCGGCCCAGCAGCAGGCGCACGCTGGCTACCCGCCCCCGCAGGGGGTCCGGGGTGAGGGCCGCCGCCAGGCTGTTGCCTAGGACGCCCATGTGCGCGAAGCCCAAGCCCTGGAACATCGCGGCCAGGGCCGCCAGCCCCAGGCCGGGGGCGGCGCTCACCGTCCCGATGCCCAGGAGGACCGCGCCACAGCCCAGCGCGAAGCCGTTCCAAGCCCGGCGGGGTGGGAGGAGCCTCGAGCCCAGCCACACCGTGGCCGCGAGTTCCACCCCCACCGTCAGGGCGTCGAGCAGCCCGGAAACCAGGGCCCCGGGTTCGGCGGAGAGCCAGGCCGGAACGCGCAGGCCCTCGAGCAGGCGGTCGGCGATCCGGGGCAGCAACACCGCGTTGTAGACCTCGACGAGCGTGTTGGTGAGGCTTGCCACCAGGAACATCAGCCACAGGTGCCGGCGGCCCAGCACGAAGCCCAGCCCCTCCCGGAACTGCCGCCACCACCCCGCAGACCCCCGGCCACCCGGCGAGGCCGGGGGCCGCACGAGCGCGTAGGCCCCGGCTGCCACGGCGAAGGTCGCGGCGTCGAGCCAGAGCACCCGCACCGGCCCCAGCGCGGCGATCAGCACCCCCGCGAGCACGGGCGCGAGCAGGTTGCCCAGGGTGTGGGTCAGGCTGAAGAGCGCGTAGACGCGCTGGTACTGCCCGGCCGGGGCCATCCCGGCGAGCAGGGCGCTCATGGCCGGCCCCTCGAGGCTCCCGACCATCGCCTGCAGGCCCAGCACCCCCAACACCGCCCACACGCCCCAGCCCGGCTCGACCAGGAAAGGCACCGTAGCGGTCAGCCCGGCCAGCAGCGCGTTGCTGGCGACGAGCACCCGGCGCCGGTCCCAGAGGTCGAGGTAGGGGCCGAAGATCAGGTCCCCCGCGAAGCCGAAGGCCGAGCGCAGCGCGATCGCCGCGCCCGCCACCCAGGGGGCTTCGGGGTAGCGGTCGTAGAGGATCCAGGCCCAGGCCCAGAAGGAAAGGGCCGTGCCGAGCTCGTTGACGGTTTCACCGATCCAGACGGTTCGTATGCGCACGTCACGCAGCAAAGACCACACGCCGACCTCCCGAATGTGCCAGGACCCCCGCTCCCTTCAGGGGTTGCCGAAAGCCGGATCCGGGTGGTTCAGGTGGGCTCGTTCATGGTGGCTCGAGCGCATTGTAGCGGAAGACGGGGAAAATTCTACACAGCCCCTCGCGGCAGGGTGAGCCCTGCGTAACCTTTGCCCCTACCGGGCCCCGCTACACTCGAGCCATGTTCCGAAACGCCATGCGGCTTCCCTTCAAGCTCCTTGGCATCCCGATTTCCCTGGACACCAGCTTTCTGATCGTATTGCCCCTCTTCGCCTTCCTCATCGGCCTCCAGCTCCCCACCTACCTGCGGCTGCTGGGCATAACCCCCGAGCCCGGGATGCTCCAGGGCTACATGCCCTACCTGCTGGGCCTGCTGGCGGCGCTGGGCCTCTTCGCCAGCGTGCTCATCCACGAGCTCGGGCACGCTGTGGCCGCCCGCGCCTTCGGCGTGCAGACGCGGGAGATCACGCTGTGGCTGCTGGGCGGGGTGGCCCAGCTCGCCGACATCCCGCGCGCCCGGGGGGCCGAGGCCGTGATCGCCGTCGTGGGGCCGCTGACCAGTCTGGCCCTGGCGGGCGTCTTCGCCGTGCTGCGGGGCTTCGTGCCCGACATAGTCGCCGGGCAGTTCCTGCTGGGCTACCTGGCCTTCGTCAACCTGAGCCTGGCCCTGTTCAACCTGCTGCCCGCGCTGCCGCTCGACGGGGGGCGGGTGCTGCGCTCGCTGCTGGCGCTGCGCCAGCCCTACCTCGAGGCCACCCGCACCGCGGCGGGCGTCAGCCGCCTGATCGCCTTCGGCATGGGCATCTTCGGGCTGTACGCCTTCAACCTCTTCCTGGTACTGATCGCGCTGTTCGTGTACATGGCCGCGAGCACCGAGACCGAGCAGGCCTCGCTGAGCCAGGCCCTCGAGGGCTTGCGGGTGCGCGACCTGATGACCCTGGAGGTGCAGAGCGTGCCCCCTACCCTCAGCGTGGGCGAGCTGTTGCAGCGGATGTTCCTCGAGCGCCACATGGGCTACCCGGTGGTCGAGGAGGGCCGGGTGGTGGGGCTCATCAGCCTCGAGGACCTCCAGGGCGCCGACCCCGCCGCCCCCGTCACCGAGCGCATGGGGAAGCTCGAGGCCATCGCCCCGGAGGCCAGCGCCCTCGAGGCGCTCAAGCGCATGGCCGAGTGCGACTTCTCGAGGCTGGTGGTGATGGAGGGCGGGCGCATGGTGGGCATCCTCAGCAAGACCGACCTGCTGCGGGCGTTGCAGGTGCGGCTGGTGGGCCAGACGGTGCGGCCCGGCGGCTCAGGCGCCTAGGAAGGCCCGCTGCACGAACCACACCAGGCCCGCCGCCACCGCGCCCGCCGAGACGGTGCGGCGCAACCCCACCTCCCAGGGCCAGCGGCGCAGGGCCTGCAGCAGCAGGAAGGCCGGGAGCACCACCGCGAGCTGGCCCAGCTCGACGCCCAGGTTGAAGCCCAGCAGCGAGAGCGCCAGGTTCTGCCGCGGCAGCCCGATCTCCTCGAGCACCCCCGCGAAGCCCAGCCCGTGGACCAGCCCAAAGGCGAAGGTCAGCGCCCAGCGGGTGCGGGTCAGGGCGCCGAGGTCTTTGCGGAAGAGGTTCTCGGCCGCCACGTAGGCGATGGTGAGGGCGATGCCGCTCTCGACGAGCCTGGGGGGCAGGCTCACCAGCCCCAGCGCCGCCAGCGAGAGCGTGATGGAGTGCGCCGCCGTGAACGCCGTGACCACCTTGAGCAAGTAGGCCAGCCCGCCCCCCAGCATCAGCAACGACAGCACGAAGAGCAGGTGGTCGTAGCCGGTGAGGATGTGCTCGAGGCCCAGCTTGAGGAAGCTCTGGAAGGTCTGCGGGGCCGCGTCAGCCCCGCCTCCCAGCCGGAAAACCCGGTGGTCGGGCCGGAACACCACGTCCTGCACCTCGCCGCCCTGGAGGATGGTGGCGACGCAGCTCGAGGTGGAAACCCCCGGCAGGAACAGGCCGTACTCGATCCTCAGGGCTTCGACGGGCCGTCCCCAGCGGTAGGTCAGGCGCAGGGTGCTGTGGGTTTTGGCGTTGGGGCTCAGGTTGGTGAGCGGCCGGGCCGCCTGGGCCGGGGCGACCTCGAGCCGCCCCCGCTCCCCCGCCGACTCCAGCGTGATGTTCCGCTCGAAAAAGCGGGTCAGGGCTTCCCGGTTGCGCTCGACCTCGCCCGCCGACAGCCGCCCGTCGCGGTCGGTGTCCATCTCCCCCACCAACCCCGTCGGAAAGGTCAGGACCACCTCCACCTCGCTCTCCCCCACCGCGATCTCGGCAGCGGCCAGGTCGGCCCAGTGGGCCTGGGCCCCGCCCAGCAGGCCCACGATCAGCAACGCCAGCACGCGCAGAGCCCTCACTCCACACCTCCGGCCCCCGCCTGGTGTACAGCCGCAGGCCGTCCCGACAGGGGATCGTGCCATTGGTGCACGGCCGCAGACCGTCCCGACAGGGGATCGTCCACCGCCTGGTGCACAGCCGCAGGCTGTCCCGACAGGGGATCGTCCACCCCGGCCCGCACGGGGTCGAAGGCGGGGTCTATCGTCCGCAGGCTCGAGCCATACCGCTCCGCCCGCTCCTGCTGGCCCAGGGCGCCCGCGATCCGGGCCGCCCGGTGGTAAAGGCTGGCCTCCCGCCGCCCGGTGGCAAGCGCCCGCTCGATGACCCTCTGGGCCTCCTCCAGACGCCCGCCGCGCTCGAGCGCCCAGGCCAGCACCTCGAGCGTCTCGCTGTCCTGCCGCACCTTCAGCTCGGCCTGAGCGAGGCGCAAAGCCTCGGGGAGGTCGGCGGGGCGGCCCCGCTCGAGCAGCAACCGCGCCAGCTCGCGCCGGTGCCCGAAAGCCCCCTGCCCGATCTCGCGGCGCAACACCGACTCGGCCCGTTCCCAGGCCGCTTCCTCCCTGGGGCTTCCCTGCAGGCGGGCCAGCCGCGCGAGGCCGGTGTAGGCGGCGTGGTCGTAAAGCTGGTAGGTCTGCCGGTCCTGGGGAAGAATCCGCTGGTAGAGCTTTTCGGCGGCGCGGTAGCGGCCCTGGCGGGTCTCGAGCTCGGCCAGGTAGAGCAGGGCCAGCGGGTAGTTCGGGGCGATGCGCAGGGCTTCCTCCAGCAAGCCCCGGGCCAGCCCCGCCTCCCCGTGGCGCAGGTGGTAGCGCCCCAGCAAGCTGCGCGTGCGGGCGGCGCCGTAGAAGTCGTCGGGCTCCTCGAGCGCGACGGCCTGCCGGAAGTCGGCGAGGGCCTGGGCGTCCTGGCCCCGGGCCAGCCGCACCAGGGCCCGCTGGACCAGGTGGCCCGGCGTGGGGTTTTGGGCTACGAGTTCCTCGGCGACGTGCTCGGCGGGCTCGAGCCGCCCCTGCGCCAGGTACACCGAGGCCAGGAGGGCGCGGGCCGCCGGGTTGCTGCGCTCCTCCTTCAGGATCTGGCCGGCAATCCGTGCAGCGCGGCCGAAGTCGTGCTGGGCCTCGGCGATCTCGGCCAGCACCAGCAGGGCACCGGTGTTGAAGAAGGGCAGGGCCTCGAGCGAGCGCTCGGCGGCCTGCTGCGCCAGCAGATACCACGAACTCTGGCCCGTGACCCGCCCCTTCTTGAGGTAGACCCCGGCCAACGCGGCCAGGTCCAGGCCGCTGCCGGGGTTGCGGCGCAGGCGCTCCTGGTAAAAGGCGATCTCGGCCTGGTAGGCGCTGCGGCGGGTCTCGGAGCGGGCCTCGAGCAGGCCCCCGAAGCGGTAGCGGTACGCCTCGGGCAGCCTTGGTCCCTCCCGCCAAGCCAGCAGGCCCAGCCCCACGACCAGGCCCGCCAGGGCGAGGAATCCGGCTATGCGGTATCTGTGCAGGGTGTCAGCGAGGGTCACGGGCTTCTCCTTTTGCCTCAGGATGCTGAAAACCGGCCGGGGTGAGCAGGTTATCCCCGCTCACCCCGTGCCCCGGGCTCAGTTGGGGTCGGCCAGGTAGGGGAACTCGCCCAGCAGGGGCTTGTGCTTGCTGCCTCCGGCGTTGGGGCCGTCGTAGGAGACGTTGTCGCCCTTGACCGCGCCGTTGGAGAGCACCTGCAGGGTGATGTCGATCACGTCGTCCTTGAGCATGCGCCCCCGCACCGGGCTGCCGCGCTTGTTGAGGTCGTTGGCGTAGCCCGAAGGCCCGGTGGTGTCGATGCGCATGACGTCGGGCAGGAAGGCGCCGAGCAGGGCACCCACGCGCTCGGGCGAGTTACCCAGCAGCTTGAGCACGGTGGAGACCTCGCCGACGATGGGGGCCGCCGCCTCGCTCGCGGCCTTGTCGCCCTTCAACACGGCCGCCTCGAAGTCGGGGCCGACGGCGTTGAGGGTGTTGAGGTAGTCGTTGGTCAGCAGCAGGCCCTCGTTGACGGCGGGACGGGCCAGGCGCTCGACCTGCTTCCACTCGCCGGGCTTGGCCGGGTCGGGGATGGAGATGGTGGCCCACACGTCGAAGGTCTTGGCGATGGAGCCGGCGGTGAGCCACTCCATGGGCGCGCGCACCACGATGGAGTTGACGTTGTACCCGGCGGTGAAGTCGTAGCCGGGGCTGCGGAAGCCCACGCTGGGGCCCAGCCCGGCCAACCCGGCCCGCACCCGGAAGAACTGCTCGACGTCGAAGAAGAAGGGGTCCTCGCGCAGCCCGGCGAACACGCTGACGCCGCCGCGGTCGAGGGGCACCTGGTTGACGACGGGCCTGGCGGTGAGGGGCGTGGTCAGGATGGGCTTGCCGTCGGCGGTGGCCTTGACCGTGCGGGTCACCCCGGCGCGGCTGGCGGTGAGGGTGATGGGCTGCTGGCCGTTCTTGTCGGGGGCGCCGAACTCGAGGCGGAAGAAGGCGTCGGTCTGGCCGGTCGCCGGGTCGTCCTTGCCCAGCACGCGGGTCAGGCGGAACTCGTAGCGGGCGTTGGTGCTGAAGTAGTACTGCTGCCGCGCCAGCGAGCGGGGGTTGGTGTTCATCACGAAGATTAGGTCGTCGGCCTTGGCGCGGGGGTTCTGGTCGATCTCGCGGAAGACGTAGAGGTCGGTGAGGTTGAGGGCCCTGGCCTTGGTGTCGGCCTCCCCGTCGTCGTGGTCGGAGGCGGCCACGAAGGCCCCCACCGCCGCCAGGCCGAGCGCCGCGCTCACCAGGATTGCCTTGATGCTCTTTCTCATGATCTCCTCCTAAGGTCGCATCCCCTTCCCCGGGTTTGCAGGAATGTTGTAGACCTTCAGGCGTGAAAAACCCGTAAAAATCCAATCTCCCGGCGAACTGCGTAAAGATAGGGCCGGCGTTTTAGATTCAAAATCCCGTGGTATAACCCTGGTGTGAACCTCTCGAGCCTCTGGATCGGAACCTTGGCCGGCGTTTTCGGGGGACTGGTGGGGCTGGGCGGGGGGGTGATCGCGGTGCCCTTGATGGTGAGCTTCCTCAAGCTCAGCCAGCACCGCGCCACGGCCACCAGCCTGGTCGCGGTGGTCTTCACCGGGATCACCGGGGCCATCACCTACGCCACCCAGGGCACCGTGGACTGGGTGGCCTCGCTGCTGATCATCCCCACCGCGATGATCGCGGCCCGGGCCGGGGCCCTCTTCGCCAACAAGCTCTCCGAGTGGCGGCTCAAGCGAATTTTCGGCTGGTACTTGATCGTGGTCGCGCTAATTCTGATCCTCAAGCCCTACATCCCCCACGTGGCCGAACCGCTCGAGGGCGCCGTGCGCATCCTCCCCCTGGCGGTGGCCGGGGCCTTCGCAGGCTTCGCCTCGGGGCTGCTGGGCGTGGGCGGGGGAACCGTGATCGTGCCGATTTTGGTGCTGCTGGCGGGCCTCGAGCAGCACGTCGCGCAGGGCACCTCGCTGCTCGCCATGATCCCCTCGGCCCTGGTGGGCTCGTACACCCACTACCGCCACGGCAACCTGGCCCAGGAGGTGGTGCCGGGCCTGGTGGTCGGGATCATCGTGGGGGCCTTCGCCGGGGGCCTCGTGGCGAACCAGCTCCCCGAACTCTGGCTGCGGGTGGTGTTCGCGGTGGTGCTGGTGTGGACGGCGGCCCGCTACGTGGCGGCCAGGCCCAAGAAGGCGGAGCGGCTCGAGCCGCAGGTCGAGAACGGCAACGGTAAGCTTAGGGATAAATCCGGATAAGCGGCCCTCGAGGCCCCTCCCGGCGAACTGCTCCTCGAGAGCCTGTGCCCCTCACAAAGCCGCGGGCTCGAGGCCGGTCGGCGGCAAAACGCCAACCCGGAGGGCTACGCCCGGGCGGAGGAGCGCTGCGTCCGGCTAGCGCGAACCCCCTGGGGCCAGGGCTTACTGCGCCCCTTCGTCCTCGTCGTCTTCGTCTTCGTCCTCCTCGTCCTCGTCTTCCTCGTCGTAGTCGTCGTCTTCGTCGTCACCGACCTCTTCCACGTCGTCGAGGCTGTAATCGGTGATGGAGGCGCCGTCGGCCACGACCTCGCCCCCGGCGACGAACTGCACGCGGCCTTCCTCGTCGATCTCGAGCACCAGGTCGTCGAGGTCGGTGTCGTCGGGCACTTCCAAACGCAGGGTCACAATGGCGTCAATTTCCATAAGGTAACGCTAAGAATAGCCGCTCAGGCCAGGGTCAGCAAGCTCAGCACCTCGACGTGGTGCGTGTAGGGGTAGAAGTCGTAGGGGCGCACGAACTCGAGCTCATAGCCCTCCCGCGCCAGGCGCCCCACGTCCCGCGCCCAGGTGGCGGGGTCGCAGGAGACGTAGAGCAGGCGGGCGGGGCGGGTCTGGAGCAGCGCCTGCAGGGTCTGGGGCGAAAGCCCGGCCCGCGGCGGGTCCACGGCGACGAGGTCGGCGGTCCCCAGCTTGGCGAGCTCGCTGGCGTCGCCCCGGTGGAAGCGCAGGTTGGAGACCCCCAGCCGGGCCTTGTCGGCCTCACCGCGCTTCACCGCGTCCTTGCTGATCTCCACCGCCACCACTTCCCCGAAGCCCCCCGCCAGGTGGAACCCCAGCACCCCGCTTCCCGCGTAGAGCTCCACGGCCTTCTGCCCCTCGCCCGCGATGCGGGCGGCCTCGAGGTACATCAGGCCCGCCGCCTCGGGGTTCACCTGGGCGAAGCCCTGCACGCTGACGCTGGCGAGCACGCCGCCGAAGTCCTCCAGCAGCGTCCCCGCCCCCGCCAAAGCCTGCACCCGCCCGCGGAAGCGCCCCGCCGGGTGGTCCTCGGCCCAGGTCACGCCCACGACGTCCGAGCTCGAGCCCAGCAGGTCGCGGGCCACCGGCTGCAGGCGCTTGGGGTCGCCCCCGATGAGCCCGAGCAGCACCTTGCCCTCGCGCAGGCTGCCCCGCAGGGCGACCTCGAGGCAAGCCAGTTGCAGCGGCTTGACCTGCTCGAAAGCCCGCGCCAGGGGCGGGGCCAGCAGGGGGTCGCGCTCGAGCAGCAGCAGGTTGTGGGTCCCCGGGTAGCGGTAGGCCAGCCCCCCGCCCGGCATCACCGCGTACTGCGCCGCCGCCCGGTAGCCCAGGGGCCGGGGCGAGGGCTGGATGGGCTCGAGCGCGCCCTCCAGCTTGGCGATGCGCTCCAACGCCTCCTGCACGAAGCCGGCCTTGAGAGGGAGCTGTGCCTCGTAGGCCAGCGGCAGGTCCACCGAAGGGGGCCAGGGGCCTTCCTCCCGCTGGGGGTGGGGTTCGAGCACCTCGCTCACCTCCCCCTCCCAGTGGTTCTTGCGGCGCTCGAGCTCAGCCTCCACCACCTCGCCCGGCAAGCCACCCCGCACCAGTGCCACCCCGTCGGGCGTGCGGGCGAGTCCCATGCCGCCGGGAACCAGTTTTTCGATGGTCAGTCGCATTGGGTTACTTTAGCGTTTTAGGTCGATGGTCGATAGCGGATAGCCGGGCGCCGGGGGCGGGTCGTACGTCGTACGTCGTACGCAAAACGCCTAACGTCGAATGCCGAACGCAATACGCAAAACGCAAGACGCTCTCAGCCCTCGACCCTCGACGAACCATGAGCCACCAGTTTTGGCTATCGCCTGCCACTCCTCACGCCAGCAGCTCCGCCACCCGTGCCAGCGCTGCCTTCTCTGCCTCGTTGACCTGCACCCCGCCGATGCCGAAGAAACCGCCCTCCTTGGCGGCCTCGGCGGCGTCATGGGCGATGTCCCTGAGCCACTCTTTGAAGGCGGCGGCCTCCTGGGGGGTGGCCTTCTGGGCCAGGATGGCGGAGACCTGGCGCAGGGTGGCCTCGGCGGTGGGGCGGGCGTTCTCGACGGTGAGGCGCTCGGCGGGCTGGGCGATCTTGCCCCGGGTGTTCTTAATGTCCTCGATCAGGCTCATCAGCAAGGGGTCGGTGCTGTGGCTCTGGCTGGCGCTGATGATCGAGCGCGTGACCACCATCGACTCCCCGAGCAGGCCGGTGATGCCGCTGGGTGAGGCCAGGGTGATGATGAGGCCGGTCATGAAGGGGGCGCGGGCCAGGGTGGCCCATTCTTCCGGGGTGTAATCGGCTTTCGAAGACATGCATCCTCCTGGGAATGGACGGTTTCCCGAGTATAGCCCCAGCCCCTGCGGCCCAAAGCCAGCTAGGGCACGGTCGGGGTAAGCTTCGGGGCATGGAGGTGGGGATCGGGCTGGACCTGGGCACCACCCGTTGCAAGGCGGTGGCGCTGGGCGAAGGAAGGGTGCTGGCCCAAAGCCGCCGCTCCTACCCGCTGTTGCAGGGGGAACCCGGGCAGGCCGAGCAGGACGTGAACGAGGTCATTACGGCGGCGGTCGCCGTGCTGCGGGAGCTCCGCGAGCAGTTGGGCGACACGAAGCCCGTTGGGCTGGCCTTCAGCGGGGCAATGCACAGCCTGCTGGCCGTGGACGCGGCAGGAACCCCCCTGGCCCCCGCCCTCACCTGGGCCGACACCCGCCCGGGAAGCGTGCTGGGCGATCTGCCGCTGTCGCCCCTCGAGGCCTACCGGCGCACCGGCTGCCCGCTGCAAGCGCCCTACTACCCCGCCAAACTGGCGTGGCTCCGGCGAACCCATCCCGCGCTGCTCGAGCGGGCCTCGAGCCTCGTCGCCATCAAGGACTACGTGGCCTTCCGCCTCACGGGGCGCTGGGCCGCCGACGTGGGCCTGGCCTCGACCACGGGGCTGCTGAACCTGCACACCGGCGCCTGGGACGAGGAGATCCTGGGGGCGCTGGGGCTCCCCCCTGAGCGTCTGCTGCCCGTGCTGGACGCCACGGAACGCCTCGGACACCTCTCCCCTGCGATGGCCGAAGCCACGGGGCTCCCCCTGGGCCTGCCCGTCTACGCCGGGAGCAGCGACGGCGGCTTGGCTAACCTGGGGGCCGGGGCCGGCGTGGGCGAGGCCGTGATCACCGTGGGCACCAGCGCGGCGCTGCGGCAGGTCGTGGCCCAGCCCCGGCTCGAGCCCGGAGCCCGCACCTGGTGCTACTTCCTCGACCGGCAGCGCTGGCTGGCGGGCGGGGCCGTCAACAACGCGGGTCTGCTGCTGGAGTGGCTGCGCTCGCGCTTCTACGGCGAATACCCCCGCGGCGACGGCTTCGCCCGCCTCTTCACCGACGCCGAAGCCGTCGAGCCGGGCGCCGAAGGCCTGACCCTGCTGCCCTACCTCAGCGGCGAGCGCAGCCCGCACTGGCGCAGCGACCTCAGCGCCACCGTGCACGGCTTGCGCTTGCGGCACACCCGGGCCCACCTGGCGCGGGCGGGCCTCGAGGCCGTGGCCTTCTGCCTGGCCCAGCTCTGGGAGAGCCTGTGCCCCGGCCTGGAGCGGGTCAAGCTCACCGGCTCCATCACCGCCTCGCCGCCGTGGATGCAAATCCTGGCCGACGTCCTGCAGGCCGAAGTGGTTCCCGTAGACGCCGCCGACGCCTCGGCGGTCGGGGCTGCTATGCTAGCGGGGGGTTCGGCGGGGGGTATCCCTGCGCCCGCGAACCCACCCCTCCAACCCAATCCTTCGCTGGCTCCTGTGTACCGGGAAGCCAGGGGGCGCTTCGAAGCCCTCTTCAGCAAACTGTGGGAGTGAACATGCGAGCAGACATCGGCGTGATCGGTCTGGCGGTGATGGGGGAAAACCTCATCCTCAACATGGCGTCCAAGGGCTTCACCGTGGCCGCGTTCAACCGCACCACCCAGAAGGTGAGGGAGTTCGTCGAGGGCCGCGCCGCGGGGAAGAGCATCCTGGGGGCGTACTCGCTCGAGGAGTTCGTGGGGATGCTCGAGCGCCCGCGCAAGGTCATGCTGATGATCAAGGCGGGCAGCGCCGTGGATGCCACCATCGAGCAACTGCTGCCCCTCTTGGAGCCCGGCGACATCGTCATCGACGGGGGCAACAGCCACTACGCCGACACCAACCGCCGCGCCCGCTACCTGGCCGAGCGGGGCCTGCTCTTCGTGGGTACCGGCGTCTCGGGCGGGGAGGAGGGCGCCCTGCACGGCCCCTCGATCATGCCGGGGGGCAACCCCGCCGCCTGGGAGCACGTCAAGCCCATCTTCCAGGCCATCGCCGCCAAGGTGGCGGATGGCTCCCCCTGCTGCGACTGGGTGGGGCAGGACGGGGCAGGCCACTTCGTCAAGATGGTGCACAACGGCATCGAGTACGGCGACATGCAGATGATCGCCGAGGCCTACAGCCTGCTGCGCTCGGTGCTGGGCCTCTCCAACGCCGAGATCGCCGAGATCTTCGCCCGGTGGAACAAAGGCGAGCTCGACAGCTACCTCATCGAGATCACCGCCGACATCCTCACCAAAAAGGACGAGCAGACCGGCAAAGACCTCGTGGACGTGATCCTCGACGCCGCCGGGCAGAAGGGCACCGGCAAGTGGACCAGCGTCACCGCGCTCGACATCGGCAGCCCCAGCAGCACCATCGCCGAGGCGGTGTTCGCCCGGCTGCTGAGCGCCCTCAAGGACGAGCGCGTGGCCGCCTCCCGGATCTTCGAGGGGCCCAAGGCCGAGTTCCAGGGCGACCGGCAAGCCTTCGTCGAGCAGGTGCGGCAGGCGCTCTACGCCTCCAAAATCTGCTCCTACGCCCAGGGCTACCAGCTCATGCGCATGGCCGCGGAGGAGTTCGGCTGGGAGCTCGACTACGGCTCCATCGCCCTGATGTGGCGCGAGGGCTGCATCATCCGCGCGCGCTTCCTCGAGAACATCAAGGGGGCCTACGACAAGAACCCCCACTTGCAAAACCTGCTGCTCGACGACTACTTCGCGGGGATCATCAAGAGCTCGCAGGCGGCCTGGCGGCAGGTGGTGGCGACCGCCGTGCTGCACGGGGTCTGGACCCCGGCCTTCAGCAGCGCGCTGGCCTACTTCGACGGCTACCGCAGCGCCACCCTCTCCACCAACTTGGTCCAGGCCCAGCGCGACTACTTCGGCGCCCACACCTACGAGCGCACCGACAAGCCGCGCGGCCAGTTCTTCCACACCAACTGGACCGGGCGGGGCGGGAAAACCAGCAGCAGCAGTTATAACGTTTGAATGCCGAGCGCCGAACGCTGAACGCGGGTGGTACGTCGTACGCAAGACGCAAAACGCAAGACGCCTTGTTCCCCCCTTAGCAAGGGGGGCTGGGGGATACCCCCTCCCTGCCAGCGGGGAGAGGTTTCACCACGAGCCACGAGCCACAAGCTGACCGCTGATCCCTACTCCCTCCCCACCCTGCGCTAGACTGAAGCCATGGTCAGGCCGGTGCTCAAGCCTCTTTCGGTCGAGGAATACCTCGAGGCCGAAGCGCAAAGCCCCGTCAAGCGCGAGTACGTGGGGGGGCAGGTGTACGCCATGGCGGGGGCCAGCCAGCGGCACTCCCTGATCGCCCTTAACATCGCCGTAGCGCTGCGCCGGATGGCCGAGGGCCGACCCTGCCGGGTGCACGTGGCTGAGATGAAACTGCTCATCGGCAGCCCGAAAACCTCCGACTTCGAAAAGGCGTTCTATTACCCCGACGTGATGGCGGTGTGCGGCAGGCCGGTGCCCCACGACTACTACGAAACCGAGCCTTGCGTCCTGGTCGAGGTGCTTTCCCCCAGCACCCGCAGTGTGGACCTGCGCGAAAAGGTGCTGGCTTACCAGAGCATCCCCAGCCTGCAAACCTACCTGATCGTAGACACCGAGACGATGACCGTACGGCACTTCTGGCGCGACACGGAAGGCCGCTGGCAGCAGCAAGACCTCACCGGCGCCGCCGACATCGCCCTCCCCTGCCCCGGGGGAACCCTCACCTTCGCCGACATCTACCAGGGCGCTTTTTCCTGAATGACCGACCTCCCCATCTACCAGGCCCTCCCGGCCCTCCGCGAGGCCCTCGCCCGGCACGCCACCGTCCTGCTGCAGGCCCCTCCCGGCGCGGGCAAGAGCACGGTGGCGCCGCTCGAGCTCCTGGCCGAGCCCTGGCTGGCGGGCCGGAAGATCCTCATGCTCGAGCCCCGCCGCCTGGCCGCCCGCAGCGTGGCCCAGCGCATGGCCTCCCTGCTGGGCGAGGAGCCGGGCCAGACGGTGGGCTACCGGGTGCGCTTCGAGAGCCGGGTGAGCGGCAGGACGCGCCTCGAGGTGCTCACCGAGGGCATCCTCACCCGCCAGTTGCAGCGCGACCCCACCCTCGAGGGCGTGGGGCTGGTGATCTTCGACGAGTTCCACGAGCGCTCGCTACAGGCCGACCTGGGCCTGGTGCTCACCCGCGAGGTGCAGGCCGCGCTGCGCGAGGACCTGCGCGTGCTGCTGATGTCGGCCACGCTCGACGGCGAGGGGCTGAGCCGCCTGCTCCTCGCCCCCGTCGTCACGGCGCAGGGGCGGCAGTACCCCGTCGAGCGCGTCTACCTCCCCCGCGATCCCCAGGGGCCGCTCTCCGGCACGGTGGCGGGGGCGGTCTCGAGGGCGCTCGCCGCCCACGAGGGCGACGTGCTGGCCTTCCTGCCCGGCGTCGCGGAGATCAGCCGCACCCAGCGCCTGCTGGAGGAGCGCCACCCCGAGGCGCGGGTACTGCCGCTCTACGGCGACCTCTCGCCCGGGGCCCAGCAGCAGGCCCTGCTCCCCGACCCCGCGGGGCGGCGCAAGGTGGTGCTGGCGACCTCCATCGCCGAGACCAGCCTGACCATCGAGGGCGTGCGGGTGGTGGTGGACTCGGGCTACTCCAGGGTCCCCCGCTTCGACTCGAGGAGCGGCCTGACCCGCCTCGAGACCGTGCGCGTCACCCAGGACTCCGCCGACCAGCGGTCCGGGCGCGCCGGGCGGCTGGGGCCGGGCGTCGCCTACCGGCTGTGGAGCGAGGCCACCCACGCCACCCTGCAGCCCCAGCGCAAGCCGGAGATCCTCGAGGCCGACCTCGCCCCGCTGCTGCTCGAGCTGGCCGGTTGGGGCGTGCAGGAGGCCCCGGGCCTGGGCTGGGTCACGCCGCCCCCGCCCGGCGCCCTGCGGCAGGCCCGCGCCCTGCTGGAGGCGCTGGGGGCACTCGAGGAAGGCCGCCTCACCGAGCGGGGCCGCGCGATGCTGGAGTGGCCCACCCACCCCCGCCTGGCCCACTTGCTGCTCGAGTCGCAACTCCTGGGCCTCGAGGCCCTCGCCGCCGACGTGGCCGCGCTGCTCGAGGAGCGCGACCCCCTCCCCCAGGGCGCCGGGGCCGACCTGACCCTGCGGGTCGAGGCCCTGCGGCAGTGGCGGGGCAGGACCTCGAGCCCCCACCGCGCCGAGGCGGCCCTGCTCGCCCGCGTCGAGCGCCTGAGCCAGCAGTGGCGGCGGATGCTGGGCGTCCCCGCCGACGACACCCCCCCCGACCCCCACGCCGTCGGGCTGCTGCTGGCCCTGGCCTACCCCGACCGCCTGGCCCGCCAGCGCGAGGGCGACCCCCACCGCTACCGCCTCTCCGCGGGCCGGGGGGTGCGGCTGGAGGAGGGCGACCCCCTGCTAGGCTCCGCGTGGCTCAGCGTGGCCCACCTCGACGCCGGGAACGACGAGGGCCGCATTTTCCTGGCGGCCCCCGTACACCCCAAAGACCTCGAGCCCTTCGGCCGCGAGCTCGAGGTGGTGGAGTGGGACTACCGGGCCGGAGCCCTGGTCGCCCGCCGCGAGCGCCGCGTCGGCGAGGTGGCCCTGAGCAGCGAGCCCTTGCGGGAGATCCCCGAGGGCAGGCGGGCCGAAATCCTGCTAGAGGTGGTGCGCTCCGAAGGGCTGGGCCTGTTGCCCTGGACCGAAAACCTGCGCCAGTGGCAGGCCCGCGTGCTCAGCCTGCGCCGCTGGAACGGCGAGGAGTGGCCCGACGTCTCGGACGAGCACCTGCTGCAAACCCTCGAGCACTGGCTGGCCCCCTGGCTGGGCCGGGTCTCGCGCCGCGAGGACTTCGCCCGGCTCGACCTGGCCTCCATCCTCACCGGCCTGCTGCCCTGGCCCCTGCCCGCCCGGCTCGACGAGCTGGCCCCCACGCGGCTCGAGGTGCCCAGCGGCTCGCTGGTGCGCCTCACCTACTCCCCCGACGGCAGCCCCCCCGTCCTGGCGGTCAAGCTCCAGGAACTCTTCGGCCTCGCCGACACCCCTCGAGTCAACGCGGGCCGCACCCCCGTGATGCTCCACCTGCTCTCCCCCGCCCAGCGCCCCATCCAGGTCACCCAGGACCTACGCAGCTTCTGGAACACCACCTACCCCGAAGTCCGCAAGGAGTTGCGGGGCCGCTACAGCAAGCACCCCTGGCCCGAAGACCCCTGGAACGCCGAGCCCACGCGCAAGACCAAGCGAGCGCAGAGTAGCTGACGTCGCTGGACGTCGCGCGTTGAGCGCCGAACGCCCAACGCCGATAGCTGATAGCCGATAGCTGAACGCAGCTGAACGCCTCTTCTTTACCCCCCTTAGCAAGGGGGGCCAGGGGGGATACTCCCACACGCCACGAGCCACGGGCCTTCCGCTGACGGCTGACCGCTGACGGCTGACCGCTGATGGCTGACCGCTTGTCCCTCCCCCTAAAGCTCCCCACAAGCGATGGCCCCCCCCACGCCCTTGGGGTCGGTGACGTCGCGCTGGTAGACCACCACCGTCACCCGCTCGGTCGGGATTTGCGTCGTGGGGAGGCGGGTGCTGCTCTTGCCCGCCCCTCGAGCGTCCGCGAAGACCGACCCCAGCGCCACGGCGATTGGCCCGAGGTTGCTGCAGGTGCCCAGCCGGAGGTTGGCGGCGTGGCTGGTCTCGGGGGGCAGGTTGGCGACGGAGATCTCGAGCACGCTCTGCCCGTTGGAGTAGTTGGTGAGGGTGGCGAGCCCGGCCACCGTGCTGGGGCGGTTGTCGGCCAGCAGGCCGAAAGGGCGCAGCCCCACCACCTTGGGCTCCCCCAGCGCTTTGGGCTCTGCGGCGGGTGCCGGGGCGGGCTGCGGGGGCTGAGGGGCCGGAGCCGGGGCCTGGGCGGGGAAGCAAGCGGCCAGAACCAGTGTCAGGGATGCGGTTAGGGTTAGGAAATCGGATCGCCTCATTGGAATTATCATGACCTGAAGGGGCCATAGTTGGGTAGGGGGCCCAGCCGGACCTCAGCCCCAGTCCTCGAGCTCCCGCGGCCACAACCGCTTGAGCTTCGCCATCTCCTCGCTGGCCGCCTCCCGCAGGTGGCGCATCCCCAAAGGCCTCCCCTCGGCGGCCGCCTTGAAGGCCGCGTGCAGGGCCACGTTGGCGATGTGCCCGCCGGTGAGCTCGAGGAGGCTCAGGCGCTCGAAGTCCAGGCCCGCGTGGAACTCGGCCGGGATGACCCGCCGCCAGATCTCGGCCCGCTCGGGCGGCTTGGGCCGCTCGAAGCGCACGATGAAGCGCAGGCGGCGCACGAAGGCCTCGTCAATGGAGCTCTCCAGGTTGGTGGTGAGGATGGCGAGGCCGCGGTACTGCTCCATGCGCTGCAGCAGGTAGCTCACCTCGAGGTTGGCGTAGCGGTCGTGGCTGTCCTGCACGTCCGAGCGCTTGCCGAAGACGGCGTCGGCCTCGTCGAACAGCAGCACCGCTCCCCCGTCTTCCGCCGCGTCGAAGACCTCCCGCAGGTTTTTCTCCGTCTCGCCGATGTACTTGCTCACCAAGAGCGAGAGGTCCACGCGGTAGAGCTCCAGGTCCAGCTCCCGCGCCAGCGCCTCGGCTGCGGTGGTCTTGCCCGTGCCGCTGGGGCCGCTGAACAGCACCGCCACGCCGCGCCCCCGCTCACCGCTACGGAAGCCCTGGCGGTCGTAGACCAGGTGCCGGTGGCGCACGTGGGCCGCGATCTCGCTCAAGGTGGCCTGCACCGCCCCGGGAAGCACCAGGTCCTCCCGCCGCGCCCGCGCCGCCATGCGCCGCACCGCCGCCACCCGGTCCAGCCGGCCGTGGCTCTGGCCCCGCGCCGCCGCCCACAGGGCCCCCAGCAGGTCTTCAGGCCGCAACCGCGCCCCCTGCCGCAGGCGGTAGTGCAGCTCGAGCAAGGCCTGCTGTGCCGCCTCCGCGATGGCGGCGGTCTCGAGGTCGAACTGCGCCACCACCCGCTCCAGGGCTTCGTTCAGAACGTTCTCCGGGACGCTGAGCTCCCCCACGAGCCATTCCCGCCACAGCGCGGCCTGCTCGGAGGGGGTGGGTTTGTCCACCTCCAGGGTCCAGCGCACCCCCGGCAGCGCCAGGCGTTCG
This sequence comes from Calidithermus chliarophilus DSM 9957, assembly GCF_000430045.1. Taxonomy (GTDB): domain Bacteria; phylum Deinococcota; class Deinococci; order Deinococcales; family Thermaceae; genus Calidithermus; species Calidithermus chliarophilus. The sequence goes on along the minus strand of NZ_KE387023.1, from coordinate 2,185,158 downwards.
CGCGCCGAGAGCAGCACCGGCGTCTCAAGCGCCACCAGCCGCTCGAGCAGTTCCCCGAGCCGGGCCTGCGCGGGGGGCTCGGGGCGGTAGCCGGCCTCGAGCAGCCACGCCGCCCCCCGCAGGCGCGCCTCCCGCCCCAGCCGCCGGGCCAGGTCCTCGGGGTCGCGCTCGAGCAGCCGCTCCGCCGGAAGCCCGAACGCCCGCAACCCCAGCCGGGAGCAGGCGCTGGCCGCGATCGCCCGCACGCTCTGGGGGTCGCCTAAAAGCTGCACGGGAACGGCCCCACCCTCCCACGCCGAGCAGATCCGGTCGGCCTGCTCCTGCTGCGAGGGAACGAGGGCGGGAGCGGCCGAGAGCGCGAAGGTCCCCGCGAGCTCGGGGTCGAGGTCGGCGGGGTTGTCGCCCTGCACCCCGAGCAGGAAGTGCAACACCGGCTCCGAGAGGCGGATGGGCTGCGCGGTGAGCGGGAGGTCGGGGCGGGGATGGATCTCGATGAGCCCCCAGCGCCGCAGGGGCGCGGAGGGACATAGGGACAAATAGTCCTCTGCCTGATCTCCGAGATAAGCAGAAGCGAGGCTAAACGTTGGCAATTGCTGACCAGTCAGCTCTGCTAAAAGGGCAGTCAAATCCGGCTCGATTGCCAACCCTGCGCACAGTAGCAGAACCTCCGCCTCGTAATCAGACAAGGCGAATTGCTTAACCAATTGCGGAAGTCGATCAGCTATATCAAGAGGATCTTGGACTGAGAGTGAGACCTCCCACGAGTAATCAATACTCCTCTCGGCCCTGCGTAATAGCTTCTGACGTATGAGGTCAAGACGCGTTTTTAAGCACATGTAGGAAGCAGAAGTTGAATTACTTACCAGCTTTATCACCTTCCCGTAGGCGTAAGGTTCCTAAACTCTTGCTTAGTTTCCAGAACCCTCCTTAGAGTATACTTACTATGAGGCAGTTCCATGTACCGGAGGAGTAAGGATGGCGCTTGATTACGAGGTTGCTTCCAGATATCCGGAATTCTTGGCGAAGGGAGTAGCTAACCAAGACAGCCAAGAGTACGAGTACTCCCTACCTCTTATCTCGGCTCAGAAGCAGTCGCCCACAATGAAGCCGGACTATCGCGAAGGTTTGGCCGAGGAAAAGCCTAGCCCTTTTGCTAGGATTCCTTCACCTCAATTAACTTACGATGCACTCCTGGAGCAAATGGCCAAACTGGCTTATGAGGATTACGTACCTTCAGCACAGGAAAATCCCAAATATGAAGTCGTTCGGCAATTTGGATATAGGCCACAGCGCACCACATATGGCCGCTTAGGCATGCAGTTACAAGTATTCCTTCCTAGTAAACCCGAATACCCTTATCCCGTCGTCGCTTTCCGAGGCACACAGGGCGGGGAGTTCAAGGTTCTGGAAGGCCAAATGGATTGGTTTACTGATGCTGACCCTCGAGGCGTAGGGTATGGGCAATTCCACGAGAACAAAGACCTCATCAGGACTCACCTGGACTATGCTCAACAAAAGGGCAAGGTTTGGCTTTGCGGACACTCGCTAGGCGGAGCACTGGCCCAGTGGACAGCATGTACTTGGCCGCAAAGCGTAGGTCACGTTGCTACGTTTCAGGCCCCGGGAATCCCTAAAGAGATGGTGGCAAAGATCGAAGCGTATAACAAAGGCAAGTCTCCGGGTGAGCAAATCACCTCGGATCACTATCGGATGAATCTAGACTTCGTGCCCCACGCAGGCCAAGCGTTTACTCCCGGCGAGGTACATCGGTTTAAGTTTCCAAATCAGCGAACCAAGACTCCTGTTTACGTCAAGCTTGGTCCTAGAACCATCGAGTTTGACATTGGTCCATTCTTAGATAATTTGGCAGACGAAGCCGCTAAAGCAGTTTGGCGAAAACTCGTTGGGACAGAGCTTACCGATGAGCTAACCATTGGGGCTCTTATGACGGCCTTTACTGGCCAGACCCACCTCACTCCCATCCTCTCAACAGCCATCGAGTCCTCACCTGATAAGCCTTTCACCCCTGAGCAAAAAGCCATTGCCAACAAAGGGCTAACCGGGGATAACCCCGTCCAGTACGTAAACACATACAGTACCGATGTTGAGAACAATGACCCGGAGCGTGTCATAGCCGAGCAACTACGGCAAATGGCGGGGCAATACATCGAGCGATTCAAAGAGGGGGTAAAGAGCGGCAGGTATAAGGCCATCTCAGGTTGGGAGGCCGCTGGCGATTTTGCCGGCGATATCGTGACCTTACCTCTCGAGCTAATAGGAGAACTTTTCGGCGAGGGGGTTATCTTTCGCGAAACCAGGAACAACGCTAAGCAGGCGACAGCCTACATTCTGGGCAGCGCCGCGCTCAGTGTAGAGGAGTACGATAAAGCCTACCGGCAAGTAGAGGCGTGGGTGAGGCAGGCAAAAAGTTTACAGGAGGCACTAAAGTTAGGAAGCCGCATTGAACAAATGGCTATATCAAGAGAAATCAAAGATGATCTCAAACGGCGTATTGAGCAAATTTGGTACTCATGGCATCCAGGTCAATGAAGGTGACCATGACGAGGCCCGCGCTAATAGTAACAACCCTACTGCTAACAGCAGTCGGCATTGCTTATGTGCAAGGGGGCATCAACAAAATGAACGGGACACTCAGCCCAAAACAACTCTACGATAATCTGATCACATCCCTCCAGCAAGTCGTTACCCTTAAGGAAATCAGGTGCCCAGAGGTAATGGAGAGCTCTGTGAGGCGCAACAGAGAGGACGGTGGTGATTTTCTATGTTTTCAGCTGATTTCTGGTGAGCCGGACAAGTACCAGCGCCTCCAGGAACTTCAGAAAGCTCTAGACCGCGTGCTACGCAGGGAGTTTTCGCCCAAAACCGGGTGGCGTGAAAACTACGGCTATATAGGACGCAGTTATCGCCTAGTAAACCATCCTGGATGGTATCTGCTTATTGATTTTGGCCCTCGGGTACTCGAGCAAGAATCCTATAGTAGGTTGGGCATTACCCTTGAGGGGGATGTCGTGAGTTTTTCGCTGGGCTACGATCCATAAGCAATCCTAAGGGTTAGGTTTAGGGGTTCTCAATGAGGGGCTTGCTATGGTTGGGGGTTCTAATAATCAGCCTTGCTGGTCTTTTCAGGGCAGAGAAGGTAGGTATCCTGATGGTAGGAAAAATTCCTAGAGAACTTTACGATCAAGTTCTCACTACCCTATAAACAAAAGTCAGACTTAGAGAGACTAAATGCCCCAGTGTTCTGGATGAGTTCATCAAAGAAGACTTCAAGCAAGGGGGTGCAACATTTTGCTTTCAGTTCATCAGTTTCAAAAGCGATAAGTACGAGCATTCGCCGAGTTTCGCGCGGCTCTGGAGCAATCCGTACCCAGAAACTTTAGAGTCATCTTCGGCCGGCAGGAAGACTATGGTAGTACGCACGGCACTATGCCGTCAGCGATTTGCCGGGTTGGTCTTTTGCTGTTGACTTCACTCCAAGGGCCATCGCTCAAGGCGAATCCGATTACCACGATACCAAACTCGAAATAGACGTGCGCCCGGGTGGGCTATGAAGATGGATCTCGATGAGCCCCCAGTGCCGCAGGGGCGCCGAGGGCGTCATCGCCTGTGCGTGGACAATGCCATCCCCGAATAGCGCGAAGGCCAGGCCGAAACTCGGGTAGCGCGACTCCGCCAGCCCACAAGCCTGGGCACACGCCGGCAGGAAGTCGGGCTCCAGCTCGGCCCCCGCGCACAGCAGAAGGACGTTCCGCTCGAAAGCCCCCAGGCCCAGCGCCTCGCAAAGGCGGGCCAGGGCGGTGTCTTCCGCCAGCGTTTGGCTCAAGGGGGGGAGCCGGGACTCGAGGTCGCGTTCCCCGAAAGGCCGGCTGGCCTCAGCCTTGATGAGCGCTACCAGTAGCCTTAGCCCTATGCCGCCGGACAGTGGTCGAATTCCCTGGTCTTGTAGCCCGTTCACGCAGCACCCACCTTACATAAAACCCAACCCTTATTTCCTGGCAAACATCCAGGCATGTGATTATACTGGTTCCATGTCTTCACGGTCGTGGCTCGAGGAAGAACCTGCGCACTCTCTCCCTTTTGCCCAGATCAAGCCTGAACCCACCGCCATTCCCGATGCTGCCCCGGAACCCGCCCCCCTCCCCGCCCGTCCCCCAGACCCGGGGCGAGCCGAGCGGGAGGTGGCGTACTGGCAGAACCGGCACCAGCAGGCCAGGAAAGGCGGCGAACCCTGGACCCGCACCTACAAAGCCTCCCTCCGCGGCTTCGAACTCTTCCTCACCCTCTACCGCCTGGCCGACGGCACGCTGTGGGGCCTGTACTGGGTACGCACCTCCCAAAGCCAGGGCACGGCCCGGCAGTGGCCGCTCAGGGGCAAGTTGCTCCAAGACGGCAGTTTCCACCTCGAGGGCACCGCCAACTCCGCCAAGTTCCACGGGCGCTACAACCCCGACAACACCCTCTCCGTCGGCGAGTTCCGCCGGGTGCGGGGCGAACGGGACAGCGAGGAGAACGGGGAAACCGACGACGTGGTGCTGGAGGGGCTGCGGCTCGAGCCCCTCACCCCCATGGAGCCTTTCCGGAGCCTGCCAAGCTGGGCTCAGGGGCAAGAGGGAGAGGAAACGGCAGGAACGGCTACGACCGCCCCACAGGCCCAACCCCAAGCCCAGCCCCAGCAACCGAAGGAAGAAACCGCCCCACCCGCCCCGCAACCGCGCCAACCCCAGCCTTCCCCACCGCCCCAACCACAACCAGGCCAACAGGCCCCACAACCCCCACAAGCCTCCGCCGGCAAGGCTTGGAGCGAGCGCCACAGTTTCGAGGGCAAGCTGAGCGCGGGGAACGCCAACGTCACCATCCACTTCAGCGAAGTGTTCAAAAAGGCCGACGGCACCTTGCTGGGCAACTTCAGCACCCCCAGCGGGAATGGGCACTTCTTCGGCACGCTCGAGGCCGACGGCACGGTGGAGTTCACCGCGAAATACGACACGGGGAAGTTCCAGGGACAGACCCGGCAATTCCGCAATGGGCGTCTCAGCTTCAGCCCAGGGGGCAAGCCCAAGACCCTCGAGGGGGAGTGGCTGGGCAAGGATGAGGAGGGAAAGGACACCATCTACCGACTTACGGCTGTGTGGGCACCCAACCGTATCCCCCAGCCTCGGGCTTCAGTGACCTCGAGTTGGATAGTAGATGCATGGAAAGCAAACATCGGGGCTAGAGGCATCCCCAAAACCTTCACCCCCGAGGTGGCCGAGGCCATCCTATGGGCGGCCGGTGAGCTAGGGGTCAATCCCAACGATCTGGCCGCCTGTATAGCGTTCGAAAGCAAGAACTCCTTCTCACCCAGCCAACCCAATCTAGGCGGCGGCAGTGCAGTAGGGCTGATCCAATTCACATCTGATAGTATCCAGCGAATGCGCGAATGGCTGACTACCTGGGCATCTACTCGCACTCTAGGCAAGGAAATTAAGGCAGACATCCAGAAGTATGGCTGGCAGGTAAGCAAGCTCAGCCGAGACAATTTGATGCGCATGTCGGTTCAGGAGCAGATTCGCTACGTGGTCTTGCACTTCAAATCCCACAAACTTCCGCCAGGGGCTGACCTCGCGCAAATCTACAAAAGCATCATCGCCCCCTTCGCTCCCAACGATGAGGCGCTATATACAAAGGTGGCAAATCCTGACAAGTATGCCGAAAACCAGGGCTTGGACCTCAATAAGGATGGAGCGATCTCGAAGTCGGAAGCGGTGAGGAAGATTCACAACAACAACCACGTACTTCAATACTTCCTGCCTGTAGGCAACCACGAAATCCTCCAAGCGGCGCTAGAGAGCCTGAGCGGCGATGACACCGAGAAGCATGGGTATCACTGCCTAAAATGGGTCAGGGAGGTGCTGGAAAAGACGGACTACGCTAAGCTATATAGGCCATACCGCAGAGAAACTGCTAAGGACGCGGGCCTTGCTTTCAGAACCTCGCCATACTGGCATGAGTTTGACGCCTCTAAGCTTCAACCTGGAGACATTATCTTCTGGCTTAAAGGGTCATTCTACACCGAGAGCAACGGTCAACAAAAAGAAGGAGGGCACGTCGGAATCTACATCGGTGGCGGAAAAGTAGCCAGTAATAATGTCATTGATTGGAACAAGAGTGGTAAAAAGGACGCGAGAGGGTTACAGACCATCGAAGCACTGGAGGACAAGGCCAAGGGCGGCCCGCCGGATGGTTTTGTTCGTTTCTCGCCAGAGGATCTTGAACGCGAGGGAGAGGCCAGTCAGTGAGAAAAGCCCTAATTTTAGCTCTCTGGGTCATCAGCTTAACAGGCCTTTTGGGCATGACCAAGCCCTTTATTCTCTCACAGGTCGACTTCAGGAGCTGGCCCTTCATACCGCCCCCGTCCGGCTCCAAGGAGCAGCGCGCGGCCGAGGAGATACTCAGGAGGGATGGCTACTACCCCAGGGCATCAGAATGGCTGCTCGGTTACATCGAAGGGTCCTTCACCCAGCCCAAGGTCAAGGAGAAGATCCTGCTGTACAACCAGGACAAGCCCTCCTTCGGTGATGAGGTATCGCCCTATCAGGCGACTTATAGTAAAGCCATCTTGATCAGTAACTTTGATCTCGTTGACTCGCCGCCAGGTGCGACCGTCGGGGTTAGCGCCATTCACTATACGACCGCAGGCCACTACATCGCCAACGTGGGGGACCTCAACGCGGACGGCCGGGACGAGATATTACGGGTGCACGAGCGCGTGAGGCTGACCCAGGAGGGCGGGGTGTTCTGGCTGGACGCGGACATCGTCAACTACAGCCGCGGTTCGGGCAAGCTATTCGGTTTGTTGGTTGAAGTGAAGTACGCGGAGCTGCCCGAGGTGCTCGTCTCAGAGTGCCCTAGCTACCCGAAAATCCGGACGGCCCGCGTGGTCTCGAAGGTGCTAACCTTCGAGAAAAACGCCGTGGTCCTCAAGAGCTACACCGCGCCCTGTGTCGATAAAACGGATCACCCACCCCTGAACACCTTCAAGCCCATCGGGACCGAGCGGGTACAGCTCAAGAAGTTCCCCGCCCGGTGAGGCGTGCCCCCGCGACACCCTTACGGCTCAAGAATGAGACGGAGAGATCCCCGCTCGAGGAGGCGCCTGGACGGCGGCGGATCACCTCGGGTAAAGAGCAGGTTCTCGGCTGGTTGCGTAAGGGGTAGTGATCGCTAATGCGAAGGTTGGGATTGCTCGGCTTGATACTTTTCCTAAGCCTGGGTTTGTCGGTCAGCGCCGAAGGCCCGATCTACGGCACAAAGGCGACTATTGAAGGCACGAGCTTTTGCAAGAAATTCTCATGCAAGCTTGTCTCCCGTGGAAAACTGGACCTGATAGGTGGGACAACGGCGGACTACACCGTAGTTTATCCCATCGATCCGTACTCACGTAGGCGTGATGGGCAAGAGACCATTATTGGCATCCTCTGGGATAAGAATGGAAGAATCATCGGCTTTCAAATCCAGTTCAAGGAAAGATTTCTAGATAACGGGTTAGGATTTTATGATGTTCAACTCGCAATTGACCTCGTAGCACTGATGATTGGAAAACAGTACCGAAATGCGCCCAACATGGGTGATGACTTCAACTCAGGGTGCTTTGGTTACTTGAGCCGCAAAACCGATCTCCACGTGATGGCTAAGGGGAGCATCACCCCCGCGGGCTCGAGCAAGCCCAAGCCGTACGTCCTGTATTGCGCCATCGTGCCCAGTTCCAAGTACCCCTACCGCCGGGTTCAGGAGATACCTGACGAGATGCTCGCCCCGGATCGGGGGGCGCTCGAGGTTGTTCCATACCTAGAGCTATACGAGAAGGTGAATTATTGACCCCATTTCGGAAAAGAAGAGCGCCCGGCGCAACAAGGACACGGCGAGGAGCAGGGCAAAAGGGAATAAAGGGAACAGACCAATGGCGGCCCGCCCGATCTACCTTCCCCTAAGGGGTACACCATTAAAGTAGAACCTACTCGAGTAGGAAGAACTTCCGTAAGGTGCCAGCTCTTATGGAAAGATGGCGTGTTCGAGGCACGCTGCCCATGAATACCTCTTCGTTAGGTAAGGGTTGTGCGACCTTAAATGTCAAATAGGAAGGGTGCTTGACCTTTATGGGTAAAGACAAACCAGATAAAGCTCGCAAGTCGCGGCTTACAAAGCGGGTTTGGGCTGTAGCTGCTGTCATCGGGTTAGGACTGGCGGGTCTCGGGCTCTATCGGGTCAGCTATACCTCGTCAGGAAATCTTGTTCCCCCACTGCCCGAGGCTTCAGAGCGCTCCCTCGGAGTCCCCCCGGACACAACCCCCAACCCAACGAAGCCCAAGGACGATCTGGTCTATGAGCGGGTAGACCCCAACACCGAGACGCCCGGCCCGCCGTTCTACCGGCTGGTCGCACGGTCGGGGGATCGGGCTTACGTCGTTATTGACGAGAAGGAGGAAATCTGCTTCTACGACCTCTACCCCAAGGACTTCGACGAGGACGGGTACAGCGACGTGCTAATTCGTATGAACGGGGGGTGCGGCGGGAACTGCTGCCTGGATGAATACTTCTTCGTATCGCACCGGGGGAACGGACGCTTCAGCCGTAGCAAGCCTTTCGGCTATGCCTACAAGGAACCTAAGATCGAGCGGCACCGTGGCCGGTGGAGCGTCGTGGTCGAGGTACGTAACGAAGGGTTCAACACCGATGACCCTATCGACGTGCGTGAGCGGTACGTCCTCGAGGACGGCAACGCCGTGCTGGTGGAGAAAAGCGAGCTCAAACCTCTTCTTGCCCTCGCCGAGATGAAGTCCGAGGAGCTTTCGGACCTCACCGCCGCCGAGGAGCGAAGTTTGCGGTACGACCTCGACGGCGACGGCACGGACGACCAGATTATCGGAAGCTTCTGGGCAAGGTGGGGGCGCATTTCCTGGAGGGTGCAGTTCTCCAGCGGCCTCTCCTTCGACGACAATCGCGCCTGCAAGCGGATCGGCGTGCTGGCCTCGAGGAGCCAAGGGGTGCACGACCTGGTTTGCGACCTGGCGACCGTCTACCGGTGGGATGGCAAGACCTACGTGAGGCAGGAGCCCGAGCCTTAGTATTTGCGAACCGATTACGAAAGATAAAATGCTAACTTTTTCTAGAGTTGGTAAACTGCGGCTCGAGCGAAGATGGATACCTCCAGAGGCCAAATCATCGTCCAGCTTCAAGGGGCCACCGTCCAGACGGTGGACCTCACCGCCGACTCCCTCACCATCGGCCGGGTGCCCGACAACGGGCTGGTGCTTCCCATCCCTCCCGTCAGCCGACATCACGCCGAGCTCCGGCTGACGGCGCAGGGGCCGGTGATCATCGACCTCGGCTCGACCAACGGGACCTACGTGGGGGGCGTGCGGCTGGTGGCGCACCAGGAGTTCCCGCTGATCCCCGGCATCCCGGTGCAGATCGGCCCCTTCGTGCTGACCTACTCCCCCGCCGCCGCCCCCGCGGTCGAGCCCGAAGCACAGCCCGTGAGCCTGGCCCCCGTCCCCGAAGTCGAGGTGGCGGTGGAGGAGCGCCCCCCGGCCCCGGCCCGGCCGACCTATCCCGTGCCGCTGCCGTCGGTGGCCCCGTCCCGCTACCTGCAGTACCTCCCCGTCATTTTTCACGACGGGGACTTCCTGGGGCGCTTCCTGCAGATCTTCGAGGGGATCTGGGAGCCGCTCGAGTGGCGCCTGGACCACCTGCCCATGTACTTCGACCCCCGCACCGCCCCGGCTTCGATGGTGAACTGGCTGGGGAGCTGGCTGGGGCTGGAGCTGGATGAACGCTGGCCCGAGGAGCGGCGGCGCAGGCTGGTGGCGGAGGGGATGGACCTGTTGCGGTGGCGGGGCACCCGCTACGGGCTCAGCCGCTGGATCGAGACGTGCACGGGGATCAGCCCATCCATCGAGGAGCTCCCGGAGCAACCCTTCGTCTTCCGGGTTCGGCTCGAGGTGCCCCCGGGCAGGGAGCTCGACCCCGAGTTGCTGACCGAACTGATCGAAACCCATAAGCCCGCCCATGCCGGGTACGTGTTAGAGTTGGTCTGAAATCTAGGAGCTCGGTCGTGGAGAGTGGAAGCAATACAACAGACCGTCGGGTCGGGGAGCGCGTCGGCAAGTACATGCTCCAAAACTTGCTGGGCGAGGACCACCTGGGCAAAGCGTTCGCGGCCCTGGACACCGAGCTCGGCCGCCCCGCGCTGGTGCGGCTGATGCCGCGCACGGCGCGGCAGGCACAACGCCTGCGGGAGCTCGGGCAGGCCCTGCTGGGGCTCAAGCACCCCAACGTCGTCGAGACCTACGACTGCGGGGAGGGCGGGGACTTCGTGTTCATCGCCAGCGAGCGCCCGCCGGAGGGCAGCCTGCAGACGCTGCTGCACCGCTACGCCAAGGCGGGGGAGCGCCTTCCCCTGCAGCAGGGCCTCGAGCTCGTGCGCGACGCGGCGGCGGCGCTGGAGGAGGCCCACAAGCGGGGGATCGTCCACGCCGACGTGCGGCCCGCCAACCTGCTGCTGTGGCGCACGGGCCTGCTCGAGCACTACACCCTCAAGGTCGGCAACTTCGGGATGGCGTTGCTGGAGAGCCCCGGGGGTCTGGAGGACCTCGAGCACTTCAAGGGCGTCCCTACCCACCTGGCCCCCGAACGCTTCCAGGGGCTACCCCCCACCGTCCACAGCGACATCTACGCGCTGGGGGTGGTGCTCTACGAGGTCGCCACCGGGCTGCTGCCCTTCGAGGCCAAGGACGTGCGGGACGCGGCCATCCGCCACATCTACGCCCAGCCGGTCCCGCCCCGCCAGATCGTGCCGCAGATGCCCGAGGCCCTCGAGCGCGTCATCCTGCGGGCCTTGGCCAAGAAGCCCATCGACCGCTTCACCGACATGGGCGAGCTGCGCGACGCCCTGCAGGGGCTGCTCGACCGCAGCGTCCCCTCCCAGCCCCGCCCCACCCTGCGCCTGAGCCCGGAGGCGGCCGAGGTCACCCCGCCCAGCGTCACCCCTCCCGAAGGCCCGAGCTCGAGCCCCCGCCTGAGCCTGTGCGACGCCCAGGGCCAGGTCCTGCGCGTGATCGAGCTCGGCCGCGGCGGCCTGCGGATCGGGCGGTTGGAGGGCAACGACGTGGTGCTCGAGTCCGAGCGGGTTTCCCGCCACCACCTGCGGGTGGACTGGGACGGCGAGCGCGTCGACGTCACCGACTTAGGCTCCACCAACGGCACCTGGCTCTACGGCGGCGGCCCGCCCCGGCAACTGCTGCCCCAGGCGCCCAGCCCCTGGCCCTGGCGCAGCCTGGTGTACCTGGCCCCCTTCTGGCTGCGGCTCGACCCCCCGACGTCGGCGGGCGGCCAGCGCATCGGGGTGAGCCTCGAGGCCGAGGAGCTCACCCTCCTCCCCGGCGAGCCGGCCCGCCTGCGGGTCAAGCTGATCAACCTGGGCACCCTGGTCGACCACTTCCGGCCGGAGGTGGAGGGGGTCCCCGAGGCCTGGCTGCTGGAACGGCCCGAGGTCCAGCTCAACCCCGGGCAGCAGGCCACCGTGCCCCTCGCCGTGCAGGTGCCGCGCGGCCCCGAGGCCCGGGCGGGCGAGTACCGCCTCAAGGTGCTGGCCCGCTCCCGAGAAAACCCGCGCGAGGCGGGGTCGGCCCCGGCCTGTTGGAGGATCTTGCCCTTCGCCGAGCACCGGCTGAGCCTCGAGCCCCCCGTCGCCACCGCCCGCCGCACCGCTGTGTACCGGGTCCGGCTGGTCAACACCGGCAACGCGCCCGCCCGCTACGGCCTCCTGGCCGGCGACGAGCAGCACCAGCTCGGTTACCGCTTCGACGACCGCGACGCGCCGGCCCTCGAGCTCAACGAGCGGCAACGCAACCTGCTGCTGCGCTGGTTCCGCATGGCGACGCGCCCGCTGGAAAACGCCCTGCGCAGCCTGTGGGAGCGCACGCTGGGCCCCGTCCTGCGGCGGGCGCAGTGGTACAAGCAGCAGCTCGAGGAGTTCAGCGGCCACGACCCCAACGCCCGTAAACCGCCCGCGGCCCCGCGCCCCGAACGGCCCGAGCTGGCCCCGCAGTTCCGGCTCGAGCCCGGCCAGAGCGTCGAGGTCCCGCTGCGGGTGCGGGCTCCGCTGCGGCTCTTCGGCGCCGTGCGCCCCTACAGCTTCCAGGTGCGCACCGAGGCGCTGGAGTTGCCCGAGGGCGCCGAGGCCAAGCCGCTCAGCGAGGGTGCCCAGTTCAACCACCGGGGCATGCTGCCGGCGTGGACCGTGCCGGCGCTGCTCGTGCTGCTCGGCCTGCTGGGGTGGTGGTGGACGCGGCCCCCGAGCATCACCCGCTTCGCCCTCGAGCCCGCCCAGCCCTACGCTGGACAGCCGGTCACGCTGCACTACCGGGTCAGCGGCGCCAAACGGCTCGAGCTGCGCCCGCTGGGGATCAGCCTCGACCCTCAGGGCGAGCGCTACGCCCTCGAGAAGGGCTTCCAGGCCCCCGCCGACCTCACGCTGGTGGCCTACGGGCGCTGGCGCAACAGCCAGGAGCGCCTCGCCGTGGCCGTGCGCGAACGCCCGGCCGACCCGCCGGTGATCGAGGCCTTCGAGGCCACCCCGCGCGAGCTGTACCAGGGCCAGCCGGTGCTGCTGCGATGGAAGGTGCGCGGGGCCCAGAGCGTCACGCTCGAGCCCCTCGGCACCGTGAAGGCCAGCGGCAGCTACCAGGACAAGCCCGACGCCACCCTCACCTACCGGCTGGTCGCCGTCAACCGCGAGCAGCGGGTCGAGCGCAACCTCAGGGTCACGGTGCGGGTTCCCGCCCCGCGCATCGAGGGCTTCAGCATCAAGCCCCTGCGCGTGACCCGGGGCGACGGCGCGACCCTCACCTTCTTCTGGCGCACCGCCAACGCCGCCTCCGTCGAGCTCGACGGCGTGGGCACGGTAGGCCCCAGCGGCTCGCAGCAGCTCGCCGCCCCCGAGCAGACCACCGAGTTCACCCTGCGGGCGCGCAACGCCGCGGGCGAGGAGGCCGTGCGTAAGGTGCGGGTCGAGGTGGTCGAACCCGCCGTGGCCGCACCCCCGGCCCCGCCGCCACCCTCTGCCGGCAACCCCGCCGCCCCGCAGGCCGCCGCCCCGCCCGCCGCGGGGGCCAAGCCCGCCCCGGTGATCGAGCGCTTCCAGGCCTCGGCCCTCGAGCTCGCCCAGGGCCAGAAGCTCACCCTGAGCTGGAAGGTGCTCAACGCCCGGACCGTGCGCATCCCGGCCCTCGGCCCCGACCCCCTGCCGGCCCAGGGCAGCCGGGTGGTCACCGCCAGGGCCAGCACCACCTACACGCTTCAGGCCGCGGGCGAGGGCGGCCAGGCCCAGCAGAGCCTCCAGGTCACGGTGCGGCCCGCGCCCGTCCGCGAGGCCTGGTACGACAACATCTTCGGCAGCATCGAGCTCGAGCGCGAGGGCGAGCGGGTGCGGGGCAGCTACCGCAACGTGGCAAACGGGGCTAAGGGGACCATCGAGGGCGTGCTCGAGGCCGGCGTCCTGCGCGGCACCTACACCGCCGGCACCAGCCGCCGCAGCTTCGAGTGGACCCTCACCCCCGACGGCCGGGGCTTCAACGGCGTGGCGGGCGAGCTCGGCCGCTGGTGCGGCGCCCGCAAGGGCAGCCCCCTGCCCGACGGCTGCGGCTACCAGGGCGAGTGGACCACCCACTTCGCCGCGCGCGACAACTGCTCCATGCAGCTAAGGCACGTCGAGAACCGCATCAGCGGCAGCTTCTGCGAGGGCAGTCTTTCGGGCGCGGTGCGCTACGAGGCGGGCCGCATGGTCGCCGAGGGGACCTGGAATTCCAGCATCACCGGGGCCCAGGGCCGCTTCCGCTTCGAGCTGACCTCCATCGACACCCTGCAGTTCCGGGGCAACGCGCACAACCTCGAGTGGTGCGGCTGGCGCGAGGGGCTGCCCAGGCCGGCGCAGTGCGGTCTGGAGCGCTAGGGGTATGCCGATAGCCAATAGCCGATAGCCAACCCTGAAGGCGAAAGCTGAAGACTGCTCGTGGGGGCGAGCCGGTGGCTCGCCCCCTTCATCACCCGGAAATTACCTTGACTCGCCGTGTTCGACGTGGCGTCCGGCTATCAACAACTCCCCCATCAAAAAAGCTCCCCGTAAAGGGGAGCTTCGGCGTGAGGGCTTTATCGCGGGAACCGCTTTAAGTAGCTCCGGCGTGAGTTTGTCACCCTGCCGTTCTGACAAACTCACGCCGGAGCCCTCATTCTCCCTTCGGTCGGGGTGACTTCTGACAAAGTCACCCTGGAGAAACCTAGCTGTTGGGGTTGACCCGGATGCTGGGCCCCATGGTGGTGGTGATGTAGACGGTGCGGAGGTAGGTGCCCTTGGCGCCTTCGGGCTTCACGCCCTCGACGGCCTTGAGGAAAGCCCGCACGTTCTCGGCGATCTGGCTGGGGCTGAAGCTGGCCTTGCCCACCGGGCCGTGGACCACGCCGGTCTTGTCGTTGCGGAACTCGATGCGGCCGGCCTTGATGGCCTTGACCATGTCGCCGATGTTGAAGCCCACGGTGCCGGCCTTGGGGTTGGGCAGCAGGCCCTTGGGGCCGAGCACGCGGCCGAGCTTGGAGCCCACCGCGCCCATCACGTCGGGGGTGGCGACCACGGCGTCGAAGTCGGAGCGGCCGTCGAGGATCTCCTGGATGATCTCCTCGCCCGCGGCGATGTCGGCGCCGGCTTCGCGGGCCTCCGTGATCTTTTCGCCCTTGGCGATGGCCAGCACCCGCACGGTGCGGCCGGTGCCATGGGGCAGCGCCACAGTCGAACGCACGTTCTGGTCGGACTTCTTGGCGTCGATGCCCAGCTTGACGTGCACCTCGACGGTCTCATCGAAACGGGCCGACTTGATCTGGGGGATCAGGGCGGCGGCTTCCTCGATGGTGTAGATCTTGTTGAAGTCCACCTTCTCGAGGAGCGCGCGGTAGCGCTTACCGTGCTTAGGCATTGGGCACCCCCACGACTTCCAGCCCCATGCTGCGGGCCGAACCGGCGATCTGGTGGGCGGCGGCCTCGAGGTCGGTGGCGTTCATGTCGGGCAGCTTCTGCTTGGCGATGGCCAGGCACTGCTCCCAGGTGATCTTGCCGGCCTTGTCGCGGCCGGGCTTCTGGCTGCCCTTCTCGATCCCCGCGGCCTTGCGGATGAGGTAGGAGGCGGGCGGGGTCTTGGTAATGAAGGTGAAGGAGCGGTCGGAGTAGATGGTGATCTCCACCGGCACGATGGCGTCACCCATGTTGGCCGAGGCCGCGTTGAAGGCCTTCACGAACTCCATGATGTTGGCCCCGTGCTGGCCCAGGGCGGGGCCCACGGGCGGCGCGGGGGTTGCTTTTCCAGCCGGAAGCTGGAGCTTGACCATTGCTTGTACCTTCTTCATTTGTTTCTCCTTTGGCTCCCTCGAACTTCGAGGTGTTATCGCCGGCGCCCTGGGGGCGCTGTCTAGGGCCGAGGCTTAAAGAAACACCCTCGACGCTGGACTCCAAACCTGCACCGCTCGCTCAGGAGCGGACCACCTGGGCGAAGTCGAGTTCCACGGGGGTCTCGCGCCCGAAGATCGAGACCAACACCTTGACCTTGTTGCGCTCGGAGTTGATCTCGCTGACGACGCCGGTGAAGTCGGCGAAGGGGCCGCTGATGACGCGCACCACCTCGCCCTCCTTGAAGGAGACCTGGGGCTTGGGGGTTTCCTTCTTCCCGGCGAGCCCGCTGACCTCGAGCAGGTGCTGCACCTCGTCGGGGCTCAGCGGCACCGGGTGGGTGGCGGTGCCCACGAAGCCGGTGACCCCGGGGGTGCCGCGCACCACCTCGTAGGCCTCGTTGACCTCCCCCGCCTCGTCGCCGAGATCGACCTGTACGTAGACATAGCCCGGGTAGAGCTTGCGGCGAACGACCTCCTTCTTGCCGCCCTCGCGGTGCTCCACCACCTCTTCCGCCGGGATCAGCACCTGAAAGATCTTGTCCTGCATGTTCAGGGCCTTGACCCGCTTCTCGAGGTTCTGCTTGACTTTGTCCTCGTAGCCCACGTAGGTGTGGACCGCGTACCATTCGATGCTCATCGGTTGATCAGCCCCGTCAGGAAGCGGAAAACCAGGTCGTAGAGGCCCAGGATGACCATGGCGAAGAACGCGAAGAGCAGGATGGCCTGGGTCGACTGGATGATCTCCTCGCGGGTAGGCCAGGTGACCCGGGCCAGCTCCGCGCGGGCCTCACGGAAGTAGTTGACGATCCGCGTCAGGAGAGGACGGCGAGGGGTGTTACCGGTGCGTTCTGCCACGAGAACCTCCCGAACCCTCAGACCTTGACTTCTTTGTGCGGCAGGTGCTTGTTGCACCAGGGGCAGAACTTCTTGAGCTCGAGCTTGCCCGTGGTGTTGCGCCGGTTCTTCTCGGTCGCGTAGTTGCGGCGCTTGCACTCGGTGCACTCGAGCAAGAGCTTGATCCTCACATCGCTAGCCATCTTTTCTCACCTTCTTTGGCCCGCGGGCGGCTAAGAGCGCCCGCAAGACCTCTCCTCAGGGCGCTTGCCCAGCCAGCGCCACACTTCGCGCCACTGGCTGGGCCCGCCCGCAAGCACTGGGTTTACTCCAGGATCTTGGCGACGACGCCGGCGCCGACGGTGCGGCCGCCCTCGCGGATGGCGAAGCGCAGGCCCTCCTCCATGGCGATGGGCTTGATGAGCTCGACGGTGAAGGTGACGTTGTCGCCGGGCATCACCATCTCCACCCCCTTGGGCAGCTCGACCACCCCGGTCACGTCGGTGGTGCGGAAGTAGAACTGCGGCCGGTAGTTGGTGAAGAACCCGGTGTGCCGGCCCCCCTCCTCCCGCTTCAGCACGTACACCGAGGCCTCGAACTTGGTGTGCGGGGTCACGCTGCCCGGCTTGGCCAGCACCTGCCCCCGCTCGACCTCCTCGCGGC
>NZ_KE387023.1:2116347-2168066 GCF_000430045.1 Calidithermus chliarophilus DSM 9957 | reverse complement strand
AGCGCCTTCAGCCCCGACCCCCGCACCACCGGCGTGTCGTCCCCGGGGAACTCGTACTGCGACAGCAGGTCCCGCACCTCCATCTCCACCAGGTCCAGCAGCTCCGGGTCGTCGACCATGTCCACCTTGTTCAGGAACACCACGATGTACGGCACCCCCACCTGCCGCGACAGCAGGATGTGCTCCCGCGTCTGCGGCATCGGCCCGTCGGTCCCCGACACCACCAGGATCGCCCCGTCCATCTGCGCCGCCCCCGTGATCATGTTCTTCACGTAGTCGGCGTGCCCCGGGCAGTCCACGTGGCTGTAGTGCCGCTTCTCCGTCTCGTACTCCACGTGCGCCGTGTTGATCGTGATCCCCCGCGCCTTCTCCTCCGGCGCCTTGTCGATCTGGTCGTACGCCTGCACCTCGATGCTCGGGTTCGCCGCCGCCGCCACGAACGTGATCGCCGCCGTCAGCGTCGTCTTCCCGTGGTCCACGTGCCCGATCGTCCCCACGTTCACGTGCGGCTTCGTCCGCTCGAATACCCCTTTCGCCATGGTTTCCTCCTTTGGCTTCCGCTGCCGGTACGGCTCTGCCGTACCTTTTCACTTGCACGCCGCCCGTAGCGGTGACCGGGCGGCGCTTGTACTGCTATGGAGCTCGGGATCGGGCTTGAACCGACGACCTCACCCTTACCAAGGGTGTGCTCTACCAGCTGAGCTACCCGAGCACTCCGGCGCTGGTTTATCTCCAAGGTGCGGCGAAGCGGCCTAGAGATAAAGTGGAGCGGGAAATGGGACTCGAACCCACGACCCTCTGCTTGGGAAGCAGATGCTCTACCGACTGAGCTATTCCCGCACGTCCGACCGCGAACCTATCATACCCCAGCGAACAGAGTTCGTTGGTGGGCAGGGATGGATTCGAACCATCGAAGGCTTGCGCCAACGGTTTTACAGACCGTCCCCTTTGGCCGCTCGGGCACCTGCCCCCACTGTGGATTTTGGAGCCACCCATCGGAATCGAACCGACAACCTTCCGATTACAAGTCGGGTGCTCTACCAGTTGAGCTAGGGTGGCCCGCCTTGTTGGTATCCCGATGGTTGGCGTGGACAGAGGGCTAGAACCTCGTCCGAGCGAATAGGTTACACCAGGGATTGACCGCTGTCAAGGCGAGAGAAGGCCCTACCGGAGGCAGTTCCCCGCACGGCGGGCTCACTTGGGATGCAGCGTGTAGAAGTCGTAGCGTCCGGCAGCGGAAAAACCCAGCCGCCGGGCTATCCCTGTGGCCTGGGGGGTTGCCAGCAGCACCGCGGGAAGCGTGGGCGGGGCGTGGGCCTCGAGCGCCCTCCCCGCCAGCGCGCTGGCGATGCCCCTGCGCCGGGCTTTTGGCACCGTGGCGAGCCAGTGGAGCCCCACCACCCCGGCGGCCTCGAGCAGGCCCAGCGCGGCCACGGGTTCCCCGTCCAACCGGGCCAGGAGGTGCCGCCAGGCGGGCTGTTCCAGGGTCAGCGCCACCACTTCCTCGAGCAGGGCCCGGCGGGTGCGGGGGATGGCGTTGGCGAGGGCGACCACCTTCGCCCAGGCCTTGAGGCCGGCGGGGGTGACCGGCTCGAGCGCCAGCCCCTCCACCCAGGGGGCGGGCCGCAGGGCGCCCGGCTCCAGGGTCATCCCGACCCGGCTCTCGCGCAGCCTGAAGCCGAAGCGCTCGAGGTGCTGCCCCAGGTCGGGGGGCTGGGTGCTAGGGCCCACCACCCAGGTGAGAGGGGCGTGCCAGAAGGCGAAGCGCTGCACCGTCTCCAGGACGACCGGGTCGAGGCGTTCGGGGCTCAGGCGGGCGGCGAAGACGTGGTTGAGCTCGGCGGTTCCGGTGTAGACCCAGCGGAGCTCGGGGGAAAGGTGGAGCTGGCGGCCCTCGGCACGGCCCAGGCTCGAGAAGGCTTCGAAGTGGTGGGCCTCGACGTGCCAGTCGGTGACATCCACACGGGTAGATTACCGGCCCGGTGGTAGATTGGCGCCATGCGCCTGACGCCCTACGGAGCTGCCAAAACCGTCACGGGGAGCTGTCACCTGCTCGAACACCAGGGATACCGCCTGCTGCTGGACTGCGGGGCCTACCAGGGTTCGGAGGACGACCGCAACAACGAGCCCTTCGGCTTCGAGCCCTCCAGCCTCGACGCGGTCGTGATCTCCCACGCCCATCACGACCACATCGGGCGGCTGCCGCTGCTGATCCGGCGCGGCTACCGGGGCAGGGTCTACCTGACCAAGCCCACCCGGCTCTTCCTGCCGGTGATCCTCGAGGACGCCCTGCACCTGATGACCGAGGAGCGCGACCGGCTCGTGCGCAAGGGCAAGGAGGCCCCGCCGCTCGACTGGGACGAGGCCGACCTGCGCGAGCTCTACGGCCGCCTCGAGGACGTCCCCCTGGAGCAGGAGCTCGAGTTCGGCCCCCTGCGGCTGCGGCTGGGCACCGCCGGGCACCTGCCGGGGAGCGCGTTCGTGGAGGCGATGGCGCAGGGCAAGCGGCTGGTCTTCAGCGGCGACCTGGGCCACGCCAACAAGGAGGTGCTGCCCAACCCCGAAGACGCGGCCCCCGCCGACCTGGTGCTGTGCGAGGGCACCTACGGCGACCGCGCGCACCGCTCCTTCCCCGAGACCATCGCCGAGTTCGCCGGCATCCTCTCCGAGACGCTGGGCAGGGGGGGCAAGGTCTTCATCCCCAGCTTCGCCCTCGAGCGCACCCAGGAGATCTTGTTCTACTTGCGCGACCTCGAGGAAGGCCGCCACATCCCCAGCATCCCGGTCTTCGTGGACTCGCCCATGGCCTCCAAGATCAGCGAGATCTACCCCTCGGTGCGGGAGTACTTCAGCGAGGAAGTGCAGGCGCTCTACCGCCAGGGCCGCGACCCCTTCCGTCCCCGGGGCCTCAAGTACACCCAGAGCGTGGAGGAGTCGAAGGCGCTCAACGAGCTCGAGGGCCCGCTGGTGATCATCGCGGGCAGCGGGATGCTGGCCGGGGGCCGCATCCTGCACCACCTGCGCCACGGGCTGCCGGGCCCGGACAACGCTTTGGTGATCACCGGCTACCAGCCGCGGGGCGGGCTGGGACGGCTGCTGATCGAGGGAGCGCCCAGCGTACGGATGTTCAGCCGGGACATACCGGTGCGGGCCCGCACCTACACCATCGGCGGCTTCTCCGGCCACGCCGGGCAGGACGAGCTGCTGCACTGGCTCAAGGGCGAACGGCGGGTGGCCCTGGTGCACGGGGAAGCCGACAAGCTCGAGGTCCTGCGGCAGAAGCTCGAGCAGCAGAGCACGGGGGCCTTCCTGGCGGAGTGGGGGAAGCCGGTCGAGGTCTGACGTGGGGTGGTGATTGTCGATAGCCTATAGCTGATAGCCCAACGCGGAACGCGGGTCGTACGTCGTACGCAAGACGCAAGACGCCCCTTCTTCACCCCCCCTAGCAAGGGGGGCAGGGGGGGGATAAACCCTCCCCGCCTGCGGGGAGGGACGGGGCGGGGTTCCTTTCAGTACGAGCCTTCCGCCGACCGCTGACGGCTGATAGCTGACGGCTCAAAACTTACCGGTCACGGCTGAACGCCGCCCCGCGGCCAGCCGTGCCAGACCTCGCCAGGCCAGGAGCAGGGCCAGGGTGGAGCCCAGGGCTACGCCCCAGAAGATGAAAAAGCCCAGGTTGAAGTCCCGGCCCAGGGCCAGGAAGCGGAACATCACGCCGGCCGAGACGGCCAGGGCCCAGGTGAGGAGCAGGTTTCGCCAGGTGGGGCGGGTGTAGGTGCGCAGGAAGGGGGCGATCATGAACCAGACCACCAGGATGGGGAGGGAGTTCTCGAGGAACCCCCTCCAGGCGGCCGCGAAGCCACTGAGCGTGCCGTGCATCGCCTGCCCGATGAGTGCGAAGAGCACGAGGCACAAGGCGTCGCCCCGGGCTAGCGCCCGTCCCGTGGAGCGCGCGGTCTTGGTTTGGGGTACGGGTTCGGTCATGGCGAGCATTGGGAATGTCGAGGGTCGAGAGCCGAAGTTGACCCCAGACCCCCGGCCTTCGGACTCTAGACGTTCTGCGTCGCCTCGAAGAAGACCTTCTCGGCGCGGTAGGAGCTGCGCACGAGCGGCCCGCTGAAGACCTCCATGAAGCCTTCCTCGTAGCCCCACTCGGCGTAGGTGGCGAACTCCTGGGGGGTGACGTAGCGCTCGACGGGGAGGTGGTGCTTGGTGGGGCGGAGGTACTGGCCCAGGGTGAGGATGTCCACACCCACCGCGCGCAGGTCGCGCATGGCCTGGCGGATCTCCTCTTCGGTCTCGCCCAGGCCCAGCATCAGGCTGCTCTTGGTGAGCACGGCGGGGCGCACCTTCTTGGCGTGCTCGAGCACCCTGAGGGTCTGGTCGTAGCCCGCGCGGGGGTCGCGCACCCTGGGCGTGAGGCGGCGCACGGTCTCAAGGTTGTTGGCGAAGACCTCCTGGCCGCCCTCCAGAACCGTCTCCACGTCGCGGAGGTTGCCGCGGAAGTCGGGGGTGAGGGTCTCGACCTTGACCTCGGGGTCGCGCTGCTTGATCTGGCGCACCACCTCGGCGAAGTGGGAGGCCCCGCCGTCGGGGAGGTCGTCGCGGTCCACCGAGGTGAGCACCACGTACCTGAGCTTCATCTCGGCCACGGCCTCGGCCACGTGGACGGGCTCGAGGGGGTCTACCCAGCCCTTGGGGTTGCCGGTGTCCACGGCGCAGAACTTGCAGGCGCGGGTGCAGATGCCGCCCAGCACCATGATGGTCATGGTGCCGTGGCCCCAGCACTCCCCGATGTTGGGGCACATGGCCTCCTGGCAGACGGTGTGCAGCTTGAGCCGCTGGGTCATGGCCTTGAGGCGCTGATAGTTGGGCCCGGTGGGTAGGGTGGCGCGTAGCCAGGAGGGCTTGTGGCGGTCAACGGGCTCGGGGCGCTCCTGGGCCACGCCGTTGTGGATGACCTTGAGCTCGATCACCCCGCCGGTGCTGAAGTCTTCGAGTTGGACGGTTTTGATGTTGTCGCTCATGTAAGCTCCTTCGGAGCGTCGTACGCCGCACGCCGTACGTCGAACGCGGGGAATTCCTGCTCGAAGGCCTCGACCACCCGCTCGGCCACCTCGTCCATGCTGACTTCCCGGCCCAGCAGCTTCTGCAGGCTGGTGACGCCCTTGTCGCGGATGCCGCAGGGCACGATGAGGTTGAAGTCCTCGAGGTCGGTGTTGACGTTGAGGGCGAAGCCGTGGAAGGAGACGTCCTGCTTGACGGCCACCCCGAAGGCGCACAGCTTCTCCTCGAGGTCGGGCCACGACGGCACCGGCGCGGGCCGCTTCACCCACACGCCCGCGTAGCCGGGGCTGGGGTAGGCCTCCACGCCGTAGCCGGCCGCGACGCGCATGATGACGGCCTCGAGCTGGCGCAGGTAGTCGCGCACCCGCCGCCCCACCGGGAAGATGGGGTAGCCCACGAGTTGCCCTGGGCCGTGGTAGGTCACGTCGCCGCCGCGCTCGATCCAGAACAGCTCGATCCCCTGGGCCCGGTACTGCTCCTCGCTCAGCAGCAGGTTCTCGCCGGTGGCCCCTCGGCCTAAGGTGATGGTGCGGGGGTGCTCGAGCAGCAGCAGCGTGGGGGGCCGCTCCCCGGCGACCACCTCGGCGTGGACCTGTTTCTGGTACTCCCAAGCCTGGGCATAGGGCACGCGGCCCAGGCGCTCCACCCGGAAGGGCATTCCGCTCACGTCCTCCAGCATACGCCCGCGGCAGGGCTCTTTGGAGCCCAAAGACACCATCATTGGGCCACGACCGGCGATCGGGGTTACAATCAGGTGGAAGCACTACCGCAAAGCCAAGCCGGGAGGAACCCCTATGAACCCCAGCCCCTCCATCACCGAGACCATCAGCACCATGTTCAGCCAGAGCCTGCAGGTGCTCACCAAGCCCAGCGTGGCCACCTTCGAACAGTACGAGGCCAAGGGGAGCCTGCGCGAGGCCCTGATCTACGTGCTGCTCTTCGCCGTCATCGGGGCGCTGGGGAGCCTGGGCGGCGGGGTCACGGCTTTTCTCAACAGCATCATCGGCACGGTGGCCGGCTTCCTGGTCTTCGTCTACCTGGTCCACACCATCGGCAAGAGCCAGGGCGGCACCGGCAGCCTCGACCACGTGGCCTACACCTTCGCCCTGTTCTGGGGGCCGTTGTCAGTGCTGCTGGGCATCGCCACGCTGATCCTGATCATCACCCTCATCGGCATCCTGTTGCTGCCGCTGCTGTTTCTGGCCTTCCTGGCCGTCAACATCTACTTCGGATACCTCGCCGTGCAGTCGAGCATGAACCTCACCGAGAGCGGCAAGATCTGGATCACCCTGATCGGGGCTGCGGCGGGCAGCTTCCTGGTCAGCATAGTGATCGGCGCGATCCTGGGCTGAGCCGTTGGTTTTCGCAAGGGCGGCCCGCCAGGCCGCCCCGAATCATTGGCGGGCTCCTCTGCTAGCATGGGCCCTATGCGCCTGATCGCGGTCAACCTGGGGAAGGAGCGGGAAGTGCAGGTGGGGGAGCGCACCGTGCGCACCGGGATCTACAAGACGCCGGTGACGGGCAAGGTGCGCATAGACGCCTACGGCCTCGAGGCCGACGTGGTCACCGACACCAAGCACCACGGCGGGCGCGACCAGGCGGTCTACGTCTACAGTGCCGAGGACTACGACTGGTGGGCCGAGCAGCTCGGCGAGGCGCTCGAGCCCGGCACCTTCGGCGAGAACCTCACCCTCTCTTCCTTCGGGACCCAGCCGGTGAAGGTGGGCGACCGCTTCCAGGTGGGCGAGGTGCTGCTCGAGGTCACCGCGCCGCGCATCCCCTGCGGGGTCTTCGCCACCCGCATGAACGACCTCGAGTGGGTCAAGAAGTTCCGCCAGGCCCGGCGGCCCGGCTTCTACGCCCGGGTGCTCAGGACCGGGGCGGTGGCGGCGGGCGACCCCGTCGAGCGCCACCCCACCCCCGAGGACTACCCCACCCTCGCCGACCTCTTCGAGCTGCACTACGCCAAGAAGCCCGACCCCGCCCGGGTGCGGTGGCTGCTCGAGGCCCCCGTCGCCGAGCGGACCCGGCGGGCCTGGGAGCGCTGGCTCGAGGAGCACTCAGCCCGTAGCGCCTGAGGGGGGCAAGAGCTCGAGGAACCAGTAGTCGCCGTGGAGGCGCCTGGCGCCGAAGCCCACCTCGAGCCGCTGCGCGAAGAGCGGGCAATTCACCACCAGGGTGTGGTACTCGCCGTTCTCGCCGCAGGGATCGGCCCCGGCCGCCTCGAGGTCGGCCACGGTTTCGGCGGTGAGGGTACGGCCTAGGAAGCCGGGGCCCAGGTGGGGGTTGCAGGAGACGATGACCGCCTCGAGCCCCTCGGCCACCATGCGGCGCACCAGGGCGGCGCGGTCCTCCTTCCACAGCGGCAGCACCGGCTCGAGGCCCACCCGCGCGCACACCTTCTCCTCCCACTCGCGGTGGGGCTCGAAGTCGATGTCGCCGAAGACCGCGTGGGTCACGCCGTGCTCGAGCCGAACCTGCTCGAGCGCCCCCACGAAGCGGCTCTCGTACTCCGACCAACTGCTGGGGAAGGCCACCAGGGGCACCCCCATGGCCCGGGCCTGCTGCTCGAGGACGGGGCGGGGGATGCCGTGGGAGCGGGAGATCCGGCCCTCCTCGTTGAGCACGTTGAGCAGGACGGCGGGCTCCAGGCCGCGCCGCCGGGCCTGCAGCACGGCGTAGCAACTGTCCTTGCCCCCGCTCCAGGAGGCGACGAAGCGCCTAGCGTCCATGCTCGAGGCGGATGCCCACCCTGGCGCGGGGCCGGAAGCCGGGGAGGCCGGGCTCGAGGTACTGCCCGGCCTGGGCGTCGCCCTTGAGGTGATGCTGGAAGAAGGCGGCGGTGAAGTGGCGGGCGAGGTCGAAGAGGCGCTCCTTGTCCCACACGGGCTCCCAGCAGCGCTCGAAGTCCTCGGGGTTGGCGCGGGCCTCGGGCGGGCAGACCACGAAGGGGTTGTGGCGGGCGCCCTCCAGGGTCAGGAGGTACTTGGCCTTCGACCCGGCGCGGCGGTAGACCTCGAGGCCGTCGCGGGCGTAGGTCGCCACGTCGTCCTCCTCGCCCACCGCCACGAAGAGCGGCACCTCGAGCCTGGGCAGCGAGCCGTAGTACCAGGGGGCGCCGTAGGGGGCGATGACGAACACCGCCTTCACGCGCGGGTCGGGCCGGACCGCCCGGGCCCCCCGCTGGGGCTCGACCTGCGCCAGGAAGGGCAGCAGGAAGCAGGGGCCCTCGTTGCCCGCCTTCTGGCAGTACTGCTCGAGCCCGGCCCGCTCGATGCCCGCCCCGGCCGCGTTGAGCACCGAGTAACCGCCGTAGCTGTAGCCGATCAGGCCCGCCGTGTCGCCGTCGGCGCTGGGCACGCTCTTGGGCACCTGGCCCAGCACGAAGAGGACGTCGAGCGGGCGGTCGACGAGCGAGGTGACGTAGGCGGGCTGGGTGAGGTCGCGGTAGAGGCTGCCGGTGTGGTCGATGGCCGCCACCACGAAGCCCCTCGAGGCCAGGTGCTCCATCAGGTAGGCCGACTGGTAGCGGCTGCCGGGCTGCCCGTGCGAGTAGACGAGCAGCGGGAACTTCCCCGTCTCGGGCGCCGCGTCGCGCAGGGCCTGACCCGGCAGGTTGAACTCCACCGAGCCCACGACGCCCTTGTAGACGGCGGGCTGGGCCGCCCCGGCGGCGCGGCGGGCGGGGTACCACACCTCTACGGTGAGGCCGCGGCCGCGGGCGGGGTCGGTGAGTTGCAGGGTGCGGACCCCCACGGCGTGGGTCCCGGGCACGGCCAGGGGCGGGGCGTCAGGCCGCTGCACGGGGGTCCTCTGCGACAGGGCGAAGGCGCACAACGTCAGGGCGAGGGCGGCGATTTTCCACATGGCCCAGAATACCCGCTGGGCTCACCCCCGCGAAAGGAAGCGCTCGAGCCGCTCCAGCGCCTCGGGCATGTTCCTGCGCCCGTAGCCCACCCGCAGGTGCCCGGGCTGGTCGTAGACCGTCCCCGGCAGCAGCAGCACGCCGGTCTCGCGCACCACCTCCTCGCAGAACTCCGCCACGTCCTGCGGCGACTTGAAGCGGGGGAAGCCGATGGGGCTGGCGTCGGGCCGGACCCACTCGAAGAGGTGCGCGTGGCGGGCGAAGAAGCCCTCGAGCAGCGGCAGGTTGGCCCGCACGATCCCCAGGTTGCGCTCCACCAGCACCTCCCGGTGGCGCAGGGCCAGGGCGCTCAAAAACTCGCTGGGGGCGCTGTTGCAG
The DNA here is from genome assembly GCF_000430045.1 of Calidithermus chliarophilus DSM 9957. Taxonomy (GTDB): domain Bacteria; phylum Deinococcota; class Deinococci; order Deinococcales; family Thermaceae; genus Calidithermus; species Calidithermus chliarophilus. Next base: position 2,158,756 of record NZ_KE387023.1, on the reverse strand, counting down.
ATGCTGGTGTAGTGTTTGAGCTCGAGGCAGCGCCCGATCACCTCGGGGTCGCGGCTCGCCAGCCAACCCAGCCGCAGCCCCGGCAGGCCGTAGGTCTTGGACATCGAGCCCAGGCTGATCGCCTTCTCGTACACGTCGCAGGCGGCGGGCAGGCGGTCGGCGGGGTCGTGCTCGAGCTCGCGGTAGACCTCGTCGCAGAAGACGTACAGGCCACGCTCGCGGGCGAGCCCCATCACCTGCTCGAACACCCCGCGCTCCATCAGGGTGCCGGTGGGGTTGTTGGGGGTGTTGACGTAGAGGAGGCGGGTGTTGGGCCGCAGGAGGCGCTCGAGGGCCGCGAAGTCGTTGGCCCAGCCGTCCTCGTAGCGGCGCTCCCAGGCCGAGACCTCGGCGCCGGTGCTGCGGGCGAGTTCGAACGCCGACTCGTAGCAGGGCGTCTCCACGATCACGTGGTCGCCGGAGCCCACCAGCGCGTGGTAGACCAGGAAGATCCCCTCCTCGGCGGCGGCGGCCACCAGCACGTCGTCGGGGGCGAGGCGCTCGTAGATGGCGGCGATGGCCTCGCGCAGGTAGGGCGCGCCCGGCGACTCGGTGTAGCCGAGCCACAGCCGGTCGAGGCGCTCGCGGGCGTCGGGCTCGAGCGCCAGCAACTCCTCCACGCTGCGCGACTCGGCGTCGGAGCTGGAGAGCATGTACTGGGCGGTGAACTCGTACTTGGCGTAGTACTGCTCGATGCGGAAGGGCTTGAGCTTCATGCCCTCGAGTCTGGGGGATTGGGGGCCCCGCCGTCTAGGGCGAACCCGGCCCGGTGCTGCGCAGGGGTCACGCCTGCCCTCCGCTCGAGCGACAAAGCGAGGAGGGCGGCCGCCAGGGCCGCCCTCCCGAGAACGCCGACGGCCGGTCAGGCCTTGTCGGCCACCACCACCACCTTGAGGTTCATGGGGACCTCGGGGTGGGGCTTGTAGACCAGGGTGTACTCGCCCAGGTCCTTGATGGGGCGCTCGAGCACCAGGCGCTTGGGGTCGATGCTGATCTGGTGCTGGGCCTCCAGCGCGGCGGCGATCTCGCGGCTGGTGACCGAGCCGTAGATCTTGGTCTCGCCGGCCTTGACCTTGAGCTCGAGGGTCAGGGGCTCGAGGATCTCCTTCAGGCGCTCAGCCTCGGCCTTGCGCTCGGCGGCCTTCTTGGCCTGGGCGCGGATCTTGGCCTCGAGGGTCTTGAGGTTGGACTCGGTCGCCAGCGTGGCGATGCCGCGGGGAAGGAGGTAGTTGCGGGCGTAGCCCGGCTTCACGTTGACCACAGCGCCCACGTCGCCGAGGTTTTCCATGGGTTCAAGCAGAATCACCTTCATGGCTCACCTCTTACTTGCGCACCAGCTTCTCGACGTAGGGCAGCAGGCCCATGTGGCGGGCGCGCTTGATGGTGCGGGCCAGCTTGCGCTGGTCCTGGGCGTTGAGGCCGGTGCGGCGGCGCGGCAGGATCTTGCCGGTCTCCGACAGGAAGCGCTTGAGGATGTCGACGTTCTTGTAGTCGTTGAGGTCGAAAGCCCCAACGGCAGCCGCCACCTTGGGCTTGCGGCTGCGGCGGGCGCCACGGTCCGGGCGGTCGCCCTTGGCGCCCTTAGGTGCTACTTTCTTGGTGCTCAAAAGGGTAGATCCTCCTCCGGTGGGAAATCTTCTAAGCCTTCGTCAATGTCCACCTTGCTCGTACGGCCTCTGGCCGGAGCCGCGGCTTTCTCGCGCTCCGCGCCACCGAGGGAACCGGCTCCACCATTACCGGTTCCACGGGCAAGGCGCTCGAGGCGGCTGGCTTCCACACGGGTGGTGTAGCGCCGCTCGCCGGTCGAGCTGGTCCAGGAGTCGTTCACCAAGCGTCCGATTACGAAAGCCCCGTCGCCCTTCTTGAACTCGGCGGCCCACTCCGCTAAGTCGCGCCAGGCCTGGCCTTCGACGTAGTGCACCTTCTCCTGCTCCCCCTGGCGGGTCATGAGCCGCTCGTTGACCGCTAGCGAGAAGCGGGTGACGGCGGTGCCCTGGGGGGTGTAGCGCAGTTCGGGGTCGCGGGTGAGGTTGCCCACCAGCATCACGTGGTTGAGGCCCTCGCGCAGGCGGTGCTGCCCGCGCGCGTCGGTGACGGTGAGCTCGCCGCGCTTGCCCTCGAGGTTCACCACCTCCAGGCGGTCGGCCTTGATGTCGAGCGAGCTCTTCTTCTGGCCGTCCTGCTCCCAGGAGCGGTACTCGAGCTTGCCCTCGACGAAGAGGGCGGTGCCGGCCTTGAGGCTGTCGCCCCAGAACTCGGCGCTCTTGCCCAGGAGCTTCACGCGGTGGTACCAGGCCAGCTCACGGGTGCTGCCCGATTCGTCGGTGATGATGTCGTTGCCGCCGAGGTTGAGTTCCAAAACAGCCAGCCCCCCGGGGGTGTAGCGCATCTCCGGGTCTTGGGTCAGGGTTCCAACGAGCGTTACGCGGTTGAGTCCTCGTGCCATATCGGTCGTCCTTTTCGGTCGGTTTACGTTCGTGTCATTCTAACTGCTCTACCTGGGGGCTTGGGCCTGCTCGGGGTCGGCTAGGGGGCTTGGAAAAGCTTGGGAAAACCAACCCTTACTTCTTGCGCCACTCGGGGCGGTCGCGGATGATCAGCACCCGGCGCACGTTGTCCCGCAGGCGCAGCTCCTTCTCCAGGGGCTGGGCGCTGGCGCCTTCCATCTCGAGGGTGTAGAAGAGCACGTAGCCCTCGGGGTCCTTCTGGATGGGGTAGGCCATGCGGCGCTGGCCCCACTCGTCGGCGGCCTTGACGGTGGCCCCGTGGCGGGTGATGGCCTGCTGGATGAGATCCTTCTCCAGGGCCACCTGCGCCCCGTCGAGGTTGGGGTTGAGCACCAGGTTGAGGTCGTATTGCGGCATATTCACCTCCTTTCTTCTCGAGCACCCGGCCCGCGGAAAGCGGCGGGGCTCGGGCATACCAAATTTGTGGTCCTATCGGACCACGCAAGTGCCAAGTATATCAGGCCCAAGCCGGGGTGGCTAGAGCGCCCCTCGGGAGGCGGCGTCAGTGCGGCGCGCCGTCGCCCAGGGCCTGGGCCCAGATGCCCATCTCGAAGCGCAGCAACTGCCGCAGCAGCGGCACGAAGGCGTTGGGGTCCACTTCGCTCCAGATGGGGCGCACCAGGCCCTCGAGCTGGGCCATGAGGGACTGGATCTCCTCGGAGGCCCAGCGGTCCCACATGAACTCCATCAGTTCGCTGGTGGGGACGGCCTCGCGCCAAAGCTGCTGGTAGCTGCGGTGCAGGCACCAGTCCAGCGCCAGGGCCAGGGGGTAGGGCAGGCGCTCGAGCTCGGTGAAGAGCCGGCAGTAGCGCTCGGTGTCGGCGTAGAGGGGGTGCTGCAGCGGGCTGAAGTGCTCCTCGAGCCAGTCGGCGTCCTCGCACAGCGTCACCAGCAGCACCGCCAGGACCTTGCGGTGGCTGGCGGGCGCCTCGCGCAGCAGATGGGCCTGGTAGCGGATCATGGCGTCGTTGATGTAGAGGCCCTGGACCATCCAGGCCGTGAAGGCCCGCGAGGGCAGGCGGCCCGAGGCGAGCCGCTGCACGAAGGGGTGCGCGGTCACGCCCTCGAGCTGGGGAAGGGGGGTGGAAAGAAAAGGGTCGATCATGAGCTTCGCTCAGCCTCCTCTGCCATGCGTAGAGCCGTGTCCCAAGAGCTTTGTTCGAGGTCGAAGAGCCGGTTGAGCGGCGCGTCGAGCTCGGGAAGCTCGACGCACTCCAGCGCTTCGTCGGCCAGCGCGGTGAGGTCGTGCAGGATGGCCCCGAAGCCGTCGTCGGCCCAGCGCTCGAGGATGGCGCGCAGCCGCTCGTCGGGGGTGTTGACGGTCTTGAGGGCGTCGATGAAGACGTGGTGCGTGGCCCAGTGGAGCACCGTGAGGTGGGGGTAGGGCAGGGACTCGAGGTCGCGGAAGAAACGCTGGTAGGCCTGGCGGGGGACGTCGGGCGCCTCGGTGAGGTCGGCCCCCTCCTCCAGCAGCCAGTCCATCTCCTCGACCATGTTGAGCACGATCTGCGCCAGCAGCGCCCGGTGCTCGCGGGGGGCCTGGCGCAGCAGGCCGAGCTGGAAGCGCATCATGAGCTCGTCGAAGTAGTACAGCTGCGTCAGCCAGCGGTCGAGGGCCGCCGACGGCACGTCGCCCCGGCGCAGGCGCTGCAGGAAGGGGTGGGCGGCGAAGGACTGCCACCGCACCGCGTGGCGCTTGCGTAGGCTTTGCACATGGCCGGTCGGGTACATCATGGCTATGATAGGCCCAAAAAACGCGGTATAGGCTGGAAATTCTCGCAAGGACCCGGTTAGGTAATTTTACCTAAAAGCCCTTACCCGGCCCGGCCCAAAGATCACAGGGGCGGGCTCAGCCTGCTTCCGGACGGCGTTTTACCCGGCCTCAAGCGCCTCGAGGAAGCCCTGCACGGCCTCGCTGAAGGCGGCAGGCTGGTCGATCCAGGGGTAGTGCCCGGCCCCCTCGACGACCTCCAGGCGGCCCCCTGCCAGGTCCACCACGGTCTCGGCCTGTTCGGGGTAGCTGGTGCCGTCCAGCGAGCCCACCACCACCAGCGGCTCCAGCGGCAGCTCGAGCAGCCTCGAGCTGTAGTCGAGCTCCCACAGCCCGTTGTAGACGAACATCTGGCCCGGGGCGTCGTTGCCCAGGATGCCCGCGCCCTCGCTCAGCCACTCGAACTCCATGCGCCCGTGCTCGCTGGGGAACATCAGCGCGTCGAAGACGGCCTTGGGCTCGAGCGCCCCGAAGGCCTCCTGCAGCGCCAGGCGGGGGTCTTCGGGGGCCGCGGCCTCGGGCAGGTCGCGCAGGGCCAGCGAGGCGCGGAAGACGCGGCGGGCCAGGGCCGGGAAGCTCACCCAGGGGCCGACCAGCCCCAGCGCGGCGACCCGGGGCGCGAAGCGGCGGGCGTACTCGAGCGCCGGCACCGCCCCGAAGCCGTGGGCGAGCACCCCCCAGCGCCCCAGGCCCAGGTGCTCGCGCAGGGCCTCGAGGTCCTCCACCAGCGCGTCCACGGTGAACAGCCGGGGCTCGGGCTCGAGCTCGGGGCTGCGCCCGCCGCCGCGCTGGTCGAAGTAGATCACGCGGAAGCCGGCCAGCTCCTCCTCGAGCCCCTCCCGCAGCACGTAGGCCGAGCCCCCGGGCCCCCCGTGCACCACCACCACGGGCGGCGCGTCCTCCGGCCCCACGTCCTCGACGTAGAGCTCGACCTCGTCGTTCACCGCGATCACGTCAATCTCTTCACGCATACGCACCGCCTGCGATTCAAAGGGGGGCCGCGGGGTCGGCGCCCCCGGCCTCCATCAGCTCGAAGGCCCAGACCCGGAAGCCCTCCAGCCGCGCCGCCTCAGCCTCCATCGCGGGGCCGACGGCCCAGGCCTCGAGCAGGTAGAGCCCCTGCTCCGGCCGGTACAGCAGCCGGTAGGGGTGGGGAAAGCGCCGGGCGAACTCGCGCAGCCCGTCCGCGTCTTTGCCTTCGACGAAGATCACCCTCATCGGCCCTCCATTATGGCGCCCGGCGCCTGCGCCGTGCGGGCGCGGCCCTTGCCGCGGCGAATCAGCCTCGGGGCAACGACCGCCACAGGCGCTCCAAGAACACCACCTCGCAGGCCTCCTCGAGGCTGGTCATCAGCGAGTAGGCCTTGAGCAGCGACTTCTCCGCGCTCTCCTCCACCCCCTTGACGAAGGCCCCGTGGCCCCGCAACACGCAGGCCTTGTGGGTCTTGAGGGCCTCGGCCACGGCCTCGGCGGCCTCCTCGGTGGCGGAGGTGGTCGCGGGGGAAAGCACCGGGATGGTCCCGAAGTAGTAGCGGCCCTCGAGGTCGATGGGCTCGATGGCGTCGAGGTGGAAGGACAGGGCGATGGCGTGGCGGGGGTGGGCGTGGACCACGGCCACGGCGTCGGTGTGGCGGTAGATGGCGCGGTGGATCACCCGCTCGATGGAAGAGCCCCGGTCCTTTTCGGGGTCGGGCTCGAAGGGCAGGAGCATGAGGTCGTCGGCGGTGAGGTGGGCCTTCTGGACGCCGCTGCGGGTGATCCACAGCCCGTCCTTGTCCCGCGCCGAGAAATTGCCCGAGGTGGCCGAGGCCATGCGGGCGGCGAAGAGGTCGGCGCCGACCTGCTGGAAGGTGAGGAAGAGTTTGGCTCTCATCAGTACAGGGTCTTGTGGTAGCGCTCGAGCATCTGCTCCTGGGTTTCGGCGGGATCGGCGGAACCGGTCTGGGCCTTGATCATCTCCCCCATCGAGGGCAACAGGCTACGCTCGACGCGGTATTCCCCGCTCCACAGCTTGGATCGCATCAGGGCCTTGGCGCAGTGCAGGAAAACCTCCTCGACCTCCACCCGCAGCACCGTGAGGGGCAGCCGCTCCCCCCGCGCGAAGAGCTGGCGCAGCTCGAGGTCGTCCCGCAGTTCTCCCCTGCCGTTGACCCGCAGCGACTCGTCAATCCCCGGCACCAGGAACAACAGGCCGACGGCGGGGTTGGAGAGCAGGTTGCTGAAGGAGTCCAGGCGGTTGTTGCCGGGCCAGTCGGGGATCAGCAGGTGGGTGTCGTCCTCCACCCGCACGAAGCCCGGCGCGTCGCCCTTGGGGGAAGCGTCGGCGCGGCCATCCAGGCTTTGGGTGCACAGCACGCAGAAGGGGGATAGCTCGAGGAAGCGCCGGGCGTAGGGGTCCAGGCGGGCGAGCTGTTTTTTGAGCGAGCGTTCGCGCGGCTGGGGGTAGATCTGCCTGAGCTGTTGGGGGGTCGCGATGATCGCCATTCACCCTACTGTACCCAAAAGCCAAGATACCCGTCAGAACCGAGGCCGAAACCCGAGGGCGGGAAGACCCAGGACCCGAAGGAAGCCACCTAATATCAGCTTCGGTTCGTTCAACGACGAATACCAGCCAGTGCTCGAGCCCATCACCCCAGGCACGACCGAGAAGCGGGTCACCTACCTGACGCTGAGGGACGACGAGACCGGCCTCACCGAGACCCTGACCACCACCTTTGGCCACCCCTTCTACCTCGTGAAGAACGTGGACGGCACCAACCGCCCCGCGCCGGAGGGCCACGAGGACCTGGGTATGCCCTGGGTGGGGGCGGGGGAGCTGAAGCCGGGGGACAAGGTACGCCAGGCCGACGGCACCACAGGCAGCGTGACACGGGTGCAGAACACCCTAGAGACCCGCCAGATGTACAATCTGGACGTCGCGGTCGCTGACACCTTCTATGTGGGCGAGGGGCAGTGGCTGGTTCACAACTGCGGTGACCTGAAGCTTTTCAACGCTCTAACGGATGGAGACAGCTTAAGTGTTGAAAACACCTTGTTCCTTGGGTCGAAAATCCTTGGCGGCAAGCAGATTCCGGCAGGTAAGTATTTCCCCATTAGATTTTTACCTCCACAGCCCCCAGTAGGTCCAAGGCTTGCAACAGGGCTTGCTTGAGGTGGGAGAGGCTAGCGTAATGGCGGCGGGGCAGAAGGTAGGCTTTGAGCTTTCTCCAAAAGGTCTCGATGAGGTTGAGCTGAGGGCTGTAGGGAGGCAAGAAGCGTAGATAGAGGTTTTGCGCTTGCCAGGTTGCCAGCCGAGCCTGGATCAGCTTGGCTTTGTGGAAGCTGGCATTGTCCAGCACCATGACCGTGAGCTTGTTTTGCTGGCTGGCTTGTTGGGCCTGCTTCTCAAGAAAAGCCAGTACCGCTTCTTTCGTACATCTACCTTCCAGTACTGCATACTGCCCGTGCCTCCCAGCGTACGACCAGGCGCCGATGAGATTGATCCGCCCGGCGCCGCCAAAGTATCGGGGAACCCGGCGCTGGTGCGGCTGCCCCTTGAGCGTCCAGCTATAGCCTATCGGTAAGGTCAGGCCAAACCCACTCTCGTCCAGATACTTCAGAATGACCCGACCTTCGAGCGCCCCCTTTTCAGGGTGTCGAGCGCCGCTTCAGCCTGTCGCAGCAACTGGGGGTCGGGCTGACCGGCCACGACGTAGCGATCCCGTTTCCAGGCGTAACCCAGTTGCCGGAGGTTGCGTCGCACGCTCTCCTCGTCTACCTGGATGCCAAACTCCAGGGCGATGGCTTCCGTCAACTGCCGCGCATTCCAACAGCGGTCTTCCGCCAGCTTATCCCGCATAAACTGCAAGGCCTCTGCGTGGAGTTTGCGCCGATTGCCTTTCTGGGGACGATCCGCCAGTCCCTCGAACTTCCGGCTTACCCAGGCATTCAGCGCTGCGCCAACCGTCCGCACGTGGCATCCGACATACCCGGCAATCCGGCTCATCTCCCAACGCTGGTTCGACAACCGAATCATCTGACTGCGCAGCCTCACCTTCTTGTTCATGTGGGGGCTTTGCTCGATAGCCCGCAGTTGTTCATCCTCTTCTTGGCTCAACTCAATGTACCGAAAGTTTCCCACTGTAAAAGTCTATCGTGAGTGTACTTAGAAGTGGAATGTACATGTCTGACGCGCCTATCGGTCAGGTGAATGGTAAGGATGTTTATGGGCGTGTTCGGATTACTGATGATGACATCCAAGGGCACGGAATGCAGCCCCATGCCAACTTCGAGCTGGTCACAAAAGTTGTTCGACCGGACGGGAAGGTGACCTGGCAGGTAATGGACAACAAACACATCATTTTCTCGAACAAGCCGTAGCGAGGACATTCATGCAAAACCCCGAAATCTTTGACCTAGAGTTTCATCTTGACGATCAGAGCCGCGTCCTTACTGTCAGCTTGAATGACTTAGCGCTCGAGAGCCTGATTCGCCAGCTAAGCATTCTTCGAGAACGACGTGCTGGAGCCCACTTTCACCTAGACGAAGACTCGGGATTGTCAGGAAACCTCAAGGAGGTAATACTGCAACGTCGTGGATGAGCAGGATTGGGCTTATCAGCCTCTATCTGTATGGATGTTTGGGTGCTCGAGTTCGACTCGAGCACCCCCTGTTTTTGCCAAATATCGCTACTGCGGTGCTACGGCTGTGCCTGATGGGTGCAGCTCGAGACCGATTCGGCACGTCCCGCTGACTAAAACTTCCACTCGAGTGCGGTGCTAGGGCGGTGCTGTAGCCACCCGAAAATTGCCCTCGTTTTTACACCTCCGCGTGTGCTGGACAGCATCCAGTCGGCCCGCATCCGATGTACAATCTCACTGTTGATGTCGCTCACACGTATTACGTGGGCGAGGGGCGGTGGCTGGTTCACAACTGCAACAATGTCCTTAATGCCAACGGGGTGCCCTACCCTGTCATTTACGATCCGCGCACCAATCGACCCATTGCTTTTCCGCCTGTTGGCGAAAGCTTAACCTGGGTTCCCAAAGAGCAGAGGGTGCCTTGGACAAATATGGAGCGCGCGGAGTTGATAGCTGAGTGGCACAGAAGAGGTTTTCCCAAACCAGAAGGTGGGTGGGATAAGTACGACATCCATCACATAAGACCGCGTGAATACGGGGGAACCAACGACTTCGGGAATCTGGTGCCTGTGAGACGCGACATTCACCAGCAGCTCTTAAACCCCTGGTGGCAGGGATACAAATGAGCACGCCATACGCAAGGGTTTTGGAATTCTTGAGGGACTTTGGCAGCGAGCCCAGGCGCATAGTTCAGAGGGGTGTGGCGTCACCGACCCCCTTGAGGTGTGTCCGCTTTCCACTGAGTAGGACTCCGGGTACGCAAGACAGGTCTTTCGGCTTTAGGCCCGAGCTGATTGAGTTCTGGAATCAGGTAGGCGTCCTCCGCTTGTTCGAGGACACGGAATACGGGCAGTGGGGGTTGGTGACTTTGCCGCCTTATGCTTGCATTGAGGTCACTGAATTCGAAAGGAAGAACCGCCCGACAGAATTTAGAGATGGCGACCTCATAGTGGCTGAGTTCCTGGGCGATCTGGAAAAGGTTGTTGTCACTGCTGACGGTAGAGCCTACGTTTGCCTACCGCTAGACGGTAGAGCTAGCTGGCCGCTTGTAGGAACTGATTTCGAGGAATTCCTGCTTCGGTTCATAAGTAGCGGGGGTGTGAAGTTTTGGGATTGAGGTGTTGCGACATAGAAGCAACCATGCCGCCCGGTTACCTAAGGAAGCTTAATGCGGTGGGCCCAGGGAGTGTCCGTGGCTAGAAGGCTGTTCAGAACCACCAGTAGCTTGCGTGCGCAGGCCACAAGCGCGCACTTCTTGGGCTTACCGCCTTCCAGCAGCCGTCGGTACGCCTGCCGCACGGCGGGGTTGCGGCGGACGGCGGTGGAGGTGCGCCGGATGTACAACCTCGACGTCGCGGTCGCTGACACCTTCCACGTGGGCCAGGGGCAGTGGCTGGTTCACAACAGTGCGCCATGCACAAGCCTACTAGATCGATGGATTCCGGGTGTAAAGCCCCTTGCGGAACGCGGACCATCCGCCGTACGCCAAGGTGACAAAGCTGGTGATTACGGTATTGCCCTTGATGATTTCAAGGATCTAGCTGATAGATTGGGTGTTGATCCGTCTGACATAAGGCCTTTAGCTAATAGCGAGTATGAAGGCTATATGTTTAAGGCGCCTGATGGAAGCTTTATCATTGTCCGATCCGGATCAAAATGGGGGCCTCCTACCATCGAACATCATGTAGATGGCAAGATAAAATACAAAGTTCGTTACAAGTAGGAGGGCGATGCCATGCTCGTTAGAAGAACTGATATTCCCTTTTATCGGAAGAAGCTTGGATTCCTATGGGGGGATGTTTGCATTGTTCCGGTAAGGCCAGATTGGGTCGCTGTAGTAACAGAGACGATTGATTTGGTGCCTGAATGTGTTGATCGGCTAATCAGAAGGAGTGCTGATCTGGGTGTCTCAAGTATCTTTTTCGAATCGCATCACGATTACGGCTTGAGTGAGTTACGAGATCTACCAGATAAACCCATTAATTTACAACCGCAACTCCATGAACCCAATCAAATGCTCGAATTTAAGATTGAGGGTTTGCACAGCATGGGTGAATCTGAAAAAGCTGTGATCCGGGAGCTGTTTACGTTATGCAATGGTCTTATAGTCACAGATACCGAGCAAATTGCCATTTTAGTTACTCATGATGATGTTACGCTTATACTTGGTCAGCAAGAAATAGTCGAGGGTGTATGCGGGTTATCTATTGAGCGAGGTTTTTCATGGCTGGCCGAGTTCGCAAAGTATATTGGCGACAACAAATTTTTGCCAAACCTATACAAGAATCTTCGAAAGTATCCAAATGGATTTTCTGGAAGATTCGCCAATTTATGTGAAGGTATATCCTGAAAAGAAGCCATGTCAGTCTAATAAGCCTTGCTCCGCACGGTGAAGAAATCTACACATTTGGGTTTAGTTCATAAAAAGAAGTGTGGAAGTAACCATGTTGATAGCTCGAGGTCCACCGGAATCCCAGGCTGGACGTCGCCACCGCCGACACCTTCTACGTGGGCCAGGGGCAGTGGCTAGTGCATAACTGCGGTGGAAAAATAGAAGGGAAGGTACTGTTGGCCTTCAACACTCGTTTTATCGGCATGCTTACGAATGGTGGGGAATGCAGAAACCAACAGGCGCTGATGCGGGAAATTTCACCGAAAAATATCTTCCCCAATGGCAAAAACTGCTGGAGCGTGCAAGCAACAGTAAGGATGTAGTTGATTGGAGTACAGGATCAGACGCGACGAGACTGCATCTCGCATATATTGACGGAAAATACCTCGCGGTCCAGTTTTACAAGAGCGGCGATCGGGCCGGGGAATTGGCTACAGCGTTCACACCAAATAAGGACCAGCTACGGGCGATCCGGCACCTCCTGGGGAAGTAACATGACAGAACCGACAGGTGAGCTGTTGCACATAAGCTTTTTTATTCCAGACGTCTCAGCCGAGAATGCACTGCTAGCGCTCGTCAAGCTTTGTTGAGTTCCAATGCGTCCTTTCAGGGGATAGGACGTGGTTACGAGAAACCGGCAAAACAGCCTGGTGGTTGTATTCCCTTGGCGCGTATATACCGAGGTCAAGAGGTAAAAGTCACAGACCTTGACGACCTTATCTCTCAACTAAACTCTGAAGATTTCTGCCTTCTTGAGGTAGTAATGAACAATGTCAGTGATGTGTACCCTGAGGAGTGCGCTATCGTTACATATGAGAGTATTTCGGATGAAGCAACCGGACGGAGTATTCCCGCTGTGACCATACTTACTTCCGGTGACGTTTTCTCCCTCTCTCGGATTCCGGTTCCCAACTCTGAAGTGTACAGGCAAAAGGCGCACAGCGCGGGGCGTAAGGTGTACCGACGGTTCCTTAATTTAGTGGATTTGCTGAGACCTGCATACGGCGCGATCTCGGTGGAGTGGCCGCTTGAGTCACCTCCAGATTTGGCCAAAGACCCTAGAAGCAAAGCGTTGCGAAACCTCTACATTAGCAAAAGCCACTTTGATAGCAGAACCATCGTGAAGATACGTTCTTTGTACGCACAAGCCTACATTGAGGAGCTTGAAGGCGGTTTATATGCCTCTACCATGAGGGAGTTCAACCCGAAAGGCGTCGAGGTTGATTTTGGTGATTCTGGTACCGAGGTTGCGCGGTTGATCTCGAGGCTAATACCCTAGAACGTGTTTTGGGCTCTAGGGCCGGGCCTAGGGGATGAGCCGCAAACGCTATCCCAGCGACGTGAGCGACGAGGAGTGGATGTTCGTGGCCCCCTAATAGTGTTTGTGAAAGGGGGAAGGTAATGGCTGGCCTTCTGTGTACGTGTGACTACCTAATCGATTCTGGGAGCGTCCCGTGCCCTTATGAATGGGAAATTGTTTCTCAGAAGGACTGGTTTGAATGGAACGATTCAGGACAGGATAGTTTTGCGCTACAGAAGCGTATGAAGGTACTGCTCGAGTGCCCGAACTGCGGGCGGCTGTGGTTCTTTAGAAATGGCTTCTCCCAGCCTCCTGAGCTGTACGAACCAACTCCTTATGACCCCAAGACCTGATCTATGCATCAACCGGCGAAGAACGCAGACAACAGCTAGCTCCCTGGGCCCGAGGGCTACGACCTTCCGCAGAGCTGGGTAGACGCTGAGAGCCTGAACCCGGAGGCAAGGTGCGCCAGGTGGAGGGACGACCAGCACCGTAACGATGGTGCGGAACACCCTAGAGACCCGCCAGATGTACAATCTGGACGTCGCGGTCGCTGACACCTTCTATGTGGGTGAGGGACAGTGGCTGGTGCATAACTGTGAGACGGTGGCTTTTGGTCTACAGGCTAGAGGTCTGCAAAACTTTGCCAATCAACAAGGTGCGAAGACGTTTGCTGATTTAGGGCTGAATCCTACAAGCGAAACGTTCATGGACGATTTTGGTTAAGTCAATGACCGATGCTAAACAGATCAAGTTTAACCTTACTGACATGAATAATATCGGCGAGTTGATTCGCAATCCTCAGTTCGGTGTGGTGGGGGGTTCGACCAACTGGGAGTTACAGGTAGTATCATTCACCCCTGAGTTCCGAGCGAAAACCACTTTCTACTACGGCGACAAGACTTACACCTATGAGCAACTTTTGGAGGCTTTCCCGTGGAAGAAGTAAGGCCGGAGACCAGCATCAGGATAGTTGATCTCTTTGAAGCCGTGATGGAGAGGCCGGGTATGTATACCTTAGAGGGAACATACCAAGAGGCCATCGCATTTCTGGAAGGCTGGGAAGCTGGGTTCGTGAAGGGCCATGCAGAACTCGAAGGAAACTTCTATTTCCGTGAAGTTAAGCGCTACCAACTTTTCAAGGCTTGGCTTGCTGTAAAACTCGGCGTTGACGAAAAGGAAGCCCTAAGAAGCCTTGGTGGTCAAGGTACGGGATCAACCAAGTTTGCCCTTGAGATGTACAGAGAATTCAAGGCTGGCTTATAGGCCGACAAGTCAAGTTTTTAGGGTGGTCAAGTCAGACTTGACCACCCTATTTTCTTTGCAGCGGTGCCAGCTCGGTGCTGCCGCTCTTCTGGTTCCTCTTCTTGGTTTTGGGGTAGGTCGTTCAGATTTCCAATGTTGATGGCGGCCTCCCGCCGCTGCTGGTCGTAGAGGTGGATGTAGACCTGTAGGGTGAACCCCACGGTCGCGGTCGCCGACACCTTCCACGTGGGCCAGGGGCAGTGGCTGGTGCATAACTGCAATATTACCATTGACCCCAGAAAATTTACGGACTACGTGCTCAATTCCGAAAAGAGTAAGGGCAAACACGTGATTTATGAAGGTCTTGGGTATAGTAAAGATGACGCTGAGAAACTAATGCGTATTTACGAGGAGCAAGCGTTGGAAAAGTATAAAGCCGGAGACTATACGCTAGGGGTACAGGACAAGTATGGTCAACGGATCAGCATTGAAATCACTATCCCTGGCAAAGGAGAGGCAACAGGAAAATCGTCCAATCTAATCTCGGGTTGGATGATCGAGCCTGATGGCTCTCTTCGATTGATTACGCCGATGGGAGGGTGGCCGAAATGAGTACCCAGCCATTGCCTCCATTTGCACTGGTTCGTCTAATTAGCGATGCCTATGGGAAATATGGCCTGAAGATTGGTGATGAGGGAGTGATAGTTGATGTTTACGGAGATGAGGCATATGAAGTAGATTTTACTGATAGTGAAGGGAATCCAATTACTTTCGTCGCCGTAAAGCAGGGCGATGTGGAACTTGTAAAGCCCTGAACGTAGGAGCAACCATCTTGACCCCAAGGAACCCGTAATCATGCCTCACCCGACCTGCTCCCCCGGCTCACTCCCCTCCGGCACCCTTGCTCACAGGGGGGTCAGCGGCCTGTGGATTTTGACCAGCGTCTTCCTCCTGGGCATCGGCAACCTGGCACTGTGCTGGACATCGCCACCGCCGACACCTTCCACGTGGGCCAGGGGCAGTGGCTGGTGCATAACTGTTGCTCTCAAGAGGACTTTGGCGCAGCGATTCGGTTTCGACCCTGGTCCTGGATACTAGCCACACCACATAATCCCTGAGAGCCTTAGGAACACCCCGATCGTTCGACTTGCACAAGGCGCTGGATGGGACATCGACGGTGGGTTCAATGGCATATTCCTCCCTAGGGCTGCCGCCCAGAGCATCTTGGATGAACTTCCCGTCCATAATGGCTGGAGTGCAAGACACGCTGTGTACAACCAATATGTGAGGGGGTTGCTGAACGACCTCTCCGCCCGTGCTGCTAGAGAGGGGTGGGCCCCGCAACAGGCTGCAAAGGCACTGGACGACGTTTCACGCAAGCTTACTGACGACATCGTAAGACTTGGAGGGGGTGTCCCGATAAATCGTCCCTGACCCTGGGAGGTTGGCATGTACTTCATCTTTGAGAGTTCGTACGACGAGCTGCAGGAGGAGGCCGACGTGGCACAGGCAGTGGATCTGCCGGAAAGTTTTCATGAATTCGTATGGAATCGGCTTTGGAGGGCCGAACCGATCGGCCCGGACTTCCCTGCCCTCGCATTTTCTGTAAACCCTACCACACACCTGCTAGACAATCATGTCACCGATACGGGCGATGGCATCTACTCAGAGCGGCTCATTCAGCTATTGAAGGAGACGGGAGTAAAACACGAGGCTTTCCCAGTAAAGGTCGTCAACCGCGCAACAGGGGAGGTGCTACGAGTCAAGTACTACTGGTTCCATCTCCTTGAGCAGGCCGACGCTTTTGACAGGAGCAAGAGCAACATTACACCGTCCGGCAAGGTTAAGGGCCTAAAAATCTCGAAGCTCTTCGACGTTGCAAACTTGCCGATCTTCCGTGACGCAAACTTACCTCAAATCGTCTTGGTAAGGGACAGCTTGAGACAGCTCTTAGATAAGAGTGGTATCACAGGGTGTTCATATCTCGATATAGAGAGCTACGGCAAGCAAAAGAGGGCTTGATGGGTTTGATCAGTCGGGGAGCCTCGGGCTATGACCACTAGTACAGTCCCTACCCCCTTTGAGCCTCTGCGAAGAGGTGAGTTCATGGGCGGCGATTCAAGAGGATAAGAGGATACATGGATAACCAAAGCCCAGCAAAACAGGCTTTCGCCACACGCAACACGTCAGGAAGAAGCGTTACCGTGATTTTTGAACCTTGGCTGACCGAGGTTACTCTAGAGCCTGAGAGGCAACTAGATATAGAGGTGCATCTAGAGGATAGCTCGCACTTGGGCACGATTGAAGATTTGCGCCCTCACATCTGGATCGGGGAGGACGGGCATGTTGCGATACACTGCCCACGCATGGGGATTCCTCGTGCATTCCTGGATGGGAGCGAGTTACAAGGCATAACCTACTAAAATCGGTAAACCTAGGGGCGCTCGAGTAACCTCGAGCGCCCTTGTGTTGCCTCTCCTTGCTGCTCGAGCCAGGGCTGATTCGGCCCATCTATGCGGGCATAAAACCGCCTCGAGCGCGGTGCTGTTGCGGTGCTGTGGCCCTCTTGCCCTCGAGCCCCGTTCTTGCCCGCCTCGGGCTTCGGGTTGTTGGCCGCCGAAAACAGGTCGAACGCGGCCTGTTTCCACTGCTCGTCGTAGAGGTGGGTGTAACGAGAAAAACCCTCCCTCATGGCTGAGGGAGGGGAAGCGTGCCAGAGGCTTTACGCGTCGCGACCGGGCTGCTCGGGACGAACACCGGGGCGACGGCCGGAGATGGCGGGGGCCTGGTCGGACTCCTTGCGGAGGTCCTCGAGGCGCTTGAGGGTCTTGGTATCCACCACCTGGGTGTCGCGCACGAAGTCGGAGCCGGTGCCCGCGGGGACCAGCTTGCCCAGGATCACGTTCTCCTTCAGGCCGATGAGCTCGTCCATCTTGCCGGCGATGGCGGCCTCGGTGAGCACGTGGGTGGTGTGCTGGAAGGAGGCGGCGGAGAGCCAGCTACGGGTGGAGAGCGCGCTCTTGGTCACGCCCATCAGCACCGGCTTCCAGGCGGCGGGGAGCTTGCCCTCCTCGCTGAGCTTCTCGTTGGCGGCCTCCACGTCCCACTTCTCGATGACCTGGCCCTCGAGGAAGCGGCTCTCGCCGGGGTCGGTGATCTCGACGTACTTGAGCATCTGCCGCACGATGACCTCGATGTGTTTGTCGTGCAGCTTCACGCCCTGGGCGCGGTAGACGCGCTGGATCTCGTCGACCAGGTAGCGCTGGACGGCGTCGGGGCCCTTGGCGTCGACGAGCTGGTGCGGGTCGATGGCGCCGCGGGTGAGGGGCTGCCCGGCCTCCACCAGCTCGCCCTCCTTGACGATGATGCGGAAGTCCTTGGGCACCTTGTATTCCTTGTTGAAGCCCTCCGACATCACGAAGATGCTGGTCTTGTCCTCGTGCTCCTCGATGTGGATCGAGCCGTCGATCTCGGCGATGATGGCCTTGACCTTGGGGCGGCGGGCCTCGAAGAGCTCGATGACGCGGGGCAGACCCTGGGTGATGTCGGTGCCGGTGGCGACGCCGCCGGTGTGGAAGGTGCGCATGGTGAGCTGGGTACCCGGCTCGCCGATGGACTCGGCGGCCACCACGCCCACGCTCTCCCCGATGGAGACCAGCTTGGCCGCGCTGAGGTCCCAGCCGTAGCACTGCTGGCAGACCCCGTAGCGGGTGCGGCAGGTCAGGGGCGAGCGCACCGGGACCTCCTCGATGAGGTTGGCCTCGGCGGCTTTGTAGATGAACGCGACGTCCTCGAGCGAGAGCTGGTTGCCTTCGCCGAAGGTGCGCCCATTGATCTCGAATTCGCGGGCCACCGTGCGGCCGTAGAGGCCCGACTCGATGTCGCTCCTCTTGCGCAGGCGCTTGGCGCGGAAGGCCTCGTCGAACTGGGTCAGCGGGATGGTGATGTACTCGGTGGTGCCGCAGTCGGACTCGCGCACGATGACCTCGTGGGCCACGTCGTGCAGCTTGCGGGTGAGGTAGCCCGAGTCGGCGGTGCGCAGCGCGGTGTCGGCGCCGCCCTTGCGCGCGCCGTGCGAGGAGATGAAGTACTCCAGCACCGTGAGGCCCTCGCGGAAGGAGGAGAGCACCGGGCGCTCGAAGGTCTCGCCCGAGGGCTTGGCCATCAGCCCGCGCATCCCCGAGAGCTGGCGGATCTGCTGCTTGTTACCGCGCGCCCCCGACTGGCTCATCATGTAGAAGGGGTTGAAGGGGAAGTTCTGCTCGAAGTTGTCGAACACCGACTTCGTGACCTTCTCGGTGGTCTCGCTCCACAACTGCACGATCTGGGTGTAGCGGTCCTGGTCGGTCATGAAGCCCATCTCGTAGGCCTGCTCGATCTGGGCGAGCTTGGCGTCGGCCTCCTCGAGGTAGCGCCGCTTCTCGGCCGGGATCACCGCGTCGTCGATGCCGATGGTGATGCCGGAGGTGGTCGAGAGCATGAAGCCGTAGTACTTCAGCGCGTCGAGCAGCTTGGCGGTCTTCTCCACGCCCAGGAGCAGGAAGGACTTGTAGACCAGGTCCTTGAGGTTGTCGCGCTCCATCACCAGGTCGTAGTTGATGAGCTCGGCGGGGGCGTCCTCGCCGACGGCCTCGAGCACGATGCGGTTGAAGAGCACGCGGCCGGGGCTGGTCTCGAGGAGCCGCTCGCCGATGCGCACGCTCACCACGTCCTGCAGGTCGATGACGCCGTGGGCCACGGCGGTGAGGGCCTCGTCGGGGTTGGCGAAGATGTACTTCACCCGGCCCACGCTGGTGTCCTTGCCCGCGACCTTGATGGGGGTGTTGAGCGCGACCTCCCCGGCCTCGTAGGCGGCGATGGCCTCGGCGACATCGCCGAACTCGCGGCCGGCGCCCTTCTTCTCGCGGCGGAGCTGGGTGATGTAGTAGATGCCCAGCACGATGTCGCGCGAGGGCTTGGCGGTGGGCTCACCCGAGGCCGGGGAGAGCAGGTTGTGCGAGGAGAGCATCTGGATGCGGGCCTCGGCCTGCGCGTAGCTCGACAGCGGCACGTGCACGGCCATCTGGTCGCCGTCGAAGTCGGCGTTGAAGGCCTCGCACACCATCGGGTGGAGCTGGATGCTCTGGCCCTCGACCAGCACGGGCTGGAAGGCCTGGATGCCCAGGCGGTGCAGGGTGGGCGCGCGGTTGAGCAGCACCACCTTGCCGTGGATGACCTCTTCCAGCGCGTCCCAGACCTCGTCCTTGATGTCGCGGGAGCGCTCGAGCATGCGCCGGGCGTTCTTGACGTTGTTGGCGATGCCCTTCTCCTCCATCTTCTTCAGGAGGAAGGGCTTGAAGAGCTCCAGGGCCATGCGCTTGGGCAGGCCGCACTGGTGCAGCTTGAGCTGCGGGCCCACCACGATCACCGAGCGGCCGGAGTAGTCCACGCGCTTGCCCAGCAGGTTCTGGCGGAAGCGGCCCTGCTTGCCGGAGAGGATGTCGGTTAGAGAGCGCAGCGCCCGGTCGGAGCCGGGGTTGGTGACGGGGGTGCCGCGGCGCCCGTTGTCGAGGAGGGCGTCCACGGCTTCTTGCAGCATGCGCTTCTCGTTGCGGATGATCATCTCCGGCGCACCCTGCGAGAGAAGCTTCTTCAGGCGGTTGTTGCGGTTGATGAGGCGGCGGTAGAGGTCGTTGAGGTCGCTGGTGGCGAAGCGGCCGCCGTCGACCTGCACCATGGGGCGCAGGTCCGGGGGCAGCACCGGCACGGCCTCGAGGATCATCCACTCGGGCTTGTTGCCCGAGTCGCGGAAGGCGCGCACGACCTCCAGGCGCTTCCTGGCCTTGGCGCGGCGTGCGCGGCTGGGGTGCTTCATCTCCTCGACCAGCTCGGCCTCGAGCACGCCCAGGTCGAGCTCCTTGAGCAGGGCCTGGATGGCCTCGGCCCCCATGCGGGCGTCGATGTCGTACGACTCGATGACGCGCACGTTCATGCGCACCAGGTCCACCTCGACGCGGCCGTAGATGTCGCTCGTGACCTTGCCGCCGTCGGCCAGGCTGTCGCCGGGGCTCACGCGGTCGCCGTTGGTGACCTCGACGTCGTCGTCGAAGGGATAGACCTTGGCCTTCATCACCACGATGGAGGCGGGCTCGTGCAGGTGCACGACGCCCTCAGCCTCGGCGATGACCTCCTCGGCGGCCTCGATGGCGCCCACCAGCTTCTCGCCCTTGCGCACGCGGGTTCCCTCACCCACCAGCACGTGCATGTGGGGCTGGAGGGGGTAGTCCTTGGCCTCGGTCCACTCCAGCGTCACCGACAGCTCGACCTCGCGCTTGCCGGAGGCCTCGAGCTCGCTGACCTTGACGTGGCGGGGCATGCGCACCAGGCCCTTGCCCTCGGCCAGCACCTCGCCCTTGCCGATCAGCTCGCCCTCGCCCACCTTGGGCCGGAAGCCCACGGGGAGGAAGTACACGGCCGCGACGGTGCTGGTGTCGGGGTCGAGGATGCGGATGAGCGCGCCCTCCTCCCACTCGATGAGCTGCACCGCGCCCGCCTCCTCGCTGAGGATCTGGTGCTTGTCGGCGACCTCGGCCAGCGGCTCACCGGGGCGGTAGCTCTTCTGCTCGATCCAGCCGTCGCGGGGCAGGGTCAGGTGGGCCCGCTCGCGCTGCACGTAGTCCACGCGGATGCGGCGGGGGAAGCGGAAGAGGCACAGCCCGTCCATCTTGCTCACCACGCCGGGGGCGAGCTCCTGGCCCTTCCTGACCTCGTCGCCGTCCTTCACGCGGGCGTCGACGCCGGCGGGGATGGGGTAGGTCTCCTGCTTGCCGAAGCGCAGCTCGCGGTACTCCTCGTCGGTGAGGAGCTGGCGCTTCTGCACCGGGGTGCCGCCCAGCATCGCGCCCCGGGGGTCGATGGTGATGTACTTGGCGAAGTAGAGGACCTGCTCGAGCTCCTGCGCGGAGAGGTCGAGGAGGGTGCCGATCTTGGAGGGCACGTCCTTGACGTACCAGATGTGGGCGGTGGGGGTGGCGAGCTCGACGTGGCCCATGCGGTAGCGCCGCACGATGCTCTTGGTCACCTCGACGCCGCAGCGCTCGCAGACCTTGCCCTCGAAGCGCTGGCGCTTGTACTTGCCGCAGGCGCACTCGTAGTCCTTCTGCGGGCCGAAGATGCGCTCGTCGAAAAGCCCGTCGCGCTCGGGCTTGAGGGTGCGGTAGTTGATGGTCTCGGGCTTCTCGACCTCCCCGTAGCTCCAGCTACGGATCTTCTCGGGCGAGGCCAGGCCGATGCGTACCTTGCGTACTTCTCGTTTCATCATTTGTTCCCTCGCTGATAGCCGATAGCGGATGGCTTAGGGCGGAAATCTCGAGGCTATCGGCTATTCGCTATCAGCTATTAGCGCCTGGAGGCCAACCCCTCGAAAATGTCCAGGTTCTTCGCGTTCTCGTCGTAGGTGTCGACGTCGAGGCCCAGGGCCTGCAATTCCTTGACGAGCACGCGGAAGGACTCGGGCACGCTGGCCTCGGGCACGTCCTCGCCCTTGACCACCGCCTCGTAAGCGGCGTTGCGGCCTTCGATGTCGTCGGACTTGATGGTGAGGATCTCCTGCAGGGTGTGGGCGGCGCCGTAGGCTTCCAGCGCCCACACCTCCATCTCGCCGAAGCGCTGCCCGCCGAATTGGGCCTTACCGCCCAGGGGCTGCTGGGTAATGAGCGAGTAGGGGCCGGTGGAGCGGGCGTGCATCTTGTCCTCGACCATGTGGTAGAGCTTCATGATGTACATCACGCCCACCACGATGGGGCCCTCGATGGGCTCGCCGGTGCGTCCGTCGTAGACGATGCTCTTGCCCTGCTGGGCCACCTGGCGCAGTTGCTCGACCACGTCCTTCTCGCCGTCGACGATGCCCAGCTTGGCGGCGCGGCGCAGCACCTCGACCTCGCGGTTGTCCACGCCGAAGCCCTCGCGCTGGCGGCGCTGCCACTTGAGGTCGAAGGCCTCGCCCAGGAGCTCCTTGATCTGCTCCTCGGTGGCGCCGTCGAAGACCGGGGTCACGAACTTGATGCCCAGGTCTAAGCCGGCGATGCCCAGGTGGGTCTCGAGGATCTGCCCCAGGTTCATGCGGCTGGGCACGCCCAGGGGGTTGAGCACGATGTCGACGGGGGTGCCGTCGGGCAGGTGGGGCATGTCCTCGGGGGGCAGGATCTTGGAGACCACGCCCTTGTTCCCGTGGCGGTTGGCGAGCTTGTCACCGACCTGGATCTTGCGCTTCTGGGCCACGTAGACCCGCACCACCTCGCGCACGCCGGGCTTGAGCTCGACGCCGGGGTCGCCGCGGCGCAGGCGCAGGGTGCGCACCACGATGCCGCCCTCGCCCGGGGGCACGCGCAGGGAGGTGTCCTTCACGTCGCGGGCCTTCTCGCCGAAGATGCTGCGCAGCAGGCGCTCTTCGGGGGTGGGCTCGGTCTCGCCCTTGAAGCTCGTGCGGCCCACCAGGATGTCGCCCGCCTTGACCTCGGCGCCGATGCGGACCACGCCGTCCTCGTCGAGGTCGCGCAGGGCGGCTTCGGAGAGGTTGGGGATGTCGCGGGTGATGCGCTCGGGGCCCAGCTTGGTGTCGCGGGCCTCGATCTCGTAGCGCTCGATGTGCACCGAGGTGTAGAAGTCGCGGCGCAGCAGGTCCTCGGAGATCACGATGGCGTCTTCGAAGTTGTAGCCGTCGAAGGGCATGATGGCCACGACCACGTTCTGGCCCAGGGCCAGCAGGCCCTCCTCGGAGGCCGGGCCGTCGGCGAGCAGGTCGCCCTTCCTGATCTCCTGGCCCACCACCACGCGGGGCTTCTGGTCGAGCGCGGTGCCCTGGTTGCTCCGCACGAAGCGGCGCAGGGAGTACTCGCGCAGGCCCTTGTCGGTGGCGCGCACGGCGATGCGGGTGCCGTCGACGTACTCCACCACCCCGTCGACGTCGCTGTAGAGCGAGGTGAGGCTGTCGCGCACCACGCGCTCCTCGACGCCGGTCATCACCACCGGGCTCTCGGCGCGGATCAGCGGCACGGCCTGGGCCTGCATGTTCGACCCCATCAGCGCGCGGTTGGCGTCGTCGTGCTCGAGGAAGGGGATGAGGTTGGTGTTGACCGAGAAGACCTGCTTGGGCGAGACGTCCATGTACTCGACGTCCTCGGGCCGCACGATGATGGGGTCACCCTTCTTGCGGGCCACAACCCGGTCGGTGTCGATGGTGCCGTCGGCGCGCACGGGGGTGTTGGCCTGGGCGATGATGTACTTGTCCTCCTCCGAGGCCACCATGAAGTCGACCTGGTCGGTGACCTTGCCGCCCACCACCTTGCGGTAGGGGGTGAGGATGAAGCCGAGCTCGTTGATGCGGCCGTAGGCGGCGAGCGAGGAGATGAGGCCGATGTTGGCGCCTTCGGGGGTCTCGATGGGGCAGATGCGCCCGTAGTGGGTGCGGTGCACGTCGCGCACGTCGAAGCCGGCGCGCTCACGGGTCAGACCGCCCGGGCCCAGCGCCGAGATGCGGCGCTTGTGGCGCAGCTCGGAGAGCGGGTTGGTCTGGTCCTTGAACTGGCTGAGCTGGCTGCGCCCGAAGAACTCGCGGATGGCCGCGACCAGCGGGCGGTTGTTGACCAGCTTGGCCGGGGTCGCGCTCTCGGGGGTGCCCAGCAGCATGCGCTCACGCACGCCGCGGGCCAGGCGGGAGAGGCCCACGCGGAACTGGTCGGCCAGCAGCTCGCCCATGGTGCGGATGCGGCGGTTGCCCAGGTGGTCGATGTCGTCGGCCTCGAAGCCCTCCACGCCGCTCTGCAGCGAGAAGAGGTACTTCAGCACCGGCAGGAGGCCCTCGTCGCGGAACTCGCCGTCGACGAACTTCAGCAGCATGCGGCCCGAGAGCTCGATGCCCAGCTTGGTCTGGGCCTTGTACTTGCCGGCCTCGCCCAGGTCGTAGCGGCGGGGGTCAGAGAGCAGCGAGTGCACGTAGGCGATGGCCTTGTCGCGCTTGGGCGGGTCGCCGGGGCGCAGCTCGGTGAAGAGCTTCAAAAGCGCCTCGTCGGGGCTCATCTCCAGCGCCTTGGTGCCGCGGTACTGCGCCTCGAGCAGCCCCGGCAGCAGGTCTTCGAAGCCCTTGAGCTCGGCGGCGAGCTTGTCGGCGGTGTAGCCCAGCACCCGCAGCAGCAGCGCCAGCGGGAACTTCTTCTTGTTGACCTTCATCACCACCACGCCGCTGGGCTCGAACTCGAGGTCGATCCAGGGGCCGCGCTTAGGCAGCGGGATCACGCTGGCGACGTACTTGCCCGGCCGCGCCTGGTCGGGGGTGAAGTAGACGCCCGGCGAGCGGTGGATCTGCGAGACGATCACGCGGTCGGCGCCGTTGACGATGAACGAGCCGTCCTCGGTCATCAGGGGCAGGTCGCCCAGGAAGACCTCGTCCTCCTTGATGAGGCCGGTGTCCTTGTGGATGAGCTGGAGCTTGGCGTAGAGGGGGGCCTGGTAGGTCAGGTCTTTTTCACGGCATTCGTCTTGGTCAAAAGGCGGCTCTCCCAAACGGTATTCCAGGAAGTCCAGAACCAGCCCGCCCCGCCCGCGCTCCCCTTCCTCGATCGGGAAGGTCTCCTTGAAGGCCGCCTGCAGCCCGACGTTCTCCCGCTTGGCCGCGGGAACGCCCATCTGCAGCGCCTTTTTGAAGGATTCCACCTGAATCTCGGTCAGGGGCGGTAGGGGGATCACCTCAGCAATACGTCCAAACCGCTCTATCTTCATGCATACACCTCTAAAACCCTCCGCTCGTGGGGGTTGGCTCCCAACCGTGCCCGGCTCGGGGTCGCTCTGGTTATGCGTAAGCTAACAGGGTTCTTCCGCAGAACACCCTACCGGTGCCTGCGGCGGCTGGCTCTTACGTTGTGCCCGCTTGGCGCTGCCAAAACAGCACGCCCATGAGTATAGCACATGGGCAAAGCTTAGCGCAATGAGCGCCCGCGTGGTTTCGCTCAATTGCCTAGAAGTGTAGCACATGGCGCGGAATCTGCAAGCCGTGAGACGCTGAACGTCAAGCGCCTCTTGCAGGGGCGGGCCACCGGCTCGCCCCCTTTATCGCCCTGCTTTGGCCGTGGGAGCAAGACACCCGCCGGGCCCGCCTCAGGCCGTACGCGCTCCAGCTATGACGGCAAAAACCCCGGGTCAAAGCCCGGGGTTTATCGCCTTTGGGGTACTTTACTTCAGCTCGACCTTGGCGCCGGCGTCCTCGAGCTGCTTCTTGATCTTCTCGGCCTCGTCCTTGGAGATGCCTTCCTTCACGGCACCGCCCTGCTCGGCGAGGTCCTTGGCCTCCTTGAGGCCCAGGCCGGTGATGGCGCGCAGCTCCTTGATGACGTTGAGCTTGTTGGCGCCGGCGTCCTTGAGGACGACGTCGAACTCGGTCTTCTCCTCAGCGGCGGGGGCGGCAGCAGCGCCCGCAGCGGCGCCGGGCATAGCCACGGCCACGGGGGCGGCGGCGGTCACGCCCCACTCTTCCTTGAGCACGTCGATGAGCTGCTTGAGTTCCAGCACGGTAGCACCGGAGAGCTGTTCCTTGATGGCAGCGATGTCCAAAGCCATGATCTACCTCCACGAATGGGCCTGCGCCCAACCGCTTATGCCGCCTCCTGCTTGGCGACGAAAGCGTCCAGAATGCCTACGAACTCCTGAGCCTTCCCGCCCAGCACCCCGACCAGCTCGCTCATCGCGCTCTGGAGCACGCCGACGAGCTCGGCGCGCAGTTCGGTCTGGCTAGGCAGCGAGGCCAGCGCCTTCACGTCATCGGCGGCGATGACGTTGCCCGAGAGCACGCCCCCCTTGGCGGCGGGCAGCCCCTTGTCGTTGGTCTTGGCGAACTCCGCGATGGCTTTAGCTGCCGCGACCGGGTCGTCGAACAGCACCACCGCCGAGGGCCCCTTGAGACCCTCCAGCTTGGGCAGGTTGAGATCGGCCAGCGCACGCTCGATGAGCGTGTTCTTGGCAACGATCATCTGCGCGCCCTTCTCGCGGAAGGTGCGGCGCAGCTTCTGCTCCCCGTTGGAAGGCAGGCCCTGATAGTCCACCAGGAAGAACGACCCGTTAGCCCCAGCCAAGGTGTTCTTGAGGCTCTCGAGCAACTCTACGTTGCGCTTGCTCGGCACGTATCCTCCTGACTACGGCTCCTTCCGGAGCCACAGGCAGACTTTCCTGTTCGGGAATGGGGGGTTCCCAGCCTATAAACCGCGATGTACGCTTTCCCCGTCAGCGCCTCGGCGAGATATTTAAGGTCCTCTTCCGCCAGCAGGCGGCGACCCCTCGCTGTCTTGGGCCACCCGGTGGGTGCCAAGGTGGCAGTATAGCCAGCCGCAGAGGGAAAGGCAAGAGGGGGCGAAAGCCAGCAGCGGTCAGCCGTCAGCGAAAGGCTAGTGGCTAGTGATTACCCCTCCCCGTCCTTCCCCGCCGGCGTCGAGGAACAAGGCGTCTTGCGTTTTGCGTCTTGCGTTTTGCGTCTTGCGTTTTGCGTCTTGCGTTTTGCGTCTTGCGTTTTGCGTTTTGCGTTTGGCTATCAGCTATCAACCATCGACCATCGACTATCGACTCAGCCTCCCCAACAATCTCTTCGGCATCTTGCAAACCATGGTGTAAGCCGGGTCGAAGACGTTGCCCAGGTCGTAGCGCACGCACTGGCCCATCAGCAGCGAGGCGTGGGCGGGCTCGAGCCCGTAGCCCGTCTCCAGCCAGCGCAGCATCTCGCTGGTGGCGTGCTGCACGCACTGGTCGAGGGGGCGGGCGTTGCCGGCGGTGAAGATGAAGTTCTCGTCCTCGCCCCTGGGCCAGGAGATGCGCTGGCCCTTGAGGAGCTCGAGGGAGAACTGCACGTCCATGGAGATCTCGATGCCGGTCCCGGCGATCTCCCCGTCGCCCTGCAGGGCGTGGCCGTCGCCCAGGAAGAACAGGGCGCCCTCCTCGAACACGGGGAAGTAGGCGGTGACGCCTTCGCGGAAGCCGCGGTAGTCCATGTTGCCGCCGTGGGGGCCGGAGGTGGCGGTGGAGATGGCCTGGCCGCCCTCGGGGGCCACGCCGAAGCAGCCGAGCATGGGGTCGAGCTCGAGTTCGAAGCCGTGCAGGGGGCTGCCGGGGTGGTCGAGCCGGGCGGTCCCGGCTTCGGCGTCCACGGCCCAGTTCCAGCGGGTGCTGAAGTCGCCCGACCGGGCCAGCTCGGGCACGTGCTCGGGCTCGAGCACATTGGGCGCGATCAGCACCCCGGACCAGCCGCGGCGGCGGTTGGGGGTGAGGCGCTCGAGGCGCACCACCAGCGTGTCGCCGGGCTCGGCGCCCTCGACGAAGAAGGGGCCGGTCATGGGGTTGCCGGGCGGGGTCACGCGCTGGTCGGTGTGGTCGAAGCCGCGCGCGTCCACGCAGGTGGTGATCACGGTGTCGCCGGGGGCGACCCTCAGGACGGGGGCGTGGGGGCCGAGGGTGGTGTGGTAGTGGGCCGGCTGGAAGCGGTGGGTCGCCATGGGGCCCAGCATAGCGGCTGGGGGTGGCTGGTGAGCTAAGGCTCTCACTCCTCGGCCCCGACTCGGTAGCATGGCGGCATGTCTTCCGCAGTGGAACCCCAGACCACGCCGAAGTGGATCGGCAAGGCGGTCAAGCGGCTCGAGGACGGCAAGTTCATCACCGGCAAGGGCTCTTTCATCGAGGACCTCGTGCTCGAGGGCACCCTGCACGTAGCGCTCGTGCGCAGCCTCTACGCCCACGCCCGGGTCACCGGCATAGACGCGCGGGAGGCGCTGGAGGTGCCTGGCGTGCTGGCGGTCTACACCGCCGCCGACCTGCCCGAGCTCTACGCCCCCGGCTCGGGCGGGCGCGACGCCAAGGTGGTGCAGCACCCCGTGCTGGCGCAGGACTTCGTGCGCTACGTGGGCCAGCCCGTGGCGGCGGTGGTCGCGACCTCGAGGGAAAGCGCCCAGGACGCCTTGCAGCGGGTCTACGTGGACTACGAGGCGCTCGACGCGGTCTCGGACCCCCTCGAGGCCCTGCAGAACGCGGTGCTGGTGCACCCCGGCCTCGGCACCAACCACGCCCTGCAGCGCAGGACCACTGCCGGGGACGTCGGGGCGGCCTTCGCCAGTGCCCACCGGGTGGTGGGGGCGCGGATGGTGCAGCAGCGGGTGGCCCCCACCGCGATGGAGCCGCGCGGCGTGCTGGCCGCCTGGGACAAGGTGCAGGGCAGCCTGACGGTGTGGAGCAGCACCCAGATGCCCCACGAGGTGCGCGGCACCGTGGCCGAGGCGTTGGGCCTGCCCGAGAACCGGGTGCGGGCCATCACCCCCGACGTGGGCGGGGCCTTCGGGGCCAAGATCAACGTCTACCCCGAGGAGATCCTGGTGGCTTACCTGGCCTCGAGGCTCGAGAAGCCGGTGAAGTGGGTGGAGAGCCGCGCCGAGAGCTTCGTGGCGACGGTACACGGGCGGGCCCAGGTGGCCGACCTGGAGATGGCCCTCGACGCGGAGGGCAACATCCTGGGCCTGCGGGGCCGGGTAGTGGCCGACCTGGGGGCCTACATCCTCGACACCACGCTGGGCAACGCCCCCGGCACCCTCCTGATGCTCCAGGGGCCTTACGAGATCCCGGCCATCGACCTCGAGCTCGTCTCGGTCTACACCCACGCCACCCCCACCGGGGCCTACCGCGGCGCCGGGCGGCCCGAGGCCACCTACTACCTCGAGCGCCTGGTGGACATGGCCGCCCGCGAGCTGGGCCTCGACCCCGCCGAGCTGCGGCTGAAGAACCTCATCCGCGGGCCCTTCCCCTACAAGACCCTCACCGGCGCCAAGTACGACAGCGGGGCCTACCCCGAGACCCTGCGGAAGCTGCTCGAGCTCACCGACTACGCGGCGCTGCGGGCCGAGCAGGCCCGGGCGCGGCAGGAGGGCCGCCTGCTGGGGATCGGGCTTTGTAGCTATGTGGAGATCACCGGCTACGGCTGGGACACCGGCGCGGTGCGGATCAACCCCGACGGCAGCGCGGTGGTCTTCACCGGCACCTCGCCCCACGGGCAGGGCGCCGGCACCGGCTTCGCCCAGATCGTCGCCGAGCGGCTGGGCATCCCCCTCGAGCGCATCCAAATCGTGCAGGGCGACACCCTGGCCATCCCCTTCGGCATGGGCACCGCCGGCAGCCGCACGCTGTCGGTGGGGGGCTCGGCCATCCTGAACGCGGCGGAGAAGGTGGCCGAGAAGGTGCGGCGCATCGCCGCCCACCTGCTCGAGGCCGCCCCCGAGGACGTCGAGCTGGGCGAGCGGGGCTGGGGGGTGCGCGGAACCGACAAGGCGGTGAGCCTCGAGCAGGTCGCGCAGGCCGCCTATAGCCCCCGCAAGCTGCCCCCGGACCTGGAGCCGGGGCTCGAGGGCCAAGCCACCTTCAACCTCAAGGAGGCCAACTACCCCTTCGGCGCCCACCTGGCGCTGGTCGAGATCGACCGCGAGACCGGGCAGGTGCGGGTGCTGCGCTACGTGGCCCTCGACGACGTGGGGGTGGTGGTCAACCCCCTGCTGGTCGAGGGGCAGCAGCAGGGCGGGGTGGCGCAGGGGCTCGGGCAGGCGCTTTACGAGGGCATCAGCTACGACGAGGTCGGGCAGAACCAGAGCACCAGCTTCCTCGAGTACAACCTCCCCCGCGCCGACCAGATGGTGCGGGTGGAGGCTCACCGCGGCGGCACCCGCTCCCCCACCAACCCCCTGGGCGTGAAGGGCATCGGCGAGGCGGGCACCATCGGGGCCACCCCCACGGTAGTCAACGCGGTGATGGACGCGCTGGGCATCAAGCACCTCGACATGCCGCTCACCCCCGAGAAGGTCTGGCGGGCCCTGCGGCAGGGGCAGGGGTAGACTGTCAGCCATGACAACCCGAGCCGACCTGGTTGCGCTGGACCAAAGCGACCCCCTGGCCCGCAAGCGCGAGGAATTCGCCCTCCCCGAGGGCCTGATCTACCTCGACGGCAACTCGCTGGGGGCGCTGCCCAAGGCGGTGGCGGGGCACCTCGAGGGCGTGGTGAGGGAGCAGTGGGGCCAGGACCTCATCACAAGCTGGAACAAGCACGGCTGGATCGACCTCGCCAGCCGGGTGGGGGCCAAGATCGCCCGCCTGATCGGGGCCGAGCCCGACGAGGTGGTCGCCGCCGACTCCACCAGCATCAACCTCTTCAAGGTGCTGCTGGCCGCGCTCAAGCTGCGCCCCGAGCGCCGGGTGATCGTCTCCGACATCGACAACTTCCCCACCGACCTCTACATCGCGCAGGGGGTAAAACAGCTCCTGGGCGAGAGCTACGAGCTGCGGCTGGTGAAGAAGGACGAGGTCGAGGCCGCCCTCGACGAGCACACGGCGGTGCTGATGCTCACCGAGGTGGACTACCGCAGCGGCTGGCGCTACGACATGGCCGCCCTGACCCGGCTGGCCCAGCAGAAGGGCGCCCTGGTGATCTGGGACCTGGCCCACAGCGCGGGGGCCTTCCCGGTGCGCCTCAACGCCTGCAACGCCGACTTCGCGGTCGGCTGCGGCTACAAGTACCTCAACGGCGGGCCCGGCGCCCCGGCCTTCCTCTACGTGGCCCGGCGGCACCAGGGCGCGGCCCTCCCCTTCCTCACCGGCTGGATGGGGCACCGCTCGCCCTTCGACTTCGACCCCTTCTACGACCCCGCCGAGGGCGTCCACCGCATGAAGGTGGGCACCCCGCCCGTGCTCAGCCTCTCGGCGCTGGATAAGGCCCTGGATGTCTTCGCCGACGTGGACATGGAGGAGGTGCGGCGCAAGTCGCTGCGCCTGACCGATGTGTTCATCGAGCGGATGGAGCCCCTGTGCCGGCGCTACGGCTTCGAGCGGGTCACGCCCCTCGAGCCCGAGCGCCGGGGCAGCCAGGTGGCCTACGCCCACCCCGAGGGCTACGCCATCGTGCAGGCCCTCATCGCCAGCGGCGTGGTGGGCGACTTCCGCGCCCCCGACATCCTGCGCTTCGGCTTCACCCCGCTCTACCTGCGCTACCAGGACGTGGCCGAGGCGGTCGAGCGCCTCGAGCGGGTGATGAGCCAGGAGCTTTGGAAGGCCGAGCGCTTCCGTGAGCGGGCCAAGGTCACCTGACCCCGCCGAGTTGCTGCGCCGGCACGGCCTCTGCCGCGAAGGTTCGCCTTGCGTCCTGGTCCCGGCCCGGCACGGGCTGGTCAACCGGGTCTTCCTGGGCGAGCGTTACGTGGTCCGCATCGCCAAAAACGCCCTCGCCGACCACGCCCGCGAGGCCCGGCTGGCCCTGGCGGCCCTGGGGCGCGGCGTCCGCACCGCCCGCCCCCTGGCCTGGGGGCAGGGCTACAGCATCTGGGAGCGGCTGCCGGGGCGCAGCCTGAAGGAGGTCGGGAAGGCTCACGCTGAGCTCTGGGACGAGCTGCTCGCCGACCTCGAGAAGGTCCACGCCGACCCGCTCGAGCCCGGCCCCATCCCCCCGCGCTTCTGGAAAAGCGGCGACAGCTCCCACGTCGAGGCCACCCGGGCCGAAGCCGGGTGGAGCGCGGAGGAGCTCGAGTTCCTCCGCGCCGCGCTCGAGACGCCCCACCCCGTCCGGCCCGCCTACGTCCACGGCGACGCCTTCGGCGAGAACATCGTCGCGGACGAGCAGGGCAGGTACGTGGGGCTCATCGACTGGGGCTGCGCGGGCTGGCAGTCGCTCGAGTACGAGTGCAGCCGCCTCGAGCCACGAGCGCTCGAGCTGGCCTTAAAGCGCTGGAGGGGGCTCGACCTCGAGCTACTCTGGAAGATAAGGCTCGACCTGTTTCTGCTGATGGCCCGCTACGGCCGCTTGCCCTTCGCCGAGGTGCGCCGGATGATGCAGCAGGTCCGTGAGGTTCGATCATGAACAAACCCAACCCGGCTGAAGGCGCCTACACCGACTTCAAGAACAACCTCTCCTACGGGGATTACCTGGCCCTCGACGAGTTGCTTTCCCTCCAGCGCCCCCTCACCCCCGCCCACGACGAGGTGCTGTTCATCGTCATCCACCAGGTCTCGGAGCTATGGATGAAGCTCATCATCCACGAGCTCTCGAGCGCGATGAAGCTCTTGGAGCAGGGCGTCATCGACCCCTCGCTCAAGATGCTGACGCGGGTCTGCCGCGCCCAGGAGCAGATGACCAACGCCTGGGAAGTGCTCAAGACCATGACCCCCGCCGACTACCTCGAGTTCCGCTCCTCCTTCGGCCAGGCCTCGGGCTTCCAGTCCCACCAGTACCGCCTCATCGAGTTCCTGCTGGGCAACCGCAACCCCTTCATGATGCGCCCCCACGAGCACCACGCCGAGCACCACGCCCTGCTGCACGGCGCCCTCCACTCCCCCAGCCTCTACGACCTCGCCCTGCGCCTTTTGGCCCAGCGGGGTTTCCCCATCCCCACCGAGGTTCTGGAGCGCGACTTCTCCAAGCCCTACGAGCCCAACCGGGCGGTGCTCGAGGCCTGGCTCACCGTCTACCGCAACACCCTCGAGCACTGGGACCTCTACTACCTCGCCGAAAAACTCATCGACGTGGAGGACAACTTCCGCCGCTGGCGCTTCAACCACCTCACCACCGTCGAGCGCATGATCGGCTACAAGCGCGGCAGCGGGGGCACCTCGGGCGTGGGGTACTTGAAGAAGGCGCTCGAGATCGTGCTGTTCCCCGAGCTGTGGCAGGTGAGGACGGAGCTTTGAGGGGGTGGCGGATGCGGGTCGTGCGTCGTACGTCCTACGCCGTACGCCAAACGCCAAACGCAAGACGCCCTGGCCCTAGACCCTCGACCGTAGACAAACTACGGGCCACGAGCTGACGGCTGACCGCTGATCGCTGACTGCTGACGGCTTAATCGCCGTCCTCGAGAGTGCTAAAGTGCTGGGCATGGCCTCGGAGATTCACCGCAAAAGCCTTGCCGCCATCACCCTCAGCCACATCACCGTGGACATGCAGACCGGGGCCCTGCCTATTTTGTTGCCGCTGCTGCTGAGCGGGTTCGGGCTGAGCTACGCGGGGGCAGCGGCCATCATGACCGCCAACCAGGTCGTGATCGCGGTGGCCCAGCCGCTCTTCGGACTGCTGGGCGACCGCAAGAGCTACAAGTGGCTGGTGTGGGCCGGGTGCCTGCTGACGGGGGTGGCGATGGCTTCGGTGCTGTGGCTGCCCAGCTACGGGCTGGTGGTGCTGGCGGTGATCCTGAGCGGCTTGGGCTCGGCGGCCTTCCACCCCGAAGCGCTCTCGAGGGTCCGTGCGGTGAGCGGCAGCCGGGCGGCCAGCGCCACCTCGGTCTTCTTCTCCGGGGGCAACATCGGCTTCGCGGTGGGGCCGATCCTGGCGACGCTGCTGCTCGAGCGCCTCGGTAAGCCCGGCATCTTCCTGATGCTGGTGCCCACCGCGATCGGCCTGGCCCTGCTGGCGAGCCAGTGGCGCTTCATCACCCGGGACCTGCCGCGCAAAGTACGCCCGGCGGGGCACAAAGCTCCCCTGGCTCTCGGCCTGGTGACCTTCCTGATGAGCCTGATCACCCTGCGCATGGTCGTCACCGGGGGCCTGCAAACCTTCATTCCCCTCTACTACGGCCCGCAGTTGGGCAACGAGGCCACCGCCTTGATGGTCACGGTGCTGCTGATCTTCGGCGCGATGGGCACCCTGTCCGGGGGCCTCCTCGCCGACCGTCTGGGTCGCAGGCCCACCATGATCGTCACCATCCTGCTGGCCCTGCTGTGCCTTTGGGGCTTCAGCCACAGCGAAGGCTGGCTGCGCCTGGTCTTCCTGGGAATAACCGGCGCCAGCCTCTCCTCCATCTGGCCCCTGATCGTGGTGATGATGCAGGAGGCCATGCCCGGCAACGTGGGGCTGGCCTCGGGGCTGTCGCTGGGCACTTCCTACGGCGCAACCGGCCTGGGGGTAGCCGCGCTGGGGGCTTTCGCCGATCACTTCGGGCTGGCCCAGACCATGACCCTGATCACCCTGATGCCCCTGGCCATCTTCGTGCTAACCCTCTTCGTCCCTGAAAAGATGGCCAAGCCTGCTGTGGCTTCAGATTGAGGCCCGTTCCAGCGCTAACCTGTCCAAGACGTTCTCGAGAAACTCTCTGACGAATCAGTCAGCTTCTCCCATAGTTCCTCTGATCAGGTTGACTCATATTCCTCGAGGTCGGCAAGATCGCTCGGGGGTGAGTACTTAACAACTTTTATAGGATCAGGAAGTTTATCTAACCTGGCGCCAAAGAAGTGCTCGAAGCCCCCCTCCAAATCAGTGATGTATGAAGAAATAATCTTCGGTTTACCTTTAATTCTCGCTAGGTAAATCAGCTCATGAAATGAGTTTGATCCTTTACTGCTACTGTTCAGGTAAACACCATATAATTCTCCAAGCTTTGCATAGGCAAATTTCTTAATCATAAAAAGCTTACGTTTTTGCTTGCCCTCAAGGAAGGTATGAGCTTCTTTGAACCACTCATCATCGGGATTTCTCCGCCTACGAACATCTGTTTCCATATCTTTGTTGGCATAATACTTTTCATTAAACGCACTCCTGGCATCCCAAAAAAGCTCATCATCTCGCTCTTCATAGGCCATTTTCCACAAAAGATACTCTTCTTGAACAAACTCTTCTATGAACATCTCAACTTCATCCATAAACATCCTCTATTTAAGCTTAAGCCACCTGTCTGGCCCTGTATTGATAGGACTAAAGACTTTAGTCTTACCGTTAGCCGATTTGCCATTTCCGCTATATTCAACGTCCTCCACAGCTTTTAATAAAGGCTTAAATTTTACGAGATCACGTAGAATCTTCTGCTTAATCTTCACCTGCTTATGATCTGGCAATCCTGAGCCAGCCAAACTTTTAACTGATCTACCATCCCTGCAACTACAGCTTCCTCGGCTACTTGTCCCCAGTCTACGGTCACACAGAGATTAAAGGTAATGATCAAGTAGTCCAAGAATAGGGCTCACCAGTGGAGCAGGGCGGCGAAGACCATCAGTCCCCGTCGCCTCGCCACGGCGAGGCGAGATGTGGGCTTTGCCATCCGTAGCGCACGACCAGGGCGCGGTAGTTGTCCAGCCAGGCGTGGAGGCGTTCGACCTGATAGTGTCTGTGGCTGGCGGGGTGGGGTTTAGGCTTAGGGCCCCGTCGTCGTCGGTTTTGGAACTGGTGCTCAGGGACGGAGGCGCGAATGCCCTTGGCTCTGAGCCTGCGGCGTAGAGGGGTAGAGTCGAAGGCTTTGTCCATCGCCAACACCCGGATACGCTTTCTCGGTTTACCTTTAGCTCGGGGGATACGCACTCGTTGTAAGACCGCCAGGGCGGTTTGGCTTTCATGGGTACTGGCCGGATACACCGCTAAAGACACAGGTATGCCCCGCGCCTCGGTGGGGGCCATCACGGTGCAGCCTTTACCCTTGTGCCCCCAAGCTCGGCAGTCGCCCCCCTTTTGACCTGGACCTGACTACCGTCCAGGCTCCCCTGGCTCGAGTCCAGCTTCCCCGCCGCCCACAGCTTGCCCAGTATCTGCTGCCACAGGCGGTCCCATAACCCTTCCCTCACCCAGCGGTCGTGCCGATAATGGCAAGTACCCCCGGCTGCGTAGCCCCCGACCTTGGGGATGTCCCGCCAACGACACCCCGTCTTCAGCCGGTACACGATCCCGCTCAACACCTCGCGGTCCTGGCTGCGCTTACGCCCCCACGCCGCGCCACGGCGCGGCGCCAGGTTGGGGCGGCAACAGCGGTGCGATCACCGCCCACTGTTCGTCGCTCGGTCGAGTGTCGTCCACTCGCCTAACTTACAACTACTCCCCATTCTTGGACTACTTGGATTCATATTCCTCGAGGTCAGCAGGATCACTCGGAGGCTGATATTTGACCGTTTTTATAAGCTTCAAGGGCTCACCTACTTCTTCTCCGTCTAGGTACTCGAAGCCTCCCTCGTTGTCTGTGACGTAGATGGAGGTAATGCGCAAACCCTGAGACGTTTCCTTTAGGAAGTACAACTCGAAGTAAGACTGGTCCCCCTTGTGTTCACTACTTAGGTAAACAGAATAAATCACATTGGATTTTTCATCAGATAACTTCTTGATTTGGAAAAGAATGCGTTCCTGCAAAGCGCTAAGATATTTAGCTCCGTCCTCATACCAGGAGGGATCTGGCTTCTCCGGTCTTCTAATAAATGTTTCCAAGTCTTCAGCGTAAAACTTGGCGTTGTGCTCACTTCTCATTTGTTCAAACTTGAGGTTGTCAGGCTCTTTGTAACAAGCCACGCGTAGCTTGTACTCATCCGATAAAAAGTCCCTTACAAACTGCTCTACGTCGTGCATAGTGTTCGCCTGCATCATACTGTCTTGAGCCATTTATCTCTTCCGGTAGAAACAGGGCCGTAGATTTTCTGTTGGCCGTTGGCTGTAGTTCCATCCGCTTTATAGGTCACATCCTCTACTGCCTTAAGTAGCGGTTTAAAGCGGGCTAACAGAGCCAAGCTCCGCTGCTTGACCTTCGTCGCCTTGTCCGGTGATAAGCCAGATGCCGTTTGCAGATTCTGCATAATCCCTGTGATCACGCTTTCTTCGCTCACAGTCCCCCAATCGACCGTAACAGAGAGATCAAACGCCGTGATGCTCGTGGTCTTTACCCATCTAGCAATGTTGTCTTCTACCCTACCCATCACTACTTTGTTAAAGTAATCACTGGTGGCTATTAAGTTGAGCGACTTTTTGTAGCCTGAACCGCCAAACCAGTTGGCGATAATGTGGGCGCTGTTTTGCCCAGCATTTTTTTGCTTGTTGGCAGGATCTTGCGTGACGCCACGTCCTAAGGAGGTGAGGTCAAGGCTAAACCCCTGTGCCTGGGTCACGTGCCCGCTTCGCCCGACCTGAACCTGGAAGCTTTTACCCGCCCTGGTCGTGTACTTAACCAGAATCCCCTTATCGTTGGGCTCTGCGTCCATGCTGACCGGGTAAAAATCGGTGTGGAGTTTCCTCGAGGGAGTCCGAGCGGTCGGATTGATAACCGCAGTGACGTGATACGCCCCATCCGGCTCTTTGACTAAGGAGATCGAGCTAAGCTTGTACCGTTGCTTTATAGCCGGTAAGCCGCCCCTGATGCCTTGCTCAGTAGCCTCATCCGCAAGCAGAAGCTTGTCTGCTTCGGCTACGGCTTTTCCGACATCGGCCTCTTTCTGGGCCCTCGTGCGATGATCCCCCCCCTGAGCGGCTTTGGGGTCATCATGTTTCCCGATCCCTGGCTCCTGTGCCCACTTCTTGATGACCGGCGTGAACCTGGCGACGATCTTGTCCAGGACGTTCTCGACCTTGCCCTTGACCTTGTTGACGATCTCCCGCAACTTGTTCCCGATCTTCCCCAACCCCAAGAAGCGCGACAGGAAGCTCAGCGTGACCGGGATGGCTTTGGCGAGGCTGAGTTCTACCCGCTGAGTCGCGGCGGTCAGGTTGCCGGCGGCGATGGCCGAGACCGAGTTGAGGATCGAGCTGCCCAGCGAGGCGATCTGCTTGGCCCGCTCGACGAAGAACATGGCGGTGTCGAACACCGAGAGGATGGCCTGCACGAAGCCCCCGCCGGGGATCAGCAGGCTCGCCACCTTGATGACCGCCTTCTTGATGACCTCGGCGATGACGTAGTTTTTGATCCCCCCGATTGCCTCGGTCTTGATCAGGTTGGCGGCCTCGCCCATGTCCTTGGCCTTGTGCAGGCCGCTGTTCTTGAGGGCCTGGAAGGCCGAGAGGGATCCGTCGGTGGCGGTTTCGGCCCTCGAGACGATGTGTTCTCCCTGCGGTCCGATCTGTTTGACCAGCTTGGCGCGGACGTTGCGGTAGGAAAAGCCCATGATGCCCAGCGCCACGGGGAGCAAGGCCATGGCGTCGTCGAGGCGGCGGGGGAAGCCGATGCCGCCGCTGGCCCCGGTGAGCCACTCGCCCAGGCCGGTGGTGAGGTGGGTCCGGGCGTTTTTGCTGAACCCCTCGAAGCCGCCCTTGCCGGCCTTAATCATGTTGCGGGCGAAGGCGCCGGGGTTTTTGAGGATGCCCAGCAGCACCCCGCCCGCCCCCTTGACCCCCTCCACCACGCGCTTAGCGGTAGGGTTCTTGGCGAGGGCGTCCAGCACGAACTCGCCCAGCTTCAAGACGCTATTCTTGGCCAACCCGAGGAAGCGGTTGATGGGGGCCATGACCGGGGCCTTGACCTTCTCGTTGAAGGCCTTGACCGGGCTCAGCAGGTCGCTGGGGCCCAGGGATCTCAGGCCATCCACGATGTTCTTGAAAGCCGGGCCCAGGTTGAGCTTGCCCAACTCGCCCTTGAACCAGTTCCATCCGCGGCTCACCGCCTCACCGGCCTTTTGCAGTCCCTCGAGCACGTTGCGAGCGAAGGGGGGAACCACGGGCAGGCCGAGCAGCTTGTTGAGGAAGGCGCCGGGCTGAACCTGCACGTTCTTTCCGCTGATGGGATCGCGGCCCAGGGCCTGGGTCAGCTCCTTATAGCCGGGGAGGTTGGCGGCGAGGTCGGCGACTTTGTCCTTGATGAGGTCGAAGCCCGCGCCCGCGGCATTCCCCACCGCGTTGCCCACCTTCTTCAGGCCATCGGTGAGCCAGTTATGCTGCACCGCCACCTCGCGGTTGGCGAAACGCTGGACCACCGTGGGCTCGGGCCGAGGGGTAGCGTTTGGCGGCTCGATACGGGGGGTAGCTACTCGCGGCTCGATACGGGGGGTAGCGGCTCGCGGCTCGATACGGGGGGTAGCGGCTCGCGGCTCGAGCGGCTCGACGGGGGCAGTTTTGGGGTCCTTGTCGGATGGGACCGAAGCCGCGGGTGAGGCAGCCGGGGTAGGAGCCTCGAGGGCCTTTTGCAGGCTGCGCCACTCGCCCCGGCTGAGGAAGGTTTGCAGGGCGCGTTCGACGGCGCTGCGGTCGTCGGGGTGGAGGCGCCGGAGCTCCGAGGCGATCGCTGGGCCGTCCTGGCGGGCTCGGTACTCGCGTATGAGGCGCTGGGTGGTGTCCTGCCAGCGCTCCCTGGCCCTGCTCCAGGGCTCGGGGGGCTGAGGCGTGGCGGCGCGCCAGTCGAGCTTGGGAAGGGTCCGGGCCCTGGATTCGGCCTCCTGCTCGTAGGGGTCGGAAGGGCTCGAGAGCTTAACCCCGCCCTCGATGGGCGTGCCGTCCACCGGCCCCCGGGCCTGCTGCAGCACGTGGGCGGCCTCGTGGGCGATGAGCCTCTGCCCCGCCTCGCTTTCCGGGTCGTAGGCGCCCTGGCGGAAGAAGATGTCCTGGCCGGCGGTGAAGGCCTCGGCCCCCAGCGCCCCGGCCAGCGCGTCGGCCTCCTCGTCGGCGTGGATCACGATCTTGGGCAGGGGGGCGCCCAGGTGGCGCTCGAGGTGGGCCTGCAGGGCGGCGGGGAGGGGGCTGCCCTTGCCCTGCCGCTGCCGGATCCTTTCGCCAAGGTCGGGAGGGGCCTCCCCAGCCTCCTCGAGCTGACGCCGGTAGCGCTGGATTTCTAGGTGCAGCCACTCCCGCTGCAGGCGGGCCCGGCGGGGGGGCACGGGAGGCCCGGCCCGGACGGGTTGGGGGGCCGGGTAATCGTGGTCGGGCTCCGGTTCGTAGGTGGGCTGCTTCCTGGGCCGGACCGCGGCCCGCTCCGCTTGGGCTTCGGGCTTGGGCTCGCGGGGGGCACGGGCTTTAGGCATGTTTGCCAACTCCTTCGCGGGCCGGGGCTATCCGCCGATGAGCACCGTGGGGCAGCCCGAGAGGATGCTGCCGCCGTGGGCCGTGGTGTCGCCTAGGCGGGCGGCGGGCTTGCCCCCGATGAGCACGGTGCTCGAGCCCATGGCTATCGGTGCGCCGCAGGTGGTGAGGTCGCCGGCGCAGGCAGCGGGCTGGCCCCCGATAAGCACCGTGGGGTTGCCGCCCACGATGAGGTTGGGCACGGCCATGTGGAAGGGCAGGGGGCAGACGTGCTTGTCGGTCATGCGGGCGGCGGGTTTGGACATGAGCACTCCTAGTTGAGCTTGATGACCCCGCCCTTGACCTCGACCATGGCGCTGCCCTCGAGCTTGAGGTTGGCCTTGGCCGTGACCTTGACGTTGGTGCCTTCCATGTCGAGGTTCTGCTGGGCCTGCACCCTGGCGTTGCCCTTGGCGATCACGTTGACGTCGCCCTTGACCTCGACGGTGAGGGTGTCCTTCTTGGTGTCGAGGTGGATGACGTTGCCGTTGCGGTCCTTGATGGTGACGCCCGGCGCGTCGTCGGAGTCGTCGAGGATGACGAGGTGGCCGGTGCGCGAGCGGATAAGGCGCTGCTTGACCTTGCCGCTGGCGATGACCTCCGAGCTTTTCTTGGGCGGGGTGTCCACCCCGTTCCACAGGCCGCCCAGCACGTAGGGGTGGTTGGCGTCGCCGAACTCGAAGGCCACCAGCACCTCGTCGTTGACCTCGGGAAGGAACTCCACGCCCCGCTCCTTGCCGCCTCCCACGCTCACCACGCGGGCCCAGTCGCTCTCGGCCTCGTCGGAGAGCGCGGGGTACTTGACCTTGACCCTGCCTAAGCCCTTGGGGTCGTCGTTGTTGGTCACGACCCCGACGGCGAGCCCGACCCGGCTGGGCGGCTCCTCGGCCCCCCGCAGCAGGCTCAGCAGGGTGAGGGGGTAGTTGGCCGATACCGTGAAGTGCGTGGTGTAGCGGCTCTTGCCGCCGTGCTGGGCGTAGACGTGCTGCGCGGTGGTGACGACGTACTCCCCGGAGAAGCGCCGCCCCACGTTGGAAACCCGGATCCTGGCCCCGGCCACGAGGGCGGGGTTGCCCCCACAGCTCCCCTCGGCCTGGATGAAGCGCCCGGACTGCTTGTTGGCGGCGGCCTCGGCCAGGAGCTGGGCCTCCTTCTGGGTGCGCACCGGGCGGCACTCCACGAGCTGGGGGGCCTCGCCGAAGGCCTTGGAGGCCTTCTCGCCCCCCTCCCCGCTCTCCCCCACCCTGGGCTTGAACTGCCCGGCTTTGGCCTTGCCGATGACGGCCTCCTTCTTCTCGAAGTCCCAACCCCGCACGACCACCTCGCTGGGCTGCTCGAGGGTGGTGAGGCGGGGGCGGAATTCGGCCAGGCTCTCCCCCCACTTGAGCTCGAGGGCAGCCTGCTCGCCCTGGGGCGGGCCGAAGTGCAGGGTCTTGCCCCGCACGTAGACCACGTAGCCCAGCGCAGCGGCCCGGCGCTGCAGGAAGGCCAGGTTGGTCTCGTTGTCCTGGAACACCCACTCGTACACCTGGGCGTCGGCCTGGGGGCCCACCTCGACCTGGTCTAAGCCCGCCTGCTGCCCGACCTGCCGCACGATGTCGCCGTCGGTGACGTTGGCGAAGCGCCGCACGTGGCGGCCCCGGGTCAGGCGGTGCAGCCGGTCGAAGGCCCGCACCATCAGGCGGGGGCTGGCCCCGGCGTACTCGGGCTCGACCTCCACGACCTCGCCCTCGAAGATGGTGGCCTTGACGTTGCCGGTCTGGGAGGTGAGCACGACCTCGGTGCCGGGCTCGAAGAGCTCGGAGTCGGTCCAGCGGAGGGCGGGGTCGTGGACGACGAGGGTCGCCACGTCGGGGAGGTGCACCGTGTTCTCGACCGTGACCTCCCAGAGGGCGTTCATCAGCTCGGGGGGGGCGTCGCGGCCCCCCAGGCGCACCGCCAGGTCGGAGAGGTGTTCGTGAACCTTGGACAAGGCGCCTCCCTCAATCCACCGGGATGACCAGCGGCTGGCCCGCGACCAGGTCGCGCACCTTGGTGAGCCCGTTGGCCTCGGCGATGCGCCGCCACTTGCCGGCGTCCCCCAGGATCTTGTGGGCGATCCAGGCCAGGGTGTCGCCGTCCTTGACCGTCCAGACCTGCTCCCCGCCCAAACCCCCGGAGCTGGCGTTCTGCATGGGCAGCTCGTTCTCGTTGGTGGCCTGCTCGAGGGTGAGGTCGAGGGTGGCCCGCACCGGCAGGCCGTTGGGCAGGAAGAGGCTGAACTGCTGCGAGATGTTGGTGATGACGCCGACGAAGAAGGTCATCAGGCCCCACTGGAAGCGCACCTTGGGCGGGCGGCCGTTCTTGGTGGTGTCGTTGGTGAGGGTCTTGTCGACGAGCATGAGCTTCCAGATGGGGTTGGTGTACTCGCGCACGTCGAGGCTGCGGCGCCGCTCGGGCGGCAGGCCCTGGGTGTCGAAGAAGAGCTGGACGCGCAGGCTGATGGGCTGGCCTCCGCCGAACTCGCGGTTGGGCGAGTCCTTGGCGCCGTTGGGGCCGGCCGACCACTGGTTGGACTTGGAGAGGCTGAGTTCGTTGGGGTTGAACAGGCACTCGATGCGCTGGTTGGCGTGTTCCCCCTCGAGGGGGATGAGGAAGGCTTTGCTCAGGCTCATGGATCACCTCGCTTCAGGACTCGCGGCGGCGCTCGGCGGCCAGGCGGCGCTTGAGGATGCGGTAGACCTGCTGGGCCAGGGCGTCGAGGTCGGGGGCGGGCTGGGGGGCCGGGGTGGGGGTCTGGTGCTGCGGGG
>NZ_KE387023.1:2099277-2116247 GCF_000430045.1 Calidithermus chliarophilus DSM 9957 | reverse complement strand
GCTCGAGGCGGCGCGAGCGAACGCCGGCGCCACGGGAACGGCAGGGGGTTCCGGCGCGGGAAGCGGCGCCGGGTCATGCTGAAAGGCGTAGGCCAACCGCCGGACCTCCCGCTCGACGCCCTGCGCGACCCCCTCCTCGCTGTCGGGGCTGGCCTGGGGCCGGACGGCCCGCAGTACCGGGGGGACGAAGCGGGGCTCTTGCTGCCGCGCAGCGTGGGTCAGCTCGTGCGCCAG
Source organism: Calidithermus chliarophilus DSM 9957 (assembly GCF_000430045.1). Classification (GTDB taxonomy): domain Bacteria; phylum Deinococcota; class Deinococci; order Deinococcales; family Thermaceae; genus Calidithermus; species Calidithermus chliarophilus. The sequence goes on along the minus strand of NZ_KE387023.1, from coordinate 2,116,013 downwards.
CAGGCCCACGCTGCGCGGCTCGTCGCTGTGGTGGCCCGCCGACAAGAACACCGCCCTGCCGACGTTGACCCCGTCGGCGCGGTAAGCCGAGGCGATCCGGTCGGCCGTGGGGTCACGGTAAACCGGGAACTCGGCCGGGTCGAAGCCCAGGAGGGGCTCGAGAAAGCGGCGGGTGGAGTCGGCCAGAGGGGTCGGCTGGGGTAACGGATCGGGCGGGGGAGCGGGCGTGTCGGGGAGCCGCCAGGCTCGAGCCTGGGGCGGCGCGGATGCGGCCGGGGAACCGTCGAGCCCTGGAAGCGCCAGGAACCGGGCCACCTCTCCGGCGGGAAGGCCGGGTTGGGGGGCCTCGAGCCCGGCGTTTTCCAGCCCTTCCGCCCCCTCAAACGAACGGCCAGTCTCGGCTCGAGCCCCCGCCGAAGGGATCAGGCCGGGTTGCACCCTCTCCCCGGGCTTGGGCCAGGTCTTAGCGAGCCGCTGGAACGTCTCGAGCAGAGGGTTGGAGGGCTGCGCCTGCGGCGGGCGCTGCGCCGTTTCCCCGCGTGCCGGGGCCCCCCCGGGCTCAGGGGCGGGAACCCGCGGCGGGGACGGTACGGGAGGGTTCGTGCGGCCCGGGTTCAGCCGCTGGAAGTCGCCGGGCTGGGGCCAGGTTCGCGCCAGGCGCTCGAAGAGTTGAGCGACGGCCGTGGGCGGGACAGCCTGGGCCTCGCGGGCTTCGGCCGGCTCGCTTTTAGGCGGCGTCTCCCCAGCTTTGGCCTCCTCCGGTGGCACGGGCGCCTTCTCGGGCTCCGGCGGCCGGGGCCTCGAGCGGCGGGGGCGGAAGAACTCGACCTCCGGCGCCGCGGGGAGCAAGCGGGACACGTCCGGCAGGGGCTCGGGGGCGGGCACTTGGGGCGGGGACGCAGGCTGGGCCGGCGGTGAAACCTCGGGCAGCGGGGCGACCGCCGGTCCCGGCGAAGGTTCCGCCCCGGCCGCGAGGTCGGCGGCCTTCCCCGACGCCTCGATCCTCTCGGACCGTTGTGCCTCGAGCTCGGGCAACGGCGCCTCCGGGACGCTTCCCCCGAGCTGGCTCGCGGACGCGGCACTTTCGGGCACGGGGCCGGATTCCGGCACGGGGTTGGGGGTTTCGGCCTGGGCCCGTTGGACGGGCCGCGGAGCGATCCCGTCGAGCTCGCCCGACCCCTGGGGCGGGGGCGGCTCGAGGCCCTCCAACCGCTCCCGAAGCCCTGGAGCAGGCACCGGCCCGGCGCTATCCGGAGCCAAGGCCAAGCCCTCCGCCTGCTCCGCGACCTCGCCCGGAGGCTGAGGTGGCAATGGCCTCACGGGCGGCTCGAGCTCTGCCGGCAACCTCGCGGCCAGCTCGAGCACCGAAGGCACCTCCGCCGTGCTCAAAACCTCAGGCTGTGCACCCCCCAAAGCGTTTTCTTCCGGGGGCAGCATCGAAGCGACCGAACGGCCCGCAGGCTCCAACGCCTCACTGCCTGGCGCCGCCTCCGCCTCAGGGGTCAGGCCCCGGGGTTCTGGACCGGCGCCGCTCTGCTCGCCCGGCTCTGCCCCCTGGTCCAACGCCTGAACTTCGTGAACATCGGTCAGGACCGAGAATTCCTGAGGCTCACCCGGTGGGACCCAGGCCTCGGCCGGGGGCGACGCGGGCGGCCGGGGGATGTCCCGGGCCGCCCGCACACCCTCGCTCGGGGAGCGGAGGACATCGGCAGTTTCCGGCCCCTCCCGGTAGGGCCGGACCGCCAGTTCCGGGGCTTTACCTGGGTGCGGTAGAGCCGCCGTTTCGGGCGCTTCCTGGAGCCCTGGCACCGCCGGGGGGCGTTCGGTGAGCACTGGCGGGGCCGGGGTCGAGGGGTCGGCCTCGAGCTTCTGCCCCCCTTCCGGCTCACCCTGCGGGGCCGCATCGGATTCACCGGCCTGCGCCTGTAGGGTTTCCTCACCGGCAACACCCGCCTCGGCAGGGGACGAGACAGGCTGTGCAGCCTCCGTCAAAGGCTGGGTGGCCTCGAGCGGCACGGGCTCGTCGAAGCGGATGTCGATCTCGAGGCCGGGCTCGAGGAGCTCACGGGCTTCGGGCGGACGTACCGGAGCACGAGGAACGCTTTCCTGCCGGGGCGGAGCCGGGGCGGGGCGAGCGGGTTGGGAGTAGGGCCCCGACGGCTGGGGCGGCCGGGTAATGGGACCGGGGCGCAGAAAAGGAACGTGCCTCCCCGGCGGGGCTGCCGGAGGAGCGGGAGCGTTCCAGGCCTGGCGGGCCAGTGAAACGCGGTAGACCGCCAGCGAGCGGGCGAAGTTCCGCTGGAGGCGCAGGCGGTCGAGGAGCCGGTGCGGCGACACGGCTCACCTCTCCAGGAAGGAGGTCAGGCCGCTGTGGGCGAGCTCGAGGGTGTCGATCGCCAGGGCGTTTCCGCTGGCCGAGAGCTGCGGCCCGATCCACTTCACGGGGTAGGCGTCCTTGAAGTCCCAGCGGAAGAGCTTGGAGCCGTCCACCCCGAAAACCTGCACGGTGACGTTGTGGCGCTCGATCCGGCCGCTGACCACCTTGAGGTACCAGCGCAGCAGGCGGTCGTCCTGAGCCATGCCCCGCTTGAGGGTCAGGTTGCCCACCTTGGTGCGGCCGGGCAGGCGGTGGACGTACTCGTTGAGCCCGCCCTCGGCGTACTCCTTGATCTCGGTCTCGATCTGCAGGCCGCCCAGCTCGGTAAACATCGCCTTGCCCACGCCGCCGATGTCGACGTAAAACCTCGAGGTCCCCGTGACGGGCCCGGGTCCTCCCAAAAACGGTATCCTCAGCACTTCGCAGCACTCCTCCTCGGTCGCTCAGCGCCCGCGCTCCCGCCCCTCCCGCGCGCGTTCGAGGCGCAGGTCCTCCCGCAGCAGGCGGTAGACCCGCTCAGCCAGGGCCTCGAGGTCGATGGCCGGGGACGCGTCGGGGCGGGTTTCGGGCGGCGGGTTGGGCCCCGCGTCGGGCGGTCGGGTCACGTCTGCCTCCTAACGGCCCTCCGGCGGGGCGTCCTCGAGCTGCCCCAGGTCCAGGGTGAAGCGCGCCCGGCAGGCGGGGCACTCGGTCTCGACCAGGCTGAGGCGCTCGGGGAACATCGGCCTGGGGCCGCTTCCGTTGACCTGTAAGTAAAACTCCTGCAAAAACATGTAGTCGGTGGCAAACAGCCGCTCCACCACGCTCTCGGGCACCGGGCGGATGTTCCCGAGGCTCAGCAGCACCCGGCTCAGCAGCGCGATGCCCAGGTAGGCCTCGTTGGCCCGCACCCGCGGGTCGGCGAGGGGCTCGACCTCGTCGAGCGCGGTGGCCCGGCGCATCACCCCCCGGCGGTGCAGGTGGCCCTGCTCGTCGAGGTAGCCGTGGGGGAGGGTGAACTCGAAAAGGGTTTGCATACAGGGGGGCAGGCCCCACGGCATAGAGCTTCCGGCCGTGGGGCCTGGGCCGGGCTCACTTCACCCGGATGTACTTGTCGTAGACCAGCGTCAGCTCCTCGATGGCGACCTCGTTGGAGTTGGCGTTGGGGGCGGGGCCGGTGATCTTGGAGGGCCAGGCGCCCTCGAAGTTCCAGCGGGCCACCTCCTCCCCGGCCTGGTTGTACATCACGATCGAGCCGTTCTCCTTGGCCGACTCGTACTTGCCCTCCTCGATCTCCTTGCGCCAGTTCCACAGGCTCAGCGAGCTGGGGTCGGTGGTGATGCCCTGCTTGAGGGTCACCGGGTTCCACTTGAGGTTGCCGGGGATCTGGAACCAGATCACCTCGCCCTTGGCGTTGGTCGCGCGCTGCTGGGTGACCTCGTTCTCGCTGCCCAGACCGGACATCTCGCGGAAGACGCCCTTGAGCTTGTCGCCGAACTCCACGCTGAAAAAGGCTACGTTTACCGGAATGCTCGCCATCTGTTCTCCTCCTTGCGCTCGAGTTTCCTCCCGCGGGGGCCGGGCGGTGAGCCCATGGCGGCCCCCGCGACAGTCCTTATCCCTGCTGCCCGCTGGTCATCTGGGAGAAGCGGAAGATCACGAATTCCGCGGGCTTGACCGGCGCGATGCCGATCTCGACGATCAACTGCCCCTGGTCGCGCACCTCGGGGGTGTTGAGCTCGGCGTCGCACTTGACGTAGAAGGCCTCGTTGGGGGTGGAGCCGAACAGCGCCCCCTCCCGCCAGACGGTGGTGAGGAAGGCGGTGATGTCGCGCTTGACCCGCTCCCACAGGTTGACGTCGTTGGGCTCGAAGACCACCCACTGGGTGCCGCGCTCCACCGACTTCATCACGTAGTTGAAGAGGCGGCGGACGTTGACGTAGCGCCAGGCGGGGTCGGAGGACAGGGTGCGCGCCCCCCACACCCGCACGCCGCGCCCGGTGAAGGAGCGGATGGCGTTGATGCCCACGGGGTTGAGGGTGTCCTGCTCACCCTTGGTGATCTCGAGGGCCGGCCCCAGCGCCCCGCGGATGATCTCGTTGGCCGGGGCCTTGTGCACCCCGCGCTCGCGGTCGTTGCGGGCCCAGATCCCGGCGACGTGGCCCGACGGGGGCACCGCCGTGGGCTCACCGCCCGGCATCGCCACCTTGATCCAGGGGTAGTAGAGCACGGCGAATTTGGAGTCGAAGTTGGCCTCCTTCTCGCGCCAGCGCTTGACCTCCTGGGGGGTCATGTCGGGGAGGGGGTCGAGGATGGCGAGGCGGTCCTGCATGCGCTCGCAGTGGGCGATGAGGGCCAGTTGCACCGCCTTGACGCCCTCGCGGTCGATCATGCCCATGCGGTAGGCCGACATCAGGTCGGGGATGGCGACCATGGTCACGTCCTCGGCGATCTCGAGCCCCTCGAGGCCCGAGCGGTCGTCGACGTTGCCCACGAAGCTGTCGGCCTTGACGGCCAGGGCCTCCGTGGGCTGGCCGGCCTTGATCACGTAGCTGCCCACCTCGGGGGCCCGCTCGGCCAGCGCCCCGGCGGTCTTCTCCTCGACGAGCTCGATGAGGGTGCTGGTCTTGAGGGCCTCGGCCAGCGCGGTGGCCTTGGCGCCCTTGGCGGGGCGGCCCACCACCACGTTCTCGAAGCTCTCCTCGAGGGCGTCCATCTTGACCCGCAGGTTGAAGGCCCCCTCCCCGGCGTCCTCGGCCGAGGGCGGGGTGACCTCGACGACGATGTCGCTGCTGGGCCTGCCCTTGGCCCCTAAGGTCAGGCTGGGCACGGCCTTGGAGACCCGGCTGGGCAACTGGGCCAGGGCGGGCTGGGCGACGGCCCCGTTCCGGGTGGTGTTGGGCACCACGCGCGTCACGTAGCAGCGGTTGCCCCCGTTGTTGAAGTAGCCGTACACGGCGTGCGAGAGGTAGGCCCCGGGCATGTGCGGGTTGCGCACGCCGTCCTCGAGTGCGCCGAAGGTCTCGACGTACTGCTGCCAGCTCGTGATGAGCTGGGGCTTGTTGGCGGGGCCGGCGGGGGCGAAGCCCACGAAGGCCGCCATCGCCGTGCCCACCCCCTCGATGGGCCGGGGGCCGGTGTTGACTTCCTCGACGTAGACGCCTGGCGAAAGATACTCTGGCATTTCCCTTTATCCTCCTGTGGTCCTAAAGCACGATTTCATAGCGGTCCGACGGGACCTGGAGCACGAAGCGCCGCGGGCCCTCGCCCGCGCGGGCCACCCGCAAGCGCAGCTCCCCCGGGGGAACCCCGGCGAGCACGAAGCGGCCTTCGCGGTCGGTCACCTCGCCGTCGAGGGCGCTGTCCTCGCGCCACACCATCACTCCCTCCAGCGGCGCGCCCTGCCGGTCGAGCACCCGCCCGCCGATGCGGTAGGGGGCCTCCGACCAGGCGGGCGGGCCGCCGGAGAGCGGGGCGTAGCGGGTGGTCCGGGTGAGCACGACGGGGGCCTCGAGGGCGGTCTCGAGGTCGACCGGGACCGTGAGGGCGTACAGCAGGGCGGGCCGCGGGGCCGACCCCAGCCCCGTCCACAGCTCGCGCAGGCGGGGGTGGTCTTCGGGCTGCCCCACCCGCGCCAGGAGGGGAAGGCCCGCGCAGCGCGCCCGGACGGGCACGTAGTCCTCGGGAAGCTGGTGGTGGCGCAGCAGGGTGACCATCACCCGCCAGAGGATCTCGTGCTGGTCGCGGGTCTCCTCGGAGATGGCCGTGACCTGGTAGTGCAGCTCGAAGCGGCGGGGCGGCAGGCGGCGCACGCTGTGGCTGCCCTCCCCCCGCACGACCTCGAGGTTGCTCTGCCGCAGGGCGGTGTTCTCCTGGAGGTCGAAGAGGAAGAAGTTGACGGTCGGGCGGTTGAGGCCGCCGAGCCACTCGCGGCTGGGGGTCTCGAACTCCACGTCGACGTAGCGCGGGTCGATCTGCCCCCGCTCGAAAATCAGCCTCCGTAACCCTTCGTGAATATCCATCAACATGGACGAATTACAGTTTATTCATAGCGAGCTTTTTTGCAAGTTAATCTAGCTGTAATTCTTTGTAGACCTTGCGGTATAGCCACGATAGCGCTTCATTAGAACAAGCACGAAGAAGCGCCCCCGTCCTCGGGGGCGGCCCCCTCATAACACCCGCACCCGGTGGCGGCTCGAGCAGATCAGCGCGCCGCGGGCGAGGCTGAGGCGGTGGGGCGCGGGCTGGGGCGGGGCGCTCGAGCCCGGCTCGCTGAGGCCGATGTGGAGCTCCTCCACGAACTCCACCCCCGAGTGGCGCTGCAACAGGGCGTAGAGCTCGGAGACGTGGAGGTCGCGGCCGAAGGGCCAGCCCTGCCCCCTGGGCCCGCCGGTGAAGGGGTTGAGGTAGCGGTAGAGCTCGGCCTCGGCCCAGGCCTGCACCTCGGCGGCGAGCGCGGGGTCGGTGGGCCGCAGGCGGGCGTCCACCGTGACCCACACCAGTTGCGGCGCGCGCACCTCGAGGCGGCTCCCCAGCACCTGCCGGTCGGCGAGGTGGTTGAGCACCGCGGCCCGCAGTTCGGCCGAGAGGGCGAGATCTTCGGGCTGGGGCATCGCCTCGCGGCGCCGCACCTGCGGCAGGACGAGCAGCACCACCTCCCCGGGCCTGGGGTCGCCCGGGGCGCCCGGCTGAGCCCCGGGGGCCAGGCAGCAGGCCCGGGCCACGCCGGGCACCTGCGCGGCAAGGTACTCGTAGTCGTCGGCCGTGACCGCCCGGTGGCGCGTGCGCAGGAACTGGGGCAGGCGCACCTTGGCGTCCTCGAGGCTCTGCGCGTCGGCCCCGCCAACCGCCTCCTGGCGGTTGGTGACCCGCGCCACGTAGGGCACCGAGGACTTGAGCACGCTCAAAGCGCCCTTGGGCACGTTGCCGCCCACGCCGCCGCCGTACTGGTAGCGGCTGAAGCGCAGCACGCTGCCCTTGGGCGGGATCTGGCCGAAGCGGTAGACCGAGCCGTCGGGCTGCAGGAGGGCGGGGCCCAGCGTCAGGGTGCCCTCGAGGGGGTCGAGGGTGTAGTGCCGGTCCTCGGGGCCGGAGTCGGCGAAGTCCTCGACCTCCTGCCACGCCTCGAGCGGCCCGCCGGGGGGCTCGACGGTGAGGGTGTCGCGCTGGGGGTCGCGCGGCAAGACGGGGGCGAAGCGCAGCTTGAAGCCCTGGCCCGGCGTGCCCTCGCTCTGGCCCAGGTATTCGTCGAGCACGGTGGTGGCGTGGCGGGCCCCCACCGTGCCCCCGCGGGCCTCCAGCCGCAGTTTCTGGATCTCCGGCGAGACCTTGTAGCCGCCGGGCCCGGCCTGGGCCTCGCTCAGGCGCACCCGCAGCCAGTAGGCCGAAAGCCCCTGGAAGGCCCCGGGCTGCATGGGCGGCAGGTGCAGGATGACCTCGCCGGAGTAGTTGAAGCCCCCGGTGCCGTCGTGCTCGAGCTCGCAGGGCACCCAGCGGCTCACCGGGCCCTGCCAGACCTGCCACTCCAGGGGCGGGCGGCGCGGGTCCACCCCGGCCCCCCCGGCCTCCTCGCACTCCAGCACCAGCGCCAGCACGTGGTTGGAGTGGTCGTGCTCGAGGGCGACGTAGAAGGCGTCGCCCGGCTGGGGTTCGGGCGAGAAGAGCGGCAGGCGCTCGCCGGGGAGCTCGAGGCGGCGCAGGTCGTGGGCGATCCAGGCGTTCTCCTGGGGGCCCTGCGCGAAGTACTGGAACGCGCCCAGCACCTTCGGCGGGCGGACGAGCAGGTCGACCTCGGTGGTGAAGACGATGGCCGGGCTGGTCTCGGTGCGCACCGTGGCGACCTCGGTGCCCTCGGGGATGAGCAGGTCCTGCTCCGGCGGGGCCGAGAGGTAGAAGGTGACCGGGGCCCGGGCCGCCCTGGGGGGCTGGAGCTTGACCCCCACGAGCTCCATGAACCGGGTGAAGAGCTTGTCGGGCACCTGGTTCATGCGGTAGAGGACCATGTCGGTCATCCAGGCGAAGAGCTCGATGAGGGCTACGCCGGGGTCGGAGACGTTGTGGTCGGTCCACTCGGGGCAGTAGTGGGGGATCAGGCGCTTGGCCTGGTCGACGATTTCCTGGAAGCGGCGGTCGTCGAGGTTGGGGGTAGGTAGCGGCATGGTTCTCCTATCTGGACCCACTCAAGAAGTGCTTTCCGGCAGCTCGCCCGGGATGCGGTAGAAGGGGAAGACCAGCGAGCGCTTGTCGTGGGTGGCCTTGACGGCGTAGTGGATGTGGATGAGCATGCGCTCCTCGCGCTCGGGGTCGGGCTGGACCCGCACCTCGAGCACCTCGATGCGCGGCTCCCACACCTTCAGCGCCTCCTCCACGTAGAAGCTGGCCAGCCCCATGGTGCTCGCGTCCATGGGCGCGAACATCAGGTCGTGGATCTGGCAGCCGAACTCCGGCCGCATGACCCGCTGGCCCTTGGGCGTCAGGAGGATCATGCGGATGGCCTGCTCGATGTCGGTCTCGTGGCGGGCGAGGGCGATCCGGCCGCGCTTGTCCACGCCGACCGGGAAGGCCCAACCCACTCCAAGGAAGTCACTATCGCTCATGCGCTCCTCGTTCCAAGATTCTATACCTCGAGTGAGTCCATAAACGGTAGGCTTGGCAAGCAAATTGTCGTTCAGAAGCGGCTTTATAGCCTCTTCACTCCTCGCAATGGTTCCCAATGCCAAACGTAAACCCCGGCCTTCCGGCCGGGGTGGGGGCTCGAGCAGCTCTCGGCAGGGCCCTCGGGGGCCGCCCTGGTCCGTCGTGCCCGACGTGGCTATGGGCTACCGGCTACCGGCACCTGCTCAGTAGTCTTCGAGGATCAGGATGGCCGCGTAGCCGTCGGAGTCGGGCATGGACGCGGCAGTGAGGGTGATCTCGACCACGCCGCCCTCGGAGGTGAACTCGTGCTCGACCTGGGTGGTGTCGGGGTCGCTCTCGCTGAAGATGGCCTTGCCGTTCTCGTAGGCCATCTCCACGTCCACGTCCTCCATCACCTCCTCGTCGGTGACGACGATGACCTTGTAGTCGGTGTCCTTGACGGTCTCGAAGGAGTAGGTGAAGCTGTCGTCCTCCTCGGAGAAGAGGAAGGCCACCGTCTGGACCAGCGTGAGGCCGGAGTCGTCGTTCTCGAGGGCCTCCCGGGCGATGTCGAAAATGTTCGCGGCCGTGTGGGTCGCGACCACCCAACCGCCCAGCGCCACCACCAATGCCATTCCCAGTAACCGCAACGTACGCATCATCGTTTGCCTCCAGTTGTACCGGCAAACCCAGAAAAGGTGGCGTCAACGGCGCCCTACGCCCTCGTTCCCGAGTTGCCCACGCATGATACTCCACAATTCTCATCCGCGCGGGTCGGGGCGGGCCTCGAGGCTCCTACCCCTCGCCCTGTCGTCCTGCAGGCCACTCCCCCGCCGGCCCTTGACGCTTTGGTATACCAAAAGCTATACTCGACCCAATGCGCCAGCGGATTCAGCGCCTAGTTCTAAGCCCACCGACCCCGTGGGCTTAGGCGCGTGCGAGCGCTGTGGCTTCCGGGGAACCCCCGGAAGCCTTTCGTGCTGCGCTATTGGCGCGGGAGGTCAGCGGAAATGGGAAAAAGCCTGTACGAGAAGGTCTGGGAAAGCCACGCCGTGCGGACACTGCCCAACGGCCAGACGCAGCTTTTCATCGACACCCACCTGATCCACGAGGTCACCTCGCCCCAAGCCTTCGGCATGCTCAAGGACCTCGGGCTCAGGGTGCGCTTCCCCGAGCGCACCTTCGCCACCGTGGACCACATCGTGCCCACCCACAGCCTGCTCGAGCCCTTCGCCGACCCCCAGGCCGACGAGATGATCCGGAAGCTGCGGGAGAACGTGCGGGAGCACGGCATCACCTTCTTCGACGTCGGCAGCGGCCAGCAGGGCATCGTGCACGTGATCGGGCCGGAGCAGGGCATCACCCAGCCGGGCATGACCATCGCCTGCGGCGACTCCCACACCTCGACCCACGGGGCCTTCGGGGCCATCGCCTTCGGCATCGGCACCACCCAGGTGCGCGACGTGCTGGCGACGCAGACCCTGGCGATGGGCAAGCTCAAGGTGCGGCGCATCAACGTCGAGGGGAGGCTGCGGCCCGGCGTCTACGCCAAGGACGTGATCCTGCACATCATCAAGGTGCTGGGCGTCAACGGGGGCCTGGGCTACGCCTACGAGTACGGCGGCAGCGTCTTCGACAACTTCAGCATGGAAGAGCGCATGACCGTGTGCAACATGAGCATCGAGGGCGGGGCGCGCTGCGGCTACGTCAACCCCGACCAGACCACCTTCGACTACCTCGAGGGCCGCCCCTACGCCCCCAAGGGGGCCGAGTGGGAGCGGGCGGTGGAGCGCTGGAAGGCCCTGGCCTCTGACAAGGACGCCCGCTACGACGACGTGGTGAACATCCGCGCCGAGGACATCGCCCCCACCGTGACCTGGGGCATCAACCCGGGGCAGGGCTGCGCCATCACCGACCGGGTGCCCGACCCCGCCCTCTACCCCGAGTCCGAGCGGGCGGGGCTCGAGGAGGCCCTGGCCCACATGAAGCTCCGGCCCGGCCAGCCCATCAAGGGCGTGAAGGTCGACGTGGCCTTCTTGGGAAGCTGCACCAACGGCCGCATCTCCGACTTCCGCGAGGTGGCGAAGTACCTCAAGGGCCGCAAGGTGGCCCCCGGCGTGCGGGCCATCGCGGTGCCGGGCTCGCAGGTGGTGGCCCGGCAGTGCGAAGAGGAGGGCATCGCCGAGGTCTTCCGCGAGGCGGGCTTCGAGTGGCGCGGCGCGGGCTGCTCGATGTGCCTGGCGATGAACCCCGACAAGCTGGTGGGCGAGGAGCTGTGCGCCTCGAGCTCCAACCGCAACTTCAAGGGGCGGCAGGGCTCGGCCACCGGCCGCACGGTGCTGATGAGCCCGGTGATGGTGGCGGCGGCGGCCGTGACCGGCGCGATCAGCGACGCGCGCGAGGTGTTCGGCGTGGGGGAGCTGGTGGGGGCATGAGCGCGAACCCCCACGGCGTCCCGAGCTACCGGCCACCGGCTACGAGCTACCCGCGTGCAACGCAAGGAGCACACTGAAATGGCCCTCGAGAAGATCCAGCAAGTCATCGGACGTGCCGTGCACGTCCCCGGCAACGACATCGACACCGACCGCATCACCCCCGCCCGCTACCTGAAGGTCGTCACCTTCGACGGGCTGGGCGAGGCGCTGTTCTACGACGAGCGCTACGGCCCCGACGGCTCGCAGAAGCCCCACCCGCTCAACGACCCCCGCTTCAAGGGCGCCTCGATCATGCTGGTGGGGGCCAACTTCGGCTGCGGCAGCTCCCGCGAGCACTCCCCCCAGGCCATCTACCGCGCCGGTTTCCGCGCCCTCATCGGGGAGAGCTTCGCGGAGATCTTCTTCGGCAACTCCACCGCGCTGTCCATGCCCTGCGTGAGCGCGAGCAAGGCCGACATCGAGGCGCTGGCGGCGGCGGTGGCGGAGAACCCGGCCCTCGAGGTCACCGTGGACGTGGAGCGGCTGGAGGTGCGCTACGCCGACAAGGCCTTCGGGGTGAGCCTGCCCGAGAGCGCCCAAAAGGCCCTGGTCTCGGGCCGCTGGGACCCCATCGCCGACTTGCTCGAGGCGGGGGAGTTGCTCGAGCAGGCGTCGGCCCGGCTGCCCAAAGCGGTGAAAAGCTGACGCGTCCTGCGTACGCCGCAGGACGCAGGCGTAAGACGTACGACGCTCGACAGAAAGGAAACCATGCCCAAAATCGCCCTTCTTCCCGGTGACGGCATCGGCCCCGAAGTGACCGCTGCCGCCGTAGACGTGCTCAAGGCCGCCGACGAGGCCTACGGGCTCGGGCTCGAGTTCGAGGCCTTCCCCTTCGGCGGCAACGCCATCGACTCCCACGGCAAGCCCTACCCCGAGGAGACCGCGCGGGGCTGCCTCGAGGCCGACGCCATCCTGCTGGGCGCCATCGGCGGGCCCAAGTGGGACAACGTGCCCCGCGACGTCCGCGCCGAGACCGGCCTGCTGGCGATCCGCAAGGCCCACGACCTCTTCGCCAACCTGCGCCCGGCCAAGGTGCTGCCCGGCCTCGAGCACCTCTCCCCCCTCAAGCCCGAGATCGCCCGCGGGGTGGACGTGCTGGTGATCCGCGAGCTCACCGGGGGCATCTACTTCGGCACCCCGCGCGGGATGAACGCACAGGAGGGCTGGAACACCGAGCGCTACTCGAGGCCCGAGGTCGAGCGCATCGCCCGGGTGGCCTTCGAGGCGGCCCGCAAGCGGCGCGGCCAGGTGTGCAGCGTGGACAAGGCCAACGTGCTCGAGGTGGGCGAGTTCTGGCGGCGGGTGGTGGGGGAGGTGCACCGGGACTACCCCGACGTGGGGCTCGAGCACCAGTACGTGGACGCGATGGCCATGCACCTCGTCACCAAGCCGGGGCGCTTCGACGTGGTGGTGACGGGCAACATCTTCGGCGACATCCTCTCCGACTTAGCCTCGGTGCTGCCGGGCTCGCTGGGCCTGCTGCCCTCGGCCAGCCTGGGGGCCAAGACCCCCCTCTTCGAGCCGGTGCACGGCTCGGCCCCCGACATCGCGGGCAAGGGCATCGCCAACCCCACCGCCGCCATCCTCTCGGCGGCCATGCTGCTCACCCACGCCCTCGACCGTCCCGACATCGCCCGCGAGATCGAGGAGGCGGTGAGCCGCGCCCTCGCCACCAACCCCACCCCCGACCTCGGCGGCAAGGCCAGCACGCAGGAATTCGCGCGGCAAGTAGTCGCGTCCCTGCACCGGGCCGCGGTTTGAGGGTAGGCTGGGCGTAAGAGGTGGTCGGATGAACCTGCGCGGCAAGAGCTTCATCATCACGGGGGCCAGCCGGGGCATCGGCGAAGCCCTCGCCATCGAGATGGCTAAGGCCGGGGCCCACCTGGTGCTGGGCGCGCGCAACCAGGTGGCGCTGGAATTCGTGCGCGACCGGGTGCGCGCGCTGGGCGTGCAGGTGGTCGCGGTGGCCGGAAGCGCGGCCAGCGACGCGGTGACGCGGCAGATGGTGCAGGCGGCGCTCGAGCTCGGCCCCTTCAAGGGATTCATCCACAACGCGGGCATCCTCAACGCGGGGCCGCTGGTGTACGAGCTCGTCGAGAGCCAGTACGACGAGATCCTCGAGTCCAACGTCAAGGGCGGCTACCAGCTCGCCCGCCACGCCTACCCCCACCTGCTGCGCCAGGAGGGCAGCGTGGCGGTGTTCCTGGGCTCGGGGGCCGCCGAGCACAACGTGCCCGGCATGGGCGTCTACGCCATCGCCAAGGCCGCCGAGGAGCACCTGGCCCGCCAACTCGCCGTAGAAGCCCCCGACGTCATCTGCTTCGTCTACCGACCGGGCATCGTGGAGACCGACTACACCCGGCAGCTCCTCGCGGCCGAAGGCGGCGGCGCCGACGTGGTGCGCCCGCTGTTCAAGGGCTACGTGGAGCAGGGCCACGTGATCAGCGCCGAGCAGTCGGCCCGGGCGCTGGTGCGCCTGCTGGGGGGCAGCCCCCGCCGCTTCCACGGCAAGATCGCCACCTGGGAGAGTGTGTAGTTGAGCCTGAAGGGCCAGACCTGGGTCGTGACCGGGGCCAGCCGGGGCATCGGGCGAGCGCTCGCCCTCGAGCTCGCCCGCGCCGGGGCTAACGTGGTGCTGGGCGCGCGCGGCGCGGAGGCGCTCGAGGCCGTGGCCCAGGAGTGCCGCGGGTTGGGCGTGCAGGCGCGGGCCGTCGCGGGCGACGCGGCGACCGACCAGACCGCGCAATTCCTGGTCAAGGCCGCCAAGGTGATCGGCAACTTCGCCGGCTTCATCCACAACGCCGGGGTGCTGCACCCCGGCCCCACCCTGTGGGAACTGAGCGAGGCGCAGTTCGACGAGGTGTTCGGGGCCAACGTCAAGGCCGCCTTCCAGCTCGCCCGCTACGCCTACCCCAACCTCGCCCGCCAGGGCGGCGGGGTCGCGGTGTTCGTGGGCTCCGGGGCGGCCAGCCGCAACGTCCCGGGCTGGGGCGCCTACGGCGCGGCCAAGGCCGCCGAGCACTACCTCGCCTTCCAGCTCGCCGCCGAGGAGCCCAAGGTCACCTGCTTCGTCTACAGCCCCGGCACCGTCGACACCGACATGCAGCGCCAGGGCCGCGAGGCCCCCGGCCCCATCGCGGCGATGTTCCAGGGCTTCGCGGAGCAGGGCCGCCTGCGCTCGCCCGAGGAGACCGCCCGGGCCCTGGTGCGGCTGCTCCAGAACGACCCCCACCGCTTCCACGGTAGGATTGCGACGTACAACGATGCCTGACGTCGAACGCCGAACGTCGAACGCAACGGACCATCAGCGTTAGGCGTTCAGCGTTAGGCGCCGGGCGCACCGGAGGTGCTATGCGTTCAGACCGGATCAAACAAGGCCCCCAACAGGCCCCGGCCCGCTCGATGCTGCGGGCGGTGGGCGTCAGCGACGAAGACTTCAAGATCCCCTGGGTGGGCATCGTCAACACCTGGACCGAGGGCATGCCCTGCAACTTCCACCTGCGCGAGCTGGCCGCCGACCTCAAGGAGGGGGCCAAGGAGGCGGGGATGCACTCCTTCGAGTTCGGCGCCCCGGCCATCTCCGACGGCATCAGCATGGGCACGCCGGGGATGCGGGCGAGCCTCATCAGCCGCGAGGTGATCGCCGACTCGGTGGAGCTGGTGGCGCAGGGCTACCTCTACGACGGCATGGTGGCGCTGGTCGCCTGCGACAAGACCAACCCGGGCGGGGCCATGGGCGTCATCCGCGCGGGGGTGCCGGGGCTGGTGCTCTACGGCGGCTCCATCGCCCCGGGCAAGCTGGGGGGCAAGAACCTCACGGTGGTCTCGGTGTTCGAGGCGGTGGGCCAGCACGCGGCGGGCAAGATCGGCGACGAGCAGCTCGCCGAGGTGGAGCGCGCCGCCATCCCCGGCCCCGGGGCCTGCGGCGGGCAGTACACCGCCAACACCATGAGCATGGTGCTCGAGGTCTTGGGCCTCTCCCCCGTCGGCTACAACTCCATCCCCGCCGTCGTGCCCGAGAAGAAGGCCGCCGGGCGCCGGGCCATGCGGGTGCTGGCCGAGGCCATCCGCAACGACTGGAAGCCCGCCGACTTCCTCACCCGCCAGTCCTTCCTCAACGCCATCGCGGCCGTGGCGGCCACCGGCGGCTCGACCAACGCCGTGCTGCACCTCATGGCCATCGCGCGGGAGGTGGGGGTCAAGCTCGAGCTCGAGGACTTCGACCGCGTCTCGCGCCAGACCCCCGTCATCGCCGACATGCGCCCCTGGGGCACCTACACCGCCTGGGAGCTGTGGGAGGCGGGCGGCATCCCCCTCATCATCCGCCGCCTGGTCGAGGGCGGCCTGATCGACGGCGACCAGAAGACCGTCACCGGCAAGACCCTGTGGGAAGAGGTCAAGGACGCCCCCGAGGCCCCCGGCCAGCAGGTGGTGGTGCCGCGCGAGCGCGCCTTCAAGCCCGAGGGCGGCCTGCGCGTGCTGCACGGCTCCTTAGCCCCCGAAGGCGCGGTGCTCAAGCTGGCGGGCACCGAGCGCAAGCAGTTCCGGGGCCCGGCCCGGGTCTTCGACGGCGAGGAGGGGGCGATGAAAGCCGTGCTGGCCAAGCAGATCCGGCCCGGCGACGTGGTGGTGATCCGCTACGAAGGCCCCAAGGGCGCCCCCGGCATGCCCGAGATGCTCTCCGTCACCAGCGCCCTGGTGGGCGAGGGCTTAGGCCCCGAGGTGGCCCTCATCACCGACGGCCGCTTCTCCGGCGGCACCAAGGGCCTGATGATCGGCCACGTCGCCCCCGAGGCCTACCTGGGCGGCCCCATCGCGCTCGTCGAGGAGGGGGACACCATCGCCATCGACTGCGACGCGGGGACGCTGGAGCTCGAGGTCGCCCCCGAGGTCCTGGAAGCCCGCAAGGCCAAGTGGCAAGCCCCCGAACCGCACTACAAGAGCGGCCTGTTCGCGCGGTACGCACGGCTGGTCAGCAGTGCGCGGTACGGGGCGGTGTTGGAGTGAGGCGATGGCCGAACGCCGATAGCCGAACGCCGATAGCCGATAGCCGATAGCCGATAGCTGATAGCCGAACGCGAAATGCGGGTCGTGCGTCCTACGTCGTACGTCGTACGCAAAAAGCAAGACGCAAGACGCAAAACGCAAGACGCGGGTCGTACGTCTTACGTCGTACGCCAAACGCAAGACGCCTTGTTCCCCCCTTAACAAGGGGGGTCAGGGGGGATAATACCGGATTCAAAAAGATAATCACCCAAACCAAAGACCTTCAGAGGCTATCTTTTTGNNTC
>NZ_KE387023.1:2089962-2099092 GCF_000430045.1 Calidithermus chliarophilus DSM 9957 | reverse complement strand
GTNTNNCCCCTCCCCGCGCGCGGGAAGGGGTCTAGCATGGGCCGAGCCTTCCGCTGAAAGCTGACGGCTCAACCCATCAGACCCTTGCCAATTCCTGCTCAACGCACGTGCATGTTGACCAGCTTGGTCATCTCGAACATCGAGACCCGGTCCTTGCCGAAGATGGGGCGCAGGCGGTCGTCGGCGAGGATCTGGCGGCGGTCTTCGGTGTCCTGGAGGTCGTTGGACTTGATGTAATCCCAGATCCGCTTGGTGAGTTCGGCCCGGGTGAGCGGCTCCTTGCCTACGATGGCGGCGAGTTGCTCGTCGGGCTGGACCTTTTGGGCGACCCCGCCCCGGACCTCGCGGGTGCCCTCGCCCTGTGCACCGCCGCGCTGGCCCTGGCCGCTTCGCTGCCGGGTACTGCCTTGCTGTTTCGATCGGCTCATGAGTCCCTCCGGGGCTGAGGCCTGGGGCGCTGCGCACAACCCCTCGTCCCCAGCCGTCGCGCTCAGTGTCGGCCGCCGCGTGGGCGCGGGCATCCTTCTAAAGGGTGGGTCCGGGTCTAATGCCAATCGGTGCCCGAGCCCCACCGCGGTTCTGCGTCACCAGGCCACCCCCAGCCGCGAACCGCCCTATTTCTCCTCGAGCGAGTAGTCGCGCCCACCCAGGCGCAGGAGCTTGACCTTCCCGCCCTTGTCGCGCTCGCCCACGAAGGCGAAGTAGCGCACCACCCGCCCGTCGCCGAACTCGAGCTCGAGGGTGTTCCCGAAGAAGCGGTAGGTCCCGCTGTTGCTGCGCTGGCTGCCCACGGCCACTCCCGCGGTAGTGTCGCCGCCGGGAGTCCCGGTGTCGGTGGCGTTGAAGGAGTAGCCCGACACGCCCTCGCGCACGAAGCGGCCGTCGCGGCCGAAGGTGAGCACCACCTCCGAGAAGCCGCCCCCGCTGCCGCCGACGCTGGTGCTGAAGGCGGACAGCGAGCGGTAGCGGCCCTGGAGCTTGAGGCCGTCGAGGGGCTCGAGGCGCGTGAGGGTCTTCCCGCCGAGCTTGAGCCCCCCGGCACTGCGCTGGAAGGCCACGGGCTTGCCCCCGCCGATGACGATCTGGTTGCCCTGGACGCGGTAGACCTCGCACACCGGGAAGCCGTTGGGCTTGGTGCGGCTGCAGTCGGCCTCCTCCAGGCCCTCCTCGGGCTCGCCGGTGTAGACGTAGCCGTTCTTGTGGAAGAAATAGAGGTCCCAGCACAGCCCGCCGCACCTGGGGGTACCGCTGGAGGCCATCACGTCGAGGCCCCAGCTATAAAAGCGCCCCTCGAGGCCCCCCGAGCCGGGCGGCGGGGGCGGGGCCTTGGCCGGGCCGAAGCGCGGAAGGCGGGTGGGCTTGGCGACCGTCAGGCGGCACTCCAGGCGGTCCTTCCCGTGCACGGTGAACTGGCGCAGGCCCGTCTCGTCCTCGGAGTAGAACGCGTCGCGCTCGGCCAGGGGGCCGCTGGCGAACTCCACGCGGCCGTAGTCCTCGTCCTGCTGGCCCAGGACGTCGGCGGTGTAGCGGCCTTCGCCGCCCCCGAAGCGGTAGCGCCGACCGGGGAGGATCTCCAGGGTGCCGCCGCGCTGGTTGGAGCCGTCGGTGCGGACACAGGGGTAGCTGCCCGGCTGCGGGTCGCGGAAGCGGAACTCGAGGCGGGCGACCTGCTCGCGCGCGCCCTGCTGGTAGCAGTAGTAGTCGCGCTCCTGGGGCCCCACGTCGCGCAGCTCGAGCTGCTGGCCGTAGTCGTCGAACAGCAAAAACGCGTCGCTCGAGCCCGCGAAGGGCCCGCTCTTCCACACCACGTAGCTCAGGCTGCCGTCGGCCTTGAGGGCGTAGGTTCCGCTGCCGCCGGGCGTGCGGTACTGGTTCTTCCCGAAGAACTGGAACGCGAAGGCGGGCTTGGAGTAGTCGTCGCCCTTGGCGAAGGCGTAGCAGCGGAACTCGTCGGGCAGGGGCTGGCGCTCGGGGTCGAGCTTCAGCCGCACGATGTCGGCGTAGGTGGGGCTCTTGACGGGCGGCAGCTTGGCCGTGGGCGGGGGCGCGGAAGGGCCCGGCTTGGGCGCGCTGGCCTGGGCCGGGTGGAACTCGAGCGAGTCGAGGAAAGCTTTGAAGGCGGGCTCGTACCGGAGGAAAAGCTCGCTCGAGTTCGTCGCGTACATCACCAGCGCCACCCGCCCTCCGGCCTGGCCTGCGACGTAGAAGCGGTACTGGGTCGTACCCTTCGGGTCCCGCACGACCACCCCCTGCGCGAGCACGGGGTAGTCGCCGGGCTGGGCCCGGCTGGTCTGGACCTCGGTGCGCTCGAGCACCTCGTGGTCCTGGTGGAAGCGCCCCAGCGCCTGCTCGAACCACTCCCGGAGGTCACCCCCGAACTCCTGGCTGGGGAGCACCGTCATCAGCACCACCTGCTTGCCCGTCAGGCCTCGAGGCAGCAGGAAGACCACCCCCTCCCGGTCCTGCCGCTCCCAACCCTGCGGCACGGCGAAGCGGTAGATGTCGAACTGCTGGGCCTTCTGACCGAAAGCCCCCGAAAACATCACCCAAACCAGTGCAACGATCCCTAAAATACGCATCCCCACCCCCTGCGGAAAAGAATCAGTCTGAACCTTACTAAGCGTTCGGCTAGAAGAGGGTGAGAAAGCGGTGGAGGTGGGCTTTAGGACGGGGAGCGGTAAGCGATCAGCTGTCAGCGGTCAGCCATCAGCCAAAGGCCCGTGGTTAGTGGTTTGTCAAGGGTCGAGGGCCAAGGCGTTTGGCGTTTGGCGTTTGGCGTTTGGCGTTTGGCGTTTTGCGTTTGGCGTCTTGCGTACGAGGTAGGACGTACGATGTACGACCCAGGAGTACGACCCGCGCCCGGCATCCCGCTACCGGCTACCGACCACCGACACTTATGCGACCATAAAAGCAATGTCCCTGTTCCGCCGCTACCTCCTCTCCCCGCCTGCTTGCCGCGACCTCGAGCGGCTGCGCGACGAAGGGTGAGCCGCCGTTCGAGCCATGCCCCAATAACCCGATCAGCCCCGGCATTCGGCTGGTCAGCGTAGCGATTACCCTGCTGAGGCTCGAGCTAACCACCGACTCGATAGCTTTCAAAGTCAAAGTCTGGGATTCAGCTTTTGCTGAACAGCTCGAGAGGCCCAAATAGCGCCGAGCCTCGAGGTTGGTTGATGTGCATTTCTGGCACATCTGGAATCATTAGCTGTTATCCTCTCGTAGGAGGTTGTTGATGCGCCCCAAGTCCTTCAGTCGGTTTTTCGTCTTCGGTATCCTCTTGCTGGCCGGTTGTGCACCAAGCCTTATGTCCGCGGATGAGTTTCCTATCAAGGCAGGAGCTGTTTGGGAACTCACCCTAGAAGGTCCAAACGCCACCTCCCGGACCTTTGTCCTACGGGGAAAGCCCAGCCTGGATAGTGATTACATTAGCTATGATGGCCTGGCTGGCGAGGATGACGTACTTGCCATCTACTACAAGAATGGGATGTTGGCAACCATTGTATTTCTCGAAGATAACAAAAAGAGCTTCGATGATCGCAGAGCGATCTATTGCTTCACCTTCAAGGAAGGGCCTATCTGGGCAGGCAATGGCTTGATCGGCAGTTGGGCGCGGGACGTGGAGCCCATAAGCAGTCGGGAAATACGCCGTTTACCCCGGTGCGAGTTGCGTCCCAAGTAACCCAGTCCTGGTTTTTAGCAGGAGGATCAAATGATCCTCCTGCCGTTTTTTGGGCGCGTGATAGACAGCGTGCTACTCGCTGTTCTCGAGGACCGCAAGCCTCATGCACGGCCACGTTCCCGGCGATGAGGATGACCCGGCTCACGGGTGTCGCCCCACTGCGCGACCCCCGCTCACTGCCCTACTCGTCGTCGCCCACGGCGACCGTCTCCCGCCGCCCGGCCTTCCACTCCAGCCCCGCCCAGATCAAGCTTTCGAGGTCGCCGTCGAGCACCTGGTCGGGGTCGTGGCGCATCTCGCCGGTGCGGTGGTCCTTGATGTACTGCTTGTCGAGCACGTAGCTCCGGATCTGGCTGCCCCACTCGATGGGGCGCGACTCGCCCTTGAGGCGGGCCAGCTCCTCCTGCTTCTTCCTCCACTCGATCTCGAAGAGCTTCGAGCGCAGGATGTTCATGGCCATCTCTTTGTTCTTCTGCTGGCTGCGCGTGACCTGGCACTTGACGATGATGCCGGTCGGGAGGTGGACGACGCGCACGGCGGAGTCGGTGGTGTTGACCCCCTGCCCGCCCTTGCCCTGCGAGCGCATCACGTCGATGCGCAGGTCCTCGGGGTTGATCTGCACGTCCACGGACTCATCGACCTCGGGCATGATCTCGAGCGCGGCGAAGCTGGTCTGGCGCTTGCCCTGGGCGTTGAAGGGCGAAGGCCGCACCAGGCGGTGCACCCCGGCCTCGGGCGAGAGCAGGCCGTAGGCGTTCTCCCCGCGCACGATGAACTGCGCGTAGTCGATGCCCGCCTCGGCGCCGGGCTCGAGGTCGATCATCTCGAGGCTGAAGCCGCGGCGCTCGGCGAAGCGGGTGTACATGCGCAGCAGCATCTCGGCCCAGTCGCAGGCCTCGGTGCCCCCCGCCCCCGGCTTGATGGTCACGATGGCGGCGTTCTCGGCGTAGGGGAAGGAGAGCAGGGTCTGGTGGTAGAGCTCCTCGAGCTGCCGGGCGGCGGCCTCGAGCTCGGGCTGCATCTGCTCGCGCTCCTCCGCGCTCATCTCGGGCCATAGCTCGAGGAGCCCCTGCAGGTCGGACTCCAGGCGCCTATAGCCCTCGACCGCCCGCCGCAGCCGGGTGCTCTCCTGCGAGACGGCCCGCGCCTCGCCGGGGTTGTTCCAGAGGTTGGGGTCGTTGAGCTTGTGCTCGAGTTCTTTTAGCCGGTCTTCCTTACCGGCGATGTCAAAGATACCCCCTGAGGGCATCGAGTCGGTGTTGCAGGGTCGGCAAATCCATAACCTACTGAGTATAGCAGGAAGCCATCAGCCATCAGCCATCAGCCTTCAGCGGTCAGCCGTCAGCTCGTGGCCCCTAGCGTGTGCCTCGTGGTCCATCCCTCCCCTTCCCTCCCCGCCGGCATCAAGGCTTAGAGCCGAGGGTCTATGCGTTTGGCGTTTGGCGTCTTGCGTTTTGCGTCTTGCGTCTTGCGTCTTGCGTCTTGCGTTTTGGCGTTTGGCGTACGACACAGGACGTACGACGTACGACCGGCGTTAGGCGTTGGGCGTTCGGCTATCGGCTACCGCGCGTTGGGCGTTCGGCCCCGAGCGTTATATTCTATTGCTCATGGACGAGAAGAAGAGGGGTCTGGATGACCTGCTCTCCGACCTGGGCATCGGGGAGGGCGAGGCACCGCCTGCCACCGTGCTCAAGGAGGAAGAGCCGGTAGGGGTAGTGGCCCCGAGCACGGCGGGTGAAAGCGACCCGAAGCGGGCGCTCGAGAGCTTCATGGTGGGGCTGCTGCTGCGGCTCGACCCGGCCTATTCGCTGGACGTGCGGCAGGACGGGGAATTGCTGCGGGTGGAGGTGCTCGGCGGCGACCTGGGACGCTTCATCGGCAAGGAGGGGCGCACCCTCAAGGCGGTGGAGTTCGTCGCCAACGCGTACAT
The DNA here is from genome assembly GCF_000430045.1 of Calidithermus chliarophilus DSM 9957. GTDB lineage: Bacteria > Deinococcota > Deinococci > Deinococcales > Thermaceae > Calidithermus > Calidithermus chliarophilus. The sequence continues at coordinate 2,093,483 of NZ_KE387023.1, read as the reverse complement.
GGCCAAGCAGTTCGGCGGGGCCTACCGGGTGATCCTCGACGCCGCCGGGTACCGCAAGCGCCAGGAGGAGCGCATCAAGCGCATGGCCTCCGACGCGGTGCTGCAGGTGGAGGTCAGCGGGCAGCCGGTGGAGCTGCCGCCCATGCGGGCCAGCGAGCGCCGGATGATCCACCTGATGTTCAAGCAGCACCCGCGCGTCACCACCACCTCCTACGGCGAGGGCGAGGAGCGGCACGTGGTCATCCTGCCGCGCGACCCTAACGCGCCGCCACTGCCCGAAGAGCCCGACACCGCCCCCGACGCCGAGTAGCCGTGACGGTGCGGGCACTGCTCAACGAGCTGGGGAACCGCCTCGAGAGCGCCCACAAGCCGAGCCAGGAGGCCTACTGGCTGCTCGCCAAGGCCCTGGGGACCAGCTCCCAGGGCCTTCTGCTGCGCCTGGGCGAGGAGGTGGGGGCCGAAGCCGGGGCGCGGGTGCGGGGCTGGCTCGAGCGGCGCCTGGCGGGCTACCCGCTCCAGCTCCTGCTGGGCGACGTGGAGTTCTGCGGCCTGACCCTCGAGGTGCGCGAGGGGGTGCTGATCCCCCGGCCCGAGACCGAGGCGCTGGTGGAGTTGGGGCTGGAGCTCATCGCCCAGCGCCCCAGCCCCCGCGTGCTGGACGTGGGGACCGGGACGGGGGCCATCGCGCTGGCGCTCAAGCACGCCCGCCCCGACGCGCGGGTGTGGGCTACCGACGTCGACCCGGCGGCGGCCGAGTTGGCGCGGGCCAACGCCGAGCGGCTGGGCTTGGCGGTGGAGGTGCTCGAGGGGGCCTTCACCGCCGGGCTGGGCGGCTTCGACCTGCTGATCTCCAACCCGCCCTACCTGCCGGAGGCGTACCGCGCCGAAGCCCCGCCCGAGCTGGCCTACGAGCGCGACGTCGCGCTGTACTCGGGCCCCGACGGGCTGGACATGCCCCGCGAATTGCTCGAGCGCGCCTACGGGGCGCTGGGGCCCGGGGGCTGGCTGGCGCTCGAGCTCTCCCCCGACAACGCGCCAACCCTGGCCGAGGAGGCGGCAGGCCAGGGCTGGCAAGGGGTTCAGGTCAGGGCCGACCTGACGGGAAGGCACCGGTTTTTAGTGGCGCGGAAGATCGCCCACGGCTCACCGCCGCCTACGCCAGGGTCGCCGTGACCCGGCCGCGCAGCTCCCAGCCGCCCTCGCCGCGCCAGCGCTGGCAGATCTCCAGGCCGGACGTGCCCGCGGCCCGCTCGAGCTCTTCGTGGTCGTAGAAGAAGACCCCGCCGCCGGCGCGGTCGTCCACGTTGCCGAAGCCCTTCAGCCATTCCCGCGCCGAGACGCTGTTCTCGACGGCCCTGGTCACCGCCGCGCCGACTTTGGCCTTCATCTGCTCGATCCCGGCGCCGGTGGGCTCCTGGTGCGCGAAGTTCAGGGTGGGGACGAGCGCGTCGAGGCTCTCGCGCACGGCCTTGTCGAGCGCGGCGTGTCCCCTGGCGAGGGCCGGGCCCACCGCGCCGCCCTCCTCCGTCAGGACGGCGACGCACCCCACCACGCCCCCTACGTCACCGACGCCGAGGGGCTGCTCGAGCGGGATGGGCCGCAGCACGGTGTTGAACTCCCCGACCGCCGAGGGGATGGCGATCGCCTCGCCGGGTTCGGCGTCGTGGCCGGACAGGTTGACGTGGCTGCCCGGGGTGCCGCGCACGGTGGCGGTGCCCGTGAGCGCCAGGGCCGGGCTCACCCGGGCGGTGTCGCCGTCGATCTTGAAGAACACCGTCCACAAGCAGGGCTCGGCGCTGCCAATGCCGTTGCCCTCGTCGACGCGGCGGATCTGGTTGAGCTTGAGCCGTACGTTGAGCACCCGCACCCGCGTCCTCCCCCGACCGTCCTTCGAGGCGAGGGTAGCTCGAGGCACGTTACCGCCAGGTAACAGCGGGCCGGGCGCGGGGCGTTACAGCCGCCGCAGAACCACGTCGAGCCGGAAGTACTGCCCCGCGGCGATGCGGATGTTCTGGACGAAGGCCTCGTAGCCCGGCGCCAGCACCACCACCTCGTGGCTGCCCGGCTGGATGCGGCTGAAGACGAGCACGCGGTCCGAGCCCACCCGCCCGGCCTCGCGGCCGTCCACGAAGACCACGGCGTCGGCCGAGTTGGTGCGCACCTCGAGCGCCGTCACCCCGGCGGGCGGGGGGGCGTCGGGCTGCACGACGACCGGGATGCACCCGGCGAAGAGCAGGGCCACAAAGGCGAAAAGACCGAGGCGTAGCTTCATGGGCTCCTCCCGGTCCGATTAAACCGGCCGAGGGTTTGGGCCGCATGAGGGGAGCCTTCGGGCTGGGCCGGAGTCCTGGTATGGTAGGCGGGTATGGACCTGCGCCCCTTCCTCGAGACCGCGCTCGCCGCGGCTTACGTGGCTCGAGGCATCCACCAGCTCTACCAGGACAAAGGCTTCACCCAGAGCACCAAGTCCACCCCCACCGACGTCGTGACCCAAGCCGACAAGGAGGCCGAGGCCGCCATCCGCGCCCTCATCGAGCAGCGGCACCCCGGCCACGTGGTGCTCGGCGAGGAGGAGGGCCAGCAGGGCGAGGGCGAGTACCGCTGGATCGTGGACCCGCTCGACGGCACCGTGAATTACGCCCACGGCTTCCCCTTCTACTGCGTGAGCATCGGGCTCGAGGTGCGCGGCGAGGTGATGGTGGGCGTGGTGCTCGACACCGCCCGCGGCGACCTCTTCACCGCGACCCGCGGCGGCGGGGCCTACTTCAACGGGCGGCCCATGCGGGTCTCGCGGTCGCCCAAGCTGCTGGGCAGCCTCATCGCCACCGGCTTCCCCTACGACGTCGCCCGCGACCGCGAAAACCTGACCTACCTCGAGCGCGTCCTCTTCAAGGGCATCACCGTGCGCCGCCCCGGCGCCGCCGCCCTCGACCTCGCCTACGTGGCCTGCGGGCGGCTCGACGGCTTCTGGGAGGTCAAGCTCAACCCCTGGGACGTGGCGGCGGGCTGGCTGCTGGTCGAGGAGGCGGGCGGCAGGATCACCGGCATCCACGGCGAGCCCTACCGCATGGGCAACCGCTACCTCATGGCCTCCAACGGCCACATCCACGAGGAATTGCTGGCGACGATCCACGGCCGGTAGCCCATGAGCCGCCGCGAGCCCACCCCTGGCGAAGCTACGGCGCGCAACCCGGCGCCCGACCTCGAGCTCTTCCTCGACAAGCGCAAACGGGTGTGCCTGGCCTGCGGGATGGAACTGCCCGAGGGCTTCGTGGCCGCCTGCGGCCTCAAGCAGCGCTGCCCCCACTGCAAGCACGCCTACCCCCTCGGCGACTGCGCCGACTGATACCGGTAGGAGTTACGCAGTTGCAGTTGACTGGACATTCTTCTGTGTGCTAGGAGGAGAGTGCTTAGCCAAGCTTCTCCAAAGGGGGTGATGCCCATGAACCCACCGAAGTGCGATGACCTGGACTACATCCACTTTCTCATCGGCCGCTCAGCGGGTCTTCACCTGCACCGAG
>NZ_KE387023.1:2082276-2089862 GCF_000430045.1 Calidithermus chliarophilus DSM 9957 | reverse complement strand
GGGGAACCTGCCGGTGAGCGAAGTGGCGATACCCCCGGAAGGGCGGGTGGTGCACCTGAAGGGCTTTGGGTTCGTCAAGGTGTTCAAGGTGTTCCGAACGCTCTCCAAGGACGGGGAGGCGGAGTACTGGGCCACGAACCATCTGGGGATGAGCGAAGAGAAGCGGGCGGAGTTAGAGCGGCAGGGATGGGGCATAGAGGTTTACCATCGGGGGCTCAAGCAGTGCTGTGGGGTGGAGCGGGCCCAGGTGAGGAAGGCGGTCTCCATCCTGCGGCACCTCCTCCTGGCTTTGCGGGCCTTCCTCCGGCTGGAGGTCTACCGGCTGCGCAGGGGGGTGAGCTGGTACGAGGCCAAGGCGTCCATTGTTCGCGAGGCAATACGAAGTTATCTCGCCCATCCCCTCCACATCCTTCAGCCAACTGCGTAAGTCCTAACCGGATTCAAAAAGATAATCACCCAGACCAAGGACTCCCAGAAGCTATCTTTTTGAGTCCCAGAGCACACCCCTCCCTGGCGGTCGGCGAAGCAAGCGTATCCCTTCCAAGGGGCGCTACCGCCCTCCGCCACGCGGATAACTTCGGTCGGGTTAGTTGGCCGCCGTTCGGTGACGAACTAACCGAATCTGGTATGAAGTAAGCGGAGCAACCCATGCGCCTGAGCCCCCAGAACCTGGTCTTCGACTTCGACGGCTGGAAGCTGTGCGGCGTGCCCATTGGCAGCCCGGCGAGCCGCTTCGACTTCCTCGGCCCGGAGGACACCCCTCCCGAAGAGGTCACCCTCGAGCCCGGCTTCCTCGGGCGCCTGCTGGGCCACCGGCCCAGGAAGGAGCTGCGCGACGACGAGGCCCTGGTGTACCGCGAGCTCGGGCTGTACCTCGAGTGCGACGGCGGGACGGTGTGCCAGTTCATCTTTCACATCCAGCCGGACCCATACCTGCAAATGCAGCCCTACCCCGGGCGCTTCGTCAACGGCGAGCAAGAGGTGGGCCTCTCCGCCCGGAGCACCTACGACGACGTGCTCGCCCTCTTCCCCGGCGGGGAGGGCCTCGAGGTCGAAGCGGAAGACAGCTACATCGAGTGCGTCAGCGGGGACTACGTGCTGACCTTCTGGTTCGACGAAGGGCGGCGGCTCGAGTCCGTCGAGGCGCTCTACGACAACACCCGCGAGGCGCTCGACGAAGGCTGGAACCCCGCGTCAGAGTAGCTTCTTCCCGATATCCCGCCGGAACTGCGCCTGGGGGAAGTCCACGGCGGCCACGCCGCGGTAGGCGTAGTCCAGGGCCTCGCGCAGGTCGGCGCCCAAGCCCACCACGTTGAGCACCCGGCCGCCGTTGGCGAGGAGCTGGCCTTCGGCCTGCCGGGTCCCGGCGTGGAAGTAGAGCACCTGGCTGGGCACCTGCTCGGGCAGGTGCAGGGGGATGCCCTTGCGGGGGTCTTCGGGGTAGCCGGGGGCGGCCATCACCACGCAGGCCGAGGCGCCGCCGTGCCAGCGCAGCTCGAGCTCGTGCAGGCGGCCTTCGGTCACGGCCAGGGCCAGCTCGACGAGGTCGGTCTCGAGCAGCGGCAGGATGGCCTGGGCCTCGGGGTCGCCGAAGCGGGCGTTGAACTCGAGCACCCGGATGCCGCCGGGCGTCAGCATCAGCCCGGCGTAGACCACGCCCTTGTAGACCACGCCCTCCGAACGCAGCCCGGCGACGAGGGGCTCGAGCACGCGCTGCTGCACCTCGCGCAGGGTCTCGGGCGGGAGGGGGTAGGGGCAGACGGCGCCCATGCCGCCGGTCATGGGCCCCTGGTCGCCGTCGCGCAGGCGTTTGTGGTCCTGCGAGGGCAGCAGGGGAACGATGGTCCGTCCGTCGGTCACGGCCAGCACGGTGACCTCGGGGCCGGTGAGGAACTCCTCGATCACCACCTCGCCGGTCTCGGGGCCGGAGAGGATGTTGGTGACGGCCTGCTTGGCCTGCTGGAGCGCGCCGGCCACGGTCACGCCCTTCCCCGCCGCCAGGCCCGAGTCCTTGACCACGATGGGGGCGCCCACGCGCTCGAGGTACTCCAGCGCCTCGATGGGGTCGCTGAAGGTGCGGTAGGAGGCGGTGGGGATGCCGTAGCGCTCCATCAGCCCCTTGGCGAAGGCCTTGGAACCTTCGATCATCGCCGCCTGCTGGCGGGGCCCGAACACCTTGACGCCGCGCTCCTCGAGCCGGTCGGCCAGCCCCTCCACCAGCGGGGCCTCGGGGCCCACGATCACCAGGTCGATGGCGTTGCGCTCGGCCCACTCGGCCAGTTCCCGAACGTCGGTAATGGGCACCAGCTCGGCCAATTCGGCCATGCCCGGGTTGCCCGGCGCGGCGTAGAGCTTGGAGACGAGGGGCGACTGGGCCGCCTTCCAGACCAGGGCGTGTTCGCGCCCACCTGAGCCCACCACGAGAACTTTCACGCCGCCATTCTAAACGGCCCGGCGAGGGAAGGTTGCCCCGCTTACAAAAGACTCCCTGCAGAAGCCGCTGGCGGCTGACGGTCGATAGTTGCGTCAAGCACGGCCGCTCGAGGCGGCTTGCCGGCGTTTCCGCAGGAGATCTAAAGGATTGGGGAGACAACGGGTGCGAGGCTTATTTACCGCCACCTAGGGAGGGTGGCGGCCTGGCTCAAGGACTTACCTACGCTCGAACCGGAACTCCCACCTCGAGGGATCACTGAAGGTGTAGGTGTCACCCAGCTTCTGCAGACGGCTGAGGTCTACCACAAAAGAAATCCCACTCCGGCCTGTGTATCCGGGATCGGTGTACGGAATGCAGTTGTTGTCACTCCGGATGTACAGGGTGGCGGGCGGCACGGATGCGATTCCGGTGAGTTCGAAGTAGTAATCCTTTTCTGTCGCCCCGAAGAACCTCCAGGAATCGAGGGTGAGATGCTCATAATCCCCACCCAGTTGGAAGCTGCACACCCCATGCTCTAGATCTTCCCCGAGCCGGGGGTTGGCTTCCGTGGAGGGAGCGTTCTGAATGCCGCTCACCGAGGAGCCCTGGCCGCCGGGTACAGGGGAAAGCCATAGGTCCGCCTCGAAACGGTCCTGCACATCGGCGATGATCCCGGCTGTCTGGATGAGGTGGCCCGCCCAATTGAAGGAAGCGGTAGCGTGTACTAGCACCCCACAAACCTCGGCCTGCGCCCCTACAGCCCGGGAAACGCCGGGCTCGCAGGGATCTTTCCAGTCCACCACGTTGAAGCTGAAGGTGTAGGCGAAGCCGAAGCCGATGCGGAAGGCCATCTCGGCGGGCAGGCTGAGCACCCCGCCCGCGGCATCGATGAGGTCTTGCACGACGTCGGCGGTCTTCAGGCTGACCTTCACGTGCAGCTTGCCGGGCCGGTCCCACCTCTCGGCGTCGGCGGGCAGGTTGCGCTTCTGCCGGACGCCCTCGATGGCGATGACATCCTTCCCTTCCCCGTCGGTGCGACGGTCAATGGGCCAATTGCCTTCAGCTTCGTCGAACTTGATGTAGCCAAGCCCTCTGGAGGTGGTCCCGCCCTGGAGAATCAGCCAATCTACCCCGGCGTTCTTGATGGGGCCGTCGTTCCAAAGGCTGAAGTCCAGCCCCGCCCCGTTGAAGAGGATGCGCAGACAGTTGACCATCTGCGCGTTGCCCAGGTCCAGGCGGAATTTCGCCGTCACCTTGCGCAGCTCGCCGTCGGCTGCCGCGCTCTTGGTGCGCACGAGTTCCGGCCCGTCCATGCTGATCTCGCCCTTGAAGGCCGCCCAGCTCCAGACCAGCTTGACCGCGCTCAGCGCGGCGTTGACCCAAGCCACCACCTTGGCGTACTTCTCGGCCCCTTTGAGGCCCTTGCCGCTCAGGTAGTCCAGCATCTGGCCGAAGCCGATCGAGGAGGCCGCGGCGGCAGCGTCGAGGATCAGGGCCTGGGTCTCGGTGAGGGTGCAGGGCGGTTGGCTCGCGGTTTTCGGCGCTGGGAGCCGGGCGCCACCGGAAGAGGGCTGGACGAAGAGCCAGACGTCGGCGGTGAGGCGGTAGACGATCAGCCCGAGTTGCACCGGGTCCAGGCTCACCGCGGTGGGGTCCAGCGCGGGGTCCAGGAGGTCGTAGGGAAGGGCGGCCTGGCGGCCTAGCTCGGTGATGAACTGCGCCCAGAAGCGCTTTTCGGGCTGCGGGCTTTGGGCTGCTTCGCGAAGGTCCGCGGCGATCGTGGCGGCGAGTTGGGGGGCCTCGAGTTCGGGAAAGCCCAAGGCCAGGGCCGCGGCGAAGTCGGGGAGCGTCGCGGAACCCCCGTTGGCGAGCGAAGCCAGCATGGCCCCCAGGTCCCAGGCCTCGAAGACCAGGCCCTGTGCGGGCTCGGCCGGCTCCACCGGCCCCCCTCCCGACGCGCGCACGGCGAAGCCCGACAGCCGCAGGGCCTGCTCGAGCGCCGCCTGAGCCCCGGCTCCCCCCGCCAGCACCTGCTCGGCCAGGCTCCGCGGGTCGTCGGCAGGGGGCTTGTTGCCCGGCCCGCTGCACGAGCCCAGCAGAGCCCAAAGAACGGCCACAAACAACCACCGAGCGACTCCGTGAGGTTTGCCTCCCATACTCATTCCCCGCCTCGAGGCCACCCCACGTCCCGCTGCTACTCCCGGTAATAGACGTCGAGCGTTCCGTCAGGAAGCACCATCACCAGCCGAACGTCGCCCACGTAGGGATCCTTCTCGACCCTCCACGGGAACGACCTGGGGCGGCCAGCCTTGGGGGAGATCGTCAACCGGTTCGCCTCGGCGGTGAACGTTCCTTCCTCCCTCACCAGGACGTTCTGCTGCAGGCTCCCCGTATTTCGCGACGTGAACACGAACTCGTACGAGCCGTCCGGCTTGAAGTGATAGCGCTTCCTCGAGGTGAGGACGGGCCCGGTATCGTCCTGAACCCACACGCCCAATAGAGCCGTAGCCATTACCGACCTCCCCGAGGGGCTCGTCACAGGTCTGGCGTCTTTCCTGGAAGTCGGAAACTCCAAACGGGCCCGGCCGTGCCCTTCGAGCCCCGCAACCTGCGCCCGACCGGGCGCGGGGCTGAGAAGCGCTCCGCCCACGATAGACAGCCCGATAAGCAGGAACCGCCAGACGCGCCGGTGGTCGAGCATGAGGTAAGGGTACGAAAGGGTGGATGACCGGAGGATGACCCATCAAGGCTAGGGGTGCCAGGCTCAGGAGGGCCCCTCGTCCTGGGGATTCCAGGCAAAGCCGGCCTCGAGGAGGCTTCTGCGGTCGGCAGGGCCCAGGGCTCCGGGGGGAATCCGCGCCAGGAGGGCGTGCGCCGCCGTTTCTCCGAGCCGTGAGCCCGCCACCGCCACCTGGGCCAGGGCCCGCGGGGCCCCTTCCAGGCCCTCGGCCAGGGGCAGGGCCCCGGCCAGGGCTCGGCGGGCAGCCTCCTCCCGGCCCAAAGCCAGGAGGGCCTGGCTGGTGTAGGCCAGGCCCAAAACGGCGTAGGCCGGGCCTAAGCGCTCGCCAGGGCACTCCTCCAGGAGTTCCAAAGCCGCCTGGGGCTCCCGGGCCTCCAGGTAGGCCCGGGCCAGCACCAGGGCCAGGTACTCGCTCACGTCGAAGGGCCCCAGGGCCCGCGCGGCCTGGGCCAGCTCCCGGTGGGCCAGGGGCTCCCCCCGCTCCACGTCGGCCCCCACCAGGAAGGCCGCCACCAGGACCCGCCAGTAGGGGTCCTGCTCCAGAGCCAGGCGGTGGGCCTCCTCGAGGAGGGGATAGGCCTCGGCGAAGCGGCCCCGGTGGGCGTGCAGAGCCCCCAGGTAGGCGAAGACGCGGATGCGGCGGCGGGGGTCGGGGTGGTCGCGGGCGAGTTCGGGCTCCAGCAGGCGCGCCGCCTCGGCGGCCCGGCCCACCCCCCACAAAGCGGCGGCGTAGGCGGTGAGGGTCAGGTGGGTGAGCTCTTCGTCCCCGAGTTCCTGGGCCAGGAGGTAAGCCTCGTGGGCGTATTCCACCGCCCTCGAGTGGTCGCCGATGGCCAGGTACGTGCGGGTTCGCAGGGCCTCCACCCGGACCCTGAGGGGGGTGGGGCTTTCGAGCAAGGTCTCCAGCAGGGCTTCGGCCTCGCGGTAACGCCGCTGCTCGCGGTAGATATCGGCCATCAGGAGGCGGGTCTCGGCCCGCGTGGCCTCCTCCTGGCCGTAAGCCAGGGCTTTTTCCAGCATGGCCAGGGCCTCGGCGTGGAGCGCGCGCGCCTGGTAGTCCCGGCCGGCGGCCAGCCAGCAGCGGGCCGCCGCTTCCTCCCGGCCGGCCAAAAGCCAGTGCTGGGCGATGCGGGCGGGGTGGGCGCCGGTCTGCTCGAGCGCCTGGGCTACCTGGCGGTGCAGGTGGGCCTGGACGGGGGCAGGGATGCCTTCCCTAACGGTCTCCAGGAGCAGGTCGTGGGCGAAGCGGCCCTCGCGCAGGACCTGGGCGGCCTCGAGCTCGGCCCAGGGCCCGGCCAGGTCCAGAGGACGGCTCTGCAGGATCCCAGCGGCCAGCTCCAGGGTCAGGCTATCCCCGGCGATGGCCGCGGCCTGGGCCAGGCGCAGGGCAGCGGCGGAGAGGCCCTGGAGGCGGCGGGCGATCAGCCCCTTGACCCGCTCGGGTACGGGGAAGTAAAGCCGCCCCTCGGGCACCCCGCCGGCCTCCCAGAAGGCCCGCAGGGTCTCGAGGACGAAGAAGGGGTTGCCCCCGGTGCGCTGCCAGAGCTGCGGGGCCAGCCGCGCGGGCTCGAGGCCGGGGAGGCCCAGCGAGGCCAGAAGCGCCTCCACCCCCGCCGGCGCGAGGGGCTCGAGCCCGACCCGGGCCGCCAGGCCCGCCTCCACCAGCCGGTCGATGCCGGCCTCGGCCTCCGCCGTCAGCTCCCCCCTGCGGTAGGCGTTGAGGCTGCGCGGCACCCCGGGCGGGGTGGGCACGAGCTGAGAGACCAGGTACCCCCCGGCCTCGGCGCTCGCGGGGTCGACGTACTGCAGGTCGTCCACCACCAGCGCCTCCACGTGTTTCCCCAGCCCCCGGAGGATCTCGGCCATGGCCGCGAAGAGGCGGAGCCGGTCGGCGGGGTCCCCCCAGGGCGGCGGGGCCTCGGGGAAGAGCCCGGGCAAGATGCGGGAGAGCTCCTGCCGGGCCCAGGGGGGCAGGCGGATCCCGGGGTAGCGCTGGAAGAGCTCCCGCCAGGCCCGGGAATAGAAGGCTAAAGGGGTGCCCTGGTCCCCCGGCCGGCCTGAAACCCACGCGTAAGGACCTTTGCTGGCCACGAAGTCCTGTAAGAGCCGGCTCTTGCCCACCCCCGGCTCCCCGGTGACGAACACCGCCTTCCCCGCCTCCCAGGCCTCCTCCAGGGCCTGCCAGGCTTGCTCGCGCCCCACCAGGACGGGCGGGCGCAGGAGGGCGAGGGGTACTACCCTTTCCTGTTGTATCCTTCGTTTATGACCGTAGCCGACCATCTAACCTTGAGCGAGCTATGGCGGAGGGTCAAGAAGGCCAAGGATCCGATAGAAAGGACCCGCTTCCTGGCGGTCTACCACGCCAAGCGGGGGCTCACCGCCAAGGAGATCGCCAGGATCACCTTGAACAGCTCCCGCTGGGTGCAGGCAACG
>NZ_KE387023.1:2059373-2082176 GCF_000430045.1 Calidithermus chliarophilus DSM 9957 | reverse complement strand
GGATACGTCTGGTCTTTCTGCCCCCCTACCAGCCCCGAGCTGCAACCGGTGGAGCGGGTGTGGCCTTTGGTGAACGAGGCGGTGGCGAACCGGTACTTCCAGGACCTGCAGGAGATGATGGAGGGGGTGGCCGAGCGGTGCCGGGTCCTGGAGGGGGACCCAAAGACCCTGCGGCGGCACACCCTCTTCCACTGGTGGCCGAGGGCGAAGGCATCAGCATGAAAGGGTATACCTCCGGTCTGGACCGAGGCTTGGGCGGCCCAGGCCCCCGGCCCTCGGCGATCTCCCTGGCCAGGGCCTGGGTCTCGGGCAGGGGGTTCAGCCCCGTCTCCCGGAGTAGGGCGTCCTGGAGCCGGTGGTAGGCGGCCAAGGCTGCCCCCCGATCCCCCAGGAGGTAGCAAAGGCGCATCAGCCGCCGGGCATACTCCTCGGAGAGGGGGTCGGCCTGGGTGAGCCGCTCAGCCAGGGCCGAGGCTGCGCGGAAGTCCCCCTCGCCCTCCTGCCGTTCGCTCTCCTGGAGCACCGCCTGGCACCAGGCCGTCTTCAGGCGCCTCCGCTCGGCGAGGAGCCAGTCGGCGAAGTCGGGGCAGTCGTCGTACTCGTAGCCCGCGAGCAGCTCCCCCCCCAGGAGCGCGGCCTCGGCGTGGCGTCCTCGGAAGGAAGACAGCACCAGCCTGGCGGCGTCGGCCTCGAGGCCCTCGGCGAGCTTGAGCACCTCGTCCCCGCCTGCCGCCTCGTACCCCCCTGCCGCCTGACGCAACCGGCGCAGGGCCTGGGCCAGGTTGTTGCGGGCCGTGCGCTCGGCGGCGTCGGGCCACAACAACCCGGCCAGCCGGGAGCGGGGGGTGGGGCCCTCCAGGGCCAGGTAAGCCAGCACCCCGGCGACCTTGCGCTCAAGGCGCACGGGGGATCGCCCCTCCACCCCCAGGGTGGCCTCCCCCAAGAGCCGCAGGCGATGCCCTGCCACGGCGCCCTCCTCGGTTACTCAGAGTGTAAACCGTTCGCGCGCCGGAGTGCGCCTCACCGCGATGCCCGTGACCGACCGCCGGTGCCGGTGATGTTGGGGCTCGGGCAGGGGTTTCACCCCGCACGACCGGACTGTGCGGGGGGCTCGAGGGAACCGCCCTCAGGAGGCTCGAGCGACGGCCTCGGGGCGGTGCTTGGTCCAGTAGCGCATCAGCCCGTCCACGCTCATCCAGGCCGGGTCGGCGTACTCGTACTCGCGCACCTCCTCGTCGCTCAGGCCCGCGGCGTGCAGCTCGTCGGCCACGTGGGCCTCGAACTCGGGCACGATCTCGTCGCGGGTCCGGCCGGCCTTGAGGCGCTTGCGCATCCAGTCGGCCCAGTCCAGCAGGCGGGCCTCGAGCGCGGCCAGGTGGGCCTGCACGTCGGTCACGGGGCCGAAGTGGGTGAGGTAGAGGGTCTGCAGGCCCAGCCCCCGCAGCCGCGCCAGCGACTGCTGCCAGGTCTCGACGTGGATGTCGGGGGGCGGGCAGGGCGGCAGCACCGGGCCCCGCCCGATCCGCACCCCGGCCACGTCCCCCGCGATCAGGGCCGTGCCGATGCGGTAGGCGTGGTGGTGGTTGGCGTGGCCCGGCGTGTCGAGGGCCTCGACGGTGAAGCCCCCCAGGCTCACCGTCTCCCGGTCCTGCAGCACCCGCACCTGCGCCTCGGGCACGTAGCCCATGCGGCCCCACAAGGCCTCCATCTGGTCGCCGTAGATGCGCGCGGCCGAGGCCCACAGCTTGCTGGGGTCGATGAGGTGCGGGGCGCCCTTGGGGTGGACGTAGACCGTCGCCCCGTGCTCGGCGAAGCGCCAGGCCGCCCCGGCGTGGTCGAGGTGGATGTGGGTCACGAAGACGTGGCGCACGTCCTGCGGCGCGTAGCCCTTCTCGTGCAGCGCCCGGGCCAGCGTCTCGAAGCGCGACTCGGGCCCGGTCTCGAACACCGCCGGGCCCTCGGGGGTCTCGAGCAGGAACGAGGCGATGACCCGGGGCGCGCGGTCGAGGAGGTCGAGGGTGTGGATCATGCCCCCAAAATATCAGGCGGACGGGCTCGAGGGCACCGGCTCCTGCCGCACGGTGACGACGAGCTTCCCCCGGGCGTGCCCTTGCCCCAGGTGGCGCAGGGCCTCGGCGGCCTCGAGCAGCGGGTAGCGCCGCTCGATCACGGGCATGACCTTGCCCGCCTCGAGCAGCCCGCTCACGAAGGCTAAGTCGGCCGGGTCCGGCTTCGCCATCAGGGCCCGGAACCGCTGGCCCCCTCGGCGCGAAGCCCACGGCCCCCGGAGCATGACCTGCAGGATCCGGCTGAAGTGACCCCCGACCAGCACGTAAACACCCTCGGGGGCGAGCGCGGGCCGGTACTCCGAGAATGGGCGGTAAGCCGCGACGTCGAGGATCAGGTCGTAGCTCCCGCCGCTCTTGGTGAAGTCCTCCTTGGCGTAGTCGACGACGTGGTCCGCCCCGAGGGAACGCGCCAGGTCCACTTTCTGCGAACTGCACACCGCCGTCACCCGTGCGCCGAGCGCTTTGGCGATCTGCACCGCGAACGTCCCCACGCCGCCGGAGGCACCGTTGATCAGCACCTTCTGCCCGGGTCGGATCCCGCCGGCGTCCCGCAGCCCCTGCAGCGCGGTCACGGCCGCCATCGGCACGGCCGCCGCCTCCTCGAACGCCAGGCGCGGCGGCTTCGGCGCCAGGGCTTGCTCCTTGACGCAGACGTACTCGGCCAGCCCGCCGAGCCCGCTGCCGGAGAGGTCGCCGAACACCTCGTCCCCGGGCCCGAAGCCCTTCACGTCCTTCCCCACCGCCTCGACCCGCCCCGCGACGTCGGCGCCGAGGACCGGGTGCTTGGGCCGGAAGAGCCCGAACATCAGGCGCAGCAGGCGCGGGGTGCCCGTCAAAAGCCGCCAGTCGGCCGCGTTGAGGGCCGTGGCGTGCACCCTGACCAGCACCTCGCCGGCCTTCGGGACGGGCTTGGGCACCTCCTTGAGCTCGAGAACGTCGGGGGAACCGTACCGGGTGTATACCATCGCCTTCATCTGCCATCTCCTTTCGGGCACGACGGCCCGCCTGGGGCCTCATGGGCCTCCTGCACCGCACGTCGCCGGGGCTGCCGCCTCAGCCGCAGCCATTCAGCTATCGATCACCGGCCATCGGCCTCATCCGGGTAGTGGAACACCTCCTCGAGCGGCACCTTGAACACCCGGGCGATGCGGAAGGCCATCTCGAGCGAGGGCGAGTACTTGCCCTGCTCGATGGCGATGATGGTCTGCCGGGTCACGCCCACCCGGTCGGCGAGCTCGGCCTGGGTCATCTCGCCGTGGGCGAAGCGCAGGGCGCGGATGGAGTTGGTGATCTTCGTCGGCTTCACCACGGGTAAAAGCCCCGCCGATACGACACGATCATGACCACCGAGGTGACGAGCGCCGCGCCGACGAAGCCGAAGTAGAGGGTGTTGGCGATCCAGAAGTGGTCGAGCTCGAGCATGGCCATGACGAGCGCGGCGATCCCCGCGACGTCGACGAAGAAGCGGCTGCTGTGGTCCCCGAAGCGCTGGATCTCGCGGTCGCGCTGGTCGCTCTTGCCGGCCTCTCGAGGCGCGGCGACCACGATCAGGAGGCGGCCCAGGATCGAAGCGACCGCAGCACCCCCGATGGCCCAGAGCATCGGGCGCGCATAGGCGATCTCCGCAGGCGGGGTGCCGAGGAGCTGCCCCACCAGCCACACCAGATAGCCCACGAAGGCCGCGACCGAAACGACCAGAAAAACCCAGGTCCCCTTCTCCTCGTACGTCATCCCGCCTCCTCCGAACCGCCGAGCACTCGAGCCCATGTCAAAAATCTTTGACACCCCCAATGTAAGCCATTCTTTACTCAGCGTCAAATATTCTTAACATCCCCCATGATCCGCCCGTCTGAACCCCCATCCGCCGTGTTACTCGCCATCCACTCCCAACCTAGCTATCGGCTATCGACCCTCGACCCTGGACCCATTTCCCCCTCTTCTAGCCTTTTCATCATGGTGCCGCCGTATACTGCCGCCAGCATGCTCCGACGCTATTTCCTTCGTGAAGCCCTGAGCCTGTACCTGGTGGGATTTCTGATCTTCGTCGGGCTGCTCACCAGCGACTTCTTCACCTCGTGGGCGGGCGCCTTCGCCCGGATGGGTACGCCGGTGCAGGACATGCTGCTGTTGTGGCTGTACCGGATGCCGTACTTCCTGGGGGTGGCGCTGGCCTTCGGGCTGGTGTTCGCGCTGCTGATCACGCTGGCCCGCTGGATCCGGCAGTCCGAGCTCAAGGCCATGTACGCCGGGGGCGTCCGGCCGATGGTGCTGCTGCTGCCGGTGCTGGGGGTGGGGGCCGTGGTGAGCGGGCTGGCCCTGTTCACCTGGGGCTGGCTGCGCCCGGAGGCCCAGCTCCGCTTCGACGCGCTCAAGGACCGCATCTTCTACGGCAGCAGCCCCTCGGGCGTGCTGACCGACCAGCTCTACACCCCCCAGGGCTACGGGCTGTACTACGCCGAGCGGGTGTACCCCGACAACGACGGCAGCGGGGTGCGGCTGGACAACGTGCGGGTGGTGGAGCCGGGCGGCGCGGTGTGGAGCGCGCCGCGGGGGCGCTGGCTCCAGGCCGGGGTGTGGCAGCTCGAGGACGCCCGCCGCGTGGAGCCGGACGGCCGCGTAACGGTGGTCGGCTCGCACCCCCTCCCCTTCCCCCTCTCCGCCCCCCCGCCCACCGACTCCTACGACGCCATCAACCTCACCAAGCTGCACGAGGTCGCCCGCGCCGACGGCAGGGCGGTGTTCCCGCTGGCCCAGCGCTACGCCAACGCGCTGGGGGCGCTGGTGCTGGCCTGGCTGGCGATGGCGGTGGGGCTGCGGCTGCGCGAGCAGTCGTGGGCCTTCGTGGCGGTGGTGGTGCTGCTGTTCGGCTACTACACCCTGTGGACCCTCTCGGCCAAGTTCGCCGAGTACGACCTGTTCGGCCCCGTGGTGGCGGCCTGGATGCCCAACCTGATCTTCGGGGCAGTGGCCGCCGTGCTGACGCTGAGGTTGCGATGACGCGGCTCGACTTCTACCTCCTGCGCGAGGTCGGCATCTACCTGGTGGGGGCGCTGGCCGCGGTGATCATGGCGCTTTTGGCGGGCGCGCTCTACGAGGTGCTGGCCCCGCTGCTGCAGCGCGGCGCCGACCCGTTGGTGGTGGGGCAGTACCTGGCCTTCAAGCTGCCCGAGCTCGTCGTGCGGGCGCTGCCGCTGGCCTTCTTGTTCGGGCTGCTGCTGGTGTTCTCGAGGCTCGGCGAGGACTCCGAGCTCAAGGCCATGCTGGCGGGGGGCGTGGGCAAGGCGCGGGTGCTGCTGCCGATGCTGATGTTCGCGGGCGTGCTGTTCATCGTGGGCATCGTGCTGGCCGAGACCCTGGTGCCGCGCGGGCTGCAGAAGGCCAGCAGCGTGCTGCGCGAGGCGGTGGTGCAGAAGCCGCGGGCCTTGCTCAGCCCCGGCACCCGCTTCGAAGACGCCTACGGCCGCATCGTCTACGTGGGCGAGGTCAACAGCGACAACAGCATCGGGCAGGTGCGGGTGATCACCGCCGAGGAGATCCTGGTGGCCCCCCGCGGCCGCTTCGAGGGGGGCAGCCTGGTGCTCGACAGCGGGCTACGCGTGACCTACGGCTTGAGCAAGCCCCGCACCGTGGCGACCTTCGCGCGCGGCACGGTCCCGCTGGTCGAGCTGGGCTTCGACCCGCCGGGCGGCCTCAACAACCTCTCCATCGCCGAGCTGCGCGAGCGGGTGCGGCAGTACCGCAGCCAGGGCTTCTCCTACCAGGCCGAGCTCACCACCCTCTACCGCAAATTCGCCGAGCCCGCCGCCTCCTTCGCCTTCGCGCTCTTCGCGGTGGGCGTGGCCTTCTTCCTGCTGGGCGGCAGCCGCAGCCTGGGCTTCGTGGGCGTGGCCGTGTTGAGCTTCTTGTATTACGCCACCACCAGCGTGGGCCGGATCATGGGCGAGCAAGGGGTCATCCCCGCGTGGAGCGCCGCCTTCGGCCCCGGCCTGATCTACGCGCTGGCGGGGCTGATCTTATTGAGGTTCGGACGTCGATGAATTGGCATTCCCCCATCCCCATCCCCATTCCCATTCCCCCCCTCAAGGGCCTCGCCGTCGTGGCGCTGTGCTGGGGCCTGGCGCTGGCGCAGGCGGCCACGCTCAAGGTGATCGCCGCCGACCGCCTCGAGATCCGCAACGAGAACGGCGAGGAGCTGGTCATCCTCACCGGCAACCCCGTGCTCATGGAGCGCGACGAGGAGAAGATCGAGGCGCTGAGGGTGGTCTATAACCGCGCCCAGAAGCGGCTGCAGCTCATGGGCAAGGTGCGCTACCAGGACAAGGAAAAGCGCGTCTTGGAGGCCGAGGAGCTCGAGCTCGACACCTCCGACAACAGCCTCGAGGCCATCGAGGTCAAGGTGCGCTCGGGCGACTTCGACCTCACCGGCCCCTACTGCCAGCGCGTGGCGGGCCAGATCCTCTTGCAGCAGGGCTTCGTGACCTCCTGCCTGCGCTGCGGGCAGGCCGTCCCCGACTACGGCTTCCGGGCCAAGGAGGTGCTGCTGCTGCCCGGCGACCGCCTCATCGCCCGCGAGGTGTGGGTGGTGGTGCGGGGCCAGCCGGTGCTCTACCTGCCGGTGATCGGGCTCTTCCTCTCCGAGCGGCGGCCCCGCGTGGACCTGGGCACCGACGTCGAGGGCTTCTTCTTCAACGCCGACCTGCCCTACGTCAACGAGTTCGGCATCGGCTACACCCTGCTGCGCTACACCGAGGCGCGGGGCTGGGGCTTCGGCTTCGACCACTACGGCCTGGGCGCGGCCTACTCGCGCTACCAGTTCCTCTACCTGCCCCCCGCCCCCGGCGACCCGCTCAAGCGGCCGCTGTTCCAGTGGAGCCTCGAGTACCGCCTGCAGCAGGAGGAGTACAAGTACGAGTACAAGATCGAGCGCAAGGACACCGACCCCGGCCGCTACGGCATCACCAGCATCGACGTCAACCTCAGCCGCGACGCCGCCGGCGACCCCGACTTCAAGTTCCGGCTCAAGACCTTCCTCGACGGCTACGCCTGGGACACGCCCTACAACACCGACCAGGTGCTCCCCGAGTTCTCGCTGCTGTTCAACGAGGGGCTCCGGCTGGGCGGCTTCAGCGTGCGGGGGGCGGTCACGGCCGGGTACTACGTCGACCGGCTCAACCAGGACAACCGCAGCGCCCGCCGCCTCGACACCAACGGCGACGGGTACATCGGCACCGGCCGGCTCTACGTCCAGCACGCCGAGAACTACACGGCCACCCCCTGGGAGGGGGCGAGCTTCAGCTTCAACAACTTCTTCGAGGGCTGGTACTACACCACGCGCAACCCCCCGCCCGCCGGGGCGACGGAGGGGGAGCTCGAGCGCCTGATCCGCTGGGACACCAGCGCGAGCTTCACCCAGCGGCTGGCCCCCTTCAGCCTCAGCCTCAACTTCGCCAACCGCAGCGTCGAGGGCGAGAGCCCGCTGGCGCGCGAGGCGCGGGTCAACACCCTCTCCCGCACGCTGGGGAGCACCGTGAGCGTGCAGCAGGGCTGGTTCAGCAGCTCGGCCACGCTCAACTACAACTTCGTCGACCGCCGCTTCGACCCCTTCGCGCTCAACCTCGAGCTCAACCCCTCCCCCGTCAACTTCGGCCTGACCTACCGCCGCGACATCAACGCCGGCTACCCCAGCCCGCAGAACGACATCACCCACCTCGACCTCTCCGCGCGCTTCGGGCTCAACCTCAGCCCTTTCCGCTTCAGCGCCAACGGCAGCTACATCTGGGCCAGCGGCACCCAGGTCCTCGACCGCTACGGCGACCTCAACCTGGCGCTGGAGTACACCCTGCCCTCGGGCACCGCCCGCCTCACCCACCAGCGCGACCTCAACAACGGCCAGGCCAAGTTCGTGCGCTTCAACTTCTCCTGGCTCGAGGGCCCCGACAGCTACCTCGTCGACGAGAACTTCAACTTCAACGGCGTCGCCAGCCGCACCTACGCCCTCGACGGCTTCGTGCAGGGCAAGTGGGGGCCGCACACCCTCAAGCTCGAGCACCGCATCCTCTTCCCCGACCAGTACGTCGGGGAGGCCGAGGACAAGGACGAGGGCAAGGCCGACCTCACCCTCTCCTACGACTACGCCGCCACGCTGCGGGCCATCCTGCGCACCACGCTGATCCGGGGCCTGGGCTTCGACAACCCCCAGCTCTCGCTGGGCACGGGCCTGGCCGAGCCGGGGCGCGAGGCGCGGCTGGAGGTCGTCTTCGGCCTGCCCGACTACGACCAGCCCTACTTCTACCTCAGCCGCCTCAGCCTGCTGGGGGCGCTGGAGATCCTCCCCGGCCCCAAGGCCCCCGGCGAGTTCGGGCTGAGCCTGCAGGGGGGGCTGCGGCTCGAGCGCATCAACAGCGGCCCCCAGGTCGGCAACTTCTCGGTCGGCCTCAACCAGTTCGGCCCCACCCTGGTCTACATGGGCCAGGAGAACGAGCGCCTGATCTTCGGCCTTTACTACACCCAGGCCTTCACCTGGCGCGACAGCAGCGGCAACCCGCTCATCCTCAAGCCGCTCTTCGTGCTGATCTACGACCGCTGCTGCTGGGCCATGCGCCTGACCATCGATACCCAGGCCCAGAAAGCCAGCCTGGCCTTCCTGCTCGGCGGCGAGGCGGCCGACTTCCTCTTCGACCGCACCGGCATCCGCTGGCCGTGGGACAAGTGATACGGGGGTCGAACGCGGTATGCCCAGCACGAAACGCAAAACGCAAAACGCGAGACGTAAGACGCTCACTGCCCTCCACCCCCCGGCCAGAGGGTGGGAGTGGGCCGGAAGGCTGAGAGCCGGCGGCTTACCCATCACCGCTTGCCGCCGCTTCTCACCCCAGACCTCGAGGAGGTACCCGTGTACCGATGGATGACCCTGCTCCTGGCCGCGGCCCTGACGGCCTGCACCGGGAGCTACGAGCCCCCGGCGCCCTCCTTCCTGGCCGTGGCCTCGGGGGACCGCGTCGACTTCTACCTCACCACCCGGCTCCGCCCGGACGTGCGCGACGACGGGCAGAGCCCCTTGATCGGCGCGTGGACGGGCCTGCCGCAGGTCCTGGACCTTTACCACAGGCTCAAGCAGAGCGAGCAGCAGAACAACCGCCTGTGGGTGCTGCACGCCGACCGCCTGACGGCCTACAGCACCGACCCCTTCTTCGAGGACACCGTCCCCGACCCCTCCGCCCTCGACCCCCGCCCCTTCCTCTTCACCGACGGCAGCGCCGATAACCCCCAGCCCGTCGACTGCTCGAGGGGCTACCTGCGCTCGAGCCCGCGCTACCTGCTCGCGGTATGCCCCCCGGCCCCCAACACCGGCGCCCCCTACGCCCTCTACCTCGCCGACTTCAGCGCGGTGCCCCCCGGCGGCGTGCCGGAAAAGCTCATCGGCCCCATCAACGTGCAGGCCAGCCGCGCCGTCTTCACCCTGACGACCAGCAACGCCCTGGTGATCCTCAACGGGGATGAGGGCCGGCTGGAGCTCCGCCCCGACGCCCAGATGACCGGCACCGAACCCGGGATCGTGCGCAGCAACACCTACAACCAGCCCTTCTTCGAGCCGCGGGACCTGGTGTACGACAGCGCGGGCAACCGCGTCTTCGGCCTGCTCCGCAGCAGCACCGACGTGCTGCTGCTGACCTGGAACCTCCGGGAACCTCCCGTCAACGTCAGCGGCCCCGACCCCAACGGCCGCCGGCCCGACCAGCTCCTGGCCTCCACCGCCAACGTCTACGCCCTCTCGAGCCAGCAGGGGATCTTCCGCGTGCTCTTCGCCAGCGACGCCTTCCGCCTCATCGACCCCGCAGGCGACGTGGGCCTCGACGGCCTGAGCTACCTCGAGGGCACCCTCGAGGGCGATCGCCTGCTCTACCTCGCCGCCGAAGACCCCGGCGCCGCCCCCGACCAAAAACCCCTGATCGTCGTGCTCAACAGCCAAAAACCCCTGGAAACCCTCCTCCCCTCCGACGTCAAGATCAACTCCAACCGCTCCGCCCCGCGCATCACCCCCTTCGCCTCGAGACCGGTGAGCATGGCCGTGTTCCCCGTGCAGGAGCGCCAGCCCGCGCTTCGCTAGCGAGAAGCGGTCCGTAGTCAGCCATCAGCCGTCAGCGGTAGGCACGTGGCCTGTGGCTCGTGCTTACCCCTCCCCTTCCCTCCCCGCACGCGGGGAGGGGGTATCCCCCCAGCCCCCCTTGCTAAGGGGGGTAAAGAATGGGCGTTTTGCGTCTTGCGTTTTGCGTTTGGCGTTTGGCGTTTGGCGTACGACGTACGACCCGCACCCGGCTATCAGCTATCGACTATCGACCATCGCCGTATATTTGACCCATGGAACTCCACCACGTCGGCATCGCCGTCAGCGACCTCGAGGCCGCCGCCCGGCCGTACTACGCCCTGGGGTACGAGCTCGAGGCCAAGGACACCGTCGAGAGCCAGGGCGTGAGCGTGTACATGCTCAGGAGCGGCCACAGCCGCCTCGAGCTGCTCGCCCCCACCCGGCCCGACAGCCCCATCGGCAAATTCCTGGACAAGCGGGGGCCGGGGATCCACCACCTAGCCTTCGCGACGGGCGACATCCGGGGGGAGCTCGAGCGCCTGGCCGGGGAGGGCACGCCCCTCATCGACGCGGCGCCGCGCCCCGGGTTCGGGGGGCACCTCGTGGCCTTCATCCACCCCAAGTGGTCGGGCGGGGTGCTGGTCGAGCTCGTCGAGGCGGGGCATTGAACCGCGCCTACCTGCTGCTGGCGGGGCTGCACATGGCCCTGATCTTCTGGTTCTCGGCCCAGCCCGGGGAGAGCGTGGGCATCCCGCCGCCGTGGGACAAGCTGGTGCACGCGGGGGTCTACGGGCTGCTGGGCTACCTGCTGGTGCAGGGGACCGGGCGCCCCTTCTTCGCCTGGTCGCTGAGCGTGCTCTACGGGCTCAGCGACGAGGTGCACCAGCTCTTCGTGCCGGGGCGGGTCTTCGACCTGGGCGACTGGCTGGCCGACGCCGGCGGCGCGGGGGTGGTAGTGCTGGCCTGGGGCCTGCTCTCCCGCCGGAGGGTTCGCCTGCAGCGGTAGGCTCTGTGGCACACTGGGGGCATGAAAGCCCTGGGTGCGGTCGGTTTGACGGTGGCGCTCGGGCTGGGGCTGACCCAGACCTCGAGCTGGAAGACCCTAGCCCCCCTGAGCGAGGCCCGCCAGGAGGTCGGGGTGGCCGCGGCCGGGAGCAGGGTCTACGTGGCCGGGGGCTTCACCGCCGGCGGGGCCACCACCAACGCCTTCGAGGCCTACGACCCCGCCAGCAACCGCTGGCGGCGCCTCGAGCCCCTGCCCGTCGGGGTCAACCACCCGGGGATGGCCGCGCTCGAGGGCAAGCTCTACGTGCTGGGCGGCTACCAGGGGCCCGCGCTGGGGCGGCCCACGGCGGCGGTGCAGGTTTTCGACCCGGCCACCGGGCGGTGGGGCCAGCGCAGCCCCATGCCCAGCGCCCGCGGCGGGCTGATCGCGGTGGAGCTGGGCGGCAAGATCTATGCCCTGGGCGGCGCGGCCGCGGGCACGGTGGGCGACTTCGCGGTCTACGACCCGGCCACCGACCGCTGGAGCGAGCTCCCGCCCATGCCCACCCCCCGCGACCACCTGGCGGCCGGGGTCATCGGCGGCAAGATCTACGCCGTGGGCGGGCGCAACCGGCAGAGCTTCACGCTCGACGCGCTCGAGGTCTACGACCCCACCGCCCGGCGCTGGAGCCGCCTGCCCCCCATGCCCACCGGGCGCTCGGGTCACGCCGCCGCCGCCGTGGACGAGTGCCTCTACGTCTTCGGCGGGGAGGGCAACCGCGCCGCCCAGGGCGGGGTTTTCGCCGAGGTGGAGGCCTACAACGCCCGGACCAACGCCTGGAAGGCGCTGAGCCCCATGCCCGCCCCGCGCCACGGCATCATGGCCGCGGTCTGGGACGGGAAGATCTACCTCCCCGGCGGGGCCGACGTGCAGGGGCTGGGCGCGGTTAACACCAGCGACGTGTTCGACCCGCCGGGGTGCTGAGCGCCCGCCCCGCGCCCCGGCCTACTCCGACTTCTCCGCCTGCCTGCGCCGCAGCAGCCGCGGCAGGCCCATCAGCACGCCGAAGAGGGCCCCGGCCAGCAGCACCAGGTAGACGTACTTCTCGAGGTCGGGGATCAGGCGCCCGACGTAATAGGCCAGCAGGGTCAGGCCCTGGGTCCACAGCAGGCTCGAGAAGAAGGTCAGCACCACGAAGCGCGGCCAGGGGATGCGGGTGGCCCCGGCCACGAAGGGCACCAGCGCCCGCACCACCGGCACCCAGGGCGCGATGAAGATCGCCAGCACCCCGAAGCGGCGGAAGAGGGCGTAGGCCTTCTCCAGCTCCTCGCGCCGGACGCGGCGCTCGAGCGCCGGCCCCAGGCGCATGCCCCACCAGTAGCCCAGGTTGTTGCCCAGGAAGGAGCCGATGAACAGCGCGAACAGGGCCAGGGGCAGGCTGATCTTGTGCGCGGCGGCCAGCAGGCCCACCGCGATCAGCAGGCTGTCGCCGGGCAGGGCGAAGCCCACCAGAAAGCCGGTTTCGACGAGTACGATGGCGAAAATACCGGGGTACGAGACTGAAAGGACGAGGCGCTCGAGGTCCATCCGGCCCAAGCTAACCGATATCGCGCGCGCTCACAAGGAGCCCCGCCCCCTGGCGCGCTCACCTGGGCGGGTAGACGGGCAGCTCGAGCACCCGCCCCCGCGTGCTGCGGCTGGCGGCGTACAGGAGGGTCTGGCCGATCTCGGCGGGGTCGATCCAGGTGGTGGGGTCGGCGTCGGGCATGTCGCGGCGGTTGGCCGGGGTATCGACGGTGCCCATGGGGTAGAGCACCGCCACCCGGATGTTGGTGCCCCTGAGCTCGGCGTCGAGCGAGCGCAGGAAGGCCGCCACCGCGCTCTTGGCGGCGGTGTAGAGCGCCATGCCCGGCCCCGCGCCGCGCCAGGCGGCCCCCGCGGAGATCCCGGCGACGAAGCCGTCGTTGTGCTCGAGCAGCACCGGCAGCACGGCCCGCGTGGCGTAGAAGAGCGTGCGCACGTTGAGGTCGAACATGCGGTCGTAGAGGGCGGGGTCGCTCTCGGCCACCTTGCCCCCGCTGAAGCCGCCCGCCGTGTGGATGAGCCCGTCCAAGCGGCCCATCTGCTGGCGCACCTGGCTGACGAGGGTCTGCACCTGCTCGTACTTGCTCAAGTCGGCGGCGAAGGCCCCGCCCCCGAGGGCCCGGGCCCGCTCCTGCACGTACTCGAGCTGCCGGTCCACCAGCGCCAGCCGGGCCCCGGCCGCGGCGAACGCGTCGGCGATGGAGGCGGCGATGGCGCCCCCGCCGCCGGTCAGGAGGAATACCTTGTCTGCAACGTCGCTCATAGGCACCTCCCCCGAACCTTAACGCCTCTGCCGGTTAGCGAAGGTTTTCCAGAACACGCCGGGTGGCCGGGGACTTGTTGAGGGTGTAGAAGTGGATGCCCGGGGCCCCGGCGGCCAGGAGCTCGGCGGCCTGCTTCGTCGCGTGCTCGACCCCTACCTCGAGCACCCCCTGTGGGTCGTCGGCCACGCTCTCCAGCCGCGAGAGCAGGGGGCCGGGGATGCTGGCGCCGCACAGGTCCATGAACTTGCGCACCTGGGCCAGGTTGGTGATGGGCATGAGGCCGGGCAGGATGGGCACGGTGATCCCCGCCCGGCGGGCGCGCTCGACAAAGCCGAAGTAGAGCGCGTTGTTGAAGAAGAGCTGGGTGATGACAAAGTCGAGGCCGGCGTCCACCTTGCGCCGCAGGTTTTGCAGGTCGGCCTCGAGGCTCACGCTCTCGGGGTGCCCCTCGGGGTAGGCCGCCCCGCCCAGGGCGAAGCGGTCGCCCTGCCGCTCGCGCACGAAGGCCACCAGCTCGTTGGCGTAGCGGAAGCCGCCCTCGGCGGGCACGAAGGCCGCGGCCCCCTTGGGCGGGTCGCCGCGCAGGGCCAGCACGTTGTCGGTGCAGGTGGCGAGCTCGTCGAGCAGGGCGGCGATCTCCTCGCGGCTCGAGCCCGCGCAGGTGAGGTGGGCCAGAGGCTCCAACCCCAGCTCCCGGATGCGCCGCACCCACTCCACCGTGCGCTTGCGGGTGGAGCCGCCCGCGCCGTAGGTGATCGAGACGAAGCCCGGGGAAAGCGGGCGCAATTCGGCGATGGTCTGGAAGAGTTGCTGCTCGCCCTCGGGGGTCTTGGGCGGGAAGAATTCGAAGGAAAAGACGGGCTGGGTGGCTCGGAGCAGGGCGGAAATCTTCATGCGCGGACTCCAGTCTATAGGCTTTGGTATACCCTGGGGCAACACGCCTGCGCTCCCGGTCCCCTGTAGGCGCGGTGAGCCCGGGAAAACACTCCGCAGTCCTCTACAACAAAACCCCGCCGTGTGATACACTCGGAAGGCTTGTGTTTAGCCGCCCCCCTTGGCGGCCACAAAAACCCGACCCAACCGCTACGGAGGAAGTATGGAGTACCGGCTCAAAGCCCAGACCCGTGGGAACGAAAACCTCAACGACCTGCGTGACGCAGGCAAGCTGCCCGGCGTGCTGTACAACAAGAGCGAGAACCGCAAGGTCGTCGTGGACCTGCGCGACTTCAACAAGGTCTTCCTACAGGCGGGCATCCACCACGTCATCACCCTCGAGCTCGACGGCCAGACCGTCGATACCCTGGTGCGCCAGGTCAACCTCGACCCCCGCCGCCGCCGCCCCAACCACGTCGACTTCTACGCCCTGAGCGACGAGCCGGTGCAGATGTGGGTCCCGGTCAAGGTCGTGGGCACCGCCCAGGGCGTGCGCCTGGGCGGCGTGCTGCAGCTCGTCAACGCCGACGTCCAGGTCAAGGTGAGCCCCAAGGCCATCCCCGAGTTCATCGAGGTGGACGTCAGCGAGCTCAACATCGGCGACAGCATCCACATGGACGAGCTCAAGCTGCCCGAAGGCGTCAAGCTGGCGACGAACCCCAAGGACACCGTGGTCTCCATCGTGCCCCCCGTCGACGCCGAGAAGGAGCTGGCCGCCGAGGCCGCCGCCCCCACCGAGGTCGAGGTCATCAAGAAGGGCAAGACCGAGGAAGAGTAAGCCCCACGCCCGGCGCCTAACGTCGAACGCCCCAACGGGTCTTTGGCGTTAGGCGCTTAGCGTTTGGCGCATCGCTTTCGGACTATGTTCCTCATCGTCGGACAGGGCAACCCGGGGCTTCAGTACGCCCGCACCAAGCACAACGTGGGCTTCATGGTGCTCGACCGCCTGGCCCCGCCCGCATCCTACCGGCTCAAGGGCAACGCCCTCGTGGCCGAGCTGGCGGTAGGCGAGGAGAAGGGCTGGCTGGTCAAGCCCACCACCTTCTACAACGCCACCGGCGAGGCGGTAGCCCCCATCGCCCGCTTCTACAAGATCCCGCCCGAGCGCATCCTGGTGATCCACGACGAGCTCGACCTGCCGCCCGGCCGCCTGCGCTTCAAGGCGGGCGGGGGCAACGCCGGCAACTACGGCCTCGAGTCCATCCACAAGCACCTGGGCACCAGCGCCTTCCACCGCCTGCGCATCGGCATCGGCAAGCCCCCCACCCCCGAGGAAGGGGCCGGCTGGGTGCTCAGCGGCTTCCGCCCCGAGCTCGCCCCCGTGATGGAGAAGGTGCTCGAGGCCGCCGCCCAGCTCGCCCGCGACTGGGTGAGCGAGCCCCCCGAAAAGATCCAGCAGAAGTACAACGGCCTGAATTTCGCGCCAGACACCCCTCAAGCCCAGTGAGCAGGAGCTCATAGTCTGTGGCTTGTGGTAGACGGCAGTAAGCGGTGAGCTGTCAGCCTTCCCACCCTCCGGCCGGAGGGTGGGATTTTTTGCACCTTGCGTTTGGCGTTTTGCGTTTCGCGTTTGGCTATCGGCTATCAGCTATCGACCATCGACCATCGACCCTCACTGCAAGAACGTAACCTCGAGGACATACACGTCGCTGCTCCCCTCCTGCTGCACCTTCACGCGCACCAGCCGGATGCCCCGCTGGTAGACGCCCTGCCAGGTCCGGTTCTGCCCCTCGACCTCGTAACGGTTGCGGGCCCAGCCGGCGTCCTCGATCTGGTCGACGAAGAAGTTGTAGACCATCCGCACGTTCACGCCGTCCACCCGGAAGCGCACCCGGCTGTTGCCGTTGCCGAACTCGCGCTTGTCGAGGGTGCGGCTGCGGGGATAGGTGGGGATGCGGAGCACCTCGTTGGCGTACTCGCCGCCGTAGTTCTGGGGGGCGGGGGTAGGAGCAGGCCCGAACGGAGGCCGTCCACCGGTCATGGGGGCACAACCGCCGACCAGAAGCCCCGCCACGAGAAGGGAAAGGACGATGAGTCGTTTCACGCCCAAAGGGTACGAGCGCCTCTTTTGGAAACCATGAGAAGGCCCTAAACGCCGTGAAGGGCCGGAGGGACGGGTCCAGGGAGGCACGTGGCCTGTGGTTTGTCGAGGGCCGAGGGTCTAGAGTCGAAGGCCGAGGCGTTTTGCGTCTTGCGTTTGGCGTTTTGCGTCTCGCGTACGACGTACGACGTAGGACGCACGACCCGCGCCCGGCTATCGGCTACCGACATTCAGCCCACGACACACGGCCCTCCCATCCCCTAGCCCACCCTCACTTCAGCTTGAACTCCTCCACGTCGTACGCCACGTTGACCTGGCTGGGGACCTGGGCGAACTGCTCGACGGAGAAATTGGGGTCGTAGGAGAAGCCGATGACCTGGGCGTAGTAGGTCGCTCCCGCCTCGAGCGACAGGCCAGTGAAGCTCTCCTCGTTGTCGGTGGAGGCGGCCCGGGCGAGCTCGTTGCCCGCGGCGTCGTAGAGGCCGGCGAGGTAGATCTCGGCCCCGGGTACGGCGCGCCAGCGCAGGCTGACCTGGGAGGTCGCGCTGTTCTGGACGCTCTGGATCTGGGGCACCTCGAGGCGCTTCGTCGCGTCCACGGAGATCTCCGAGCGCAGCGTCTTGCCGTCGATGACGGCCTCGGCGGTGTAGTTGCCGCTCACCAGGGGCACGTCCTCGGCCCCCGTGAAGCTCCAGTACCCCTCGCCGGGCGTGACCTCGGCGACCTCGAACTCCATCGCCTGGCCCTTGTTCCAGCCGGCCGGGCCGCGCACCACCACCTTCACGTCCTGCTTGTAGTCGGGCTCGAGGGCGGGCACGTAGAAGCTGGTGAGCACGAAGCTGCCCGCCGCCTGCTGGCCCTCGGTGTTGATGGTGCCCATGCTCAGGGCCAGGCCGACGGGGGCGCGGGCCGGGGTCTGGGCGGTCACCACCAGCGAGGCCGCGCCGGCCGCCAGCGCCAACAGGGTGCGCGTGAGGGTTTTGTTCATGATGGGCGAGTATAGCAGCACCGGGCGGCGTGAATGGTAACGGCCTTTCCAGGGCAGCGTGTATCATCATCATCGTGAGGCAATTGCACATCTTACTCATTGCCGGGGGAAAGTCAGGCGAGCACGAGGTTTCCCTCTCCTCCGCCCGCGGCGTGCTCGCCGCCATGCCCCACCCCACCGCCCTGGCCGTGATCGCCAAGGACGGGAAGTGGCTCTTGGGCGAGGCGGCACGGCGGGCGCTCGAGGCCGGCGTGGCCGAGCAGGGCGAGCACCCCTTCCCTCCCCCCGTCCCCTGGCACGGCTTCGACGCGGCCTTTCCCCTGCTGCACGGGCGCTGGGGCGAGGACGGCACCATCCAGGGCTTTTTCGAGTTCCTGGGGCTGCCCTACGTGGGGGCCGGGGTCGCGGCCTCGGCGGTGTGCATGGACAAGGACCTCTGCAAGCGGGTGCTGCAGCAGGCCGGGATCCCCGTGGTCCCCTGGGTGACCTTCTACCAGGGCGAGAGCGCCCCCGAGCCGCACTTCCGCCCCCCCTACTTCGTAAAGCCCGCCAACACCGGCTCCTCGGTGGGGGTGAGCAAGGTGCGGGCCGACCAGGACGGGCAGTCGGCGCTCGAGGAGGCCTTCCGCTGGGACAACAAGGCCCTGGTGGAGATGGGCCTCGAGGGCGTGCGCGAGCTCGAGGTCGCCCTGCTGGGCAACATCCACGCCGAAGCCAGCGTGGTCGGCGAGATCACCTACGCCTCGGAGTTCTACGACTACGAGACCAAGTACACCGAAGGCCGCGCCCACCTGCACATCCCGGCCCACATCCCCGCCGAGCTTTCCGGGCGCATCCGCGAGGTGGCCGTCGAGGCCTACCGGGTGCTGGGGATCCGGGGGCTGGCCCGCGTCGATTTCTTCCTGGCCGCCGACGGCACCCTCTACCTCAACGAGTTCAACACCATGCCCGGCTTCACCCCCACCAGCATGTACCCCAAGCTCTGGCAGGCCTCCGGGCTCGCCTACCCCGAGCTGCTCGACCGGCTGGTGCGGCTGGCGCTGGAGTGAGCGGCACAAGGGAGAAATGGCCCCGCAGGCCGGGTTATACTCACCTCGCTATGAAGATCGTGCGTTTTAACGAAGGCCTTTGGGGCGTGCTCGAGGGCGAGACCATCCACGAGACCGACATGCCCGGTGGCAACCCCACCGGGCGCGTGTTTGACCTGGGCTCGGTGCGGCTGCGCGCGCCCGTGGCGCCCGGCAAGATCGTGTGCGTGGGCCGCAACTACCTCGACCACATCCGCGAGATGGGCAACGACACCGGCGACCTGCCCAAGGAGCCCGGCCTTTTCCTCAAGGGCCTCAACACCCTCGCCGACCCCGCCAACCCGGCCCGGCCCCACGACTCCGGCGACGCGGTGCCCTACCCCGCCTTCACCAAGTCGCTACACTACGAGGGCGAGCTCGCGGTCGTCATCGGCGACCGCATGAAGGATGTCCCCGAGGACGACGCGCTCAACCACGTCTTCGGCTACACCTGCGCCCTCGACGTGACCGCGCGCGACGTGCAGCGCACCGACTTGCAGTGGGTGCGGGCCAAGTCCTCCGACAAGTTCTTGCCCATCGGGCCGTGGGTCGTCACCAGCCTGGACCCCCAGAACACCATGCTGCGCACCTACGTCAACGGCGAGCTGCGCCAGGAGGCCCACACCAGCCTGATGATCTTCCCCGTCGCCAAGGTGCTCTCCTACATCAGCCAGTTCATGACCCTCGAGCCCGGCGACGTGGTGCTCACCGGCACCCCCGAGGGCGTGGGCGAGCTCAAGCCCGGCGACCAGGTGGAGGTGGCCATCGAGGGCATCGGCGCCCTCCACACCCGCATCGCGTAATACCAGATTCGGTTGGTCCGTCACCGTTCGGTGACGGACCAACCCGACCGAAGGGAGTGCTCTAGGATTCAAAAAGATAGCCTCTGAAGGTCTTTAGTTTGGGTGATTATCTTTTTGAATCCGGTATAAGCCCGTGCACACCGAGTGCTCACCCGTTTCGTGAGAAGCTGGTATACCCTGGGGCATGGTTCGGGAACCTTTTAACACCTACTCCCACGCCGCCGGCGCGGTGCTCGCGCTGCTGGGCACGGTAGTCCTGCTGCTGCTGTCGGGCGGTGAGACCGCCAAGGTCGTCGGGGCCTTAGTCTTCGGGGCCTCGATGGTCCTGATGTACACCAGCAGCACGCTTTACCACGCGCTCAAGGTCCCCGAACGGGCCCTGCTGGCCCTGCGCAAGCTCGACCACGCCGCGATCTTCTTGTTCATCGCCGGCAGCTACACCCCGGTGGTGCTCAGCGCCCTCGAGCCCTCCCTGCGCCCGGTGCTGCTGGGCCTGGTGTGGGGGCTGGCAGCGCTGGGCATCGGCCTGAAGATCTTCACCCTCAAGATCCCCCGCTGGCTCAACACCCTCACCTACGTGGGCCTGGGCTGGCTGGCGGTCTTCTTCCTCCCCAAGCTCTCCCTGAGCCCCTGGGCACTGGCCTGGATGATCCTGGGCGGCCTCGCCTACAGCATAGGCGCCGTCACCTACGCCACCAAGTGGCCCAACCCCTGGCCCCAGCGCGTAGGCTTCCACGGCCTGTGGCACCTGTGGGTGCTGTTGGGGAGCGTGGGGATGTACCTGTTGGTGCTCACGCTGTACCTGGACTGATCAGGAAGCGGGAAGCCCTCAGCTATCAGCCGTCAGCGGAAGGCTTGTGGTTCACCCCTCCCCAACCCTCCCCGCGCGCGGGGAGGGTTTATCCCCCCCCCGCCCCCCTTGCTAAGGGGGGTGACAAGGCGTTTCGCGTTTCGCGTCTTGCGTTTTGCGTTTTGCGTTTAGCTATCGGCATTCAGCACCCCACATCCCAACTAACACCCGCCTAACGCCCCCTCCCCTAACCTCCTGGAGTCGCCCCGACCGGGCGCCCATTCGGAGGTTTGGTTCATGCAAAGAAGTCTATTCCTTCCGCTCTTTCTCCTCGCCCTCGCCGCCTGCACCCCGCCCAAGGAGGTCGGGAGCGCGCCCCAGATCAAGTCCTTCACGGCCAGCCCGCAGCACCTCGAGGCCCCCGGCAGCGCCACGCTGAGCTGGGACGTGCAGGGTGCCCAGAGCCTGAGCCTCGAGCCCGGCATCGGCCCGGTGAGCGGCAGCAGCAAGGCGGTGAGCGTGGGGGCGACCACCACCTACACCCTCACCGCCAAGAACGCCAAGGGCGAGGTCACCGCCCAGACCACCGTCACCGTGGGCGGCAGCACCGACCCCGACACCCGCGCCCCCAAGCCGCTCGACGTCGGCATCGAGCTCGACAGCGGCCGCGCGGCCAGCGCCACCATCCCCGCCGCCGGCGGCAGCCTGGAGGCCACCGCCGCCGACGGCACCCGCTTCACCCTCACCGTCCCCGAGGGCGCGCTGCTGAGCGCCCAGGCCATCACCATGACCCCCATCGCCAAGGTCAACGGCCTGCCCCTCAGCGGCGGCTACGTGGGCGCGGTGCACCTCGAGCCCGAGGGGCTGGAGTTCCTCGAGCCCGTCACCCTGAAGATCGAGGCCGCCAAGCCCTTCGACGCGGCCAAGCTCAAGGGCTTCAACTCCCACCAGACGGGCCAGGAGTTCTACCTGCAAGGCCGCAAGGTCGAGGGCCAGACCGTCACCCTCGAGCTCATGCACTTCTCCAACCCCGGCGCGGCGGTGGCCACCGAGACGGACCTGAGCGACCTCCTGGTGCCGCTCGTGCCCACCGACCCCCGCGACCGCTTCGAGCACGACCTGGGGCTCGACCTCACCGACGCCTCCAAGGTGGCCGGGCGCTACTACCAGCGGGTGAAGGGGCTGCTCGAGGCCGCCCTCACCGACGAGACCAAGATCCGGCAGGCCATCCGCGAGTTCCTCGCCTGGCGCAAGGAGGTCAGCCGCCTGGGGCTCGACGAGGCCTTCAAGGCCCAGATCTACGAGGGCTGGAGCCTCATCGCCAAGGCCATCGAGAACGCGGTCGAGAAGGCCTACACCGCCTGCGTGGTCAACGAGGACATCACCTTCGTCAGCGAAATCCTGGGCTGGGTCTCCTGGGTCAAGCGCAACCCCCGGCTCAAGCCCTACTTCGAGGGCAAGCTCGAGGCCTTCGAGGCCAAGGCCGAAAAGTGCGCCTCCTTCGAGCTGGAGTTCGAGTTCATCCTCACCCAGCGCACCACCACCCCCAGCGGCATGGGCTACAACATCTCCGACATCACCTCCAACCACCACGTCACGGCGAAGGTGCCCTTCAGCTACTCCGCCCAGTACTCCATGCTGGTGGGCCAGGGCCCGCTGCAGACCCTCAAGTTCACCGCCAGCGGTTACACCAGCTACTTCGGCCCGCCCCGCGACCCCGACTGCCCCTCGGTCAAGGCCGGGAAGGACGAGACCTTCGCCGACGTGGTGGTGGCCGAGAGCGTCAACGGCAAGAGCGAGATGTACATCAACCTGCTCGGCGACCTCGAGGACCCCAACAAGACCCACTCCTACATGACCCTGGTCTTCAACCCGGCGGTCGCCATCCAGACCTTCATCCTCACCTGCGACCACGGCACCTTCGAGGTCGGCGGCGCCGACGGGCACGGGGGCTGGGCCCCGCTCTTCCCCCCCCTGCACGGCTACGACCTCTACAAGCGGGAGTGGTGGAAAGTAGACCTGGAGTTCGAAGGCCAGAAGGCCGAGTACAGCGACACCATCCGCTACGCCGGCCCCCACCCCCTGATGCCCGACACCGACGTCATCTTCGAGGCCAGCGGCAGCACCAAGCTCATCGTGCGCCACACCCCCAAGTAAGCGCGGCTCGCCAGCCGACCGGCCCCAGTGGGGGCCGGTTTTTGCTGGCGAAAGGGCAAATAGCCCTCGTAGGCCCCGGCCAGGTGATAGCTTGCGGGAGCAGGAGCCTGATCGCCGTTGATCGCCACCGCCGACCGCCTGATCTTCCACTCCCGCCTCGCCGCCTGGCGCGAGCGAGGCTATCTCTTCTACGTCAGCCTCGAGGTCGGCGCGGTGCTCGACGCCGACGACGTCTACATCATCTACGCCTACCTCGACGGGCGGCACATGGACTCGGGGATCGGCGCCTCGCTGGCGGCGGCGGTGGAGGACGTGGTGCGCAAGCTCGAGCGGCTCGAGGCGTCGGGGGGCGAGAGCTGATAGCTGATAGCTGATAGCCCATAGCCGATAGCTGATAGCCGAACGCCCGGCGCCGGGCGTGGGTCGTACGTCTCACGTCGTACGTCGTACGCAAGACGCAAGACGCGAAACGCGAAACGCCTTGTCACCCCCCTTAGCAAGGGGGGCCGGGGGGGATAAACCCTCCCCGCGCGCGG
>NZ_KE387023.1:2057768-2059233 GCF_000430045.1 Calidithermus chliarophilus DSM 9957 | reverse complement strand
GGGGAGAGGTGGCGGTGGGAGTTGCTGCAAAATATGTCGCGACGGTAAGGCCTGCGGGGATACCTGCATTGCCAAGAACAAAACCTGTAACGTAGGCCCCGGGTGTGCTTGTAACGGGAGGTAGGCCTGGGGTAACCATCTCCCCAGGCCTCTCGACCCTCTTCAGCGGTCAGCTTTCCTGTTTCGTGCTGGTGCCGAGGGTGGGACTCGAACCCACACGCCCTTGCGGGCAACGGATTTTAAGTCCGTAGCGTCTACCGTTCCGCCACCCCGGCGTAAAACACTGCGTATTGTACGGGCTCGAGGCCGCCCCGCCAAGTGAAGCGGGGGAGGCGCGGGGCCTCCCCTGCCGGGGCTTGCGCGGGTTAGGCGCTGTGGGCCTGGAGCTTGGGGCCTTCCGTGGGCGGGGCCGCGTCTTTGTTCTTGCGGGTCAGGCCCGACTTGCGGGCGCTCTTGCGGACGTAGCCCATGGCCTCGTACATCTTGGAGTCGGGGCCGAGCTCGGGGTCGCCGATGACGCCGTTGACCACCCGCTGCATGCGCTCGAGCTTGGCCTCGATGAGCTTGTCGCGGTCGGTCTGGGCGTTGTCCCACTCGGTGCGCTTGCGCTCGACGAGCGCCTGGGCCTGCCGCACGGCCTCCACGTCGGCGCGGTACTCCTCGAGGCTCACCCCCGCGATCACCCGCCCGGGGTCGGTGGCCTCCCAGCCGTTGAGCACCTGTTCCATCCGTTCGATAACGCGTCCTGGGTTCTTCGCCATAGCTTCCTCCGGGATAGCTTATTGTCGCAGTTCCAAATTATGCAGGTGCCCCCGCCTTGTCAAGGGGTGGGTGTGCACGCCTGGGGGATGCCGCCCCAGCCTCGGGGGATGCATCCCCAGGCTTTGGGGATGCGGCAACAAGCCTTGGGGGTCCATCCCCCGGCCTTGGGGGAGCATCCCCAGGCTTTGGGGATACGTCCCCAGACCCGGGGGATGGTGCCCCACGCTTTGGGGGCGCGGCAGATGACCTCGGGGATGCTGCCCCAGGCTTCGGGGATGGGGCACCGGGCGGTTCCCACGGCTGCCCCGCACAGCCGGACGCCCTCAGCGGCGGGCGGGCGCAGAGGGGGCGGTCAGGGGCCGGTGAGGGGGCCCACGTCGAAGCTGGGCTGGGCGGGCACCTGCACGGCGTGCTGCCCGCGGGGCTCGTCGGCGTCGCAGAGGTCGTTGCGGGTGTCGTCGCGGCACACGCCCAGGGTGTAGCTCCCGGCCAGGACGTAGGTGGTGAAGCGCCCGTCGGCGTCGGCGGCGAGGCGGCGGGGGCTCGGCCCTTGCAGGAGGCCCGAGAGGGGGCCGGGGGGGAGGCTCAGGCCGAGGGCGGTGGGCACGCTCAGGAAGCCGTGGCCGTAGGCGGGGTCGGGGCCGGGGGCGCCCAGGTCGGTGAGGCGGGGGCGCAGGCGCTCCCAGGCGGCGGGCGGGGTGAG
>NZ_KE387023.1:2057097-2057668 GCF_000430045.1 Calidithermus chliarophilus DSM 9957 | reverse complement strand
TGAGGGCGGGGTCGGCGGCGAGCAGCAGGGCCAGGGCCGCGCTCACCTGCGGGGTGGCCTGGGAGGTGCCCATGTAGAAGGCGTAGGTGGGGCGGCCCGCGACGAAGTTCCAGGTGGTCGAGAGGATGCCGCGCGCGTCGTCGGTGCGGGTGTCGCCGCCGGGGGCGCTGGCGGCGATGGCGGCGTGCTGCTGGCTGTAGTAGGCGGGGCGGAACTCGAGGTCGGTCGCCCCCACCCCCAAAGCGCCCGGGCAGGAGGCGGGGTAGAAGGGGGCGCCCGGGTTGGTGTCCTGGTAGTTGCCCCCGGCAGCCACCACCAGCACGCCCTGCTGCACGGCCTCGGCCACCGCGTCGCACAGGGCCTGCGAGCGCTGCAGGGCGCCCAGCGAGAGGTTGATCACGCCGGCCGGCTCGGGCAGTTGCAGGGTCTGGCCCTCCCACTCCACCGGGAGGCCCGCGGCGTAGCGGAGGGCGGCGGCGGCGGCCTCGAAGGTGCCGTTGCCGTTCTGGTCCAGCACCCGCACGGGCAGCACCCGCACCGGGGCGCTCCAGGCCACGCCCACCGTGCCGCT
>NZ_KE387023.1:2056155-2056997 GCF_000430045.1 Calidithermus chliarophilus DSM 9957 | reverse complement strand
GGGGGCGCAACCCCGCAGCGGGCAGCTTGCCGGGGCGGGCGAGGGCCGCCGCCGAGACCACCCTCCCCGTCAGGCGCACCTGCGGCTGCCGGAAGCGCAGCGTGGCCTCGACGTCGCCGCTGAGCCGGTAGGCGGTCTCCAGGAGGGCGGCCTCCGGCAGCCGGTCCCCCCGGGTGCGGGCCTGGATCTGCGCCGGCCCCAGCCCCTTGCGGGGGGTGAGCTCGAGCCAGCTCGAGGGCTCCGCAGGCGTGAGCTCCCACGCCGCGTTGTGCGGCACCCCCAGCCAGAACTGCCCACTTCCCGAATAGCTGAGCTTCACCTCAGACGGAATCCGCTCCCCCCAGCTACAGGCCGGGAGCAGCGCGAGCAACAACAAGCTTTTCCAGCGCATCCGTTCCAGGATAGCAAGGCAAAGGCACGCGAACTTCAGCGGGAGGTGAGAGGAGAAATGAGGGCGCGTGGCGCTCGAGGTCGAGGGCCGAGGGCCAAGGGCCAAGGCATCTCACGTTTTGCGTTTTGCGTCTTGCGTCTTGCGTTTGGCGTTTAGCTATCGGCTATCGGCTATGAGCTATGAGCTATCGGCGTACGACCCGCCGCCACTCGAGGTATCGCTCCAGCACGAACAGCCCCAGCGCCAGCCCCACCAGCAGCCAGCGCAGCTCGAGGCCCTTGCGCTGGGGCAGGGAGCGCAGCTCGTCCAGGCTTTCCAGCAGGCGGCCCCCGCTGGCTTCGGCGAGGGCACGCAGGCTGGCCTTGCCGTCCTCCAGGCGCCACTCGGGGAGGGCGGGGAGGGTGAGGCTGAGGCGGGGGGCGCCGCCCTCGAGCACCGCCGCCTCGCCGCG
>NZ_KE387023.1:2032315-2056055 GCF_000430045.1 Calidithermus chliarophilus DSM 9957 | reverse complement strand
GGCGGGCCTTGGCGGGCAGCAGCACCGACAGGGGGCGGGGGCTGGAGGCCGCGGGTGAGGGGGTGGGGGCGGGCGGCGAGGGCGAAGGTGCCCTCCAGGGCCTCGCGCTTGAACTGGCGCTGGGCCTCCTCGAGGAAGAAGCGGGGCAGGTCGCGGGGGCTGGGCACGTACCAGAAACTGCCCCCGCCCCGCTGGGCCAGCTCGCGCAAGAAGCCCTGGTCGGCGTCCTGGCCCAGCGCGACGGTGCTGGTGAAGACCTTGCGCTGCTGCCCCTGGGCGGCGGCCGCGAGCACGGGTGGGATGGGGTCGGCGATCTGGCCGTCGGTCATGACCAGGATGCGCTTGTCCTCGACGGGGAGGGGCTCGAGGGCCTTCACGGCCTCGGCGTAGGCCCCGCCGAGCTCGGTGCCGCCCCCGGCCTGCGCGGCCAGCAGCAGGCTCTCGGCGGCCTTGCGCCCCTGGGGGGTCATGCGGCGCGGGCGGAAGACCCAGCGGTAGCTGCTGGAGAAGGCGATCACGCCCACGTAGTCCTGCTCGCGGGCCGAGCGGATGAGCTCGAGCGCCCCCGTCACCGCCAGGCCCAGCTTGTCGGCCTGGAGCATGCTGCCCGAGACGTCGAGCACCAGCACCAGCCCCACCCCGCCGTCCTGCTCCAGGGGCTCGAGCGGGATGGCCTCGGAGAGCGTGCTGCGCTCCCAGCCCCCGAAGAACAGCCCCCGGGGCGTGGCGGTCCACAGCAGGCTCCCGCCCTGGCCCAAGAAGCCCTGCAGGGCGTCGATCTCGGCCTCGCTGAGGTCGCGGGTGCTCAGCCCGAGGGCCACCACGTCGGCCTGGATGGGCAGCGTGACCCGGCTGCGCCGCTCGACCGCGAAGCCCTGGGCCTCGAGGTAGCGCGCCAGCGGCTCGTCGCCCAGCACCCACACCCGCACCTTGTCGGCGGGGCTCACCTGCACCTGCGCGCTGTCGCGGCCCAGCGGGCTCTCGACCCTCGCCCGCACGGTGGCGGGGCGCTCGAGGGGGAAGCGGTAGCCGAAGCTCTGCCGCCCGGCCTTCACCCGCACCTGCCGCTCCTGCCGCCCGGCCGGGCCCTCCACCACCAGCCGGGCCTCGGCGTCGGCGGTGGACTCCAGCAGCACCCGCACCTCCACGGTCTCGCCCTGCACGGGGTAGGCCGGGGGGAGCAGGCCCAGCGAGAGCTTGGGGCTCGGCGGGGTCCAGAAGGCGTAGACCGGGGTTCCCACGGGCAGCACCTCGCCCTGCGACAGGCCGTCGGAGAGCACCACCACGCGGTCGGGGCCGAGCTTCTGGGCCTCGAGCAGCGCCCCGTAGAGGTCGGTGCCCTCGCCCAGGTCCCGGCGGCGGGCGGCGGCCGAGGGGACGGGCTGGGCCCGCTCGGCGAAGGCCAGGTAGCGCACGTCCGGCAGCCCCGGGAGGCCGCCCACAGCCTGCGCGACCCCCTCGCGCGCCGAGGGGCTCTGGTCGAGCAGCACCACCGTGCGCACCGGCTGCAGGGGCAGGCTGGGGCCCGCGAAAGCCAGCAGCAGAACGGCGATCACCGCAGCACGGAGCCAGAGCACCCCTCCATTATTCGGGGCGAGGGCCGGGCGAAATGCGGACGCGATCGCATTGGCTCAGGGCAAGGCCGCGCGGCGGGGCCTCCGAAAGTGTTAACCGCCCCCCTAAACGAAAACCCCGCCCTCCAAAGGGCGGGGAGTTGCCTTGGTGGACGCGGAGGGAGTCGAACCCTCGTCCGAAGACCCCTACGGCAGGCGTCTACGTGTGTAGTCGGTGTTTGAGTGTCGCCCCGGGTTTCCCCGCCGACAGGGGCCTGGGGCCGAGCTCCGTTAAGTTTCGCCCGTGGCTACGGTGCCTTGCCTTGGGCTAGCCGTTTTTAGGTCGTTCGCCGGCCGAGCCAACGGCGGGGCTTGCCGGGAACGTCGCTGACTTAAGCAGCGAGAGCGTAGTTCTTGTTGCCAGTTATGGCGTTGCCGGTTTTTACGAGGCCACCGGCCACCTCGACACGCAGCCTTGCTTTCGCGAATCCCCGTCGAAGCCGGGACGCGCCCGAGCAGGCAAAGGCCAGTTTAGCAGAAAAAGAGGCGATGGGCAAGGGCTTTGGTGAGCATCATGAGGGGAGGGTTGGGTTTTGTTCGCCGGGGAATTACCAAGCCCGAAAAGGCTTCGGCAGCGCGTCCTTGCCGGGAGGGGGGTGGGCCCTTAGACTCGGGGCTGTGGACCAGACGCTCTTCCGCGGACGGCGCGAACGCAAGCTGGGCGAGAACGTGGCGGTGCGCCTCGAGCGCGTGCGCAAGCGCTTCGGCGACGTGGAGGTGGTGCGCGGCATCGACCTCGACATCCGCGACGGGGAGTTCTTCAGCCTGCTGGGGCCCTCCGGCTGCGGCAAGACCACGCTGCTGCGCATGATCGCCGGCTTCGAAGAGCCCAGCGAGGGCAAGGTGTACATCGCCGGCAAGGACATGACCGGCGTGCCGCCCTACCGCCGCCCCGTCAACACCGTCTTCCAGAACTACGCCCTCTTCCCGCACATGAGCGTCGAGCAGAACATCGCCTTCGGGTTGCGCATGAAGGGGATGGCCCGTGAGGAGATCGCCCGGCGGGTGGCGGGGGCGCTCGAGCTCGTCAACATGCAGGGCCTGGAGAAGCGCCGCCCCCACCAGCTCTCGGGCGGGCAGCGCCAGCGCGTGGCCCTGGCGCGGGCGCTGGTCAACGAGCCGGAGGTGCTGCTTTTGGACGAGCCGCTCTCCGCGCTCGACCTCAAGCTCCGGCAGGAGCTGCGCGTGGAGCTGATGAACCTGCAGGAGCGGCTGGGCATCACCTTCATCTTCGTGACCCACGACCAGGAGGAGGCGCTGGTGATGAGCGACCGCATCGCGGTGATGAACAGGGGCCTCGTGGAGCAGGTGGGCGCCACCGAGGACGTCTACGAGCTGCCGCGCACCCCCTTCGTGGCCCGCTTCCTGGGCGACTCCAACCTCATCCCCGCGACGGCGCTCGAGCCGCGCCGCGTCCGGACCCCGCTGGGGGAGTTCGTGCTCGACGAGGAGGACGCGCTCACCCCGGGACAGGAGGTGCTGCTTTCGATCCGGCCCGAGAAGATCCGGCTCTTCCGCGAGCGGCCCAACCTGCCCAACGTCTTCCAGGCCCGCGTGGACGACATCATCTACACCGGCGCCGAGAACCAGTACCTGCTCGAGGCCGGCGGGATGCGCCTCACCGTGGACACCCTCAACCAGGACATCCTCGAGCCCGGCCACGACGAGTTCACCTACGACGAGGCGGTGTGGGTGGCCATGACCCCGGAGAAGCTCGTGGTGGTCAGCGAGACCGGCGCCAACGGGGGTAACCCCGCGTGAACGAGGCCGCCACCCCCTGGCAAAAGGCGCGGCGCTTGCTCGTGACGGTGGGCCCCGGGGCGCTGTGGCTCACGGTCTTCGTGCTGGTGCCCTCGCTGCTGATCCTCCTGGCCTCGCTCCTCAGCCGCAGCAGCACCGGCAGCCTGGCCCCGCCCTGGGGCCTGCACAACTACGTGCGCTTCTTCACCGAGCCGCTGTTCTGGGAGATCGTGGGGCGCAGCCTGTGGATCGGCTGGTGGGCCACGGTGCTCACGGTGCTGATGGGCTACCCCCTGGCCTTCTACATCGCCGCCCACCGCTACAAGCAGGTGCTGCTGCTGCTGGTGGTGATCCCCTTCTTCACCAACTTCCTCATCCGGGTCTACGCCTGGATCATCCTGCTGCAGCGCGAGGGCGCCGTGAACGCCGTGATCACCGCCTTCGGCCTGCCCCCCGCCGACCTCTTCCCCTCGACCTTCGCGGTCTACCTCGCCACGGTCTACACCTTCCTGCCTTTTTTGGTGCTGCCGCTGTACGCCGCGGTCGAGCGCATCGACTGGAGCCAGCTCGAGGCCGCCTACGACCTGGGCGCGACCCCGGTGCGGGGCTTCTGGGAGGCCATCTTCCCCCAGACCCTCCCCGGCCTCTTCGCGGGCTTCCTGCTCACCTTCATCCCCGCCGTGGGCACCTTCGTGATCGCCGACCTGCTGGGCGGGGGCAAGATCACCCTCATCGGCAACCTCATCCAGCAGCAGTTCACCTCGGCCCAGAACTGGGCCTTCGGCGCGGCGGTGAGCATGATCCTGATGGTCATGGTGCTGCTGGGCCTGTGGCTGTACGCGCGCACCCAGGGGGAAAGGGGGCTCGACGAGCTGGTATGAGGATGCAAAACGCCCAACGTCTAACGTCGAACGCCAAACGCCAGGAGGAAATGCTCGTCCACAGGCCTTCGGCCTTCGGCGTTCGGCGTTGGGCGCACCGGGGGTGCCCGTGAAACGCCTCCTCGCCGCCTACTCCTGGCTGGTCTTCGCCTTCTTGTACCTGCCCATCGCGGTGATCGTGGTGCTCTCCTTCAACGAGAGCCGCTTCGGGGTCAACTGGACGGGCTTCAGCCTCAAGTGGTACGAGGCGCTGTTGGAGAACCGGCGCATCGGGGAGTATTTGGGCAACACGCTGGTGGTGGCCTTCACCTCGACGCTGGTCTCGACGGTGCTGGGCACCCTGCTGGCGATGGGCATCGTGCGCTACCGCTTCCGGCTGCGCAGCTTTTTGCGCTACTTGCTCTACGTGCCGGTGGTGGTGCCCGACGTGGTGATGGGCATCTCGCTGTTGCTGCTCTTCGACACCGTGCGCGACGGCATCGGCTGGCCCAGGCTCTCGCTCTTCACGATCATCCTGGCCCACATCAGCTTCCAGATCGCCTACGTGACGCTGGTGGTGCGGGCGCGGCTGATGCTTTTGGACCCGGCGCTCGAGGAGGCTGCCCGCGACCTGGGGGCCGACAACTGGCGCACCTTCTGGGAGGTGACGCTGCCCCTGACCTGGCCGGGGGTGGTCTCGGGGGCGCTGCTGGCCTTCAGCCTCTCGCTCGACGACTTCGTGGTGACCTTCTTCACCTCGGGCTCGGGCTCGACCACGCTGCCGCTGTACATCTACGGCAAGGTCAAGACCGGCATCACCCCCGAGATCCACGCGCTCTCGACGCTGATGGTGGGGGCTACCATTTTGATCCTGGCGCTCGGCGCCCT
The DNA here is from genome assembly GCF_000430045.1 of Calidithermus chliarophilus DSM 9957. Classification (GTDB taxonomy): domain Bacteria; phylum Deinococcota; class Deinococci; order Deinococcales; family Thermaceae; genus Calidithermus; species Calidithermus chliarophilus. The sequence goes on along the minus strand of NZ_KE387023.1, from coordinate 2,050,954 downwards.
ATTCTGGCGTAGGCGCTAAGCGCGAGCGACTCGAGGAGGTAAAGCGTGAAGAAATGGCTGGCATTGCTGGTGCTGATCCCCTTGCTCACGGCCTGCCCCAAGCAGGGGGCGAGCGAGTTGCGCGTGTACAACTGGTCGGACTACATGCCCGAGGAGGTGATCAAGGGCTTCGAGGAGCGCGAGAAGGTCAAGGTCGTGCTCGACACCTACGACGACCCCGAGGCCATGATCTCCAAGCTCGAGGCCGGCGGCGACACCGAGTACGACCTGATCATCGTCTCCGACTACCTCATCGGGCAGCTCGCCCGCAAGGGGACCATCCGCGAGCTCGACAAGTCCAAGATCCCCAACCTCGCCAACTTAGGGCCCGAGTTCGCCAACCCCGCCTTCGACCCCGAGAGCAAGCACTCGGTGGTGTACCAGTGGGGCACCACGGGCCTGGTCTACCGCGAGGACCTGGTGAAGGGGCCGGTGGATAGCTGGGCGGTGCTCTTCGACCCGGCCAAAAGCGTAGGCAGCTTCCTGCTGCTCACCGAGATGCGCGAGCAGATGGGCGCGGCGCTGCGCTACCTGGGCGAGTCGGTCAACACCACCGACCCGGCGGTGCTGGAGAAGGTGAAGGGCCTGCTCATCGACGCCAAGCGCCGCAGCCAGGGCTTCGCCGGGGGCACCGACGCGGTGCAGCAGGTGCTGGGCGGCAACGCGGCCGTGGCGGTGGCCTACTCGGGCGACGCCTTCCGCGCCATGGAGGAGAACGACAAGGTCAAGTACGTCATCCCCGCCGAGGGCGGCACCCGCTGGACCGACAGCCTGGCCGTGCTGAGCAAGAGCCCCAACGCCGAACTGGCCTACAAGTTCATCAACTACCTGCTCGAGCCCGAGGTCGCGGCCCAGGTCTCCAACGGCATCGGCTACGGCACCCCCGTCCCCGCCGCCCTGCCCATGATCGAGGCCAAGGACAACCCCGTGATCTACCCCCCGGCCGAGGTGCAGCAGAAGCTCGAGTTCCTCGCCGACCTAGGCCCCGACCTCGACGCCTTCAACGCCGTATGGGCCGAGGTGAAGGCGCGCTGAACGCGCAGCGTGTGGCTAGTGGCTTGTGGCTCGTGGTAGACGGCGTAAGCCTTCAGCCGTCAGCTCTCAGCCTTCCACCCCCTTCCCCTCCCTCCGGCCGGAGGGAGGGGCGTTTTGCGTCTTGCGTTTTGCGTTTTGCTATCGACCATCGACCATCACCGTCTTACAGCCAGCCTTTCCCATCACATCCATCCCATTTTCCATGCTCCATACTGGAAAGGAGATGAAATCGTTCCGCGCTGTGCTCGTGGTCTTCAGCCTCCTGGCCGGCGGGGCGCTGGCCCAGTCGGGGGCTGTGCTGTACCAGCAAAACTGCGCCTTCTGCCACGGGGAGAAGGGCCTGGGGCGCACCGGGGCCTTCCCGCCGCTCGTCGAGCACGCGCCCACCTTGGTGCACAACAGCGAGGGGCGTAGCTACATGGCCCAGCTCCTGCTCTACGGCCTGCAGGGCGAGCTGGTGATCAAGGGGCAGCGTTACAACGGCGTGATGGCCCCTTTCAGCCACCTCAAGGACGACGAGCTCGCCGCCATCGTGAACTACGTGCTCACCGCCTGGGGCAACGACAAGCTGCTGCCGCAGGGCTTCAAACCCTTCACCGCCGCCGACTTCACGCCCTTGCGCTCCACCCGCCTGACCCCGGCGCAGGTCATGGCGCAGCGCATCCGCCTGGGGCTGCGGTAGTTGGGCACGGGCTGGGTAGAATAGGGCAAAGGAGGATTTCAATGCGTAAATACCTGTACCTGCTGCTCCCGCTGGCGCTCATCCCCGTGGCCTTCACCCAGTCGGCCCAGCAAGGCGCCACCATTTACCAGCAGTGCCAAGGCTGCCACCAGCCCACCGGCACGGGAATTCCCGGCGTGTTCCCTCCCCTGGCCGGCCACATCCCCGAGGTCCTGGCCGCCAAAGGGGGCCGCGAGTACCTGGTCCAGGTGATGCTGTACGGCCTCACCGGCGAGATCACCGTGAAGGGCCAGAAGTACAACGGGGCCATGCCCGCCTTCGCCCAGCTCTCCGACGACCAGGTCGCGGCCGTGCTCAACCACGTCAGCACGAGCTGGGGCAACAAGCTGCCCCAGGGCCAGAAGGCCTTCACCGCCGCCGAGGTCAAGGCCCAGCGCGCCAAGAAGCTCACCTCGGCCCAGGTCAACGAGGCCCGCAAGAAATTAGGCCTCAAGTAGCGTGAAAAACGGCGGAGCCGGGCCAAAGCCCGGCTCCTTTTCGGCTCGGCAGGTCAGCTCTGCTTCTGCTCGGGCTTGGCCTCGCCTTCCTTGCCGTCCTCGTTGAGCCCCTTGCGGAACTCCTTGGCCGACTGTCCCAGGCCGCGGGCGAGTTCGGGCAGCTTGCGGGCTCCGAAGAGGAGCAGGATGATCAGCAGGATGATGAGGATTTCGGGCAGACCCAAGGGCATAGGGAACCTCCTTGCTCCCAAGTATAGCCCGCCCGCTTAAGGGCAACTGAAAGGTGGCGCGGCCTCGAGCGCCCCCACCGTGTCTCCCGCGAGCCCCGCTTCTCCGGGCGGAAATGTGCGGGAGGCGTCAAAGGTCGCGGTAGCGGTCGCGGTGGACGAGGGCGGCGAGGCCCAGGGAGAGGTAGACGAAGAGCAGGCTGGTGCCGCCGGCCGAGAACAGGGGCAGGGTGAGGCCGGTGACCGGGGCCATGCCGATGGTCACGCCGATGTTGACCATCACCTGGAAGGCGATCATGGCGAGCACCCCCACGATGATCAGGCGGTCCTCGAGCCGGTTGCACTCCAGCGCCATGCGCGCCAGCCGGAAGAACAGCAGGCCGTACAGCACCAGCAGCGCCACCGCCCCCACGAAGCCCCACTCCTCGCTGAGCACGGCGAAGATGAAGTCGTTCTGCTTCTCGGGCACGTAGCCGAGCTGGCTCTGGGTGCCCTGGCCGTAGCCCTTGCCCAGGAGGCCGCCCGAGCCGATGGCGATCATGGACTGGATCTGCTGGTAGCCCTTGCCCTGGGGGTCGCTCTCGGGGTTGAAGCCCACGATGATGCGCTGCTGCTGGTAGGGCTCGAGGTGGTTGAAGGCGAAGGGGGCGGCGACGGCCACCAGCACCAGCCCCAGCAGCACGTGCCGCACGGGTATGCCCCACGCCAGCAGCAGCGCGGCCACGATCACCGCCAGCACCGTGGTACCCCCCAAATCCGGCTCGACGAGCACCAGGCCTAGAACCGGGGCGGCGATGAGCAGGGGGGGGAAGTAGCCCAGCAGGCTGCCGGGCTCGCGGCGGCTGAGCCAGCGGGCGAGCACCAGGATCAGCGAGAGCTTGGCCAGCTCGCTGGGCTGGAAGCTGACCGGCCCGAAGCTCAGCCAGGCCTTGGCCCCGTTGACCTCGCGGCCCACCACCAGCACCGCCACCAGCAGCCCCAGCGACAGCGCGTACAGCAGCCAGCCCCACGCCTGAACCTGGCGGCGGCTGAGGAGTTGCAAGAGCGCGGCCGCCGCCACCGCCACCGCCGAGAACATGAGCTGGTTGGCGAAGATGGCCGGGCTGGGGGCCGCGCTGCGCAGGGTGATGAGCCCGGCCACGTGGATCAGGCCGACCACCGTGACCAGGCTCCAGTCGTAGGCAAGGAGGGGGATGCGGGGCAGAACCATTGCTTAAAGCCTAAGCCCCAGCGCCCCGGGCTAGAAGCCCTGGCTCACGATCGGGCCGCGCCCTAGCGCAGGGGGATGTTGGCGATCATCACCACTTTTTCGCCACGCTGCTCGAGCTCGACGTTGAGGGCGTCGTGCTCGGCGGGGAAGTAGCGCTTGAGCACCTCGAGCAGGTCGTTCTTGAGGGCGTCCACCATGCCGGGGGCGAGCTGGGCGCGGTCGTAGGCCAGGGTCAGCTTGAGCCGCTCCTTGAGCACGTCCTTGCTCTTGTTGCGCTGCCAGAACCAGGCCATCGGCTACCCCCCTCCGAAGAGCTTGCGCAGCGTGCCCATGAGGCCGCTCTTCTCGCGGAAGTCGGGGAAGGGCACGCTCTCCCCCCGGATGCGCCGGGCCACGTCCATGAAGGCGTTGCCCGCCAGCGAGCCGTTCTTGAGCACCAGCGGCTCGCCCTCGTTGCTCGAGACCAGCACCTTCTCGTCCTCGGGGACGATGCCGATGGGCCTGAGGCCCAAGATCTCCTGCACGTCCTCGACCGAGAGCATGTCGCCGCGCTCGACCATCTTGGGCCGCAGTCGGTTGATGACCAGGAAGTTCTCGCGCACCTCGCGGGCCTCGAGCATGCCGATGATGCGGTCGGCGTCGCGCACCGAGGAGACCTCGGGGTTGACCACCACCAAGGCGCCCTCGGCCGGGGTGGCGGCGGTCTGGAAGCCGCGCTCGATGCCGGCGGGGGAGTCGATGAGCACGCGGTTGAAACCCTCCTCCTCGATGAGCGCCTTGACGAGGTGGCGGAACTTCTCGGGGTCGAGGGATTCTTTGTCCTTGGTCTGGGAGGCGGGCAGCAGGTAGAGCCCGTCCAGGCGCTTGTCCTTGATCAGGGCCTGCGAGCGCTTGCAGCGCCCCTCGAGCACGTCGATGAGGTCGAAGACGACCCGGCCCTCCAGCCCCATCACCACGTCCAGGTTGCGCAATCCGACGTCCACGTCAATGACGGCGACCTTCTCGCCCAGTTTGGCCAGGGCGGCCCCCACGTTGGCCGTGGTGGTGGTCTTGCCTACCCCGCCCTTGCCCGATGTCACCACAATGGCCCTCGCGTCCACGTTGCCTCCTTGCGACAGTATATCGGTCAGGGAAGGGTCAAGCCTCGAGCATGAAGGCCCGAGAACGGTTCTCATCTTGGCCCTCAGGGCCGGGGCGAACCCACCGCTTCGGCCAGGTCGGCCAGGCGGGTGACCATGCGGTCGGCGGAGTGCATGAGCATGAGGTTGCGGCGCATGTCGTACTCGGGGCCGGTGTAGAGGTGGGTGGCGCTGGAGCAGTACAGCACCACCTCGCGCCCCAGCGCCCGCAGGTAGCCCTGCAGCGCGGCGCTCTCGGGGTTCATGTCGGGCCCGTCGCCGAAGGTGACCACCACCTCGCTGGTGAGGGCGTTCCGGAAGTCCCGCTCGGCCCCCGCGCGCAGGCCCTCGGTGCTGTCGGCCTGGTAGCGCCGGGCGATCTCCACCCGCCAGCCCAGCGCCTCGAGCTCCCCCGCCGCCCGCTCGGCCAGGACCATCTGGTACTCGTACTCCCCGCCCCCGAACTCGAGGAAGACGTGGCCGGGGCGCACCGGGGGGTCGGGGACCGCCCGCTGCCCGGGGTAACGCAGCACCAGCGCCCGCACCGCCTCCCTCACCCGCCGCTCGACGCGCTCGAAGGCGGCCTCGATGAGCTCGCGGTAGGCCCGGGGGTCGGGGTCGAGGCCCGAGAGGGGGAAGTCGCCCTCGCACAGCACCTCGTCGGCCAGGAGCTCGAGCAGGGGCTGCAGGCGCTGGGGCTCGGCGATGCGGTCGTGCTTGTAGCGGAAGAAGTTGCTCAGCAGCACGACCACCGGCAGGCCGATCCCGGCGGCGTAGCCCACCTCGAAGGAGATCCCCCCGTCGTACTGGGTGTGGTAGAGCGGGGCCAGCAGCGCGAAGGAGTTGCGCATGCGCTCGGTGTCGAGGCGGTAGATGGCCTGCGTGAGGCTCTCGCCGGGGCGAGGCACCACCGCGCCGTTGGAGTCGCGGTAGGGCAGGAAGGTGAGGGTGCCTTCAGGGGGCAGGCCCAGCGCCTGCAGCCCCTCCCTCAGCCCCTGGAGGCAGGCGTGCTCGAGGCGCGAGCCGTAGTAGCGGCCGGTGTGCTCGAAGAGGAAGGTGGCGACGTAGAGGGGGCCCTGGCCCCGCCGGAGGCGCTCGAGGCGGGGGTCCACTAGTTCCTCACCGCCACGACGGCCCCCGCCACCATCACCCCGAGCCCGACCATCTTGAGCAGGGAAACCGGGTTGGCGGCCTGGCCCAGCAGCCCCAGGTGCCCCACCACCGCCGCGGTGGCGATCTGGCTGGCGAGGATGATGGTCATGGCGTTGGCAACGCCCAGGCGCTGGATGGAGAACACCGTGCCCAGCACCACCAGCAGCCCGATCACCCCGCCGAGGTAGCTGTACCAGGGCAACCCTTGCTGCAGGCCGCGGTACAAGAGCAAAGCACAGGCCAGCAGGCCCAGCGCCGCCCCCACCACCAGGCCCCCGCGCAGGGAGGGCTCGAGCGCCCACCCCAGGAAGCCGTTGCGCTGGATCAGCAACAGCCCCAGCACGGACACGGTCAGGCCGACCACGTGGACCACGGTGGAGAGGCCCCAGGTCCCGGCCTTGGGCTGCAGCAGGGCGTTGATGGGGCCCAGCAGGGCGATCATCAGGCCGGTGGCGACGGCCACCAGCAACGGCAGAAGGGGGATGCTTGGACTCATAGGCTCCTCGAGGTGGCGGTACGCCTCAGCTTCGGATTATAGAACACCCTCAAACAAAGCCCGGTTCATGGCGCGGGACGGCAGGCTCCCAGCGGGAATTCGAAAAGTTAGGCCCTGGCTATGCCCTGGCCCTCCGGCGAGGCCCGGGCTGAGCTGTGCGCCACGTACCCGGGTGAATTCGCGCCGGCGTGCAGCGGCACACCGGGGAGGGGCTTTTGAACCGCGGGCGCGGGGTAGAATTCGGCCATGCACCCCAAGCACGAACCCAAGCTCGGCTGGAGGGATATGCTGGCGATGGTCGCCATCCTCTACCAGCTCATCCTGATGCCGGTGATGCTGGTGCTGGGCGGGGTGAGCCTGACCCTGCTCCTGATCGATTTTCACCTGAGGTGAGCATGCAAACCCTTCCGCAAACCCTTTTCGAGTCCCTGCCCGACGACCTGCGCGAGCGGTTGGGGCGGCCGGGACAGTACCCCTTCACCCGCGGCGTCTACCCCAAGATGTACACCGAGCGGCCCTGGACCATGCGGCAGTACGCGGGCTTCAGCAGTGCCGAGGAGTCCAACGCGCGCTACCGCTACCTGCTCGAGCAGGGCCAGACCGGCCTGAGCGTGGCCTTCGACCTGCCCACCCAGCTCGCCCTCGACCCCGACCACCCCCTGAGCGTGGGCGAGGTGGGGCGGGTGGGGGTGTCCATCGCCTCCATCGAGGACATGAAGGTGCTCTTCGACCACATCCCGCTCGACCAGGTCACCACCTCCATGACCATCAACGCCCCGGCCACCATGCTGCTGGCGCTGTACCTGCTGGTGGCCGAGGAGCAGGGCGTGGGCTGGGACAAGGTGGGCGGCACCGTGCAGAACGACATCCTCAAGGAGTACATCGCGCGGGGCACCTACGTCTTCCCGCCCGCCCCCTCCATGCGCCTCATCACCGACCTCTTCGCCTTCTGCGCCCAGCACGTGCCCAAGTGGAACACCATCTCCATCTCGGGCTACCACATCCGCGAGGCCGGGAGCACCGCGGCGCAGGAGATCGCCTTCACCCTCGCCAACGGCAAGGCCTACGTGAAGGCGGCGCTCGAGGCCGGCCTCGACATCGACGCCTTCGCCCCCCGCCTCTCCTTCTTCTTCGCCTCGCACAACGACATCCTCGAGGAGGCCGCCAAGTTCCGCGCGGCCCGGCGCATGTGGGCGAGGGTCATGAAGGAGGAGTTCGGGGCCAAGGACCCCAAGAGCTGGATGCTGCGCTTCCACACCCAGACCGGGGGCTCCACCCTCGCCGCGCAAGAGCCGCTGGTCAACGTGGTGCGCACCGCCTACCAAGCACTCGCCGCCGTGCTGGGCGGCACCCAGAGCCTGCACACCAACGCCTACGACGAAGCGCTGGGCCTGCCCACCGAGAAGAGCGCCCTGCTGGCCCTGCGCACCCAGCAGGTGCTGGCCTACGAGTCGGGCGTGACCCGCGCCATCGACCCGCTGGGCGGCAGCTTCTACGTCGAGCACCTCACCGACGCGCTCGAGGCCGAAGCCCAGCGCCTCATCGCCCAGATCGACCAGCTCGGCGGCTCGGTCGCCGCGGTGGAGGCCGGGTTCTTCCAGCGCGAGATCGAGGAGTCGGCCTGGACCTTCCAGCGCGAGGTGGAGTCGGGCCAGCGCGTCATCGTCTCGGTCAACAAGTTCAACCGCCCCGACTCCCCCCTCAACGAGGCCACCCCCATCCAGCACATCGACGAATCCCTCGACCGCCGCCGCCAGGCCCAGATCAGGGCCTTCCGCGACCAGCGCGACGGCCAGGCCGCCGGCAACGCCCTCGAGGCCCTCCGCAAGGCCGCCAGCAGCTCCGAAAACCTCATGCCCCACATCCTCGAGGCCTTCCGCCGCCGCGCCACGCTGGGCGAGATCGGCAAGGTACTGCGCGAGGAGTGGGGGGAGTACCAGCCGGGGTACTAATACCGGGTACCGGGTTCAAAAAGATAATCATCCAACCCAGAACCCTGGAGGCTATCTTTTTGAATCCTAGAGCACTCCCTTCGGTCGGGTTAGTTCGTCACCGAACGGTGACGAACTAACCGAATCTGGTATGAGCTGTTCCCCAAACGCATCCACGCTTCCACCCTCCGGGGCTTCGCCCTCAAGGTCTGGGGTTTCGTCTTCGCCCACAACTGTAAGCGTCTGGCGGGCGTTTTGTAGGTGGCAACTTGGGTTAGAGTATTGTAAACCATCACAGTCTTATGCTCTCCTTGAAGCGCAAAATACAACAGCTCCCAATCATCTACCAAATGCTCCTATTGATCTTTTTGTTATTGATAATGAGCATTGTTGCTTACGGAATACTTTTCCATTGGCTAAACAATCAGATTATTACGCTTGAGGCCTCCGCAAACCGACGTCTTATCGAATGCTTGGACAACAAAGGATTACCTTATCAGGTAAGAGATAGCGTTCTGTACGTACGATTCAGGTATGTAGAGAATATGGACACCCTTTGTTACTGAAGACATCCTTAACTTGTTTACTTTTTTTTGGCTCATGTGAGCCACTACAGTAGTAGGGATGGAAGGGCGCAAGCGTCTTCGGTTTTGGGGTTTGCTCGGGCTGCTGGTGCTGGCCGGGGTTGGGGTGGCCGTGCGCTGGCTGCAGCCGCCGGACATCGCCGCCGAAGCCAAGAACACCCAGCGCAACTACACGGGTACGGCCCAGATCCAGCAGATCAAGGGCGTGGGCCAGGGCTGCGAGGTCACGGTGAAGTTCCACGAGTGGCACTCCCTCTCCCCCGGCTTCAAGCTGCACGAGATCCCGCAGAAGGGCCAGAACTACACGGTCTACGCCCAGCCCGAGCAGTGCGCGGCGCTCGAGGTCATCCAGGCCGAGAAGGGCACCCGCCCCGACCTCACCGGGCACATCGTCTACGTGGCGGGGGAAAACCGCTCGGGCCGCTGGTACATGCTCACCCAACCGCGCCCGCCCGTAGGCTGCGGGGTGGCAGGGCTGTAAAACGGCGCTACGCACTGGCAAATAACAGATAGTCGATAGCTGCTAGACGTCAAAGTCTTTGGCTATCGGCTATCGGCTATGGGCTATCGACCATCGACCTTACATGAACCGCTTGCGCCGCCGGTACGACTTCACGTCCTTGAAGCTCTTGCGCCCGCCGCTCTTGGCGACGCCCAGGTAGAACTCCTTCACGTCGGGGTTTTCCTCGAGGTAGGCGCGGGTGCCCTCGAGGGCGATGCGGCCCGACTCCATGATGTAGCCGTAGTGGGCCACGCTCAGCGCGACGCGGGCGTTCTGCTCGACGACGAGCACCGTCACGCCCTCCTCGGCGTTGATCTGGGCCACGATGTCGAAGATCTCGCGCACCAGCAGGGGGGCCAAGCCCAGGCTGGGCTCGTCGAGCAGCAGCAGGCGCGGGCGGGCCAAGAGGGCGCGGCCGATGGCGAGCATCTGCTGCTCGCCGCCCGAGCAGTACCCGGCCAGGCGGTTCTTGAGCATCGCCAGCTTGGGGAAGTAGTGGTAGATGCGCTCGAGGTCCTGCCGCACCTCCCCGTCGCGCCGGGTGGCGGCCCCCACCCGCAGGTTCTCCTCGACGGTGAGGTGCTTGAACACCCGCCGCCCCTCGGGCACCTGCACGATGCCCTTGAGCACGATGTTCTCCGGGGGCTTGTTGGCGATGTTCTCGCCGCGGTAGAGGATGCTCCCCGACACCACCTCGCCGTCTTCGGGCACCAGCAGGCCGGAAATGGCCCGCAAGGTGGTGGTCTTGCCCGCGCCGTTGGGGCCTAAGAGCGCGGTGATGTGGCCCTCGGGGACCTTGAGCGACACCCCGCGCAGCACCTGGATGATGTCCTTGTAGACGACCTCGATGTTGTTGACCTCGAGCAGGATCGGGCCGAGGTCTTCGGGATGGGTGGGTTGCATCGTCACCTCGCCGGGACGGCCTGTGGCGAGCGGCCTGTGGCCCGCAGTCGGAAGCCCTTCCCGCGAGCCACGGGCCACCGGCTACGGGCTATTTCCCAAAGTGCACCTTGCGGAAGAGGGTGGAGGTGAAGGGCTGGGTAATGGGCACGAACTTGCCGCCCTTGACCTCGAGCACCCGCAGCCCCTCGCCGCCGGTCTGTTCGCTCTTGGTGAAGTCGATCTCGGGGCTGTTGGCGGTCTTGACCACGAAGCCGGGGTTGAAGGAGTTGGGGCCGTTCATGCCCACCAGGGCGTTGTAGAAGGTGGTGTTGTCGATCTTGCCGAAGCGCTGGAGGGCGCGCTTCATGGTCTCGACCGCGATGGCGGCGGCCAGCAGGCCGGCGGTGTAGTTGTGGCTCTGGCCCAGGGTGCCGCGGTTGTACTTGGCCGCGAGCTCGCGGTGGAGCTTCATGCCGGGGGTGTCCTCGTCGAGGGTGTAGTAGCTGCTGGCCCAGAGGTAGCCCTCGGCCGCGTCACCGGCCAGGCGGATGAGGTCGTTGCCGCCGGTGTAGACCGCGCCGAGCTGCTTGATCTTCTTGTCGAGGCCGAGCTTCTTGGCGTCCTTGAGGATGTTGGCGACCGGCCCGGCCACGTTCTGGTGGATGATGAACTCGGTGCCCTTGGAGTCGAGGTTGCGCAGCAGGGCGGTGTTGTCGAGGTTGTTGCCCCCCACCTCCTGCACGTCGACGATGGAGAGCCCGAGCTGGGTGGCGGCCTTGCGGGCGTCGTCGAGCACGGCCCGGCCGAAGGGGCTGGGGTTGACCACCAGCGCCACCTTGGCCCCCTTCTTCTGCCGCGCGATGTACTCCAGCAGCGCCACGACCTGCTCGGAGTAGGAGGAGGTGGGCAGGAACATGTAGGTGTTGTCCGGCGGGTCGATGAGGCCGATGTGGGCCGAGGCGGGGATGGTGACGAGCTTGACCTCCTGCACCAGCGACTTCAGCGCCAGCATGGCCCCGGTGGCGTAGCCCAGGTAGACGGCGGGCTTGTTGCGGTCGAGGGCCTCCTCGAGGATGCGCTGGGCGTTGGGGTTCTGGTACTGGTCGTCGCGCACGATGCAGTTGAGGGTGTAGCCGGGGATGAGCTTCTGCTCGTTGGCGTACTTGCAGTAGTCCTCAATGGCCGCCGCGTAGGGGCCGCCCACGTCGGAGGTGGGTCCGGTGATCGCGCCCGAGTGCACCAGGCTCACGGTTTGCTGGGCCTGGGCCAGGCCCAGCAGGGTCAGTCCGACCAACAACACGCTTCGCTTCATGAAGTTCCTCCCGTTCATTGCAACCGCTCGAGCGGATTTGCCAAAGGCTTCAGTACTTGAAAGGCCAGGTGCGGAAATAACTTCGCACCAGCCGCCACCAGTTGTAAAGGCCGCGCGGCTCGAACATCAGGAAGAGCACGATCACCAAGCCGAACGACAGCGGCAGCAGCGCCGAGGCCACGTCCACCCCGGGGGGGATGAGCTGCTGGATGGCCTGGTTGCCCTTGATCCACTCCGAAAGCCGCTCCATCGAAAGCCGCAGGTACTCGATGAAGGCGGGCCCCAGCAGGCTGCCCACCACCGTCCCCAGCCCCCCCACGATCGCCATCGCCAGGAAGCCCACGCTCTTGGCGAGGGTGAACTCCTCGATCACCACGCTGCGCTGGAAGTAGGCCAGCAGGCCCCCCGCCACGCCCGCGTACAGCGCCCCCAGCGCGAAGGCCATCAGCTTGGTGCGGCCGGGGTCCATGCCCATGGCGTCGGCGGCGCGGTCGTTGTCGCGCACCGCGACGAGCGCCCGGCCGTACTTGCCCCTCAGCAGGTTGCGCCAGGCGATCACCATGAGCACCAGCACGAAGAGGATGACGTAGTACCAGAAGTGGTTGTGGTTGCGGAAGCCGATCTCGTAGCCCAGGAAGTTGCGCATCTCCACCGGGATCGAGGCCCCCTGCGCCAGCGCGGGCATCCGGCCCACCGACCACACGAAGATCTCCTGGAACGCCAGCGTCGCCAGCGCCAGGTAGAGGTGCTTGACCCGCAGGCTCGGGATGCCCACGACGGCCCCGAACACCGCCGCCACCGCCGCCCCCAGCGGGATGGTGAGGTAGAAGGGCAGGTAGGGCGCGGTGAGGGCCACGGTGTAGGCGCCCACGCCCATGAAGGCCGCCTGCCCCACGCTGATGAGCCCCGCGTAGCCGGTGGTGATGTTGAGCCCCAGCACCGCGATGGCGTAGATGAGGATGAAGTTGAGGGTGAGCACCTGGGAGCGCTCGAGGAACTGCGGCAGCAGCACCAGAGCCACCAGCAGCACCCCCACCGAGACGATCTCGCGGTAGGTGGCGAAGATGGTGGTGTCCTGCACGTAGCTCGTGCGGTAGTTGCCGGTCTGGGCCCAGGGGTTACGCATGGGCGCCTCCAGTGTGTCGAACGCCTAACGCTAAACGCCCAACGCCAGGCCAGCGGCTCACAGCGCATCGCGTACGGCGCTCAAGGTCGAAGGCTTGTGCCCTATAGGTCGTGGCTTTTTGCGTTCGGCGTTCGGCCATCGGCGTACGACGTACCCCGGCGTTCGGCGTTGGGCGTTGGGCGTTCGACATACTCATACCCGCTCGATCTCCTCGGTCCCGAAAAGCCCGTGCGGCTTGAACCACAGCACCACCAGCAGCACCACGAAGGGGATGACCAGCTCGGTGCCGCCGCCGGGCACGAAGTTGTTGAGGTAGCCTGCCGCCAGGTTCTGCAGCACCCCGATGGTGATGCCCCCCACCACCGCGCCGGGGATGGAGTCCAGGCCGCCCAGGATCACCGCTGGGAACACCGCCAGCCCGATGGCGATGAGGCTGTCCTGGTTGAGGCCCGAGACCGTCCCCACCACCATCCCCGCCGAGGCGGCGGTGACGCCCGCCACCGCCCAGGCCAGGGCGAAGACCCGCTCCACCGAGACCCCCACGCTCATCGAGGCCATCTGGTCGTCGGCCACCGCGCGCATGGAGATGCCCAGCGTCGAGCGCTGGAAGAACCAGCCGAACAGCAGCAGGAACAGCGCGGTGAAGCCGATGGCCAGCAGTTGGGGGTAGGAGATGGTGATGCCCGCCAGGCGCAGCGGCTCCTGCGGCAGAAAGGCCGGGTAGCTGAAGTTGCCCGAGCCGAAGGGGGTGAGGTACATCAGCCCGTCGAGCACCGAGGCCAGGCCGATGGTCACCATGATCACCGAGATGATGGGCTGCCCCACCAGCCGCTTGAGGAAGACCCGCTCCACCACGAAGCCCAGCAGCGCCGTGAGCACGATGGCCGCCAACAGGGCTAAGAGCACCGGCAGCTTGAGCCACACCGCCAGGGCGTAGGCCAGGAAGGCCCCGATGGCGATGAGCTGCCCGTGGGCGAAGTTGATCACCCGGCTCGACTTGTAGATCAGCACGAAGCCCAGCGCCGCGAGGGCGTAGATCGAGCCCACCGCGATGCCGGAGATGAGGAACTGGAAGAAGTCGCTCACGCTGCACCCCTGAAGCCCTCAGCGGGCCACGTAGCTGCCCGGGGCCCCGGCGAGGGGGGCGGCCTCGAGCACGTTCACCTCGGTCGCCACCTTCTGCACCGAGCCGTCCTGGTACTTGAACTCGGCCTCCACCCGCACCGTCTTCGCGTCGCTGTAGAGCGCGTCCACGATGGGCTGGTAGCGCTGCATGACGAACTTGCGCCGCACCTTGCCCGTGCGCGTCAGCTCGTCGTCGTCGGCGTCGAGGAGCTTGTACAAGAGCACGAAGCGGCGGATGCGCAGGTGCTCGGGCAGGCTCTCGTTGACCGAGCGCACCTCCTCGCCGATCAGCTCGGCCACCTGGGGCTTCTGCGAGAGGTCGATGTAGGTGGTGTAGGCGATGCCCCGGTCCTCGGCCCACTTGCCCACGGTCTGGGGGTCGACGTTGATGAAGGCGGTGATGTAGGGCTTCTGGTCGCCGAAGACCACCGCCTCCTTGACGAAGGGCGAGAACTTGAGCTTGTTCTCGATGAACTGCGGGCTGAACATCTCCCCGCCCGCGGTGTACATCACGTCGGAGACGCGGTCGATGACGACGAGGTGCCCGCGGTCGGTGAGGTAGCCCGCGTCGCCGGTGCGCAGCCAGCCGTTCTCGAAGGCCTCGGCGGTGGCGTCGGGGCGCTCCCAGTACCCGGCCACCACCGCGTCCGACTTGCACAAGATCTCGCCCGACTCGCTGATCCTGACCTCGCCACCGGGGATGGGCACCCCCACCGTGTCGGCGCGCACGTCGCCGTCGCGGTGCACGAAGGCAATGCCGATGATCTCGGTCTGGCCGTAGATCTGCTTGAGGTTGACGCCGATGGCGTGGTAGAAGCGGAAGACGTCGGGGCCCAGCGCCGCCCCGCCGGTGTAGGCCCGGCGCAGCCGCAAAAAGCCGAGCTGGTCGCGCAGGGGCCTGAACATGAGCTGCTCGGCCAGCCAGTAGCCCAGCCGCAGGCCCAGCGGCATCGGCTTGCCGCTCATGCGGTAGTCGGCGGCCTTCATGCCCACGGCGAGCATCCGCTGGTACATCCAGCGGTTGAGGGCGTAGGTCTCGGAGATGCGCACCCAGATGTTGCTCTGGATGCCCTCCCACACCCGGGGCGGGCTGAACATCACGTGCGGCCCGATCTCCTTGAGGTCGGCCATGGCGGTGTCGACCGACTCGGGGAAGTTGACAGCGAAGCCCCCGGCCAGGGCCATCCCCACCGACATCATCTGCTCGCCGATCCAGGCGAAGGGCAGGAAGGAGAGGTAGTCGTCGGTGGGCTTCAAGGGGTCGATGCTCTGTAGCGAGACGCCCATGTGGATGAGGTTTCGGTGCATGAGCATGGCCGCCTTGGGCCGCCCCGTGGTGCCCGAGGTGAGCGAGAGGTGGCACACGTCGTCGGGCTTGCCCTGGTCGATGAGCTCGTCGAGGAGGCCCGGCTGCTTCTGCTCGGCGGCCTCGCCCAGCCGCAGCACCTCCTCGAAGCTCACCAGCCAGGGGTCGCCCCGGTAGGCCCGCATCCCGCGCGGGTCCTCGTAGATGACCTTGCGCACGCTGGGGATCTCGTTGCGGATCTCCAGGAGCTTGTCCACCTGCTCCTGGTTCTCAGCCACCACCACGGCGGCGCCGGTGTAGGAGAGCACGTAGGCGATCTCGGGGGGCAGCGAGGACTGGTAGACCCCCACCGAGATGCCCCCCACCGCCTGGGTGCCGAGCTCGGCGTAGAGCCACTCGGGGATGTTGTCGGCGATGATCGCCAGGCGCTCGCCGCGCTGGAAGCCGAGCTCGAGCAGCCCGTAGGCGAAGCGCCGGACCCGGGCGTAGTACTCGCCGTAGGTCACCTCGTTCCAGATGCCGAATTCCTTCTCCCGCAGGGCGACCCGCTCCTGCTCGTGCTTGGCCCGCAGGCGCAGCAGTTGGGGCAGGGTGTGCTTCTTGAGTTCGGGGGTGGGTTGGATGATCATGACGGCACCTCTAGGGGGTCTCCACGCCCACGTAGGCCTCCTGCACGCGGGGGTTGCGCGAGACCTCCTCCGGCGAGCCCGCGGCGATGACCTGCCCGAAGTCGAGCACGTAGACCCGGTCGGAGATGTCCATCACCACGCCCAGGTCGTGCTCGATGAGGATGATGGTGGTGCCCCGCTCGGCGCGGATGTCGAGGATGTAGCGCACCATGTCCTCCTTCTCCTCCAGCGTCATGCCCGCCATGGGCTCGTCGAGGAGGAGCAGCTTGGGCGAGAGCGACAGCGCGCGGGCCACCTCCACCCGCTTGCGCACGCCGTAGGGCAGGTCGCCGACCAGCGCCTTGCGGTAGGGCTCGAGGTCCATGAAGTCGATGACCTCCTCCACGCTGCGCCGGTTGGCGACGCCCACCTTCATGGCCGGGCCATAGACCAGCACCGCCTCGAGGAGGTTGTACTTCGAGAAGGTGTGGCGGGCTAGGAGCAGGTTCTCCAGCACCGTGAGGCCGTTAAAGAGCTCGATGTTCTGGAACGCGCGGGCGACGCCGTACTGCGTGACCTGGTGGGGCGAGGCCCGCGTGAGGTCGTGCCCCTCGAAGGTGATGCGCCCTGAGGAGGGGTGGTAGAAGCCGGATATGCAGTTGAGCAGGCTGGTCTTTCCCGCCCCGTTGGGGCCGATGATCGAGACCAACTCGCCCTGGGCGACCTCGAGCGAGACGTCGCTAAGGGCCCGCAACCCCCCGAAGGCCAAACTTACTTTTTCCACCGAAAGCTGCACCTGATGCGCCTCCCTCTGCCTTCATCTGTGCTGGATAAGGTTTGTGCGGGAGTATACCCAGCCGCGTTTTTAATGTCAACGCTTTTTGCATACTCATGCACAAAAACGTCATACGTTGACCCAGGTGCCGGTGTTGCGCTTTCCTCCCTAACAATACAATGCCCGTGGGGACGAAGCCCCCGATAGATAGCCGTCAGCTTTCAGCCGTCAGTCGTCAGCGGGAGGCTCGTGGCAAAAGGACTCCCTCCCCGCGCGCGGGAAGGGTTTATCCCCCCAGCCCCCCTTGCTAAGGGGGGTGAAAAAGGGGCGTCTTGCGTTTGGCGTTTGGCGTTTGGCGTTTGGCGTCTTGCGTACGGCGTAGGACGTACGACCCGCGCCCGGCTATCGACCATCGACTATCGACTATCGACCCCCAACCAGCCCTAGACCCCCGACCCCCGACCCTCCCTCGAGCCCCCCACGTACCCCCAAAGCTTCGGCAGCAGCAACCCGGTGCGGGCCTTGTAGGCGGGCCATTCGGGGTAGCGCGAGAGGGAGATCTCCTTGAAGTGGATGTTCACCGCGAACAGGGCCAGCCAGACCCAGGCCAGGACCAGCCAGGGGAGCCAATGGCCCACCAGGAGGGCGTAGGAGGCGTAGATCATCATCTCGCCGAGGTAGTTGGGGTGGCGCACGTGCTTGAACATGCCCTCGGTGATGAGGCCGGGGCGGTGCTTGAGGGTGTAGAACTTCTGGGCGTCGGCGGCCATCATGATCGCCACGCCCAGCGTGTGCAGCGCGATGCACAGGGCCAGCCAGGGCCAGGAGGGCTCGAAGGAAGTGAGCCTCGAGACCAGCAGGAAAGGCGCCACCCAGTACGGCCCCAGCACCAGCGCGAAGCTCATCAGCGCGCCCCCGAGGGTGACGGGCACGTCCCAGGCCTTGTCGGGGAAGGCCAGGTGCTTGAGCAGCCAGCACAGCCCGTAAGTGCCGTGAAGGGCCAGGTAGACCCAGGCCGCCGGGCTGTAGTTGTCGTACAGCGCCATCAGCAGCAGCACGAACAGCGCGGTGCCGCCCTTCTGGAAGTTGATCACCCACGACAGGCGCAGCGGCCGGGAGCCGCCCAGGAAGTCGCGGCTGAGGTGGTGGCTCAGCCGCCGCAGGGCGAGCATCAGGGGGTGGGGCTCGGCGGGGTTCATGGGACTCCACCCGCAGTCTATCGCGCCCTCCCCTCCTCCCGCCTCCGGCCGACAGGCTATATCCGCGTGAGCGGGGCGTGGCGGGCCAGGAAGGCGTCCTCGCTCTCGGGGAGTCTCTCGCCGACCTCGAGGAAGCGCTCGCGGCTGTGGCGGTAGAGCTCGTGCATCCCCTTGCGGTGGCCCAGCGCCTGCTGCGCCAGCAGGGCCAGGGCCAGCGCGGCCTCGTCGTAGGGGTCGGCCTCGAGCAAGATGCGCGCAGCCCGCAGGCTGGCCTCGGGGTGGGCCTGGAGCCCCTCGGCCGCCCGCGCCCGCAGGTTCTGGTAGAGCACCTCGCGCGCGTCCGGGGCCAGCGCCTCGTCGAGGTCGGGGAGGAAGGGGCCCTGCCAGAGGCCCAGGTCGCCGCCGTGCAGGAACTCCTCGGCGTCGGAGGCCACCGGCCCGAGCGCGTAGCCCGCGCTGCTGCGCAGGATGAGGGTGTTGCCCAGCGCCGAGCGCAGGCGGTAGACCAGTTGCTTGAGCGCGGCCACCGCCTTCTCCTCCTCGAGCTCGGGGTAGAGCCGGTCGATGAGGTCGAGCTGGCTCACCCCGCCCCGGCCCAGCAGGCGGGCCTCGAGCAGCAGCGCCAGCAGCTCGCGGCCCTTGCGGATGCGCCCCGAGAAGGGCTGGCCGTCGAAGCGCAAGGTGCCCAGCACCTCGAGGCGGTGCTCGAGGGGGGCGGGGGGCGCAGCCTCCCGGGGGTCGGGGAAGTAGCGCAGGGCCACCGCCGCGCCGCCCAGCAGGCCCATCCGTTGCAGGCGCTCGCGCCGGGCGTGGGCCGAGCGGGCGTCGCCGCG
>NZ_KE387023.1:2031407-2032215 GCF_000430045.1 Calidithermus chliarophilus DSM 9957 | reverse complement strand
AGCGGGCGGCAGCCCGGCCTGCCGGGCGTGCTCCACCCCCGCGCGGGCGTGGCGCAGGGCCAGCGCGGGGCCGTGCGGAAGGGCCCACTCGAGGTAGAGCCGGGCGGTGATCATCTCCAGGCGGGCCAGGTAGATGCGCTGCCCCAGCCGCTCGAGCACCCCCCGGCTCTCCAGCAGCACCTCCTCGGCCTGGGCGAACTCGCCGCACTCGAGCAGGTACAGCCCCAGCTCGCTCTGGCGGAAGGCGTAGGCCCCGCCGTTGCCCTGCTCGGCGGCGATGCGCAGGGCGGCACGGATGTCCTCGGCGGCCCCGCGCGGGTTGGCAAGCGCGTTGCGGGCGTAGGCCCGTAGCTGGTAGATGCCGCCCCAGAGGTCGTGGTAGCGGGGTGAGCCGTCGTCGAGCTGCTCGAGGGTGCCCAGAAAGGCGCTGAAGTGGGCCTCGGCCGCCTCGTAGTCGGCGGCGAAGTGGGGGATGAAGGCCTGGATGTAGAGCAACTGGGCGCGGTCGAAGGGCTCGAGCCCGCCCTCCCCCAGCGCCCGGGCGATGAAGTCCTGGGCGTCTTCCAGGCGGCGCAACTGCACCAGGGCCCGGGCCACCAGCACCGGCGAGAGCCCGATCTCGGGGTGTTGCCGCCACAGCTCGAGCACCCCCTTGTAGTCGTGGCTGAGGTGCTTGACCTGGCCCCGCATCCGCAGCAGCCGCGCCCGCTCCTCCGGGCCCCCGCCCCCGGACTCGGCCCGCTCGAGCAGCCCGTCCAGCAGGCGTTCGGCCTCCTCGCCGCGGCCCAGCCCGGCCAGCAGGTCGGCC
>NZ_KE387023.1:2031236-2031307 GCF_000430045.1 Calidithermus chliarophilus DSM 9957 | reverse complement strand
CGGAAGCGCTCGGCTTCCGGGCCGAGCTCGGCCAGCCGCAACAGTAGCCGGGCCTCCTGGGCGGTGTCGCC
>NZ_KE387023.1:2001741-2031136 GCF_000430045.1 Calidithermus chliarophilus DSM 9957 | reverse complement strand
GGGTCCGCCGAGCTAAGCTCCTCGAGCGCGGCCCGCGCCAGCCGCACCCGCTCGGCAGGGCGCGCCTGGGCGAAGGCCACCTCGCGGAAGAGCGGGTGGGCGAACTGCCCGCCCTGCAGGACCCCGGCGGCCTCGAGCCGCCCCCTCCCAAGCCGCCAGCGCCTCGGGCGACAGGCCACTGACGCGGGCCAGGCGGCCGGCGGGGCTAGAGGGGGGCAGCAGGGCCTTGGCGGTGAGCAGCGCCTGGGCCTCGGGCGCGGAGCCCAGCGCCTGGAGCTGCTGGGCGATCACCGCCTCCACGCTGATGGGGCGTAGGTCGTCGGGCGGGGGGCGCCAGCGCCAGCGCTGCCCGTCGCTCCAGAGGTAGCCCAGGCGGCCCAGGTGGCGGAAGTACTCCAGCGTGAACAGCGGGTTGCCCTGGGCGTGCCGCCAGATCCAGTCGGTGGCCTCCGGCGGCAGGGCCGAGCCCGCCTCGCCCTCCAGCAGCAGCGCCGAAGCTTCCGGGCTCAGGGGCTCGACGGCGTGGTTCTCGAAGGGGGCGGGCAGGGCGTTGCGGCCGGTGACCAGCAGGGCGACCCCCCGGCTGTGGCCCACCGCCTCGGCCAGGGCCACCCAGAAGGCCAGGCGCTCCCCCTCCGCCTCGTGCAGGTCCTCGACCAGGAGGATGAAGGGGGCCAGTTGCACCAGGTGGGCCGCCAGGGCCCCCGCCGCCGCCAGGGGCGTGGCCTGGCCCCGGGCGAAGCGCTCGAGCGCGCTCCGCACCCAGGGCGGGGAGTCGGGGGCCATGGGCAGCGCCGCCAGGAGGCCGCCGGCCGCCAGCGAGGCCGGGAGCTGGCGGGTGGGGCAGGGCACCCCGGCCAGCACCTGCCGCGCGGTCCAGGTCTTGCCCACCCCCGGCGGCCCCACCAAGGCCACCGCCACGCCCTTTCGCTTGGAGAGCACCCAGCTCAGGCGCTTGGTCAGGTTGGGGATGAGGGCGGCGGTCGGGACCATCGGAAAAAACCCTGGGCAGCGCTCGGAGCGCCGGGGGGCCGGGTTTGGGGGAGCGCCACGAGAATTGTACAAGCGCCACACACAAGGTCCTAATCAGGATCGTTTCCCGCCAACACCCCGCCCGGCGTGGGCGGGGCCCGGAGATTTTGGGGCGGATGTCGGGGCAAACGGAAAAGGACGGGGTGCCGGAAACCCCGTCCTGGTGCTGGTGGGTCCAGAGGGACTCGAACCCGCGACCTACCGATTAAAAGTCGGTTGCTCTACCAACTGAGCTATGGACCCGCAAAACCCAGCACCGAGGATTATAGGCAATCGGCGCGGGGCTGTCTATAGGCGGGGCGCACAAAAGCGCGGGGGGAACGGGGTCTGTAGGGGAACTTCCCGGCCGAGGAGTCCCCGAGAACACCCACCCCTACGGCAGGAGCAATTCGCCCACCCGCACGGCGCGAATGTATAGAAGGACTCGAGGCCTCTAATAGTTACGAACTTCACGATGCTTGCACAGCGGTCGCCTGTGGGCTTACCATGGGTAGCGACCAACAATGCAAGCACTGGCGCTGGCCGTCACTTTAGTGGTTATGGTGCTTGGGGCGTTCATCCTCACGGCACTGCGGGTGTGGTGGTTCGCCCCCCTGGCCTCCAACTGGGCCAGCATGGACAACCTCATCATCATCTCCCTGGTCCTGTGCGGCGCGGCCTTCATCATCATCAACCTCTTCATCGCCTACACCCTCTACGCCCACCACAGCGAACGGGGCCGCAAAGCCTTCTTCTTCGTGGATAACCCCCGGCTCGAGTGGAACCTCATCTGGTTCACCGGCCTGGGGATCGTCCTGCTGCTGGCCCCCGGGCTGTACTTCTACGCCCAGGTGATCAACCCGCCCAAGAGCCCCTACGTCGTCGAGGTCCTCACCCAGCAGTGGCTGTGGAGCTACCGCTACCCCGGCAAGGACGGGGTGTTGGGGCCCGCCGACGTCAAGAACTACACCGCGGCCAACCCCTTCGGCGTCAACGCCGAGGCCCCGGCCAGCCGCGACGACGTGCCCGCGCTCGGCGGCCCGCTCTACCTGCCGCTGGGCCGGCCCGTGCTGCTGCGCATGCGTTCCAACGACGTGCTGCACAGCTTCTACGTACCCGAATTCCGCATGAAGATGGACATCGTGCCGGGCATGGTCACCCAGATGTGGTTCACGCCCACCAAGACCGGCACCTTCCAGGTGATCTGCGCCGAGCTGTGCGGGGTGGGGCACTACAACATGGTGGGCCAGGTGGTGGTGGTCGAGCCGGACGAGTTCGAGCGGTGGCTCGAGCAACGCCCCACCGTCGCCCAGACCCTCCAGCCCACCGGGAACGCCCAGCGCTAACCGCCTCGAGCTAGACCCCAGTCCGAGCGAAAGCTCTCTCAAAACCAAGACCGTCGCCTCGGCAACCGCATCGGACTCGGGAAGAGGTGAACGATGGCGCATTCCCACCCCGGCTACCACGATCATCACATCGGTCCGGAGCCCCAGAGCTGGTGGACGAAGTACGTCTTCAGCCAGGACCACAAGGTCATCGCCTTCCAGTACGTGCTGACCGCGTTGTTCGTGGGCGCCGTGGGCATGGGGCTGTCCTGGTTGATGCGCCTGCAACTGGGCTTCCCCGGGAAAGTCGAGCTCATCAACCCGACCGTGTACTACCAGGCCGTCACCCAGCACGGCATGATCATGGTGATCTACCTGCTGACCGCGCTGCTGCTGGGGGGCTTCGGCAATTTCCTGGTCCCGCTGATGCTGGGGGCGCGGGACATGGCCTTCCCCTTCGTCAATATGCTCAGCTTCTGGGCCTACTTCCTCTCGGTGGTGGTGCTGCTGGCGAGCTTCTTCGTGCCGGGCGGCGCCACGGGGGCGGGCTGGACCCTCTACCCTCCCCAGTCCATCCTCAAGGGCACGCCGGGGTCCGACTGGGGCATCATCTTGATGCTGGTCTCGCTGCTGCTGTTCATCGTGGCGGCCACGATGGGGGGCCTCAACTACGTGACCACCGTGCTGCAACTGCGCACCAAGGGCATGACCCTCATGCGCATGCCGCTGGCGGTGTGGGGCATCTTCGTGGCGACCGTCCTGGCCTTGCTGGCCTTCCCGGCGCTGTTCGTGGGCGGGGTGATGCTGCTGCTCGACCGCACGGTGGGCTCGAGCTTCTTCCTCCCCGCCATCGTGCAGTTCGGGCAGCAACTGCCGCGCGAGGGCGGCAGCCCCCTGCTGTTCCAGCACCTCTTCTGGTACTTCGGCCACCCCGAGGTCTATATCGTGATCCTGCCCGCCATGGGCATCGTCTCCGAGCTGATCGCGGTGCACTCGCGCAAGCCCATCTTCGGCTACCCGATGATGGTGCTGTCCATCGTGGTCATCGGGGCGCTGAGCTTCATCGTGTGGGCGCACCACATGTACACCAGCGGGATGAACCCCTACTTCGGCTTCCTCTTCGCCGTGACCACCCTCATCGTGGCGATCCCCTCGGCGGTCAAGGTCTATAACTGGGTGCTCACGCTGTGGCGGGGCAACATCCACCTCACCACGCCGATGCTCTTCGCCATCGCCTTCCTCAACACCTTCCTCATCGGGGGGCTCACCGGGCTGCTCCTGGGCAACGTCATCATCGACTTCCCCCTGCAGGACACCTACTTCGTGGTGGCCCACTTCCACATGGTGATGGGGGTGGCGGCCATCGTGGCGATCTTCGGCGGCATCTACCACTGGTTCCCCAAGGCCACCGGGCGGATGATGAACGAGACGCTGGGCAAGGTGCACTTCTGGATCACCTTCGTGGGCACCTACGCGATGTTTTTGCCCATGCACCACATCGGCCTCACCGGGGTGCCCCGCCGCTACTTCGGCTTCGAGAACCTGCAGTTCATCCCCGAGTCGGTCAGGGACCTCAACGTCTTCATCACGGTGGTGGCCCTGATCGTGGGCGCGGGCCAGTTGGTGTTCGCCTACAACCTCGTCCACAGCATCTTCTGGGGCAAAAAGGTGGGCGACAACCCCTGGCGGGCGGCGACCCTGGAGTGGCAGACCCCCACGCCCCCGCCCCACGGCAACTGGGGCGACCAACCCCCGCCCCCGGTCTACCGCTGGGCCTATGACTACAGCGTCCCCGGCGAGAAGGAGGACTTCATCCCGCAGACGCGGCCCCAGGTGACGGCCGGGGCGGGCGGAGGGGGCGAGTAGCGATGCCGCAGGTCAAGGAGCGCGAGGGATCGGGCATCGTCCGCGGCCGGGGCGGCGGCGGGAACGGCGGCGGGAACGAGCCGGGGGGCCTCGAGGCCTTCCCCGTCCCCACCGCACGGCTGGGCCTGTGGATCTTCATGGCCGTGGCGACGGTGCTGTTCTCGGCCCTGGTCAGCGCCTACCTGGTGCGCATGAACCTTCCCGACTGGAAGAGCCTGAGCGAGCCCGGGCTGCTGGGCCTCAACACCGCCCTGCTGGCGCTGGCGAGCCTCTTCCTCCAGCGGGCCGCCTGGGCCAGCCGCCGCTACGACCTGGGCGCGACCCGGCGCAACCTCCAGCTCGGCGGCCTGCTGGGCTTCGCCTTCGTGGCGGGGCAGTTGCTGGCCTGGAGCCAGTTCCAGGCGATGGGCTACTTCCTGGTGAGCAACCCCTCGGCCAGCTTCTTCTACCTCATGACCGCGCTGCACGGGCTGCACCTGCTGGGCGGCCTGGTGGCCTGGGGGGTGGTGGGCTCGAGGGTTCCCCCCTCCGCCCTGTCGGTGCAACTGTGCACGACCTACTGGCACTTCCTGCTGCTGGTGTGGCTGGTGCTGTACGGCTTGCTGCTGCTGACGTGACGGCACGCCAAAGGCGTGCGCCAATATCTGCCAATAGCCAATAGCTCATAGCCTATAGCAAAAACCCGAACCCCTCTTAGCCATCAGCTATCCGCTATAAGCGTTTCTCAGGAGGCGGCGTGGAGAGACAACCCAAACGGACCCTGAAGAGCCCCAGCCAGCTCGTGAGCGACTGGGCCTCCGACCTCTCGGCCTTCAAGGTGGTCTGGGGCAAGGCGATGATGTGGATCTTCTTGCTCTCCGACACCTTCATCTTCGGCTCCTTCATCGCCAGCTACGCCTCGGCGCGGCTGGCGGCGAGCGCCACCAACTCCTGGCCCGACCCCGCCAAGGTGTTCGCGCTCGAGCTCGGCGGGCGTGAGGTGCCTTTGCTGCTCATCGCCATCATGACCGTGGTGCTCATCAGCAGCAGCGGCACCATGGCCATCGGCGTCTACCACGCCTACGGCCGCAACAAGCGCATGACCGCGCTGTTTCTGGTGATCACGGCGCTGCTGGGTCTGACCTTCGTGAGCATGCAGGCCTTCGAGTGGACCCACCTGATCCGCGACCTGGGCTTCAGGCCCTGGACCAACCCCATGGGCGCGCCCCAGTTCGGCTCCTCCTTCTTCATGCTCACCGGCTTCCACGGCCTGCACGTCACCATCGGGGTGATCTACCTGACCGTGGTGGCGGTGCGGGTGCTGAAGGGCGTTTACGACCGGGGGAGCTACGTGGGGGTAGAGATCTGCGGGCTGTACTGGCACTTCGTGGACTTGGTGTGGGTCTTCATCTTCGCCTTCTTCTACCTGTTCTGAGGCCTCGGCGAGGCGATTAACCGGGAGAACGCATGGAACACACGGATCACGCCACCGGCAAGGGCGAGCAGCACCAACCCATCCGCATCTACATCTACGTGTGGGTGCTGCTCTTCGTGCTCAGCGCTCTTTCCTACCTGCTGGACTACTTCGAGGTACACCCCGACTGGCTGCGGCGCTTCTTGATCACGGCCTTCGCCCTGATCAAGTCCGCGCTGATCGTGGCCTACTTCATGCACATGCGCTTCGAGCGGATAGGGCTGGTGCTGGCAATCCTGCTGCCGCCGCTGCTGCTGATGGCCCTGGTCGCCATCATCCTCCCCGAGGGCACCTACGTCTCCGGGGTGCGGGAGTTCTTCTTCGGGCGGTGAGGACGGTGCAGCGCCCGGTCTGGGCTCGAGGTCGGCCCGCGCGGTACAGGGCGCTGGCCTCGGCCTTGCTGCTGATCGGCCTGGCCAGCGCCGTCTTCTGGCTGAGCCTGCGCCTGGGCATGCCGGGCGCCCAGCCCAGCCTCTACACGCCCGAGGGGCTGCCCCTCGACGCCCTCTACCTCTGCAGCAACGCCGCCTGGAGCAACCTCGAGGACGCCCCCCGGCGGGCCATCCTCCAGATCGTGGGGATGGGGCTGCTGATCCCGCTGCCTTTCCTGCTGGTGGGCGGCATCGCCTACCGGCTGTACCGCTCGAGCCACAATCACAGGAGGTCGGAATGGGAGTTTTAGACATCGCCCAGGTCCTGTTCCTGGTCGCCGCCGAGAACCCAGCAGCCCCCGACCCCGCCGCCGCCCGCATCGTGGGGCTGGTGGTGGGGGTAATGAGCGCCCTCGGGGGCGCGGTGGTGGGCGCCTTCGCCAGCGTCCTGGCCCACCAGGCCACCCACAACCGCCTGAGCGGCCTGGCAATGGGGGTCATCGCCGGGGCCGCCACGGGGGCGGTGGTGGGGTTCTTCCTGGGCGGCTCCCTGCACGACGTAGGCCCCGCTCGAGGCCCCCTCATCGGCCTCCTGGGCGGGGCCATCGGCGGGCTGCTGAGCAGCTTCATGAGCACGACGGGGAAAGTGACGACCTGAGCCGGGCCTGGCCGAAGAAAGCTCATGGTTCGTGGCCTGTGCTTACCCCACCCCTTCCCTCCCCGCCCGCGGGGAGGGGGTATCCCCCCAGCCCCCCTTGCTAAGGGGGGTGACAAGGCGTCTTGCGTTTTGCGTTTTGCGTTTTGCGTTTTGCGTTTTGCGTTTTGCGTTTGGCGTTTGGCGTACGACGTACCACGTACGACGCACGACCCGCACCCAGCCATCAGCGTTCAGCACCCGGCGTAACCCATGCGCCAACCCCCCACCGGTTTCGGTGGGGGGCTCCAAACAACTACCTCACCAGATGTAGAAGATGCACACGATGAACAACCACACCGCATCCACCAGGTGCCAGTACATGCTGGCGCCCTCGAGGGTGCCGTGGTTGTGGTCGTCGAGCTTGTTCTGGATGGCTTGGTAGTAGGCCAGGGCCAGGCCCGTGCCGCCGATGACCACGTGGGCGCCGTGCAGGCCCACGATGATGAGGAACATGGTGGCCCAAAGCTGCTGGGCGGGGTTCTCGTGGCCCAGGAAGACCGCGAACTCGTAGACCTGGAACAAGAAGAACACCGTGCCCAGGATGATGCTGATGAGCAGGCCGAAGCGCAGCGGCGAGAACTTGCGCTTGCGCAGGTCGTGGTGGGCGTAGTGCACCGTGAAGGAGCTCGCGACCAGCAAGAAGGTGTTGACCAGCGCGAGCCAGATGGCCGGGCGCTCCTCGGGGGGCTGGGCCGCGCCGGAGAGCCGCAGGTAGAGGTAGCCCGCGATCAGCACGCCGAACAGCGCGATTTCCGAGACGATGAACCAGGCCATCCCCACCCAGGCGTTGGACTTGTTGGTGACGGTGTGGTGCTCGACCGGGACGTCGTACTCCAGCCGGCCCGCCCAGCGGAAGAGGCTGTAGAGGAAGGTGACGAGCCCCACCGTGAGCCAGCCCTGCCAGCCCGCCACGCCCGGCAGGTCGGGGGTGGCGTTGGGGCTGATGGAGATGCCGATGCTGGTGATGAGCAGGCCCAGCGCGGTCATGAAGGGCCAGACCGTCGGGGCGGGCAGGTGGATGTCCTTCACGTCCACCGGGGCCGGCTTGAGCCCGGCCTTGGCCCAGTCGTACAGCGGGCGCTCGGAGGGGAAGAAGGAGGGCCAGTTGAAGGCGAAGTTGTAGGAGGGGGGCGGGGAGGAGGTGGCCCACTCGAGGGTGTAGCCGCCCCAGGGGTTGTCGGGGGCCTTCTCGTTGCGGCGGAAGGAGTCGATGACCTTGATCAGCCAGGCGATGCCGCCCAGCGCCAGCAGCACCGCGCCGACGGTGGAGATAAAGTTGAGCTCGTTCCAGAGGTAGTTGCCGTCGGGGTAGGTGTCGTAGCGGCGGGGCATCCCCAGGAAGCCCAGCACGTACTGGGGCATGAAGGTGAGCAAGTAGCCCACCAGGAAGAACCAGAAGTGGGTCTTGCCCCAGAACTCGCTGTAGGTACGGCCGGTGATCTTGGGCCACCAGTAGTACAGCCCCGCGAAGGCCAGGAAGCCCGAGCCCGCCATCAGCACGTTATGGAAGTGCGCGACCACGAAGTAGCTGTCGTGCACCGAGTAGTCGAAGGGGGCGACCGCCAGCATCACGCCGGTGATGCCGCCCAGCAGGAAGTTGAAGAGGAAGCCCAGCACGAACAGCAGCGGGGTCTTCATGTCGAGGTGCCCGCCCCACAGCGTGCCCAGCAGGCTGAAGATCTTCACGCCCGTAGGAACCGCCACCAGCGCGGTGAAGAATACGAAGACGAGCTGGAACAGCAGGCTCTCGCCCACCGTGAACATGTGGTGCGCCCACACCAAGAAGCCCACCACCGCGATGCCGAGCTGGGCGAAGACCATGAAGCGGTAGCCGAAGACCGGCTTGCGGGCGAAGGTCGAGGCCACCTCGGCGGCGATGCCCAGGTAGGGCAGGAGCATGATGTACACCGCCGGGTGGGAGTAGAACCAGAAGAACTGCTGGAACAGCACCGGGTCGCCGCCGACGGCGGCGTTGAAGGGGCTGAAGCCCAGCTTGCGGTCGATGAAGACCAGCAGGCTGGCGGCGGTCAGGCCGGCCAGGGCGAAAAGCTGCAGCAGCGAGGTGGCGAAGACGCTCCAGACGAAGATGGGCATCTTCCACAAGCTCATGCCCTTGGCCCGGAGGTTGTAGACCGTGGCGGCGAAGTTGGCCGAGCCCAGCAGCGAGGAGACCCCCAGGGTGAGGATGCCCATCATGAAGAAGTCCACCCCGTGCCCCTCGCGGCTGGCCGAGAAGGGCCAGTAGAAGGTCCAGCCCACGTCGGGGGCGCCGCCGAAGAACAGCGAGGTGTAGATCAGCACGCCCGAGAAGAGGAACAGCCACGCCGCGAAGGCGTTGATGCGCGGCAGGGCCACGTCGCGCTCGCCCAGCATCAGCGGCAGGATGAAGTTGCCGAAGCCGGCCACCCCCGCCGGGATGATGAAGAAGAAGAGCATGGTCGCGCCGTGCAGGGTGAGCATCTGGTTGTAGCCGTCGCCCACCAGGAAGTTGTTGTCGGGCACGGCGAGCTGGTAGCGGATGGCTACGGCCATCAGCCCGGCTAAGCCGAACATCAGGAAGGAGGTGACCAGGTAGATCAGGCCCACCTTCTTGTGGTCGCTCGTCGTCAGCATGTCCCAGATCAGGGCTACCGCCCGGGGGAGCCCGCTGGGTTTGGATGGGGTCGGTGCTTGAACTGCCATCTACAGGTTCCTCCTAGAATTGAGGCAGGCCCTCGAAGTCCAGGCCCTCGATCTTGAGGCTCTTGATGTAGGCGGCGATGGCGCGCGCGTCCTCGTCGGAGAGCTGGGGGAAGGGGGGCATCTTGGAGCCGGGCTTGACGCCGGGGGAGTTCTTGATCCAGGGGATGAGGTAGGTGTCGGTGTTCTCCCAAAGCCCAGCCCCCACCGTGGTGCGGTTGCCGAAGTAGCTGAGGTCGGGGCCGACCCGGTTGGCCTCGTTGGCGGTGCCTTTGACCGCGTGGCAGGCGGCGCACTGCTGGTTGAAGAGCTGCTGGCCCTTGGCGAGGGTGGGGTCGGTCGCGGCGGGGGCCTGGAATCCCTTGGCGCCCTCCACGAAGCGGTCGAACTGCTCCTGCGAGACCACGATCACCCTAAAGCGCATCCTCGAGTGGCTCGCCCCGCACAGCTCGGCGCACTGGCCGTAGTAGGTGCCCTCCTTCTCGGGGGTGAAGTGCAGGCGGGTGGTGATGCCGGGGATGGCGTCCTGCTTGCCCACCAGGCTGGCCGGCCACCAGGAGTGGATGATGTCCTTGGAGGTCATCTCCACGATCACCGGCTTGTTCACGGGCAGGATCAGCTCGTTGGAGGTGCGGATGCCCAGCCCCTCGTACTCGTAGTCCCACCAGAACTGGTAGCCCGTGACCTTCACGGTCATGGCCCCGGCGGGGAAACGCGCGTTGGCGATCATGCTCTGGGCGGTGAGCCCGAAGATGATGACGATGATGACGGTGGGGATGACGGTCCAGATGATCTCGAGGCGGTCGTTGCCGTGGAATTGCGGCGGCTCGCCCTGCTCGTTACCCCGCCGGCGGAACTTGATCACGGTGTAGGTCAGGGCCCCCGTGACCACGATGAAGATCAGCGCGGCAAAGACCGAGACCCAGATCAGCAGGCGGGTCACCTCGCGGTTGTACGCGGTCGAGGGATCCAGAATGTTGACGACCCGGGTGTCTTGTCCTAGGGCGAGGCCCAGCAACAAAAGCACCCACACGACGATACTTCCTCGCAGCATTGCTCCTCCTAGGGGGTGATTATTCCGTACTTGACTCGGTTGGGCCAGTGCCCGGCTTACAGGGTCGCGGCCGAGCCGCAGGTGTCCGAAGGGTCAGTTTACATCCAAAGGGCGCGGTCGACCGCCATGGCGACGAAGATCAGGGCCAGGTAGAGCATGGAGAACTTGTACAGCCGCACCGCGTTGGGGCGTTCGGGCGCGCGGTACAGCTCCCAGCTCTGCCAAAGCAGCAGGGCGTTGAGGGCCAGGCTGCTGGCAAGGTAGAAGCCGTGGAACTGGCCGAAAGCCAGCGGCAGCAGGGCGACGAGCACGGTGAGGACGGCGTACAGGCCGATCTGGGCCACCGTAGCCCGCTCCCCCATCACCACGGGGAGCATGGGGATGCCCACCGCGCGGTAGTCCTCCTTGATCATCAGGGCCAGCGCCCAGAAGTGCACGGGGGTCCAGTAGAAGATCAGCGCGAAGAGCAGCCAGGGCAGCCAGCCCAGCTCCCCCGTCACCGCCGCCCAGCCCACCAGCGGAGGGAAAGCCCCGGCCGCCCCGCCGATGACGATGTTGCTCCAGAAGCGGCGCTTCATGTAGAGGGTGTAGATCAGCACGTACCAGCCGAGCCCGGCCATCGAGAGCAGGGCCGCAGCCAGGTTGGCGCCCAGCCACAGGATCAGGAAAGCCCCCACCATCAGCACCACCGCGAAGACTAAGGCCTCGCGGGTGCCGACGGCCTGGGTGACGGTGGGGCGCTTGGCGGTGCGCTTCATGCGGGCGTCGATGTCGCGGTCGACGACCATGTTGAACACGTTGGCCGAGGCCGCCGACATGTAGCCGCCGACGAACACCGTCGCGAATAGCCCCAGCCCCGGCCAGCCGCCCGCCGCGATGAACATCGCCATGATCGCGGTGAAGAGCAGCAGGCTGATCACCCTGGGCTTGGTGAGCCAGAAGTAGTCGCGCCAGGTGGCGCCCAGAGGCTTAGTCAGGGACGAGGATTGCACCATATCAGCCTACCTCACCCAGCGGGATTTGTGCCCGCTGCGGCCGCTGGGCCAGCGCCGAGGCCGCGAAGAGCAGGAAGCTGACCCACACCAGGTCGGAGAGCAGGAGGTGGGGCAACTGGGTGTACAGCGCCGCCGCGGCCTTGACGTTGAGGTAGCCCATGGCGAGCTGGGCCACGAACAGCACCCCGGCCAGCCTCGAGAAGCGCCGGGTGTCGGGCCCGGGGCGCAGCGCCGCGACCAGCCCCACCGCCGCCACCGCGTAGAGGCTCACCGCGACGGCGATGAAGGGGTGGTACAGCCGCAGGTACACCAGGAAGTTCTCCCCCGGCGTGCGGCTCCTGGCCACGGCTTCGGCGGTGTCGCGCACCGGGAACAAGGCGTCGCCCAGCGAGGTCAGGGCCCCCGAGGCCGCCACCACCAGCAGGCCCAGCAGCCCCAGCCCCAGCGCCACCCCCACGACCCCCTGCCCGCGCAGCACGGGCGCTTGGGGCCGGGCGGACCACCAGGCGGTGAGGGCTAAGGAGCCCACCAGGAAGAGGGTGTTGATGAGGTGGACGGGGGCGATGACCGCCCGCGCCACGCTGGCGTCAGTGCCGACCAGGCGGAAGAGCACCAGTGCGGCCCCCACCAGGCTCTCGAGCACCATGAACCCCATGGCCGCCCCGGCCCCCAGGCGCACCAGGTGGCCGGGGGGGAAAACCCGCCGCGACCACACCAGCAGGCCCAGGGTCAGCAGCAGGGAGAGGCCGCTGGTGAGGCGGTGGAAGAACTCGATGAACGTGGCCACGCTCGGGCTCGTCGGGATCGGCTCGCCGTTGCAGGTGGGCCAGTGGGCCCCGCAGCCGTCGCCGGAGCCGGTGGCCTGCACCACGTCGCCCCACACGATCACCGCGAGGGTGAAGGCCAGGGTAAGCCAGGCGTAGAGGGTGAATCGGCGTGAGTTCATGACAAAAAACCCTCCTTGAGGGGGGCTGAGCCATTTTCCCCGCCCCGAACCGGGACGATTGTCCCGGCCCGGCGGTCCCTCGGCCAAAGCGGCGGGTTCAGCGCTGGGCGACCGTGTCCACGCCCAGGAAGCGGGTCACGGCCTGGCTCATGGCGCGGGCCAGGGTGTCGCGGTAGGCGGGGTCGGCGAGGCGGCGGCCCTCGCTGGCGTGGTTGGCGAAGCCGAGCTCGACCAGGATGGCCGGGATGCGGGCGTTGCGGATGACGTAGAAGGGGGCCTGCTGCACCCCCCGGTTGACCGCGCCCGTGGCCTGGATGAGCTTGTTGTGCACGGTGTAGGCCAGCTCGCGCGACCACCGGAGGTTGAGCTGGGCGAGGATGTCCCCCGCCGCCCGCTGGGCCGCGTCGCGCGCGACGCGGGTGAGCTGCTGGCCCACCGCACCGCCGCCGTTCTCGCGCACGACCTGCTCGAGCAGGCTGGGGTTGAGCAGCTCCCCGAAGTAGTAGGTCTCGATCCCCTGCGCCCGCCCGGGGCAGCCCACCGTAGAGTTGACGTGCACCGAGATGAAGAGGTTCTTCTTGCTGTCGGCCATCTGGGCGCGCTCGTCGAGGGTGGGGTAGGTGTCGCCGGAGCGGGTGAGGACCACCTGGACGCCCTGGGCCTCGAGGTAGCGCCGCGCCCGCTGGGAGACGTCGAGGGTGATGAGCTTCTCGGTCACGCCCGTGCAGGGGCTCACCGCCCCGGGGTCGCGCCCGCCGTGGCCCGGGTCGATCACCACGACGAACTTGGGCTGGGCCGGCCTGGGCGCGGCCTTAGCCGGCGCGGGCTTGGGCTGGGGCGCTGGGGAGGTGCCGGCCTTGGCCTCGCCGCGGGCGATGTCGACGATCAGGCGCCGGTTCTGCGGCTCGTTCAGGGTGCTGCTCTGCGCCCGCATGCCGGGCTTGAGGCGCACGAAGACCTCGACCACCGCGCCGTTGACCACCACCTGATAGGAGGCCACCTCCTCGGAGTTGACGCTCTCGTCGAGCGGCTCGGCCTTGACCCCGCGGAAGCGCAGGGCGAGGGTCTGCCCCTCGGTGTTCATCTGGTAGGTGGAGCCCGCAGGCAGGTCGAAGACGAAGCGGGTGAAGCCTTCGTGCAGCCCGACGCGTGGGAAAGCCAGTGCCTGTGAGGCCAGCAACACCAAAAGCGCCAGCAGTCGCATTTCGTAGTTCAGTATAGGCCCAAATCGCCCGAATTGAAGCGACGGCCGCACCCTACCACCCTAAAAAGTAGCCATCGAGCTGTAATTTGCTTCACATCTTCATAAGCCTAATCCCCGCAGCAGTAGCATTTAGGGCATGATGTCAGGGATTTCGTCCTCCACCATGAAAAAAAACGCGCTGCTGCTGCTCGTGGCGAGCACCTTAGTGCTCACCGCGGGCCGCTTCTCCAGTTTCAGCGTCGAGAGCGGGGAGCAGGAGCTCGACCTCGGCACCGGGGTCACCACCATGCCCAAGGGCGGCGTGCTGGTCGATAACCGCAACGGCCTGCGGCTCGAGGGCAGCTACATCCAGTTCAAGCAGGAGGAGTTCATCCGCGCGCGCAACGCCACGCTGCGCGGCAGCGACGGCAATTTCGCCGCCGCGAGCCTGGAGTACGTCTTCCGGGGCGAGCAACTGCGCCTCTCCGGCGTGCGCTACTCCTCGAGCGCCGTCAAGGGCCTGACCAGCAACAGCGGCCTGGGGCTGCTCGCGGAGAACGTGGTGGTGCTCAAGGGCAACGTGCGCTCGCAGGACCCGCAGCTCGAGGCCAGCACCCTCGTCATCGACACCGCCCGCAACCAGGCCCTGGTGCTCGGCGGCTTCAGCTACAAGGACGGCCAGAGCAGCTTCAAGGGGCAGCGCGACGACAGCACCCTGCTCATCGAGTTCAAGAGCAAGACCACGGCCACCACCAAGGTGCCCGCCGACGTGCTGGGCCGCCTGCGGTCTTACGCCAATAAGCTGTAATGGTG
Organism: Calidithermus chliarophilus DSM 9957; assembly: GCF_000430045.1. Classification (GTDB taxonomy): domain Bacteria; phylum Deinococcota; class Deinococci; order Deinococcales; family Thermaceae; genus Calidithermus; species Calidithermus chliarophilus. The sequence continues at coordinate 2,016,743 of NZ_KE387023.1, read as the reverse complement.
CACGGCCTCCTGCTCCTGCTGCTCCCCCTCCTGCCCCTCCCCGCCCTCGCCCAGGCCGACACCCCCGCCCCGCCCTTCGAAAAATGCGAGGACGCGCCGTACCTGGCCGAGACGCCCGACGGGGTCGTGGGGGGGGTCAACGTCGAGTACGACGGCAGCGTCGCCGTCTTCAGCGACGGGGCCTGCTTCGCCTCCCGGGGCATCCAGCTATGGGCGCGGGAGATCCGCTTCGACCAGGCGACCGGCGAGGTGCGCCTCGAGGCCTTCACCGCCCAGACCCGCACCTACCGCTTCCGCGCCCGCACGGGGGTGGTGCGGGCGCGGCTGTTCCGGGCGCGCGGCATCGGGCTGACGACCTGCAAGTGCGGGGAGGACCTGCGGCTGGTGGCCGAGGAGGCCCACTTCGACACCGAGAGCGGGCTGTTGGTCCTGGCCGACAGCGAGCTGGCCGTGTATGGCCTCGAGCTCGCCCACTTCGACCAGTTGCGCCTCGCCATCGACCAGCCCGTCGCCGAGGCCATCCCGGGGCTGCCCAGCACGGGCGGGACCGGGAGCGGGGGCGGCACCGTCCTCAACGTGCCCCTGCGCTTCGGCTACAGCTTCAGCGACGGGCTCACGCTGGGCTTCGAGGACCTGCCGCTCCCGCCGCGCGCGGGCGAGACCGCCTCCTCGACGCTGACCCTGCTGGTGAGCAACCTCAGCAACCCCGAGACCCGCACCCTCACCCTGGGGGCTGCCGTGGCCGACGCCGGGGGTAGCGTGCGCTTCCGCACGGTGCTGCGCCACCGCTGGTTCGACCTCGAGGCCCGCCTCGAGAGCGGCCCCTTCTTCCTCACCGGCGACACCAACCGCGACGAGGCGGTGGCGGCCGGCGCGCGCTACTCCCTCTTCGAGCTCGGCTGGCGCGACACCTTCGCCCTCGAGGGCGCCCGGCTCTCCCCTTTCGTGCGCCTCGCCGAGGAGCAGACCGTCAGCGACGACAACCCGCAGGCCCACTCCCCCGGCGACGCCTACGTGGGCGGGCTGACGGTGGGGGCGGAGCTGCGCTACCCCTTCGAGCTGAAGGAGGGCCCGGCCGCCTTCCGCCTCGAGCCCTGGGTCCTGGGCGCGGTCTACACCCACGACAGCCCCTACGTAGCCGCCGGGCTGCGGCTCGAGGGCGGCTACAGCGAGGGCTTTAGCTGGCGCATCGCCTACGAATACAGCCTGCAGAACCGCCCCAGCGCCTACCGCTACGAGCGGCGCGAGCCCACCAGCCGCTTCGCGGGCGAGCTGGGCTACGCCGACCTCACCGCACACGCCAGCTTCGACTTCCTCGACCGCGAGCTCGGGGCCAGCCTGCGCTACGCGCCTAAGCTCCCCGACGGGGTGCTCACCGCGGAGTTCCGCTACCGCAACGACCTCGACGCCCCCCCCGGCGACGCCTTCGCCCAGCAGCGCGAGTTGGTGGTCGACTTCAACCCCAACCCCATCGCCTGCACCTTCAGCTTCGCGGCGGCCCCCACCCTCGGCTTCGACTTCCTACGCGGCGGGATGAGCCGGGCGGGCCTCGAGCTGCGCTACGCCGACTGCTGCTTCGTCTGGAAGGTGGGCTATCAGCACGTCTTCCTGTCGCAAACGGGGGAAGCCGCCACCGGGCGCTTCACCTTCGGCCTCGAGCTGCGCTGAGCCGCCCGGCGAGTACACTCTATGGGCAACCGCATCATGACCCGCCTCGACCGCTACCTCCTTCGTGAAACCCTGCCCGTCTTCGCCTTCGGGCTGGCGCTCTACGTCGGCTTAGGCCTCCTCTCCAACGTGCTGGCCCGCAGCGCCTACGTCGGCCAGATGCCCCTGGGCGGGATGCTGGCCTGGCTGGGCCTGCAGGTGCCTGCCATCCTGAGCCAGACCCTGCCCGTGGCGGTGCTCTTCGCCGTGCTTCTGGGCTACGGCCGCCTGGCGCGGGAGAACGAGCTATTGGTGATGCAGGCCGGGGGCATCTCCCCCCGCCGCACCGCCCGCTGGCTGCTGGTGGGGGGCGTCCTGCTGGCGGCGCTCTCCTTCTGCCTCAACGAGTGGGTGATCCCCTGGAGCACCAAGCAGACCGTGCTCACCTGGTGGCGCTCCTTCGACAGCAACGGGGGCGTGTTCCGGCTGGTGGGGCAGGATTTGCCCGTCGGCAAGCTGCGGCTGTTCTTCGGCGGCTACGACGCGGCCAAGAACGAGCTGACCCGCGTGCGGGTGCAGCAGTGGGAGGACCGCCGGCTCACCGTCTACTTCGCGGAGCGGGGGCGCCTCGAGGGCACCGCCCTCAAGCTGCAGGGGGTCAAGGGCTTCGTGCTGGACATGGACCGCCTGCCCCCGCCCGAGTTCACCGGCCTCGAGCAGGTCGAGGCCTTCTTCCAGGACTACGTGCGCGCGCAGAACCTCGCCCAAAGCCTCACCATCCGCCTCTCGCTCAGCCAGGACGACCTGGTCTCGCGCTTCTCCAACTACAGCAGCACCGCCCTCGACTCCAGCCAGCCCCCCTCCCACTGGTGGCGGCAGGCCCGCGACCCCGCCGCCACCGTCAAGGAGAAGGTCGAGGCCCGGGCCAACCTCCACGCGGCGCTGGCCCAGGCCTTCGCCCCCCTGGTGCTGCTGTGGCTGGCCCTGCCCGTGGCGGTCAAGCGCGCCAGCAGCCCCGGCGTGGCGCTGGGCCTCGCGCTGGTGCTGACCGTGGCGTACTACGTCCTGTTCGGGCTGGGCGGGGTGATGGCGCAGACGAGCGTCTGGGCGCCGGAGATCGCCATGTGGGGCGCGAACGCGCTGGCGGTGGCGGGCGGCTGGGCCCTGGGCCGGGGCGTTTACCGGTAAAATCTCCAGCAGCGCGCTGCCCCCGGGCGGGGCGGGCCACAACCCCGACTGGACGTGTACATGGTTCCCATCATCGATCTGCAAAGCGAATACCGGCTGTTAAAACCCGACATCGACGCCGCCCTCGAGCGCGTCCTGGCCTCCGGCGCCTTCGTGGGAGGGCCCGAGGTGGCCGCGCTCGAGCGCGAGCTCTCCGAGTACCTGGGCGTGCCCCACGTCGTCGGGGTGGGCTCGGGCACCGACGCCCTCTTCATCGCCCTGCGGGCGCTGGGGGTGGGCCCGGGGGACGAGGTCGTCACCACCCCCTTCACCTTCGTCGCCACCGTCGAGGCCATCCTGATCGCGGGGGCCAGGCCGGTGCTCGTGGACATCGACCCCCGCACCTTCAACCTCGACCCCGAGCTGCTCGAGGCCGCCGTCACCGAGCGCACCCGGGCCGTCCTGCCCGTGCACCTCTACGGCCAGGTGGCGCCCATGGCCGAGATCCGCGCAGTGGCCGAGCGCCACGGCCTGAAGATCCTGGAGGACGCCGCGCAGGCCATTGGCGCCCGCTACTGCGAGGCGGGCGGCGCCGGCGGCGCGATGGCGGGCACCCTGGGCCACGCCGCCGGGTTCAGCCTCTACCCTACCAAGAACCTGGGCGCCTACGGCGACGGGGGCTTCATCACCACCGCCGACGCCGCCGTGGCCGAGGAGGCCCGCCTGCTGGCCTCGCACGGCTCCAAGGTGCGCTACCACCACGTGCGGGCCGCGGGCTACACCTCGCGCCTCGACGGGGTGCAGGCGGCCATCCTGCGGGTCAAACTGCCGCACCTGGAGGGCTGGAACCGCCGCCGCCGCGAGATCGCCCGCCGCTACGACGAGGGCCTGCGCGGGGCGGTGCAGACCCCCACCCCGCCCCCCTACGCCCGGCACGTCTACCACCAGTACACCGTCCGCGCCCCCGAGCGCGACCGCCTGCAGGCCTTCCTCAAGGAGCGCGGGGTGGCCTCGAGCGTCCACTACCCCCTGCCCGTCCACCTGCAGCCCGCCTACCGCGACCTCGCCCCCGAGGGCTCGCTGCCGCACGCCGAGCAGGCCGCCCGCGAGGTGCTCTCCCTGCCCATGCACCCCTTCCTCACCGACGCGCAGGTGGAGGCGGTGATCGAGGCCGTGCGGGCCTACTCGAGCTAGCCCCTAATCTTTCTGAGTAGGCTTTGCGTATACTCCGGCTTATGGCACAAAACCCTTTGCTCGACCTGGGGTTCGACATCCCCTTCGAACAGATCAAGCCCGAGCACGTCGAGCCCGCGATCCGCGCGCTCATCGCCGAGGCGGAGCAGGAACTCCAGGCCATCTTGGACGTTCCCGGCGAGCGCACCTACGCCAACACCCTGGGGGCGCTGGACCGGCTGGGCGAGCGGTTGCAGCGGGCTTTTAGGGTGGTCTCCCACCTCGAGAGCGTGCGCACGACCCCTGAGCTGCGCCAGGCCTACAACGCCACGCTGCCGCTGGTGACGGCCTTCTACACCAAGGTGCAGCTCTCGAGCGAGCTCTACGCCGCGCTCAAGGCCTACGCCGCCACCCCCGAGGCCCAGCAGCTCTCCCCCACCAAGCGGCGCTTCCTCCAGCTCACCCTCGACGCCTTCCGCCGCGAGGGCGCCGAGGTGCCCCCCGAGAAGAAGGCCCGCCTCGAGGCCATCAACACCCGCCTGGCCGAGCTCACCAGCAAGTACGGCCAGAACGTGCTCGACTCCACCGCCGCCTTCGAGCTCTACCTGGAGGAGCCCCAGCTCGCCGGGCTGCCCGAGAGCGCCCGCCAGGCCGCCCGCCAGAGCGCCCAGGCCAAGGGCCGCGAGGGCTACCGCTTCACCCTGCAAGCCCCCAGCTACCTCGCCCTCATGACCTACCTCGACGACGCCTCGATCCGCGAGCAGGTCTACCGCGCTTACAACAACCGCGCCACCGAGGAGGGCCGCGACAACCGCCAGCTCCTGCCCGAGATCCTCGCGCTGCGGCAGGAGAAGGCCGCTCTGCTGGGCTACGCCCACTTCGCCGACTTGGTGCTCGAGGAGCGCATGGCCAAGAACGGCGCCACCGCCGTGGCCTTCGAGCGCGACCTCGCCGAGCGCTACCGCCCCTACTTCGAGCGCGAGAACCAGGAGCTGCAGGCCTTCCGGCAGCAGCTCGAGGGCCCCGACGCCCCGCCCCTCGCGCTCTGGGACGTGGCCTACTACGCCGAGAAGCAGCGCCAGGCCGTCTACGACTTCGACGAGGAGGCCCTGCGCCCCTACTTCCCGCTGCCGCAGGTGCTCGAGGGCCTCTTCGAGCTGTGCCGGCGGGTCTTCGGCATCCGGGTGGAGCCCGCCGAGGCCAGGGGCTGGCACCCCGACGTGCGGAGTTACGACCTCTACGACCCCCAGGGCCGCTTCACCTCGCGCTTCTACACCGACTGGTTCCCCCGCGACGACAAGCGCGGCGGGGCCTGGATGAACTTCTTCATCACCGGTGACCGCGACAACGCCTTCGAGCCCCACCTCACCTTGATGTGCGGCAACCTCACCCCGCCGGTGGGCGACCAGCCCGCCCTGCTCACCCACCGCGAGGTCGAGACCATCTTCCACGAGTTCGGCCACCTGCTGCACCACGCCCTCTCCAACGTGGAGGTGCTGAGCCTGGCCGGGACCAACGTGCCCTGGGACTTCGTGGAGTTGCCCTCGCAGATCATGGAGAACTGGTGCTGGGAGCGCGAGGCCCTCGACCTCTTCGCCCGCCACTACCAGACCGGCGAGCCCATCCCCGACGCCCTCTTCCAGCGCATGCGCCAGGCCCGCACCTACCGCGCCGCCAACGCCACCATGCGCCAGCTCGCCTTCGGCACCGTGGACCTCGCCCTGCACATTGACTACGAGCCCCACGACGGCGACGTCGCGCAGTACGCCCGCGCGGTCATGGAGGGCTTCTCCCCCGCCCCGCTGCCCGAGGACTACGCCTTCATCGCCTCCTTCGGCCACCTCTTCGGCAGCTCGGTGGGCTACGCCGCCGGCTACTACTCGTACAAGTGGGCCGAGGTGCTCGACGCCGACGCGTTCTCGAGGTTCCAGGCCGAAGGCATCTTCAACCCCGGCACCGGCCGCGACTTCGTGGAGCACATCCTCACCAAGGGCAACTCCGACGACCCCGCCCAGCTCTTCCGCAACTTCATGGGCCGCGACCCCAGCCCCGAGGCCCTGCTGCGCCGCACGGGGCTATTGGACTAACCACCGATTTACTCTGCTCTTCTGTTGGGGTGCCATGACTCCCACACCACTACCAATTGGTCCTCAACCCGTCGCCTAACCGGCTCTGGTATTGCTATTCCCCTCTCCTTAGCCTCCCCCCACTTGGACTTCGCCACGAACAGGAAGTTGGGCACCCCCTCGCCGACCCGAAGCTCCTCGGCCATGGCCTCGAGCGCGGGCGTGGGGAATACAGGCTCGCTGCTGCTGAGGAGCTTCTGGGCCTCCTTCTTGAACTGCGCGTAGCTGTCGTACTTCCTCGCCAGTTCCTCGACCTTCTCCAAGAGCAGGTTGTAAGCCATGTTCTCGTAAAACACCGCGTCCAGAAAACCCAATTTGTCGAGCGTGGGCGCTAGCAGCTCGCGCCGCGACATCTGTCCGCGAAGCTTGGGGGTGAAAATGAAAATACCACGCCACTACTCATCCACCGTCAGGGCAAGTAGAGACGTATAGCCTTCCATTGATTTGTCTTTTAGCAATCGATGGTCCAACTCCTTCAAGCCTATGTTTACTCCGAAAATGTAGTGGTTATCTGCTACAAGTTGGTAGTGGGCGACCCATAAACCATAGTCTTGTCTCCAGCCAAAAATTCGCTCAGCTATGATTTGGATGGTTGGTTCAATCACCTCAATGAGTTTTTCAGGAGTCGCTTTTGAAGCGTAACAAAACACATTCCTACCTTGTAAAAAGGTAGGGCATGGAATTTCATTAAGCACCTCGAGTTGACTGAAACTCTCTCTCACACGCGCTATCGCTTCTGAATGTGATAAAGGATCCAACTTCACACCTCCAGCTCGGAATAATCCAGGCGCTGAAAAACCAGCAGCAATCAGGGCAACCAGGGCACCACTAAGCAAAAAGGTTCTCATGATTTTGGCAACTCCTTGTCTGGGTGCCAGGACAACCAGATCTGGGGTAATTGCCGCTTGAAGTCCGTAACAAAGCGACTTCTGCTATCTAGCTTCAGACCCTTTTCCTTGATCTGCCCTCACCGGGTCTTGACCGAGACAAGGAGAGGATTGGCCTCCTCGGCAATGCCCAGTTCCCTGGCGATTTCCTAGGTTCCCGGGCCGGGGAACAGAGGTTCGCTTTCTACTATTCCAAACCCCCAAATTTATCCTCGACCCGGAAGCTTTCATATTTTGGCTGCTGAGGCGAATCAACAACAATAGTCACAAGCGCATCATAAATAGCCATCGAGTCGAGGCGGCGCAATTCGGGATTCGGAGCTTTGGGGGCAATGCTGACGCCGAGGTTAACGTTGCGGGTAGTCTTAAAGTCGTACATTGCAACCCACACGCTATAATCCTGTCGCCAACCCATCGTCCGGATTGCTATGTCACGGAGGCTCCCTTCAAATTTGGCTATAAAATCCTCTGGCGTTCCCTTGAGTCCATAACAAATTCGATACGGGTAACTATCCTCGCTTAGACACTGGGTTTCCGGAAGTCCCAACCTTGTGCCAACAACATCTTTAAGCATCTGCAACGCTTGCAGCACATTCATCGAGGTTTTTCTCTCCTGTGAAATCCCCAGATACATTGCTGTGCCAGCAAGTGTACAAACAACCAGTATCAACTTGGGTGAATACGTCATTTGGCCTCCTTATCTGGGTGCCATGACTCCCAAATTACTGATAGCTGGGGCCTCAAAGCCTCGCGGGTCCTCTGATCAATCACTATTCCCTTCTCCTTAGCCTCCCCCCACCTGGACTTCACCGCGAACAGGAAGTTGGGCACCTCCTCGCTCACCCGCAGTTCCTCTCTCTATCTACTCATCTTTAGCCACGGTTACATCCACCATAGCTTTATTGCCTTTGAGCAAGGGATAATTGCGCAATTCGGGGTTGGGTTCTATAGGTACATAGTTGATTCCAAACAAAATCCCAGCATCATTTCGCATCCTAAAGAAGGCACCCCATACCGAGTAATCCTCTCGCCAGTCACCTGTAATATATGCAAATTCAATCAATTTAGGGGTAAGGTTGGTAATCAACTCTCTGGCCTCGAGGTCAGTTACAAAGCAAGCTAAATACTTATATCGATCTGAAGCGTTGTTCGGACATGTGATTTTTTGTAGGTTGAGTTCTGTACCCAAAACGCTAACCAATCTTTCAAGCACATCTTGCTCACTGTTCATGGCTGGATTCCTCATAACAAAAGCCTGAGGTAGTGCAGTTGCTAGTACGAGCAACCCTATACAAATAGCCAACCAACGACTCATTCTGCTTTTCTGTCGGGATGCCATGACTCCCACACCACCCCCAATTGGTTCTCAACGCGCCGTTTAATAGGCTCTGGTATCGCTATTCCCTTCTCCTTAGCCTCCCTCCACTTGGACTTGGCGACGAACAGGAAGTTGGGCACCTCCTCGCTCACCCGAAGCTCCTCGGCCATGGCCTCGAGCGCGGGCGTGGGGAATACAGGCTCGCTGCTGCTGAGGAGCTTCTGGGCCTCCTTCTTGAACTTCACGTAGCTGTCGTACTTCCTCGCCAGTTCCTCGACCTTCTCCAAGAGCAGGTTGTAAGCCATGTTCTCGTAAAACACCGCGTCCAGAAAGCCCAGCTTGTCGAGGGTGGGCGCCAGCAGCTCACGCCGCAGCATTTCGCCGCGAATCTTGGGGTCGCGCTCGGTGGAATAATCGCCGCTGTAGATGATCTCCACGCTCTTGCCGGCGAGATCCTGCTCGTCGCGCTGGCCCCAGCGCATGAGGGCGGTCTGGTAGGGGTCGAGCTCGAGGCCGCCCGAGCGCCGGGAGGCCGCTAGGAGTTCCTGCCGCAGGTACTCGCTCAGCGCCGGGGTCACGTGGTTTTCCTTGAGCATTCCTGTCAGGCCCTGCCCCTCGCGCCGGTAGTCGAAGTAGTGGATTTCTCCCGGCGTGGAGGCATCCCCTGCGTTGGGCACGACGTCCCCGTCTACGCGGTAGTGGCGGCTGGCGATGGCCTTGCCGTCGGTGGCGTGCCGGGCATTGTAGGCCTTGAGCCTGTCCACGTCGGCCTGCTTGATGGCTGCCGCCTGGAAGGTCACGACCTCCTTTGCCAGGGCCGCGTGCTCCACGGCGGCGATCTGGGCCAGGGCCCCTCCCAGGCTGTGCCCGGTCAGGATGAGGCGGCCACGGCGGGCAGCGGCCTCGAGGTTCCGCTCGATGAGGTCGCGGTTTTGCCGGTACTGGCTGTACCCGACGTCGGCGTAGGCAAAGTCGGCTACCAGGGTATCCAGGCCGCTCTCCTGCTCGCTCTGGGGGGTTTTGGGGTTGTCCCGCACCTGCAGCCCGACGCCCTCGGTGCCCCGGAAGGCGACGACGGGGTGGGAGTTGTGGGGGGTCTTCTTCTGGGGATCGGGGAGGAACACCCGCATCTGGAAGCCCCACTTCCCGAAGATGGGCCTGCCGGGCAGGTAGCCGAAGGCCTTGAGGAGTTCAGCGGGGTTGGACTTGCGGCGCGGCTCGAGGCCTGTGCGGTCGTCGGCGGAGAAGTCCGGCTCGTTGGAGTAGACGAAGTTTACGGCCAGGTGCTCGAGAAAAGCGTCGAAGGTGAGCTGTTGCTGGGGGATGGCAGGCGGGAGCAGGGCCAGCAGTTCCTGGCGCAACTTGCCCTCGCGCACGCGCTCGCCGATCTCGGCATAGAAGCTCTTGCCGTAGAGTTGCTCGTAGGCCTCGAGGGTCTCCTCCAGGTAGCCCCGGCCTTTCCACAGCTCGAGCAACGAACGCAGGGGGGCGACGTCCTGCCCCCTGATCTCGAGGTGCTGGTTGCCCCGGGAGAGGTAGCGGCTGGTGCCGTTGTTGAGGTTGGCCATCACGTCGAGGCTATCGCCGATGTCGATGTCGAGGATGGTGCGGCTGGCCTTCTGGAGGGCGTCGCGCAGGGTCTTGGCGCGCTCCTCAGGGGTGCTGGAGCTGGGCGCGGCTAGGGCCAGCGTGTCCTCGGGCTCGGCGCGCAGTCGCTCTAACAGCCTCGAGTACGGCTCGGTGGCCTCACCGGGGCCGCGAGCAGGGACGGGCGGCTTGAATGGAGGGGGTTCGAACTCGGGGTACTCCTCAGGCTGCTGGGATGAAACCCGCTTCGGCGATACGGGCTGTGAATCCTTTTTGCGCTTATCGTAGCTGAACATGCCTGCCCAATTTTATGGGGACATTCCAGGGTTAGCTAGTGCATGAGAGCAAAATTAACGAATCTTCACGCGGTAGCACACCTGCCCGCTTGCGCCTGCCGCCAGCGTCCCGACCCGCACCCGCACCAGCCCCCCGCTCACCTCGCCCGCGTCGGCGTCGGCGGCGTCGGTGAGGGGGGCGGCGCCCAGGCGCAGGGTCCCGGCCTGGTAGTCGGTGAAGAAGGGGATGGGGTCGGTGAGCACGACCTGCGTGACCGGGGAAGCGCTCTGGTTCTGGTAGGCGATGCAGTACTCGAGCACCTCCCCCGGCCGCCCGTCGGCCCGCCCGGTCGAGGGCGGGGTGCCCTGGGTGAGGTTTTGTACCCGCTTGGTGAGCCGCAGTTCGCCGCCCACGCCCACCACCGTGGCGTCGGTGAGGGACAGGAGGTCGTCCACGGCGGCGTTGCCCGCGTAGCGGAGCCTCGAGGCGAGGTTCAGGAAGTCGCTGCTGCCGCCCGGCAGGCCCGCCGGGACGATCACCATGACCTCCACGGCGCAGGCCCGCAGGCTGCCGTCGGCCTCGCGGGGCCAGGCGCTGCCCACGGCGACGCTGTAGGGCAGGCCCTGGTAGCCCTCGCCCGCGTCGGCGAAGTCGCCGTCGCAGTTGGCGTCGAGGCGCAGCAGGTAGTTCCATCCCCCGGCCAGGCGGAGGAAGGTGAGGGTGCCCAAGGTGCCCGGCCGCACGCGGTGGGCGTAGGTGACCACGCCCGGGGAGGAGGCCTGCCCCGACTGGTCGGGCTGCCACAGGCTGGGCCGAACCACGCCGAAGTTGTAGCCGTCGTAGCGGTTGCCCGCGGCGAAGGGGCTGATGGCGCGCTGCTGCGCCGCGCCCTGGCCGTAGGCGGTAGCCAGCACCGCGCTCGAGCCCCCCACGCTGCTGCCGGTGGCCGGGGCCAGGGGGTGCGAGAGGGTGAGGGCGGAGCCGAAGGTGTGCGGCACGTACAGCACGTAGTTGCCGAGCGAGTCGGTGACGGTGCTGCGGCTCTGGGCGCCGTCGGAGGCGGTGACGCTCACGCCGGCGATCCCCGGCTCGCCCCCGTTCTGCAAGGCGTCGTTGGCCGTGCCCGAACCCAACCCGTCGTCCCGGAAGACCGTGCCGCTGATGCGCGAGCCGCGGTAGAGGCCGAAGTCTTGCCCGGGCACGTCGGAACTGCCCACGCTAAGGCTGCGGCTGCCCGCCACGGGCTCGATGAACAGCCAGCCCGTAGGGGGGGTCGGGGTGGTGTCGCCGCCGGGGTTGTCGTCCAGGATCAGGGTGTAGTTCCCCGGGGGGACGTTGCTAAAGGTGAAGTTGCCGGGCCCGGAGCTCAGTGCCTGCTGGGCCACCACGCTACCCCCCTGGACCAGCTTGAGGTACACGGTGGGGCCGTCCCACGCCTCACCGGGCTCGCGCAACGAGTTGGGCTGGAGGTCGTGGTACACCGTCCCCGACACCGAGGCCCCGGCTACCGGCGTGCTCACCGAGGTCGAGGCCTGCTGGCTGTAATTCTGGCCCAGGGTCTGGGCGGTGTAGCTCACCTGCGCCGTGTTCTGGATGGTCTGGCCCGTGCCCGAGGGCTGAACCTGTACCCGGAACCGGACCATGGCGCTCTGGCCCGGCAGCACCAGGCCCCCCTGCGAGGCGTTGGCCCCCGAGCCCAGCCGGAAGCGTACGCGGTTGTTGGCGGCGTCGAACTCGGCGATGTCGTCCCCGGCCGCGTCGGTCATGTTTCCGGTGGAGGCCCCGGCGTTATTGACCACCTGAAGGCTGTTGGGCACGTAGACGGTGTGGGCGGGGATAGGATCGGTCACGACGACGTTGGTCGCCCCGTCCTGGCCCGTGTTGGTGAAGCTCAGGGTGTACTCGAGCACGTCCCCCACAACCACCGACCCGCCGTTGACGTCCTGCACCGTCTTGCTGAAGGTGGTGATGAGGTCGGGCAGGTAGAGGTCTACCACGAAGGTGAGGACTGTAGGAAAATAAGTGTCCTGCGAACTGGTGAACTGGATGGTCGCGGAGGTGGCCCCGTTGGGGATTCGCCCGGTGGCGTCCACCAGGTCCACGTCCACCGCCATTTGGTTGACGTAGTCGGGGGTCTTGGAGCTGGTGCGGTTCCCGAGGCGGGAGACGCTGCTGTTGAAGAAGTTGTTGTTGGGGTTCTGAGCATCGGACAAAGCCGTGCCGTTGAGGATCAACTGATCCCCCGAAATGCCCGCGTCGCCCTCGAAAACCACGGCACCCAAGGAGGCCTGCACCGCCCCCACCGCCGGCGTGAGGAAGCCGCTGGGGGTGATGGTGACGTTGTTGCCCGAGGACACGGTGGCCAGGCCGTCGTAAACGACAAGGTTGCGCAGGGGCTGGGTGGTGTCGCGGTAGACCACCACCAGCGACCAGCCCGCGTAGAAGCCCAGCCCATCGTTTCCGGTAGCGGCGGCGATCCCGCCCACCCAGTACGTGCCACTGCCCGAGGCCTGAACCAGGGAGGTGAGATCGGCGAAGGCGGAATAGGGGCGGGTCGTGTTCGTGCCTTGATTGGTGATCGTGCCCAGCAGGCTGCCGGTGACGGACTGGTAAGAATTGCTGCCGGGTAGCTTGACGGAGATGGTATTCCGGGTAGCGTCGCCAGGGTTAGCTCGAGCCCCCCAGTACAGCCCCGCGAAGAGCACCTGTGCACCAGCGGGCAGTTGAAGCGTAGCCGCACTGGAGCCGTTCCTGCCATTGGGCCAGGCCGGGGCAGCACCATCCGCGTTGACGAAGATCATGCTCTGGGCGTTGTTGGCGTTGGTGCTGTTCATCTGGCTGGTGTTGCAGCTCGAGCCCGAGCCCGCACACATCAGCGTGTTGCCGATGAGCAGGACGTTGCCCTGCTCGTTGCCCTGGTAGCGGGCGCTGAACGACCTGACCACTTGGGCCTGGGCCGCCGTGAGCACGAGCAACAAACCGAGGACCAGCCACCTCACCGGCTACCTCCCAGGAAGTCGAGGCGCAGGTAGAAGCCGGGCTGGGCGTTGGGCGTGAGGGCCGAGAGGTGGCCGAAGGTGTAGCCCACGTTGACCCACAGCCCCTCGAGCACCCGCAGGCTGCCCTCGAGGCCGAAGTGGGTGGCCCCCGTGCCCGTGGCGGGCTGGAAGAGCTGGTAGACGGCCGCGCCGAAGCCCAGCGAGCCGGTGAGGTAGTAGTTGGCGCCCAGGCCCAGTTGGTAGGTGGCCCCGGCGGGGTCGCCGGCGGGCAGGCGGTAGGCCGCCGAGGGGCGCAGTTGCCAGGACAGGCCGGGCTGGTAGCCGGCAGCCAGGGCGCCCTCGAGGCCCCACCCCGGCTGGCCCACGCTGAGGCGGTGGTAGGTCAGGAGCTGGAGCTGCTGCGAGCGCAGGGCGTAGGCCAGGGTGAACTTGCCGTCGGGGGCGGGCAGGGCCTGGTAATTAGCGTCGAGGGAGACGGTCTGCTCGGCGTCGAGGGCGCCGGTGAGGCCGCCGCGCAGCACCAGCTTGGGCGAGGCCCCGAAGGCCACCTCGCCGCCCAGGGTGCCGCTGAGGCCCTCGCTCTTGTAGCGCACGGCCGCCCCGAAAGCGGCCTGGTCGGCGCCGGTGCCCAGGCTGCGGTCGTAGCCCGCGCTGAGGTCGAGGCTCCAACGCTCGTCGAGGGGGAGGGGGGCCTCGAGGCCGAAGCGCGCGCGGTTGCCCTCGCCCGAGGCGCCGGGGAGCTGGTAGCTGAGGCTGAGGTTGGCGCCGCCCAGCTTCTGCTTGAGGGCTAAGGTGCCGCGCAGGTCGTTGCCCCAGAGGTAATCCAGGGCGGCCTCCAGGCGTAGCGGACCTACCTGCTCCCGAAGGGAATCTGCCTCGGCACTGAGGTTGAAGTCGAAGGTGTAGGCCATCTTGAGCTGGGAAAGGGCCATGTCGCTGAAGCGGAAGGGCTGGGTGTGGGTGAGCTCGAGCTTCCACGGCGCCGCGCCGTAGGCCAGCCGGCCCACCGCGCCCAGGCCCCCGCTGTCCCAGAGGTAGTTCAGGCCCCCGCCGACGCTGAAGCCGGGGCTGAGCTGGCGCTGGTAGAGCAGGGCGGTGCGGTTCTGGTCGGCGGCCTGGTGCTCGAGGGCGAGCTTGTCGGCGGGGCTGAGGGCCAGGCTCAGGCTGGCGGTGCCCTGCAGGCGGCCCTCGTAGCTGAGGTCGGCCCTGGCCTCGAGGGGGGTCCCGGCGTAGCCGAGCTCGAGGCCGAAGCGGTCGGCGTTCTGGCGGGCGTAGCTGGCCCGCAGCGAGAAATTGCCCTCGCGCCAGCCCAGCTCGGCGCCGTAGCGCAGGTCCTGGGCGGGCAGGGCGGCGAGGCTGGCCCCGGCGCTGAGGCCGCCCTGCCGGTAGCGCAGGCCGAAGCCGTAGCCCGGCGCGCGCGGGCTGTCCTGGGCGGCGTAGGTCACCCGCAGCACCACCGGCTCGCCCGTGGGGGTGGTGGGCCACAGCGGCTTCGCCAGGGTCAACCAACCGTCGGCGTCGAGGGTGTAGTCCTGGCCGCGCTCGAGGCGGCGCTCCGAGACCCCTTCCCGCAGCAGCACGGTCTCGCTGCCCGGGGCGGGGGGCTGGCTCAGCTTGTAGCGGCGGGTGCCGTCGAGGGCAGGCTCCTCGGTCAGGGTGGCCTGGGGCAGCAGCCCGGCGAAGGCCGTCACCCCGAAGCCCTGCGCCTCGCGGGTCTCGAAGCGCAGCGCGGTGCCCTCGCCCATGGCAGCGAGGCCGGGCAGGGCCAGGGCGTCGGCGTGGTAGCCCAGGCTGAAGGCGGTGTTGTCGTAGCGCAGGGCCA
>NZ_KE387023.1:2001478-2001641 GCF_000430045.1 Calidithermus chliarophilus DSM 9957 | reverse complement strand
GACGGCCTCGGTGCCGCTGCCGGTGAGGGGAAGGTGGCGCTGGGGTCGGGGCGGGGGTCGAGGCCGCCCTCCAGGCCCCGCACGCCGAAGCGGGCGTCGAGGGCGACGCGCAGGGTGCCCTCGCCGCCGAGGTCGAGGGGGGTCTCGAGGTAGCCCCGGCCCA
>NZ_KE387023.1:2001226-2001378 GCF_000430045.1 Calidithermus chliarophilus DSM 9957 | reverse complement strand
GAGGGTGTTCCGGCGGCCGGGCACGAAGAACTCGGCGCGGCCCTCGAGGTCGTCGAAGGCGAGCTCGAGGCGGAGGCTGCCCGGCAGGGCCAGGGGCTGCAGGCGCAGCACGGCGCGGCCGTCGCGCAGCAGGACCTGGTAGCCCGGGGCCG
>NZ_KE387023.1:2000045-2001126 GCF_000430045.1 Calidithermus chliarophilus DSM 9957 | reverse complement strand
CGGCGGGCGCGCCGAAGGCCACGCGGGCCCGGTAGGCGTGGACGCGCTCGGCGCCGGGCTCGAGGCGGCCGGCGAACTCGGGCTTCTCCAGGGGCTCGAGCCACTCGGGGTAGGCGTCGGTGAGGGCGTAGTCGAGGGGGGCCTCCCCGCCGTTGCGCACCCGCAGGCTCACCGTGACCACCTCGCCCGGCAGCACCTTGCGGCGGTCGAGGCCGCGGCTTAGCTCGGCCTTGGGGCGCAGCACCCGCAGGGTGCTCTGGGCGGCGGCGAGCTCCTGGCCGGAGGCGTTGAGCAGCACGGCGCGGTTGGTGAGGGTGGCCCCGGCCCGGGGGGTGAGCCGGGCGGCGAGCTCGAGGGTCTGGGACTGGCCGGGAGGGAGGGTGAGGGTCTGCTCGAGGCTCTCCCCCTCCAGCCCCTCGGGCAGCACGTCGCGCAGGCGCACGGTCCCGGCCACGTCGCCGGAGTTGCCCACCCTCAGCCGGTAGGTCACGCGCTCGCCCACGGCGGCAGCCTCGGGGCCGGTCTTCTGCAGCGTGAAGGTGGCGGGCTGCAGCACCTGCAGGCCCACCTGGCGGTCCTGGCCCCACGGCGCGAGGCGGGCCACGGGGGCGAACTCGCCCTTGCACACCGCCTTCACCGTCAGGCGCAGGGTCACGGTGCGGCCGGCCGAGACCGGCGAGCTGAGGCGGGGGCTCTGCTGGGGCTCGAGGCAATCCGGCAGCTCGAGGCGCAGGTCGGCAGGGAGCAGGTCGGGGAAGGCGGTGCTCACGCGGGCCGTCAGCACGGCCTCCTCGCCCACCTGCATGGTCATGCGGTCGCTCTCGAAGGTGAGGGCGACCTCGGGGGTGACGCGGTAGCGGGCCTGGGCGGTCTGGCCGGGCTCCAGCGCGACCCGCTCGGGGCCTTCCACCCTGGCCCCGGCCAGGCGGGGCTCCAGGGCGTAGCTCCCGGCGGCGAGCTCGAGCGCGGCCCGCCCCTCGGCGAGCTGCACGCGGCTCTCCCCCACCCGCAGGCTGAGGTCGTAGGGGCGCTCGCCCGCGGGGGTCACCAGCACCGCGCTGATCTCGAGGCGGGCCGGGGC
>NZ_KE387023.1:1998687-1999945 GCF_000430045.1 Calidithermus chliarophilus DSM 9957 | reverse complement strand
CTCGAGGGAGCCGGCGAGGGTGAGCGGGCCGAAGCCGCTGGGCAGGCCGCCCGCGTCGAGGGCCAGGAGCTCGAGCTCGAGCGGGGTGCGCCCGTCGGCGTAGAGCTTGAGCGGTCGGGCCACCAGCCGCACGGGCTTGCCCGCCAGGAAGACCTCCACCCGGTCGGAGCCGGCGGGGCTGTCGAACTCGATGAGGTTGGAGCCCGGGCGCAGCGGCAGGCCGTAGTACTCCAGGCGCTGGGTGCCCCTGGCGCTGTCGTACTCGGCCTGGCCCAGGCTGGCGCGGGTCACGGGCTCGCCCCCCACCCGGAGCTCGAACTCCAGGCCGTAGGGCATCACCAGCACCACCCGGGCCTTGTCCACGCGGAACACCGTGCCCGGCAGGGGCTCCTGGATGAAGCCCTGGCGGGCCTTGGCCTCCAGGGGCCGGGTCTGCTGCAGCGCGGCGAAGGGCACGCGGCCCTGCAGCAGCACCTCGCGGTCGGCCACGCCCAGGGTGAGGGTGGGGGCCTCGAGCGGGCCCAGCGCCGCGCGGTGGCGCACCTGGTAGCTCAGCACCCCGCCGGGCTGGTAGGGGATCTCGAAGTACAGCCGCCCCTGCCCGTCGACGCGGGGGTCGGGGAGGGGGTTGCCGTCCAGGCGGGCCGAGCCGGGCTCGTAGAGCGCCTGGACCGCCTCGCCCTCCCCCGCCGCCTCGCTGGGCGGCAGGTGGGTGAGCAGCAGGCGTTCGCCCCCGGGCGCGGCGGGGTTCACCCCCGCCCCCGAGGGGCTCTCGGCGGTGAACTCGAGCCGGATGGTGGAGGTGCGCGCGGGCTCGAGCACCGGCAGCACCGCCACCGCCGCCTTGCTGGGGAAGGACACGGGCACGCCGCCCGCGAAGGCCAGGGCCTGGTTCTCCAGGCTGCCCACCCGCGCGGGCTTGCCCTCCAGGCGCACCTCGGCGCGCTGGCCGGGTTCAAGGACGAATTCCCAGGCGTACGGCTTCGCCGTCCCGAAGGGAATCTGCCCCTGGGGCAGCTCGGCCATCTCGAGGCCCTCGCCGGGGATGTCCTGCAGCTCGAAGCGCACGGTGTGGTCGGCGGGGTTGTGCAGCTCGATCACGAAGGCCACGAGGCTGCCCAGCACCACCCGCTCGCGCTCGGCCCGCTTGTTCACGCCGATCAGGACGCGCTCGAGCCGGTCGGGGGCGCGGAGGTCGCCGCCGTTGGAGCGCAGCTCGGCCTGGAAGCCGGCCTCGGCGGGCGCGCCGAAGGCCACG
>NZ_KE387023.1:1995699-1998587 GCF_000430045.1 Calidithermus chliarophilus DSM 9957 | reverse complement strand
GTCGGCCAGGGCCTCGGCCCCCTCGGCCTGCACGGCCTTGAGGCGGTAGCCCTCGGGCAGCTCGCGCAGCCGCACCGAGCGGATCAGGCGGCCCTCGAGCCGCGCCTCGACCGCCAGGGGCTCACCCCGCTCGTCCACCACAGACACCTGCACCGGGCGCGGCGGCACCACGCGCAGGAAGTCGCGCTCGACCTGGATGCAGCCCTCCACCCGGAAGCCGATGGTGTTGGAGTATTGCTTGGCGGTGGGGGGCTGGCGGAAGCCGAAGACCACCCGCCCGGGCCGGGTGAGGTCGAAGTCGGCCCAGGTGCGGTCGCCCGAGACCGGGCGGCTTTGGGTCTTGCCGCCCTCGTAGCGCACGCGGCCCTCGAGCTCAGACGCGCCGTCCTCGTCGTAGAAGCTCACCCTCAAGGGCAGCACCTCGGGGGCGACCTCGAGGGCAAAGGGTTCGGCCCACACGCGGTTCTTGGCCTGGGGTTCGGTGCGGACGTTGTAGTAGTCGGTGGGGCGGACGTCGTAAAGCTGCAAGCCCGGCTCGACCACCAGGCTGGCCGCCTGGGGCACGCTGGTCTGGATGCGGTAGCGGAAGGCGTTCTTGGCCAGGCCGTAGAGCCGGGCCTTGACCTGGTACACCCCCGGCTGCACCTGCCCGCGGAAGAACAGCACCCAGCGGTGGGGCTCCACCCCGAAGCTCTGGCGGGCGAGTTCCTTGCCGTCCCGCAGCAGCACGAACTCCGAGCGCACCTGGCCCTGCCCCTTGTCGTAGCGCTCGTCGCCCAGCTCGGGCGTGCCCTTGAGCGCGGAGCGGTAGTCCTTGGGGTCGAAGCCCGGGGAGTAGATCTGGAGGTTGAGGATGGTGGCCTTGCTCACGACCACGGCGGCCTCGAGCTCGCTGCTCTCCCAGCCCAGCCGGTCACCGGGCACGATGCCCTTGAGGTCGGTGCGGGCCTGGGCGAGGGCGGGGAGGCTGAAGGCCAGCAGCAGGGCGAGGACGCCGAACGCCGAACGCCAGAAGCCACAGGCTAAGAGCGTCTTGCGTCTTGCGTTTCGCGTTTTGCGTACGCTCACGGATACCTCCAGCGCACCTGGGGGTCGGTCAGGGCGGGGGCCTTGTCGCTCCCTTCGGGACCAGGCGAGCCCGGTACGCCAGGGGGCAGATTCCCTCCGGGACCGGGCGAGCCCGGTACGCCAGGGGGCAGGTCGTAGGTGAGGGTGAGCTCGCCCTCGAGCACCTCGTAGGTGAAGGTGCGCTCGCCGCCGCCGGGGAGGGGGTCGGTGAGGGTGAACTCGCGCAGGGGCTCGCTGGTCTTGAGCACCAGCACCACCCGCCAGCCGCCGCCGGGGAGGGGGAGCATCTGCTTGGCGAGGCGCAAAGGGCCGAACTCGAGCACCGTCTCGCGCGTCGCGCGGGCCAGGCCCAGGGGCATCTCGAGGGGGAAGTCGCTCACGGTGAGGCCCGCCACCCGGACCCGGTGCTGGTAGCCGCTGCCCAGGCGCTCGGGGTGCGGCAGGGGCGAGAAGGGGGCCGAGGCCGGGTCGAGCAGCAGCGTCCAGACCCCGCCGCCCGCCTCGCGGAAGGCGTAGCGGCCCTCGGCGTCGGTGACCGCCTGGCGGCCGTTGCCCAGGATCAGGCGGGCGCCGGGGAGGGGCAGGTCGCGGCCGGGGGTGAACTTCCCGTCGCGGTCGGCGTCGAGGAAGACCCGGCCCACCAGGGCGTCGGGGGGGGCGAAGACGCCGGGCACCACGCTCGCCAGGGCCGTGCTCTCGGCCTCGCTCACGACCGGACCGCCGGGGAGGGCGCCCTGGGCCTGGGCCACGTTGCGCAACTCGGGGCCCGCGCCGGGCAGCACCCGCATGCGGTAGGTGAGGGTGAGGGCCTGGCCGGGCTCGAGCCGCAGCCCCGCCCACACCAGCACCCCGCCGGCGGCCGGCTGGGGCTCGAAGGCGGCCTGGGCGGTGCCGCTGAAGGCGGTCGAGCCCTCCTGGTAGTCGAGGCCGGGGGCGGGGTCGTCCACCAGGCGCACGTCCAGGGCCACCTTCCCCGGGTTGGCGAGGCGCAGGGTGTAGGTGAGGAGGTCGCCCGCCACGGCCTTCCGGGGGCTCACCGACTTCTCCAGCAGCAGCCGGGCCGAGATGACCCGGGTGGTGACGGTGTTGGACTCCAGCGGCTGGGGGATCTCGCTCGAGGCCAGGCTGAAGCGGTTGGGGACCTCGCCGCCCTCGGGCGCGGTGGGCAGCACGCGCACCCGCAGCGTGAGGGTGAGGGTGGAGTTGGCCGGGAGGCTGGCGAGGCTCCAGCTCACCCGGCGGGTGCCGGGGTCGAAGGCGCCGCCACTGTCGGCGGAGACGAAGCCGAGCGCGGGGTCGAGCACGTCGCTCACGGCGGCGTTGGTGAGGGCGAAGGGCAGGGTGTTCTCCACGCGCAGGGTGTAGGTCAGGCTGCCGTCGGGCACCGCGGTGTCGCGGTCCACGTCCTTCTGCAGGCGCAGCGCGCTGGGGTCGAAGACCGAGAGCACCCGGTCGGTGGTGCGGTTGGTGCCCCCGCCCAGCGCGGAGCGGGCCTCGAGCACGAAGTCCCGCGCGGCGGGGGTGGCCTGGGCGAAGGTGTAGCAGGCCTGGAAG
The DNA here is from genome assembly GCF_000430045.1 of Calidithermus chliarophilus DSM 9957. Lineage (GTDB taxonomy): Bacteria > Deinococcota > Deinococci > Deinococcales > Thermaceae > Calidithermus > Calidithermus chliarophilus. The sequence goes on along the minus strand of NZ_KE387023.1, from coordinate 1,995,965 downwards.
TCGAGGGTCTGGCCGGCCTCGAGCAGGACCGGCTGCACGAGCGGCGTGCCGTCGGGGTTCTGCAGGCTCAGGCTCACGCCCGCAGGGAGCGCGGCGGCGAGGGCGAGGGTGTAGGTGTCGGGGGCGTTCCCGGCGTTCTCGAGGCCGTGGGCGAAGCACAGCGGGCGGCCGAGCAGGGCGCTGGCCTGCTGGCGGTCGTCGGCGCTGCCCTCCCCGCCCGGGTTGGCACGGGGGTTGCCCCGGGGGCCCAGGTGGTGGGCGTAGCG
>NZ_KE387023.1:1975853-1995599 GCF_000430045.1 Calidithermus chliarophilus DSM 9957 | reverse complement strand
GGCCCCTGGGCGCGGGCCAGGTTGGCCCGCGGGCCCGGCGCGGCCTGGGCGTCGGCCTGCATGCGGAAGGTGAAGTAGGCCTGCTCGCCCGCCTCGAGCCCCGCCAGGCGCAGGCGCAGGCGGTTGACCTGCACGGGCGGCGTGGGGCTCCAGGTGAGCCCGTCGGCGGAGTACTCGAGCACCCCCTTGGGGGCCTGGGCCGACCCCGCGACGTAACGCAGCCCGGCCAGGGCCGGGGCGTCGAGCGCGTCGCTGACGAGCACCTCGCCGCCGGTGGCCTGCGAGCCGCTGTTGCGCACGCGCACGGTGAAGCCCACCTCGCCGCCGGGCTCCACCTGCTCGAGCTCCGCCGACTTGTCGAGGTCGAGGGCTGCCCCGCTGCCCACCACCACGCGGGCGTAGTTCTCGGCGTCCCGGGCGCCCGAGGGGCAGGCGGCGACGGGGGTGAGGTCGAGCTGGCCGCTGGCGTCGCCGGGGAGGCGCACCTCGAGCACCAGCCGCGCCGAAGCCCCGGGCGCCAGGGTCACGCGGTCGATCGCCGGCTCTCCGGGGTCGCGCTGGGCGTTGGCGTTGACGTCGTGGTAGAGCGCGACCGCCGGGGTCCAGGAGGTGGGTCGCTGGGTCCAGGAAAGGCCGAACTCGAACGGGGCGTTCCCCACGTTCTGTAAGAGGTAGGCGAAGTAGGCGAAGCCCCCCGCCGGGGCCACCGCCCGCTGGCCGGGGGCGGTGGGGGTCCCGTTGGGCGTCAGGGACGGGGCGCACAGCGGCAGGATCTCGGTCTCCACCACGTTGGAGAGGTAGGCCTCGCTGCCCACCGTGGCCGAAGCCTGGTTGCGGATGACCGTCCCGGCCGGGCTTTGCGCCCAGGCCAGGCCGAACAGCAGCACAACGGTCAGAAGTCGCAGAGGCTTCGTCACAACCTTCCTAATCTTGCCCGAAAGGGGCCGTTACAACTGCCAAAGTTGACCATCGCGTAACGCCTGCGGGCTCTCCCCACGGGCATTGGGGGCGCTCGAGGCGCCCTCCGGCTTCCCCAGCACGGGCTTTTCCGGGCCCCTCCCCACCCCGCGGGCGCTCCCGGTAAGCCCGGTCCCCCGCCCAGGTGGGCGGGGGACGGTCGGACGGTCCGGGATTACTGAACCCGTACCTTGAACACGATGACGACCTGGGCAGCCGGGGGCAGGACGTCGGCGGCGCTGATGGTGTTGTCGCCGTTGGTGTCCACGCCCACGTAGATCACGCCGGCGGTGGGCAGGCTCGAGGGCGCCGTCGCGCTCCAGGAGGTGCCGTCGGTGGAGTAGAGCACCGTGCCGCTCACGCCGCTCACGCTGGCGCTCACCGAGATGAAGGTGGTGTAGGAGGGCAGCGGGTCGGAGATGCGCACGAAGCTCAGGTTGCCCGTGCCGATGTTGGTGGCGGTGACGGTGTAGACGATGCGGTCACCGGGGTAGGCCACCGCAGCCGCCCCGTCGCGCACGGTGGTCTCGGCATCGCCCACGTAGCTCACGCCGCTCTTCTCCAGGCGCAGGTCGCCTGCGATGACGGTGGTGGTGTCGGTGACGCTGTCGGAGGCGGTGTTGCTGCTGGGGTAGGTGGCGGTGGCGGTCAGGGTCGCCGCCTCGCTGCGGCCGACGGGCTCGCCGCCGGGCACGATGACCCGCACCTGAACCACTACCGGGGTGCCGCCAGCGGGCACAGTGAGCCCGGAGACGCTGCCGGCCCAGGTGGCCCCGCTGTCGGTGGAGAACTGGTAGGTCCAGCCGTAGGCCGAGGTGAAGGCCGGGATGGAGACGGTGGCGCTGGCGTTGCCGTTGTTGATGAGGTTGTGGGTGTAGACGATGGTGCCCGGGGTGGTCACCGTGCCGGCGCGGTCGGGGTCGAAGACCAGCGCGCGCACCTCGTTGACGGTGACGGTGGTGCTGATGGTGTCGCGCACGTCGTCGGCGTTGCCCGCCACCCCGTCGAGGCCGTCGGGGACGGTGGTGCTGGTGGCGGTGACGCTGACGGGGTTGGCCCCGGGGGCCGCCCCGGCGGGCACACTGAGCACGGCGATGAAGCACTTGGTGGTGGCCGGGTTGGTCAGGCCGCTGCTGGTCACGGGGGCGGGCAGCGGGCTGTCCATCAGGCCGTCGCAGTCGGCGTCGGGGTAGTAGGCGATGCCCCAGCCCGAGGGCAGCGAGGCGCTGAAGTTGTAGGTGTCGGCCACCTGGCCGGTGTTGCGCACGTCGAAGGGCAGGTTGAGGGTGCTGCCGGGGTTGGTGCTCTGGGGCGCGGGGTTGTCGTTGGCGGCGTTGCCGTCGCCCGCGTTGCCGTGGGTGGCGAGGTCGAGCGCATAGCCCGCCGCCACGGCCGTGACGGTGTCGGTGGTGGAGTCGGTCTTGCTGCTGTCGCTGACCGAGGTGGCGCTGACGGTGAGGTTGAGCGGCAGGGTGCCCACCGAGGAAGCCGGGACGGTGCACTCGAGGTTGAAGTCGAAGGTCGCGCCGGCCGCGAAGGGGCCCACCGGGCCGCTGATGGGGGTGCCGTCGGTCTGGGTCAGGGCGCAGACCCAGCCGCTGGGCGGGGCGCTACGGGCGAGGTTGAAGCTGTCGGCGGTGTTGGCGTTGTTCCGCAGGGTGTGCCGGAAGATCACCTTGGTGCCGGAGTACACCGAGGCCACGCTCTGGCTGTCGCCGCTGCGGGTGATGGTGTAGCCGCCGGAGGCGTAGGTGCCGCTGGCGCCACCCGCCGGGAAGCTCAGCGGGCCGACCGCCACGCCGTAGCTCGCGCCCACGGTGTTGGTGGTGGTGTTGGAGGTGAGGGTCTGGGCGCTGCCGTCGCTGTAGCGCACGGTGGCGGTGTTGCGGTAGATGGTGCCCTGGGCCGCGTTCGCGGGGACCGCGGCGCTGAAGCTGAAGGTGTAGGAAGCGTTCTGCGGGAAGAAGGCGCCGCTGCCCGAGACGTACATGCCCACCAGGACGTCCGGCGTGCTGTCGCTGTCGGCGTCGGCCCCGGTCAGGGGGAGGTTACCGGCCACCAGCGCCGACCAGGTCGCGCCCTCGTCGGTGGACTTCACGATCTGCACGGTGCCCGCGCCCGCGGTCCCCGTCGGCAGGCTGCTCACCGTGAGGCCTACAGGGATGGGGTCGGCGACGAGGATGCCCGTGCCCGCCAGGCCGCTCACGCTCACGCCGCTGGCCGCGCTGCCGCCGCGGTTCTGGCCGCTGACGGTGTAGACGATAGTCGCACCGGGGCTGACCACGCCGCTGGGGCTGGCCGACTTGGTGACGTCGAGGGCCGCCGCGGTCTTGGCCACGGCCTGGGCCCAGTTGTTGGTGTCGGTGCCGCCGCCGGTGGAGGTGCCCTGGAGGTTGACGAGGGCGGTGGTGCCGTCGGCCTGGCCCGCCGGGATGGTGCCCAGCACCAGCACGCAGGCCTGGGAGTCCGGGGCGCTGCGGGTGAGGGCCACGCTGGTGACGGTGGGCTCGCCGGGGTCGACGGTGCCGTCGCAGTTGTTGTCACGGACGATGCTTACCGAGGAAAGGTCGAAGTTGTCGCCGCTGCTGGCCTGGGCGGTAGCCAGGCTGATGGTGTCGTCGCCGTTGCCGGTGTTGACCACCGTGTAGGCGAAGATGACCTGGGCGCCCGGCAGGGCGTTGCGGCTCTGGCCGGGGGCCGCGGTGGTGCCGTCGGGGGTGATGGTGAAGGCGTAGACCTGTTGCACCACCGTCACCACCTGGTTGGAGGTGGTGGTACGGCTCTGGTTGGCCGAGTCCAGGTAGGTGGCCGAAGCCTGGTTCTGGATGCTCGTCCCGGCCGGGGTGCTCTGCGCGACCCCCAATCCCAAAGCGAACAAGATGCCGAAGACGCTGAGAAGTCGTTTCATGTTCCTCCCTTATCGGACCGTGACGCGGAGTTTGAGCAGGACCTTGGAATTGGCCGCGAGCTGGGGGATGACCCAGCGCACGTGGGTGTACTCCTCGGGCCGGACTTCCACCTCTTTTTCGATCTCTTTCCCGCCCTCGAGCTGCTTGACTTTGCGGCGGAGCGGAGCCTTGCCGTAGGTTCGGCCGCCGTCGTAGCTGAAGTCGGGGGTCAAGGTGACCTCCCCGAGCTTGAGCACGCTGGCGGTGGCGGGCAGGTAGGCCAGCGCCTTGGAACCGTCCGGGTTGAGCCCCCCGATCTTGACCAGATCGACCGTGACCACCACCCCGCGCAGGGGGTCGATGGTGGTGTTGCTGACCTCGTACTGGAACTCCAGCACGTCCCCGGGCCTCACGCCCAGGGCTTCCTCGAGGCGCTCCACCGTCTTGCCGTCCTGCTGGGTCTGCACGACCCGGTAGGTCTTGGCCTCGATGACCAGGGGGTCCTTGGCGAACGCCAAAGCTGCCACCAGCCCGAAAATCATCACCCACAGCCGCTTCATCTGTCTCCTCGCCGCGAGGCCAAATGCCTCTGCGCCCGTGAGTGTAGCAGCGGGCTGAAAAGGCGCTTGTGTTAAATAAACATCAAGCCACAAGGCTTGACAGGGTTCATCGGGGGTGCTCCAAGCGCCCGTGAGCGGATTTCACCCACTCAGGACACGCTCATGAGCTTTGCAGGCCGCACGAGACGGGGGCTCAACCGCACCCGGAAACGGCTTCTAGCGCTGGATCTGGATGGCGGGCTCGTAGCCCGGCTTCCACTTGATGCTGCACCCCAGCGCCGGAGCCTGGGCCAGCGGGGGCTCCTGCCCGGCGAGCAGGGCGCGAAGGGCGAGCTCGAGGGTGTGCTCCGTGACCGTTTCGGGGTTCTTGGGCGTGTCGTTGACCCGCCCGTGGTAGCGCAGCTTGCGCTGCCGGTCGAATAGAAAGACCTCCGGGGTGCGCTGGGCCTGGTACGCCCGGGCCACCTCCTGGCTCTCGTCGAGGAGGTAGGGGAAAGGAATGCCGTGCCGCTCAGCGAAAGCCCGCATGGCCTCGGGAGAATCCTCGGGGTAGCGGCCGTAGTCGTTGGGGTTGATCCCGACAAAAGCCACCTGGCCGGAGAACCCTCGAGCCAGCGCCACGAGCTCGGCGACGGACCCCTTGACGTAAGGACAGTGGTTGCACATGAACACCACCGCCAGCAAGGGCTCCCTGAAGCTCGAAAGCCTCACCGCCCTGCCGTCGAGGCCCGGCAACTCCGCATCAATCAGGTCGCTTCCCAAAGACAGCTCGGGGTAGTGCAGCATGGGGCAATTGTAGCGCGAGCGGCAGAGGGAGGTAGGGAGCGGTGAGCCTTCAGCCGTCAGCTATCAGCTTTCATCCGTCAGCGAAAGGCTAGTGGCTCGTGGTTGCCCCTCCCCTTCCCTCCCCGCCCGCGGGGAGGGGTATCCCCCCCAGCCCCCCTTGCTAAGGGGGGTGACAAGGCGTTTTGCGTCTTGCGTCTTGCGTTTGGCGTTTGGCATTTCGCGTTTCGCGTTTCGCGTCTTGCGTACGACGTAAGGACGTACGACGTACGACCCGCACCCCGCGCCCGGCTATCGGCTATCGGCTATCGGCGTTCAGCGTTCGCCCCACCCCACTCCCTCATGATCAGACCCGCACTGCCGGGGGAAATTGCTCGAGCCGCTGCGGCGACGGCACGTAGGCCGCCAGGACGACCCCTTCCCCGTTCAGCTCGAGGCTCCTCCCCGCGCCCACCATCAGCGTCTCGCCCCAGTCCAGGGAGCCTCCGGCCCACGCCAGGGAGCCGGATATGGGCGTGACCAGCAGGAAGCTCTCCTCGGGGGCCTGCAGCCGATGGGCGCCCTGCACGGCGTAGCGCTCGAGCACGAAGGCGGATGAGGCCAGCAGGACGTTGCCGCTGGGCTGCGGGCTGGGGATGGGGGTGGGCTCGAGGCGCGACACCGCCAGGCCCTTCTCGAGGTGCAGTTCACGGGGCCGCCCGTAGTCGTAGAGGCGGTAGGTCAGGTCGGAGCGCTGCTGCACCTCGTAGAGCAGCAGCCCGGGCCCCAGCGCGTGGACGGTCCCGGCGGGCACGAACACCACCTGCCCGGCCCGCACCCTCTCGCGGTGCAGCATGGGCCACAGGCTGCCGTCGAGCGCCGCCTGCCGCACCGTGGCGGCGTCGGCGGGGTGCTCGAGCCCGTACACGACCTCCCCTTCCCCCTCGAGCACGTACCAAGCCTCGGTCTTGCCGTGAAAACCGGTGCCGGCCTCGACGGCGTGGGCGTAGGCGTCGTCGGGGTGGACCTGCACCGAAAGCCACTCGGCGGTGTCGAGAAATTTGACCAGCAACGGCAATTCCAGCCCGTAGCGCTCGAAGGGCACGCTCCCGATGAATTCCCCGCCCAGCTCCTCGAGCGCGTCGGCCAGCCGCCTCCCGGCGAACGGCCCCCCCGACACCGGGTTCTCGTCGTAGGCCAGCCAGCGCTCCCCCACGGGCTGAGGGGCACCCGGCGCCAGCCTCTGGCCGCCCCACACGCGCTCGACGTCGCGGGAGGCGAGGGGCAGCACGGAAATACGGGCGATGGTCTCCATATGAAGGGCAGTCTATCGCGGCGGGGCGCTGGGAGGTCGAGGGGCGAACGCGGGACGCGGGTCGTACGTCGTACGTCCTACGCCGTACGCAAAATGCTTTGGCCCTCGACCCTCGACGCCGGCCCGGAGGGACGGGGTGGGGTCAACCCTCTTTCGCGAAGTGCTATACAATCCAAATAGACGCAAACGTGCGAATTCTGGCGATCTCCGATCAGATCCATCCGTTCATTCATCAGGCCCGGTTTCCGGACAACCTGCCCCCCTTCGATCTGGTGCTGGCCGCTGGGGATCTGCCGGGCAGCTACATGGAGTTCGTCGCCACCAAGGTCAGGGTGCCCGTGGTCTACGTGCACGGCAACCACAAGGAGGAGTACGTGCAGGACTACTTAGGCAACCTCTCGCCCCCGGGCGGGGCGATCGCGGCGCACGGGCGCGTCCTCGAGGTCGCGGGCTTGAAGATCGCGGGCTGGGGGGGCGTGCCCCGCTACAACAACCGCGGCGCGGGGCAGTACGGGGAGGGCGAGGCCAAGGCCCGCTTCTACTCCTGGCTGCCCCTCCTCGGGCCCCGTCGCCTGCGGAAGGGGCACGGGGTGGACGTCCTGCTCACGCACGCCCCGCCCCCCGGCCCCCACGCGGGGGCCGATTTCGCCCACCGGGGTTCGGAGGCGCTCGAGCTCTTCCACCGGCTCTACCGCCCCCGCCTGCACGTCCACGGCCACGTCCACCTCTACGAGGCCCAGCCCCGGCGCGAGTACGTCACGCCCGAAGGCGTGCGGGTGGTCAACGCCTTCGAGTACACCCTCATCGAGCTCGAGACCGAGGCCTCTACTCGACCTTGAGGCCCGCCAACCCCTCCTCGGGCTCGGGGTACTTCATGTCCAGGCCCTCGAGCGTGTCCACGATGACCTTGCTCACCGCCCAGTTGCGGTACCAGTTGCGGTTGGCGGGGATGACGTGCCACGGGGCGTAGCCGGTGCTGGTCTCGCCGATGGCGTCCTCGTAGGCGGCCTGGTAGTCGTCCCAGCGCGCGCGGTCCTCGAGGTCGCTGCGGCGGAACTTCCAGCGCTTCTGAGGGTCGTCGAGGCGCTCCTGCAGGCGCTGCTTCTGCTCGTCCTTGGAGATGTGGAGAAAGAACTTGAGGAGGGTGACGCCCTCGTCGGTGAGCATGCGCTCGAACTCGCGGATGTGGCGGTAGCGCCGCCGCCACACCTTCTTGGGCACCAGCCCTTTCACCCGCGCGACCACCACGTCCTCGTAGTGGCTGCGGTTGAAGATGACGATCTCCCCCCTGGCCGGGGCGTGGCGGTGGACGCGCCAGAGGTAGTCGCGGGCGAGTTCGTGCTCGGTGGGCTCGCCGAAGCTGACGACCCGGACCCCCGTGGGGTTGACCCCGTCGAAGACCACGCGAACGGTGCCGTCCTTACCGCCGGCGTCCATGGCCTGCAGCACGATCAGGAGCTTGTGCTTCTTCTCGGCGTAGAGCAATTCCTGCAGGCGCTCGAGCCGGGCGCGCAGTTGTCCGGTCTCCACCAGCGCCTCCTCCTTGCCGCCCTTGAACTCGCTGGTGTCGTCGGGGTCGAACCCGGAGAGCCTGAACTTGCCGCCCTTAGGGACGCGGTAGCTTTTCATTCGAGGGTCATTCTAAGCGAGCACCTGCGCGAAGCGGGTTCCCGGCCCCGTGCCGCGGGCTACGAACACCCGGACGGGCGGGCGTTTTACCCCCGCTCGAGCACCGGAACAGCGCCTCTAGAGAGGGCGTCAAGGCTCGCGCCGCCACTCCCCCGACTTGCCCCCCGACTTGTGCAGCAGGCGCAGGTCGGTGATCTCCAGCCCCTTGCTCGCCGCCTTGAGCATGTCGTAGACGGTGAGGGCCGCCACCGCGCAGGCGGTCATGGCCTCCATCTCCACCCCGGTCTCGGCCTTGGTCTTCACCGTCGCCGTGACGTGGATCAGGGCCTCTTCAGGGCGGAACTCGAGCCTCACGTCCGCCGAGGTGATGGGGAGCGGGTGGCACAGCGGGATCAGCTCGCCGGTCTTCTTCGCCGCCATGATCCCCGCGAGCTGCGCCACGCTCAGGGGGTCGCCCTTGCCCACCCCGCCCTCCTCGAGCGCCCGCACCGCCTCGGGGAGCAGCTTGACCGTGGCCTCCGCCGTCGCCGTGCGCAGGGTGGCGGCCTTCTCGCTCACGTCCACCATGCGGGGTTTGCCGTCTTCGAAGTGGGTCAGCTTGCTCATAGGAAGAGCTTAGCGCCGATGGGCAACGGTCGGTAGCCGAGGTCGTACGCCCTGCGTCGTACGCAATACGCCTAACGTCGAACGCCCAACGCCGAACGCGAGATGCGAGACGCCCTGGCCCCCGGCCCTAGACCCTCGACGCTGGCGGAGAGGGGTTCCTTTCACCACAGCCTTTCGCTTTCGGCTATCAGCTATCGGCTATTGACCATCGACCATCAGGCCCTACACGTCCTTCCGCTCGAAGATCAGCAGCGCCAGCCCCCCGAAGCCGAAGGTGTAGATCAACAGCAGCGAGAGGCCCAGCGTGATGTCGGTGCCGGAGCGGAGGTAGAGGTCGAGGTAGGTGGTGAGGAGGAAAGGGGTGATGGCCGGAAAGGCCACCAGCAGGCGCATGAGCAGGATGGTGGAGATGGCCGCCAGCGCGGCCGAGGTGGTGTTGAGGAAGATGGTGCAGTAGAGCAGGGCCAGCGCGGCCATGGGCCACAGCACCATCGCGGCGAGCACGTGGGCGCGGAACACCTCGCCGAAGGCGGCCAGCGGCGAGAGGATGCCCACCCCGCCGAAGCTGCCCGGCCCCAGCCCGGTCCCCCCGGCGAAGGAGCCCAGCCCGAAGGAGCGGGGGTCGAAGACGGAGGCGATCAGGCTGATCAGCAGCGAGCCCAGCAGGCTCACCGTGACCAGCATCAGGGGGTAGAAGAGCACCGTGAGCAGCTTGGCGAACAGCAGCCTCGAGCGCGGGCTCGGACGCAGCAGCACCGACTTGAGCGTGCCCAGCGAGACCTCACTCCCCAGCACCTCGGCCGCGGCCATGGCGGTGAGGAAGGGGAAGAGGAAGTCCATGCCGGTGATCAGCGCCAGCGCCGGGACCTGCCAGCCCGAGACGAGCTCGAGCTTGTACAACTGCCGCAGCCCCGGGGCGAAGGCCCACAGGATCGGCAGCAGCAAGGCCGCTGCCAGGCCGAGTTGCACCGAGCGCAGCCGCACGAGTTTGCCCAATTCCCACAGCAGAACCCTAAGCATTCCTCACCCTCTCGCGGTAGTACTCGTACAGGTCGAAGTAGTCGGGCTCGAGGAAGCGCACTTGATACCCTTCGCGCACCACCGCCGCCAGCGCGACGTTGGGCGAGCCTTCGAACACCACGTCCAGCGTGCGCAGCTCGACGTTCTCCACGCCGGGCACCGACTTCAAGAAGGAGGCCACCATCGAGGGGTTGTCCACCCGCAGGCGGTAGCGCTCGCCCTTGGCGTCGAGCTTGACCTCCTCCAGCAGCCGCCCCCCGCCCAGGATGCCCACCTTGTCGGCGTAGGCCGAGACCTCGCGCAGGTGGTGGGTCGAGAGGAACACGGCTGTTCCCTCCCAGGCCAGCTCGGCCAGGATCTCGTGGACGCGGGTGATGCCCTGGGGGTCGAGGCCGCTGGTGGGCTCGTCGAGGATGAGCACCCTGGGCTTGTGCAGGATGGCCGCGGCCAGGCCCAGGCGCTGGCGCTGCCCCAGCGAGTAGGTGCCCACGCGCTGGTCGGCCACGGCGAGCAGCTCGAGGCGGGTGAGCACCTCGCGGATGCGCACCTCGGGGTCGTTGAGGTCGCTGAGGTAGGCCTGCATCTCGAGGTTCTGCCGCCCGGTGAGGTGGGGGTAAAAAGCCGCCGGGGCCTCCACCACCGCGCCCAGGGCCTTGCGGGCCGACCAGCCCCCCTCGTAGAGGTCCTGGCCCAGCATGCGTACCGTGCCGGCGGTGGGGAAGGCCAGCCCGGTGAGGATGCGGATGAGGGTGGTCTTGCCGCTGCCGTTGGGGCCGGCCAGCGCGTAGACCTCGCCCGGGGCCACCCCGAAGCTCACCCCCTCGAGCACCGGCTTGCGCCCATACCGCTTGCCCAGGCCGATGGCCTCGAGGCTTAAGCTTTCGGTTTGCACAGGAGCTGTAGCCACGCCCCACAGTATATGGCGCGGGCTCACATTCTCATCCTTTACCCAGCGTTGAGGTAACGCCCCACGCAAAAACCGCCGCTCGGCGGGCCCCAGGCCCGTCCTGGAGGACGCTTATCCCGCCCAAGGACCCTCGCCCTTGCCAGAAACCCCTTTTGCCCCTACACTCGAGTTCGCGTCCTCGGTCCGACGCGGCGCTCTAGCGTGAACCTGGTCAGGTCCGGAAGGAAGCAGCCATAAGCGCCCCAGAGCGGGTGCCGTCGGGAAGCCGGGGACGCTTTTTTGTCGATTCCGGACGCTAAGCGCGGGTCGTACGTCCTACGTCGTACGCGAGACGCAAAACGCCGAACGCAAAACGCCCCTTCTTCACCCCCCTTAGCAAGGGGGGCCGGGGGGGGTAAACCACACGCCATGAGCTTTTCGCTGACGGCTGACCGCTGACGGCTTACCGCTCCTCGCCGGGGGCTTCTAACCTTTCCCACAGCGGCGCAGCAGGTCCTGCACCTCCTCGTCGGAGGTCTGGGGGAAGTGCTCGTACCACAGGCCCACCGCCTGGAAGGGATCGGGCTGGCGCAGTGCCACCACCTCGTCGGCGACCTCGAGCAAGGCCTCGCAGGTGTCGGGGGGGGCTACCGGCACGGCCACCACGACCCGCGCGGGGTGCATCGCCCGCACCGCCAGGGCCGCCGCCCGCATCGTGGCCCCGGTGGCTAGGCCGTCGTCGACCAGGATCACGGTCTTGCCGCTCAGGTCGGGGAAGGGGCGCTGGCCGCGGTAGGCCTGCTGGCGGCGCTCGAGCTCGGCCCGCTCCCGGCGCTCGATGGGCTCGAGTTCCTCCGGCCCGACCCCCAGGTGCCGGGCCAGTTCCCGGTTCAGCACCCGCACCCCGCCGGGCCCGATGGCCCCCACGGCCAGCTCCTCGTGCCGGGGAGCCCCCAGCTTGCGCACGACCAGCACGTCCAGCGGCACGCCCAGGGCGCGCGCCACCTCGTAGGCCACCGGCACCCCGCCCCGCGGGAGCCCGAGCACCCACACGTCGGGGCGGCGGGCGTACCGGCTCAGCGCCCCGGCCAGCTCCTGCCCGGCCTCGTGACGGTCCGCGAAGCGCTCCGGCCGCATGCTCAGGCCTGGGGGGGCTTGAGGCTGCCGTTCCTCGAGTCCACCCACAAGAACATCAGCCCGCAGGCTAGCCAGAACAGCGCCGTCAGCCAGTGGTGCTCCTTCAAAGCCTCGAGCAGCGCTACCGCGAAGAAAAACAGGAAGATGGTGAAGTTGGGCCCGATGCGAACCCCGCGCACGCCTTTCATACCCTCCTCCTCTGGCTTTCAGGCTAGCGGAGCGGGGGAAGGGCTTCAAGATTCTTTTGTCCTACAGGCCCCGAGCAGCCACTGGCGGCCGATGCCCGGCCCCACGGCACGGAGCCTGCGCCCGCGGGTAGCGCCCGGGAGCGACGCAGGCGAAGAGTGCGATAGGATTCACCCATGAACGGCAAGGTCGCACTCGTCACCGGGGCTTCGGAGGGCATCGGCAAGGAGATCGCGCGGCAGCTCGTGGCGCAGGGGGTGCGCGTGGGGATGCTGGCCCGCAGCCGGGATAGGCTCGAGGCCGCCGCGGCCGAGTTCGGCGAGGGGGCGCTGGCCCTGCCGGGCGACGTCACCCGGCTGGCCGACCTCGAGCAGGCCGTGGCCCGGCTCGAGGAGCGCTTCGGCGGGCTGGACTACCTCGTCAACAACGCGGGCGTGGGCGTCTTCAAGCCGGTGCACGAGCTGAGCCCCGAGGAGTGGCAGAGGGTGCTCGAGACCAACCTCACCGGGCCCTTCCTGGCGACCCGGGCCGCCGTACCGGCCATGCAGCGGCGGGGCGGCGGCCACATCGTCAACATCGGCTCGCTGGCGGGCAAGAACGCCTTCGCGGGCGGCAGCGCCTACAACGCGAGCAAGTTCGGCCTGATCGGCTTCTCCGAGGCGGCCATGCAGGACCTGCGCTACCTGGGCATCCGCGTGAGCACGGTGCTGCCGGGCTCGGTCAACACCGCCTTCGGCGGCAACCGCGCCGAGGCCGAGTGGAAGATCCAGCCCGAGGACGTGGCCGAGGCCGTACTGTACGTGCTGCAGAGCAACCCCCGGGTGATGCCGGGGCAGCTCGAGCTGCGCCCGGCCCGTCCGCCACGCAAGTAATACCCGATTCGGTCAGTCCGGCCGAAGGGAGACGCTTTCTTCGCCGGCCGTCAGGGAGGGGTGTGCTCTGGGATTCAAAAAGATAGCCCCTGGGGGTTTTTGGCTTGGACGATCATTCTTTTGAATCCGGTATGAGGCGCCCCGCGTTGTCTGGCGTCAGGCCAAAGTCGGCGCCATGCCGCGGGTACTTTGTCCCTCTTTACGTCTCATGGTGGGGCGTGTAAGATTTGCGTGACGCGCTAAGGAAATTTTGGAAACGCCGTGGAAGCGTTCCCATGCTCCGCGTCTGTACTGAGGAGGAAGTATGAGGAAAGGCTGGCTTGTCGCGCTGGGCGTCGTCATGGGCCTGGCAATGGCTCAGGGGAAGCTGACGGTATGGACGCACTACGGCGGCCCCGAGCTCGAGTGGTTGAAGAAGACGGCTGCTACCTTCGAGAAGGGCAGCGGCACCAAGGTCGAAGTGGTCGAGGTGCCGTTCGGGGACATCCAGAACAAGTTCATCCTCGGCGCCCCGCAGGGCCAGGCCGCCGACCTGATCGTGAGCATCCCGCACGACTGGGTGGGCGCGATGGCCGCGGCGGGCGTGCTCGAGCCCATGGGCAAGTACACCACCGCCAGCTACGTGCAGGGCCTCAACGACGTCGCCGTCGACGCCCTGACCTACCGCAACCAGCTCTTCGCGTTGCCCATGTTCGCCGAGTCGGTGGCGCTGATCTACAACAAGAAGTACGTCAAGACCCCGCCCCGCACCTGGGATGAGTTCCTCAAGATCGCCCAGGAGAACACCAAGGGCAACACCTTCGGCTTCCTCTACAACATCGGCGACCCCTACTTCAACTACGGCTTCTTCACCGCCTTCGGCGGCTCGGTCTTCGCCCGCAGCGGCGGCAGCCTCAACGCCGCCGACCTGCGCCTGGGCGGCGAGGCCGGCCAGAAGGCCATCGGCTTCATCAAGGACCTGCGCTACAAGTACAAGCTCGTCCCCGAGGGCGTGGACTACGGCGTGGCTGACGGCGCCTTCAAGGACGGCTCGCTGGCGATGATCATCAACGGCCCCTGGGCCATCGGCGACTACAAGAAGGCCAAGATCGACTTCGGCGTCGCCTCCTTCCCCGCCCCTCCCGGCGGCTCGGCCTGGAAGCCCTTCGTGGGCGTGCAGGGCGTGGCGATGAACGCCTACTCCCGCAACAAGACCGCCGCCGCCAACTTCGCCAAGCTGCTCATCACCGAGAACAGCCAGATCTCTTTCAACCAGGCCGGCGGCCGCATCCCGGTGTCCAAGGCCGCGGTGGCGAAGCTCAAGAACGACCCCGTGGTGGCCGGGTTCTCCCCCGTGATCGCCAGCGGCTCGCCCATGCCCAACATCCCCGAGATGGGCAAGGTGTGGGGCCCCTGGGGCAACGCCATCAGCCAGGCCATCCAGAAGCCCGACACCAACGTCAACAAGATCGTCGAGGACATGGTGGCCGAGATCCGCAAGGGGATCGGCAGCCGGTAAGCCCCTGAAGGTTGAAGCCGCCGTGCTCAGGCTTCGCTTCAACCGCCCCGATCGGTAGTGCTGAACAAGCCCCGCCTCTTGCTGCCGAAGCAGAAGGCGGGGCTTCCTTATCAGACCCAGCAAAACGGGAGCATCCTATCGGCTCGAGCGGTCGTGCGCTCGAGCGAACCGCGGTACAGGTTTTCCGTCTTCCCCCTCGGCGCGCCTCGGGGGCCCTATGGCAAAGGCTTTGGGTAAAGGGTAGGCTCGAGGCGCATAACGGCAAGGCGTAGCAGTTACAGGAGGCAGCTATGTATCAATCCCCTCCGGGCGTGCGCGGCTTTCTCATGTCCATCGGGCTGCTGGGTGGAGCGATGGTGCTCTCCTTCGTGGTCGGCCTGCTGGTGTTCTGGGGCCTGCAAGCCGCCTTTCCCCGGCCCATCGACAACCCCTACCCCGGCTATCTGGTGCTGATCTTCGCGGTGATCCCGCTCATCCCGCTGCTCATCCTCGTCGCGCGGCGCTTCCCCTTCATCACCGACTGGTACTACCTGCTGCCGGCCATCACCTTCCTGCTGGCGTTCACCTTCTACCCCATCATCCTCACGGTCTACTTCGGCTTCACCAACTACAACGGCATCCGCAACAACGGCAAGGCCGACCGCTCGACCGAGACGCAGATCGTGCGGGTGGAAGGGACCCGGCTGGTGCTGGCCCAGCCCGCCGCCGACGCGCTGCGCTGCGACGAGCCCGACTGCGCGGGGGTGCAGCTCGAGGTCACCAGCGACACCCAGCGCGCCCGGGTCACGGTGGCGCAGGCCGAGGGCAGCGCCGTCGAGCTGACCCGCGCCCCTGCCTTCACGCCCACGCTGGCCTACCGGGTCAACGCCTACTCCTTCATCGGCTTCGAGAACTTCGTGCGGATCTTCAGCCAGGCGGGCACCGTCTTGTGGCCGGTGTTCGTGTGGAACCTGGTCTTCGCCTCGTCCACGGTCTTCGTCAGCGCACTGCTGGGCCTGATCATCGGCCTGATGCTCAACAACAAGAACCTCAAGCTGCGCGGCTTCTACCGCACGGCGCTGATCATCTCCTGGGCCATGCCGGTGGTCATCAGCGTGCAGGTTTTCTCGGCCATGCTCAACGTGCAGTTCGGGCCGGTCAACCGCTTTCTGGGGCTGCTGGGCTCCTACCCTATCCCCTGGCTCACCGACCCCGAGTGGTTCAAGATGTCGGCGCTTCTGATCAGCCTGTGGCTGGGCTTCCCCTACTGGATGACCGCCACGCTGGGCGCGCTTTCGACCATCTCCGAGGACGTGTACGAGGCGGCCAAGATCGACGGGGCCACGGGCTGGCAGACCCTCACCGGCATCACGCTGCCCCTGCTGCGCCAGCCCTTCATCCCGCTGCTGCTGGGCTCCTTCGCCTTCAACTTCAACAACTTCGGCCTGATCTACCTCATGGGGACCCAGCCCGGCGTCGAGGGGCGGCCCTCGACCGCGCAGGCGGGGGACATCCTGATCACCTGGGCCTACAAGACGGCCTTCCAGGCCGACGGCGGGCAGGCCTACGGGCTGGGCGGGGCCATCTCGGTGATCATCTTCCTGATCACCGTCGCCATCAGCCTGGTTAACTTCCGGGTCACCGGGGCCTTGCGGGAGGTGCGCTGATGATCGGCAGGGTGCTGACCTGGTTGGTGACGGCGGGCATCGCCGCATGGGTGGTGTTCGGCTACATCGGGGGCATGAACCTGCCTGGGGTGCCGGGCGGGTTGGGGCTGCTCGAGCGCATCCAGCCCAACACCCCCTTCGGCTTCGTGCGGGTGGAGAACGGCTGGGTCTACGTGGTGGGGGGGTTGCTGGCGGTGGTGGCCCTGATCCTGCTGTACAGCCTGGCGATCACGGCCGTCTCCAACCAGCGCTCCGGGCGCAAGCGCAGCCCCTGGCCGCTCTTCGGGCAGGGCGTAGTCCACATGTTCATGTGGATGATGCTCTTCTTCGCCTACTACCCCATCCTGCAGATCGTGGCGGCCTCCTTCGACCCCACCAACAGCCTCTACCGCTTCAGCGCGCCGCAGAGCGACAACCTGCTGATCCGGGCCCGCGTCATCCCCGACTTCGCCCAGGCCAACTTCGACAACTACCTCAAGCTCTTCGACGGGGTGGTGATCTACGCCTACCAGTGGGTGCTGCTGCTGGTGTCCGGGGTGGCCCTGCTGGGCGCGCTGGGGATCGCCGGGTACCGCCGGCTGAAGGGGGACACCAAGGAGAGCGGGCCCCTGGCCACGCTGCAAAGCCGCGCCCTCATCACCTTCGCGGTGGCCTTCTTCCTCCTCATCGTCTTCCTCTCACCCGAGCAGTTCACGAGCCCCAACACCGAGGCCAAGTTCCTGCTGTGGATCCGCAACACCCTCTTCGTCTCGGGGCTCACCGGAGTGCTGGCGGTGCTGCTGACCGCCACCGCCGGCTACGCCTTCGCCCGCTTCAACTTCCCCGGGCGCTACCCCATGCTCTTGGTGTTCATCTTCGTGCAGATGTTCCCCGGTTTCCTGGGCCTCATCGCCATCTACACCCTGATGTCGAACCTGGGCCTTCTGGACCCGCGCTACCCCATCCTCAACTTCGCGGGGCTGGTGCTGGCCTACTCCGGCGGCATCGTGAGCTTCGGGACCTGGGTGTACAAGGGCTTCCTCGAGTCCATCTCCAAGAGCCTCGAAGAAGCCGCCCTCATCGACGGGGCCACCAAGTGGCAGGCCTTCACCAAGGTGCTCCTGCCCCTGTCGGCCCCCATGTTCGTGTTCATCTTCCTGCTGCAGTTCGTGGGCACCTACTCCGAGTTCATCCTCGCCAACCTGCTGCTCACCGGCTCGGACAGCTGGACCGTGGGCATGGGCCTGCGCAACTTCACGACGGGCCAGTTCCAGACCAAGTGGGGCCTCTTCGCCGCCGCCGCGGTGCTGGGCAGCATCCCCATCCTGCTCACCTTCTACGGCTTCCAGCGGTACTTCGTGTCGGGGTACACGGCAGGCTCGGTGAAGGAGTAGGTCGATATAGGTCGATAGTCGATAGTCGATAGCTGATGGCTGATGGCTGACGGCTGACGGCTCCCAGCCGTCGGCGATACGCGATAAAACGCGAGGTGCAAATGCATTATCACGACTGGGAACCTTTTTGCGTCGATCCCCTCACCCCGGAGCTGGGGGAGGAAGTCACCCTGCGCCTGCGCACTACGGCCAAGGAAGGGTATCTGATCCTCGAGCACTACGGCGAGATCGAGCGCAGGCCGCTGAAGGCGGTGAAGGGGGGGCTCGAGATCACCCTGCCGGTGTACAACTCGCCGCTGCGCTACTGCTTCTACCTCACGCGCGAGAAGCGCTACGTCACCAGCGGCGGCTTGCACGGGGCGATGCCGCGCTACGACCGCTTCTTCCACCTGCTGGCCCAGCCCAGCGTGCCGGAGTGGGCGGTGGGGGCGGTGTTCTACCAGATCTTCCCCGACCGCTTCAAAAACGGCGACCCCGCCAACGACGCCAAGGCCGCCGACTGGGTCTACGAGGGGCGGCCGGTGGTCAAGAAGGGCTGGGATGAGCCGGTGGAGCCGAAGTTCGGGGCGCACCAGCACTACGGGGGCGACCTCGAGGGCATCCGCCAGGAGCTTGACTACCTGCAGGACCTGGGCGTGGAGGCGCTCTACCTCACCCCCATCCTCCCCTCCCCCTCCTCCCACCGCTACGACGCGCTCGACTACCACAACGTCGACCCCCGGCTGGGCGGCAACGAGGCCTTCGACCGCCTGGTGGAGGAGCTGCACGCGCGGGGCATGAAGATCATCCTCGACGGGGTGTTCAACCACATCGGCAGCGGCCACCCCGACTTCCAGAAGGCCCTCAAGGACCCCACCAGCCCCGAGGCCGGGCAGTTCACCTTCCACGCCGACGGCACGTATGCCGCCTTTTTCGGGGTCAAGACCCTGCCCAAGCTCGACTACGCCAACCCCCTCACCGTCGAGCGCTGGATCGACGGCTACCACGCCCCGGTGCGGCACTGGATCCGCAAGGGCGCCGACGGCTGGCGGCTGGACGTGGCCCACCAGATCGGCGAGGGCGGCACCGACCGGGGCAACGCCGAGCTGCTGCGCCTGATCCACCGCAACTCCCGCGAGGAGAACCCCGAGGCCTTTGTCTTCGGCGAGCTGTTCTTCGACACCACCGAGAAGCTGCGCCAGCACACCCTCGACGGCTCCATGCACTACGCCGGCTTCGCCAACCCGGTGATGGAGTGGCTGTCGGGGATGAACGTGTACGGCTGGCCCGTACACGTGAGCACGCTCGAGGTCTGGCAGACGCTGTGGGACCACTACGCCGCGCTGCCGCTGCAGACCCGCCAGGCCATGTACACCCTGCTCTCCTCGCACGACATCCCCCGTGCGCTGTGGCGGCTGCGCAACGACGTGAAGAAGTTCAAACTGGCGCTGGGCCTGCTCCTGACCTTCCCCGGCGCCCCCGGCATCTACTACGGCGACGAGATCGGGCTGGGCCAGGCCAACGACTGCGACGACTTCAACGGCGACCCCATGTGCCGGGGCACCTTCCCCTGGGACAAGCGCAAGTGGAACGAGGAGGTGCGCGGCTGGGTCAAGCAGCTCATCCGGCTGCGCAAGAGCGTGCCGGCCCTGCGGCGCGGCGGGCTGCTGCCGCTGGAGGTGAGCGAGAACCTCCTCTCCTTCCGGCGCGTCTACGCCGGCGAGGAGGTGTGGGTGTACGCGGCGCTCGAGCCGGTCGTGCTCGAGCTGCCCCCATCCACCGACCTGCTCACGGGCAAGGCGGTGTCCGGGGGGGTGGAGCTCGAGGGGCTGGGCGTTTTCAAGGTAAAGCGCTAGAAAATTGAGGCATGCGGGAGGGCGTATGAGCGAGCAGAGCTGCCGGGTGATCCGGGCCGCCGAGGAGTACCGGGGCAAGCAGGGGCTCAGCTACGGCGGGGCCGTTTCGGCGCAGAGCGTGGGCGCGCGGCGCCTGTGCATGCACCGGGTGAGCATCCCGCCGGGGGCCAGGGCCAACGCCCACCTGCACGAGGACCACGAGACGGCCATCTTCGTGCTGAGCGGCGAGGCGGGGATGTGGTACGGGGAGCGGCTCGAGCACCACCTCAGCGCCCGGGCCGGGGACTTCGTCTACATCCCCGCCGGGGTGCCCCACCTGCCCTACAACCCCAGCCTCACCGAGCCCGTAGAGGCCGTGCTGGCCCGCACCGACCCCAACGAGCAGGAGAGCGTGGTGCTGCGCCCCGACCTCGACGGGCTGCGCTGACCCGGAGGTCCGGGATGCCGCCAGAAGCCGCTATCTCCCCGGTCCAGGCCTGCCTCAACGGCGCCCGCGCCCCCGGCGCCCACCCCCGCCTGCCCCTCACGCCCGAGGAACTGGCCTCCCAGGCCCGGGCCGCCGTGCAGGCCGGGGCC
>NZ_KE387023.1:1971595-1975753 GCF_000430045.1 Calidithermus chliarophilus DSM 9957 | reverse complement strand
CCCGCTCCCTGCACGTCCACCCCCGCGACCCGGCCGGCCGGGAGTCGCTCGAGCCCGCCCACTGCGCCGCGGCGCTGCAGGCCCTCCGCGCCGCCTGCCCCGGCATCCCCGTGGGGCTGAGCACGGGTTTGTGGATGGTGGGCGACCCCCGGCAGCGCCACCGCCTCGTGGCCGCCTGGGAGGTCCTGCCCGACTTCGTCTCGATCAACTTCGCCGAGCCGGGCTGGCTCGAGCTGTGCCGGCTGGCGGGAGAAATGGGCTTCGGCGTGGAGGCCGGGCTCGCCTCGGCGGAGGACGCCCGCCGGCTGGCCGAAGCGGACGGGCTGCCGCTGGTGCGCCTGCTCCTCGAGCCCAAGGAGCAGGACCTCGAGGCCGCCCACGCCGCCGTAGACGCCATGCTCACCGTCCTCGAGCCCCTCCACCCCACCCTCCCCCGCCTGCTGCACGGCCTCGACCACACCACCTGGCCCCTGCTCGAGCGCTCCCTGGCCCTAGGCTACGAGGTACGCATCGGCCTCGAGGACACCCTCACCCTCCCCGACGGGAACCCCGCACCCGACAACGCCGCCCTGGTGGAGTACACCGTGCAGAGGGCCCAGGAAGCGGGCAGCGATCAGCGGTCAGCCATCAGCTAGAAGTGGGGGCTCGTGGCGTGTGGTGAAAGACGCCCCTCCCCTTCCCTCCCCGCCGGCGGGGAGGGTTTATCCCCCCTAACCCCCCTTGCTAAGGGGGGTAAAGAAAAGGCGTTTTGCGTTTTGCGTCTTGCGTTTTGCGTACGACGTACGACCGGCGTTGGGCGTTGGGCGTTAGGCGTTGGGCGTTCGGCTATCAGCTATCGACCATCGACGTTCAACACCCAACCCCTACCGAACCTCCAGAAACACCGCACTCACCGGCCCCCAGTTGCCCGCCGCGTCCTGGCCCCGCACGAAGACGAGGTGGCGGCCCGGGGCGAGGCCCGCCGTGGGGACCTCGGCCCAGGCGGCCTCGCGCACCGCGTCGAAGCGGCCGTCGCCCGGCGTCATGGGGTGGGGCTGAGCGCCGCTGGCCCAGGGCGGGGTGTCGATGTAGAACTCGGCGGCGGCGATGGGCTGGGTGGGCTCCGTGCCCCGGGCCCGGCTGAAGCGGCTGTCGTCGAGGGTGGCGGTGAGGGTGGTGCCGCTGAGGGCGGGCTCGAGCGCGTCGGGGCCGGAGGGGAGCTGGTAGGGGGCGCGGGCAACCTTGGCCGCGTAGAGCAGGGCGGGGAGGTTGCGGGGGAGGATCTCGTCCTCGAACTCCGTGCAGCCTTCGAAGAAGCTGGTGCCGAGCTCGAGGGTGTAGGCGGCGAGGCCGAGCTCGCCGTAGGCGAAGTCGTCGGTGGTGCCGCTGGTGGGGTAGAACCCGATGGCCTGGGTGGGCGTGTAGCCGTTGAAGAAGGCCAGCTTGCGGCCCAGGGTCTGCAGGGCGGGGCCGTTGGGGGCGGGGGTCTCGCGGTTGCCCCAGGGCCACAGCACCAGCTCGCCGTAGCTGTGGAGGTCGAGGTAGAGGCCCTGGGCGTCGGCGGGGGCGGCGTCGGCGAGGGCGGGGCCGCGCACGTCGGGGTAGCTCCGGCGCAGGTAGGCCTGGATGGCGCGGGTTTCCGGCTCGGAGGCGGGGGCGGAGCCCCGGTAGGTCTCGCTGCACGACTCGGCGCTCGAGCCCGCGGTGCCCCACTCGAAGCCGAAGTTGCGGTTGAGGTCCACCCCCCTGCGGGCGCGGCTGAGCGGGCAGGCCAGCAGGTTGACGTTCTTACGCCAGAGGATGCCGGCCTCGGCCAGCTCGCGGCCGTCGGGGTTGGCCTGGAGCAGCAGGTGGACCTCGTGGTGGTCGAGCAGCCAGGTCACGTCGGGGTCGGTGCCGTAGGCGCCCACGAGGTGCTCGGCGAAGCGGGTGGCGAGCTCGGCGGTGGCGAGCTCGCGCGCGTGGAGGGCGCTGGTGATGAAAAGCCGGGGCTTGGGGCCGGCGACGGCGCGGTTGGTCAGCTCGAGCACCCCCAGGTCGTGGCCGGAGCGGGCGAACCTCGAGGCGAAGCCCTTGCGCCAGCTATCGCCTATGTCGGCCCAGGCGGCGAGGGCGGGGTGCTCGGCCACGATCCTCCGGGCGGCGGCGAAGGTCTCCTCGAGCGTGCGGTAGCAGGGGAAGTCGCGCAGGGCCTCGGCAAGGGCCCCCTCCTCGAAGCCCCGCAGCCGGCGGCTCTGCTGCTCGCTCAGCCCGGTGTCGAGGGAGACCCGCAGGCCCAGCTCGCGCTCGCGGGCGCGCAGGCGGGCGAAGTCCTGGAGGGAGAGCTCGAGCAGCAAGTAGCCCTCGCCGTACCTGGCGCTGACGGCCTCGAAGCTGACCACCAGCCTGCGAGCGACCTCGAGGTCGGTGAAGTCCACGCGGGCGAAGACCAGCTCGTTCTGGGCGAAAAAGCGCTTCTCGGCCTCGCTGACCCGGCCCTCCGTGCCCGCCCACCCCGCGCAGCCCGCCAGCAGCAGGGCCACCCCCACGGCCACCGGCCACCACCTCACGCCCCCGCCCCTTTCGCCCGCATGACCCGCCCATTCTATGCGGCCCCCCAAGCCTGAGCCAGGGCGCAAACGGCCCGGGCGCAGGCGCTATACTGGCCTTTTGGATGCCGGCTTATGCGTGACGCCCTCGAAGCCCTGGAATTTCACCGCGTTCAACAGGCCCTCGCCGACCGGGCCTCGACCCTCATGGGCCAGGAGGCCGCGCTGCGCTTGGGCCCCAAGGCCCGCCTCGAGGAGGCCCTCGAGCAGCAGGCCCTGGTGGCCGAGGCCGTGGCCTACAGCTACCGTCTGGGGGGCATCCGCGACCTGCGCCCGGCGCTGGCCGTGGCCCGGGAGGGGCGGCGGCTGGAGGGCCTCGACCTGCTGGGCGTCGCGCACAGCCTCGAGGCCGCCGCCGAGCTCAAGCACGAGCTGCTGGAGATCGGGGAGCGGCTCAAGGCCGTCGCGGCCCGCATCGGCGAGCACACCCTCTTCCGCCGCCGGGTCAGGGAGTCGCTCGACGAGACCGGCCACGTGCGCGACTCGGCCAGCCCGCGCCTGCGCGAGATCCGCTCCTCGCTCAACCCGCTGCGCGAGCGCATCCAGGACCGGCTCTACAGCCTCATGGACCGCCACGCCAGCGCCATCCAGGACCGGCTCATCACCATCCGGCGCGACCGCTACGTGATCCCGGTGAAGGCCAGCGCCCAGAACCAGGTCCCGGGCATCGTGCTCGACCAGTCGGACACCGGGATGACGGTCTTCCTCGAGCCCGCCGGCGTGGTGCCGCTCAACAACCAGCTCGCCAGCCTGCGCCTGGAGGAGGAGGCCGAGGTCAACCGCATCCTCTTCGAGCTCTCGGGGATTCTGGCCAACGACCCCGAGCTGCCGGAAACCCTCGAGGCCCTCGTCGAGCTCGACCTCGCCCGCGCCGCCGCCAGCCTGGCCCAGGACTGGCGGCTCACCCGGCCCCGCTTCGAGGCGGGCACCTACCGCCTGGCCGACGCCCGCCACCCCCTCATCCCCGGCGCCGTCGCCAACGACCTCGAGCTCTCCGCCGAGCACCGCATCCTGCTGCTCACCGGCCCCAACATGGGCGGCAAGACCGCGCTGCTCAAGACCCTGGGCCTCGCGGTGCTCATGGCCCAGTCCGGGCTCTTCGTGGCCGCCGAGGGCGCGGCGCTCGACTTCCCCACCCAGCTCTTCGTGGACATCGGCGACGAGCAGAGCCTGCAGGAGAGCCTCTCCACCTTCGCCGCCCACCTGCTGCGGCTGAAGGAGGTGCTCGAGCACGCCGACGCGCAGAGCCTGGTGCTCATCGACGAGCTCGGCTCGGGCACCGACCCCGAGGAGGGGGCGGCGCTGTCGCAGGCCTTCCTCGAGCGCCTCCTCGAGCGAGGCGCGCGCGGTCTGATCACCACCCACCTCACCCCGCTCAAGGCCTTCGCCCAGGAGCAGCCCGGCGTGCGCAACGCCTCCATGCGCTTCGACCTGGAGAACCTGCGCCCGACCTACCGGCTGGTGGTGGGCTCGCCGGGCCGCAGCTACGCGCTGTCCATCGCCCGGCGGCTGGGCTTCCCCGCCGAGGGCGTCGCCCGCGCCGAGGAGCTGCTGGGCCCCGAGGGGGGCCGGGTGGAGCGCCTGCTGGCGG
>NZ_KE387023.1:1947548-1971495 GCF_000430045.1 Calidithermus chliarophilus DSM 9957 | reverse complement strand
CGCCGCGACCGCGAGAAGGCCACCGCCGCCACCCGCGAGGCCGAGGCCCTGCGGCAGGCGCTGCAGAAGCAGCTCGACGAGCTCGAGGCCGCCCGCGAGCAGCTGCTCGAGGCGGCCCGGGCCGAGGCCGAGCGGGTAGTGCTCGAGGCCCAGCAGCAGGTGCGCCAGACCCGCGAGAAGGCCAAGGCGCAGGGCCAGGGCCAGGCCCTCCAGGAGCTGCTGCACCTGCGCAGCCGCTACCAGAAGCCCGCCAAGCCCCAGCCCCCCGCCAAGGCGGGCCTCCAGGTGGGCTCGGTGGTGGACGTGCCCGAGTACGGCCGGGGCACCATCGTCGAGCTGCGCGGCGCCGAGGCCGTGGTGCAGATGGGCGCCGTGCGCGTGAGCTTCCCCCTCGCCAGCCTCCAGCCCAAGGAGGAGCCCAAGCCCAAGGGCCCCGCCGGCGGGCGGCAGCGCTCGAGCTTCGACACCGAGCTCAACCTGCGCGGCCTCACCGTCGAGGAGGCCCTCCTCGCCGTGGACGACTACCTCGACGAGGCCAAAGCCGTCGGCGCCACCCCGCTGCGCCTGCTGCACGGCAAGGGCACCGGCGCCCTGCGCAACGCCCTGCGCGAAGCCCTCAAGCGCGACAAGCGCGTGCAGAGCTTCCACGACGCGGTGCCCTACGAGGGGGGGCACGGGGTGACGGTGGTGCATTTGAAGTAGGGTCGATGGTCGATAGCCGATAGCTGATAGCCGAACGCCCAACGCCTAACGCCGGTCGTACGTCGTACGTCCTACGTCGTACGCGAGACGCCAAACGCAAAACGCAATACGCAATACGCGAAACGCCCTTTCTTCACCCCCCTTATACCAGATTCGGTTGGTCCGTCACCGAACGGTGACGGACCAACCCGACCGAAGGGAGTGCTCTAGGATTCAAAAAGATAGCCTCCGGGGCTCTTTGGATCGGATGATTATCTTTTTGAATCCGGTATTAGCAAGGAGGGCTGGGGGGGATACCCCCACACGCCACGAGCCACTAGCCACGGGCCACGAGCCGCTGAAGGCTGACGGCTGATCGCTGACCGCTGACGGCTTAAGCCCGTCGCCCCAAGCCCGGCACCTCCCTCCCGCCCCCTCTTGTGCCAATTGCCGCGTGAACCTTAAGAAATCCTTCGTTGACCTGTGGCCTGGCATCCAATACCTTGTCACCGGACTTGCGGACACCTCGTCCCGTTCTATCCCCTGCACTATCTCTGAACTACCCCTGTTTTCACACGGGCTCGCCCTATTCGGTGCCGCGTCCTGAAGGAGGCTTTCGTTGTCACGTAGAACTGTTCTCGCGGCGCTCGCCGCCGCTCTCGCCCTGGCCGGGGGTGTTCTGGCGCAGGGCATGCCGTCCGTCACGGGCAAGGTCGTGGCGGTAGGCATCCCGGGCGTGGGTGCTCTGAGCCCCATCGGCTTCTTCCACCCCGGCGGCCCCATCCACGACAAGCCCGAGTTCAAGGCCTTCACCGAGGCGGGGAAGATCCTCGAGGCCGAGCGGCTGTTCGTCGCCAGCAGCTCCAACTTCGGGGCGCCCAAGGCCGTCGCCAACCTGCCGGAGGGCTCCATCCTCTCCATCGACCCGCGCGGCGACGCGCCGGTGGTCGTGCCGCAGGACTTCGCCAAGGCCGACGGGCAGGCGGTGGCGGCAGGGGGACGGGTGCAGCTCTACACCGCCCAGAGCCCGGCCTTCGTCAACGGCCTCAACAACCCCCAGGCCGTGACCGCCGCCCTCCCGGCGGTGAGCTACCCGCTGGGCATCTCCATCAACAACGCCTTCGGGCGGCCCTGGTTCACCGGTGCGCCTTACGGGGCCAAGGGCCCGGGCTTCGAGTCGGTGACCGACCCCAACGGGCGCCCGCTGGCCGGCGCGCCGAGCAAGGTGGCGGGCGGGGTGTTCAGCGGCAGCCAGACCAACCGCACGCCCCAGGTCTTCCTCGGCGGCCTCGACGCGGCCACGCTGGGCACGGCCTTTTTGGGCAAGTCGCCCGACCAGAGCGGGCGCGCGGTGTTCGCGGTGCTCATGGCCGACGGCCGCATCGCCCAGGTCCACGTGGAGAAGGGCGTGGACGGGCTGGCCCCGGCCGGCACCATCCGCCCCCTCACCGCGCTCACCCCCAAGGACGGCGACTCCACCGAGCAGGTCCCGACCCGCGCGGGCATGGTGTTCAACTGGGTGCCCGACCGCATCATCTACGTCGCCGACCCCCTGGGCAACGCGGTCGTGGCCCTGACCCTCGCCGACGACGGCAAGGTGTTCTACGTCGCCCGGCAGCGGCGCATCCAGGTGCCCGAGTTCAGCCTGCCCATCGACCTCGCCCCGGCGGTGCCCGAGGTCGCTAACCCCGGCTTCGCCTCCAACACCACCCTGGCCGGCAACTCCGACCTCTACGTGCTCAACCGGGGCAACGGCACCATCGTGCGCGTCCGGCAGAACGGCACCGTGGTCGCGGTGCGCCGGGTGGAGGTGGCCGGGGCCGGCGTACTGGGCGGGGGCCGCCTGGCGGGGATCGCGGTCTCGAGCGACGCCCAGAAGATCTACGTCAGCGTCAGCGGCGAGCTGCCCCAGTACCCCGGCCTGCGCGGCGCGGTGGTCGAGCTTCCCGCCTTCGGGGCCAGCGGCGCGGCCAGCACGCCCGCCTCCGACCTCGTGGCCAAGGGCGCCGCGCTCTTCAAGCACGCCTTCACCCCTGGCGAGGGCCTGGGCCCGCTGTTCAACGCCCGCTCCTGCGCCGAGTGCCACGCCTCCCCCACCGCGGGGGGCGTGGCGCCCGACGGGCTGGGGCTCGCCACCTTCGTCGGCCGGTTGAGCGGGGGCAAGTTCGACCCCCTGATCGGCGGGGGAGGCCCCGTGGCCCGGGCCCACTCGGTGAGTGAGCTCGGCCTCTCCTGCTCCCAAAGCCCCGGCATCCCCGCCGGGGCGAACCTTAGCTCCATCCGCATCACCCCCCCGCTCTACGGCATGGGCCTCGTCGACCGCATCCCCGAGGCCGTGATCCTGGCGGGCGCGGTGCCCAAGGAAGGCGGCGTGCAGGGCCGCCCCAACTGGGTGACCGGGCCCGACGGGGTGAAGCGGGTCGGGCGCTACGGCTGGAAGGCCGACGTGGCGAGCCTCGAGCAGTTCGTGGGCCTGGCCCTGCGCAACGAGCACGGCATCACCAACCCCGTCGCCCCCGAGGACTTCCTCACCGCCAAGGAGCGCTGCCCGGGCGACTTAGGCCGCCTCGAGGACGACGGCCAGGTCGTCGCCGCCCTCACCGCCTTCGTGCGGAGCCTCGAGCCCCTGCGCCCCAGGACGGCCCAGGGCGAGGGCGAGCGGCTCTTCGCCTCCGCCGGCTGCACCGCCTGCCACACCCCCAACCTGGGCGGGGTCCCCCTCTACTCCGACCTGCTTCTGCACGACATGGGCCCCCTCCTCGACGACGGCCTCCCCCAGGGCGAAGCCCGCGGCAAGGACTGGCGCACCGCCCCCCTGTGGGGCCTCGCCTCCCGCCAGCGCTTCCTGCACGACGGCCGCGCGAACAACCTCGAGAGCGCCATCGCCGCCCACGGCGGCGAAGCCGAAAAAGCCCGCACCAACTTCCTCAGCCTCACCCCCACCCAGCGGCAAGCACTGGTGGACTTCCTGAAGAGCCTTTGAACAGCAGGAAGCAGTCAGCCGTCAGCGAAAGGCTCGTGGCTTGTGGTGAAAGGAGCCCCTCCCCGCGTGCGGGGAGGGTTTATCCCCCCCAGCCCCCCTTGCTAAGGGGGGTGACAAGGCGTTTTGCGTTTTGCGTCTTGCGTCTTGCGTTTTGCGTTTGGCGTTTGGCGTTTTGCGTTCGGCGTTTAGCGTCTCGCGTACGACGCACGCCCCGCGCCCGGCGTTCGGCGCTGACAGCCTCTCCCCATCCGTTCCCCTCCGCCCAGTTAGAATGGGCTCGCGCAAAACCCCAGGAGGCGACGTGAAGCGAGTGCTGGTGTGGACGGCAGTGTTCATGGGCCTGAGCCTGGCCCAGGTGGAAGTGAGTTTCTGGCACGCGATGGACGGCCCCGCCGGGAGGGCCATCGACGAGTTCGCCAAGGAGTTCAACGGCAGGCAGCGCGAATTCCGGGTGGCCCCGCGCTACGTGGGCGACTACCGCGAGGCCGAGAGCAGGCTGGTGGCGGCGCTGCGCTCGGGGTCGGGGCCTACGCTGTTCCAGTCGGAAGTGGTGTTCTTCCCCAAGCTGGTGGCCGAGGGCTCCGCGGTCGCCCTCGACGAGGCCGTGGCCGCCGTGCCCAAAGCCCTCACCGACGACCTCTACGAGGCCGCCTGGGAGTACGGCGTCATCGGTGGCAAGCGCTACGGGCTGCCCTTCAACACCTCGACGCCGGTGCTGTTCTTCAACGAGAACCAGCTCCGCGCCAAGGGCCTCAAGGTGCCCGCCACCTGGGCCGAGTTCGGCAACGTGGCCCGCGCCCTCACCAGCCGCTCCTCCAAGGGCTTCATCGCCCTCTCGGAGTCGTGGACCTTCGAGGCCATGGTGACGAGCCGGGGCGGCAACCTCGTCACGCGCGACGGGCGCCCGGCCTTCACCTCCAAGGAGGTCGTGGAGGCGCTCGAGTTCCTCCAGGACCTGAGCAAGGGCGGCTTTATCACCACCCGCAACCTCGCCGAGAGCACCTTCGCCCAGCTCGACTTCGTGCGCACCAAGGGAATGATGGTCTTCGCCTCCATCGCCAACTGGCCCGCCGCCGAGAACTTCTCCTTCGCCTTCAAGCTCGGCGTCGCCCCCGTCCCCCGCGAACCCGGCGGCAAGGTGCCTCTGGGCGGGGCCCAACTCGTGGTGGTCAAGGGCGCCCGGCCCGAGGAGGTCCGGGGCGCGGTGGAGTTCTGGAAGTACCTGATGGAGCCCGAGGTGGTGGCCCGCTGGGTCCAGGCCTCCTACTACGTCCCCCTGCGCAAGTCGGCCACCCCACTGCTGGAGAAGTTCTACCGCGAGAACCCCTACCGCAAGGTCGCCTTCGAACAGATCGCCTACGCCCAGCCCCGCCCCCGCGTCCCCCAATTCGCCACCTGGCGCAACTTCCTCGAGGAAGCCCTCGAGCGCGCCCTCAAAGGCGGCGTCCCGGCGCGGCAGGCGCTCGAGGAGGCACAGCGGAAGGCGGAAGCGGTTAGGTGAGGGGGTCGATGGTCGATGGTCGATGGTCGATAGCTGAACGCCTTGTTGGGATGAATCGTCCACTGGGGTTGTGCCCGGCCTATAAGCCAACTACAGCCCCACTCCCCAGGGGACATCCGCTCGATGGTCGCTGCCCGCCCTGGCCGTGTTCCCGCGGCTCACGCGGGAGGGGGTGAGGGAGGTGGCGCAGACGAGCATGCCGCCAGGGCCGGCGGCATGTCTGCTAGGGGGTGGCCGCAGGCCATACCGGCCTTGCCGGTAACCTGGAGTCCCTCGGAGGGTGCGAGGGGGAGCAGGTTTCCGGCGTATGCCGGGTCGCGTACCGCGATGCCCTCGCCATGTGGAATGGCCTCCCCCTACACCCTCCGACGGCGGAGCAGGGGACACCAAACCACAGCACTGCAACACACCCCCTCCCCCGACAGATGGAAGCAACCTTGTTTAGCCCGCTCCAGGACGCAGGCGAGCCAGTTTTGCGCATGGAGGGGGCTTGGCGCGGTAGGCTAGAGCAGGCAACCCTTATGAAGCTTGGTTTCAGCACCTCTACCGCTGGCCTCGACTATCCCCAATCCTTCGACCTCGCCGCCCGCCTGGGCCTGTTCCTCGAGATCCCCTACGACCTCCACGAGATGGACCCCCGCCTCCCCTCCGCCCGGCAACTCCTGGAGATGGGCCGCGCCGCCGGGGTGGGCTTCACCGTGCACCTGCCCTTCGTGGACCTCAACCTCGCCAGCCTGATCCCCGCCGTGGGCAAACTCTCCCTCGAGCGCGTGCAGCGCAGCCTCGAGTTCGCCCACACCCTACAGGCCCACTGCGGCGTGCTCCACACCGGCAAGGTGGCCGTGCGCCTGCCCCTGGCGCTGGAGGTGGCCCGCCGCTACCTCGGCGAGGCGTTGCAGGCCCTCACCCCCCTCCCCCTCCCCGTGGCGCTGGAGAACCTGGCGCTCACCCCCTCCGACCTCCTCCAGGGCACCGACGAGCTGGCCGCCGTGCTCGAGGCCCACCCCGCCTACGGCTTCTGCCTCGACGTGGGGCACGCCCTGGTGGAGGGCAAGGACGGGCAGGCCCAGGCCTACCACCAGCGCTTCGCCCCCCGCCTGATCCACTGGCACCTGCACGACAACCACGGCGACCGCGACAGCCACCTGCCGGTGGGGCAGGGCCGCGTGGACTGGGCGTGGGTCAAGGAGCAACTGCGCGCTTTCGACGGCACCATCGCGCTCGAGGTCACCGGAGGGCCTGAGGGCATCGAGCAGAGCGTGCAATTGCTGCGATCTGTCTGAAAATCCGCCAACCGTGATGGGCATTACAGGCTCTTGACAAGGGACATTTGACCTGCTGGCCTCTTCTACCCTTTGAACTGGAGTAGTGTCTGGGCGCGGCTCTTGGTAAGCTAGTGCGCAGTGCCCAGTCCCTCTCACCGCCCAAAGAGAGGAAGGCCAGGAGGATCCATTCATGCCCATCGAACGCATCGAAGTCTATCTCAACGACGCCAGCGAGCCCGTTCAGGTGCTCAAAGATCCCCCCTTCAAAGTCAAGATCGACACCCGCTCGCTCCCCGACGGCGAGCACAGCCTCCGCATCGTCACCTACCACAAGGGCGGCGGACGCGAGGTGCAGGAGAAACACTTCAAGGTCAAGAACCTGCCGGGCGTGATGCTGCAGGGCCTCGAGGACGGCAAGGAGGTCAGCGGCGACCTCGAGATGACCGTCCGCATAGGCGACCCCAACATCAAGCCGCCCCGCGAGCGCTTCCCCGGCCTGGCCGCCGCCGCCGTGACCGTGCTGCTGCTGCTGGGCATCTGGGGCTTCTTCGCCCTCACCGCCGTGCCCGACACCATCGTCGAGGAAGTGAGCAAGAACGCCGCGGCGGGCGGCGCGGGCCACGGTGAAGGCACCGCCGGCGCCGGCGAAGGCGCCACCGGCGGCGCGGTGAGCGCCGAGCTGATCAAGAAGGGCGAGGGCGTGTACCAGGCCAACTGCGCGGGCTGCCACCAGGCCAACGGCGCGGGTCTGCCCGGCGCCTTCCCGCCCCTCGCCAACAACCCCCACCTCTCCGACGCCAAGTACGTGACCGAGGTGGTCGTCAAGGGCCTGCAGGGCAAGACCATCGAGGTCGGCGGCCAGACCTACACCGGCGCCATGCCCGGCTTCTCCCAGCTCTCCGACGAGGAAGTAGCCGCCGTCGCCACCTACGTCATGAACAGTTGGGGCAACAACTTCGGCCCCGCCACCGTCGAAGACGCCAAGGCCCACCGCTGAGGAGGAGGTACGGGATGTACCGTAACGACACTGTAGTCCCCGCCTTCGCGATCATCTTCGCCATCGCGCTGTTCTACATGGCCTACCTGGTCACCCAGCGCGTGGCGGCCCTCTCTGGGCACACCCCCGCCGAGCTCACCGTGGGCCAGATCGGTCTGATGGCCTTCGGGGCCGTGCTGTTCATGTACGGCTTCATCGGGCTGTTGTCCAACTGGCTCGAGGGCGCCGAGCTGCGCCCCGGCAAGCACGAGCCCGAGGCCAGCAGCGTGCCGGTGGTGGCCGGGGTGATCCTCTCCCTGGCCCTGGCGGCCGCTTCGGGCCTGTTCGTGCGCACCCTGGTGCTGGCCGCCAACAAGGAGGCCGAGTTCCCCCCGCCCACCTGGCTGCAGGGGGGCCTCTTCGCGGCGATGATGCTGATCATCGCCCTGCTGATCGCGATCTACAAGAAGTTCTTCATGGCCGAGGAAGTGCTCGCCGAGGACGAAAAGGGCGAGTTCCCTTGGTAAGGGAAGGGATGAGCAATGGCTGATCACGACCACGACACGCACGCGCACGGCCACGAGGCCGCGCTCGAGCCCGAAGCCCCCGAGGCCCACGCCACCCGGCGGGCGGTGCTGCAGGCCGCCATCGGGATGGGGGCCGGGGCGGCGGTGCTGTCCACGCTCTACGTAGGGGCGGGACTGATCCCCAAGAAGGAGATCACCCCCGACCGCGAGCCCATCGCGCAGGGGGACGTTCTCGTCTACTCGCAAGGCCCCAAGCGGGGCCAGCCCATCAACCCGGCCGAGCTCAAGCCCGGTGCCGAGATGATCGTGGCCTACCCCATGAACCCCGAGAGCCAGGTGGTCAAGGGGGCCGAACTCAAGAACACCCTGCTGGTCATGAAGCTCGACCCCGGCACCCTCGACGCCGAGACGGCCAAGCTCGCCGCCGAGGGCGTGGTGGTGTACTCCGGGGTGTGCAAGCACCTGGGCTGCGTGGTGAGCAACTGGGTGGCCGACAAGCAGCTCATGCTCTGCCCCTGCCACGGCGCCCTGTACGACCCCAAGGAGAGCGGAAAAGCCCTGATCGTGGCTCCTAAGCCCCTGGGCCAGTTCCCCATCAAGCTCGAGAACAACCGGATCGTCATCGCGGGCGAACCCACCCGCCCCATCGGGGTGGAGGCCGCTACAGACGACGGCATTCGCCGGGTATAGCCTTGAGTCGACAGGAGGCTTGAATGTACCAGTGGCTCGATGAACGCCTCGACCTGAGCAGGCTCAACACCAAATT
The DNA here is from genome assembly GCF_000430045.1 of Calidithermus chliarophilus DSM 9957. Lineage (GTDB taxonomy): Bacteria > Deinococcota > Deinococci > Deinococcales > Thermaceae > Calidithermus > Calidithermus chliarophilus. The sequence continues at coordinate 1,962,796 of NZ_KE387023.1, read as the reverse complement.
CCTGCGCAAGGCATTCCCGGTGCACCACTCCTTCTTCCTCGGCGAGATCACCCTCTTCGCCTTCGTGGTGCTGGTGCTGACCGGGATCTTCCTCACCCTCAACTACGAACCCTCGACCCGCCCGGTCAAGATCGAGGGCTACAACGACCCCGTTCCCGCGGCCTACGCCTCGATCCTCTACATCGACTCGCTGCCCTTCGGCGCGGTGCTGCGCTCGCTGCACCACTGGTCGGCCCACATCATGATCGCGGCGGCCTTCTTGCACATGCTGCGCATCCACCTCACCGGGGCCTACAAGAAGCCGCGGGAGCTCAACTGGCTCATCGGCATCGTGCTGCTGGTGCTGGCCATCGTCACCGCCTTCACCGGCTACGCCCTGCCCTTCGACAACTACGCCCTCACCGCCACCGGCATCGGCTACCACATCGGCGAGGCCGCGCCCTGGCTGGGCAAGGCCATGTCGGCGATCCTCTTCGCGGGCGAGCTCGAGGCCTCCAACACCAAGACCATCCCGCGCCTCTTCTCCATCCACGTGCTGTGGCTGCCGCTTCTGCTGCTCGCCATGATCGGCGCGCACCTGCTGTTGATGGTCAAGCAGAAGCACACCCAGCCTAAGTACGCCGAAAAGGTGGCCCCCGGCCGCATCCTGGGAGTGCCCGCGATGCCGCAGCAGGCGGTGATGATGGGCGTGCTCTTCCTGGTCTACGTCGCGGTGACCACCTTCATCGCCGGGGCCTTCCTGGCCCACCCGGTCGAGGCCTTCGGCCCGCCCACCCCCAACACCCCCAGCGTCAAGCCCGACTGGTACTTCATGTGGATCTATGGCATCCTGCAGATCCTGCCGCAGTGGGACCTCAAGATCCTGGGGGCCAACTTCGGGCCGCAGTTCGTGGGCGGCATCCTGGTGCCCACCCTCATCATCCTGGGCGCCATGGCCATCCCCTTCCTCGAGCCCCAGAAGGAGAAGCAGCGCTACCTCGAGCTGCCCAGCCAGCACCCCCGCCGCACCAGCTTCGTCCTGGCGATGCTGATGTTCTACATCATGGCCACCCTGGCGGGCTACAAGATCGACTTCCTCAACGCCAACCCCAACCTCAGCTCGGGCACGCTGATCGCCATCTTGTGGGTGCTGCTGATCGTGGCCCCGATCCTCACCTACATCATCAGCTACATCCTGATGAAGGCCGCCTACCGCAGCCGCGAGGTGGAGATCGAGTTCACGGGCCGGGCCTCGGCCGCCGACGACTGAGCCGCCGCAGTCTCCTGAACCTCCCCGAGAACGGGGAGGTTTTCTTTGACTCCCATCGGCCCCTGGATTATGCTTAGGGCAAAACACCGGAGGTTATTTATGAAACCACGCTTGGACCTGATCGGACTGGTGGTGCGCGACATGGGGGCCTCGCTCGAGTTCTACCGCCGCCTGGGCTTCGACTTCCCGCCCGGCGCCGAGAACGAGGGCCACGTCGAGGTGACCCTGCCCGGCGGGCTGCGCTTCGCCTGGGACAGCCTCGAGGTCATCCGGAGCTTCGACCCCGCCTACGAGTTCCACCCCCAGCACGCCGGGGCCTACCTCTGCGAAAGCCCCGCCGCGGTGGACGCGCTCTACCGCGAACTGCTCGAGGCCGGCTACCAGGGCCACAAAGCACCGTGGGACGCCTTCTGGGGTCAGCGCTACGCCGTGGTCAAGGACCCGGACGGGCACACGGTGGATCTGTTCGCGCCGTTGTGAGGGGGGTGCGTGGTACGTCGATGGTCGATAGCCGATAGCCGGGCGCGGGTCGGGCGTCGTACGCCGTACGCCAGACGCCAGACGCCAGACGCCAGACGCCAGACGCATTGTCACCCCCCTTAGCAAGGGGGGCCGGGGGGGATAAACCCTCCCCGCCGCCGGAGAGGGATTTACCACGAGCCCCCACCCCCTACACCGACGCCAGGTCGGCGAAGCGCTCCCTCAGGGCCTCCACGCCTACGCGGTGGCAGTAGTCGCCGAAGGCTTCGCCCTCGAGCCGCTCGTGCTTGTAGGCGGTGAGGAGGGGCTCGAGGCGGCGGGCGATCTCCTCGCGCTTGACGTTGTCGAGGTAGACCTGGCCCAGGCGGGTCCCCAGGTGGCTGCCGCCCAGGTAGACGGTGTAGGAGTTGAGGCTGCGGCCCACCAGGCCCACCTCGGCGCTGTAGGGGCGGGCGCAGCCGTTGGGGCAGCCGGTCATGCGGACGTGGGGGACGGGGCCGCCGTGGAGCTCGAGGCGCGCCAGCACCCCGTCGATCTCGCGGATCACCTCGGGCATCACCCGCTCGCTCTCGGTGATGGCGAGGCCGCAGGTGGGCAGCGCCGGGCAGGCCATGGCGTTCTGCACCGCCAGCGGGATGCTGCCGGGGAGCGCGACGCCGTGGTCGCGGAAGACGGCCTCGACGGCGGCCTGGTCGGCGGGGTCGATGCCGGCGAAGAGGATGTTCTGCTGGGCGCTGAGGCGCACCTCGGGGGAAAAGCGCCGCACCACCTCGCGGATCGCCGCGCGCAGGTTCTCCTTCACCCGCCCGTTCTCCACGAACAGCCCGAAGAACAGCTTGCCGTCGCCCTGCGCGTGCCAGCCGAGGTGGTCGTCGCCCGAGAGCCACGCCAGCGGCCGGGCCTCGGGCAGGGCGTAGCCCACGTAGCGCTCGACCTCGGCCTTGAAGCGCTCGAGGCCCCACGCCTCGACGAGATACTTCATGCGGCTGAATTTGCGGTCGTCGCGGCGCCCGTGGTCGCGCTGCACCCTAACGATCGCTTCCACGACCTCGAAGAGCTGCCCGGGCGGCACGGTGGCGAGGGGCTTCGCCAGCACCGGGTGGGTGTCCTTGGCCCCGTGGCTCTGGCCGAGCCCGCCGCCCACCAGCAGGGTGAAGCCCTCGAGGCGCTCCCCCTCCACCACGGGCACGATGCCGACGTCCTGGGTGTACACGTCCACGCAGTTGTCGCCGGGGAAGGCGAAGCCGATCTTGAACTTGCGTGGCAGGTAGGTGTCGCCGTAGAGCGGCTCATGCTCCTCGAGGCTCGCCGCCTTCTCCCCGTCGAGCCAGATCTCGTAGTAGGCGCGGCTTTTGGGCTTGAGCCGGTCGGAGAGCTCCTTGGCATAGCGCATCAGCTCGGCGCGCTGGCGGTCGGCGAAGGGGGCCGGGCAGGCAACGACGTTGCGCACCACGTCGCCGCAGGCCGAGAGGGTGGTGAGGAGGTTGCGGTTGAGCACCTGCATCAGGGGCTTGAGGCCGCCCTTGCGCACGCCGTGGTACTGGATGGCCTGGCGGGTGGTGACGCGCAGCGTGGCGTTGCCCAGCTCGTCGGCCAGGCGGTCGAGGGCGAGGTATTGCTCGGGCGTGAGCACCCCTCCGGGGATGGCCACCCGGATCATGAAGGAGTAGTCGGGCCCCAGGCCCTGCGCCTTTCTCGCCTTGCGCACGTCGCGGTCGTCCTGCTGGTAGATGCCGTGGAACTTGAGGATCTGGTAGCCCTCTTCGCTGAAGTGGTCGGTGCCGTCGTGGAGCTCGGCGTCGACGGGCCCGCGCAAGCGGTTGCTGGCGATCTTGACGTGCTCGACTTTGGACAGCTTGGCTTCGGACATCGGCGGCTCCTAACGGCTCAGGCGGTGCTGGAACATGCGCAGCTGGAAGTACAGGAAGCAGCCCACGCAGACGCGGGTGGTCAGGCTGAGCAGGGCCAGCGCCGCGACCGCGAAGGCCAGGACCCAGCCCACGGCCCAGGCCTCGAGCCCGAACGCCAGCGTGGCAAGCCCCAGGAACACCGCGCCCACGGTGCGGGCGAAGCGGTGGGGCCGGGGGTCCTCGTGGGTCAGGCGCGGCCGGACGCTGAGGCTCCGCTTGAGCCAGGCCAGGGCGTCAAACCCCAGGTGTTGCGAGGCCATGAGCACGAACAGCAGCGCGACCGGCCAGGCCAGGTTCAGGGCGAAGGCCAGCGGGATCGTGGCCGCCAGCAGCGACTGGTTGAAGCGAAGTTGGTTCTGATCGGTGAATTGAGCTTTTTCCATGACTTCTCCTAACTCGAGGCCGCCGTGACCGGCCGCGCGGCCCGCTCGAGCGCTTCGAGTTGCTCCCGCACCCGCACGACTTCCCCGATGACCCACACGGCGGGGGGTTGGACTGCGACCTCTCCCCTGGCCACGGCACCCAGCGTGGAGAGCACCACCCGCTCCTCGGGGGTGGAGCCCTTCTCGATGAAGGCCACGGGCTCATCGGCCCTGCGCCCGGCCTGCAACAGCTCTCGGGCGATGCGAAGTCGCTCCCCCACCCCCATCAGCACCACCAGGGTGTCCACCCTGGCATAGGGAGTGAAGTCGGGCAGCCCTCCCACTCCCCCCTGAGCCTGGCCGTGTTGTCCGTGTCCCGAGAGCACCGCGAAGCCGCCCGCCACTCCCCGCAACGTGAGGGGGATGCCGGCCAGCCCGGGCACGGCCAGGGAGGAGCTGACGCCGGGCACCACTTCCACCTCGACCCCCTCCTGGGCCAGGAACAGCCACTCCTCCCCGCCCCGGCCGTAGACCATGGGGTCGCCCCCCTTCAGCCGCACCACCTTGCGCCCGGCCCGGGCGTGGCAGAGCAGCTGCTGGAAGATGAGCTGCTGCACCCTGTCCTGTTCGCCCGGCCCCTTGCCCACGTAAAGGAGCCGGGCCAGGGGGTTGACCAACTCCAGCACCGCGGGGCTGACCAGGCGGTCGTGGAGCACCACCTCGGCCTCCTGCAACACCCGGACTGCCCGCAGGGTCAGCAGCTCGGGGTCCCCCGGCCCCGCCCCCACCAGGTAGACCTTGCCCCTCTTCCCCCCCCCGCCCTCACCCCTGCGGCCCGCGCTCACGAAGGCACCTCCAACTCCGGTGCGTTGTGGTGGTGGTGGTGGTCGTGGTCGTGGTCGTGGTGACGGCGCAGGGCCTCGAGCAGGACCCCCCTGGCGCTCTCGGGTTCGCCCAGCGCCAGCAGCCCCAGGGCCGGGCTGTCGACCATGCGGTACCAGGCGGCCTTTCTGGCCTCGAAGTCGTGGGGATAAGTTTGCAGCACCACCGGCCGGAGCGAGCGCAGCAGCTCGAGGTAGGGGGCGTACTCGGGGCCGTACTCCCGGGCCAGCCGCTGCCGGATGCGCACCCCCAGGGCGGGGGCGGCCCCGCCGGTGGAGACCGCGACCACCAGGTCGCCCTGCCGGTGGGCCGCGGGCAGGATGAGGTCGCAGCGGGCGGGGTCGTCCACCGCGTTGAGCCACACCCCCCGCTCCCGGGCCTCCCGGGCGATGAGCGCGTTGAGCGAGCGGTCGGGGGGGTGGGCGAAGCACAGCCGGAAGCCCGCCAGGTCCCCCCGCCGGTACCCCCGCCGCAGCCAGCTGATCCGACCGCTGTGGACGAGGGGCTCGAGGCCGGGGTGCTCGAAGGGGGAGAGCAAGGTCACCTCGGCGCCCGCCTCCAGCAAGCCCCTGACCTTGGCTTCCGTCTCCCAGCCGCCCCCCACGAAAAGCACGGGGCGGCCTCGCAAGTCCAGCATCACCGGGTAGTACATGTGGGTCGGGGTCGGGTTCATCGTTCACCTCGCCAGGCTCGGCGCGCCCCGGAGCACCAGGTGCGAGCCGATGAACATCAGCCAGAGCAGCAGCCCCAGCCGGAAGGGGTGTTGGGCGATCCGCTGGGCCAGCCAGGCCCCGGCCAGGGAGCCGAGCAGGCCGCCGGCGGCGATCTTGAGCAGCAGGGAGAAGTCGGCCTGGCCCAGCGCCGCGTGCAGCCCACCCCCCACCGCCGCCAGGGTCAGGCCGAACCAGATGTCGGTGCCCACGACCGCCCCGGGCGGAAGGCGGGTCCCGCTCATGAGCAGCAAGGTGCCCAGCGCGCCCGCGCCCGCCGAGGAGAAGCCCACCTCGAGCCCGATGAAAGCCGCGGCCAGGACCACCCAGGCCGGGTGGAGGTTGCGTGGCCGCACCTTCCGGGCGGTGAGGAAGAGGTTGATCAGGGCCACGGCGACGATGGTCAGGCCGATGACCACCAGCACGGCGTCCTTGTGGCCCTTGAGCGCGCCCAGCAGGAGGCTGCCCGCCGCCACCGCGGGCACGCCCCCCGCCAGCAGCCAGCCCAGCGCCCGCAGGTTGACTTGCCGCCGGGCGAGGTAGACCAGCCCGGCCGGGATCTTGGCGAAGACCGAGAACAGCAGCGCCGTGCCCACCGCGACCTCGGGGGCGACGCCCAGGAAGAGGATGAGCACCGGGGCCGTGAGGGTGCCGCCGCCCACCCCCGAGAGGCCGATGCTGACGGCAATGGCGAAGCCGAGGAGGATCTCGAGCATGTCAGGCGCTCCTCACCGGCCCGGCCTCGTAGGCCGCCCGCAGCACCTCGGCCACCTCGGGACGGGTGAACTCCGGCGGCAGCGGCGCGCCCGAGCGCAGCAGCTCGCGCACGCGGGTCCCCGAGAGGACCAGGTGGTGCGCGGCGTCGTGCGGGCAGGTGCGCGGGGAGACGATGGAACCGCAGGTGCGGCAGTAGAAGGTGTGCTCGAACTTGAGGATTTGAATGCCGATCTCCTCGGGGCGGAAGGCCCCGAAGATCTCCTGCGCGTCGTAGGTGCCGTAGTAGCTGCCCACGCCCGCGTGGTCGCGCCCCACGATGAAATGGGTGCAGCCGTAGTTCTTGCGGCTGATGGCGTGCAGCACGGCCTCGCGCGGCCCGGCGTAGCGCATGGCCGCCGGATAGACCCCCAGCAGCACCCGCTCCCTGGGGTAGTAGCGCTCGAGCAGCACCCCGTACGCCTCCATCCGCACCCGCGCGGGCACGTCGTCCGACTTGGTCGCGCCGACCAGGGGGTTGAGGAACAGGCCGTCGACGTGCTCGAGCGCCACCTTGTGCAGGTACTCGTGGGCGCGGTGGATGGGGTTGCGGGTCTGGAAGGCCACCACCGTCCCCCAGCCGCGCTCGTGGAAGATCCGGCGGGTCTCGAGGGGGGTGTAGTGGTGCTCGGGGAACTCCCCGCGCGACAGGCGCAGCAGGCTCACCCGCCCGGCCAGGTTGACCTCCCCCTGGGCCAGCAGCGCGGCCACGCCGGGGTGGGCGGGGTCGGCGGTGCGGTAGACCTCGAGGGCCTCCTCGCGGCGGTCGGGCCGGTACTGCTCCGCGACCTCCAGCAGCCCCACCGTCTCGCCGCCCCGCGTCAGGCGTACCGCGCCCCGGTACTGCCGGGCCTCGTCGGCGGGCACGCTCAGGGTGATGGGGAGGCTCCACGGCAGGCCGTTCGCCAGGCGCATGTGCTCGACCACGCTCCGGTAGTCGGCCTCGCCCAGGAAGCCCTCGAGCGGGGAGTAGACGCCCGTGGCGATGAGCTCGAGGTCGGCGTACCCCCGCTCACAGAGCTCGAGCGCGGGGAGGTGGGCGTACTCGCGGGGGTCGGCCTGCACCAGGCGGTTCACCAGGACGCCCCCGTGCGGCGCGACGCCCTTGTGGCTCCAGCGGCTCACGGGTGAACCTCCCCAAAGCTTTTGTAGACAAGATTTATCAACTTTTCCATAACGGTAAGGTCTCGGTCTCGCGGTTATCGGCTCAAACCCTATGAAGAGCGCCCTAAAGCGCCTTCTCCCCCACCCAAAGCCCGCACTCGGCCTTGCCCTTGCCGTCCCAGCGGCCCGCCCGCGCGTCCTCGCTGGGGCGCACCGCCCGGGTACACGGCCAGCAGCCGATGCTCAGGAAGCCCGACCAGTACAGCGGGTTGACGGGCAGGTCGTGCGCCCGGGCGTAGGCCTCGAGCCGCTCGCGGTCCCAGTAGGCCAGCGGGTTGACGCGCAATCGCTCGCCGGGCTCGAGGAAGCCGAGGGCGGCGCGGGTGGAGGCCTGGTCCCGGCTGCGGGCATTCAGCAGGGCGCGGGGCTGCTTGAGCGCGAGGTAGTCCCGCAGGGGCGCCACCTTGCGCGCGGCGCAGCAGCCGTCGGGGTCGGAGCGGTAGCGCTCCTCGCCCCAGGGCTCCTCGCCCAGCCCGGCGCTCAGGGTGACGAAGCGCATCTGGGGGTAGCGGGCCTCGAGGCGCTCGCGGGTCTGCAGGGTCTCGGGGAAGTGGTAGCCGGTGTCCACGAACACCACCTCGCCGGCGTAGCCCGCCCGGGCCGCCAGGTCGATGAGCACCACGCCGTTGAGGTTGAACCCGCTGGGCATCAGCAGGTCGGGGTACTCCTCCAGCGCCCACCGGATGACGACCAGGGGATCGGTCTGCGCGTCCCAGGTGCCGGGGGCCGGCGCCTGGCGTCGGGCGTTCGGCGTCGTTTTCACGCCCTCACCCGCGCTTCGATCCCCAGGCGCTCGAGCGCCCCCAGCAGCCGGTCGAGGCTCTCCTGCAGGCTGAGCCGGTCGGTCCTCAGGTGCAGGTCGGGGTTCAAAGGGGGCTCATAGGGGTCGGAAATCCCGGTGAAGTTGGCGATCTCCCCTTTCAGGGCCCGGGCATACAACCCCTTCACGTCGCGCTTCACCAGCACCTCCAGCGGCGCGTCCACGAAGACCTCGAGCTTGCGCGGCGCCTGCGCGAGCACCTCCTCGCGGGTAGCCCGGTAGGGGCTGATCGCGCTCACCAGCACGATCACGCCGTGCTTGGCGAGCAGGTTGGCCACGAAGCCGATGCGCCGGATGTTGGCGTCGCGGTCCTCGCGGCTGAAGCCCAGCCCCTTCGACAGGTGCTCGCGCACCACGTCGCCGTCGAGGTGCTCGACCTTCTGGCCCGCCTCGTAGAGGTGGACCTCGAGGGCCCTCGCCAGCGTGGTCTTGCCCGCGCCGGAGAGCCCGGTGAACCAGATCACCGCCCCGCTCATGCTTGCGCCCAACCCGTGTAGCTGTCGAGCAGCACCCGCCAGGCGTTGCGGGCCGCCACGTCGGCCGTCAGCGCCGCCACCGCCAGCACCCAGGCCGGGAAGCCGGGGTGGTGCAGCAGCACCTCCTGCTCGCCGCCGACGCGGGCCAGCGCCTGCGCGGCCGAGAAGCCGATCTCGACCAGGTGCGCCTGCCCCCCGAGGTCGAAGGTGCCCGAGGCCCGGTCGCCGTGGAGCTCGAGCACCGCCCGCGCCCCCTGGTCCAGGCCCACCAGCCGGAGCTGGAGGCGGCTGCCCTCGAGCTGCGCGTGCAGCGTGAGGACGCGCCCGCTGCTCGCGACCGAGCCCAGGAGCTGGCCCGCGAAGGCCTCGAGGTACACGTTCTCCCCGAAGATCGCCCCGCCCAGCCGCCCGGCCAGCCGCCGCCCGTCCCAGCTAAGCTGCACCCGGTAGCCCATCCCCGGGCGCCGCACCTCGCCCCACACGCGGTCGCCGCCGGCGAGCCCCTCCGGGCGGGCGGGTTGTTGCTTTGGCTTATGGACCGATTCGAACTCGTGCAGACCCACGGTGTGCCCCCATGAACGAAGATTCCAGGTGCCGATGGCCAGCGAAAGAGCTGGAGCGACGACAGCGCCCGGAACACGAAAGCACGCGCGGGTTAGGGTTCATGGCAACTTGCTTCGACACGAAGACCTCCTCATCTTTCCCGAGCTCCGTCCGATGCCCGGGCCGGAATTGGCACCTACGCAGAGACGCTTCAGCTTGCCGGCTGAAAGCCCCTACAGGTTGCCGCAGCTTCACAGGGCCGTTCCCTCCGCTGCTCTGGATAAGACCTGGGTGGTGTTGCACCCGTCCCGGCTCGAGCCGGGATGGAAGGTAGGCTAGCATAAGTGACAAAACTTGTAAACAATGGTCGATGGTCGATGGTCGATGGTCGATGGTCGATGGTCGATAGCTGATAGCCGATGGCCGATAGCCGATAGCCGAGCACAGGTCGTACGTCGTACGTCCTACGTCGTACGCAAAACGCAATACGCAAAACGCAAGACGCGAGACGCCTTGTTCCCCCCTTAGCAAGGGGGGCCAGGGGGGATAAACCCTCCCCTCCGGAGGGGAGGGTTGGGGAGGGGTAACCACGAGCCAGGAGCTGACGGCAAAGGACCGGGGCGAGTACCCCGGTCCTTGGGCCTTTTCCCGCTGTAGGGCTTAGAAGTTCAAGCGGCTGAGGTTGGCGCGGATGGTCTCGTTCTCGCCGCTGCGCAGGCTGACCTCGGTGACGAAGGCGCGGTAGCCGGGGGCGATGAGCACGACCTGGTGACGGCCGGGGTCGACCTCGAAGCGCACGCTGCCGCCGGAGCCGACGGTGCCGACCTCGCGGCCGTCGACGAAGACCCGGGCCTCGACGTTGCTCGAGATGGTCAGTTGGGCGCGCAGCGGGGCGAGCTGGGCGTTGATGCGGGTCTCCTGGTTGCGGTCGACGCGCACGGTGGTGCGGTAGTCGGCGTAGCCGGGGAGGCTGACGCGCAGGTCGTAGGTGCCCTCGTTGAGCTGCACCGAGTAGGGGGTGCGGCCCACGCGCTGGTTGTTGATGTAGACGTCGGCGCCGCTGGGGTTGGAGGTCACGTTGAGCACGCCGGTGCGCCGCTGGGCGTTGAGGTTGGCGTTGACCGAGGTGGTCTGGCCGGGGTTGATCACCACCGAGGTGCGGAAGACGTCGTAGCCGTCGAGGCGCAGTTCCACGTCGGCGCGGCCGGGGTTGAGGCTGACGGAGATGGGGGTGTTGCCCACCAGGCGGCCATCGATGAAGACCTGGGCGCCTTGGGGGCTCGAGTTCACCACCAGGGTGCCGGTGGCCGGGCGGGGGCGCTCGAGGGTGGCGTTGACGCTGATGACCTGCCCGAGCCCCACGTTGACCGAGGTGCGGTAGGTGTCGTAGCCGGCGAGGCGCAGTTCGATGTCGTGGCGGCCCGGCTGCACGCTGACGGAGATGGGGGTGTTGCCCACCAGCCGCCCGTCCACGAAGACCTGGGCGCCCTGCGGGCTGGACGTGATGTTGAGGGTGCCGGTGATGGGCTGGGGCTGCGGCTGGCTACGGCCCACGGTGAAGAAGGTGATGTCGGTGACCCAATCCTGGTCCGGGATGGGATCGACGACGATGGCGATGGCCCGGCCCAGCGCGTCCGCGCCGCGCACCAGCGGGCGCAGGCTCGAGTCGATGATGCTGCCGACGTTGAGCGGGCGCTTGCTGGCGAGGGCGAGCACCCGGTGCTGGCCCTCGGGGCCGTCGATGGTGAACTCGTAGCGAGCACCCACGGGCGGGAAGCGGCGGGTCTCGCCGGCGCGCAGGAAGTTGTCGCGGTCGTAGGGGTTGGGCAGGATGGGCGAGATCTCCCCGTTGGGGTAGACCCCGAACAGGTAGACGTAGGCGTCCTGGTTCACCGAGACGTTGACCACGATCTTCTCGCCGATCTGGTAGACGGGGTTGCCACGCCCGGCGGGGTCACGGTCCACCCCGACCTGTACCTGCAGTTCGGTGGGTACGGGGTTGACGACGATGTTCTGAGGGCTGAGTTGGGGCTCGGCGTGGGCTACCAGGCCCAGACCCAGCATTAACAGCGCTATAGCACGCTTCATCTGCTCACCTCCGAGCATAGCCTAGGGCACCTTTCTTCAACTTCATGAGAATGCCGTCATCCGGGGTTTAAGTCACGCCCTGTTTCATTCCACGCTCATCGGATTCTTCACCCAACTCATAGCTTTCCCAGGGTAAGCCCACCTTGGGCGCGGCGGGCCGCTGGGGTAAGGTAGGGGCCATGGCTGTGCTGGAAATTTCCGCCGACGACCAGTACCTCGTAGCCACCGGCGACACGCCGCTGCTGGAGATCTGGGAGGCGCTCCCCCCGGGGCTCTACCCCCCCTTCCCGCCGGTAGAGCTGCCGGACGGGCTGGGGGGGCTGCTGGGGCGCGGGGGCTTCGGCCAGAACTTCTTCTTCGCCGCCGAGGTGCTGGGCCTGGAGTTTTGCACCCCCAAGGGGCGGGTGCTGCGGGCCGGGGGGCGGGTGGTGAAGAACGTGCAGGGCTACGACCTGGTGCGCCCCTTCGTGGGGAGCTTCGGCGCGCTGGGGACGCTGCTCCAGGCCACGCTGCGGCTGCGCCCGGGCAGGGAGCGCGCGTTCGTGCGGAGGGCAGGGCGGCTGGAGCCGCTGGCGCTCGAGCCCCGCTTCGTGTGGCAGGAGGGCGAGACCCTCTACGCCTTCACCTTCGGGCACCCCAAGGAGGTGGCCGCCTTCACGGCGGCCTTCGGCGGGGAGGCCGTGGCCGGGCCGCTGGACTACCGCCCGCTGTTCCCCGGCGGCATGGGGGTGGGCGAGGGGCCTGTCCGCGACCTGCGCATGAACTGGGCCGACGGGGGCAAGCCCCCGCCAATCCCCAAAGCCTTCGAGGTCCTGGCCGAAGCGCTGTGAGCCACCGGGGATTTCCCGGTGGCTCACCCTAAGCCATCATGTCAAACAGCTATCGGCTATGGGCCATTAGCGGCTTCCGCAGGAAGCCTATCGCTACAGGCGGCTGAGGTTGGCGCGGATGGTCTGGTTGCCGCCGACGCGCACGTTGGTCACGAAGACCTGGTAGCCGGGGGCCAGCGCCACGATCTGGCGTTCGCCCGGGTTGAGCCGCAGGCGCAGGTAGCCGTTCTTGGTCCGGCCCGCTTCCTTGCCGTCGACGTAGACGATGGCGTCGACGTTGGAGTAGAACTCGATGATGCCGGCCACGGGGCTGAGGTTGCGCTCGACGCGCATGGTCTCGCCGGGGTCGACCCGGACCGTCATGCCGGAGCGCTCGTAGCCGCCGAGGACGAACTCGAGCCGGTAGGTGCCGGGGGCCACGCTCACGCGAAGCGGGGTGGTGCCGATGTTACGGCCGTCCATCAGGACCTGCGCACCCTGGGGGTTGGTGTCGATGACCAGCGTGGCGTTGCGCCGCGCCACCGGCGTGAGGTCGCGGGTGACGGTGGCGTTCTCGCCGGGGTCGAGCCGCACGTCCATGCCCGAGCGCTCGTAGCCATTCAGCACGAACTCCAGGCGGTAGCGGCCGGGCTCGAGGGTGATGCGCAGGGGGGTGCGGCCCACCGAGCGCCCGTCGATGAAGACTTCGGCGCCCTGGGGGTTGGAGTTGATGTTGAGGGTGCCGTTACGGGGCTGCGGCTGGGGCTGGCTGCGGCCGACCGTGAAGAAGGCCACGTCGCTGGTCCACTCCTGGTCGGGGACCGGGTTGACCACGATGGCCATGGTGCGGCCGAGCTGGTCGCCCTGCACGCGGGGCTGGTAGTTGTTGGCGACGTCGAGCACCCGGCCGATGTCGAGCTTGCGCTTGGAGGCCACGGCCAGCACCCGGTTCTGCCCGTTGGGGCCGCTGACGTTATAGGTGTAGCGGGCGCCCTGGGGCGGGAAACGCCGCGACTCGTTGGCGCGGAGGAAGTTGTCGTCGTCGAAGCGGTTGGGCAGGATGGGGTTGATGTCGCCGCCCGCGTCGATGCTCAGCAGGTACACGTAGGCGTCCTGGTTGACCTGCACGCCGATGGAGATCTGTTCCCCGTTCTCGTAGACGGGGTTGCCGCTCTTGCCGGGGTCCTTGTCCACCCATACCCGCACCTGAAGGTCGGTGGGAACGGGGTTGACGATGATGCGCTGCGGGCTTATCTGGGGCTCGGCGTAAGCCAGCATCCCCAGCAACAGGAGAGCTATCGCTCGCTTCATGGTTCCACCTCCGAGCCTCAGGGTAGGAAACGCCGCTTCAGCTTCGTGAAAAAGCCTTCAGGTGGGGTTGAGCTATTCGTTGGCTAACGCTCAGTCGGTCATCAGGAAGCTCTCAATTTGCTCGCGGAGGGCTTTTTCGCGTCCTTGGGAAAGGTCCAGGCCCTCCAGGGCGAACCAATTGGGCTCTAGGGTTTTTCGGCGCTCGACACGGGCTTTCTGCACCTCGAGGCTCCAGCACTCCCCCCGCAGGCCCAGGGACCGGGCCTGCCGCTGGGCCTGCTCGAGCAGCTCGAGGGCCTCGGCCCGCCGCCCCTCCCAACCCAGCAGGGCCGCCCGGGCCCGCGACCAGGTGATCTCGAGGCGCTCGCCGGGCTGCACCGCCGCGCCCAGGCGCCCCAGGGCCTGCCGCGCCCGCTCCGCCTCGCCCCCGCGCAGGAGGGCCTCGGTCTCGAGCCACAGCGGCAGCCGGGGGGTGTGAGCGCCCCGTTCGTAGCTGCGGGCCGCCCGGAACTCCAGGGCCTCGAGGGCGTGCCCCAGCGCCCGCTCCCAGTCCCCCGCCAGCGCGGCGTTGGCGCAGAGGTGGCTGTGCAGGAAGTCGAGGTAGAGCCTCCCCCACCAGCCCCACAGCGCAGCGGGCATGGTCCCGACGGCCCCCAGCGCGGCCCCGAAGGCGGCGCGGGCCCCCTCGAGCTCGCCCAGGGCCTGGCGGGCCATGCCCAGCGCCAGCGCGTAGAAGACCCGGAACTGCGGGTGGCCGGTGCGCTCCCAGCCCAGGGCGTGGCTGTGCCCGGCGAGCTCGAGGGCCTCCTCCAGCCGCCCGGCCTCGAGCAGCGCGAAGCTCAGGAAGGACCCGGCGACCGCGACGTAGGTGGGGTTGTCATCGACCTCCTGCTTGATGCGGTAGGCCTTCTCGAGCGCCTCCAGCGCCAGCGCCAGGTCGCCCTGGTTGAGCGCGCAGATCCCCAGGTTCTCCTGGATGTAGGCCAGGCCGCTGCGCAGGTGGCCGTAGTGGGTCTGGATCTCGAGGTCGGGCTGGGTCTCGACCGCGAAGCTGCGCCGCCAGTTCTCCACCGCCCCGGCCCAGTCCCCCAGGGTCTGCTGGATCATCGCCATGCGGCCCAGGCACCACGACTCGTGGGAGGGCCCCAGGGCGCGCGCGGCGGGGAGCAGTTCCTCCAGGCGGCGGTACTCCTCCCAGTCGTCGGCGCCCTGGCCCTCGGCGACGCCGGCGAGGCTGATCTTGACCGACAGCAGCGTCTCGGCGTCGCCGGAGCGTTCGGCCAGGGCGTAGGCCTCGCGGTAGAGTTCGAGGGCCTGCTCGGGGGCGGCGATCTCGTATTTGCCCGCCAGCAGGCTGAGGGCGCGTGCCTGCAGCAGGGGGTCGCCCAGCGAGCGGGCCAGCTCGACCGCCTCGAGCGCCAGCTTGTGCTGGCGGCCCCACTCGTTGAGGGTGGAGTACAAGCTCGCCAGGCGCGCGACGGGGTTGTGGCGGCGGCGCAGCCTTTCGACGGGCTCGAGCCCGGGCGGCGGCCGCCGGACGAGCTCGAGAGCCTGCTCGTAGAACTCGGCCGCCGAGCGCCAGGCGTAGACCTGCATGGCCTGGGCGCCCGCCTCGAGCAGGTGGTCGTAGGCGCGGGGCCACTCCTCGGCGGCCAGCGCGTGCAGCGCCAGCACCGGGGCCGGGGCGCGCC
>NZ_KE387023.1:1947336-1947448 GCF_000430045.1 Calidithermus chliarophilus DSM 9957 | reverse complement strand
CGCCGGGCCTCGAGGGCGTCCAGGGCCCGGCGGTGGTAGGCGCGGCGGCGGGCCTCGCCCGCCAGGGCGTACGCCACCTCGCGCACGCGGTCGTGGGAGAAGGCGTAGGCCC
>NZ_KE387023.1:1947058-1947236 GCF_000430045.1 Calidithermus chliarophilus DSM 9957 | reverse complement strand
ACTGCAGGTCGTCGAGGAAGAAGACCAGCCCGCCCCCGGCGCGAGCGGCCAGCGCGTGGCCGAAGGCCACCACCGACTCGAAGAGCCGGGTGCGGGCCAGGGCCTCGTCGACGGCGGGCGGGCTCAGGTCGGGGTGGCCGAGCTGCAGCTCCGGCAGCAGGCGCATGAGCTCGGCCAG
>NZ_KE387023.1:1933892-1946958 GCF_000430045.1 Calidithermus chliarophilus DSM 9957 | reverse complement strand
CTGCACGGGGTTGGCGGGCAGGCCGGCGAAGGCTTCCCGCAGGGCCGAGAGCGTGTTGCGCAGGCTGTTGCGGGCGGCCTCGGGCTCGCTGTCGGGCCACAACAGCCCCAGCAGGCGCTCGCGCGGCTGGGGGGTGCCCTCGGCGGCCAGGTACGCGGCCAGCGCCAGCACCTTGCGGGTTCTGAACGCCAGGGGTTGCCCCAGCAGGCGGAACTCCGGCGGCCCCAGCAGCGCGACCTCGAGGCTCACGGCTGTCCTTCTCGTTGTCCGGCGCTGGGGGTGGGGGTTCGCATGGTTGGCTCTCGCGGCGGTCATTTAACGATATACCCCGGAGGCCCGGCCGTGATTTAACGCTCGAGGGTGCGCCGGCTTAACCCCTCCCCCCTAAGCTCGGGGCAGAGATGGCCGGTGGCGGCGGAAGCCAGCCCCTCCGCCACCGCCCTTCTCGGAGGAGCGAAGATTATGGACCTGTGGATGACCCTCGAACTGCACAAGACCCCCGAGCGCACCCGCGCGCAATTCGCCGGGAGCCGTGAGGCCGAGCCCGCCCAAACCCCTGCCCCCGAGAACCGCCCGCCCCGCAAGCGCTCGCCCCGCCTCGCCCGCGCCTCTCAGCGATGACGCGCGCAACCTGAAGGCCGCACGGGAGCACGCCGTGCGGCCGAGCGCTTTTGGGTAAACTCAGGGCCGATGAAGCCCCAATTCCGGGTGCCCCCCGCGCTCGAGCCCTACCGCCGCGAGGTGCGGGCGGGCGACCTGAAGCTCCACGTCTACGACGCCTCCGCGCACGCCGCCTCCCCCCTGCTCCTGCTGCACGGCCTCGGCGACGAGGCCGACTCCTGGCAGCGCCTGATCCCCCTGCTCGCCCCCCACCGCCGGGTGATCGCCCCCGACCTGCCGGGCTTCGGCCGCAGCGAGCACCCCCGCCGGGCCTACACCCTGGCCTTCTTCGCCCGGACCGTGCGGGGGCTGCTCGAGGCGCTTTTCCCCGCCGGCGCCAAGGTCACGCTGGTCGGCAGTTCCCTCGGGGCCGCCATCGCCCTGCGCCTGGCCCTCGACCACCCCGAGCACGTCGAGCGGCTCTTCCTGCTCGACGGCCCGGCGATGCAGGGCCGGTTCAACCCCCGCCTGATGCTGTTCCTGCTGCCCGTCCTGGGGGAACGCACCTACAACGGCTTCCGCCGCGACCAGGACCTCGCCTACGCCAGCCTGCGCCCCTACTACCACGACCTCGAGGCCCTCCCGCCCGAGCTGCGCGGCTTCCTGCGCGAGCGCGTATGGGACCGGGTCTGGAGCGACGACCAGCGCCGGGCCTACTTCTCCACCTTCCGCTGGCTGGTCTGGAAGTCGCTGTGGGGCCTGTTCAAGCCGGACGAGCTCGCCAACCTCCGCCTCCCCACGACCATCGTCTGGGGCCGGCAGGACCACGTCGCCCCCGCCGGCTCGGCTCAGGCCCTCGCCCAGGCCATCCCGGGCAGCCGCCTGGTGCTGCTGGACAACTGCGGCCACCTGCCCCAGCAGGAAAAACCCGAGGAGCTCGCCCGGCTGCTGCTCGAGCCTTAAGACTTTAATTCCGCACGGCAACGCTCACACACGCCCTCGTACTCCACCTGAACCCCGGAGAGCTCGAGGTAGGGGTACTGCGCCCGGGCCTGGGTCAGCAGGTCGGGGAGGTTTATGTGCAGGTCGTGGTACTCGCCGCAGTGGGTGCAGAGCATGTGCAGGTGCCCGTCGAGGTTAGCCTCGTAGCGGGTCGCGTCGCCGCTACGGGTGAGGGGAAGCAGGTAACCCTCCTCCACCAGCGCCTCGAGGGTGCGGTACACCGTGCCCAGGCTGATGCTCGGCACCAGCTTGCGCACTTCGTGATAGACCCACGCGGCGTCGGGGTGGTGTCCCTTCGCCGTCCGCACCACCTCGAGCACTGCCTTACGCTGCCGGGTCAAACGCTTAATCGCCATTGCCCTAAAGAGTATAGCGGTCCACCGGGACAAATGTCAGTAATCCCGACCCGTTTGCCGGGGATTTGAGAGGGCGGGAAGCTTTCAGCGGTCAGCCGTCAGCTTGTGGCTCGTGGTGGGCCCCACCCCTTCCCTCCCCGCGCGCGGGGAGGGGGTATCCCCCCTGGCCCCCCTTGTTAAGGGGGGAATAAGGCGTCTTGCGTTTGGCGTCTTGCGTTTGGCGTTTAGCGTTTGGCGTACGACGTACGACGTAGGACGTAGGACGCACGCCCGGCTATCGGCTATCGGCGTTCGACGCCCACCGCCTAACTGCTCACCTCGACCTGTGCCAGCAGCTCCTTGCCGCCTTGGTCGAGGAGATCCAGGGCCAGCTCGTTGCCCAGGTCCTCGGCCTCGGAGGCGTCGCCCTCGATCTCGGCGCGGATGAGCTCGCGGCCGTCGGGGGAGACGACCACGCCCTCCAGGCGCAGGGTGCCGTCGTCCTCCACGGTGGCCAGCGCCCCGGCCGGGGCCCCGATGCCCATGCCCAGCGCCTTGATGAAGGCGCGCTCGGCGTAGACGCGGTCGGCGGAGGGGCGGTGGTTGAGGCTGTAGGCGAGCTCTTCGGCCCAGTCGTCGCCGCGGCGCACCTCGAGCCCCAGCGCCCCCTGCCCGGCGGGCGGCAGGATGACCTCGGGGCTGACCAACTGGTCGATGCGGTTGTGCAGGTCCATGCGCAGCAGCTCGGAGGCGCCCATCAAGATGGCGTCGTAGTCGCCGCTGCCCAGAGCTGCTAGCCGGTCGTCGAGGTCGCCGCTGAGCGCCTTGACCTGCAGGTCGGAGCGGAAGGCCAGCAACTGGGCCTTGCGGCAGAGGGTGCTCGCGCCCACCACCGCGCCCTTGGGGAGGTCCTCCAGGCGCTTGGCGCTGCGGCCTAAGAAGGCCTCGCGCGGTTCCATGCGCCGGGTGACCGCCACCAGGTGGAGGTCTTCGGGGGTTTCCGTGGGGAGGTACTTCATCGAGTGCAGGGCGATGTCGATCTGGCGGTTCTGCAGCGCCTGGCGCAGCTCAGCCGCCGTGGCGTCCTGCCCGACCTTGGCCTGCACGGTCCTCACCTTGAACTCCGCCTCGGGCCAGTTTTCCTTCAGAAGCTCCACCACGTGGCGGGTCTGGGCCTGCGCGAGGAGGCTACCCCGCGTGCCGATGACGATAACGCGCATACAGGGCTCTATATTAGCGGATCGCGCATTAAAGAGGAAAAGTTGTGAACCTTCACCCAGAAAAGCGGCTCCGGTAGGGCTCGGGCAGGGCCTCGGCCTCGAGCTCGAAGTCCCCTTCCACCGGCCGGGCCAGCCCCTGCTTCGCCAGGGTGTGCAGGGTCTGGGTCACGTACTGCTGCACCCGCCGCAGGGGCAGGGCCTGGGCCTCGAGCTCGGGCCGGTGCAGCGCCAGGAAGGCCCGGTGGAAGGCAGGCAGGTCGGCGAGGGGGATGGCGGCCTCGAGCTCCGACCACCGCAGCTTGCTCATGGCCCCAGGGTAGCAGAAGCCGGCTGAAGGGGAGAATTGGGAAATCCTATGAAGCGCCTAAAGACCCCTTGAAGCTAAGTGGCCCCTGGCGTTTACCCTACCCTCCTACACTACCGGGCAAAGGACCGAGCCATGATCCGCCTGGTGATCGCCCTATCCGAACAGTACGTGCTGGAGTACCTCCCGCCCGGCTCGCGCAACGCACGGCTGGACGAGAAGAAGCTGGTCCAGTATGTTCGGGAGCAGATGGAAGAACGCCTCTCCCAGCACTTCCTCACCCCCGTCCAGGTGCGCGTGATCCCCGGCGACGCCACCTTAGTCCGGCCCACCGGCGAAACCCACCCCAAGATCCGCGAGGTCACGGAGCACCTGCTCAAGGGGGTGCTCGAGATCACCGAGCTAGATCAGTTCGTGCTGAAGCCGGTTTGAAAAGCGGTCAGCGGTCAGCTTTCAGCTATCAACCGTCAGCGGAAAGCGGTAAGCGGAAGGCTGGTGGTAAAAGGAACCCTACCCGGGCACGGGGAGGGCTTATCCCCCCTGGCCCCCCTTGTTAAGGGGGGTGAAGAATGGGCGTTTCGCGTTTTGCGTCTTGCGTTTTGCGTCTTGCGTCTTGCGTATTGCGTTTGGCGTTTTGCGTTTTGCGTTCGGCGTTCGGCGTTTGGCGTCTGGTGTCTGGCGTACGGCATAGGACGTACGACGTACGACCCGCGCCCCGCCACCGACCTACCTCGCCCTCCCCACCACAAACACCAGCTCATCCCCCCTGCGCACGATGAACAGCAGCGCCGCCCGGCCGCTCTCGTCGCTGAAGTTGTAGCGGGTGCGGGTCTCACCCCCGACCTGCTGGGTCTGGGGCCAGCCGTCCTGGAGGTAGCCGGCGGCGGCGAAGCTGGTCATGATCTGGGCCACGAAGGCGTCGTGCAGGCGGGCGGCGATGCCTTTGGCGGCGTAGACCTCGAGGTTGAAGCGCGCCGCGTCGGGGATGCGGGCCACGATGGCCTCACTCCCCTTCCCGGCCTTGAAGGAGCCGTTGGGGAAGCGCACCCCCGACACCAGCGAGCTTTGGATCGCGGCCACGGCGGTGACCTCCACGAGGGTCTGGGCCAGGGCGGGGCTGAGCAGCAACAGCAGAACCAGGGGCCATGCTCTCATGCCACCAGCGTACCCAGGGGGGGCGGGGGCTCGAGGTTCAGATGCCCGCGAAGCCGTAGAATCAGGACAAAGACTCTCGAGGAGGAAGGTGTGAAACAGAACCTGCTGGGCTCGTTCGTGTTCTTCGGTGCGGTCCTGGGCCTGATCTTCGGGTCCACTTTCGGAGTGCTCGTCGGCCACCTGGGGCTCGGCGCGGGGGCCGGGGCCGTGTTGGGGGCGGTGCTGGGGGTCGCCTTCACCTACCCGCGCAGCGAGTCCCGCTCCTAGCCGACCGACTCTGGCGCACGGCCGGGCAGCGGTGGCAGCCCCAGCCCCTCCCAGCGCTCGTCCACGCGGCGCACCACCTCGGGGCTCATGACGATCTTGGGCGGCCAGCGCCGCGCGAAGCCTTCCTCGGCCAGCTTGCGGGTGCCGTCGAGCACCAGCACCGGGCCCTCGGCACCCGGCAGTACCCAGGCGTCGCGCTCGGGGTCGATGTTGTTGAGGATGGCCCACAGCAGCTCGTCGGGGTCTAAGGCGGTGTCGTCGTCGGTGAGGAGCAGCAGGCGGATGCCCGCGCTCTGCGGGGTCGCCAGCAGTTGCTCGGCCAGGGCGCGGGCCTGGCCCGGGGTAGTCTTGGCGAAGGTGGCGGCCCAGACGCCGGGCCACTGCTTCTGCCGCACGCCGGGCAGGGCGGGCAGGCTGGGGTGGACCCTGGGGGTGAAGGGCACCTCTCCCCCCTCCTCCGGCAGCTTGCGGGTGCCGTCGAGGATGAGCTTGCCGCCGTAGCCCATGGAGCGGCTCGAGTGGTCGAGCACGTCGATGGGCCCGCGCGAGATGAGCGTGTCGCGGCCCGGGACGGCGTGCTTTAGGGCTTCCACGAGCGCCTCGAAGCCGGGCTTGAGCTTCGCGCCCGCGCCGAGCACGACCATCACCTTGGCGAACATCATCTGGCCCAGGCCGAACATGCCGTTGGCGACCTTGTAGGCCTGGCCGGGGTAGGCCTTCTTGATCGCCACGTTGACCCAGTTGTGGGCCACGCCCGCGGGGGGCATGTGGTAGTCGGCGACCTCGGGCAGGATGAGCTGGGCGGCCGGCAGGAACAGCCGCTCGGAGGCCTCGATCAGGTAGGCGTCCTCCATGGGGGGTCGGCCCACGATGGTCGCGGGGTAGACCGCGCCCTTGCGGTGGGTGACGGCGGTGACGTGGAAGCGGGGGTAGAGGTCTTCGAGGGTGTAAAACCCGGTGTGATCACCGAAGGGCCCCTCCACCACCAGCTCCTCGGCGGGGTCGATGTAACCCTCGAGCACGAACTCGGCCTCGGCGGGCACGGGGAGGTCCACGGTCACGCCCTTCGCCAGCTCGACCCCCGCCCCGCGCAGGAAGCCGGCCAGGTTGAACTCGTTGACCCCGGGGATGGGGGGCACCGGCGCGGTGGCGGCGTAGGTGAGGATGGGGTCGCCGCCCAGGGCCACGGCGACCTCGAGGCGCTTGCCCAGCTTCTTGGCCTTGTCGTAGTGGCGCCGGCCCACCTTGTGCAACTGCCAGTGCATGGCGGTGCTCCTGCGGTCGAGCACCTGCATGCGGTACATGCCCAGGTTGAGCTCGCCCGTCTCGGGGTCCTTGGTGATCACCAGCGGCAGCGTGATGAAGGGGCCGCCGTCGAGGGGCCAGCACTTGAGCACCGGCAGGCGCGAGAGGTCTACCTGCTCGCCCCTGAGCACCACCTCCTGCACGGGGGCGCTCGAGACCCGCTTGGGGAAGAAGCCCTTGAGCTCGCCCAGCTTGGGCAGCAGGCTGAACACCGCCTTGAGCCCGCCCTTGCCGGGGTTGAGGTCCATCAGCTTGGCGACCCGCTCGCCCAGGGCGTCGATGCTGGGCACGCCCATGGCCCGCGCGGTGCGCTCGGCGGTGCCGTAGCCGCCGATGAACACCGGGAAGTCGCGGCCCTCGACCTTCTCGAAGAGCAGGGCCGGGCCGCCCGTCTTGACCATGCGGTCGGCGATTTCGGTGATCTCGAGCTCGCAGGAGACCTCCTCGCGCACCCGCAGCAGCTCGCCGCGGCGCTCGAGGTCGTCGATGAAGGCCTTCAGGTTCCGGTACATCCGCCCCAGATTATCCCCCCGCGGCCGGGACGAATGTAGGGGGGCGGGTCTTCAGGGCTCGATGGGCAGGTGTTCGAGGCGGAAGCACCGGGGCGTGCCGTACACCAGCACCGCCTCGAAGCGCACCGGCAGGTCGTCGCGGCCCAGCAGGTAGAGCGCCGAGCGCCACAGGCGCTCGTACTTCTGCGGGGTGAGGGCCTCGAGGGGCGTCCCGAAGCGGCCGTCGCGCCGCTGCTTGACCTCCACCGCCACGTAGACCTCGCCCTGCCGCATCCACAGGTCGATCTCGCCGTGGGGCGTCCGGCGGTTCTGGCCCAGCAGGGCGTACCCCTTCGCCAGCAGGTACTTGCGGGCGACGGCCTCGGCCCAGGCTCCCTTCATGGCTCGGCAGGCGGCTAGGGCGAGTCGGTGAACTCCTGGTAGAGCTGGTCGTTGACGAACCAGCGCACCGTGGCCCGCCCCTGCACCGGCACGCCGCCGGGGGGCTCGAACTTCCAGCCGGGGGCGGTGGGGCCCTCGAAGATCACCACCGGCTCGGGACGGGCCTCGTCCTGGATGGTGATGCGCACGTTGGAGCCCTCGAGCTCGGGCGGCAGGGTGAGGCTGAGCTGGAGGCTGCGGGCGGCGGGCTGCGGCGTGCCGCCCTCCCCGCCGGGCACCGGCGGCTCGGGGGCGGGCTCGGGCAGCGGCTCGGGCACGTCCTGGGCGAAGGGCGGGCCGTCGGGCACGGGGGCCTCGAGCTGGTTGCTGACGTACACGGTCACGGCGGTGCCCTTGAGCAGCGGCGTCCCGGCCGCGGGCTCCTGGCGCACCACCTCCCCCTGCGGCGCCCCGCTGACCACCGAGCGGAAATTCCCCCTGAGCTCGGCCACGTCGAGCAGGTACTTGGCGTCCTCCTGGCTCAGGCCCACCAGGTCGGGGAGCACCGTCTCGGGTCGGCGCTGGCCGGGCCCGGCGGAGACCAGCAGTTCGACCGGCTTCCCCGCCGAAAAGCTGGTCCCGGCGGGCGGGCGGCTGGCGAGCACGGTGCCCTCGAGGGTGGGGGAGTTGATCCGCACCACCCCGCCCAGGGTGTAGCCCGCCTCCAGCAAGGCCTTGCGCGCGTCCTCGACGGAGCGGCCGGAGAGGGTGGGCACGGTGCCGCGCTTGTGCTTGTTGATGGTGAGCGTGAGCTTGCGCCCCGGCTTGACCTGGCTGCCGGGCTCGGGGGTCTGCTCGAGCACGGTGTCCTCGGGGCGGGTGAGGTCGCTGCCCTCGCCGAACTCGAGCTTGAGGCCCCAGGTGCGCACGGTCTCGAGCACCTCCGTCGCGGTCTTGCCGCTGAAGTTGGGGAGGGTGTACTCGGGGGGGTTGAGGTAGCGCTGAACCGCGACCGCCAGGCTGCCCAGGCCCAGCAGCAAAAACACCAGCCCCGGCAGCCAGCCCCACAGGCCCGGCTTGGGCAGCGGGGGGCGCACCCTGGGCTGGGGCCGGGCCTTGGGCGCGGGCGCCGGGGCCGGCTTGATGGGCTGGGTCTTCGGGGAAGGGATCGGCCGGGTCGGCGGCTGGGGTTGGCCGGGCCGGCCGGGGTGCGCCGGGATGGAAGGGGTGCTCAGGACGTTACGGGGGCGCAGGTCGACGACCACCGGGCGCCCTTCGTGCTCGACGAGTTCGAAGTCGTTGGGGGTGTAGCCGAAGGGCTCGAGGGCCTCCTGCACGGGCTTGAGCCGGGCCTTGCGCAGGGGGTGGCGGCCGCTCTCGGGCCAGAAGGCGTAGTAGCGGCCCGGCTTGTTCGAGATCTCCAGGCCTTCGGGCAGGGCCTGGCGCTCCTCGAGGCGCCGCAGGGCGTTGCGGTAGCCCGCAAACACCGCCCGGGCCTCGGGGGTGTGCACGTCGAACCAGTACAGCTTGCCGTGCCGCCCCTCGAGGGCGACCCGGAAAGCCTTGATGAACCCCTCCTGCCAGAGTTCCTCGAGCACCTCGTATTTGTCGGCGAGGGTGGGCACGGGGCGATTATACCGGGGGGTTCGATGAGCTTATGCTGAGACCCGCGGGGCGCCGGGCGGCAGCCGGTGCCTCGGCCCTACGGGGCGCACCTGAGGCCGAACGGCGCGGGAAATTAGCGCGCGCACCAGACGGGGCGTGAGCGTGGGTGCGTTGACTCTAGAAATGAGCTTGTTATCATGAAAGCCGAGTCATGACCCCCATCAGCCGGGTCGCCCACGCCTACGACCGCACGCGGTACCACCCGCCCGAGGTGTCGGGCCGCATCGCCACGGCCATCACCGCCCCCGTTGAGCGGGTCTTCCGCGAGCCGCACTTCCTCGAGGTCGGCGCGGGCACCGGCCGCATCGCGGTGCCCATCATCGCGCGGGGCTACCGCTACACCGCCCTCGACATCAACCCGGCCATGCTCGAGGTGCTGCGCAACAAGGTGGCCGGGGTGGCCCGCAAGGCCCGCCTCGTCGAAGGCGACGCCCGCGAGCTGCCCTTCGAGCGCGAGAGCCTGCACGCGGTGGTCGTGGTGCACTTCTGGCACCTGCTCGACGACTGGCAGGTCGCGCTGCGCGAGTCGCTGCGGGTGCTCAAGCCGGGGGGCTTCCTCTTCGAGGGCTGGGACCAGTCGGAGGGCGAGAGCGAGGACTGGCGCATCCAGCAGAAGTGGGCCGAGATCCTCGCGCGGCTGGGCTACCGCCTCGAGCGCGGCCGCCACCAGCAGCGCCTGGCCGAGGTCGAACGCGCGCTCCGTCAGTTCGGCCTCGACCCCAAGGCCAAGCCGGTCGCCGACTGGATCGAGCCGCGCAGCCCGCGCTCGAGCCTCGAGATCATCCGCGACCGCCTGTACTCCTTCACCCAGGCCGTCCCCGAGGAGGTCTTCCGCCCCTCGGTGGCCGAGCTCGAGCAGTGGGTCATGGACACCTACCCCGACCCCGACCTCGAGTACCCCACCCACTGGAAATTCGTGGTGCGTGCGGCGCGGATGCCGTGAGGTTGGGTCGATAGTCGATAGTCGATAGTCGATAGCTGATAGCTGATAGCCGACGGCTGAATGCTAAACGCCATTTCTCTACCCCCCTTAGCAAGGGGGGCCAGGGGGGATACTTCCACACGGCACGAGCCACACACCACAAGCTACAAGCCTTTTGCTGACGGCTGATAGCTGATGGCTTACCGCTCACGGCCTCCTGCAGCAACGCCCCGAATCCGATACCCTACTCTTCATGAGCGACCCCCGCTACCCCATCGGCCGCTTTCAGGCTCCCCCCGTCATCACGCCCGAGGTACGGGAGGGGTGGCTGCAGGTTCTGGCCCAGACGCCGGCCCACTTGCGGGCGGCGGTGGAAGGGCTCTCCGAGGCGCAGCTCGACACGCCCTACCGCGAGGGCGGCTGGACGGTGCGGCAGGTGGTGCACCACGTGCCCGACAGCCACCTCAACAGCTACGTGCGCTTCAAGTTGGCCCTCACCGAGGAGGCCCCCACCATCAAGCCCTACGACGAGCAGGCCTGGGCCCGGCTGGGGGACAGCCGCGACACGCCGGTGGAGGTCTCGTTGCGGCTGCTCGAGGCGCTGCACCAGCGCTGGGTCGTGCTGCTGCGGGGGCTGAAGGAGGAGGACTGGCAGCGCAGCTTCGTCCACCCCGAGTCGGGGCCGACCACCCTGGCCCGCACCCTGGGGCTGTACGCCTGGCACGGCAGCCACCACGTCGCCCACATCACCGAGTTGCGCAAGCGCATGGGCTGGTGAGGGCGAGGTCGGGGTGGTGGGTAGCTTCGCCCCGCCAGGCGAGGCGGTAAACTGACGGCGGTTATGGAACTTAACGTGGTCGGTCTGCGTGCAGCCCCCAAGGAAACCCTCGAGGACCTCCAGCAAGCCCTGCGGGGGGCCTCCTTCGAGCGCCTCATCGTCACCCTGGTCACCGACTGGCAGGACCAGCGCGGCAAGGCCCGCTACGCGGTGTTCGCCCGGGGCGGGGTCAAAACCCCGGTGCTGAGCTTCGACGCCTTCGGCCCGGCCTTCGGAGCGGCAAGCGACGACGCCCTGGCCGCGCTCGTGCAGTGGCTACAGGAGAAGGGCGTAACCCACTTCTACGAGGTGGTCCTGCCCCCCTCGGAGTACGCGGCCGTCTTCGTCGAGGACCCAGAAGCGGTGTACCAGCAGTTGGTCGCGGCGGCCAACCCCACCGACCCCGTGCTGTACCTCAAAAAGGGCTACACCAGCCGGATGTGACGCCCACGACGGGCCCAGCGCTCTTGTCATACCGGATTCAAAAAGATAATCGTCCGATCCAAAGGCCCCGGAGGCTATCTTTTTGAATCCCAGAGCGCTCCCTTCGGTCAGTTCGTCACCATTCGCCGCCGAACTGACCCAATCTGGTATCAGACAGTAGAGACGTAGGAGGCGCCCAGCTCCCGCAGCCGCTGGGCCGCTTCCCGGCTGGCGCGGCGCATCACCAGCACCGAAGCCCCGTTGCGCAGGGCCTCGGCGATGATGCGGTCGTCGTCGTCGGGCTCCGCGGGCACGGCGCCCACGTCCTGCCCGAGCGGCGTGACCATGACCGCGGCCGACTGGGTCAGGTAGTTGCTGTTGCTCATGCCCGCCGGGTTGGCGACCGCCAGCGGCCCGCTGATGGGGTTGCCGGTGTCGTTGCCGGGGGTAAGGATCTCGTAGTCCTCGGCGCCGAGTTCGCGGGTGGCGTTCTCGAGCGCCCGCTCGTCGTCGAATACCGCGAATAGCTTGGCCATGCCCGAGCTTATCCAGCCGGTCTGACCGGCTTTTGAGGGCGGGCTGAGGAAGGACTGAGCCCCGGCTCAGTTGGGCGAGACGTGGGCGGCCCCGGCCTCGCGCAGGCGGTCGGCCAACCCCTCGGAAGCCCGGTGGACGATCAGCACGTGTGAGCCGCTGCGCAGCGCGTCGGCGAACATGCGGGTCTCCCCTTCCGGCAGGCCCTTGCCGTGCAGTTCGTCCTCGAGCGTGGGCCCACTGACCAGGCTCGCGGCCCCGGCAGGAACCCCCACGCCGACCGGGCTGCCGGGGTTGAGGGTAGCCCCCGCCACCACGGGAGCCGCGGGCAAGCCTCCCCCCGGCGGGGCCGAGGTGTCGTTGACGGGCGCCAGCACCTCGTAGTCGGCGTCGGCCATGCCGCGCGTAGCCTGCTCGAGCGCTTTTTCGTCGGCGAAAATAGCGAAAACCCTAGCCATAGCTGACCTCCTCACCCTAAGGCTAGGTGGCCCCGCTGACCCGGGTTTGAGCGGCGGCTGAAAGGTGTCTGATCGCGCGCTCCACGACACTTGACAAGACCGGCAGACGGTTTACCCCGCAGGGCCGGCCCTGCGGGGTACTGGCCGGGAAGCGCTCCGGCTAAACGTTAAAGCCGAACATGCGCATCTGGCGCTTGCCGTCTTCGGTCATCTTGGCCGGGGTCCAGGGCGGGCTCCAGACGAAGTCCACGTTGACCGCGTTGACGCCGGGGAACTTCATGACCGCGATCTCGGCGTCGGCCTTGACGATGTCCTGGGCCGGGCAGCCGATGGAGGTGAGGGTCATGGTGATGTCCACGACCCCGTCCTCCTTGACCTCCACGTCGTAGACCAGGCCCAGGTCTACGATGTTGACAGGGATCTCGGGGTCTTTGACCACCTTCAAAGCCTCGAGCACCTGTTCCTGGGTGGGCAGCACCGCTTCGCTCATGCCGCCCAGTATAGCCAGCCCCTCCCGGCCCAATAGAGGGGCTTTTCACCCTATGGCTCAGGGGTAGAGACCATCCGCCGCCAGAGCGGTTCCCACGGATGCCCCGCACGGGGTAGAACGCCCGGGACGAGGGCTACTGGACGGGGTAGTCGTGCTCGAGGTACTCCAGCACCCCCCGGGCGATGCCGTAGGCGATGCGGTCGAGGTAGACCGGGTTGCGCAGGTTGAGGCCCTCGACGGGGTGGGTGACGTAGCCCATCTCCACCAGCACCGCGGGCACGGGGGTGTACTTGGTGACGAAGAAGTCGGAGGTGCGCAGGCCGCGGTTGGAGGCGGTGGTGCTGGAGAGCAGGTAGCCCATCAGCTTCGTCCCCAGGCTGCGGGAGAGCTCGGCCCGGCGGCCCTGGCTCAGCGAGAGCGGCGAAGCGGGCACGAGGACCGGGCCGGTGGGGGCGGGCTCGGGCTCAGGCTCGAGCGGCTGGGGGTTAGGTCCTTCCCCAGTGGCGGTGGGGGGTCCGGGGGCGGGCTCGAAGACGCCCATGGCCGTCTCGGGGATCACCGGCAGGGGTTCGGGCTCAGGCTGGGTCCCGACGGGTTCGGCGGGTTCGACGGCCTCGGCAGGCTCGGCAGGTTCGGCGTCCGCCGGCGCGGTCTCGGCAGGCTCGACGGGCTCGGGCTCAGCCGGCGCGGCGACCGG
>NZ_KE387023.1:1799460-1933792 GCF_000430045.1 Calidithermus chliarophilus DSM 9957 | reverse complement strand
GGCGGGCGGGGCTTGCGGAGGGGCCGGGGGGGCGGGCGGGGTCTGCGCCAGCACCGGCTGGGGGAAGCGGTCGAGCGGCAGGGCCACCGGGTAGACGGGCTTGCTCGAGGGCCCGAAGTAGTAGACCTCGAGGCCGCACCACACCTCCTCCTTGCCCTTGGGCGCGGCGTTGGCGTGGATCGAGACGAAGAGGTGCTTGCCCTGGGCCAGCGCCACCCGCTTGGAGAGGTCGGTGCGCTTGTCGGCGGAGAAGGCGCGGTCGTCCTCGCGGGTGTAGGTCACCTCGAGCCCGGCGGCCCGCAGCAGGCTGCCCACCCGGCGGGCGACCTCGAGGTTGACCGCCTTCTCGGTCACCAGCCCGATGGCCCCGGGGTCGGGGCCGCCGTGACCAGGGTCGAGCACCACCGAGAACAGCCGCCCGGAAGCCTTGACGAAGCTGAACGGGGGCAACTGCGGCAAGGGGGCGGGGTCCACGAAGGCGCCCGAGATGTCGAGCACCAGCCGCTCGCCCTGCTGGCCCGCCGCCGGGGCCAGCCCGGTCTTGCGGAACCCCCAGCTCCTGCCCACCCCCTGCGGCGTGAGCAGGGTGACCACCGCGTCGGAGCCCTTCTGCTCGAGCACGTAGCCGCTGAGCTCGGGGGTGCCGACCTGCTTGATCGCGGGCCGCACGCTCTGGCCCGGCAGGGTGAGCCGCAGCGCGGGGCCCAGGGGCTCGAGCCGGAGCGTCGCCTGGGGCGGGATGTCCAACACCACCCGGGTGTAGCCGGGGTGGTCGCCGATGCGCGGAGGGTTGAGCTGGACGGCCCCGGCCAGGGAGGCCAGGGCGATGAGGCCGATCAATGCGGTTCTGAACATGGCTTCCCGGGTCCAGTGTATGCGCGGGGCGCTTGCCTTGGGGTGAAGCGGGATTTTCACCTGGCCTTAAGGCGGCTCTCATCGCCTCTCCCGCGAACGCCCGCCGCTCCTGGTGAAGCCGCCATAGGCGGCCCGGCATACGCCGGTACTCAGGCGGGCGTTTTACCCCACACGGCCAACCTGGCTTGTGCGGGGTATTCGTGGGAACCGCCCTCAGGCACCGGCAGCCCCCTTCTCAGCCTCGTCACGGCGGGCTGGGGAATAATCGGCCTCATGCACCTGCGGGCCTCGCTGACCCTCGAGCTCACCCAAGCCCTCCTGGCTCACCTCCTCGCCCAGCCCCTCAAGGGCCTCGACCTGCCCTTGGAGGTGCGGGCCTTGCGCCTCACGCTGGGGCGGCTGCACGGCGGGGAGGTGCGCGAGCTGCGGCTGGAGCCCGGGCTGCTGCACCTGGGCGTGGGCTTCGCCAGTGGTCCCCACGCCGAGCTGCGGCTGCGGCACCTCGGCTTCGACCCCCCTACCCAGACCCTGCGGCTGCGGGTCGAGCACCTGCACGCGGGCGGCTTCCCCGGGGCCATGCTGCTCAACCTGGCCCCGGCGAAGGTGCTCGAGGTGGCCGCCGCCCAGGCCAACCAGCGGCTGCCGGGCCTGCTCAGCCCAGGCCCCGACCGGACCCTCGAGCTCCGCCTCGCTCCCCTGCAGGAGCGGCTGCGCCAGGAGCCCCGGTTGCGCGAGGCCCTGGCCGCGCTCGGGCTCGAGGCGAGGCCCGAGCTCGAGCTGCGCGACCTGCAATTCCGGCTCGAGCAGCTCTGGCTCGAGCTCGACGGCGGCTTCTGAGCCGGCCGGGCTCAGACCACCTTGCGCCGCAGGTTGGACACCACCAGGCTCGAGGCCAGCGTGAGCCCGGCGAGGAAGGTCAGCAGGCCGCTGACCTCGGTGCGGGTGGGCTTCCACCCCACTGCCTTGCCCAGCTTGCGGTAGGCGTCCATGAGCGCCTGGGCCGACTCGGCCGCGTAGTACTCCCCGCCCGTGGCCTCGGCGATGGCCCGCAGGGTCTCCTCGTCGAAGGCCATCCAGTTGTTGGAGGTCCAGTCCTCCTCGCTCTGGCGGCGGCCCAGGCCGATGGTATGCACCACCACGCCCATCGCCTTGGCCTCCTCGACGACCTCGAGCGGCTCGACTCCCCAGTTGTTGCGCCCGTCCGACAGCAGCACCACGGTCGAGGGCCCCAGCGGCTTGCCCGCTTCGTCGAGAGGGAACTGCGACAGGCTCTCCCGCAGCCCCTCGCCGATGGCCGTGCGGCGGGCGAGCTCGAGGCTCTCGATCTGCTCGAGCACCCGTGCGTGGTCGGCGGTGAGCGGGACCACGGTGCTGGCATACCCGGCGAAGCTCACCAGCGCCACCTTAGCGCCCGGGGGCAGGACCTTCACGAAGGTCTGGGCCGCAGTTTTGGCAGCGTCCAGGCGGCTGGGCTCGATGTCGGTGGCCCGCATGGACAGGCTGATGTCGATGGTCAGCACCACCCCCGCCAGGTTGTCGGGCATCAGCACGCTGGCCTGGGGCCGGGCCAGGGCCACGACGCCCAGCGCCAGGGCCAGCAGGTACAGCCCCGCCCCCAGGTGGCGCTTCCAGGCCGAGCGGGGCAAGGACGTGAATTGCTTGGGGTCGGGGAATAAGACGTAAGCGCTGGACGTCGCTTTGGCGATTCTGCGGCGGTATTCCCACACCAGGATGGGCAAAACCAGCAGCAACAGCAGCAACTGCGGCGCTTGAAAATCCATAGTTACCCCTGAGAGTACCGCTCGAGTTTGTAGGTTTGGTGAAGGCTCGAGTGTAGGCGGATTTACCTAATTCGTCGCTCAACAGAACCGGGATCCAAAAAAGCAGGGGCGGCCCGTGGACCGCCCCTGCGCGCGAAGCCGCCCGGCAGGCTCATACCCGATTCGGTCAGTCCGGCGCCGAACGGCGGCGGACTGACAGGGCCGAAGGGAGCGCTCTGGGATTCGAAAAGATAGCCTCTGACTCTTCTGTCAAATGAGATTATCTTTTCGAATCCGGTATCAGTCGGTGGCTTCCGCGGGAGCTTCCTTGCTCTTGCGGATGCCCTGAAGCACCAGCTCGGAGATGTCGAGCACCTGCGGGGCCTGGCCCTCGGGCTCCTGGGCGGTCTCCACGTTCATCATCTGCATGCAGAAGGGGCAGCCCACCGCGATGGTGCTGGCGCCGGTGGCCTTGAGCTCACGGTAGCGGTTGGTGCTCACGCGCTCGGCGCCGGGCTCCTCCTCCTTCCAGAACTGGGCACCGCCCGCGCCGCAGCAGAAGGAGTTCTTGCCGTGCCGGGGCGGCTCGCTGAGCGTAAGCCCCACGTCCTTGAGCACCTCGCGGGGCTCGTCGAAGACCCCGTTGTGGCGACCTAAGTAGCAGGGGTCGTGGTAGGTGACGCTCTGGTCGCCGTCCATCGGCAAAGGCTGCAGGCGCTTGGCGTCGATGAGCTCGGCGATGTACTCGCTGTGGTGCTTGACGGTGTAGTGGCCGCCGAAGTCCTTGTACTCGTTGGCGATGGTGTGGAAGCAGTGGGGGCAGGTGGTGACGATGGTCTTGGGCTTGGCCTCCATGACCGCGTTCAGGGTCTCCACGTTCTCGGTGGCGAGCTGCATGAACAAGAACTCGTTGCCCGCCCGCCGCGCCGCGTCGCCGGTGCACTTCTCCTGCTTGCCCAGCACCGCCCAGTTCACGCCCGACTCGTGCAGGATCTCGGCGAAGGCCCGGGCGGTCTTCTGGGCGCGGGGGTCGTAGCTCGGGGCGCAGCCCACCCAGTAGAGCACGTCGGCGTCGGGGTTCTGGGATACAGTCCTGACCTCGAAGGGCAGGCCCTCGGCCCAGGCCATGCGCTTGTCCTGGCCGATGTTCCAGGGGTTGCCGTTGCGCTCCATGCCGCGGAAGGCTTGCCCGAGCTGGGCCGGGAACTCGCCTTGCATCATCACCCGCTCGCGGCGGATGTCGATGATGTGCAACATCTGCTCGTTGCCCACCGGGCAGACCTCGACGCAGGCGTTGCAGGTGGTGCACGCCCACACGCTCTCCTCGTTGGTGGCGAAGTCGAGGAGCGGGCGCGGGCTCTCTCCCCCCGCAGCGAAGGCGGGCAGGATCTGGTTGAGCTCGTAGCGCTCGGAGATGAGGATGGCGGCGGGCGAGAGCGCCTTGCCGGTGGCGTAGGCCGGGCACACGTCCTGGCAGCGGTTGCACTGGATGCAGCTATACGCGTCGAGCAGGCGGGGCCAGGTGAAGTCCTCGAGCTTGGTTACGCCGAACTTCTCCATCTTCTCGAGCTCTTCGAAGTCCTTGGCAATGGGCAGCAGTGCCCCCGGCTTCTCCTTCTTGAGCGCGATGTTGATGGGCGCGAGGAAGAGGTGGATGTGCTTGGAGCGGGCGAAGTAGGGGACGAAGAGCATGATCGAGCCCAAAGCACCCCACCAGAAGAAGTGCTCGAGGAAGACGATCTCCCGCCCGTCGAGGTAGCCCAGCAGGTTGCCCACCGCCGAGGCCACCGGCTGGAAAGGGTCGGGGCCCTCCTCGGCGGCCTGCGCCGACTTCTGCAGCAGCCTCGAGCCCACGTGGAAGGTGATGAATGCGCTCACGATCAGCGAGTCGCGGCGGATGCCCCCAGGTGCTTTCTCGTGGATGGGCGTCTTCTCGCGCCAGCTAAAGGTGCGCCGCCCCGGCGCCGTGTTCCGGCGGATCCACAGCCCGATGATGCCGAGGAGGATCAGGGCGGTGAGGACGTCGCCCGTGAGGTTGACTCCGTTCCAAAACCCCCCGCGCAGCACCACCGGGAACAGGC
Organism: Calidithermus chliarophilus DSM 9957; assembly: GCF_000430045.1. GTDB lineage: Bacteria > Deinococcota > Deinococci > Deinococcales > Thermaceae > Calidithermus > Calidithermus chliarophilus. The sequence continues at coordinate 1,929,096 of NZ_KE387023.1, read as the reverse complement.
CCTCGACCACGTCGAGCACGTTGAGCAGCAGGTAGTAGACGAAGCCGTAGAACACGAAGGCGTGCAGCAAGGAGACCAGAGGCCGCTTCTTGAACACCGTCTGCATGGTCAGGGTCAGCCAAAGCCCCCTGCCGATGCGGGCGGGAAGGTTGTCGAAGCGGTTCTCCGGCTTCCCCCGGCGAACGGCCCGGTACACCCGGTAGAAGGCCATCCCCCCGAAGTAGGCCGTGGCGGCCACCGCGAGCACGAAGAGGATTTTTTCGGGTACGCTCAGCATCAAGCCTCCAGAAACTTATACTCGGTATAAGATTATACCCCGAACTCCTCTACAGTCTAGCGTGTGGGGGGTGTATGGCCCAACGCCGATAGCCGATGGCCGATAGCTGATAGCTGATAGCCGGGCGCTGGGCTCGGGTCGTACGTCGTACGTCTTACGTCGTGCGCAAGACGCGAGACGCAAGACGCCCTTTCCTTACCCCCCTTAACAAGGGGGGTTGGGGGGATACCCCCTCCCCGCCGGCGGGGAGGGACGGGGAGGGGCAACCACGAGCCACGAGCTGACGGCTGATAGCTGACCGCTTACGGCTCTCTAAACCTCCACTACCCGGTAAACTTCCCGCCTTCCCTCCCGCACCAGGGGCACGAAGCGGGCGTACCAGGCCCGCCAGTCGGGGTCCTGGCCCATCTTGCCCAGGACGGCCTCGAGGTCGGCGAGGCTTTCGAAGTGGCTCTCGTTGACGAGGGTGTAGTAGGTGCCGGTCATGTCCACCAGCACCCTCGAGAGCGGGTAGCCCATGCGCTGCTCGATGGCCCGCCCTTCCTTCATCAGGGCCAGGGCGTCGCGGGTTTTGCCGAAGTGGAGATGGAATACGTCCCGGACTACGATCATGACGACCTCCTCGGTTCTCGCTGATGCGCGTTGTCTCCGGCCCGGTCACGGGCGGGGGGTTGGGGGTAGGACTCGAGGATACTCCCGCGCCACGCAGACGGTTGGGTTCATTCCAGAGGCGGGGTAGGGCCGGGGATAAGGGATAATGGGCGGCGAAAGGACAGGGCCACCTCAGGCCCCACGAAACCATGAGTACTGTCGCCGTCGCCTGGTTCTTGCTGCTGGCCTTCTCGGCCTTCAACCTCTACACCGCCTACCGCCTGCTCAAAGCCCGCAACCTCACCAACCTGATCTGGATCCCGGTGGTGGGCACCGTCATCCCCATCCTGCTGTTCGCCTGGAAGCCGGGGGGCCTGACCCTGCTCTCCTTCCCCGTGCTCCAGAGCATCGCGTTCTACGTGCTGATCACGATCGCCAACCGCAAGACGCCCTGAGCCGCGCCGCGGCGAACCCCCGGGTAAGAGGAAGCTGAATTGCAAGCTCCCCCGCCAGCGGGGAAGCTTAAGGAATCTAGGTAGCCCCGGAGAGGCTCAGCGGGGCTGGGCCAGCACCACGGCCCAGGCGTTGCCCACGCGGGAGAAGCCCGCGCCGAACTCCTTGTAGTAGGGGTTCATGATGGCGCGGCAGTGCACGCCCGAGCGCAGCCACCAGCGCACCGCCCTGGCCGGGCTGGGGCTGCTGCCCTTGAAGATGATCTCCGACATGCGGCTGTAGCGGTACCCGGCGCGGCTCACCCGCACCCGGGGGCCCACGCCGCCGTAGTAGTGGGAGAGGAAGCCCTTGCGGCCCATGTTGAGGGCGTGGCCCAGGGCCGCCTTCGCCAGCACCGGGTCGTACTTGAGGGCCGGGAGCTTGAAGCCGCCCCCGCCGCCGGGGCAGCGCACGCCCTGCGCGCGGGCCTGGTTGATCAGGCTCATCACCTGGGTCTCGAGCGAGGCAGCGAAAGAAAAACTGCACAACAGCAGAAATCCCAACACGATCCAGCGCCCCATGGCCTCTCTCCTTGGATGACCCGCCGAGTATACCCTCCTTCGCCCGGGGCGGGAAGTTCAGGGCCGGGGTGCTGGGTTTAGATCAAAAAAGGTTAAAGCTCAACCAGGCGAAAACCCCGCCCAGGATGGCCCCGACGGTGACCTCGAGGTAGGTGTGGCCCAGCAGTTCCTTCAAGGGCTCCTGCTCGGGGCCGCGCTGGATCACGGTGCGCAACTCCTCGAAGAGGTCGTTGAGGCGGGCGGCGTGCATCCCGGCGGCGCGGCGGATGCCGGTGGCGTCGTACATCACGATGGTGGCGAGCACCACGGCGATGGCGAAGTAGGTGCTGCCCCAGCCCTCGGTCATGCCAATGCCCACGGCCAGCGCGACGACGGTCGCGGAGTGGGAGGAGGGCATGCCGCCGGTCTCCATCAGCCGCTCCCACTCCCAGCGGCGTTCGACGAAGTAGTAGATGAACAACTTGAGGACCTGGACCAAGGCGCTGGCTAGCAGAGCCGTCCAGAGCACCTGGTTGGAGAGAAGTTCAGCCATATGCGGGTCAACCCGGGCTATTTTACAGGGTGCCCCGGCTAGGCCTGCCCCCCGCCCCGGCGGCGCACGGCCGCCTTGACGGTGTTGAACAGCAGCATGGCCACGGTCATGGGGCCCACCCCGCCAGGCACCGGGGTGAGCGCCGAGGCCACCCGCGCCACCTCGGGGGTGCAGTCGCCCACCAGGATATCGCGGCCCTGCTCGTTGCGGCCCACCCGGTTCACGCTTACGTCCACGACCACCGCCCCGGGGCGCACCATGTCGGGGGTGACGAACCCCGCCCGGCCCACCGCCGTCACCAGGATCTCGGCCCGGCGCGTAACCTCGGCCATGTGGGGGGTGCGGGAGTGGGCGATGGTCACGGTGGCGTTCTCGCGCAGCATCATGGCGGCGAGCGGCTTGCCCACCAGGTTCGAGCGGTTGACGATGACCACTTCCTTGCCCGCCGGGGAGATGCCGTAGTGCTTGAGCATGCGCATGATCCCGGCCGGGGTGCACGACTCGAGCGCCTCCTGCCCGCCCCACAGCCGCCCCGCGCTCATAGGAGTGAGCCCGTCGACGTCCTTGGCGGGGTCGATGGCCTCGAGCACCGCCTGCTGGCGGATCTGCTTGGGCGTGGGGAACTGCACCAGGATGCCGTCAACCGCGTCGTCGGCGTTGAGGCGGGCGATGTGCTCGAGCAGGGCGGCTTCGCTGGTGTCCTCGGGGAACACGTCGACCTGGCTGCTGAGGCCGAGCTTCTTGGCCTGGCGGTCCTTGAGCCGCACGTAGGAGACGGAGGCGGGGTCCTCCCCCACCCGCACGACCCGCAGGTGGGGCACGTAGGGCAGGCGGGCCAGTTCGGCCTTGAGTTCTTCGTAGACGGCTTCGGCCACGGGGGGGCCGGCGAGTTCGAGCATGAAGGCACTCCTCGTTGGGGATGGGGCTAGTTAGGGTTTGGGGGCGGGCTACTTCGAGGCGGTCGGGACTTCCCCGGTCTCGATGCGCTTGAGCAGGCGGGCCAGCACGCCGTTGACGAAGCGGCCCGAGTCCTCGCCGCCGTAGCGCTTGGCGATCTTGACCGCGACCTCGATCAAGGGCGGGTGGGGGGTCTTCTCGAAGAGCATCTCGTAGGCGGTGAGCCGCAGGATGGCGAGGTCGGTCTTGGCCATCTGGCCGAAGCTCCAGCCCTCGATGGTGGCCTCGAGCACCCCGTCCACGGCGGCGGCCTCGCGCCCGTAGCCCTCGATCAACTTGCGGGCGAAGTCCAGGCTCTCCCGGTCGAGCGGGTCGCCGTAGGTCTCGTCGTCGCCCTCGAGGTCCTGGGTGGCGTGGCTCCAGGCGGCCTCGAGGTCGCCCCCGCCGTTGGTGTACTCGAAGAGCACCTTGAAGGCCAGTTCGCGCGCTTTACGCCGCACTGCCGCCCTCCCGGTACTCCACCGCCACCACCGTGAGGTTCACGGCCCGCACCTTGAGCCCGGTCGAGGCGCTCAGGGCCTCGGCCACGGTGCGCTGGGCGTTCTTGGCGAGCTCGGGGATGGGGTGGCCGTAGTCCACGCACACGTTGAGGTCGACGCTTAAGGAGTCGCCCTCGCGCTCGACGCGCACCGGCTTGCCGCGCCGCCCGGAGATCATCTCCCCCACGCTGCGGGCCCCGGACTGGGCCAGGCGCAGTCCCTGGGCGCCCTCGAGGGCCAGGGTCACCAGCCCCACCAAGGCGTTGTCGGAAAGGTCGTAATCCACCATAGGGCTATCATAAAGCCGCGAGCGGAATACGTAGCCTCAACTATGATCCGAGAAAGGCTTAGCGGTCCGGGTCGGCGTCGGGGTCGTACCCTCGGTAGAGGATGGTGACGAGGCGGTCGTCGGCCTCCATGTCGATGAGCCAGCCCTTCTCAGTGCGGTTGAGCCTCAGGTCGTGCTCGAAGCGGTCCCACCCCACGCCGGGGTCGTTGCGGGCGAGCCTCCAGGCCTCCTCGACGGTGAGGTCAGGGCGGAGTTTAGGCTTCTGGTCGAAGTCCTGCTTCTCAGGGTTCCAGTAGGGATCTCCCATGAATTCTCGATACTTCTGGGCGATCTTGCCCGTCTGGATGGTCTCGAGCTCCACCCTCACCAGGGCCACGCCCCCCTCCACGCGCGCCGGGCCCAGCCTCCAGCGGTAGTCCTCCAGCGGCAGGGCCTCCCGCCGGGCCGCGCGCAGCACCGAGGGGGTGAAGCGGCCGAAGAAGGAGTTCTCGTAGGCCTCGAGGTCCCCCGTCCAGTAGTAGGCGATGCGCACCAGGTCCTTCCGCAGCAGGGCGTGGATGTAGCTGTCGGCGACCCTCACCGGGTCGCTGAGGTCGTCGGTGTACACGCTTTCATGCCTTGTCAATGCCATGAATATTCCCCCCACTAGCCCCAACACGAACAGAATCTTCAGCACTCCCAAGGACAAGTTCCGCATATCTACTCCAAGAAATCTCGTGTAGAAATCCGATACCTGCTCAGCAATATTTGTTCAAGCTTTTTTCTGTTCTCACGCTGAAGGGCACTGTAAATCTCAGCCGCAGAGTTCTTGTTTTCTTTGGCTTCCCCCGCTTCCATCCACTTGGCGATCTGGTTAGCCGCGTTCATCAGGGTGAGCTTGGGGTAGTACTCCTGAGCTAGAAGCCGTTCGAGCTTCCTCCGCCGCTCCCCATCGAACAGCCGCACCAGCGAGTAAGCGTCCACGCTGTCGATCAGGAGCGCCAGGTCGCCAATCTGCCTCGAGGCCTCCACGATCCGCAGCATGAAGTCCTGGGCCAGGCCTGGGGAGCCGGGGCTGCCGAGAAGGGCGGCTTGGGCAATCTCGCCCTTCTGGAACTCCATGAGGATCGAGGAGCGCTTGTAGAAGTCCCAGGAGCGGATGGCCTCGTCCGAGACCGAAGCCTGGCCGACCAGCCCGCCGATGAGGTCGTCCAGCCCGTCAAGGAGGAGGCTACCGATGGCATTGTTGCCCGCCTTGAGGTAGCCGAGAACGTGGTCAACGGCGTTGCTGTTGGTGATGCCCTCGAGGCCGGGCCGGTTGACGCCGATGGCCCCGACGGTTCCCGAGAGGTGGTCCTTGCGGGTGACATCGCCCACCAGGCGCTCGTTTTGCAGCCGGTAGGGGTCCTCGCCCGCCTTGCCCTCGGCCACCATCCGCTCGGCGCGGTGCCAGGTCGCCAGGCGTTCGCGGTTCATGCTGGCCCCCAGCAGGTCGCGCATGGCGTGTTCGGAGAGACCGCCCTGCTTGAACAACTTGGCAAGCTCTACGTCGAAGGAAGTCCCCATGAGGCGCAGCAGGCGCTCGATGTCGGCGAACATCTGGCGGGTCGCGTTGTCGAAGACGCCGCCCATGGCGAAGAAGTCGGGGCGGAAGTCCTCGAGGCGGGCCCCGTAGGCGTCCCGGTAGCGCTCGAAGACCCAGGCCTCGGCGCGGGGGAGGTCGAAGCGGATGTGGGCCAGCATGGAGGCCACCAGCGAGAAGACGATCTTGCCGACCTGGCCGGGGATGTTCTCCATCTGCTTCTGGGCGGTGGCGGTCTTGAAGGCTTCGCGCCAGTGGGGCTCCTGCTTGCTGGCGACGGCTCCCAGGTTGTCCTCGTAGAGCTTGTCGAAGTAGAGCACGCACCACAGCACGTAAGTGGGGTAGTAGTAGGTGCGCTCCTGGGCGAAGAGGATTTCGTTCTCGGTGACGTGGCCGTAGACCTGGGCGAACCAGTAGCGGTAGTCCAGGACTTCCTTACCGTCGGGGGAAAGCATCCGGCGGGCGCGGGCGCGCTGCTCTTGCAGCAGGGCCCGGGCGCTGCCGAGCATGGTCTTGTACTCTCGCTCGTCCTCGACGATGTTCTTGTTGGGGGGTTCGGTTTCGCTGCGTACCGGAGGGTTGCCCTTGAGGCGGCCCGTCTCCCGCCAGGTGCGGGCGGGCGGGGGGGCGCTCTGGGCGTGCAGCCCGGCCGGCGGCAACAGGGAGTAGCCCAGGCGGAGGGCATCGGCGAAGGCCCTGGGGGCTTTCTCCTGGAGGTAGCGCAACACCCCCTCGCGCTCGAGGTCCGTCGAGGAGGCCAGTTCGGCGGCGGCAGCGGCGCGGCCTCCCCCTGCCGAGGCGAGGTTTTCGGCGAGGCGCTGGGCCTTGTGCTCGAGGCTCTCGCCCATTGGCCGGCCTTGGGAACGGGGAGGGTGAGCTTTGGGGGGCTTAGCCGGGGCCGCGACCACCTCCGGCAGGGCGGGGAAGCCGCCGTCCAGCGGCAGGTGCTCGTGCTCCAGGCGCAGGTAAACCTCTTCTACCCGGCCGCCCCCGGCAGGCCGCCACTGGGCGTGGAGGTGGCCGAGGGCGGCGAACTGGCGTAGGTCACGGGCCTCCAAGCGCAGTTCCCCCAGCCGCCGCCCCTGGGCGTTGTACTCGGTGAACCTGACCTGCCCCTCTCCCGCCTGGCCCACCAACCGCGTGGTGTAGCCGTGGGCCGGATAGGCGGCGCGGCCCTCCAGTTCACCGTCGCGGCTTTGTAGGGTCAGGGTGCAGGGCTGCCCGGCGATGGAGGCCTGGCACACGTAAGTCCAGCGCTGAGGGTGTTTCTCGCGGAAAGCTTGCCGGCGGGTCTGCTCGGCCGCCTGGGCCGCCTGGCGCTGGCGGTACTCTTCCCGGTGCTGCTCCAGGGCGTGCTGCTGCTCAGGGCTGAGCTCCTCCCGGTGAGGGCGGTAGCTTGAAATGTGTCGATGACCGTCGTACGAACGGCCGTGGTCGTACTGGCGACCCATACCGTCCAGTTTAGCAGGATTGATTCTGTATTTTCCCTTAACGTAAAGAGCGGTTTTCCGGGGTGCTTTCGGGGAGCGTAGCCTTTGCAGTAGCCTGAATGACCGATGTTCTCTACCCCGCTCCCCGCCGAACTGCGCCCCCTGCTCGAGCGCCTGCTGGTCCAGGCCCAAGCCGACCTCTCGGGCAGCGACCTCGAGACCTTCAGCCTGCGCCTGGAGCGCTACCTGCCCGACCTCCACGCCGGCCTGGCGCTGGTGTACCCCGACGTGGAGGGGCTGCTCGAGGGGCTGCTCCCTATCCTCACCGCCGCCCACCGCGCCCGCGGCGCCGACCTCAAGCGCCTCGACGCCCACCGCCTGCTGGCCCCCGACTGGTTCCAGCGCCCGGAGATGATCGCCTACGTGGCCTACACCGAGCGCTTCGCCGGGACGCTCAAGGGCATCGAGGAGCGGCTCGACTACCTCGAGGAACTCGGCGTGCGCTACCTCCACCTCATGCCCTTCCTCAAGCCGCGCCCGGCCCCCCACGACGGCGGCTACGCGGTGATGGACTACCGCGCGGTGCGCGAAGACCTGGGCACCATGGACGACCTCGAGGCCCTCACCGCAAAGCTGCGCGCGCGGGGAATCGCGCTGTGCTGTGATCTGGTTCTGAACCACGTGGCCCAGGAGCACGAGTGGGCGGTGCGGGCCCGGGCGGGCGAGGCGAAGTACCAGCACTACTTCCACATGTTCTCCGACCGCACCCTCCCCGACGAGTACGAGAAGACCCTGCCCGAGGTCTTCCCCGACTTCGCCCCGGGCAACTTCACCTTCGACGAGGCGAGCGGCAAGTGGGTGTGGACCACCTTCAACCGCTGGCAGTGGGACCTCAACTGGGCCAACCCCGAGGTCTTCCTCGAGTTCGCCGACCTCATCCTCTGGCTCGCCAACCGGGGCGTGGAGGTCTTCCGCCTCGACGCCATCGCCTTCATCTGGAAGCGCCTGGGCACCAACTGCCAGAACCAGCCCGAGGTGCACGCCATCACCCAGGCCCTGCGCGCCGTGGCCCGCGTCGTGGCCCCGGCGGTGCTGTTCAAGGCGGAGGCCATCGTGGCCCCCGACGACCTGATCCACTACCTGGGCCAGGGCGAACACTTCGGCCTGGTCAGCGACACCGCCTACCACAACAGCCTGATGGTGCAGATCTGGTCGAGCCTAGCCTCGCGCGACGTGCGCCTGATGAGCGAGGCCCTGCGCCGCTTCCCCGTAAAGCCCACCAACACCGCCTGGAACACCTATTTGCGCTGCCACGACGACATCGGCTGGGCCATCGCCGACGACGACGCGGCGCGGGTGGGGCTCTCCGGCGAGGCCCACCGGCGCTTCCTCTCCGACTATTACTCCGGGCGCTTCCCCACCTCCCCCAGCCGGGGGCTGGTCTTCCAGGAAAACCCCCGCACCGGCGACCGGCGCATCTCGGGATCGGGGGCCAGCCTGGCGGGCCTCGAGCAGGCCCTGGAGCAGGGCAACCCCCGGCAGATCCACCTCAGCCTCGAGCGCCTGCTGCTGGGCCACGCGGTGGTGCTGGGCTTCGGCGGGATCCCCCTGCTGTACATGGGCGACGAGCTGGCCCTGCTCAACGACTACTCCTACCTCGAGGAGTCCGAGCACGCCGAGGACAACCGCTGGGTCCACCGCCCGCACATGGACTGGGACAAGGCCGCCCGCGCCAAGGCCGACCCCGCCTCGCCCGAAGGCCGCATGTACCACGGCCTGCTGCACCTCATCCGCGTGCGCCGCGCCACCCCCCACCTCCACGCCGCCCTCGAGGCGCAGATCCTCGAACCGCGCAACCCCCACGTCTTCGGCTACGTGCGCCGCCACCCGCTGGGCAACCTGGTCGCGCTCTACAACTTCAGCGAAGAAGTCCAGTACTACCCCGCCGAGGTGCTCTGGCAGCAGGGCCTGAGCCTGCCCCACGACCGCATCAGCGGCCAGCTCGTGCCCATCGAACACCATCTGGTGCGGCTCGAGCCGTATGCGCGGCTGTGGATCACGGATGAGGTGTAGGGTGGTAAGAGGTCGATAGTCGATGGTCGATAGTCGATAGCCGAACGCAAGACGCAAAACGCCTTTTGTTTACCCCCCTTAACAAGGGGGGCTAGGGGGGATACTCCCACAGGCCACAAGCCACGTGCCACTGGCTATTGGCCCTAGGCCCCTCGGCCCTAGACCCTTGACCCCCGACGCTCAACCCTAGCTTCCTTTCTCCGCGCGCGGCTGGTGCTACGGTGAGGTCATGGGCGCTTCCTACGCCACCCTCACCCTGCGGGATAACGAGCGGCTCGAGCCTTGCCTGAACGACCGGGGTTTTAGCGTGCAGCGGCGGCAGGGCTTCGCCGTCGTCGAGGTGGAGCCCGGCGAGGAGCACGTCCAGCGGCAGGCGCGGGGGCTCTCGAGCTGCACCGGCCAGCCGGTGGTGGCGGTGCTCAACCAGGACGACGAGCGGCTGCTGCTGTGGGTCTACGTGAGCGGTTCGCAGCGGCACTTCTACGACTCCAACCCCATGCACCTGGCCTGCCGGGTGTGCTCCTACGCCGAGTTCAGCGAGGGGGCGGTGGGGCGTGAGGCCGGGGAGATGGCCGGGCTGCTGGGCGTCCCCGAGAAGGCCAAGGCCCTGCGGTCGTGGCTGGGGCGCCGGCGGGGGCTGGGCTTTATCAGCGAGCGGCAGCGCCACGCCGCCATCGCGGGGTTGTTGGGGCTGCCCGAGCCGTTTCCCACCCGGGCCGCCGCCGGGTAGCATAGTCGCGTGCTGTTACACCTGCGCGAGCACACCCTCGACCTCTCGAGGCCCCGGCTGATGGGGGTGCTCAACCTCACCCCCGACTCCTTCTCCGACGGGGGCCGCTACGCCACGCCCCAGGCCGCCCTCGAGCACGCCCGCCGGATGGTGGCCGAAGGGGCCGACCTGCTGGACTTGGGCGGGGAGTCCACCCGCCCCGGCGCCGAGCCCGTGAGCGCCGAGGAGGAGAAGCGCCGGGTGCTGCCGGTGCTCGAGGCCCTCCTGCCCCTGCGGGTTCCCCTCAGCATCGACACCCGCAAGCCGGAGGTGGCCGCCGAGGCCCTGGCCCTGGGCGCACACCTGCTCAACGACGTGACCGGGCTGCGCGACGAGCGCATGGCCGCACTGGCCGCCCGCCACGGGGTCCCCGCCGTCGTCATGCACATGCCCGTCCCCGACCCCACCACCATGCAGCAGCACGCCCGTTACGCCGACGTGGTGGGCGAGGTGAGGGCCTTCCTGCAGGCCCAGGCGCACAAAGCCCTGCGGGCGGGGGTGCCCCAGGTGGCGCTCGATCCCGGCATCGGCTTCGGCAAGACGCTGGAGCACAACCTCGAGCTCATCCGCCGCCTGGACGAGCTGGCCGCGCTGGGCCACCCGGTGCTGCTGGGGGCGAGCCGCAAGCGCTTCATCGGGGCCCTGACGGGCGTCGAGGCCGCCGCGGAGCGGGTGATGGGCACCGTGGCGGCCCACCTCTTCGGGGTGAGCCGGGGGGCCCGGCTGCTGCGCGTCCACGACGTGAAGGCCCACCGCGAGGCGCTGGCGGTGTGGGAGGCCCTGGGGGCGCAGGAGGTGGCGGGTGGGTAGGATCGTGCTCGCCGGGATCGAGCTCTATGCCCGCCACGGCGTGCACGCCGAGGAGGAGAAGCTGGGGGCGCGCTTCGTGGTGGACGTGGAGATGGAGGTGGCCTTCGAGGGCAAGCCCGACGCCATCGGCTCCACCGTGGACTACGGCGCGGTGTTCCGCTTCGTGCAGAAGCTGGCGACCGAGCAGCGCTTCTACCTCATCGAGGCCCTGGCCGACCACCTGGCCGACGCCATCCTCGAGCGCTTCGGCGAGATCCGCACCCTGGTGGTGCGGGTGCACAAGCCCCACGCCCCCCTGCCCGGCGTGGTGCGGGACGTGTTCGTGGAGACGACGAGGGCGCGATGACCTACCCGGAGGCCCTGGAGTACACCGCCTCGCTGCTGAAGTTCGGCGTCCGGCTCGGGCTCGAGCGCTTCCGCGAGCTGCTGCGCCGCGCGGGCGACCCCCACACCGCCTTCCGCGCGGTGCACGTGGCCGGGACCAACGGCAAGGGCTCGACCACCGCCTTCATCGCCTCGGCGCTGCGCGAGGCGGGCTATCGTACCGGCCACTACCTCTCCCCCCACCTCTTCGACTTCCGCGAGCGCATCCAGGTGGACGGCGCCCTGATCCCGCCCGAAGCCTTCGCCCGCCAGGTGGAGCGCCTGAAGCCCGTGGCCGAGGAGCTGGCCCGCGACGAGCGCTACGGCCCGACCACCGAGTTCGAGCTGATCACCGCGGCCGCCTTCGGTCACTTCGCCGAGGAAGGGGTGGAGGTGGCGGTGCTCGAGGTGGGCCTGGGCGGGCGGCTCGACGCCACCAACGTCATCCCCCCGCCGCTGGCGGCCGTCATCACCAGCATCGGGCTCGACCACCAGGAGGTGCTGGGCCACAGCCTGCGCCAGATCGCGCTCGAGAAGGCCGGCATCCTCAAGCCGGGCGTCCCGGTGGTGACGGGCGTGACGCAGGAGGAGGCGCTGGGGGCCATCCGCGAGGTGGCCCACGAGCGCTGGTGCCCGCTGCACCGGGTGGAGCCCGCCGCCCTGCGCCGCGCCGACGGCTACGCCTACTACGCCTCCGACGCCCGTGGGCTGTCGGTCTGGCTGCCCGAGACGCCCCTCATCGGCCTGCAACTCGCCCTGCGGGGCACCTTCCAGCACGCCAACGCCGCCATGGCCGCCGCGACGCTCAACCTCCTGAGGAGCCGGGGGCTCGAGGTCTCCGACGAGGCCCTGCGGCGCGGCCTCGAGCAAGCCCGCCTGCCGGGCCGCTTTCAGGTCCTGCACCTGCAGGACCCCCCCCGCACCCTGGTGCTCGACGTGGCCCACAACCAAGACGGCGCCCGCGCCCTGGCGGAGGCCCTCGAGCACGCCTTCTCCGGCCGCAAGGCCCTCTTCGTGGTGGGCATGAAGTCCAACCACGACCCCGCCGAGTTCCTGCCGCCCCTGCGCGAGCACGTCGAGCGCCTGTGGGTGAGCCAGCCCCGCACCAGCCCCCGCCCCGTGGAGGAATTGCTCGAGGTCGCCCGCCGCCTCCACCTGCCCGCCGAGCCCGCCCCCAGCATCCCCGAGGCGCTGGAACGGGCGCTCGAGCACGCCGCCCCCGACCAGCCCGTCGTCCTCACCGGCTCGCTGCTGACGGTGGGTGAATTACCGGAGCCGTACCGTAGCCTGGCGGCGGAGGGGTAGGTGGCTCGAGTCGATGGTCGATGGTCGATAGCTGATAGCCGATAGCCGATAGCCGAACGCCAAACGCTAAACGCAAGACGCCCTTTCTTCACCCCCCTTAACAAGGGGGGTTGGGGGGATATTCCTTACCCCGCGTGCGGGGAGGGCCGGGGTGGGGTTTACCACGAGCCTTTCGCCCTTCGCTGATGGCTGATGGCTGACGGCTTACTGCTTAGCCCACCTGGACAACGCACCCTACAGCCGCAGATCGGTAGGGCGTACCCCCGTGGTGTCCACCTTCGCCAGCAACGCGCTCACGGTCTGGCCGAGGCCCGGGACTATCCAGCCGGGGGCGACGTCGGCCAGGGGGGCCAGGACGAAGGCGCGCAGGTGCATGCGGGGGTGAGGGACTGTGAGGCCGGGCTGCTCGAGGCGCAGGTCGTCGCACAGCAGCAGGTCGAGGTCGAGGGTGCGCGGGCCGCTGGGCTCGAGCCGCACCCGTCCTTCCCGTCGCTCGATGTCGAGCAGGAGCTCCAGGAGGTGCTGGGGCTCGAGGGCGCTGTGGAACGCCACCGCCGCGTTGAGGTAGGGGGGTTGTTCCTGCGGGCCGCCCACGGGGTCGGTGTCGTAGACGCGGCTCTTGCGTAGCTCCCGGGCCCCTGCCTCGCGCTCGAGCCGGGTCACCCCCTGCCGCAGGTGTTCGAGACGGTCGCCCAGGTTAGAGCCCAGGGCCACGGCGTAGCGGTGCACCCCAACACCCTAGCACGGCGGCCAAGGATCGGCCACGGCGGCGCTCGAGGTAACTTAAGGGGCCATGACCGCCGCTGCCGTGGTGCTGGTCCTGTTTCTGCTGATCCTGGCGTTCGGCCTCGTCAACTACTGGAGCGCCCTACGGGTCGAGAAGGCCCAGCAGGCCTGGTTCCGCGAGCACCTGCCGCCCGGGGTGAGCCTGGAGGACTTCCTCGAGGCCGCCCCCTACACCTTCAAGCCCCTCGTCAACTCCCGCGGCTACGGCATCATCGACCGGCGCAGCGGCGAGGAGGTCGGGCGGGCCAAAACCCCGGAGGAGGCCCAGGCCTGGATCGTGCTGCAGACCCTGGCCGAGCGGGGGGCTTCGCTCGAGGCCTAAAGCGCCAGCGGCGCCTCGCTGCCCGCGTGCGACAGCCGGCGGTTGACGCCGGCGATGAACCGCCAGTGCACCAGCCAGAGCCCGATCGCCACCACCCCCGCGAGTTCCCCCACCTGGCTCGGCACCAGCGAGACGATCTGCGCGGTGCACCAGCCGAAGCCGGAGAGCTCGCCGAAGCTCCTGAAGCCGGCCAAGCGGGCATCCGTCCGGGCCTGCGCCCGCAACGAGCGGCTGACGTTGTGGATGATGAAGAAGTCCTCGACGAAGTTGTAGGGGATCAGGAACATCAGCCACACCGACTTGGGGGCCGCCGCCCGGGCCTCGGGGCGCACGAGCTCGAGGCAGCGCTGGAGTGAGCGGCAGTACAGCGCCACCGCGACAAGGAAGATGACCACCAGGTCGAGCACCGCCAGCCAGCCCAGCCGCTCCACCGAGGCCAGCACGCCGCTACGCAGGTCGGGGTTGACGAACGGGTATACCAGGGCGGCCCCGATCGCGGCCGTCGCGGCGAGCTTGAAGAGTAGGAGCTTCATGGAGCCATACTACTCCTACGGAAGTAGCCCGGCTACTACGCTTCAGGGCAGCTTGAACTCGCTGCCGTCGAAGACGGGGTTGATCTCCACCCGGTTGACCCGGAACTGCGCCGACACCAAGGGCGGCACCGTGCTGCCCCGGATGCTCCCCGCCACCGGCACCCTCACCCCCTTGACCACGCGGTACTCGCTGTAGACGATGCCCGCGTCGAGGGTGTTGTTGCGCTCGTCCTTCGAGTTGACGCGGTCGGCCAGCAACGTCCCGTCGGGGCCTAGCAGGAAGCTGTAGCTGGTGTCCCCCTCGCGCACCGTCACCAGCGATCCCCTGAGCCCGAAGAGCTCGCCGTTGGGCCGGGCCTCGAGCTTGCCCTCCCCCCGGCTGGCCGCCAGCAGCGCCATCAGGCCCGCCTTGAAGGGCGTGGTGTAGCTGAAGGTGGGCTCCCGGCCTGCCTCCAGCGGCTTGGTCCCCTCCTTCTCGCTCCAGGTGTAGCCCCCCTGCGGCGTGATCTGCGCGACGTTGGTGACCTTGTCCCCCTGCAGGAACTCCCAGCGCCGCCGCTTGCCCTTGAGGTCGATGTACACCCGGATGCGGATCTCGCCCAGCCGCACCCCGGCCACGCTGCCCACGAGGGAATAGTCCTCGAGGTAGGTGCCGATCTGCTCGAGCGCCGCCCCGCCCATCGCCGCCCGCCCCCTGCCCAGCAGTTCCACCGCCGCACCGTCCTGCGCCTGCGCCAGCATCCCCCACAACGCCAACAAAGTCCCGGCTCGAGCCCACACCTTCATAAGCTCATCAGAAAATAAAAGCAGAAACACGGCAAGCCACGGCCCTACATTTGCTAGGAGGACGACGGCGATCGGCGATTAGCCATCAGCCTTCAGCCATCAGCGGTCAGCAGGAGGCCCGTGGTTCGTGGTAAGCCCCTCCCCGCGCGCGGGGAGGGTTTATCCCCCCCAGCCCCCCTTGCCAAGGGGGGAACAAGGCGTCTTGCGTTTTGCGTCTTGCGTTTTGCGTTTGGCGTACGACGTAGGACGTACGACGTACGACGCGCCACCCGCGCCAGCGTTCGGCGTCAAGCAGATGCCGGACTCACCTAAGCCCGCGCCGGAGGCGGCGTCTTGGGCCGTGCCTTGACCTTCTTGGCCTTGGCGCCCTTGGGCTTGGCGCGGTTTTCCAGGGCCTTCAGGCCGCCCACCAGGGTCCAGTCGAGGGCCTCGTCGAGGTTCTCGGCGAAGTGGAACCTGAGGTTCTGGCGCAGGTAGGCCGGGATGTCGGAGAGGTCGGTCTGGTTCTGCCTGGGCAGGATGACCTCGCGGATGCCGGCGCGGCGCGCGCCCAGCACCTTTTCCTTGACCCCGCCGATGGGCAGCACCCGCCCGGTGAGGGTGATCTCGCCGGTCATGGCGACGTCGTTGCGCACGGGGACGCCGGTGAGGGCCGAAACCACTGCGCTGGTGATGGCGATGCCCGCACTGGGACCCTCCTTAGGGATGGCGCCGGCCGGGACGTGGAGGTGCAGGTCGGTGCTGTCGAACTTCTCCAGCGGGATGCCGAAGCGCTCGGCGTTGCGCTTGGCGTAGGTGACGGCCGCGCGGGCCGACTCCTTCATCACCTCGCCCAGCTTGCCGGTGATGATCAGGCCGCCCTTGCCGGGGGTCGCGGAGACCTCGACGAACATGATGTCCCCGCCCACGGGCGTGTAGTACATGCCCGTCGCCACGCCCACCTGGGGCTCGCGGGCTTCGGCCTCGGGGAGGAAGCGCACGGGGCCGAGGTACTTCTCGAGATCCTGGTCGAGGATGCGCACGCGCTTCTTGCCCGACTCGAGCAGCCCCCGCGCCGACTTGCGCAGCACCGTGCCGATCTCGCGCTCGAGGTTGCGCACGCCCGCCTCGCGGGTGTAGGAGGTGATCAGGCGCGACAGCGCGGCGTCGGTGAAGACCACCTGGCTCTCCTTGAGGCCGTTCTCGCCGATCTGGCGCGGCAGCAGGTAGCGCTTGGCGATCTCGAGCTTCTCCTGCTCGATGTAGCTGGTGAACTCGATGAGCTCCATGCGGTCCATGAGGGGGCCGGGGATGTTGTCGGGGAAGTTGGCGGTGCAGATGAACAGCACCTCGCTCATGTCGAAGGGCACGCCCAGGTAGTGGTCGGTGAAGTCCTTGTTCTGGGCGGGGTCGAGGAGCTCGAGCAGCGCCGCGGCGGGGTCGCCCTGGTAGGAGGTGCCCAGCTTATCGACCTCGTCGAGCAGGAAGACCGGGTTCTTGCTGCCCGCCTGGCGCAGGCCCTGGATGATGCGGCCGGGCATGGCCCCGATGTAGGTGCGGCGGTGGCCCCGGATGTCCGACTCGTCGCGGGCGCCGCCCAGGCTGATGCGGTAGTACTTGCGGCCCAGCGCCTGCGCGATGGACTTGGCGATGGAGGTCTTGCCCACCCCGGGCGGCCCCACGAAGAGCAGGATGGGGCCCTTGTTGATCTCCTCCTCCTTCAGCTCGCCCTTGCGCACGCGCTCGAGCTTGAGCTTGCGCACGGCGAGGTACTCGAGCACCCGGTCCTTGACCTTCTCCAGCCCGTAGTGCTCCTCGTCGAGGATCTTGGCGGCCTCGGCGAGGTCGATCTGGTCGGTGGTGCGGGTGTTCCAGGGCAGCGAGACGATCCAGTCGAGGTAGGTGCGCACCACGCTGGCCTCGGCCGAGTCGGGGTGCATGCGGGCGAAGCGGCTGAGCTCGCGCTCGACCTCGCCGCGCACGGCCTCGGGTAGGTTCAAGGCCTCGATCTTCTCGCGCAGCTCCTCGACCTCCTGGTCGCCCTCCTCGCCGTGGAGCTCGCGCTGGATGGCCTTCATCTGCTCGCGCAGGAAGTACTCACGCTGGTTGCGGTCGATCTCCTCCTTGACCTGCTGCTGGATGCGCCGCTGGGTCTCCATGAGCTCGATCTCGGCGTCGAGCAGCACCAGCACGCGCTTGAGGCGCTCGGCCGCCGAGGCGATCTCCAGCAGCTTCTGCTTGTCCTCGAGCTTGAAGTCGACGTGGAAGGCGATGTAGTCGGCGAGCTGGGAGGGGTCTTCGAGGTTGAGCACGAACTGCGCGGTCTCCGGGGAGAGGTACTTCCCCTCCTTGAGCACGGTCTCGAAGCGGGCCTTGACCTCGCGGAACAGCGCCTTGAGCTCGACCTCCTTGTCCTGCGACTCGGGGATGGGCTCGACGGCGGCCTCGAGGTAGCCCTTGCGCTGCTCGTACTGGCTGACCCGCACGCGGGCGAAGGCCTGCACCAGCATCTGCACGGAGCCGTCGGAGTTCTTGCGCATGCGCAGGATGTTGCAGGCGGTGCCCACGAGGTACATGTCGTCGGGGCCGGGCTCCTCGAGCTCCTTGTCGCGCTGCGAGGCGATGAGGATGACCTTGTCGCGGGCCAGGGCCTCGTCGATGGCCCGGATGGAGACGGGCCGCCCGGCCTCGATGGGCATGACCATGGTGGGGTAGATGACCGAGCCGCGCACCGGACAAACCGGCAGGGTTTCAGGGATTTGGGTGTTGGGGTTGGGTTCGCTCATCGCATTCACCGTTATGGGCGGAGGTTGCAGGGCTGTAGGTCGGAACCACCGGACGGAAGGTATAAGTGCTAAGGGCAGTCTAGCGGTTTTGGCTGTGGGATTCGTGACCCAGTACCATAAGGGAATATCATGATGCGTGAGCGTGGTCGTGTCAAGTTTACTGAATCTCTAAAAATCAAGCGTGGCCGACGCCCCGGACGTTGCGGCGTACCTCGAGGCGCGCGCTTTGCCGTATGCTGGACCCAATGCGACGCCTCTGGGTTTGGCTGCTGGTGCTGACCACCGTTCTCGGGGTCTTCCCCCTGTTCTCCCCGGCCGAGGCCCAGCGCAGCGGCGGTGGCGTGGGCGGGCGGGGCGGCTTCCGCTCGTCCCCCGCTCCGCGCGTCAACCCCTCCCCTGCGCCCACCTTCCCCACCCCGGCCCCCCGGCCCGACTACAACTACCCCACTCCCCGCACCTACCCCCCGGTCTACATCCCTTCCACCCCCGGCTACGGCTACGGCGGCGGCACCGGCATCGCCTCCGTGGTGGTGATCATCGTCATCGGGGTGATCGCCCTGTCGATCATCCAGGGGCTGCGCCGGGCCGGGAGCGGGGGCGGGGCCTACGGCAGCCCCCCCGAGGCCGAGGTGGCCCGCCTGCGCCTGGCCCTGCTGTACAGCCCCTCGCTGCAGCGCACCCTGCGCCGCCTGGCCGAGAAGGCCGACACCGAGACCACCCAGGGCCTCGCCGACCTCGTGGACGAGGTGTGCGTGGTGCTGCTGCGCGAGCAGGCCGCGTGGCGCTTCGGCGGCTACGAGAGCTGGAAGGGCAGCCTGCGCGAGGCCGAGGGCCAGTTCGACCGCATGATGGCCGAGGACCGCTCGAAGTTCGTGGAGACCTTCCGCAAGTTCGAGGGCAAGGTGGAGGCCCCCGGCGACTACACCCCCAAGGCCGAGCCCGACGGGCGCTACCTGCTGGTCTCGATCCTGGTCGCCGCCCACGGCACCCTGCCCCCGGTGCCGCTCCCCCTGCGCGAAGCCGGGGCCAAGGCCGCCGTAATGGCCCTCTCGGCCACCACCCCCGTCACCACGCTGGCGGCTTACATCTCCTGGACCCCGGAGGCCGAGGGCGAGTCGCTCACGGAGCAGGACCTGCTCACGGGGTGGCCGGGGCTCGAGTTGCTCTAGCGGTTAGGGTCGATAGTCGATGGTCGATAGCTGATGGCTGAACGCCTTTGGTAGGGGCGGGCCTGGGGCTCGCCCTTCCCTCGCCCGAAGCCCGTCAAACCAGCGCCTGGGCGGCTGCGGCGACTTCCTCGTAGGGCGGCTCCTGGGCGGGGACTTCGGCCACCCAGGACCAGCGCACGCGGCCTTCGGCGTCGGTGACGTAGGCGGCGCGCTGGGAGAAGCCGGGGAGGCCCTTGAGGCTGATCTCGAGCCCGAGCGCCCGCGTGGCCTCGCGGTTGTAGTCGGAGAGGAGGGGGAACTCGAGGCCCAGATCCCTCGCGTAGGCCGCCAGCGTCCAGGGCGTGTCCACGCTGATTCCGAAAACCTGCGCCCCCAGCGCGTTGTACCGGGCGAGCCCGTCGCGGAAGGTGCACAGTTCCTTCTCGCACACCCGGGTATGGGCCGCCGGGAAGAACAGCAACACGGCGGGCTTACCCCGCACGAGTTCGAGCAGGCACTTCGCCTCGGCGGTGGCGGTGAACACGGTGACG
The DNA here is from genome assembly GCF_000430045.1 of Calidithermus chliarophilus DSM 9957. Classification (GTDB taxonomy): domain Bacteria; phylum Deinococcota; class Deinococci; order Deinococcales; family Thermaceae; genus Calidithermus; species Calidithermus chliarophilus. The sequence continues at coordinate 1,909,756 of NZ_KE387023.1, read as the reverse complement.
TTAGGCAGGAGATCTCCAAGAGCAAAACCCATAGCGCCCCCAGATTACCGCCCGCCCGCGCCTGGGGGCTATGGTTAGCGTAAGCGGGAAGCTTTCAGCTATCAGCGGTCAGCCCTCAGCCGTCAGTTCGTGGTAAACCCCACCCCTTCCTTCCCCGCGCGCGGGGTAAGGAATATCCCCCCAACCCCCCTTGTTAAGGGGGGTGAAGAAAAGGCGTTTGGCGTTTGGCGTTTGGCGTACGACGTACGACCCACGCCCGGCGTTCAGCACCCTAAGCCCACCCCCCAGGACGTATGCCCCCTCCCACCCGGCGTCCGCCCCGCGCTATCCTGCGGGCATGCGCACGCTCAAAGCCGAGATGCTCGAGGCTTTCCTCCAGGAGAACCCACTCATCGTGGACGTGCGCCCCGAGGCCGAGTACGCGCGGGGGAGCCTCGAGGGCGCCGTGCACCTGCCGGTGAAGGCCATCCAGCACGGCGACCACGACCTGCCCAAGGACCGCCCGCTCCTGCTGGTGTGCGAGCGGGGGGCCATGAGCGAGCTCGCCGGGCTCTACCTCGAGGCCGCCGGGTACGCGCAGGTGTACAACCTCGAGGGCGGCCTGCGGGCGCTGAAAAAGACGTAGGGCGCACCGTGGTGCGCCCCTGACGCGGCTTTCGCAGGAAGTTACTCCTCGGCACCCTTGGCGATGGGCACGCCCACGCTGTTGCCCCACTCGGTCCAGCTCCCGTCGTAGTTCTTGACCTTGGGGTAGCCCAGGAGGTGCTTGAGCACGAACCACGAGTGCGAGGAGCGCTCGGCGATGCGGCAGTAGGCGATGACCTCCTTGTTCGGGGTCACGCCCTTGGACTCGTAGAGGGCCTTGAGCTCGTCGGCGCTCTTGAAGGTGCCGTCGGGGTTGACGGTGGTGGCCCAGGGGATGCTCTTGGCGCCGGGGATGTGCCCGCCGCGCAGCACGCCCTCCTGGGGGTACTCGGGCATGTGGGTCTTCTCGCCGGTGAACTCGGCGGGGCTGCGCACGTCGACCAAAGCGCCCGAACCGGCCTGGACCTTCTGCAGGTGCTGCAGCACCTCGTCCTTGAAGGCCCGCAGGTTGGGGTCGCGCTGCCCGGGGACGTAGTGGCCCTTGGGGTAGGAGGGCTTGTCGGTGCTGAGGGGCTTGTTCTCCTGGGTCCACTTGATGCGCCCGCCGTTCATGAGCTTGAGGTTCTTGTGGCCGTTGTAGCTCATGAACCAGAAGGCGTAGGCGGCCCACCAGTTGTTCTTGTCGCCGTAGAGCACGACGGTGGTGTCGTTGGAGATGCCCAGGCGCTCCATCAGCGCCGCGAACTCGTCGGGCTGGATGAACTCGCGGATGATGGGGTCCCAGAAGTCGCCCTGCCAGTCGATCTTCTGGGCGCCGGGGACGTGGCCGGTGTCGTAGAGGAGGATGTCTTCGTCGACCTCGAGGACGCGAATGTTGGGGTCGTCGAGGCGCTCGAGCACCCAATCCGTCGATACCAAAACATCGGGGTTGGCGTAGTTCATAATCTCAGCCTCCTGGCAGTGGTCTTGAAGCCGAAGCGGGCGTGCCGGCTTTGCTCATGAGAACCCTTAAGCCGACCAGCCCAGCGTTACGCTAACACAGATTACAAAAGCCGTAAACTACTCCCATGCGGCTTTCCGCCACCGACATCTACGCCTTCAAGGCGCTGGGCTACCTGGCCAACCAACCCCCCGACCGCTTCGTGGGCAGCGAGGAGCTCAGCCGCGCCACCGGCGTGCGCCGCACCTACCTCGTGCGCATCCTGGCCGTGCTGGTGGCCCAGGGCCTGGTGACGTCCAAGAAAGGGATCGGCGGCGGCTACACCCTCCCCCGTCCCCCCCAGGAGATCAACCTGCGCGACGTGATGCGCGCCATCGACGGCCCCATCGCCCCCTTGGCCTGCGTGAGCCTCAACTGGCCCAAGCCCTGCGTCGAAGAGCCCCGTTGCCACGCCCGCAGCCACGTCTGGATGCGCGTGCGCGACGCGGTGCTCGAGGCCTTGAGCCAGGTCAGCGTGGCCGACCTGGCCGAGGACTACCGCCGGGGAGTGGACTACGGGGAGTGTCTGGAGCACCTGCTGCACCCTATCGAGTTGCTGACGACGCGGGGAAGATAGCCGATAGCCGAACGCGGGTCGTACGTCGTACGTCCTACGCAAAACGCAAGACGCCTAGACCCTCGACGCCGCCGGGGTGGGGTCTACCACGAGCCACGCGCCGCACTAAACCCGCCTGCCCTCGAGCGGCAGCTCTACGTAAAAACACGCCCCCTTGCCGGGTTCGGAGGTCACGCCGATGCGGCCGTCGTGGGCTTCGACGATGGCTTTGGAGATGTATAGGCCTAAGCCGGTGCCGCCGATGCCGCGCTCGAGGGCGGAGTGGGTGCGGCCGTAGCGCTGGAAGAGGCGGTCGGTCTGTTCGGGGGGGATGCCGGGGCCGGTGTCCTCGACCTCGAGGCGCAGCCAGCCGTCCCGGGCGCGGGCCCGCAGGGTGACGCGGCCGTTCTTGGGGGTGAACTTGAAGGCGTTGGAGAGGAGGTTGCCGACCACCTGGCCGACGCGGTCGGGGTCGGCCAGCAGGGGGGGCAGGGGCTCTAGGTGCTGCTCGAAGGCGATGCCCGATAGCTGGGCCACGCCGCGGAAGGCGGCGGCCACGTCGCGCAGGGTGGGGGTCAGGTCGACCTGGCGGCGGTTGACCTCGAAGCGGCCGGACTCGAGGCGGTTGGTGTCGAGGAGGTTGTCGACCATGTTCTTCAGGCGCAGGCCGCTCTCGCGGATGAGCTGCACGAACTCCAGCGACTCGGGGTCGAGCCGGGCGTCCTCGAGCAGGAGCTCGGCGAAGCCCATGATGCCCACCAGCGGGGTGCGCAGCTCGTGCGAGACGGCCGAGACGAAGTCCTGCTTCATGCGCTCGAGCTGCTTCTGCTGGGTCACGTCGCGCACCACCGCCAGCACCTCGTTGGGGCCGCTGCGGGCCAGGCGGGCCTCGTAGTCCAGGCGCTCGCCGTGGACCTCGAGGCTGTACTCCACGCTGCGCATCCCGCCCTGCGCCAGCACCTCGGATAGGGCAGCCCCCACGCGCGCGGCGACCTCCGGCGGCAGGACCTCCTCGAGGCGCCGCCCCAGGAAGGCCTCCGAGCTCATCAGGAGCTGGTCGCGCCGGCCCTGGTAGGCCAGCAGGGTGCCCCCGGCGTCCATCACGAAGAGCAGGTCGGGGAGGGCCTGCAAAATGGCGCGGTTGCGGGCCTCGCTCTCGCGCAGGGCGGCCTCGGCCTGCTTGCGCTCGGTGACGTCGCGCAGGGTCACCACCACGCCCCGCACGTCGGGGTCGTCGAGGAGGTTGCGGGCCCACAGGTCCACGAAGCGCACCTCGCCCATCGCGTCGATCACGCGCAGGTCGGCGGTGCGGGTGGCCCCGGGCAGGCCGGTGATCTCGCGCAGCAGGGCCCGGGCCTGGGGCCGGTCGTCGGGGTGGAAGAAGGCCAGGCCGCTGACCTCGGTGCGGGTGTAGCCCTCGGGGTCGTAGCCCAGCACGTGGTGGGCGTTGGGGCTGACGTAGCGCAGCACCCCCTCGGGCGAGACCACGTAGACCACGTCCTGGATGCTCTCGATGAGGGCGCGGAAGCGCCGCTCGCGCCGCTCGAGCTCCTCCAGCAGCCGGGTCTTGAACAGGGCCAGGGCCAGCAGGGGGGCGGCCTGCTCGGCCTGCTGGAGCTCGAGGGGGCCGAAGGCCTGGCGCCGGTCGTAGCCCAGGATGGCCGCGCCCAGCCAGCGCGAGCGGGCGATGAAAGGCAGCACCAGCACCGAGGCGGTGGGCGGGGCGTGGGCGAGCACGGGGTCGGTGTAGGGGCTCGCCCGCACGTCCTCCAGCGTGAGCACGCGGCCCAGCCGCAGCGCCGCCTGGGTGAGGGAGGGCTCGCCCAGGGCGGGCTCGAGCGCGGGCAGCGCGAAGCCCCGGGCCCACGCCGGCAGCGGCACGCCGCGCGACTCGTCCCACAGGGTCAGGCAGACCCACCCGGCGGCGAAGAGGTCGGATAGGCGGTCGGCGAGGGTGCCCAGCAGGTGGGGGCTGTCGGGGCTCTCCAGCGCCTGGCGGGTGATGTCGGCGAGGTGGCCCAGGAAGCGGCTTTGGGCCTCGAGGCGCTGCTGGGCCTGGCGGATGGCGGTGATCTCGTGCAGCACCAGCACCCACAGCCGCCCCTCCCTGGTGCTCAGCGCCGAGAAGGTGCGCCCCTCGTGGACGTACTCCACCGGCCGGCCCTCCAGCGCGGGGTACAGTTCGGGGGGCAGGTCGTCGAGGGCTACGCGCTCGCCCAGGCCCAGCACCTCGCGGGCCATGCGGTTGGCGAAGCCCTCGTAGTCCTCGAGCACGATCACCGCGTCGCCCATGAGCTCCAAGGCCTGGGTGAGCTTCTGGCGCTCCAGCGCCAGCGCCCGGTTGGCCCGCTCGCGCTCCTCGAAGGCGTAGGCGTTCTTGATGGCCGCGCCCGCCACGTAGCTCAGGAGCTCCACGTAGCGCAGCTCCTCCTCGCCCACCGCCTGCCCGCTGTCGCCGTGGTCTACGGCCACCACCCCCAGCACCTCCTCCTCGGCCAGGATCGGCAGGTAGGCGGTGATGGGCACGAAGGCCATCTGGCGGGCGTGGGCCGCGGGGGGCAGCTCCTCCTCGGCCACCACCAGCGGGCGGCGCTCGCGGGCGGCCCGGGCGAAGGGGTCGGGGGAGGCCTGCACGTCCAGGTGCAGCCGGCTCACCCCCTCGGTCCAGGTGAGCTCGCCCTCCTTCACCGTCAGCAGCCCCTCGAGCACGCCGCCGCGGTTGAGCGCCACGGTCACGCGGTAGTAGCCCAGGTCGCGGTAGAGCCCCCAGGCCAGGGCCTCGAGCAGTTGCCGCAGCTCGAGGTTGCGCACCAGCTCGTGCGAGAGGGCGTTGACGAGCTCGAGCACGCGGGTGTGGCGGGAGAGGCGGGCCTTCTGCTCCAGGGCGGTCTCGTGGAGCCGGGCGTTGCGCAGGGCCAGCGCCACCAGGCGGGCCAGCACCGGCAGGAGCTGGCGGGTCTCCTCGTCGAGGGCCATCCCCTCGAGCGAGAGCACCCCCACCCCGCCGAAGTGCGGGCAGGAGGGGCAGCGCTCGGCCCGCTGGGCGGTCCGGACGCGGGGCCGCAGGTTGCAGCGGGCCTCGGGGTCGCCCCAGCAGAAGGGCTCGCCCCCCGCCGGGGCCGCGCTCGCGTAGACCGGCAGCAGGATCTCGCCGGGGAGCTCGAGCCCCTCCGGCGGCCCGAAGAAGGCCCGCTGGATGGGCCCGTCGTGGGAGAGCCCCAGCGAGATGGCCGAGACGGTGTGGTTGGTGCCCAGCCCGGTCCCCACCTCGCCGCGCAACTCGCCGTCTTCGGCGTGGTACAGGAAGATCGCCGCCCGTTCGGCCCCCAGCCCGTGGGTCGCGGCGGTGAGCAGGTTGCGCAGCATGGGGCGAAGCTCGAGCTCCGACAGCAGGGCCTCGTGGAAGCCCGCCAGCTTCTCGAAGAGCTCGCTGCTGAGGCGGCCGCGGCGGAACATAAGCCAAGGTTAGCCCCTCGAGGCCCCGGGGTGTAGGGCGTATGGCCGCGTGAACCCGGCAGGACGGCCCCCGCCCCTAGAATGGCCTTATACCCGATTCGGTCGGTTCGGCGCCGGACTGACCGAGCCGAAGTTATCCGCATGGCGGAGGGCGGTAGCGCCCCTCGGAAGGGATACGCTTTCTTCGCCGACCGTCAGGGAGGGGTGTGCTCTGGGGTCCGAAAAGATAGCCTCTGAAGGTCTTTGGTTTGGGCGATTATCTTTTTGAACCTGCTCTGTTGCAAGGTTTGTATAGTAGAGCCAGATGGGTCATCAACGCTCCCCAAGACATTCTTGCCGGGCGGGTAAAGCAGCCCAGCCACGACCGAGCCTGCACCTGGAGGTTGCGCGAATCATCTACGTCCAGACTCAAGCAGCCTTTCCCGAATACAGCCACCCCAATAGCCCCAAGACATATGCCCTCCCCCAACTGGCCGCCTGCGTCGTGTTGTGCTTCTACCTCAAGATGAGCTACCGTGACTTTGTAGAGCTTTTGCGGATGAGCCAGGGACTCAGGGAGGCACTGGAACTCGAAGCGGTGCCTCACTACAGCACCCTCAGCCGGATGTATCAACGCTTTCGGGCGAGTCACCTGGATGAGATGAACCGGCAGTTATTGCAGAGCTTAGGGGTGGTGGAGGAGGCAGTAGCCTTAGATCGCACCGGGTTTCGCCCCACCCAGGCCAGCGCCTACTTTCAGACCCGGCGGGGTAGACCCTTTCGGAGCTGGGTAAAGGGGAGCTATGCCGTAGGGACACGCAGCCAGCTGATCCTGGGAGTACTCCCGGGTAGAGGCCCCAGTGGGGACAGGACAGCTCCCATCTCTCCACGCTCAAACGAATGGCTTCGAGCTCATCCGACAGATCCGGCAGCGCTCGGCGCTGCCCGTCCTGGTGCTCAGCGCCAGCGGGGAGCGGCAGTTCGAGCTCGAGGCCCGCGCCTGCGGCGCCGACGCCTTCTTGACCAAGCCTTTCGGCCGGGAGGAATTGCTGCGCGAGGTCGCGCGGCTGCTCGAGGGCTGAGCCGCCCCGCCCGACCCGGCCTCCCACCCGCCATCGGGTAATCTGGGGGTGGAGCAAGCCGTGGCCCGCATTCTCGTCATCGAGGACGACCCCGTGGTGGCCCGCGTGACCGAGCTGGTCCTGCAGCGGGCGGGCCACCAGCCGGTGCTGGCGCGCGACTTCCTGAGCGCCAAGAGCGCCCTGGCCGAGCCCGCCGACGCGGTGATCCTCGACATCAACCTCCCCGGGGGCAACGGGCTCGAGCTGCTGCGCCACCTGCGCGAGGAGCTGGGCAGCCGGACCGCCGTGCTCATCCTCTCGGCCTTGAAGCAGGAGGACGTGATCGTCAGGGGCCTCAAGCTGGGGGCCAACGACTTCCTCACCAAGCCCTTCAGCCCCCAGGAGCTGATCCTGCGTCTGGAGCGGTGTCTGTAGATGTGGCGTCAGGGGGAATGGCTCTACACGCTCTTGGTGCTGGGCGTCCTGCTGGCGGAGGGCTGGGCGCTGGGGCGGATGGCAGGGGTGTTCCTCGAGCGCCTCTTCGGCCTGGCGCCCTACGGGCAGGCCTACGCGGTGCTCCTGCAGGGCGTGGTGCTCACCGGGCTGAGCCTGCTGCTGCTTTCGGCCTACATCCTGCTCTACCACGCCCTCACCGGCGTGGCCGAGCAGCGGGCGCGGAGGGAGAAGGACCTGTGGGTCACCCGCTTCACCGAGGCGCTCTTCGGCGGCGCGCCGCTCCCGCCCCCGCCGTGGCCTAAGCCCACCCTCGAGGCCCTGCTGCACATGCGCGAGGTGCTCAAGGGCGCCGAGGCCCGGCAGGTGCAGGCCTGGCTCGAGGCCCAGCCCAACCCCTGGCAGCGGGCCCTCCAGCGCCGCTTTGCCTCCCGCGCCACCCGCCTGCGCGCCCTCGACGCCCTGGCCCAGGCCCGCCTCCCCCAGGCCGTGCCGCTGGTGCTGCCCTACCTCACCCACGGCGACCCCCTGCTGCGGCTCGTGGCCGCCCGCGCCGCGGCCCGCTCGGCCCCGCCGGAGGCGCTGGGCGGCCTCGCCGAAGCCCTGCTCTACACCGGCCTGCCCCGGGGGGCGCTGCTCGAGGTGCTGCTGCTGCTCGAAGACCGCGCGGCGCCGGTGCTCGAGCGCCTCCTGGAGGCGGGCGGCTCCCGCGAGCTGTGGGCCGCGCTCGAGGCCGCCGGGCGCCTGCGCCCTGCTGGCTCTGGCCGAGACCGTCGCCCGCTTCCTGGCCCACCCCGACCCCGAGCTGAAGGCCGCCGCCCTGCGGGCCCTGCTCCGGCTGGGCTACCCCCCCGACGGCCACGAGGCCGCCGTGCGCGAGGCCCTCGACAGCCCGCAGGAGTTCCTGCGCATCCACGCGGTGCGCCTGCTGCCGCTGCTGAGCCCGGCCTTCGCCGAGGGCGAGCTGTGGAAGCGCCTGGGCGACCCCTCCTTCTACGTGCGGCGCGCCGCCGCCGAGGCGCTGGCCCAGACCCGCCCCGCCCTCCTCGAGCACGCCGCCGCCGAGCACCCCGACCGCTACGGCCGCGACATGGCCGCCCAGGTCCTGCGGGAGCGCTGATGCTGGCCGACCTCTACCTCGCTTACCAGGTGCTGGTGCTGGGCTACTTCGCCGTGCTCAACCTGATGTACGCCGCCTTCTCGCTGGCGGGGCTGAGCATGGTGGCCCGCTACGCCCGCGAGCTCTCCGAGCTGGCCTTGAAGGACCTGCTCGAGCGCGAGGCCTACCTGCCGGTCTCGATCCTGGTGCCCGCCTACAACGAGGAGAAGACCATCGTGGAGTCGGTGCGCTCCTTCTTAGCGCTGCACTTCCCCGAGTTCGAGGTGGTGGTCGTCTGCGACGGCCCCAAGGACCGCACCGTCGAGAAGCTGCGCGAGGCCTACGCGCTGGTCGAAGAGCCCGTGGTCTTCCGCAAGGCCATCGACTGCAAGCCCATCCGCGCCATCTACCGCTCGCTGCGCCACCCCAACCTGGTCGTGCTCGACAAGGACAACGGCGGCAAGGCCGACGCGCTTAACGCCGGGCTCAACCTGGCCCGCTACCCCGTCTTCTGCGCCGTCGACGCCGACAGCCTGCTCGACGGCGACGCGCTGCTGCGGGCAAGCCGCACCTTCCTCGAGGACGACGCCGTGCTGGCGGTGGGGGGCACCATCCGCCCGCTCAACGGGGCCACCGTGCGCGGCAGCGTGGTCGAGGCGCTGCGGCTGCCCAGGGGCTTCCTCGAGCGCATGCAGATCGTGGAGTACGCCCGGGCCTTCTTCAGCGGCCGGGCCGGGTGGAGCGCGATGGACGCCCTGCTCATCATCTCCGGCGCCTTCGGCCTCTTCCGCCGCCAGGCCGTGCTGGCCGTGGGCGGCTACCGCACCGGCACGGTGGGCGAGGACATGGAGCTCGTGGTGCGCCTGCACCGCCGCGCCCGCGAACAGCGGCAGGACTACCGCATCGTCTACACCCCCGACCCCATCTGCTACACCGAAGTCCCCACCGACTGGAAGACCCTGCGCAAGCAGCGCAACCGCTGGCACCGCGGGTTGTGGGAGGTGCTGTGGGCCCACCGCGCCATGCTCTTCAACCCCCGCTACGGCCGGCTGGGAGTACTGGCGATGCCCTACTTCCTCTTCTTCGAGGCCCTCTCCCCCGTGGTCGAGGTGCTGGGCTACCTCATGCTCCCCGTGGCCTACGCCCTCGGCCTGCTCAACCTCGAGTTCGCCCTGCTCTTCCTGCTCCTGGCCCTGGGCTTCGGCGTGCTGCTCTCCCACCTCGCCATCGGCATCGAGACCCTGCTGTTCAAGCGCTACCACAACCTCTGGGAACGCGCCCTGCTGCTCGGCCTGGGGCTGCTCGAGGTTCTGGGCTACCGCCAATTGCTGACCTTCGAACGCTTCCTGGCAAGCTTCCAGGTCTGGCGCAAACGCGGCGTCTGGGGCGAGATGACCCGCAAGGGGCTCGAGACGCAGCAAGCCAAAAGGCCGTGAGGGCCGTAGCCAGTGGCTCGTGGCTAGTGATACCGGATTCAAAAAGATAATCACCCAAACCAAAGACCTTCAGAGGCTATCTTTTCGGATCCTAGAGCACACCCCTCCCTGACGGTCGGCGAAGAAAGCGTATCCCTTCGGTCGGGTCAGTCCGTCCCCATTCGGGAACGAACTGACCGAATCTGGTATGACTTGTCGAGGGCCGAGAGTCCAGGGCCGAGGGCCAAGGTGTCATACGTTTTGCGTCTTGCGTTTTGCGTCTTGCGTTTTGCGTCTTGCGTTTTGCGTCTTGCGTCTTGCGTCTTGCGTCTTGCGTACGACGTACGACCCGCGTTGGGCGTTTGTCGTTCGGCATTGGGCTATCGGCTATTAGCTATCGACTATCGGCATCCCGCCATCCACCCAAAACCCAATCCCCCCGGCAAAACCAGGGGGACTCGCTGCTTCGGTGGCGGAGGGGGAGGGATTCGAACCCTCGATACCCCGCAAGGGATATACCGGTTTTCGAGACCGGCCCATTCAACCGCTCTGGCACCCCTCCAAAACAGGGCCGCCTTACAACTTTAGGGGGCGTTTTCGCGCTCGTCAAGATGCCGCCCCCGCAACCGGGCGAAAAAATCGCGCAGCAGCCTCGAGGCCTCGCGCTCGAGCCATCCCCCCTCCCAGCGCATCGCGGGGCGGACGCCGTGGACGGTGAAGGCCCCGGCCTTGAGGTTCTCGCTGCCGTAGACCACCCGCGCGACCTGGGCCTCCAGCAGCGCGCCGTAGCACATGGGGCAGGGCTCGAGGGTGACGTAGAGGGTGCTGCCCGGCAGGACTTTCTCGCCCTGCCGCTCGATGGCCGCGTTCAGGGCCAGCAGCTCAGCGTGGGCGGTGGCGTTGCGCAGCTCCTCGACCCGGTTGGGGGCTGAGGAGAGCAATTCACCGTCCCGCACCAGCACCGCGCCGATGGGCACCTCGCCCCGGGCCCCGGCTTCCCGGGCTAGCCGCAGGGCTTCGGCCATCCAGCGGCGGTCCTGGGGGGCGGGCTCGAGCCCGCTCACCTCCAGCACCCGCGAGCCCTCGGCCCGCACCGGCCAGACCCGCTTGAGCTCGGGGGGCACGCCCTGCTCGGCCAGGAACTCCACTAGCCGCTTGCGGCCAAAGGGGCGCTCGAGCCAGTCGCCGGGCTTCGCCGCCCGGAGGCCGGGCGGCAGCGGTACCGGGGGCACAGGCGGGAGGAGGAACAGGCTGCCCTCGACCCGGCGGGCCAGCCAGCCCTCGGGCAGGCTTTGGGGCTGGCCCTCGAGGGCGAGCCCCAGCGCCTCCACCAAGCGGCGCTCGGGGCGCAGCTCGAGGCGCTCGAGAAGCTGCCGCAGGGCGCGGGCCCGCAGCACGGGCGGGCTCTTGAGCAGCGGGGCCGCCCGGAAGGCCAGGGCCGGCCAGCGCGGGTCGGGGAGCAGGCGGGCGGCGGCCTGGGCCTCGAGCGCCTCGTCCTCCTGCTGGCGCAGCAGGGCGAACCCCGCGAGGTGGGCGCTGCTGTGCGGGAAGCGCTCCTCCAGCCTGGGCAGCACCGCGTGGCGCAGGTAGTTGCGCTCGAGGGCGGTGTCCTGGTTGGTGGGGTCCTCGAGCCAGTCCTCCCCCAGCGCGCGCAGGCAGTCGCGCAGCTCCTGGCGGCTGAAGCCCAGCAGGGGCCGCAGCACCCTCCCCTGGCGCTGGCGGATGCCCGTGGCCCGCCCGCTGCCCCGCGCCAGTTGCCACAGCAGCGTCTCGGCCTGGTCGTCCTGGGTGTGGGCGGTGAGGATGGCGGCGGCGCGGTGCTTCCTGGCGACGCGGGCCAGGAAGGCGTAGCGCAGCTCGCGGGCGGTGGCCTCGAGGTTGGCCCGCTTGCGCCGCGCCACCTCGGCCACCTCCACGCGCTCGACCTCGCACGCCATCCCCAGCCGCCCGGCCAGCGCCGCGACCCAGGCGGCTTCCCGGCCCGACTGTGGGCGCAGGGCGTGGTCGAGGTGGGCCACCACCACCCGCCGCCCCAGCGCGTGCAGCAGGTGCAGCAGCGCCACCGAGTCGCCCCCGCCCGAGACCGCCGCCACCAGCAGGGCGTCAGGGGGGAGGGGCTCGAGGTCGTGCCGGAGGCGCCGGAGCAACTCGGTCATGCCATCGGTCATCCTGGGCTCCAGGCTATACGATTGGGCGAATGGACGTAGACCTGCGCTTCGACTTCGACCGTTACCCCTACCTCACCGAGGGCCTGCCGGGCCTCGAGGGGCGCATCCGCGTGGAGAACGCCGACTTCCAGGTGACCGAGGTGCCCGCCTACCTCCCTAGCGGCGAGGGGGAGCACTTCTACTTCTTCCTCGAGAAACAGGGCCTCACCACCCGCGCCGTCTTCGAGTTCCTGCGCGACGAGCTGCGCATCAACGAGGCCGCCATCGGGGTAGCGGGGCTCAAGGACAAGCACGCCCTCACCCGCCAGTGGTTCAGCGTGCCCCTGCGGGCCGCCGAGCGCCTGGACGGGCTGGAGAACCTGCCGGGGGTGCGGGTGCTCGAGACCAGCGTCCACGGCAACAAGCTGCGGGTGGGCCACCTCAAGGGCAACCGCTTCCGCATCCTGGTGCGCACCGACGCCCCGCCCGATCCCCAGACCGCCCGGACCGTGCTGGAGCGGCTCGAGCGCCACGGCGTCCCCAACTACTACGGCCCCCAGCGCTTCGGCATCGGCGGGCAGAACCCCCTGCGCGGCTACGAGCTCGTCACCACCGGCAAGGGCCGGGGCAACCCCTGGCTCAAGCGCTTCCTCATCGGCAGCCTGCAAAGCCTCCTGTTCAACGACTGGCTGGGCGAGCGCCTGCGGCAGGGCCTCTTCGACCGGGTGATCCAGGGCGACGTGGCCAAGAAGCACGACACCGGCGGGGAGTTCGTGGTGCAGGACCCCGAGGCCGAGAACCCCCGCGCCCAGCGCTTCGAGATCAGCGCCACCGGCCCGCTCTACGGCAAGAAGTACCGCGAGGCCGAAGCCGAAGCCCGCGCCCTCGAGGACCGCGTCCTCTCCCGCTACGCCCTCAGCCGCGAACAGTTCGCCGCCCGCAAGGGCGACCGCCGCTGGATCCGCTTCCCCCTACAGGAATGGGCGCTCGAGCCCGCCCCCGAAGGCGTGTGGGTCAGCTTCTTCCTCCCCAAGGGGGCCTACGCCACCACGGTGCTGCGCGAGGTGATGAAGCGCAACCCAGAGAACGCGGAGGAGGGCGAGGAGCTGGAGGAGTAGGGCGCGGAGGACAGCGCTTGTGGCTGTCAGCTTTCAGCTATCAGCCGTCAGCGGTAAGCGAAAGGCTCGTGGCGAAAGGCACCCCTCCCCCTCCCTCCCCGCGCGCGGGGAGGGAATATCCCCCCCAGCCCCCCTTGCTAAGGGGGGTGACAAGGCGTCTTGCGTCTTGCGTTTGGCGTTTTGCGTCTTGCGTTTGGCGTTCGGCGTTTGGCGTTTGGCGTCTCGCGTACGACGTAGGACGTACGCCGTACGACCCACGCTGTGCGTTCGGCTATCAGCTATCAGCATCCCCTACCGATCAAACCCCGGCCTGCTCGAGCGCCTCCTCCAGCCGCTGGCGCACGAGCCCAGGGTCGTCGAGGTCGGCGGGAAAGCGGAGGCGCTCGGCGGATTCGTCGGTGTCGCGGATGTCGGAGATCAGGCCCCCCAGCCCCGAGGTGCTCTGGTCGAGCTGGAGGACGAACTCGAGTTCTTCGCCCAGGTCGCTCAGGGTCAGCTCGAGCTTGTCCAGGCGGCCCTGGTAGCCGCCGGTGGGCACGAAGCTGAAGGTCTGGAGCACGGGCAGGGGCAGGCTCAGCCAGGCCCCCTGGAGCATGAGCTGGGTGGCGTTGCGCACGCCCTCGAGGCGGAAACCCGCCTGCCGCACGCCCTCGAGCGCCACCTCCACGGCGGGCAGGGGCAGCACCTCGAGGGGGTCGGAGTCCTGGGGGTCGAGGCCCCAGGCCACCGAGAGCCCGGTGCGCAGCCAGACCTGGTTGCGGGCGGGGCGCTGGGGGTCGGGGGCCAGCGTGCTCGGCGTGTAAGGCGGGAGCACGAAGCTGAACAGCACCTCGGCCTCCTGGCCCGCGCCCAGTCGCACGTCCTCCTCCAGGTCGAAGCGGGCCACGCGGTGGGCGGTTGGCCGGTCGTCGTGCTCGACGTGGGTCATCAGGTCGAGGTAGATGCCCGAGACCCGCTGCTCCGCCTGCCCGCCGCGCAGGTGCACGATGCCCTCGAGCCGCTCCCCAGGCCGCAGGGTGCGCGAGGTGAGCAGGGTGTCCACCTTGGCCGAACCGATGCCGAAACTCGCCAGCAGACGCCGCACCATGACCAGCCGAGTATAGCGCTAACCGGCCTCCAGCAAGCGCAAAAGCGCATCCCGGTCGGGGCAGGGCCGGGGCTCTAGGCCCATCCGCTCGGCCAGCGCCCGCCCCACCGCCTCCCCCGCTCCGCGCACCAGCAGCCGGGGCAACCCGGCGTTGAGCAGGGTGACCAGGGCGACCACGAACTCGGCCAGCTCCTCGGGGGCCATGCTCGAGCCCTCGCTCCGGCCAAACCCCGGCAGGTCCGGGGCGATGAAGCGGTAACCCGCGGGCAACGGCTCGCAGTCGGCCCACTGCTCCGCCGTCTCGGCCAGCAGGAGCACCAGCGGCCCGCGTCCCCGGTCGTCGTAGACCACGTTCAGGCCGTAGAGGTTGATGTACACGGCCCCACCCTACAGCACCGGCAGCTCGTCGGGGCCGTCGTGCCAGGCCGGCGGCCCCTGCAGGAAGCCCTCGGCGTCGTCCAGGAAGGCCGCGAGCACCGCCAGCGCCTCGCCGGGGTTCTCCCAGGGGGCCAGGTGGCCGGTGGCCTCGAGGCTCACCCGCATCGCCCGCTGCTCGGGCACCCACTCCACCGCCTCCTGGGCGTAGCGGCTGGGGGTGAACACGTCCTCGGCCCCGATCACCACCAGCACCGGGCAGCGCAGCAGGCGCAGGGCCCTGCGCCCGTCGGGCAGTTCGGGCAGGGCCCGCAGCCAGCGCCCCAGCTCCTCCTCCCGCAAGCCCTCCGCCCAGGCCGCCATCGCCTCCTGGCCGTGCTCGAGCAGCACCGGCCCGAACAGCCAGGGCTTGGCCGCCGTGACGAAGGCTTCCGGCCCCCGGCCCAGGGCCTGCTCGAGCGCCCTCAGCCGCGCCCGCAACGCCGCGTCCACCCGCAAAACCGGGCTCAGCAGCGTCAGGCTCCTGGCCTGGCTCTGCGCCGCCAGTTGCGCCCCGGCCCACCCTGCCTCCGCGAAGGCCACGACGTGCGCCCCGGGGGGGACCTCGCCGCGCCAGGCCTCGAGCGCTTCGGCGGGTGTGGCGTGGGGGGCGAGTTCTAAGCAGCGGAAGCCCTCGAGGTTCTCCCGCAGCGAGCGAAACCCGGCGGGCGGGGCCAGCAGGCCGGGCAGAAAGACCACCGTTTCCACAGGCCCAATCTTGTCACGCCGCCGCACGGCCAAATGCGCCTGCCCATCCAGTCTGGCCGCTCGGCGTCGCCGTAAAGTGGCGCCATGCCGCACATGGACCCCTCCCACTTCCCCCCCGAAACCCTCATGAGCACCCTCGGCATCCGCGTCACCGAAGCCACCCCCGACTGCGTGGTCGCCGAGATGGAGGTCACCCCCCGCCACCACCAGCCCTTCGGCTTCCTCCACGGCGGCGCCTCCGTCGCCCTCGCCGAAACCGTCGCCAGCATCGGCGCCTTCCTCGCCGCCCCCGAAGGCCACACCTCCTTCGGCCTCGAGATCAACGCCAACCACCTCCGCCCCATGCGCTCCGGCAAGGTCACCGCCGTAGCCACCCCCCTGCACAAAGGCCGCACCACCCACGTCTGGAACATCGAAATCCGCGACGACCAATCCCGGCTGGTCTGCATCTCCCGCTGCACGCTGGCGATCGTGGCGGCTCGGGGAGATAGCCAATAGTCGATAGTCGATAGCTGAACGCCCTATTGGGATAAATCATCCGCTGGGGTTGTGCCCCGCCCAACAGCCAACTACAGCCCCACTTCCCCGCGGAAGGGCACTCACCCCGCGAGCCGGTCCCCGGCCGGGGTGTGCGGCTCGCGAGGGAGGGGGTGAGGGAGGTGGCGCAGACGAGCATGCCGCCGGGGCCGGCGGCATGTCTGCGAGTCCCTCGGAGGGCGAAAGGGGGAGGTGATGGGGAATCGCCTCCCCCTACGTCCTCCGACGGCGGAGCGGTCCCCGCCAAACCACCCCACCGCAGACCGGCCCCTCCTGCCGCAACACGCGGAATGAAAACGGGACGAACACTACGGCTGACCCTACGGCCCCCATGCACGTATTGACAGGCAATCCAGACTGCCCTTACACTCCTGGGCATATGCAGACGCACGGGGTCGCCAAAGCCAGTGCCCGCTTTTTCGGGTACTTTTATTGGCCTACGGTCCCCGTGAGGTCGGCATAGCGCATTTGGGCTTGCACAGACGCCTCCGGGGACCACCCCCGGAGGCTTTTTTGCATCCCCAACCCCGAGCACGGCCAAGGAGGGAAGGCATGTTGATCATCCTCAAGCACGGCGCAGGACAGGCACAGATCGCGACCATCGTCGCGGAGGTCGAACGGGTAGGCTACCGGCCCCACGTCTCGGAGGGCGAGTCCACGACGCTGATCGGGGCCATCGGCAAAGGCCCTACGCCCGAATTGCTCGAGCACTTTAGGGCCTTGCCGGAGGTAGCCGAAGTGATCCCCATCAGCAAGCCCTACAAGCTCGCCAGCCTCGAGGTCCAGCCCAAGCCCTCGGTCATCTCCTGGCCCACCGGGTCCACCGGCGGCAACGCCTTCATGGTCGCCGCC
Source organism: Calidithermus chliarophilus DSM 9957 (assembly GCF_000430045.1). GTDB lineage: Bacteria > Deinococcota > Deinococci > Deinococcales > Thermaceae > Calidithermus > Calidithermus chliarophilus. The sequence goes on along the minus strand of NZ_KE387023.1, from coordinate 1,893,310 downwards.
GGGCCCTGCGGCGTGGAGTCGCGCGAGCAGATCCTCACCGCCGCCCGCTTCGTCAAACGCCACGGCGCCCAGATGCTCCGCGGCGGCGCCTTCAAGCCCCGCACCTCCCCCTACTCCTACCAGGGCATGGGCCGCGCGGGCCTCGACCTGCTGGTCGAAGCCCGCGCCGAGACCGGCCTGCCCGTCGTGACCGAGGTGCTCTCCCCCGAGCAGGTCGAGCTGGTCGCCGAGCACGCCGACATGCTCCAGATCGGCGCGCGCAACGCCCAGAACTTCGCGCTCTTGCAGGCGGTGGGCGAGACCAACAAGCCGGTGATGCTCAAGCGCGGCATGAGCATGACGCTCGAGGAATTCCTCATGAGCGCCGAGTACGTGCTCTCGAGGGGCAACCTCAAGGTGATCCTCGTCGAGCGCGGCATCCGCACCTTCGAGAAGGCCACCCGCTTCACCCTCGACGTCTCGGCGGTGCCGGCGCTCAAGTCCTGGACCCACCTGCCGGTGTGGATCGACCCCTCCCACGCCGCGGGCAAGCGCGACTACGTGATCCCGCTGGCCCTGGCCGGGGTGGCGGTGGGCGCCGACGGGATCATCGTCGAGACCCATCCCGAGCCCGAAAAGGCCCTCTCCGACGCGGCCCAGCAGCTCCACGAGCACGAGTTCGCCCTGCTGATGAAGAAGGTCCGGGCCATCCTGCCCGCCGTGGGCAAGGAGATGGTGGGGGGCCTCGAGCTTGCCTGAGCCCGAAGGGCACGGGTAAACTGCCCTTCCATGAGCCACACGGCCCGTTCTGAGCCCCCTGCATCCCCCTGGCCGCCGGCATTCGGCGTTTGGCGTTTGGCGTTGGGCGTTGGGCGTCGTCCATGAAGCCCCTGTTCGACAAGGTGGGCATCTTCGGCATCGGCCTGCTGGGGGGCAGCGTGGCGCTGGGCCTGCGCGAGCGCTTCCTGGCCAACGAGGTCCACGCCTACGACCCCGACCCCTCGGCCCTCGAGGACGCCCTCGCCCTGGGCGTGGCCGACAAGGTGCATACCGCCCCGGGAAGCTGGATCGGCGAGCTCGACTTCGGGGTGCTGGCCGCGCCGGTGGGCGTGCTCACCGAGGTGGGCCGGCAGCTCGCCCCCCACGCCCGCCCCGACAGCCTCTGGACCGACGTGGGCAGCGTCAAGGGGCCGGTGGTGCAAGCCCTTTCGGGGGTGCTGCCCAACTTCGTGGGCGGCCACCCGATGGCCGGCAGCGAGAAGGCCGGGGTGGAGGCCGCCCACGCCGGGCTGCTGCAGAACGCGGTGTGGGTCATCACCCCCGCTCCCCAGACGCCGGAGCCCGCCCTACAGCGCCTGCGGCACCTGGTCAAGGAGCTCGGCGCCTACCCGCTCGAGATCCCCCCCGCCCTCCACGACCGGCTGGTGGCCCGCATCTCCCACCTCCCCTACCTGCTGGCCGTGGCCCTCAACCGCATGGTCGCCCGCGACGAGCACCAGGAACTGCTGATGTTCCTGGCCGCCGGGGGCTTCCGCGACCTGACCCGCGTGGCCTCGGGCTCCCCGCGCATGAGCCGCGACATGGTGGTGAGCAACCGCGAGGCCCTGCGCGAGGCGGTGGAGGAACTGCGGGCCGTGCTGGCCGAGCTCGAGGAGCTGCTCGGGGCGCCCGAGGAGCTGCTCGAGGCCGCCCAGGCCGCCAAGCGCACCCGCGACTCGCTGCCCATCGTCAAGCGCAGCCTGCTCCCCACCCTGCACGAGCTGGTGGTCCAGGTGCCCGACAAGCCCGGCCAGATCGCCAAGATCTCCAACGCCCTGGGCGACGCCTACATCAACATCAAGCAGTTCGAGGTGCTGGCCATCCGCGACGAGGGCGGGGCCATCCGCATGGGCTTCGCCTCGGCCGAAGAGCGCGAGGCGGCCCGGCGAATCCTGGAGAACATCGGCTACCGGTTGCGGTGATGGTGGGAGTGTCGATAGCCGATAGCCAAAGGCCAAACGCAAGACACCGGACGTAGGGGTATCCCTCTTCTCGCCCCAGCCACTAAGGCTGGGGCGCTTGGCCTCTCCCCTGCCTGTCCTCGAGGCGCTCGAGCACCCCCCGCAAGCTGCGCCCCAGAAGGCTCGCGAGGAGCACCAGATAGGCGAGGATGAGCACCCACCCGGCGATCACCAAGCCGCCCGGCAACGGGGTGCCGTGGGCGTAGCGGGCCATCATCCAGGTGATCAGCCAGGCCACGAGCAGCACCGCCAGCAGCAGCGCCCACAGGAAGCCCCACACCACCGACAGCGCCTCCTGCCGGGCCGCCGGGGGGAGGCGGAGCAGCCGGTCCTTGTGCGGGACGTTCAGCCAGGTGAGGCGGGCGTCCCGCAAGGTCAGGGCCGAAAGGGCAACGATAAAAGCGGCGAGTCCGCTGAAGATAAGGAGAACTTGGAGCAGGCTCGACCTCGGCCCCCACGCCAGCGCGTTACCCTGAAGGTCGAAGTGGGTGGGAATCCGGTCGGGGAGCTTTTCGTAAGCCAGCAGGCCGTACCCCCACAGACCGAGCAGGAGCAGCAGGTCGAGGGCGGCCAACAGCCAATTGAGCATGGCTCCAGGATACTCCCCTACTCCGGGAGGACTTTTCCGGGGTTCAACCGCCCCTCGGGGTCCAGGCGGCGCTTGACGTCCCAGAGGATGGCGAGGGTCTGGGCGTCCACCGCCTCGCTCATGAACTCGCGCTTCATCAGGCCGATGCCGTGCTCGCCCGAGAGCACCCCGCCGTGGCGCAGCGCCACCCGCGCGACCTCGTGGGCCAGCTCCCACACCTTGTCCTCGGGGTCGGTCTTGGGGTCGTAGAGGATGTTGGGGTGGAGGTTGCCGTCGCCGATGTGGCCGAACTGCACCAGCGGGAGCCCGTAGCGCTTGCCCAGGGCTTCGATCTCGCGCACTACGGCGGGGAGGCTCGAGCGCGGCACCGCGATGTCCTCGTTCATGCGCTTGGAGCGGATGCGCCCAATGGCCGGCGACACCGAGCGCCGCGCCTGCCAGAGCTGGGCGGCCTCGGCCGGGCTCTGGGCCAGCCGCACCACCCCGCCCGCCGCGCAGCAGGCCTGGGCCACCCACTCCAGCTCCTCCGCCACCACCTCGGGGTCGTCGCCGTCGGTGTCCACGAGCAGCAGCGCCGCCGCGTCCACCGGCAGGCCCAGGTGCAGGTAGTCCTCGACCGCGCGGATGCAGCCCTGGTCCAGGAATTCCAGCTTCGCCGGGACCGCCCCGGCCGCGATGGCCTTGGAGACGGCCTCGGCGGCCTGCCCCACCTCGGCGAAGTGCGCCATGAGGGTGCGGGTGTGCTTGGGGAGGGGCTCGAGGCCCACCGTGGCCTCGGTGATCAGGCCCAGCGTGCCCTCGCTGCCGATGAGCAGGCCCGGCAGGTCGTAGGCCTCGCGGCCGAGGCGGTGCACCTCGCCCTCGGCATCCACGAACTCGAGCTCGCGCACGTAGTCGCCGGTCACGCCGCGCTTGAAGCACATCGGGCCCCCGGCGTTCTCGGCCAGGTTGCCGCCCAGGGTGCTGGTGCGGAAGGAGGCCGGGTCGGGCGGGTAGTACAGCCCGTGGGGCCTGGCCTGCTCGCTGATCTGCGCCGTGACCACCCCCGGCTGGGCGATGGCGATGCGGCGGATGGGGTCGAGCTCGAGGCGCGTCATCTTGGTGAACGCCACCACCAGGCTCTCCCGCACCGGCACCGCCCCGCCCGATAACCCGCTGGCCGCCCCCCGCGCCACCACGGGCAGGCCCGCCGCCTTGGCGAAGCGCACCACCTCCACCACGTCCTGCGTGGTCTCGGGCAACACGACCGCCGCCGGGGTTTCCCCGACGGCGATGGCGTCGTAGCGGTAGAGCTGTCGTTGCGGCAGGTCGGTGAGGACCTTGCGGGGGCTCAGGCGCTCGAGCAGGGGAGCTAGCAGCTTCACCCCCTCAGTCTAGCCGCGTGCTCAAGGGTTGGGGCAGTTGTCAATGACCGGGATGCCCTTGAGGAGCACCTTGCCCGAGTTGCCCGCCGAATTGTAGAAGGTGAGCTCGAGCTGGGTGTAGCCGATGATGTTGGGCGTGGGCACCACCACGATCTTGGACATCTGCTGGCCGCTGACGAGGTAGGGCGCGGTCCCGGGGCCGAAGGCGAAGTTGACCTGGATGTAGCCGGGCGGGTCCTCGACGTAGGTGTTATCGCCGTACACGTAAGTGCTCACCGTGCTGCGCTCGCCCGTGGTCTGGCCCACGAACACCGACTCCCAGCGGTCGAGGTCGCCCTCGAAGCGGAAGTTGTAGCGCCCGGTGGTGAAGGTGTTGTCGCAGATGTACGAGCGCCCCTTGCTGTCTTGATACTCCGTCTCATAACCGAGAATCTTGACATACAGCCCAGGGATTCGGCCTTGGCTTATGTCGATGGTAATGGTGCAGGCTGCGAGGAGGAGGGCCAACGGGAATGCTAACCAAAGTTTTCTCATACTCTCAGGGTAGCAACCTACATAAGAAATGGGTTAGGCCCGTCTTTGGCAACATTAGACTGGCATTATGGCGTACTGGCTGTTGAAGTCCGAACCCGACGCGTTCAGCATCGACGACCTCGAGCGCGCCCACCGCAGCCTGTGGGACGGGGTGCGCAATTACCAGGCCCGCAACTTCCTGCGCTCCATGCAGCCGGGCGACCTGGCCTTCTTCTACCACTCGAGCACCGAGCCCCCGGGCGTCGTGGGGCTGTGCAAGGTCGTGCGTACCGGCGTGCCAGACCCCACCCAGTTCGACCCGCACAGCGAGTACCACGACCCCGCCGCCGAGCCGGAAAACCCCCGCTGGTGGACGGTAGAGGTCGAGTTCGCCCGGCGCTTCGGGCACATGGTGAGCCTCGAGACCCTGCGCCAGACCTTCACCCCCGACGAGCTGTGGGTGGTCCGGCGCGGCAACCGCCTCTCGGTGATGCCGGTGAGCGAGGAAGCCGCACGGCGCATCCTCGAGCTAGCCGGGGAAGCCGTCGGCTCACCTTAGAGGCTAGTGGTCTGTGGTTCACCCCACCCCTTCCCTCCCCGCCGGCGGGGAGGGGTATCCCCCCAGCCCCCCTTGCTAAGGGGGGTCAAGAAGGGGCGTTCTGCATTTAGCTATCGGCTATCAGCTATAGGCTATGGGCTATCGGCTATCGGCGTCCGGCGCACGCCCCCCTCAAACCATCTCCCCCACCACCTCTTCCGCCACCCGCACCAGCGTTCCCGAGCGGATCAGCTCCCGCAGGCGCGAGAGCTCGGGCTTGAGGTAACGGTCGCGGTCGAGGTGCGGGATCTCCTCCCGGATACGCCGGTAGATGGCCTCCACGCCCTTGCCCGGCCGCAGCGGGGCGTGGAAGTCGAGGGCCTGGGAGGCGGAGGCGAGCTCGATGGCCAGCACCCACAGCACGTTCTCGTAGATGGCGCGGGCCTTGCGGGCGGCGTGGGTGCCCATCGAGACGTGGTCCTCCTGGTTGGCGCTGGTGGGGATGGAGTCCACGGAGGCCGGGTGGGCGAGCACCTTGTTCTCGCTGACGAGGGCGGCGGCGGTGTACTGGCTGATCATCAGGCCCGAGTTGAGCCCGCTGCCCTCGGCCAGGAAGGCCGGGAGGCCCGAGAGCGAGGGGTTGAGCATCTGCTCGATGCGGCGCTCGGAGATGTTGGCGAGCTCGGCCAGGGCGATGCCGGCGTAGTCGGCGGCCAGGGCCAGGGGCTGGCCGTGGAAGTTGCCGGCTGAGAGGGTGCGGGCCTCGTCGGGTAGCACCAGGGGGTTGTCGGTGACGCTCATCATCTCGCGCAGCACCACCTCTCGCACGTGAACGAGGGCATCCCGGCTGGCCCCGTGCACCTGGGGAACGGCGCGCAGGCTGTAGGCGTCCTGCACCTTGTCGCAGTCGATGTGCGAGCGCATGATCTCGGAGTCCTCGAGCAGTTTCCGCACGTTGGCGCTGGTGGCGGCCATGCCGGGGTGGGGGCGCAGGCGGCTCACCGCCTCGTCGAAGGGGCGGTGGCTGGCCTTGAGGGCCTCGACGCTCATGGCGGCGGCCAGGTCGGCGCTCTTGAGCAACGTCGCGCTGTCGAGGAGCAGCAGGGCCAGCAGCGAGGCCATGGCCTGGGTGCCGTTGATGAGGGCCAAGCCCTCCTTGGCCTCGAGCTCTAAGGGCTCCAAACCCAGCTCCCGCAGCACCTCGCCCGGCGGGCGCACCTGCCCCCGGTACTCCACCTCACCCTCCCCGATCAGCGGCAGGCACATGTGGGCGAGGGGGGCCAGGTCGCCCGAAGCCCCCACCGAGCCCTGGGAGGGCACCACCGGGGTGACGCCCTGGTTGAGGAACTCCGTCAGGTAGTCGAGCACCACCGGGCGGACCCCGGAGTAGCCCATCGCCAGGCTCTGCACCCGCAGCAGAAGCATCCCCCGCACCACCTCGGGCGCGAAGGGCTCCCCCACCCCGATGGCGTGGGACAGCAGCAGGTTGCGCTGCAAGAGCCTGAGGTCCTGCGGCGCGATCCGCACCGTCGCCAGCTTGCCGAAGCCGGTGTTGAGGCCGTAGACCGGCGCCCCCTTCTCCACCAGCTCGTCCACGAAGGCCCGGCAGCGGGCCACCCGTTCCCGCGCGGCCTGCGCGAGCCTGACGGGCTCGCCCCCGCGCACCACACGCTCAAAGGCCTCGAGGCTCACGCCCGCATCCAGTTCGACCATGCTTGACCTCGCTTCACGCTAGGTTGTATATACAACTTGTGAGGGGTCCCCGTAAACCCCCGGTGCGCTAAACCGTAACCCTCATGCCCTGAAAACCCGTTTACGGGGTCGAAAGAGGTTCCCTTGTGAAGTACCTCCAGGTCAAGGAAGCGGTGTTGCGCGAACTCGCCAAGCCCCAGCCCGGTTTTCCCCTCTCGGAGAACCAGCTCTCCCAGCGCTTCGGCGTCAGCCGCATGACCGCGCGGCGGGCCTTGCAGGAGCTCGAGCGCGAGGGCTACCTCTCGAGGCAGCAGGGCAAGGGCAGCTTCCCCGCCGAGCGCCGCTTCAGCCAGGGTTCCCTGCGGGTGCGGCCCTTCTACGAGTTCGCCGCCGCGCAGGGGGCCGTGCCCCGGACCCAGGTGCTCGTGGCCGAGCCCCGACCCGCCCCCGCCGAGGTGGCCGAGAAGCTGGGCACCGCCGACACCCTCTGCGTGCGGCGTCTGCGCTTTTTGGACGAGGAGCCGGTGATCCTCGAGACCCGCTACCTCGACGCCGCGCGCTGCGGCGCGGTGCTGGAGCACGACCTCACCGCCGAGTCGCTCCACGACATCCTGGTGCACGCGCTGGGCCTGCCCCTCACCAGGGTCTGGCAGCGCCTAGGGGCCGTGGCGCTCGATCCCGAGGTCGCCGCCCTGCTCGCCCAGCCCGCCGGGGCGCCGGGGCTGCGGCTGGAGCGCGTGACCTACACCCTACAGACCCCCGTGACCTGGGTCGAGTACCTGATGCGCGGGGACCGCTACTTTTTTGAAGACACCTTCACGCCCCAAGGAGAACGCCCATGACCTACAAAGCCCCTCGAGGCCCCGCCAAAACCGCCAAAGGCTGGATCCAGGAAGCCGCCAAGCGCATGCTCTTGAATAACCTCGACGCCGAGGTAGCCGAGAAGCCCGAAGAGCTCATCGTCTACGGCGGGCGCGGCAAGGCGGCCCGCTCGCCCCAGGACTTGCAGCGCATCTTGGAGGTGCTGGAGCGCCTCGAGAACGACGAGACCTTGCTGGTGCAGTCGGGCCGGGCGGTGGGGGTGTTCAAGACCCAGCCCCTGGCCCCCCGGGTCATCCTCGCCAACTCCAACCTGGTCCCCAGGTGGGCCACCTGGGAGGAGTTCGACCGCCTGGACCGTCTGGGCCTGATGATGTACGGCCAGATGACGGCGGGAAGCTGGATCTACATCGGCACCCAGGGCATCCTCCAGGGCACCTACGAGACCTTCGCCGCCGCGGCCCGCAAGCACTTCGGCGGCTCGCTGAAGGGCACCGTCACCGTCACCGGCGGGCTGGGCGGCATGGGCGGGGCGCAGCCCCTGGCCGTGACCCTCAACGGCGGGGTGGCGATCTGCGTCGAGATCGACCCCGAGCGCATCCAGCGCCGCCTGGACACCGCCTACCTCGACGTGCGGGCCGACTCCCTCGACGAAGCCCTCCGGCTCGCGGAGGAGGCCAAGCAGGGGGGCGAGCCCCTCTCCATCGGGCTGTTGGGCAACACCGCCGAGGTCCTGCCCGAGATGGTGCGCCGGGGCTTCACCCCCGAGCTCGTCACCGACCAGACCAGCGCCCACGACCCCCTCTACGGCTACATCCCCGTCCTGCACGCCGACGAGGACCCCGAAACCCTGCGCAAGGCCGACCCCGAGGGCTACCGGGGCCGGGTGCTCGAGTCGATGGTCCGGCACTGCGCCGCCATCGTGGAGATGCAGAAGCAGGGCGCGGTGGCCTTCGACTACGGCAACAACCTGCGGGCCTTCGCCCAGCTCGGCGGCTTCAGCGAGGCCTTCAGCTACCCCGGCTTCGTGCCCGCCTTCATCCGCGACCAGTTCTGCGAGGGGCGCGGCCCCTTCCGCTGGGTGGCGCTCTCCGGCAGACCTGAGGACATCTACAAGACCGATAAGGCCGTGCTCGAGCTCTTCCCCGAGGACGAGGGCCTCTCCCGCTGGCTCACCGAGGGCGTGAAGAAGTTCAAGTTCCAGGGCCTCCCCGCCCGCATCTGCTGGCTGGGCTACAAGGAGCGCGACAAGGCCGGGCTCTTGTTCAACGAGATGGTGCGCAAGGGCGAGGTGGGGGCCCCCGTCGTCATCGGGCGCGACCACCTCGACGCGGGCTCGGTGGCCTCCCCCTACCGCGAGACCGAGGCCATGCTCGACAGCTCCGACGCCGTGGCCGACTGGCCCCTGCTCAACTTCGCGCTCAACGCGGTCTCGGGCGCGGCCTGGGTCAGCTTCCACCACGGCGGCGGGGTGGGCATGGGCTACAGCCTCCACGCCGGGCAGGTCACGGTGGCGGATGGCTCGGAGGAAGCTGCCTACCGCCTCGAGCGCGTCCTCACCAACGACCCCGGCACCGGCGTGATGCGCCACGCCCACGCGGGCTACGACTCGGCGAAGGAAGTAGCGAGGGAACGCGGCCTCGACCTGGCGGGGTGGGAGAAGTAGGCTTCCTTCAGAAGCCGTCGATAGTCGATAGTCGATGGTCGATAGCCACGACAACGGGCCCGATAGTCCGAGGAGACTCGCGGGCACTCTCGCGAGGGGTCGAATGAAACAGGTATTTACGGGCATCGCTGAGCTTTACACGCCGAGGGAAAGGCTCGAGCGCGCCGCCCTCGCGGTGCAGGACGGGCGCTTTGTCTGGGTCGGGGCCGAGGCCGACCTGCCGGAGAAGTACCGCGGCTGGCCCCAGACCGCCCTGGGCGGGCGCAGTGAAGGGCCATCGGCCCCCGGCGGACGCCGGTACTTAGGCGTGGTGCCGGGCATCGTGGACGCGCACACCCACCTGGTCTACGGCGGGAACCGGCTGGGCGAGTACCTCCAGCGGGCGAGGGGCGAGAGCTACGAGGCCATCCTGGCCGCCGGGGGCGGGATCTACTCGACGGTGCGGGCCACGGCTGCGGCCTCCGAGGAGGAGCTTTACGAGCTGGCCGCCGCCCGCGCCGCCCTCTTCCTGGCCCAGGGCGTGACCAGCCTCGAGGTCAAGAGCGGCTACGGCCTCGAGCCCGAGGCCGAGCTCAAGATGTTGCGGGTGATCCGGCGGCTCGGGGAAACCCTGCCCCAGCGCGTCTTCCCCACCCTGCTCGCCCACGTGGTGCCTAAGGGCTGGGAGCGGGAAAAGTACGTGGCGATGTTCACCGCCGAGCTCATCCCCGAGGTGGCCCGTAGCGGGCTGGCCGAGGCCGTGGACGTGTTCTGCGACCAGGGGGCGTTCACCCTCGAGGAAACCCGGCGAATCCTCGAGGCCGCCCTGTCCCAGGGCCTCAAGGTCAAGGTCCACGCCGAGCAGATCGCCCACACCGGGGCCACCAAGCTCGCGGCGGAGCTCGGGGCACTGTCGGCGGACCACCTCGAGCAGTCCACCCCGGGCGACTGGCAGGCCCTGGCCAAGAGCGGCACGGTGGGCACCGTCCTGCCCGGCGCGGCGGTCATCCTGCGCAAGCCCTTCCCCGACGCGCGGGCCATGTGGGACGCGGGCGTGAGGGTCGCCATCGCCACCGACCACAACCCCGGCTCCAGCCCCCTCTACAGCCCCTGGCTGGGGATGCAGCTCACCATGAGCCTGGGCCGCCTCAGCGCCGAGGAAGCCCTGATCGCCCACACCGAGAACGCGGCGCTGGCCTTAGGAAGGAAGGATTTGGGAAGGATTGAGGTGGGGGCGCGGGCCGATTTCGTGGTAGTGGATTCAGGGAATGCGCTCGAGGCCCTCTACCGCTGGGGCCATACTCCGATCCATTCCGTTTATATTGATGGGAACCATGCTATGGCTAGGCCCTCGGCAGGGCTACCTCTCTGACTGGGTTACTCAACGCTGGGTGCAGCTCACGGGAAAACGGGTCGATCTCGAGCGTGAACCCTGGCTCGAGGGGCCCGTCGGGAAAACCACCGGCATCGGGCCGCAGTTCTTCGAGGAGCTCGCCGCCGAATCCGGCCTTCTCGTGCAACGGCAGCCGCCGAACAGCGGCCTCATCGAGGACTTCGGCCGGCTGGCCTCGGCGGAGTTCTCGCCCGAAAAGGTCAGCCCCCAAATCATCGACTTCTACGAGCACACCTCGAACTACGAGCTCGACGCCTGGGCCGAGTGGAACGGCCTGTTCCGTCCCCTCGGGCGCGCGCTGGCAGGGCTTTTCAGCCGGAGGCTCCAGCAGCTCAACGTGCCGCTGACGGGTCTGGACACGAGCCTGGGCGTCACGAGCGAGGTGGTGCGGCTGGTGGAGCCCTACACCGGGAGGGTGCGCTACACGGCCTGGGTCCGGCAACTGCGCTCGAACAACCACGTGCTCTACGCCGGCACCTACTCCGTGTGCAAAATTCCCGGGCAGGAGGGGGCCTGCGTCAAGGTGGTCTTCCCCCTGCCCAACGGGAACGCCGTCGTTGTGATGAAGCCTAAAGCCCATGACGACGGCTCGTTCTCGATCACCTCGAGCGGGAAGGGCTTCGGGGACGCCGGGTTCTACTTCACCGTACGCGACCGTGGGAGCCGTTTCTGGGTGCGCTACGTGCCCACGATGCGCGAGACCATCCGGGTCTACCCCTCCGGCGCCGACGTACGGGCCGACCACGAGTTCCGGATATGGGGCCAGGTCTTCCTACGGCTGCACTACCGGCTGCGCCCCCGGAAATCTCCTTCGACCGCTACCTCTGCCGATGGCGTCTTATCGCCCTCGAGGCCTGGAACGGCCTAGCCACGATCGACCTACCGTGAAGGTGGGTCAGCGAGAGTGCGGGTGCCACCTGGATATCGCCTCAGCCAGCAGCCGCGCCCGTGCCAGAGCACTCAGGCCACTCAGGCCGCTCGAGTCCAGGTAACGCCGAACGGCTCGAGGAGGGGCAGACTTCTGTCCTTACAGGAGTGTAGCCCGGGCTCAGGGGATGTCGCAGGCGGCAGGGGATGCCGGGCTTTCGCGCGAGAGCCTGTACAAAGCACTTTCCAGGGAGGGCAACCCCGAATTCGCCACCGTGATGAAGGTTATTAGGGCGCTGGGGCTTAAGCTGCGCCTCGAGCCGATCGGGGCCTAACGGATTGCCCATCAGTTGCGCCGCTACTGATAGATCGGGACGACATTTGGGTTGCTTCTGACCTTCAAAAAAGCCAGAATGTTGGGAACACGCAGCGGCGTCAACGGCATGGGCTTGTTGGCCCGCCCGGAGTTGCACTCAATTGATGTCGATATACAGGATTCCTTCTTGTTCGAGAGGGTATTCATTCAGGATGATGCCCTCTTTCGTAACTGCCATCGCGCCGCCGAAGTATGTGAAGTTCGTGTCCCAATTTGCCAACTGGTTAACGAGGAGGAGATTCACCCCCGCTGCTCGCGATCGTTCGACATAGTAATAACGTTCCTGGGCATACCATTGCTCCGCTGTGGAGACTTCTGAGTCGTACCCTCGTGCCATTGGCACGACTAACCAGTCGGGGTGGAGTTGTTTGACCTGCTCGAGTGCGGCATCGTTGAAGAGGTCGCCACAGAGCAGATAGGTAGTCGTGCCGATAGGCAGACGACTTGCGGAGATCTGCTCTCCCTCTGCATAGATCATGTCGTTGCATGGTCTACTGTGCCAATGGTGCCAGTGGTTGTCTATACGACGATATTTCGTTTCGATCGTCCCCTGTGGCGACAGAACAACATAAGTGTCGTACAACTTCCCAGAGTCTTGCTCAAATACACCAATGCCGACCCAGAGAGAGAACGACCGGGCGACTTGGCCGATCTGGGCAGTGATTTGACCTGGCACCGTGTATCCGAGTGTTCTATCGTAGAGCGGATCACCGGTATTGATGAAGCCTGTAATTGCGGCTTCGGAAAAGAAAATAGCTGTCGCGCCACTCTGAGCGGCTTGTACTGAAAAGTCGTAAATCTTCTGGATGTTCTTATCGACATGCGGCGTAACACCGGGAATAGCAAGAGCGACACGCATATCCAAACCCCTTAGATAGTATGCTTCTCAACTCACACGTGCGTACTACACATTAGATCGCTTTCACGGCAAGTGCCCCCACACCGCCAGCACCTCAGCCAGAAGCCGTGCCCCTACCAGAGAACTCAGCCCGCTCGAGTCCAACCCCGGCGTAAGCTCCACGAAGTCGAAGCCCACGAGTTCGTTTTGCGCGATGGTCTGCCGCACCACCTGCATGGCCTCACCGTAGGTCAGGCCCTCGACCTCGGGGCTGCTGGTGCCGGGCAGGATGGAAGGGTCGAGCACGTCGGCGTCGAAGCTGAGGTAGATCTTTTTGCCCTGGGGAAGCTGGGCCAGGACCTCGCTGAGGTTCTGCCGCACCTTGGTTGCCGGGATGAGCGTATGGCCGCGCTCTTTGGCGGCCCGGTAGGCCTCGGGGTTGGTGCGCAGGCCCCGCAGGCCGATCACGGTGATGTGCCTCAGGCCGGGTACGTCCTCGACGGCGCGGCGGAAGGGAGAAGAGTTGGCGTAGCGCGTGGCGTTGCGGAGGTCGGAAAAGTCGAGGTGGGCGTCGAGCTGGACGACGTAGAGCTCCTCGAGGTCGTCGTAGGCTCGCAGCACGGGGTAGGTGACCGAGTGGTCGCCGCCTACGAACACGGGCAGCCGGACGCGCTTCCTGAGTTCGCGGGCGGTCTCGGTGATGCGGCGGAAGGACTCGGCGTACTCGAGCTGGGCCGGGTCCACGTCGCCCGCGTCCACCAGGCTCACGTCCTGCAGGCGGTAGGTCTCGGTCTCGAGGTCGAAGTAGCCCTCGGGTCCGGGGGCGTAGCGGCCGCTGGCCTCGCGCAGGGCGTTCGGCGCGAAGCGGGCGCCGGGGCGGTAGCCCACGGCGAAGTCGTAGGGCAGGCCCAAAAAGCCCACGTCGGCGGTCCAGGGCTCGCTCAGGGGGCGGTGGGGGGCTTTGAGGAAGGTGGCGGGGCCGGTGAAGGCGAGCTCGAGGTGGCGCATGCCCCGATTTTAGGCTCCGGCTGGGCTCATGGAGGCGCGCTACCATGGAACCAGGAGGAAGTATGGCGCGAACGGCGGCAGTCACACCGGCCTGGAGCCTGGCCGGGGCGGGGGCGGTAGGGGCCTTCGTGGCGGTGCTCTCCGACCTGATCGGGCAGCGCACCAACTCCACGGTGTTCCAGGCCGCGCAGGTGCTGGGGAGCTTGGGGCTGGCCTTCGTGAGCCCGCTGCTGGCGGCCGGGCTTTTCGTCGTGCTGGGGGCGCTGCTGGCGCTGATCCTCGAGGCCAACTCCACCAAGACCGCCTTCTACATCGGCACCGCCATCCTCGCCACCATCATGAACCTGGTGCCCCGGCAGGCCCCCCCGCCCCTGCCGACGGACCCCAGCAACGTGGGCTTGGGCGGCCTGCAGGCCACCCTGCCCGTGCCGGGGCAGCGCTCGAGCCTGGCCCCCGGCACCCAGGCTCAGGCCCTGAGAGGCACCGCCGAGGTGCGCGTCCGGCTCAGCTTCGAGGCCGCCCCGCCCCAGAGCCTCACGGTCACGCTCGAGACCCCCCAGGGCCAGCCCCTGCACCGCTCGGTGATCCTGCCGCGGAGCTTCACCTTTTACCACGACCCCGGCCGATACGTGCTCGAGTTCGCCGCCGAGGGCTACAGCCTCACCCGCTGCCTGCTCGAGCTCAGCCCTGACCGGCGCTACGCCGTCGAGTTAAGGCTCCGCACCAGCCGGGTTCCCCTCTTCGCCCAACAGCTCGTGCAGATGACCTTCCGGCCTGAGCTGTGCCCGGTGCGGTTGATAGCTGATAGCCGATAGCCGGGCGCTGGGCGCGGTCGTACGTCCTGCGCCCTGCGTCGTACGTCCTGCGTCGTACGCCAAACGCAGTACGCAAGACGCAAAACGCCAGACGTCTTGGCCCCCGGCCCTGGACCCTCGACGCCGGCGGGGAGGGGTAAACCACAGGCCACGCGCTGACGGCTGAGCGCTTTTCCCTCACCTCCCCTCCATCCCCAGCCGCAGCAACGCCTGGTTGATCAGGCTGAAGGCGTCGCGGCGAAGGTGGAAGGTGTAGATCTCGGGGATGGTGTCGCTGAGGAAGACGTAGACGTAGCGGCAGCCGTCGGGGGCCTCGAGGTAGCCGGTGAAGCCCAGTACCCCCGCTGTGTTGCCCGACTTGCCGCCGTAGTAGCTGTAGCGCACGCGCAGGTGGCGCCAGCCGTAGCCCTTGGCCATCACCTCGCGGAAGTGCGCGTCGGTCTCGGGCGAGAGGCCGTTGTGGGTGAAGGCCGCCCACAGGAAGCGGGCCCACTCCACGGGCGTGGAGGCGTTCTGGAGGTTGCGGTCGATCTGGGCCATCTGTTCCCAGGTGTAGCCCCCGGCGTAGAAGGTCTTGAAGGCCCGGTACAGGCGGTCGGGATGGAGGGTCTGGGCGATGGCGTCGAGGCGCTGTGCGATCTGCAGGCGTTCTTCCGGCGGGGCCTGGGCGAAGCGGCGGCTCGAGCTCAGCAGGTTGTAGCGGGGGAAGTCGGGGCCGCCGAGGCCGCTCTCCGCCGTCCACCAGGTCTTGGTGGGCAGCAGGAGGCGCGTCTTGCAGAGCTTGAGCTCGTCGGCCAGGGGTTGCAGGCTGCCCAGCCCCACGCGGCGGTGGAGGATGTCGGTGGCGGTGTTGTCGGAGTGCTCGATCATGCGATAGCCCAGGCCCAGGACCGGCGTGTTGTCGTAGGGGTAGCCGCCGAGCGACTGGTTAGCCCGCGTGACGACGAAGCGCTCCTCCATGTCGAGGCTGCCCCGGTCGGCCTGGCGCAGCACCTCGAGCCACACCGCCGTCTTGTAGTTCGAGGCCAGCGGGAACACGTCCTCCGGGGCGATCTGCACCACCTTTGAGGGCCGGAACTCGCTCTCCCCCGGCTCGAAACGGGCCACGTAGAGCCCCACCCGCCCGCGGATGGCCGGGGGCACCGCTGGCGGCGCTACCTCTTCGGCTTCGGGCAGCTCGAGGCAGGGGCTCTCGACCGGAAGGGGCTGCTCGAGCACCTCCGCCGCCTGCGGCAGGCCAGGCCGAGCCCTGCTCCCCGAATTGCTCCACAGCACCCAAGCCCCGACCAGCGCCGACAAAACCAACAGTGTCCAGACCGATCCCCGCACGTTCGGCCTAACTCTACGGCCTTTTGGCGCTTCTTAGCTGAGAGAGGGGAGCTAGTGGCTAGTGGCCTGTGGCTTCCGGCTTGTCGAGGGCCTAGGGTCAAGGGGTGAGGGCCAAAGCGTCTTGCGTTTTGCGTCTTGCGTCTTGCGTATTGCGTACGACGTAGGACGTACGACCCGCGTTCAGCGTTCGGCTATCGGCTATCGGCTATGGGCTATCCACCATCGACCTCCCTCAACGCCGCCTCGAGCTCCCCCCTCCCCACCGGCACGATCTCCCCGAAGCGCAGATACACCAGCCGCACCTCAGGGTCTACCTTCCAGGCCTGGCGGATGGCCTCGCGGTAGACGGCGAGCTGGAAGTGGTAGCGGCTGGGCTCGATCTCGCGGTCGGTCTTGTAGTCCTCGAGGAACCAGCGCTCGCCCACCCGGTAAAGCCGGTCGATGACGCCCTGCCACACGGTGTCGCCCAGCGGCAGGGCCATGGGGAACTCGGGGTAGTCCTCGTCGCGGGGCCAGGGGAGGCCGTCGCCGAGCAGGGCCTCGTAGCGCCCCAGCAGCTCGCCCACCTCCCGCATGATGGCCCCGCGCTCGTCGGGGTCGAAGGGGAACATCACCTCCTGGGCCTCGAGGTTGCGGTAGTGGTCGGGGTTGGAGAAGCGCCAGTTCTGGCCGATGGCGTAGTGGACCAGCGTACCCACGGCGCGGGCGCGGCCGGGGATCTCCTCGCCCTCCTCGAGGTCGGGCAGGGGGAGCGGGGCGGCCTCCTCCTTCTTGAGCGCGGAGGGGGAGTAGAGCGGGGGGTAGGGGTTGGGGTGGAAGCGGGCCTCGAGCCACTCGGGGATCTCGGGCGGGGCCGCAACGGGCCGGGGGCGCACCTCGGCTACGGGGCGGTAGCGCCAGGTCTGGTGGAAGTAGTCGGGGCGCTGGTAGGCGGGGGCGTCGGGGCCGAAGCCGACCTCGACCAAGGCCTGGGCCCAGCCGGTGGGCTTGCCCTCCTTGACGCTGCCGGTCATTACCAGCACGTCGCGGGCGCGGCTGGCGGCGACGTAGAGCAGGCGGTAGCTCTCCTCCTCCTCGCGGGCTTTGACCTGCTCGCGGAAAGCCTCGAAGCAGGGGGTGTCGGGCAGGGCCACCCGCCCGCCCTCGCCCAGGTAGAGCGGCTGGGCGCGGTGGCTGTTCATGCGCCCGAGGTCGAAGACCGCCACCAGGGGCCACTCGAGCCCCTTGGCCGCGTGGACGGTGAGGAGCTGGATGCCCTCCCCGCTCTGGGGCACGTCGCCGGCCTCAGCCTGGCGCGAGAGCATCTGCAGGCGCTCCAGGAGCACCTCGAGGTCGCGCGGCGGGCGGCGGGCCACCTCGAAGAGCAGGGCGTCGACGTTCTCGCGGGCGCGGGAGTCGAGGAAGTCGAGGTAGGACTTCCCCCCGATGAAGGGCTCGCGCACCAGGAACTTGAGCGCTTCGAGCGGGGCCGACTGGCGCACCCGGCGGCGCACCCGCTCCAGCCGTTCCCACACCTCGGGGTAGGCGAGCTCGAGGGTGGAGAGCGGCGCCTCGGAGGTGAGGACGCGCTCGAGGTCGGCCAGGCCCATCTGCCCGAAGGGGCTGCGCAGCCAGGCCGCCAGCGAGAGCGTGGAAAGAGCCGTTCCCTTCGGGACGCCGTGCGCCAGCAGGTCGAACCCGACGCGCAGCGCGTGGTAGAGGTCGCGGATCTCCTGCCGCTCGTAGTAGCCGCGCCCTTGCAGCAGCACGTAGTCGAGGCCCTCGCGCTGCAGGGCCTCCTCGAGGAAGGGGAAGCTGGCGCGGGAGCGCGCCAGCACGGCCATCTGCGAGAGGGGCACCCGGCTCGACAGCGCCCGCAGCCGCTCGGCGAGCACCTGGGCCTCGAAGCGGCGCAGCTCGTCCATGGGCACGTCGCCCTCGACCCAGTGCAGCTCGAGCTTGCCCACCTCGCCCCGCACCCCCGCCACGCTGGGAGCCTCCTCCGGGCCGAAGCCCAGCCCGCGCTTGGCGAGCTCGGCGGTGAGGCGGTTGAGGAAGCGCACCAGCACGCTGGCGTGGCGGTAGGTGGTGGAGAGGGGCTCGAGCTCGAGGCCTTCGCGCCGGGCCCGGCGGAACACCTCCACGTCGGCGTCGCGGAAGGCGTAGATGGACTGCTTGGGGTCGCCCACCACCTCCATCGGCATCCCCGCGTCGCGCAGCACGCTGAAGAACTCGCCCTGCAAGGGGTTCACGTCCTGGAACTCATCCACGAGCATCACCTGGTAGCGCCCCAGCAGCCGCTCCACCGCCCGCCGGTTGCCCACCATCCCGATGGCCCGCCGCTCGATCTCCGAGGGCGAGAGCAGGTTGAACCCCAGCCGCTTCTCGTAGGCCGCGAACACCGCCTGGTACACCCTCACCAGCCGCTCGTTGGCCTCGCCGGGGGCGGGCTCGAAGGCGCCCGCCAGCGAGCGCTTGTCGAAGAGGAAGAGCAGGGCCTCGCCGAGGTCGGGGGTCGCCAGGCCGTGCAGGGGGTGCTCGGGGTCGGCGGCGAGGTAGAGCAGCGACTGCCACTCCTCCTCGAAGATAGCCTTGGCTTCCCAGTCGCCCATCAGGCTGAAGTCGGGGTCGAGGCCCAGCAGGGGCGCGGAGAGCCGCAGGGCCTGGGCCATGAAGCCGTGGATGGTGGTGAGGGTGGCCCCGCCGAGCTCGAGCCGGGCCTCCTCGAAGCGCGCGCGGCCCGCGGGGTCGGCCACGAAGCCGAGGTGCTGCCCCTGGGCCAGCACGTCCTCGACGGCCCGCCCCACCCGCACCCGCAGCTCGTCGGCGGCCTTGCGGGTAAAGGTGACGCCCGCGATGCGGCGCAAGGGCGTGCCCGAGGCGATGAGCTCGAGGTAGCGCAGCACCAGGCTGGCGGTCTTGCCAGTCCCGGCGGAGGCCACGCGAACCCTCATGCCCATTTCCGCCCGAATCTTACCCGTTCAGGGCCAGGTATAAACAGCGTTATAATTCCGGTGTGAAGCGCACCCTGCTGAGCCTGGGCAACAGCACCGCCGTGACCCTGCCGCCCGACCTGCTCGAGCGCCTAGGGCTCCATTCCGGCGACACCGTGGAGGTCGAGGCCACCGAGGATGGCATCCTGATCCGCCCGGCCAGGGCCCTCGACCCCGAGTTCGAGCGGGCCCTGCGGGCGGTGGTTGGGCGGTACGGCAACACCCTGCGCCGGCTGGCCGCCTACGACCGTGGGGACGAATGAGGCCCACCCGCTGGCTGAGCGTGGCCGAGGTCATGCTCCTGCACGACCTGGCGTTGGAGATGCACGGAGGCGAGCCGGGGTGTCTGGACCCTGGGCGGCTGGAGTCCGCCGTCCTGCAAGCCCAGGCCGAGTTCGGGGGACAGTTGCTGCACCCCACGCTCCACGAGCAGGCGGCAGCCTACCTCTTCCACATCGCCACCGGTCATACCTTCGTCGACGGGAACAAGCGCACCGGGCTGCTGGCCGCCCTGACCTTCCTCGAGCTCAACGGCTCCCCCTGCACCCTGAGCGAGGACGCCGCCTACGAGTTGGCGCTCGCCGTGGGCCGGGGTGAGCTGGACAAGGCCCAGACCGCCGCACGGCTCAGGAACCTCGAGGGCTGAGGGGCGCGATGCGCTAAACTACGCACACTAGAGGCTGTGGCGATGGAATACGTGAACCTCAACGGACAGTTGGTGCGCGACGCCGACGCGAAAATCCACATCAGCGACCTGGGGCTGCGGCGGGGCTACGGGGCCTTCGAGTTCTTCCGGGTGCTGCGCGGCGTCCCGGTGTTCATCGAGGACCACCTCGACCGCTTCGAGAACTCCAGCCGCGCCATCGACCTCGAGGTGCCCTACTCCAGGGCCGAGCTCGAGGGCTTCGTGCGCGAGCTGATCCGCGCCAACAACCTCCAGAGCGCGGGGATCCAGCTCGTGCTCACGGGCGGCTACTCCGAGGACATCTTCACCCCCGGCCACCCCAACCTGATCATCGCCCCCATCGCCCTGCGCGAGTACCCGCCCGCCCTCTACCAGCAGGGCGTGAAGGTCATCACCCACCGCCACGAGCGCGAGATCCCCGAGGCCAAGACCACCGCCTACCTCACCGCCGTCAAGCTGGGGCCGCGCATGAAGGCCGAGGGCGCTGCCGAGGTGATCTATCACGACGGGAAGTGGGTCACCGAAGGGGCGCGCTCGAGCCTGGGTTTCGTCAAGGACGGCGTGCTCGTCACCGCCAAGGACGGCGTGCTCCCCGGCATCACCCGCATCCACGCCCTTCGCCTGGCCGAACAGCTCATGCCCGTCGAGCACCGGGCCTTCACCCTCGACGAGCTCTACGCCGCCGACGAGGTGTTCATCACGAGCTCGACCCGCGGCGTCATGCCCGTGACCCGTATCGACGACCGCCTAGTGGGCAACGGGCAGGTAGGGCCGAAGGTAAGCGCGCTGGTGAAGGCCTTCCAGGCGCACGTGGAGGAGTACGTAGCGCGGCATGCGGCGGTTGATAGTCGATGGTCGATAGCCAATAGCCAATAGCTGATAGCCAAACGCAAAACGCAAAACGCCCCTTCTTCACCCCCCTTAACAAGGGGGGCTGGGGGGATACCCCCTCCCCGCCCGCGGGGAGGGCCGGGGTGGGGTAACCACGAGCCACAAGCTGACCGCTGACGGCTTATACCGGATTCAAAAAGATAATCATCCGATCCAAAGAGCCCCGGAGGCTATCTTTTTGAATCCTAGAGCACACCCCTCCCTGACGGCCGGCGAAGAAAGCGTCTCCCTTCGGCCGGGTTGGTCCGTCACCGTTCGGTGACGGACCAACCGAATCTGGTATTACCGCTTCTCACCCTACCTTCCCCTCCCGGCACACGTCCCTCACCTGGCACTCGCGGCAGATGAAGCCGGGGTTGGGCTTGACCTCGCCGCGCTGGTAGCGCTCGAGCGTGGCCCGCACCTTCTCGTTGCGCCATTGGATGGGGCCGGTGATCTGGGAGATGGGCTTGTCGTAGACGGGGAGCGGGGAGCCCAGGACGGGCCAGACCCACAGGCGCACGCTCTTGACCTGGCGGGGGTTGTGCTTGAGCAGGTAGCCTGCCAGCCACAGCTCGCCCCAGCGGCCGCGCAGGAAGGCGGTGGGGTCGTCGGTGTCGGGGGGGGCGAAGGTGTAGAAGTTGTACTCGCCGCCCCGGTTGAGCGCGCCGTCCACGCGGGCCTGGGGTGTGGCGTTCTCCGGCCAGGCGAAGCCCAGGTTGAGCGCGAAGAGCAGCTCCTGGTGGGCCCGCAGCCAGCCCTCGGCCTCGGGGAAGCGCTGGGCGAGGGCCTCGAGCCGGGCCTCGTTGAGGCGCTTGAGGGCGCGGAGCTCGCGCACCAGGGCGCGCCAGCCGCTCACCTCCTCGCGCGGGCCGCCCGCCACACGCTCGACCCAGAACTTGAAGCCGCACTCGTCGTAGCGGCGCAGGTCCTCGACGGTGGCCGGGCCCAGCCGCACCGGGCCGTCGGGGGGGCGGTAGAGGCCGTCGCCGGGCACCTCGAGGCGGCTGGCGGTGGGGAGGTCGGGGATGCGGGGAAGGCGGCGGGGGTCGGGGATGAGGACGGGCTCGGGCTCGAGGGGGCCGCTCTGGTCGGCCTCGGGGTAGGTGATGGTCACGCAGGGGGCGCGGGTGGCGAGCTCGCGCAGGATCAGGGGGTCGCGGCCCAGGAAGCGGCGGGGCAGGCCGGCGCGGGCGTAGAGCGCCTCCAGCGCCAGCCGCTCCTCCTCGGGGATGAAGTAGTCCTCGCGCTCGCCCGCGCCGTAGGCCCCCTCGACGGCGTAGGTCAGGTAGAGCTTGGAAAAGCGCACCCCGGAGGCCAGGGTCGGGGTGAGCAGGGGGACGCCGCCCGGCGGGCGCACGGGCTCGTAAGTCTCGGTGAGCAGCGCGGCCCACCAGCGGCGGAAGTCGGGGCCGTAGGCGATGCGCCCCGCCTCCTTGGCCCGCTCGAGCAGAAGGTCGCGGCGCGGCCCGGCCCGCACCTCTGGGATGGAGTCCATGAGGGTGCGGGCCCAGGCCTCGGGGTCGCCCGCGGGCTCCAGGCGCTCGAGCCAGGCCGAGAGCTGGGCCTGCAGGCCCATCTGCTGGGCCAGGCGCTGGACGGGGGCCAGCCCGGCCAGCCCGGCGTCGAGGGCGGCGCGGCCCAGGGGGGCGAGGTCGGGGATGGCGAGCAGGCGGGTGGGGGTGGGGTAGTCGGGGAGCTCGAGCAGGTCGAGCAGCAGGCGGCCTTCGGGGGTGTCGGCGGCGGTGCGGGGGGTGTAGTCCACCAGGGGCACGCCGTACTCGTCGGCCAGGGTCATCAGAGCGGGCAGGCGGGACTCGGGCGCGACCACCGCCACCTCGGTAGGGCGCATCCCCTGGGCCAGGTCGCGCTTGAGCGAGCGCAGCACCCAGCGGGCCTCGGCGACCGGGTTGGGGGCGCGGAAGACCTCGGTGCGGCAGGCCCCCGCCGCCGGGGGGAGCACCTCGAGGGGGGCGTGACCGGGCGGGGCCTCCGGCAGCGCGGCCCACACCTCCACGACCTGCCCCAAGCCCTTCAGGAAGCGCAGCACCAAAGGCAGCAGCTCGCGAAAGCCGTCGACGATCACCACGTCGGCGGGCGGCTCGAAGCGGGCGGCCTCCACGAGCTGCACCGCCGCGTCGCGGAAGTCGTCGTAGTCCCAGCGGCCCCAACTGGCCTTGAGCTCCTCGTAGCGCCCGAAGACGCGCTTGAAGCGCTGGCTCTCGAGGTCGAGGGCCGGAAGGTGGTCGGGGCGCACGCCGTAGCGCTTGGCCTCGGCCACGGCGCGGGCGAACAGGCGGGCCTCGCCGGGGTTGGGCAGGCCCTGGGCCTCGCTGCGCAGGGCCTCCCCCACCAGCGCGACGCGGGCCGGGCCGGTGAGGATGGGGCGCAGGCCGTAGCTGGCGGCCAGCAGGCGGTAGTAGGCCTGCTGGAAGGAGAGCACCTCGAGCCCCAGCACCGCCCCCGCCCCGGCCATCCTCCGGTAGACGTAAGACCGCTGGTGGGGCAGGCACAGCCACCACACGCGCTTGCGGGCCCCGAGCGCCTCCGCGGCGCGCTCCTGGAGCAGCCCGGTTCGCCCCGAGGCCGGTGGACCGACGATCAAACGCACACCGACAGTCTACCCAGCCGGGTATGCTGTCGGGGGTACCGCGCTATGGGTCTGCGAATCGTCCAAGTTGACGCCTTCACCAACCGGCCGTTCTCCGGCAATCCCGCCGCCGTGTGCATCCTCGAGGCCCCGCGGCCCGCCGCCTGGATGCAGGCGGTCGCGCGCGAGATGAACCTCTCGGAGACGGCATTTTTGAACCCCGAGCCCAGCGGCTACCGCCTGCGCTGGTTCACCCCCGAGGCCGAGATCGCCCTTTGCGGGCACGCGACATTGGCGAGCGCCCACGTGCTGTGGGAGGAGGGCCACAGCCGCAGCCCCATGCTCGAGTTCCACACCCTCAGCGGCCTGCTCACCGCCGTGCGGGCCGGGAACTGGATCGAGATGAACTTCCCCGTCGAGCCGGTGATGCCCGTCGAGTTCTCCCCCGCCCTGCTCGAGGCCATCGGCGCCAAGCCGGTGTTCACCGGCAAGACCCCGGTGCGCTTCCTCGCCGAGCTCGAGTCGGCCGACGCCGTGCGCAAGCTCCGCCCCAACCTCAGCCTCCTCGCGCAGGTCGCCCCGGGCCGCCTCATCGTCACCGCGCGCTCCGACGACCCCCGCTACGACTTCATCTCCCGCTACTTCGCCCCCGGCATCGGCATCCCCGAAGACCCGGTCACGGGCTCGGCCCACTGCGCCCTGCCGGTCTACTGGGCCTCCAAGCTGGGCAAGAAGGAGTTCATGGCCTACCAGGCCTCGGCCCGCGGCGGCGAGTTGCGCGTGACGCTGGCCGATAACCGGGTGTTCATCCAGGGGCAGGCGGTTACGGTGATGAGGGCGGAGTTGGTGGATTAGGGCGATAGTCGATGGTCGATAGCTGATAGCCCATAGCCGATAGCCGAACGCCAAACGCAAGATGCCCTTTCCTTACCCCCCTTAGCAAGGGGGGCTGGGGGGATACCCCCTCCCCATCGCCGGGGAGGGAAGGGGAGGGGTTCCTTTCACTGCTAGCCACAGGCCACGAGCCTCCCGACACCCGATGCCCCTACGGGTTCGCCTGCGTCTCATCCCGCGGCCAGCGGTAGGGCGAGCGGCGGTAGTCGGCGAGCCAGCGGGGTTCGGGGAGGGGCTCGAGGCGGCGGTCGAGGCGGAGGAAGCCCACCACGCGGCCGTCGACCAGGAGGAAGCAGCGGTAGGCCTGGGCCTCGGGGACGATCCAGTTGGCCAGTTGCAGGCGCTGGCCGATCTGCTCCATGCGCTTGCGTCCCTGGTTGAGCAGGCGCAGGGCGGTGGCGGCGGGGCGCTCGATGGGCTGGGCGAGGTCCTCGAGGCCCACGGGGATCAGGGCCAGGCGGTTGTCGAGGGTCAGGCGGGAGAGGGGCTGCAGGGTGCCCGGCGCTCCGCCGCCCAGCAGCACCCGGATCAGCCAGCCCTGGGGGCGGGCGGTGCCGACGGGCTCGAAGTACAGCCCCACCGGGCGCATCCGGGTAAAGACCTCCTGGCATCGGGCGAGCACCTCGGCGTCGGAGTACTGGGCCAGCGCCGGGGCGAGCAGGAGCAGCAGGAACACGAGGCGTTTCATGACACGGACCTTCACTTCACCCAGGAGATGCCCCCCAGGCACATCTCGTCGAAGGTGCCCTCGCCCCAGGTGATGTAGCGGGGCTCGAGCGGCTTCCCGTCGGGGCCGAGGATGGCCTCGGCGTTGTCGTAAACGCAGCTTATGCGCACCCGGTCGCCCTGCTTGAGGGCAATGGGCCGTTCGAACCAGTACTCGCCCTGCCACTGGAAGTCCCAGCGGGGGATGTCGAGCAGGATCTTCTCGGCGGGGGTGCCGGGGTTGAGGGTGATGCGGAAGGCGGTGCCGCGCAGGTGCATGTGGGCCAGCACGCCCAGCGCGGTGCCGTCCTCGCGCACGGGGAAGTCGCAGTGGGTGGCCTGGCGGCTGCCGTCGCCGAGCGGGCGGCGCAGGTAGTCCTCGACCGAGGTGCCGCACAGCCAGTGGATGCCCTCGGCCACCCGCTTGAGCTCGCTGCGCTCGAGCGCGTAGCCGCGCTCGCAGGCCGGGCCCGAAACACCGGGCGGGCAGCGCACCTCGACGGGCGCGGCCAGGGTCATGCGCCGGACGGGCTTGGGGCGGCTGGTGGGGTCGGCCAGGAAGAGCTCGAGGCGCGTCTGGTCGGGGCGGGCCGGGGCGCTGAGGTTGTAGTGCACCTGCATGACCACCCTCGAGCCCGCCTTGAGCTCCTTGCCGGTCCCGGCGGGGTAGTCGGTGCCCTGGGTGCCGGGCACCCAAAAGCCCAGCGCGTTGCCGAGGGTCCCGGTGTCGGCCCCCACGCCGGGCCCGCCGAAGCACGGCCAGCCGGGCCGCCCGTCCCGGCCGTCCTGGGCCCTGGCCCGCTGCGCCGCCTCGGGGCCGACGACGAAGAGGATGACGTGGTGCACGAGCTGGCTCTGCCCCGGCCGCACCCGGTAGCCCTGCACGAAGGTGTCGCGGGGGAACTCGGTGTCGAGGAGGAAGCAGCGGTAGTCGTCGTAGAGCCTGGCGTCCGGGGTATAGGCCTTGGTCATCGCGGCGGTGAGGTCGGGGGTGCGGGCAGGGGGTTTCCCCGCGGCGGGGGCAGCGTTCTCGCCCTCCCCCAGCGGGGCCCCGGCCTTGGCCCAGCTCACCAGCGTCTCGACGGCCTGCGGGCTCAGGCGGCGCTCGCCGTGCATCCGGGGCGAGGCCTCGCCGGGCGGCCAGGGCGGCATGCGGCCCTCCGCCACCGCCGAGGCGATGGCCGGGGCCATCTTCACGGCCCACTCGGCGTCGTCGAGCGGGAAGGGCGCGATGCCCCCCTCGGTGTGGCACCCCGTGCAGTTGGCGCCGAGGATCGCGCTCACGGCGCCGCGGTAGGTGGGCGAGCCGTCGGCGGCGCCCAGGAGGCCCCCGAGGCAGAGGAGCAGGCCTGCCAGCATCCAGCGGTACGGCTTCACGACGGACCTCCGGGGCGTTGCAATTCACCAGCGGGCCGGACCGCGCTCGGCAGGACGGCGAGGGCGAGGGATCTCACGCCCTAAGGCTACGTGACCCGGCTTAACTGTGCCTTAAGGCCCAGGCCGGCCGGAGCGGGGTCACGCCGGGAGCCAGATCCCCACCCGCGCGCCGCCTCCGGGACGGTTGCGCGCCGTCACACGGCCGCCGTGGACGCGGGCCACCGCCTCCACCAGGGCCAGCCCCAGCCCGGTCCCGCTGCCGTCGCCCTTGACGAAGGGCTCGAAGGCCCGGGGTAACAGGGCCTCGGGGAAGCCGGGGCCGTGGTCGTCGAGGTAGAGCCAGACCCCGCCGCCCTCGGCCTCGAGCCGGGCCTCCAGCGGCAGCCCCCCGTGCTTCTCGGCGTTCTGGCGCAGGTTGTCGAGGGCGAGCTCGAGCAGGGCCGGCTCGGCGGTGACGGTAGCCTCCCCCTCGACCCGCATCCCGTAGCGCTCGCGCAGGAAGGCCGCGAGGTCGAGGGGCTCGGCCTGGGCCTGGCCGCGGCCCTCGAGGCGGGCCAGGGTCAGCAGCCCGCCCAGCAGGGCCTCCATGCGCCGGGCCTCGCGCGTGGCCCCCTCCAGGGCGCGGGGCTCGCCGGGGCGGCGTTGCAGGACCTCGAGGTAGCCCTTGAGCGCGGCCAGGGGGTTGCGCAGCTCGTGCGAGGCCCCGTAGGCGAAGCGCTTGGCGGCCTGCTCCTGCTCCCTCAGGCGCTCGAAAGCCTGGGAGAGGGCTTCCATCAGGCGGTTGAGCGACTCCACCGCCGGGCGCAGTTCGGGCAGGGGCGGCGTGGGGAGGGGCTCGAGGAACTCCGGGCCGCGCAGGGAGAGCTCCCGCGCCAGCGAGCGCACCGGGCGCAAGGAGCGGGAGAGCCCCACCGCGCCCACCAGCCACGCCAGCAGCAGCAGCACCAGCCCCACGCTCAGGTAGAGCCGGAAGAAGCGGGCGGGCAGCTCGGCCACCTCCTCCAGCGGCACCGCCACCCCGAAGCCCCCCTGCTCGCTCGGCTGCGCCACCCAAAGCCGGCCCTCGATGAGCCGGCGGAAGGTGCGGCCCTCGCGCAGCGCCTCGTAGACCCCCTCGGGCAGGCGGTTGTCGCCCTGGTCGGTCCAGACGGGGCGGGTGCCGCCGGAGGCCAGCAGGAAGCCCACCCCGCCGAAGTCGTTGGTGACCTGGCTGAGCGACTGCGGGCTGACGTTGAGCGTGGCCGCCAGGAAGCCCAGCCGCGCCAGCAGGGCCCGCTCGAGCGCCGAGCGGGCGGTGGCCTGGGCCTCGCGCACAGTGAGCACCCACAGCGGCACCAGCAGCACCGCCAGGGCCAGCAGCAGCCACACCAAAAGCCTCGTGCGCAGGCTCAGAGGGCTCATCGGCGCAGGATGTACCCGTGCCCCCGCAGGGTGTGCAGCAGGGGCGGCTCGCCCAGCGCCCGCCGCAGGGCCGAGAGGTGCACCTCGAGCGTGTTGGGCTCGACCTCCTCCCCCCACACCCGCTGCATCAGGCTCTCCTTGGGCAGGAGCCGCTCGGGGTGCTCGAGGAAGGTCTTGAGCAGCAGGAAAGCCTTGGGGGAGAGCTCGAGCACGCGCTCCCCCCGCCGGGCCTCCATGCGGCCGGGGAAGAGCGCCACGTCGGCGTAGCACAGCATCTCCTGGTCGCGGGAGGCGCGGCGCAGGAGGGCCTCGAGCCGGGCGACGAGCTCGGAGAGCGCGTAAGGCTTCACCAGGTAGTCGTCGGCCCCGCCGCGCAGGCCCTTCACGCGGTACTCCACCTCGTCGAGCGCGGTGAGCATCAGCACCGGCACCGTGCTGTGCTGCCGGATCTCCTTGAGCACCCCGAAGCCGTCCCCGCCCGGCAGCAGCACGTCGAGCACCACCACCTCCGGCTCCTGGCCCAGCTTCCGCAACCCCTCAGCCCCGCTCCCCGCCTCGAGCACCTCATACCCCTCGAGCTCGAGCCCCATCCGCAACGCGTCCCGCACGCCGGGGTCATCCTCGATCAGGAGCACTTTGGGCATACTGCCGCCATTGTGGCACGCCTCACCTGAAGTGAGGCTGAAATTTGGCCCGTGGCCAGTGGCTAGCGGCTCGTCGAGGGTCGAGGGTCGAGGGCCAAGGCGTCTTGCGTTTTGCGTTTGGCGTTTGGCGTCTGGCGTACGGCGTAGGACGTACGACGCACGCCCCGCGCCCGGCGTCCGGCTATCGGCTATCAGCCATCGACTATCGACCCCAGTTGAACATCTATAGCGCCACACCCTCACGTAGTGTTGAATAGAGGGCGTGGAGCCAGACAGCGACCTGATACGGCAGGTGGCTCAGGGAGACGAAACCGCCCTCGAGGAGCTTTACCGGCGCTACGGGGGCAAGGTGTACGCCCTGCTGCTGCACGTGCTGGGCGGGCGCGAGGAGGCGGAAGAGGTTTTGCAGGACAGTTTCGTACAGCTTTACAAGGAGGCGCGGCGCTACGACCCGCAGCGCGGGGGCGTGAGCACCTTCTTGTTCACCATCGCGCGCAACCTGGCGCTCTCGAGGCTGCGCGCGCGCCGGGCGCGGCCGCAGAAGGTCCTCGACCACGACCTGCACGACCCCGAGCAGGAGCTGGGGCTGTGGCACGAGCACGACCCCACCGACCGCGTGCTGGTGCAGAGGGCGCTGGCCCAGTTGGCGCCGGAGGACCGCAGGCTGCTCGAGGAGTCGTTCTACTGGGGCTACAGCCACAGCGAGCTCGCCGAGCGCCACGCGATGCCGCTGGGGACCGTCAAGACCCGGGTGCGCCGGGCCCTGCTGCGCCTGCGCGAGTTCCTGGAGGGCCGGGTGCGGGAGGGGGGCGAGTGATGGAGGCGCGCGACCTGCTCCCCGACTACCTGCTGGGCCAGCTCGAGCCCGAGGAGGCGCGGCGGCTCGAGGAACAGCTCGAGCGCTCGCCCGAGCTGCGGGCCGAGCTCGAGGCCCTGCGCGCCGCCCTGTTCCGCCTGCCCGATCAGCTCGCCCCCGTGACCCCGCCCCCCCGGGCCTGGCAGGGCATCCAGGCGCGCACCCGGCGGGGCAGGGGCGTGCCCTGGCCCTGGGTGACCGGGATCGCGGCCGGTCTGGCGCTGGTCTTCGCCAGCTTCGGCCTCTACGAGTGGCAGGCCCTACGCGCCCTGCGTGCCGAGCAGGCCAAGGTGGCGCACTGGCTCTCCGAGCCCGAGGGCAAGTGGCGCGCCATCAAGAACGCCCGGGGCGAGGGCGTCGGCACCATGATCTGGCTCGAGGACGGCGGCTGCCTCATCGTCATGAAGGACCCCGCCCCCGAGGGCAAGGTCTACCAGGCCTGGGGCCGCAAGGGCGATAAGCCCGTCTCGCTGGGCGTGTTCCGGGGCCGGGTCTACGAGACCCGCTTCGAGGGCTTCGAGCGCATGGGCGTGAGCCTCGAGCCCCCCGGCGGCAGCGCGCAGCCTACCGAGCCGCTGGGGAGTGTTTCGGTGTCGTGAGGGGTCGATGGTCGATAGTCGATAGCTGATAGTCGATAGCTAAACGCAAAACGCAAGACGCCTTGTTCCCCCCTTAGCAAGGGGGGCCAGGGGGATAAACCCTCCCCGCCTCCCTATCTCGGCTCTGCCTCCACGCTGACGAAGACCTTGAGCTCCTCCTGGCCTCCGCCGCGGCGGAGGCCCTTGAGGGGTGGGCAGTCGTCGTAGTCGCGGCCGTGGGCGGTTTTGACGTACAGCTCGGTGACGGCGTCGCCGTTGGTGGGGTCGTAGCCGACCCAGCCTGAGCCGGGCACGAAGGCCTCGACCCAGGCGTGGTTGCCTTCGGCGCCCACGCCGGTGGCGAGATAGCCCGAGACGTAGCGGGCGGGGATGCCGTGGCTGCGGCACAGGGCCAGCATCGCCTGGGCGTAGTCCTGGCAGACGCCCCGGCGCCCCTCCACGAAGCGCCGCAGCGGCGTGTCCACCCGCGTGGCCCCCGTGTCGTAGGTGAACGAGCGGAAGAGGTGGCGGGCGACCTCGAGCAAGTAGCCGTGCAGGCTCTCGGCCGCGTGGGGCTTGCGGAAGCCGAGCATCTGGCCCCAGTCGAGGTGCAGCGGCACGCGGGCGGTGGGGGCCAGGAACTCGAAGAAGCGCTCGCGCAGGGGCTCGAGCTGCCCCACCGGCACCGGGAGGGGGGTGGGGCTGGGGAAGGTGAGCACCCGGGCGAAGACCTCGACCCTGAGGCTCTTGTGCGGCGTGGTCGCGTGGAAGTCGTGCACGCGGTTGTGGAAGTAGTCCTGGCGGCCGCGCACGGCGGTGAGGGGCTCGACGAAGAGGCGGTGCTCGAGCAGGCACTGGCGGTGATCATCGACCGGGGTCATCCACAGCTCGTTGAAGGAGTCCTGGACCTCCTCGAGGTAGCGGTACTCGGTGGTGTGGCGGACGCGCAGGCGCACCGGGTTCAGGTTACCCCACCCCGGGCCTTCGATTGGCTAAACTGAGCGGGTGTCCGCACGGGTGCAAAAAAAATCCGCCGGAGTGGCGATCCGGCGGTCAAGGGAGGTGAGGGGGTTGTGGCGTGACCCTCACGCCAAAAAGTTTGAAGTAAGCGCCTGAGAAAGCCCTGAGCCTTAGCTGAGTGAAAGCTGAGTACCTATGTCCCCCTGGAACACCACCTACCGACGCCGCGTCCTGATGCGCCACTACCGCTTCGCCCGCGAGCGGCTGGTGCCCCACTTCCTCGACGCCCTGAGCGCCTACGCCAAGGGGCTCGCCGCCCTGCGGGTCCCCCACGCCGCCGAGGCGGTGAAGGCCCTCCAGCTCCTGCGCCCCCTCCCCCTCCCCGCCTTCAGCGGCCTCGTCGAGGACGTGTTCTTCGCCATCGACCTCCAGCTCAACGAGACCGCCGGGGCCGAGGTGGCCGGAGCCCTGCGGCGGGGCCTCTCGCGCAACGACCTCGACCTCACCGTCTTCCGCGCCTACGCCCGCGACCAGGCCCTGGCCGTGATGGGCGACCTGCTGCGCCTGCGCCAGAGGGTGCTGGTGCTGGCCGAGGCCCACCGCGACACCTTGATGACCGCCTACACCCACCACCAGCCCGCGCAGCCGAGCTCGCTGGGCCACTACCTGGCGGCCTTCGAGAACCTGCTCAGCCGCGACTTCCGCCGCCTGCGGGCCGCCCTCGACACCACCGACCGCTCCCCGCTGGGCGCGAGCTCGCTGGCGGGCAGCCCCTACCCCGTCGACCGCGAGGCCCTGGCCCGCTGGCTGGGCTTCGGCGGGGTGGTCGAGCACACCTACGACGCCATCGCGGCGGGCGACTGGGCCCTCGAGCTCGCCCAGGCCCTCGCCGGGCTGGGCGCAAGCCTCTCGCGCCTCATCCGCGACCTGCTGGCCTGGGCTGAGACCGGGGCCTTCCGGGTGGGCGAGCGCGTGGCGCAGGGCTCGTCGATCATGCCGCAGAAGCACAACCCGGTCATCCTCGAGCACGCCCGGGTCTACATCGCCGAGCTCATCAGCGGAGCCAGCCTCATGACCCAGCTCAACCACTCCACCGCCTTCGGCGACCTCAACGACCACTCCACAGGGGTGCTCGAGCCCCTCGACCGCCTTTGCGAGATGGCCGAGGGGGCGCTCGAGCTCATGCGCGTGGCCCTGGAGGAGAGCGAATTCCGGCCCGAGAGCCTGCTGAAGGGCCTCGAGGACCGCGCGGTGCTGGCCTCCGAGCTCGTCGACGTGCTGGTGGCCGGGGGCTACTTGCCCCTGGGCGAGGCCTACCGCCGGGTGAAGAACCTGCTGGGCGCGCTCGCCGCCGAGGGCCGCACCCTGGCCCAGGCCACCCCCCCCGACCTGCAAACCCACCTGGGCTACGACACCCCCGAGCTCCAGGCGGCGCTCGAGCCCCGCCGCTTCCTCGAGCGCCGCCGGGTGATGGGCGGGGTGGCCCCCCAGGCGCAGGACCAGCACCTCCGCCTCGCCCGCCGCCGGCTGGCCCAGGACCGCCAGGAGACCCAGGCCGTGCGCAACCGGGTGCGGCTGGCCCGGCAGTTGCTGGCGGAGGTGGAGTGAAGGCGGGACGCCGATAGCTGAACGCCGGACGCGCGTCTTACGTCGTACGTCCTACGTCGTACGCAAAACGCCAAACGCAAGACGTTTTGTCACCCCCCTTAGCAAGGGGGGCTGGGGGGGATAAACCCTCCCCGCCGGCGGGGAGAGGGGCAACCACGGGCCACAGGCCTCCCGCTGATCGCTGACGGCTGACCGCTGACCACTGACGGCTGAGGGCTTATCGCTTCACGACCACCGGCTCGGCAGGGCCACCCGG
This sequence comes from Calidithermus chliarophilus DSM 9957, assembly GCF_000430045.1. GTDB lineage: Bacteria > Deinococcota > Deinococci > Deinococcales > Thermaceae > Calidithermus > Calidithermus chliarophilus. The sequence continues at coordinate 1,861,149 of NZ_KE387023.1, read as the reverse complement.
CTGTGACGCAGCATCGCCGTGGACTCGCGCACAACGAGGCTGGTGCCGAACAGCGGGGGTTCGTAGGGCTGGCCCTCGAGCATCAGCAAGGCGGCGCGGGCGGCTTCGCGGCCGAGCTCGAGGGTCGGCTGGCGGACGGTGGTGAGGGGCGGGGTCATGTAGCTCGAGCCCGGCAGGTCGTCGAAGCCCACCAGCGAGACGTCCTCGGGGACGCGGATGCCCCGGCGGTACAGCGCCAGGCGCGCGCCGTAGGCCATCTGGTCGTTGGCGGCGAAGATCGCGGTGAAAGGTACGCGCCGCGCGAGCAGGCTCTCCACGGCGAGCATCCCGGAGGGCTCCACGTAGTCGCCCTCGATCACCCGCTCGGGCTCGAAGGGGATCCCCGCCTCCTCCAGGGCCTTGCGGTAGCCCTCGAGGCGGCTCTTGGCGTCGAGGTGGAAGGCGGGGCCGGCGATGTGCACGATATGGGTGTGGCCGAGCTCGACGAGGTGGCGGGTCCCCAGGTAGGCCCCCTGCAGGTTGTCCACCAGCAGCGTGTTGTGCTCTAAGCCCCGGATCCGGCGGCCGAACAGCACCAGCGGCATCTTGCGGGCCAGGCCCAGGAGGTACTCCTCGGACACCAGGCCGTCGAGCACGATCAGGGCGTCGATCTGGCGGGCGCTGAGCACCCGCAGTGCCTCCCTCTCCTGCTCGGCCCGCCAGTGCCCGGTGGAGAACACCGGGTGGTAGAGCGTGCCGTCGAGCCCCTGCTCGATGCCCTTGATCATCTCGCCGTAGAAGGGGCTGGCGATCTCCTGCACCATCACGCCGACGGTCAGGGACTTGCCCTGGGCCAGGCCCTTGGCCATGAGGTTGGGCTGGTAACCCAGCCGCTCGATGGCCTCGAGCACCGCCTTGAGCTTGCCCGGGCGCACCCGGGCGGTCCCGTTGATGACCCGCGAAACCGTACTGGGCGAAACCCCCGCCGCACGGGCCACGTCTTCGAGGGTGTAACTGGTGCGCGCCATAACCTCAGGGATTGGTTCCACCCCTCGATCATTGTAAGCGCCCACGCCGCACTCGAGGGCCTTCCTCCCGCCCGCGCTTCGTTCGCACGACCACCGGGCGCGCCAGGAGGTCTTGGTTAACGCCTCGTGAACAGCCCGTTCGGAAGAACCAGCCCAACAAGCCCGTAGATGCGCTAAGATTCTAGGGTAAGGAAACGCTGCATGGACTCAGTGCGCAGGAGTGCATGGTTAACCGCCGCCGTGGCGCTCGTGCTGCATTTGCTGGGCCACGTGGGAGTTCTGCGGCTGGGCTTCCCCGAAGCCTGGATGATGGTCGCGCTGGCCACCCTCACCTCGGTGCTGGGGTACCGCTGGGTGCTGCCCCTGGCGGCGGGGGCCAGCCTCCTGGACGCGCTGCTCAGCACCCGCCAGCCCCTGCTCGAGCTGACCACGATCTACGCAGTCTCCAGCCTGCTCGCGGCCTGGCTGGGGGCCCGCCTGCGCCATGCCTTCCACGAGCAGAAGCGGGCCTCCCGCCTGCTCAACCTGCTGATCCGGGCCCAGAAGGAACTCAGCGGCCTGGACAGCCGCGGCGAGGTGCTCGAGGCGCTGCCGGCCATCCTCGAGGCCTACGGCCAGGGCAACGTGAGCGTCTGGGAGCCCAGCCCCGCGGGCGAGGGCTTCGTGCGGGTCGCCGCGTCCCGGAGCTTCCCCCAGGACTACCGGACGATCCCCGAGCACGGGGTCGTCGGGCGGGCCTTCGCACAGCGCCGCTTCGTCCACGTGACCGACGTGGCCTCGGAGCGCGACTACGTGCCGGTGCCCGGCCGCCCCGCGCGGTGCGAGCTGGCGCTGCCGCTGGTGGAGCAGGGGGAGGCGGTGGCGGTGCTCAACCTCGAGTACCCCGAACCCCTGGGCGAGGAAGCCCTGCAAGCGCTGCTCGAGTTCGCCGAGGGGGTCAGCCGCCGCCTGAGCCGGCTGGTCGAGCGCACCGAGCTCTCGCTGCTGGAGAACCTCAACCGCACGATGTACTCCGCCCAGTCCCTCCCCGGGCTGGGCGAACGGGTGCTGGCGCTGCTGGGCCAGGTGCTCGACTTCGACTCCGGGGCGCTGGTGCGGCAGGAGGGCAGCCGGCTGCGGGCGGTGACGTTCTGGGGCGACGTGCACCCTCAGGAGCGGGCGCTGCTGGAGGAGGGAATCCCCTTCGGCCAGGGGTTGGCCTGGGGGGTCCACCGCACGGGCCAGCCCGTCTTCAACGACAAATACGCCACCGACGAGCGGGGCCTGCAGGCGCTCAAGGACGCGGGCGTGCAGGCGCTGGTGCTGCACCCCATCCCCCTGCCCGGGTCGGCTCGAGTTCGCTTCATGCTGGGCTTCCAGAGCCGCCGGCAGCGGCGCTGGCGCCAGAGCGAGAAGGAGCTGCTGGCCCGGGCCTGCCGCGCGGTAGGCCTGGCGCTGGAGGGCATGCTCGAGCGGCAGCACACCCAGACCCTGCTGGAGTTGCAGCAGACGGTGCTGGAGCTCTCCCCCGAAGCCGCCTACCACCGCATCCTCCAGACCGCCGTCGCCATGGTGCCCGGGGCCGAGGCAGGGACGCTGATGGCGTGGCAGGGCGAGGTCTTCGTCTTCCGGGCCGTGCACGGCTTCAGCCTGGAGGACCTGCGCGACGTGGAGTTCAGCCTCAGCCAGCAGCAGGCCTGGCACGGGGACCTGGAGAGCTGGGAGCGGGGCCTGCCGAGGGTGCGCTCGAGCGCCATCGTCGAGTCCAGCCTGGAGTCCGGCCTTACCGTGAGCAAGATGCGGGACGCGCGGGTCCAGGAGATCAAGGCCAACCTCCACCTGCCCATCCGCTACGGGGGCGAGGTGCTGGCCCTGCTCAATCTCGACAACCTCCACGACCCCGCCGCCTTCGACCAGGACTCCCTGCGGGCCGCCCAGCTCTTCGCCCCCGTCGTCGCCACCCTCCTCCACGACCTGCACTACCGCCAGCGCCTCGAGGAGGCCGCCCTCACCGACGTGCTCACCGGGCTGCTCAACCGCCGCGCCTTCGACGTGCGCCTGGGCGAGGAGCTCGAGCGCGCCCGCCGCTACGCCTACCCCGTCTCGCTGCTGGTGATGGACCTTTCGGGCTTCAAGGCCATCAACGACCGCCTGGGCCACGAGCAGGGCGACCGGGCCCTGCAGGCGGTAGCGCAGGCCCTACGCCAGCAGCGGCGCAACGGCGACAGCCTCTACCGCTGGGGCGGCGACGAGTTCGCCGCCATCCTGCCCCACGCCAACCTCGAGGGCGCCGTCGCGGCAGGTACCCGCTACCACCGGGCCATCGGGGCGCTGGAGGTCGGGGAGATGCGGCTGGGGGTCAACATCGGCGCCTCCTGCTTCCCCACCGACGCCGAGGACTCCGAGTCCCTGCTGCGCCTGGCCGACAACCGCATGTACCAGGCCAAGTCGCGGGGGATGCCGCTGTCGGCGGGGTGAAGGTTCGGGTGCAAAGGTACGACAAAAAGCCGGCCCGGAGGCCGGCTTTCGTTGGTGGGCGCTGAGGGACTCGAACCCCCGACCCCATCCTTGTAAGAGCCATTTTTGGCTTTCCAAAGCGTTCTGTATAACGCCGGGTTACCCCACAGAATACACGCCCAGGACGCTAAAACTCCGTTTGTTCTTCCCGCCACTTTCCACCCCTTACCGGGGCGGTTTGGGGGTTGCATTGCACCCTTATTGCACCCACATTGCACCTGGTTTTTGACTGCTTCTTCGGATCGGGTGACGAGGTTCACCGGTGCAACTAACCGCGATAAACGCCGTTCAGGACGGCAGAGCCACTGCTGGGCTAAGCGCCCAGCATTACCCCTCCCAATGCTGAGACTTCAGGGGTTTTCGCCATCCAGAACAGCATTTCCTCGCTAAACTCTGCATCTCCCATCGTGCTAAAAAAACGTGGCACCCTACGGGCATGCGCAACACGGATCAACACCACACGGCAACTCGGCTATTAGATGTGGCGGCTTTGCGCCGCGAGTACGGCCTGGGCAGGGAGACCTGCTACGGGCTCATCCGCACGCTCCCCAGCCTGCGGGTGGGAGCGCGCTACCTCATCTTGCGGGATGACCTCGAGCGCTACCTCGAGCAGGCCGCCCGTGAGGGGCGTGATATCCGCCGCGAGGCTTTAGCTGCCGCACGAGCGGCGAAAGACCCCGCCGGGGCCGGCGGGGGTGAGTAAAGGAGAAAAAGATGGGGCCTTACGTCGATATTCTACTCGAGCGCCTGCACCGCGTCCACCCCACCGGCCCCGGCCGGTGGATGGCCCTGTGCCCGGCCCACCCCGACCGCAAGCCTAGCCTCAGCATCCGCGTCCTCGACGATAAAATCCTGCTCCACTGCTTCGCGGGTTGCGACGGCGACGCGGTGCTTGGGGCTCTGGGGCTCGAGTGGCGCGATCTGTACGCCGATACCGCCCGGCCCTGGGAGGCCCCCGGCTATTACCGCCCTGCACCGGCCCCCGCCACCCCCGAGGGCGAGCGGGTAGCCCGGTGGGGCCGGTGGTGGAGCAGCGCCACGCCGGGGCATCCCCTCCTGCGGGCCTACCTGCGGGCTCGAGGGCTGAGCCTCACCCCGCCCCCCACCCTGCGCCTGGCCGTGTGGGGTGGCACCCCGCTGGTGCTGGCCCGCGTGGAGCACCCCACGCACGGGCTGGTAGGGCTGCACGCCACCGAGCTATTGCCCGATGGCTCAGGGCGGGTGAGCAAGCGCCTGGCCGCCGGTAGCAAGCCGATGGGCGGGGCTATCCGCCTGTACGAGCACCAGCTCGGCCAACCCCTGGCCCTGGCCGAGGGCGTCGAGACCGCCCTAGCTGTGCACCAGTCCACCGGCTGGCCGTGCTGGGCCTGCGTATCGGCTGGCGGCCTCGAGCGGGTGCAGCTACCTGCCGAGGCCCGTGAGGTGGTGATCTGCGCCGACCACGATCGGGCAGGACTCGAGGCCGCCCGCAAGCTGGCCCGGCGGCTGCTGGCCGAGGGACGCAAGGTGCGGCTAGCGATACCGCCAAAGCCCGGCCTCGACTGGCTTGACGTGGTGGCCGGGGAGGTGGCCCGGTGACCCCCCGCGAGCTGCTCGTCAATGCCACCGAGATGCAGGGCACTGAGGTGTGGCCGGAGCGCCACCCTCTCCCGCGCAAGCTGCCTGAGGCCCCCACCCTGCCCCCGGAGATGCTGCCCGAGGGCATCCGCCCCTGGCTGGTGGACATCGCGGAGCGGGCCTGCTTGCCGCTGGAGATGCTGGCCGTCCCCGCGCTGGTAGGGCTGTCAGGGCTGATTGGGCGCAGTGTTGCCATCCGCCCCCGCGAATATTCGGAATGGACGGCCATTCCTAACCTGTGGGGGGCCATCGTCGCACCCCCGGGCGCGAAAAAGAGCGACGCCCTGGCCGAGGCCCTGCGCCCCCTGCACTCGCTGGAGAACAGGGCCCGCAAGGCCCACCAGCAGGCCGAGCTTGAGGCCCGCGCCGAGCAGGCCCTGCTGAAGGCCCAGCTCCAGGGAGCGACGCAGAGGGCCAAGAAGGGCGAGGCCGGCAAGGCCGACATCGCCGCCCTGCTGGGCAGGCTGGAGGCCCTGGAGCGCCTGCCCGAGAAGCGCTATGCCACGCAGGATGCCACGGTTGAGAAGCTGGGCGAGTTGCTGCGCGACAACCCCAGGGGCATCGTCTTGGTGCGAGACGAGCTGGCAAGTTGGATTGCTTCCCTCGAGCAAGAAGAAAACGCGGTGGCCCGTGGCTTCTTCCTGACGGCCTGGAACGGGCTCACCGGCTACACCTTCGACCGGATCGGTCGAGGGACCATCCACATCCCCGCCACCTGCGTGGCCGTGGTCGGGGCCATCCAGCCCAGGCCCCTGGAGGCCGTCTTTGACCGCCTGCGGCGCGACCCCACCCGCGCCGATGGGATGCTCCAACGCTTCCAGCTGCTCGTCTGGCCCGACGAGATGCCCCCCTGGAGCCCCCCGCAGTCCTGGCCCGACAAGGCCGCCCGTGAGCGGGCCTATGAGGTGTTCGCCCGGCTGGACGGTCTCGAGTTCCGTTCCCCTGACAACGAAAACGACCTGGAGCCGCATCTTGTATGCTTCACCCCCGAGGCGGGGCGAGCCTTCGCCGCGTGGCACGACGGCCACGAGCGCAGGCTGAGGGGCAGGGAGCTTGAGGCTACCCCCCACTTCGCCGCCCACATCGCCAAGTACGGGAGCCTGGCCGCGTCGCTGGCGGTGGTCTTTCATCTGGTGGGAGTTGCCGCCCAAGACTATTTGTGGATTTGCGAAGGGGAGCGTTACCGCCTGCTGAGCGACCTCCCCCCGGTGGGCCTGGAGGCGGTGCAGATGGCCCTGGACTGGGTGGAGTTCCTCGAGGAGCACGCCCGCAAGGCCTACGCTCCCGAGACGAACGGGGCCGTCCTGGCCGCCCACCGCCTGGCCGAGGACATTGAGGCCGGGGCAGTGGCGGACGGCCAGACGGTGCGGGAGGTGCAGCGCTCCAGCCGCTACTGGTCGGACGGGGAGCGGCTGGGCGAGGCCCTGGCCCTGCTGGAGCGGCTGGGCTGGTTGCGGGTGGTGGAGGTGGAGCCGGGGCCGCTGGGAGGCCGCCCGTCCGAGGTGGTGCGGCTGCACCCCGAGCTGAGGGGGGGGCAAGGATGAAGGTCTACCGTCCCCGCCACATCCGCCTTGAGGCGGAGCAAAAAATCACGGAAACCCCCTCTACCCCCGTTGACAAAACTGACAAAACCCCCCCTACCCCAGGTTTTGTCGGTTTTGTCAACGCCCCTTCGAGGGGTTTTGAAGATTTTTGGGGGGACGCAACCCGTCCCCCTACCCCGGAGCCCGAGGTTTTGGCGGTTTTGTCAACGCCCCTCCAGGGGGTTTTGCAAAATTTCGAGGGCCAACCCGAACCCTCTGCCAACCCCGAGTTTTCGCAAAACCCTCAGACCCCCGTTGACAAAACTGACAAAACCCCCTGGGCCTACCTACTCTCCCAGGTGGACGCCCTGGCCGCCCGGCTGGTGGAGCTACAGGCTCCCCGGCTGCGGGTGGATATTGGTGGCCTGGCCCGTGGGTACCGCAGCCTCGAGGGGCTGGACCCCGAGGGTGTGACCTCCCTCTTGCGGGAAATGTTGGAGAGCCTGGCCGTCACCTACCCCTACCCCGAGGGGCCGGTGCAGATCATCGCCCTGTGGCCGGGCACCATCTCCCGCCCGGTGCGCCGGGAGGTGCTGGCCGAGGTGCAATCGGAGGTGCAGCATGGGTAAAAAGGGGAAGCCGAACGACACGGATAAACTCATCCGATTGCTTGGGCACATTCTGCGGCTGAACGATCAAACGTTGCTGCTGACCCACGACCGCCCTGACTTGCTGGCCGGGTTTGTAAACCAGCGGATTGGGGTGCTGCGGGTGCTGGACGCGCTGCAAAGCGGTACCCCCGCCCCACCCGAGGCACTGCCCGCGTTCGGGCGCGTGGCAAGGCAGCTCGAGGAAATACTGCTGCGTAGCCACCAGACACAAGCCGCCCCCAGGATGGACGCCTAGCGTGAGCCCGCACCTGCACCCACCGCGCCCCCCGCCCATCCTCGCCGGGGATGGAGCGCACCCACACCGACCCAGAGCCACTTTCTTCACCAAGAGGAGTCAAAATGAACGATCTGCAAAGCAAACTCGCCGCCCTACAAGCCCAACTTGCCGCAGCCCGCGCCGAACTCGAGGCCGCCCAGAGCAAGGCCGCAGAGAGCACCGACCTGCACGCCAAACTCAACCACCTTACCCGCGCTCGAGCCGCTCAGGACTTGGTTAGCTCCATTGAGCAGGAGATTACTAGCGTCCAGCAAAGCATTGCTGAGGCTAAGCGCCGTGAGCACCGGCAGGAGTTGCTCGAGCGAGCCCGCACCCTCGCCGCCGAGATTGCCGAGCACCGGGAAGACCTCGCGGCCCTGCTTTTCGGCGTACAGCAAGCCGTGAGCGCCCTCCAGCGCCAAGCGCCGGCCATCGTTGCCCGTTGGCGGCAGAGCCGCGAGAGGTGGTTGAGCCTTTTCGCCCAGCTCGAGCCCGGTGGGTGGCCCCACCTTGGCGGCGACACCGAGAACTCCAAGCGCCTTGCCGCCCTCGAGCGCGTCCTGGACGAGCTTGGCGGCGATGCCCGCGCCCTGCTCCAGCTACCGCCCGGCCTTCAGCCCACCAACGCGTTCGAGCGTCCCTCATTCGAGGGCAAAAACTGGGACTACTCGCCGCCCCAAGCCCCCGAGGACTACGCCGCGCTGATCCTTGACGGGCTTCTGTCCAGGCCCTTCAGCCCCCAGCCCGCAGCCGTGGCCGCGCCTGACCCCGCCAAATCGCTATGACCGCCGAACCTCGCAAATTCCCTCAGTTGGCCGTTCGTTTGGATCTGCTCAAGCTTGTCCTCGAGGCCGGGCTTGCCGATGAGCTGCTTGCCTCGCTTCGCCGCGTCGGGCTGAATGGAGAGCCCTTCCTGACCCTCGAAACCCCGTCTGGGACGCTGCTTCTGCCGCTTTCCCTCGAGGTGATCGATTTATGAGAGCCGAGCGTCTTTCACGACTCGAGGCCCACGCCCGTAGCTCCCACAGTGCGGCTTGGGCTTCCTTCTGGTCGCGGTTCCGCGCCACACTGGACGGCCTTCCCGCCGGGATGTTCGAGGGGCCGTTCAAGCCCGTCGAACTCGACGATTTCTCCGACCTCGAGGACGCGCTAGCCCCCTGGGACGCTTGGGCCGATGCCGCCCTGCCGGTGCTCGAGCGGGGTCAGAGCGATTTGGCACTGTGGCCCACCGATCTGCCCCTTCCTCCATCCGACCCCCGCCCGCTGCTTCTCGAGGTGGTCAGCCGATGGCGCAAGAACCCCCGGCTGCCCCTGGCCGCGCTGGTGACGTTGCTGGGCCTGGGAGCTGCACGGTGGGGGGAGGGGGGGTAGTCTTGAATTATGGCGATGAGCACGCCGAAACTTAAGCGCTTACGCCGCCGTAAACCCGGTGATCTGGGACAGCTACGCGCCGTGCTGTGGGGGATGCTGCTTGAGGCCGAGGCCATCGCCCAGGACGGTGCCCAGGACGTACACGCCCGCCTGAAGGCCATTAGTGCCCTGGCAACCACCGCCGGGGCCTACCTCAAGGCCACCGAGCAGGGCGACCTCGAGGCCCGGTTGCAGGCCCTCGAGCAAGCCTTACAGCAACCCAGAGCGATGAAGAAGGTACTGCTATGAGCCTGGATAAACGCGTTTCCGAGCTTGAATCCCGCCTAAGCCCTCACCCCCAAGTGATCGCCCTCGTCTACAGGCCCGAGCCGCTAGACGAGGGGGAGGACGCACCCACCACCCTCAGCGATGCAGAAGCCGCCCTGTACCACCAGCTTCTTGCTGAGGCCCTGGAGTCCAACCCCTACGCCCAGGGCTTTACCCTGTACCTCTCCGAGAATCCCCGCTGGGAGGTTTGGGGCTCCGAGCAGCTCTGACCCTCAATGTCCGACACCGGCCCCCTCGAGGGAGGGGCCTTAAAAGCCGTTTTACGCGGTCAGGCGAGAAACGCCGTTCTGGACGCGGTTCCTGGCTGGTACCTCTAGAGGGAGCATATTTCCCTTAATGTTGATTAAGGGAAGTATCTTCATTGAGTCCTACGATGCTAGAATGCTCATATGGCGAACAAAGAGCACCACGTTAGCCGGGTAAGGCCGCCCAAAGAGCGCCGCCTAAAGGCCCTCGGTGTCGAGGCTTTGGAGATGGGTGAGGTGAACCCGAGGGTGCGGGTGCGGCTGCGGAAGCCGGTGGCCGCCCTGCTCGAGTCCATGAGCACGAAACAGCGGGGGGAGGTGTTTGAGGCCGGTTTGAAGGCCCTGGGGATGGAGGTAGGGGATGGCGAGTAGAGAACGCCCTTTGGAGAAGCGCCCTCATGGATCGGGCACCAAACCCACCAAGCGCGGGCATAAGTGGACCATGCAAGTCACCCTGGGACGCCGCCCGGATGGGAAGCTGGACCGTCGCCGGGTCTTCGGGGCCACCCCGGAAGAGGCCATGCAGAAGGCCCGTGAGCTTCAGGTAGCTGCCGCCCAGGGGATGTTATCCACGCACGAGCGCCTGACGGTGGGCGAGTGGGTAGCCTCGTGGATTCAGGCTAAAGCCCGAAACTGGGCCCCCAATACCCGGCTCAAGCACGAGCAGGGACTCAAGCGGATACGCCCCCACCTGGGGAGCCTTGAACTGAAACGCTTACGCCCCCATCACGTCGAGGCCCTGGCCCGCAAGCTGCAAGATGGCGGTCTGGGGCCTACCACGGTGCGTATGGCCCTCACCACCCTGAGCGCGGCCTTGAACCACGCGGTAGCGATGGAGGTTCTGCCTCGCAACCCCTGCGAACCGGTGCGGTTGCGCCTGCCCGTAGCCGAACGCCGGGTGCATGCCTGGGACGCCGCTACCGTGGCCCGCTTCCTCGAGGTGGCCCGCCCCTACCGGCTGTATCCGCTGTTCTACCTGGGCTTTGCCACCGGCCTGAGGCGAGAGGAGTTGTTGGGCCTGGCCTGGCAACACGTGGACCTGGAGGCCCGCACCCTGCGGGTGGAGCAGACCTTAACCGTGGTGGGCGGTCAAGTCCACATCGGCCCCCCCAAGACCCGCAGCAGCCGCCGGGTGGTGGGCTTCGGGCCGGACGTGGCCGCCGTGCTGGGGGAGTGGAAGGCCAAGCTAGCCGAAGAGCGCCGCTTGCTGGGGAGGGAGTGGCACGATTCGGGGCTGGTGTTCCCCTCGAGCACCGGCCACCCCCTGCACCCGCGCAACGTGAACCGGGACATGGCCCAGATCATCAAGACCTATAACCGCAAGCGGGCCAAGGAGATTCGGAAGGCCATGCAGGGACAGCCCGAGGAAGAGGTGAAGCGGGCCATCGAAGCGGCCACGCTGCCCCACCTGAGCCCGCACATGATGCGCCACACCCACGCCACACTGCTCGCTCAGAAGACGCGGCAAATCGAACTGGTGAGCCGCAGGCTGGGACACGCCCGGCCCTCGATCACCCTGGACATCTACCGCTCGGTAGCAGCGTGGGAACTCGAAGAGGTGGCCGTACCCCTGAGCGAGCTGCTGAACCCCGCCCCTCGCACCCTGAACTGACGGATTGCACCCAGATTGCACCCCAAAACCCCCTTATGCAAAGAGTGCATAAGGGGGTTTTGCGTCTGTGACGTGGTGGGCGCTGAGGGACTCGAACCCCCGACCCCATCCTTGTAAGGGATATGCTCTACCAGCTGAGCTAAGCGCCCATAAGCCCGGCCTTGAGGCCGGGCTTATGACTTTGGTGACCCCAAGGGGATTCGAACCCCTGTTACCGCCGTGAGAGGGCGGCGTCCTAGGCCACTAGACGATGGGGCCGTTTGGCGTGGTGGGCGGGGGTCGAACCCGCAAGACATAACGTTAGCACATGATCCGCGATTCGTAAACACCCCGGGGCTTTGCGCTCGGTGGGTTCATGTGATAGACTTCTTGGGCTGCCGGTTTAGCACCGGGTTCGGAGGATTTGCAATGAAGCGCACCTGGCAACCCAACAAGCGCAAGCGCGCCAAGACTCACGGCTTCCGCGTGCGCATGAAGACCAAGAACGGCCGCAAGGTGATCGCCCGCCGCCGGGCCAAGGGCCGTGCCCGCCTTTCCGTCTCCGGCTAAGGCGTGAGCACTTTCTGACCCTCCCGCGCCCCTCGGGCCAGCGGGAGGTTGTCTTTTATGGACCCCCTCAAGCCCCGCCGCCGTGTCCCTCGCCCCGAGCCCGCCCGCTCAGAGGGCGAGGTGTTGCCGCTCGAGGCCCCGCCCAAGCCGGCACCCCAGCCCCGCCTCGAGGCCGGGCCGCGGCTGGAGTCCCTGAAGGGCGAGTGGGCCTTCGCCCGCCTCAAGAAGGGCCGTGCCGCCCGTGGGCGCTTCGTCGCGGTGCGCTGGCTGCCCAGCCGCGCCGGGCCAGCCCGGGCCGGGCTGGTGGTGTCGAAGAAGGTGGGCAAGGCGGTGGTGCGCAACAAGATCCGCCGCCGCCTGCGCGAGATCCTGCGCCGGATGCTGCTGCCCCCCTGCGACTTAATGGTGGTGGCCCAGCCCGAGGCCGCGACAGCCTCCTACGCCGAGCTACACCGCGACCTGGCTTTCACCTTGAAGAAATCCGGGCTGATACAATGACGCGCGTGCGGGTCAACGGCCCCCTCCCCCCGCTCGAGCCCCTCGAGCAGGGAGAGGTGAGGACGGCCGAACACCGCGAAACGGAGCTGGAGTGAAGTCCCTGCTGATCGGTCTGGTGCGGTTTTACCGGCGCTTCATCTCGCCCTTGAAGCCGCCGACCTGCCGTTTTTACCCGAGCTGTAGCTGCTATGCTCTGGAGGCCCTCGAGCGCCACGGGGCCTTCTGGGGGAGCTACCTCGCGGCCCGGCGGCTGCTGAAGTGCCACCCGCTGCACCCCGGCGGCCTCGACCCCGTGCCGCAGCACCGCCCCCGCTTCAACGTCTGGCCCACCCCAACGGAGGAACGATGAACCACAGTAGCCGCCCCAGGCTGGCCAAGCTGGCCCTGGGACTGACCCTAGGTCTGCTCTTCACCCTCTCCCCCGCCCTGGCCCTCAAGGCCGAGTGGCGCGATGCCGACGTCAACGGCGACAGCAAGAACGAAAAGGTCGCCGTGACCAACCTCGCCGACGTCGCCCTCAACACCCAGGGCCAGATCGTCGGCTGGTACCCCAAGCAGGTGCGCGGCACCGACTTCAAGGGCAACTACAACGGCAAGCTCAACCTGGTGCGCCCGGGCGTGCCCCTGCCGGGCACCCTCTCCGGCTTCACCAGCCCGCAGGCCGAGTTCACCCAAGCACCCAACGGCAACAAGGGCGGCAAGCTCACCGCGACCTTCACCCAGGGCGACGCCAAGCTCACCTACGTCATCGACCCGCTGTTCCTCTCCCTCGAGGTCAGCGTGGAGTCGGACAGCCCCAGGGTTCTGAGCTGGAGCGGCATCGGCGGAACCGACCGCCCGCTCACCAAGTGGCTCACCCCCGGCAACACCCAGCCCACCGAGAGCGGCAGCGGCAAGCCGGTCTACGTGGCGTGGCAGCACTCCCCCACCAAGGGCTACGCCATGGTCGTGCAGCCCGTCCAGGGCTTCGACCAGGCCAAGCTGGCCCGCTCGCCCAGCGGCGACTCGGCCACCCTCGAGATCAGCGCTCCCGCCGGCCAAGCCACCACCTTCCGCGCCTACGGCGGCTTCAACGAGATGGTGCGGCTGCACGTGGAGCGCTACCTCGAGCTGCCCGGCCTCTTCAACCCCGACATCTGGGGCCGCCTTTCGCTCGCCCTGCTGTGGGTGATGGAGCAGGGCCACCGCTGGACCGGGAGCTGGTTCTTCGGCATCGTCCTCCTCACCCTGATCGTGCGCCTGCTTTTGTGGCCGTTGATGCACCAGCAGTACAAGAGCATGGCCGAGATGAACAAGATCCAGCCGCTGATCCAGGAGATCAACAAGAAGTTCAAGGACAACCCGGAGAAGCGCACCGAGGCCACCATGAAGCTGTACCAGGAGCACAAGATCAACCCCTTCGCGGGGTGCTTGCCCCTGTTCCTGCAGCTTCCCGTGCTGTTCGTGCTGTGGAAGGTCATCGCCAACTACGAGTTCGGCCAGGGCGTGCTCTGGATCCCCGACCTCGCCCTGCCGGACCCCTTCTACATCCTGCCCATCCTCTACATCCTCACCACCCTCGCCTCGACCTACCTCTCGGCGGCCGGCAACCCCGACGCGCTGCGCCAGGGCATGATCATGAACCTGGTGTTCGTGTTCTTCATCTTCAGCTTCCCCTCGGGCGTCTCGATCTACTGGATCCTCTCGATGGTCATCACCCTCGCCCAGCAGTGGCTGATCAAGCGCAGCCTGGGCGACCTCAAGCCCGCCACCGCGAACGCGAAGTCCAAGTAGCCGCCACGACGAGAGAGCGCCCGGGGTTCCCGGGCGCTCCTCCTTTCGAGAAACCGTTAATCGGCCGCGACGGCCAGCACGGGCTCGTCGGTGACCAGGCCCACGTGGGCCCCCAGGCTGCGCAGGCGTTCGGGGAGTTGTTCGTAGCCGCGCTCGAGGTACTGCATCCCCTCGATGCGGCTGTCGCCCTCGGCGGCCATCGCCGCAATCACCAGGCCGCCGCCGGCGCGGATGTCGGTGGCCTTGACCGTGGCCCCGTGCAGCTTCTTGCCGTTGACGGAGAGCACCCGGTCCTTGAGGGTCAGGTCGGCGCCCATACGCAGCAGCTCGGGGACGTTGGTGAAGCGGTCGGGGTAGATGCGGTCGGAGACCAGGGCGTTGCCCTGGGCCGCGGCCAGGTAGCCCACCGCCAGCGGCTGCATGTCGGTGACGAAGCCGGGGTACTCGCGGGCTTCGATGTTGAAGGGCTTGGGGTCGGGGGTGGCCTCGAGGCGGATCCAGTCGGGGCCGACCTCGATGCGGTGCCCGGCCTGGGCCAGCTTGTCGAGCAGCGCGTCGAGGTGGAGCGGCTCGACGTCGGTGAGCGTGACGCGGCCGCGGGTGGCGGCGGCGGCCAGCAAGAAGGTGGCGGCCTCGATGCGATCGGGGATGACCCGGTAGGTCACGCCGCCCAGGCGCGGCGCCCCCTTGACCTGGAGGATGCTGCTGCCGACGCCGCGGATGTCGGCGCCCATGGCGTTGAGGAAGTAGCAGAGGTCTTCGATCTCGGGCTCCTGGGCGGTGAGGATCAGGGTAGCCTCGCCGCCGAGGGCGGTCGCCAGCAGGGCCTGTTCGGTCCCGCCGAGGGTGGGCATGTCGAAGACCACCCGCCCGCTGAGGGGGCGCACGCGCCGGGCGGTGAAGTAGCCCGAGTCCTCGCTGACCTCGGCGCCCAGGGCGCGCAGGGCCTTGAGGTGCTGATCCACCGGGCGCGGGCCGAAGGCGCAGCCGCCGGGCAGGGGAACGGTGCCCTCGCCCGCGCGGGCTACCAAAGCGCCCAGCAGGTTGAAGCTGGCCCGCATCTTGTTGACGAGCTCGTACGGTGCGACGGTGTTGGTGATTTCAGGGGTGTGGAGGTGCAGGGTGCGACCCTCCCAGGCGTAGCGGGTGCCCAGGTGGGACAGCAGCTCGAGCATCACGTCCACGTCCCGCAGGCGCGGGACCTCCAGCAGCGTTACCGGGTCGGCGGTCAGGAGGCTGGCCGCCATGAGCTTGAGCGCCGAGTTCTTGGCGGGATATACCCTAAGCTCGCCGCTCAGCGGCGTTCCGCCCCGCACCCACATAGCCTGTTCCATACGTATCGATCACCCTATTCCTAGGCCCTATGTATTCAGCATCTTACACATGATGCTCAACTTGAGTGTATGTAGTGCTTTTTGCGTTGTCAAGCATTAGTGCACTGTGCTAAACTGCCGCTTAATGAGTTAAGCACCCATGAAGCCCCTCGGAGCAACTTCATGACGATGCAATAGATTGGTCGTTGACGGGTGCAGGCTCGGAGGCCGCGCAGGGTGCAGGCGGGAGCACAATGGCGAAGAAAGAGAAAAAAAGGCTCCAGGTGGTCATCAGCGACGAGCAGGACGCGTTGCTGACCAAAGCCGCCTACGAGCTCTCCAACCCCGAGCGCCTGGTCTCCAAGTCGGAGGTGGTCCGCCTGGCGATCCAGAAGATCGCGCAGGACCTCGAGGAGGGCAAGGCCAGCCTCGAGGACCTGCTCAAGAACCTCGAGCCCGAGGAAGAAGAGAGCTAAGGGGCGTACGTCCTGCGTCGTACGTCGTACGCAAGACGCAATACGCGGGACGCCTTAGCCCTCGATCCTCGACCCTTGACCCTTGACAAACCACTAGCCACACGCCACGAGCTGACGGCTTAGCGCTGATCACCCTCAGCGCTACAAATGCTGCCGCCACCACTCCAGGTAGGCCTCGAGGCGGGCTACCCGCCGGTCGGGGCGGCCGGAGCGGGAGAGTTCGTGGCCCTCCTCCGGAACTCGGAAGAAGCGCGTGGGGACGCCCCGGTGCAGCAGGGCGGTGTACCAGGTCTCGCCCTGGTCGATGGGGCAGCGGTGGTCCTGCTCGGAGTGGACCACCAGGGTGGGGGCCCTGACCTGGTGCACCAGGCTCAGCGGGCTCTTGGCCCACAGCACCTCGGGCCGGTCCCACACGCTGGCCCCGAGCTGGAGCTGCACGAAGCGCGGGCCGATGTCGGAAGCGCCGAAGAAGCTGGTCCAGTTGCAGATGCTGCGGTCGGTGACGGCGGCCTTGAAGCGCTCGGGCACGCGGGCGGTGAGCCAGTTGGTCATGTAGCCGCCGTAGCTGCCCCCGGCCACGCCCACGCGCGCGCGGTCGAGCTGGGGGAAGCGCTCGAGCACGGCGTCGAGGAAGCCCAGCAGGTCGGCTTGGTCGATCTCGCCCCACTGGTAGCCCAGGTCGGCGAAGGCCTCGCCGTAGCTGCTCGAGCCGCGCGGGTTGCAGTAGGCCACGGCGAAGCCTGCCTCGCGGAAGAGGTGGTGCGCCAGCATGGGGGCGCTGCCGAAGGCGGTGTGGGGGCCGCCGTGGATGTAGAGGATCAGCGGGTGGGGGCCCTCCCCCTCCGGCAGCAGCACCCAGCCCGGCACCGTGTGGCCCTCGGGGGCGCGGTAGGCCACCGGCGCGGGCTCAGGGAAGGTCAGCGGCACCTCGGCGTTGGGGTCGAAGAGGGTCTCGCCGGGGCGACCCAGGCGGGCAGGCTGGGTGGCGGTCTCGGTGAGGACGTAGAGGTCGCGGCCGCACAGGGCGAAGGCCAGCACGCTCTCCCCGATGCCGTGTACCTTGCTGACCTCGCCCTCGAGCGAAACCTTGCGCAGGCGGGCGTGGCCCTCCTTGGTCTCGACGACGTACACCAGCCCGTCGGGGCCGAACTTGGGGGTCTGGGCGTAGGTGCCGTAGCGGCAGTCGGAGTTGATGGTGTTGGTGAAGTTGCCCTGGGCCAGCACCCTGGGCTCACCCCCGAAGGGCCGGTAGGTCAGGCGGGCGTCGGTGGCGGAGCCCCGCTCGTAGGCGTGGGCGAGGTAGACCAGGCCCGAACCGTCGGGGGCGGGCTCGAGGCCGCTGACCGGCCCCTCCCCGCCGAAGAGCTCGCGCACGCGGCCCTGGAGGTCGAGCGCGTAGACCCGCTGCTTGCCCTCCAGGCGCTCCTGCAGGCTGCCGTAGGAGACGAAGTAGAGCTGCTGGCCGTCGGGGCTCCAGGCCATCTCGGTGACTTCCAGCGTGGGCTGGTGCAGTTGGCGTAGCTGCCCCTGTTCCCACAGCCACACCGCCGCCGGGGTGTCTTGCAGCAAGCCCCGCTGCTCGAACTTGAAGGGCCACGACGCGAAGCTCTGGGGCTGGTCGGGCTTGGGGGGCTCGCGGTCGCCCGGGCTCAAGAGGGCGATCCTCGAGCCGTCCGGGCTCACCTTGTAGCTGTTCGCTCCCCCCTTGAAGCGGGTGAGCTGCTCGGGCTCTCCCCCGCCCACCGGCATCCGGAAGAGCTGGTTGGCCTTGTCCACCTTGCGGGTGAAGTAGTAGTACTCCCCCCTCCACTGGGGGTTGCGGGCCTCGCCCTGGGTCAGCAGCCTGAGCCCGCCGTCCCACAGCGCCAGCCGCGGACGGTACTTGGGCGGCTCCTTATCGCCCTCCGGACGCTCGATGTCGGTGAGGACGAACAGCGGCTTGTTGCCGGGGCCTTCGGTGAGGTTGGAAATGAAGCGCAGTCGGTAGAGGATTTCGGGTTGCACGCTATCAATCTAAGGCAAGGTGTCGTGTGGTGTACGCCGATGGCCTGGCGCGGGTCTTACGTCTTACGTCGTACGCAATACGCCTAACGTCGAACGCCCAACGCCGAACGCGAGATGCGAGACGCAAAACGCCTTGTTCCCCCCTTGGCAAGGGAGGCCAGGGGGATAAACCCACCCCGCGCGCGGGGTGGGGTTCCCTTTTCACTACAAGCCACAAGCCTTTCGCTGACGGCCGATAGCTGACCGCTGACGGCTTAAATCACCCTCACTTCGGCAGCGTCACCGTGTACGTCAGGG
The DNA here is from genome assembly GCF_000430045.1 of Calidithermus chliarophilus DSM 9957. Lineage (GTDB taxonomy): Bacteria > Deinococcota > Deinococci > Deinococcales > Thermaceae > Calidithermus > Calidithermus chliarophilus. Next base: position 1,843,114 of record NZ_KE387023.1, on the reverse strand, counting down.
TCCGGCTGGCGCCGGGGGCCAGGGTGAACCTGGCGCGGTAGCCTTCGGGGGTGCGCTCGGCGCCGGTGATCTCGAGCGTGAAGGGCTGGGGGAAGAATTCGGCCATCTCCACCTCGAGGCTGTACTTCTTGGGGTTCTTGACGGTGGTGGTCACGCGGAAGCGGTTCTGGGCCAGCACCTCGACCTTGCGGGCGGCCTTGCCCTCGGGGTCGGGGCCGAGGGTGAGCGCCGCGGGGGCGCCTTTGGGGGTTTCCGGCAGGAAGGCCTGCCCGACGAAGACCCCCTGGTCGCGGATGCTCACCAACCCGCCCGCCAGGTTCTCGGGGGCGGCGAAGCGGTAGCCGCGCTCAAAGCTGATCTCGCTGGCGCTGGTGAAGCCCGACTGCCAGCGCCAGGTGTAGGTGGGCTGCACCTTGGCCTGCAGGAAGGGCAGTTCGGTCTGACCGGGCGGGAGGGTGAGGGCCCCGGGCAGCCGGTAGCGGTAGGTGCCCCCGGCCTCGCCCATGAACTCAGCCCCGGCCTTGTCCATCGCAGGCGCCCGCGACTCCAGCGCCTGCGGGGCGGGGACGGGCTGGTCGAAGCCGCCCTCGAGCACCGGCACGCTCCCGGCGACGAGCTCGACCTGCTTGAACTCCATCGGCTGGCCGAGGTTGTTCTCCAGGGCGGCCCAGCCGGTCAGGTCCACGCCCTCGAGGGTGTAGTACAGCTTCCAGCCCAGCCCCCGGCTGAGGTAGCTGAGGCTGGCCGCGCCGCCGCCCTGGTAGCGGAAGGTGACGCGGGCCGCGGGGCCCGGGCGCAGCCCGCTGGGGTCGGGGTAGGCGATGAGGCCGGGCAGGGCGGTGAGGTAGCGGCCCTCGAACTCGAAGATGGGCCGGTCGGGGTCGACGACGGTGGCCTCGCGCCACTGCCCCTCCCAGTAGAACTGCACCTTCTTGCCCCTGTACGCGGCCAGGGGGCTGCTCGGGGGCAGCACCTGCACCAGGCGCGAGATTTCCTCCACGCCGCTGAGCTCGAGCGTCCCCGCGATCAGGCTCTGCACCACCGCCTGCGAGGGCTCCCAGGTCCAGGCGCCCACAGGCAGTGTCACGGGCTGGCGCACCTCGGCGAAACCGCGGTAGATGGTGGCTTCCTGTGCGAGAGAGATCCCCAAAGAGAGCGCGAGCGCGGCCAACAGGTGCTGTCTCATGAGCCAAGTAAAACACCCCAGCAGTAAGGCCCGATGAGAAAGGTTCCGGGCTTCGGCTAAAAAACGCAGGGGCAGGCTCTGGGCCTGCCCCTACAGGGTCTCGCGCTCGGCTATGAGCTAGCGGCTATCGGTCGTCGCGCCCCTCACAGGATGTCGTCGCGGATGCAGGCCTTGAAGTGGCCGGGGGCCACCTCGCGCAGCTCGGGCACCGTCTCGGCGCACTCCTTGATGGCGTAGCGGCAGCGGGTGCGGAACACGCAGCCCGAGGGGGGGTTGATGGGGCTGGGGATGTCGCCCTGCAGCACGATGCGCTCGCGCTTGAGGGTGGGGTCGGGCATGGGGATGGCCGACAGCAGCGCCTCGGTGTAGGGGTGCTTGGGCGAGCGGTAGAGGTTTTTGGAGGTGGTGAGCTCCATGATCTTGCCCAGGTACATCACCGCGATGCGGTCGGAGATGTACTCCACCACCGCCAGGTCGTGGGCGATGAAGAGCACCGTGAGGCCCAGTTGCTCCTTGAGGTCTTGCAGGAGGTTGACCACCTGGGCCTGGATCGACACGTCGAGCGCCGACACCGGCTCGTCGGCCACGATGAACTCCGGGCGAACCGCCAGGGCGCGGGCGATGCCGATGCGCTGGCGCTGCCCGCCGGAGAACTCGTGCGGGTAGCGGCGGATGTGGTCGGGGTTGAGGCCCACGAGTTGCAGGAGCTCGGCCACCCGCTCGGTGCGGGCCTGGGCGGAGCCCTCGAGGTTGTGGATCACCAGCGGCTCGGCGATGATGTCGCCCACCGTCATGCGCGGGTTCAAGGAGGCGAAGGGGTCCTGGAAGATGATCTGCATCTTCCGGCGGTAGGTGCGCAGCTCCGACTTGGGGATGCGGGTGATGTCGTTGCCGGCGAACTTGATGCTGCCGTCGGTAGGCTCGATCAGGCGCAGGATGGTGCGGCCGACGGTGGTCTTGCCCGAGCCCGACTCGCCCACCAGGCCCAGCACCTCGCCCTTGCGCACGTTGAAGCTCACGTCGTTGACGGCCTTGACGTTGGCCACCACGCGGCTCAGGATGCCGCCGCGGATGGGGAACCACTTCTTGAGGTTCTTGACCTCGACCAGGTTCTCGGTCGCGGCGGCTTTGGGGGTCGGAACGCTCACGCGGTCACCCCCTGTTCAGCCTGGATCTCGGCCCAGCGCACGCAGCGCACCATGTGGCCGCCGCCGGTGTCTTGCAACAGCGGGATGTCGGTGTCGCAGCGGCCCGCCTGGAAGTACTTGCAGCGGGGGTGGAAGGCGCAGCCCGAGGGCAGGCGCAGGGGGTTGGGCACGTTGCCGGGGATGGCCTCGAGGCGCTGCTGGTGCTCGGCGGCGAGGTCGAGGCGGGGCACCGAGTTCAGCAGGCCCATGGTGTAGGGGTGCTTGGGGCGCTTGAAGGTGGGGGTGACGTCGGCCTCCTCCACCGCCCGCCCGGCGTACATCACCACCACCCGGTCGGCCATCTCGGCCACCACGCCCAGGTTGTGGGTGATGAAGAGGATGCTCATGCCGATCTCTTCCTGAAGCTTGTACATCAGCTCGAGGATCTGCGCCTGGATGGTCACGTCGAGCGCGGTGGTGGGCTCGTCGGCGATGAGGAGCGAGGGGTTGCAGGAGAGCGCCATGGCGATCATGACGCGCTGGCGCATGCCCCCCGACATCTGGTGGGGGTAGTTCGACAGCCGCTTGCGGGGCTCGGGGATGCCCACGAGGTCGAGCATCTCGGCGGAGAGCTCGAGGGCTTCCTTCTTGCTCTTGCCCTGGTGCAGCACGATGGCCTCGGCGATCTGGTCGCCCACGGTGTAGACGGGGTTGAGCGAGGTCATGGGCTCCTGGAAGATCATGGCGATGTCGTTGCCGCGGATCTTGCGCATGGAGGCCTCGTCCTGCTTGGCGAGGTCCTTGACCTGCCCGTCCTTGCCGCGGAAGAGGATCTCCCCGCCCACGATGCGCCCCGGGGGGTTGGGGATCAGGCGCATGATCGCTAGGCTGGTCACGCTCTTGCCCGAGCCCGACTCGCCCACCACGGCCAGGGTTTCTCCCTTGTCGATGTGAAAAGAAACACCGTCTACGGCCTTAACCACGCCGTCATCGGTGAAGAAGTGAACCTTCAGGTCCTTGACCTCGAGCAGTCGCTTATCGTCCATCCGAACTCCTTGGGTGTATCTTCAGCATTCTACCGCATAAACTCTGCATAGGTTATACGCCATGGCGGGCGAAAAATAAAGCTTTGGGCCCATAGCTAAGGCTTTTTCCAATCATAATCCGCCCGCCCGGCAGCCGAGCACCCCTCCACCTTCGGGCAGAGGGGTACCCGTGCGGCGCTAACGCTTGGCCCTGGGGTCGAGCGCGTCCCGCAGGCCGTCGCCCATGAAGTTGAAGCACAGGATGGCGGCGAAGATGAACAGCCCCGGGATCAGCATCCACGGCCGGTCCACGAAGGCGGTGATGCCCTGGGCCTGGGCCTTGTTGAGCAGCAGCCCCCACGAAGAGGCCGGGTCCTGGATCCCCAGGCCGATGAACGAAAGCCCCGACTCGGCCAGGATGAACCCGGGGATCGCCAGCGTCACGTTGACGATCAGGAAGGTGAAGGTGCCGGGCAGGATGTGCCGGGTGATCACCCGCCCGTCGGAGGCGCCCATGGCCTGGGCCGCCTGGGCGTACTCCATCTCCCGCAGTTGGAGGATCTGGCCGCGCATCACCCGCGCCAGGCCGCCCCAGTTGACGAAGGAGAGGATGCAGATGACCAGGTAGAAGCGCATCGCGGGGGGGATGCCCTGCGGGATCAGCACCGAGAGGGTGATGAGCAGGAAGAGGTCGGGGATGGCCGCCAGCACCTCGGTGGCGCGCATGATGACGGTGTCGAGGTCGATCTTGATGACCGGGAACAGGATGGCGTAGCCGATGGCCAGAAGCAGCCCGATCCCCACCACCCCGAAGACGACGGCCTCGAGGCCCCGGCTCGTCGCCAGGAACCCGCTGACCGTGACCCAGATCAGCCAGGCCAGGCCGCCCCACAGCGCCAGCCAGCCCAGGGTCTTGAGCAGGTTGGGCAGCGGGCTGCTGGAGAGGAACTTGCGGTACGCCGGGTTGAACAGCCCCACGCTCAGGGTGAGGGGTTTGCCGGCGAAGAACCCCGACAGGCTGCCCATGAACACGCCGATGAGCAGGGCCAGCGCGGTGGCGAAGATGCCCACCGTGAGGCTGACGCGCGCCCCGTACCAGATGCGGCCCCACAGGTCGCGGCCGAAGTCGTCGGAACCCCACAGGAAGAGGTAGGCCTGCTCGTTCTGCAGCCAGTCCCCGCCCATCAGGCGCAGGTTAGCGGGGATGAAGCCCAGGAACTTGTAGGGCTCCCCCTGCACGAAGAAGTTGATCACGTACTTCTCGGAGCAGTTCTGCACGAACTCGAGCTTGAAGGTCTCGAGGTTGCGCTTGCGCTCGACGGCGCAGATGTACGGGCGGGTCAGGCGCCCGTTGTCGTCGCGCCAGTGGATGACGGTCGGCGGCGAGAAGGTCAGGTCGCGGAAACTCTTGGTCTCCGGGTAGGGGGCTAAGAAGTCGGCGAATAAGGCGCCGAGGTAGAGCACCAGCAGCACCCCGCCGCCCAGACGGGCCAGGGGGTGACGGCGGAAGCGGATCCAGGCCTCCTGGAAGAAGCTCCGGCTTTCCACTGCTCCTTGCGGCTTGGCTTCGATCTTGCGAGTCATAACCGCCTCTAGTTGTAGCGAATCCTGGGGTCGACCCAGGCCAGGAGCAGGTCGGAGATCAGGTTGCCGATGATCAGCAGGAAGGTGCTGATGGTGATGAGCCCCATGATCACGTAGATGTCGATGGCCGACACCGCCTGCAAGAAGGCGGGCGTGATGCCCGGCCAGGCCATGACCACCTCGACGAGCCCGGCCCCGGCGATCAGCCCCGGCAGCAGCCCGCCGATCCCCGCGACGATGGGGATCACCGCGTTGCGCAGGGCGTGTTTGTAGATCACCATGCGCTCAGCGACCCCCTTGGCCCGCGCGGTGCGCACGAAGTCCTGCGAGAGCACCTCGAGCATCTGCCCGCGCATGATCCGCACCAGCCCCGCCATACCGGAGGTCGAGAGCACGATGACCGGGAGGATGGAGTGCCACAGCACGTCGAGGGTGCGTTGCCACCACGGGGCCTCCAGGTAGGGCACCCCGCCGATCTCCTGGGAGGTCATCCCCCCGATCGGGAGAATGGGCCTGCCCACGTTGTCGTTCACCCAGATGGCGAAGTAGAGCATGATGAGACCGAAGAAGAAATTGGGAACGGCCAGTCCGAAGAAAGCCAGGAAAGTCAGGGTGCGGTCCCCCAGGGAGTACTTGCGCACGGCAGAGTACACCCCGATGGGGATGGCGACCGCGAAGATCAGCAGCGTCGAAAGCACCACCAGCACCATCGAGTTGAGGATGGGCTGCCGGATCACGCTCCAGACGTCGCTGCGGTAGTCCAGCGAAATCCCCAGGTAGCCGTGGAACAGCACGCCGCTGAGCCACTTGGCGTACTGCACGGGGACCGGCTGGTCGAGGCCGAACTGCTGCCTCAGCCGCTCGATCTGCTCACGCTCGACCGTGGGGTCCAGTTCGAAACGGGTGATCGCGTCCCCAGGGGCGATCTGAATGATCACGAAGGCCAGGATCGTAGCCCCTACAAAGGTCGGTATGAGCTGCAAGAAACGACGGGCGATATAGTTCCACATGGTTCTAGGGTTTGGGGGGCGGCATATGCCGCCCCCCTATGCCCAAGGAGGGTTACTCCTTGGTAAAGACCGTCTCGATGTAGGGGAACTGGCCCACGATGGAGTTGAGCTGCGCCTTGGGGAACAGGCCGCCCAACCGGGCGTTGCGGGCAGGGTTGTACGCCGGGGCTACGGTGTAGATGAAGGGCAGGTTCTCGGCCACGACCTTCTGGAACTGCACGTAGATCTCGCGGCGCTTGGCCGGGTCGAGGGTGGTCGCGCCCTGGGTCATCAGCTTGTCGATGAGCACCTCGAAGGACTCGACCTGCTTGGGAGCCTGGCCGCCGACGCCCAGGTTCCAGGCGTGCAGCGAGCCGTTGAGCTGCCAGGTGTTGCGGCTGAAGGCGGGCTCGATGCTGCCGGTCAGGCCGATGAGGATGGCGTCGAAGTCGCGGGTGCCGTCGGCGGCGGGCTGGGTGAGCTGGCGCACGAGCTCGTTGAAGTCGACGGGACGGTAGTTGACCTTGACGCCGGCCTTCTTGGCGTCCTCGGCGAAGATCTGGGCGATCTTCTCGCGGGTGTTGTTGCCCTGGTTGGTGACGAAGTTGAACTCGAGCACCTTACCCGAGGCATCCACCAGGAAGCCCTGGGCGTTCTTCTTGCGGAAGCCGAGCTCGGCCAGCAGGGCGGCAGCCTTCTGGGGGCTGAACTCGTACTTGATCACGTCGTCGGTGAAGAACTGCTTGACCGGGATGGAAATGGGGCTCCACATGGGCTGGCCCAGGCCGCCCAGGGCCACTTCGATCATGGACTTCTTGTCCACCAGGTGGGCCATGGCGCGGCGGAACTTCACCGAGCGGAACAGCTTGGCCTTGTTGGGGTCTTTGTTGTTCCAGTTGAAGACGATGAACTCGGTGCCGGTGGTCACGTCGGCGTTGGGGAACACCTCGCCCTTCAGGCCGCCCGAGCGAACGCGCTCGAGGATCTGGGCCACCTGGTCGGCGTTGGAGGCGTTGTAGGCGTCGGTCTCGCCCGCGAGGAACTTAGCCAGCGAGGCATTGAGGTCGGGCACGGTGATGAAGGTGTAGCGCTCGAGGTAGGCGACGGCGTTGTTCTTGTCGTCCACGCCCCAGTAGTTGGGGTTGCGCTTGAGCACCACGCGCTCGCCCTTGGCGTAGGACTCCAGCATGAAGGGGCCGCCCGAGACGATGCGGTTCACCGGGGTCTCGAGGGTCCACAGCTCGGCGATCTTGCCGGCCTTGTAGGCCTCGCCGAAGATGTGCTCGGGCGCGATGTACCACCCCTGGATCAGCGCCGGGGCGTAGGGCTTGGGGAAGTCGGCGCGCACGGTGTACTGGTCGACCTTGGTCCACTTCACCGGCTGGCCGTCGATGACGAAGGAGCTGCGGGAGTTGGAGTTGACCTTGGGGTCGGCGTGGGCGGTGGCGCTGAAGATCACGTCGTCGGCGTCGATGGTCTGCCCGTCCGACCACTTCGCGCCCTGGCGCAGCTTGAAGATCACGGAGAGGCCGTTGTTGCGAAGCTCCCACGACTGGGCGAGCAGCCCCTCAGGCTTCAGGCCGTAGGGGTCGTAGCCCGTGAGGGTCGGCAGGAAGAGCGCGATGACGTTGGTGGAGGAAGTCTCGCGGGCCACGAAGGGGTTGAAGGTGCGGGGGTCGGAGATGGCGGAGATGCGGTAGTTACCGCCCGCCTTGCCCGCTTCCACCCCCTTGAACACCTTGGGCTGGGCCACGGCCAGCCCTGCCAAAGCCAGCATGCTTAGAGCCAGGATTTTCTTCATCTGAGCCTCCAGAACGACAATCCAAATAGCCCGAGCACCTGTAGCTCACATCTCTGAGTAAGGCACTAGGGATTGGACTTGGTTCAACGCTATAGATCGGACCCTTATATGTCAAGACACGGCGGTGACAAGCTCAGTGGGCAGGATGAGCGTTTTATCCACCGAACGGTGGAGGATTAAGCCTTAATGGCTCCCCGCCAATGGCCGGTCGGCGTACATAACCGGCCATCCTGGTTAAGCAGACGTGTCTATGGAATTTTAGGGTATTTTCCAGAAAACGACGCGCTCACGCGGCTATGGCTCGCCGTCCTCCGCCGCTGCGGCGGTGCCAGGCCCGGCCGGGCGGGGTTGTGGGTGCGGCTTCGCTGGGGCGATCCAGCCTCGCCGGAGGGTTTCGCGGCCCCTGCCCGAGATGCTGGAAAAGCGCCGGGCGGGGTGCCATGCCGCCCCCGCCCGGCGCCAGTTCCGGTCAGATCCGCCAGATGCCCAGGATGAGCGCGCTCACCACGAAGACCACGCCCAGGACCACGGTCAGGCGGTAGAGGCCGCCGGTGACGCCCCGGGCGCTGAAGAGGTCACTGCTGCCGCCCAGCAGGTCGCCGGCCCCGCCGCTCTTGGGCTCTTGGTTGAGCACCAGGTAGACCAGAAAGGCGGCTATCAGGACGTAGCCGATCACGAACAGGGTGTGCAGGATTTCCACAGCTTCCTCCGTATTTCCAGGGTCAGGCCCTCAGCCCCCGGTCTGACCCGCCCAGCAAGCACAGATGCTTATTCTGGTGCCGGGAGGGGGACTCGAACCCCCATGGCTGTTAACCGCTCGATTTTGAGTCGAGTGCGTCTACCGATTCCGCCATCCCGGCATTGTGGCCGGGGCCTACCGGCCCGGCGACTTCAAATCATACGCATTCTCGGCCCCGTTCGCAAGCCGAAAGCCAGCAGAAGCGCGCCCAGGGCCACGACCCAGTCCCCCAAGCGCACGTACGGCGTCTGCCCCTCGCGCAGCGCGTAAGGGGCGAGCATGACCCCCTCGACGTGCTGCTTCATTCGGTTGACCACCCGGCCCCAGGGGTCGACCGAGGCGGTCACGCCGTCGTTGCCCACGCGCAGCAGCCAGCGCCCGGTCTCCACGGCCCGCATGCGGCCCATCTGGAAGTGCTGCTCGGCGCCGAAGCTGGGGCCGAACCAGGCGTCGTTGGTGCCCAGCACCAGCACCTGGGCGCCCTGGCGCACCAGGTCGCGGGTGACGGCGGGGAAGACCGACTCGTAGCAGATGTAGGCGCCGTAGCGCTCGAGCGCCACCGGCCGCCCGCCCGGCTCGCGGTCGCCGAAGCTGCTGCCGGGCCCGAAGAAGGCCTCGAAGAAGAAGGTGTAGACCCCGCTCAGCGCCCTGCGCCAGGGGTAGGTCTCGCCGAAGGGCGTGAGGCGGGTCTTGACGTGGGTCGCCAGCACCTCCCCCTCCCGCCACAGCCGCGTCTCGTTGGAGGGGCCGTTGCTGAAGCCCGTGACCAGTTCCCTCGAGCCCATGACCCCCTCGAGCTCCTCCGGGAAACGGTACACGGCGGTCTCGGGCCACACCACCAGCCGGGCTTGGGGGTGCTCGGCGAGGCCGTCGCGGGTCAGGCGCAGGTAGAGCTCGTCGTCGGGCAGGCCCATGCGCTTGCGCAGGGGGTCCACGTTGCCCTGCACCAGGAGCGCCTGGTGCTGCGGGGCCTCGGAGGGTAGGGGCATGACCCAGAAAAAGGCCCAGGCCGCCAGCGCCCAGTACTGCTTGCGCGCGACGGCCCAGGCCATCAGGAGCACGATCAGGGTGAGCAGGAACACCCCGCCCAGCGTCGCCAGCACCCGCCCCGGCGCGTCGATCATGCTGTAGCCCAAGAAGCCCCAGGGGAACTTGACCTCGGTGAGGGTGGTCCAGTAGTCCAGCAGCAGCCAGCCGCCGACGCGGGCCAGCGGCCGCCGTACGGTAAGGCCGAACAGCAGCCCCCACAGCGCCGCCTTAGCCAGGATCAAAGGGATGAAGGGCACCGCGCCCCAGGGCCCGAAGTTGAGGGTGAAGCTCTGCGGGAGCCAGATCAGGTGCAGCGCCCAGAAGCCCAGGCCCGCCAGAAAGCCCACCCGGAAACCGCCCTGGAACAGGAAGTAGGCCAGGGGCAGGGGGGCCAGGAAGCCCAGGGGAAAGGGAGGGAGGGTGAAGGCCAGGACCAGCCCAGCCACGACAAAACGCACGGTTCGAAGTATACCGGCCCTTCCCGATGAGTTACGTGGCATTAACCGGCTGCCACGGCCCCGTTAATGACCGTGCCTAAAGCGGCGATCCGTGAAAGAATGGTCCTCGATGCGTCTGGCAATCCTCGCCGAGATACACGCCAACTTGCCCGCGCTCGAGGCCGCCCTGCAGGCCGCCCGCCACGAAAGCGTGGACCAGGTCTGGGCAGTGGGCGATCTGGTGGGCTATGGGCCCCACCCCCGTCAGGTTTTGCGGCGCCTGGACAAGGAGGGCATCCCCTGCGTGCCGGGTGCCGCCGACCTCAAGGTGGCCTTCGCCATGATGGGCCTGCAGCGCGAAGGCGTGGCCGACTCGATCCTGGCCTGGACCAGCGAACAGCTCAGCAAGCGCGAGCTCCAATTCCTGCGCGGCCTGCGCCCCCGTCAGCGCATCGAGCTCATCGGCGGCCGTCTCACCGCGCTGCACGGCCTCCCCGACGACCCCGAGGCCAAACTGGACACCGAGGCCAACGTCCGCGAGATCCAGGAGATGTTCACCAAGCTCCGCACCCGCTGGGGCGTGTTCGCCGGCCGGCACATCCCCTTCTACCGCCGCGTGGGCGACGGGCTGCTCATCGACCCCGGCTCGGTGGGCCTGACCCTGGGCGGCGAACCGGGCGCCGACGTGCTGATCCTGGAGGAAGACCTCGAGGGCAAGCTCAACATCCGCTTCCTCAAAGTGCCCTACGACTTCGGCCAGGTCATCTTCGACCTCACCGCCTGGGAACTGCCCCCCATCGTGGCGGAGGTGATCCGGCTGGGGCGGTATCCGGGATGAGGGTAGTTAGCCGTCAGCCATCAGCCGTTAGCTTTCAGCCATCGGCGGGAGGCTAGTGGCCCATGGTTGACCCCACCCCGTCCCTGCCCGCCGGCGTCGAGGGCCGGGGGCCAAGGCGTCTTGCGTCTTGCGTTTGGCTTTTTGCGTACGCCGTAGGACGTACGACCCGCGTTTTGCGTTTGGCGTTTTGCGTCTTGCGTTTGGCGTTTGGCGTTTGGCGTTTTGCGTTTTGCGTTTGGCTATCAGCTATCGGCCATCAGCTATCGGCACCTTTTCCAACGCCTCCTGCACGTAGCGAGCCACCTCCGGGTCGGGGTCGCCCAACGCGGCTTCGGCTTCCCCTGCCTTCCCCAGGCGCACCAGGCCTGCCGCGGCCGTGGCCCGCACTGCCGGGTTTATGTCCTGCAAGGCGCGGCGGAAGTAGGGCAGGTGGGCGTCGTCGCCGGTGTTGGAGAGGACGATCAGGGCGTTGCGGGCGAGGGCGGTGCGGCCGGGGCGGGTGAAGACGGTGCCCTCGAAGCGGCGGGCGAAGGCGCGTCCGGAGAGGGTGAGGAAGGCCCAAAGGTCGGGGTGGGCCAGCTCGGGGTCGGGCGTGAAGCCCTGCCAGAAGGCGGCGGCCTTGCGGTTCCAGGGGCACACCTCCTGGCAGACGTCGCAGCCGAGCAGCCAGTCGCCGATGCCGGGCCACAAGTCCTGGGGGATGAGGCCGCGGTGCTCGATGGTCCAGTAGCTGATGCAGCGGCGGGCGTCGAGGGTGCCGTCGCCGGGGAGGGCCTGGGTGGGGCAGGCGGTGAAGCAGCGGGCGCAGCGGCCGCAGCGGTTGGGGTGAAGCGGCAAAGGGGCGGCCTCGAGGCCGGTGAGCAGCACGGCCAGGGTGAGGTAGCTGCCCTCCCCCATTCGCATCCACATGCCGTTCTTGCCGATCCAGCCCAGCCCGCCTAGCGCGGCGTAGCTGCGCTCGGACAGCGGCCCGTGGTCCACGTACCCCTTGGCCTGCACCCCCGCCCGCCGGGCCAGCTCCTCCAGGGCGGCCAGGTGGGGCTCGAGCAGGCCGTGGTAGTCGCGCACCCAGGCGTAGCGGGCCACCCGGCCCGCCCGCAAGCCACCCGCGGGCACGCCGGGGTCGGGGTAGGCGTGGGGCGCGGCCAGCACCAGCACGCTGCGGACCCAGGGGAAGTGGCGCGCGGGCTCGAGCCGCTCCTCCAGCCGCTGCTCGAGGTAGCCCATCCCGGCGTGGGCTCCTTGCCCGACCCAGTCGCGGTAGCGCTGCCGGACGGGTTGGGGCAGCTCGAGGGGGGCCCAGGCGGTCAGGAAGCCCTGCTCCCGCGCGTAGCCCTCCAGGACCTCCCGGCCATCCACCCCGATATAATCCCACGCATGGAGACGGTACGCATTGCCCTTTTGGGTGCCGGGACCGTGGGCTCTTCCCTGGTGGAGCTGCTCGAGGCCCACCGGGCGCGGCTCGAGGCCTTCGGCTACCGCGCCGAGCTGGTCTCGGTGCTGGTGCGCGACGCGGGCAAGCCCCGGCCCGGCATCCCCGGCCACCTCCTCACCACCGACCCCGGCGCCCTGGCCGAGGCCGACGTGCTGGTCGAGGTGATGGGGGGCACCGAGCTGGCCGGGGACCTGGTGCTGCGGGCGCTCGAGGCCGACACCCCGGTGATCACAGCCAACAAGGCCCTGCTGGCCGAGCGCTGGGGCGAACTGAGGGGCTACGCCGAGGACGGGCTGCTGTACTACGAGGCCAGCGTGATGGCCGGCACCCCGGTGATCGGGGCACTGCAAAGCCTGTGGGGCAACCGCCTGCTCGAGCTGCACGCCATCCTCAACGGCACCTGCAACTACATCCTGAACCGGCTCGAGGCGGGCGTCCCCTACGCCCAGGCCCTCAAGGAGGCCCAGGACAAGGGCTACGCCGAGGCCGACCCCACCCTCGACGTGGGCGGCTTCGACGCGGCCCACAAGCTCACGGTGCTCTCGAGGCTCACCGTGGACCCCGGCCTCGCCTGGGAAGGCGTACGGGCCAACACCCGCGGCATCGAAACGCTCACCCCCGAACTGCTTGGCGAGGCCCACGCCGGCGGCCAGGTGATCCGGCTCGTCGGCAGCCTCTTCCCCCAGGACGGGCGCTGGGTGGGCAAGGTGCGCCCGGTGCGCCTGCCCGCCAGCCACCCCCTGGCCCTGATGGGCAGCGCCCGCAACGCGCTGGTCTGCCGCACCCAGGAGGTGGGCGAGCTGGTGTTCTCCGGCGCGGGGGCGGGCGGCCACGTCACCGCCAGCGCGGTGCTGGGCGACCTCTACCGCCTGGTCGCGGGCCAGCCCGGCCACCTGCCCATCCCGGCCCCGCTCCCCGTCCCCGAGGTTCAGGTCGAGGCGCTGGAAGAAGTTTGAGCCGCTCAGGAGCACGATGATTCAGTACTACAGCACCCGCGACCCCCACCGAGCCCCGCTGAGCTTCGAGGACGCCCTGCTCAAGGGCCTGGCCCCGGACGGCGGGCTCTACGTGCCCGACAGGGTTCCGACCGTTGACTCCGCCAACTGGCTGAGCGCGCGCTCCCTCCCCGAGCTCGCCGTCAGCGTCCTGCGCCACTGGCTCGAGCCCGAGATCCCGCTGGCCGAGCTCGAGGCCATCCTGCACGACGCCCTCGACTTCCCCTGCCCCCTGGTGCGCCTGGGCGACGACCTGTTCGTGCTCGAGCTCTTCCACGGACCCACCCGCTCCTTCAAGGACTTCGGGGCCCGCACCATGGCCCGCCTGATGCAGCACTTCCTGCGCCGGCGCGGCGAGCGCCGCGTGATCCTGGTCGCCACCTCCGGCGACACCGGCAGCGCCGTGGCCGACGGCTTCGCCGGCCAGGACAACATCGAGGTGGTGCTGCTCTACCCGCTGGGCAAGGTCAGCGACGTGCAGGAGCGCCAGCTCATCGTGCGGCGGCCCGGGGTGCGGGCGCTGGCGGTGCGGGGCAGCTTCGACGACTGCCAGCGCATGGTCAAGGAGGCCTTCGTAGACCCCGAACTGGCCCACCTGCCCCTCAGCAGCGCCAACTCCATCAACATCGGGCGGCTGCTGCCGCAGGCGCTGTACTACCTCTGGGCCGCTCAGCAGCTCGCCGCCGAGCACGGCCTGAGCCCACAGCGCCTGAACTTCTGCGTCCCCAGCGGCAACCTGGGCAACCTCACCGGCGGGGTTTTTGCCGCTCTGATGGGCCAGCCCGTGCAGCGCTTCCTCGCCGCCCACAACGCCAACCACTTCTTCCCCGACTTCCTGGCGGGCAAGGCCGAGGCCTACGGGTTCCACCCCACCATCGCCACCGTCTCCAACGCCATGGACGTGGGCTCGCCCAGCAACTTCGAGCGCCTGCTGCACCTGCTCGGCCCCGAGCGCATGCGGGCGTGGTTCTGGGGCACCACCGTCTCGGACGAGGCGACCCTCGAGCGCATGCGCGAGACCCACCGGGCCTACGGCTACCTGGCCTGCCCCCACACCTCGGTGGGCCTCGAGGCCCAGGCCCGCTACCGCGCCGAGACCGGCGACCGCACCCCCCTCGTCACCCTGGCCTGCGCCCACCCCGCCAAGTTCCCCGAGGCCGTGTCCAGCGCCCTGGGCATCCCGGCGCCCAAGGACGGGGCGCTCGAGGCCCTCTGGCAGCGGGAGACCCAGGTGACCACCGTCGAGCCCTCGTTGCAAGCGCTCAGGCAGGTGCTGCTGGGTTGAGATGCGGAATGCTGAACGCCGATAGCCGGGCGCCGGGCGTGGGTCGTACGTCCTGCGTCGTACGCCAAACGCCAAACGCAAGACGCCTTGGCCCTCGACCTTGATGCCGACGGGAAGGGGTTCCTACGAGCCACGAGCCACCCGTTCCCCACACCCCCTTCACCCGGATCGCGTAGACTACGGGGCATGGAGTCGAAGGAGAGAGTTAACAAAGAACCCTTTCCCGGGGCCTATCTCGTGGGCCTCGTGATCACGCTGGGGCTGCTGATCGGCGTGGTGCTGGTGGGCAGCACCCTCTCCCCGGCTGCTTCGGGCTTTCTGGTGGCGCTGGGGCTGGGCCTCACGGTCAACCCCAAGTACGCGACGTGGTTCCTGGCCGCCGGGGTGTTCTGCGCGCTGATGGGCTTCGCGGGGAGCGAGCCCCAGATCGCGTGGGGCGGGGTCGCGCTGGTGATCTCGCAAGTGGTGGTCAAGCTGTTCATCAAGTCGTAAGGCCTATGTCGCCCCACCGCTTCGCGCAAGCCCTCTCCCTGCTGGGCGTGGCGGCCTTCGCCGTGGGCTACCTGCTGCGCTCCAGCCCCCCGCTCGTCGGGCTGGGGCTGGGCGTGATGCTGGGCGCGGCCATCCTGCAGTACCCGCAGGGGCAGCGGCCCTTCGTGCTGCCGCTGTACGCCTGGGTGGGCGGGGTGCTCGCCTTCACCCAGCTCTTCGTGGGGCATTTCCTGGGCTACGCGGGCGGGCTGGCGCTGGGGCTGGCCCTGCCCTACCTGCTCTACCTGAGGCAAAGGAGCGTGCCGTGAAGACCGCACTGGTGCACCTGGCGACCCGTGAAACCCCCGAGGCCACCCTCGAGGCCGCTTTGGGCTGGCTCGAGCAGGCCCACGCCCAAGGTGCCGAGCTGGCCCTGCTGCCCGAGCTGTTTTCCTCCGGCTACCGCTACCCGGACGCCGCCCAGACCCCGGAGGTGCTGGCCCGGCTCCAGGACTTCGCCCGCGACAGCGGGATGACCGTAGCCTGCGGGGTGCTCGAGGCCGCCGGCGAGCGCCACGCCAACCGCCTGCGGGTGCTGGCGCCCGAGGGCGAGCGCGCGGTCTACACCAAGCTGCACCTGATCCCCGCCTTCGACGAGCCCCGCACCATGGTCCCAGGCGAAAGGCCGGTGGCGCTCGAGCTCGGCGGCTTCACCGCCGGGCTGAGCATCTGCTTCGACCTGCGCTTCCCCGAGCTGTACCGGGGCTACGCCGTGCAGGGCGCCGACCTCTTCCTGGTGCCCTCGGCCTGGCCCGCCGAGCGGGCGGCGGCCTGGGAGCTGCTGGCCCGCGCGCGGGCCGCTGAGAACCAGGCCTACCTGCTGGCCGTCAACCATGCCGAGCCCCCCTTCGGGGCCCCCAGCCTGGCGGTGGGCCCGCTGGGCGAGGTGCTGGGGCGGCTCGAGGCCGAGGGCTTGCTGGTGGTCGAGCTCGACCCTGCCCTGCCCAAGCGCCTGCGCCAGCAGTTCCCGGTGCTATCCGAGCGCCGCCGCGACCTCTACGGCGACCTCTTCGCCCAGCCCGTGAGCAAGTAGGCCGCCGCGCCCAGCAGCATCCCCTCGGCCATGTTGGGGAGGTAGGTCCAGTAGGTGCCGAGCTCGAGGCGCAGGTAGATCAGCAGGGGCCAGGGCGCCAGGGCCCAGGCCAGCCCGTACTGCCCCCACCCCGCGGCCAGCACGAAGGCCACCCCCAGCCCGTGGTGGTAGCTCACCCAGCCCGAACCGAAGGAGGTCTGGTAGATGAACCACAGCAGGTTGAGCCAGACCCCGGCCACGCCCCAACCAAGCCGCGTGAAGCGCGCCGCGGCGAATCCCAGACCCCCCAGCGCCAATGCCACGAAGAAATCCTCGACCGCGATCATGCCGAACCGAGCCTACGGCAGCCTCCGGGCTTTGGCAATCAGCGCAGGCGCTTGAGGTACTCGAGCGCGGCCGCCAGCGGGTCCTTCTCGACCACCTGGTCGGGCTCCACCCCCCGCCCCTCCCAGGTCGGGCCGTTGAAGGGGGCCAACACCCCCGAGGCCACCAGCGCCACCGCCCCGTCGGGGAAGCAGTAGGGCAGCAGCAGCTCGGTGTTGCCGGCGGTGCGCGTGCCGATGAGGTAGGCCCGCCTGGCGTTCTTGAGCGCCCCGGCCAGCCCTTCGGCCGCCGAGTTCACTTCCCCGTCGATCAGGACCACCAGCGGCTTCTGGGTGAGGGGCTGGCCGAAGAGCGGCGTGGTGGGCAGGGGGGCCACGCCCAGGCCCTTGGTCACCATGCGCCAGGGCACCCCCCGCATGAAGTAGCCCGCGACCTCGGCCATGCGGACGGCCAGGCCGCCGGGGTTGCCCCGCAGGTCGAGCACGTAGCCGATGGCCTGCGCGTCGTAGCGCTCGATGGCCCGGCGCAGCAGTTGCACGCCGCTGCCGTCGACCAGGTCGCTCAGCCGGAACACCACGACGCGGTCCTTGAACTCCACGCTCGAGGGCGGGAAGGCCGGTTTCTCCGGGGAAGGCCGGGGTTTTTCGCGCGGGGCGGGCTTAGGGGCGGGCGGGGCCTGAGGGGCGGAGGGGCTCGAGGGCCCTCGAGCCGTCACCTCCCCTTCCTTGAAGGGCAGGGGGTAGCACTGCATCCCCTCGAGGTAGTACCGGGCCTCCTCGGGGCTCAGGAAGCGGGTGTGCTGGTCGTCGAGCTCGTCGTACATGGCGGTGATGAGCCCATAGAGCTCGCCCCAGCTCTGCACCTCGGGAAGCCGGGCGCGGTACTTCGCCCCCACCGCCCCCCAGTCCACGCCGTTGTAGGCGCTGTCCCAGTAGCGCTCCTGGACCAGCCGCCAGGCCTGCTCCAGGCGCAGCGCGTAGCCGTCGGGCTGGGCGAGGGCACTCCCCAGGAGAAGGCCCAGGGCCAGCCAGCGAAGCGTCGCGCCCCTCAAGCGGCCCCTCCCCTGCCCCGCACCTCGGGGAGGGTCTGGCGGTAGGCCTCCTGCATCCGCTGGACGATGACCTCGAGGCACTTCTCGATGGCCTGGTCCAGGTCCTCGCCCGGGATCACCGGGATGCGCGCGCTGCTCGCGAGCTCGACGAGGTGGTTCTGGATCATGCGGATCTCGTCGAAGTGCCGCAGGTAGTCGGTGCGCGGGCGCTTGCCTTGGGTCTCCTTCTCGCGCAGGGTGAAGCGGTCGCGGTGGATGGTCTCGTCGTTGACCACCAGCATCAGCGGGATCTGGATCACCTCGCTCTGCCAGGGGTGGGAGAGGTAGCCCGGCACCACGTGCACGCCCTCCACCACCAGCGAGGTGCGCTCCTGGGCCCCGCGCTCCTGGATGGCCCGCAGCCCCACCGCCACCCGCGCCACCTGGTCGCGGAAGCCCTGCAGGATCAGCGAGTCGTCGGGCTGGGCCTGCTTGGGCAGAGCCAGGGCGGTCCAGGCGTCGAAGCTGCTGGTGTGCAGCGTGGGCACTAAGTCGGCGGGCACGGTGGCCCGCAGGATCTCGCGGATGGTGTCGGTGGAGATCAGCCGGGTGATGCCCAGCCGGTAGCTCAGGGCCGAGGCCAGCATGCTCTTGCCCGTGCCGGTCACGCCGCCGATCAGCAGGTGGATCGGGCGCACCGTGCGCTTGATCGAGCGCAGGGTCTGGTAGCGCAGGGCGATGTCCTCGCCCGCCTCGTCGGTGAGCAGGAGCATCACCATCTCGCGCAGCCTCGAGCGGCTGACGATGCTGTCGCCTTCCTCGCGCAGCCGGCCCTCCAGGATGCGGGCCAGGCGGTACGCCGCGTCCGGGGCCAGGCCCGCCTCCATCATCGACTGGGCCACGACCCCCTTGGAGAAGGGCACCCGCGGCTCCCCCTCTGCCTCCTCGACGAACAGCTCCCCCGCCAGGTTGTGCCGCCCGACGTAGCGCTTGCGGGCCGAGCGGCCGTAGCGGCGCTCCACCTCGCGCACCACCCGGCGCTCGAGCTCCTCCGCCGTGATCTCGGTGAGGCCTTCCTGGCGCATGTCGGTCTCGAGCGCCTTCGCCAGGGCGTAGGCCTCCTTGAGCGCGAAGCCGGCGTCCTCGAGGCTGCGCGCCAGCACCCCCTTGGAGAAGGGCCGCCGCCGGTAGCCCTCCTTGACCAGGATGTCCTCGAAGGTGTGGGTCTGCTTGCGCAATTTGGCGGCCAGGTCGGCCCCGAAGGCCCGCTCGACCTCGCTCACCACCAGCCGCTTGAGCGCCGCGGCGGAGATCTCGGATTTCTTGCGGGCCTTGAGCCGTTCCTCCACGGTGTGGGACACCGACATGGCGGCCTCCATGCCCATGCCGGCGTTCATCAGGGTCTCCGTCAGCAACCCCTTGGAAAAAGGCCAGCGATACCCCCTCGGGGTCTTGACGAAAAGCTCGCGCACGGTTGCAGTATACGGCGGCTTACTCATGAGGAAGGTGGAGTCTGACGGCTTTTGTGCCCCGTCCGGCGCTCCTTGGCCTCAACCCCGAGCCTTTTCGTTGACACCCTCGAATCCCTGTGCTAGGGTATCGGATGCCGGTCCCCGAGGCAGGCCGAGCCGGGGACGAACTTGGGCACGACAAGGCGCCGTAGCCAAGTGGTAAGGCAGAGGTCTGCAAAACCTCGATTCGCCGGTTCGAATCCGGCCGGCGCCTCCAAAGCAGGGATGCACGGGCGCGTAGCTCAGATGGCTAGAGCACTACCTTGACACGGTAGGGGTCGTTGGTTCGAGTCCAATCGCGCCCACCAGGAAGCGGGCCGGAAATTTCCGGCCCGCTCTTTCGTTAAGCTGGGTCCGGTGGAACTCTCGGTCGTCGTGATCTCGCACAACTCCCTCCGCGTGCTGCCCGAGTGCCTCGAGCGCCTGCAGCGTCACTACCCGCACGCCCAACTGATCGTCGTCGACGCGGCCTCGGCGGACGGCAGCCTCGAGTTCGCCCGGAATCTGCCCGCCGTCGAGACGCTGAGCGTCGCCAACCGGGGCTACGCCTACGCCGTCAACCGCGGGCTCGAGGCGGCGACGGGCCGCCACGTCGCGGTCATGAACAGCGACGTGTACCTCGAGGCGGGCGACCTCGAGGCCCTGAGAGCGGCCCTGGACGACCGCCCCAAAGCCGTGATGGCCGGCCCCGTCCTGATGACGCCGCACGGCCGGCCCCAATCCTTCGGCCCGCTCTACGCCCCTTACTACCTCAACCTCCGGGCACCTCGAGCGGTGAGCTGGATCTCCGGGGCCCTGATCCTCTTAAAGCGTGACCTCCTGCCCGAACTCGGCGGCATGGACGAGCGCTTGTTCTTCTACAACGAGGACCTCGAGTGGGGCATCCGCGCCCGCCGCAAGGGCCTCGAGGTGCTCCTGGTACCCCGCAAAGTCCTGCACCTGGGCGGGGCCTCCACGCCCAACGACCCCCGCTTCATCGCCGAAGGCTACCGTGGCGGGCTGATCGTGAGCCAGACCCACTACCCCTGGCTGCACGGCCTGCACCGTAAGGCGGTGTGGCTCGAGGCCCGGTTAAGGGTGTTACTTGACCCCAACCCCAAGCACAAGGCAGCCTATAGCCTGCTTTTAAGACGTCTGGGACAACAAAAAGGCCTGCCCTCTTCCTTTTTGTTGGAAGAAAGCAGTAAGATACACCCGTAACGTTTACGGGGCAGTGGGTCCTCATTGCGAGTGTAGTGCCCCCCTATACTCCTCGATGTTCAAATGTCACACCCGACCCGCTGGCTGTAAGTTACGGTCTGGGTGTCTTTTATTACCCAGGCGACAAGAAGCGTGTCCAGAACGCCGTTTTGGCACGGTTTATAGACTCGGTATATATCTTGACCGGGCGTCTTGATCTTCTTATGATTCTCTCAAGAGAACAGGAACGGAATGGTTCTAGGTTCCTTGGGGAGGATCACCATGAAAAAGCTCGCCTACAAAGTTTTCGCTCTGCTTTCCAGCCTCGTAGCCCTCGGCCTTGCTGCCGGTGCTAGCGCTGAGTGGCGGTAAAAGCAAGAGAAGTAAGTGGAGTAGTCAGGTGCAAGTTGTGAAACTTGCACCTGACTTTATTTTAAGTATCTGTTAAAGTACTTGAGCAATGTCTAAAGCTTCGTTGCCGCCTAAGCCAGTACTTATCTATATCTTTGGTTTGACGGCACTACTGCTGCTAACCGTACTCTTGTTATCCCGCATATCTCAGGTAGGCAATGTTTCAGCCTTTGACATCTTCTTCTGGGGCTTGCTTCTTGTAGCTGCTACGCGAGTAGGCGTCAAACTTCCCTTTGAAGCCGGGATCTCACACTCCTACGTCGTCGCTCTAGCCACCGCTATACTTTTCCCGCCGTGGGTAGCTCCGACGTTGCTGGTTATCTTCCGGTATGAGCAACTCAACCACACATACCCTTGGTATAAGGATCTTTTCAACCGTGTCCAAACAGGGCTTGCGGCAAGCGCGGCAAGCTTCACCTGGTTCTTCGTCAACTCAACCTTCTCACTAAAGGTTGCATCTGTTGATGTTACCGCTCTTGCTGGGATAGCTCTCGCATCTATCGTCTACTTCGTCGTCAATGTTGGGCTAGTAGTAGCTGTAATTCACCTTGCGTCAAAGGTACCGGTTATAAAGATTTGGCATGACAACTTTAGCTGGCTCTCCTATAGCTACCTGATCACTGCTCCCGTAGCTTTGTTTTTGGCGAGTGCATATAGAACTCCGCTCGTAGGGGATTGGGGTGGATACACCGTACTTGTTTTTATGCTGCTGCTCTACTTCTCCCGCTTCTACTGGGACGAGAAAGTCAAACTCGAGGACTCTTTCAACGCCACCATCGACACCCTCGTTCAAGCGCTCGACGCGAAGGATACTTTTACACGGCTCCACTCTGAGCGGGTCGCGGCGATCGCAACGGACCTGGCTCGAGCCAAAGGCCTCGATGAAGCCGATCGGCGCAAGATCGCCTATGGCGCGCGCATCCACGACATCGGCAAGGTGGGCATCCCCGACGACGTGCTGCTCAAGCCGATCCGGCTGACCAGCCAGGAGTTCGAGCTGATTAAGAGCCACACCACCCGCGGCGCCGAGATCCTCAAGCCGGCGGCCCGCTACTTCAAGGAGGTCCTGCCGATCGTGCTCTACCACCACGAGCGCTGGGACGGGCGGGGGTATCCCGAGGGCCGGGCAGGGGACGCCATTCCACTGTGGGCGCGTATCGTCTGCATCGCGGACGCCTACGAGGCCATGACGGCGGGGCGTTCTTACTCGCCCCCCAAGTCGCCCCAGCGGGCGATGCAGGAGCTCGAGGACCTCGCCGGGGACCAGTTCGACCCGGAACTGGTTAAGCTCTTTAAGGGGATCTGGTTGCAGGACCCCATCTGGAAGGACCGGGAGGTTTTCCTACGCAGCTATACCTCGCCAGTGCCCTCGTTGGACTTGCCCTTGCCCTCGCGCTCCGAGTCCGCCCCGGCGACTTCGCCAAAGTCGAGCTGAAGGCCGGGTGGGTTTTTCTCGCGGGGGCCTTGCTCGAGGCCCTCGTCGGCTTCTCGACCGGCCGGGGGTGGCTGAGCCCCGAGGTGGGGGGGCCGCTGGCGAAGGCGGGCGTGCTGGCGTGCGTGAGCTACGGCCTGCTGGCGAACCTGCGCCTTCGCAGCCTGTGGTTCGTCTGGCTGGGCTTCGCGCTCAACACGCTGGTCATCGTGGCGAACCGGGGGCACATGCCGGTGTGGCTCGAGGCCGTCCCGCCCGAAGCCCGCGAGGGCATGGCCCAGCAGCTCACGGCCCGCTCGGACGCGGTGCATTCGCTCATGACCCCGGACACGCCCTTCTACTATTTAGGGGATATCCTCCCCGTCTACTGGGCCAAGAGCGTGCTCAGCCTGGGCGACGTTTATCTGATCATCGGGATCGCGGCGCTGGTGCTCGAGCTGGGCCTCGAGGCCAGGCGGCAGCGGCGGCAGGAGTGGAACATCGACATCCGCTTCGACACGGACTGAGCCGGCCGGGCGCCGGGGCCGTGGTAGGGGCAGGCCGTTTAAGGAAATGCGCCCGGCGGAAAAGGGCGTAGAATGGCGGCTGGTGATTTGAATGAGCCGCACCTACAAAATCTGTCTGATCGAAGGCGATGGCATCGGCCACGAGGTGATCCCGGCCGCCCGGCTGGTGCTCGAGGCCACCGGGCTGAAGCTCGACTTCGTGGAGGCCGAGGCGGGCTGGGAGACCTTCGAAAGAGTGGGGATCTCAGTCCCCGAGGAGACGGTCGAGAAGATCGCCTCCACCGACGCCACCCTGTTCGGGGCGGCCAGCAGCCCCAACAAGAAGGTGCCGGGCTTCTTCGGCGCCATCCGTTACCTGCGTAAACGCCTGGACCTCTTCGCCAACGTGCGCCCCGCCAAGTACCACCCCGTGCCCGGGGCGCGCGAGGGGGTGGACCTCATCGTGGTGCGCGAGAACACCGAGGGGCTTTACGTCGAGCAGGAGCGCAGCTACCTGGGCGGGGAGCTGGCCATCGCCGACACCGTGATCACCCGCAAGGCCAGCTCGCGCATCGGCGAGTACGCGCTCAAGCTCGCCATGACCCGCCCGCGCAAGCAGCTCCACGTGGCCCACAAGGCCAACGTGCTCCCGCTGACCCAGGGGCTGTTCCTTAACACGGTGCTCGAGCAGGCCAAGAACTACCCCGAGGTCAAGACCCAGGACATCATCATCGACAACTGCGCGATGCAACTGGTGATCCGGCCCGAGCGCTTCGACGTGCTGGTGACCACCAACCTCTTCGGCGACATCATCTCCGACCTCACCGCCGGGCTGGTGGGCGGCCTGGGCATCGCCGCCAGCGGCAACATCGGGCTCGACAACGCCATCTTCGAGCCGGTGCACGGCTCGGCCCCCGACATCGCCGGCAAGGGCATCGCCAACCCCGCCGCCACCATCCTCTCCGCGGCCATGATGCTCGACCACCTGGGCGAGCACGAGACCGCGCGGCGCCTCGAGCGCGCCGTGGACCGGGTGCTCGAGAACGGCCCCCGCACCCCCGACCTCGGAGGCGACGCCAACACCGAAACCTTCGCCAAGGCCGTGGCGGCGGCGCTGTAACGCCAGGTTCGTTAACTTGTTCTTTATACAACCCTTCCCAAAGGCTCAAATTGGCTCCTGGACGAGATTCGTCCAGGAGTTCATTTGACCATTGCAGTCGCAACGGGGTACGTTACACTGATGCAAGCAGAAGGTCCCAGGAATTGCGCTAATGTTATACTCAAATACCGTCCTGGAGACCCATGTTGACCGAAAGGGGGCAGTGTGCGTGAGTTCTTTAGCAGCTTGTTGAAGCCACGGGTCGAGGCCCTGGGCCTCGAGATCGGTTCGGCCAACCTCAAGCTGGTAGAGTTGTCGGGGACACCCCCTACGTTGCGGGGCTTATCCATCCGGCCAACCCCTCCAGGACTCTTCCAGGAGGGCAACATCGCTGATCCACAGGCGCTGGCCAACGAGCTGCGCGAGATGCTGGCGGAGATCCGTACCCGCAAGCGCTACGTGGTAACGGCGGTGAGCAACTCGGCGGTCATCACCCGCACCTTGCAGGTGCCCAAGATGGCCGCCAAGCAGCTCGAGGAGGCCGTGCGCTGGGAAGCCGAGCGCTACATCCCCTTCCCCATCGACGAAGTGGTGATGGACTATGCGCCCTTGGACCCCCTCGACAGCGTAGCGGAAGGTGAGCAGATGGACGTGGTGGTGGGGGCGGCGCGGCAGGAGACCGTAGCCAGCCTGGTCGAGACCCTCAAGGCCGCGAGCCTCGAGCCACTGATCATCGACGTCAAGCCTTTTGCCGGGCTGCGCGTGCTCGAGCCGCAGCTCGTGGGCGACGGCGGCCGCGAGCTGGTGACGCTGTACTTCGAGATCGGCGCGGAGTCGAGCGCGCTGGTGCTGACCCGCGGGGAGCGCCTGCTGCTCAACCGCGTCATCAACCTCTCGGGCAAGGACTTCACCGCGGCCATCGCCAAGGCCTTCAACCTCGACAGCACCGCCGCCGAGGAGGCCAAGAAGAACTACGGCCTGGCGACCATCCCCACCGAGGACGAGGACCTGCTCCTCGACTTCGACGCCGAGCGCGAGCGCTTCAACCCGGCGCGCATGTACGACGCCATCCGCCCGGTGCTCGTCGAGCTCACCACCGAGCTGCGGCGCAGCCTCGAGTTCTTCCGGGTGCAAGTCGGCGACCTGGGCATCGACCAGGGCTTCGTGGCGGGGGGCGGCAGCAAGCTGCGCAGCTTGGTGCCGCTGCTGGCCGACACCCTGGGCATCCCGCTGGAAGTGGTGGACCCCTGGAAAAACGTGTCTTACGACAAGAGCCGCTTCGATCCGGACTACCTGCGCGGCCTCTCCGCCGAGTTCGTGGTGCCGGTGGGCTTAGCCATGCGGGGGGTGGGTTCAATTGATTAAGCTCAACCTGCTGCCCAAGACCCTGCGCCGCCGGGTCGAGCCGGGGTGGTGGCGACTGGCCGCCGTCGGCTTCGCCGGGCTGGCGTTGGGCATCACGGCTTACCTCTACTTCTCCACCCTTTCCGAGCGCAACGCGCTCCAAAGGGAACAAGAACAGCTTCAGATCGAGGTCAACTCGTTGCAACGCTTCATCGCCGAACAGCGCCGCCTCGAGCAGCAGCGCACCGAGCTCCAGCAGGTGATCGCGATCCGCAGCCAGCTCGAGCAGAGCAAGGTCAACTGGTCGGACTACCTGGCGGCCGTCATCAACCAGATCCCCCGCTCCAGCAGCGCCCCCAGCGGCAGCGCCTTCGGGGTCAACCTCAAGAGCATCGGCACCAAGCTGCTCACGCCCGCCGAGTCCCAGACCGCCGCCCAGGCCGGGGCCTACGACGGCAAGAGCGCCCGGGTGGAGTTCGACCTGCGCGGCGAAGCCCTCAACGAGCGCGAGCTCATCCGCTTCGTCGACGCCTTCGAGTCCTCGCCGCGCTTCGGCATCAACTTCCGCGACTCCAGCCTCGACCTGCAGCGGGGGGTCTACACCTTCTCCGCCACGGTCGGGCTGGTGGACAGCGTCCCGGGCGCGCAGCCCGCGCCCGGCAGCACCAGCTCCGCCCCGCAGGGCAGCGCCACAGGAGGTGGACAAGGTGCTCGCTAGGCTCGGCCAACGCGAATGGGCCATCATCATCATCCTGGCCTCCTTTTTGCTGGCTTTGGGGCTGTACTTCTTCCTGATTCAGCCCATGCGTTCGGAGATCGGCCTGCTGCGCAGCCAGATCGCCGAGCTCTCGGTGCAGCGTGACCGGGGACGGGCGGCCGAGCGGGCGCTGCCCCAACTGCGCGCGACCATCCTCGACCTCGAGCTCCAGCGCCAGCGCTTCTTCCGCGAGTTGCCCCCGCAAGAGGACCTCTCCCAGGTGCTCACCCTTCTCACCCAGCTCGCCCGCCGCAGCGGGGTCACGCTCAAGACCATCGGGCGCACCACCGGCGGCAGCGAGGTGGCCGGGGTGCGAACGATCAACCTGGCGATGCAGGTCGAGTCGCCCTTCCCCGAGCTCTTCACCTTCCTGAAGCAGCTCGAGAACCTCCAGCGCTTCGCCACCGTCGCGGGCCTCAACCTGACGGTGGGCGCTGAGAGCAGCAACCCCATCATCAACAGCAGCATGACCATGACCGTCTACGTCTACACCGGTCAGGCCGCGGCGCCGCAGGGAGGGCAGCAATGAACCAGCTCGGCAACACCCTCCGCAAACTCCCCCAGTCCACCAAGGTGGCCCTGGCGGGCCTGCTGTTCGCCGGGCTCGTCGGGGTGTGGTACCTGGTGGCGAGCCAGGTGGGGCAGCCGGCGGACACTGCGGTCACGCCCACCACCCCCGTGACCCCTCCGGAGGGAACCGTTCCCGCGCGCTCGCTCGAGGTCGTGCCGCTGCCTTTCCTCAAGGCCGAGACCACGCCCGGCGAAAGCCCTGCCCCCGAGGCCCAGAGCGGTCCGGCCCAGCCGGCCCAGGCCAGCCCCGGGCCCACGGCCCCCGGCCGCCTGCAGGTGCAGGCACCTCCCAACCCCTTCATGCCGCTGTTCCCGGAGGAGGTCCCGCCCAGCCAGCAGCCTACCGTCACCGCCACCGCCACCCAGCCCACCCCTCCACCCGTGGTGGCGCAGACCCCGCCCCCGACCCGGGCCATCCCCAGCGGCCCCCGGGTGCAAGTTCGCCCGGTGCAGACGCCCCTTCCCTCGCCCAACATCCGGGTGACGGCTCCGGCCCCCACCCCTCGCCCCACCGCGACGCCCACCACGGCCCCCGCGGGCAGCGGCAGCCAGGCCCGGCTTCCGGCCGCCAACCCCCGTGCCGGGGCGAGCACGCCGGCCCCGGCCCCCAGCCTGAGCGGCGGGGCTCTCCCCCTGCGGCTCGCCCCGCTCGACCGCGAAGTCCCCACCGCCCAGGCCACCCAGCCCACGCAGCCGCAGGTGGCCCAGCCCGGCGAGGCCAACCTCGGCGGCAGCACCAGCCTCCCTCCCGTCGGCCAGCAGGGACAGCCCAACCCGACGCTCGAGCCCAAGGCCACGCCCACCACGCCGGCCACCACCCCCGTCGTCAAAACCCCGGTGGTCTCGGTCCTGACCCGCTTCGTGCAGGAGCAGAACCTGCGGCTCGTCGGCGTGGTGCTCGGCCCCACGAGCGTGGGCATCTTCCAGGGCAAGAACGGCTTCTTCGTGCTCCCGGTGGGGCGCAATTTCCCCGAGAGCGAGGTCCTTCTTAAAACCTTAACAGCCCGCGAAGCCCTCTTGGTGCAGGGGTCGGAAAGCCTTACGCTCGAACTGGTGAACCCCTAGAGGCGGTGATAGCTTATGCAACGAATCCTGTCCCTTATCGTCTTACTCCTGAGCCTGGCCTTCGCGGGTAGCCTCCCCAGGGACGCCCGCTTCGACCAGGCGGTGGACCTGATCGCCCCCAACGGCATCCCGCTGGAGGACGCCCTGCGCAGCACGGCGACCAGCGTGGGCCTTACCCCTCTGCTGCGGGACATCCCGGCCACCTTAGTGCGGGTTTCGCTGGAGAAGAAGCCCTTCCGCCAGGTCTGGGACCTGCTCATCAACACCTACGGCGACGGCAAGCTCGACTACATCCTCCTGGAGAACAACGTGATGCTGGTGGCTTCTCCGGAAGTGGTCTCGCGCTACGTGCCCAAGACGGCGCAGCAGCCGACCACGCCCACGGAAGAGCCCACCGTGCGCCGCAGCTACGCCATCAACGGCAACCCCACCGCGCTCAAGAGCTTCCTTGAGGCCGAAATCCCCGGCATCCGCGTGACCGTCGCGCCCGGGCAGCCCACCCTGCTCATCACCGCGACCGAGAAGCAGCACTCCGAGATCGCCGCCCTGCTCGCCCAGATCGACCGGCCCCAGGCGCAGGTGGACCGGATTACCCGCAACTTCAAGCTGGCCCACGCCCGCGCCGAGGCGATGGCCGAGGTGCTCAGCTCGGCGCTCGAGGGCAAGAGCAACGGGCAGCAGGCCCAGGGCCAAACCCAGCCTCAGGCCCAGCCCCAAGCCCAGAGCACGGCCTTCTTCACCGCCGACGTTCGCACCAACACCCTGATCGTGACCGCCAGCCCCGAGCAGATGGCCCGCGTGGAAGCCCTCATCCGCGAGCTCGACGTGCCGGTTAAACAGGTGCAGCTCAAGGTGCGCATCCAGTCGGTGGACAGCAGCGTGGTCAGCAGCTTCGGCATCAAGTGGGAGAGCTTGAGCGGGGGGAACCTCGTCGGCAGCATCATCGACGGCGCCCTGAGCCTGATCTTCGACGCCTCCAAGAGCCTGGCCGCGCTCAACATCCGGGCGGTGCTCGACATCCTCGAGCAGCAGAGCCTGGCCCGCCGCCTGAGCGACGTGACCCAGATCGTCGAGGACAACTACCCCAACTTCGAGGTCAAGTCGGGCTCGAGGCTCATCGTCACCCCGCAGGTGCAGGGCGAACCCACCCGCGAGTTCGACGTGGGCCTGCTCGTGCGCGTCGTCCCGCAGATCACCGCGGACGGGCAGATCACCCTGGAGGTTTTCACCCAGACCGGGGAGCAGCCCAGGCAAGGCCCTATCGCCAACAGCATCGAGGTGAAGACCCGCTCCGACCGTACCAAGCTGCGCATCAAGGATGGCCAGACCGTAGTGATCGGTGGAGTGGTCCAGCAAAACACCGTCAACGAGGAGAACAAGGTTCCCATACTCGGCGACATCCCCATCCTCGACCTGCTCTTCAAGCAGCGCACCAGCACCGTCAGCAGTGAGGAGCTACTGATCATCATCACCGCCAACATCATCAGCGATGCCCGCTAAAAGCTGAGCCGATGGGGGGCAGGCCAGGCCTGCCCCCCTCGCTTTTTGGTGTGTTAGGCTCTTGGCATGCGTTTTCTGACTGCGGGTGAATCCCACGGGCCTCAGCTCACCGCGATCGTGGAGGGACTCCCTTCGCAACTGCCGCTCAGCGCGGAGGACATCAACCCCTGGCTGAAGAAGCGGCAGGGCGGGTACGGGCGCGGGCGCCGGATGGTGATCGAGACCGACACCGCCGAGCTGATGAGCGGGGTGCGGATGGGGCGAACCACCGGGGCCCCGGTGACCCTGGTGATCCGCAACGCCGACCACCGCAACTGGACCGAGATCATGGACCCGGCCCCGGGCAACGAGCCGCGCAAGAAGGCCCTCACGGCGGCCCGCCCCGGCCACGCCGACCTGCCGGGGGGCATCAAGTACGGTCACAAGGATTTGCGGGACGTGCTCGAGCGCGCCTCCGCCCGCGAGACGGCCACCCGGGTGGCGGTGGGCGCCATCGCCCACAAGCTGCTGTCGTTCTTCGGGGTGGAGAGCGTGGGCTACGTGGCCGGGATGGCCGGGGTGTGGAGCGCGACCCCTTTCGACTGGAACCTCAAGGAGCACGTCGAGGAGAGCCCGGTGCGCATGACCGACCCCCAGAGCGAGGCCGAGGTGATCCGCCGGGTGGACGAGGCCAAGGCCACCGGCAACACCTTGGGGGGCGTCATCGAGGCCCGCTTCAAGGGGCTGGTGCCGGGGCTGGGCTCGCAGATGCACTGGGAGCGCAAGCTCGACGGGCGCATCGCGCACATGGCGATGAGCGTGCCCGCCATCAAGGGGGTGGAGATCGGGACCGGCTTCGACAACGCCATGAAGCCGGGCTCGGAGGTCCACGACCCGATCTACTGGGAGGAGGGCCGGGGCTACTACCGCCGGAGCAACCGGGCGGGGGGCCTCGAAGCCGGCATGACCAACGGCGAGGAGCTGGTGGTGCGGGCCGCGCTCAAGCCCATCGCCACGCTGATGCGGCCGCTGCCCACCGTGGACGTGGTGACCCATGAGCCCGCCGACGCCGCCCGCGAGCGCAGCGACACCACCGCCGTCCCGGCCGCGAGCGTGATCCTCGAGGCCGTGGTGGGCATCGTGCTGGCGCAGGCCTACCTGGAGAAGTTCGGCGGGGACACCCTGGACGAGCTCGTCGAGCGGGTGGAGCGCTACAAAGAGCGGGTACTGGCATACTGATGGCACCGACCGGCTCGAGAGGGGGTGCGTGATGGACCAGCCCCGCGTCCTGGAGGTGGACCGTCCGGCCACCTGGATCGCCCTGACCGGCTTCATGGGGGTGGGCAAGAGCCGCATCGGGCGCGAGCTGGCCCGCGAGCTGATGCTGCACTTCATCGACCTCGACGGCTACATCGAGCGCGAGACCGGCCTTTCGATCCCCGACATCTTCACCCACCTGGGCGAGGAGACCTTCCGGCGGCTCGAGAGCGAGGCGGTGGCCGAGCTGGTGCAGAAGGACTACCTGGTGCTCTCGCTGGGCGGGGGCACCTTCACCCGGCCCGAGAACCGCGAGCGGCTGCTGGCGCGGGGGCCGGTGATCGCGCTGTGGGCGAGCCCCGAGACCATCCTCGAGCGCGTCAGCCGCCGCCCCGGGCAGCGCCCCCTGCTCATGGACGCCGACCCCCTGGCGCGAATCCGGCAGCTCATGGAACAGCGGCAGGAGATCTACCGGCAGGCCACCATCCACGCCTCGACCGACGGGCGCGAGGTGCACGACGTGGTGCAGGAGCTCATCGAGAAGCTGTGGGACTATGCGGAAGCTGACCGTTGACCAGAACCCGGCCTACCCGCTCTACCTCGGCAGCGGGCTGACCGAACAGGCCAAAGCCGAGGCCGGGCCGGGCCCCAAAGCCCTGCTCTACGACCGGGCGGTGGAGGGGTACGCCCTCGAGCTCGCGGGGGCCCTGGCCATCCCCCACCGCCTGGGGCTGACCGGCGGCGAAGCGGCCAAGACCCTCCAGACGTACGGCCGGGTGCTCTCCTGGCTGGCCGGGCTCGGGCTGCCCCGCGACGCCACGCTGTACGTCGTGGGCGGGGGCACCCTCACCGACCTCGGCGGCTTCGTGGCCGCGAGCTACCTGCGCGGCGTCGCCTACGTGAGCTTCCCCACCACCACCTTGGCGATGGTGGACGCCAGCGTGGGCGGCAAGACCGGGATCAACCTCGAGGAGGGCAAGAACCTGGTGGGAGCCTTCCACACCCCCAAGGCCGTCTACCTCGACCTCCACAGCCTCGCCACCCTCCCCCCCTCCCTCTTCCGCGAGGGGCTGGTGGAGGCCTTCAAGCACGGGATCATCGCCGGCGACGAGGTGCTGATGCGCCTCGAGCCCGTGCGCCCCGACTGGCCGGGGCTGGAGGAGTACCTCGAGCGCGCCGTCGCGGTGAAGGTGCGGGTCGTGGAGGCCGACCCCTACGAGAAGGGCGAGCGCAAGAAGCTCAACCTGGGCCACACCCTGGGCCACGCCCTCGAGGCCGCCACCCACCACGCCCTCTCCCACGGCGCCGCCGTCGCCTACGGCCTGCTCTACGCCGCCCTGCTGGGCAAGGCCCACGGCGGCACCGACCTGACGCCCTGGGTCGAAGCGCTGCTGCGCTGGCTCCAACCCCCTCCCCTGCCCCCCCTGAGCTGGGACGAGGTCTGGCCCTACATGGCCCGCGACAAGAAAAAACTGGGCAGTAACCTGCACTGGGTCATCCCCCTCGAGCCCGGCCACCTAGCAGTGCAGCCCGTGGAGGAAGAAGTGCTGCGGCAGGCTTACGGGGAGTTTCTCGAGCGGGTTAGCAGTAAGCCGTAAGCGGTCAGCTATCAGCTATCAGCCATCAGCCATCAGCTTTCAGCGGTCAGCCGTCAGCTTGTGGCTCGTGTGGGGTTATCCCCCCCCAGCCCCCCTTGCTAAGGGGGGTGACAAGGCGTTTTGCGTCTCGCATCTCGCGTTCGGCGTTGGGCGTTCGACGTTAGGCGTATTGCGTACGACGTACGACCCGCGCCCGGCCATCAACCACCGACTCACAACGTCGCCCGCCCCATCCGCGCGACCCCGCCCTTGATCTTGGCCCATCCCAGGCTGAAGCTCCCCACCGCCGTCGCCACCGCCACGACCGCCCAGCCGTCCTCGGCCTCGAGCTCGACCGGGTTGTTCTGCACGAAGCGCAGGGCACGGGGGTCGTCGGGGGCAAGTTCCACGGCTCGAGCGACCTGGGAAGGCTCGAGGTGGTGCGCCAGGGCCTTGCCGGGGAGCACCCGGCCCGCCTGGACCTTGCCCAGGTAGAGCCCGGGGGCCGGGGCCTTGACGCCGGCGAGGCTGGGGAGTCCTTCGGGCAGGAGGTAGAGGTGACCGGCGCGCTCCCAGATCTCGCCCTCGAGGCTCACCTTCAGGTGCTCCTGGGCGAAACCCTGCCAGGCCTGGCGGGACTCCCTGGACAGCGGGGGCACCTTCTCGCGGGGCGGGGTCTCCTCGTAGCCGTCCACCTTGCGCAGCTTCGCCAGGAAGTGGCCCTCGCCCTGCACGCGGTGGGGCCACAGGCGCGCGGCCTTGGCTAGGGCGGGGTTGCCGTCGCCCCAGGCCGGGACGCCCGGGGCGAAGCTGGGGTGGAGCTGGGCGGCCTCGAGCTCGAACTCGGGGTTGCGGGTGAGGAAGTGGGCGATGACCTGCTCGTTCTCCTCGGGGGCGAAGGTGCAGGTGGAGTACACCAGCACCCCGCCCGGCCGCACCATCGCCCCGGCGTGGTCGATGAGCTGGCGCTGCACCCGCGCCGAGCGCGCCGGGGCCCCCGGGCCCCAGTGGCGCACCACGTCGGGGTCCTTGCGGAACATCCCCTCGCCCGAGCACGGCGCGTCGAGCACCACCCGGTCGAAGTAGGCGCCCCACTGCTCGGCCAGTCGCTCGACCGGGGCACTCACCACGGCCAGCCTCGCGCCCCAGCGCTCCACGTTCTCGAGCAGCCCCCCCATGCGCCCGCCGTCCACCTCGTTGGCCACCAACAAGCCCTCGCCGCGCATCCTCGAGGCCAGGTGCGTGGTCTTGCCCCCCGGCGCGGCCGCCAGGTCGAGCACCCGCTCGCCCGGCTGGGGATCAGCCAGCGCCCCCACCGCCTGGGCGGAGGGCTCCTGGATGTAGTAAAGCCCCGCGTAGAAAAACGGATGCGGCCCCGGCCGGGCCTCCGGCGGGTAGTAGAAGCCCTCCGGGGCCCAGGGGATGGGCTCGAGCGGCCACGGGCTGACGGAGCGAAATTGCTCGGGGCTGAGCTTGAGCGTATTGACCCGCAGCCCGTAACTGCGGTCGGCCGAGGTCAGCGCCCGGTGAAACTCGGCGAATTCCCCGCCGAGCAGTTCGCTCATACGGGCCAGGAAAGCCTTGGGCAAATCCACAGGGAACACGTTACCTTACGGGTGTCGGTGGTCGATAGTCGATAGTCGATAGCTGATGG
This sequence comes from Calidithermus chliarophilus DSM 9957, assembly GCF_000430045.1. Taxonomy (GTDB): domain Bacteria; phylum Deinococcota; class Deinococci; order Deinococcales; family Thermaceae; genus Calidithermus; species Calidithermus chliarophilus. Next base: position 1,809,906 of record NZ_KE387023.1, on the reverse strand, counting down.
CCGATAGCTGATAGCTAGTGGCTCGTGGTAGCCCCCTTGTCGAGGGCCGGGGGCCAAAGCGTTTTGCGTATTGCGTCTTGCGTTTTGCGTACGACGTACGACCCGCGCCCCGCGCCCGGCGCTTGGCGTTCAGCATTTCGCCTCCTTACTATGACTCCATGCCCATCGTCGCCGTCGGAACCGACATCGCCTCCGTCTCGAGGCTGCGTGGGGTGTATGAACGCCACCCCAAGCGTTTTCTCGAGCGCCACTTCACCCCCGAGGAGATCGCGTACTGCCTCGCCAAGGCCGACCCCATGCTCTCGCTGGCGGCCCGCTTCGCGGCCAAGGAGGCTTTTCAGAAGTGCTGGCCGGAGAACCACGGCTGGCGCGAGGTGTGGGTGGAGATGAAGGGGCCGCGCCCGGCGCTGAACTTCGCGCCACGCATCGCCGAGCGCATGCAGCGGGAGGGCTGGCGGGCCCACGTCTCGCTGGCGCACGAGCACGAGCACGCCACGGCGGTGGTGGTCCTGGAGGCGCTGTGAAGCACTTCCTGATCACCGGGGCTTCCACGGGCATCGGGGAGTGCTGCGCGCTCCACCTCGCGGGGAAAGGGCACACGGTCTGGGCGGGGGTGCGCAGGCTCGAGGACGGCGAGCGCCTGGCCCGGCAGGCCACGGGCCTCCTGCACCCCGTGCTGCTCGACGTGACCGACACCCAGAGCATCGCCCGCGCGGCGGAGACCGTCCGGGCCCACACCCCCAGGCTCGACGGGCTGGTGAACAACGCGGGGATCGCGATGGCGGGGCCGCTCGAGTTCCTCCCCCTCGAGGAGTTGCGGCGGCAGCTCGAGGTCAACGTGGTCGGGCAGGTGGCGGTGCTGCAGGGCTTCCTGGGCCTGCTGCGGGAGGGCCGGGGGCGCGTGGTCAACATGAGCTCGATCTCGGGCCGGGTCGCGGCCCCGCTGTTCGGGCCCTACTCGTCCTCGAAGTTCGCGCTCGAGGCCCTCTCCGACGCGCTGCGGCGGGAGCTCAAGCCCTGGGGGATGGAGGTGTGCGTCGTCGAGCCCGGCAACATCCAGACCCCCATCTGGGGCAAGGGGGTGAACTGGGGCCGCGAACTGCTCGAGAAGCTGCCGCCCGAGGCCCGCGCCCTCTACGGCAAGGCGATCGACGGCCTGATCCGCTACGTGGAGGGCATCGACGGCAAGGGGCTGCCCCCGCTCGAGGTCGCCAAAGCGGTCGAGCACGCCCTCACCGCCCCGCGCCCGCGCACCCGCTACGTGGTGGGCCGCGACGCGAAGGCCGGGATCTTCTTCGCGCGCTTCCTGCCCGACCGCCTGCTGGACGAGATGATCCTGGGCGGGCTGGTCCGGCGCCTGTACGGCCGCAAGGGCTGATGCCGGATTCAAAAAGATAATCGTCCAATCCAAAGACCATCAGAGGCTATCTTTTCGGATCCTAGAGCACACCCCTCCCTGACGGTCGTGGAGGTGATCGGGCCCAAGACCGACGAGTTCTTGGGGATGCGCTTCCCCTACATCGCCTTCGGCGACCCCGACGGGATCAAGTGGGAGTACTACGCGCGGGAGACCTAGCCCTCTTCCCCCTTGGCGACGGGCCTCGAGGGGTCGCTCACCCAGTCGCTCCAGGAGCCCGCGTAGAGCTTGGCGCCCTTGATCCCGGCGACCTCGAGCGCCAGCAGGTTGGCGGAGGCGCTCACGCCCGAGCCGCAGTAGAGGATGAGCTCCTTGCCCTCGCCCGCCGCGAAGCGCTCGCGCAGGGCCTGGGGGGACTTGTGCCGGCCGTCGGGCTCGAAGTTGTCGGCCCAGTTGCGGTTGATGGCACCGGGGATGTGCCCGGCCACGGGGTCGATGGGCTCGACCTCGCCCCGGTAGCGCTCAGGGGCCCGGGCGTCGATGAGCACGGTGCCTGCACCCCTCGAGGCCACCTCCTCCGCCGACACGACCCAGCCCGCCTGCGGGCGGGGGGTGAAGGTGGCCCTGGGGTACTCGGGCCGCTCGGCGGTGAGGGAGCCGCCCGCCGCCACGAAGGCCCTGATGCCCCCGTCGAGCACGGCCACCCGCTCGTGGCCCAGCCAGCGCAGCAGCCACCACAGGCGCGGGGCGAACATGCCGTTTTCGTCGTAGGCCACCACGAAGTGCTCGTCGCCGATCCCGTCCTCCCCGAGCGTCGCCGCCAGGGCTTGCGGGTCGGGCAGGGGGTGGCGGCCGCCCTTGCGGTCGGGGCGCACGGGGCCGGAGAGGTCGGTCTCGAGGTCGAGGTAGACGGCGCCGGGGATGTGGGCCTCGAGGTAGGCCATGCGCCCGGCCAGGGGGTCGGCCAGCGAGAAGCGCACGTCGGCGACGCGCAGGTCGGGGTCTTGGAGGTGTTCGAGGAGCCATTCGGCGGTTACCAGGGGGTGCATGGGAACAAGTTACCTTAAGGTCGATGGTCGATGGTCGATGGTCGATAGCGGATAGCCAAACGCAAGACGCAAGACGCCTTGTTCCCCCCTTAGCAAGGGGGGCCAGAGGGGATAAACCCTCCCCGCGGGCAGGGGGAGCTCTTTTCACCACGAGCCACACACCACCCGCCTTTGGTCACCCACTATCAGTCACGCCTATCGGCGCCCGTTAAACTAGGGGCGATGCTGGAAAGGCTCGAGGTGCAAAATCTGGCCGTCCTGGAATCGGTGGCCCTGGACTTCGACCGGGGGCTCACGGTGCTCACCGGGGAGACCGGGGCGGGCAAGAGCGTGCTGGTGGACGCGCTGTCGCTGCTGCTGGGCGAGAAGGCCGAGGGGATGATCCGTTCCGGGGCCGACAGCCTCCTGGTGACCGCGTGGTTCGGGGGGCGGGTCTTCTCGAGGCGGGTCGCGGGGGGGCGCAGCACGCCGCGGCTGGACGGCGAGGTGGTCTCCTTGCGCGAGTTGGCCGAGGCGACGGGGGAGCACCTCGCCATCCACGCCCAGCACGCGGCGCTGGCCCTGGCCTCGCGCAAGGCGCAGCGCGGCCTGCTGGACAGCCTCATCGAAGGGGCGACCCTCGAGGCCTACCGCGAGCGCTACGCCCGCTGGCGGGGCCTGCTGGCCGAGCAGGAGCGGCTCTCCCAGGCCGCGCGGGAGCGCGAGCGGCGGCTGGACGTGCTGCGCTTCCAGCTCAAGGAGATCGACGACGCGCGGCTGGAGCCCGGCGAGAAGCAGCGCCTGGAGAACGAGGTCGAGCGGCTGCGCCACCTCGAGACCCTGCGCGAGCGGGTGGGGGCGGCGGCCGGCGGGCTCAGCGGCGAGGGCGACGGGCTGGGGATCGTGGGGGCCGCGCTCAAGGAGCTGCGCAGCGCCGCCCGCTACGACAGCGGCCTGGAGAGCCTGGGCAACGACCTCGAGGCCGCCCTGGACAGCCTGCGGGCCATCGCCCGCGAGCTGGAGGACTACCTCGAGGGCCTCGAGGCCGACCCCGCCCGCCTCGAGGAGGTCGAGGGGCGCCTGGCCCTCATCGAGCGGCTGGAGCGCAAGTACGGCGAGGGGGTGGAGGGCATCCTGGCCTTCGCGGAGGAGTCGCGCCGCGAGCTGGCCGAGCTCGAGGGGGCCGAGGACCGGCTGGCCGCCCTGGCGGGCGAGGTGGCGAAGGCCCACGCCGAGCTGACGCAGGCCGGGGAGGCCCTCTCCGAGGCCCGCCGCGCCGCCGCCCGCGACCTCAGCGCCAAGGCCACGCAGGAGATCCGCTTCCTGGGGATGCCCGAGGCCCGCTTCGAGGTGGGCCTGGTCCCCCTCAACGAGCCGGGGCCGGAGGGGCTCGAGGAGGTGCAGCTCCTCTTCAGCGCCAACCCCGGGCAGGGGCTGGCCCCGCTGGAGAAGGCCGCCTCGGGCGGCGAGCTCTCGCGGGTGATGCTCGCGCTGGCGCTGCTCACGGGCAGCGAGGCCGACACCGTGGTCTTCGACGAGGTGGACGCCGGGGTGGGCGGGGAGGCCGCCTGGCGCGTGGCCGAGCGGCTGGCCCGGCTGGCCAAGCGCCGGCAGGTGCTGGTGGTGACCCACCTCCCCCAGATCGCCGCCCAGGCCCAGCAGCACTACCGGGTGGTCAAGAACAAGGGCCGGGTGGAGATCCAGGCGCTGGGGGGCGAGGAGCGGGTGCGCGAGCTGGCCCGCATGCTCTCGGGCTCCTACTCCGACGCCGCCATGCAGCACGCCCGCGAGCTGCTGCAAGCGCGGTAGCTCACCGGCGCTCGAGCCCATAATACCGGATTCAAAAAGATAATCATCCAAATCCAAAGATCCCAGAGGTTATCTTTTTGAATCCCAGAGCACTCCCTTCGGTCGGGTCAGTCCGTCGCCGTCCGGCGACGGACTGACCGAATCTGGTATAAAACCCCCTCCGGGCGGCAGGCTCTCCCGCAAGCTGTCCTGGGTATCGTTTGCCCTTAACCCCTTGTGCTACACTCGTTCGGTGCTGCCGAAGAGCGAGCGCAAAACCCAGCTCCCTGCCGAACCTGGCCGCGAACGCGACCCCCAGGCCGTCCGGGAGATGTTCAGCGAGATCGCCCCGCGCTACGACCTGCTCAACCGCGTGCTCTCGGCCGGGGTGGACCAGAGCTGGCGCCGCGCCGCGGTGCGCGAGGCCCTGGGGCATGGCCCCCGGCGAGTGCTCGACCTGGCCTGCGGCACCGGCGACCTGACCCTGCTGCTCAAGCAGAGCGCCCCCCACGCCGAGGTGGTCGGCGGCGACTTCGCCCCGCCCATGCTCGAGCGCGCCCGCGCCAAGGCCCGGCGGGCCGGGCTCGAGGTGCGCTTCCAGGAAGCCGACGCGCTCAACCTGAGCTTCCCCGACGGGCACTTCGACGCCGTGACCATCGCCTTCGGCTTCCGCAACTTCGCCGACTACGAGCGGGCGCTGGCCGAACTCTACCGGGTGCTGCGGCCCGGCGGGCGGCTGTGCATCCTCGAGTTCCCCCCGCCCCCCAAGAGCGGCCTGGGCGTGCTCTACCGCTTCTACTTCACCCGCATCCTGCCCTTCGTCGGCGGCCTCATCTCGGGCAACGCCGCCGCCTACCGCTACCTGCCCGCCTCGGTCGAGCGCTTCCCCGACCCCCAAACCCTCGCCCGGATGATGCAGCAGGCGGGCTTCCGGGTGCGCCACAAGCTGTTCACCGGCGGCATCGCCGCCCTGCACGTCGGCGAGAAGTGAGCCGCTACCCCGTCCGGTAGATCCGCCGGCCGGAATCCCCGCGTAAGGAAAAGAGACCCTTCGCGCCCGCCGGCCTCGAGCCCCAAGAGCTAAGGAGAAGAATGGCCCTGCGTTCGAGCAAGAGCAAAACCCGCACCCCCAAGCCCGCCCTGCCGCGCCCGCGCGACCTGGTGATCGACCCGCAGCGCCTGCTGTTCGAGGGTTTAGAGATGGGCTCCTTCCCCGACCTCGAGCACCTCAGCCTGGCCCGCGAGTTCGCCCGCGAGAGCGCCCAGGGGCGCTGCTATGAGAACGGCCTGATCAAGCTCTGGCACGGCCCCCAGGGGCTCTACTACGAGTTCAAGGACTTCCCCGCCGCCTTCTACGGCCGCCTGGGCATGGTGAGCGGGGAGTACCTGAGCGAGGTCGAGGCCCAGGGGATCTTCTGGGAGGACATGAGCAAGGCCACCAAGGGCTACGGCGAAACCGTCGTCTTCTACACCGACCGCCTCATGCACAGCGAGCAGGACTTCTACATGGCCTACACCTACGAGAACTTCCGCATCGAGCGCGGCGAGGCGCGCTTCAGCCTGCCCCTGTTCATGCGCTTCGAGACCGAGGAGGGCCTGCGGCTGCTGATGCGGCTCGAGCACGAGTACCTCGCCTTCTGGCTGCCGAAGGGGCAACCGCTGTCGAAGGGGTTGCGGGCTTGAATGGGTCGATGGTCGATGGTCGATAGCCGATAGCTGATAGCCGATAGCCAAACGCAAAACGCCGAACGCCCAACGTACGTCGTACGTCCTACGTCGTACGCGAGACGCAAAACGCCAAACGCCAGACGCCTGTCTCTACCCCCCTTAGCAAGGGGGGCTGGGGGGATACCCCCTCCCCGGGCGCGGGGAGGGGCTTACCACAGGACACGAGGCACAAGCCGCGCACCCCTATCTCTCCAGCGCCTCCAGCCGGTGCTGCAACTGGCGGAAGGCGTAGTCCACGAACAGTTCCTGCTCGAGGGCGAAGGGCATGGGGTCGTGGGCGGCGAAGATCTCCTCCACCACGCCCAGGGCGGCGGGGACCAGTTCGGCCAGGACGTCCTCGAGCACCGCGCGGGTGTGGGGGTGGGCCTGGAGGTGCTTGCCGAGGGTGTGCAGGCCGTAGGCGATGTGGCGGCCCTCGTCGGCCTGGACGTGGGTCAGACCCGCGCGCAGGCCCGGCAGGATGGCGCCGTGCTCGAGCACCTCGCGGTAGGCCCGGTAGCCCGTCTCGGCGAGGATTCCCTCCACGACGAGGTTGTAGGTGCACAGAGCCCGCACCTCGGCCTCGGGGCTGGCGTCGGCGACGAGGGCGTTCATGGCATCGGGCAGGGCCGCGTAGAAGATCTTCTGCCAGGAGGGCAGGTGGTAGACGGCCAGCTCGGGCGCCGTGCCCACCACCTCGCGGTGGAAGCGGTCGAAGAACTCGGCGTGCTTGGCCTCCTCGAGGGTCCAGGCGGCCACGAACAGCGCGTCGTCGTAGCGGCCGTCCCGGCTCACCCGCCACAGGAAGGGCGCGAGGTCGAGGGTTACGGCCTCCTCCCCGCCCACGAACAGGGCCGATAGGTGCAGCAGCACCTCCCGCTGGTCCGGGCTCAGACCCTGCCAGTCCTGCCGGTCCTGGTCGAACTCGAGCGCCTGCGGGTCCCAGAAGTTGCGCTTGGCCTTGTGGTAGAGCTGCGTCACGAAGCCGTCCTCGGCCCGCCCCGGCCGGCTGGTCGCCAGTTGTCGCATGGGGTGATTGTAGCGGAAGGGGCGAGCCAGTGGCTCGCCCCTTCCGCGCTCAGCTACCGGCGCTTCCTAGTGCACGTGGCCCTCGGGCCCGTGCACGTGGCCGTGCTCGAGCTCCTCCGAGGTGGCCGCGCGGATGCCCGAGATGGTCACGTCGAAGTTGAGGGTCTCCCCGGCGAGGGGGTGGTTGAAGTCGATGGTGACCTCGTCCCCGTCGACTTCCATGATCCAGAAGGGCAGTACCTGGCCGTCCATGTCCTGCGCGTAGAGCTGGGCGCCGGGCTCGAGCGGGGCGTCCGGGGGGAATTGGTCGCGGGGGACCACCCGCACGCCCTCGGGGTCCTCGAGGCCGTAGCCCTTCTCCGGGGGCACGCTGACCTGGAGCGAGTCGCCGACCTGCTTGCCCTCCAGGGCCTCCTCGAGGCCCGGGATGATGTTGCCGTAGCCGTGCAGGTAGGGCAGCTCGCCCTGGTCGATGACTTCGCCCCCGACGGTGAGGACGTAGCGGATGGTCACCACGTGGTCTTGCGTTGCAATCATCGGTACACCTGTCGTGCCTGGCGTGGGAAGAATCTTGCCGCAGGCACTCAAACGCCTGAGTTTACCACCCTAGCCCGCGGGGAATGGTTACCGCCGTGCCCTTTCGGTTTTTGTAGGCCCCCGCACCCCCCCGGCCCGTGCCCGACGTATGCTAGGGGGCATGTTCATCGAGGACGCCATCGGCAAGACCCCTCTGGTCAAGCTGCGCCGGGTGGTCGAGCCCGGCATGGCCGAGGTTTTCGTGAAGCTCGAGGGCTCCAACCCCGGCGGCTCCATCAAGGACCGCGCCGCGTGGTACATGGTGCGCGACGCCGAGGAGCGCGGCATCTTGAAGCCCGGCTCGGGCCAGGTCATCGTCGAGCCGACCAGCGGCAACACCGGGATCGGCCTGGCGATGATCGCCGCCAGCCGCGGCTACCGGCTCATCCTGTGCATGCCCGCGCAGATGTCGGAGGAGCGCAAGCGCACCCTGCGGGCTTACGGGGCCGAGCTGGTGCTCACCGACCCCGAGCGGCGCATGCTGGCCGCCCGCGAGAAGGCCCAGGAGATCGCGCTCGAGACCGGCGGCTACATGCCCGACCAGTTCGACAACCCCGCCAACGTCCAGGCCCACTACGAGACCACCGGCCCCGAGATCTTCGAGCAGATGGACGGCCGCGTCGACGCCTTCGTCTACGGCTCGGGCACCGGGGGCACCATCATGGGCGTGGGGCGCTACCTGCGCGAGCGCGTCCCCGGCGTGCAAGTCATCGCCTGCGAGCCGGGCCGCTCCAACGTGCTCTCCGGCGGCCAGATGGGCCAGCACCAGTTCCAGGGCATGGGCCCCGGCTTCATCCCGCCCAACCTCGACGTTCGCATGCTCGACCGGGTGATCCAGGTGTGGGAGGAGGAAGCCTTCCCCCTCGCCCGCCGCCTCGCCCGCGAGGAAGGCCTCTTCCTGGGCATGAGCAGCGGGGGGATCGTCTGGGGAGCCCTCCAGGTGGCGAGGGAGCTGGGCGAGGGCAAGCGCGTGGTCTGCATCAGCCCGGACTCGGGCTCGAAGTACCTCACCACGGCGCTTTACGCGGAGGAGGAGGGCTCGAGCGTGGCCAGGCCGTCGATGGTCGATGGTCGATAGTTGATGGCCGATAGCCGAACGCCCGGCGCGGGTCGTACGTCGTACGCCTTGGTCCTCGACCCCCGGCCCTAGACCCTCGACGCCGACGGGGAGGGGTTCCTCTCACCCCGAGCCACCAGCCTCCTACGCCCTTCCCTGCCACCCGGTACCCTCCCCTTCCCCGGGCACGTATTACGCTTTTTCTTCACCAGGCGCGTGATACGATAGGTATCATGGCAGTCTTGACCAACGACCAGAAGATGGTCCTGGACATGGTGCGGCAGGTCTCCCGCGAGGTGCTGTGGGAGAAGGCCCCGCAGTACGACGCGTCGGGCGAGTATCCCTGGCCGCAGCTCAGAACCCTGGCCGAGCTCGGGCTTTTGGGCATGACGACCCCCGAGGAGTGGGGCGGGGCGGGCCTGGACAGCGTGACCTGGGTGCTGGCCATGGAGGAGATCGCCGCCGCCGACCCCAGCGTGGCCGTCATCCTCTCCGTCACCAGCGGCCTCCCGCAGTACATGCTCAACAAGTTCGGCACCCCCGAGCAGAAGAAGAAGTACCTCGTGCCCCTGGCCCGGGGCGAGTGGATCGGGGCCTTCTGCCTGACCGAACCCCACGCCGGCTCCGACCCCGCCTCCATGAAGCTCGCCGTCCGCAAGGTGAGCGGCGGCTGGCAGCTCGACGGGGTCAAGAGCTGGGTGACCTCCGGCGGGCAGGCCCAGGTGTACGTGGTGATGGCTCGAGGCGACACGGGCATCAGCAGCTTCATCGTGGAGGGGGGCACCCCCGGCCTCAGCTTCGGCAGCCCCGAACACAAGATGGGCCTCCACGCCGCCCACACCACCGAAGTCCACTTCGACGCCGTGTTCGTCCCCGACGAGAACCTGCTGGGCCAGGAGGGCCGCGGCCTCGCCCAGGCCCTCGCCGGCCTCGACTCCGGCCGCATCGGCATCGCCGCCCAGGCCGTGGGCATGGCCCGCGCCGCCTTCGACATCGCCAGGTCCTACGCCGGCGAGCGCACCCAGTTCGGCCAGAAGATCCGCGAGTTCCAGGGCGTCGGCTTCAAGCTTGCCGACATGCACGTCAAGATCGCCGCCGCCCGCGCCCTCACCCTCGAGGCCGCCGCCAAGAAAGACCGCGGCGAACGCTTCACCCTCGAGGCCTCCACCGCCAAGCTCTTCGCCTCCGACACCGCCGTGAGCGTCACCCGCGACGCCGTGCAGGTGCTGGGCGGCTACGGCTACCACCGCGAATACCGCGCCGAGCGCTACTACCGCGACGCCAAGATCACGGAGATCTACGAGGGCACGAGCGAGATTCAGCGGTTGGTAATCTCGAGGGAGTTGTATCGCTGAGGGGTGTCGATAGTCGATAGTCGATAGCCGATAGCCGATAGCCGATAGCCGATAGCCGAACGCCCTTTTGAAATCGATCATCCACTGGGGTTGTGCCCGGCCCGTAAGCCAACTACAGCCCCACGCCCCAAGGGACGGGCGTTCGGTGGTCGCTGCCCCGCCCCGGCCGGGGTGTGCGGCTCACGCGGGAGGGGGTGAGGGAGGTGGCGCAGACGAGCATGCCGCCGGGTCAAGGTGCGGCCCGCACCCCCGCACACGCGGGCACTGAGGCCCGGCGGCATGTCCGCGAGTCCCTCGGAGGGTGCGAGGGGGAGCAGGTTTCCGGCGTATGCCGGATCGCGTACCGCGATGCCCTCGCCACGTGGAATGGCCTCCCCTACACCCTCCGACGGCGGAACCGCGGTCGCCAAATCAAAGCACCGCAAACCGCCCCTCCCCCACCAGCAAGCAGAGAAAAAGGCGCTCACCGTGAACGGTGAGCGAATGTTCCACGCCTAGCTATCGGCTATGGGCTACCAGCTATCGGCACCTCTCTACGCTATTCCTCGC
>NZ_KE387023.1:1797860-1799360 GCF_000430045.1 Calidithermus chliarophilus DSM 9957 | reverse complement strand
CTTCTCGAGGCGGGTCGCGGGGGGGCGCAGCACGCCGCGGCTGGACGGCGAGGTGGTCTCCTTGCGCGAGTTGGCCGAGGCGACGGGGGAGCACCTCGCCATCCACGCCCAGCACGCGGCGCTGGCCCTGGCCTCGCGCAAGGCGCAGCGCGGCCTGCTGGACAGCCTCATCGAAGGGGCGACCCTCGAGGCCTACCGCGAGCGCTACGCCCGCTGGCGGGGCCTGCTGGCCGAGCAGGAGCGGCTCTCCCAGGCCGCGCGGGAGCGCGAGCGGCGGCTGGACGTGCTGCGCTTCCAGCTCAAGGAGATCGACGACGCGCGGCTGGAGCCCGGCGAGAAGCAGCGCCTGGAGAACGAGGTCGAGCGGCTGCGCCACCTCGAGACCCTGCGCGAGCGGGTGGGGGCGGCGGCCGGCGGGCTCAGCGGCGAGGGCGACGGGCTGGGGATCGTGGGGGCCGCGCTCAAGGAGCTGCGCAGCGCCGCCCGCTACGACAGCGGCCTGGAGAGCCTGGGCAACGACCTCGAGGCCGCCCTGGACAGCCTGCGGGCCATCGCCCGCGAGCTGGAGGACTACCTCGAGGGCCTCGAGGCCGACCCCGCCCGCCTCGAGGAGGTCGAGGGGCGCCTGGCCCTCATCGAGCGGCTGGAGCGCAAGTACGGCGAGGGGGTGGAGGGCATCCTGGCCTTCGCGGAGGAGTCGCGCCGCGAGCTGGCCGAGCTCGAGGGGGCCGAGGACCGGCTGGCCGCCCTGGCGGGCGAGGTGGCGAAGGCCCACGCCGAGCTGACGCAGGCCGGGGAGGCCCTCTCCGAGGCCCGCCGCGCCGCCGCCCGCGACCTCAGCGCCAAGGCCACGCAGGAGATCCGCTTCCTGGGGATGCCCGAGGCCCGCTTCGAGGTGGGCCTGGTCCCCCTCAACGAGCCGGGGCCGGAGGGGCTCGAGGAGGTGCAGCTCCTCTTCAGCGCCAACCCCGGGCAGGGGCTGGCCCCGCTGGAGAAGGCCGCCTCGGGCGGCGAGCTCTCGCGGGTGATGCTCGCGCTGGCGCTGCTCACGGGCAGCGAGGCCGACACCGTGGTCTTCGACGAGGTGGACGCCGGGGTGGGCGGGGAGGCCGCCTGGCGCGTGGCCGAGCGGCTGGCCCGGCTGGCCAAGCGCCGGCAGGTGCTGGTGGTGACCCACCTCCCCCAGATCGCCGCCCAGGCCCAGCAGCACTACCGGGTGGTCAAGAACAAGGGCCGGGTGGAGATCCAGGCGCTGGGGGGCGAGGAGCGGGTGCGCGAGCTGGCCCGCATGCTCTCGGGCTCCTACTCCGACGCCGCCATGCAGCACGCCCGCGAGCTGCTGCAAGCGCGGTAGCTCACCGGCGCTCGAGCCCATAATACCGGATTCAAAAAGATAATCATCCAAATCCAAAGATCCCAGAGGTTATCTTTTTGAATCCCAGAGCACACCCCTCCCTGACGGTCGGCGAAGAAAGCGTATCCCTTCGGTCGGGTCAGTCC
>NZ_KE387023.1:1778554-1797760 GCF_000430045.1 Calidithermus chliarophilus DSM 9957 | reverse complement strand
AGGCAGGTTTCCGGCGTATGCCGGATCGCGTACCGCGATGCCCTCGCCATGTGGAATGGCCTCCCCCTACACCCTCCGACGGCGGAGCAGGGGACACCAAACCACCCCACCGCAAACCGGCTCCTCCCCCAGCAAGCGACAGAACAATCTCGGCCTGTAACCGCCTTCCCAAAGGGCGTTTTGTCAGAGAAATGTCACTGCAGTGTCAGGAGGTGCGTAAAATGGGCCAGTATGCTCGCGCGCTTTCTGCCCAAGAATGAGCGGTTTTTTCAATACTTCCGTACGGCAGCCCAGACGGGCGACCAGATCGCGCTGGCCTTCGTGGACCTGGTGGAGAACTTCACCGACGTCGAGCGAAAAGTGCGGGCCATCCGCGAGATCGAGCACCAGGGCGACGCCATCGCCCAACAGGTCTCCGAGGCGCTGACCCAGACTTTCGTCACCCCCATCGACCGTGAAGACATCGTGCTGCTGTCAGGCCGCCTCGACGACTTCATCGACACCATCGAGGAGGCCGCCCGCCGCATGTGGCTCTACCGCATCGAACGCCCCACCGAGCACGCCCGCGCCATGGCCCGCCTCATCGCCCAGCAGGCCCGCGCCCTCGCCGAAGCGGTGCCCCTGCTCGAGGACCTGCGCTCCGCCCCCATCATGCTGCAGAAGATCGTGGCGGTGAAGCGCCTGGAGGACGAGGCCGACGCGCTGATGGACCGCGCCTCCATCGAGCTGTACGACGGCGTGAGCGACGTGCGCGAGATGATCAAGGCCATGCGCTGGGGCGAGCTCTACCAGTACCTCGAGGACGCCACCGACCGCGCGCAAGACGTAGCCAAGGCCCTCGAAGGCATCACCCTCAAACATGGTTGAGACCGCGCTCCTCGTCCTGGCGCTGGTGGTGCTGCTGGCGCTGGCCTTCGACTTCATCAACGGCTTCCACGACACCGCCAACGCCGTGGCCACCTCCATCGCCACCCGCGCCCTCTCCCCCGCCCAGGCCGTGCTCATGGCGGCCGTGTTCAACGTGCTGGGCGCGCTCTCGGGCACGGCGGTCGCCAAGACCGTGGGCAAGGGGATCATCCCCCCGGAGCTCGCCACGCAGCCTTTGGTGATCGCGGCGCTGCTGTCGGCGATCATCTGGAACCTGATCACCTGGTACTACGGCATCCCCTCGAGCTCCTCCCACGCCCTGGTCTTCTCCATCGTCGGCGCGGGCATCGCCTCGGGCGGCCTCAGCGTGATCAAGTGGGGCGAGGGGGTCGCCAAGACCCTGCAGGGGCTGGTGTTCTCGCCGGTCTTCGGCTTTTTGGGGGCCATGCTGTTGCTGTCGCTGCTGCTGTGGGCGGTCGCCCGCCAGCGGCCCTACTGGGTCAACCGCTTCTTCCTGCGGGCGCAGGTGCTATCGGCGGCCTACATGGCCTTCAGCCACGGCTCCAACGACGCGCAGAAGACCATGGGGGTCATCACCATGGCCCTGGCCGCCTACTACGGCTGGAGCGGCGACCAGTTCCACGTCCCGCTGTGGGTCATCCTCTCCGCGGCCGTCGCGATGGGGCTGGGCACCGCCATGGGCGGCTGGCGCATCATCCGCACCATCGGCTTCAAGGCGGTGGCCCTGCGCCCCATCGACGGCTTCGCCGCCGAGGTCGCGGGCGCTACGGTGATCGAGACCGCCAGCCGCCTGGGCATCCCGCTCTCGACCACCCACACCATCTCCTCGGCCATCCTGGGCGCCGGGGCGACCAAGCGGCTGTCGGCGGTGCGCTGGGGCATCGCCGGGCGCATCGTGATGGCCTGGATCTTCACCATCCCCTTCTGCGTCGCGCTGAGCTGGGTGATCTACACCCTCATGCACCTGGTCACGGGCGCCCGCTGAGCCTGGCGAACCGCCCGGGGGAGGCCGCAGGGTGCGGCCTCCCCCGATCTGCTACCCCCTGCGGGCCCAGGGGGTAGACTGAGCGACGGTTATGAAGCATGCTGTCGTGATCCTGGCCGCGGGTCTGGGCACCCGCATGAAGTCCCGACTGCCCAAGATGCTCCACCCCCTTCTGGGCAAGCCCATGGTGGCCTACGGGGTGGAGACCGCGCTGCGAAGCGGGGCCGAGAAGGTGGTCGTGGTGGTGGGGCACGGCCTCGAGCAGGTGCGCGAAGCCCTCAAGGGCTACGGGGGCCTCGAGTTCACCGTGCAGGAACAGCAGTTGGGCACCGCCCACGCCCTGATGCAGGCCAGGAGGGTTCTGGAAGGCTTCGACGGGCCGGTGGTGGTCACGCAGGGCGACACCCCGCTCACCTCGGTGGAGACCCTCACCGGGCTGGTGGAGGCCCTGGGCCACGAGGGCATGGCGCTGCTGACCATGCGGCTCGACAACCCCACCGGCTACGGCCGCATCCTGCGCGACAAGCGCGGCGAGATCGTGGCCAACATCGAGCACAAGGACGCCACGCCCGAGCAGCGCGAGATCAAGGAGATCAACGCCGGGATCTACTGCTTCGACTCCCACGTGTGGGAGGCGCTCGAGCACGTCAGCAACGACAACGCCGCCGGGGAGTACTACCTCCCCGACCTCATCCGCGTCTACCGCGAGCGCGGCCGCCGGGTGGTGGGGCTGCTGAGCGACGACCCCAGCGAGCTGCTGGGCGTGAACTCGCGGGCGCAGTTGGCCGAGGTCGAGCGCGTCCTGCTGTCGAGGCTGCGCGAGCACTGGATGACCCAGGGCGTGCGGATGATCCAGCCCGAGACCATCTACCTCGAGCCCACCGTCGAGCTCGCCCCCGACGTGACGCTGTGGCCCGGCGTGGTCCTGCGCGGCCACACCCGCATCGGCGAGGGCTGCGAGATCGGGGCCTACTGCGTGCTCACCGACATGGAGCTCGAGCCCCACGTCACCCTGCGCCCGCACGTGGTCGCCGAGAGCTCCGTGATGAAAAGCGGCTCCGACGCCGGCCCCTTCGCCCGCTTCCGCCCCGGCGTGCTCGTCGAGGAGGGCGCGCACGTGGGCAACTTCGTGGAGATGAAGAACACCCGCATGCGCCGGGGGGCCAAGGCCGGCCACGTGAGCTACCTGGGCGACACCGACATCGGCGAGGAGGCCAACATCGGCGCGGGCACCGTCGTCGCCAACTACGACGGCCAGCGCAAGCACAAGACCGTCATCGGCAAGCGGGCCTTCACCGGTTCCAACTCCACGCTCGTCGCACCCCTGGAGGTGGGCGACGGGGCCTACATCGCCGCCGGCAGCACCGTGAACAAGGCCGTCCCCGAGGACGCCTTGGCCATCGCCCGGGCCCGCCAGGAGAACAAGGAGGGCTACGTCAAGCGCCTGCGCGAGCGCCGGGGCTAGGCGGCTCGAGCCGCCTTTTGAGAGCTAAGGTTCATGCCGGCTTCAGCGCCGGGGGTAGACTGGAACGAGGAGTGAACCATGCCGATCGGAATGTCTGAGATCCTCATCATCTTGCTGGTGGCCCTGCTGCTCTTCGGCCCCCGCAAGTTGCCCGAGCTGGGGCGCAGCCTGGGCCAGTCGATCCGCGAGTTCCAGAAGGGGGCGAAGAGCATCCGCGAGGAGTTCGAGAAAGCCGCCGACGTCAAGGAGTTGCGCGAGATCAAGGAAGACCTGAGCAAGCCGCTCGAGGTCAAGCCCGAGGCCACCAAGGAAGAAGCCAAGTCCTAGGCGCTTAGGGGACCGCCATGAGAGAAGCCCCCTTGATGGAGCACCTCGAGGAGCTGCGCAGCCGCATCCTCTGGGCGCTGGTGGCCTGGGCCGTGATGACGGCGGTCGCCTTTGTCTTCCGCGTCGAGCTGCTGGCGCTGCTCGAGCGCCCCCTCGACATCTACAACGCCACCGCCAGGGTCAAAGCCGACCTCCAGGTGCTCAACATCACCGAGCCCTTCGTGACCTCCTTCAAGATCGCGGCCTTCGGCGGCCTGGCGCTGGCCCTGCCCTTCATCGTCTACCAGATCTGGGCCTTTATCGCGCCCGGCCTCTACAACCACGAGCGCCGCCTGGCGGTGCCTTTTCTGCTGGGCGCGGGCTTCAGCTTCGCGGTGGGCGTGGTCTTCGCCTACTACGTGTTCCTGCCCTACGCCGTGCCCTTCCTGCTGGGCTTTTTGGGCGACCTGGTAAAGCCCAACATCTCGCTGGGCCAGTACATGAGCCAGATCCTGGCTTTCCTAGGCGTCATGGGCATCGTCTTCGAGATGCCGGTGGTGAGCTACCTCGTAGCGCGGCTGGGGCTGCTCTCGAGCCGCTTCCTGATGCAGAACTGGCGCGTCGCCATCATCCTGCTCATCACCCTGGCCGCCGTCATCACCCCCACCGTGGACGTGTTCAACCTCGCGCTCATCAGCGTCCCGCTGTTCATTCTCTACGCCATCTCGATCCTGACGGCCCGCCTGGGCGAGCGGGGACACCTGCGGGCGGCGCAGCAGGCGGCGGGGTAGGGGTGTCGATAGTCGATGGTCGATAGCTGATAGCCCATAGCTGGGCGCGGGTCGTACGTCGTACGTCGTACGCAAGACGCCGAACGCCAAACGCAAGACGCCCCTTTTTCACCCCCCTTAGCAAGGGGGGCTGGGGGGATAAACCCTCCCCGCGCGCGGGGAGGGGTGCCCTTCACCACGAGCCACTAGCCTTTCGCTGACGGCTGAAAGCTGATAGCTGACGGCTCCTCAAATCAACGCACTCACCGACTGGTTGGTGTGGACGTTGCGGATGGCCTGGGCCAGCAGGTCGGCGGTGGAGAGGATGTTGAAGCCCATGGCGGGGGTGAGCTGGATGGTGTTGGTGAAGACCACCTCGCGGATGGCGGGGTGAGAGAGGTTTTCGTGGGCGGGCCCTACCAGCACGCCGTGGGTGGCCATGACGATGGCTTCCTGGGCCCCGGCGGCAGCCAGGGCCTCCACGCCCCGGCGGATGGTGCCGCCGGTGGAGATGATGTCGTCGATGATCAGGGGGCGCTTGCCGGCCACGTCGCCGATGACGTAGGCCACCTGGGTCTCGCGGGGGCCGATGCGGCGCTTGGCGAGGATCGCCAGCGGGAGGTTCAGGCGCTCGGAGAGGCGGCGGGCGTGCTCGGCGCGGCCGGAGTCGGGCGAGACGACCACGGCGTTGTCGGTGAGGTGGTGGTTCTCGAGGTAGCTCGCGAAGAGCTTCACCGCCGAGAGCTCGTCGACGGGGATGTTGAAGAAGCCCTGGATCTGGGGCGCGTGCAGGTCCACGGTGATGACGCGGTGGACGCCCACCTCCTGGATCAGGTCGGCGACGAGCTTGGCGCTGATGGGCTCGCGGCCTTGGGTCTGCTTGTCCTGGCGGGCGTAGCCGAAGTAGGGGATCACGGCGTTGATGCGGGCGGCGCTGCTGCGGCGCACCGCGTCGGCCATGATGAGCAGTTCCATCAGGTGGTCGTTGACGGGCGGGGCGGTGGGCTGGATGAGGTAGACGTCGGCCCCGCGCACGCTCTCCAGGAGCCGCACCCGTACTTCGCCGTCGGGGAAGCGCTCGACGAGGGCCTTGCCCAGACCCAAACCTAAGGACCGGGCCACAGCCTCGGCCAACGGGCGGTTGGCGCTGCCGCTAAAGAGCCGAATCTCGAGCCCCTCTCCGAGTTCCCACATCGAACCCACCCCCAGTGTCGAAGTCCTGTTGCTCAGTTTCTCGAGGTCGCAGCAGACGGCTTCAGCGGATCGGGGTCAGACCCCGGACTTCAAGCGGTTGCAACTCGAGTATATCGGCAGGGGGGGTGGTAAAAGCTAGGGGGCCGTCTTAAGGGAGACGGGGAGCTGGGTCCTGGTATTTCATCCTCCGGCCTGCTGCAGCACCTTGCGCACCACCTGGGCCAGGCGCTCGGAAGCCTGCTCGAGGAACATCTCGAACGACTCGTGCGCGTCGTCATCGGCCCCGTCGGAGATGGTGCGCACCAAGGCCATGGGCAGGGCGAGGTCCTTCGCGGTCCACAGCGCCGCTGCCCCCTCCATCTCGACCGCGTCGGCGGCGAAGACCTCGCGCAGGCGGGCCGCGTCGGCGGGGTGGGCCAGGAAGCGGTCGCCGCTGGCGACGCGGCCCCAGTGCACCGGGAAGCCGAGCTCGAGCGCCGCCCGGTACACCCGGGTCGAGAGGTCGATGTCGGCCCGCACGAAGCGCTCGCCCGTCGCCAGCTCACCCGGCTGGCGCCCGAAGGCCGTGATGTCCACGTCCCACTGCACCGCGTCGTGGGCTACGAGCACGTCGAGGGAGTGCAGGCGCGGGTTGAGCCCGCCCGCCACCCCCGCCCACAGGCTCCAGCGCGGGTTGAAGCGGGCCTGGGCGTAGGTCACGGCCGAGGCCGCGGCCACCTTGCCCACCCCGGTCTCGACGAGTAAAACCTCGTGGCCGCCCACCTGGCCCCGGAAGATGGGCTTAGGTCCTTGAAGCGACTCGTTCAACCCCAGCGCCTCGCGCAGCGCCCGCGCCTCTGCCCCCTCGGCGGCGAAGAGGGCCACGGTGGTCAGGGCGAGGCTGGGGAGGGGTTCGGTCTGGGCTGGGGCGGCGGTTTCGCTCACGCAGGGTAGTGTACAAAATGTCGATGGTCGATAGTCGATAGCCAAACGCAAGACGCAAAACGCAAGACGCCCCTTCTTTACCCCCCTTAACAAGGGGGGCTGGGGGGATAAACCCTCCCCGCGGGCGGGGAGGGGCGGGGTGGGATCCCCACGAGCCACAAGCTGACGGCTGACCGCTGACCGCTTATCCCTTCCTGCCGATCAGGTCCCTTCCTGCCACGAGGCCAGGTAACGTTCCTGTTCCGGCGTGAGCTTGTCGATGCGAACGCCCATGGCCTCGAGCTTGAGCCGGGCGATCTCCTGGTCGATGGCTTCGGGGACGGGGTAGACGCCCACCTCCATCTGGCCTTTGTGCTTGAGCATGTGCTCGGCAGAAAGGGCCTGGTTGGCGAAGGACATGTCCATCACGGCGCTGGGGTGGCCCTCGGCGGCGGCCAGGTTGACCAGGCGGCCTTCGGCCAGCAGGTTGATGCTGCGGCCGCCCTCCACGGTGTACTGCTCGATGAAGGGGCGGCCCACGCGCTTCTCGCGGGCGGCGGTCTCGAGCGCGGGGATGTTGATCTCGACGTTGAAGTGGCCGGAGTTGCAGATGATGGCCCCGTCCTTCATCACCGCGAAGTGCTGCGCGTCGAGCACGTTGATGTTGCCGGTGACGGTGATGAAGATGTCGCCGACGCGGGCGGCCTCGAGCATGGGCATGACCATGTAGCCGTCCATGGTGGCCTCGAGGGCCTTGAGCGGGTTGACCTCGGTCACGACGACGTGCGCCCCCATGCCGCGCGCCCTCGAGGCCACGCCCCGGCCGCACCAGCCGTAGCCCGCCACCACCACGGTCTTGCCGGCGAGCAGGATGTTGGTGGCGCGGATGATGGCGTCGAGGGTGCTCTGGCCCGTGCCGTAGCGGTTGTCGAACATGTGCTTGGTGTGGGCGTCGTTGACCGCGATCACCGGGTAGGCCAGCACCTTGTCGGCGGCCATGGCCCGCAGCCGGATCACGCCGGTGGTGGTCTCCTCGGTGCCGCCGAAGATGCCCGGCAGCAGGTCGCGGCGCTCCTTGTGGATGAGGCTCACCAGGTCGCAGCCGTCGTCCATGGTGAAGTGGGGCTCGTGGGCCAGGGTGGCCTCGAGGTGGGCGTAATAGGTCTTGGTGTCTTCGCCTTTGATGGCGTAGACCGGAATCCCGTCGTGGGCGACGAGCGAGGCCGCCACGTCGTCCTGGGTCGAGAGGGGGTTCGAGGCGCACAAGGCCACCTCGGCCCCGCCCGCCTTCAGGGCCCGCATCAGGTTGGCGGTCTCGGTGGTCACGTGCAGGCAGGCCGCGATGCGAACGCCCTCGAGCGGCTTCTCCCGCGCGAATCGCTCGGCGATCTGCCGCAACACAGGCATCTCCTGAGCCGCCCAATCGATGCGGCCCCGTCCCATCTCGGCCAAATCCAAGTCCCGAATGTCGTAATCCTTGACGGCCACAGTATCCTCCTTAGCATCCCGGTGTGGGGTGCCTCCAGTGTACCGGGTCGCAAGCATCGGACGCCGAGCGAGGAGTGCCCAACGCTGAACGCCCAACACCGAGCGCTCGAGGAAATGGGTTTGAGGCTGTCAGCCGTCAGCTCGTGACCCGTGGTTCACCCCTCCCCACCGGCATCGAGGGTCAAGGGCGTCTTGCGTTTTGCGTCTTGCGTTTTGCGTCTTGCGTTTTGCGTCTTGCGTTTTGCGTCTTGCGTTCGGCGTTCGGCGTTCGGCGTTAGGCGTCTCACCCGACGTCACACGATCTCCACCGTCTCCTGCACGATCACCCCGCGCTCGAGCACCTGCTTCGCCAGTTCGCGGGCGGTAGCAAGGTCGTGGTCGCGCCAGTTGCCGCACTCGAGCTCCGAGACGCCAGGGATCTCCGCGCCGTGGGCCGCTACGTCCTGCAGGGTGCGCTCGAAGGCTTCCTTCACCCGCTCGGGGCCGATCTCGCCCAGGGCCACCATGTAGAAGCCGGTGCGGCAGCCCATCGGGGAGATGTCCACGACGCCCTCGAGGTGGCCGCGCATGTACCCGGCGAGCAGGTGCTCGAGGGTGTGGATGGCCCCCGTGGGCATGGCCCCCTGGTTAGGCTGCACGAAGCGCAGGTCGTACTTCTCGATGCGGTCGCCCTTGGGCGTGAGCTTGACCCCGGCCAGCCGCACGTAGGGCGCGCGCACCTTGGTGTGGTCGAGGCGGAAGGATTCGACGGTCACGTATTCCGACATAGCCAAGAGTGTAGGGCCTCGAGGGGTGGAGGGGGAACCTCGAGGTCACGTTTTTGAGGGGTCGAGGGTCGATGGTCGATAGCCCATAGCCGAACGCCGAACGCGGGTCGTACGTCCTACGTCGTACGTCGTACGCAAGACGCGCTGGCCCTCGACCCTCGACGCCGGCAGGGAGGGACGGGGGGGTTCCCACGAGGCTCCTGCTCACCGCTGATGGCTGATAGCTGACGGCTGACGGCTTCCTGCTTCTTCTAGCTCCGCAGCCTGCGCCACAGCTCCGGCGTCAGCAGCAAGAACACCGGGATCAGCTCGATGCGGCCGGCCCACATCTCGAAGATGAGGATGATTTTGGAAAGGGGCTGGAGGTTGGCGAAGGAGCCCATCGGCCCGATCTCGCCCAGCCCCGGGCCCACGTTGCCGATGGCCTGGGCGGAGGCGGTGAGGCCTAGCACGTAGTCGTTCTCGAGCAGCGTCAGCGCCACGGTCGAGACGCCGAAGAGCACCACGTAGAGGGTGATGAAGCCCGCCACCGAGCGCATCACGTCCTCGCTGAGCGCCTTCGAGCCCACCCGTAAAGTCAGCACGGCCTGGGGCTGGAGCGCGCGCAACAGCTCGCGCCGGGCCAGCGCGCCGATCACCAGCCAGCGGATCACCTTGATGCCGCCCGCCCCCGAGCCCGAGCAGCCGCCCACGAACATCGCCAGCACCAGGATGGCCTGGGCCGCCGGGGCCCACAACGCGAAGTCGGCGCTGGCGTAGCCGGTGGTGGTGATCAGCGAGGTGACGTTGAAGAAGGCGTGGCGCAGCGCCTCCGACCAGCTATAGTTCATGTCCTGCTGGTGGTGGGTCATCAAAAAGGCCGCCAGGCCGAAGCCGAACGCCAGCACCACCAGGGTGTAGACCCGGAACTCGACGTTGCGCAGCAGGGGCAGCGGCTCACGCCGGAGGAATAACTGGAACTGCAGCACGAAGTTGGTGCCCGCCAGGAACATGAACAGCGTGCCGAACCACTGCGCCAGCGGGCTGTAGGCCGCGAAGCTCTGGGGGTTGGGGCTGAAGCCCGCCGCCGGGAGGGTGGTGAGCGCGTTGCAGACGGCCTCGAACCAGGGCATCCCGGCCAGGGCGTAGCAGACGGCGCAGGCCACCGTGAGGGCGACGTAAACCTTGAGCACGCTCTGCGCGGCCACCCGCAGGCGGGGGGTGAAGGGCTCCTTCTGCACCCCCGTGCTCTCGGCCATGAACAGTTGCCGCCCGGCGATCGCCAGGTGCGAGAGCACCGCCGCCAGCAGCACCAGGATGCCCACCCCGCCGAACCACTGGATGAGGCTGCGCCACAAGAACAGCCCGTAGCCCCAGGCGCCGAAGTCGGCGAGGACGGTGGCCCCGGTGGTGGTGAAGCCGGACATGGCCTCGAAGAGCGCGTCGAGGAAGGGCATCCCCCCCGAGACCCAGAAGGGCACCGCCCCCAGCAGCGGCACCAGGAGCCAGATCAAGGCGAGGGAGAACAACGCCTCGGCGCGGCTGGGCTCGCTGCGGGCATCGCCCAGGCGGCGAAAAAGCAGCCCCAACCCGATGCCCAGCACCGAACCCACCAAAAAGCCCCAGGGCGTCTCCCGCAGCAACAGCGACAACGCCTCGAGCCCCAGCATCACCAGGCCCAGCGCCAGGTAGACCACGCCCAGGAAGTAGAAGGCGAAGTCGAGGTTTTCCCGCCTCGGCGTGACCTTTCGCATATCAGCTCCGCAGCCTGCGCCAGAGTTCGGGGGTGAACAGCGAGAAGACCGCGATCAGCTCGATGCGCCCGGCCCACATCTGGAAGATCATGACCAGCTTGGACAGCGGGTGCAGGTCGCCGTAGTGGGCCATCGGCCCCACCGCCCCCAGCCCCGGCCCGATGTTGCCCACCGCCGCCGCCGAGGCGGTGAAGGCCACCACGAAGTCCTCCTCGAGCACCCCCAGCACCACCGTGCCGAGGCCGAAGAGCATCACGTAGAGGGTGATGAAGGCCGCCACCGAGCGCATGGCGTCGTCGGTGAGGCTCTTCTTGCCCACCCGCAGCGGCAGCACCGCCTGAGGGTGCAGCACCCGCATGAACTCGCGCCGCACGATGGCCCCCACCACCAGCCAGCGGATCACCTTGATGCTGCCGCCCACGCTTCCCGCGCTGCCCCCCACGAACATCAAGGAGACCAGGATGACCTGCGCCGGCACCACCCACTGCGCGAAGTCGGCGCTGGCGAAGCCGGTGCCGGTGATCAGCGAGGCGGTCTGGAAGTAGGCGTGGCGCAGGGCGGGCCCCAGGTCGTAGTCGTGGCGCAGGTAGAGGGTGAGGGCCAGCGCCAGCCCCGCCGAGAGGATGATCAGGCTATAGGCCCTGAACTCGGGGTCGCGCAGCGGCGCGCGCGGCTCGCGCCCGAAGAGCACCCGGTACTGCAGGAGCAGGTTGACCCCGGTGAGGAACATCACCACCGTCCCTACCCACTGGATGAGGGGGTTATAGTCGGCGAAGCTCTGGGGGTTAGGGCTGAAGCCGCCGGCGGGCACGGTGGAGAGGGTGTTGGCGACCGCTTCGAAGACCGGCATCCCGCACAGCAGGTAGGCCGCGAGGGTCACGGCGGTGAGGGTGAGGTAGACCCGCAGGATGGCCTCGGCGGTCTGGCGCAGCTTGGGGGTGAGCTGTTCCTTCTGCACCCCGGTGATCTCGGCGAAGAACATCTGCCGCCCGGCTACTGCCAGGTGGGGCAACACCACGATGAACAGCACCAGGATGCCCATGCCGCCGAACCACTGGATGAGGCTGCGCCACAAGAACAGCCCGTAGCCCCAGGCGCCGAAGTCGGCGAGGACGGTGGCCCCGGTGGTGGTGAAGCCGGACATGGCCTCGAAGAGCGCGTCGAGGAAGGGCATCCCCCCCGAGACCCAGAAGGGCACCGCCCCCAGCAGCGGCACCAGCAGCCACAGCGCGGCCACGGTGAAGAGGGCCTCGGCGCGGCTGGGCTCGCTGCGGGCGCTCCCCAAACGGCGCAAGAGCAGGCCAAGGCCGATGCCGAGCGCGGCCCCCACCAGGAAGCCCAGCACGTCCTCGCCGTAGAGCCCGTCCACCACGCCCAGCAGGCCCATGACGCCGCCCAGGCCCAAAAAGACCGTCCCCGTGACGTAGGTCGCCACCGGGATCGGGGAGAGGGGGGCCTCAACTGACTTTTGCCAGGACCGCATCCGTGACCTCGCGGGCCGAGAGGATGAGGATCTTGTCGCCCGGGTTGGCCCGGAGGCTGCCGTCCGGCAGGAACACCTTGCGCTCGCGCTCCACGGCCACCACCACCGAGCCCTCGGGGATGTCGAGCTCGGTCACGAGCTTGGAGCGGAAGTCGGGGGGGAGCTCGAGTTCCATCAGCTCGACGCGGTCCTCGATGAGGGCCAGGTGGTCGATGTTCTCGGGCAGCAGCCAGTCGAGCACCTCGCGCACGGCGGCCTGGCGGGGGGTCATGGGGATGTCGATGCCCACGTGCTCGAACAGGCGGCGGTTCTCGGCGCGGTTGACCCGGGTGATCACCTTGGGCACGCCCTGCTGCTTGGCGATGAGCGAGACCAGGAGGTTCTTCTCGTCGTTCTCGGTGACCGCCACCAGCACGTCGGCGCGGTCGAGGCCCTCCGACTCCAGCAGCTCGAGGTTGGTGCCGTCGCCCTCGAGCACCCACGCCCCGGGCAAGTTCTCGGCCAGCCAGGCGCAGCGCTCGGTGTTGTGGTCGATGATGGTGACCTCGAGGCGGCGCGCCAGCAGCTCCTTGGCGGTCATGTAGCCCACGTTGCCCCCGCCCACCACCATCACCCGGCGCACCCCGCGGTTGCGCTTGGAGACGAAGCAGGCCTGGATGGCGTCGAAGCCGGAGTGGGTGGTCATGAAGAACAGCCGGTCCTCGGGCTCCAAGACCAGCGCGCCGAAGCCGGAGTCGGTGGAGGCCACGAAGCGGTCGCCCCGCAGCACCCCGGCCATGAACACCCCCTCGGGCCAGTCGAGCAGGGCCATCTCCTTCTTGGCGTAGGGGCCGCCCTCCTGCACGCGGTACTCCACGAAGTGCAGGCGGCCGTTGGCCACCACCTCGGCGTCGACGGCGCCGGGCACCTGGATCACCTCGACGATCTCCTTCGCCAGCGAGCGCTGCGGCCACAGCACCTTGTCGATGCGCGTGCCCAGGATCTCGATGGCGCGGGGGTCGTTGAGGATGTCCATGTAGCTGGCCTTGCCCACGAAGCACAGCGTCTCCTTCGCGCCCAGGCCCTTGGCGAGCATGCAGGCCAGCAGGTTGACCTCGTCCCAGTTGGTCGCGGCCACGAAGACGTCGGCCATGTCCACCTTGGCCTCGCGCAGGACCTCGACGTCGGTGGCCGAGCCCACCAGCACCTGCACGTCGAGCTGCGCGAGCTTCTCGCGGGTCTCGGCCTCGCGGTCGATGACGACCACGTCGTGAACGGTGTGGAGGGCCTTGGCGATCTGGCCGCCGATCTCCCCTGCCCCAGCAATGACGATGTGCATAGCTCAGCTCCGCTGAGCGCCGAAGGCCCAACGTCCAACGCCCAACGCCAGAACAAAGGGCGTACGACGTAGGACGTAAGACTTCGGACGCTTCATCAAAACGACCTTAGCTTACAACCGGATCAGCCCGTCCGACACGCCCATCTGGGGAACGTTGGGCTTCCAGGCGACCGCGCCCACCATCTCGGCGTGCAGGTCGTAGGTCTCGGCACTCGTGACGCGCACCCGGATGATGTCGCCGATCTTCACGGTGCCGTCGGTGTCGGCGTAGACCAGCCCGTCGATGCCCGGCGCGTCGTACTTGCTGCGGCCCACCACCTGCCCGGGCAGCTCGCCGTACTCGTCGACGATGACCTCGAGCACCTGCCCCACGCGCGAGCGGTTCTTCTCGAGGCTCACCCGGCTCTGCAGCTCCATGAAGCGGGCCCTGCGCTCCTCCTTGACCTCCTCGGGGACGTGGCCTCCTAAGGCGTTGGCGTCGGCGCCCTCCACCTCGGAGTAGGTGAAGCAGCCCACCCGGTCGAGCCTGGCCTCGGCGATGAAGTCGAGGAGCAATTGGAAGTCCTCCTCGCTCTCGCCGGGGAAGCCCACGATGAAGCTCGAGCGGATGGCGAGGTCGGGGGCGATGGAGCGCCACTCCTGGATGGTCTTGAGGTGGCTCTCGGCCCCGCCGGGGCGGCGCATGGCCCGCAGGACGCGGGGGCTGGCGTGCTGGAGGGGGACGTCGAGGTAGGGCAGCAGCTTGCCCTCGGCCATCAGCGGGATCAGGTCGCGCACGTGGGGGTAGGGGTAGACGTAGTGCAGGCGCACCCAGGCCCCCAGCCCCGAGAGCTCGCGCACGAGGTCGACGAGGTGGGCCCGCACCTTCTTGCCCGCGTAGTCGGACTCGCGGTGGCGGAGGTCCACGCCGTAGGCCGAGGAGTCCTGGGCGATGACGAGGAGCTCTTTGGTGCCGGTGCTCACCAGCCGGGTGGCCTCGAAGAGCACGTCGGCGGCGTCGCGCGAGGCCTGCAGGCCGCGCAGCTTGGGGATGATGCAGAAGCTGCACTTGTGGTTGCAGCCCTCGGCGATCTTGAGGTAGGCGTAGTGGCGCGGGGTGAGCTTGACGACGGGCGGGACGAGCGCGGTGAAGGGGTTGGCGTCGGGCGGGGCGACCTGGTGCACGGCGGAGAGCACCTTGTCCACCTCGCCGGGGCCGGTGACCTCGAGCACCTGCGGGTGCGCCGCCTTGACGACCTCGGGCTTGGCCCCCAGGCAGCCCGTGACGATCACCTTGCCGTTCTCGGCCAGGGCCTCCCCGATGGCCGAGAGCGACTCCTCGACGGCCGGGGTGATGAAGCCGCAGGTGTTGACCACCACCACGTCGGCCCCGTCGTAGGTGGGGGAGGTCTCGTAGCCCTCCGCGCGCAAGCGCGAGAGGATCTGTTCGGAATCAACCAGCGCCTTGGGACAGCCCAAGCTCACGAAGCCAACCTTGCCTGCCATACGCTCCTTTGGGTCCGCCAGGGCGAACCGGCAACTTCCCGAGTATAGCAGGTACCTTCCCGGCCTCGCTGTCTCAGACCTCCGGCTCCCGCCAGTCTTCCGCCGCCAGCCCGGCGACCCGCCGATACTCCCGCACGTTCCCCGAAACCACGATCAGCCCATTCGCCAGCGCAGTTCCCGCCACCAGCACGTCATAAGCCCCGATAGGCTGGCCCTGCCGCTCGAGCGCGGCCCGGACCGCGGCGGTGGCCCGTGCCTCCGCGAGGCCGTAGGGCAAGACCTCGACCGCCTCGAAAAGGGCGGCTACGATCGGCTCCACGCTCGCCCTGCGTTCGGGCTTGCGCTGAAGCCCGAACTCGATCTCCATCGCGGTGATGCTCGAGACGGCCACCAATTCAGGAGGCGTGGCCTTGAGCCGCTCCAACACCGTCGGGTGGCGGCGGACGAAGAAGCTGATCGTGTCCGCGTCGAGGAGATAGCGCATCAGAACAGCTCCTGCGCTTCGGGGGCCTTGAGGTCGGCCCGGCTCAGCTCGAAGGCCTCGGGGTCGTAGGGACCGGAGAGCTCGATGATCACCTGCGGCCAGCTTCGTCTCCTTCTTTCCTCGTAGGGCACGAGCTGCGCGGCGGGCTTCCCTTTCCGGGCAATGACGACGGTCTCCCCCCGCTCTACTGCCTCGACGAGCCTGGAGAGCTGGGTTTTCGCTTCGTGCATGTTAACAGTCCGCATGACGGCCTCCTACTTAGCCAGTTTAGCTAAGTGGGCCTCCTGGTTCAAGAAAACCGGCGAGCACACCCGCGAATAGCCCTGGACTATCGTCCCCGACGCAGATATCCGCTATAATCCACCGACCAGTACCATCGGGGTCACTTTGGCCGCGCCACCAGCGCCCCCGCCACCAGCAGCGCCGCCCCCAGCGCGAACCCCAGCCCCAGCGACTCGCCCAGCAGGGCCCACCCGAGCAGCGCCCCCACCGCAGGCTGGGCGAAGAAGGCGATGCCGCTGAGCACCGAGCCCGCTCGAGCCACCGCGTACACCCAGAAGGTGAAGGCCACCGCCGTGGACACCACGCCCAGGTAGAGCACCCCGGCCACGATTCCCGCGGTGATCTCCCCCACCGGCTGGCGGGCGAGCTCGCCCGGCACCAGGGGCAGCAGTGCCACGCCGCCCACCGCGCTGGCCCAGGCCGAGACCAAAGCCGGGTCGTGGCGGCGCACGGTCTGGCCGCCGATGAGGCCCAGCACGCCCCAGGTTAGGGCGGCCAGGAGCAGCCAGAGGACGCCGGGCAGGTTGGCCTCGCCGCTGCCGGAGAGCACCCAGACCCCCAGCAGCGCGACCCCCAGGCCCAGCCAGGCCCGGGCCGTGACCCGCTCGAGGCCCAGCAGCGAGGCCAGCGCCACCGTGACCAAGGGCGAGGCCGTGGTGATCAGCGACCCGAGCGCCGCGCCCGCCAGGTCGGTGCCGATGAACTGCGCGGTGATGGAGAGGGCGTAGCCCACCAGCCCCATCGCCAGCACCCGGCCCCACAGCTCGCGCGGCAGGCGCCAGCCCCGGCCCAGCAGGCGCAGGTACACGAGCATCGTGACGAAGGCGACCCCCATGCGAACCGCCACCAGGGTGACGGGCGGGACGACCTCGAGCACCACCTTCGACACCACGTACATCCCGCCCCAGATCGCCGACGCCAGCACCCCGGCCAAGAGTCCACGTTGCACTTCGCTCATAAGCTCCCAAGAGTTTATCGCCGGAATTGGGACTGGGGGGGCAAATGTCGGGAGTTCGGACGTGCTACGTTAACCCGGTTATGGCAGACGAAACCGACCCGAAGCCCCAACGCCAGTACGAGGAGAAGCCCACCCGGCGCATGGTGGACTTAGACCCCGCCGGGCTCATCAGCCGCAAGGCCCCCGACCAGGCCAAGCGCCAGTTCCTCAACTACAGTTTCTACAAGCTCGACCCCGCCTTCCGCCGCCTGCCCAAGGAGGAGCTCGAGGCCGCCAAGGCCGAGTTTGCCCAGGTGTGCGAGCGCTGGGCCGAGCGCGGGGAAGGCTTCATCCTGCGCACCTACAGCTTAGTAGGGCTGCGCGCCGACGTGGACTTCATGCTCTGGCGCGCCTCCTTCGACGTGCAGGACTTCCAGGCCATGCAGCGCGAGATCAACCGCACCGTGCTCGCGGGCTACCTCACCCAGCCCTACTCCTTCCTCTCCATGCAGAAGCGCTCGATCTACGTCGACCGCTTCAACCCCGAGGGCGAGGGGGTTCACCTGCGGCCGGGCGAGGGCAGCTACCTCTTCGTCTACCCCTTCGTGAAGACTCGAGCCTGGTACAACCTCTCCCCCCAGGCCCGCCAGGGCATGATGGACGAGCACATCTACGTCTCCGCGCCCTTCACCGGGGTCACGCTCAACACCAGCTACTCCTACGGCATCGACGACCAGGAGTTCGTGGTCGCCTTTGACTCCAACTACCCCCAGGAGTTCGTCGACCTCGTGCAACGCCTGCGCTTCACCGAGGCCAGCCTCTACACCCTGCGCGACACGCCGATGTTCACCTGCGTGAAGAAGGGCATCCGCGAAGTGATGGAAGATCTGGCCTGAGAAGGTCGATGGTCGATGGCCGGAGGATGCCGAACGCCCAACGCCGAATGCCACGGGCCATAGGCCGTCGGTGTTCAGTGTTTAGCGTTTAGCTATTGGCTATTGGCTATCGGCTATCGGCATTTCCCGGATACGACCCGCAGAGGACCCAACCATGAACGTACTCCTGATGGCCTACGGAACGCCCTACCAACGCGGCGAGATCGAAGCCTACTATACCGACATCCGCCGGGGGCGCCCCCCCACGAAGGAATTGCTGGAGGAACTCGAGGAGCGCTACGAGCTCATCGGGCGCAGCCCGCTCAACGAGATCACCTACGCCCAGGCGGTGCGGCTCGAGGCCGCCCTCAACGCCACGCTGCCGCTCTACCCCGACCCGCTCGGCGCTTCGCCGGGGGCGCGGGTGCGGGGCCCGGCGCGGGTCTACCACGGCACCAAGCACTGGCACCCCTTCATCAAGGAGGCGGTGCAGGCCATGGCCGAGGACGGGGTGGAGCGGGCGGTGGGGGTGGTGGCCGCGCCGCACTACTCGGCCCGCAGCATCGCCGAGTACCAGGAGAAGGTGGAGCAGGCGCTTGAGGAGCTCGGGCGGCCCTTCGAGGTGCGCTACGTCGAGCACTACTACGACCACCCCGGCTACGTGCAGGCCGTCGCCGCGCGGGTGGGCGAGCAGGTGTGGCGGCTGGTGGACCCCCGGCGGGCCCTCTTCCTCTTCACCGCGCACTCCATCCCCGAGCGGGCCGCGCAGGACGGGCGCTACCAGCAGCAGGTGCGGGCCACCGCCGAGCTGGTGGCGCAGCGGCTGGGCCTGCAGCACTGGGGCACCGCCTGGCAGTCGGCGGGGCGCACCCCCGAGCCCTGGATCGGGCCCGACGTCAACGAGAAGCTCGAGCAGGCCGCCGGGCAGGGCTACAAGGAGGTAGTGGTGACGGCGGTGGGCTTCCCCAGCGACCACCTCGAGGTCTACTACGACCTCGACCACGAGGCCCAGGCCACCGCCCAGCGCCTGGGGCTACGCCTGCTGCGCACCCGCAGCCTCAACGCCGACCCCGACTACATCGAGGTGCTGCGGGACGTGGTGAGCCGGCGGTGGGCGGAGTTCCGATGAGCCGCCTGGTGATCGTGGGGGGCGGGATGGCCGGGCTGGCGGCGGCCTACCACGCCCGCCGGGCCGCCCCCGGCCTGGAGATCGGCCTGCTCGAGGCCGCCGGGCGGCTGGGGGGCAAGGTCAGCACCGTGGCCGAGGAGGGTTTCGTGCTCGAGGGCGGCCCCGACGCGGTGGTGCGCTACAAGCCCTGGGCCCTGGCCCTGATGAAGGAGCTGGGGCTGGAGGGGCAGGTCGTGGGCACCCTCCCCGCCCGCCCCTCGGCCCTGATCCACGACGGGGAGCGGGCGCTGCCCATCCCCGCCGGGCTGCAGATGGTGGTGCCGGGCGACCTGAGGGCCCTCGCCCTCACGCCCCTGCTCTCCCCCTTCGGCAAGGCCCGGGCGGTGCTCGACCTGCTGCTGCCCAAGGGCCCGCCGGGCGACGAGCCCTTCGGGGCCTTCATCCAGCGGCGCCTGGGGCGGCAGGTCTGGGAGCGGCTGGCCGCGCCCCTCTCGGGCGGCATCTACGGCGGCGACCCCTACTCCCTCTCCACCCTGGCGGCCTTCCCCCAGCTCAAGGCCCTCGAGCGGGAGCACGGCAGCCTGGTGCGCGGGGCGCTCAAGCAGCGCGGCCAGCGGGGCAGCCGGGAGGCGGGCCAGCTCTTCGCCTCGCTGGAGGGCGGCCTGGGGCAGTGGGTCCGGGCGCTGGAGCAGGGCCTCAGCGGCGTGGCGCTGC
>NZ_KE387023.1:1732517-1778454 GCF_000430045.1 Calidithermus chliarophilus DSM 9957 | reverse complement strand
CGGGGCGAGGGCTGGCGCGTCCACACCCCGGAGGGCTGGCTCGAGGCCGACGCCGTGATCCTGGCGACCCCGGCCGGCGTGAGCGCCCGCCTGCTCGAGCCCCTCCACCCCTCGGCCGCCGAGGCCCTGCGGCAGATCCCCTACGGCGACTCGGCCACGGTCTCGCTGGCCTTCCCCCTCCAGAGCCTGCCCCCGCGGGTGGGCCACGGGATGCTGATGGCGGCGGGCCGGGGCTTCGCGGTGCGGGGCTTCACCTGGACCGACCAGAAGTGGAAAGGCCGCGCCCCCGAGGGCTACGGGCTGGTGCGGGCCTACTTCTCGGGGGTGAGGGCCGACGAGGCCGAGCTGGTCCGGCTGGCCCTGGCCGACCTGCAACGGCTGTGGGGCCGGGTGCCCCCGCCCGGGCGCACCTGGGTCTTCCGCTGGCAGGAGGGCCTGCCGCACTACACCCTGGGGCACCAGCAGCGCGTGGCGGCGGCGATGGAGGCCGAGGCCCTGCCCGGGCTCTTCCTCGCCGGGGCCGCCTACTTCGGCGTGGGCCTGCCGGAGGTGGTGCGGATGGGCCAGGAGAAAGCGGCCCAGGCGCTGGCCTTCCTAGCTTCGCGCCCGTAGGGACTCGAGGCCTCGCGCCCGAGCCGGCCCCACGTGGCTATCGGCTATCAGCTATCGACTATCGACGACTTCCGCAAGAAGTCCTTCGTATCAACCCTCCCAGCCTCGAGGCCGGTACGCGCAGCGCGGGTCGGAGCCCAGGTAGTCGCCGGTCTCGGCCCAGGCCCTCGCGCGGCTCCCCCCGCAAAGCTGCTTGTACTCGCAGACCCCGCACTTGCCGCGCAGCAGGCTCTTGTCGCGCAGGTCGGTGAACAGCGGGCTGTTCTGGTAGATCTCGCGCAGGGGGCGCTGACGGATGTTCCCGCCCGGCTCGGCCAGGAAACCCGAGGGGTAGACCTCGCCGGTGGCCGAGACGAACACGAAGCCGTTGCCGTCGGAGAGGTGGACCCCGCGCCCGTGCCCCACCAGGGCCTGGTCCTCCGCGCCCTCGGCCTTGCGCCGCTGCATCACCACCCGCCGGAAGTGCGGCCCCTCGGTGGTGCGGATCTTGATCCCCTGGTCGCGGCTGGTTTCGTAGAGCCAGTGCATCACCTGCTCGTACTCCTCGGGCGATAGCTGGCTGAGCACGGCCCCGCGCCCGACGGGGACCAGGAAGAACACCTCCCAGGTGGCGACGCCCTTCTCCACGATGACCCGGGCGATCCCGGGGAGCTCGGCTCGGGTGAGGCGGGTGACGGTGGTGTTGATCTGGGTGGGCAGGCCCACCTCCCGGGCCCACTCGAGCGCCTCCATGGCCCGCTGGAAGGTCCCGGGCACGCCCCTGAAGCCGTCGTGGGCCTCGGGGCTGGCCCCGTCGAGCGAGAGGGCCATCTGGTGGACCCCCAGCTCCTTGAAGCGCCCGACGACCTCCCGGGTCAGCAGCGGGGTGACCGCCGGGGTGATCCCCACGGTAAGCCCCAGCTCCCGGGCCTTCTCCAGCAGCACGAAGAGGTCGGGGCGGCGCAGGGGGTCGCCCCCGGTGGGGAGCAGGATGGGCTTGGGGGTGTAGGTGGCGAGCTCTTCCAGCAGGCGCAGGCCCTCCTCGGTGCTGAGCTCGCCCGGCAGCGGGTCGGGCTCGGCGGAAGCGCGGCAGTGCTTGCAGGCCAGCAGGCAGGCGTGGGTCATCTCCCAGGCCACCAGGAAGGGGTAGCGGTTGAAGTCGGGTCGCACGCCCCCATGTTCGGGAAGCCCTGCCAGACAGATGTCCCCGGCACTCCTCCCGGCGGCTCATCGGCCCCTCGAGCCCGGGGGTGCTGCCCCGGCCTTTGGGGATGCATCCCCAGGCTTTGGGGATGCAGCAACAAGCCTTGGGGGCCCGTCCCCCAGCCTTGGGGGAGCATCCCCGGGCTTTGGGGATGGTGCCCCACGCTTCGGGGATGCGTCCCCAGACCCGGGGGATGCCGCCCCAGGCTTCGGGGATGCGGCAGATGACCTCGGGGAGGGTGCCCCAAGCTGCGGGGATGCACCCCCAGGGCCGCCCCACGTCGCCGTTTGACCGAACCGTTGCGTTTTTGTTGCGGTAGAGAAGTAGTTTTGGCTCACTTCCCCGGTGAATCCCGGCTGACGGAGGTTTTCGCTCCAATCTTGGGGAAGCCATTGCTCGAGGAGGTGAGCTGCATCCTTATGTTCTTTGCCCTCGCTGATCTGTGGAATTCCGATCTCGTCTTTAGCAGGGCCGATGGATCTCCCCCGTTCTGCCCGTATTCAGCCTTTTCGAAACGGCCAGGTCCCTTACACCCACTTCGATGAGCGACGCGGTTTCAAGTAACACTCGTGACGGTTGGGCGGCTGCTTTCTATAGTTTCGTTTCGGCTCACGCTCGGTATCCCTGAGGCCGGATAACCCCTGGGGAAGCATGAACTACGAGCGTAGCTGTTCGGCTTAAGCAGTACGGTCGTTCTCGAGCGAGTGTATGGAAGGCAAGGCTACGAACCGTTCTCACCCTCTATCCCATGGAGTGGCTATGACGCCCTACACTTCTGACGGCACCCAAGAAATCAGCCTCGAGCGCTTAATCCCGCTGCTGCTGCGGGCCATCCGGTGGGCCCTGCCCGCGGCTTTGCTGAGCGCTACCGCCACTTACTTCGCGCTCAAGCAACAACCGCTCGTGTACGAGTCGGCCAGCAGCCTGGTAGCCGTTCAGCCCGGCCCGGCAGGCTCGACCGGCTCCTTCACCGCGCCGCTGGTGAGCGTGGCCCCCCTGGACGCCCAGGCCTACAAGGAAGCCGCCCTGAGCACGCAAGTTCTCCGCCAAGCGCTGGCGTTGGCCGGGGAGCCGGGGGACCCGCAGGCCCTGGCGAGGTTGCGTAAAGCCGCCAAGGTCAGGACCGCGGAAGGGCGCCAGTCCAGCGTGATCACGCTGCGCGTGAGGGACCACAGCCCCGCGCGGGCCGCACGGCTGGCCAACGCCTGGGCTGCTGCGCTGCGGTCGTGGGAGGACCAGCGCGCCCGCGAGCACTTCACCCGCTACCGGCGCTCGGTGGAGGCCCAGCTCGAGGCCATCCTCACCGAGATCCGCCAGGCCCGCCAGCTCAAGGACCCCGACCGCCTGCGCAGCCTGGACGCGCTGCGGGGAAACCTGGCGCACGACCGGGACCTGGCCCGCGCCCTGGAGGAGAGCGCCGTGGGCTTGCTCGCCTCGCTGGAACAAGCGCAAGTCCCCCTCGAGCCCTCCGCACCCCGGCCCCTCCTCGGCGCGGCCGCGGCCGCGGCGATCACCCCTTTCCTGTTCTTCGGGCTCGTCCTCCTCCAAGAAGCCCTGGTCCGGGTGGTCCGGGACTCGGAGGAGGCCGCCCGGGTGAGCGGCCTGCCGGTGCTGGGCGAGTTCCCCCGGATGCCCCCCAACGGCAGGCGCGAGCTGCCCGCCGAGGCCGCCGCCTTCCTGCGCACCGGCGTCCACCACGCCCTGGCCGACAAGCACCCCAAGGTGGTCCTGGTGACGAGCCCGGAGAAGGCCGAGGGGAAGTCGAGCGTGGCCATCAGCCTGGCCCGCGCCTACGCCCGCGCCGACCTCCCGACGCTGCTCGTCGACGCCGACCTGCGCAAG
This sequence comes from Calidithermus chliarophilus DSM 9957, assembly GCF_000430045.1. Lineage (GTDB taxonomy): Bacteria > Deinococcota > Deinococci > Deinococcales > Thermaceae > Calidithermus > Calidithermus chliarophilus. Next base: position 1,774,817 of record NZ_KE387023.1, on the reverse strand, counting down.
CCGGTGATCCACCGCGAGTTCGGGATCGCGCGGGGCTGGGACCTGGTCGAGAGCCTCAAGGACTTCACCTACTCCGCGCACGCCCACCCGGTGGCGCCCAACCTCGAGGTGCTCCCCTGCCTCGCGGCCCCGGAGGACCCGGCCGAGCTGCTGGCCGAGCACTGGCGGGACTTCCTCAACAACCTGGTCCACACCGGCCGGTACAAGGTGATCGTCGTCGACTCCCCCCCGGCCCTGGCCGTGAGCGACGCCCTGGTCCTCGCGCCGCACGCCTCGGGCGTGCTGGTGGCCGTCAGCGAGGGCGGCACCGACCGCAAGCGCCTGGAGGCCACCCTCGAGGTGCTGTCGCGGGTGGGGGCGAGGGTCGTGGGCCTGGTCATGACCAACCTGCGGCACGGGCCGGCGTTCTCCGGCCGGTTCACCTACGGCTATGGCTACGGCTACGGGTCCAATCCCGGCCGGGGAAAAGGACGCAAAGCCTCACTGAGGCCAAGCGGCCCCGGCTCTTCGTGAGGGCCAGCCGGGCCGCGCACCAAGACAACGCAGGGGCGGCCGGCCGCCCCTGCACCCCTACCCGCGCGCGGGTAGGGGGTATCCCCCCTGGCCCCCCGTGCTAAGGGGGGTGAAGAAAGGGCGTTTTGCGTTTGGCTATCGACTATCGACCCCTCACCCCTACTTCCCGCACAACACCCACGTCTTGTCCGCGTCCATCCGGTACGCCACGAAGTAGGGGTCGCCCTTGCCGGTGGAGGGCACGGCCTTGAACTCGCGGCTGCCCTCGGGGATGCTGATGAAGGTCCGGGTTTCGCCGCTGGACACCGCCCCGAGCAACTGGGCGCCGTCCATGTAGACGTAGACGGTCGAGTAGTTGCCGAAGCACTTGTTCTGAACGACCAGGGTGTAGTAACGCCCGAGCACCCCCGTCCTCGGCACGCAGGCGACCAACAGGCTGAGCAGACCCAGGAGCAATAGAAATCTCTTCATAAGCAGTTCAGACTATAGCAGGCCTCACTCGACCTGGAGGTTCATTTGAATGCGCAGCAGCGCCTCGACGATGCGGGGGTCGAATTGCCGCCCGGCCTGGGCCCTGAGCTCGGCCAGGGCTTCCTCGACGGTCCAGGCCCGCTTGTAGGGGCGCTTGCTGGTGAGGGCGTCGAAGACGTCGACCACTGAGACGATGCGGGCCTCGAGCGGGATCGCCTCCCCGGCCAGGCCGTCGGGGTAGCCGGTGCCGTCCCAGCGCTCGTGGTGCGAGCGGGCGATGCGCTCGGCGACTTGCAGCATCTCGGTGCGGCCCCCGGCCAGCAGGCCTGAGCCGATGACGGTGTGGCTCTTGATGACCTCGAACTCCTCGGGCGTGAGCTTGCCCGGCTTCTTGAGGATCAGGTCGGAGATGCCGATCTTGCCCACGTCGTGCAGCGGGGCGGTGTGGCGGATGACGTCGACGGTGTTGAAGTCGAGGCCTAAGGCCTCGGCCAGGCGGGCGGCGTTGGCGGCGACGCGCTTGACGTGCTCGCCGGTCTCGTCGTCGCGGTACTCGGCGGCACGGGCCAGGCGGTCGAGCACCTCGAGCCGGGCGGCCTCGAGCTCCTGGGTGCGGTCGCGCACGATCTCGGAGAGCAGGGAGTTCTCGCCCTGCAGCGCCCGGTGCAGGCGGCGGGTCTCGAGGTGGTTCTTCACCCGCAGCAGCACCTCGAGCGCGTCGAGGGGCTTGGTGAGGAAGTCCTTGGCCCCCAGCGAGAGGGCGCGGTGGCGGGCCTCGGGGGTGGCGTCGGCGGTGAGGACTACCTTGGGCACGAGGTCGGTGTTGCGGTCGAGGCGCTGGAGTTGCTCGAGCACCTCGAAGCCGTCGAGGTGGGGCATGTGCAGGTCGAGGAGGACGAGGTCGGGGTGGTGGCGGAGGTAGAGCCCGGCCACCTCGCGGGGGTCCTGGGTGCTGATGAGGTGCAGGCCCTCGTCCTTGCGCAGCAGGCGCTCGAGGAATACGACGTTGGCCGGTTCATCGTCGACGAGCAGAATGGTCATGGGTTCAGGCTTCACGCACACCCCCCAACACTTGGCTCAATACGAGGTCGAATCGCTCGAGGTCCAGGGGCTTCGGCAGGAATTCTACCGCGCCCCGGGCCAGGGCGCTGTGCATCTGCTGGGGGGAGGCGTCGGCGCTGAGCACCACCACGGGGATCTCCGAGGTGTGCGCGTCGGCCTTGAGCCGGGCGAGCACCTCCTGCCCGGCGAGGTCGGGGAGGTGGAGGTCGAGGAGGATGAGGTCGGGCTTGCGGGAGCGGGCGAGCTCGAGGCCCAGCCGCCCCTGCATCGCCGAGATCAGTTGCAGCCCCGGGCGGTAGGCCAGCAGGCGCTCGAGCAGGCGCAGGTTGGAGAGGTTGTCCTCGATGTACAGCAGGGTCCGGCCCTCGCCGGGGAGGGGGGCCGGGGGCGGGGGCGTGGCCTCGGACGGGGGCTCCTGCCCGGTGGGCTCCGCCTGGGCGAGGGGAAGCTCGAGCCAGAAGGTGCTGCCCACCCCGACCACGCTCTCGACCCCCAGCCTGCCGTCCATGGCCTCCACGAGGCGCTGCGAGAGGGCCAGCCCCAGCCCGGTGCCCTCGATCCCGCTGCCCTCGGCGTCGAGGCGGTCGAAGGGCTGGAAGAGCCGCTCGAGCTTCTCCGGCGGGATGCCCGCCCCCGTGTCGCGCACGCTCAGCCGCAGCCGCCCCGCGGGGCGCCGCTGGCACGACAGGCTCACCCGCCCGCCCTCGCGGTTGTACTTGATGGCGTTGGAGAAGAGGTTGAGCAGGACCTGCTTGAGGCGCTGGCGGTCGGCCAGGACGCAGCGCGAGGCGGCCCCGGCCTCGAGGGCGGAGGTGTCGAGGGCGAGGCCGCGGGCGTGGGCGAGGGGGCGCAGCAGGTCGAGGCACTCGCGCACCACCTCGTCCATCGCCACGTTCTCGATGGACAGCGACATCCGCCCGGCCTCGATGCGGGCGATGTCGAGCACCTCGTTGATGAGGTCGAGCAGGTGGCGACCGGCCCGCAGGATCTGCTCGACGCTCTCGGACTGCTCGCGCGTGAGCTCCTCCATGCGCAGCAGTTGGCCGAAGCCCAGGATGGCGTTCATGGGGGTGCGCAGCTCGTGGCTCATGCGCGAGAGGAACTCGCTCTTGGCCCGGTTGGCCCGCTCGGCCTCCTCCTTGGCGGCCTGCAGGCTGGCGGCGGCCTGCACCTGCGCGGTGATGTCGCGCAGCGCCCACAGCCGCCCCAGCACCTCGCCCCCCGCCTGCTGCGAGCGGCTGAGCAGCTCGAGCACCCGCCCGTCCTTCAGGCGCAACGTGTCGCGCACCTCGACGCGGGGGTCGGCCAGCAGGCCGGTGGGCTCGAGGCGGAAGGCGGCCGGTTGCGTGAGCTGGGAGCTGAAGAACGCGTGGCGCCGGAGGAGGTCGCCCTCCAGCATCTCCTCCCCGATGCCCCACATCTCCAGGAAGCGCCGGTTGTAGACCTTGGCGCGGCCCTCGAGGTCGGTGACGATCAGGCCCTCCTCCACCGACTCCAGGGTCGTGCGCAGCAGGGCCATGGCCTCCTCGCGGGCGCGCTCGGCCTTCTTGCGCTCGGAGAGGTCGAGCACGGTCACGATGAAGCGCTCCTGCCCCGCGATCTCCGCGCGCGCGAGGGCCAGCAGCACCGGCACCCGGCGGCCGTCCTTGTGGAGGTACTCCTTCTCGTAGATGACCGAGGGCTTGCCCCTGCGCGCCTCGGCGATGCCCCGCTCGTCGGCGGGGAGCCACTCGGGGGGGGTGATCTCGGTCCAGCGGATGCTGCCCTGCTCGAACTCCTCGCGGGTGTAGCCGAGCATGTCGAGGTAGGCCTGGTTGACGTAGCTCAGCCCGCCCTCGGCGTCGCTCATCACCACCCCCGCCACGTTGGCCTCGGCCAGCAGGCGGAAGCGGGTCTCGCTGTCGCGCAGCGCGGCCTCGATGTGCTTGCGGTGGGTGATGTCGGTGGAGATGCCGCACAGCCCGTAGATCTCGCCGGAGGCGGTGCGCAAGGGAAACTTGATGGAGGCGAAGATGCGGTGGGGGTCGGCCTCTTCGAACTCGACGGGCTGGCCGAGGTGCATGACCTCGTGGTCGTGGGCCCGGAAGGCACGGGCCATCTCGCGCGGGAAGAGCTCGAAGTCGGTCCTGCCCACGATCTCGTGGCGCGGGCGCCCGTCGATGAGCTCGTAGGCGCGGTTGACCATCAGGTAGCGCCCCTGGGCGTCCTTGATGAAGATCATGGCCGGGGCGTACTCGAGGATGTCCTGCAGCAGGGCCCGCTCGCGCCGCAGCGCCTCCTCGGCCCTCTTGCGGTCGTCGATGTCGATGCTCACCCCCACCAGCCGGTTTCGGATGATCTGGGCCCGCACCGAGCGCCAGCCCGGCTGCCCGGCGAAGTCGAGCACGCGGTACTCGAGGTCGGTGGGCTCCTTGGTGGCGAGCGCGCGGTTCCAGGCGGCCATCACCTTGTCGCGGTCGTCGGGGTGGGCGCGCTCGAGGATGTCCATGAGGCTCGAGGGGCGCTCGTCGGCGATGGTGCCCCGGCGGAAGAGCAGGTCGGCGTGGGCCTCGAGCTTGTCCTGCTGCTCGGGGACCTCGACCTCGAACAGCGAGAGCTTCCCGGCGCGCAGGGCCACCGAGAGCCGCTCCTGCTCGGAGCGGATGAGCTCCTTGGCCTGGCGCAGGGCCTCGGCGAGCTGGCCCAGCTCGTCGCGGCTGGGCTGGTGGGGCAGCAGTTCCTGGTCGCGGGCGATGCGCAGGGCGTTCTGCCGCAGCACCCGCACCCGCTGCACGATGCCCCGGCCCAAAAGCTGCGCCGCCCAGACCCCCGAGAGCAGCCCCAGCAGCAGCGAGGCCACCAGCACCATGCGGCTGGTCTGGTGCTGGCGCTCGGCCTGGGCCTGCCCGAGCGCGATCTCCCGCTCCTTGAGCTGGCGGTAAGCGGCGATCTCGCCGCGCAGGGCCTCGAGCAAATCCCGCTGCCGCCGGGTGAGGGCCGCGAGTTGCTGCCGCACCCCCGGCGCGTCGGGTCGTAGGTCGCGGGTGTAGGGGGCGACCAGCCCATAGACCTGCTCGCCCGCCGCCCGCAGGCGGGCGAGGTACTCCCGCCCAACCCCCTCGGCCTGGAGCTCGCCCAGGCGCCGCAGGTGCTGCTGGGCCTGCTCCCACGCCTCGGCGTAGCGCTGGAGGAAAGCGCGGTCGCCGCTCAGCCAGTAGCCGCGCAGCATGGCCGCGGTCTGCTCGAGGCCCAGCTGGAAGCCGTCGAGGGCGCGGTTGACCTCGTAGGCCTGGTTCACCAGGCGCAGGGTGCGCTCCTCGGCCTGCTGGGTGGCGAAGGAGGCCAGCACGCTCAGGCACAGCATGGTCACCGGCAGGATGACCACCAGGGCGGCCTTCCCGCTCAGCGGCAAGTTCAGCCAGAGGTGATTTGCGTAGTGATGCCGCCCGCGTGCCGTACTCACCGCCACCCTTCCCCCGCACTATACAAGCGCTTCCCGGCCCAGCCGGTTCACATTGGTCACGGGGAAATCGCGCCCGCGGCCGGGCCCGGCCCGTACGTGCGCCACGGGGATTTACCCAGCGCCCGCGCCCCGGGCCCGTACACTACAGGCATGCTCTACGGCCGTGAGAAGCTCCAGCAGCTCGAGGCTGCCGCCCTCGCCCCCTACGCCTGCACCTCGGCGAACAGCCGGGGGCGCGAGTTCGCGGAGGGGGAGTCGGCCTTCCGCACCCCCTTCCAGAAGGACCGCGACCGGGTGATCCACACCACCGCCTTCCGCAGGCTGGAGTACAAGACCCAGGTCTTCGTCAACTACGAGGGCGACTACTACCGCACCCGCCTCACCCACACCCTCGAGGTCGCCCAGGTCGCGCGCTCCATCGCCCGGGCCCTGGGGCTCAACGAGGACCTCGCCGAGACCATCGCCCTCGCCCACGACCTCGGGCACCCGCCCTTCGGCCACGCGGGCGAGCGGGTGCTCAACGACCTCATGGACGGCCACGGCGGCTTCGACCACAACCGGCAGTCGCTGCGCATCGTGACCCACCTCGAGGAGCGCTACCCCGGCTTCCGCGGGCTCAACCTCACCTGGGAGACCCGCGAGGGGATCATGAAGCACGAGACCCTCTACGACACCCCCGACGACGGCCTCGAGGTCGAGCGGCGGCCGAGCCTCGAGGCCCAGATCGTCAACCTGGCCGACGAGATCGCCTACAACGCCCACGACCTCGACGACGGGCTGCGCTCGGGCCTGCTGCGCCCGGGGCAGCTCGGGGAGATCCGCCTGCTGGCCGAGCTGGCCGACGAGCTGGGGTTCGAACTCGGCACCTTGAGCGAGTTCCAGCGCCGCACCTTCATCCGCGAGCTGCTGGGCCTGATCATCACCGACTGCGTGAAGGCTACCCACGAGGCGCTGGAGAAGCACGGCGTCGCCAGCCTCGAGGCCGTCCGGGCCCACCCCTCGCTGCTGGCGTGCTACTCCGACCACCTCAAGCCCCGCCTCGTCGAGCTGCGCCGCTTCCTCTTCGCCAACCTCTACCGCCACTACTACGTGGTGCGGCAGGTGAGCAAGTCGAAGCTGGTGCTCGAGCGGCTCTTCGAGACCTACACCCGCCAGCCCGACATGCTGCCGCCCGGGGTCCAGCGGGCCATCGAGAGCCAGGGCCTCTACCGCGCGGTGTGCGACTACCTCGCCGGCATGACCGACCGCTACGCCCTCGACGAGTACGCCAAGCTCTTCGACCCCTACGGCCGCTGAGGGGGCAATTGGCACCTCGGCGGATGCCCCGGCCCCGCCGACCTGATAGGCTGGGCGCGATGATGGAAGAGCTGTTGCGGCAGGGCCGCTACGACGAAGCCAAGCAGCAGAGCCTCCTGGCGCCCGGGGGGGACCAGGCCGGGCTGGCCGCGCTGCTGGAGCTGCGGGCCTGGCTGCGGGACAAGCGCTACGAGATGGCCCGCGCCAGCCTCGAGAAAGACGCCAAGTTCCTCACCCCCTACCTCAACCTGGGCGCCGCCCGCGAGGCGATCAAGGCCTTCGAGGCCGAGGACCCGGCCGCCCTCGCGCCCTTCCTCGACGACCCCCACCTGGGCGCCGAGGCCAACTGCGTGCTGGGCGTGATCCGGGTGCGCGAGGGCGACCGCGAGGCCGCCCGCCTGGCCTTCGACCGCTCCTTGCGGCTCGACCCCGGCCACTACCGCTCGATCACCAACCTGGGCAACCTCGAGCTCGAGGCCGGCCGCACCGCCGAGGCCGTGCTGATGTACGAGAAGGCGCTGCAGTCGAACCCCGACTACCCCCACGCCCACCACAACCTGGCCGCCGCCTACCGCAAACTGGGCCAGATCGGCAAGTCGGTGCACCACCTCAAGCGCGAACAGCGCCTGCTCTACCGCAGCCCCGCCCGCCGCCTCGGCGACGCGGGCCTCCCGCGCCCCAGCCGCACCCTGCCGGGCAACCTCGACAGCCGGTGGCTGGTGTTGGTCGTGGTGGTGGCGGTGGTGTATTTGTTGTTGAGGAATTAGTCGATGGTCGATAGCCGATAGCCGATAGCCAAACGCAAAACGCTAAACGCCGGACGCTGAGCGCGGGTCGTACGTCGTACGCGATACGAAATACGCGAAACGCGAGACGCCAGACGCCTTGTCACCCCCCTTAGCAAGGGGGGCTGGGGGGGATACTCCCACACGCCACGAGCTGCTAGCCACGGGCCGCTAGCCTCCCGCTGACGGCTGAGGGCTGACGGCTGACCGCTTCCCACCCCTCAAATTGCCGGCCACACCAGCACCTCCATCCCCACGCGCAGGTTGTAGAACATCAGGCCCTCGGGGGAGACCAGGAGTTGGGCGCCCAGGCCGCTGGCGGGCTCGACGGGGACGCGGAGGGTGCGGCCTTCGACGCTGACCTCGACCGCGTCGAAGGCGCCGAACTGGCGCTTCCAGGCCTTGTGGAGCATGGCGTCGATGCGGCTGATGCCTTCTTGTAGCAGCATCTCCACCCGCATCCGCACGGTGTGGGGGGTGCGGTGGATCACCCGCACCAGGCCCAGCCGGGCGAGGTGGCCCACCAGCGAGACGATGGCCTCGAAGGTCATGCCGGTCTGGCCCATGAGGTCGATGACCGAGACGGGCTTTCCCAGCAGCATGATCAGCCCGTGCTCGTCGGGCGAGAGCGTGAGGCTGTGGGTGCGCTGGCTGTCGGCGACGACCAGTTGGTCGAAGGGGCCGATCTCGACGCGGCTGTCGAGGTAGCGCAGGGCCTGCAGGAGGTAGTTGTCGAGGGTGCCCGCCAGGGTCTCCTTGGTGGCGACCTCCCCCTTGAAGAAGCGGAATTGCCCTTCCTTGAGCGCGAGGATCTGGTAGAGCCCGTCGGGGCCGCTGCGCCCGCGGTACTCGGCATGGATGGGGTTGCCCTCGTCGATGAAGACCTTGCCCCCCGGCACCTGGAAGACCCCGGTCTGCCGGGCCTGGGCGAGCATTTGCAGCAAGTCGATGGGCCCTAAGAGGCTGAAGTCTCCGTCCATACCCGAGGCTTTAGGGTAGCCCAGGCCGGGCGGGGAAGGCCTGGAATCCGAACGGTTACGCCAGTTACCTAAAGCCAAGCTCAAGGAGGGTGCGCTCGAGCGCCGGGAGGTAGGCCTGGCCGAAGAAATGCACGTGCGCGAGCAGGTAGTAAAGCTGGTAACGGGGGATGGCCGCCTCGACCTCGGCGGGGACGGGGTAGAGGGCGCGGTAGTAGCGCCAGAATTCGGGCGGGAAGCCGCCGAACAGCCGCATCATCGCCAGGTCCACCGCCCGCTCGCCCCACCACGCCGAGGGGTCGAGCAGCACGGGGCCGCTCGAGAAGTGCACGTTGCCGTGCCACAGGTCCCCGTGCAGCAGGGCGGGGCCTTCGGCGGGCAGGGGGTCTTGCAACGAGCGCTCGACCTTGGGCCCGAGCTCCCCCAGCCGGCCCCAGGCGGCCTCGAGCAGCGGCCGCACGCGGTACTCGGTCCAGAACAGGCTCCAGTCCTCGAGGGTGCCCTCCGGCAGCCGGAAGCTGCCCAAAAACACCGGGGTGTCCCAGCCGTAGGCCGGCGGGCGCAGCCTGTGCAGCGCGGCGAGGGTGCGGGCGAAGGTCTCCCAGTCGGGCGCGGTGGGGGGCAGGTACTCCAGCACCAGCCCCTCCTCCCCCGCCCACACGATCCCGGGCACCCGCGCCCCGGCCTGCATCAAGGCGTAGAGGCCGCGGGCCTCGGCCTCGAACATGCCGGGCGGCGGGTCGCGGCGCAGTTTGAGCACGTAGGGCCCGGCCCGCCACACCTCGCTCACGTCGCCCCCGGCGAGGCGCTCGAGGCCCTGAGCACTCAGCCCGGCCCGGCGCAGGATTTGGAGAGGGTCAGGACGCACGAGCAATAAAATACCGCCAGCGGCCGGCCCGTCGCCGTACCCCGGCCCCTTCATACCGGGTTCAAAACCGAACCAAAGACCCCCAGAGGCTATCTTTTCGGACCGCAGAGCGCTCCCTCCGCCACGCGGATAACTCCGGCCCTGGCAGCCCGCCGCCGTCCGGCGCCGGACCGACCGAACCGGGTATCAGAAGGGGATGTCCAGCTCTTCCTGCTTGGGGGCTTTGGGCTTGGGCAGCTTGCCCTCGAGCACCCGCTTGATCTTGAGCAGGTCGGCGACGAGGTTGGCGCGGGCGGCCGGGTAGGTCTCGGGGGCGTGCTCCTGCAGGTGGGTGAGGTAGTTCGGCTGCACCACCCCCATCACGAAGGGCTTGGGGTCGAGGCGGTGGCCGGTGAGCTTGAGGTAGGGGGAGTCCTCGGGCAGCTCGAGCCACTGCCCCCCCTGCAGCGTGATCTTGAAGTCCTTGCCCAGGAAGTGCTGGGCGGTGGGGCCCCCCATGCAGACGATGGCCTTGGGCCTGATGAGCTCGAGCTCGGGCTTGAGCCAGGCCGGTACCCACTCCTTGATCTCCTTGGCGCTGGGGGTGCGGTTGACCCGCAGGCCGTTCTCCTCCCGCCAGGTCCAGCACTTGACCAGGTTGGTGATGTAGAGCTCCTCGCGCTTGACCCCGGCCTCGGCCAGCAGTTCGTCGAGCAGTTCCCCGGCGGGGCCGCTGTAGGGCCGGCCGGTCTGGGCGTCGGTGCCGGAGGGGCTGTGCCCGATGAGCACCACCGGGCTGTTCGGGTTGCCCTCCCCCGGCACGGGCGGGTAGTCGCCGTCGCACCGCACGCCCTCCCGCAGGCGCTGGTTGAGTTGCTCGAGTGAGTCCATAGCCATGAACCCCCTTTCTCTTGTGGATTGTGCTCTAAAGTCCTGTTTACCTGCTGAGCCTATACTGCTCGAGGGGTTCCCTATGATACGAAGCATCCATTGGCTCCATTGCCTTCTCCTCATTGCCCTCGGCAGCCTGGCCCTGGGCCAGCGCATCGACCCGCAGCGCATCATCGTCAACCCCGTCCCCACCGACCTCCAGGTGCGGGTGTGGGTGGACAAGGACCCCAGCAAGAGCGGTGCGCCGGTCTACCAGGTGGGCGAGAACATCCGCGTCTCGGTGCAGACCAACCAGGACGCCTACGTCTACCTCTTCGGGGTGTTGCCCAGCGGCGACATCGACCTCATCCTGCCCAACCCCTACGACCAGGACAACTTCATCCGGGCCAACGAGGTCGCCACCTTCCCGCCCGTGGGGGCCCGCTACACCTTCGACGTCACCCCGCCCTTCGGGGAGAGCGTGGTCCTGGCCGTCGCCAGCCGCACCCCGCTCGACCTTTCCCGCGTCTACGACATCGCCAACAACCGCGCCCTGGTCAACGGGCGCCAGGAGCTCGGCCAGGCCATGGCCATCGTGGTCGAGCCGCTGCCCGACCAGGACTGGGTCAGCGACGTGGCCTTCTACTACGTCGGCCAGTACACCCCGCCGCCCCCTCCCACCGGCACCCTGGTGATCGACTCCAACCCCGCCGGGGCCACCGTCTACATCAACGGCCAGCGCGCGGGCACCACCCCCGCCACCCTCACCCTCGACAGCGGCCAGTACAGCGTGCAGCTCACCTACCCCGGCTACGAGCCCTACCGCACCACCATCTCGGTGGAGGGCGGGACCTCGACCCGCATCAGCGCCAACCTGCGGCGCATCAACCTCAGCGGCACCCTCGCCGTCACTTCCAACCCGCCCGGGGCGCAGGTCTTCGTCAACGGCCAGTTGGTGGGCAACACCCCGGTCAACCTCAGCCTCAACCCGGGCAGCTACACCCTCGAGCTGCGCCGCCAGGGCTACCAGACCTACCGCACCACCGTCGCCATCGCCCCCGGCGCCAACAGCCGCATCAACGTCAACCTGAGCCCGGTCGTCAGCCAGGGCGTGCTCACCGTCACCTCCAACCCCTCCAACGCCGACGTCTACATCAACGGCCGGCTGGTAGGCCGCACGCCCTACAGCGCCCGCCTCAACAGCGGCACCTACACCGTGGAGGTCCGGCGCCCGGGCTACCAGGACTACCGCACCACCGTCACGGTCCAGGCGGGCCGCACCACCACCGTCAGCGCCACCCTCACCCTCCCCGCGCCGCCCACCGGGGCCACCGGGGTGCTCAGCGTCGTGACCGACGTCCCCGGGGCCGACGTGTACATCGACGGGCGGCTGGCGGGCCGCACCCCCATCAACCTGCAGCTACGGCCCGGCCGCTACACCCTCGAGGTGCGCTCAGGCGGCCGGATCGTCTACCGCCAGGCCGTGCAGGTGCGGCCCAACCGGACCACCACCGTCCGCATCGAGACGCGCTGAGCAGAGGCTCGAGACCGGCCGAGGCCCGGAATTGCTCCGGGCCTCGTTCACTGTGCTGGCTTAAGCGTTTAGGTGGGCGGTTAGCTGTCAGCCATCAGCCGTCAGCGAAAGGCCCGTGGGAACCCCTCCCCGTCCCTCCCGCCGGCGGGGAGGGGGTATCCCCCCAGCCCCCCTTGCTAAGGGGGGCAAAGAAAGGGCGTTTGGCGTTCGGCATTTGGCGTTTGGCGTTCGGCATTCGGCGTTCGGCGTTCGGCGTTTGGCGTTCGGCGTACGACGTACAACGTACGACGTACGACGTACGACGCCGGGTGCGGGTCGTACGACCCGCACCCGGCACCTGGCACTCGCCTACTTGACCAGCTCCAGCTCCTCCTCGGCCGCACGGCCCAGCCGCCGGATGCCCTCGCGGATGAGCTCGGGGTCGGCGTTGGAGAAGGACAGGCGCAGGGTGTTCTGGCCGCTGCCGTCGGCGTGGAAGGGCTGGCCGGGCACGAAGGCCACCTTCTGCTCGAGGGCCTTCTTGAACAGGCTCACCGCGTCGGCGCCCTGGGGCAGTTGCATCCAGATGAACATGCCGCCCTTGGGCTGGTTCCAGGTGACGCCCTTGGGCAGGTGCTGGGCCATGGCCTCGAGCATCACGTCACGACGGGCGGCGTAGGTCTCGCGGATCTTGGAAAGCTGCTCTTGCAGGCCGTACTTGACCATCTCGTACACCAGCATCTGGTTGAGCGAGCCGGTGTGCAGGTCGGCGCCCTGCTTAGCCTGCACCAGCTTGTGGATCACCGGGCGCGGCCCAGCGGCGTAGGCGACGCGTAGGCCCGGGGCCAGGGTCTTGGAGAAGGTGCTGAGGTAGATCACGTTGCCCTCCCCCCCGCCGCGCATCTGCTGGTCGAGGCTGTAGAGGGTGGGCAGCTTTTGCCCGCCGTAGTACAGCTCGGCGTAGGCGTCGTCCTCGACGATGGGCACGCCGTACTTGTCGGCGAGCTCGACGAGCTTCTGGCGCCGCTCGAGGCTCATCAGGCGGCCCGAGGGGTTCTGGAAGGTGGGCAGCGCGTAGACGAAGCGCGGTCCCTGCTTCAGCACGGCCTCGAGGGCCTCCGGCACCATCCCCTCCTCGTCCATCGCGACCGTGAGGTACTCCGGCTCGTAGGGGTTGAAGGCCGAGAGCGCGCCCATGTAGGTCGGCGACTCCACCGCGACCGCCGAGCCGGCGTCGATGAAGATCTTGCCCAGCAGGTCGAGCCCCTGCTGCGACCCCGACACCAGGAGCACCTGGTCGGGCTGGGTGTTCGGGAGCTGGGCCGCCACCCACTCGCGCAGGGCCGGGTAGCCCTCCGTGGTGCTGTACTGCAGCGCCTGGTTGGCCTTCTCCCGCAAGATCCGGGCGCTGGCCTCGGCCATGGCCTCGGCGGGGAAGAGCTCGGGCGCTGGGAGCCCTCCGGAGAAGGTGATCATCCCCGGCTGCTGGGCCATTTTGAGGAGTTCGCGGATGGTCGAGCTGGTGATGCGCGTGGCGCGCCGCGCGAAGCGGCTATCCCATGAGATTGAAGAACCCATGACCCAAGTCTACTGCGTTTTTGGGGCGGGGTGAGGGAATTGCGTTACATGAGGGTTGGGTTATGGGAGTTGATGGTCGATAGCTGATAGCCGGGCGTAGGACGTGCGTCGTACGTCCTACGACGTACGCAAGACGCAAAACGCAAGACGCCAGACGCCCATTCTTCACCCCCCTTAGCAAGGGGGGCTGGGGGGGATAAACCCTCCCCGCACGCGGGGAGGGCCGGGGAGGGGTTCCCGCGAGCCTTTCGCTGACGGCTGAGGGCTGACGGCTCACCGCCGTCCACCACGAGCCACTAAACCCGCTCGCCGCCGACCCGCGCCTACATCGAGCGGTACAGCTCGGCGTACTCCTGCGCCGGGCGGTCCCAGGAGAAGTCGTGCAGCATCCCGTTGCGGGCCACTGTTTGGCGGTCGGGGTGCTTGAGGAACTCGCTCACCCCGTGCAGCACGCCCCCGGCGTCGGCGTGTTCGAAGAGAAAGCCGGTTTCCCAGTGCTGCACGGTGTCCTTGAGGCCGCCCACCGCCCGCACGACGGGGGGGGTGCCGTAGCGCATGGCGATCATCTGGGCCAGGCCGCAGGGCTCGAAGCGCGAGGGCATGAGGAAGCCGTCGCAGCCGGCGTAGACGCGGTGGGCCAGCGGCTCGTTGAAGCCCTGGACGTAGGCCACGCGGCCTTTGTGGTGCCGGGAGGCCCAGGCGAAGGTGCGCTCGAGGTAGGGGTCGCCGCTGCCCAGCACCATGAGGTTGACCCCCATGCCCATCAGACCGGGCAGCGCGTCGAGGATCGTGTCGATGCCCTTCTGGTGGGCGAAGCGCGACACCACGCCCAGGGTGGGGCGGTCCTCGAGGCCGTACTCCGCCAGCAGCTCGGCCCGGTTCGCCGCTTTGCCGCTCAGGTCGGTGCTGTCGTAGGGGTGCGCGAGGTAGCGGTCGTCGCGGGGGTTCCAGTAGGCGGTGTCGAGGCCGTTGAGGATGCCCCGGAGCTTCCACTCCTGCGCCCGCAGCACCCCGTCGAGCCCCTCCCCGAACGTGGGGGTGCGGATCTCCCAGGAGTAGCTCGGCGAGACCGTCGTCACCCGGTCGGCGTTGACGATGCCGCACTTCATCAGGTTGACGGCGTTGTTGTGCTCGAGGCCCGCCCCGTAGTAGGTCTCGCCGGGCAGCCCGCTCCAGGCGTAGAAGTCCTGCGAGCCCCACACCCCCTGGTAGGCCAGGTTGTGGATGGTGTACACGGTGCGCCCGCCGAACCAGCCCAGGTTGCGCAGCAGCGGCAGCAGCGCGGCCTGCCAGTCGTGGGCGTGCACGACGTCGAAGCCTTGCAGCAGCTCGGCCACCGCCATCTGGAACCGGAGGAAGCGGCGGAAGTCGTCGTCGTAGCCGTAGGGCTTGTCGCGGGCGAAGTCGGGCAGGCCCACCAGCACGTAGCGCACCCCTTCGTGCTCGGCGTGCCCGATGCCCGCCTTATCGCGCCCGCCCGCGAAGTTGAACCAGGTCTCCCCCACGTAGTAGCCCTCGATGCCCCAGTACCACGGCAGGAAGATGGTGGGCTCAATGCCCTGGTCCTGCCGCTTGAGCGCCTGGGGCAAGCTTCCCACCACGTCGGCCAGGCCGCCCACCTTGGCGAAGGGGAACGCCTCGGATGCTACGAAGGCTACGCGCATGGGACAGTTTTACACCGCCGGGGTCCGCAGCGGCTACTGCTGCCCCCTCGCGGGGCCGGCGGCTAGGCAGGGTCCGACCAATCCCCCTCGGGCCACAGCACCCCGTTCACCCGCCGGACCGCCTCGAGGCTCGGGTACACGTAGGTCCACACCCGCACCGCGCCGCCGTCCGGCCGCCGGGCCTCCACCTCGACGCGCTCGTACTCCCGCCCGGCGTCCTCGAGCGCGTCGAGCGGCACCAGGGCGGCCTCGAGGTCGGCGAAGTACTGCACCT
Organism: Calidithermus chliarophilus DSM 9957; assembly: GCF_000430045.1. Lineage (GTDB taxonomy): Bacteria > Deinococcota > Deinococci > Deinococcales > Thermaceae > Calidithermus > Calidithermus chliarophilus. Next base: position 1,759,525 of record NZ_KE387023.1, on the reverse strand, counting down.
CCCCCCACACCCGCCCCTCCCCCGCCACGATGGCCGGGTAGCTGTAAGGCCGCTCCGAAGCCCTGGGCAGGTGGTAAAGCTGGAAACCCTCGAGCCAGGCCCGCTCCGAGCGCACCCACCCGGCCCGCCGGGAAACCTCGAAGTTGCGCTGCCCCTGCTTGAGGGTGCCGTAGACGAAAACCGCGACGGGAGAAGACGGCTGCGACATCGCCCTACACGCTAGTGGATAGGGCGAAAAGGGACAAGGGGAAGGGAGAGCGATAAGCCCTCAGCCGTCAGCGGGAGGCCCGTAGCTTGTGGTGACCCCACCCCGTCCCTCCCCGCCGGCGGGGAGGGTTTATCCCCCCCCGGCCCCCCTTGCTAAGGGGGGAATATGGCGTCTTGCGTCTTGCGTCTTGCGTCTTGCGTTTTGCGTCTTGCGTCTTGCGTCTTGCGTCTTGCGTCTTGCGTTTTGCGTTTTGCGTTTGGCGTTTCGCGTTTGGCGTTTCGCGTTTGGCTATCGGCTATGGGCATTCGGCTATCGGCATCCCTACGGCCGCGGCGACGCCTCGAGCCACACCGAGATCGCACGGTTGTCCGGCGTCTTGGCGGTGCCCTCGTAGCTCTGGAAGCCGGGGGCCTCGACGGTGTAGCGGTAGGTGGCTTCGGGGAGGTTGGTGAAGGCGGCGTAGGAAGCGGCCTGGCTCGAGACCACCTCCCCGTTCTCGCGGCGCAGGGTGAGGGTGGCGCCGGCGGCGTTGGTGGACAGGCGCAGGGTGCAGGGGCAGCTCTTGTGCTGGCTACTGGCCTCGGGGACGCTGATGCGGACGATGTTGCCCTCGCTGAGGATGTTCTGCTGGGGGTCGAGGGCCCTGGCCCGCACGTTGTACTCCCCGGGGATGCGGAAGTCGTAGGCGAAGGTCCAGGTGCCGTCCTGGCGCACCACGACCCGGCCCACCACCTTCTCCCCCACCAGCACCGCGACGACCCTCCCGGCCGGACCGGTGCCGCTGAACACCCCGATGCTGCTGCCCAGGGTGCTGCCGTCGGCGGGGGCGGTGATGGTGGTGCCGGTGCTCGAGAGCGGCTGCCCCTCGACGCTGAGGCTGAACTCCTCGCTCTCGGCGAGGGGGTTGCGGTCGGCGTCGACGGCCTTGAGCTGGACGCGGTGGTCGCCGGGGCCGCTGAGGTTGACCTCGGTGCTCCAGCGCCCGGCGTCGTCGCTGGCGACTAAGGCGGCCCTGAGCCCGTCGATCCAGACCTCGACGAGGCTGTTGGGCTGGGCGTTGCCGACGAGCCTGACCTGGGGCGACTCGAGCGAGGCCCCGGCGGGGGGCTCGAGCAGCGCGGGCGGGAGCGGGGTCTGCGGGCTGGGGCGGGTCAGCAGGAAGGCCAGGAGGGCAATTGCCCCCAGCAACACGAATATCAGGTTCCTCCATGCCATCGGACATCATCCTCGAGCAGCAATGCCGTGAGAATCCAGTGCCTTCATCCAGCAGCATACAGGCTCGAGACCGCGGGCGGGGCGCTTCGCCCTTTCAGCACCGGCTCAGCCGTGCGACAGTCCCCCCTCAAATCCCCTCTTTACCCTGTTAGCAGTTGTACGAAAGGAGGAAATTCATGCTGAGCAATGCGTTGTTATTCCTGGTCATCGCCATCATCGCCGGTGTGTTGGGCTTCGGCGTAATTGCGGGCACCGCCGCCACCATCGCCAAAGTGCTGTTCTTCATCTTCCTGATCCTCTTCATCGTCGGCCTGTTCACGGGGCGCCGCACCGTCTGAAGCCATGCCCACCTGAAGCCCGGCTCGAGCCGGGCTGATTTCATTGCGGGAGGTCGAGGAAGACGAAGGCCAGCAGGGCCCCCACGAAGGCCATGCTGAAACCCCACAGCAACATCTGGCGGAAGAGCCTCGAGCGGTCGGCGCCCTCCGGGAGCCCGGCCATGCACAAAGCGCCCAGGGTCGAGAGCGGGCTCACGTCCACCATGTGCGATCCGAAGTCGATGGCGACGACCGCGCGCACCAGGTCGCCCCCGCCGAGCTTCTCCAGCAATTCGGGGGCCAGGGGGACCATCAGCGGCATCACCACGCCCGAGGAGCTGCTGCCCACCGAGGCCAGGCCGCTCAGCAGGGCCAGGAGGGCGTTCACGGTGTCGGGGGAGCTGTAGCGCGCCAGCAGGGAGGTGAGCAGCTCGAGGCTGCCCAGCCGCTCGAGCAGCCCCATCAGGATGCTGATCCCCCCGATCAGCATCACCACGCTCCAGGGGAGTTGGCGCATGGACTGCTCGAGGTCGCCCAGCTTGAGCAGGGTCAGCAGCGCCGCCAGCACGAAGGCCCCGGCCACGGGCGGGACGTTGAGGACCATCACGCCCAGCACGAAGAGCCCGATGGCCCCCAGCGTCAGGCGCTGGGCGGGGTTCAGGGCCACCCGGCCCACGCTCACGCCCTCGACGGGGCGGCCCACGCGGTAGCCCCCGAAGAGGGCATAGGCCAGCAGCGCCGTCACCGACTGGATGGCGGCCACCGCCAGGAAGATGCGCACCGGTAGCCCGGGCTCCTCGAGGCCGATCCGCTGCAGCAGCGCGGCGTTGATGCCGCCGGTGACGGCCGCCGGGGAGAAGGTCCCCGCGTTGGCCCCCGTGCAGACCAGGATCGCCATCAGCGTGGGGTTGATCCCGGCCCGCGCCGCGATGCCCATCGCCACCGGGGCCAGCAGGGCCGTGGCCGCGATGTTGCCCGGCCCCAGGGCGGAAAGCGCGAAGGTGAGGAGGAAGAAGACGAGGGGGAGCACCCGGCTGTTGCCCCGGGCCAGCCGCAGCACGGCCCGCGTGATCTGGTCGAGGGTGCCGTTGGAGCGGGCGAGCTCGAACAGCAGCGCGATGCCCACCACCGTGAGCAGGAGCTGGGCGGGCAGGAAGGCGCTCACCTCGGCCACGCCCAACCCCAGCAGCCCCATCCCCAGCCCGAAGGCGACGGCCGTCGCCAGCACCCCCACGTTGAGGTCGGGGCGCACGGCCCCCAGCACGAGCACGACGATCAAAGCCAGCAGGGCGAGGAGCGCGGGCGTCACGCCTCCATGATGCCCGATCCCCGCGGCCGGAGTGTCCCCGGCTCAGAAAGATTTCAGGCCCGGCCCAGACCCCGTTCAGGGGCCCGGCGTAGGCTCAGGAGCACAGGAGGTTGGTCATGCGAATCTTCGGAGTGGTGCTCATCGTGGTGGGGCTGGCGGTCCTGGCCGTGCCCCGCATCACCTTCACCGAGCGCGAGAAGATCGTGGACTTCGGGCCGCTCGAGGTCCAGACCGAGCGCACCCGCAGCATCCCGCTTCCCGACGTGCTGGGCGGGGTGGCGGTGGCGGCCGGGGTTCTGCTGGCCCTGTTCGGTGACCGGGGCCGCCGCGCGGCGTAGCGGGGGGTGAACATGCAGGCACCGGGATGGTTTTACCGCGGCATCGGGTGGGTGCTGATCGTCGCCGGGCTGCTGCTGGTGCTGGGGGTCCAGCTCTTCGACCCCAGCCCGGCCCCCGGGCTCAGGGTGAGCCCGCCCAGCAACGACGCCACCTACCGCGTGCCCTTCCTCGAGGTCTTCGGCGGGATGTCGGTGGTCGTGGGGATCGTTTTTCTGCTGCTGGGCCGTCGCAAGCAGCCCGGGTCCTGACGCCGGCGAAGGTTTCACCCCTCACCGCCGGGCGGTGAGGGGTGTTCGTGGGGCCGGCTCTCAGGGCATCGGGTGGGCCAGGGCCAGGGCCCGCACCCGTTCGCGCAGGTCCTCGCTGGGGCCCTGGGTGAGGGCCTCGTCGATGAAGGCGGCGATGAGGGGCATCTCCTCGGCGGTGAAGTCGCGGGTGGTGATGGCCGGGGTGCCGATGCGGATGCCCGAGGTCACCCAGGGCTTCTCGGGGTCGTAGGGCACGGTGCTCTTGGAGACGGTGATGTTGACCTTGTCGAGGGTGTTGGAGGCCTTGTTGCCCTTGATGCCCTGCGGGCGCAGGTCGAGGACGAAGAGGTGGTTGTCGGTGCCGCCTGAGACCACCCGGTAGCCGCGCTCGACGAAGCTCTTGGCGAGGGCCTGGGCGTTTTCGATGATCCGGCGGGCGTAGTCCTTGAACGAGGGCTGCAGCGCCTCCCAGAAGGCCACCGCCTTGGCCGCGATGACGTGCTCGAGCGGCCCCCCCTGCGTGCCGGGGAAGATCATCTTGTCGATCTTGGCGCCGATCTCGAGGTCGTTGGAGAGGATGAGGCCCGAGCGCGGCCCGCGCAGGGTCTTGTGGGTGGTGGAGGTCACCACGTGGGCGTAGGGCATGGGCGAGGGGTGCAGCCCGGCGACCACCAGCCCGGCGATGTGGGCGATGTCGGCCATCAGGTAAGCGCCCACCTCGTCGGCGATGGCGCGGAACTTCTCGAAGTCGATGACGCGGCTGTAGGCGCTGGCCCCGGCGATGATCAGCTTGGGCTTGTGCTCGAGGGCCAGCTTGCGCACCGCGTCGTAGTCGAGGTACTCGGTCTGGGGGTCCACCGGGTAGCCGATGACGCGGTAGTTGAGCCCCGAGAAGTTGACCGGCGAGCCGTGGGTGAGGTGGCCGCCCTGGTCGAGGGCCATGCCCAGCACGGTGTCGCCCTTCTCGAGCAGCGCGTAGTACACGGCGAGGTTGGCGCTGGAGCCCGAGTGCGGCTGCACGTTGGCCCACTGCGCCCCGAAGAGCTCCTTCGCGCGGTCGATGGCGAGCTGCTCGATCTGGTCGATGACCTCACAGCCGCCGTAGTAGCGCTTGCCGGGGTAGCCTTCGGCGTACTTATTGGTCAGCACGCTCCCGGTGGCCTCGCGCACGGCACGGGAGGTGAAGTTCTCGCTGGCGATGAGCTCGAGGCCCTCGCGCTGGCGGGCCTCCTCCTTGGCGATGAGGTCGAAGAGCAAGTCGTCACGGGCGGGGTTTTCGGGCGACTTAATCACGCCAACAGTATAAGTCGATAGTCGATGGTCGATAGTCGATGGTCGATAGTCGATGGTCGATAGTCGATGGTCGATAGCCGATAGCCGAACGCCTAACGCCGAACGCTAAGCGCGGGTCGTACGTCTGATGCGGGTCGTACGTCCTACGTCGTACGCAATACGCAAGACGCGGGACACCTCGACCCTCGGCCCTCGACGCCGGCCGGGAGGGACGGGGGGGTTCCCACGAGCCACGAGCCTCCCGCCCTTTGCTGATGGCTGACCGCTGACGGCTTACCGCTCCCCGCTCCCTGCCGCCCCGCGGTCGGCCTGGATGGCGGTGAGGGCGATGGTGTAGACGATGTCGTCGACGAGGGCTCCTCGAGAGAGGTCGTTGACGGGCTTGCGCAGGCCCTGGAGCATGGGGCCCACGCTGACCACGCCGGCGCTGCGCTGGACAGCCTTGTAGGTGGTGTTGCCGGTGTTGAGGTCGGGGAAGATGAACACGGTGGCCCGCCCGGCCACGGGGGAGCCGGGGGCTTTCTGCTGGCCTACGCTCTCCACGCTGGCGGCGTCGTACTGCATGGGGCCGTCGATGACGAGGTCGGGGCGGCGGGCCTTGGCGATCGCGGTGGCCTGGGCGACCTTCTCCACGTCCTCGCCCGCGCCGGAGGTGCCGGTGGAGTAGGAGATCATCGCCACGCGGGGGGTGATGCCGAAGGCGGCGGCGGAGTCGGCCGACTGGATGGCGATGTCGGCGAGTTCCTCGGCGTTGGGGTCGGGGTTGATGGCGCAGTCGCCGTAGACGAGCACCTGCTCGGGCATGAGCATGAAGAACACGCTGCTCACGAGCTTGACCCCCGGCGCGGTCTTGATGAGCTGGAGCGCGGGGCGCACGGTGTTGGCAGTGGTGTGGACCGCGCCCGAGACCAGGCCGTCCACCTCGTCCAGAGCCAGCATCATGGTGCCGAGCACCACGTTGTCCTCGAGCTGCTGCAAGGCCTGCGGCTCGGTGAGGCCCTTGTGCTTGCGCAGCTCGACCATGGGCCCCACGTAGCGCTCGCGCACCTCGTCGGGGTCGATGATCTGGACGCTGCTGGGCAGGGTGACGCCCTGGGCCTCGGCCACCGCCCGCACCGAGTCGGGCTTGGCCAGCAGCACGCAGCGGGCGATGCCCTTCTCGTGGCAGATCGCGGCGGCCTTCACGGTGCGCGGCTCGTCGCCTTCGGGCAGCACGATGCGCTTGCGGGCGGCGCTCGCCCGCTTGATGAGCTCGTAGCGGAAGGCGGGGGGGGTCATGCGGCGCTCCTCGGGGGTCTGGAGGCGCGCCTTGAGGGGGGCGGTGTCGAGCTTGTCGGCCACGTAGTCGAGGACCCGCTCCACGCGCCCCAGGTCGTCGAGGGGGATCTGGCTGTCCATCTGGGCCAGCCGGGTGGCGGTGGTGTAGGTGTCGCTCCCCACCATCAGCACCGGCAGCTCGGAGGTGAGCGCGGTGCGGCACAGGCGCTGGATCGACTCGTCGGGCGGCTGGTTCCAGGTGAGCACCAGCCCCGCCAGCGGCACCCCGCTGAGGTGGGCCAGCGACACCGCCATCACCACGTCGTCGCGGTCGCCGGAGGTGATGACCAGCGCCCCCGGGGTGAAGAGGCTGACGATCTGGGGCACGCTGCGGGCGGCCACGAAGGTCTTGCTGACGCGCCGGGTGGCCATCTCGCCCGCGTTGACCACGGTCGCGCCCAGGTGGTCGGCCACGTCCGAGACCCGGGGGGCAGTGAGGTCGGGGTTGAGGGGGATCACCCCGAGCTGGGCCAGCTTGGCGTCGGCGAGGATCTTCTTGCGGGTGCGCAGCTTGGAGGTGTAGGTCTCCTCGGCGGGCGGGGCGAAGTTGAGGATGTAGCCCACCACCCGCTCGCCGAAGCTGGGCAGCATCAGCTCCATCTGGTCGGCGATCTCCTTGGGCGTGGAGCCCTGGAGGGTGGTGACGAGCACGGTGAGGGCCTCGAGGTTGCGCGCCATCTCCGCGTTGAGCCGCGCGGCGTAGGCGTTGGCAGCCCCCAGGGCCAGCCCTTCCACCACCACCACGTCGGCGCCCTCGGCCGCGAGCTGGTAAACCCGCATCACCTCCTCCATCAGGTCGTCCTCCTGGCCCTCGCTCAGCAGGTTCTCGGCACGTCCCAGGGGGATGGGGTCGGGCACCGCGATGCGCCCCACCTCGCGGGCGAAGTGCACGCTGCGGTCGGTGGCCGAGTAGTCCTGCGCCACCGGCTTGCAGAAGCCGACCCTGAGCCCCGAGCGCTCGAGCGCCCGCACAATGCCGAGCGCGGTGCTGGTCAGGCCCACGTTGGGGCGGGTGGGTGCGACGAAGATGGCTTTCACGGGCTTATCGTAGCGCTTCCAGCGGCGGCTCAGGCCAGGACCGCCCGGGTCTCCCAGGCGATCATCAGCTCCTCGTTGGTGGGCACCACCAGCGCCAGGGGGCTCCCTTCGGCGGTGATCGGCCCCGCCTGGCCGCGCACGGTGCGGGCGTTTTGCTCGGGCTCGAGCCGGAAGCCCAGGATTCCCAACTGGCCCAGCACTTTTTCCCGCACCAGGCTGCTGTTCTCCCCGATCCCGCCGGTGAAGATGAGGGCGTCGAGGCGGCCCAGCGGCACGCACATGGCGGCGACGTACTTGGCTAAGCGGTAGCAGAAGACCTCCAGCGCCAGCCTGGCCCCCGCGTGGCCCTCGGCGGCGGCCCGCTCGAGCTCGCGCATGTCGTTGGAGAGGCCGGAGAGCCCCAGCAGGCCGCTCCCCTTGTTGAGCACCTCGGTCACCTCGCGCAGGCTCAGGCCCAGGTTTTCGGCCAGGAAGGCGTGGATGCCGGGGTCCACGTCGCCCGAGCGGGTGCCCATCACCAGGCCCTCGAGCGGCGTGAGCCCCATGCTGGTGTCCACGCTCCGGCCCCCCTTCACCGCCGTGATCGAGCAGCCGTTGCCCAGGTGGGCGCTGACGAAGGCGCTGTGCTCCAGCGGAATTCCCAGCAACTCGGCGGCCCGCCGGGTCACGTACTGGTGGCTGGTGCCGTGGAAGCCGTAGCGCCGCACCCCGTGCTCGCGGTAGAGCACCTCGGGCAGCGCGTAGCGGTAGGCGTGCGGCGGCATGGTCTGGTGGAAGGCCGTGTCGAAGACCGCGACGTGGGGCAGGCCGGGGAAGGCCTCCATCGCCCCCCGGATGCCCTCGAGGTTGGCCGGGTTGTGCAGCGGCGCCAGCGGCACACACGCCTCGATCTGCGCGACCACCTCCGGCGTGATGCGCGTGGCCTGCCGGAAGCGCTCCCCCCCGTGCACCACCCGGTGCCCCACGCTCGAGACTTGCTCGAGCAACCCCCGGCTCCGCAAGGCCTCGAGGATCCCCCGCATCGCCACCGCGTGCCCCTGCCCCGGCAGCGGGCCAGCCTGCTTGCCCTCGCCGTCCGTGACGATCAGCCGGGGCTCGTCCTCGAAGAGCTTCTCCGCCAGCCCGCTGAGCACCGTGCTCTGGTTGGAGGGCTCGAGCAGCGCGAACTTGAGCGAAGAACTCCCGCAATTCAGCACCAGAATCAGGCTCATCACCGACCATCCTAACGGCAGGGGGAGGACAAGATTCCCTTTCTGGAGTTGGACGTAGAACGCTGATGGTCGATGGTCGATGGTCGATAGCCCATAGCTGATAGCTGATAGCCGATAGCCGATAGCTAAAAATCATCCACTTGGGTTGTGCCCCGCCCGCAGGCCGACTACAGCCCCACTCCCCAGGGGACACCCGCTCGACCTGCGGGCCCGTCCCCGGCCGGGGTGTGCGGCTCACGCGGGGGGTGGGCGGGGTGGCGCAGACGGGCACGCCGCCGGGTCAAGGTGCGGCCCGCACCCCCGCACACGCGGGCACTGAGGCCCGGCGGCATGTCCGCGAGGGGGTGGCCGTAGGCCATACCGGCTCTGCCGGTAACCTGGAGTCCCTTGGGGGCCGCCAGGGGGAGCAGGTTTCCGGCGTATGCCGGATCGCGTACCGCGATGCCCTCGCCATGTGGAATGGCCTCCCCCTCCGGCCCCTGACGGCGGAGCGGTCCCCGCCAACGTCATTCACCCAATAATCCCCACCAGCGCGAAAGGGCGCACCACCGTGCGCCCCTTCTGCGCGGGATATTTAGCGCTGGGTGGCAGGTTTCGCGGCCTGCTGAGCTTTGACGGCCTCGAGCTGCCCCTGCCGCGCGAAGTCGATGGCCTCGCCCAGGATGCGGGCGGCCTCCTGCGGCGCGTGGAAGCCCAGCGAGTTCTCGGCGTTGACGTAGTCGGTGCGCCACTGGGCCGAGCGCTGGAGCTCGCGGGCCTTTTTCAGCGCTTCATCCGAGGCCCCGGCAGCCTGCGCGGCCTGGATGGCCCGGATCAGGTCCACCACCGCGTCCTCCGCGGAGTCCATGAGCTTCTTGGTGCGGCCCTGGATGGTCTCGACGCGGGCCTTGATCTCTTCCTCGGGGTAGTTGTGGCAGGTCTGGCAGGCCTGGGCCACGTTCAGCATGGGGCTGCGCACGTGGTGGTTGGAGACCTTGACCGCGCCTACCCGCTGGTAGGGCATGTGGCAGTCGGCGCAGGCCACGCCCGAGCGCGCGTGGATGCCCTGCGACCACATCTCGAACTCGGGGTGCTGGGCCTTGAGCACGTCGGCGCCGGAGTCCTTGTGGGTCCAGTCCTTCCAGTTCACGTCCTTGTAGTGCTGCTCGATCTGCTCGACCTTGAGCCCGTTGTGCCAGGGGAAGGTGAGGGTCTTGTCGGGCGGGGCGAAATGGTACTCCACGTGGCACTGCCCGCAGACCATCGAGCGCATCTCCTGGCGCGTGGCGTCGGTGTTGGGGTCGTACTCCTTCTTGCGGTCGCCCTGGCGCCAGCGCTCGAGGCTGGGCAGGTGGGGCACGGGGTCGTCGGACTTCGCCAGCGCCCGGATGCCGTTGATGAAGGCCGGGCGGGTCACGCGGATGGACATGGTCTTGGGGTCGTGGCAGTCGATGCAGCTCACCGGGTGCTCGACGAGCTGGGTGGCCTCGGCGTAGGGCATCTTGTTGATCTCCTCGAAGCCCTTGAAGATGGCCTCCATGAAGTGCGCGTCGTCTTTGGGGATGCCCGCCTTCACCCCCGCCTCGCGGAAGGCGGTGACCACGCTGGCGTGGCAGTTGAGGCAGGCGCCGGGCTGCTTGAACTGCTTGACCCGCTCGGTCTCGCGCTGGTCGACGAGCATGTAGGCGTGGCCCCGGTCCTCGCGGAAGTCCACCGCGAAGGGGTAGCCGTTCCACAGGACCCGCAGCCGGGGGTCCTGGTCGAGCCGCTGGATGGCCTCCGAACCGCCGTAGCGCGTGCGCACGGTGTCCACGGTGCGCTTGTAGGAGTCGTACTGCAGGGGGAAGTTCTTGCCCCAGACCTCGGGGTCGGTGGTGTCCTCGGTGATGTCGGCCACGCGGAACACCGTCTCGCGGGCTTCAGCCTTGCGGGTGTTGATGTTGTTCAGAAGCACCAATATCCCGATCGTGCCCAGCAGGGCAAAAACCGCGACCACTGCGCTGACCCAGATCCATCGTCTCGCCATAATTTCCCCCGGTTACTCGCCGTGCCCCACGCCCCGGTGGCAGTGCACGCAGCCGAATGAGCCGTCGCCCGCCGACCGGAAGCCGGCGTGGGCGTCCTGAAAAGCGGTCTGGGCCTGTAAGACCCCGCCGATGAGCCCCTGGTGGCACTGCACGCAGTTGTGCTCCACCACCGCCGCGCTGCGCCGCCCGATCTGGATGGGCTCGTGGAAGTCCTGCATGGTGAAGGCCCTCGAGTGGTTCCACCCTTGCTCGACCTTGGTGAGGTACTTGCCGATGAAGTCGTGGGGCAGGTGGCAGTCCACGCACACCGCCACGTGGTGGTGGCTCGCCTTCTGCCAGCCGTCGTAGACCTCGCGCATGATGTGGCAGTTGACGCAGGCTTTGGGGTCGTTGGAGAGGTAGGAGAGGGCTTCGGCGTGCTGGGCGGTGTACAGCCCGGCCCCGCCCAAGACGCCCACCAGCCCCGCGGCCACCACGACGATGCCCCCGCGCCTGAGCCACTGCGATAGCCTGGACCAACCCTGCCGCATTCGTCCTCCTCGAGACGCTGGATTTGTTCGCCGCTGGCTCGCCGGGTCACGGCACGGCTCGAGCCAGATACCTGCTAGACCGCTCCACGACAGAGCGTACCGCCCCAGTTCGACCGGCACTTAGAGATAGATGTCCCGGTAACGCGATATCTACCAGCTTATCAAAAGAATTCCAGGCGGGCTAGCCTGCCTCGGGGCCGTTCTCACGTTTTAGTACCAGGGGACCGTGAGCAGGGGGAGCGGGCTCACCAGCGGCTCGGCGTACCCCACCCCCAGGTAGTTGCCCCACTGGCGGCGCAGGGCCTTGCGGGCCTCCACCCCGGCCAGGCTCACCGTCTCCGAGGCGGCCTCGCCGAAGAACTGGCTGCGGTGGGCCAGCACCGCAGCCTCCCAGGTGTCGATGTAGGCCGAAACGTCAACGAGCAGGGTAGGCGTGACGGGGTAGTTGCCGGGGTAGAAGAAGAGCCTCGAGACCCGGTGCGCCTCCCCCTCGACCCGCGCCCGCGGCAGCGCAGCGAAGTGCGCGGCGCTGCGGCAGAGGTGGTGGGCCCCCGTGTGGTCGGGGTGGCGGTCGGACTCGTGCGGCACGATCAGCACCGCGGGGCGCAGCTCGCGCAGGGCGTGGGCGAGGCGGGCGACCTGTTCGGGGGTGTCCCGCAAGGAGCCGTCGGGGAAGCGCAGGTTGCCGCGGTAGTCCAGGCCCAGGATGCGGGCGGCCTCCGCGGCCTCCTCCAGGCGCTCTTCGGGGGTGCCCTTGGTGCTCATCTCGCCGAGGCTGAGCTCGAGGATGCCCGTGCTCAGGCCCTCGGCCTTGGCGCGGGCCAGCAGCCCCCCGCAGCCCAGCTCGGCGTCGTCGGGGTGGGGGGCGATCACCAGCAGGTCGAGCGACACGCTATGGTTTATACCAGAAAAGGCCAAGCAGACTCCGCGGCCGAAGGCTGTGACATTTGAACAATTCGATGAACGATTGCTCAGGGCGGGCGCTCTCACCGAGCGCTAGGATGTAGGGTATGCAGGCTACAGTCGGCACAGGAATCGCCGAGGTGGAGCGGCTGATCTCCGAGGGGCAGCGCTTGCAGCAGCAGTTGGGCGAGCTGGGCGAGGTGCTGCGCCAGACCGCGCTCCAGCTCGAGCAGGGCACCCCGGCCCACTCGGGGGTGACTTCCCAGCTCGTGGAGGTGTCGCGGCTGCTGGAGGGCTGGTACGGACAGGCCCAGGAGCTGCTCGGCAAGAGCCCCGACGAGTTGGTTCTGCCCAAGGTGATGGAGGCCCTGCACGGCCACAAGCACCAGCTCGAGCTCGCCCAGATCCGCCAGCAGGCCCTGGATGTGCTGGACGACATCAGCGCCCTGACCTACTCCAGCGCCGAGGAGTTCCTCCCGCTGTCCGGGTTGCAATTCGACGCCCTGAGCTTGCTGCGCGACATCCAGACCGCCCCAGTGCCCGGCGAAACCGCCCGCGCCCTCGCCGCCGGGAAACACCCCTACAACGCCCTGCTGCGCCTGGCCCTCGAGCCCGCCCTCCCCAACGACGAGTGGCTGAGCCTGCTGCAGCACCTCAGCCAGGAACTCGGCACCGAGCTCGCGGTGGCGGCGGCGCGGAGGCAGTTGGTGCTGGGGGAGGGTTAGGGTCGATGGTCGATAGTCGATAGCCGAACTCGGATCGTACGTCCTACGTCGTACGCGAGACGCCAAACGCAAGACGCCTTGTCACCCCCCTTAGCAAGGGGGGTTAGGGGGGATAAACCCTCCCCGCGCGCGGGGAGGGCCGGGGTGGGGTTCCTTTCACCACGGGCCGCTAGCCACCAGCCACGAGCCTTCCGCTCTTTGCTGACGGCTGATAGCTGATGGCTGACAGCCCAAAATTACCCGGTGCTCGAGGTCTCCGTCGCCGGGACCTCGGGTTTCACCCGCTCGCCGAAGCGGCGTTCGTTTCCGGCTTGCAGGCGGCGGTAGTTCTCGCGGTGGGTCCAGAAGATGAGCAGGGCCAGCAGGGCCAGCGTCAGGATCTCCCACAAGGGGCGGCCCAGCGCGATGGCGACGATCACCCCGGACATGGCGCCCACCATGCTTCCGGCCGAGACGTAACGGGTCAGCCAGATCACGCAGATGCCGATGGGGAGGATCATCAGGCCCACCAGGGGGTCGAGCACGACGGTGGTGCCCATGCTCGTCGCCACGCCCTTGCCGCCCCGGAAGCGCAGGAAGACCGAGTAGTTGTGCCCGAGCACCGCGGACACCGCGACCAGGCCGAGCTGCAGCCCGTCCAGGCCGAACAGCCGGGCGATGAGCAGGGCGATGCCGCCTTTGAAGATGTCGAAGAAGGCCACGACCAGGGCCGGGCCCCAGCCCAGCGTGCGCAGGATGTTGGTGGCCCCGGTGTTGCCCGAGCCGACTTTCTGGATGTCCACGCCGTAGGTGCGGGCCACCCAGGCCCCGGCGGGGATGCTGCCGAAGAGGTAGGCGAGCAGCATGATGATCAGCGTTTCCACAGTTTCCCTATTCTAGCGTGCCCTTTTCTGGCCTTCGTCCAGGAGCAGGCGAGGGAGGCCTTTAGGCCCGGAGGAGGTCCTCGAGCCGGTCGAGCTGCTCCACCGTCCCCATCGCCAGCAGGCGGTCGTGGCCCTCGAGGGTGAGGTCGGGGTGAGGGTTGGCCATGGCCTGGGTGCCGCGGAACACTGCCAGCACGCTCACCCCCGGCGGGCACTCGCGCAGCACGTCGCGCAGGGTTCGGCCGATGAGGGGGCTGTGCGGCGGCACGGTGACGTCCTCGAGGTTGAGGCTCTCCGAGCCCCGGCGCAGCACCGTTTCGAAAAAGTCCACCACGCTGGGCGAGAGGATGAGGTGGGCCAGGCGGCGCCCCCCGATGGCGTAGGGCGAGATGGCCCGGTTGGCCCCGGCCCGCAACAACTTGCCGATGCTGTCCTCGTCGACGGCGCGGGAGACGATGAAGAGGCCGGGGTTGAGCACCCGGGCCGAGAGCACGACGTAGAGGTTGGTGGCGTCGTCGCCGGTGGTGACGATGAGGCCGCTGGCCCGCCGGACCCCGGCCCGCTCGAGCACCTCGTCCTTGGTGGCGTCGCCCGGGAACAGCAGCATCCCGTGGCCCTGCGCGTACTCGCGGCCCGCCTCGCTGGGGTCGACCACCACGAAGGGCACCCCGGCCTCCTTGAGCTCGAGCGCGGCCTGCTTGCCCACGCGGCCCAACCCCGCCACGATCACGTGTTCCTTGAGGTGGTCGATCCGCTCGAGCACCTTGCGCCTCCCTCCCGGGTCGGTCAAACGGCGGGTCACCAGATGGTCCATCACCACGCCGAAGCTGTAAAACAGGCTGCCGATCCCCACGAAGCCCACCAGGATGGCCCACAGCCGCCCCGCCGCGTCCAGCTTGTACACCTCGCCGTAACCGATGGTGGTGATGGTGATGGCGGTCATGAACAGCGCGTCGAGCCAGGTGGCCTGGTGGGGCCTCCACAGCAACCAGAAGCCCGCCGTGCCCAGCGGCAGGTACAGCCGCGTGCGCAGGTCGAGGCCGGGGGGCACGACCCCATTGTAGGCAGGCCCCCAGCGAACGAGCCAGCACCCGTGCCCTGCCCTATGCTGGAGTCGTGAACGACCTCGACGCCGCCCGCCAACGCCTCAAGAGCGCCCACCGCGTGGCCGTGCTGACCGGTGCGGGCATCTCCAAACCCTCGGGCATCCCCACCTTCCGCGACGCCGCGGGGCTTTGGAAGGACTTCGACCTCGAGGAGTACGCCACCCCCGGCGCCTACGCCAAAAACCCGCAGAAGGTGTGGGAGTGGTACGCCTGGCGCTACAAGAACGTGCTCGAGGCCAGGCCCAACCCTGCCCACGAGGGGCTGGTGCGGCTGGAGGAGAGCCTGGGCGAGGGCTTCGTGCTGGTGACGCAGAACGTCGACGGCCTGCACCGCCGGGCCGGCTCGAGGCGCGTGGTCGAGCTGCACGGCAACATCACCCAGGGCCGCTGTGAGCGCTGCGGGGAGCGCTTCCCCCTGCCCGCCCCCCAGGACTTCACCCCGCCCCCCCACTGCCCCGCCTGCGGCGCTCGAGGCCGCCCCGACGTGGTGTGGTTCGGCGAGCTGCTGCCCGAAGGCGCCTTCGACCGGGCGCTCGAGGCCTTCGCGGCCTGCGAGGTGGCGCTGGTCATCGGCACGAGCGGGGAGGTGGAGCCCGCCGCCAGCCTCGGCCGCGTCGCCTACCACAGCGGGGCCTACCTCATCGAGATCAACCCCGAGTCGACCCCCCTCTCCCCCATCGCCGACTGCTCCTTGCGCATGGGCGCGGTGGAGGGGATGGAAGCGCTGATGCAGGCGTTTCGGTTAAAGGAGCCTTGAACCTGTAACCCGAGCAGCTAATAACGGTCATTTAACACCCCCTCGGCCACACTTAAGCGGGAGGATGGGGGTATGGACGGCTGGATTTGGGGTCTGTTTCTGATGGCACTATTCGCCCTGACCTCCTGGACAGGGGGCTCGAGGCAGCGGTGAGCTGTCGATGGGGTTGATTGTCGATAGCCGGTAGCCAAAAGCTCGTGGCGTGTGGCTCGTGGTGAAGGGAACCCTCCCCGCCGGCGGGGAGGGTTTATCCCCCCTAACCCCCCTTGCTAAGGGGGGGACAAGGCGCCCCGCGTCTTGCGTTTGGCGTCTTGCGTTTGGCGTCTTGCGTTTGGCGTTTTGCGTTTGGCTATCGGCTATCAGCTATCGGCTATGGGCCATCGGCGTTCGGCGTTCGGCGTTCGGCGTTCGACGTACCCACCTTACTCCTCTTCCTTCCCCTTCTCCTTGCCCTTCGGGTCACGCCGCCCCCGGAAGACCATCTTGAAAGGGATCTCCTTGATGCCCAGGTCCTCCCCGATCCTGTTGCGCAAATAGCCCTCGAAGGCCCGGGTCACGAACTCGGGGTAGTTGACGAAGAAGACGAAGGTGGGCGGGGCGACTTCGGGCTGGGTGAGGAAGAAGATCTTCAGCGGCTTGCCCTTGAAGTTGGGCAGCGCCACGTGGGCGGTCCACAGCGAGAGGAAGCGGTTGAGCTCGGCGGTCTCGCGGCGCTCGCGGGCCACGGCGTACAGCCGCGCGGCCTCGGAGAAGAGCTTGTGCAGGTTCTCCTTGGTCACGGCCGAGACGTAGACGCGGGGGAGGTGCTCGAGGTGCGCGAGCTTGAGGTTGAGGTCGGCGCGCACCTTGCGGGCTTCTTCCTGCTCGACGAGGTCCCACTTGGTGATGGTGAGGATCACCGGCTTGCCGGCGTCGAGGGCCTCGTTGGCGAGCTTGAGCTCGCGGTCGCCGACCTCGAAGGGGTCGATGACCAAGAGCACCACGTCGGCGTCGAGGATGGCGTTGTGGGCGCGGCTGATGGCGATCTCCTCCACCAGCGTCTCGGGGCGCTTGCGGATGCCGGCGGTATCCACCAGCAAAAAGCGGTTGCCGCCGTAGTCGAACTCCACGTCGATGACGTCGCGGGTGGTGCCGGGCTGCTCGCTCACGATGACGCGCTCCTCGCCCAGGATGGCGTTGAGCAGGCTGCTCTTGCCCGCGTTGGGGCGGCCCACGATGGCGATGCGGATGGGCACCACCTCGGGCTCGTCGTCGGCCTGGCGCACGGGCAGCCGCGCCCAGATGGCGTCAACGAGGTCGTCGAGGCCGCGGGCGTGCGCGGTGCTGGTGGGGATGGGGTCGCCGAAGCCCAGGGCGTAGAGGTCGCCCAGGTAGTTCTCGTGCTTGGGGTCGTCCACCTTGGTGGCGACGACGAGCACGTTCTTGTGCTGGCGGCGCAGGAAGTCGGCGACCTCGAGGTCGGCGGTCGCGAGGTCGGAGCGCCCGTCCACGGCGAAGAGGACCAGGTCTGCGGTCTTGAGCGCCTGCTCGACCTTCTCCTTGATCTTGTGCTCCCACACGTCGCTCGACCACATCCCACCGCTGTCGATGAGCATGAAGCGGCCCTTCTCGGTCTCGACCACGTGCTCCTTGAGGTCGCGGGTGACGCCCGGGGTGTCGGCCACCACGGCGGTGCGCTTGCCCACCAGGCGGTTGAAGAGGCTGGATTTGCCCACGTTGGGCCGGCCCACGATCAGTACGCGATACATAAGAATCTCCAGGGCGCGGCTTGCCCGCGCGTTCAAAGGGTCATTGTACAGGGTGCCGGTGGCCGAACGCCGATAGCTGATAGCCAAACGCAAGACGCTAAACGCAGAAGGTCGGTCGTACGTCCTACGTCGTACGTCCTACGTCGTACGCAAAACGCCAAACGCCAGACGCCTTGTCCCCCCCTTAGCAAGGAGGGTTAGGGGGGATAAACCCTCCCCGCCGGCGGGGAGGGTTCCCTTCACCACGAGCCACGAGTTGACGGATGATAGCTGACCGCTGACGGCTGATACCAGATTCGGTTGGTCCGTCACCGTTCGGTGACGGACCAACCCGACCGAAGGGATACGCTTGCTTCGCCGACCGTCAGGGAGGGGTGTGCTCTAGGATTCAAAAAGATAGCCTCCGGGCTCTTTGGATCGGATGATTATCTTTTTGAATCCGGTATGAGAGCTGACGGCTGTACTACCCCCTCACTGCGCCTTGACTACCGCCTGCACGGTGATGGACTTGCCGCCCTCGAGGCGGAACACCAGGGGCACCTTTTCCCCTTCCTTCAGGGTGCGCTTGACGCCCAGGAGCATGATGTGCTTGCCGCCGGGCTTGAACTCGAGCTTGCCCTTGGCGGGCACGACCACGTCCTTGAGCGGGACCATGGTGGTCGTCTGACCATGGGCGTTGTGGTCGGAGGCGGGCAGGGTCTTGGTCTCGTGGAACTCGGCCTTGAGCGCGACGGGGGTGCTCACGCCGAGCAGGCGGACGGGCTTGTCGGTGGGGTTGGAGAAGGTGAGGTAGGCGGCCAGGTTGGGGGTGGGCAGCAGGCGAACCCAGGCGTTCTGGGCGGTGAGGCTGTTCTGGGCGAGCACGAGCAGGCCGAGCAGGAAGAGGGTGTGGGGCAGCAGGCGCAGCACCTTCATAGCGACTCACGCTAGCACGGCAGGATGAGACAAATATCCCGCCCGGCTATACTGCTCACAATGCCACAAGTACACGTACCCAAGACCTTCGGGCAGCGCCTCGCCACGCGCGCGCTGGGGATGCTGGGGTGGAAGGCCGTCCTCGAGCCCCCGCCCGGCCCCAAGTTCGTGGCGGTGGGCTACCCCCACACCTCCAACTGGGACTTCCTCTACGCCATCTTGTGGAAGTTCGCCACGGGTCAGCCCATGAACTGGGTGGGCAAGAAGGAGCTCTTCCCGCCGCTGCTGGCCCCGCTGATGAAAGCCCTGGGCGGCATCCCCCTCGACCGCAGGAAGAAGGGCAGCGAGTTCGTGAGCCAGGTGGCCGAGCTTATCCGCAGCCGCGAGGCCATCGTGCTGGTGGTGGCCGCCGAGGGGACCCGCAGCCGCGCCGAGTACTGGCGCAGCGGCTTCTACTACATGGCCCTGGGCGCGCAGGTCCCCATCGCCCTGGGCTACCTCGACTACGCGCGCCGGGAGGTGGGCATCGGGGCCTACCTCTGGCCCAGCGGCGACATCCGCGCCGACTTCGACAAGCTGCGGGCCTTCTACGCCGACAAGGTGGGCAAGAAGCCCGAGAACGCCGGGCCCGTCCGGCTCAGGGAGGAAGTGCCGGAGCTCGAGGCCAAACCCTGAAGCGCCCGGGGTGCAGGCGCGGTAATTTGTGGGCCATGCGGGTGATCAGCCTCAACGTCAACGGCATTCGGGCGGCGGCGGCCAAGGGCCTGGCGGAGTGGCTCAAGGACCAGGAGCCCGACGTCATCTGCCTGCAGGAGGTGCGCTGCCTGCCCGAGCAGTTGCCGCGCGAACTGGGCAAGCTCGAGGGCTACCACGCCTACTGGCACCCCGCCGAGAAGCCGGGCTACAGCGGGGTGGGCCTGCTGTGCCGGGAAAAGCCCGAGGACGTGCAGGTGGGCATGGGCTCCGACTTCGACCGCGAGGGGCGCTTCCTGCGGGCCATCTTCGACGGCTTCAGCGTGGCCTCGGTCTACGTGCCCTCCGGCTCGTCGGGGCCGGTGCGCCAGGCCGAGAAGATGCGCTTCCTGGGCGAGTTCCTGCCCTTCTTGGGGGGGCTGGGGGGCGAGAACGTCCTCTGCGGCGACTTCAACATCGCCCACAAGCCCGTCGACCTCAAGAACTGGAAGGCCAACCAGCAGAACTCGGGCTTCCTGCCCGAGGAACGCGCCTGGATCGACGCGCTGCTGGCCGCAGGCTACCGCGACGTCTTCCGCGAACTGGTGGGCCCTGAGGCCGTGCACTACTCCTGGTGGTCGCAGCGGGGCCAGGCGCGGGCCAAGAACGTGGGCTGGCGGCTGGACTACCACTTCAGCACCCCGGGCCTCGCCGGGGTGGCCCACAGCCCGCGCATCCACCCCGAGCCCCTGCTCTCCGACCACGCCCCTGTGATCATCGACTACTCCCTTTGACCCGAATTTGCTATTAATTCCTAATAGCTGATCGGGGTGTCGATGCTCGCCGCGACCTTTATCACTCAACTGATGTTCGGGGTGCTCTGGCTCATCGAGCGCCGCGTCCGGCCGGGGCGCTCGAGGCTGGGGCTGTTCTACCTCATAGGCACTACCGCCGTGTTCCTGGCGAGCTACGCCCTCTCCCTGCCGCTGGGCGTCCGCTGGCTGGAGGACAGCGGGGTGTTCCAGGGGGATGACCTGCCGGATAGCGCCTTCGACGTCGCGCTGGACCTGCTGGTGCTGGGCCCGTTGGTCTGGCTCCTGGCGCGTGGCCCCATCCTGAAGCGTCAGGACGATCACTGGGCCGCCCGCTATGCCCTGGCCTACTTCGGCACGGCTCTGCTCCTGGGCGTCGGCCTCTTCGTCCAGGTGCACGGCCTGTACTTCCTGGCCTACCTGCTCGCGGCCTGGCGGGTGCGCCGCGCGAGGGTGCGGGAGGAGCAGCCCGACCGGGCAAGCGGGCTGGCCTGATCAGCCGGTGAGCCTCGAGACCGCCCAGGCCACGAAGCCGCCCAGGCCGGTCGCCAGCAGGTTGGTGAGGTCGTTGCCCCACCAGCGGTAGCGGTCCTCGAGGAGCCCCAGCAGGCTGTCCCACACCGCCCCGGCGACCCCGCCCAGCACCACCGGCCCTGCCGGGATTCCCAGCACGAAGGCCCAGGGGGCCATCCAGAACGCCCCCAGCACCAGCGCCAGGGTCCCGATCCCGCTCACCGCCGCGTTGGTCCCGCTCTCCACCCGCCCCCGTAGCGGGTGCCAGGCCCAGCTCGAGCGGCTGCCCACCTCGGTCGCCAGGGTGTCGGCCAGCGCCGCGGCGTAGGCCCCCAGGAAGAACGCCGGGGAGCCCAGCGCCAGCCCGACGGCCGCCGGCAACCCGTTGGCGAGCACCTGAAAGGCCGTGCGCCCGGCCCGGTCCCGGCTGCGCGGGTTGAGCCTCGAGGCCGCCGTCCCCGCCGCCACGAAGAAGATGACCACCAGCGCAGCCGGCAGCCCGCCCACCGCCAGCGGAATCCCCCCCACCAGCGCCGCCGCCCATGCCGCCCTGGGCCTGAGCCACCCGGCCAACTCCGCGAGATAACCGATGCCGAAGGCGACCAGGAGGGAGAGGGCGACGGACATTGCCCTAGGGTACAGCAATGGGGTAGCCGATGGCCGATAGCTGATAGCCGATAGCCGAACGCCAAACGCTAAGCGCAAGACGCCTTGTTCCCCCCTTAGCAAGGGGGGGTAGGGGGGATGAACCCTCCCCGCGGGCGGGGAGGGACAGGGAGGGGCAAACCACGAGCCAAAAGCTGACCGCTGACGGCTGAAAGCTGCTCGGTACTAGCGCACCGGCGACCAGTTCACCTCGCGCACGTTGCTCACCCGGCGCAGGCGCTCGTCGAGGGTGGCTTGTTCGCCGGCGTTGACCTCGATGCGGGTCTTGATGCTGAAGACCTTGCTCAAAGGGCTCACCGGGTTGGAGTTGACGCCCATGGCGCTCTTGCCCATCGAGGCGATGGCGTCCATGATGTCGCGCAGCAGGCCGGCGCGGTCGTCGGCGAGCACCTCGAGCTGCATCACCCGGCCCAGGCCCTCCCAGTAGGCGGGGACGATGCGGCCGGCGTCGCCCTCCATCAGGCGGCGCAGGTTGGGGCAGTCGGCCTTGTGGATGCTCACGCCGCGGCCGCGGGTCACGTAGCCCAGGATGGGGTCGCCCTTGTTGGGCATGCAGCAGCTCGCCAGCTTGAGCGGGGCGATGAGCCCGTTCTCCAGGCGGATGCCGAGCTGGTTGGGCGTGGGCTTGGGCTTGGCGGCCTCGACCACCGGCGGCTTGGGCACGAGCAAGCGGGCCACCTGCGGCGCGGTGATGCGGTTGCCGGCGAGGGCGAGGTAGAGGTCGTCGGGGGAGGAGGAGCGCACGAGCTTGCGGGCGGCCTCCTCGAGCTGGCTCTCCAGCGGCTTGGGGATGCCCCGGCGCTTGAAGTACTTCTCGAGCATGCGCGCGCCCTTCTCCAGCGAGTCCTGGCGCTCGGTGCCGCGGAAGTAAGCCCGCAGCTTGCTCTTGGCGCTGCGGGTCTTGGCGTACTCGATCCAGTCCTTGGAGGGGTGGGCGGTCTTGGCGGTGAGGATCTCGACGATGTCGCCGTTCTGTAGCTCGTGGCTCAGCGGCACGATGCGCCCGTTGACCTTGGCCCCCACCATGTGGTGGCCCACCTCGGTGTGGATGTGGTAGGCGAAGTCGACGGGCCCCGAGCCGGAGGGCAGGTTGATGACCTTGCCCTTGGGCGTGAACACGAAGACCCGCCCGCCCAGCAGGTCGCGGGTGACCACCTCCACGAACTCGCGCGAGCTCGAGAACTCCTGCTGCCACTCCTGGATCGAGTGCAGCCAGCTCACCCGGCGCCGGACCTCCTCGGGGTCGGTGAGGCCCTCCTTGTACAGCCAGTGGGCGGCGATGCCGAACTCGGCGACGCGGTGCATCTCGCGGGTGCGGATCTGCACCTCCAGCGGCAGGCCGTTGACCGCGATCACCGTGGTGTGCAGCGACTGGTAGCCGTTGGGCTTGGGCACGGCGATGTAGTCCTTGACCCGGCCCGGGATGGGCTGCCACAGCGCGTGGACCAGGCCCAGCACGTGGTAGCACACCTGCTTCTCGCGCATGGCCTTCTCCTCGGCGTCGTCGGTGAGGCGCGGCTCGAGGATGACCCGCAGGGCCAGCAGGTCGTAGATCTGGGCCAGCTCCTTGCCCTCGCGCTCCATCTTCTTCCAGATGCTGTAGAGGTGCTTGGTGCGCCCCGTGACCTCGAAGCCGCGCACCAGGCTGCGCAGGATCGAGTCGCGCTGCAGCACGGCCTCGAGGCTCTCCCGCGCCTTGTCCACCGCCGCCTCGCGCTCGTCGCGGTGGCTCTTGAGCCGCTCGGTGAGCTGGGCGTAGCCCTCGGGGTTGAGGTAGCGGAAGGAGAGGTCCTCCAGCTCCCACTTGAGCTGCCCGATCCCCAGCCGGTGGGCCAGCGGCGCGTAGATCTCGAGGGTCTCGCGCGCGATGCGGGCCTGCTTGTGGGGGGGCATGAACTCGAGGGTGCGCATGTTGTGCAGCCGGTCGGCCAGCTTGACGATGATGATGCGCACGTCCTCGGCCATGGCGATGAACATCTGGCGCAGGTCCTCGGCGTGCTTCTCCTCGGCGTGCTTGACCTCGCCCTCGCTGGCGACGTGGGCGAGCTTGTAGAGCTTGGAGACCTTGGTCTCCCCCTCCACGATCTTGCGCACCGCCGCGCCGAAGCGGGCCTCGATGGCCTCGGGCCGGGCCTCGGTGTCCTCGACGGTGTCGTGGAGCAACCCGGCCATCAGGGTGTCGGCGTCGAGCTTGAGCTCGGCCAGGATCTCGGCCACCGCCACCGGGTGGGTGATGAAGGGCTCGCCGCTCTTGCGCCGCTGGCCCTGGTGGGCCTCGAAGGCAAAATCCAGCGCCTCCCGCACCTTGCTCCGGGAGGCCGGGTTGAGGTGGCTGATTTTGGGCTCGAGCTGGCCCCAAAGTTGAGCTGGACTGACTTCGACCGCCTGCGACACTTCCCCTAGTGTAGCATTGGCCTCCCGCGAGATGGTTCAGGGCGTGACAACCGTGAGCGGGAAGCGGTCAGCTATCAGCGGTCAGCCGTCAGCTAGTGGCTCGTGGTTCACCCTCCCCGCCCGCGGGGAGGGGGTATCCCCCCCAGCCCCCCTTGCTAAGGGGGGCAAAGAAAGGGCGTTTGGCGTTTGGCTATCAGCTATCGGCGTCCGGCCATCAGCCCAGCTACAACTGCGCCAGCTCGGCCCGGTGCCGCTCGACCTGCGTCAGCAGGCGTGAGAGCAAGGGCTTCTCGGCCAGGATGAACAGGCCCTTCTCGCCCAGCGGGACCATGATCATGACGTTATGGGGCAGGGAGATCACCGCCAGACGGGTGGTGGCCCCCGCCAGTTCCCCTGCCAAGAGGCTCAGGTCGCTGAAGGCGTTGCGCACGCTCTGGGCGGCGGCGGGCAGTTTGCCCATCAGCACGCCGCTCTCCCCCACCAGCGCCACGGCCTCGACCCCGCGCAGGCGGAAGGGGGCCAGGGCGTCGTCGGACTCGCCAGCGGGGGCCTCCTCGGCGGGCTCGGCCTCGAGCGTGGCCGTGGCGGGGACCGGGGCGGGGGCCGGGGTGCTCGCGGGGGCGCTGGGGGCGGCCTGGGGCTGGGCGTCGAAGATGCCCAGCAGCGCGTCGAGCTCGCCGCCCTTGAGGTCTTGCATGAGGGCCATGGCGGCCTTGTGCTCCTGCTCGAGCTGGTCCACCAGCGGCATCGCCTCGGCGATGGCCTGGCGCACCTCGAGGATGCCCGAGGGCCCCACGCGGCCCAAGCGCTCGACCGCCGAGGTGAGGAACTCGATCATCGGCTTGAGGCGGATCACCGTCTCGCCACCCATCGCGCGGTGGGCGTTGAAGCGCTCGAGCAGTTGGGCCAGGCTCACCGCCACCTCGGCGCGGAGGTTGTCCTGCACCTGCACCAGCCGGGCCAGCTCGGCCTTGATGGGGGCGGTGTCGGGGATCTCGCCCAGCGCCAGGCGGTTGCGGGCGTCGGCCACCAGGCTCATCAGCTTGTCCTCGCCCAGGCCGCGCAGGCCCTGGGCGGCGGCCTCGTAGCGGCTGAGCTCCCCGGCGAGCTGGCGGCGGCGCTGGTTGGCCTGCTCGTTCAGGCGCTCCTCGAGCTGCCGCTCCAGCGCGGCCGGGTCGGGGATGCGCCCCTCGGCCAGCGCGGCGCGGGCGTCGGCCAGGCCCGCGAGCTCGACGCCCGCCTCCTGGGCCTTCTGGGCCAGGGCCTCCAGCCGCTGGGCCACGAGGTCGCGGGTGCGCTGGGTGAGCTGGTGCAGGTAGTTCTCCAGCGCCACGAGGTCGTTGCCGGGGGTCTCGATCTGCTGGAGGAGCTGGGCGTGGTGAACCTCCAGGCCCGCCACCACCGGCAGGGCCTGGGCGGCGGCCTTGAGGCTGGAGCGCTTGAGGCTCTCGTCGCGCTCCTTCTGCTCCTTGGTGAGGGCCACCATCAGCGCCGAGAAGTCCTGGCGCAGGGTCTGCAGGCCGGCCTCCTCGGGCTGCCCCTCGGCCAGGCGGGCCAGGTAGGCCTGTACCTGGGGGTGGTCGCGGTAGGTCGCCAGCGCCGACTCGGCCTCGGCGCGCAGGGCCTCGAGGGCCTGGGCCAGCCGGGCCAGCCGCTCGCGGCTCTCGCGGCGGCTGCGGGTTTCGGCCTCCAGCGCCTGCAGGTCCTCGGCGAGCTCGAGCAGGTCCTGCGGCACCGCCCCGCCCTGCAGCGTCTCCCAGGCCACCGTCAGCCGGGCCGCCAGCGCGGCGAGCTTGGCGGTGTCCACGTCGTCGCGGTGCTCGGGGGCGGAGAGCTGGCGCATGCGGTCGCTGAGCCACTCGTAGCGGGCGCGGGCCTCGGAGAGGGCCTCGGCCTGCGCGGCCTTGAGCCGCTCCTCGAAGGCGCCCAGCGCCTCGCCCAGCAGGTTGCCCTGGGCCAGCTCCCCCTCGAGGCGGGCCAGCTCCTCGGCCACGCCGGCGCGGGCGAGCACCGCCGCGTAGCGCTCCTTGAGGGTCTCGAGGCGGCGGCGGTCCTCGGCGAGGTCGATCTCGCGGATGCGGGTCTGCTGCTCCTGGCTGAGGCTGTCGAGGTCGATAACGATGTCCCAGGCCTCGCCGGTGGCCGTGGCGGCCTCGGGGGCGTCGGTCTCCACCAGCGGCTCGGCCGCCACCACCGGCTCGTCCTCGTCCTCGACGAAGAGCGCGGGCTCGGTGGCGTTGCGCGGGGCGCTGATGGCGCTCGACTCCACCAGCTTGCGCAGCTCGGCGGCCAGGGTGCGCGCCCGCTCGACCTCGGCCTGGGCCAAGGTCTCGCCGGAGTGGGCCTCCTGGATCTGGCGGATCAGCGACTCCAAGCGCCGGATCTTGGGCCCGCCGATCATCTTGACCCGCTCGAACACCGCCTGAAGGTCGGCGATGTCGCGGGTCTGGCGCAGCAGGGCGCTCTGCAGGCGCTCCTCGAGCTGCTGCAGCAGCTCCTGGCCCTCGCGCAGCATGCGGGTGGCCTCGGCGCCCTCGGGCTCCTTGCGCAGCACGCTGAGGATGCCGCGCAGGCGGGCGACCTCGGGCCAGTCGAGGTAGAGGCTGAAGCGCTTGAAGCCCGACTCCAGCGCCGCCAGCCCGCCCCCGACCTCGGCCCCGGCCTGTTCGCGCAGCTCCTTGAGCAGGCCGTCGACGAGGCTGCGGGCCTCGGCGGGGGTGCGGTTGGCCTGCAGCTCGCGGTAGACCAGGCGTTTGAGGATGCTCTCGGCCTGTCCGACGTCCAGGCGGTCGGGGTCGACCCCCAGCCGCCGCACGCCCTCCTCCAGGATGGACTGGGTCTTGGCGCCGAGCAGGGGCTCGAGCGACTGATACAGGTTCTGGTACAAAGACACTTGCGACGCCTCCAGCTCTAAGTTACCTCAAGCCCGCTGCACTCTCGGGTTCCGCCGCCGAGGGCCAGGTTCCTTCAGGGACGATTAAAACTCCTCGTCCCACTCCACGATGGTCTCGCTGGTGAGCTTGGGGTCGGGCGCGGCGCGCATGGGCGCGGTGGCGGCGAGGCCCGGGTTGGTCTGGACCACGGTGGTGGTGTTGCGGGCGCGGCGGTCCTGGATGAGCCCGAACTGCACGGCGATCCCCCGCAAGCCGGCCGCCGAGAGGCCGATCACCAGGAAGAGCGTGAGGCCCCACAGGAGCTGGGCGATCAGGCTGCCCTGGATCGAGAAGGTCGAGAGGGGCGCCAGGAAGGTCAGGTTGCCGAAGCGGGGGTCGGCCAGGATGGCGCTGACGTAGGCCAGCCCCTCGATCATGGCGGGCAGGAAGAGGAAGAAGAAGGCCAGGCCCAACAGGCGCCAGTAGGCGTTGCGCCCGCCGAAGGTAAGGTTGACGAGGTAGAGCGGGAACACCGCCAAAAGCGCCGCCAGGATGAACAAGAAGGCCCGGGGGATGCCCAGCAGCAACAGCTCGAGCTGCACCTGCAGGGTGTGGTTGAAGCCCAGGCTGCGCCCCTCCAGCCGCTCCTCGATCTCCTGCACCTCGGCCAGGGCCACGGCCAGGTCGGTGGCGCGCAGGCCTACCGCGTCCTGCATGCGCCCCAGCAGCCGGTCGAAGCGGTCGGCGAAGGCCGGGTCGAGGACCTGCACCACGGGGTAGTAGCGCTCCTTGTAGGCGTCGTGGGAGAGCTCGAGGTACTCGCGCACCTCCTCGAAGTTGCCGGTCTTGACGTGGGCGGTGGCCTCGCCCAGGCGGGCGCGCAGGTCGAGGTTCATGGCCCGCACCCAGTCGCCCAGGCCGGCGAAGCCCAGCCGCGCCAGCACCGCGTTCACCCGGGCCTGGGTCCCGGCGTCGAGCTTGCCCTCGTAGCGCTCCTCGTGGCCGTCCGTCGCCGCCCGGACCGGGCCGG
>NZ_KE387023.1:1730355-1732417 GCF_000430045.1 Calidithermus chliarophilus DSM 9957 | reverse complement strand
CTGGGAACCCGCCCCCCCTTTGGCGGGGGGGGCGGTGACGGCTCGGGTTGGGGCGGGGCTCCGGGCCGCACCGGGCGAACTCGAGCTCACCCGCTGCAAGAAGCCCTTGGCCTGCTGGCTGAGCGCGTCGAGGTCCTTGCGGAAGCCCGCGAGGTCGCTGGCGGAGAGCTTGCTCAGGGCGTCGACGAAGGCGCGGGCGCTCAGGCCGCTGGCCCGGGGCGACTCCTGCACGACGAGGTAGAGGGTGTAGGCGCGGGTGGCCTCGAGGAAGGCCTGGGTGGCGCTGGTCTGGCTGCGGGCCCGCGAGAGGGCGTTGACGATGCCCTGGGCGTAGGTGCGCTCGAGGGTCCGGCGCACCTTGTCGATGTCGTTGCCCAGCCCCTGGATCTGGGCGGTGAGGGTCTTGGGCAGGGCGCTGGCGGCGACGAGGCGGGGCAGCAGGGCGCTGGCCATCTCGGACTGGCCGCCCCCCAGGGCGTCGAAGTAGCTGTCGTAGAGGGCCTTGCCCAGGAGGCTTCGCACCATCTGCAGGCGGGCCTCGAGGTCGGCCTTGCTCTTGCGGGCCAGCGAGGTCTGGGCGTCGCTCAGGGCGGTGGAGATGCCCTCGCGCAGCTTGGGCGAGAGCTCGTCACCCTCCTTGCTCAAGTACTCGCTGGCCTGCTTCAGGAGGTCGCTGGCCTGCTTGGGGTTGCTGCCCTGCACGCTCTGAATCTGGTTCATCAGCGAAGCGACCTTGTCGTACACGGTGGTCAGCGGGGCGGCCCAGGCCCAGGCCCCGAGGACGATTACGGCGATCCATCGTTTCATCATCAAGCCTCCTAGCGTGGTCTGGCCTCTTGGGGTACCGTCTGTAGCTGGCGCAGCCGGTAGAGCAGGTGTCCGGGGTTGGCGTCGTGGTCGGCAAGCACCGCCACCCAACTCTGGCCCATCCCACGCACCATAAGCTGGGCGTTTCCCATGACAGTGTAAAACATGGCGTACGGTTGCCGTAGGGAAAGTAACCGGTGGGCCGTGCCCACGAGCATGGGCAATTCCCCCGAGTCCTCCGGCAGGCGGATCTCCGACCCCCACGGCGTCTGGACCGCCACCCCGATGACGCCTTCGAAGCGGGCGAGCTCCTGCAAGAGGCTCACGCGCACCTCCGCCTCGCTGAGGTCGAGCCAGTCGGGGGGGAGCTCGAGGGTGGGCTCGCTCGGCAAGCTGACCGGCACCGCCGGCGTGCTCATGGGCACGGCGTGGGCCTGGCGCAGGGTCTTGACCAGCGCCTTGAGCGGCGGCACCTGCCCGGCAATGGGCAGCACCTGCCGCAACTCCGCCAAAAGCGGCCCCTCGATCAGCTCGATCCACTCCCCCGGCCCCATCATCCGCGGGTTCTTGCGGGCCTTGTGCAGCACCCGGCGCAGCAGGTTCTCCGCCGCCCCCCGCGACACATACGCCATCAGCGCTTCGACAATTTTGGCTTCAACATCCACTCGGTGACACCTTCCCAGGTGATTATAGGCGGGAGGGCTTGCCAAGCGCGTGACGATTGTGTACCATCTCTGATGCCCAATTCCGGGAGCACCCCGGGAGGGGGCGCCGCCAGAGCCTCGTTGGGGCGTCGTCTAACGGCAGGACTACGGATTCTGGCTCCGTCAATCGTGGTTCGAATCCACGCGCCCCAGCCAACTTATTCGCCTCCAGCCGCGAGTAATAGGCCTGGAAACAGCAAAACCGCCAGATCACCTCACGTCTGGCCCCATCGACTAGCGGTTAGGTCACCGCCCTTTCAAGGCGGCGGCAGGGGTTCGAATCCCCTTGGGGTCACCAGGCAACCCCCGGAAATTCCGGGGGTTTAGCTTTTCTTGAGGGTCGATGGTCGATGGTCGATGGTCGATAGCCGATAGCCCAACGCCCTGTTGAAATCAATCATCCACTTGGGTTGTGCCCGCCCCGCAGGCCAACTACAGCCCCACTCCCCAGGGGACACCCGCTCGTCCTGCGAACCCGTCCCCGGCCGGGGTGTGCGGCTCACGCGGGAGGGGGTGGGCGGGGTGGCGCAGACGAGCATGCCGCCGGCCCC
>NZ_KE387023.1:1702471-1730255 GCF_000430045.1 Calidithermus chliarophilus DSM 9957 | reverse complement strand
CAGTGATCGATAGTCAATAGTCGATAGTCGATAGTCGATAGTCGATAGCCGATAGCCCCACTAGCCCACTAGCCCCATAGCTGATAGCCTCGTTGAAATCAATCATCCACTGGGGTTGTGCCCGGCCCAACAGCTAACTACAGCCCCACCTCCCAGGAGACGGGCGCTCGTGCCGTGCTGCCCGCCCCGGCCGGGGTGTGCGGCTCGCGAGGGAGGGGGTGACGGGGGTGTCGGGGAAGCTGAGGCCGCCGGCCCCGGCGGCATGTCTGCGAGTCCCTCGGGGGAGCCCAGGGGGAGCAGGTTTCCGGCGTATGCCGGATCGCGTACCGCGATGCCCTCGCCATGTGGAATGGCCTCCCCCTCGCTCCCCTGACGGCGGAGCGGGGGTCACCAAACCACCCCACCGCATACCGACCCATCCCCACCAAAGGTAAGGAAAAGGGCGAACACGAAGTTCGCCCCTGCGAATCGGTTGGAATTTCGGGTCGGCCTACCGGGTGGTGATCAGCTTCCAGGCTCGAGCCTGAGGGGTTAGGCGGAGCTCGAGCAGGGCGCGCAGTTCGGCGGGGAGGGGCTCGAGCGGCTGGCGCAGGGCGGCTTGGGCCCTGGCGGCGCGGGTGAAGACGTACTCCCCTTCGGGCGCGGGCAGCACCACCACGGGCTGGCCCCCTTCCATCCGCAGTTGCAGCGGCACCCCCGCCAACCCCGCGTCGGTGGTGAGGTAGTACACCTGGCCCATCGCCTGGTAGCGCTTGGCGTGGGTGACGATGGCCCCGGTGTCCACCCGCAGGGCGTCGCCCTCGAGGCTCAGCTCCAGGGTGCCCAGCTCGGGGTGGCCGTAGCGGCCCAGGTAGGGGTTGACCGCCTCGGGCTGCACGGGCTTGAGCTGGGCCGCGACCTGCTTGTACTGCTGCTGCATCTTCCCGACCTCGTCGCGGAAGATCTTGTCGAACTCGCGCCGCTGGTCGAAGACGATCTCGAGCACCCGCATCTGCACGGCGGTGTTGAACAGCAGGCCCTGGCCGCTCGCCAGCACCACCACGCCCAGCCCGGACTCGGGGAGGAAGGCCAGCAGGGCGCTGAAGCCCAGGGTGTTGCCGCCGTGGAAGATCAGCTTCTGGCCCCGGTACTCGGCCACGATCCAGCCCAGCGCGTAGTCCACGCCCTGCTCGATGGTGACTCGAGGCTTCCAGGTCTCGGCCAGGTTGGCGCTCGAGACCACCCGGGTGCCGTCCGGCGCGACCCCGCCCGCCATCTGGGTGCGCAGGTAGCGGGTCATGTCCTCGAGGGTCGACCAGTGCGCGCCCGCCGGGCCGATGGGGCTGAGGACACTCTCGTAGGCCAGCGGGATCGCCGTCTGCTCGGCCTCGATGCTCAGGCCGTGCGGCTGGGCGTAGTCGGCGCGGGCCTCGACGGCGGCGAAGGAGAGGGTGGTGTCGGGCATCCCGACGGGGTTCAGCACCCGCGCCGCCAGTTCCGCGGCGTAGCCCTCGAGCCAGTCTCCCCCCTGCCCCGCCGCCTTGGCCGCGGCGAACCCGCCGATGGCCACCATCTGGTTGGAGTAGGCGAAGGTCTTGCCGAAGGGGCCGTCGAGGGGGTAGTTCCGCACGGACTCGACCACCTTCTCGGGGGTCAGGCCCTCGCCGCCCAGCAGGAACTGGAGGTCGCGCCGGGGCACCCCGGTGCACTGGCACACCAGGTCCTGGAAGGTGACCTTGGGTGAGAGCGCCGGGTCGATGAGCTCGAACTGGGGGAGGATCTGCTGGGCCGGGGTGGTCCAGGCGGCCTTTCCGGCGTCGACCAGGCCGGCCATCAGCATCGTGGTGAGCGACTTGCCGGTGGAGCCGATCATGAAGTGGGTGCCCGGCCCGACCGGCCCCCCTCCCTGGCGCTTGACCCCGAAAGCCTTCTGGTAGACCACCGCCCCGTCGCGGATCACCGCCACCGCCGCCCCCTGCACCCCCTCGACCTGCATGGCCTGGGGGACGTAAGCGTCGAGCTCCTCGCCCAGGGTAGGCGGCTTGGTCTGCGGGCAGGCGACCAACACCGCCGTCAGGACCACGAATGCTACCAACCTCAATCCCTTCATCACACTCCTCCGAAGTTGTGCCAGGTCCAGGTTACCCCACCCCCTTCGCTGATACCAGATTCGGTTGGTCCGGCGCCGTTCGGCGCCGGACCAACCCGACCGAAGGGAGTGCTCTAGGATTCAAAAAGATAGCCTCTGGAAGTCTTTGGATTGGGTGACTATCTTTTTGAATCCGGTATGAGAGAAGCGAGCGGCCTCGAGGTCATCTCCCGCGGCGTTCATCGAACCGTTGGGACCGCAAACCCCCGGCCGGCCAGGCACGGGACGGGATAAGTCACCCCGGTTACCGACGCCGCCGGCGGGCCGGGTGTACCTTGGTACGGGTGATTGGAGTCTTATGAGCAACCTCTATGACGTGGTAATCATCGGCGGGGGCCCGGCGGGCCTCACGGCGGGCATCTACGCCGGGCGCGGCGGCCTCAAGACGGTGGTCCTGGAGAAGGGGCTGCCCGGCGGGCAGATCGCCCAGACCGAAGAGGTCGAGAACTACCCCGGCTTCCCCGAGGGCATCAGCGGGCCCGAGCTGGCCGAGCGCATGCTCAAGCAGGCCCAGAAGTTCGGGGTCGAGGTGCAGATGGAGGAGGTGCTGGGGCTCGAGCTGACCGATCTGGGCTTCGTGGTCAAGGGCTACGGGCAGAGCTACCTCAGCCGCAGCGTGATCCTGGCCACCGGGGCCAACCCCAAGCAGCTCGGCGTGCCCGGCGAGGAGAAGTTCTACGGCCGCGGCGTGAGCACCTGCGCGACCTGCGACGGCTTTTTCTACCGCGGCAAGGAGGTGGTGGTGGTGGGCGGGGGCGACGCCGCCGTGGAGGAGGGGCTGTTCCTGACCAAGTTCGCCTCCAAGGTCACCCTGATCCACCGCCGCGACGAGCTGCGGGCCAACAAGACCGCCCAGGAGCGGGCCTTCGCCAACCCCAAGATGCACTTCCTGTGGAGCCACGTGGTCGAGGAGGTGCTGGGTGACGAGACGGTGAACGGGGTGCGGCTCAAGAACCTCAAGACCGGCGAGGTCTACGACTACCCGGCCGACGGCGTCTTCGTCTTCATCGGGCACGTGCCCAACACCGGCTTCCTGGGCGGGGTGGTGGCGCTGCGGGGCGACGGCTACGTGGACGTGAAGGACGAGATCTACACCAGCGTGCCCGGCCTCTTCGCCGCCGGCGACGTGGCCGACCCGATCTACCGCCAGCTCACCACCAGCGTGGGGGCCGGAACCCGCGCCGCCATGGCTGCCGAGAAGTACCTGCTCGAGCGCGAGGCGCCCCACAGCGAGGCCGCCCAGGACCCCTCGCCCGTGGCGAGCGAGTGGCTCTCCCACTAAACGCCCCAGCGTCCTCACACAGGCCGCCGCCCCTAAGGCGGCGGTTTTGCTGGCCCTTCCTCGCCCCCAACCCGAAAAGCTGCTGAACGCCGTCCAGATGCCCACCGGCGCTCGCTGCTATACTCATCGAAGACCCCAGCGCTAAGGTTCGCTTCATGGCCGAGCCCGCCGAACGCCCCAGCACCCTGCGCGAGCGCCTGCTGAGCGCCCGCCGCCGTCGTTTCGTGGGGCGGGAAAGCGAGAAGACGCTGCTGCGCTCGGAGTTGCTGGACCCCCGGGGCTCCTTGATCCTGCTGCACCTCTACGGGCCGGGCGGGGTGGGCAAGACCGCCCTGCTGGGGGAGTTCGCCGCGCTGGCGCTCGAGCACGGCTTCTCCCCCCTCCCCCTCGACGCCCGCAACCTGGACCCCTCCCCCGAAGGCTTCCTGCTGGCGCTGCGAATGCACCTGGGGCTGGGCGCAAACGCCTCGCCGCTCGAGCATCTTGCCCGGGAGCGCCCCACGCTGCTGCTTTTGGACACCTACGAGGCCCTTACCCCGCTCGACGGCTGGCTGCGCGAGGTCTTCCTGCCCCAGCTCCCCGAGACCGCGCGGGTGGTGCTGGCCGGGCGCAACCCGCTGGCGGCACCCTGGCACGCCGACCCCGGCTGGCGGTCGCTGTTCCGTTCGCTGAGCCTGCGCAACCTGCGCCCCGAGGAGAGCCGCGACTTCCTGGCCCGGCGCGGCATCCCCGAGGCCCAGCACGGCGCGGTGCTCGAGTTCACCCACGGCCACCCCCTGGCGCTGTCGCTGGTGGCCGACGTGCTGGAGGGCAAGCAGGGCCTGGGCTTCCGCCCCGACTCCAACCCCGACGTGGTGCGCAGCCTGCTCGAGCGCTTCGTGCAGCAGGTGCCCTCGCCGCTGCACCGGGCCGCGCTCGAGACCAGCGCCCTCGTGCGCGTGACCACCGAGCCGCTGCTGGGCGCGGCGCTGGAGCTCGACGACGCCCACGAATACTTCGAGTGGCTGCGGGGCCTCTCCTTCGTGGAGTCGGGGCCGCAGGGCCTGTTCCCCCACGACCTCGCCCGCGAGGCCCTCGACGCCGACCTGCGCTGGCGCAACCCCGACCGGTACGCCGAGCTGCACCGCCGGGTGCGCGGCTACTACACCAAAAAGCTCCTGGAGAGCCGGGGCCTCGAGCAGCAGCGCGCCCTGATCGACGACGTGTACCTGCACCGCCACAACCCCATGGTCAAGCCCTTCCTCGAGTGGGGCGAGTTCGGCAGCGTTTACGGCGAGGGGGGCCGCCCCCAGGACCACGCGGCGGTGCTGGAGATGGTCGAGCGCCACGAGGGGCCGCAGTCGGCGCAGGTCGCCCGGCGCTGGCTGGAGCTCCAGCCCCAGGGGCTCACCGTCTACCGCGGCCAGGGGCACGAGCCGGCAGGCTTCATGCTGCGCCTCGAGCTGCACGCCGCCGCCGAAGCCGACCTCGAGGCCGACCCCGCCACCCGCGCCGCCCTGGCCTACGCCCGCCGCCAGGCCCCGCCGCGCCCCGGCGAGGCGATGATCCTCTTCCGCTTCTGGATGAGCCGCGAGCACTACCAGCAGGTCTCGCCGGTGCAGAGCCTGATCTTCATCCACGCCGTACAGCAGTACTTCGCCCACCCCAAGCTCTCCTGGAGCTTCTTCCCCTGCGCCTCACCCGAGTTCTGGAGCCCGGCGCTGGGCTACATGGATATCCGCCGCGCCCCCGAGGCCGACTGGGAGCTCGACGGCAAGCGCTACGGCCAGTTCGCCCACGACTGGCGGGCGCTGCCGGTCGGGGCCTGGCTCGAGCTCCTGGGCCAGCGCGAGCTCGACCCCCAGTTCGGCCCCGAACAGGAGCCCGAACGGGCCGTCCCGGTGGTCGTGCTCTCCGAGCCGGAGTTCAGGGAGGCGGTCAAGCACGCCCTGCGCGACTTCACCCGCCCCGCCGCCCTCGCCCACAACCCCCTGCTGCGCTCGAGGCTCCTGCGCGAACGCACCCCCGAGCCCGTCCCCGCCGACCTCCAAGCCCTGCTGCGCGAAGCCGCCCACGGCCTCGAGGCCAACCCCAAGGACCACAAGCTCTACCGCGCCCTCCAGCGCACCTACCTCGAGCCCGCCGCCACCCAGGAACTCGCCGCCGAACTCCTCGACCTGCCCTTCAGCACCTACCGCCGCCACCTCACGCAGGGGATTGAGCGGGTGGCGGAGTGGTTGTGGCAGAGGGAGTTGTATGGGGTGGTGTGAGGCGATAGCCGATAGCTGATGGCCGATAGCTGATAGCCAAACGCAAAACGCAAGACGCCCCTTCTTCACCCCCCTTAGCAAGGGGGGCTGGGGGGGATATCCCCTCCCCGCATGCGGGGAGGGTTGGGGAGGGGTAACCACGAGCCACGAGCCACGAGCCACGGGCGACAGGCCACAGGCCACTAGCCTCCCGCTGACGGCTGATGGCTGACCGCTTCCCACTCCCTGCTCGGGAGCAGCGACCGGAGACCATCCCCTTGGCCCAACTCACCCCTTCCCCGATTAGACTGAAGCTTATGTTGATCTACGGACGTAACCCGGTGCTCGAGGCCATCAAGGAAGGGCGGGTGAGCCGGGTTTGGGTGGCCCGGGGGGTCGAGCCCTGGCTGCTCAAGGAGCTCGACAAGCTGGACGTGGACTACGAGCAAGTCCCGCGCATCGAGCTCGACCAGCGGCTACGGACCACGCACCACCAGGGCATTGCCGCCGAGGTGGCCGACCTCAAGTTCTCCGACCCCGAAGCCCCCTTCGAACTCGCCAAGAAGCGCGGGGAAACCCCGCTCCTGGTGCTGCTCGACGGCATCACCGACCCGCGCAACTACGGGGCGATTATTCGTAGCGCGCTGGCGCTGGGGGCGCACGGGGTCGTCACGGAGGAGCGGCGCAGCGCCCCGCTTTCGGCGCTGGTGCTCAAGGCTTCGGCGGGGACGGCGGGCAAGCTGCCGCTGGTGCAGGTGAAGAACCTCGCACGCTACCTCGAGGAGCTCAAGCAGCGCGGGGTGTGGGTCTACGGCGCGGCCGGCAAGGCGGCCAAGGACCTCGAGGCCCTCGACTACAAGCGCCCCCTGGCCATCGCCATCGGCTCGGAGGGCGAGGGCCTGCGGCGGCTGGTGGCCGAGCGCTGCGACGAGCTCTTGCACATCCCCATGCACCCCGAGGCCGAGTCGCTCAACGCCTCAGTCGCGCTGAGCATCATCCTCTACCGGGTCGGGCTGGGGCGCGCGCAGGGCTAGGAAGCCGCCCACCAGCAAGATGCCCAGCGTCCCGGCCCAGAACACCGCCTGGGGAAGGTGCGGCGCGAGCTCGGGCCGCCCCATGAGCTCGGCGGCCTTGGCCCAGCCCTCCACCACCAGCTTGACCCCGGCCCAGCCCACCACCGCGTAGGCGACCTGCTCGAGGCGGGGGTAATGCTCCATCACCCGCACCATCCAGCCCGCGGCCAGCCGGATCAGCAGGATGCCGATGGCGACGCCCGTGAAGATCACCCACAAGACGGTGCTGAAGGCCACCACTACCAGCACCGAGTCGATGGCGAAGACCAGGTCCACGACGTTGAGCATCACCACGACGCGCCAGAAGGAGGGCGGGCGGCCCAGAGGGAGCTCCCCCTCGAGCCTGCGGCGCCGGTGGTGCAGCAGGTGCTGCACGGCCAGGTAAACCAGGTAAACCCCCCCCAGCACCTGGATCCACCACACCTGGATGATCACCGTGGCGAAAAACAGCGCCAGCCCCCGCAACACGTAGGCCCCCACCAACCCGTACAACAGGGCCTGCCCCCGCTGGTCGGGCGGCAGGGGCCGCACCATCACCGCCAGCACCACCGCGTTGTCCACCGAGAGGACGGCCTCGAGGACCACGATGGTCGCGATCACCAGCAGCGCGGTCCCCAGGTCCATGGGCCTAGCATCTTCCAAGGGCTGGCAGACAAACAAGGCACCGGGTTTCAAAGGGCGGAGGTCGGGTTCAGGGAGGCTCGCGGTTTACCCCACCCCTTCCCTCCCCGCGCGCGGGGAGGGGATATCCCCCCTAACCCCCCTTGCTAAGGGGGGAACAAGGCGTCTTGCGTCTTGCATCTTGCGTTTGGCGTTTGGCGTATTGCGTACGACGTACGACCCGCGCCCAGCGTCCGGCTATCGGCTATCGGCTATGAGCTATCGACCCCCCACCCAATGCAGTAAGGTAGGCCCCATGGATTTGGCACGTTCCCTTTCGCGGCTGATCCAGGCCGAGAGCTATTCCGGGCGCGAGGAGAGCGCAGTGCGGGTGCTGGTGGAGCTGCTCGAGGGGCTGGGGTTGCGCCCCGAGGTGGACGAGGCGGGCAACGTCGAGGCCGTGCTGGGCTCGGAGGGGCCGGAGATCGTCCTCACCGGGCACAGCGACGTGGTCCCCGCCGGTGACCCCGGGGCCTGGCCCCACCCCCCGTTCGCCGGGGTGGTCGAGGGCGGGAAGGTGTGGGGGCGCGGCGCGGTGGACATGAAGGGGCCGCTGGTGGCGATGCTGGGGGCCCTCGAGCAGCTCAAGGGGCGGCGGCTGGCGGGGCGGGTGCGCTTCCTGGCGACGGTGCAGGAGGAGCTGGGCGGGCTGGGCAGCCGCTACGCCTCGAGCCGCCTCAGGCTCGAGCCCCCCAAGGCCGTCCTGCTGGGCGAACCCTCGGCCGGGCGGGTCATGCGCGGGCACCGGGGCCGCGGCGAGATCTGGGCCGACTTCCCCGGCGACCAGGCCCACGCCGCGATGGCGACGGGCACCAACCCCATCTACTCGCTGGCCGACTTCCTGGCCGGGCTCGAGAAGCACCCCGAGTCCTTCGACGTCCGGCTCACCCCCACGCGGCTGGAGACCTACCCCCAGGCCACCAACGTGGTGCCCGGGGTGGCCCGGGTGGTGCTCGACCTGCGCTACGAGCCCGGCGCCGACATCCACGACCTGCTCGACGGGCTGCGCGACAGCGCGGGCGAGGCCAGCCTCTACGTCCCCGAGGAGGAGCTGGTCTCGGGACCGGTGCGCATGAGCATCTCGGCGCTGCTGCCCGCCTACTCCCTCGACAGCGACCACCCCCTCCTTGCCGTGGCCCTGCGCGCGCTGGGGCAGGAGTCGGCGGGCTTCTGGAGCTTCACCACCGACGCGCCCTACCTCGCCTGGAGCGGGGCCCCCGTGATCGGCTACGGCCCCGGCGACCCCGAGCTCGCCCACACCACCTTCGAGCACGTCGCCGTGGACGCGCTCGAGACCGCCGCGGCCGCCTACGCCAACTTGGTCCAGGCTTTGCTCGAGGCCTGAGGGCCGCGCATGGGCGATAAACTGGACGCGATGGACGATCCGCCCAAGACCCGGATGATCGGCGGCCACCGCTACGCCTTCCTGGGCAGCTTCCCCCGCCTCTACGCCGAGGGCCTCAAGGCCCAGCTCGAGGCCGGCCGCATTCCCGTTCACATCGAAACCCCCTTCACCGACGCAGGAATCATCGAGATTTACATGGGGACGTACATGGGCGACGTGTCGCTTTGGGTCCCGGTCGACCTGCTCGACCAGGCCCACCGCGTGCTCGAGCGCGAGGCGCCGCCCCAAGAACCCCCTCATCAGGAGGAGCCATGAGCGTTGTCGGAATCGACCTGGGCGGGACCAAGATCGCGGCAGGGGTCTTCGCCGACGGGGCCATCCACTCCAAGATCACCGTGCCCACCCCCGAGGCGGGCGGCCAGGCCGTGATCGAGGCCATGGCCTCGGCGGCCCACAGCGCCATGCAGGCCGCCGGGACCGTCGCCAAGGCCATCGGGCTGGGCACGCCGGGCCCGCTGGACTTCAAGCAGGGCGTCATCAAGTTCGCCCCCAACATCGCCGGGTTCACCAATTTCCCGATCCGGAGCCTGCTCGAGGCCGCTTCCGGCCTGCCGGTCTACGTCGAGAACGACGCCAACGCCGCCGCGCTGGCCGAGCACTTCCTGGGGGCCGCCCGCGGCGCCGAGAGCTCGCTGTTCGTCACCGTCTCCACCGGCGTCGGCGGCGGCTTCGTGTGGGGCAACCGCGTGCTGCGCGGCGCCCACGGCCAGGGCGCCGAGGTCGGGCACATCACCGTGCTCCCCGGCGGCCCCGCCTGCGGCTGCGGCTTGGAGGGCTGCCTCGAGGCCCTCACCACCGGCCCCGCCATGGAGCGCATGGCCCACGCCGTCTACAAGACCGAAGTCAGCACCCGCGAACTCTTCGCCCGCTTCCAGTCTGGCGAATCCAAAGCCCAGCGCATCGTCCTGCAAGCCGCCCACTACGTCGGCATCGGCCTCGCCTCACTGGTCAAGGTCTACGACCCCGAAGTCATCGTCCTGGGCGGCGGCATCGCCCTCAACGCCGGCCAGGCCTACCTCGACGAGGTGCAGTCCACCTACCGCCACTACCTCGAGGGCTGGATCGCCCCCCCGCTCAAGCTAGCCCAACTCGGCACCGAGGCCGGTCTGCTAGGAGCAGCGCTGGCGGCGGCGGTAGAGGTGGGGGAAGTCTAGGGTCGATGGTCGATAGTCGATAGCCCATAGCTGATAGCCGATAGCCGATAGCTAAAAATCATCCACTTGGGTTGTGCCCCGCCCGCAGGCCAACTACAGCCCCACTCCCCAGGGGACACCCGCTCGACCTGCGGGCCCGTCCCCGGCCGGGGTGTGCGGCTCACGCGGGAGGGGGTGAGGGAGGTGGCGCAGACGGGCACGCCGCCGGGTCAAGGTGCGGCCCGCACCCCCGCACACGCGGGCACTGAGGCCCGGCGGCATGTCCGCGAGTCCCTCGGGGGAGCCCAGGGGGAGCAGGTTTCCGGCGTATGCCGGATCGCGTACCGCGATGCCCTCGCCACGTGGAATGGCCTCCCCCTCCGGCCCCTGACGGCGGAACCGACACCGCCAAACCAAAGCACCGCAAACCAACCCCCTCCCCCCGCAGGAGAAGGGATGAACTCGAGTTCACCCCTCCAGGCCGCTACGGGGTCCGTGTGCGGATGCGCTCGAGGATCGTGTTCACCACCTCCTCGAGCCCCATCGCGCTCGTGTCGATGATGATGGCGTCCGGGGCCGGAGGGATCTGCTTGGCGTCGGCCGCGTCGCGGCGGATGAGGTCGGCCAGCACCGTCGGGTAGTCGGCGTCGCGCTCCCCCACCCGCCGCCTGGCTCGCACCTCCGGCGTGGCCGTGAGGTAGAACTTGAGCGCCGCATCAGGAAACACCGTGCTGCCCATGTCCCGCCCCTCCACCACGAAGGGCGGCTGCAAGGAGCGCAGCGAGCGGTAGACGTAGGCCCGCACCTCGGGGTGGCGGGCCACCGCCGAGACGGCCTGGTCG
The DNA here is from genome assembly GCF_000430045.1 of Calidithermus chliarophilus DSM 9957. Classification (GTDB taxonomy): domain Bacteria; phylum Deinococcota; class Deinococci; order Deinococcales; family Thermaceae; genus Calidithermus; species Calidithermus chliarophilus. Next base: position 1,719,504 of record NZ_KE387023.1, on the reverse strand, counting down.
ATCTCGAGGGTGTGCATGTGGGCGGTCACGTCCTGCCCCTCCGCCAACATGCGGTTGCCCTCCGGCAGCGGCACGAGCTGGATGGGGTGGTGGCTCAGCAGGTGCAGGATGGCGGCCTCGTCCTCGGGGTCCACGCCGTAGCGCCCGACCTGATAGGTCACGCCGCGGTAGATCAGGCCGCTCGAGACGTAGGGCAGCCCCAGCTCGGCGGCGACCCGCCGGGCCACACTCGACTTGCCCGAGGCCGAGGGGCCGTCGATGGTGATGACGTCCGGCATGATTCAGTCCTTGCCCGCCAGGCGCTCGAGGTCCTCCCAGAAGCTCGGGAAGGAGATGCTGGCCCACTGTGCGTCCTGCACCGTCACGCCCTTCTGCAGCCCGCACACCGCGAAGGCCATGGCGATGCGGTGGTCGTGGAAGGGCTCCACCACGCCCCCGCCCTGCACCGAGCCGCCCCAGATGCGGATCCAGTCGGGGCCCGCTTCCGTCCTCACGCCCAGGTTGTGCAGGTTCTTGGCGATGGCCGCCAGCCGGTCGGACTCCTTGACCCGCAATTCCTCGAGGTTGGGGATGAAGGTCTCGCCCTCGGCCCAGGCGGCCGCGGCGGCCAGGATGGGCACCTCGTCCACCATCAGCGGGATGAGGGCCGGGTCCACCGCGACGCCCTTGAGGCTCGAGGAGCGCGCCCGAATCCAACCCACCGGCTCGCCGTCGTGGCCCTCGGTGACCTCCCAGGTGAGATCGGCGCCCATCTCCTTGAGCACGCTGAGCAGGCCGGTGCGGGTGGGGTTGAGCCCCACGCCCTCGAGCGTCACCTCGCTGTCGGGGGTGATGAGGGCGGCCACGATGAAGAAGGCCGCGCTGCTGATGTCGCCAGGCACGGTGAGGTCGCGGGCCGGGTAGGGTCTGGCCCGCTCGGTGCGGATCTGGTTGCCCTCGACCGTTATGGGCAGGCCGAAGTGGCGGAAGATGCGCTCGGAGTGGTCGCGGGTGGGAGCCTTCTCGACCACCACCGTCTCCCCCTCGGCGAAGAGGCCCGCCAGCAGCACCGCGCTCTTGACCTGGGCGCTGGGCACGGGCAGCTCGTAGCGGATGCCCTTCAGCCCGCCCCCCCGGATCGCCAGCGGGGCCAGCCTGCCGCCCTCGCGCCCCTCGATGCGCGCGCCCATCTGCCGCAGGGGCTCGGTCACCCGGCCCATGGGGCGGCGCTTGAGCGAGGCGTCGCCGGTGAGCACGCTGAAGACCTCCTGCCCCGACAGCAGCCCGCTCACCAGCCGGATCAGGGTGCCGGCGTTGCCGCAGTCGAGGACGTCGGCGGGCTCGCGCAATTGCAGCCCCGCGCCGCGCACGCGGAAGTGCTCGCCCTCTTCGTGAATCTCGGCCCCCAGCGCCCGCATCACCGCCGCGGTGGAGAGGGTGTCCCCGGCCTTGAGGGGGTGGTAGAGCCAGGTCTCCCCCTCGGCCATGGCCCCCAGCATCAGGCCGCGGTGGGTCACCGACTTGTCGCCGGGCACCCGCAGGCGGCCGCGCAGGGAAAGTGTTGGAGTGATCAGCCGTTCCATCCCTGGGGATTATAGCCTCGAGCCCCCGCCCTCCCCGCCTTTGGCCGGGGCGAACGCGGGGCCCCGGCGCGTTTCGCCCCTCCGACCGGCCTCCGGCTATCCGGAGGTTGCCGGACCCCGGCCAGAAAGCCCCGTTTCTCATGTCAAGAGCGCCGGAGCTCATGGGCAAGGGCTCGAGGCCGCTTTGCTATAGAGCGAGTTCATATCGGGGTATACTCATCCAACCGGCGTATAGTGGGGCGAGTTATGGATGGTATTCACAACCAAGCAGATCCTCAATATTGGTCGAAGCTGCAATTAGTGGCAGACACCCTCAAAGGCATCCAGGGCCCGATCGTGGTCGTCTCGCACGTCGACCCCGACGGCGACGCCATCGGCTCGAGCCTGGGGTTGGCCCGGGCGCTCAAGGCGCTGGGCAAGCAGGTCACCTGGATCGCCCGGGTGCCGCGTTACCTGAGCTTCCTGGTCCGCGAGGGCGAGGCCAGCCCGCCCATCGAGCACGTGCCCGAGGGCACCACGCTGGTCGTGGTGGACGCCGCCGAGCCCAGCCGCGTGGAGGGGGCCCCGGTCGAGGGCTTCGTGATCAACCTCGACCACCACGGCACCAACCCCCGCTTCGGTAACCTGGCGGTCGTGGACCCCTCCAAGGCGGCCACCTGCCAGATCGTCAAGGAGCTCATCGACCTGCTCGAGGTGCCCTGGACCCCCGACCTGGCCACCGTGGTCCTCACCGGCCTCATCACCGACACCGGCAACTTCCGCTTCTCCAACACCACCCCCGAGCTGCTCTACACCGCCGCCGACCTCATCGCCCACGGCGTCCCCTACGCCGAGCTCACCGACCGGCTCCAGTGGCGCCCCCAGGCCTACTTCACCAGCCTGGCCCAGGTGCTCTCGACGGTGCAGTTCCACTTCGGCGGCCTGGTGGTCACCGCCCACATGCCCCCCGGCGACTACGAGGACGACTCCGACGACTACGTGGGCCAGATCCGCTACGCCGAGGGCTCGCAGCTCGCGGTATTTCTGCGCCAGCGCGGCCCCGACGTCAAGGTGAGCCTGCGCAGCCGGGGCGGGGTCTCGGCCCAGGCCGTCGCGGTCAAGCTGGGCGGCGGGGGCCACGTGCCCGCGGCGGGGGCCACCCTGCGCGGCATGACCCTCGAGCAGGCCTACCCCAAGGTGCTCGCCGCCGTGGAGGAAGAGCTGCGCCGCTCGGGCTACCTCGAGGCTGCCTGAACCCCGAACCCCCAAACCCCGAAGGGCGAGGCGCTGCCTCGCCCTTTTTGCTCTCCCCTCGTCTCGAGCGGGGCGTGAACAAGCCGGCCTCCCCGCAAGCGGGGGAGGCCGGAACGCTGGCCGGAGAGTCCCGGTCAGCCGATGATCTCTTCGGGCTTGAAGAAGATGCCGATCTCGCGGGCGGCGCTCTCGGGGCCGTCGGAGCCGTGGATGATGTTCTCGTCCACGGTGGTGGCGAAGTCGGCACGGATGGTGCCGGGGGCGGCCTCCCAGGGGCGGGTCGCGCCCATCAGACGGCGCATCTCGCTGATGGCCTGGGGGCCCTCGACCACCATCGCCACCACGGGACCGCTGGTGATGAAGTTGACCAGGCCGTCGAAGAAGGGTTTGCCCTTGTGCTCGCCGTAGTGGGTCTCGGCGGTCTCGCGCGAGATGACCATCTTCTTCATGGCGACGATCTTGAAGCCCTTGCGCTCGATGCGGTTGATGATCTCGCCGGTGAGGCCGCGGCGCACGCCGTCGGGTTTGACCATGATGTAGGTGCGTTCCATACCGCCCAAGAGTCTACCCGGCCCCGGTAGGGGCGGCAAGCGGAGGGCGGTGAGCCGTGAGGGCGCTATCCCTCACCGCTCGAGCCTGAACGTCACGCCTACCACGGCGGTGATGTCCTTCTCGATGGCGGTGGTGTCGAAGGAGCCGTAGTCATCGACCTGGGTGGTGTTGCGCGGGGTGATCTGGAACACCCCCATCCGCGCGCTCTGGGCCACGCCGATGCGGCCGCCGGTGCCCTGGGCGATGGTCTCGGCCCGCAGGCGGGCGTCCTCGGTGGCGGCCTTGAGCATCTCCAGCCGCAACTCGGGGAGCTTGGTGTAGAGGTACTGGAGGTCGGACTCGAGGGGAATCCCCTGGGCCAGCACCGCCTCCGACACCTTGCCCGCGGCGGCCGTCACCCCGTCGACGTCCTCGCTGGAGAGCTCGAAGGACTGGGAGAGGCGGTAGACCGCCCGCTGCACCCGGCTGCCGTCGGGGCGGGTCTCCTCGGTGGAGAGGGTCTCGGTGTTGATGGTGCTGAGCTTGAGGCCCGCCAGGTTCTGCGCGGCGACGGCGGCGCGGAACTTCTGGCCGTAGCCCTGCAGGCGCTGGTAGGCCTCGGTCACGTTGAAGGCGTCGGCGTAGAGCCGCCCGCGCCAGACCACGTTGTCCGAGCGGATGGCCTTCTTGGCCGAGCCGGTGACGCTGATGGTCTGGTCGCTGCGGGCCTCGACAACCGCGCGCCCCGCCATCCAGCCGGTGAGCACCAGGGCCACCGCCAGGGCCAGCAAGCCGAGGAACAGTTGAGGAAAGGTGCCACGCATGGAGTTCTCCCTTGTCGAGCCCGGATGCCCGCGCCGCCCGATCGCTCGGTAGCTCCAGCGTATACCGGTTGCGGGTTAGAGGCGTTTGTGGCGGCGGGCGGCTAGCGCTGGACCTCGACCTCGAGCTTGACGTTGCCCCGCTTGGTCTGGCCGAGCATCCGCTTTACGCGCAGCACCCCCAGGCCCTCGGCCACCAGGGTGTCGCCCTCCTTCACCTCGTCCTTGGCGCTCACCGTCCTGCCCGCGATCTTGACCTTCCCGGCCTTGACGCCCTGGGCGAAGTAGCTGCGCGAGACGCCGAAGCCCTTCGAGCCCACCGCGTCCACGCGCAGGCTGGGCACCACCACGCTGCGGGTGCGCTCGCGGGACCTGGGCAATTCCTCGGGCAACGCCTCCCGCACCGTGAAACCGGCCTCCTGCAGGGCCTTGAGCCCCTTGGACAGCGTCACGACCAGGAAAGCCTCCCGGGCCTCCTCGAGGTCGCCCAACAAGCCCGGCTCGAGCACGCCGCGCAGCCGGTCCTCCAGGGCCTCGAGGTCGCCCTCGAAGCTCAGTAGCGCGACCTTGGTGGGGTCGGAGACCTGGGGGACCTCGGGCGGGAACAGCACCGCCACCTGGCGCTCGGCCATGGGCAGGCCGCCGAAGAACTCCAGTTGCAGGCCCTCGGCCTTGGCCTGGCGGCGCAGTTCGTCCTGCTGGTCGGGCTCGAGGAAGGGGGTCTGCACGACCCGCCCGCCGCGGGCCTTGTTCACGTAGCTCTGCATAGGCCCGATGATAGCAGGCTAAACCCCCCCGCCCTGCCGCCAGAGCTGGGCGTAGAGGCCGCCGTGCGCGAGGAGTTGGGCGTGGCGGCCCTGCTCGACCACCCGGCCCCCCTCCAGCACCACGATGCGGTCGGCGGCCTGCACGGTGGAGAGCCGGTGGGCCACCACCAGCACGGTGCGGCCGGGGCGGGCGGCCTCGAGCGCCGCCATCACCCGCGCCTCGCCGGCGGGGTCGAGGGCGCTGGTGGGCTCGTCGAGCAGCAGGACGCGGGCCCCGCGCAGCAGCGCCGCCGCCAGCGCGAGCCGCTGCCGCTGGCCCACCGACAGCCCGGTGCCCTCGTCGCCCAGGGGGGTGTCGAGGCCGTGGGGCAATTCCTCGAGCAGGCGCACCTGGCGCAGGGCCGCCTCCATCCCCGCCCCGGAGGCGCCGGGGGCGAGGGCCTCGAGGTTCTCCCGCACCGTGCCGCCGAAGAGCAGCGGCTCCTGGGGCACCCAGGCCACCTGGGCCTGCAAGAAGGCCGGGGCGTAATCGTGCAGCGCCCGCCCGTCGAGCCGCACTTCCCCCTCCTGCGGGCGGTACAGGCCCAGCAGCAGGCGCAGCACCGTGCTCTTGCCGCTGCCCGAGGGGCCCACCAGCGCGGTGAGGGTGCCGGGCTCGAGGGTGAGGTCGAGGGCCTGGAGCACCGGCTCGCCGGCGTAGGCGAAGCGGACGTGGCGCAGCTCGAGGCGGCCCTCGAGCTGTTCCGGCCGTAGCGTGCCCGTGGCGGTGGCGGCAGGCAGGCTCAGCAGCTCCATCACCCGGCCCGCCGCGCCCTCGGCCTGGGCGAGCAGCATCCAGCCCCGCGAGAGCGTCTGCAGGGGGGTGAGGGTCAGGGCCAGCAGGGCCAGGTAGGCCGTGAGGCCGCCCAGGCTGAGCTTCCCGGCCTCGACCTGGCCCACGCCCAGGAAGAGCAGCAGCACCAAAATCGCGCCCGTGGCGAGCTGCGAGAGCGGCAGGTACAGCGAGCCGACGAGCACCCGGTGCAGGCCCAGCGCGAAGTGCCGCTGGCTGTGCCGGGCGAAGCGCGAGCGGGCGAAGCCCTCCAGCCCCAGCGCCCGGATAAGCTCCAGCCGCCCGAAGCCCTCGGCCATGCCCCCCGCCAGGCGCTCGGCGGCCTGCTGGGTGCGCTCGCTCTGCGCCGTGACCTGGCGGCCCACCCAGCCCAGCAGCAGCCCCAGCACCGGCAGGCACAACAGCAGGTAGAGCGTGAGCTCGCCGTAGGCCAGCACCATCTGGGCGATCAGCGCCAGCAGGGTGAGGCCCTGGATCAGCACCGTGCCCAAGCCGAAGAAGATGAAGCTCTCGAGCTCACGCAGATCGGCCAGGATGCGCCCGGAGAGGGCCGCGGGCGAGGCCTCGAGGCGGGCCAAGTCCACGCGCAGCAGGTGCTCGAGCAGCCGCTCGCGCAGGTCCTTGGGCAGCCGCACCGAGAGGTAGCCCACGCAGGCTTCTTGCAAATAGCCCCCCACCGCCAGCACCCCGAAGAGCCCCAGCCCCAGCCCCAGCAGGCGCGGCAGCTCCCCGAAGCGCCCCTGGGCCAGCACCTCGTCGAAGAGGGGCCGGACCAGCCAGGAGGGGATCAGGGCCTGGGCCAAAGCGGGCAGCAGCGCGGCCCCCACCGCGAGCAGGAGGTAGGGCCAGTACGCGCGCAACAGCCGGAACAGGACGGGCACTCTCATGCGACTCTAGTAGAATCTACATCGCACTGTGGATTCAGGATGAATCTGGAGGCTCAGCCTGGTTCACGGAGGCTCGAGGCCGCCCCTGTACGACCGCTCCGCCCTCCCCCGCTTCCCCACCGGTCGCCGCGCGCCTGGACCCATTTTCGGGAGGAAAGCTCGATGAAGCGCGTACTGACCTCACACGGACAGATCCTCATCCTCGGACAGCCCCACAGCCGCTCCACCGACGTCATCGACCCCATCTCGGTCTACAACCTGGGCCCCGGCCACCTCATCGTCACCCGCATCGGCTTCGCCCCGGACAAGATGAGCCAGCGCCGCCGGCAGTTGCAGGACGTGTACAAGCCCGTGGCCCCGGGCCAGGAGGTGGTGGTGCTCGACCGCGAGATCTACCAGCAGTGGGTCAGCGAGCTACGCCCCAACGAACGCGCCGACTTCGACACGACGATGGTGATGGCCGAGCCCAAGGGCAACAACAACGTGGCGATCCTCGAGTTCGTTGCCGAGGCCATCACCCCCAACGGCCCCACCAGCACGGAGACCACGGTGCTGATCAGCGTGGAGGACGGGGTTTTGCGGGTTTTTCCGCGGTGAGGGTCGATGGTCGATGGTCGATGGTCGATAGCCAATAGCCGGTAGCCAAACGCAAGACGCCAAACGCAAAACGCCCTTTCTTCACCCCCCTTAGCAAGGGGGGCCAGGGGGGATACCCCTACTCCGCGTGCGGGGAGGGGTTCCTTTCGCCACGAGCCACGAGCCTTTCGCTGACCGCTGACGGCTTACCTCACCCCCTGAGCGCGTTACAATCGGCCCGATGGCGCTGGACGAGATCCTTCTGCTGACCAACGGGCCTGGCGAGCTCTCGACCTGGGTGCCCCCGGTGTTGCGGCGGCTGCGCGAGCGGGTGCCTGGGGCTCGGATCGAGCTTTTCCTGATCCGGGACCAGTTCGCCACGGGGACCGAGGAGACCAAGGCCCGGCAACTGCCGCTGGACGCCATCTCGGGCCGGACCGACTTCCTGGCCCGCCTGGCCCGGGGCAAGCGCGGGGGGCGCGGCGTGGTGCTGATGCTGGGCGGGGCCCCCCGCGACGCGGTGCTCCTGGGGCGGGCCACCGGTTACCCGGCGTATGCCTACAGCTTCAACGGGAAGGCCTGGCGGCGCGGCCTCGAGGCCTACCTCCTCGACTCCGAACGCAGCGTGCAGCAGGCCCTGAGGCGCGGCGCCCGGCCCGGTGAGGTGCGGGCGGTGGGCAACCTCGTCGTCGACGCCCTCGAGGACGCCCTGCGCGCGGGGGCCTCCTGGCCCCAGGCCGACGTGCTGCTCTTCCCCAGCAGCCGCCCCTTCGCGGTGAAGTACATGCTGGGCTTCATGCTGGCCGCCGCCGAGCACATCGCCGCCGCCCGGCCCGGGCTGCGCTTCGCCTGGGTCAAGAGCCGCCTGCTCACCCAGCGCTCCGTCGAGGAGGGGCTTTCGGCCCGCCTGGTGCGCGAGTTCGGCGGGGTGGGCGGCACCTTGCGGGGCGACCGGGTGGTGAGCGAGGGGGGCCTCGAGGTCGCGGTGCTCGACGAGGACCTGCGCTACGGGGTCATGCGCCAGGCGAAGCTGGCCCTCACCATCCCCGGCACCAGCACCCTCGAGATGGGCTTCCTGGGCCTCCCCGCCGTGGTGCTGCTGCCCCTGCACAAGCCCGAAGCCATCCCCGTGCCCATCGAGGGCATCCTGCACTGGATCGGCCTGCTCCCCGGCGGCAAGCGGCTGCGCCACGAGATCGTGCGCCGCCTCGAGGCCCGCATCCCCCACCTGGCCCTGCCCAACCAGTACCTCGGCGAACGCCTCTACCCCGAGATGCGCGGCATCTTCAGCCCCACCGACGTAGCCCAGGCCGCGCTCGAGACGCTCCAACCCGCCTCCCAGGCCCACATCCGCAAACGCCTGGGAGAGCTCGAGGCCAAACCCGGCGCCGACGAGCTGGTGGAGGTGATTCTGGCGGCGCTCAGCCGTCAGGGGACGGGAAGCGGTAAGCAATAAGCTGTCAGCTATCAGCCATCAGCAGGAGGCTAGTGGCTCGCGGTTCACCCCTCCCCTTCCCTCCCCGCGTGCGGGGAGGGTTTATCCCCCCCAGCCCCCCTTGCTAAGGGGGGAATATGGCGTCTTGCGTTTTGCGTCTTGCGTCTTGCGTTTTGCGTCTTGCGTCTTGCGTTTTGCGTCTTGCGTTTGGCGTTCGGCGTACGGCGTAGGACGTACGACCCGCGTTCTGCGTTTAGCGTTTGGCTATCGGCTATCAGCTATCGGCGTCCGGCGCTCAGCCATCAGCTATATACCACCGCCACCCCCACCCCCCGACGCCCGACGTGCGCCGGCACCCGCAACTGCTCCAGGGCCCGCTCCATCAGCACGTCCCGGCCTTCTGCCAGCGCCTTGAGGTCGTCGGGGATGAGCACGTTGGGGGTCAGGCGGTCGGGGTAGAGGCTCCCGTCGGCGCGCAGGGCGCGGCTCACCGAGATCTGCAGGCCGCCGCCGTTGGGCAGCAGGAAAAAGCCGGTCGAGGTGTTGGCGACGCCCCGGGTGGGCTCCCCGACCACCGGGTAGCCCGCGTCCTGCAGGTCGAAGGCGAAGTACTCGGCGCAGGAGGCGCTCCGGCCGTTGACCAGCACCACCGCCGGGCCCTGCCAGCGCACGGGCTCGAAGAGGAAGCGCGCCCGCTCCTGGCCGCCCTCCCTCGAGTACCACACCCCGTTGCGGAAGCTCCACTCGACCGTCGAGTTCGCGCTCTGGAACTTGCGGTAGGTCTCGCCCACGAAAGCCCCCGCCGCGCTCTGGCACTCCTGGGCCGAACCGCCGGAGTTGTCGCGCAGGTCCACGATCATGGCGCGGGCGCCCTGCTCCATGGCGTCGCCCACCAGCGTGTGGACGCGCCGCCCGGTGCCGGGGGTGGCGAAGGAGGGGATGCGCAGCACCGCCACGCCGTCCTCGAGCACCCTCAGGGAGGGGAGCTGGCGCAGGGAGAAGCGCTGCGGCGTGAGGGTGAGCTCCAGCCGGGCCCCGGCTCGCAGCACCTCGAGCACCAGCGGGCCGCCCTCGGCCACGCGGGCCTCGAGGAAGGCCACCCGCTCGGCGTTGGCGGCGGGCAGCGGCTGCCGGTTGACCGCCACGACGCGGTCGCCGCGCCTGAGCCCGGCCTGCTGGGCGGGGCTCTGGTCGAAGACCTCGAGCACCAGCAAGCCCTCGAGCCCCTCCACCGCCCGCAGGCTGGCCCCCAGGCCCGGCCGCTCGCTCTCGGCGCCCTGGAACACGCGCTGCACCTCGCGCAGCCGCTCGGGCGAGAGGTAGCGGGTGTGGGCGTCGGCGAGCTCGCCCACCAGCTCGCCCAGCACCGCCACCGCCTTGTCGTACGGGCAGTCGGCCTGGCCCTGGCACAGCTCGCTCAGGCGGGCCTGGTACTTCGGTTGCAGGGCGGAAGGCGGCGTGGCGGAGATCCCGGCGTAGCGGGTGATGAGCAGGTTCATGGCCTGGTCGAAGAGGTCCTGGGCCGGGCTGGCCCAGGCCGCCGACAGGACGAGCACCAGCCCCCACAGCCATAGCCGCAGGGCGTGGCGCAGCGTCACACCCCTCCCGCGCGCCCTAGGCGCGAACGCTCCCGGTTGGGTCATGCCTCGACTTTAGCCGACCCCGACCCCTCCCGCGAGGGCCGGCCTCACTTTGCCGGGGCTTGCAGCACGCCGTTGCGGGGCAAGGGCTTTCCGGCCGCCATCGCGGCCAGGCGCTGCACCCCGGCCTCCAGCAGGGCGTCGCGGCCTTTGAGGAGGGCCTCGAGGTCGTCGGCGAGGACCTGGTCGGGAGTCACGGCGTCGGGGTAGGGGCGGCCGTCGCGGCGCAGCACCTGGGTGGTGGTGATCTGCAGCGCCCCGCCGTTGGCGAGGTTGTAGAAGCTGGTCACGGTGTTGCCCACCCCGGCCGTGGCCTCCCCGATCACCGGGTAGCCCGCGTCCTGCAGGTCGAAGGCGAAGTACTCGGCGCACGAGCCGGTGGACTTGTTGACCAGCACCACCGCCGAGCCGTTCCAGCGGGCGGGCTCGAGGCTGTAGAACACGCTGCGCTGCCCGCCGCTGCCCAGGTAGGTCTGGCCGTTGCGGAAGCCGTACTCGGTGAAGCCCACGGCGCGCTGCAGGCGGCGGTAGGTCTCGCCGGTGAAGGCCGCGGCGGCCGTGATGCACTCCGTCACTAAGCCCCCGCCGTTGCCGCGCAGGTCCACGATCATCGAGCGGGCCCCGGCGGCCTGGGCCTGGCGCACCAGCTCGTGCACGCGGGTGCCGATGACCTGCGAGCCCAGGAAGCTGGGGATGCGCAGCACCGCCACGCCGTCGTCGCGCAGGGTGAGGCTGGGAAGGCGCTGCAGGCTGATGCGGGCGGGCTGCACGGGGAGGTCGAGCAACTGCCCCGCCCGGACCACGCTCAGCCGCAGGGCCTGGCCCGCGGCGGTGGCCTCGTTGAGGAAGGGCACCCGCCGGGTGAGCTCCTGGGGGAAGGGCTGGTCGTTGACCGCCACGATGCGGTCGCCGCGCTTCAGGCCCGCCATCTCCGCGGGGCTGCCGCCGTAGACGTCGAGCACGATCACGCCGTCGTAGGCCTCGAGGTAGCCCAGTTGCAGCCCCAGCCGGGGCTTGTCGCTGGTCCCGCCGCTGAGGGCGGCCTGGTGTTCGCGGTAGCGCTCGGGCGAGTAGTAGTTGGTGTGCTTGTCGCCCAGCTCGCGCAGCAGCTCGACGATGACCTCCGCGCCGGTGCCGTAGGCGCACTCGGCCTGGGCCTTGCAGGCCTCCTCCAGGCGCAGCCGGTACTTGGGTGCCAGGTCGGCGGGTTTGAGGGGGGAAACCCCGTAGTAGAGCGTGTTCAGCAGGCCGACGGCCTGGTCGAAGAGTTGCTGGGCGGGGCTGGCCAACGCCAGGCCGAGCACCACCACCAGCGCAAGCAAACGCGGCATGGCGCCCATTCTATTGAGCGGCCAGGATTCTTTCGCAAAACTTGACCGCCGAGCATTAAATTCGCGTTCATATACCGCCGGCCGTAAAGCAGCGGGGCGGGCACCCCGCCCGCCCCACAAGCCGTCACGCCGTCCGGAGGTCTATTCGCCCAGCTTGGACACCAGGGCGTTGGCCGCCCCGATCACCAGCACCAGCCCGCCGCCCGCCATCGAGGCCCCCCGCAGCCCGTCGGCCAGGGCGATGGCGTACGCCCCCGCGAGGATGAGCCCAATCCCGAGCGCCACAATCAACCGCGAAATCCACTGCCGCATGCTTCCCTCCCAACTTTTGCAGCCAAGCCTAGGAGAAGCCGGGGGGCAATTTTGTGAGCGTATGACTCAATTAGCGCCGGGGTTAAGGCCAGCTAAGCGCCACGGGCTCATGGAACGGCAAGCCCGGCCCTTCAGCCGAGCTTGAAGGGCGTGCGCTGGCCCGCCAGGGCGATCTCGCGGGCCTCCTGGGGCACCCACGACAGCGCCAGCGTGGCCTGGTAGGCCCGCAGGGCCTTCTCGCGCTGCCCCAGCACGTCGGCGACCTGGCCGTAGCGGGCGAGGGTGTAGCCCGGCAGGTAGGCGGGGTGCTGGAAGTCGGTGTGGACGAGCTGCTCGAGCAGGACGAAAGCGTCCTCGAGCTGCCCCGCCGCCAGGTAGATCTGGGCCGCGCAGTACATGGCCTCGGGGCCCTCGACCTCCTGGAGCTGCCGCAGCAGCGCCGCCCAGTCGTCGCCCTCCTCCAGCCGCCAGGCCCGGTCGAGCACGCTGCGCTGCCGCTCGGCCTCGCCGGGCGCGTGCTCGGGGGCAGTCTGCAGGCCGGGGACCTGCTCCAGCAGCAGCGCGTAGTCGAGCACGTCGGCCAGCACCACGTAGCGGCCCTCGGGGAGGCCCTGCAGGCGGGCCGCCACCTGCTCCACCCGCCGCCGGCGGTGCCCGGTGCCCGGCCCCTCCCCGAACAACCGGGCCAGGCCCTCGAGGTAAGCCCGCACCGGCTCGAGCACCCCGGAAGCGGCCCACTCCGCCGGGGCCTTGGGCTGGGTCAGCACGGCCTGGAGCCCGGCCTCGAGCCCGGCCGCCTGCTCGAGCAGTTCCTGGCCCCGCGGGTACTGCGCCAGCGCCTCGCGGAACTGCTCGCCCTCGGCGCGCAGGTGCTCAAGCGCGTCCAGCGCCTCGACCGGCACACCGCGGGCCTCGGCCCACGGCAGAAGGTGGAAGAGGGCGAGTTCGCCCGCCTCGCGCCAGCGGCCTTCGGCCAATTCCTGCGGGCCGTAGGAGGCGAGGAGTATCTTGGTAGGGCTGTGGGCCTGGACCAGTTCCCGCAGCGTGACCGCGTTGTAGCGCGGGTGCAAGATGTGAAAGGGACCGAGCGTGGCGAGGATCAGCGACGACATCCGGCGTATCATAGACTTCAGCGACCGCAATTACCGTCTGGCGATGCTCAATGGGTGGTTCGTCTTCCTAGGCGACGCCTTTTTTAACGCCTCCATCGTGCTGTCGAGCTTCGCCGCCAAGCTGGGCGCGCCCAACACCGTCATCGGGCTGCTGCCGGCGCTGCTGAGCGCGGGCTCGATGATCCCCCAGGCCTTCGTAGCGCCCTACGTGGCCCGGATGCCGGTCAAGGTGGTGCTCTACCGGCGGGTGGCGGTGCTGCGGGTCTCGAGCCTGGCCTTCATCGCCCTGGCCTCCTTCGCGCTGGGCAACCGCCCCGACCTGCTGCTCGCGTGCTTCGTGCTCGGGCTGGCCCTCAACGGCCTGGTCACGGGCTTCTCCTCGCTGCCCTTCTGGGAGACCGTCGCCAAGACCATCCCCATGGAGCGCCGGGCCGCCCTCTTCGGCGGGCGCAACCTGGTGGGCGGGCTGCTGGCCTTCCTGGCCGGGATCCTGGTGCGCTTCCTGCTGGGCACGCCGCTGCCCTTCCCCATCCCCTACGCCATCCTCTTCACCCTGGGCACGCTCTCCTTCGGCATCGGCTGGTACCTCTTCGGCCTCAGCCACGAGCCCCCCGACGAGGGCCGCCCCGCCGAGCGCATCCGCCTGAGCCTCCCCCTCAAGGACTTCGCCTTCCGCCGCTTCCTGCGCGTGCGGGTGCTCTTCGCCGTGGCCTCCATGACCGAACCCTTCTACGCCGCCTACGCCGTGCGCAAGCTGGGCCAGAGCAGCGAGATCGGCCTCTACCTCACGCTCTACACCCTCGCCAGCGTGCTCTCCAACCTGCTGTGGGTGCGCCTGTCCCAGCGCTACGGCTCCAAGCTGCTCATCCTCAGCGGCGCGAGCCTGGGCATGGTCACCCCCATCCTGGCCCTGCTCCTGCCGCCCGGCGCCTTCGGCCTGGTGTTCCTGCTCCAGGGCACCTACCTCGCCGCGCTGGGCCTGGGCAGCACCACCTACCTCCTCAACACCGCCGACCCCCAAAACCGCAGCTCCTACATCGGCTTAGCCAACACCGTCGTCGGCGTCGTCTCCTTCTCCCCCGTCCTGGGCGGCCTCCTGGCCGACGGTCTGGGCTACGCCGCGCCCCTGCTGGTAGCAGCGGGCTGCTACGGCTGGGGACTATACGCGGGGCGGAAGCTCGAGGGGAGGGTTTGATACCGGATTCAAAAAGATAATCACCCAAACCAAAGACCTTCAGAGGCTATCTTTTTGAATCCTAGAGCACACCCCTCCCTGACGGTCGGCGAAGAAAGCGTATCCCTTCGGTCGGGTCAGGTCGTCCCCATTCGGGAACGAACTGACCGAATCTGGTATGAGCCGTCAGCCGTCAGCCAAAGGCTAGTGGCCTGTGGCTCGTGGGAACCCCTCCCCAACCCTCCCCGCCGGCGGGGAGGGAATATCCCCCCCAGCCCCCCTTGCTAAGGGGGAACAAGGCGTCTTGCGTCTTGCGTCTTGCGTTTGGCGTTTGGCGTCTTGCGTCTTGCATCTCGCGTTCGGCGTTTGGCGTTCGGCGTTCGGCGTTTGGCGTCTCGCGTACGACGTACGACCCGCGCTGCGCGTCCGGCCACCCACCCCCAATTTGACGCTAGCCCCCCCACGCCCTACACTGGCCTGCAAGATGTTCCGACTCGCCACCACTACTCGACGCCGGGAGGACTTCTAGGCCGCTAAGGTTTCGGAGGTCCTCCCGGCTCGCGTAGAATGCGAGCCGGACTTTTTTTCTGTAGCAGGCGCCGCGCCTGCGCGAGCGGAGGAAGAATGAACGTAGTGCTGCCCGACGGAAAACAACTCGAGCTCCCCCAGGGTGCGACGGCCAGGGACGCCGCCCAGGCCATCGGGCCGGGGCTCGCCAAGGCCGCCATCGGCGCCATCGTGGACGGCGACCTCTACGACCTGCTCAAACCCCTGCCGGAAGGGGCCAGCGGCGCGAAGATCAAGATCCTCACCGAGAAGGACCCCGAGTACCAGCCCCTCTTCCGCCACACCCTCGCCCACGTGATGGCCCAGGCGGTGCGCGAGCTCTACGCCGAGCGCGGCTTCAAGCCCGAGGACGTCAAGCTCGCCATCGGGCCGGTGATCGAGAACGGCTTCTACTACGACATCGACGCCCCGACCCCGCTGCGCGAGGAAGACCTGCCCCTCATCGAGGAGCGGATGCGCCGCATCGTGGCCGACGACCTGCCGCTGCAGCGCTTCGTCCTGCCGCGCGAGGAGGCCCTCAAGCGCTTCGAGGGCGTGGACCCCTACAAGACCGAGCTGATCCGGGACCTCCCCGAGGGCGAGGAGATCAGCTTCTACAAGCAGGGCGACGAGCGCTACGGCTTCACCGACCTCTGCCGCGGGCCCCACGTGCCGAGCACGGGCCGCATCCCGCCGCACTTCAAGCTCACCTCGCTGGCCGGGGCCTACTGGCGCGGCGACTCGAGCCGCCCCATGCTCCAGCGCATCTACGGCATCGCCTTCCGCACCAAGGAAGAGCTCGAGCACTACCTCTGGCAACAGGAGGAGGCCAAGAAGCGCGACCACCGCAAGCTCGGGGCCGAGCTCGACCTCTTCACCATCAGCGAGGAGGTGGGCAAGGGCCTGCCGCTGTGGCTGCCCAAGGGGGCCTTCATCCGGCGGCAGCTCGAGCAGTACATGTACGAGAAGGAGCTCGAGCACGGCTACGACCACGTCATCACGCCGCACATCGCCAACTCCAAGCTCTACTACACCTCGGGGCACCTGCCGTACTACAAGGACGACATGTACGCCCCCATCGAGATCGAGGGCGAGGAGTACTACCTCAAGCCCATGAACTGCCCGCACCACCACATGATCTACAAGGCGCGGCTCAAGAGCTACCGCGACCTGCCGCTGCGCCTGGCCGAGTTCGGCACCGTCTACCGCTTCGAACTCTCGGGCACGCTCTCGGGGCTGGCGCGGGTGCGCGGCTTCACCCAGAACGACGCCCACATCTACTGCTCGAAGAGCCAGGTCAAGGACGAGTTCATCCGCGTGATCCAGCTCTTCGACGAGGTCTACAAGGACTTCGGCATCAGCGACTACTGGTTCCGCCTCTCCCTCCCCGACTTCGAGAACAACCCCGCCAAGTTCGGCGAGCCCGGCCCCCACTGGGACGAGGCCATCGCCGCCATCCGGGCCGCGCTCGAGGAGACCGGTGCCCAGTACGTCGAGGGCATCGGCGAGGCCACCTTCTACGGCCCCAAGCTCGACGTGCAGTTGCGCACGGTGCTGGGCAAGGAGGAGTCCATCGCCACCAACCAGCTCGACTTCATCAGCGGCACCCGCTTCAGCCTGGAGTTCACCAACGAGAAGGGCGAGCGGGAGACCCCCGTCATCATCCACCGCGCCATCATGGGCTCCTTCGACCGCTTCTTCGCCTTCTACCTCGAGCACACCGCCGGCAACTTCCCCCTGTGGCTCTCCCCCGTCCAGGCCGTCATCGTCCCCATCGCCGACCGGCACCTGGGGTACGCCCAGCAGATCGCCGCCCAGATGCGCCAGAACAAGCTCCGCGTCGAGATCGACGACCGCAGCGAGCGCATGAACGCCAAGATCCGCGACGCTGAGCTCCAGAAGATCCCCCTGATCCTGGTCGTAGGCGACAAGGAAGCCGAGTCCGGCACCGTAAACCTACGCGAGCGCCACGCCAAAGAACAGCGCACGCTGCCCGTGGGCGAGCTGATCGCACAGATGCACAAGCGGGTGCAGGAGCGGAAGTAGGGGTAAGGGCGCCGAGCGCCGGACGCTGGGGATAGGTCGTACGTCGTACGTCGTACGCAAAGCGCAAGACGCAAGACGCCTTGTTGGGATCGATCATCCACTGGGGTTGTGCCCGCCCCGCAGGCCGACTACAGCCCCACCCCCCAGGGGACACCCGCTCGGCTTGGGCTGCCCCGCCCCGGCCGGGGTGTGCGGCTCACGCGGGAGGGGGTGGGCGGGGTGGCGCAG
>NZ_KE387023.1:1653315-1702371 GCF_000430045.1 Calidithermus chliarophilus DSM 9957 | reverse complement strand
CTGGAGTCCCTCGGAGGGTGAGAGGGGGAGCAGGTTTCCGGCGCATGCCGGGTCGCGTACCGCGATGCCCTCGCCACGTGGAATGGCCTCCCCCTCGCTCCCCTGACGGCGGAACCGACACCGCCAAACCACCCCACCGCAAACCAACCCCTCGTCTTGACGCCGCCCCGCCCAACCCCTACCATCGGGGCTAACCCTGCGCTTCAGGGCCACAACCAGCACGTTCTTCTATCCAGAGCAGTCGAGGGAACGGCCCGACGACACTGCGGCAACCTGTAGCCGCCGCTCGCCCATCACCGAGCAGGCCGCTACGTTTGGTGCTAACTCCGCCTCGAGCCCCCGTCGCTAGGCACAGCGAAGGACCCGGGGAAAGATAGAAGAAGGGCACGAGCCCTTCTTCGGGAGAACGTCCGAGGAGGGGATTTTTGTGGACTTTTCGACCCTGGCGGTACTCAGCGGCTTGCCCGACGACCCCCACCACGCGGTGGGCCTGCCCATCTACGCGACGGCGGCCTACAGCTTCGAGAGCCTCGAGGAAGGCGCGCACAAGTTCGCCACCAACGAGGGCTACACCTACACCCGCCTGCAAAACCCCACCGTAGCCGCGCTCGAGCAGCGCCTGAGCGCCCTCGAGGACGCCATCGGCGCGGTGTGCCTGGCCTCGGGCCAGGCGGCGAGCTTCGCCGCGCTGCTCGCGCTGGTGCGCTCGGGGGACGAGGTCGTCGCCAGCCCCGGGCTCTTCGGCGGCACGGTCGGGCTCTTGAGCCAGGTCTTCGGCCTCATGGGCGTCAGGGTCCACTTCGTCGCACCCGAGGTCGAGGCGGTGCGGGCGGTGCTGAACGAGCGCACCCGGGCCGTCTTCACCGAGGTCCTGGGCAACCCCTCGCTCGAGCTCCCCGACCTGGCGGGCCTGGCCCGGCTGTGCGAGGCGCACGGCGTGGCCCTGATCGTGGACAACACCTTCGGGGCCGTGGGCGCGCTGGCGCGGCCCCTCGAGCACGGCGCCCACGCCGTCACCCACAGCCTGACCAAGTGGGCCAGCGGGCACGGCTCGATCCTGGGCGGGGCGGTGCTGGCCCGCTCGAGCGAGGTCTGGCGGAACTACCCGCAGTTCACCACCCCCGACCCGCAAGGCCGCGTCCCCTGGGAAGCCGCCGGCCCGCGATGTTTCCTCGAGCGCGTCCGGCAGCTCGGCCTCTCGCTGGGCGGGATGGTGCTCTCCCCCTTCAACGCCTACCTGCTCTTCCAGGGCGTCGAGACCGTCGAGCTGCGGGTCGAGCGGGCCTGTAGGAGCGCCCTCGAGGTCGCGGCCTGGCTGCAAGAGCAGCCCCAGGTGGCCTGGGTGCGCTACCCCGGCCTCCCCGGCGACCCGGCCCACGCCCGGGCCTCGCAGTACCTGCGGGGCGGCTTCGGCAGCATCCTGGCCTTCGGCGTGAAGGGCGGGCTCGAGGGGGCCAGCCGCTTCCTGGCCCACCTCCGGGTCATCCAGGCCCCCAACGTCGGCGACGCCCGCACCCTGGCCGTGCACCCCTGGACCACCACCCACGGCCGCATCCCCGAGGCCGCCCGCCTGGCCGCCGGGGTCCGGCCCGAGATGATCCGCTTCTCGGTGGGCCTCGAGAGCCCCAGGGACATCCGGGCCATGCTGGCCGAGGCGCTGGCGGCGGTGGAGGCGGTGAGCGAGGCGGGGTGAGCGGCCTCGAGCCCCCGGCCGCCCCTTCCCGCCTTTCCCCGACTGCGAGCCAACTCATCCTCGGGGCACCGCCCCCGGGCTATCATGAGGCAATCCCCGGCGTCCCCCGGGGAAATTCGCTACCTTCGAGGAGGTGCCGCACCAACTGATCGGCCGCGCCCCGGCAGGGGGCGCACCCGGGCGCGAGCAAGCGCGAAACTCGACGAACTGCCACCATGCCGTATGCCACGGCACGATGGAGCGACTAAGTCGGCAGGGTGATGCCCGAGCATCCACAACAATTCTCGGGAGGAAGGTCAGAAGAAGTGTAGAAAAAAAGGTGTTCACATGACGACGCTCGTGATCGGAGCCGGTATTGCGGGTTTGGCCGCAGCCCAAGACCTCACGGCAGCAGGACACAAGGTCCGAATCCTTGAAGCCAGAGACCGCGTCGGAGGACGCATCCACACCGACCGCGACTTCGCGGGGGTTCCGGTCGAACTCGGGGCCGAGTTCGTCCACACCAGCGTGGTTCCCACCTGGGAAATCCTCAACCAACACCAGATCAAAACTCACTACATCAACCAGCAGAGCGACCTTTGGATCCGCCTGCCGGACGGCCGTTTGCGCACGGTGGGCGAAGAAGTCTGTTTTTCGGGCGTGCGGGCTTTGGGCTGGCCCGAGGCGCAGGGCGAGGAGTCGGTCGCGGCCTACCTCCAGCGCCTGGGCCTCGACGCGCACCGCGCCCCCTACAAGATGCAGGAGTACGTCTCCGACTACGGCGACCCCGAGCAGCTCTCGGCCCGGGCCGCGCTCGAGTTCATGCTCGACCCCACCTCGGAGGAGGGCGACTACCGCCCCCTGCCGGGCTATGACCGCGTGGTTCAGGCCCTGGCCGAAGGGCTCGACGTCGAGCTGGGCGCCGTGGTAGACACCATCGCCTGGGGCGGCCCCGGCGTGACGGTGATCCTCAAGGACGGCCGGGCCTACAGCGCCGACCAGGCGGTGATCACCCTGCCGGTGGGGGTGCTCAAGGCCGGGAAGGTGCGCTTCTTGCCCGAGCTGCCCGAGTGGAAGCTCTCGGCGCTGCGGCGGCTGGGCGTGGCGACGGTGCTCAAGCTGGTCTACCGCTTCGAGCAGCCCGTCCTCCCCGAGGGCGTCAACGGGCTGTACGTCTGCGGCGGCCTGCCCGACGAGTGGTGGTCGAGCTCGAAGGGCCAGGACTACGGCGGCGAGGTCATGACCGCCTTCGCCGCCGGGGCGAAGGCGCGGCGGCTGCTCGAGCTCGGCCAGGAGGGCGCGCTCGAGGCCGGCCTCGCCACCCTGCGCCAGGCCCTGGGCCGCCCCGACCTCACCCCCGGCGCCCGGACCTGGAGCCAGTGGCAGGACGACCCCTACGCCCTGGGCGCCTACAGCATGGCCGTCACAGGCGCCACCGACGCTCGAGCCATCCTGGCGCGGCCGCTCGAGCAAAAGCTGTTCTGGGCCGGGGAAGGCACCGCCTCCAACGCCTGGGCGGGGACCGTCCACGGGGCCCTGCAAAGCGGCCGCCGGGCCGCCCAGGAAGTGCTGGCGCTGCGCAACCCGACGCTGGCCCTGCCGGAGTTCGCCCAGCCGGTGGCCAAGGCGTTGTAGCCTCTTTTGGAGTGAAGGCCCCCCGGGAGTTGCGGGGGGTTATTTCGTTGGGGTCGATGGTCGATAGTCGATGGTCGATAGCTGATAGCCGATGGCCGATAGCCGGGCGCGGGTCGTACGTCGTACGTCGTACGCAAGACGCAAGACGCAAAACGCCTGGTTCCCCCCTTAGCAAGGGGGGTTAGGGGGGATATCCCCTCCCCGCCAGCGGGGAGGGGTTTACCAAGAGCCACACGCTTACCGCTGAAGGCTGACGGCTGAAAGCTGATAGCTGACGGCTTACCGCCGGTGGGGAGAGGTCCCCACAAGCCTTCAACCGCCCTGCCCGACCAGCCATACCCCCACCAGCAGGCCGGCGTTCTCCCCTACCTCGACCAGCGCGCCGTACACGTCGCCGGAGAGGCCGCCGCCAAGGCGTGCGGCGGCCCAGCGGGCCAGGAGCAGGGTGGTCAGGAGGACGGCCAGGGCGGGCCAGGGGAATAGGGCCAGGGCGGGGAGGGTGAAGAGCAGGGCCGGGGCGAGGCGGCCTTCCCTCGAGCGCGCCCCCAGGCCCTCGGGGCGGGCGGCGGGGTAGAGGTTCATGGGCACCAGCAGCGCGAAGCGCACCACGGCCGGGAGGCACAGCAGCAGCCACGGGGAGGGCCCGGAGGCCAGGAGCTGCCACTTGAGCAGCAGGTGCACGAAGCCCACCCCGAAGGCGAAGCTGCCCAGGTGCACGTCGGAGAGGATCTTCAGGCGCTGTTCGGGGGAGCGCATGGCCAGCAGGGCGTCGGCGGAGTCGAGGAGGCCGTCGAGGTGGAGCATCCCGGTGAGCCCCAGCCACACCGCCAGCAGCAGCGCGCCCTGCAAGCCGTCGGGCAGGGGCTGGGTGAGCCAGGCGGCCAGGGCCAGCGCCCCGCCCACGCAGTACCCCGCGAGCGGGTAGAAGGCCGAGGCGGCCCGCATCTCCCCGGGCCGGACCTCGCCCAGGCTGGGCACGGGGAAGGTGGTGAGGAAGCCCAGGGCCAGCCAGAAGGGGCGCATCAGGCCACGAGGTCGGCTTGCAGGGCTTGCAGGTGCGCGGTGAGCGGCGGGCTGAAGAACAGCTCGTCGCCCGCGCCCAGGTGCATCTTGACGACGGAGGCGTTGGGGATCTTCAGCGACTCCATGAAGCGCAGGAACTGCTGCATGGCCTTGGAGTCCAGGACGGTGGGGCGGGCGAACTGGGTCCAGAGCACGGCCCGGATGAAGGCGGCGTGCGAGAAGACCACGACGTAGCGCTCGGGCCGGGCCCGCAGCCGCTCGAGCGCCCCCTCCACCCGCCCGATGAACTGCACGAACGACTCGGCGCCCTCACCATCGACGCGGTGGGGGTCGAGCAGGCCGAAGTGGTGCTCGGCGTAGACCTCGCGCTCGAGGAAGGTGGTGTCGCGGCGGCGCTCGTCGGCCAGCCAGGTGTACTCGTGCACCGGCCACTCCTCGTGCAAGGCCAGCGGGAAGCGCTCGAGGGCGGGTTCGGCGGTTTGGAGGGTACGGACGTAGGGCGAGGTGACGATGAGCTCGGGCTCGCGTTCTAAGGCCTCGGCCACGCGGCGGGCCTCGAGGCGGCCCAGGGCGGTGAGGGGGTTGGAGCGGTTGTCCCGGGTGCGTAGCCCCGCGTTGGAGGCGCTCTGGCCGTGGCGGATCCACCAGACTTCCTTCACGCCTCGGATTCTACCCCGTGCGGCTACCGTTTCGTCCCTGGACGCAGCTTACAGTCTTGGCCCCGGGCTACCGCTTGCCCGCCGCCTCGTCCTGGGGGTTCACCGGCAGCCCGGCCAGGCGGCGGCGGATGGCCTCGGCCTGCACCTCGGGCGGGTAGGGGCAGTGGCGGCATTTCGAGCCGCAGCAGTGGCCGCGCTTGAGGTGGTAGGCCGCCGTGAAGACGTAGAGGCCGCCCTCCAGGTAGTAGTCCTCGCCCTCCTTAAGCTTCGCCATCGCGCCCTCAGCCCTGCTCCGCAGCCGCAGTCTGCCCGACGCCGGCCTCGGCGAATGTAGCCATGCCTGCCAAGACCCGCGCCGCCGCCCGCAGCACCGGGAAGCTCAGCACCGCCCCCGTGCCCTCGCCCAGGCGCAGGTCGAGCTCGAGCACCGGCCGCAGCCCCAGCGCCCGCAGTTGCAGGGCGTGGCCCGGCTCGGCCGAGCGGTGGCCCGCGAAGAGGTACCCGCGCACCGCCGGGCACAGCCGCACCGCCGCCAGCGCCCCGGCCGTCACCGGGAAGCCGTCGGTGACCAGGGGCACCCCGGCCTCGGCCCCCGCCAGGAAGACCCCGGCGATGGCCGCGACCTCCAGGCCGCCCAGCTCGGCCAGCACCGCCAGGGGGTCGGCCCGGGCGAGGTCGCCCAGCGAGCGCGCGGCCCGCTCGAGCGCCTCCCCCACCACCCGCACCTTGTGGCGGTAGCGGGCGTCGTCCACGCCGGTGCCCCGCCCGGTGACGGCGGCGGCCTCGAGGCCCAGGAAGGCCGCCGTGAGCGCCGCCGCCGCGGTGGTGTTGCCGATGCCCATGTCCCCGGCCGCCAGCAGCGTGGCCCCCTCCCGCAGGGCCCGCCGCGCCGCCTGCATGCCCGCCTCGACGGCCTGCTCGGCCTGCGCCCGGGTCATGGCGGGCTCGAGGCGGAGGTTCCCGCTCCCCGGGCGCACCCGGGCCGCGATCAGGCGCTCGTGCGCGGGGAGCTCGGCCCGCACGCCCACGTCCAGCACGTAGACCTCGGCCCCGGCCGCCTGCGCGATCTGGTTGACGGCCGCCCCGCCCCGCAGGAAGTTGAGCACCATCTGGCCCGTGACCTCCGCCGGGTAGGCCGAGACCCCCTCCGCCGCCACCCCGTGGTCGGCGGCGCAGACGACCACGGCCCCCGCGCCCAGCTCGGGGCGCAGGCTCCGCCGGGTCGCCGCCAGCCGCACGCCGAGTTCTTCCAGGTAGGCCAGGGCCCTGGGGGGCTTGGTCAGTTGGTCCTGGCGAGCCCAGGCGGCCTCGAGCCATCCGGGATCGACGGGGGAAACGTCGGGCAGTCGCATGCGGTCACCTCACTTCAGCCTCAGGGGCAGGCCCGCGACCATCAGGTACGCCGCGTCGGCCTCGCGGGCGAGGCGGGCGTTGGCCCAGCCCAGCAGGTCGCGGTAGCGCCGGGCCAGGGGGTTGTCGGGCACGATGCCCAGCCCCACCTCGTTGGTCACGACCAGCAAGCGCTTGCCGGTCTCGAGGCGGGCCCGCAGCAGCCCCTCGAGGTGCGGGCGCAGCGCCTCGGGGGCTTCCACCGGGTCCGGCTCCCGCAGCAGCAGGTTGGACACCCACAGCGTCAGGCAGTCGAGCACCACCACGCCGTGGCGGGCGCGGCGTAGGGCCGCCGCCACGTCCAGGGGCTCCTCGAGGGTCTCCCAGGCCGGGGGCCGCTCCGCCCGGTGGGCCGCGACGCGCCGCTCCATCTCGGGGTCGAGGGCCTGGGCCGTGGCGATGAAGCTCACGCCCTCGCCGCCCAGCGCCCAGGCCCACTCCTGCGCGGCCATGCTCTTGCCCGCCCGGGCCCCGCCCGTGACCAGGACCAGCCCGGCGTCCCTAAGCTCCACCCCCGGCCTCCTCCCCCCGCACGAAGCGCACCCGGCGGGCCGTCCAGTCGAGCCCCACCACCGCGCAGGGCGGCAAAAAGCGGTCCTGATCGAACTCACGCAGCACCAGGCGCAGCACGCCCCCGTGGGTGAAGATCAGGTGGCGCCCGGCGGGCAGGCGGTCGAAGGCGCCGTAGACCCTCGAGCGCATCCCGGCCGTGGACTCCCCGCCCGGGGCGGCGAAGCCGTCGAAGCCGAGCAGGGCCTGCCGGTGGGCTTCGTCGAGCTCGGCCCAGCGCAGGCCCTCGAGCGCGCCGAAGTTCAGCTCCCGCAGCTCGGGCAGCACCCGCTCGGGCTCGCCGTAGGCCAGCCGGGCGGTTTGGACGGCCCTGGCGAGGTCGGAGGCCACCGCCCCGTCGAAGCGCTCGGCGGCCAGGAGCGGGGCCAGGGCCCGCGCCTGGGCCTCGCCCAGCCCGGTGAGCGGCACGTCGCTCCAGCCCGTCAGGCGGCCCTCGGCGTTCCACACGGTCTGCCCGTGGCGCACCAGCCACAGCTCCACCCTCCCGCTCACGGCCCCTCCCCCGGCGTCAGCACGGCGTAGAACGGCGTCTCGACGAAGGGCGGGGGCCCCTCGAGGTAGACCCGCAGGCCGGGCAGGCGCAGCACGCCCTCCTCGAGGGTGAACTCGAGGGGGTCGGCGTCGAGGACGTAGACCAGGCTCTCGCCGGGGGGCACTCCGGCCCGCAGCAGGCGCAGTTGGGGGAAACCTCGCCCCAGCCGCGAACACTGCCCCATCTGGCCCCGCAGCACCGCCACGTAGCGGGCCAGGGCCGGGCCGTCCTGGGTCTCCAGGCGGCGCACCTCGCCCAGGTCGAGCAGCAATAGCTCCTGGGTCACCTTGAGGCTGGTCCGTTGGGCCTCGAGCATGCTCACCCCAGCAGCACCACCGGGCGGCCGTCCACCTCGCGCACCCGCACCATCGGCCCGTAGACCCGCGCCAGGAGGTCTTCCCGGATCACCGCCTCCGGCGGGCCCTCGGCCACCACGCGCCCCTCGGCCAAAAACGCCACCCGGTCGGCTTGGCGGGCCAGGTTGGGGTCGTGCAGCACGGTCAGCACCCCGATCCCCTGGGCCCGCAGGCCCGCCAGCAGGCCCACGAACTCGGCCTGGTGGTGCAGGTCGAGGTGGGCGGTGGGCTCGTCGAGCAGCAGGTAGTGGGGCCTCGAGGCCAGCGCCCGCGCCAGCATCACCCGCTGCCGCTCCCCGCCCGAGAGGGTGCCGAGCAGGCGCCGGCGGAACTCCGCGGTGTGCGTCTGGGCCAGGGCCCAGTCCACCGCCTCGGCGTCGGCGCGGCCCTCGCGCCCCAGCAGGCCCAGGTGGGGGGTGCGCCCCAGCCGCACGACCTCCTCGACGGTGAGCTCCTCGGGGTAGGGGCCGTTCTGCGGCACCAGGGCCAGGCGCTGCCCCCGCGCCCACGGGCTCCACCCGGCCAGGGGGCGGCCCTCCAGCAGCACCCGCCCCTCACTCGGCCCCAGCAGCCCGGCCAGCAGGCGCAGCAGGGTGCTCTTCCCCGCCCCGTTGGGGCCCAGCAGGGCCAGCCAAGCGCCGCGGGGCAGCTCGAGGCTCACGCGCTCGAGCACCCTCCGGCCCCGGTAGGCCAGGCTCACGCCCTCCGCCCGCAGGCCCGCCTCAGGCCCGGCCACGTTCCCTCCACAATAGGTACAGGAAGAAGGGGCCGCCCAGCAGGGTGGTGACCATCCCCACCGGAAGCTCGGCCGGGGCGATGAGCACCCGGGCCAGCAGGTCGGCATAGACCATCAGCACCGCCCCGCCCAGCGCCGAGGCCGGCAGGAGGTAGCGGTAGTCCCCGCCCATCAGGCGGCGCAGGATGTGCGGCGCCACCAGCCCCACGAAGCCGATGATCCCCGCCTGGGCCACCGCCGCCGCCGTCAGCAGCGTGACCACCGCGATCAGGGCCAGCTTGAGCCGGGGCAGCGGCAGCCCCAGGCTGCGGGCGGTCTCCTCGCCCAGGCTCAGCGCGTTGAGCGTGCGCCCGAAGGCCCACACCAGCGGCAGCGCCAGCAGCAGGTAGAAGCCCACGCTGCGCACCCCCGCCCAGCCCAGGAAGGCCAGGTTGCCCAGGGTGTAGGCGAACACCGCGCGCACCCGGTCGGCGTCCATGAGCATGAGGTAGCTGGTCAGGCTCACCAGCACGCTCCCCACCACCACCCCGGCCAGGATCAGGTCGTGGGTGCGGCTGGCCCCGCCCGACAACAGCAGGGTCACGGCCACCGCCAGCAGCGCCCCCAGGAAGCCGAACAGCGTGGCCGAGACCGGCAGCGCCTCGAACACCGCCCCCTGGGCGAAGGCCCCGCTCATCCCGCCCGCCAGGCTCACCGCCAGCGTCACCCCGAAGGCCGCGCCCGCCGCCGAGCCCATCAGGTAGGGGTCGGCCAGGGGGTTGCGGAAGAGGCCCTGGAAGGCCGCGCCCGACAGGCCCAGCGCGGCCCCCACCAGCATGGCCCCCAGCACCCGCGGCAGCCGCAGCTCGGTGACGATGGGGTTGGCCTCGAGGCCCGCCAGCGCCCGCAGCACCTCGGCGGGGCCCAGCGCGACCGCGCCGAAGCCGACCCCCAGCACCAGCCCCAGCGCCAGCAGGCCCAGCATCGCAGCCATCACCCCCAGGCGCAGGGGCAGGCGGCCGGAGGGGAGCGCGGGGGCCCTCACCACGGCCCTCTCACCTCAGCTCGGGGTGCAGGCAGGCCACCAGCAGCTTGAGCCCCTGGGCCACCCGCGGGCCCGGGCGCGAGAGCAGGTTGTCGCCGTCGCCGGTGAAGGAGCAGAAGCGGCCCGCCTGCACCGCGCGGATCCCCGCCCAGCCCGGCCGCTTCTTGAGGTCGGCCAGCCCGGGGTGGGTCAGGATGATCACCTGGGGGTTCTTCTGCACGACCAGCTCGGGGCTCACCTGGGGGAACAGGCCCAGCTCCTTGGGCAGGATGTTCACGCCGCGGGCCTTGGCGATGAGCACGCCGATGAAGGAGTCGGGGCCCACGCTGTAGGGGGTGGGGTCGATCTCGTAGTAGACGGTGGGCCGGTCCTTGGCCTTGGCCGCCAGGGTCTCGACCTCGAAGACCTCCTTCTGCACCCGCGCCACCAGCCGCTCGCCCTGGCCCTCCAGGCCCAGCACCCGGCCCAGCACCCGGATGCTGCGGAAGATGTCGTCGTAGCTCTCGGTCCGGACGGCGAAGGTCTTGACGCCCGCCTTCTCGAGCCCCTCGTGCAGCTTGCCGTAGACCGAGACGAACACCAGGTCGGGCTTGAGGGCGACGATGGCCTCGAGGTTGGGGTTGTACAGCCCCCCCACCCGGGGCAGCCGGGTCACCTGGGCGGGGTAGTCGGAGTAGTCGTCCACCCCCACCAGCCGGCCGCAGGCGTCCATGGCGCACATCGTCTCGCTGATCGAGGGCAGCATCGCCACCACGCGCTTGGGCGCGGCCTGGATCGTCACCTCGCGCCCCAGGTCGTCCTTGAGGGTGCGCGGGAACTGGGCGAAGGCCAGGGAGAACAGCAGGGCTGACACGAACAACCACACACGCTTCATCTATGCCTCCTGAGCCGCCCACGGGCGCTCGGCCTTCACGCGGAGGTTGGGGCATAGAAAACGCCCCTGCGGGAGCAGGGGCATCCGAAAAGCGGTGGTTCCCCGAATACTCCCCCTTCTTGCGAGAGGTGCCTCCTTAATCGGGTCGGGAGGCTCCTTGGCAGGTATTCGGACTCGAGGCGGTGACCGGAGGTCGGTCCCAATGCACCCTCACCGTTGCGCGACAGTACCGGACTGGCCCCTGCGGGCTTCACCGGTTTCCCCACTTTAAGCTGCGGCTACGCGCCACAGCACCAAGGACGGGCCGAGCTGTGTCACCCTAGCGGGCTCAGGGTCACACTACACCCACCCCGGCCACTTGGCAAGGCCGGGGGGCATCCTTGACAAGCCGGGCCTTGGCTCCTAAACTGTCCTTTGCCCTTGCCGGGATGGTGGAACTGGTAGACACACTATCTTGAGGGGGTAGCGAGCGCAAGCTCATGCGGGTTCAAGTCCCGCTCCCGGCACCAGACGTAGGGGCGATGCACGCATCGCCCCTACCCTTTTGGAGGTGTAAAACCGCATGTTTGGCCGGATGCCCCAACCCAGCGCGAATTCCCTGCGTGCGCTCACGCGGGCGACGGGTTGTCGCATCGGCTGAAAGCCGCTTTTCAACCGGCCCGCTCGAGCAGCGGGCTGTTTTATTTTTCCCAATGGTTCTTTACACTCGACCTATGCGCTGTGCCGAGTGCGGGCAAGAGGTGCGTAGCATTAACTTCCGGCACCTCAAGCCG
The DNA here is from genome assembly GCF_000430045.1 of Calidithermus chliarophilus DSM 9957. GTDB lineage: Bacteria > Deinococcota > Deinococci > Deinococcales > Thermaceae > Calidithermus > Calidithermus chliarophilus. The sequence goes on along the minus strand of NZ_KE387023.1, from coordinate 1,691,128 downwards.
TGCTCCGGCATAAGCCCGCAGGAATACCGCCTGCGTCACCCTGGGCTACCCTTGATGGACCCGGACGTGCGCAAATCCTGTGGCCTGCCGATGGAACGCAACCCCAGGTGGAAAGGGCGCACGGGCCGGAGGTGTTCCGGCTGCGGGAAAACCCTACACCGAAAAACAAGGGGAGCGCGCTGTCAGCGATGCCTCGAGCGCTCGGGCGTGGCGAACAGCTTCTACGGGAAACAACATTCTCACGAGACACGGCAGCGGATGCGCCTCGCTCAAGCCGCCCGTGATAAGGCCACCTACAAAGGCGGGTGTCGCGACCCAGCGAAAGCCAGTGAGGCACGGAAGAAATGGTGGTCCAACATCAGCGAAGAAAGGAAATACGAGCTGCTAAAGAAGTTTATCGAGGTCGGGCAACGGGCCAGCAAACGCTCCTCGAAAACTGAGCCCGAGACCTGGGTAGCTCGCGTCCTCGATCAGATGGGGGTGGAATACGAGCAAAACAAGCAGATCGGGCGTTATAACGTGGACTTTCTGCTAGAAACTGGGAAAGCCATCGAGTGCTTCGGCGACTTCTGGCATTGCAACCCCCGGCTGTTTCGGCCCGAGTATTACAACGAGTCCCTTAATACCAGATTCGGTTAGTTCGTCACCGAACGGTGACGCCGCCCCGCCAAGGCGGGGCGGCCGACCGAAGGGATACGCTTGCTTCGCCGACCGTCAGGGAGGGGTGTGCTCTAGGATTCAAAAAGATAGCCTCCAGGGTTCTGGGTTGGATGATTATCTTTTTGAATCCGGTATAAGATGACGGCAGCACAGAAATGGCATAAGGACGCCCGGAGGATCCAGAAATTGGCCGAAGCAGGAATTCGCGTCTTGGTGGTTTGGGAGAGTGAAATACGTACGCAACCTCAGCGGATCACCGAGCTCATCAAGACCTTTATCGAAAGCGAGACGCACATCGATGCGGATTGAAAACGGGATCGTCATCTTCGGAAACCCCGACAGGGAAACCATAGGCCAGATCCGCCAGGTTTACGAAAGGGCTGAGCGGGCGGTGCTATGCGCCGACTCGCACGTGGGCTACATCATGCCCATCGGAGGGGTAGCGGCCTACCGCGACAAGGTCTCGGTGGCGGGCGTTGGTTTCGACATCGCCTGCATCGCCCAGGGGAGCCTGGTCACCACCGCCGACGGGTACTCCCTGCCGATCGAACGCGTGCTGCCCCACCACCCCATCAGCCTGTGGGACGGCTTCAACTCCCGCCCCGCCTCCGCCCACTCCGGCCACGTGCTGACCGGGCGGAGGCCCACCCTGCGGCTGCGGCTGAGCAACGGGCGCCTCCTCGAGCTCACCCCCGACCACCAGGTGCTCACCCTGGAAGGATGGAAAGAGGCCGGGCAACTCGGCCCGGAGGACCGGGTCGCCTGCAACCCCTTCGTGGGGATGCCCTACGAGGAGCCCAGCGGCTCCATACCGATGCCTGCGGAAGGGCGCGACCTGGGGCTGCCCCACGAGGCCAAAGACCCCCGCCTGGCCCCCTTGCTGCGCTTGATGGGCTTCCTCTGCGGCGACGGCCACCTCAGCGCCGACGGCAAGCGGGCCTCCTGGTACGCCTATCACCCCCACGACGCCCAGAGCCTCCAGCACGACCTCGCCCGGCTGGGCCTCCAGCCCCGGGTGCACCGCCGCCTGCGGCCCAACGCCCGCCGCGAGGAATTTCACGTCTACGTAGACTCGACGACCCTGCACCGCGCGCTGCGTGGACTGGGCGTTCCCGGCGGCAAGAAGGCGTGGCCCGCCGACCCCATGCCCTGGCTGTTCGCCCTGCCCGGGTGGCTGCGGGCCCAATTCCTGTCCGGTTTTTGCAGCGCCGACATGTCCACCCCCCGGGTGGGCAAGAGCGGCACGATCCCGAACCTCCAGGTCAAGCACGTCGGGCACGACGACGCCTCGAGCCGCTTCCTCGCGCGGCTGCTGGCCTCGCTGGGCTTCGAGGCTTCCGTCGTGACCACCGAGCGCTTCGCCAACGGCAGGTCCGGTTACAGCACCCAAGTCCTCGGCGGTCAGGAAGCCCAACTGCGCTTCCTGGAAACGGTAGGGTTCTGCTACTCCCTCGAGCGCCGTGCCGCGGCGGCGCGAGTAGCCAGCATCGCTTGGGAGAGCCAGCGCCTGGTGCGCAAGCGCGAAGCGGCTCGGGATCAGGCCCGCTCGCTGAAGGCCCAGGGGGTTCACTGGCGGGAGATCACCCGGCAGGTGAGCCAGGCTTATGGCGTCCCGGAGGAGTTCGTCTACCACGCCATCTACGGCACCCGGGGCAAGCCGCGTCTTTCCACAACCGCGAAGCCCCAGCCCAACCACAGCGGGGAAATATGCTGGCTGAGCATCGAGTCCGTAGAGGCCGGCCGCGAAACCTGCGTCTACGACATCGCCACCCGGGACCCGGCGCACTGCTTCTACGCCCAGGGCGTCGTGGTGCACAACTGCGGCAACGCCGCCATCCGCACCGACCTGAGGCTCGAGCAGATCCAGCCTCACCTCGAGGCCCTCGCCGACGAGATCGCCAGCACCATCTCCTTCGGCATCGGGCGCTCCAACAAGTCGGACGATGCCCCCGTGAACGACCCCCTCTTCGAGGACCCGGCCTGGGAGGCCATCCCCGGCAAGGGCGAGCGCGAGGCCCTGCGCGAGAAGGCCCGCGCCCAGCTCGGCACCGTGGGCTCGGGTAACCACTACGTGGACGTGTTCGCCGAGGTTTCCGGCCCTGCCGGTCGCGGAAGCGATGCCCTGGACGAGCAGGCCCGCGTCTGGGTGGGCGTGCACTTCGGCTCGAGGGGCCTGGGGCACACCGTGGCCTCGGGCTTCATGGCCCTCTCCCAGAACCGCCCGTGGGGCTCGAGGGGCGCCGAGGTGGAGGCGCTGCTCGACCTCAGCTCCGAACTCGGCCAGGCCTACTGGGCCCTCATGAACCTCGCCGGGCGCTACGCCTACGTGGGCCGGGAGTGGGTGGCCCGCAAGGTGGTGCAGATTTTGGGCGGGCGGGAGCTCGAGCTCGTCCACAACCACCACAATTTCGCCTGGAAGGAGACTCACGGCGGTGAGGAGTACGTGGTCGTCCGCAAGGGCGCAACCCCCGCCTTCCCCGGCCAGAAGGGCTTCGTGGGCGGCAGCATGGGCGACGACGCCGTGATCCTGCAGGGCACCCCCGACCCCGACCCCGAAACCCGCACCCTGCAGGAAGCTGCGCTCTTCTCCACCGTCCACGGCGCGGGCCGGGTGATGAGCCGTCGCCAGGCCCTCGGCAAGGTGGACCGTAAGACCGGGAAGATCCTCCAGCCGGGGCAGGTCACCCAGGGGGCGATGAAGAAGTGGCTCAAGCAGAAGGGCGTGACCCTGCGCGGGGGCGGCCTCGACGAGAGCCCCCACGTGTACCGCCGCCTGCCGGAGGTGCTCGAGGCCCAGGGCAAGACCGTCGAGGTGCTGCACACCCTGCGCCCTTTGATCGTGGTGATGGCCGGGGCCAACGAGTTCGACCCGTACAAGGACTAAGCTCTGAGTGGCGCGCGGTGACAACACCGTGCGCCGTAACTGATAACCACCCGCTCACATTTGCCCTGCTTGATCCCGATTAGCCGCAAAATACTCTTCCCGTGTTGAAACTATGGGTAGGGCAAACATCATAACCACATACGCCAGTGCGCCCACCCCCGCCGTGGAAGTTGCCAGCAGCAGAAAGACCAGACGAACCCAGTCCACGCGGACGCTCGAGTAAGCCGACAACCCTTGACAGACCCCCGCAATCTGCTGTCCTTCTTTGATCCGACACAGGCGACGGCGGGGAGGCTGGTCTGCAGTGTCTGCAAAGCCGCTTCCTTTGTCCCCGTCCACTGCGCCTATCTCCTCGAGCACCGCGTTGACATCGGCGATGCCCATGACCTCCACGCCTGAACCCACCACGACAGCAAGTTTCTCGGCAATGGACTGCTCCAAATCCCGAATGACCTCTTCGCGGTCTGGATCATTTTTCAGCCGCGCTCGAGCCCGCTCGAGGTACTGCCGGAGCACGTCATAAGCCGCCTCGTCTGCTTGAAACATGTTAGGGTGACCGCTCAAACTGATATTGATTACCTTTTTCATTTTCGTTCTCCTATCTGCTCGATAAGCTGGGTTAGAGACTTCCAATAGGCGCGAAAATCGGCTAATTGCTTTCGGCCCGCGCTTGTGAGTTCGTAGTATTTGCGAGGTGGCCCCGAGCCCGACTCCTGCCACTCGTAATCCAGCAGCCCCTCGCGGCGCATCTTGCTCAGGAGTGGGTAGAGCGTGCCCTCTTGAGTGGCAAAGTCGGTCGCCCGCAGACGCTGAAGAATATCTGCGGCGTAGACTTTCCCCGACGAGATAATTCCGAGGATTAGGAACTCGAGCAAACCTTTCCGCAGTGAATTGAACTTCTCACTATCCATATGGCAAGCTACCTTGTTATAGCAAGGTACTGGGTTTTGGACATTTCGTCAACCGTTGATTATCGGGTCAGCAGCCGTCTCGCAGTCGGAGCGAGCCGGTCAGCCATCAAATACGAACCAGCAGATCTCGTTGCGTAGCCTCTGGTCGTCGAGCACGAGTTCTCGAATCTCGTCAGGGAGCTGTGCCCTCTGCCACTGACACTCGAGGCGGCCCGCTTCTTGCTGCTGATCCTTAGGAGCCGCCGCACGCGCCGCCTTGATCGCGTAGGCCGCCGCCCCCAACTCGTGTGCTGCGACATGGGCTGTCACAGCCGCCTGACCCGCAGCATACGCGGCGTAGCGGGCAGCTCCGCTCAACACTCTTGCCGCAGACATGGCACGGCCACCCGCCGCACGGGCCTCCATCATTTTGATTTCGCCTCGAGTCCACGCCCGAACATGTTCTATGGCTTGGCGAGGCCGAGGGTCTGAGGGCTGCACCGCCTCGAACAAGTGCAACACATGCTCGGCGCAAGCCGCCGCCCACAAAGCAAGCAGACGGTGATGGGCGTCTTGCAGAGTGCCGCCGCGACGTAGGGTAATAAACCTGGGGTCTCGAATCTTGGGTAGTATCATTTGTGTTCCTCACCGCCCAATTCTCGTTTTAGCTGCTAGCACGACCCGTGGGACATCATTTCATTGGGGGGATTACAGTATCAAATACCTAAATATCTAGCCCTGTAAATCCAGCTTTACAGCGGGGCGCACGCCGTTGCGGGCAAGGTTGACTCGAGCATAGCCGCGGATGCTGGCACGGGTGCCGACGAAAAACGCACGCGACGGGCTGCTTCCTCGGGTTCTCAGCCACCACCACGAGCAGCCATATTTCCTGCCGTTTTCGGTTATGTAGTCAGCCTCGACATTTTTGTCCATCACGTACAGATGACAGCCGTCCGCTTTTTTTACCTTGGCGAACTCAGTTCCCACCGTACGGCGAAAATCCTTGCCGAGCACATGGGTCAGCCGCTGTACCTCGGCAACGCTGAGCAAAAAAACCTTGTCCTCGGTGTCCGGGCTACCATCTCCGTTGTCCGTACAGCGTGTCGTCCGGATGAGTCTCTTCTCATCGTCATCGAACGCGGCGGTATAAAACTCCTCGTTCAGCCACTTTCGCAAGTCACAGTCCTGCCAAGTGACATCCGCGTACTCAGCGTGATACCGCTTGCACTCCAAAATATCCTCACTCAGGATGAACAGCTCGCTGCCGGAGTTTTGCAGCACCCGCCACTTTATGGGCGTTCTGTCCGTGCCATCCGCGGTCTGTGGATAACTACCGAAGGTGATGATCTCGCCGGGCTTTGCATTCCGGTACGACACGGAAGCAGAAACATTATCGCGCACGCCCTAACCTCCCTCACGAAAGCTAAAAGCGCGATTCAACCAACCCTTTCCTAGGCTCCTGCTCACGCTCCAGCAGGAGGTTTCCGTTTCGCGTGCTTTTTTACGTCCAGCTCGTACGCCTCCTCGAGCAGCCGCTTCACGGTCTCGAGCGTGGCCTCGCCGGGGTTGAGCACGCAGACCCAGGACATCGCCGCGTAGACGGGGTGGGGCATGATCCGGTCGAGCGCGGTGAAGTCGTGGCCGGTGTTCACGATCCCGCCGTCCCTCGGGAAGGGGGGCTGTTGGCCGAACATGGAGCGGTAAGTGTCGCTCCCGACGCCGATGTTCAGGCGGAAAACCCCAGGCCGGTCGAGGTCGGAGGCCTGGTCGTGGGCGTTGCTGGTGACCAGGGTGGCGAAGGGGAACTTGCGCTCGGGGTCGTAGAAGAAATAGCTGTCCCCGTTCACGGTCGCAACCTCGACACCGGCGAAGGACTCGGTGATGTATCGGATGATCTCGGATTCGGTCATAAGTTTTCAACTATACAACTTTTTCTGGCTAAGCTCAAGGCAAGGCCTGAGCGGCGGGGGCCTCGGCTCGAGGCGCCACGCGAACAGCCCGATCAGTGCACAATCAGGCTAAGGGCTTAGTTTCGAGGAAGACGACCGCGAGGTTCGAGCCATGAGCAGAGCTTTCATCAAAGAAGACGCTTCCGGCGAGGAGGTCATCGTCCCCTCGAGGGCCCCCCTGCCGCCCGGCACCCCCAACCTGGTCACGCCTCGAGGCTACGCGTTGCTCGAGGCCGAGCTGGCCGAGCTGATGGCCGAGCGCGAGCGGGTGCTGTCCGACCCCCGGCAGCTCGCCGGGGTGCAGGGCCGGATCGAGGCGCTCGAGGAACGGCTCTCGAGCGCCCAGGTGGTCACGCCCGGCGGCGGGCCGCCCGACGAGGTGCGCTTCGGGGCCACGGTGACGGTGCGCACCGCCGCGGGCGAGGAGCACCGCCTGACCATCGTGGGGGTAGACGAAGCCGACGCGACGACGGGCCGGGTGGCCTTCACCGCGCCCATCGCCCGCGCGCTGATGGGGCGCAGGGTGGGCGAGGAGGCGCGGCTGAAGACGGCCCGGGGCGAGCAGGTGCTGAAGGTGGTAGGGCTCGAGTACGAAACCGCCTGAGGCGGGCCGCCCGGGGCTCAGCCCGCGGCCGGGCGGGTGCCCTTCCCTGCCCTTTGCAGCGACTTCAGCAGCACCATCCGGCCCAGCAGCTCGACCCTGGGGAGCGGGACCGGGGGCTCCAGCGAGGCCGCCACCCGCGCGATCTCGAGGTTGAGCGACTCGATCTCGGTCGGGCGGCCGTTGCGGATGTCCTGTAGCGTCGAGATGAGCTGCCCGTCGGACCCCCGGCTGATCCGCAGGATCTGCTCCATCACCTCGGCCTCGCTCAGGCCCAGGCCGAGCCGGTCGGCCACCGCCAGGCACTCCCGCACCACCTCGAGCGCCAGACCGGCCGCCGCCTCCGAGCGCACGAATATGCCGTTGTCCACCTCGAGCAGCGGGCAGACGGAGTTGAAGACCGAGTTGATGATCGCCTTCTTCCAGACCTCACGCTGGATGTTGGCCTCGGCGTGGAAGGGGAAGGGCGCGGTGTGCAGCGCCGCGACGCAGGCTTGCAGGTCCGGCTGGGTCCCGCTCACGACGCCGATGGGCGAGGAGGCGATGGGGCGGAAGCGGAACTCGTGCTCGGAGAGGGCCTGGCCGGTGGCGTAGAGGACGCAGCGGAGGACGGTGGGGAAGCCGGCCTCGAGGAAAGGTTTCTCCACGCCGACCCCGTTCTGAAGGATCACGACGGGGCCTTTCGCCGCCTTGCCGGCCAGCTCACGGGCGATCGCGGGGTTGGCGTAGGACTTCGAGGCCACCACCATCGTCCCCTCGAGGCCCCCCAGCCCCGACAGCGAGACCGTCTCTACCTCGGCGCTCACGCGCTCGGCGCCGTCGTCCACGCTCACGGTGACGGTGCCCCTCGGCACGTGCGGGCTGCGGGTGCGAACGGCGACCACCGGCCTTCCGGCCCTGGCGAGGTAGGCCGCCAGCGGGAAGCCGATGGCTCCGGAGCCCAGGACGTAGACCGGCTTTGAGTTCATATGACCCCCTCGGACAAGCGCTACGGACTACCCGATGACCATACCAGACCCGGCTCGCGGGCTCGAGCTTTTACGTCCTTAAAAATCGTCTGCCGCGAAGAAATCCGCGATTGCCCGCCGGAATTCCTCCGGAGCTTCCATGTACGCGAAGTGGCCGCAACCCCTCAGGACGGTGAGCCGGGCGCCGGGGATGGCCTCGGCCACGCGGGCCGCGCACTGCAGGGGGATGAAGTCGTGCTCCCCGTGGATGAGCAAGGTGGGGACGCGGAGGTGCTCGAGCCGGGGGAGCAGGTCGTACGTGCCGGAAAGCCAGGTGTCCTCCATGAGCCGCTCCTCGATGGCCCTCGCCTTCAGGACGCCTTCGCGGGTGAAGCTCGAGCGCAGGCTCTGGACGAGCCTTTCCAGGTGCTCGGGTTGCCGCAGGGCGGCCCGGAAATGGCTGCGGTAGTACTCGGCGACCACGTCGGGGTCGCCGTCCTGGTACCGGGGGTCGGCGGGTCGGGAGCCGAGCTTTTCCAGGTCGGTGGCGGTTCGCTTGCCGGGCAGCTCCCGCCGGAACAACAGGTAGTCGCCGTGCGAGGCGGGGGCGGTGTTGACCAGGATCAGGTGCGACACGCGCTGGGGGTGCCGGAGCGCGTACTCCATGGCCAGAAGGCCGCCCCAGGAGTGGCCCAGGAGCGCGACGGACTCCAGCCGGAAATGGGCCCGCAGGCTCTCCAGGTCCTCGACGTCCGAGCGGAGCGACACGTCCTCGGGCCGCACCCCGGCCGCCGACCTCCCGCGCCCTCGCTGGTCGTAGTAGATGAGGCGGTACGAGCGGGCCAGGCGGTCCGTGTCGGGGAGCAGGTAGGTGTGGTCGAAATCCGGCCCGCCGTGCAGGACGACGACGGGTTGCCCCTGCCCGACGTCGCGGTAGAACAGGCGGGCGTTCTCGAGCGGGATGAACCCCTCGAGCACGACGGGCCGGGGAACCTCGCTCATCCGAAGGGCTGCCCCCGCACCCGGCTGAACCTTCCCCGTCCCGTTCCCACGCCACCGGCCCGGACCCTGCGCGGCATCGTCTTACGGTAGCCCCTCCCGGGCCCCCGCACAAGGGAGCAGGACGGAGGGGCGGGGGCTCAGGCCCCCGGGCGGGGGTGCTCCCGGGCGGGAGCCTCGAGCCCCAGCTCCCGCTCGCGGGCCTCGAGCGCGATCCGGGCCCGTTCCAGGAGCCGCGCCCGCTCGACGGGGTCGGCGCCTTCGGCCTGGTAGAGGGCCTTGAGGGCGAGGTAGCAGGGGTCGTCCACGCGGTTGCGGGCGGTGGCCTCCTCGATCAGGCCGGTGGCGAGGATGGCGGTGGGCAGTGCGAACAGCCCGATGCCGGTGAAGGCCACGACCCCGGCCAGCACCTTGCCCATCACGGTCACGGGGGTCACGTCGCCGTAGCCGATGGTCGCCATCGTGACCACGCCCCACCACATGGCCTGGGGGATGCTGCCGAGCTTTTCGGGCTGGAGGCCGCCCTCGAGGGCGTACATCAGCGCGCTCGCCCCCACCAGGATGATGAAGGCCAGGCTGAAGGTGGCGAAGAGCAGGGTGCGCTTGCGGCGCACCACGTCGTCGAGCAGGGCGATGACCCCGGCGTACTGGCCCAGCTTGAGCAGGCGCAGCAGCCGCAGGATGCGGAAGGTGGCGAGTTGCTCGGAGCCGGGGAAGAAGAAGAGCCACCCCGGGACCACCGTCAGCAGGTCCACCAGGCCCATGGGGCTCAGCAGGTAGCGCACGGCGGCCCGCAGGCGGTTGGGGTCGCGGGTGATCTCGGGGGCCAGCCACAGCCGCAGCAGCAGCTCGGCGGTGAAGATGGCCAGGCACAGCACCTCGACGGCCATGAGCACGCCGCCGTAGGAGAGGTAGATGGAGGGCTCGGTCTCGAGCACCAGCGCCAGCACGCTGCCGATGGTGAGCAGGGCCAGCACCCGCACCCCCCACCGGGCGGCGGAGGTCTGGGTGTCGCCCCCGTCCAGGATGTCCACCAGGACCGGCTTGAGGTGGCCGTAGCGGCGCTTGAGGCTCACGGCCAGCACCGCGAGCAGCCCGGCCAGGGCCAGGCCCAGCGCGGCGAACTGCGGGGCGTAGAAGCGGATGAACTCGACGTTGTCGGTTTGGGTCATGACTTCTCCTACAGGCATCTAGGCTTCGATGATGTGGGGGACGAACCTCGAGGCGTTCTGGGTGATGAGGTGCTCGTCCTCGCGGATCCCCAGGCCGGCGGGCTCGTCGCCGACGATCCAGCTCCCCAGCACTGCCCGCTGCCCGTCGAACTCGGCCAGCGGCCAGAACTCCTGGTAGACGTAGCCCTCCTCGCCGTAGGGGCCGAGGGTCTCGAGCAGCTTGGTGTCGGGGGCGCCGATGCCGAGGCTGTCGCCGTACAGGCTCACGTTGGCCCCCTCGCGCGAGAGCAGCGGCTTGCGGACCATCGCACCCGAGATCTTGCCGGGGTCGAAGGAGGCGGGCAGCAGGTTGGGGTGGCCGGGGAAGAGCTCCCACAAGACGGCGAGGATGCCCTTGTTGGACAGGACCATCTTCCAGGCCGGCTCGATGGGCTGGAAGGGCTTGCCCAGCAGGTACTCCCCGAAGGCCTCGTGGACCCACCACTCCCAGGGGTAGAGCTTGAACATGCGCTCGATCTTGAGGTCGTGCTGGTCGGTGAAGTGGAGCTTGGCCGTGTCCCAGCCCACCTGGTCGATGGGGATGGTCTTGGCGGAGTGCCCGGCCTGGGTGGCGGTGTCGGCGAGGTACTCCACGGTGCGCTGGTCCTCGAGCGAGCCCGCGAAGTAGGCGAAGTGGGTGAGGCCCGGCGGCAACTTCTGCCACTGCTCGATCAGGGCCTCGTGCACGCGGTTCCACTGGTCGAACTCGGGCCAGACCTCTTCCTTCCAGAACCACTGCACCACCGCGGCCTCGACGAGGCTGGTGGGGGTGTCGGCGTTGTACTCCAGCAGCTTGGGCCGCTGGCGGGTGTCGTAGGCCAGGTCGAAGCGCCCGTAGAGGGTGAAGTCCTGCGCCCGCCACGACTGCTCGATGAGCGGCCAGAAGGCCTCGGGGATGGCGAGGTCGGCGTAGCGCTCCTTGGCGACGACGTGCCCAACGGCCTCGAGGCACATCTGGTGCAGGGTGGCGGTGTCCTCCTCGAGGCGGTCGATCTCCTCGGTGGTGAAGACGTAGCAGGCCGACTCGTTCCAGTACGTCACAGGCGGGTTCATCTCTTCGTGGGTGTGGAAGTCGAAGCCCAGCGCCTCAACCTTGCGCTTCCAGTCGGGGCGCGGCTTGGAGGGGTAGCGGCGCATCGCGGCTCACCCGCCCAGGGAGACGCCGCTGGCCGAGGAGCCGAACCCCCCGGTCCGCACGCTCAGGGCCCGGGTGGGGGCCATGTTGGTGTTGGAGTAGATGCCCGAGCCGCGCGGGACGATCTGGTACTTGCCCGTGCGCCGGTCGTAGCCGTAGACGTAACCCCCGGAATAGTAGTAGTGGGAGTAATAAAAGCCGTCGCGGCCGTCCTCGCAGTAGTCCTCGCCGAACTCCGCCACGCACTCCTGGTACGTCGCGTAGCGCGCGCCGTCGGGGCTGTTGTAGTCGCAGGCGCTGAGGGTCAGCCCGGCCGTGAAGGTGGCGGCGAGGGTGATCGATCGGGAACGTCGTGGTCTTTTCATAGAAACCTTTCGAGGAAACCCAGTGGCTTTAGCCCTGGGAGGAAACGAAAGCCGCTCGCAGAGCGGTGCGGGGTCGCCAAACCATCGTGTAGAATGGGGCGATGGTTTTTGCCGGGGCTGCAAGGCACTCCACCGGCGTATCGCCTATCGGGAGAAACGGCTGTTTGCCCATGACGCAAACCATTTCGCGGCGGGGCAACCCCGCTGGGCTGCTGTAAGCCGGCCGCACCTGGGGGAAGCGGAGAGTGCTATTCGGCATAATCCTGTCCCTGGAAGCCCACTGCTTTAGCTGTGGGTCGCTTACATAACCTCTCATATCCTAGGCAATCCTCGAGCCCCCGGGTGCGAAGCCGTCACAGCCGCCCGCCGTCCTGCGATAAGCTAGCCGCGTGCTGCTCGCCGACCTCGAGTCCACCCGCCGCTTCGCACGCAAGCTGGCCCAGGCCCTGCCCGAAGGGGCCCTGGTGCTGCTCACCGGCCCGATGGGTGCGGGCAAGACCACGCTGGTGAAGTTCCTGGCCGAGGCGCTGGGCTTCGGGGGCGAGGTGACCAGCCCCACCTACACCCTCATCCACGAGTACCCCACCCCCCAGGGCCCCATCGTCCACATCGACGCCTACCGCCTGGCCGACCAGGAGGAACTCTTCAGCCTGGGCCTCGAGGACTACCTCCCCGAAGCCCGCTGCGTGCTGGTGGAGTGGGGAAAACCCGAGGTCTTCCCGGACAGCCTCGAAGTGCGCCTGACCCCCCAGGGCGACACCCGCACCGCGGAGCTGATACCTCACGGCAACGCGCCTGCCATTCACGGCCTTTAGGCCGTCAGCCGTCAGCGAAAAGCGGGAGGCTCGTGGTGAACCGCCGTCGAGGGTCGAGAGCCGAGGGCTAAGGCGTCTTGCGTTTTGCGTCCCGCATCTGGCGTTTTGCGTTTTGCGTATGACGTACGACGTAGGACGTACGACCCGCGCCCGGCTATCGGCTATCGACCATCGCAACCTCAAAGATTCTCCCGCAGGAACCCCAACAGCGCGTCCCACGCCTGTAACGACTCCCGGTAGGCCGCCGACCCCTCGCCCTGCTTGCGCAGGGTCTTGCGGTTGATTAAGAAGCCGTGGGCGCTGTTGGGGTAGACCAGGAGCCGGTAAGGCTGCTGGCGGGCCTCGAGGGCCTTGGCGAGCGCCTGGGCCTGCTCGAGGGGCACCACCGTGTCCTTGGCCCCTTGCAGGATGAGCACCGGCATCGAAGGGGGGAGCTTCGCGACCGCGCCCAGCCCGTGCCGGATGCGGAAGCTCTCGGGCCGGGACTGCGGGCCGTCGCCGTAGGTGCGGCGGGTGAGCGCGTCGTTGCCGAGCTGGCCGGTGCGCCGCAGGTAGGCGTACCAGGCGTAGATGTCGGCCACGCCGTAGGCGAAAACCAGGGCCTTGATGCGGTCCGTGCGGGAGGCCGCCAGAAGGCTCACCAGCGCCCCGTGGCTGGTGCCCACGGCGCCGATGCGCCCGGGGTCGACGCGGGGGTGTTTGCGGAGCCACTCGAGGCCCGCCAGCACGTCGTTGACCTCGCCCTTGGCGACCTCGACCACCCCCTCCGACCCGTCCTCGCCCCGGTAGCTGCTGGCGAAGACCACGTAACCGGCCTGCGCCAGCTCGCGGCAGCGGTCCAGGGTGCCCTCGGAGAGCCCGCTGACCCCGCCGTGGTTGAACAGCACCGCCGGGCGGGGGCCTTCCCCGGCGGGCCAGAACACCCGGGCCTTGACCCGCAGCCCGTCGCTCAGGTAGGTGACGGCTTCCTCGCGCACGTCGCCCGGCGGGGCGGTCTGCGCCAGGCCCAGGGCCGTCGCGGTCAGGCCCAGCACCAAGACCCACGCGGCGGGACGCATCGGCCCCAGCATAAGCCGGGTGGGCCCCGGAGGGTGGGAGGCCCAGGCATTGTGCCCCAACGCCCTCTGGGCTTCACTATTCTCGCCCGGAAAACGCTACCCTCGTAGGATAATGCGCCCGTTGTTGCTCAGCCTGTGCTTTCTGCTGTCCTCGTGCGTGCTGCTCGAGGAGTCCTCGGCCGAACCCCCGCAGGCCCCCGCGCCCACCATCCCCGAAGCCCAGGAGGAGCCCCAGCCCCCGCTGTGGGAGCCCTTCACGGGCTATGCCCGCATGTACAGCCTGCCGCCCGACGAGGAGATCCTGATGCCGGTGCGTGGGGTGCGGGTGCGCCAGGTGGCCGACACCTTCGGGGCGCCCCGCTCGGGCGGGCGCCAGCACGAGGGGCAGGACATCTTCGCCCCCAGGGGCACCCCGGTCTATTCGGCCACCGAGGGCGTGGTGGTGCGGATGGGCTACGGGCAGCTCGGGGGCAACTACGTCTACGTGCTGGGGCCGGGCGGGCGGCGCTACTACTACGCCCACCTCGACGCCTACGCCAAGGGCCTCGAGGAGGGCGACGAGGTCACGACCAGCACGGTGCTGGGCTACGTGGGCAACACCGGCAACGCCCGCACCACCCCGCCCCACCTGCACTTCGGCGTCTACGGGAGCTGGTGGAGCGGCGACGAGCGGGTGATCAACCCGCTGGTGCTGCTGCGCGACCGCGACTGGAAGACGCTGGGCAAGGCGGGGGGCGCGAAGCCCGCTACGAAGCCCTCGAGCGCCCCAGCAGCCCGGCCAGCGCGGTGATGCACAGCGCCAGCACCGCCACCACCGCGAAGGAGAAGCGCAGCGAGCTGATCTGGGCGATCCAGCCGATGAGGGGCGGCCCGGCCAGGAAGCCGAGGTAGCCCAGGGTCGCTACCGAGGCCAGGGCCACGCCGGGGTGTACCCCCTCCACCCGGCCCGCCGCGCTGAACACCAGCGGGAACAGCGTGCAGTAGCCCAGCCCCACCAGCACGAAGCCCAGCAGCACGGGAACCGGGCCCTGGGCCAACAGTGCCCCGCCCAGCCCCGCCGCCGCCAGCAGGCCGCCCACCCGGGCCAGCCGCACCGGGCCCACGCGGTGGGTGAGCCAGTCGCCGCTGAGGCGGCCCAGCACCATCGCCAGCGAGAAGGCCCCGTAGCCCCAGGCGGCCAGCGCCTCGCTGGTCCCGATGGCCTCGCGCAGGTAGACCGCGCTCCAGTCGGCCATGGCCCCCTCCCCCAGCCCGGTGCAGAAGATGATCACCCCCAGCCCCAGCAGCACGGCGTTGCGGGGGACGGCGAAGCCGGGGGCGCCCGCCTCGAGCGTCGCCGCCAGCAGGTGGCGCATGGCCCACAGCAGGAGCAGGCTCGAGCCAAGCGCGCTCAGCAGGAAGAAGGCCAGCGGCCCCATCCCCACGCCCGCTGCCCAGCCCCCCAGGACGGCCCCTACCAGCCCCCCCAGGCTGAAGAAGGCGTGGAAGTTGGACATGATGGGCCGCTTGTAGGCCCTCTCCACCTCCACCGCCTGCGCGTTCATCGAGATGTCCATGGCCGCGCTGGCGAAGCCGAAGGCCAGCAGGACGAGCCACAGCCACAAGGCGCTGGGCACGAGGCCCAGCAGGGGCAGGATCAGGCTGAAGGCGAAGGAGGACCAGATCACCACGCTGCGGCTGCCCGCCCGGGCGATGGTCCAGCCCGTCACGGGCATCGCCAGCACCAGCCCGATGGGCATCCCGGTGAGCGCCAGGCCCAGCGTGCCCGCGCTCAGCTCGAGGCCCTCCTTGATCGCCGGGATGCGGGCCACCCACGCGGCCGTGACCAGCCCGCACACGAAGAACACCGTCGTGACCGCCAGGCGCGTCGTGGGGAGGGAGCGGGTCGCCACGGCTCAACCTCGAGTCAGGCGCTCGATGAGGGCGCGGTGCTGGGGGTAGAGCCGGCTCAGGGCCTCGCGCTCGGCCAGCTCGAAGTCGGCGAAGTCGAAGGCCGGGGCCACCGTACAGCCCACCAGGGCGTAGCCCCCCGGTGCATCCACCGTCGCGCCGAACCAGCAGCCCGCCGGGACCACCCCCTGAAAGGTCTGGCCCTGTGTGGGGTCGGGGCCCAGGTTCAGGGTGCGGTACGCCCCCCCGGGCTCGATGAGGTGCACCGTCAGGCCGTCGCCCGTGTAGAAGTGCCACGTCTCGTCGGAGTTCAGCCGGTGCAGGGCCGAGAAGTTGTCGTGCTCGAGCAGGAAATAGATCTCCGTCGCCACCGGGCGGCCGTCGGGCAGGGTCTGGGCGGCACGGTAGGTCTCGGTGTAGTAGCCCCCTTCGGGGTGGGGCTGGAGTCCGAGGCGCTTGATCCAGTACTCGGCGGAAGGTCGCACTCCGCGATTGTAGTCGATGGTCGATAGCCGATAGCTGATAGCCGGGCGCGGGTCGTACGTCCTGCGCCCAGCGTCGTACGTCCTGCGTCGTACGTCGTACGCCTTAGCCCTAGACCCTAGACTCTCGACCCTAGACCTCGAGCGCCACAGGCCACGAGCCTACCGCTGACGGCTGACAGCTAGAAGCTTCCTAGCGGCGCAGGCGGCGGGGGCGGCGCGGGAAGTCGGGCCACATGCCGTCGGCGACGAGGTGGAGCCACTGCGAGACGTAGTACCCGATCGCCGAAGCCCAGAGGATTTCCTGGGGGGGGACGGCGATGCGGCCTTGCAGGTTGAGCGAGACGCCCAGGTAGCGCAGCAGGCCGTCGCCTGCCCAGAACAGCGCGGCGCCCAGCAGCGCGAGGTATGCCAGGCGCGTCACGGGGCCCACCAGCCAGGTGTGGGAGAGGCCCCGGTGGGAGAACATGAGCCCGTAAGGGACCCACAGCCACCCCAGCAGGCCCCAGCGGCCCTTGGCCCGCACGCCCTGCTCGGCCAGGTCCAGGTCTGGGGTGATGAGAAAGGTTCCTATGCAGTAGCTCGCCGCGAAGGCCAGGGCCACGGGGTCTTCGACGCCCACGGACTTCTTCATCGCCAGGTAGGCGGCGCTGCCCAGCCCTAAAACGCTGAGGTTAATCGCTTCGTGAACCCGACCCGATGGCACGAGCCCTAATATAGCGGCTCGAGGCCCGCTCGCAAGGTCATTGGCCCACGGCGGGGCTTTGCCCCGACGGTCTAGCTCCCCATCCAGCCCCGGCTCGAGCCCACAAGATGCCGGCCGGATCGCCTGGTTTCGGGAGGATTTTTGTCCCTTTCTAGGGGAAAGTGACTTTTCCAAACAATTGCTTTCTAAATTACAGATTCTCAGTTTTACCCCTCTTCCTCCGTCACGGACAATCGCTACGAAAATCCGTTCTGAACATATTTCTTGCCCCATTTCGCCGGGTGCCGGAGCCGGGTTCTCATACAAAGGGGGGGTTGTCATGGTATATTTATGGGCGTGACCGTGGTGTCTCGACTTGCCTACAACCGTGAGACAACGCTCGAGGCCACCCTACAGGCAGTTTTTCTACCCAAATCCGTCATCGCCAAGCTGTCGCTGCTCCGCAGCACCCCAGTTTCCCCGATCGCGCTTTACAACCCAGTCCTTTCGGTGCGGGCCGGTCATCTTGCCCGCGCCTGTTTTTTGGGGGAACGGCCTGTAGCGTGGGTATCACGGTGAAGCACAACCTCGCACCTGAACAGCTCTAGGTGCTCGCGAAAGGAGTCGTCGGTGAAAGAATATCGTCCTGGGGATAAGGTTGTTCTGCCGCCTTATGGCGTAGGTGTGGTATCGGGGATCGCGCAGCGGACCGTTTCGGGCAACGAACGCGACTACTACCAGGTGGACTTCCCCGGCACCCGCTCTAAAGCCTATGTGCCCGTAGAAGCTCCGCAGACCACCCGAATGCGCCCGGCGCTGGGCCCCGACGAAATCCCGCAGATCCTCCACCTCCTGCGCGAAGGCCGCCTGCCCCTGCCCCGCCAGTGGGCCGCCCGCCACCGCAAGACCACCGAGATCCTGGCCGAGGGCGACCCCCACCGCATCGCCACCCTCGCGGGCCAGCTCCGCGCCTGGGACCTCGAGAAGGGCCTCCCCGACCTCGACCGCCAGGCCTTCCGCCGCGCCATGCACCTGCTGGCCGAGGAGATCGCCCAGGTCATGGAGATCAGCCTCGACAAGGCCCGCGCCCTCTTCGAGGACGCCTGGGGCGAGGAGCTGAACTGACCCTTTCCCGATCCGTGAAAAAGCCCCCTTCCGGGGGCTTTTTTCGTCGCCTCCCGCCTCGGATCAGCGCGCCGCGTCGAGCCCCGACCCGGCGCCGGGCGAAGAGCAATCGTAATACCAGATTCGGTTAGTTCGGCGCCGAACGGCGGCGAACTAACCCGACCGAAGGGAGTACTCTAGGATTCAAAAAGATAGCCTCTGGGGGTCTTTGGTTTGGATGATTATCTTTTTGAATCCGGTATAAAAACAAACCCGAGGCCTTTGGCCTCGGGCTGATCTGGCTCCACGGGCAGGACTCGAACCTGCGACCAATCGGTTAACAGCCGACCGCTCTACCGACTGAGCTACCGTGGAACGTGGCTCGTCGAGCCGCGCTCAACAGAGCGAAAGCCAATATAGCAAAGGGCCTCCTTCTTGGCAAGTACGCCCGGGTCACTTCGGCCTTCAAAGCAGGCCTGTCAAGCCGGTAGACTAGGCTCCGCTCCGGGTCCATCCTGAGGAGCGCCGTGCTTATGGAAGGTCGCATCCCTCCCCACAACCTCGAGGCCGAAGCCAGCGTGCTGGGTTCGGTGCTGCTCGACAGCGAAGTCCTGGACCGGCTCGAGGGCTCCTTGAGTGCGGAGGCGTTTTACAAGGAAGGCCACCGCAAGATCTGGCTGGCCATGGAACACCTGCGCGCCCGCAACGAGCCCATCGACCTGGTGACGCTCTCCGACGAGCTGCGCACGCGCGGCGAGCTCGACGAGGTGGGCGGCCTGTCCTACCTCGTGGGGCTCTCCGAGACCACGCCCACGGCGGCTTACGCCGACTACTACGGCCGCATCGTCGCGGAGAAGTGGACGCTGCGCAAGCTGATCAACGCCGCCGGCGAGGCCATGCGCATGGCCTACGAGGAGGCGGGCAGCCTCGAGGACATCCTCGACAGCGCCGGGCGCAAGGTGCTCGAGGTCTCGCTCCAGGGCGGCAAGACCGAGTTCCAGAGCATGCGCGACCTGGTTCACGAGACCTTCGAGCACATCCAGATGCTCTACGAGAACCAGGGCCAGACCGAGGGCATCCGCTGCGGCTTCCGCGAGCTGGACTCGATGCTGGGGGGCTTGGGGCCGGGGTCGCTGAACATCATCGCCGCGCGCCCCTCGATGGGCAAGACCGCCTTCGCCCTCACCATCGCCCAGAACGTCGCGCTGCGCGAGGGGCTCGGCGTCGCCATCTTCTCGCTGGAGATGCCGGCCGTGCAGCTCGTGACGCGCATGATGTGCTCCGAGGCCCGCATCGACATGAACCGCCTGCGGCAGGGGCAGCTCACCGACCGGGACTTCTCCAGGCTCGTCGACGTGGCCGGGCGCATCTCCGAGGCCCCCATCATGATCGACGACACCCCGGACATGACGCTCATGGAGCTGCGCTCGCGCTCGCGCCGCCTGCGGGCGCAGCAGAAGCTCGGGCTCATCGTCATCGACTACCTCCAGCTCATGTCGGGCCCCAACAACGGCAAGAACGCCGGGGAGAACCGCCAGCAGGAGATCGCGCAGATCTCGCGCGGGCTGAAGAACCTCGCGCGCGAGCTCGAGGTGCCCGTCATCGCCCTCTCGCAGCTCTCGCGCGCGGTGGAGGCCCGCCCCAACAAACGCCCCATGCTCTCAGACCTCAGGGAATCGGGCTGCCTCACCGGCGACACCCTGGTGCAGTTGGCCGACGGCTCGAGGCAGCCCATCCGTGAGCTCGTCGGGAAGAGCGGTTTCGAGGTGCTCGCGCTCGACGAGACCACCCAAAAGCTCGAGCCCGCCCGGGTGAGCCGGGCCTTCTCCACCGGCGTGAAGCCGGTGTTCGCCCTCACCACCCGGCTCGGACGCCGCATCCGTGCGACGGCCAACCACAAGTTCCTCACCGCGCGAGGCTGGAAGCGGCTGGACGAGCTGGCCGTGGGCGACTACCTGGCTCTGCCGCGTAAGCTGGCCTCCTCCCGCCAGCAAAGCCTCCGCGACGAAGAACTGGCTTTGCTGGGCCACCTGATCGGCGACGGCTGCACCCTGCCGCGCCATGCCCTGCAGTACACCACCCGCGAGCCCGACCTGGCGCAAACCGTAGCCGAGCTGGCTCGAGCGGTGTTCGGCGAAGCCATCGTCCCCAGGATCAAGCCCGAGCGCAGGTGGTTGCAGGTCTACCTGAGCGCGGCGCAACGGCTGGGACGGGGCAGGCGCAACCCGGTCGCGGCGTGGCTCGAGGCGCTGGGGGTGTGGGGCCTGCGTTCTCACGAGAAGCGGGTCCCCGAGCAGGTGTTCACCCAGCCCGCCCCCGCGATCGCCCGCTTCCTGCGGCACCTGTGGTCTACGGACGGTTGCGTCCTCCTGCGGCAGGGCAAGTCCCCCTACCCCGCCGTCTACTACGCCAGCAGCAGCGAGCGGTTGGCCCTGGACGTGCAAACCCTGCTGCTGAGCCTGGGGATCAACTCCCGGCTCAAGCGCCTGCCGCAGAAGGGCAAGGGGCGCGACCAGTTCCACGTCATCGTCAGCGGCCGCTCCAGCCTGTTGCGCTTCGCGCGCGAGGTCGGGGCTGTGGGCAGCTACAAGCGCCAGGCCCTGGCGCAGGTCGAGGCTTACCTAGAGGCCCGCCCGGAAAACACCAACCGGGACGTGATCCCGCTCGAGCTGTGGCTACACCCCGCGCGGACCGACCTGGCGGTCTCGGGCCTTTCCCACCGGGAATTGCACCGGGCCCTGAGCACGGCCTACTCGGGCACGACCCTCTTCAAGCAAAACCTGAGCCGCGAGCGCGCCCTGCGGATGGCGAAGGCCCCGGGGTCGCAAGCGCTCGAGCGCATAGCCGGCGGTGACATTTACTGGGATAAAGTGGTGTCCGTCGAGGCGGCCGGGGAGGAAGAGGTCTTCGACCTCACGGTCCCCGGCCCGCACAACTTCGTCGCCAACAACATCATCGTGCACAACTCCATCGAGCAAGACGCCGACCTGGTGCTGTTTATCTACCGCGACGACTACTACAACCCCCACTCCGAGAAGGCGGGCATCGCCGAGATCATCGTGGGCAAGCAGCGCAACGGCCCCACCGGGACCGTGGACCTGCAATTCCACGCCCAGCACGTGCGCTTCAACGACCTCGCCAAGGACGAGATCTGAGCCCTCCCGGCCTGCCCGAGAGGCCTTGGCCCTGCCTGAAGGGTGCAAAAACGGCTTCCTCATGCAATTCCATGCGGGGTAACGTTTGGGCAGGCACGAATTCCCTATGATGGGGGCGCTGTGAGAGGCTTTCGCTGGTTCGCGCTGGGCGTGGTGGGCTTGCTGCTGGTGGGCTGGGGTGGTTTCGAGCTGTACCACGCCCAGCGGATCTACCCGGGGGTAACGGCAGCGGGCGTGCCGGTAGGGGGGCTGACCCCTGAGCAGGCCGTCTCCCGCGTCGGCGAGGCCACCCGCGGCCTCGAGCCCCCCGTCCTCCAGGTCCGCGCCCACACCCGCAGCGTGCGGGTGACCGCCTCCGAGCTGGGCTGGCAGCCCGACCCCCGGGCTACCGTCGAGGCCGCGCTGGCCGTGGGCCGCACCGGCGACCTCGCCCGGCGCCTGGGCGACCGCTTCGAGGCCCTGCGCCACGGCATGAGCGTGCCGCTGAAGGCCAAGGTGGACCTCGGCGTCCTGCGCGCGCGGCTCGAGGCCCTCGCCAACAGCGTCAAGCAGCCCCCGCTCGACGCCAAGCTGGTGGTCGAGGGCGGAGTGTACGTGGTCGAGCCCGAGCGCCCCGGCTTCAAGTTCGACCTCTCCGCGGCCGTGGCCGCCTACGAGCAGGACCCCACCCGCACCGAGCTCGAGCTCCTCACCGTCAACCTCCCTGCCAAGGTCATCCGCGAGGACCTGCAGCCCCTGGCCGAGCAGGCCAACGCGCTGCTGCGCCCGCTGACCCTGGTGTACAACACCGGCCAGCAGGTCTTCAGCCGGGGGGTTTCCACGCAGGAAGTGGCCTCCTGGATCAGCTTCTCCGGCGGCCAGGTGACCGCCGACCGCGACGCCATCGCGGCCAGCGTGCGCCGGGTAGCCCGCGCCCTCGACCGCGCCCCCAGCGACGCCCGCTACGTGCTGCAGGGCGATCAACTGGCGGTCAAGCCCGAGCAGCCGGGCTGGAGGCTCGACGTGAAGGCCGCCGTGGGCCTGCTCGAGGCCGCCCTCTTCGACCCCCGGCGCGGCGGGGTCAACCTTCCGGTCGTGCCGGCCGAGCCCAGGGTCGCGGCCGCCGACCTGCCGCCGGTGGAGGAGTTGCAGCTTTTGGCCGAGGCCAGCACGTCCTTCAAGGGCTCGAGCGCCGAGCGCGTCGCCAACGTGGCCGCCGCCGCCCGCAACCTCGACGGCTACGTGGTGCCCGCGGGCGAGGAGTTCAACTTCAACCAGGCGGTCGGCGACATCAGCCCGGAGAACGGCTTCAAGGAGGCGCTGGTGATCTCGGGCGGCCGCACGGTGAAGGGCGTGGGGGGCGGGGTCTGCCAGGTCTCGACCACGGCCTTCCGCGCACTCTACCAGGCCGGCCTCCCCGTGCTCGAGCGCAACCAGCACGCCTACCGGGTGCGCTGGTACGACCCCATCGTCGGCTACGACGCCGCCGTGTACCAGCCCTACCTCAACCTGCGCATGAAGAACGACACCCCGGGCCCCCTCCTGGTGCGGGCCGTCGCCAAGGGCGGCGTCATGACCGTGCAGCTCTACGGCATCCCCGACGGGCGCAAGGTCACGGTCTCCAAGCCCGTCATCCTCTCCCGCACCCCCCACCCCCCGGCGCAGTACGTGGTAGACGCGAGCCTTCGCCCCGGCCAGGTCAAGCAGGTGGACTGGGCCGTAGACGGCTACCGCACCCGCATCACCCGCACCGTAGTAAGCCCCTCGGGCGAGGTCAGGACCGACGTTCTGAACTCCAACTTCCGCCCCTGGCGCGCGGTCTACCTAATCGGCCCCGGCACCCAGTTCGGCGGCCGAGGCGGGGCGCGGGCCTCGAGGTAGAAGCTTTCAGCCATCAGCCTTCAGCGGTAAGCGGGAAGCTCATGGTAAACCCCTCCCCGCCGGCAGGGAGGGTTTATCCCCCCTAACCCCCCTTGCCAAGGGAGGAACAAGGCATTTGGCATTTGTTTGGCATTTGGCATTTGGCATTTGGCATTTGGCATTTGGCGTTTGGCATTTGGCGTTTGGCGTTTGGCGTTTGGCGTTCGGCGTTCGGCGTCTCGCGTACGACGTAGGACGTACGACGCACGACCCGCGCCCGCGCCCGGCTACCGCCCACCGACCCCACAAGAGGGCGAGGGCGAAGTGGTTCGCTCCACTTCACCCCCATAGGCTCGAGATCGACTTCAGCAGGCGTTCGCTAGACGAAAAGATGACAGCGTAAGACGACGCAATTCGTAAAGTTTTAGCCCCCGTCCCGGTGCACCCAGAACAAGCTAAGCCTACCGAGCGGCGGGCCTATAGCCTGTGACATCTGACCACGGGCGAAGCCGCCCCTTGAGAAAGCGGGCGGCTCGGGTTAAGCTCGTAGGCAATATGTGGGCTTGGGGGTGGTTTTTTAGGTAGCCTGCGGGAGTTGCCACGGCACTCTCGCGGGCGGCCTCGTGCCGCCCGCCCTCTTTTCGAGCGGTAGACTGCTCGGGGCCCCGACGGAGGAGCGATGGACACAGACGCAGCACTCAAGCAGATCGAAGCGGCGCAGAGCCTCGAGGCCCTGCAAAGCCTCAAGGTGCAATACCTGGGCAAGAACGGCCTGCTGACCCAGCAGATGAAGACGCTGGGCAGCCTCTCGCCCGAGGAACGCAAGGAGCGGGGGCGGCAGCTCAACGAGGCCAAGAGCCGGCTCGAGGGGGCGCTCGAGGCCCGCGAGGCGGCCCTGCGCGAGAAGGCGCTGCAGGAGCAGCTCGAGAAGGAGGCCCTCGACGTCTCGCTGCCGGGCTACGCCTTCCCCAGCGGCGGGCTGCACCTCATCAGCCAGATCCAGCAGGAGCTCCTCGACATCTTCCGCAGCATGGGCCACAGCGTGGTGGAGGGGCCGGAGGTCGAGAGCGAGTTCTTCAACTTCGACGGGGTCAACATGCCCGAGTGGCACCCCGCGCGCGACATGCAGGACACCTTCTGGCTGCAGAAGCCCGAGCACTTCACCATCCGCGGGCCCTTCGGCGAGGACGTGGGCGACCTCGGCGGCGCCCTGCTGCGCACCCACACCTCGCCCATGCAGGTGCGCTACATGATCCAGCACACCCCGCCCTTCAAGATCGTGGTGCCGGGGCGGGTGTTCCGCTACGAGCAGACCGACGCCTCGCACGAGGCCATGTTCTTCCAGCTCGAGGGCCTGGTCGTGGGGCCGGACATCACCATGGCCGACCTCAAGGGTGCGATCACCGAGCTCGCCCGGGGGCTCTTCGGGGCCGAGGCCAAGGTCCGCTTCCAGCCCACCTTCTTCCCCTTCGTCGAGCCCGGGGCCCAGTTCGCCATGTGGTGGGCCGAGCGGGAGCGCTGGCTCGAGCTCGGCGGCAGCGGCATGGTGCACCCCAACGTCTTCAAGGCCGTTAACGACTACCGCGAGAAGATGGGCCTGCCCCGCGCCTACGAGGGCATGACCGGCTGGGCCTTCGGCTTCGGCATCGAGCGGCTGGCCCTGCTGCGCTACGGCATCCCGGACATCCGCTACTTCTACCAGCAGAACCGGCTCTCCTTCCTGCGGCAGTTCAGAAACTAGTCAAACGCCAAACGTCGAACGCCCAGCGCCGGAAGATTCTTCTGCGTTTAGCGTTTTGCGCCGGGCGTTCAGCGCAACCGGAGGTTGCAAATGCGAATCGTCTATAGCTGGCTCAAAGAGTTCCTGCCCGAAGCACCCGCCCCCGAGCGGCTGGAGGAATTGCTCGCCGGGCTGGGGCACGAGACCGAGACCATCGACCGCCTGCCCGCCCCCGACGCCGGGATCGTCTTCGCGAGGGTGCTGGCGGTGGAGCCCATCCCCGGCGCCGAGGTGCGCAAGCTCGTGCTCGACGCCGGGCGGGAGGTCCAGGTGGTTTCCGGGGCGCCCAACGCCCGGGCGGGCATGGGCGTGGCGCTGGCCCTGCCGGGCGCGGTGCTGCCGGGGGGCCTCGAGCTCTCCGCCCGCAAGATCCAGGGCCTGGAGTCCTACGGCATGGCCCTGTCGGCCAAGGAATTGGCGGTGGGCGAGTACGCGGGCGGGCTGATGGAGTTCCCCGAGGACGCCCTACCCCCCGGCACGCCGCTGGCCGAGGCCTGGCCCGAGGACTGGGTGGTCGAGGTCGAGATCACCCCCAACCGCGCCGACGTGCTCTCGGTGTACGGCACGGCCCGCGACCTGGCCGCTCTGGGCATGACCCTCGTCCACCCCGACCCCAGGCCCAGGACGACCCCCATCCCCCTCCCCTTCCAGGTCTGGATCGACGACCCCAAAGGCTGCGACCGCTTCACCCTCTCCTACGCCCGCAACCTGCGCAACGGGCCCTCGCCGCTCGCCGTGCAGCGCCGCCTCTACGCTGCCGGGATGCGGCCCATCAGCCGCATCGTGGACGCGAGCAACTACGCCATGCTCGAGCTGGGCAACCCCATCCACGCCTACGACGCCCGCTTCATCGGGGAGGGCATCCGGGTGCGCCGCGCCCGCAAGGGCGAGCGGCTGGTCACGCTCGACGGGGTGGAGCGCGAGTTCGACGGGCGCGACCTGCTCATCACGGTCGAGCACGGCGGGCACAACACCCCCGAGGGCATCGCGGGCGTGATGGGCGGTTCGCACGGCGAGGTCCGCGAGGACACCGCCGAGGTCGCGCTCGAGGTCGCCCACTTCGACCCGGTCTCCGTCCGGGGCACCGCCAAGCGGCAGGGCCTCAAGACCGAGGCCAGCTACCGCTTCGAGCGCGGCGTGGACCCCGACGGGCAGGTGCGGGCCGCGCTGCGCTTCATGGAGCTGGTGCAGCAGTGGCAGGGCGAGGGCGCCGAGGTGGCCGAGGGCCGCATCGACCTCAACCACACCCGCCCGCGCGAGCCCATCGCCTTCCGCCCCAGCTACGCCAACCGGCTCATCGGGGCCGGCTTCGCGGAGGCCGAGCAGCTCGAGGCCCTCGAGCGCCTGGGCTTCCGGGTCGAGGGCCGCGCCGAGCCCTACCGGGTGACCGCGCCCACCCACCGCATGGACATGGAGATCGAGGAGGATTTGGTGGAGGAGGTGGCCCGCATCATCGGCTACGACAAGATCCCCGTCACCCTCCCCTCCTTCTTCCCCGCCCCCGACAACCTGGGCGTGGACGAGCCCTTCGAGGCCAAGCAGCGGCTCAAGCGCGCGCTGGTGGGGCTGGGCTTCCAGGAGGTGGTCAACTACTCCTGGACCAGCCCGGAGGAGCTCAGCCTTTACCGCGCCCCCGCCCCCACCGTGGCCTTCGCCAACCCCCAGGCCTCCGACCGCACCCACCTGCGCACCGCCGTCTACCCCGGGCTGCTGCACAACCTCAAGACCAACCTGGCCCAGGGCGAGGAAGGCCCCTTCCTGCTCTTCGAAATCGGCAACGTGTTCAACGAGTCCGAGACCACCCGGCTGGGGATGCTGCTCTCGGGCGAGACGGTGCCGGGCCTGTGGCAGCCGGGGCTCGCGGGCGGCTTCTACGCGCTCAAGGGGCTCCTGGAGAGCGCCGCCGCGCACCTGGGGGCCACGCTGCGCGTCGAGAAGGAGGGCTTCGCCCACCTGCACCCGGGCGTCTCGGGCGCGGTGTACTGGAACGGGCGGAAGGTGGGCTCCATCGGGCAGTTGCACCCTGCCATCGCCGCGCAGGCCGAGCTGCCTACGGCGTATCTGGTCGAGCTCGAGCTCCCGCTCCCCGCCTCCCAGACCCGCTTCAAGGACGTGGCCAAGTACCCCGCCTCGCTGCGCGACCTGGCGGTGGTGGTGCCCGAAGGCGTGCCCTACGGCGAGGTCGAGCGCATCCTGCGCGCCAGCGCCGGCGAGCACCTCGAGAGCCTGCAGATCTTCGACGTGTACCGGGGCAGCCCGCTCGAGCCCGGCCAGAAGAGCATGGCCTTCCACCTCAGCTTCCGCCACGAAGGGCGCACCCTCACCGACGCCGAGACCGACGGCTACATGCAGAACGTGATCGGGGCCATCGAGGAGGCGGGGTACGCGATCCGGCGCTGAGCCATGGGCGATTTTGTTAACCCCTATATTAGCCACCCTGCGCTGGCAACGTTTGCACAGCTTGCGGACGAGTTTTGCGGCTTTCTCGAGGGGGAGGAAGCTTCCCCCTCGAGAGGCTTTATTCAGCGGCTACATCATCTGTTATCCCGGCTCTATCTCGGCGCCCTGGAGCTTCCACACACGGACGTGTTATTCGGACCCGAAAACGACGACGAAGAGGCATCTAACGCGCAGGCAGACAACTATCGCCGGGAGGAACTGGAGCAACAAATCCGCCAGGTTGTCGCACGCTTAGCCGGATATCTGGGTGAGATCGACTATTACCTTGAAGTGTTCGACCCCTATGAAACTTCAAACGCCGAGCCGGTTGGCGGGTCGCTGGTCGATGACATTTCTGATATCTACCGGGATCTGCTCGCAGGCCTGCGGCAGTGGGAGCGCGGCGAGAGCGGAGCAGCCCTATGGGAGTGGCGGTTCAATTTCGAGGTCCACTGGGGAGAGCACGCTATAAGCGCGATCCGGGCGATCCACACTCGGGCCGCCTTCTACGACCTGGGTTGGTTTAATGCCGACCCAACCTAAGGGTTGAAACCACCGGGACTTGCCGAAAGGCTGCAATACCCACGGCCCGCAGTGCATCACCACAGCCGCAAGCGCTTGAGCCCGCGTTTGCCCACTATGAGTGCGGCATAGCAGGCCTGGGTGGTTTCGCCTTACTCCCGGCACTGCCCCTGGGACCCTGGGAGTCAGGGCCAACTCGAACCGTTCCCGCCTTTCGACGGTTTACTGACACAGGAAACATCACCGGCTCGAGGCACGCGGCTCTCGAGCCGGAACAAATCAGAACCTCCCCCGGTTCCAGGCTCAGGCGTCCACCAGTTCGGGCTCGAGCAGCTCGAGGGCGGGCTCCGGCGCCTTCTCCACGTACAGCTTCATCTGCCGTGGGGGCCAGATCGAGGGCATGGGCCCTTCCATGACGTGGGGCAGGTGGTGCGTGAAACCTTCGTAAAGGGCCTGCTTCTGCTCTTCCCCGCTGGATTGCCGGGTCTGCTGCTTTTTCATCTCCATCCCTCCTCACCCCGACACGCCAAAGGTAGCCGCGCCCTGGTAACACGCCGGTCACGCAGCCGGTGCCGGGGCTTCCGCGCCGGGCGTGGCCCCCTAGGATGGAGGCCATGGACCATCCCTTGCCCCAACCCCTGATCGCCGAAGTGCTCGAGGAGTTCGTCCCGCCCGAGGCGGTGGGGGTGGGGCTGCTGGGCAGCTTCGCCCGGGGCCAGGGGCAGCGCTACAGCGACTTAGACCTCAACATCTTCGTGCCACGAGCGCCCGAGGAGCGGGCCGAGCGCTACACGCTGCGCCGCCGCTCGGGCCGCCTGATCAGCCTCAAGAAGCTCACCCTCGAGGCCCAGCGCGCCGAGCTCTCCCGGCCCCAAGACGCCGTCTGGGCGGTGCCGGGCCTGCGCCAGATGCGCGTTTTGTACGACCCGCACGGCGGGCTGGCCCGGCTAAAGGCCGAGGCCGAGGCCTTCGCCTGGGAGGGGCTGGAGCACGAGGCCGACGCCTTCGTGAGCTACGAAGTGCTCACCGGCGCGGAGGAGGTGCACAAGGTGCTGGGAGGGCTCGAGCGCCAGGACCCCTCCAAGGTGGTCTACGCCACGCTGGGGCTGGGGCTGGGCGCTGCCCGGCTGATGGCGGTGCACAAGCGGCTGTTCATCGAGAGCGAGAACCGCTACTTCGACCTGCTCTACCGCGCCCTCGGGCGCGAGTCGCCCTGGAGCCGCGCCCACAAGCTGGCGGTGGGGTGGAAGGCCGGGGCCTTCGAGCGGCGGGGTATCGCGGCCTTGCAGTTGTATTGGGAAACCTTCATGGAAGTGCAGGCCGTGGTGCGCGAGGAGCACCTCGAGGTCGTGCACCCCACGCTGCAGGCCATCCAGGAGGGGGGCTGGCTCGAGGCCCGGCTTTAGCGGGCTGTCCAAATCCGGCCTGAGGACCGGCCCCGGCTGGGTATACTGCTGGGGTAATGAGGGTCGAGGTCTCCTTGCTGGATGTGGCGGTCTTCTTCGTGATCGCCCTGTCGCTGGCCTACGGGGTGCGCAAGGGTGCGCCGTTCGCCATCGCCGTGGTGCCCGCGCTGGTGCTGTACGCGGTGCTGGTGCAGTTCCTCCCCCTTCAGGAAAACCCCTGGCTGGGCACCGTCCTCGCCGTGATCCTGGGCGGCGGCGCCGCGGCCCTCGCGCAGCTAGTCCCCCTCCCCCGCTTCTCCAACGTCACCGAGGGCGTCATCGGCGGCGCGGGCGGGGCGCTGTGGGGCCTGTTCCTGGCGGTGAGCATCTGGGTCTCGTTCCCCGCCCAGTACAAGGCCTCCACCGGCTCACTGCAGTACCCCTCCGACCGCATCTCCGATCTCGTCGCGCAGAGCATTGAGGGCAGCGGCTTCGCCCAGCCCTTGTTCAACTGGGTCATCAAGAACCCGGCCATTCAGAAGATCTTTCCGCCGAATTTGCAGTGATGGTCGATAGTCGATAGCCCATAGCCGAACGCCGGGCGCGGGTCGTACGTCGTACGTCGTACGCGAGACGCCGAACGCCGAACGCCAAACGCAAGACGCCTTGTCACCCCCCTTAGCAAGGGGGGCTGGGGGGGATAAACCCTCCCCTCCGGCGGGGAGGGCTGGGGAGGGGCAACCACGATCCACGGGCCTTCCGCTCCACCTCCCCTACCCTTCCGCCTGTTCCTCCAGCAGCAGGCTCTCCCAGCTTTGGCGCTGGCGCAGCACTTCCCACTCTTCCCCGGTCCACAGCAGCTCGAGCGGGCGCGGGGTGTCGAGGTAGTTGCTGCTCATGCTGCTGCCGTAGGCCCCGGCTTGCAGGATCGCCAGAGCGTCGCCCTCCTGGGGGGTGGGGAGGGTGAGGTCGCGGGCGAGGATGTCGCCGCTCTCGCAGGCGGGGCCGGCGAGGTCGAAGGTTTGGGGGGTGCCGCCGGCGTAGAGCGGTTCCACGGGGTGCTCGGCGCCGTAGAGCATGGGGCGCAGCAGGTGGCTCATGCCCGCGTCGACCAGCAGGAAGTTGCGGCGGGTGTGCTTGGTGCCCCAGGTGCGGGTGACGAGCACCCCGGCCTCGGCGACGAGGTAACGGCCGGGCTCGAGCCACAGCTCCACCCCCAGCCGCTCGGCCAGCCCCAGGGCCTCGGGGGCCAGGGCGGCGAGGTCGAGGCCGAGGCCGAAGCCGCCGCCCAGGTTGAGCACCTCGAAGGGGCCGTGCTCCTGGTAGAGGCGCTCCATCACCGCGTAGCCGGCGCGGAAGTCTTCGGGGTGCTCGAGCGCGGATCCCAGGTGCACGTGCAGGCCCAGCACGTCGAGGCCCCCGGCACGGGCGATCTCGAGGGCCCTCCCCACGTCCTGGGGCAGGATGCCGAACTTGCTCTCGCCGCGCCCGGTCGCCAGGTGGTCGTGGGTGACGACCGGCAGGTCGGGGTTGACCCGCAGCAGGACGTGGCTGCCGGGGAGGTGGCGGGCCACGCGCTCGGCGTCGGCCAGGGAGTCGAGGCCCAGCAGGGGCACCCCCAGCTCCTTGAGCTCGGCCAGGACCGCCGGGGTCTTGACCGGCCCGTTGAGCAGCACCTCGGTGCGCTTGAAGCCCGCGGCGTAGGCCCGGCGCACCTCGCCCAGGCTCACCGCCTCGAGGAACACCCCCCACCCCAGCAGGCGCCGCAGGATGCCCAGGCGGGGGTTGGCTTTCATGGCGAAGAAGACCTCGGCCTTGGGGAACGCGGCCCGCAGGGCGCCCACCCGGGCCTGGACCGAGGCGAGGTCGTAGGCGTAGAAGGGGGTTTCGTAGCGCTCCAGGGCCGACTGCAGGGCCTCTTTGAAGTGGGGGTTCAAGCCGCTCATCGGCCCTAGATTACCCGAGCCTTCTGAGAGCGGTGGGCCACCGGGCGCGGCGCGTGCGAGAATACGGCCATGCTCATCGGCGTCGCTGCCCAGTACCGCACCACCGGCGAACTCATCCGCACCAAGATCTGGGGCCTGCTCGAGCCCTACGTCAAGGCCCTCGAGGCCCAGGGGGCCGCCGTGGTGGTCATCCCGCCGCAGGCCCAACCCCGCCTGCCCGAGATCGCCCGCAGGCTCGACGGCATCCTGCTGCCCGGCGGGGTGGACGTGGACCCGGCCCACTTCGGCGAGGAGCCCATCCCCGAGATGGGCGAGGTCTCGCTCGAGCGCGACGCCCTCGAGCTCGCCCTGGCCCGCCACGCGGCCGAGCACGGCATCCCGCTGCTGGGCATCTGCCGCGGCATCCAGGTGGTCAACGTGGCGCTGGGCGGCAGCCTCTACCAGGACCTCCCCGCCCAGGGCTTCAAGGCCGTGCAGCACTACCAGAAGTCGGAGTCCGGGGTGCTGGGGCACAGCGTGGAGCAGACCGCCCCCAGCCCGCTGCAAAGCCTCTTCCCCCAGCGCTTCAGGGTCAACTCCTACCACCACCAGGCCCTCAAGGACCTGGCCCCCGGCCTGCGGAGCGCCGCCGTCGCACCCGACGGCGTGGTGGAGGCGGTGACGCTCGAGGGCCACCCCTTCTACCTGGGCGTGCAGTGGCACCCCGAACTTCTGCCCGAGCAGTGGGGCATTTTCCGCGCGTTCGTCGAGGCGGCGAAGCAGCCTGCTTAGCCAATGGCTCATAGCCGATCGCCGAGCAGCACTCGTCCACAGCTATTGAGCTATCCGCCATCAGCTATCGGCCTTTCCGGTACGATACCCCCGTGAACCTCGGTTTTCTCGCCTCAGGACGGGGCAGCAACATGCAAGCAGTGATCGACGCCTGCAAGCGCGGGGAGCTCGCGGCCACGCCGCGGGTGGTCATCTCCAACAACAGCGCTTCGGGGGCGCTCGAGCGGGCCCGGCAGGAGGGCATCCCCGCCTACCACCTCTCGAGCCACACCCACGGCGAGGGGCTGGACGAGGCCATCCTCGAGACCCTGCGGCGGCACGAGGCCCAACTGGTGGTGCTGGCGGGGTACATGAAGAAGCTGGGGCCGCGCACGCTGGCGGCCTACCGCAACCGCATCGTCAACATCCACCCGGCCCTATTGCCGAAGTTCGGCGGGCAGGGGATGTACGGGATGAACGTGCACCAGGCGGTGATCGCGGCGGGCGAGCGCGAGACGGGCGTGACCATTCACCTCGTGGACGAGGAGTACGACCACGGGGCCACCCTGGCCCAGGCCCGCGTGCCGGTGCTCCCCGGCGACACGCCCGAGACCCTGGCCCGGCGGGTGCTCGAGCGCGAACACACCTTTCTCGTCGAGACGCTGGGCAGAATCGTCCGCGGTGAGCTCCCCCTTGATTGACGAACAGGCCCTGCGGGAGGGTCTGGAGTACCTGCGCGAGCGCGACACGGCGCTGGCGGGAGTGCTCGAGCGCTTCGGCCCGCCCCCACTGTGGACGCGCGAGCCGGGCTTCGCCACGCTGGTGCACGTCATCCTCGAGCAGCAGGTCTCGCTGGCCTCGGCCCGCGCCGCCTTCGAGCGGCTCGAGGCGGCCATTCCCCTCACCCCCGCCCACTTCCTCTCCCTCGACGACGCCACGCTGCGGGCCATCGGCTTCAGCCGCCAGAAGACGCTGTACGTGCGCCACCTGGCCCAAGCCGTCCTGGACGGCTTCGACCTCGACGGGCTGGCCGAGCTCGACGACCTCGAGGTCCGGCGCCGCCTCACCGCGCTCAAGGGGGTGGGGGCCTGGACCAGCGAGGTCTACTTGCTGATGGCGCTGCGCCGCCCCGACGCCTGGCCGGCAGGCGACCTGGGGCTGCAGCTCGCCGTGCAGGAGCTCAAGGGCCTGGGGCGCCGGCCCTCCCCCGCCGAGCTCGAGGCCCTGGCCGAGCCCTGGCGCCCCTGGCGGGCGGTGGCGGCGCGGCTGGCCTGGCACCACTACCTCAGCACCCGCTGCTAGCGGCGGCGCGGCGTGTTAGCCTACCGGCAGGCGGCGAGCCCGCACTGGAGGTCCCACTGATGCCCTTCCGCCTCGAGTCCCCCCGGCTGATCCTGCGCCAGTTCGAAGCGCGCGACCTCGAGCCCTTCCTCGCCTACCGCTCCGACCCCCGAGTCGCCCGTTACCAGAGCTGGGAAGCGCCCTACCCCCGCGAGAAGGCCCTGGCCTTCCTCGAGTGGGCCGCCCAGGCCCGGCCCGCGCCGGGGCAGTGGTTCCAGGTCGCCCTCGAGTCCAAGGACACGGGCGAGACCCTGGGCGACTGCGCCTTCTTCTGGCTCGAGGACGGCCAGCAGGCCGAGATCGGCGTCACGCTGGCCGCGCAGCACCAGGGCAAGGGCTACGCCCGCGAGGCCCTGGAACGCCTGCTCGAGCACCTATTCGAGGACCTGGGGCTCCACCGGGTGCGGGCCAACGCCGACGTGGAGAACCACGCCGCCTGGCACCTGATGGTCCAGCTCGGCATGCGGCTGGAGGGGCATTTCGTCGAGAGCCTGTGGTTCAAGGGCCGCTGGAGCAGCGAGTACCACTACGCCATCCTCCGGCGGGAGTGGCGCGAGCGGCGGGGCTCGAGCTAGCCCGCCCCCTCCTCCACCCGGGCTGCCGGACCACCGACCACCCGTGCAGGGAACCTAGTCCAGCACAGCCAACTCGGATAGGACGAACGCGCTGGTGGGCTTGGGGTCTTCCCGGCCCACCAGCACGCCTTTGTGGCGCAGGCTGGCGAGGGCCTCGAGGGTGTCGTCCGGCTCCCAGCCGAAGAGCTTGTGCACGTCGCTCAGCAGAGCGACCCCTACCGAGCGGAAGTAGAGGGTGAGCAGGTGCTCGCGGGCCTCGAGGCTGCCGATGGGACGGGCCTGCTCGAGCAGCTCCGGGTGGTGGCGGTGCACGCACTCGTAGATGAAGGCGTACTTCCAGCGCCCGGCCTCGGCCACCCCCACGGGGAGCACCTTGAAGTCGGCCTGGAGCTCGTCGAGGGCCTTGCCGAAGGCGTAGGGCTCGAGCCCGGCCTTGCGCCGCAGCTTCTGGGTGTGCGTCGCACCCTCCCCCAGCAGCACCTCGTAGACGCGCTTGGCCGCGGGCGAGAGCCGTCCGGCCTGGAACTGCTCGAGGTAGTCGCTCTCGGGCTCCCCGTAGTTCTCGGAGAGGGCGTAGAAGTAGGGGGCGGCCTCGAGGGAGATCATGGTGGCCTTGCGCCGCAGCACCTTGGCGTAGTACCAGCGCTTTTGCCCCAGCATGCGGTCCTTCCAACCCCAGGTCTTGTGCCCGGAGTCGCGGTGGGAGGAGGCCACCGGGCGGTCCCCCGCCACCGCCACCCACAGGCTGGGCAGTTCCACGCCCTGGATGGGCCAGAAGAACACGAAGCCGCGCTCGTTCACGAAGCGCACCGCCCCTACCAGGCTCTTCACCCCTTCCGGTTTGTATGTTTCTGCCCGATAAGCCGCCAGTTGATTAAGCTCCACCGTACCAGCCTAAACCCGGCGGCGGGCCCGGGCCAAGGGGGGAAGCTCACGGTTTCGCCGTCCAGTGCATAGGTTTGACGCATAGCGCATACCGTGGTACGCTGAATTTATCAGCGCGAAAGGCGCTGCTTTTTTATTGGCCCTCCCTCAAAAGCGAACCCGCCCCTCGAGCCCTTCCCACACCCAGGGTTCGACCTCCGGGAATTGCGAGGCCAGGTGGCGCAGGTTCAGGTAGGGCCGCTGCTCCAGGATGCGCCCGGCCAACTCGGGCTCCAGGCCGAGCTCGAGCAGGTCTTCCTGGCTGCAGGTGTTGAGGTTGGGCGGCAGCATGAAGCCTTGCTCGGGTGGGGTGGGCAGCACCTGGCGGATGGGCGAGAAGATCTGGGCCAAACCCAGCATCATCCCGCCCAGGAGGTCGGATAGCCGGCTGCGGGGCATGGCTCAGGCTAGCCCAGGGACTTGTGAGAAAACCGAGCTCCAGGGCGCGCTACTCGAGCGCCGCCAGGTAGTCGTAGAGGTCGGGGCCGCCCGGCAGCACCTCCACGCTGAGGTCTTCGAACTGGGCGTTGATCGTGGAAATCAGGCCTTCGAGGGTCTCCTTCTGGACGGTGGCCCCGTGGAAAAGGGTCATGATCTCGTACTCGCCGTCGGCCACGGTCAGGCGCAGCAGGTTGACCAGAGCCTCCTCGGGGGTCTCGGCCACCAGCACCAGCTTGTCGTTCTTCAGGCCGATGGGCTTGCCCTCCTTGACCTCGAGGCCCTCTAAGCTCACGTCGCGGCTGGCGCGGGTGACCTCGAGGGTCACCGCGCGGGCGGCGGCCTCCTCCATCTCGGGCACCAGCTCGGCGGGCTCGGCGTCGGCCTGGTAGACCACCGAGGCGGCCAGCCCCGCGCCCAGGGTGCGGGTGGGCACCACCACCACGTGCTTGCCCGCGCCCTTGGCGAGCTCGGCGGCCTGGTTGGCGCTCATGATCACGTTGGAGTTGTTGGGCAGCACGATCACGTGGGGGTTGGGCAGGCTCTTGATGGCGTCGAGGATGTCCTGCACGCTGGGGTTGGCGGTCTGGCCCCCGGCCACCACCCGCGCCCCGAAGCCCCGAAAGGCCTTGACCAGCCCCCAGCCCGCGGCCACCACCACCAGCCCGGTGGGCGGCGGGGCCTCGTCGGCGGCCCCGGCCATGCCCAGGATCTCGGTGTGCTGCTGCGACATGTCCTCGACCTTGGTTCGCACCATCTTGCCGTAGCGGGCCACCATCGCCAGCAGGCCGTCGGGGTCGTTGGTGTGGATGTGGCCCTTGACGTAGCCCTCGGCCCCCACCACCAAAAGCGAGTCGCCGTAGGGCGAGACCGCCTCGCGGATCGTCTCCACCGGCTCGGCCACGCCCTCCATCAGGAATTCGGTGCAGTAGCCGAACTCCTCCTCCTCGAAGGCGGTCTGGGCGTACTTCTCGATCTTGGGGGGCTCGGGCAGGGGCAGGCCCAGCACGTAGCCCTGCAAGCCCTCGACCAGGCGGATCAGGCCCGCGCCGCCCGCGTCCACCACGCCGGCCTGCTTGAGCACGGGCAGCAACTCAGGCGTGCCTTCCAGCGCCTTGCGCCCGGCGTCCAGGGCGGCCTCGAGCACCTCCTCGACGCTCGCCGCCTTGCCGCCCACCGACCTCGCCCCGTCGGCCAGGCCGCGGATGACGGTGAGGATGGTGCCCTCCACCGGCTTCATCACCGCCTTGTAGCCGGTCTGCTGGCCCTGCTCGAGGGCCCGCGCCAGCACCGCGGGCGTCAGGCGGCTCTCGTTCTTGATGGCCTCGGAGAAGCCCTTGAGGATCTGCGAGGTGATCACGCCGGAGTTGCCGCGCGCGCCCAGCAGCGAGCCGTAGCTGATGGCCCGCGCCACCTCGCCCATGCGCGAGGTGTCGGCCAGGTCGAGCTCGCGCCGCACCGACTGCAGGGTGAGGTGCATGTTGGTGCCGGTGTCGCCGTCGGGGACGGGGTAGACGTTGAGGGCGTTGGTCTCCTCGACGTAGACCGCGAACCAGTCGGTGGCGTAGCGGAAGGCCTTGGCTACGGCGTCGGGGGTCAGGGCTTCAGCCACGGCTCACCCCCACCACGTGCACGCGCACGGCCGAGAGGTCGGCCCCGGCCAGGCTCTTGGCCGCCCACTGCACGCGCTCGCCGATGTTGTCCACCACGGTGGGGATGCGCGAGCCGAACGCGACGACCACGTAGAGGTCGGCGACGTACTTGCCGGGGGCGGCGGGGTCGGGCTTGACCACCACCCCCTCGCTGGCTTCGGCCTTGCCCAGGATGCGGCTGATGGAGTCGCGGATGCCGGCGGGGCTCATGCCCACCACGCCCGGCACTTCATGGGCCGCCAGCCCCAGGATGGCGGCCAGGGCCCCTTCGGTTACGGTGATGTTGCCTTTCAAAACAAGCCTCCAGGAGCGCTGCGAGCCTTTAGCGTCTCGCTGCCAGCGCGTGAAGGCGGATTGCAGCGATGAGCTACTGGCGATCAGCTATCGGCGTTATTCTATCAGCCG
The DNA here is from genome assembly GCF_000430045.1 of Calidithermus chliarophilus DSM 9957. Taxonomy (GTDB): domain Bacteria; phylum Deinococcota; class Deinococci; order Deinococcales; family Thermaceae; genus Calidithermus; species Calidithermus chliarophilus. The sequence goes on along the minus strand of NZ_KE387023.1, from coordinate 1,654,302 downwards.
CGCCTCGAGGCGGCCCCAGTCCCTCCCGAAAGCCAGCATCACCGGCGTGCGGCGGGCGTCGTCGCGCAGCCAGACCTCGATGGTCGCCCCGTTCTGCGTGATGCGGTAGCCCAGCAGCCCCTCCTTGCTCTTGTTCAGCACCTCGGGCCTGCCCTGGATGATGGAGTTGAAGTCGACCATCTGCACGTTCTTGACGTCGGGGTTGACCCGCAGGAAGTAGAGCACCGAGAGGTCGTCGAGCACCTCGCGCACGTCGGCCTTGTAGCTGCGCTGCTGGCCGTTGGGCTCGATGACGGTGGCCACCAGCGGCTCCTGGCTGGCCGAGCGCTCGGCCAGCAGGCGGGTGGTCCCCTTGAAGGGCTCGACGAGGGTCTTGACGAAGCGCAGGGTGTGGAGTTGCTCGTTGACCACGCTCTCCACCTCGAAGCCGTAGCCCAGCAGCACCCCCAGCCCCTTGGGGATCAGCTTGCCCTGGAAGCGCCAGCCCGCACCCTGGGCCTGCGCCACGACCTGCAGCTCGCCCGCCTCCACCCCTACCCAACTGAAGCGGTAGACCAATTTCTCCCCCGAGCTCCACGGCGTCTTCGCGGCCAGCGCCGCCGGGGCGGAGGCAATTAGCCCGATCAGTATCAGCCGGAACAATTGCATAGATTGACGTTAGCTTACTAAAACCGGCGCGCCCATGGATTAGGGGATGACGAGAACGGCTGCTAGACTTTTAACGCTCTATGGCGCGCATCCTGCTCATCTCCAACGGGCACGGCGAGGACGGCATCGCCTGCGCCGTGGGGCGGGAGCTGCGGGCGCTGGGGCACAGCCTCGAGGCCCTGCCGCTGGTGGGCCGGGGAGCGGCCTACGAGCAGGCCGGCTTCCGGGTGCACGGGCCGCGCAAGGTGATGCCCTCGGGCGGCTTCGTGCTCGACGACCCCGCCGCCTTCCTGCGCGACCTGCGGGCCGGCTGGCTGGGGATGAGCCTGGGGCACTGGC
>NZ_KE387023.1:1652190-1653215 GCF_000430045.1 Calidithermus chliarophilus DSM 9957 | reverse complement strand
CGACGTCTACGCCCTGGCTGTGGCCCGCCTCCTCGCCCGCCGCCCCACCTTCCTCGTGCAGTCGCGGGTCTCGCTGCGGGCCTGGCAGGGCCAGGGGCGGCGGGTGGACCAGGCCTACGTGGGCCTCGAGCGCTTCCTCATGCGCTCGGCCGCGCGGGTCTACCCCCGCGAGCCCGAAGGGGCCGCCTGGCTCCAGCGGCACGGCGTCCCCCGGGCCGAGTACCTGGGCAACCCCATGCTCGACGCCGCGAGCGGCGACGCCGACCTAGGGCCCCCTCCCCCCTACCTCCTGCTGCTGCCCGGCTCCCGCCCCGACGCCTACTTCAGCCTGCCGGTAATGCTCGAGGCCTGCCGCCGCCTGCGCGAAACCGGCCTGACCCCCGTGGTGGCCTGGGCAGGCCTGGACCTGGGGGCCCTGCGCCTCCCCGGCTGGTCCCAGGAGGCTACAGGAAAGCCGCAGGGCGTCGTGCTGCGCCTCACCCACCCCGACGGCACCGTGGCGTATCTGGCGACCGGCGCCTTCCGCAGGGCGCTCGAGGGCGCCCGCCTGGCCCTCTCCACCAGCGGCACCGCCGCCGAGCAGGCCGCTGGCTTCGGCGTACCCCTCGTGGGCTTCCCCACCCCCGGCCCCCAGTACGTGCACCCCTTCGCCCAGGCCCAGCGCCGCATGCTCGGCCAAGCCCTCACCCTGACCGAGCCCGACCCCGCCGCCGTCGCCCACGCCGCGCTCGAGCTCCTCTCCAACCCCGCCCGCTACGCCCAGGCCCAAACCGACGGACGGGCCGCAATGGGCGAGCCGGGGGCTGCGGGGCGTATCGCGCGGGATGTTGACGGGTGGTTGGGTCGGTGTCGATAGTCGATAGTCGATGGTCGATAGCCGATAGCCGATAGCCTTTTGAAATCGATCATCCACTGGGGTTGTGCCCGCCCCATAAGCCGACTACAGCCCCACTTCCCCGTGGACGGGCGCTCGGTGGTCGCTGCCCCGCCCCGGCCGGGGTGTGCGGCTCACGCGGGAGGGGGTG
>NZ_KE387023.1:1611390-1652090 GCF_000430045.1 Calidithermus chliarophilus DSM 9957 | reverse complement strand
CACGCGGGAGGGGGTGGGCGGGGTGGCGCAGCCGGGCACGCCGCCGGGTCAAGGTGCGGCCCGCACCCCCGCGTACGCGGGCACTGAGGCCCGGCGGCATGTCTGCTAGGGGGTGGCCGCAGGCCATACCGGCCTTGCCGGTAACCTGGAGTCCCTCGGGGGCCGCCAGGGGGAGCAGGTTTCCGGCGTATGCCGGATCGCGTACCGCGTACCGCGATGCCCTCGCCACGTGGAATGGCCTCCCCCTCCGGCCCCTGACGGCGGAGCGGGGGACACCAAATCGAAGCACCGCAAACCGGCCCCTCCTCCACCAACAAGGAGGGAAAAGAAAGAGCTCCGTCTACAAGCATCGCACCGGCCGGTCTGATAGTGTGGGGCGTCATGAGCCAACAATCCTCCCCTTCGGCCCCGGCCGCCCAAGCCGGACAGGCCGACAAACCCAGCAGCCCCAAGCGCGACTGGGAAAGCTTTGTCGCCCGGCAGGTGCAGGAGCAGACGGCTCGGCACGAATACCCGCTACGGCGGAAGCTGGACTTTTCCCCCTTCGAGGAAGCCCTGGCCCCCCTCGAGCCCTCCCTCCTCGAGCGCCTCGAGGCCCTCACCCAATCCTCGAGCATCCCCGAACTCCAGGCCGCCCTGCAGCGCGGCGAGGCGAGCTCCGAACAGCTCACGCTCTTCTACCTCGGGCGCATCCGCCGCTACAACGACCGGCTGGGCGCCTACCTCGAGCTCAACCCCCTGGCGCTCGAGCAAGCCCGCGCCCTCGACCTCGAGCGCCGGCAGGGCCGCCTGCGCGGTCCCCTCCACGGCATCCCCATAAGCCTCAAGGACAACATCGCCACCGCTACCCCCATGCACACCACCGCCGGGGCCGCCGCCCTGCGCGAGGCCGTCGCCGACCGCGACGCCTTCGTGACCCGGAGGCTGCTCGAGGCCGGCGCCGTGATCCTGGGCAAGAACAACCTCTCGGAGTGGGCCAACTTCATGACCAGCACCTCGGTCAACGGCTTCAGCGCCCTCGGGGGCCACACCCGCAACCCTTACGGCCCCTTCGACGTCGGGGGCAGCAGCAGCGGCACGGCCGCGGCGGTGGCGGCCAACCTGGCGGTGGCGGGGGTCGGCAGCGAGACCTCGGGCTCGCTGGTCTACCCGGCGGCCCAGAACAGCCTCTTCACCCTCAAGCCCACCCTGGGCCTGGTCAGCCGCGACCGCATCATCCCCATCACCGACGCGCAGGACACCGCCGGCCCCCTCACCAAGAACGCCACCGACCTCGCCGTGCTCATGAGCGTCCTGGCTGCCCACGACCTCAACGACCCCCTCACCCAGCGGGCGCTGCACCCCAGGGTCGGGGAGTTCGCCAGGGCCCCGGCCCCCCTCTCGCTGCGGGGCGTGCGGGTGGGCTGGGTGCAGCACGTCCAGCGCGAGGGCGACGTTCCCGTGCTCGAGCGCGTCGCCCGGGCCTTGGGCGAACTGGGGGCCAAGCTGGTGCCCGTACCCTTCCCCGAAGCCAAGATCGAGATACTGCCGGTGCTGCGCTACGGCCTGCGCCAGGGCGTGAACGCCTACCTCGAGGCCACCGGCGCCCCGGTCCGAAGCCTCGAGCAGGTCATCGCCTTCAACGCCCAGAACCCGGCCGCCGCCCCCTACGGCCAGGACCTGCTGCAGGCCTCCCAGGCCGAGCCCATGAGCGCCGAGGATTACCGCGCCCTGGTCGAGCACAACCGCAGGACGGGCATGGCGACGCTGCGCGACCTGATGAGCCAGAACGGGGTTTCGCTGCTCGTGACGGTGAGCAACAGCCTCTCGCTCTACACCTCGACCTCCGGCTTCCCCGTGCTCAACTTCCCGGCCGGCTACCGCGACTCCGGCGAGCCGGTGGGGGTTTCGCTGGTAGGAGACCTGCTCGAGGACGCCCACCTCATCTCCCTGGCACAGGCAATCTCAGAGCGCCTGGACACACGCCGCCCGCCCCCGCTGTGAGCTGAGGGCCGGGGGGAAGCAGGTAGCCGTCAGCCGCCAGCAACGAACTAGTGGCTCGTGGGAACCCCTCCCCAACCCTCCCCGCGCGGGGAGGGGGTATCCCCCCTGGCCCCCCTTGTTAAGGGGGGTGAAGAAAAGGCGTTTAGCGTTTGGCGTCTCGCGTGCGACGTAAGACGTACGACCCACGCCCGGCTATCAGCTATCAGCAATCGGCGTTCAGCGTTCAGCTTCTAGCGTAGATTAGGCCTATGGAAGCCGTGTTCCTCCTGCGCGACCTGCTGGTGCTCCTGCTGCTGCCCGTCCTGGCGATCAGCGCGCTGCTGAGCCTGCCCCTGCTGGTGCGCGAGCCCGCCGCGTGGCAGTTCCGTTTCTTCAAGGCTGTGGCCGCGCTGGCGATAGCGGGTTTCGTGCTCGAGCTGCTGCTGCGCTTCTTCGTCAGCGGCGGCTCAGCCTGGCTGCACTCGATCTACGGCCTCCTCACCGCCTTAATCCTCTACGCCGTCAGCGGCCTCGAGCCCGGCGGCTGGCTGCGGCAAAGCCTCGCACAACCCCCCGACCGCATCGGCCCCTACTTCTTCTGGGCCAGCTTCGTGGGCCTGCTGCTGTGGTGGCGATTCATTGAAACAGGGCGATAGGGAAGCAGGAAGCGGGAAGCTTTCAGCGATCAGCCGTCAGCGGTAAGCGGTCAGCTTGTGGCCCGTGGTTTACCCCTCCCCAGCCCTCCCCGCGCGCGGGGAGGGTTTATCCCCCCCTGCCCCCCTTGCTAAGGGGGGTGACAAGGCGTCCCGCGTCTTGCGTTTTGCGTCTTGCGTCTTGCGTTTGGCGTTTTGCGTTTGGCGTTTTGCGTCTTGCGTTTGGCGTTTGGCTATCAGCTATCGACCATCGACTATCGACGTGCATTTTGCGTTTCCCGCCCGACCTACGGTAGCTTAATCTTCGTGCGGCCCGGGCCCGTCGAACTGGTCACCAACGCCCCTCCGGATTGGCCCAAGGTCTACCTCGAGGGACCCCTCACCGCGCACACCCCCACCCTGCACTTCATCACCGCCGTCGAGACGCGCTTTCGCACCTCGCACGTACAGGTGCTCGAGGCCGACGTGGTGCGGGTGACGCGGCAGGGCGTGCTGGTGGTGCCGCTGCGGGTGAAGGCCCCGGACGGGGAGTACGACCTCTTCTTCTACCCCGAGGCCGACGAACGCGCCGCGGGGCACTTCGTGGCGGTGCACGAGATCGCGCAGCGGTACGGCCGGCTCAGGCCGGTCTTCTACAGCACCGACGACCTCTTCGCCATCTACCCCGACGACGTGGGCGAGGTGGCGCAGCAAGACCGGCTGTTCATCCAGGCCTCGCTCATGCCGCCCAAGGGGCAGTACGCGATGTGGTGGGCCGAGCAGCCCGGCGAGCGCTTCGAGCTCAGCCAGACCTACCTCCTCTTCGACCGGCTCTACCGCGAGATCAGCGGGCTCGAGTTCTCCGCCTTCGCCCAGATCCTCATCGAGATCGGCATGATCCAGAGCGAGGAGGAGGCCACCGCCTACACCTTCCCCGACCAGACCGTAGAGATCCCCCTGCAGGGCCCCGAGGGGATCCCCATGATCCTCTCCTTCTCCCAAACGCGCGGCATCCGCTTCCACTTCCACATCCAGCGCACGCCGCCCGAGTACCGCGAGCTCTTCCTCAACCTGGCGCTGCTGCGCTTCAAGCTGTGGCGCAAGCAGCCCGAGATCGCCTCCATGCCCCGCCTCGACAGCCCGCCCCTGCTGTGGTGGCAGGACCTGGGCAAGCGCCTGCGCTCGTTGAGCGACGACCAGGCCATCGGCGCGGTGGGCTCGGTCAAGCGGTAAAGTCTCATTATTCTTTAAACTCATGAAACGAGTCTAAAGAAGAACTAATCAACCTAAAGGTTGATTTATCATCCACCGAACAGTTAGGATTCAGCGCAGGGTTCAAAGCCCAAATCCTTAGTGGAGGTAGTAATGCGCCGATTCACCCTTCTGGCCGCAGCCTTGCTGGTCATGGCTGCCTGTACGTCCAGGCCCCAGGGCACCGACGACACGGGCGTTCCCGTGCTCGGGCTGGACAACCCCCAGGTGATCCCTGGGCAGTACATCGTGGTTTACAAGAAGGACGCCGGGGTGCTGCCGGCCCTGCAGAGCCTGAAGGCAGGCTTGAGCGCGGGCGCGGTGCAGAGCCAGGCCCTTCAGAGCTTGGGGCTCGAGGGCGCCCAGGTCCAGCAGGCCTACACCGCCGCCCTGCAGGGCGTGGCCGTGCGCCTCTCCGACGAGCAGCTCAGCCGCCTGCGCCAGGACACGCGGGTAGCCTACATCGAGGCCGACCAGGTCATGGAGGCCTGGGCCACCCAGAGCCCGGCCACCTGGGGTCTCGACCGCATCGACCAGCGCGACCTCCCGCTGTCGAACAGCTACACCTATAACTACACCGGCGCCGGGGTCCACGCCTACATCATCGACACCGGCATCCGCCGCACCCACGCCGAGTTCAGCGGGCGCATGGGCAACGGCTACGACGCGGTGACCCCGGGCGGCAGCGCCAACGACTGCAACGGGCACGGCACCCACGTCGCGGGCACCGTGGGCGGCACCACCTACGGCGTGGCCAAGGGCGTGACCCTGCACGCGGTGCGGGTGCTCGACTGCAACGGCTCGGGCTCCAACTCGGGCGTGATCGCCGGGGTGGACTGGGTGGCGCAGAACCACGTCAAGCCCGCCGTCGCCAACATGAGCCTGGGCGGCGGGGCCTCCAGCGCCCTCGACAGCGCGGTTAACAACGCCATCGCCGCCGGCGTGAGCTTTGCCGTCGCTGCGGGCAACTCCAACGCCAACGCCTGCAACTACTCCCCCGCCCGCGTGGGCAACGCCATCACCGTGGGCTCGACCACCTCCTCCGACGCCCGCTCCTCCTTCTCCAACTACGGCAGCTGCCTCGACATCTTCGCCCCGGGCTCCTCGATCACCTCGGCCTGGCACACCTCCGACACCGCCACCAACACCATCAGCGGCACCTCGATGGCGACCCCGCACGTCGCGGGTGTGGCGGCGCTCTACCTGCAGGCCAACCCCAGCGCCACCCCCAGCGCCGTGACCAACGCCATCGTCGGCAGCGCCACCTCGGGCCGGATCTCCGGCGTGGGCACCGGCTCGCCCAACCTGCTGCTCTACTCCCTGCTCGGCAGCACCACGCCCCCGCCGCCCTCGGGTGAGACCTACACCGGCACCCTCAACGGCACCGGCGCGTACAACTACCACCCCGGCTCCACCGGCTTCAGCTACGGCGGCGGCACCCTCAGGGGCACCCTGAGCGGCCCGTCCAACGCCGACTTCGACCTCTACCTGCAAAAGCGCAACAGCTCGGGCACCTGGAGCACCGTAGCCCGCTCCGAGAGCTACACCTCGAGCGAGAGCATCACCTACTCGGCCAGCTCGGGCACCTACCGCTGGCTGGTCTACTCCTACAGCGGCTCGGGTTCCTACACCCTGACCGTACAGAAATAGACCGAAGCCCCTACCCTGCTCCCCTCGAGGAAGGCTCGAGGGGAGCTTTCACGTGGCTTGTGAGGTTCTTGGCCTGTGGCGTGTGGCTCGTGGTGAAAAAGGAACCCCTCCCCAACTCTCCCCGCCAGCGTCGAGGCTCGAGGGGCCAAGGCGTCTTGCGTCTTGCGTTTTGCGCGTTTAGCCATCGGCTACCCCGCCCCACTTCGCCCCCACCGGAATTAGGGTTCTCCTCACCATATGCATTGCTGCGTAGATGTGGTGTTCTGGCCGGCATTCTCGGGCGTTTATAAAACCCTAATGCCCGTATACATCGCCTCGAGGCTCTCCGTTCCGTCTCAATTTTTCACGTTCGGGTGCTGCTTTTCACCATCTCCGACAATGGTCGGTTATATTATGTTTTTTACGTAATATGCTATAATGTCCGGGTGAGCACTGAAGTTACCGCAAACTACGACGCATCCCAAATCAAAGTCCTGAAAGGTCTCGAGGGGGTTCGCCACCGGCCCGCCATGTACATCGGCGGGACGCAGTCGGACGGCTATCACCACCTCTTCAAGGAAATCCTGGACAACGCGGTGGACGAGGCCCTGGCGGGTTTTGCCACCGAGATCGTCACCACGCTGCACCCCGACGGCTCGATCACGGTCGAGGACAACGGGCGCGGCATCCCCGTCGACGTCATGCCCGGCGAGGGCAAGCCGGCGGTCGAGGTGATCTACACCGTGCTGCACGCGGGCGGCAAGTTCGAGGAAGGGGCTTACAAGGTCTCGGGCGGCCTGCACGGGGTGGGGGCGAGCGTGGTTAACGCGCTGGCCGAGTACACCATCGTGGAGGTCTTCCGCGACGGCAAGCACTACAAGATCGAGTTCAGCCGCGGCGACGTGACCAAGCCGCTGGAGGTCGTGGGCAACGCGCCCAAGGGCAAGCGCGGCACCCGCGTGACCTTCATGCCCGACCACACCATCTTCGACCCCGGCCTCACCTTCGAGGCCAGCAAGCTCAGGAACCGCCTGCGCGAGGTGAGCTTCCTGGTCGCGGGCCTGCGGCTGGTCTTCAAGGACGAGCAGCACCAGAAGGAAGAGGTCTTCTTCGACAAGGGCGGCGTGGCCTCCTTCGCCCGCTTCCTGGCCGAGGGCGACGAGCTGCTTTATGACAAGCCGGTGCTCTTGCAGGGCGAGGTGGAGAACGTGAGCGTGGACGTGGGCCTGGTCCACACCCGCGGCTACAACATCGAGCTCGTCACCTACGCCAACATGATCCCCACCCGCGACGGCGGCACCCACCTCTCGGGCTTCAAGACCGCCTACACCCGTGCCATCAACGCCTACGCCAAGAAGGCCGGGCTGGTCAAGGACCTCGAGCCCACCGGCGACGACCTGCTCGAGGGCATCTCGGCGGTGGTCTCCATCAAGATCCCCCAGCCGCAGTTCGAGGGCCAGACCAAGGGCAAGCTTTTGAACCCCGAGGCCGGCACCGCGGTGAGCAAGGTGGTCTACGAGAAGTTCTCGGAGTACCTCGAGGAGAACCCCCGCGTCGCCAAGCTGATCTACGAAAAGGCCCAGCGCGCGGCCCAGGCCCGTGAGGCAGCTCGCAAGGCCCGCGAGCTCGTGCGCCGCGCCAACCCGCTCGAGTCCGACGACCTCCCCGGCAAGCTCGCCGACTGCCAGAGCGAAGACCCCGCCGAGGCCGAGCTGTTCATCGTGGAGGGTGACAGCGCGGGCGGCAGCGCCAAGAGCGGGCGCGACCGCCGCTTCCAGGCCATCCTGCCCCTGCGCGGCAAGATTTTGAACGTGGAGAAGGCCGGGCTTTCCAAGGCCCTCAAAAACGCCGAGGTGCGGGCCATGGTCGCCGCCATCGGCGCGGGCATCGGCGGCACCAGCGACGAGGCCCACTTCGACATCGAGAGCCTGCGCTACCACAAGATCATCATCATGACCGACGCCGACGTGGACGGCTCGCACATCCGCACCCTGCTGCTGACCTTCTTCTACCGCTACATGCGCCCCATCATCGAGCAGGGCTACCTCTACGTGGCCCAGCCCCCGCTCTACGGCCTGCGCGTGGGCAAGAGCAAGAACATCGAGTACCTCTTCAACGACGAGGCCCTCAAGAAGGCCCTGGCCGACATCGGCGACAAGAGCTACGAGATCCAGCGCTTCAAGGGCCTGGGCGAGATGAACGCCGAGCAGCTCTGGGAGACCACCATGGACCCTGCCAAGCGCGTGCTCAAGAAGGTCAGCATGGAGGACGCCCTCTACGCCGCCGAGATCTTCGAGAAGCTGATGGGCTCCGACGTGCAGCCGCGCCGCGAGTTCATTGAGGAGAACGCCCGCTTCGCGCAGCTCGACATCTGAGGTTTGAGCATACGCGGGGTGCTGAACGCAAGACACAAAACGTAGGGGCGGGCCTCGTGCCCGCCCTTCCCTTTTCCTCCCTCCCCTCCGCCGTCGAGGGTCCAGGGTCTAGGGTCGAGGGCCAAGGCGTACGACGTAAGACGTACGACGTACGACCCGCCCCCGGCGTTGGGCTATCGGCCTGGTTCAGGCCCGAGGAGCGGGCGTGGGTGGCGCGGCTGGCCTGGGCCTACAGCGCGTAAGGGTTGAAGTCGGGGCTGGCGCCGGGGATGAGGTGCTTGCGGATGAGGCTGATCTGCCCGGTGTGGCGCACCTCGTCCTGCAGGTAGTGGAACCAGTAGTAGTGCACGTTGGCGGGCTGGCCGGAGAAGGTCTTGGGCTCTTGTAGCCAGGCGTCGTCGCGCTGCTTCAGCGCGGCCAGGGTGCGGGCGCGGGTCTCGGCGAGGTCGTGGAGGTAGGACTCCAGCGTTCGCCCCCTCGAGTGCGGCCCCGGCTCGAAGCGGAAGGCGGGGTTGTAGCGGGCGGCCTCGGCCTCGTCGAAGCGGCGGCTCTCGAAGGTGATGCGCTGGAACAGGTTCTCGGCGGCGTCGAGGTGGGCCAGCAGCGCGCCGACGGAGTTGATGGCCCCCTGGGGCGGGGCGTCGAGTTGCTCGGGGGTGAGGTCGCGCACCGCGCGCAGGAGGTAGTGCCTCGAGTTAGCCAGCATGCTCACCAGCACGCCGACCTTGGGGCTGTAGCCCTCACGCTCCCCGATGAGGAAGAGGTCGTCGGGATAGCTCACGGCAAGCTCCTAGCCGATCCAGGCCTCGAGCTGCCCGGGCAGCGGCTTGCCCAGCGCCCGCAGGTAGACCACTGCCTTGGCCGCGAAGATCAGCACCGCCTCGCGGAAGACGTGGAAGTTGACCTCCGCCGGCAGGCTCCAGCCGCCGCGGTCTACGGGGCGCTCGAGGTCGGCGTCCTGCAGGGCGCTGAGTGCTTCGACGAGCTCGCGGTCGAGCCCGGCAAACCACTCCCGCAGGCCCTCGAGCGTGCCCGGTTCGGCCGGCGCCTCGGTGAAGCGCAGGCTGAACTCGCGGAAGGAGCGGGTGTAGGCCGCTTCTACGCTGCCGAACTCGCGGACGAGCTCACCCAGGCTGGGGTTGCCGGGGAGGCGGTAGGCCAGGTCGGCGTCGGCGAGGCTTTGCAGCACCTCGTCGCGGAGGTTGAGGGTCTGCTTGAGGATCTCGAGCTGGTTCTGCATGAGCCGGTTCATCCGGGGCCTCCTTGCCTGAACACAGAAGGAATGGTGCGAAGTTAATTTACAGCATAAGGAGGCCCGGCGGCAGCGGCGCTGCCGGCCAGGGCGTCGCCCGGCAGGTCACAGCCCAGGGCCAAGCCGGCCGCCTCGGCACGAAAAATCCCGGTATCGAACCGCTCGAGGCCAGCCGGTTATCCCCCGATCGGTGCTGGTGGGTCGGTGAGGGTTGGGACGGCCGAGCGGGTCGGGGGTAAGCCGATCGTGGAGTAGCCGTTTTGCCGATGGCGTAAGCCAGAAGGGCCGGAGGGGGGCGAGTACCCTTTGCCTCAGCCGCTTTACGCGAACACCGGATCGCCGGTGCGGGAATTGGCTCTGTCCACAACATAGAATTGGCCCTTGTGATTGGAGTAGACCCCTCCTAAGTTGGAGAGTTAGTACCCGGCATTCCGCTCCCCCAACTCACAGCCCTCGAGAAAGGTCAGGTGAACGCACACTATGAAAGCCATTGAAGCCGTCAGCGCCGTGGTTGCCGACGCCTATCCGGTGGTCCTGAGCGGCTGCTGCCGCCTCATCGCCAGCAACCCCCGCATCAAGGTGCGCGGCCACACCACCCGCGCCGACGAGCTGCTGGCGCTGGTGGGGCTGCTGCGCCCTCAGGTGCTGGTCACCGACCTCAACTTCCCCGGCGTGGACGGGGCCGAGCTCGTCGCCGCCGCCCGCGAGCGCTCTCCGCAGACGCAGGTCCTGGTCTTCAGCGACCTGCACCATCCCGCCGCCGTCCTGCGGGTGCTGCAGGCGGGGGCTTGCAGCTTCCTGCTCAAGGAGAGCTCGGCGGCCGAGCTCACCGACGCCATCCTCGCCACCGCCGCCGGGAAGTCCTACTTCTCCCCCCCTATCGCCGGGGTGCTGCTGGAGAGCCTGCGCAAGCCCGCCCTCGAGCCCATCTCCGCCCGCGAGGGCCAGATCCTCACCCTCGTCGCCCGCGGCCTCTCCAACCAGGGCATCGCCCGCGAGCTCGGCATCGCCGAGTCCACGGTCAAGACCCACCTGGTGCGGCTGTTCGCCAAGCTCGAGGTGCAAGACCGCACCGCGGCCATCGTGGTCGCGCTGCAGCGCAACCTGATCCGGCTCGAAAAGCCCGGGGCCTTCCCGCTGGCCGGCTAGGGCCCGCGCCGGGCCACGAACTCCACGGGGACGTGCTCGGAGTAGCCCCCCGTGCTCTGCAGGCTGAAGCGGATCTCCGAGCCCGAGACCCGCCCCACGTAGCGGTGCTCGACCTCGCGGGAGGGCCCGTTGCCCAAGGTCTCTAACGTGCGGGTGACGAAGCTCAGGCGGTCGCCGCTCATGCGCCCCTCGAGCACCCCCCGCCGCACCCCCAGGAAGGAGGCCGTGCCGCGCAACTCGTTGCCCTCGAGCTCGAGCACGAACTCCTCCCGGTGCTTCGCGCCCCAGTCGTAGCCCACCTCGGCGTACCAGGTGCCGCTGACGTCCGTCACGGGCGCCAGCTCACCCTCCACCGCGGCCTTGCCCCCGCCGAAGAACTTGTCCCACAGGTCCACGATCGAGCCCAGGTTGCCCGCCACCCCGCCCACCGCCGCGACCACCCCGATGGTCGCCAGGGTGTAGCGCCGGATCTTGGCGAAGGGCCTGCGCGGCTTGGTGCTCATGGCCCACCTCGCTAGCCGAAGATCAGGTCCAGCACGGCGCCTACGTCGTCCTTGCCCTCGAGGATCTCCGGGTTGTAGACCTCGGTGTAGCCGCAGTTGCGGCACGAGGCCACGATGAACACGTTGTGCTCGATGTCGAACATGCGCGAGAGGCCGGTCCCCGTCGCGGCGAAGCGCTTGACGGCAGCGCCCGCCGACTGGCACTTGGGGCAGACGAACCGCTGGGCCAACTGCTCGTCGATTTTCATGGCTACCTCCCTACACTACGCCGCCCCACAAAAACGAACAACTGCCGTCCTTCGGCAGTTGTCGTCCTTTGGAAGGGCGGGACCCGGCTCCCGGCTTTTAGCCCAACGCTGGGGGCTACAATAACGGTGGCTCTGCTCCCTCGCATCCGCCGAATAAGCGCTTGCCGAATAGCTGAAAATCCAAAGCCGACCCGCACCCTTCCTCGAAGCCTCGCCTGCCCTCGCTGCCGCAGGGGCTGCTGAACTTCGAGGAAAATCCTAGCGCGGGGACCGTTACAGGAGCGTTACAGGATGTCGATGGTCGATGGTTGATAGCCCATAGCCGATAGCCAAACGCAAAACGCGAGACGCCCCTTCTTCACCCCCCTTAGCAAGGGGGGCTGGGGGGATAAACCCTCCCCGCACGCGGGGAGGAAGGGGTGAACCACGAGCCACGAGCTGAGGGCTAAGGCTGATCGCTGACCGCTCATCCCTCGCTCAAACCCGCTCGAGCCAGTCCCCCGCCTTTCCCGGCGGCAGGACGGGCCACTCCCGCTGGCGCATGTGGCGCTCGACCTCGGCGACGGCCCGTCGGGCTTGCTCCACCCATTCGGCGGGGTAGTGGTTCACCTTGGCGGCGAACTCCTCGAGGTCGAAGGTCTGGCAGCGGTGGTCGGCCCTGCACTTCACGTCGAGCTCGAGGTCGTACTGCCGGATGGCCCCGGGCTCGAAGCGCGGGGGGGTCTGGACGTTCCAGTAGTACTCGAGCACCCGCCCCTGGGCGTCGAGGTCGGGGCCGCCGGAGTACCAGCGCCCCTCGAAGAAGGCGACGTAGGCCTGGTGGTCCACCCGCAGCACCCGCTGCTTGCTCTCGTGGTGGAACTCGAAGCCCGGCGGCATGTACAGCAGCACCGCGCCCTCGCGCACCTCGCGCACCTCGGCCTCCCACCAGTAGTGCAGCCGCTCCTCGGGGTACTTCCAGAACTCCACGCGCACCTGCTGGCCGAGCGCGTACATTCAGCCCCCCAGCGCCTCGAGCCCGTAGACCATGTGCGGCCACACCCGGGCGCGGGCCTCCTCGAGCGAGAACCAGAAGCAGCGGAAGGTCATCCCCTCGTCGTCCGTGCCGCTGGTGACGACGTGCGTCCAGCTCTCCGCGGCCGTCCCCGCCAGCGGCAGGTGCACGTAGCGGCACTCCACGGCCTCATCGGGCCCATCGAAGACCTGGAAGGCGACCTCACGCGGCTCCCCGAAGTGGCTCAGCCCGGTCTCCTCGTAAGCCTCGCGTAGGGCGCCCTCGAGCGCCGACTCGTGGGCCTCGATGGTCCCGCCCGGGGTCTGGACCCCGGCGGCGGGGTCGTCCTGGGTGAACACCAGGAGTTGCCTCCCATGCGGCGTCTCCCGGGTGATGTAGACGAAGGCCCTGCGGCGCGTGCGCATACGTTGCCATTGTGCCGTGAGAGGAGGGCGGAGGTCGAGGGCCGGTCGGACGCCGGATGCCGCGCCGGGTGCCGGGCGCGGGTCGCGGGTCGTACGTCGTACGTCCTACGCCCTACGCCAACCGCAAAAAGCTTTGGCCCCCGACCCCCGACGAACCACGAGCCACACGCTTACCGCTGACGGCTGAAGGCTGTCAGCTCGCCGTTTCCCGCTTCAGTGCGCCGGGGCCGGGGTCGGCGACTCGTCGCGCTCGGAGGAGTGGCCTGGGTTGACCTTGAGCTCGGGGTGGGCGTAGGCGGCGGCGTAGTTGGCGGCGATGGAGGCTTCGCCGAAGCCCAGGCAGATCAGGGGGAGCTTGCCGGCGTAGCTCGCCACGTCGCCGCAGGCGAAGATGCCGGGGCGGCTGGTGCGCATGGTGCCGTCGAGCACCTTGATCTTCTTGTTGCCCTCCATCTCGAGGCCCCACGTCGCCAGGGGGCCCAGCTTGGAGAGGTAGCCGGCGAGGATGACCACCGCGTCCACGCCCATCACGGTCTCTTCCTTGGTGGCGTTGTTGAAGATCACCACCTCGCGCACCCGCTCGTCGCCCCGGATCTCCTTGAGCTCGTAGGGGGTGAGGATGCGCACCTCGTCCGCCTCGGCGGCGGCGATCATCTGGTTGACGGTGGCGGCGTGCGCGCGGAACTGCTCGCGGCGGTGGATCAGCGTCACGTCGGCGATGTCCTTCAGGCCGAGCGTCCAGTCGGCGGCGCTATCGCCCCCGCCTACGATCAGCACGCGCTTGCCGGCGAACTCGGCCTTGCTCTTGACCGCGTAGTACACGCCCCGGCCGGTGAACTCGGCCTCGCCCGTGCAGCCCACCTTGCGCGGCTCGAACGCGCCCACGCCGGCGGCGATGATGACCGCGCCGGTGACGTAGGTGTTGCCGCTGGAGGTGGTGATGTGGAAGTCGCCGTCGACCTCCTCGAGCTTCTCCGCCCGCTCGCCCAGGGTGTAGACGGGCTTGAAGGGCTCGAGCTGCTCGACCAGGTTGTTCACCAGGTCCTTGGCGAGGATCTTGGGGAAGCCGGCGATGTCGTAGATGTACTTCTCGGGGTACAGCGCCATGAGCTGGCCCCCGGGCTCAGGCAGAGGGTCGAGGATGCGCACCGTGAGGTCACGCATACCCACGTAGAACGCCGCAAACAGCCCTGCAGGCCCCGCCCCGATCACCGTCACGTCGGTCCGCAACATGGTGAATAAGATAACACAGAACCCCGGTTTTGGTATACCGTAAGTCCCGCCCGGTTCCGCTCAGCTGTTTCCTCCAGTGTATCGCCCGGCATGCCGGGAATGCAAACCCTTCCGGCGGCGCTCCCCCGCCACGAATAAAGGACGGCTCGAAGGCCGTCCTTTATTCCCAAATGCTGAGAGTTTATGCAGCCTGCTGGGCGAGGTCCTCGAGGCCGCGGATGTTCTCGAGCACCAGCTTGCCGTAGCCGGACTTGATGTAGCCCTCGCGCGAGAGCTCGCCGATGACCTTGGTCACGGTCTCGCGCACCGAACCGACGGCCGAAGCGATCTCGTCGTGGGTGGCGCGCACGCCTACGCGGCCACTGCTCTCGCGGAAGGCGATGGGGGTGTTGGAGAGCTCGAGCAGGGTGGCGGCGATGCGGTTCTTCAGGCGCTGGCCCGACAGGCGCTGGATGGTGCGGTAGGTCTGGGTGAGCGCGTTGACGAGGTGGCGGGCGAGCTTGACCGTTTCCTCGGGGGTGAGCTCCTCGGGCGAGACGATATCGACGCGGGTGCGAGTGACCGCCTCCGCGAAGTAGGTGCGCTCGTCACCGGAGAGCACTTCCTCGCCGAAGTATTCCCCCGGACGGGCGAAGCGCAGCGTCAGGGCGTTGCCCTCTTCGTCCACGCTCTGGAGGCGCACCAACCCCTCGCGCACCCGGTAGAGCTTGTCCTTGGGGCCAGGCTTGCCCGGGTAGAGGATGATTTCTCCGGCGTGGAAGCCGATGGTGTCGATGATGCTGTTTTGCATTTTGGTCATCGCCTCCTTGCTCCCCAGTCTAGTCTTTAATTGTGATTTTGTAAATAGATATGTTGATTATTTCCTGAGGCTTGGCTGAGGGAAACCGGGGATCGGCTCCCTGACGCGATCCGGGCCGGTGAAGCGTTGCTTCGGGGTCGGTAGCCTCCTTCCGGAACATGCCTGGGGGTTGTTCTTCTGAGCCTACCCGGCGGCACCCTCCGCCCGGCATTGGGCGAACGGTGGTCGGCTTCGGGATGGAACGGCGTCCACCTTTCGATGGGCGGGGCCGTCCACCTCGAGCCGCCGATAGAATGCGAACGTGACCACGCTGCGCGACCTGTTCGCCCTGCTCGGCCGCGAAGCCCCTGCCCTGCCGGTGCGGGGGGTGACCCACGACTCGAGGCAGGTGGAGCCCGGCTTCGTGTTCGTGGCCGTCCGGGGCGTCCCCCTCAAGAGCCGCCCGCCCCTCGACGGCCACGACTTCATCCCGCAGGCGCTCGAGCGCGGCGCCGTCGCGGTAGTGGGCACCCGGGAGCTGGTTCTGCCCGTCCCCTACTGCAAGGTGGACGACGACCGGGCCGCCCTGGCCGACTTAGCCGCGGCCTTCTGGGGCTACCCCGCGCGGCGGCTCGAGCTCGCCGGGGTGACGGGATCGAAGGGCAAGACCACCGTGGCGGTGCTGCTGCACCACCTGCTCCAGTCGGCGCAGCCCCCGGTGGGGCGGCTCTCGACGGTGGGCGTCAAGATCGGCGCGGAAGAGCTGTTCCTCCCCGGCCACTTCACCACCCCCGAGGCCCCGCAGGTGCAGGAGATGCTCCACCGCTTCGTGGAGGCCGGGTGCCGGCGGGCGGTGCTCGAGGTCTCCAGCCACGCGCTGCAGCTCGAGCGGGTGCGCGGCCTGGAATACGCGGTGGGCATCTTCACCAACCTCTTCGAGGACCACCTCGACCTGCACGGCAGCATGGAGAACTACTTCGCCGAGAAGAAGAAGCTGCTCGAGCGCTCCCGCTGGCGCGTGGTCAACAGCGACAACCCCTGGACCCGCACCCTGGCCGCGGAGCCCGGCACCTGGAGCTACGGCGCGGCCGGGGATTGGCGCGCCGCGAAGCTGCGCGAGCACGCGGGGGGGCTCGAGTTCGAGGTGCGCTCCCCCGTCGGCGCCTTCGAGGTTCAACTCCCCATGGTCGGCCGCTTCAACGCCGACAACGCCCTGGCGGCGATGGCCGCCGCCGCCCGGCTGGGCCTCCCGGTCGAGGAGCTCCAGCAGGGCCTCGCCAGCTTCCCGGGCGTCCCAGGCCGCATGCAACTCCTGCAGGCCGAGCCCTTCCGGGCCATCGTGGACTTCGCCCACACCGGCGCCAGCCTGCGGGCGGCGCTCGAGACCCTGCGCCCCACCACCCGCGGCCGCCTGGTCGTGGTGATCGGCGCAGCCGGCAACCAGGACCCCAGCCGCCGCACCGGCATCGGCCAGGTCGCCGCCGAGCTCGCCGACTTCGCCGTCTTCACCGAGGAGGACCACCGCACCGAGAGCCTCGAGGCCATCCTGCAAACCATGGCCCAGGCCCACGGCGACCCCCGCCGCCACGTCTGCCTCGGCGACCGGCGCGAGGCCATCCGCTACGCCGTCGAGACCGCCCGCCCCGGCGACACCGTCCTCTTCTCGGGCAAGGGACACGAGCGCACGCTCGAGCGCGGCACCGAGGCGATCCCCTGGAACGAGGTGGAGGAGGTGCAGACCGCCCTGCGCGGGCATCGGGTTCAGGGAGACGGGTGAAGGGAGGCGTGTGGCCTGTGGTGGGCCCCTCCCCTTCCCTCCCCGCCAGCGGGGAGGAGCCCCCCTTGTTATAGGGGGGTGACAAGGCGTTTTGCGTTTTACGTTTTACGTTTTGCGTTTTGCGTTTTGCGTCTTGCGTTTCGCGTTTGGCGTTTGGCGTCTTGCGTACGACGTACGACGTACGCCGCACGACCCGTGCCCAGCTATCAGCTATGGGCTATCGGCTATCAGCGCCCGGCGTCCAGCGTTCGACGTTCAGCAGTAGACTTGTACCCATGCACCGCGACACCCTCGTCCGCTGGCTGGACGAATTCCTCAAGACCCAGGAGATCACAAGGCAGATGCGCGACCTCTCGCTCAACGGGCTCCAGGTGGAGGGGGCCGAGCGGGTGACGAAAGTGGGCGCGGCGGTGGACGCCGCGCAGTCCACCATCGAGCAGGCCCGCGAGCAGGGCGTGGACTTCATGATCGTGCACCACGGGCTGTTCTGGGGCGGGGTCATGCCGGTGGTGGGGATTCACAAGCGGCGCCTCGAGGCCCTCTTCCAGGGCGGCATCAGCCTCTACGCCTCGCACCTGCCGCTCGACGTCCACCCCGAGGTGGGCAACAACGCGGTGATCGCGCAGGCTTTGGGGCTGCAAAACCTCGAGCCCTTCGAGGCGGGGTTCATCGGCACGCTCTTCCGGGCCCACACCCTCTCCGAGATCGGCGACCGGCTGGGCCAGATGACCGGGATGCAGTGCCTCATCCACCAGGGCGGCCCCAACGAGGTCACGCGGGTGGCGGTGGTGTCGGGCTCGGCCTCCGACTACGTGGCCGAGGCCAAGGCCGCCGGGGCCGAGTTGCTCATCACCGGCGAGCCCAAGCACCAGAACTTCCACCCCACCTTCGAGCTGGGCATGAACGCCATCTACGCCGGGCACTACGACACCGAGACCTTTGGCGTGAAGGCCCTGGCCGAGCGCATCGAGCGCGAGTTCGGCCTGCCCTGGGTCTTCCTCGAGCACCCCACGGGGCTATGAGAAGAGCCGACTATTTTGTAGCAATAGATGAGTCTGGAGGGATAGAAGCCTTAGTTGATTGGAATGGCGCTTTTATCGAGGGTGATCACCCGGTATCACTTATCTGTGCAATTTTATTGCGGGCAGAAGCGCTATCCTCCTTTTCCAATGAATGGTTAGCTTTACAAAAGACAATCGCAGAACAGTTGAGGCTTGACTCTTTACCACCAATCCACCTACGGCTCATGTATGGTAGGAAATTACCCCCCAAGTATCGTGGAAAGCCAAATCCCTATTTAGGGTCCAACTTTAATGATATAGTTGGTTGGATTGACCAGGGTTTTGCAATTCTACGCAAATATAACCTCAAACAGGATTTGAGCATAATTTTCAATCAAAATACCAGGCAAAACCTTGCAAACAACCTACTTAGATATTTTCAGGATGATTTTTTCAAACGAGAAATGCAAGCCCTACGCAGGCTGGCCGGCAGCAAGGCGTACAAGGCATATCACAACGCGGCGTTTAGTTCGCTCTTGCCCCTATTATTAATGACAATATTTACGATCAACAAGCAATTATACCATTTTGGCCACAAGACAGGCCATATATGGATAGATCCCTCTGAATCCTCTAGAGGAATCGATGTCCTCACTACTTTTGAGGTAATGCGTTCAAGGCAACAATTACAGTACATTACAGTTGAGCGAATCCAGAACTCAGATGATAACCCTTTAGTTCAGGCTGCAGACTTGGTAGGCTTTTTCTTGTTCCGTCGATATTTAATGCAGTATCGCAGGGAACGAGGTTTGGACCACTCAAGTGATCCAGTAATGGAAGCTTTACTTTCTAAACACCCATTTCGATCGCATAGCCGCTTCAATCCCGGTGCAGCAGCC
The DNA here is from genome assembly GCF_000430045.1 of Calidithermus chliarophilus DSM 9957. GTDB lineage: Bacteria > Deinococcota > Deinococci > Deinococcales > Thermaceae > Calidithermus > Calidithermus chliarophilus. Next base: position 1,633,982 of record NZ_KE387023.1, on the reverse strand, counting down.
AGGCGAGAAAATCACCATTTGTTATCTCAGGTTTTGCATTATGAGATGGCGTATCGTGCACTCCATCAAGTAAACCCGGATATCGCCCGTAATCACTTAATAACCATTGATGAATTTATCGAAAGACAGAGAATGGCACTCCGTAGCAAAGCCGCCGGTATTTCGGTCCTTAAAAATGGCGAAGACCACGGACTAAGCCGTGGCCCCGTACCCCAAAGTTACTCCGCCGGTGAAGGGTTGTCAACGGAGAATACTACATGAAAGGGCTGTTCATCAGTTTCGAAGGCCCGGAGGGTGCGGGCAAGAGCACGCAAATCCGGCTGCTGGCGGAGTGGCTGCGTGAGCAGGGCCGCGCGGTGCTCACCACCCGCGAGCCCGGCGACGGCGGCGCGGTGGGGGCCGAGATCCGCCGACTGCTGCTGCACCACCACGACATGACCCCCGAGGCCGAGTACCTGCTCTACTCCGCCGACCGCGCCGAGCACGTGCGCACGGTGCTGCGCCCGGCCCTCGAGCGCGGCGAGGTGGTGCTGTGCGACCGCTACCTCGACTCCTCGCTGGCCTACCAGGGCTACGGGCGCGGGCTGCCGCTGGGCTGGCTGAGGGCGGTGGCCGAGGGCGCGACGGGCGGGCTCAAGCCCCACCGCACCTTTTTGCTCGACCTGCCGCCCGAGGTGGGGCTGCGGCGCTTCGACAGCCGCGACCGCCTCGAGCGCGAGCCCTTAGAGTTCCACCGCCGCCTGCGGGAGGGCTACCTCGAGCTCGCCCGCCTCGAGCCCGGTCGTTTCGTCGTGCTCGACGCCACCCAGAGCGTCGGGGCCATCCAGCAAAGCCTGCGTTCATCCTTGGCCCCTATGCTATGACCATGCGCCGCTCGCTCCTCCTCACCGCCCTCGCCCTGCTGTTCGGCGTGGCCTGCGTCAGGGCCCACGAGGGCAACGGCTCGGTTCCTGTCTACGGCTTCAAGCTGGTCAAGATGTACCCCCACGACCCTGCCGCCTTCACCCAGGGGCTCGTCTACCACAACGGCTTCCTCTACGAGGGCACCGGGCTCAACGGGCGCTCGGAGATCCGCAAGGTGGAGCTGGCGACCGGCAAGGTGCTCCAGCGCCAGCCCCTCGCCGCCGAGCACTTCGGCGAGGGCATCACCCTCTTCGAGGGCAAGATCTACCAGCTCACCTGGACCAGCAAGAAGGGCTTCATCTACGACCTCGCCACCTTCAAGCAGACCGGCACCTTCAGCTACGCCACCGAGGGCTGGGGCCTGACCCACGACGGCAACCAGCTCATCATGAGCGACGGCACCGACCGGCTGTTCTTCCTCGACCCCAAGACGCTCAAGCCCGTCCGCACCGTCAAGGTGACGGCGGGGGGCGAGCCGGTGACGCGGCTGAACGAGCTCGAGTACGTCCAGGGCTTCGTCTACGCCAACGTCTGGCAGACCAACCGCATCGCCATCATCGACCCCAAGGACGGGCACGTGGAGGCCTGGATCGACCTCACCAAGCTGACCATGCTCATCACCAAGGCCGACGTGCTCAACGGCATCGCCTACGACGCACAGGGCCAGCGCCTCTTCGTGACGGGCAAGCTGTGGCCTTACCTGTTCGAGATCGAGCTGGTGAAGTAGGTGGGGGGGCGATAGTCGATAGTCGATAGTCGATGGCTAAGGAACTTAACCGTTCAGTAGCTATCGGCTATGAGCTATGGGCTATCAGCGAAATTACCCCTTGACCCCGGTGAGCACCACGCCCTCGATGATCTGGCGCTGGAAGATGAAGAACACGATGAGCACCGGGATCACCGCGAGGCTGCTGGCCGCCATGATCAGGTGCCAGGCGGTGCCCGCCTCGCCCGAGAAGAGCGCGACCCCCACGGGCAGGGTGCGCATTTCGGGGGTCTGGATGATCACCAGCGGCCACAAGAAGGCGTTCCAGTTGCCCAAAAAGGTGAAGATGCCCAGCGCCGCCAGCGCCGGGCGCACCAGCGGGAAGGCCACCCGCCAGAACACCCCGAACTCGCTCAGGCCGTCGATGCGGCCCGCGTCGAGCAGGTCGCTGGGCAGCGACTCGAAGAACTGGCGCATGAGGAAGACGCCGAAGGCGCTGATGAGGCCGGGGAACAGGATGCCCCAGAAGGTGTTGACCCAGCCGTAGTCCACGCTCATGACGTACCAGGGGATGATGAGCATCTCGGTGGGCACCATCAGCGTGGCCAGGATCAGCACGAAGATCAGGTTCTTGCCGGGGAAGCGCAGCTTGGCCAGGGTGTAGCCGACCAGGCTGTCGAAGAACAACACCGAGACGGTGGTGACGCCCGCCACGACCAGGCTGTTGAGGAACCAGCGGGGGAACTGGGTGCCGAAGAGCACCTCGCGGTAGTTCTCGAGCGTCGGCTCCTGCGGCAGCCAGCGCAGGTCGAAGAGCTCCTGGAAGCTCTTGAGCGAGGTCAGCACCATCCAGACGAAGGGAAAGACCATCGCCAACGCACCCAGCGTCAGCAGGGTGTAGACGAAGAAGGAGGAAAGGCGTTTATTCATCTCGGATACCCTGCGCCGGCCCTTTCCCCTCCCCTACCTGGCCGCCTGCCGGGTTGGCGTCGGGCGTTGGGCGTTCGGCTTCAAGCATCAGTACTCCACCCGCCGCGACAGCAGCCGCAGTTGGACCAGGGTGATGAGCAGGATGATCGCGAACAGCAGCACCGTGATGGCCGCCGCGTAGCCTAGGTCGAAGCGCCCGAAGGCCACCTGGTAGATGTACAGCGCCACCGTGAGCGTGCTGTGGAGGGGCCCGCCCTGGTCGGTGAAGCTGAGGTTGACGACCTGGGTGAAAAGCTGCAGGAAGGCGATGGTGCCGATCACCGCCGAGAAGACCATCACCGGGTTCAGCAGCGGCAGCGTGATGTGGCGGAAAAGCTGCCGCCCGTCGGCCCCGTCGATGCGGGCGGCCTCGTAGTAGTCGCGGGGGATGTTCTGCAGGCCCGCCAGGAAGAGCACCACCTGGAAGCCCAGGTTCTGCCACACCACCACCGCCGTCACGGTGGGCAGCGCCAGGCTGGGGTTGCGCAGGAAGTCCTGCGCGGGGAGCCCGACGGCCCGCAGCATCTCGTTGACGACGCCGAAGTTGGCCGAGAGCATCCAGCTAAACACCCAGGCCACCGCCACCGCCGGGGTCACGTAGGGCGCGAAGTAGATGGCGCGGAACACATCGCGCAGCCGCTCGCGGGTCACGGCGTTGAGCAGCAGGGCGATGCCCAGCCCCAGCACCAACTGGGCGGGCACCCCGATGAGGGTGTAGAGCAGGGTGTTACGCAGCGAGCGGGCAATGAGGGGGTCCTGGGCCATCTGGGCGTAGTGCTCGAGCCCCACGAAGGCCCGCTTGGCCGGGTCGGCGTTCCAGTCGTACAGCGACAGCCACAGCGCCTGGAAGGCGGGCCAGATGCGGATGAAGAGGAAGAAGGCCAGCGGGATGAGCAGGAAGGCATAAGCCCACAGGGCTTCACGGGTGGCCAGGCTGAGCCGGGATCGCTTCATAAGGGGGCTTCAGGGCGCGTGGGAGGCGGGTTCAGGGGGACGGGGAAAGGGGGACGGGAAGAGCCCTACCCAAACCCCGGCCCCCTGAGCCCTGCCCCGCTACTTGTAGAAGCTGTCGAGGATCTTCTGCTCCTCCTCCACCGCGATCTTCCACGACTGCGCGGGGTCCATGTTCTGCAGGAGCACCCGGTTGATCGCGTTGACGATCACCGTGCGCTGGGCGGCCTCGTCCACGAAGGGGGTGGCCTTGGCGTAGGAGAGGCTGAGGATGAAGGGCCCGTAGACGGGGTCAAGGGAGAGCTTGGGGTCTTTGATGAGGTCCTTGCGGGCGGGGAGCTCGCCCACCTTCTCGAGCCAGTAGCGCTGGGCCTCCGCCGAGGTGATGAAGTTGAGGAGCTTGACGCTGGCCTCGAGCTTGGGCCCCTTGGCCAGCGGGGTGATGCCGTGGAGCCAGAAGGAGCCGAAGTTGGCCTTGCGCCCCCCGACCTTCTCCACCGGCAGCTCGGCCACGCCCCAGTTGAACTTGGCCCCGCTGCGGATGGTGCCGATGGCGAAGGAGCCATCGATGATCATGCCGATCTTGCCGGCGATGAAGCCGTCGCGGTAGCCGTTGTTGCCGGGGAAGAAGCTGGGGATGCCGATGCCGTGCTTCTTCACCCAGTCGGTGTACATGGTGAAGGCCTTGAGCCCCTCGGCCCCGCCGAAGAGCACCTTGCGCCCGTCGTCGGAGTAGGGCCGCCCGCCCATCTGGCGCAGCAGCACCTCGCGCACGAGGTGGTGGTCCTGCCCGTCGGGCGAGATGCCGTAGCCGATCTGGGTGTAGCGGTCGCCCTGCTTGACGGTGAGCTTCTTGCCGGCCTCGAAGAACTCGGCCCAGGTCCTGGGCGGCTTGCTAATCCCGGCCTGCTGGAAGAGGTCCTTGTTGTAAAACAGCGCCAGGCTGCGCACGGCGGTGGGCAGGCCGTAGTACTTGCCGCCCATCTTGGCGCTCTGGGCCATGCTCACGAAGTCGTTATCGACCTGCTTGGGGCTAACCAGGTTCTCCGGCAGCGGGACCAGGTAACCGGCTTTGACCCAGGTGGGCAGCCAGCCGTAGAAAAGGTTGACCACGTCCGGGCCCTGCCCGGCGGGGATGGAGGAGCCCACCTTCTGCTGGTAGGCGTCGTAGGGGAAGGTCTGGTGCACGACCTTGATGCCCGGGTTAGCCGCCTCGAAGCGCTTGATCAGTTCGTCGATGGCCTCGATCTTGCTCTTGAAATCGTACTGCCAGTAGGTGATGGTCACCTGGGCCTGAGCGCTCATCAGCCCGAAAGCCAGCAAGCCCGCCCACAACGCTCGAGCGCGAACGAAAGATCTGAGCATGAGGAATTCCTCCTTGCACAACCAGAAGCTTTAGATCGAAACCTGCGTGCCCAGTTTACCGCTTCAGCCCCAAGGACTCACAAGTACACTCCCTCACATTGCGCATGAGCCGGAAGCAGGAGGCCGACAGCTCGTGGCCTGTGGTGTGGGGTGAAAAGAACACCCCTCCCCGCCGGTGGGGAGGGGCCCTGTCTTCAAAAGCGTTGAGCTATCGGCTATCGGCTATCGACGTTCAGCGTTCGGCCACCAGCACCCCTCACCGCGCCGGAGCCGCCCGGTTGAGCGTCTGCAGGTTCCGCAGGTCGAGCAGGAAGTTGCCGTCCGAGGGCAGCAGCACGGTGTTGATGCCGGGCGAGAGCTTCTCGGCCACGGTGAGCTGGATGACCTCGGGGGAGCGGCGCAGGGCCTCGCCGCGCAATTGGATGGCGCGGGCCTCGCCCTCGGCCTTGAGGATGGCCGCGTCGCGCTCGCCCTTGGCCTGTACCACCGCGCGCTGGGCGTCGATCTCGGCCTGGCGGCGGCGGTTCTCCGCGACCTGGACCTGCTGCTCGGCGGTCTGCTTCTCCTCGATGACCTTGGCGACCGACTGCGGGATGTCGATGCGGCGCAGCAGCACCGAGATCAGCTCGACGTGCTGGGCGTTCAGGTCCTCGGAGAGTTCACGGGTGACGGCGGCCTCGAGCTGGGTGCGCTGGGTGCTGATGAGGTCGGCGGCGTTGAACAAGCCCACCGCGTCGCGCACCTTGCTGCGGATCTGCGGCACCACCAGGGTGTCTACGTAGCCCGGCCCCACGTTCTGGTGCAGTTGGGCGGCCGCGCCGCGCTTGATGCGGTACTGCACGGTCACGTCCACCCCGATCTCCAAACCCTCCTTGCTGCGGGCGGTGATGGCTTCCTCGCTGGGGCCGGGCTGCCGCGTGCCCGGGGTGGGCACCGCCAGCGTCACCTCCTTGAGGCGAGCGTCGTAGAGCACCACGTTCTGGATGCCGGGGAGCACGATGCGGAATCCCTCGCCCAGCGGCGTGGACTGCACCCCGCCGAAGACGTTGAACACCACGCCCACGTGCCCGGCGGGGATCACCACGAAGCTCTGCGACAGCACGGCGACCCCCAGGCCGATGATGGCTACCAAGCCCCCCAGGCTGCGCCGCCCCGGTTGGACCAGCAGGACGATGCCAAGCAGCAGTAGGGCAATTCCGATCAGGGTTAGCATGATTTTCCTCCCTCGCCCCTCAGGATACGGGAGCCGGGGCGTTTGGCCCAGATAAACTAGTCCCGTGAACGCCACCCCCGCAGAAACGCTCTTGCGCGTGTACTACGACCGCTTCAACGCCCGCGACGTGGAGGGCTTCCTCCAGCTCTTGAGCAACGACGTGGTTCACGAGATCAGCCAGGGGCCCGTCGAGCGCGGCAAGGAGGCCTTCCGGGCCTTCCTCGAGCGCATGAACCGCTGCTACCTCGAGCGGGTCTACGACCTCGCCGTCATGGTCAGCGCCGACGGGCGCCGCGCCGCCGCGGAGTTCATGCTCGAGGGGGAGTACCTCGAGACCGACGGGAGCCTCCCCCCGGCCCGCGGCCAGAGGTACACCCTGCGGGTGGGGGCCTTCTTCGAAATCCGGGGCGGCAAGATCGCCCGCGTCTCCAACCACTACAACCTCCAGGACTGGATCCGGCAGGTCGCGTGAGCGCCGCCGGAGCCTGAGGGCAACCCCCGTCAGAAGCGGTAGGAGAGCGAGAGGCTGAACAGCGTGGTGCCCCTGGGGTTCACGAAGTACTCGTCGGGCGGGAGCAGGAAGACGGAGATCTCGGGCGAGACGCTGAAGCGGTCGCCGAAGCGGAGGTTGACGCCGATGGTCGCGCCGGGGTTGAAGCGGGGGCCGACGCACTCGAGGGGGCTGTTGTCGACGCTCTCGCAGAAGAAGTAGGTGTACAGGCGCGGCCCGACGTAGCCCTGCCCCGACTCCAGGGGGATGGGGAAGTAATAGCCCGCGTCCAGGCCGAGGCCGCCGCGGTTGTAGACCCGGTAGCGGTAGTCGGGGTAGCCGCCGTATTCGCCGTAGGTATCCCAACCCAGGCTCAGCGAGGCCGCCAGGTTGCCCTGCACGAACGAGCCGCGGGCGAACACCCCCGAGCGCGGCGGCACCTTGAGCTCGAAGCCGAAGGGGCCGTCGGTGACCTCGAAGCCCAGCCCGACCGAGTCGAGCTTGATGCCCAGGGCCGTCCCCTCGGGCTTGGACACCCGCGCCGAGGCCGAGGTCGGCAGGAAGGCCGGGATCGCGGGCCCGTACCCCGGCCCGCCCGGCGCCGGGGTGACCGACGAGGGCGCGCACGCGGAAAGCAGCAACAGGCCACAGCCGATAAGCACGTCGCGGGATAATATTCTCATGCTCTGACAGTAGCACGCTTGCCGGAGCAATTCCATCCCAGCATGCCCGCAGGCCCAGGAGTTCCGATGCTAAAGGTTCAGGTTTTGAGCGGGAGCGAGTCCATAGGATTCATCCCCGAGCTGGCCCGGCTGCGCATCGAGGTGTTCCGCGAGTTCCCCTACCTCTACGCGGGGAGCCTCGAGTACGAGCAGCGCTACCTAAAGAAGTTCCTCCACCTCCCCGAGAGCACCCTCGTCGTCGTGCAGGACGCGGACCGGGTGGTGGGGGCTTCCACCGCCCTCCCTTTGGCCCAGGCCGAGGCCGAGTTCCAGGAGCCCTTCCGGGAGGCCGGGCTCGAGCCCGCCGAGTGGTACTACTTCGGGGAGAGCGTGCTCGAGCGCCCCTACCGGGGCCGGGGCTTAGGGGTGGAGTTCTTCAAGCAGCGCGAGGCGCGGGCCAGGGCGCTGGGCTACGCCAACACCACCTTCTGCGCGGTGGCGCGCCCCGAGAACCACCCCCTCCGCCCCCCCGACTACCGCCCGCTCGACGCCTTCTGGGAGCGCCAGGGTTACCGCAAGCGCCCCGACCTCCTCGCCCACTTTAGCTGGCAGGACCTGGACGAGGCCCAGGAGAGCCCCAAGCCGATGGTGTTCTGGGTCAAGGGCTTGGAGGGCGCCGGACGCTGATAGCTGATGGCCAAACGTCGATAGTCGATAGCCAAACGCAAGACGCTGAACACCCCTCCCTCCGACCGGAGGGAGGGGAAGGGGTTGGGAAAGCTGATAGCTGAGGGCTGAGAGCTTATACCGGATTCAAAAAGATAATCATCCGATCCGAAGAGCCCGGAGGCTATCTTTTTGAATCCTAGAGCACTCCCTTCGGTCGGGTTGGTCCGTCACCGAACGGTGACGGACCAACCGAATCTGGTATTACCGCTTCCCCATGCCCACCACTACAACCAGCGTATTGCGTTTGGCGTTTGGCGTTTGGCGTTTGGCGTACGGCGTACGACCCGCGCCCGGCGTCCGGCTATGAGCTATCAGCTATCGACCATCGACATCTTCAGCGCCGACGCCAGGCGCTCGAGCGCCTCCTGCAACAGCGGGCGGCTGGTGGCGAAGTTGAGCCGCAGGTAGCCCTTGAAGCCCTCCCCGAAGATCGCGCCGTCGTTGAGGCCCACCCTGGCCTGCTCGAGCGCGAAGGCGTGGGGGTCCTCGAGGCCCAGCGCCCGGAAGTCGAGCCAGGCGAGGTAGGTAGCCTCGGGCGGGGTGTAGCGCACCTCGGGGAGGCGCTCGGCGAGGAAGCGGGTCAGGAAGTCGCGGTTGGCCTTGAGGTAGGCCAGGGTCTGCTCGAGCCAGGGCTGGCCGTGCCGCAGGGCACCGAGCCAGGCGGCCATGGAGAGCACGTTGGGGTGGCCGCCGATGCCCAGGCTGACCTTCTGCATGCGGGCCAGGATCTCCTTGTTGTGGCTGATGGCGACCCCGCCCCCCAGCCCGGCGGTGTTGAAGGCCTTGCAGGGGCCGGTGAGCGTGACGGTGCGCTGGGCGACCTCCTCCGAGAGCGAGGCGAAGGGGACGTGCTGCCCCTCGTAGATCAGGTCGGACCACAGCTCATCGACCATGACCCACAGGCGGTGCCGGAGGGCGAACTCGGCCAGCTTCTCCAGCTCAGCCCGGGTGAACACGCGCCCGGTGGGGTTCTGCGGGTTGCACAGCATCAGCATCCGGGTGCCCGGGGTCACGAGGGACTCGAGCTGCTCGAAGTCGATCTCCCAGCGGGTCTCCCCCGGCTGCATGGGGTTGACCCGGGTGACCCGGTTGAACTCCTTCAGCGCGATCAGGAAGGGGTGATAGACCGGCACCTGCGTGATCACCTCGTCGCCCGGGCTGCTCAGCGCCAGGATGCTGGCGCAGATGCCCGGCACCACGCTGCTGGTGAGCCACAGGTTCTCAGGCTGCAAGCCCTTCAGCCCCAACCGCTCCTGCTTCTCGATGATCGCCTCGAGCAACTCGGGGTCGCCCGCACCCTGCGGATAACCGATGCGCCGGGAAAGCCTCTCCCGGATGGCCTCTAAGATGGGCTCGGCAACGGGATAATCCATGTCGGCCACCCAAAGGGGCAGCACGTCTTCAGGAAAAAGGCTCCACTTCACCGAGTGGGAGCCTTTTACTTCCTCGAGGTTCAGCTCGTCGAACGGGTGCGGCATGGGGATAGCTTATTGCATGTGGGTGGTCGATGGTCGATAGCCGGGCGCCGGGCGCGGGTCGTACGTCCTACGCCGTACGCAATACGCAATACGCCAAACGCAAGACGCAAAACGCAAAACGCCCCTTCTTTACCCCCCTTAGCAAGGGGGGTTAGGGGGGATAAACCCTCCCCGCGTGCGGGGAGGGACGGGGTGGGGTCCACCACAGGCCAGGAGCCACGGGCCTTCCGCTGATAGCTGACCGCTCAGCCTCAATACGAGCGCTGCACCGTCTCCAACCCCTGCCCCTCGAGCCAGCCGACCAGCCAGGCCACCGCCTGCTGGACCCCCTTCGTGACCAGGGGGGCGCCGAAGCGGCTGATGCCGACGTAGAGGCCGCGGGCGCTGGGGCGGGCCTCGAGCAGGACGTCCTGGGTGAGGTCTTCCTCCTCGACGTGGGTGAGGAAGAAGTAGCCGCCGCCGAGGTCGCGGGTGGCCTCGAGCAGCACGGCGGTGCCGCCGTCGAAGCGGATGATCTGCTTGTCGAAGGACGTGAGTTCGGGCAGGGTGCCGCTCATCAGGGCGTGGGCCATCTCAAACCTCTCGAGCACGGGCCAGGGCTGGGGGTCTTCGCCGGTCTTGGTGAAGACCGCGTGGTAGAAGTCGCGGCCCTGTTCCTTCCACTTCAGGGCGTACTTGGTCTGCAGGTGGTGTTCGGGCGGGGGCGGGGTTTCGACGGCGAAGAGGCCGCTGGCGCGGGCCTCGGCCTGGGCGAACCGCCAGTACTCCTCGTGGTCGGTGGTGAGGAGCAGGGCGCCGCCTCCCGCGAGCCGGGTGGAGAGGCGGCGGAAGAAGGAGCGTTGCAGCAGGCGGTTCTCCTCGTGCTTGGCCTTGGGCCAGGGGTCGGGGAAGTTGACGTAGACCCGGCTCAGGCTGCGCGGGGCGACGAGGTTGCGCAGGGCAAAGGCTGCCTCGCCGTGGTAGAGCCGCACGCTGGTCACGCCCTCCCGCCGCATGCGCTTGAGGGCGCGCGCCACGCTGGCCGCCGAGACCTCCACGCCCAGGATGTTCCACCCCGGGTGGCGGCGGGCGATCTCGGCGGTGAAGCGGCCGTCGCCGTGGCCGACCTCGAGCACCAGCTCCCCCTCCCGGCCCCAGACCTCGGCGGGGGAAAGGGGAAAATTCAGGGTTCCGGGACGTAACAGCAACACGCTTTCACCTTCGGAGCGAAAAAAACGCCAAAGGTTTTCGGCCTTCGGCGTTGGATGTTGAACGTCGGGCGCTGGGCGGATCAGTCCACCAGCTCCACGAGCGCGAGCTGGGTGCCGTCGCCGCGGCGGCGCTCGGCCAGCTTGAGCACGCGGGTGTAGCCGCCCGGGCGGGAGGCGTACTTGGGGGCGATCTCGTCGAAGAGCTTGCGCACGAGCTTGGGGTCGTGCAGGTCGCGCAGCAGCAGGCGGCGCAGGTGGTTGCGCTGCGAGACGGCCTTGAGTTCCTCGGGGGTGGCCATGCGCTCGCCTTCCTTCAGGGCGCGGGGCTTGCCGTCCTTGTCGAGGGGCTTGGTGAAGCGCACGCCCTCGGGGACGCTGACGGTGGGCGCCTTCTTGGCGGTGTTGATCAGGCCGTCGACGAAACCGACGAGTTCCTTGGCCTTGGGGATGGTGGTGGTGATGCGGCCGTGCTCGAGCAGCGCCTTGGCCTGGTTGCGCGCCAGGGCCACGCGGTGCGAGGAGCTGCGGTTGAGCTTCCGTCCGGACTTCAGGTGACGCATGTTCTGACTCCTACTCTTTGAGGTCGAGCCCGTGTTGCATCAGCACCGCCTTGATCTCGTCGAGGCTGCGGTCGCCGATGCCGGGCACTTTCTTGAGTTCGCGCTCGGAGAGGGCCAGCAGGCTCTCCACCGACTCGATGCCTTCTTCCTTGAGGTTGTGCAGCACGCGGGTGGTGAGGCCCAGCTCGTCGAGGGTCAGGCCGGTGGAGGCCACCGCCGGCTTGCTGGGAACGCCCACCTCGCGGGCGGGGGGGGCGAAGCTCGAGCTGCTGAGCGAGGGGGTCACGGGCTTCTCCTGCGCGCGGATCACCGGGGACTGGTCGAAGAAGCCGAGCTGCTCGCGCAGGATCCCCACCGCCTGCTGGAGGACTTCCATGGGGGAGACCGAACCGTCGGTCCACACCCGCAGGGTGAGCTTGTCCAGGTCGGTGCGCTGGCCCAGGCGGGTGTCCTCAACCTGGTAGGCCACGCGCCGCACGGGCGAGTAGTGCGCGTCCACGGGGATCGAGGAGATGCGGTCCTTGATGCCGTGGCGCTCGGCGGGCACGTAGCCCACGCCCTCGTCCACGCGCACCTCGAGCACCAGCTTGGCCCCCGCGCCCAGCGTCGCGATGTAGAGGTCGGGGTTGACGATCTCGGCGTCGGAGGGCACCTCGAGGTCGCGGGCGTACACCTCGCGCGGCCCCTGGGCGCGCAGGGTGAGGGTCTTGGTGCCGGGGGTGTGGAACTTCACCACCAGCTCCTTGAGGTTGAGGATGAGCTGGACGACGTCCTCCTTGACGCCGTTGATGGTGGAGAATTCGTGCAGCACGTCCTCGATGTAGACGCTGGTGACGGCGGTGCCGGGGATCGAGGACAGCAGAATGCGCCGCAGCGGGTTCCCGAGGGTCACGCCAAAGCCCCGCTCCAGGGGCTCGAGCACGAACTCGCCGTAGTTCCCGTCAATTCGGGCGTTGAACACCGGAGCTTTGGTCTTGGTGGTTTCCAAAGTTTCCTCCTACGGAGGCGTCTGGGGTCTGGGGCATCCTCAGTCCGAGGCTCCGACCCCAGACACCCGACGCTTTACCTCGAGTAGAACTCGATCACGAGCTGCTCGTTGACCGGGATGGAGAGGGCCTCGCGCTCGGGGACGCGCAGGAAGCGGCCCTTCATGGTCTCGGGGTTGAACTCGACCCAGGGGAAGGACTTGCGGCCCTTGAAGCGCTCGACGTTGGCCTGGATGAAGGCCAGCTTCTTGCCCTTCTCGCTCACGGCGATCTCGTCGCCCTGCTGCACGCGGTAGCCGGGCAGGTCCACCTTCTTGCCGTTGACCAGGATGTGGCCGTGGCGCACGAACTGGCGGGCCTGGCGGCGGGTGGAGGCGATGCCCATGCGGAAGACGACGTTGTCGAGGCGGGACTCGAGGAGCTGGAGGAAGATGGTGCCGGTGACGCCCTTCTTGCGGCTGGCCTCCTCGAAGAGGTTGCGGAACTGGCGCTCGCCGACCTCGTAGATGAAGCGCAGCTTCTGCTTCTCACGCAGGCGCACCGCGTAGTCGGAGGGGCGGCGGGTCTTCTTCTGCCCGTGCTGGCCGGGCGAGTAGGGGCGGCGGTCGAGGTACTTCTGTACCTTCTCGGTTTCGGCTATGTTGATGCCCAGCCGGCGGGCGACTTTGACAACAGGACCAGCGTAACGACCCATCGTTCAATCACTCCTTAAGCAATCTTGCGGAACTTCTTGCGCGGGCGGCAGCCGTTGTGGGGGGCGGGGGTGTCGTCGACGATGGAGCGCACCTGGATCCCCGAAGCCTGCAGGGCGCGGATGGCCTGCTCGCGGCCCGCGCCGGTGCCGCGCACCACCACGTCCACGCTGGTCATGCCGAAGCCCTGGGCCTTCTTGGCGGCGTCCATGGCGGCGAGCTGGGCGGCGTAGGGGGTGCCCTTGCGGCTGCCCTTGTAGCCGATCACCCCGCCCGACGACCAGGTCACGGGGTTGCCGTCGGCGTCGGTGATGGTGACGATGGTGTTGTTGTAGGAGGCGTGGATGAACGCCCGCCCACTGGTCACGTGACGCTTGACTTTCTTCTTGGTTGCCTTCTTCGGTGCGGCCATACTCTCCTCGGTTGCACCCACGTTGAGCGAGTTCTTCCGCTGGGGGTTACTGCGACTTGGGTGCGCCTGGTCGCGCCCGGGGCGGAAACCCCGAAACCGGGGGCTCAACGCTAGCTAGGAGTCTCTGCTGGCCCAAAGTGGGACTTCATTCCAGCTTTGTACTTCCTAATTGCCTCGCCTCCAAAACCCCAAGCGGGTCCCGGAAGCCCTGACGGTTACTTGCGCGGGGCCTTCTTCTTGCCGGCCACGGTCTTGCGCGGGCCCTTGCGGGTGCGGGCGTTGGTGCGGGTGCGCTGGCCGCGCACGGGCAGACCGCGGCGGTGACGCAGGCCGCGGAAGCAGCCGATGTCCATGAGGCGCTTGATGTTGCCCGCGACCTCGGCGCGCAGCTCGCCCTCGGTCTTGTAGCTGTTCTCGATGTGCTCGCGCAGCTTGGCCACGTCGGCCTCGCTGAGGTCCTTCACGCGCACCGAGGGGTCGATCTGGGTGGCCTCGAGGGCTTCCTTCGCGCGGTGGGGGCCCACGCCGTAGATGTAGGTGAGGGCGATGTCCACGCGCTTGTTGCGGGGGATTTCGACGCCTGCAATACGAGCCATTCCTCTTCTCTCCTTTAACCTTGCCGCTGCTTGTGCTTGGGCTCCTCGCAGATCACGAAGACCCGACCGTGGCGCTTCACGATCTTGCACTTGTCGCAGATTTTCTTGACCGACGCTCTGACCTTCATGCTCTCTCCTCCGTGGGCTACTTCCTGTAAACGATCCTGCCCCGGCTCGGGTCGTAGGGGGTGACCTCGACCACCACCCGGTCGCCCGGCAGGATGCGGATGTAGTTCATGCGCATCTTGCCCGAGATGTAGCACAGGATTTCGGGGCCGCTGTCGAGCTGAACCCTAAAGGTGGTGTTGGGCAGGGCCTCCGAGATGACCCCTTCCATCCGAATCGTGTCTTTGTCCTTCGCCAAGCGCCTCTCCTTCCCCTCACCCTCAGCGTGCCGCAACCGACCGCGGGCTCCCGGTGAGGAGCCTTGGGCCGGCCTCGGTGATCGCTACGGTGTTTTCATAGTGGGCGGCCAGGTTGCCCTTGCCGGCGCTGGCCGTCCAACCATCCTCCAATATTACCACCTTGGCCGGGAATTGCGTAACCATTGGCTCGAAGGCCAGGGTCATGCCCGGGCGCAGCTTGGGGCCCTGCCCGGCCTTGCCGAAGTTGGGCACCTGGGGGTCTTCGTGCATCGAACGGCCCACGCCGTGGCCCACCATCTCGCGCACCACCCAGAAGCCGTGGCCCTCGACGTACTGCTGCACGGTGGCCGCCACGTCGCCGGTGCGGTTGCCCGCCTTCATGACCTCGAGCCCCGCCCAGAAGGCCTCCTCGGTGACGCGGATGAGCTTCTCGGCCTCGGGCGAGACCTTGCCGATGGCGTAGGTGCGGGCCATGTCGGTGGTGAAGCCCTGGTAGGTGAAGGCGAAGTCCACCTTGAGCACGTCGCCTTCCTTCAGCGGGCGCTTGCCGGGGAAGCCGTGGACCACCACCTCGTTGAGCGACATGCAGGTGGCGAAGGGGTAGGTGCCCTGGTAGCCCATCTGCGGGGCCACCCCGCCGCGCTCCTTGATGGCCCGGGCGACGAACTGCTCGAGCTCCAGGGTGGTCACGCCGGGGCGGATCAGGGGCTCGAGCTCGGCGAAGATCTCGGTGTGCAGCCGGCCAGTCTCGGCCATGCGCTCGAGCTCCCAGGGGCTTTTGATCACGATCGCCACGCCGCCGTCTCCTTCAGTGCAGGCGCCCGTTGTTCAGGGCGCTCTGGATGCGGGCCCACACCTCGTCCATGCTGCCCAGGCCGTCGATGGCCTTGAGGCTGCCGGTGCGGGCGTAGTACTCGACCAGGGGTTGGGTCTTCTCCTCGTACACCGCCAGGCGGTTGCGGATGGTGGCCTCGTTGTCGTCGGAGCGCCCCTCGGCCTCGGCACGGCCCAGCAGGCGCTTGATGAGCTCCTCGCGCGGCACGTCCACCAGCAGCACACCGCGCAGCTCGACGCCCAGCTCCTTCAGCAGCCGGTCCAGGGCCTCGGCCTGGGCGTAGGTGCGCGGGAAGCCGTCGAAGATGATCCTGGGGGTGGGCATGGCGGCGATCTCTTCCTTGACGAGCTCGAGGATCAGGTCGTCGGGCACCAGATCGCCCCGGTCCAGGATCGGCCCGACCTTCCGGCCCAGCTCGGTGTCGCGGGCGATGTGGCTGCGCAGGATATCGCCGGTGGAGAGCTGGCGGTAGCCCTTCTCGGCAGCCAGACGTTTGGCCTGGGTGCCTTTTCCGGCCCCAGGCGGTCCCAGGAAGATAACCGCTTCGCCCATAGTGAATGTTCCCCTGAAAAGTGTGCGGCCTCCGGTCTTCCCCGAGCTCGTGCCCCGGGGCCCCCGGCGGCGGACTACACGCCCGCCGCCGGGAGACTCAGAAGCGCGAGCCGGTGCGGCCGCGGATGCGGCCTTTGGACAAGAAGCCTTCGTAGTTGCGCAGCATGAGCTGCGACTCGATCTGGCGCAGGGTGTCGAGCGCCACCCCGACCACGATCAGCAGGCTGATCCCCGAGAAGGCCACCAGGCTGAAGCCCGTGGCCTGCAGCACCAGGGTGGGGATGGCCGCGACCGCCGCCAGGAACAGCGCCCCCCACAGCGTCAGGCGCGAGACGATGTGCTCGAGGAACTTGACGGTGGGGTCGCCCGGGCGGATGCCGGGGATGAAGCCGCCGTACTCGCGCAGGTTCTCGGCGATGCGCCGGGGGTCGAACTGCACGGCGGTGTAGATGTAGGTGAAGCCGAAGATCAGCAGCACCTCGATGACGAGCCCGGAGAGGTTGGTGGGGTTGAAGAAGTTGGCGATGGACTGGGCCACCTGGCTCTGGGTGAAGGAGCCGGCGATGAACAAGGGCACCTGCAGCAGCGCGGCGGCGAACACGATGGGGATGACCCCCGCCGCGTTGACCTTGACCGGGATGTAGGTGGCCTGCCCGCCGTAGACCCGCCGCCCCACCTGCTTGCGGGCGTACTGCACGGGGATGCGGCGCTCGGCCTGGGTGATGGTCGCCATGAAGGCGAAGGCCGCGACCAGGAAGGCGATGAAGAGGATCAGCGCGATGAGGTTGGACTGCCCGGCGCCCACCAGACCGGCGGTCTGGGCGATGGACAGCGGCCAGCCCGCGATGATGCCCGCGAAGATGATCATGCTGGTGCCGTTGCCCACCCCGTACTCGGTGATGCGCTCGGCCATCCACAGCACCAGCGCGATCCCCGCGACCTGGGTCACCACCACGATGAAGTGGAAGAAGAAGTTGGGCTCCCAGCCGGGCAGCAGGAACTGCCCGTTGTTGGAGGAGAGGAAGGCGGTGGAAAGGAACAGCGCCTGCACGCCGCCCAGCGCCACGCCCGCGTAGCGGGTGTAGCGGTTGATGATGCGGCGGCCCTCCTCGCCCTCCTTCTGCAGCTTCTCGAGCGCCGGCACCACCGTGACCAGGAGGTTCATGATGATCGAGGCGGTGATGTAGGGCATGATGCCCAGCGCGAAGATGGAGAACTGCTCGAAGTTGGAGCCCGAGAAGAGGTTGATGATGCCCAGCGCCCCCCCGGCCTGGGTGCCCAGGTACTCCTTGATCTTGGTGTAGTCCACGCCGGGGGTGGGGATGAAGGCGCACAGGCGGTAGGCCGCCAGCACCATCAAGGTGAAGATGATCCGGGCGCGAAGCTCGGGGATGAAGAGGGCATCCCGAAAAGCCCGGAGCATGTTAGGCTCCCTCGCTGTTGCCCTCGAGGGCGATGGCCTCACCCCCGGCGGCCTTGATCTTCTCGGCCGCGGCGGCGGAGAACTTGTGGGCCGTCACCTTCAGGGCGGTGCCGATCTCGCCGTTGGCGAGCACCTTCACCGGGTAGCCGGGGCGCACCAGCCCGGCGTCGGCCAGGGCCTCGGGGGTGACTTCGCCCTGGGTAAAGGCCTTGGCGATGGCGCCGACGTTGACCACCTGGTACTCCACGCGCTTGATCTCGCCGGGCACCTGGCCGCTCATGCCGCGCTTGGGCAGCCGCATGAGCAGGGTCGAGCGCCCGCCCTCGAAGCGGTTGGAGTTCTTCAGGCCGCCCGAGCGGGACTTCTGGCCCTTGTGGCCGCGCCCGGCGGTCTTGCCGTGGCCGGAGCCGGGGCCGCGGGCGACGCGCTTGCGCTTCTTGTTGGCCCCCGGGTTGGGGCGCAGGTCGGAGAGTTTCATTACTTGGCCTCCTCAACAGTGACCAGGTGGGCGACCTTGGCGATCTGGCCCCGCACGGCGGGGTTGTCGGCCAGCTCGCGCACCCGGTGCATCTTGGTCAGGCCCAGGGCCTTGAGGGCGGCCTTCTGGTCCTTGGGGTAGCCGATGGGGCTCTTGGTCAGCTTGACGCGGATCGCCATCAGGCCACCTCCTCCTTGCGCAGGCGCTTGACGTCCTGCCAGGTCTGGAGCTGGCGCAGCGCCTCCATGGTGGCGTAGGCGATGTTGACGGGGTTGCGCGAGCCCAGCTCCTTGGTGAGCACGTCGGTGACGCCGGCGAGCTCGAGGATGGCGCGGGGCACCATGCCTGCGATCACGCCGGTGCCGGGGGCCGCCGGGCGCAGCAGGATGGTGGAGGAGCCGTGGGTCACCTGGATCTCGTGGGGGATGGTGCCGCCCTGCAGGGGGACCTCGACCAGCGAGCGACGGGCGTAGTTCTGGGCCTTCTGCACCGCGATGGGCACTTCCTTGGCCTTGCCCAGGCCCAGGCCCACCCGGCCCTGGCGGTCGCCCACCACGACCAGCGCCCCGAAGCGGAAGCGGCGGCCGCCCTGGTAGGTCTTGGCGGTGCGGCGTACCACGATCATTTTTTCTTCGAAATCGGTCTCGGGCATTATCTGCTCCTTCAGCGCGTCGGGTGTCGAGGGTCTGGGGTCTAGCGCCTTCCGTCGGCCGTTAACCCTGGACGCTCGACCCTCGGCGTTAGAACTCCAAACCGCCCTCGCGGGCGCCGTCGGCCAGCGCCTTGACCCGGCCGTGGTACTTGTAAGCGCCGCGGTCGAAGACCACCTGGGTGATGCCTTTCTCCTTGGCGGCCTTGGCGAGGGCCTCGCCCACCTTCTTGGCCACCTCGGTCTTGTTGCCGGTGAGGCCCAGGGCCTTGCTCGAGGCCGAGGCCAGGGTCACGCCCTTGGAGTCGTCGATGATCTGCGCGTAGATGTGCTGGAGGCTGCGGAAGACCGACAGGCGGAGCCGTCCCGAAGCCTTGACCGCATTGCGCACGCGGAACTTGCGGCGATCAGCAGTGGAGAGTTTGGACATGGCTCATCCTCCTTACTTGGTGCCGGTCTTGCCGGGCTTGAGCTTGATGGGCTCGTCGGCGTAGTAGATGCCCTTCTCGTGGTAGGCGCTGGGCTTGCGGATCGAGCGCAGGTTGGCCGCAGTCTGGCCCACGAGCTGCTTGTCGATGCCGCGGATGACCACCTTGGTGGGCTCGGGCACCTCGAAGGTGATGCCCTGCGGGGGCTCGACGACCACCGGGTGGCTGTAGCCGACGGTGAGCTCGAGGTTCTTGCCGGCGAGCTTGGCGCGGTAACCGATGCCCTTGATCAGCATCTCGCGGCTGTAGCCCTCGGCCACGCCCTTGACCGCGTTGGCGATGAGGGTGCGGGTGAGGCCGTGCAGGCTCCTGTGGCGGCGCTGGTCGGTGGGGCGCTCGACCTTGACGCTGCCGTCTGCGACGCTCACCTTGAGCTCGGGGTCGACGGCAACGGTGTTCTCGCCCTTGGGGCCCTTGACCTTGACGTTGGCATAGGCCACTTCCACGGTCACGCCCTTGGGCAGGGGGATGGCTTGTTTACCAATTCGAGACATGGCTTTTATTTCTCCTTCTGGGGGCCCCCGAACAAGCGCGACGGTCTCGTTCGGCAGTTGGTGTCAACTTCGGGCCGGCCCCAAATCAGCTGGTTTGGGGTCTCGATTACCACACCTCGCAGATGATTTCGCCGCCCACGCCCAGCCTGCGGGCTTCGCGGTCCACGAGCACACCCTTGGAGGTCGAGATGATGGCCGTGCCCAGGCCCTTGCGCACCACGGGCACGTTCTCGGCGTTGACGTAGACGCGCCGGCCGGGGCGGCTGACGCGCTGGATGTGCTGGATGACCTTCTCACGGCGGGGGCCGTACTTGAGGATCAGGCGCAGGTAGGGCTTGCCCTCGACCTCGACGCGCTCGAGGCCCTTGAGGTAGCCCTCGCGCACCAGGAGCTGGGCGATCTGCTCCTTGAACTTCGAAGCAGGCACCTCCACGCTCTCCTTGTGGACCGTCAGACCGTTGCGGATCCGGGTCAACATGTCGGCAATAGGATCGCTGTACATTCTTCCTCTCCTCTTACACCCCGAGCGGAGCTTGTCTTGGCGGGTCTGCCCCGCAAGTCAGGTCTTGAGCCGTTTGCGCTCAACCGTGCGACTTGGGTAACCCCTCCGGCTCGTGGGCTTGGTTGGCCTGCGGTTTCGGAGCAAAGCCTCCGACCGGCCAGACCACCTTTACCAGCTAGCCTTCTTCACGCCGGGCAGGAGCCCCCTGTGGGCCATCTCCCGCAGCTGGATGCGGCTGATGCCGAAGTAGCGGATGTAGCCCTTGGCCCGGCCGGTGAACGCGCAGCGGTTCTTGTGGCGGGTGGGGCTGGCGTCGCGGGGCAGCTCGGCCAGCGCGGCCCAGTCCCCGGCGGCCTTGAGCGCGGCCCGCTTGGCGGCGTACTTGGCGACGGTCTTCTGCTTGCGCTTCATCTTCTCGACTTGCGATTTCTTCGCCATTAACTCACCTCCTCTCTCACTTGCGGAACGGGAAGCCCAGCAGCTCGAGCAGCGCCCGCGCCTCTTCGTCGGTCTTGGCGGTGGTCACGACGGCGATGTCCATGCCGCGCACGGCGTCGACCATGTCGAAGGTGATCTCGGGGAAAATCGCCTGTTCGCGCAGCCCCAGGTTGTAGTTGCCGCGCCCGTCGAAGCCGCCCGGGTTGATGCCGCGGAAGTCGCGGATGCGGGGCAGGCCGACGGTGAGGAGCTTCTCGAGGAAGATCCACATGCGGTCGTTGCGCAGCGTCACCCGCAGGCCGATGGGCATGCCCTGGCGCAGCTTGAAGTTGGAGATCGACTTCTTGGCGCGGGTGATGGCCGGCTTCTGGCCGGTGATGAGCGCGAGCTCCTGCCCGGCCTTCTCCAGGATGCGGCTGTCCTCCTTGGCTTCGCCCAGGGCCTGGTTGACCACGACCTTCACCAGGCGCGGCACCGCCATCACGTTGTCGTAGCCGAAGCGCTTCATCAGCTCGGGGACGACCTCGGTCTTGTACTTGTTGCGCAGGTAAACCTCGAGCGCCATCTCACTTCTCCTTCACGTCCAAGGCGCCCCCGCAGCTCACGCACACGCGGACGCGGCGGGTCTTGCCGTTCTCGGTGACTTCCTTCTTGCGCACGCGGGTGGGCTTGCCGCAGCTCGGGCAGACCGGCATCACCTTGGAGACGTGCAGCGGGCCTTCCTTCTCCACGAAGCCGCCCTGGGGGTTGCGGGGGTTGGGGCGCACGGCGCGCTTGATGATGTTGATCCCCTCCACCACCACGGTCTGTTCCTTGGGGTTGACCGCCAGCACCTTGCCGGTCTTGCCCTTGATGCCGGGCTTGAACTCGCCGGTCTTGGGGTCGGTGCGGTCCTTGCTGCCGGAGATCACCAGGACGGTGTCCCCCTTCTTCACATGAAGCTTGGCCTTTTCCATCACAGCACCTCGGGGGCCAAGGAGACGATCTTCATGAAGCCGCGCTCGCGCAGCTCACGGGCCACCGGGCCGAACACGCGCGTGCCGCGGGGCTCGTTCTGGTTGTTGATGATCACGGCAGCGTTGGTGTCGAAGCGGATGGTGCTGCCGTCGGCGCGGCGGATCTCCTTGGCGGTGCGCACCACCACGGCCTTGACCACCTCGCCCTCCTTGACCATGCCGCGCGGGATGGCCTCCTTGACCGAAGCCACGATGATGTCGCCCACGCTGGCGTACTTGCGGTTGGAGCCCCCCATGATGCGGATGGCCGCGATCTTGCGGGCTCCGGTGTTGTCGGCTACGTCGAGTACGGTCTCGTTCTGGATCATGCCTTACCACGCTCCTTGCGCAGCAGGTAACGCTCGATCAGGTCCATCCGGCCTTCCTCGACCTTCTTGACCACGGTGAAGCGCTTGCGGGCCGACATCGGGCGGGACTCCCGGATCTCGACCACGTCGCCCAGCTTGTACTCGCCCTTTTCGTCGTGGGCGAGGTACTTCTTGGAGCGCTTGATCACCTTGCCGTAAATGGGGTGGGGGAACTGGCGCTCCACCAGGACAGCGACGGTCTTCTCCATCTTGTCGCTGACCACCACGCCGGTCAGGCTTTTCTTCGGCATCCTCGATCTTCTCCTTTATTTCAAGAGCCACAGGCCGCACTCTGCCCTGCAGGAAAGGGGCGACCCAAGCAGTCCAAATGGCGAGTATACACCAACGCTGCCTGGCCGCCAAGGGCCGCGCCCCCGCTGGGCGGGGGCCGCGAGCTACTTCTGCTTCTCCGTCAGGACGGTGAGGAGCCGGGCGATCTCGCGCTTGGTCTCCCGCACGCGGTGGTTCTTGTCGAGCTGGCCGATGGAAGCCTGGAAGCGCAGCTCCATGAGCTCCTTCTTGCGGGCGGCCACCTCCTTCTGCAGGTCGGCCACCGAGAGCTTGCGGATCTCACTGAGCTTCATCGTAGGCATCGCGTCTCACCACCTTCGTCAGCACCGGGAGCTTATGGCCGGCCAGGCGCAGCGCCTCGCGGGCCTGCTCCTCGGTCACGCCCGCCACCTCGAACATCACCCGGCCGGGCTTGACCACGGCCACGTAGCCTTCGACGTTACCCTTACCCTTACCCATTCGGACTTCCAGGGGCTTCTTGGTGAAGGGCTTGTCGGGGAAGATGCGGATGAAGATCTTCCCGCCGCGGCGGAAGTGGCGCACCATGGCCACACGGGCGGCTTCGATCTGCTGGGCGGTGATCCACCCGGGTTCGGTGGTCACCAGGCCCCACTCGCCGAAGGCCACGTAGTCGCCGCCCTTGGCGGCCCCGGCCATGCGGCCGCGGTGGGCCTTGCGGTACTTCATGCGCTTGGGCATCAGCATGGCTTATTCACCCCCCTCACGGGTGCCACCCCCGCTGCGGCGCACGGCCGAGCGGCGGCGGGGACGGCCGTCTTCGCGGTCGCGGCGGGGCGCGGCGAGATCGGAAG
>NZ_KE387023.1:1608997-1611290 GCF_000430045.1 Calidithermus chliarophilus DSM 9957 | reverse complement strand
GCGGGGACGGCCGTCTTCGCGGTCGCGGCGGGGCGCGGCGGGGCGGGGCGTGGGGGCGGGGACCGCACCGACCCTCTTGCCGCCGATGACCTCGCCCATGAAGACGTAGGCCTTCACGCCCAGCGAGCCGTAGGTGGTCTCGGCGCGGGCGGTGCCGTAGTCGATGTTGGCGCGCAGGGTGTGCAGGGGCACGCGGCCTTCGGCGGCCCACTCCACGCGGGCCTGCTCGGCGCCGCCGATGCGGCCGGAGACCACGATCTTAGCCCCCTGGGCCCCGCTCTCGCGCACGCGCTGCACGGCCTGCTTGATGCTGCGGCGCACGGCGAAGCGGCGCTCGATCTGCTCGGCCACGCGCTGGGCCACCAGCGGGGCGGAGAGGTTGGGGTTGCCCACTTCCTGCACGTTGAGCGCCACGGTCTTGCCGGGGAACTGCTTCTGCAGGCTCTCGCGCAGGCGCTTGATGGTCTCGCCGCCGCGGCCGATCACCACGCCGGGCTTGGCGGCGTAGACGGTGACGGCCACGTTGTCGGCCGCGCGCTCGATGTCGATGCGGGCCAGGCCGGCAGGACGGAGCTCACGCTCGATCTGCGCGCGGATCTTGCGGTCTTCGACGATGGTCTTGGCGTAGGTCTTCTTGCCGGCGTACCAGCGCGACTCGAACTCGCGGGTGATACCCAGGCGCAGGCCCACGGGATTGATCTTATTTCCCATCTTTCTCCCCCACGACGATGGTGATGTGGCTGGTACGCTTCTTGATGATGTGGGCCTGGCCGCGGGCGCGGGGCAGCACCCGCTTGAGCGCGGGCCCCTCGTCCACATAGGCGGCCTTGACCACCAGTTGGTCCTCGAGCATGTCGAAGTTGTTGATGGCGTTGGCCGCGGCCGACTCGAGCACCTTCACCACGGGCTCGGAGGCCCGCTTGTTGGTGTACTTGAGGATGGCCTTGGCCTCGTCCACACCCTTGCCCCGGATCAGGTCCACCACCAGGCGGGCCTTGCGGGGCGACATGCGGATGTAGCGAGCGATGGCTTTAGCTTCCATTCCGTGCATTCTCCCTTCGGTCGCCCTTCCGGCTGAGCCGGAAGGTGGCGGACTTATTTCTTGGTGGCCTTGGTGTCCTTCCCGTGCCCGCGGTAGGTGCGGGTGGGGGCGAACTCGCCCAGCTTGTGCCCTACCATCTGCTCGGTGACGTACACCGGGACGTGCTGCTTGCCGTTGTACACCGCCAGGGTGTGGCCGATCATCTCGGGGACGATGGTGCTGCGACGGCTCCAGGTCTTGATGACCCGCTTCTCACCCTTGGCGTTCATCGCCTCCACCTTCTCGATGAGGTGGCCGTCGATGAAAACCCCTTTCTTCATGCTACGCGGCATAGTTTCTCCTACTCGTGCCTAGGGCACCAAAATCCTTATTTCTTGCGCCGGGCAACGATGAGGGCGCTCGAGGGCTTCTTCTTCTTGCGGGTCTTGAGACCTTTAGCCTGCTGGCCCCAGGGCGAGACGGGGGCGCGGCCGCGGGGGGCACGGCCCTCACCACCGCCGTGAGGGTGGTCCACCGGGTTCATCACGGTGCCGCGTACGTGGCCCTTGCGGCCGCGGTGGCGGGTGCGGCCTGCCTTGCCCAGCACGATGTTCTTGTGGTCGGCGTTGGAGACGGTGCCGATGGTGGCGTAGCTCTCGGCGTGGACCTTGCGCAGCTCGCCCGAGGGCAGGCGCAGGATCACGTAGTCGCCTTCGCGGCCCTGGACCTGCACGCTGGTGCCGGCGCTGCGGGCCATCTTGGCGCCCTTGCCGGGCTCGAGCTCGACCGCGTGGATCACCGTACCGACCGGGATGAAGCGCAGGGGCAGGGCGTTGCCGGGCTGGATGACGGCTTCGGGGCCGCTGAGCACCTCGGTGCCCACCGCCAGGCCGTCGGGGGCCAGGATGTAGCGCTTCTCGCCGTCCTTGTAGAACAGCAGCGCGATGCGCGCGGTGCGGTTGGGGTCGTACTCGATGGCGGCCACCTTGGCCGGGATGTTGGCCTTGTCGCGGCGGCGGAAGTCGATGATGCGGTACAGGCGCTTGTGCCCGCCGCCACGGAAGCGGCTGGTGATGCGGCCCTGGTTGTTGCGCCCGCCGGTCTTCTTGATGGGGGCGGTGAGGCTCTTCTCCGGCTTGGTCTTGGTGATCTCGGAGAAGTCCGCCACCGTCATGAAGCGGCGCGACGGGGTGTAGGGACGGAATTTCTTGACTGCCATTTTCTACCTCACTTGATACGAGCTAACCGAGTCGCTCTGATCCCAAGTGGTCT
>NZ_KE387023.1:1598997-1603997 GCF_000430045.1 Calidithermus chliarophilus DSM 9957 | reverse complement strand
CGGCCTGGCGCCAGACGGTCTCGGACTGGGGTTCCACGCCCTGAGAAGCGTCGAACACCGCCACCGCGCCGTCGAGCACGCGCATGGAGCGCTCGACCTCGATGGTGAAGTCCACGTGGCCGGGGGTGTCGATGATGTTGATGCGGTGCTCGACCCCGGTCTTCTGGTGCTTCCAGTTGGCGGTGGTGACCGCGGCGGTGATGGTGATGCCGCGCTCCTTCTCCTGCTCCATCCAGTCCATCGTGGCGGCACCCTCGTGCACCTCGCCGATCTTGTGGATGCGGCCGGTGTAGTAGAGGATGCGCTCGGTGGTGGTGGTCTTACCGGCGTCGATGTGCGCGGCAATCCCGATGTTACGGGTCAGCTTGAGGGCGTTCTCAACCTTGGCAGACATAATTACCACCGGTAGTGGGCGTAAGCGCGGTTGGCCTCGGCCATGCGCTCGACGTCTTCCTTCTTCTTAATGGCCCCACCCTTGTTCTCGGCGGCGTCCAGCAGCTCGGCCGCGAAGCGGGCGGCGGCCGTGCGCTCGCTGCGCCCCTCGGCGGCGGCGGTGATCCAGCGCAGGGCCAGGGTCTGCTGGCGACGGGGGGAGACCTCTACGGGGACCTGGTAGTTGGCCCCGCCCACGCGGCGGCTGCGCACCTCGACCCGGGGGCGCACGTTGTCCACGGCGGCACGGAAGACCTTGAGGGGCTCCTGTCCGCTCTTCTCCTGGATGATCTTGCAGGCGTCGTAGAAGATGCGGGCGGCGAGGTTCTTCTTGCCTTCGCGCATGATGCGGTTGATGAAGGCCGAGACCACCACGTCGCCGTAGACCAGGTCGGGCTCGAGCTGCCGTACTTCAGCTTGTCTTCTGCGGGACATCCCTCTCCCCCTTACTTCTTAGCGCCGCCCTTGGCGTCGGCCTTGGGTCGCTTGGCGCCGTACTTGCTGCGGCTCTTCTTGCGGTCCTTGACGCCCTGGGTGTCGTAGGTGCCGCGCACGATGTGGTAGCGCACGCCCGGCAGGTCCTTCACACGGCCCCCGCGGATGAGCACGACGCTGTGCTCCTGCAGGTTGTGACCCTCGCCGGGGATGTAGGCCGTGACCTCGTAGAGGCTGCTCAGGCGCACCTTGGCCACCTTGCGCAGCGCCGAGTTGGGCTTCTTGGGGGTGACGGTGCGCACCACGGTGCAGACGCCCCGGCGGAAGGGGCTGCCCTTGAGGGCGGGCACTTTGCTCTTCTTGGCGACCGGAGCCCGGCCCTTGCGAAGCAGTTGGTTGATCGTTGGCAGTGTAACCACTCCTTTCCCATGCGGGCCGCGCGCGGCCCAAAGCTGAACCCCGCACCTCGGCGCTGGGGTTTCTGCGTCTTGACGCAGGTTGCGCTCGGTGCGGGGTTCTAGGCGAGAGGCGAGCCGAGCTGGAGCAGCCCTGGGTTCGCCCCTGGATTCTCAAGAATCGCTGTGGCCAAGCTTCCGCCCGGCGCAACCGATGTGACCTCGAGGCTAGGGGCTAGTCTCGAGGCAACGCAACCTCGTGAGTATACAGGGCCTAAGGGACTTATGCAAGGGGGTGAAATCGCAGTCCTGAAACGTTCGGATAGATCGCCGACAGAATCCAACGAATTAATACCATACGAGCCCATCGCGCTGGGTCATTTGTCACAACCCATCCCGGAGGTGCCTGGGTCAATTTCTAGGCTGTTGATTTATAGGCGCGCAGGCTATACAACCCTGCGCCATGCGTCCCTTCGCCGTCGTATGGATCGTCTCGCTGCAACCCCCGCGCCATCGTCATCGACCCGGAATCGACAACGGAAAACCCGCGCCGACGGCTCCCATGCGGTGGGTGATCGGCGCGGGGGGCATGTACCCGTGAACAGGTTAGCGCATCTGACCCTCGCGCGCCAGAGGCTCAAGTGGTGCCTCGAGGTGGAGCGGGGCAGGAGCTGCCGCGAGGTGGCCGCCATGTACGGGGTGCACCACTCCACCGTCACCAAGTGGCACCGCCGCTGGCGGGCTTGCGGGAGGCGCTTCGAGGCCCTCTACAACCGCTCCAACCGCCCCCGGCGCACCCGGGCCCGCAAGGACCTCGAGCGCCGCATCCGCCCGCTGTGGGAGCGGGGCCTGCGCGGGCACCGCCTGCTGCGCGAGCTGCGCCGGCGCAGGGTGCGGGTGTCCACCTCGACCTACTACAGCGCCCTGCACCGGATGGGCCTGCTGGCCCGCCGCGCCGCCCGCAAGCGGAAGCCGCCCCGCAAGGCCTCCTACCCCTTCGGCTGGGTCCAGGTGGACGTGAAGTACGTGGCCTCCGGCGGGCCCTACCAGTTCACCGCCATCGAGTGCCTGACCCGGGTGCGCTTCGTGCGGATCTACGAGGACATCAGCCCGGCCAGCGCGGTGGACTTCATCCGGCGCTGCGCGCGCTTCTTCCCCTTCCCCATCCGCACCGTGAGCACCGACTGGGGCGCGGAGTTCACCTTCGCCGGCTACAACCACGTGCACCGCCCGCACCCCTTCGAGCGGGCCCTCGAGGAGCTGGGCATCCGCCACCACCTCATCCAGCCGGGCCGCCCCCAGCAGAACGGCCGGGTGGAGCGCTCCCACCGCACCGACAAGGAGGACTTCTACGCCTTCGTCCCGCCGGCGGCCGCCGCGGCCACGCTGGTGGCCTGGCTCAAGGTGTACAACGAGCGCCGCGAGCACATGGCGCTCGGCTGGCGGACCCCGCTCAAGGCGCTGCAGGACCACCTGGGCCGCCGGGTGCGCCTCGACTACTCCCTGGTGGATTGAGCGGCCGCCCCGCCCCCGTGGCGCCGCACCAGGCGGGCCACGGTGGCCGCGTCCACCCCGAACAGCCGGGCCACCTCGGCCCGGGACCTCCCGGCGGCCACCATCTCCAGCGCCGCCCGCTGCTGCGGCTCGGACAGCTTGGGGCGGCGCCCCAGCCGGCGGCCCTCGGCCCGGGCCTGCTCCAGGCCCAGCAGGGTGTTCTCGCGCATGTAGTTCAGCCGGTACTCGTTGAGCACCCCCATGAACTGCACGAACATCCGCCCCACCGCGTTGGAGGTGTCGATGTGCTCGTTCAGGCTCCGCAGGGTGCAGCCCCTGGCCTCGAGGAGCCCCACCACCCGCTCCAGGTGCTCCACCGGGCCCACCAGGCGGTCGAGGCGCCAGACGGTGAGGGTATCGCCCGGCTCGAGGCGCCCGAGCAGGCCCTGGAGCAGGGGGCGCTCCCACAGCCGGCTCGAGGCGTGCTCGGTCACGACCCGCTGGCAGCCGGCGGCCTCGAGGGCGGCCACCTGGGCGGAGGGGTCCTGGTCCTTGGTGCTCACCCGCGCGTAGCCGTAGATCATGACCCCATTATGCAGGGGGTATTTGCATTGCCAGAACCCCGTGGGGCACGTGCGGCCTTGCAGAATGCACAAAGTACCGTTTGTGCAAAAGTCTCGAGGCAGTGACCCCTCGTGTGATAAACCTCATAAGAGGTCTAAGTATGCTTAGAAAAACCGTTATCTTCGGGCTTTTCTTGGGAGTTCTGAGCTTAGCACAGGACGCTGAGTGGTACCGGGAGCGCTTGGAATGGAAGTATAGCGGCTACCTGTGCGATGAGGAGAGAACCTTTTACGCTCTACTCGTCGATAGCATCCCAGCCAAAGCCTTCATGAAGGGCTCAGAGCTGTATTTGCAGCTTCCCTTTGAACCCAATACCTGGGAGTTTATAGAGCGACATACGCGCGATTGGGACGATAGATGGAAGGTGGAGCAGATCAACTCGGGTAAAACCGCCTGGCCCATGCCCGTGAAGTCGGTGACTGTTTGGCTCGAGCACAAAGATTCGAGAGGAAACAGTATCACCACTAAGCAAGTTCTGTCTACTGGAATCAGCGCAATCAGCTTTGATAAGCAAAGCAAAACTCTGTCCGTACCGATAGCCGCGCCAGCTCAGAAGTACGTCAGCATCAATGCCACGGTCTTATTCGCCGATCGACGCTGCATAGGGTGGATGAAATACTACGCCGCGAACCTCCCACGCAGATGATCTGTATAAAACAGAATCTCTCATCTTCGCGATCGCAGAACGGATTAGAGCCAGGTTCTTAAGTCTTTGCGTCCTGCACGGACTTCGCGACCCTTGAGCCCGCCGGGTTGCTGGCGAGATCTCCGCGGGCCCCTGACGAGCTGGTGCCGGCACCCCGAACTGGGCGCTTACGTAATTAACAGAACGCACCCCACCCCCGGCCACGACCGCTCCGGGGGTGTGCTACGGGGTGGCGAGGGCAGACCGGACCCGCGCAAGGCGATTCTAGGCCAGCTCGGTGTAGCGGGCGGCGTCGGCCAGGATTTCATTAACGTAGTCGTGGTTGCGACTGCCGTTCTCGAAAGCCCCGGGCCCGACGTTATAGGCGTGGAGGCAATCGGCCCAGCTACGGCCGGGCAGGCGCTTGTTCTTGAGCCACGCCATGTATTTGGCCCCGGCCAGGATGCTCAGGCGGATGCGCTCCCCGATGGGAACGTCGTAGAGGTCGGAGGCCTTCATGCCCACCTGGCAGAAGGCGGCGGGCTTGGTCTGCAGCGGCCCGATGGGCCAGCCTTTCTGCCTCGAGCCGCCCCTCCCCACCCGCACCACCGGCCAGGGGTTGGGGCAGCCCTCCACGCCCTCGAGCTTCTCCTGCAGGTAGGGCACCCCGAAGGTGTCCTCGTTACTGCCGGCGGGCCAGAAGTGGCTTTCCTTCTTGGTCTGCGCCACGAGGATGGGCAGCGGGACGCTGGTAGAGCGGCTGGCCTGCAGCAGGGAGCAGGCCATCACGCTCAGGCAGTCCTTGGCTACCCCGCCCAGGCAGGGCACCTCGCCGCAGGGCTGGCCGCTGGCGGCGAGGAAGGGGTTAGCCCCCTGCTCCGCGATGCGGTCCCGGATCCGCATGACCAGGCTGGTGTCGCTCTTGCCGGGGGGCGGGGCCTGGCCGCCCGAGCTGGCGCGCCGCACCGCCGGCTGCAGGCCGGCCAGCACCGCCA
>NZ_KE387023.1:1598817-1598897 GCF_000430045.1 Calidithermus chliarophilus DSM 9957 | reverse complement strand
CCGCGCGGTAGCCCTCGAGGTAGGCCAGCTCCTCCCAGTCGCCGGGCGGGAGCTCGTCGGTGTGGTCGTCGAAGGGCTCA
>NZ_KE387023.1:1590902-1598717 GCF_000430045.1 Calidithermus chliarophilus DSM 9957 | reverse complement strand
AGATCCTCCCATCCTCGCCCCCCCTCATGCCGCGCCGCAGGCCGCGGCGGGAGCCCAGCACCAGCACCCCGCCGGCGGCCGCCTCGACCCCCTGCGGCGGCGGGCTGGCCCCCTCCGCGGTGGGCTCGCTGGGGTTGAGGCACGGCGGCCACCACCCCGACTGCCCGGGGCCCGGGTTCCACGCGGGCGCGTCCAGGCCGGGGCACGTCCTGGGGGCGAGCGGGGGCGGCGGGAGCTCGGCCAGCTCCTCGGGCGCCCCGGCGCAGGGCAGGGCCTCGTACCCGTCGGCGGCGAAGGTGTGGGTGTTGAAGAAGGCGTTGTGGCTGTGGCTGAGGGTGTAGAACAGCGTGCCGGGGTGCTGGGCCAGCCGCTCGTCGATCCCGGCGCGCAGCACCTGGCCCCAGTTGTTCGCCCCCGCCCGGCTCCAGCCCCCGGCGGTCCCCGGGTTCCGGCCGCAGTCGATCCAGGGCACGGTCCTGCGGTCGATGAGCCAGGACTGGATCGTCCACCAGGAGTCGTAGTAGCCGTAGACCTCCACCCGCCACACGCGCCGGAAGTAGGGCCCCAGCGGGTCGCCCGGCCACAGATAGACCGCGTACTCGGGCGGGAAGACCACCCGGCCGTAGGCGGCGCCCGTGTCGGGGTCGGTGAACCGCCCCTTGACCACGACCGGGCTGCCGCCGAGCAGGCTCAGGCGCTGGGCCTGGGTGAGCTGCGCCCAGGCCTGGGCGTACACGTCGAACATGCTCATTGGGCCAGCACCTGCACCCGGACCTCGCCCGCGGCGGTGGCCGCGACCTCCACCCGGTCCACCGCGTGGGTGATGTCGTACACCCGCCCAGGGAGAAGCTGGAACTGCGCGCGGTGCTCGCCGTCGCCGTTCTGGGCGTCGATGACCAGCGTCACCACGGCCGGGTTATCCCCCAGGTTCTCGATGAACCCGCGCGTGGCCGACTTGTTGAGCGCAGCCTTGAGCCGGGCCGGGCTGGCCTTCTCGTTGGCAGGGGCCTCGAGCAGCCACACCGACGGCAGCCGCCGGGGGTCGTGCCCCACCAGATCGGGGGCAGCCCGGCCGTACTCGTAGGAGATCGCCCGGTAGAGGTCCTCGAGGAGGGCGGCCTGCCGGGCCTGGCTGCACTCGAGCGCTTTCAGGTTCTCGGCCATGGCCTGCAGGATGGGCCCGAACACCCGGGCGAGCTCCTGGGCCTGGCCGCCGGGGAGCAGCGTGTTAAGCACCGCAACCACACCCTTTCTTTTCGGGCACCTCGACGGGCCGGGGCTGGGGGCCGGCGAACACCAGCAGGGCCACCAGCGCCACGGTGGCGTAGGCCAGGATCGAGCCCCAGCCGTTAAGGTAGCCCCGCCCCACCTCCCGGCTCACGTCGAGCCGGGCCTCCTTGGCGTTGGCGGGCTTATTCTCCACCGGCCGCCCCCTTCGACTTCTGCTCGAGGCCGGCCCCGCGCATCCGCGTGAGGGCCGCCTCCACCTGGGCCTGGGCCGCCTCGCGCGAGAGGCCCGGGGCGTAGCGCTGCACCATGCGGGTGGCCTGCTCGAGCTTGGTCGGGCCGGACCTGGTGCCCCGGAACCGTTCCTCGACCGACTGCACCGCCTTGTCGGCGATGGCGGGCACGCGCTCGGTGAGCCACTTCTCCCACTGGCCCGCCAGCAAGCGGATCAGGGGCGCCAGCACCACCCCCACCCCAGGGATCTGGCCGGCCAGGGCGGCCAGGGCCTCCCCGGCCAGGCGCAGGAAGCCCAGCGCGAGGACGCCCTGCACCAGCCACACCAGCACGGTGTTCCAGTCGGGGAGCAGGGGGGCCAGGGGGGAGAGGTCGAAGCCGCCCGGGGCCGGGGCCTGGCCCTGGGCGTAGCCGAAATTGAACGCCACGATGCCCGCGAAGATGAGCACCGAGAGCACCACGTAGAGGATGGCGGGTAGGTCGATTCGTCTCATGGCGGGGCTCCTAGAGGGCCTTGAGCAGCCGAGTGGCCAGGCCGGTCTCGAGCGACGTGCTGGGGGTCAGGAGGGCGAGGGTGGCGCCGTGGGCCAGGGTGGCGGCGCGCAGCACCGGCGAGGCGAGCTTGAGGCGCTCGAGCACCTGCACCCCCTCGCGCTCCACGGGGTCCACCGCGACGGTGGGCTCGGCCTTGAGCACCGGCAGGGTGCCCACCCGCTCGATGGGGTCGACGCGAACGGCGGGCTCGGGGGCGGGCCCGGGGTTGTACGGCACCACCGCGCGCTCGAGCACCGGCTGGGCGCCGGAGGTCTCGTCGAACTCCTTGCTGCCCCCGGCGAACACGGCGGGCTCCTCGCGCTTGAGCACCGGCTGGGCCGGCTTCTGCGCGGAGGCCTGCTGCTTGCGGTAGAGGGCGTAGCCCACCCCGCCCACCAGGGCCAGGCCGGCCACGCCGGCGACGATCAGATAGACGGGCTTCACCTTGTCGTTCATGTCGGCTCCTGTGCCTTCGTGTGCCTAGAGCCAGGGCTGGTCCTGGCAGAGCTCGGGCGCGAGGCGGCAGGGGTCCTTGGAGACCCCAAAGCCGCTGCCCTCGGCGGGCCGGGGGCTGTTCTTGGCGTTCATGAGGGCCCCGGCGTAGTCGTAGCCGACGCCGAAGGAGCCCTGGCCCTCGGGCTCGGCCTTCTTCTCCAGCATGGGCCGGAGCTGGAAGTAGCCGAAGATGGCCAGGCCGGCCAAGGCGGCCAGCAGCAGGGCGGTGCGGGTCTGGTTCTCGTTCACGGGAGGATCCCCCTTTCGGTGGGTGCGGGTTGGGTCTGCGGCCGCAGGGCCCGGCGGGCCCGGGGCCGGGTAGGGGCGGGCGCCTCGGCCGGGTCGGCCAGGGCGTCCTCGACGCCGCGGCCGACCCGGAGCTCGAGGTAGATGGCCTCGAGCAGCCGCTCCACCTTGGCCATGCGGTGCACGACCAGGTACAGCAGCGCGGCGAAGGAGGCCACGCCCATCCCCTCCTTGAGCAGGGGGGAGACGAAGGACACGAGCTCCATCTAGAACACCCCCTGCGCGTTGAGGTCGGCCAGCTTGCGCTTGACCTCCTCGGCCTTGGCCTGGGCGGCCTGCTGCTCGGCCTGGGCCTGCCGGTACTGCTCCCGCAGGTCGGTGGCCTGGGCGTAGCCCTGGGCGACGCCCTCCCGCAGGGCCTGCAGCTTCTGCCGGTCGGTGGGGTGGCTGCTCTTGCTCTCCAGGGTGCGGGCCTGGGCCAGCGGGCCTAGCCCCCTCACGTAGTTCTGGCACTGGCTGTAGGCCAGCCGGTCGCGGCTGGAGCCCTCGAGGCTGTGCCACTCGTTGAGCGAGCAGACGGGGAAGCCGTTGCAGTTGTACTTCCAGACCGGGCTCTGGGCGTAGGCCTCGCAGGGCGGGGCGCTGGCGGTCTCGATCTGGCGCATCCGCTGCGCGGCGGCGTCGGCGGCGCCCTGCCACCTGCGCAGATCGGCCTCGAGGGCCGCCAGGAGCTGCAGCTTGGTGGCCTTGCCGTCGGGGTCGGTGTCCTTGGGGACGAGGCTCGAGCCCTCGACGGTCTGCTCGGCCGGCAGGGGGCGGGTGAGGGCGTAGGCCCCCACCCCCAGCAGGGCGACGCCCGCGGCCCCGAGCGCGATCTTGAGCGCGGCGCTCATCTGGACTCCTTCAGGGCGTAGGCCAGCGCGGCCGCGCCGGCCACCCCCAGCACCACCAGCGCCACCGCGCGGAAGCCCTGCGAGCCGTAGAAGGCGAAGGCCCGGAGGTTCTGGGAGCCGTAGAAGTAGCGCTCCTTGTCGCGGCCGGCGGTGATGCCGGCCGCCTCGAGCTGGGCCCGGATCCGGGCCCGCTCGACCTCCTGGGCCTCGCGCAGGGCCCGCTCCTGGGCGGCGATCTGCTCCCGGGCCACGCCGGCCTGGGTCTGGGCGATCTGGTAGCCGGTGACGCCCTGGACGATGCCGCCGACCAGTTCGATTCCCCCTTTGACGAGCGCGCCGGTGAGCGGGTCCACGGCTACCTCCGCGCGGCGAGGACGACCACCAGGCCGGCCAGGCCCAGGCCGCCCACCACCCACACCCAGTCCGGGACGTCGAGGCCGGCCTTGGGGGTCACCTGGATCTGGGGCTGGGCACCCTGGCCCGGGCCCACGGTGGCGTTGGCCTCGAGGCCCACGCTGAGCTGGCTCCCCCGCAGGATGGGCACCCACGACTGCAGGGCCTGGCCGGTCTGGCTGAAGATCTTGAGGATCTCGTAGTCGTAGCCGTCCCCGTCCCGCGCCGCCGGCACGGGCGAGGCCGGCACGGGCTGGTAGGGGAGGGAGAGCGCCCCTGACCCCCCGACGCCGAACCCCAGCCCCCCGGGGGCCGCCCCGTAGGTGGCCTCGTCGCTGAACTGGCCGGCGTCGTAGTCCAGCGTGGTCCTGGTGCCGAAGCCCATGGCTACAGCCCCCCGCGCACGTCGAGCTCGGCGAGCTGGGCCTTGCGCACCGGGTCGAGGGTGCGCACCTCCTGCAGGTAGGCCGGCAGCCTCAGGATGAAGGGCGAGCGTTCGTTGACCACGTGGGTCAGGCTCGACTTGATCTCGAGGCCGATGGTGAAGTCGTCGGAGAGGACGTTCTCCTGGGGCCAGCGCATGGCGGCCTCCCCGTCGGTCTGGTTGACGGTGTGCAGGGCGGAGACGGAGGAGTTGAACAGCGTCACCGCGGCGGTGTCGCTGGCGCCCAGGCGCCGGTAGGCGCGCAGGCGCATCTCCCCGTCACCGTGGACGTAGTAGGCCTCCACGTCGGTGGTGCCCGCGGGCTCGACGTAGGTCACCGAAACCCCGTAGTTGATGGCCTTGATGCAGGCCCGGCGCCACACCCCGCCCACCTTGCACCAGACCCGAACCTCGGGGTGGTACTTCGAGGCCTCGGTGTTGAGGGCCGGCTTGGGGTGGGGGGTCTGGATTACGGGGACGTTGATGGTGGCGTCGGCGTCGGCCCCGCCGTTGGCCCCGGCCTCGGTGTACTGCGCGTAGAGGTAGGCCCGGACGATCCGGCCGGCCTCGAGGCGCAGCAGGGTCTCGGTGGGGACCTCGAACTCGGCGGCCTTGAAGAACTCGCCGGGGGTGAAGGCCTGGGCGGCCTGGAAGTCCTTGAAGTCGATCAGGAAGGGGCGCCAGGGCTCCATCGCCACCACGGGCGGCACCACGGCAGGGGCCACCGGGGCGGCGGCCGCGGCCCGGGCGGGCACGTCGGAGAGGCGCTCGCTGACGCGAGCGGCCTGGGCCTTGAGGGTCTGCAACAGTTTCATGCTGGGCTCCTTTGGCGAAGGCCCGGCCCGGGGTGGGGCCGGGGCCTCAAGCTCACTGCCGTCCTCGGCTAGTTCTGCTCCACCGCCAGGATCTCGAAGCGGGTCTCCGTGCGGGACAGGTCCACCGCCACCGGCGAGTCGATCCAGAACTCGAGGGTGTGCTCCTGGGGGTTGCGGATGCCGGCCTTGTCGACCGGGCCCAGGTACTGCGTCACCTGGTCGGCGAACTTCACGTTGCGCTGGTCGCCCTCGCTGAGGCCGTAGTACCCCTGGTAGGGGAACTTGCCCAGGAAGGTGCCGAAGTCCTCGCCGTTGCGCTTCTTGAAGACGTAGACCTCGCTCTCCAGCGGGATCTCCGTCCCGCTGTTGTCGTACAGCTTGAGGATGATCTTGGAGGGGTTCGAGAACAGGTAGGTGGTCCCGCGCGGGGTCTCGATCTCGAGCATCTTGTCCAGGCCGTTGCCGCGCACCGGGAAGCGCTTGACTTCGGCGGAGGCGAGGTTGATCCTGCGGGTGCGGATTTTCTGGGTCATGGGGTTTCTCCTTGCAAGTTTGCCCGCCGGGCTACTCGATCGAGAGCAGGGCGGAGACGATGTTGGCGAAGCCGCTGGCGGCGAAGCCCAGGGCCAGGTAGTCGACGGCCAGCTCCTTGCTCTGGCCCATCAGCACGGTGCCGATGAGCACCTGGCCGGCGCTGACCAGCAGCCGGTTGGCCTGGGCGTCGGGGACGCGCCGGGTGGTGTCGGCGACGACGTTGCCCTGGGCGTCCTTCTTGGGGGCGTAGTACACGATGCCCTCCCCGGGCACCTTGTCGGCGATGCCGAACTTGTCCCGGTAGGACGTGTACAACGCCTTGCGCGTCATGTGCGCGGCCAGCACGCCGATGGCGGTGCTGATGACGCGGGGATCCTGGATCACCGCGATGGGGTTGCTGGGCATGTCAAGCCCGCGGGGTTTGGTCTCGTCTGCCACGGTTGGGTGCCTCCTCGAGGGTTGGCCCTCCAGCCGCACCCTGCGCGCTCCCCGCGCGGAAATCCAGCGCACGCCGGGCGGCCGTGGCGGGTGCCCGGCGTGGGTGCCCACCGTG
This sequence comes from Calidithermus chliarophilus DSM 9957, assembly GCF_000430045.1. Classification (GTDB taxonomy): domain Bacteria; phylum Deinococcota; class Deinococci; order Deinococcales; family Thermaceae; genus Calidithermus; species Calidithermus chliarophilus. The sequence continues at coordinate 1,592,369 of NZ_KE387023.1, read as the reverse complement.
GGCACGGCGGCGGGGCGTGCTCGAGGCCGCGCACGCGGAAGCCCGGCCCCCGGAGCCAGCAGACCGGGCCCCGTGCCGCCCGCGCCGGGCGCCCACCGTGGGCTAGCCGTTCAAGGCTGGGCTTGGCGGGTAAGGGCGGTGAGGTACTCCCAGACGAAGGTGTAGAGCTCGGCCACGTGCTTGGGTCGCCCGCTGAGCACCAAGTTCTCCCCCGAGTCGAGGGCCAGGCGCAACACGGTCTTGATCGACAGGATGAACGTGGCCACGAACACCCCGCCCAGAGTGGCCGCGGCGATCAGCACCTGGTGGAACTCCACCCCGAAGGCGTCGGCGAGGGCACGCGCCATGGCCGCGAAGGCGCCATCCTGGCGGTAATAGGCCACCACGGCCCACACGTGCAGCACCGCAGCCGCCGCCAGCCAGCCCCAGGGGTAGACGATGGTCTTCTCCAGGGCGCAGACGCTGCGGAGCTTGGCGCGAACGTTCCAATCGCCGTGGCCCACGATGAGCCATCCCTGGTCAGCAGCCACCGGGACCCGCTTGCCTCTGCAGCGTACCTCGTAAGGGAAATTGACGCGCGTCGATCGGGGTACAGCCATGTTCTCCACCTCGTAGCGCTGCCCAGTTTAGGGCTCACTCCAAGGTGGTGCCGGTTATTTGACCTTACAGGCTCACGACCCGGCGCCGCCGGGGGTCGGCGGGGTCACGCAGCACCAGGTTGGCCAGCGACTTGTCCATGTCGCGCACGGCGTACTCCGGCGGGTTGGGGTCGGTGGGCGAGGGCCGCTTAAGGGTGCGCACCCGCTCGCCCAGCTCGGGGAACACCACCGCCATGCGGCGCACCTCGTTGAACTCGGTGAGCTGGAAGGTGATGTAGTGCGTCACCTGCTTCTGCACCGTGAGGTTGAGCCCCCCCGAACTCGTCACGATGCTCTGGGTGACGAAGAGGAAGGAGAGGCCCTGCTCGCGCCCGCCGGTGATGGCCAGGATGAACCCGCGGCAGGGCTTGCCTTCCGGCAGCAGGTTGTGCGCCTCGTCAACCACGCACAGCACGAAGCGCAGGCGCATCAGCACCCGCCCCAGCCGGTCCATGAAGTGCCAGGGCTCGGGGTCGATCACCTGGAAGAAGACCCGGCGGTGCTCCACGATCAGCCGGAAGAGGGCTTCCTCGCTGACGGCCTTGGCGTCGCTCACGGTGAAGCGGGCCCTGGGGCCCACCAGGTCGGAGAACTCCCGCTTGACGTTGCACACCACCAGGTAGGCGAAGCGGCCCTCGAGCGCCCCGATGAGCTGGCGGTTGAGGGTGGACTTGCCGCACCCCGACTTGCCCACCGTGAGGATGCGGAGGGTTTGCCCACCCGCCATGCCTAGCCCTCCCTAGCCCTCTGAGCCGACAGGGGCCGTTTGCAGCGGGGGGGCGGGGCGGGCGGCCACCGCGGGGTCGGCACCCGGCGCCAGGCCCACGGC
>NZ_KE387023.1:1589107-1590802 GCF_000430045.1 Calidithermus chliarophilus DSM 9957 | reverse complement strand
CTTGGCGAGCCGGTCGGCGGCCACCAGGCGGGCCAGGTCGCGCTCGTAGGCCCGGATGGCCTCGAGGGTGGCCCGGTCGCCGGCGGCCCGGGCCTTGCGGCGCTCGGCGGAGAGGTAGGGGTCGAAGACCTTCACCCCCACCACCCTGCCGCGCCGGGTGATGACCGCCCGGGCCTGGCCCTTGCCACCGGCGCTGGGGCCCAGGTCCAGCCACTCACCTCCCCGCTTCAGCAGACGGGCCCGGTTCCTGGCCCTGGGCTTCTGTTTCACCGTGGCGGCCCTCACCGCCTTGGCGGGGTCTCGGGTGAAGCGGCCGCGCTCGTCGAAGTAGACGACCCGGCACACCTCCTTCTTGCGCAGCCTAGCCACCGCCGCTCCCCTTGCGCCAGGACTCGAGGAGCCGCAGGCCCAGCGAAACCAGGGGGTAAGCCAATAGCAGGCCCAGTCCCACCATCAGGGTGCCGGCGCCCCAGCCCAGCGGGCCCTCGTCGATGATCTCGAAGACGCCCCTGACCTGCACAGTCAGGGCGTACAGTCCCCAGATCACCGCCCCCACGGCGGCGACGAGGGCGGCCACCTGCACCACCACCACCGGGGCCACCATGGCGGCCACGTCGCCCTGGGGCTGGGCGTGGGCGCCGGTGAGCCGGAACTGCACCACGGCCACGCCGTCGCGAGTGCCCCAGTCGAGCACCGTGAGGTCGGGCCGCTTGGTCTGGCGCCGGAGCTCACGCTGCAGCGCCTCCAGGCGCACGGTGTCGGGGTTGGCCCCCTTGAGGTCGACCTCGACCTCGTAGACCGGGCCCACCTGGAGGGTCTCCCGGTCGCTCATGGGTCGGCGCGTAGCCATATCGCCCCAAGCGTGGCCCGGCCGGGGGCGCAAAAAAAGGCCACGCCGGGCGGCCGTAACGGGTGCCCGGCGTGGGTGCCCAGCGTGGGCGCCTCAGGCGGCCTGCTGTTTCTGGGCGGCCTTCAGCTCGGCCTGCAGACGCTCCACCTCGGCCTGCAGGCGCTCGATCTCGGCCACCAGCGGGGCCGCCATCTTGGCGTGGATGGCCAGCACGGCCGCCACCCGGGCCGCGCTGGCGTCGCCCACGTGGGGGATGCCGGAGAGCTGGCGCAGGCTGTACCCGTCGAAGTTGGAGGGATCCCCGTCGCACTCCTGCATGACGCTGCGGGCCGCCCTGGGGCTGGCCAGGACGGTCTCAAAGAGGGTCTCGAAGCTCTCGGCGGAGGGGTCATGGGGTCTGCGTTTCGATGACCACATCCGGAACTTCATCTTGCCGTGGTGCCCCTTGGTTCGGCGGGTATCGGTCTGCCCATTCATTCGTGAAGCCACCTCCTAGGTGCACAGCCGGGCAATCGTCGAACCGCACGCTATAAGGGCCGGTTTGTCCCTTCCCGAGCTGTGCCCGACACATCCCGGCCGAGCACACGGCCGCGGTGTCGAGAGTGAGTGTAAAATCCGGCCCCTCGATGACGAGTTTATTTGCACTTCCCTGGACCGTCACCATGACCCGCTCCTCGGAGGCGGCCGCGCCGATGAGCCGTGCGGCGCAGGCTTTCCCGTCGCCGCCCACCGTGGGCGGCTCTCCCGGGCGCCCACCGTGGGCGGGTTCCCCGGGGTCCACGAGCTGCACGGGATTCCCGGCGGTGCCCACCGCGGGTGGCTGGGCCGGGCGGCTGGGGGCCGCC
>NZ_KE387023.1:1586743-1589007 GCF_000430045.1 Calidithermus chliarophilus DSM 9957 | reverse complement strand
GCCTGGCCCGCGTGGGGCGGCGTGCCATCCCCGGCGCCGTCGGCGGCCGCCTCGAGGGCCTTCCGGGCGGCCTGCCCCACCAGCACCGCCTCGTCGGTGTCGTAGCGCCCGCCGGTGAGGTCGCTGAACCCCTGCTCGATGACCTTCTCCAGCCCGGCGCGGTCCTCGGCCAGCCCGGGGCGCTGCTCGATCACGGCCGCCTCGAGGGCCTCCTGGTAGCGCCGGGCCTGCTCCGGGCTCTCGACGTCGTGCAGCATCAATTCACCCCCTTCTCGTACATCACCAGCAGGGCCCAGCTCGCCAGCACCAGGCCCAGCGCCACGCCGGTGGTCTCGCACTTGGCGCAGCCCTGGCCCTCGCGCAGGTTCTTGACGCCCTTGCCGGCGCTGTAGAGGCCGTAGGCGGCCGCGCCCAGCTCGAAGGCGTTCTGCCGGGCGCTCTCGCCCAGCCGGTGGAGGTGTGCCTTAAGTTCGTCCCAGTTCATAGTGTCTCCCTCCGGGGGTCAGGCCGGGCGCCCCGGCCCGGACGTGGTTAGACTGGAGCCGTGAAAAGGCTCCTTTGCGGTGGGGTTGTGCTGTTGGCGTCGGTGCTGGGCCTGGTGTTGGCCCAGCAGTTCCCGAATGAGCGTGGGAACTTCAAGGAGCTCGTCACTTTCCCTGGCAAGCCCATACAGGGGAAGATGTTCAATCCCAAGCATGGAACGGGCTTCTCCCTGGTGTTGCCGTTCAACCCGAAGGGCTGGAAAGTCGAGGGCAGGGTTATTGATCCCGGCCCTGTCGATTTCCTCGTGATTGAGGGCCTTTACCTGAAAGGTAAGCCCGTGGAACCTCCGGCAGTTTGGGCGAAGAATGGCCGAATCTTCGTTGACCATCGTGATAGTGCGGTTAAGTACGACCCAAAAATGGGGGCTGTCTGGGCTTGGATCCCTGACCTTAGCAGCGTCAAGTTCGACACTGCATTCGTTGTGGTCACCTTTTACAGCGGCCTCAACGTCTACTACGTCGTGAAGCTCCAGCCCTAACACAGCTATTTCCTCCCTGCCCACCTCGGCGGGAATTGCGGGCTGACTTTTCTGAAGAACTCCATCGGGTCGACGTAGTGATCCAGTAGGTATTGGCGCCGATGCATGGGCCAGTCATCCCAAGCCACCGGTTTTTTCTTGAATACGTCGAAGTGCAAATGTGCGGGCCAGCGGCCGTTGTAGCCTTTGCCAACCGTCCCGATCTGTTGCCCTGCAGACACGCATTGACCCTTTCTCACGAGAACGTCTCGGAGGTGAGCGCTGCGCGTCCAAACTGCGGGGCCGGGATGCCAGATCACTACCAGGTTGCCCCAGCTCTGGTCATTGCCCCCGGCGGGGCCCGCGAACACCACCTCGCCATCGGTTATGGCGTGAACGGGCTGTCCTAAGTCTGAATCAGCCCCGAACCTCGGCTGTACAGGGCCGTTCAGATCCACGCCGGTGTGGAGCCCATACTCGGTCGGGTATTCGGGATCCAGGAACTTCGTGTCGGGAATTACCCTCCCGCTGCCATCGTCAGGCTTGATGGGGTTCATCGGCCAGAAGTACTTTCCGCTTGGTTTCACTCTGCACCTCACCAGGGACAACGGGCTCTGGGGGACGGTCAGGGTGGCCACCAGGGCCAGCCCGGCCAGGCCTAGCGCCCAGGCCGGCACCTCGAGGCCGCCCGCCAGGCGCACGGGCGCCTGGGCGGCGTTAAGCACCCTTCCCCCCCTTGGGCTTCTCCTTGGCGCGCTCGGCGGCCACCGCGCGGGTGCCGTTCCACATGGCCAGGCCCAGGCCGACGCCGCCCACCAGCAGGCGCACCCAGGCCGGGGCGTCGCCGCCCTTGCTCAGCCCGGGGATGTTGCCCTTGGCGATGCCGAACTCGCGCAGGGCCTCGCCCAGCTTGAGCGGCTCGAGCAGCCGCGAGGTCTTGAGGATGGGGTACTCGACCCAGGCGAAGGCGCGCTCGAAGGCGGACACCTCCTGCTCAGTCTTCAGGCCGGCCCCGCGGGCTTTGAGCACGAACATGGCGGCCAGCGCCGCGCCGCCCATGATCTCCTCGTCGGAGTAGGGCTCGAGCTGCTGCAGGGGGTTGGGCTTCTCTTGGGGCTGGCCCTCGCCCTCGTCGGCGGGCACCGCACCCTCGGGCTGCACCCCCTCGAGCGGGGTGAAGCCGTCGCCTGCGTCGTCGGCCAGGGGCGGCTCGGGGGCCGGGGATGGCCCGGGCTCCGCGGCGGGGCCGGCCGGCGGGGGGGGG
>NZ_KE387023.1:1584478-1586643 GCF_000430045.1 Calidithermus chliarophilus DSM 9957 | reverse complement strand
AAGGCCCCCCGGTCGCCCTCCGCGCGGGCCTGCTCCGTGCGGCGCCCCAGGTCCTCGACCAGGCCCCGGAGGACGGAAAGCCGGGCCTCGAGCTGCCGTTCCGGGCTCACCGCGCACCCCCCGGCAGCTCGACCCCCAGCCGCCCGGCCAGCACGATGGCTGCGAACTGCGAGCCCTGGGGGTCCCACTCGAGCAGGCCCCCGGCCCGGGCGTAGAACCCGCCGTGCTCGTCGAAGCCCAGCGTCAGGGGGTGGCCGCGCTCGAGGAAGGCCCGCTCGAGCGCCTCGGGGGTGCAGGGCTCGGGCTCCTGGGGGGCCGGGTCGGGGTTTTCCTCAGGGGCTGGGGCCATGACATAGGCTTGCACGGGGTAGCTCAGCGCTGCAAGAATCTGGAGCATCTCCCCGTCGGCCACGTTGCGCCGCCCGACCCGCCCGGCCCCCCCCGGGAAGAGCACCAGGGGCAGGTAGAGGCCGCGGCGGTCGGCGAGGCCGAGCAGGCGGCCGGGGAAGGGGCGGGCGAACTCCAGGAGCTCCCAGGGGTTGCGGCACTCCCGGCTGCTTTGGGCCAGGCGGGCCAGGTAGGCCAGGGCCAGGGCGGCGAGGGCGGGGGCGGCTGAGGTATGCTGCATGTGGACTCACTCCTTTCGGGTTCCCAGAGGGCTTGGTTCCTAGGCCGTCACCCTCTGGTGTCTCGATACTACACTACTTACAACACTATATCAAGCTCAATACTCTTGTAGTATTGTTAGTGTGTGAAAGTAACGATAATCTGGAAGCTGAAGGAGTTCCTCGAGCGCGAGGGCATTACGGCCTACCGCCTCCAGACCGACCTAAAGGAAAAAGTAGGCACCCAGACCATCTATGTCTGGGTGCGCAACCCGCCCAAGCGGCCCGATCTGGGCATCCTGGCGGCGATCCTGGGCCAGCTATCGGAATACACGGGCAGGAGGGTGGGGCTGGAGGAAGTGCTGGAGGTCAGCTATGAATAGGGTACTTGCACTCGTCGGGTTCGCGTTGGCCGCGCTGGCCCTGGCCCAGGTGCCCATGCGGGGCGTCATGGACTGCCGCTCGGGGCTCTACGCCCTCACCGGGCCCGCGCTGAAGGCCGAGTACCGGGGGGGTAACCTGGTGCTCGAGTACGACCGCGCCTTCTTCAAGCTCAAGCGGATCACCGACGCCCCCATAATCCGGCTGGAGTACACCGACTCCGAGCTGAACTTCAAGACCCTGACGCTCACCCCCAGCCGCTACGACGCGGCCAGCAAACGCCTGTACGCGCCGGTGGACCTGTACCGCCTCTCGAAGGAGGGCTTCTACACGCTCGAGGTACGCATCACCGCCACCGACCGCGACGCCTGGTGCAACTCCACCCTGATCTACCGGGTGAGCAACGTCATCCTGCGCGGCGACTAGCCTACTTCGGCAGCGGCGGGAAGGTGGGGGGGATGCCCTGCGCGGCCTTCTGCCAGGAGTAATTGGGCGGCTCGAAGTGGGGGCGGTCCACCAGACCGGTCCAGTCCCCGCCCCAGGCCAGGCCGTAGAACTTGGCAATGCCCGCGAACTTGTTGAAGCACTCGGCGCAGCTAAAACCCCCTTGCCCATCCTGGAAAGCCACGTCAAAGGCCAGCGCGGGGTAGTAGTTGTGCAGGCTCTCGCCGGCCCGGGCGTTGGTGACGACGGGGCCCGGTCGGGTGCGCCCTTGGGCGTAGGCCGCGTTCTGGTCGGCACAACTGCGGTAGGTCTGGGTGAGGAAGGGCTGGGGCAGGTCCGGGAAGCGCCGCCTGTACTCGGCGGCGGCCAACCTCCAGCGCTTGGCCAGCTCGGGGTGCAGGTCGGCCTCGGAGCGGCTGGAGTCGGGCCTTCCGCACACCGCCGAAGGCTTGGCGGCGGGGTCAGCGGGCTTGCGCTGGAGCGCCTTCCTAGCCGTTGACGTGCTCAGCAGGGCCAGGACGCCCAGGGGGAGGGCTACCTGAGCCCACACCGGGAGTTTGAGCTTGGTCTTCATTCGGTACCTCCTTCGGGGGTTGCGGGGTGGCCGCCAGCAGGGCCTGGGGCCGCAGCGCCCACAGCAGGGCCAGCAGCGGGGCCAGCAGCGCCAGCAGGGCGCCCACGACGGCCAGGGCCAGGCCGGCGGCCAGGGCGAGGAGGAGGGCCCGGAGGGCGCTC
>NZ_KE387023.1:1584281-1584378 GCF_000430045.1 Calidithermus chliarophilus DSM 9957 | reverse complement strand
TTCCTCCGCTTCCTCTTGGGCTTGGGCGCGGCGTCGAGGCCGAGGGCCCTCAGCTCGGCCCGCACCGCCCGCTCGAGCTCGCGGTCGCGCCGGGCCT
>NZ_KE387023.1:1516890-1584181 GCF_000430045.1 Calidithermus chliarophilus DSM 9957 | reverse complement strand
CCCGGAGGGCGCTCACCGGCGGGCCTCCGCCTCGTCGTAGTCCGAGCGCTCAGGCTCTCGGCCTTTGGGTTCTGGCTGCGGCCAGCCCTCGGCCCGGAGCTGGGCCTCGAGCAGCGCCACCAGATAGCGGGCGTTGGTCGGGGCGCTGGCTAGGCCGTTGTACCGGCGGTTGTCGTTGGGCCTCGAGGCTTCGAGGGTGGCATAGGTGCCCACGCCGGCCTGGACGTCTTTGAGCAGCCGCCAGCAGCGCTGCCAGCTCTCGCGCTTCACCCCCCACCCCCCGCGCCCGCGCCCCCGGCCTCAGGCGGGGCCTTGGCCTTCCAGGCGCAGCGCTCCCAGGCCCCCATCAGCTCGTCCCACAGGCCGACCTCCTTGAGCCGGGTCACCAGCACCGCGCCGGGCCTGTGGGCCTCGCCCCGCCCGTACTGGCTCAGCACCTCGCCGATGTGGGCCTGCAGGGCCTTGAAGCGGTCGGTGCCCCTCTCGTAGAGCGCCCGGGCGCCCCCCAGCAGGGCGAAGTACAGCCAGCGGCTGTGCCCGTCCATCATGTTGCGGCTGATGGCCCCTGCCGCCGCCCCGATGAACTGCATCCGGGTGGGCTCGGTGGCGTGCTTCACGTCCTGCACGGCGTTGCGCAGGGCGACGTGCACGGCCTCGGGCGACGTGTCCCAATCAGTTAACGATTGAGAGTTCAGGAGAGAAGGCGGTAACGCCCATTCTTTGAGGCTCTTTTTGTCCATCAATCTATCCACTGTCTTTTGTGATTGGGACAAGGCCGCCCGGATGAGCTTGGCTATGGTGCGCCCCCGGCGGGTGTCGCCGTCCAGGTCGCGCCAGGGGTGGGCCAGGGTCTCCTTGAGCAGCGGGGCCGCCCGGCCCGCGCGCAGCCGCACGTTGAACACCGTCCCGTCCTTCCAGCCCAACGCCTCGCCGGTGTCGGCGTCCTTGGCGTTGCCCACCCGGGCCTTGTAGCTCACGCAGCCCAGCTCCGCCAGGGCCTTCAGGCCGCGCTGCAGGCGCTTTCTCGCGGTCTCTAGCCGCGCGTCGGGCCACAGGTAGAGGGCCAGGGCGAGCTGGGGCAGGTGGAAGGCCACCTCGCCGGTGGAGGGGTGGTAGCCGCGGCGGTCGCCCACGTGGAGGGCCAGCTCGAGCAGGGCCTGGAAGATCTCGAGGGCGAAGCCCTCCAGCTCCCAGCGCCCCCGCCGGAGGATGCGCTCGAGCAGGGCCTGGGTGGGCGGCACCTCGGCGAACCAGCGGGCGGCCTGGAGCTGGGCGGCCCGGTACACCTCGTAGGCCTTGAGGGGCAGGCCCAGGTCCACCAGCTCGAAGGCCCGCGCGGTCAGGTGCTCGAGGTCGCGCTTGAGCTGTTCGGCCTGGTCCCCCCGCACCAGGCGGGCCCGCCGGCGCAACTGCTCGGCCTGGCGCTCGAGGCGCTCCCTGGCCCCAAGGTCCACCCGCGGGGCCCCGCTCGGAGGGGGGTTACCGGCCGTTTCAGGCGGTTTTCCGGGTACGGGCTGGCCGCTGCCGCTGTTGCGGGCCCGCACCAGCTCGCCCAGCCGCTCGAGCCTGCGCCGGAGCCGGGGGTCAAGCACCGCCCACCCCCCAGCGCTCGGCCAGGCGCTCGAGGGCCTGGGCCGGGTCGGCGCCCACCGCGACGTAGGCGCCGCGGTCGGTGGGCACGGGGACCATGGCCCCGCCCCGGAAGGGGGCGCAGGACCAGTAGACGGAGCCGTCCACCGGCGAGGGCGCGGGCCAGAAGTAGACCCGGCCGCCGGAACGGAGCTGGACACGCTGCATGAGATCGAAGAGGTTCGGCGTCATAAGGGCTACCCCCGCAGCGCCACCAGGACGAGGACGACGAGCCACAGAAAACCGAGCGCCCGGATAAACCAAGTGCGCTCGGTGGGCCGGAAGGGCCTGGGGTTGTCTGCTGGGTCAATCTGTTGTTTTTGCCGCATGGGAGCCTCGTTTCTCGGCTCCTGTCGGCGAACTATTCGAACAATTCAGTGAAATCGCAGTCCTGTAGCCCGGTCACACCGGTTAGCCCCTCCGTTCACAAAGTGGCCCCGGGAGCCCGTTTACCGCGCCTGCCGGCTTTCCCGGGGGCAGGGGCAGGGGTGATTGACAGTCTGAGTGCTGTTCTGTCAATATACTTGATGATTGTTAGTGGGGGAGGCCCACGCCCGCGAGGGCAGGCCCGCCCGAACGCTCTGGGAGGAAGCACACCATGCCCGTGTACGTCTATCAGGGTCTGGAAACCGGCAACCGGTACGAGTTCGAGCAGCGCTTCAGCGACGCGGCCTACACCCACCACCCCGAGACGGGCGAGCCGATCAAGCGCGTCATCAGCGCCCCGGCCGTGATCTTCAAAGGCTCGGGCTGGTACGTCAAGGACAGCAAGAGCGCGTCCTCGACCACGGGCAAGAGCGAGAGCAAGACCGAGCCCAGCTCCCAGGCCGCCGACTGAGGCCCACCCCGCTCCCCGGAGGCGTTCCCTGTGAGGAGCGCCTTTTTCGTGCGGGCCCCCGCGATAGTAGGCTAGAGCCGATGAAGATCTATAGCCTCACGGTCGGCCCCCTCCAGGAGAACACCTACTTGCTCGTCGGGGAGGGCGGGCGCGGGGCGATCGTGGACCCCGGCGACGAGGCCGGGCGCATCCTGGCCGAGGTGGAGCGGGTGGGGCTGAAGCCCGAGGCCATCCTGCTCACCCACGCCCACTTCGACCACGTGGGGGCGGTAGCCCCCCTGGCACAAGCCCTGGGCCTGCCGGTCTACCTGCACCGCGCCGACCTGCCCCTCTACCAACGCACCCGCGAGAGCGGGCAGCGCTGGGGGATGGACTTTCCCCAGCCGCCCGAGCCTTCGGGCTGGCTCGAGGAGGGCCAGCAGCTCGACTTCGGGCTGGGCCTGGAGGTGCTGCACCTCCCCGGCCACGCGCCCGGCCACGTGGCCTTCTACGGCCACGGCCAGCTCCTCAGCGGCGACGTGCTGTTCAAGGGAGGCATCGGCCGCTACGACCTGCCCCTCTCCAACCCCCACGACCTCTTCGCCTCGCTCCAGCGGCTGCTGACCCTGCCCCCGCAGACCGTGGTCCACCCCGGGCACGGCCCGGCCACCACCCTGGAGGCCGAGGCCCGCTCCAACCCCTACCTGCGGCAGGACTGAGCCATGCGCATCGCGGTCCTCTCCGACATCCACGGCAACCTCCCCGCGCTCGAGGCGGTGCTGACCGACCTCGAGGAGGTGCGGCCGGACGTCGTGGTGGTCAACGGGGACCTCATCAACCGCGGGCCGCAGAACCGGGCGGTGGTCGAGCGGCTGTGGGAGCTGCCCTACCGCTTCACCCTGGGCAACCACGACGACCTGGTGGTGAAGTGGCGCGCCGGGCACGACTCGCTCAAGCTGCTCTTCGACGACCCCTTCTTCGCCGCCACCCGCTGGACGGCCCACACCCTCCCCCAGCCCCACCTGGACTGGCTCGCCGCCCTCCCCTACCAGGTGCACCTGGAGGAGCTGGGCCTGCGCGTCACCCACGGCTCGCCCCGCCACTATCGCGAGGGCTACGACGAGCGGCTGAGCGAAGAGGCGCTGGGCGAGATCCTGCGCGAGTACCCCGCGCGCTACCTGGTGGGCTCGCACACCCACCGGCCCTACGTGCGCCAGCACGACGGCGCGCTGGTGTGGAACACCGGGGCGGTGGGGGCCCCCTTCAACGGCGACGTGCGGGCGCAGTACCTGGTGCTCGAGGCCGAGGGCGGGGCCCTCGTACCCCACTTCCGGCAGGTGCCCTACGACCTCGAGGCCGCCCTCCGGGCCTTCCGGGAGTCGGGAATGCTGGAGGAGGGGGGCCTGTCGGCCGAGATCTTCTACTGCGAGACCCAGAACGCCCGCTCGATGCTGGTGCCCTTCTGGCTGTGGGCCGAGGCCGAGAAGCGCCCCCTGGACCGCGACTCCTGGGCGGCCTACCGCCGGGCCAACCCCGAGCGCTTCGCCCGCTCTGGGTAAAACTACCGACTCGCGCCCCCCACGCCCCCTCTGCTAGGCTGGTCCCGTGATCAGCCGGACCCTCCCCCGCGCGGTCAGCGGCCCCATCCTGCTGGTCGCCTGGGGGGTGTGGCTGGCGGGGCTGGTCGCGGTCCACGGGATGCTGCCGCTGGGGACCGCCATCGCCAACCTCCTGGCGGCGCAGGGGCTCTACAGCATGGCCCGGCGGATGCCCCAGGGCCTGGCGCTGGTCCTGCAGGGGCTGGCCCTGGGCCTGGCGGTCCTGGCCCTGGGCGACCTGGCCCTGACCTACCACTGGCTCTTCGGCGTGCGGGCCTCGCTCGACCCGCTCTTCCTGAGCGGCACGGCCGTCTTCGGGGTGGCCGGGGCCGGCCTGCCCTGGGCCGTCGAGCGGCTGGGGCTGCACCGCCGGGGCTTGGCGCTGCGGGTGAGCGCCCTGGCGGCGGGGGGCGCGGGCGTGCTGACGGCGGTCGTGACGAGCCTCGAGCTCTCCACCCCCGTCCAGCCGGTCTACTACTTCGTGCCCTTCTTCCTGACCCTGCTGTTTTTGCTCGAGGTGCGGGGCATGATCAACGACCGCATCAAGCGGGCCCTGCGCAACGTGGTTTGGGCGCTGGTGCTCGTGGGCGTCGCGCGGGTGGTGGCGCTGTTCGCGGGGGACCAGGACTACGGCAGCAACCTCAACCTGCTCAACCAGGCCCTCTACGGGCTGTTCTGGCTGGGGGGCATGAGCCTGCTGGCTTGGAACACCAGCCGCTAGAATGAGGGCGAGCAGGTCCGGGAGGGGACATGTCGGGTTCGTCCAAAGGCGTCGTCCAGGTGCACTGCCGCTCGGGCTGGATGCGGGAGGCCGTCCAGCAGATGACCGCCCGCCTCGAGCTGCCCCGGCCGGTGACGCTGCTGCTCGACTACCCGGTGGGCTCGGCGCTCGAGCTCTTGCCCCTGCTCGAGCCCCCCGTGGTGATCGCGACCGCCTCGGAGTCGCCGTACTACCTCCACGACCTCATCGAGCACGCCCCCGCCGCGCTGCTGACCGAGCCGATGGAGGCCGCGCAGCTCGAGCGGGCCCTGCGCCTGGCCGCCGAGGGCCAGACCCTGCGCCCGCCCTCCCTCCCCGACGGCCAGCGCCTCACCCCCCGCGAACGCCAGGTGCTGCGCCTGCTGACGCGGGGCTGGAGCGACAAGGAGATCGCGCAGGCGCTGCACATCGAGCCCAAGACCGTCTCGCACTGGGTGCTGAGCCTGCGGCAGAAGATGGGGGCCGAGAACCGCTCCCAGGCCATCCTGCACTACCTGGGCGCGCCGCCGGCGCTCGAGTGAAAAGCGCGATAGCGCCTGGTCACCCAATGCCCCCGGCTGCCAGGGCGTAGAGTGGAGCCGTGCCAAGTCCTGAGCTGGTTCGTGAGTTCGTGATCGCCGGGCACGGCGACCTGGAGAAGGTCAGGCGCATGCTGGCCGAGGTGCCGGAGCTGCTCAACCGGGCCCACGTCTGGCAGGAGGGCGACACCGAGACCGCCCTGCAGGGCGCCGCCCACGTGGGCAACGCCGCCATCGCCGAGTACCTGCTGGGGCAGGGGGCCCCGCTCGACATCTGCACCGCCGCCATGCTGGGGCGGCTCGAGGCGGTGCGGGCGATGCTCGAGGCCGACCCCAGCCTGGCCCGCGGCCACGGGGCCCACCGCATCCCGCTGCTGCCCCACGCCGCGCACAGCGGCAACGTCGAGCTGGCCCGGCTGCTCTACGAGGCCGGGGCCACCGAGGGCAGCAGCATGGCCCTGGTCCACGCCGTTCAGCGCGGCCACTACCGCCTGGCGGGCTGGCTGCTGGAGTTCACCCGGCCCGACCTGAACTGGAAGAACTTCCAGGGCAAGACCGCGCGCGACCTGGCCTTAGAGCGCGGCGACGGCGAGATGGTCGCCCTGCTCGAGGCGCGGGGATGAACCTCGAGCAATTCCTGCGCGAGGCCCGCACCGTCGCCGTGCTGGGGGCCCACCCCGACCCGTACCGCCCCGCCCACTTCGTCCCGGCCTACCTGCAGCGGGCGGGGTACATGGTCCTGCCGGTCAACCCCCAGTTCGCCGGGCAGGAGCTCTTCGGGCAGACCGTGGCGGCCGGGCTCGAGCAGCTCACGGTGCCCGTGGACATCCTCGACGTGTTCCGCCGCAGCGAGGCCCTAGCGGAGCACCTCGACGCCGTCCTCGCCCTGCGGCCCCGGCTGGTGTGGCTGCAGTCGGGCATCCGCAACGACGACTTCGCGGCGCGGCTCGAGCAGGCCGGGATCGCGGTGGTGCAGGACCGCTGCTTAATGACGGTGCACCGCGCCCTGGTGCGCTAGCCGCGCCGCGGTCAGCCCTCCTCGGCCGCCGAAGGCGGCAGCCCCCGACCTGGCGAGCACCTGGGGATCGCCCAAGGCGAAGGGGGCGTGCCCGGCGGCGGTGACGTCCAGGGCGTGCGGTAGGCCACCATCCGGCCCGCCTCGCCACGGTACAAATGCGCCAGGGCGTCGCGGTCTTCGGGCGAAGGTCGCGTGCTCCCCCGGCTCGAGGAACGACCTTGACCCCCTTCCAGCACGACCTGCTCGAGTGGTACCGCGCCCACCGCCGCGCCCTCCCCTGGCGCGCCGAGCGCGACCCCTACCGCATCCTGCTCTCCGAGGTGCTGCTGCAGCAGACCCGGGTGGAGCAGGCCGTCCCCTACTACCGCCGCTTCCTCGAGCGCTTCCCCGACCTGCAGGCGCTGGCAGGGGCACAGCTCGAGGAGGTGCTGCACGCGTGGCAGGGGGCCGGGTACTACGCCCGCGCCCGCAACCTGCACAAGCTGGCCCAGGCGGTCGCGGCACAGCCCCGGCCGGACCTCCCCTCGAGCTACGCCCGGCTGCGTGAACTGCCCGGCCTGGGCCCCTACGCCGCCGCCGCCGTGGCCTCCATCGCCTTCGGCGAGCCGGTGGCGGCCGTGGACGGCAACGTGCGCCGGGTGATCAGCCGGCTGATGGCCTGGGAAAACCCCACCCTGGCCCAGCTTCAGGCCAGGGCCGACCAACTGCTGAGCGCCGATCACCCGGGCGACTGGAACCAGGCCCTGATGGAACTCGGGGCCACGGTCTGCACGCCCCGCAGACCGGCCTGCTCGAGCTGCCCCCTAGCCGGCTGGTGCCAGGGCAAGGGCGCGCCGGAGCGCTATCCTGCCCCCAAGGCCCGGCGGCAAAAGGCGGTGACGGCGGTAGCCCTGGTCCTGCGGGGAGCGCGGGGGGTGCTGCTCGAGCCCCGCCGGGGCCCGGTGCTGGGCGGGCTGTGGGGCGTACCGATGGCCGAAGGGGAGGCGCTGGGGCCGCTGCTCGAGCGCCTGGCCGCCGACCACGGCACGCCCATCGCCCCGCCCGAGCCCGTGGGCACCGTCCGGCACGCCTTCAGCCACCGCAAGCTGGAGGTGCGGGTCTACCGGAGCGCCTGGGAGGGGCCGGGCCACGACCCCGCCGACAAGCCGCTATCCCAGCTCGACCGCAAGATACTGCGCCAGGCGCAGGCCCTCTGAGGCCATCCGGGCGTACGTGCCCTGCCCCAGCACGCACAGGCCCAGGCCGTAGAGGCCCTCGAGCCGCCGCAACCGGAAGGTCTGGGGGTCCCACTCCCCCGGCGCGAAGTGCTTGTAGCGCACGCTGTAACCCGGCGTACCGCCCTGCGCGGGGACCTCGGCCTCCTCCTCGACGAAGTCGAACCCCCAGATGCACAGGTCCTGGTAGAGGTCGGGGTAGGCCGCCTCCGACAGCCGCCCCGCCTCCTCGACCACGCCGCCGATGGCGAGCCGGGGCTCGAGGAAGCTGCCTAGCGCCAACACCACCCGCTCGGCCCGCCGCTTGGGGCCTTCCCACGTCTCCACCCCCACCACCCTGGGGCCCTCGAGCAAGAGCCGGGTGGCCGAGGACTGGAGGAGGTGGAGGTGGGGCTGGGCCTCCAGGCGGTACTTCGCCCGCGCGTGCAGCTCCCAGCCCTTCATGCCCGCCGCCCCCACCTCGGCCATCAGGCTGCCCTCGGGACCGGGCTCCTCGAGGGGTGTGAAGGGCAGGTAAACCGTGTCCAGGCTCTGGGTCAGCAGGCCCACCCGCACCCCCTGGCGGGCCAGGGCATAGGCGGCCTCCGAACCGGCGAAGCCGGCACCGACGATGAGGACCTGGTATTCCATCGGGGATACGATACATGTCGATGGTCGATAGCTGATAGCCGAACGCGGAGCGCGGGTCGTACGTCGTACGTCCTACGTCGTACGCAAAACGCCAAACGCCTCGGCCCTGGACCCTGGACCCTCGACGCCGGCGGGGAGGGGTCCACCACACGCCACGAGCCACGAGCCACTAGCCCCTCGACACCCACCGGCTGCTTTAGTGCATTTTCACAGCGTCTGTTTCGCCTCCTGCCGCTACACTGAGTCCATGCGACGTGTATTGCTTGGTGCGTTGATGTCGTTGAGTCCGGTGGCGCTGGCGGGGCCGGACGCGTTATTGGTGACGCAGGAATGGGCTATTGAGCAAGGTGAACTCAAGACTTATACGGGCGTGCAGCGCTACAAGGTGGGCGGGGTGGGTGAGATCGAGGGGCTGATTCAGAAGCTCAGCCGGCCTCCGACCCCGGCGAAGTGGGTCTTCACGAAGGACCGGGGTTGGGTCGCCGTCGAGCGGCCGGGCTACGCCTTCGGGCCGCAGAACGCCAAGAATGCTTACCTCAAGGCCCTGCAGGAGGGCAAGAAGGAGTTCCGGCTGCCCGTGGCGTACCAGCGCTCGAGCCGCGGCGTGGTCTACTGGCACACCCTGGGGGTGCGCGAGCTGATCTCCGAAGCCACCACCACCTTCTACGGCTCGATCCCCTCGAGGATCTACAACATCGCCCACGCCTCGGCCAAGCTCGACGGGGTGCTCATCCCGCCGGACACCACCTTCTCCTACCTGCAGACGGTGGGCGAGATCTCGGCCCGAACCGGCTTCCGCGAGGCCTACGTGATCGTGGGCGACAAGACCGAGACCGGGGTGGGGGGCGGGGTCTGCCAGACCTCGACCACGCTCTTCCGCGCGGCCTACTTCGCCGGGTTGCCCATCCTCGAGCGCCGTCCCCACAGCTACCAGGTGGGCTACTACAGCCCCACCGGCCTCGACGCCGCCGTGTACTACCCCACCCAGGACCTCAAGTTCAAGAACGACACCCCGGGCTACATCCTCATCCAGACCCAGGTGCGCGGCTACCGCACCACCTACCGCTTCTTCGGCACCAAAGACCGCGACACCACCTGGACCAAGCCGCTCGTGCGCAACGTCATCCCCGCCCCGCCCACCCGCTTCATCGTGGACGCGTCGCTTCGCTACGGCCAGCGCAAGCAGATCGACTTCTCGGCCCCCGGGGCGCAGGTCACGGTGTACCGCACCGTCACCTTCGACGACGGGCGGGTCGTCAAGGACTCGCTGTTCAGCCAGTACCGCCCCTGGGCCGCCGTCTACCTGGTGGGCCCCACCCCTCCCCCACCCCCCAAGCCCGAGCCCAAGCCGGAGGAAAAACCCGCCGAGCCGGTCCCTGCCGACCCCCTGCCCACGCCCGCGCCGGTCCCGCCGAGCGACCCGCTGGGGCCCGACGACCCGGCTACAAGCCCGTAGGTAAGGGCGGCACGCCCGAGACGTTCCGGGGCCAACCCATCCGGTTAGCCCCGGTCAGTTTCGCTTCTCGAGGTTGCTTTCCCGGCCTCGGCCAAGCGGGCCTGAGCGGTTTTGGAGGCCGTCGAGTTAGCCCAGCACGCCGGCCCGCGGCTCCGGTCAGGCCCCGAACTTCTGCAGCTTGCCCGCGTGGGCCAGCATCAGGGGCATCAGGTCGGTGCCGCGCAGGGTGCCCAGGGTGCCCCGGGCGGCCTCGTCCTCGGTGAAGCGCTGGGCGGGGTCGTTGCGGAGGTAGGGGCCGTGCAGCAGCACCGGGACCGGGTGCCAGGAGTGGGCCCTCAGCACGCTGGGGGTGGAGTGGTCGCCGGTGATCACGAGCACGTCGGGCTTTAGGGCCAGCAACTCGGGCAGCAGGCCGTCGAAGAGCTCGACCTTGTGCACCTTCTCGTCGAAGTCGCCGTCCTCGCCGGTGGAGTCGGTCTTCTTGAAGTGCAGGTAGAAGAAGTCGTGCTCGGCCCAGTGGGTCTGCAGGGCCTTCACCTTGCCCTCGGGCGCGTCCTCCTCGCCCACGACCTCGAGCACCCTCATCCCCACCAGGCTCGCCACGCCCTTGTACATGGGGTAGGAGGCCACGCAGGCGGGGTTGAGCTTGTAGACCTGCTGCATGGAGGGGAACTTGGGGCGCTCGGAGATGCCGCGGAAGAGGGCCCCGTTGATGGTGGGCTCATCCCGCAGCACCTCGCGGATGCGGGCGCTGAGGGCGTTGAGCACGGCGGCGGTGCGGGCGCTGGCGGCGTCGGCGGGGTCGTGGGCGTGGGCTTGCAGGGGCGCCACGCCGGTCTTCTGGGGGTCGGTGTCGGAGACCTTCTCGCCCAACTCGGCGCCGGAGAGGATCACCACGAAGCGGTGCTCGCTCTCGGTGTAGAAGCTCACCCGCACGCCCTCGACCTCCCGGATGGCCGCCTTGAGCTTGCCCACCACCCGCGCGTTCTCCTCGTTGCTGGGCCGCCCGGCGCGGCGGTCGCTGACCAGGCCCGAGGCGTCGAGGGTGGCGAAGTTGCCCCGCACGCCCACGTCGCCCTCGCGGAACTCGGCCCCGATGCCGATGGCCGAGAGCGCCCCCCGGCCCACCTGGTACTGGATGGGGTCGTAGCCGAAGAGCGAGAGGTGGCCCGGGCCCGAGCCGGGCGCGATGCCGGGGGCCACCGGGTATTGCAGGCCCAGCATGGACTGCTTCGCCAGGGCGTCGAGGTTGGGGGTTTGGGCGGCGGCGAGCTCGGTGGGGCCGCCGAATTGCCGGGGCAGGCCGCCCACCCCGTCGAGCACGACGAACAAAATCTTGCTGGGGGTGGGCTGGGAGATCTCCTCGAGGATCGGGAACAGGCTCATGCGACCTATTCTAACGACCCGCCCCGCGCACGGGGCTCGAGGGCTGGGGCGCGGGGACGCAGGTGACGGTGAGGCGCAGCGGGTTGCTGGCGATGCCGTCGGCGTCCACCATCACGCTCTCCGAGACGATGGTGCCCGCCGGGGTGTCGTCGCTGCCGGTGCAGCGCAGGGGGAAGGGCTGGGGCCGCTGGAGGGAGTTGACGGTGACGAGCGGCGGGAAGGTGCAGGCATCTACGCCGCAGGAGAGGGTGCGGGTTTTGATCTGGACCGGGAACTTCGGGTTGCCCGACCAGAACAGCAGGTAGTTCTCGGTGGTGTTGTAGACGATGGTGGGCGAGCCGCTGATGCCGTCGAGGCTGAGCGAGACCACCTCGACGCTGACCTCGTAGAGCTTGAACGGGCTGCTGAACCCGCCGCCGCAGGCGCTGCCCTCGCGGAAGACCTCGAGCGTGAAGCCGGCGGTGTCGGGCGGCAGGCCGGCGGTGGCGAGCACTTGCTCGAGCACGAGGTCGGCGGGGCTGGTCTCGAGGGTGAAGCCCCCGCCGTTGCGGGCCCGCTGGGCCACCGCCGCGCCGCCGACCCGGAAGACCAAGGCGTCGTCGCTGAAGCTCCCGTCCGGGCAGAGGAGGGCTTTTACCGCGCCGCCGAGGGTCAGGCTGCCGTCTTTCGGGACCCGGACGCTGGCGGCGGTGGCGTGGCCGCCGGGCAGGGCCCCGCCCTGCAGGGCGCGCTGTTGGCTGGCGAGCTCGACGGGCACGGTGGCCGCGTCGTCGAAGACCCGCACGCCGAGCTCGGAGCGGCAGTGGGCGAGGTCGGCCTCGAGGTCGGCGTAGGTGTAGCGGGCGAAGTCGAGGTAGGGGCCGCCCCGCAGGGCGCGCAGCCGGGGCCGCGGGCGGTTGCCCACGACCGGGCGCGGCAACACCTGGGCGTGCATCTGGCTCAAGGTCAGCAGGTTGCCCTCGGCGCGGCACTCACGGTAGGCCGCCTCGCGCAGCCGCTCGAGCACCTCCGGGTAAAGGTGCTGGGCAAAGCGGTCGCACACCGCCTCGGAGAGCCCCATGAGCTGGCAGTGGGCGTGGTAGTCCACGAGGTCGCGGAAGCGGTCCACGATGGCCTCGAAAACGGCGTCGAAGCTGGGCTTGGCGACCTCGGCCTCCACGAAGTCGAGGAACTGGCCGAACTTGGCATCCAGCACGGCACTAAATGCGCCGGTGTCGCACTCGGCCCCGGTGAGCTGGGTGTAGACCAGGCCCGCGATCAGGGGGACCGCGAGCTGGTCGAAGGCGGCGAAGCTGTCGGCAGCGACGGCCTGAGCGCGCAGCTCGGCGGCGGCGTAGGCGTCGCAGGCCTTCTGTTTGAGCCGGGCGACCTCGAGCTGCTGGCAGGCCAGCACCACGGCCTGGAGCTCGTCGAAGAGGGCCTGGGCCTGGCCGAGGTCGTCGTGGGCGAGCGCCTGGGCCAGCCGGGCCTCGAGCCCGGCGACCTCGCCCTGGCAGTCGAGCACGGCGACCTCCAGGGTGTTCTCGGGCGCCTCGGCGGCGGCGAGCCCGCGGAGCCCTCCCGGGCTGCGGGTAGCCCAGCACCCCGACGTCGGCCTCGAGCCCGCCCCCCTGCCGCACCGTGGGCACCGCGTTGCGGCCCGCCGCATTCTTCCAGAAGAAGTGGGCCCGGGCAGGGAGCGAACCGGCCGGGGCGTAGCTCAGCCGGGCCCGCTCGAGCAGCAGCAGCCCGGCCGGCTCGACCCGGAAGGCGGTGAGGGCGCCGTCTTGGGCCGGGAGCGGGGTGAGGGTGAAGGGGGTGTCCTGCCGCACCCCCCCGTCGGCCAGTTGACCGCGCAACGCCCCGCCCTGCGCGTCGCGCACCTCGAGGCCGCCCCCGGCCGGGGTGATCACCGCCTGCACGGGCTGGGGCTGCCCTTCCGGCGCGCGCCCGCAGGCCGCCAGCGCCAGGCCGATGCCGAAGCAAATAAGCCGCCCTCGCATACCCACCTCCTGAATCCTCTCCCCCACCGCTCAACAACCGCCAGGGCTCAGCGACACCGCCCGCCCGTCGAGCAGCACGCGCCCGCCCGCCATCCGCACGTTCACGCGCCGTTGCAGGCCGCTCGAGTCGGTGAGCGCGAGGATAGCCCCGCTCGAGCCGGCAAACTCCAGCGCCCAGGTGCCCTCGGCGCCGTCCTCGCTCACGCTGCTGACCCCCGAGCCGCCGGGGATGCTGACGAAGGCCGTGCTGCGGGACTCGTAGACGAAGCGCCCACCCCGGCACAGCGCCAGCCGGGTGTCGGAGGCCACCCCGCCCGAGCCGTTCGCGCTGCTGTTGCCATCGGCCATGGAGCCGCTGAGCAGGCGGCCCAGCAGCCGGTTCTGCCAGGCCTGGCGCAGCTTGGCGTCCCCGCCCCCGGCCAGCGGTTTGGAGAATTGCAGCCCTGCGACGAGGGCGTCGAAGGTGGCCGCGACCCGGGCCTCGAGGCCCACCGGTCCCACCACCAGCAGCAGCACGCTGGCCCCGCTCGGGGCGTTCACCGAGCCCGACCGCGCCACCAGGCCCCGCTCGCCGTCGGCGCCGCGCACGCTCACCCGGTTGCCCTGGCTGCGGGGGGCTTGCCGGGGCTCCAGCCGCGCTTCGCCCAGCGGCAAAGGCTGGGAAAGCAGGCGCCGGTAGCTGGCCTGCGGCACCCCGAACTGGAAGAGCAGCAGCGCCCCCACCCCCTCCGGCGAGCCCATCCCCAAAGCCTGCACCCCGTTCTCCTCGGCGAGCCGGGCCATGAAACCCCTGGGCACGCGCACCTGCACCCCGAAATAGCTGTTCCTCAGGCTCGAGCCGCCCGGGTACTCCCGCCCGGCCTCCATCTCCTGGGCCAGGGCCCACCCCTGGGCCGCCAGCAGCACCAACAGCGCGAGGCTTCGCATGGTCGTTCCTCCTCGCCCGGAGTGTGGGGCCGCCGCGGTAACGGGGCGGTAACGCCGCCTAGCGCGGGGCTACCTGCCCGGCTGCTGCAGCCACTCCTCGGGCATGAGGCTGTACATCACCATGTCCCAGTGCCAGCCCTTGACCCAGCGGTAGCGCCGCAGCACGCCCTCCCGCACGAAGCCCAGCTTCTCCAGCCCCTTCTGCGCCTTGACGTTCTCCACGTGGGTGATCGACTCGATGCGCTGGAGGTTGAGCGTCCCGAAGCCGTAGTCGAGCACCAAGCGCTTGGCCTCGCGGTTGACGCCGCGGCCCCAGTAAGGCCGGCCCAGCCAGGTGGCGATCTCGGCGATCTGGTTCTGCCAGTCCACGAGCAGGGCGATCCAGCCCGCCGCCTTCCCCTCCACCTCCACCGCCCACTGGCGCTCCTGGCCCACGTAGCCCTCGAGCATGCGGTAGGTGTCCTCGAGGCTCTGGTGCGGCCACCAGGCCAGGAAGCGCGTCAGCTCCTCGTCCTGGCACAGCGGGAACAGGTCGGGGGCGTCTTCCCAGCGGAAAGGGCGGAGCAACACGCCGGAGCCGTGGAGTTCCATGCCCCCAGCATAGTGCGCCTCACGGGTGTTTGCCGCTCACCCAGGCGGCGGAACCGGCCACACGACGCCGGTCGCGCACCCGTGCCCGGCCCCGGCGCGTGCCCCACGCGGCACGGGAAATACACGATAGGGGCCGGCTATCATACGCTACATTCGGCCATGCCCTAGCATGGCCGTGGAGGTGAGGTCGCATGAACCTCATGAGCCCGTGGATGCTGCTGCTGTGCCTGCTGCTGCCCGCCTGCGTGCCTCAGGCGCAAAACCCCGAGGTCCAGGCCGTCCGGCCCGAACGGGCGGTGGGGGTGGTGGGGGGCATCGAGGGGCAGGTGTGGGTGGGGCCGGTGTGCCCGGTGGCGCAGGCCGAGAACCCCAACTGCACCAACCGCCCCCTCCAGGCCACCATCGAGGTGCACGCCGGCGACGAGGTGCTCGCCCGCTTCAGCAGCGACGAGGACGGGCGCTTCAAGATCGTGCTCGAGCCCGGGACCTACACCCTGGTGCCCCAGCGCAAGGCCCTCGCCCGCCCCGCCGAGGCCCAGATCCCCGTCAATGTCGAGGCCGGGCGCTTCACCAAGGTGGTCATCGTCTACGACTCCGGGATGCGGTAGGTGGCGCGCCCGCCACGGAAAAGCCCCCCTCGAGGGGGGCTTCGCGTTCAGGGGCGGGGCTACTGGGTGTTCACCCCGGTGATCCGGGTGGACCAGTTGGCGAGGGCCGAACGCGTGCCGCCGCAGGTCGTGCCCGTGATCCACTGCGCCAGGGTGCAGGTCTGGGCGATGTACTCGTTGGCGACCCAGACCGTGTCGCCGTCCACCGCCGCCGCGCCGTAGTCGCCCCAGCGCGGGCGGGGCTGGTTGTTGGTGAGGGCCTTGTAGCCGGTGAAGCCGTCGTTGGGCCCCTGGCCCGGCGCCGCGACGACGATGGGCCCGGCCCCCGCCGTGGCGTCCAGCGTGGCGTAGGCGGCGCTGGGGTGGTCGTTGGGCCCGACGAGGGTGAAGCCCATCACGCCCTTGCCCGCCGCGGTCACGCCCAGGGCGGGGTAGATCAGGTTGGCGGTGTCGGACATCAGGTAGCCGTCCTTGACCACGCTGAGGGTGAAGGCGTCCTTGGTGAGGTTGGGCTGGAGGATGTAGTAGGCCACGCCGACCTTGGTGGCGGAATTGACGGTGAACCCGCTCGCCAGCGCGCCCCACAGCCTGCCGGCGGCGAAGGTGACCTGCTGCATGCGGGCGTCGCTGGCGTCGATCTTGGGCAGCACCTCGTCGTGGGCGGGCTCGGTCGTGAGCAGGAGGTTCCAGCAACCGTTCTTCGTCTCATCCCCCACTTTGACCGGGGTGGTGGTGTCGTTGATGCACTGCCCCAGCGGGAAGTTCCCGGGCTTCTGCTCGACCCTGGGCGGCACCGAGTAGGGCTTCACCGGCACCGCGCTGCGGATGAGCCGCATCTGCGGCATCTTGGCGTCGAGGGCGCGGGTGTTGACCACGGCCCAGGCGAAGAGCTGGCTGGCCTGGCTCGGGTCGTCGAACAGGGCGTCGGCGTCGGCGCTGAGGAGGTACTCCACGCCGCCGAACTTCTTCTCGAAGCTCGTGCCCGGGGAGATGGCCGGGATCAGGGTGAAGGGGGTGGGGGGTGTGGCGGGGTTGAAGGGGGCGAAGAACTCCACCATCTTGATCTTCGCGTCGCCGTTGGCCAGGGCCTTCTTGGAGATCGCGTAAACGTTGACCCCCATGTACCCGTTGTCGAACAGCGGGAACTCGTTGGTGGTGATGTAGAGGCCGTAGGCGTCCATCCCGAGGTGGGGGTAGTCGCCGAAGCAGGCGTCCTGCGGGCAGTTATGGTCGGGGGTCCCCTCGCTGGCGTCGTTAGTGATGGGGATGTAGTAGATGTCCCAGGCCTTGGTGGGGTCGGAGGTCTTGCTCACCGCGACGTCGAGGGTGTTGCGCCCGGTGAATTCCCCGTTCTCGTCGACGTGCAAGGTGGTGATCACGTGGAAGAAGCGCTTGGTCTCGGGGTCGTAGTGGCAGACCGGGTCGATGACGTTGGGCCCGATCTTGTTGCCGTTGACCCGGTCGATGGCGTCGGGGTAGCCGTAGAAGGTGTTGAGGTCGATGGGGTTGGTCTTGGGGGTCCCGTCGAGGCCGTAGACCCGCAGCGTGGTGTTGACCGACTCGAAGATGAAGCCGTTGCCCACGCACAGCGCCTGGTCCGGGGGCTCGACGCTGAACTGGTTGCCGTCGTTGGCAAAGCGGTGCTGGAAGTGGTTGAGGCCCTCGAAGCTCGCCACCTGGCTCACCGCCGCGCTCGCCCCGGACGGCGCCTCGAGGCCGCTTTGCCCGGCGTTCACGCCGCCGGGTACGGCCTCCCGGCCGCTGGGGGTCAGGCCCTTGCGGTAGCGGAACAGCGGGGACACCTGGTCGTAGAATTTGCCCGGCACATAGTTCTCTTCCGTAGCCATTACCCCCGTGGGCAACGTCACGGTGGTGGCCTTGGAGATCTCGCGCACCGCGCCGTCAATGCCGGGGATGCTGATCTCTAAGCCGGTGTTCTCACCGCCCGGGCACGCCGTGAGCACAGCACCCAATCCTGCGAAAAATAGCCAACGGATCGCTCGCATTTGCTTTCCTTTACAACCGAATAGGGCACGAGTCCTCGAGCCGAATGCCTGAATCCGCTATTGGCCCACCCCCTTTTTTTGCGACCGCTTTACACCGAATATACGCCCCTGCTCGCGGTTTTGCTTAGAGCGCCTTTAACAAAGGCCGAGCCGAACGGCGGGACGGGTTCCGTGCCCGAACCAGACCGCGGGCCCCGGAAGGAACCACGCGCTCAGGGAGCCCACCACGAACACCCCGCACGGCCGGGTTAGCCGTGCGGGGTAAAACACCTGCCAGGGCCGGCGGGTGTTCGCGGAAACGCGCTCAGTAGCCGCTGCGGATGGCCCCCGCCCCGTAAACGTCGTCGTTGCCGGGTTTGCCGAGGTCGGCGGCACGGGCGGCGAGCTCGGCCTTCACCTGGGCGGGGTGCAACTCGCCGCCCTTCTCGCTGATGATCAGCGCGGCCACGCCCGCCGCGTGCGGGGCGGCCATGCTGGTGCCCGCCGACCAGTAGTAGAAGGCCGAAGGCCCGACCACGGCCCCGGTGCTGAAGACCAGGTCGAAGATCCAGCAGGGCCGGGTCAGGCCCGCCAGCGTGCAGTTTTCGTTGCCCGGGTAGCTGGAGTCGCCCCCGGGTGCGCTGAAGTCCACGCCCGACTGGCCGTAATTGGAGTAGCTGGCCAGGTTGTCGAGGAAAGTGGTGGCGGGGGCCTTGGCCCAGCCGACGGGCGCGGTGGCCGAAATCGATATGGCGTGGGGCATCTGGGCGGGGAACACGGTGGTGGAGCGGTCCTTGTCGAGGTCGCGGCCGTCGTTGCCCGCCGCCACGATCACGGTCGCGCCCTTCTGGTAGGCGTAGCCGATGGCGCGGTTCATCGCCTTGCGCAGCTCGGCGATCTCGTTGGAGCCCTTGCCCGAGCCCTGGGGGATGTCGGCGCCAAGGCTCATGTTGATCACGTCCACGCCGTAGTCGGCGGCGTAGTAGATGCCCTCGAGCACGTCCTCGAAGGACCCGCTGCCCACGTTGAACAGCACCTTCACCAGCAGCAGCTTGGCCGCGGGCGCCACGCCGATGGTGCCCAGGCCGTTGTCGGCGGCGGCGATGGTGCCCGCGACGTGCATGCCGTGGCTGAAGATGCCGGTGGGGTCGTCGGGGTTGGGGCCGTAGGCGATGCCCTCGCCGGTCATGTCGGCCCAGCCGACGACGTTGGGGGCGATGTCGGGGTGGTTGAGGCTGAAGCCCCCGTCCAGCACCGCCACCACTACGCCCTTGCCCCGCACCCCGGCGTTCCAGGCCTCGGGGGCGTTGACGGCGTCGTGGCCCCACTGCAGGTTGAAGCGGGTGTCGTCGTCGCCGCTGTTGGGCGGGTTGCCGACGTCGAGGGAGGGCCCGGCCACCGGCTCCACCTTGGGCAGGTTGCGCTCGAGGCGCACGTCCTCAACCACCACGTCGGCGAAGCGCTTGTACGCCTTGGGGTTGCTCGTGGTCACCGAGGCGAAGCCGGCTTCGGGCTTGAAGGCCCGCAAGGTGTCGCCCTGGGCTTTGACGAAGCCGCTGAAGTCGCCGGGCAGGGCCGTGGCGCTGCTGACGATGTAGGTGCGGGAGGCGCTGAGCGCGCTGAGCGGGGCGCTTTTCTCCTCCTGAATCCCGCAGCCTGCCAGGATGAAGACGCCGAGGCCGAACAAAAGGGTATTTCGCACACCAAACCTCCTCGAGGTGCTGCCTTATGGGACCTTTATTGGTCACCGCGCACTGTATGCCGGACGCGCTCTCATGGTCAATAACGCCCCGTTACGCCAGTAAGTTAAGGCCTCGTTACCTCGCGACCTGGCCCGGAAAGGTCAGAATAACTCCGGGCAACTGCCGCGACCCTGATCCCGCGAAAAGGAACGGCCCGCCGCGGGGGCGGACCGCTCCTCGAGCCCGGCAGGCTAGGGCCGGTCGATGGTGATGACCGGGGAGGTCCAGGTCTCCCAGTGGGCGTCCACGGTCTCGTAGCCCAGGGCCTTGAGCACCTTGATCTTCAGCACGTACTGCCCGTCGGGGACGGCGCGGGTCTCGACGACCTCGTTGAAGTACTGCTTCTTGATGATGCGGGTGCCGTCCCAGGGGAAGGCCAGGAAGCCCCCGGCCGTGGAGTTGCGGGCCACGTAGTCGAGGTCGAGGGCCTTGTTCTTCGTCGGGTGCACCGGCTTGCCGGTCTTGACGTCGATGATCTCGACCTGGAGCTTGCGCGCGAAGTGGTCGAGGTGCAGCAGGATCCAGGGCTGGTCGTTGCCCTGCAGGGTGAAGGTGCCGCCGTCGCTGGGGAGCTTGCTCCAGTCAGCAAGGGGGGCGGGCTGGGTGGGCGGGGTGAAGTTGACCCGCTTGGCGACCCAGGGGAAGCCGGCGGAGGTGGGGGTGAGCACCGGGATGGAGGTGACGTCGCCCTTGAAGCCCGCGTAGGGCACCCGCAGGGTCAGGCCGCCGCCGCGGGGGGTGAGCACGACGTAGCCGCCGTACTGGCTGTTGTTGGGCAGGCCCGCGTTGGCGTCGATGTGCACCTGGATGCCGGTGGTGCCACGCCGGGGCACGGTGATCCAGTCGTGGCTGAAGCTCACGTTGGCCGGGGCGTTGTAGATGCTGGGGCTGAAGGTGCTGCCGCCCGCGGCGAGCGCCGGGACGTGGGTGATGTCGTAGGTGATGTCGCTGTTGCCCTGGTTGCGGATGGTGAGGTTGAAGGTGCGCGGGCCGTACTTGCTCTCGCCCACCGCCAGCCTGGAGGGCTCGACCCGCGCCGGGGCGGTGATGGCGCTGACGATGTCGATCATGCCCGCGCCCTGGCGGAAGGAGTGGTCGAGGAAGCCCAGGCCGGGGTTGCCCGACCAGTTCTTGGGCACGGCGGTGTTCTGCAGGAAGGTGCGCACCTGGCTGGCCCGGGGCGCCCCGTAGATCATCGAGCGGCCCTGGATCAGCAGGGCGGCGGCGCCCGCCACGTGCGGGGCCGACATCGAGGTGCCGCTGATGGTGGCGTAGCCGCCTTTCTCGAGCGGGTACGTCGAGCGGATGAAGCCGCCGGGCGCGCCCACGTCGGGCTTCATGCCGAGGTCGGGCGTGAGCCCGTAGGAGCTGAAGCTGCTGATGAGGTTGCCGGTGGCGTTGGGGAAGCTGGCGACCCCGCTCTGCCAGGTGAGGCTCACCGGCCCGGAGGCCAGGCGGTTGGCGATCTCGAGGCCCTCGGCGTCGGAGATGGCGACCACCGGGATGGTGATGGGCGGGTCGCCGGCCACGGTCGGGCTGACGCGGCCCGGCGCGTTGTTGTAGAGGATGACCGCGCTGGCCCCGGCGTTCTGGGCGTTGGTGGCCTTGATGTAGAAGGAGCAGGTGCCGCGGCGGATCAGGGCCGCCTTGCCGCTCAGGCTGCCTGCGGGCAGCGGGCTGCAGGCGTCGTTGGCGGTGGTGGGGGTGCCGGTGGCCGCGATGGGCAGGCTGCCGCTGGTGGGGGCCGCCGGGGCGCCGGTGGCCGCGGTGTAGCCCACCTTGAAGCCGTCGGGCAGGGTGAAGAAGTTGAGGGCGATGCCCACGTTATCGAAGGAGGCCACGCCGATGACCTCCCGGCCCAGGCCGGGGGCGCCCAGCGAGTAAAGCCCGCTGGCGCCGCTGTTGCCCGCCGAGGCCACCACCACCATGCCCTTGCGCACCAGCCGGTCGGCGGCCTTGGCGGTGGGGTACTCGGGCCACTGGAAGGCCGCGCCCAGGCTCATGTTGATGATGTCCATGCCGTCGGCGTAGGCGCGCTCCATCGCCGCGAGGATCACGTCGGCGCTGCTGCTGCCCTCGCAGCCGAAGACCCGGTAGGCCCCGAAGCTCACCGCGGGGGCCACGCCCTTGACCGCGCCGTTGGCGCCCACGATGCCCGCGACGTGCGTCCCGTGGCCGTTGCAGTCGTCGGGGTTCTCGTCGGGGGCGGGGGTGCTCTTGGCAGGGTCGGCGGCGTTGTAGGCGTCGCCGACGAAGTCGTAGCCGGCCACGACGCGCCCGGCCAGGTCGGGGTGGTCGACGTCGACGCCGGTGTCGATGACGCCCACCTTGATGCCCTCACCCCGCAGGCCCAGCTCGTTCTGGGCCACGTCGGCGCCGGTCTGGGTGACGGCGGTGGCGAGGTCGGGGTCGCTGACGAGGGAGACCTCGGGGATCACGTCGGTCAGGAGGGGGTACACCCCCACCACGCCCGGCAGGGCGCTGAGGGCGGCCACGTTGCCGTCCTGGAGCTCGACCGAGAAGCCGTTGAACAGGCTGCTGAAGGCCTGCCGCGGCCGCAGCTTGATCCCGGCCTGGGCCGCCGCGTCCCAGAAAGCCTTCTGCTCGGCCCGGATGGCGCTCAGGCTGCCGCCTTCGGCGGTCGGGGCGCCCTCGAGCTCCACGAACCAGTACGGGGTCGTTTCGTTGACGATCTCGCCGGCGGGCGCCGAGCCGCCGGGCTGGATCACTTCGACGGCGCTGTTGCCGCCGGAGCGCTTGCTCTGCAGTCCGCAGGCGCTCAGCAGCAGCGCCAGTACGCCAATGCCTAAAAGCCGTAGTTTCATCCGCCTCCTCCTCATGCCGTGAATCCCTGTTACGCGACCACCGGACCAAATTCCACCCCCGCGCTCAACCGCACGGTGGATTAGCGAGGTCAACTAGTTGGTCTGGGTTCAGACTAA
This sequence comes from Calidithermus chliarophilus DSM 9957, assembly GCF_000430045.1. Taxonomy (GTDB): domain Bacteria; phylum Deinococcota; class Deinococci; order Deinococcales; family Thermaceae; genus Calidithermus; species Calidithermus chliarophilus. The sequence continues at coordinate 1,562,378 of NZ_KE387023.1, read as the reverse complement.
TCGGATATTCACGCCGGGGTCAAGGGCGAGGGGCATGAAGTGAAGCGTTACCCGGGAGTTACCTGTGAGGTAACACCCGGTGACGGCCGCCGGGTCGCCCGCGGCTCGAGCCCCGGAAGCGCCTCCCCGTGGCGAACCGCGGCCGGTGCCCGGCCAGCCAAAACCCCCCTCCCCAAACTCGGGAGGGGGGCAGAGACGAGGGGCTCAGGGCCGGTCGATGGTGATCACGGGAGAGGTCCAGCTTTCCCAGTGGGCCGGGTTGTTGTCGTCGCCCAGGGCTTTCAGCACCGAAACCTTGACCACGTAGCTGCCGTCGGGGACGGTGTAGGTCTTGTTTCCTGCGGCGGTGCTGCCGTCCCAGGGGTAGGCGAAGAAGCTGGTCGCGGTGGAGTTGCGGGCGACGTACTCCTGGTCGAGGGCGCGGTGCCAGGCCTTGCCGGTGTTGGCGTCGAACACCTCCATCCGCAGGCGGCGCACCTGGTGGTCGAGGTGCACCAGGACGTAGGGGGTGTTGAAAGCGTCGGTCAGGGTGTAGGTCGCGCCCGCGGGGAACACGCTGTAAGAGCCGGTGCCGAAGCAGTCGTTGCCCCGCAGCAGCGAGGCCGGCGTGCACGAGACCAGCTTGCCCAGGAAGGGGAAACCGCCCGTGAACACCTGCCGGGCCTGGTAATCGCCGATGTAGCCGGCGAATGGCACGCGGTAGGTCTGCCCGCCGCCCTGCGGGGTGAAGACGACGTAGCCGCCGTACTGGCCGCCTACCGGCGCGGTGGCCGGGTGGATGGTGACGCTCACGCTGGCAGTGCCGCCCGCCGGGACGGTCACGCTCGGCGCGCCGAAGACCACGCTGGCGTTGGAGAGATGGAAGGAGGGCGAGAAGGTGTTGGGGCCTGTCGAGAGGGCGTTGGTGAAGGACAGGTCGTAGGTCACGGCGCTGGGCCCGTTGTTCTCGAGGGTGAGGGTGCGGGTGGCGGGGCCGCTCTGGCTCTCCCCGAGCGAGAGCTTGGCGGGCTCGATCTTGGTGGTGGAGAGGATCGCCCCTGCGACGTCCAGCATGCCCGCGCCCTGGCGGTGGACGTTATCCAGGAAGCCCAGGGCGGGGTTGCCCCACCACGCCTTGGGAACGGCGCTGTTTTGCAGGATGCCGCGCACGGCCTGCGAGGGCGTGTTCGGGCGCGCCTCGAGCAGCAGGGCCGCTGCCCCGGCGACGTGGGGGCTGGCCATGGAGGTGCCGCTGATGGTGGCGTAAGCGCCCCGCTCGAGCGGGTAGGTCGAGCGGATGAGGCCGCCGGGCGCGCTGATGTCGGGCTTCAAGCTGAGGTCGGGCGAGAGGCCGTAGGAGCTGAAGGACGAGATCAGCCCGCCGGTGGGGTTGGGGAAAGATCCGAACTGGCCGGTCCAGTTGAGCGTCTGCGGCCCCGAATTGATGGCGTTGTTGATGGCCACGCCCTCGGCGTCCGAGACGGCCACCACCGGGATGGTGATCGCCGGCGTGCCCGCCACCGTCGGGATGAAGCGACCCGGCGCGTTGTTGTACAGCACGACCGCCGCCGCGCCCGCGTTTTGCGCGTTGAGCGCTTTGACGTGGAACGTACAGGTGCCGCGGCGGATCAGGGCCGCCTTGCCGCTCAGGCTGCCCGCGGGCAGCGGGCTGCAGGCGTCGTTGGCGGTGGTAGGGGTGCCGGTCTTGGCCAGCGGCAGGCTCCCCGAGGTGGGGGCGGGAGGAGCCGCGGTCGCGTTGGCGTACCCGACGGTGAGGTTGGCGGGGGTTACGGTGAAGGTGTTCACCGTAACGTGGCTGTTGTCGAAGGAGGCCACCCCGATCACCTTCGCCCCCAGGCCCGGGGCGCTCGCCGAGTACAGCCCGTTGGCCCCGCTGTTGCCGATGGAGGCCACCACCACCACGCCCTTGTTGACCAGGCGGTCGCTGGCCTGGGCGGTGGGGTACTGCGGCCACTGGAAGGCCGAGCCGATGCTCATGTTGAGCACGTGCATGCCGTCGCTCAGGGCCCGCTCCATGGCAGCGAGCATGATGTCGGCGGTGGTGGAGCCCTCGCAGCCGAAGACCCGGTAGGCCCCGAAGCTCACCGCGGGGGCCACGCCCTTGACCGCGCCGTTGGCGCCCACGATGCCCGCGACGTGCGTCCCGTGGCCGTTGCAGTCGTCGGGGTCGTTATCCGGGGCGGGGGTGGGGTTGTAGGCGGTGTCCGCCGGGTTGGCGTTGTAGGCGTCGCCGACGAAGTCGTAGCCGTAGGCCACCCGGCAGCCCGGCCCGAAGCAGCCGCCCAGGTCGGGGTGGTGGTAGTCGACGCCGGTGTCCATCACGGCCACCTTGATGCCCGCGCCGGTGTAGCCCAGCTCGTTCTGGGCCACGTCGGCACCGGTCATGGCCAGGGCGGTGGCCAGCTCGGGGTCGGCGACGGGGGCGGTGGGGGGTAGCACCACCGTGGCTACCGGGTACACAGCCTTCACCCCGGCGACGCGGCCCAGCCTCGAGCGCTCAGCGCTGCCGGCCAGTTCGATCGAGAGCCCGTTCCACAGCTCCTTGTACGCGAAGCGCTCCTTGTACTTCAGCCCGGCCCTGCGGGCGTTGTCCCGGAAGGCTTGCTGCTCGGCCTCGAGGGCGGACAGGCTGGTCCCGTCGGCTGCCGGGGGGCTGGTCAGCTCGACGAACCACAGCCTGGTGCTTTCGTCGGTGGGTGAGGTGTCAGGCGAGGGAAGGGGGGACGCGGGGGTCACCTCCTGAACGCTCTGGGTGCTCACGCCTTGGCCTTGGCTCGAGGGCTTGGGGCTGCAGGCCGCCAGGGCCAGCAGAAATACCGCGGTGATCGCCAAAAACCAGTACTTCCAATGCATAGGGGTTTCACCTCGCTAATGCGGGATTGGAGCGCTTAACCTCGAGGTTTCCTGACGAAGACAGTCCTCACCCCCTTTCAAGCCACCACGGAAGGCGGAGAATTCCAGCAGGCCAAACGAGTGCATCTGCCATCGAAGCCACGCCCTGCCCGAGCGCCAGACTGCCCGATACCCCGGTTGTTCGTTGGCTCCAGTATACGCCCCGGGCCTCGAGAGCCGGGGCGTTACCCCTGACGTTAAGGGGGCATGGCAAAAAGGAAGCATTCCGACCGCACCAGGCGCCCCGGGCAGCCCCGGCCGCCGCCAACGTCTCCGGCTCATCGCGCCAGTCCTCACCGGGAGGTCAGGAGGTTTGCGGGCAGGGCGTGTCGGCTTTCCCGATCAGCACCGTCACCCGAACGGGGTTGCTGCTGGCCTCGAGCCCCTGGCCGTCGTAAGCCCGGGCCACGAAGTCGTAGGCTCCGTCGTCCGGCTCGCCAAAGCCCTGCTCGGGGTAAACCAGGCCGTAAGGCGCGGAAGCATCGGTCCCGATCAGCAGAGGTTGGGGGTCGGCGCCCAGTTTCTGCTTGTAGAAGTCCACCCGAATCACGCCCGAACTCGCCGTCGCGGTGAGGGTGACGGGAGCGGGGCAGGCCACACGGGTGGGCGAAACGCTCAGGTGAACGGTGGGGCCGGTGGTCTCAGGCGGCGGCTGCAGCCGGGGCTGGTAGCAGCCCGTCAGGAACCAGCCGGGCACCAGGAGTGCTGCCAGAACATACCGGACCTTCACCCTGACTCCTTTCCGAGCCCGCAATTCGCTCGACCACCTCCGATGGTACTACCCGGGGGGAAACACCAAATTAACGGATGCCGGAGGCCCGCCTGTGGGCAGGCCTCCGGGCTGGACACAGCTCGACGGATCGCGGGCCGACCGTGTACGTCAATCCGCCTTCGGCGCGCAGCCGGGCAGCTTGAAGCTCCCGATGCGGGTCTGCCACCCGGCAGGGCTGGAGGCCTGCCCTGCGGCGGTGTAGTACTCGTTGACGTACCAGAAGGTGCAGTCGTCGGCAGGGTCGATGTTCATGGAGGTGTAGTCGCCCCAGCGGGAGTTGGTGGTCGTCTGCACCCCCGAGCCGTTGATGATGACGCCCTCGCCCAGGGTCATCTGGCCCAGCGGGTCGCCGCTGAGGCGGCCGGTGTAGCGGATGCCGGGGTAGACGTTCACCCCGTTGACCACGCTGTAGCCGAGCGCGACGTTGCCCTGCCAGTCCATGGCGACGCTGCCCATCCAGCGGTGGACCCCGTCGTTCGGGGCGAAGGTGCCCTGCTGGTACACGGAGTACACGCCCCCCGAGCGCCGGATCTCGTACCAGCGCATGCCCGCGACCCCCGGCAGGGCCTCTACCGACTGGCTGGTGACTAAGGCCTCGTGGTTGCCGAAGTTCCGGTACGCCAGGCGGTGGGTCGGGCGCTGGCGGTAGGAGAGGATGTCGAGGTACTGGGCAGGGTTGACGATGCCCGGCTGGGGCAGGCAGTCGCGGCTCGTCGGCGCGCAGGGGAAGATCGAGTCGAAGGCGGCGACCGGCAACTGGGCCGCCAGGTTCAGCGCCGCGGCCGGGTTTGCCCTCCACTGCACGGTCAGCTCGAAAACGTTGAGCGCGTCGAAGGCGGCGCCGTAGAAGCCCCCGTTGTCCTGGGTGCCGACGATCGGGGCGGCGATCCGGTCGATGGGGCGGCGCGTGCCGTCGATGTCGGGGGGCAAGAGCCCGTCACCCATCAGGTTGAGCGGCACCACGTCGGAGTCGAGGAAGAACTGCACCGCGCGGGCTTTGGGGTTGCCGGCGAGCATCTTGTTCTTCTCGAGCGCGTAGACGCTGATCCCGTAGCCGTTGACCGTGCCGAAGTCGCGGGTGGTGAGGATGTAGGAGTCGGTCCACACGCCGTACTTCGGGTAGTCGGGGAAGAAATACCCCCCGTCCGGGTCGGGCTGGGTGATGAAGGCGTAGCGGTAGTACGGCCCGGTCGGGTCGCCGGTCTGCGAGATGGCGACGCAGTTGTAAAAGGGCAGGGCCGGGTTGGCGAGGCCGCGGGTGGTGAACTGGCTGAGGATCCAGCGGTCCTCGAGCTGGTCGTAGAGCACGATCGGGTCGCCCGAGGGGTCGGTGCAGTCCTCGATGGCGAACCCGCTCCACAAGTCGCCGATCCGCGCAGGCCCCATCAACAAGTTGCCCTGCTTGTCGTAGACGGCAAAGGCCAGGTTGACCATCTCCACGTAGTGGTTGGGGCCGACGTCGCCGACGGGGTCGGGCGGGTTGACGCGGAAGCCGAAGAGGTTGAAGTTGTCCTGGTTGCTCAGGCCCTCGAAGGTGAGCAGCGGGGCCGGGATGGCCGCGGCCTGCAGCCCTGGCCTCGTAGGCTTCATCGCCCGTTGCACGGCCGCGTCGCCCGAGAAGCCCTGGTCCGTCGGGAGGGGCCCACGGTCCGGGCGGATCTCCCGCACCGCGTCGGGGTCGGAAGAGACCTCGCCGGACGCCTGCCCGACCATGTCCCGGAGGGCGCGGGAGACGTCGAAGGCCTTAGGCTCAGCGAATTTCGGGGGGACGCGCCGGACGGCACCGACGGCCTGAGCGTCGGGCCCGTCCGACGGCCGGGTCTGGAGGGAATTGCACGAGACAAGTACGAAGAGCGTGAAAGCCGCCAAAATCAGCCTGCCCATAAATGCCTCCTTCTTACCCCAATGCCTGAATTGTGAAAATCGAAAACTTCTTCAGCATAGACGTGCGGGAAAGCAAAAGTCAAGGAACGGGTCTAGATAGCCGGTTCATGAAGATAACCGGGCGATTCGCGCCTATCCGGAGGGCTGAATTAGCGGGGATAGGCCCGCCGTTTTGAGGGAGCCGGAGGCCCATGGCGGGGCTGCGGCACGGCGGCCCGGGTCTGGAACGAGCAAGTATCATGGTGCGGTATGGCGAAGGAGAAAGGCCTCACCCCGCAGAGCCAGGATTTCAACGAGTGGTACAACGAAGTCATCCAACGGGCCGAACTCGTGGACTACGGCCCGGTGCGCGGCACCATGGTCATCCGGCCCTACGGCTTCGGGCTGTGGGAGAACATCCAGCGTGCCCTCGACGACATGTTCAAGGCCACCGGGCACACCAATGCGTACTTCCCCCTCTTCATCCCCATGAGCTTCTTCCAGAAGGAGGCCGAGCACGTCGAAGGCTTCGCGCCCGAGCTGGCGGTGGTGACCCACGCGGGCGGGGAGGAGCTCGAGGAGCCCCTCGCCGTGCGCCCCACGTCCGAGACCATCATCGGGCACATGTGGGCCAAGTGGGTGCGCACCTACCGCGACCTGCCCCAGCTCCTCAACCAGTGGGGCAACGTGGTGCGCTGGGAGCTGCGCACCAAGCCCTTCTTGCGCACCAGCGAATTCCTGTGGCAGGAGGGCCACACCGCCCACGCCACCCAGGAGGAGGCCGAGGCCGAGGTGCGGCAGATGCTGGGCGTTTATGCCCGGATGTCGCGCGAGTGGGCTGCGGTGCCGGTGTGGGAGGGGGTCAAGACCGAGAGCGAGAAGTTCGCCGGGGCGGTCTACACCACCACCATCGAGGCCATGATGCGCGACGGCAAGGCGCTGCAGTCGGGCACCAGCCACTACCTGGGCACCAACTTCGCCAAGGCCTTCGACATCCAGTTCCAGGACCGCGACCAGCAGAACAAGTACGTCCACACCACGAGCTGGGGGCTCTCCACCCGCATGGTGGGCGCGGTGATCATGACCCACGGCGACGACAAGGGCCTGATCCTGCCCCCGCGCATCGCCCCGGTCCAGGTGGTGATCGTGCCCATCTACAAGTCGGACACCCGCGAGCAGGTGATGCCCGCGGTGGAGCGGCTGGCCGCCGACCTCAAGGCCGCGGGCGTGCGCGTCGTGCTCGACGACCGCGACCAGTACAGCCCCGGCTTCAAGTTCAACGAGTGGGAGCTCAAGGGCGTGCCGCTGCGCCTGGAGATCGGCCCCCGCGACGTGGAGGCGGGCACCGCCGTGCTGGCGAGTCGCCTGGGCGGCAAGGAGACCGTGCAGCTCGCCGAGGTCGTGGGGCTGATCCCGCAGAAGCTCGAGGCCTTCCAGGCGGCGCTCTACCAGCGGGCGCTCGAGTTCCGCGACAGCCACACCTGGGAAGTGGACAGCTTCGAGGAGTTCAAGGAAAAGGTCGAGCAGGGCTTCGTCAAGGCCTTCCACTGCGGCGATAAGGAGTGCGAGAAGCAGATCAAGGCCGAGACCACCGCCACCACCCGCTGCATCCCCTTCGACGAGCCCGAAGCCCACGGCAGTTGCGTCCGCTGCGGCAAACCGAGCGCTTATGGCAAGCGGATCCTGTTTGCTAAGGCGTACTAGAGGGTCGATAGTCGATAGTCGATAGTCGATAGTCGATAGTCGATAGTCGATAGTCGATAGCCGATAGCCGAACGCCAGATGCCTTGTCACCCCCCTTGCTAAGGGGGGTCGGGGGGATACCCTCTCCCCGACTGCGGGGAGGGGCAAACCACAGACCACTAGCCACGGGCACGAGCCTCCCGCTGACGGCTGACGGCTGATAGCTGACGGCTTCCTGGTTGCCAGGGTGGAAACGATAGCTGGGAGCGCTCGAAAGCGCCCCCTACAATGTGGGAATGGAGAAGATCCGCTGGGGCATCCTGAGCACCGGGCGCATCGCGGGGCGGTTGGCCGACACCCTGCGCGGCCTCGAGGGGGCCGAGCTTTTGGCGGTGGGCTCGAGGAGCCTCGAGGCCGCGCACGTCTTCGGGGAGCAGTACGGCATCCCCCGCCGCTACGGCAGCTACGCCGAGCTCGCCGCCGACCCCGAGCTCGACATCATCTACGTGGCCTCGCCCCACAGCCACCACTACGCCCACACCCTGCTGTGCCTCGAGCACGGCAAGCACGTGCTGTGCGAGAAGGCCTTCGCCCACAACGCGCTCGAGGCGCGCCGCATGGCCCTGAAGGCCCGGCAGAAGGGGCTCTTCCTGATGGAGGCCATGTGGACGCGCTTCCTGCCGCACATGGTGAAGCTGCGCGAGCTGCTGGCGCGGGGGGTCATCGGCGAGGTGCGGATGATCCAGGTCAGCATGGGATTCCGCGCCCAGGTGGGCCCCGAGCACCGGCTCATCAACCCCGAACTCGCCGGGGGCGCCCTGCTCGACGTGGGCGTGTACCCGCTCTCCTTCACCTCGATGGTCTGGGGAAAGCCCGAACGCCTCGACAGCCAGGTGTACCTGGGCCCTACCGGCGTGGACGAGCAGGCCGTCCTGCTGCTGGGCTACCGCGACGGCCGCATGGCGACGCTGATCTCGAGCCTCCACACCCCCACCACCGTCTCGGCCTACCTCTACGGCACCGAAGGCTACGTCGAGATCCCCAGCCCCTGGTACCGCGCCAAGTCGCTGGTGCTGCACAAAAACGGCCACGCCGAAACCCTCGAGTGCCCCTACGAAGGCCACGGCGACCAGTTCCAGGCCCTCGAGGCCATGAACTGCATCCGGGCGGGAAAGCTCGAGTCGGAGGTCATGCCCCTATCCGAGACCATCGCGGTCATGGAGGTCATGGACGCATTCCGGGCCCAGTGGGGGTTGCGGTATCCGGGGGAGCTAGTAGAGGCGTAGCGGCTCGTGGGAGAAAGAGAAGGGCAGGCATGGGGGAGCGGTCAGCCGTCAGCCATCAGCTTGTGGCCCGTGGCGTGTGGCGTGTAGTTGACCCCTCTCCTGCCCTCCCCGCGTGCGGGGAGGGGGTATCCCCCCCCAGCCCCCCTTGCTAAGGGGGGTGAAAAGGCGTTTGGCGTTTTGCGTTTGGCGTCTTGCGTTTGGCGTCTTGCGTTCGGCGTTTGGCGTTCGGCGTTCGGCGTTCGGCATTTTGCTATCAGCTATCGGCTATCGGCGATACACTTCAGAACGTGGCAGGCAAAAGCATCACCCGAGGAAAACAAAGGGCGAAGAGCCTCGAGAAAAACCTGTCCCGAGCGCCTAAAACCCCGCCCGCCCCGGTTTTGCCGGCGCAGACGCTCGAGGAGAAGCAGGCGCGGGCGGCGCGGGTGCTGGAGGTGCTCGAGGAGCTCTACCCCAACGCCGCGACCGAGCTCGAGCACAGCAACCCCTTCGAACTGCTCGTCGCCACCGTGCTCTCGGCGCAGGCCACCGACGCCTCGGTGAACAAGGCCACCCCTGCCCTCTTCGCCCGCTACCCCGACGCCGCCAGCCTCGCGCGGGCCACGCCGGAGGAGGTCGAGCCCTACATCAAGAGCATCGGGCTCTACCGGGCCAAGGCCCGCAACGTCGTGCTGCTGGCCCGCAAGCTCGTCGAGGAGCACGGCGGGGAAATCCCGGTGGACAGGACCAAGCTGCAGGAATTGCCCGGCGTAGGCTGGAAGACCGCCACCGTGGTGCTGGGCGCGGCGTTCAAGGTCCCGGGCATCGCGGTGGACACCCACCTGACCCGGCTGGCCCGCCGGCTGGGCTTCTCCGAGCAGCGCGACCCCGAGAAGATCGGGGGGGACCTCGAGCGCCTGTTCCCCCGCGAGAAGTGGGTCTTCACCCACCACGCCCTCATCCTCTTCGGGCGCTACCGCTGCACGGCCCGCAAGCCGCTGTGCGAGGGCTGCCCCCTGTGGGAGGTCTGCCTCAGCCGGGGGGCGTGGTGAGGGCCGTCCTCGACCACCTCGTCGTAGCGGCGCACACCCTCGAGCAGGGTGCCGCATACGTCGAAGGGCTGCTGGGCGTGCCGCTCAGCCCCGGCGGGCGGCACCTCCGGATGGGCACCCACAACCGCCTGCTGAGCCTGGGCGAGGGGGTCTACCTCGAGGTCATCGCCCTCGACCCCGAAGGCGCCGACCCGGGCCGCCCGCGCTGGTTCGGGCTCGACAACCCCCGCCTCCAGGCCGAGCTGCGCGAATCCCCCCGCCTGCTGCACTGGGTCGCCCGCGCCGACGACCTCCGCGCGGCGGTGGCGGCGGTGCCGGAGCTGGGCCGGGTCCACCGCATGAGCCGGGGCGACCTCGAGTGGGACATCACCATCCCCGACGACGGGGAGCTGCTGGGGGGCGGCCTGGTCCCCACCCTGATCGCCTGGGGCGACGCCCCGCACCCCACCACCCGCCTCCCCGACGTGGGCTGCCGGCTGCGGCGCTTGTGGGGCCTGCATCCCCACCCCGAGCGGGTCGGGGCCCGCTTGGGGGCGCTGGGGCTGGAGCTGGAGCTCGAGCCCTCCGACCGGACCGAACTCAGGGCCGAGCTCGAGACCCCGGCGGGGCTACGGGCCTTTTAGACACACACGAAAGGCTGAGGCTTTCCGGCCTCAGCCTCGGAGCGAGCGGGTTCAGCCGCGCTCAGCACTCTTGGGCGGGTCGAAGGCCGTGACCTCGGGGAGCTCGCCGCCGAACTTCTCGAGCTGCACCAGCGCGGTGTGGGCGATGTTGCCCTGGGCCAGCTTGGAGGTGCCCCGGTCGATGGTCAGCACGTTGACGTCGCCGTGCTTGCACAAGGCCCCGACCTTGCCGGGCTCGGCGGGGTCGTACCAAGCGCCCTCGGCCATCACCACCACGCCCCGGCGCACCCGGTCGGTGACCACGGCCCCGGCCAGGGTCTGGCCGCGCTCGTTGAACAGCCGCACCACGTCGCCGTTCCGGATGCCCCTCGCCTCGGCGTCCACCGGGTTGATCCACACCGGCTCGCGCTCGTGCACCTCGTACCAGCGGCGGATCCAGGTGTTGTTGAGCTGGGAGTGCAGCCGGTACTTGGGGTGGGGGGAGGACAGGTGCAGCGGGTACTGGCGGGCCTTCTCACTGCCCAGCCGCTCGGCGGGCTCGAGCCAGGTGGGGTGCGGCGGGCAGTCGTCGTACTTGAAGCCCTCGATGGTCTTGGAGTAGATCTCGATCTTGCCGGAGGGGGTTCCCAGGGCGTTCAGAATGGGGTCTTTGCGGAAGTCCCCGTAGCGCACGAAGCTGCGGGACTCGCCGGGGATGGGGAACTCCACCACGCCCGTGCCGTTCCAGAAGGTGTCGAAGTCGGGCATGGGCAGCTTGAGCTGGGCGGCCTGCTTGCGGGCCTCGCCGTAGACGAAGCGGACCCAGCCCAGGGTGTCGCGGCCCTCGGTGAACTTGGGGCCGAAGCCCAGCCGGCGCGAGAGCTCGGCGAAGATCTCGAAGTCGCTGCGCGACTCGTAGAGGGGCTCCACGGCCTTCTTCATCGCGACGATGCGGACCCTCGAGTAGCTCCCCACCTGGGCGATGTCGTCGCGCTCGAAGGTGGTGCTCGCGGGCAGCACGATGTCGGCGAACTTGGCGGTGGGGGTCCAGAAAGGGTCCTGCACGATGACGGTCTGGGGCTTCTGCCAGGCCTGGATCAGGCGGTTGCGGTCTTGGTGGTGGACGAAGGGGTTGCCGCCCGCCCAGTAGACGAGCTTGATGTCGGGGTAGGTCTGGCGCTTGCCGTTGAAGTCGAAGGGCTGGCCGGGGTTGAGGAGCATGTCGGCCACGCGGGCTACGGGAATGGCGTTGGCGTCTTTGGAGAGCCAGGCCGCCCCGCCCGAGGCCGCGCCGGAGGTGATGCCGGGCAGGCCGGGGGCGTTGGCGGTGAGGTTGCCGCCGGAGTCGTAGTGGTAGCTCAGGCCGAAGCCGCCGCCGGGCAGCCCGATCTGGCCGAGCATCGCCGCCAGCGTCACCAGCATCCAGTGGGCCTGCTCGCCGTGGTGCTGGCGCTGGATGGCCCAGCCGCCCATCAGCATGGTGCGCTTGGCGGCCATCTGGCGGGCGAGGTTGCGGATCACCGAGGCCTCCACCCCGCTGATGTTCGCGGCCCACTCGGGGGTCTTGGGGGTGCCGTCGCTCTTGCCGGTGAGGTACTCGGCGAAGCGGGCGAAGCCGACGGTGTACTTGTCGAGGAAGGCCTGGTCGTGGCGCTTCTCGCTGTAGAGGGCGTGGGCGATGCCCAGCATCAGCGCGGTGTCGGTGCCGGGGCGGGGGGCGATCCAGCGGGCGTCCAGGTAGCGGGCGGTGTCGGTCACGCGGGGGTCGATCGAGACCACCTCGATGCGGCCCCGCCGTTTCTTGAGCTCCTCGATGGCCCCGTAGGCGTAGTGGTCGGCGGGGGCCCAGCCGATCTGGCAGTTGAGCAAGGGGTCGGCGCCCCACAGCACGATGAGCTGGGTGCTGTCCAGGATCACCGGCCAGGCGGTCTGCTGCTCGTAGACCTCGAGCGTCCCCACCACGTGCGGCATGATGACCTGGCCCGCGGCGGTGCTGTAGTCGCCGCTGCCGCCCACGAAGCCGCCGTGCAGACGCAGCATGCGCTGCAGCAGCACCGGGGGGTTGTTGATCTGGCCCGCGTCGTACCAGCCGTAGCTGCCGGCGAAGATGCTGGCGGGGCCGAATTCCTTCTTGACCCGGTTGAGCTCCTTGGCCACCAGGTCGAAGGCCTCGCGCCAGCTCACCCGCACGAAGGGCTCGGCGCCGCGCAGGGTGGGGTCGGCGCCCGGGCCGTCGCGCAGGTAGCTCGCCCGCACCATGGGGTACTGGATGCGGTTTTGGGCGTAGACCCGGTCGGCCATGGCCTCGAGCATGGGCGTGGGGTAGGCGTCCTTGACGTAAGGGGTCACGCCCACCATCCGCCCCCCGCGCACGTTGACGTAAAAAGCGCCCCAGTGGTTGGCGCTGATGCGGTTGGAGCGCTCGAGGATGGCTCCCGAAGGGCTCTGCGCCGCCGCCGAGGCCAGCGCCGCCGTGGCCGCCGTGGCCTGCAAGAATTTCCGCCGCGAAATCTTCTTCATACGATCCTCCCCCATCAGCGCTTGGCGTGGGCCTGCGCGTAGCGCGTGAGCAATTGGGTCTGTTCGGCCGTGAGCCCCGAGCGCGGGCCCATCCCGCGCATGATCGGCGGCCACTGGTTCGCCGTGAATTTGCCGGTCTCCGGCAGGGCGTGGCAGGTGCTGCACCGCTGCTGGTAGAGCACACCCGCCTGCTTCCACAGGGTGTTCACGTCAGCAATCAGGGCGGACTTGGCGACCCACCCCACCACCTCCACCTGCTCCCAAACCGTGCCCCCCTCGTCCTTGCCCTGGCCCCTCACCCGCCGCTGCACTTGTCCCGTAAAGCTCGCCAGCAGGACGCGCTGGCCCTTGGCCTCGAACAAAGCCGTGGCTCCCCCCTGCGGCGACCAGCCCTGGAGTTGCACCTGGCTGAACCCGGCCTGCTCCTTGAGCACGGCCACCCGGGTTCCCGGGGTCAGCGACCCCAGGTTGGCCCCTTTGGGCGCGCTGAGCAGGCTGGTAGCCGCGCCCGTGTAGGCCGTACGCCCCTGGCCGAGCGCCCAGACCAGCAGACCCGCCATCACGATGCCGAGCCCAACCTTTAGCCCGAGTCGAACCGTCCCTCGTCCCACGCCCTCACCCCTTCCCGGCCCCCTGGCGCAAAAAAACGATAGAACCGCCCGGAGGCAGTTCCTTTGCGAGCAGCAGGTCAGTCGGTCGCCCGGCTGGCCCTGGAGGGGCCGCCCGGCATGACCCGCATCGGGTGGCTCCTCGGCCAGGGCGGCCCCGTGGGTCGTCGCGGCTCGGAACTTTGGGTTAATGCTCGGCCGGAAAGGGGGTCGGGGCAAGAGACGATTGTCCTGGACGACGAATGTGGAATGTGTATGGCTTATGGCGGGGGCTGATGGTCGGTAGCCGATAGCTGATAGCCGAACGCTAAACGCGGTCGTGCGGCGTACGTCCTACGTCCTACGCCGTACGCCAAACGCAAGACGCAAGACGCCTTGTTCCCCCCTTAGCAAGGGGAGCAGGGGGGGATACCCCCTCCCCGCACGCGGGGAGGGCAGGAGAGGGGTCAACTACACGCCACAGGCCACGGGCCACTAACCTCTGCTACCCGTTCACGGTCTATGCCTTATACCCAGGAGTCCAAAAAGCGAGTCAATCCCCTAGCGGTGAAGCCCGGCCTTTTTACACTCTGTTCACGCCAAAAGCGGTAGGCTTTTCGCACGATAAAGGAGAACGCCATGCAGTCCACCATGATGGATTTTCCCCTCACCCTGCCCCACCTGCTCGAGCGGGCCGGAGGGCTCTTCAGCCGGCAGGAGATCGTTACGCGCCTGCCCGACAGGAGCCTGCACCGCTACACCTACGCCGACTTCTACCGGCGCAGCCGGGCGCTGGCCGAGGCGCTGCAGAAGGCGGGCTTACGCAAGGGCGACCGGGTCGCCACGCTGTCGTGGAACACCTACGCCCACCTCGAGGCCTACTTCGGCATCCCGGCGGCCGGGGGCGTGCTGCACACCCTCAACCTGCGGCTGCACCCCTCCGACATCGCCTACATCATCCACCACGCCGAAGACCGCTTCCTGATCGTGGACGACGTGCTCCTGAAGCTCTACGAGGCCATCAAGGACCACGTGAAGCTCGAGAAGGTCATCGTGGTGCCCCTCACCGGGCAACCCGTGCCCGAGGGGCTCACCGACTACGAGGCGTTCATCGCGGAAGCCGGCGGCGATTTCCAGTACCCCGAGCTCGAGGAGCGCGAGGCGCTGGGGATGTGCTACACCTCCGGGACCACCGGCAAGCCCAAGGGGGTGGTCTACTCCCACCGCTCGACCATCCTGCACAGCCTGGCCTCCGCCCTCCCCGACGCGCTCGACCTCTCGGCCCAGGACGTGCTGTGCCCGGTGGTGCCGATGTTCCACGTGATGGCCTGGGGCCTGCCTTTCACCGGGGTGATGATGGGCTCCAAGATGGTGCTGCCGGGGCCGCACCTCGACCCGGTGAGCCTGCTCGAGCTCTACGAGGGCGAGCGCGTCACCAAGACCGCCGGGGTGCCCACCATCTGGCTGGGGGTGCTGCAAACCCTGCAGAAAGACCCCGCCCGCTTCAAGCTGGTGCCCGGCATGGAGATGGTGGTGGGCGGCTCGGCCGCCCCAGAGGCGATGATCCGGGGCTTCGACCAGTTCAACCTCAAGGTGCTGCACGCCTGGGGCATGACCGAGACCAGCCCGCTGGGTACGACGAGCCGCCTCAAACCCCACCTCAAGCAGCGCTCCCCCGACGAGCAATACGCCTACCGCGCCACCCAGGGCCTGCCCACCCCGCTGGTCGAGGTACGGGCCGTGGGCGAGAGGGGCGTGGTGCCCTGGGACGGCAAGAGCATGGGCGAACTCGAGGTGCGCGGCCCCTGGGTGGCCCAGAGCTACTTCCGCCTCGAGAGCGAGCGTGACAAGTGGACCCCCGACGGCTGGTTCCGCACCGGCGACGTGGTGACCATCGACCCCGAGGGCTACGTCAAGATCACCGACCGCACCAAGGACCTCATCAAGTCGGGCGGGGAGTGGATCTCCAGCCTGGACCTCGAGAACGCCCTAATGGGCCACCCCGCCGTCAAGGAAGCCGCCGTCATCGCCATCCCCCACCCTAAGTGGGCCGAACGCCCACTGGCCGCCGTAGTGCTCAAGGAAGGCATGAACGCCACCCCCGAGGAACTGCGGGCCTTCCTCGAGCCCAAAGTCGCCAAGTGGTGGCTCCCCGACGCCTTCGTGTTTATCAGCGAAATCCCCCGCACCAGCACGGGCAAATTCCTCAAGGCTCAGCTCCGCGAGCAGTTCAAGGACTGGAAGTGGGAGTGATCGGGCGCGGAATGCCGAGCGTCGAACGCTAAACGCCGAGTGCTGAGCGTCGAACGCTAAACGCCGAATGCCGAACGCCACAGGCAAAACGCTGGTTGCCTGTGGCTTGTGGCTTGTGGTGAACCCTTCCTCTTCCCTCCCCGCGCGCGGGGAGGGTTTGGGCGTGAGCAAAACCGCCACCGCGTCGATCAGCCTTCCCTCCCCGCGCGCGGGGAGGGTTTATCCCCCCCAGCCCCCCTTGCTAAGGGGGGTGACAAGGCGTCTTGCGTTTCGCGTTTTGCGTTTCACGTTTTGCGTCTTGCGTACGGCGTACGATGTACGACCGCGTTTAGCGTTCGGCTATCGGCTATCGGCATTAGAAGCCCAGCTACCCGCGATCAATAAACCGAGCCCCCGGATCACTCCGGGGGCTTCGTGGAAACAGGAGCGGATGCTCTGGGCCTAGAAGGCCACCTTCAGGCCCGCGCGCACGCCGAAGCGGAAGCTCAGGTCGTCGCCGAAGCCGGGGTTGCCCTCGAGGAAGAGGCCGAAGTTGCGGGAGAAGTTGAAGCCCGCGCCCAGGACGGCGTCGCCGTAGAGGGGCAGCGCGGCGGCGCTGGTGGTGTCGTAGCGCACGCCCAGGCCCAGGTAGGGGTCGAAGAAGGCGCCGCGGTTGAAGTTGCGCACCAGGTAGGCGGTGACGTTCACCGAGCCGGTGCCCAGGGAGTAATCCACGCCCACGCGGGGGCCGAAGCCGAAGATCACGTCGTGCGCGCCAATGAAGGCGCTGATGCCCAGGGCCTGCTCGACGGGGCCGGCGGCCGGGGGCTCGATGGGGTAGGCGGCGCCCAGGCCGAAGTACAGGCGGGGCAAGGGGGCCGGAGCCGGGACGGGCTCGGGGGTCACGGGGGCCGGGGTGGTCACCTCGGGAGCGGGCGGGGTGGTCGGGGCCGGAGGCGTAGCAGCGGTCGAGCGCATGGTGTCGATGTCGGTGCGGAGGGTGTTGAGCTCGCCCCGGAGCGTGTTGACCTGGTCGTTGAGCGCCCGGACCTGGCCCTCGAGCGCCTCCAGGCGGGACTGCTGGCTGGCCTCCTGCTCGGTAGTGGTGGCCGCGGGCGCCGCGGGCTGGGCCGGCTGGGCGGGCTGCGCCTGGGCCGCGGTCAGGTTCTTGATCTGCTCCTCCAGGGCGGCGATGCGGGTCTCCAACGCGCTGGTGTCAGGGGCCGCGGGCTGGGCCGGCTGGGCCTGGGCCTCGGTGACCTTCTTCAGCTCCTCCTCCAGGGCGGCGATGCGGGCCTCGAGGGCGCTGGTGTCGGGGGCGGGGGCCGCCGGCTGGGCGGGCTGGGCCTGCGCGGTGCTCAGGTTCTTGATCTGCTCCTCCAGGGCCTGGAGGCGGGCGTCCTGCGCGGTGTTGGTCTCACCGAACCCGGCGATCTGGGTGCGCAGGGTCTCGAGCTCCCGGCTCACCTCCTCCATGCCCTTCTGCACGGTGGCCTGGTCCTCCGGGGTCGCGGCCTGGCCCGGGCAGGTGCTACCCGCCTGGATGAAGCGGTAGAAGATCAGAGCCGCTTGATAACGCGTGAGGTTCTGGTTTCCTCGATAAGTACCGTCCTCGAAACCCTGGATCAGACCGCACTCGGCGATGAAATCCACGGCTTCCTTGGCCCAGTGACCCGCGGGAACGTCGCGGAAACTGGGAGTCGATTGCTGCACTGCGAGAATCATGCCCAGGCCGAATGCGCCCATAACCGCGGCGCGAACCAATGGTTTGTGCATATCGTTCCTCCTAGAGCGCGCCCTAACTTAGCCCACAGGGGCTAATGCCGTTGCGCAATCGCTCTATGTCAAGGTGTACCCGTAGGGGCTGAAGGAAGTCAGAGGACTAGCTGAGGCTGCAATTAGCCAAACTCTGCATCACGTCTCATCTATGAGAAAACCCTTTGGCCCGGATGAACGGCAAAATTCAGCCTGTTCTTGCGTTACCCAAGCGAAATCAGACCATAAATTAGGCATATAAATACATTAAGGCCGTTAATTGATCCCTCAACAGACCATTAAGGAACGAGCCCGCCTAAAGCGGACTCGCCACAAAAAAATCAGTTTCCTACCGCCAGGGCTGGGGGAGCCTGCGGCGTTTCCAGCGCTGTGGGAACAAACGGCGGCCGCCGTAGCTCAAGGCGGCGAGGGCCGCGCCGATGAGGCCCAGCACCCACAGCGTCGCGAAGAGCCACACCGCCAGGAACAGTCCGATGACCAAGGCCAACCCGAGGCCCACCCAGGCCAGGGGGCTGCGGGGCATGCCAGACCAGTAGGCTTTCACGTTTTTCAGGGTATGCAATAACAGGCGACGCGAATGCTAGGCCGCTCTCATTTGGGCCTCGCGCACGCGCTCGAGGCGCTCGATCTGCTCGAGCCAGACCTCCGGGCCGCCCGCCTCGCCGCCGGGCCTCGAGCCCATGTACTCCAGCGTGAGCACCTCCAGGCGGGGAAGCCGGGGCATCACCCACTCCAGCAGGCGATAGTCCTCCTCGCTCAGGCTGCGGTGCCGGTCGCGCAGGCCCTCCGGCTCGAGCCGCGGCCCCGAGACGTGGACCTCCCGCACCCGCCCCAGCGGCAAGGCGGCGAGGTAGTCCCGGACCTCCTCCCCGCGGTTCCAGGCCGCCACGCGGGCGTGGGCCAGGTCCAGCAGCAGATCGCTCCCGCTGCACTCGAGCGCCTGTGCGATGAAGGCGGGGTCGGTGGTGTAGCGGGGACGGCTTTTCCAGGCGTACCAGGGGAGGTTCTCGAGCAGGACCTCCTTCCCGGTGAGGGCCCGTAGCCGGGAGGCGCTCGAGGCGACGCGCCCCAGCAGGGCTTCAGGGCTTAGCTCGCCGTCGCGCCCGGGGAGGTAGTCGAGGTGGGCGGAGACGAAGGGCGTGCCGCTGAGCCCCGCGAGCTCGCACAACAGCCCGGGCTCTGGGATTTCCGGCATGGTGAGGGAGTAGCCCGGCGGTCCCCAGCCGTGCAGCAGCACCGGCAGGTAGTGCCGCGCCCGCAGGACCTCGCGCCGGGAGTCCGGGCTGAGCGGGCACTTGATGTAGTCGAGCGGCAGGTCGTGGGTGTAGAGCAATTCGAACAGTTCGGGCGTTCCGTTGGCGGCGAGGCGGATCATGGCTTTTGAGCATTATACACATGATGTGTAAATAGCTCATCACTCGCACGGCTCGGCCTGCGCCTTACCTGAACCGCGCCAGCAGGTTGCGCGCGATGATGACCTTGAGTACCTCGGTGGTGCCCTCGCCGATGCGCATGAGGCGGGCGTCCCGCCAGTAGCGCTCGACGGGGTACTCCTTGATGTAGCCGTAGCCGCCGAGCACCTGGATGGCCTCGTCGCAGGCCTTTACCGCGACCTCGGAGGCGAACATCTTGGCCTGCGCGGCCTCCGTGCCGAAGGGGCGGCCCGCGTCGCGCAGCTCGGCGGCGCGCAGGTAGAGCAGGCGGGCGGCCTCGAGGTTGGTCGCCATCTCGGCGAGCTTGAAGCTCACGCCCTGGAACTCGGCGATGGGCTTGCCGAACTGCTCGCGCTCGAGCGCGTACTTCGCGGCGAACTCGAGCGCGGCCCGCCCCAGCCCCACCGACAGCGCGGCGATGCCGATACGCCCGCCCTCGAGCACCTTCATCACGTCGTAGAAGCCCTTGCCGCGCTCGCCCATGAGCGCGTCCTTGCCCACGCGCAGGTCCTCGAAGATGAGCTGGGCGGTGTCGGAGGAGTTGAGGCCGAGCTTCTCCTCCTTGCGGCCGATCCGCAGGCCCTCCGCCGGGCGGTAGAACACGAAGGCCGACAGCCCCAGGTGCTTCTTGTCGGGGGAGGGGGCGGCGTCGGTGCGGGCGTTGACCACGTAGACCCCGCCCACCGAGCCCTGGGTGATGAACTGCTTGGAGCCGTTGATCACGAAGCCCTCGGGGGTCTCGTCGGCCCGGGTGCGCATGGCGGCGGCGTCGGAGCCGGAGCCCGGCTCGGTGAGGCCCCACGCGCCCAGCAGTTCGGCGCTCGCCAGCTTGGGCAGGAACTCGCGCTTGTGGGCCTCGCTGCCGGCGATCAGGATGTGCCCGGTGCACAGCGAGTTGTGCGAGGCCACGGTGAGGCCCAAGGAACCGTCCACGGCCCCGACCTCCTCGACGATGCGGGCGAACACGCGCGTGCTGAGCCCGGCCCCGCCGTAAGCCTCGGGCACGTTGGCCCCCATCACCCCTAGCTCGCCCAGCTTCTTCACGATCTCCATGGGGAACTCGCCCGTGCGGTCACGCTCGGCGGCGCCCGGGGCCACCTCAGCCTGCAAGAAGTCGCGCAACGCGCCGACGATCTGGCGCTCCTCGGGGCCGAGCTCGAACCACAGTTCGCGGGATTTTTCAGTGAGCAGCATCCTGACCTCCGACAAACATAACGCTTTAGGAACATCATAACGTAAAAGCGTCATATATCAATCGGGGGTGGGGGTATGGGGGTATGGGAGTTCTGCGTCGATAGTCGATAGTCGATAGCCGATGGCCGGGCGCCGGGCGCGGGTCGTACGTCCTGCGTCGTACGTCGTACGCAAAACGCAATACGCGAGACGCAAAACGCAAGACGCCCTGGCCCTGGATCCTTGACCCTCGACCTCGAGCGCCACGGGCCTTGTGCTGATGGCTGACGGCTTACCGCTCCCTGCGCAAAACACCTCGAGCCGAGCACGTCCCTGACGAAATTCGATTCGTGGTTGTGGAGCTTGGTGATTGAACAAATCCCTTTGTCATCCCCTCGTGCTATAGTGAGGACACCGTGAGACATCCCCAAGTACCAATGCTGTCCCCATTGGGGAAGAAAGCTCACGCCCCATGGAGGAATAGCTGAATGCAGATCGAAGCTGGTGCCATCGTTGAAGGCCGTGTGACGCGGATCATGGATTTCGGGGCTTTCGTGGAGTTGCCCAACGGCGAGTCGGGGCTTGTCCACATCTCGCAGATCGCCCACGAGTTCGTCAAGAACGTGCGCGATCACCTCTCCGAGGGCGAGGTGGTGCAGGTGATGGTGCTGGGCCGCGACGAAAAAGGCCGCCTGGACCTCTCCATCAAGGAGCTCACCCCCGCGCCCGTCGAACCCCCGCGTCCCAAGCGCCTGCCGCGCCAGGCCCCCGAGTTCGAGAACAAGCTCAAGAGCTTCTTGCGCGGTTCGGGCGGAGGCGGCTTCGGCGGCGGAGGCAGCAAGAAGCCCGGCAAGGGCAAAGGCGGCCGCGGTCGGCGCTAACGCATCTATCGAATTCCTGCCCGCCCTACGGGGCGGGTTTGGTGTTTGGGGAAGCGACAAGCTGTCAGCAGTCCGCTTTCAGCCGCCAGCTCGTGGCTCGTGGTTGCCCCTTCCCCGGCCCTCGACGCCGGCGGGGAGGGTTTATCCCCCCTAACCCCCCTTGCTAAGGGGGGAACAAGGCGTCTTGCATTTTGCGTTTCGCGTTTCGCGTTTGGCGTTTGGCGTTTGGCGTTTGGCGTACGACGTAGGACGTACGACCCGCACCCGGCGTCCGGCTATCAGCCCTTCAGCGCTTCCCCTTCTTCCACGCCTCCGACTTCCCCTTGGGAATGCTCAACGACTTGAACTCTCCCCCGCGCAGGTGCTTGGCGAGGTAGACAATCTGGCCCACGTGGTAGGCGGTGTGGGCGAGCGAGCGGTCGATGGCCTCGAGCACGCTTAGCTGGCGGCTGCGGATAAGCACCTTCTGGGTAAGGTGTTCGGGGCGGAGGTTCTCGAGGGTGATGAGCAGGGCGGTCCAGCCGTTCTCCCAGGCCAGCCACAGCTCTTCGGCGCTGTCGCCGTGGACTTCGAACTCGGCGTCGCGGTTGCGGTCGGGCTTTTCGCCGTCGCTGGTGAGGAAGTCGGTCCAGCGCGAGCGCAGGTTGCCGCCGACGTGCTTGAGGATCACGGCGATGCTGTTGGAGGCGAGGTCGGGGGTGAAGAACCAGTCCTGGGGCGAGACCTGGGCTAAGGCCCCCTCCGCGAGTTCCTTGTAGGCGCGGAAGGTCTCGAGGCTGCTGCGCAGGTAGAGGGCCCCCAGTTCCTCGCTCATGGGTCCACTATAGCCCCAGTTCGCGGGCCAGCAGCGCCGCCTGGGTGCGGCCCTTGAGGTTCAGTTTGGCGAGGAGGCTGCTGACGTGGGTCTTGACGGTCTTCTCGGCGATGCCCAGGCGCTGGGCGATGGCCTTGTTGGAGAGGCCCTGGGCGACGAGGGCGAGCACCTCGCGCTCCTTGGCGGTGAGCCCGGCCAGGCGGTCGTGGTGGGGGCGGGCCAGCAGGCGCACGGCGGCGGGGTCGAGGGGCACCTCGCCCCGGGCTGCCGCCCGGATGCCGTCGAGCAGGGCGGCGGGGCCGGCGTGCTTGAGCAGGTAGCCGGAGGCGCCCGCGTGCAGGGCCTGGCGCAGGGTTTCCTCCTCGAGGAAGCTGGTGAGGATGAGCACCTTGGGGGCGTCGTCGAGCTCGAGGAAGCGGCGGACCCAGGCCAGGGCATGGCCGTCAGAAAGGTGCAGGTCGAGCAGCACGAGGTCGGGGCGCAGGCTGTGGGCCTTGGCGAGGGCGTCGTGACCCTCTTCGGCCTCCCCGACGAGCTCGAGGTCGTCGTAGAGGCTGAGGAAGGCCTTGAGGCCCTCGCGCACGATGGGGTGGTCATCCACGATCAGCAGCCGGGTGGGCATCACTCGACCTCCCTGGCGCCCGCCGGCGCGGCCCGCAGGGGGATGCGGGCCTCGAGCAGCACGCCCCCGCGGGCCCGGTTGCTCACGCGCAAGCTGCCGCCCAGGGCCTGCGTGCGCTGCTCGAGCGAGAGCAAGCCCATCCCCCGCGTGACCTGCTGGGGCAGGCCGCGCCCGTCGTCCTCGAGGCGCAGCCGGGCCTGTCCGCGGTGACGGTCCAGGCGAATCCAGAGGTTTTTGGGGTGGGCGTGGCGCAGCGCGTTGTGCACGCCTTCCTGGGCGACGCGGTAGAGGGTCTCGGCCAGGCCATCGGGCAGCTCGAGGGGCTGGGCGTCGAGGTGGACCCGCACCACCCCGTTCACGCGGTCGGCCAGGCGGGAGAGGGCTGGGGCGAGGCCCTGGGAGAGGTCGGCAGGCCGCAACAGCTCGACCAGGCCGCGCAGCTCCGACAGCGCCGAGGAGACCAGCTCGGCGGAGCGCTCGAGGGCGGCCTCGCGCTGCTTGGGGCTCTCGCGGGCCACGTTGAGCGAGAGCTCGGCGGCGAAGAGCAGTTGGGCCACCGAGTCGTGCATCTCCCGCGCCAGCCGGGCCCGCTCCTCGAGCGCGGCCAGCGCCTCGCGCTCGCGCACCTGCTGCTCCTGCAGACGGGCGCGGCGGAAGGCCAGCCCCAGGGTGCGGCCCACGGCGGTGAGGAACTCCAGCGTCTCGGCGTCGAAGGGCTCACGTCCCGGCGCGGCCAGGTTGAGGATGCCCACCGGGCCATCCTTGGTCAGCAGCGGCACGCTGGCGTGGACCTCGAGCCCCCCCTTGTCGCCCTGGGCGCTCTCGAGGCGGCTACAGGTCACGATGTTGACCCCCCGGTCGAGCTCGCCGTGCCGGAAGAGCCAGTGGCAGTCGCAGCTTTTCTCGCGCAGGCTGCGCTGCTCGTCGGCGACCAGCGCGGGCGGCAGGCCGGTGCAGCTCGACAGCGATAGCTGCCCCTGCCGGGCGTCGCCGGGGTCTACCTGGGTCACGAACACCCAGCCCGTGCTCAGGCCCAGCAGTTCGACCAGTTCCTCCAGCGCGGCCTGCAAGGCCTGGTTGAAGTCGGCCTGTTTGTTGAGCACCTCGAGGATCTGGTTGAGCGTCGCCAGTTCCCTGAGGCGGCGTTGGAGGGCGGCGGAGCGGGGCATCGCCACTCACCGCCCGAACAGCCAGCCGCCGTTGACGTTGAGGACTTCCCCGGTGACGTAGGCGGCCTCGGGGGAAGCCAGGAAGCGCACGGCGGCCGCTACGTCCTCGGGGCTGCCGGAGCGGCCCGCCGGGATCTGCCCGACGAGGCTTCGCAGGCGTTCGTCAGGAAGCGGCCCGCCGAAGAACTCGGTCCCGGCGACGAGCCCGGGGGCCACCGTGTTGACGGTGATGCCCTCGGCGCTGAGCTCCCGGGCCAGCCCCACGGTCAGGCCGTGGACTCCGGCCTTGGCGGCAGCGTAGCCGATGGCCCCGCCCCGGCTCCCCCCGGTGTAGGCCGCGATCGAGCCGACGTTGACGATACGCCCCCCGGGCCGTGCCAGGTGCGGCGCGACGGCCAGGCTCATCAGGAAGGCGCCCTTGAGGTTGGTGCCGATCTCATCGTCCCACGCGCGCTCGGCCTCCTCGAGTGCCATGCGGGTACTGACGCCGCGCACGAAGCCGGCGTTGTTGACCAGCACGTCGATGCGCCCGAACTCCCGCACCACCCCGGCGACCGCGGCCGCGACCTCCTCCCGGCAGCTCACGTCGGCCCGGCGCCAGGCCGCCCCGACGGCCTCGGCCGTGTCCCGCAGCACCTCCTCGCGGCGGCCCAGGATCACCACCTGCTCCCCGTCATGGGCAAAAGCCTCGGCGATAGCCCGGCCCATCCCGGTGCCGCCCCCCGTCACGATGACCACGCGCCTATCGTTCATGCCTTAATTCTCCCCGGTGCCACCACTCCCGCCAATCGACCGGCCTCCCCTCCGCGCTGAACCGGCCCACGCTCACGCCGTCCAGCCGGACCCGCTCGCCGCCGGGCACCCGGGTGAACTCGACCCGCCAGTTGACCACGGCCACGTCCCCCTCCACCGCCAGGACCTCGCCCTCGAACTTCACGTCCCGCTGGGTGGCGAGGTTCTCGAGCCAGTAGCGCTTCACCGCGTCGAAGCCCCGGACCGGGGGGTCGAAGGGGTTCTCCTGGTAGGTCACGCCGGGGTCGAAGAGCCCGGCGGCCCGCTCGGCGTCGGCCTGCTCCCAGGCCTGGCCCAAGGCACGGAGCCAGCGCTCGAGCCCCTCCCGCCTCAGGCTCACGGCACCTCCCACAGGCGCGGCAGCCCCTCCAGGCGCTTCCAGCCTTCGCCCCCCTCCACGCGCTCCACGCCGAGGTCGGTGAAGTAGGCGTCGAGCACGGCGGCCCGCTCCATCGCCAGGGGCGGGCGGCAGTAGTCCTCTTCCTCCCACACCAGCCACTCGCCCTCCAGCCGGGCGTTCCTGAGCGAATAGTCCAGGGCCTTGCCGAAAGGTTGCATCGCGCGGATCTCCCCGCTGTCGAGCCGGGAGCGGAGCTCGGGGAGCTTGTGGGGGAGGGCTTTGGCCCGTACGAGGTAGTGCGCCATGTCAGGTCCTCCGCTCGAGCGACCCCCTGAGGTCGCCGAAGATGAGCTGCTGCACGTGGTCCTGCCCGAACCACTCGTGGGGGAAGCCCGGCTTGAAGGGGTTGGCCTCCCGCAAGCGCTCGAGGTGGGCCTCCTCGAGGGTGAACTCGAGGGCGCCCAGGTTGTCGCGCGCCTGCGCCTCGGTGCGCGCCCCCAGGATGGGGATAATCTGGGCGCGGTGCTGCTGCTGGCGCACCCAGTTGAGGGCGACCTGGGCCGGGCTGCGCCCTATTTCCCGCGCCACTTCCATCACGGCCTCGGCAAGCCTGAGCCGCTCGGGGGCGATGTTCTCGCGCTGCTGGCGGGTGGGGCCGGCGGCGGGCTGGTTGTACTTCCCGCTCAGCACCCCGCCGCCCAGCACCGCCCAGGGGGTCACGGCCAGGCCCAGGGCGCGGGCCATGGGCAGCAGGTCGCGCTCCGCGTCGCGCGAGGCCAGGCTGTAGGGCACCTGCAGCGCCACGAAGGGGCTCCAGCCGCGCAGGTCGGCGAGGGTGTTGGCCTGGGCGACCACCCAGGCCGGGCTGTCGGAGATGCCCACGTAGTGCACCTGCCCGCTTCGCACCGCGTCGTCGAGGGCGCGCATGACCTCCTGGGGCGGGGTGGTGAAGTCCCAGGCGTGCAGCCACAACAGGTCAACGTGGTCGGTCTGGAGGCGCTCGAGGCTCCCCTTGAGCGAGCGCATGAGGTTCTTGCGGTGGTTGCCGCCGAAGTTGAGGTCGCCCTGCCGGTCGGAGAGGGTGTACTTGGTGGCGAGGACGAAGTGGTCGCGGTCGGCCTTCACGAACTCGCCCACATAGCGTTCGCTGGTGCCGCCCGTGTAGTTGCAGGCGGTGTCGATGAAGTTACCGCCCGCCTCGGCGTAGGCCTCGAAGATGCGCCCGCTCTCCTCGCGGCTCGCGCCCCAGCCCCAGTCCTCGCCGAAGGTCATGGTCCCCAGGGCCAGTTCCGACACCCGCAACCCGCTGCGTCCCAACAGTTTGTAGCGCATCATGCTTCCTCCCGTGCGGCCTCGGCCTCGAGCCGGGGGTTCGTGTAGCCGGGCCTTCGCCCCTGCCGTAGGGCCTCCCGGTAAGCGTTGGGCAGGTTTTCGGGGGCCAGCGCGCAGACCGGGAAGCAGCGCGGCTCGCGGACAAGCACAAGGACAGGGCTCATAGGTCGGCGTCGCTGAGGGTGAGGGGGGCGCCGTCCGGGCCCGCCACCGACACCCGGAACGGGGCGGGCTGCGCCGCTTTGCCGGTGTCGGGGAACCAGACGCGCCCCCGCCTAACCACGATGAACAGCCCGTGCTCGTCGCCCACGGGCACGAAGGTGTCGTTGAGCTCGGCGCGGTAGAGCGCGGCGGCGGTGCGCCGCTGCAAACGGGCTACGGTGGCCGGGACGTCCTCGGAGGCCACCCCGATCTCGCTGACGCACTCGAGGCTCCTCGAGGAGAAGGAGCCGCCCCCGTCGCCCGGGAGGGTGTGCCGGGCGATGAGCTCGCCGACGTTGCCCGCCGGGTCGTAGAAGTAGAGCATGTGGGCGTTCCAGTTCTCCGAGCGGAAGGTGTCCTGGCGCTGTGCGTCGGGGATGAGGCGCACCCGCTCGCGGGCCCAGGCTTCGGCCTCGGCGAAGCGGTGCTCGGGAACGTTGAAGGCGAAGTGGTAGAAAGGGCTGGGGCCGTCCGCGGCCTGCTCGAAGGTCAGGCGCGAAGCCCCCACCCCGAAGGTGACGGCCCCGGGGGTTTCGTCCAGGACGGGCAGCTCGAGCACGCCGGCGTAAAAGGCCCTGAGCTCGGCCAGCCGCCCGGTGGAAAGCCAGAGTTGATGAATCCGCATGAAGTCTCCAGATGTCCGATTTTCTCGAATAAAACGCTTGAAGCCGTGCTGGACTCGCGGGCCGATATCGCTATCGGCTATCGGCTATCGACTATTGACTATCGACTATCGACTATCGACGAGCGTTCTACGGCAAGACCAAGTGTAAGTCCCCGAACTCGTGCCAGAGGTAGCGGTGCTCGAGCGCGGCTTGGTAAGCGGCCTCGAGGTGCCGCCGCCCCGCGATGGCCTCGAGCATCGCCAGGTGGGTGGCCTTGGGCTCGTGCCAGCCGGTGAGGATGCCGTCCACCGCCCGCACGCCGCGCTCGGGCGTGACGAGCAGCCGGGTCCAGCCCTCGCCGGGGTGAACCCGGCCCAGCGGGTCGGCGACGGTCTCGAGCGCCCGCACCACGGTGGTGCCTACCGCGAGCACCCGCCTTCCTTCGGCCCTAGCCTGGCTCACCGCCTGGGCCGTGACGGGGGGCACGCGGTAGAACTCCTCGTAGGGCGGCTCGTGGGACTCGAGCGAGGCCACCCCGGTGTGCAGCAGCAGCGGGACCACCAGCACCCCCCGCGCCAGCAGCCGGGTGAGGACCTCGGGCGTGAAGGCCCGCCCCGCCGAGGGCATCTCGGCGCTGCCCGGCTCGGTGGCGTAGACGGTCTGGTAGAACTCCAGCGGCCACTCCCCCGCCACGTAGCCGTAGCGGATGGGCTTGCCGTGCTCGAGGAGGTAGGGCAGCGGGTCGGGGGCGTAGGGCTCGGGGAGAGAGAAACTGGCGACCCACAGGCGCGAACCAGCTTTTCCGGCCTCCTCCATCCGGTGCCGGGCCAGCAGCGTGACCGACGCCCCGCCCGGCAGGCGCAGGGTCTCCCCCGCCTCGCCCCCGCCGTAGGGCTTGGTGGCGCCGTCCTCGAGCCGCCGCAGTTCCACGGTCCACACCCCGCCCGGCAGGCGGGTGGAGAGGTGGAGGCGGAGCTCGCTCCCGTCCTCCCGGAAGGCCGGCAGCGCGGCGGGCAGGGTGCCCGAGGTGTTGATGACCAGGACGTCCCCCTCGCGCAGGAACTCGGGCAGGTCGCGGAAGCGGGCGTGGACCAGGCGGTCGCCCTGCCGGTAGGAGACCATCAGCCGCACCCCGTCGCGGCTGAGGCCCCGCGCCTCCGGGGGGGCGTGGGCCTCGAGCTCCTTGGGGAGGGCGAACTCGAGCGAAGGCCCTTTCAGCGTCATGAAACGGGCTCCTCGGTCTTCCCGGCCTCGTACAGCGTGATCTGCAACCCGCCGGGGGCTCGCAAGCGCTGGTTATGGTCGCCCCAGGGCGTGAGAACGGGCGACTTGACCACCTGGGCTCCGGCTTCTTGCAGGGCCCTGGCCGCCTCCTCCAGGCGCTCGACCTCAAGGGCTAAGCGCACCGGCCCCGAAACCCGCTCGCCCGCCTCGAGCCGGTCCACCCAATCGGCCTGGGGCTCGTCAAAGAGCTCGAGCGTGGCCTTTTCCAGGTTCAACAACACCCCGCGCCCGCCGTTGTCCCACTCCTGGGCCACCTCCAGGCCCAGCCCCTCGCGCAAAAGCCGCAGAACGCCGTCGAAGTCCCGCACCGTGACGGCGAAGCGAAACTCCCGGACCCGGCTGGGTTTCTGGCCGATCTCACGGGCTTTGTAGCGCCCACTCGGCAAATCCCCCTCGATCAGCTTCAGGAGCCCCGGCACACTCGCCTCGGGCGGGGGGCGGTCGGAGATGTCCTCGCCGGGGAAGGCCTCCTGCTGCATCCGGGTGTTCATGTCGCCGGGGTCCACCCAGTAGACGCGCAATTCGGGGTGCTCGGCGGCGAGCACGCGGGAGAGCTGCTCGAGCGCGGCCTTGCTCGAGCCGTAGCCGCCCCAGCCCGCGTAGCCCTCCACCGCCGCGTCGGAGGTGACGTTGAGGAGGCGGGCGCCCGGCTTGAGGGCGGGCAGGGCAAGCTGGATGAGCCGCAGCGGGGCGAAGACGTTGACGCGGTAGACCTGCTCGAGCGCCTCGAGGGGGTAGTCGGCCAAGGCGGGCTGGGGGCTGGGGCCCAGGACGCTGGCGTTGTTGACGAGCAGGTCGAGGCCGCCGAGTTCGCGGGCGGCCTCGACGAGGGCCCGGGCGTGGCGGGGGTCGGCCACGTCGCCGGGGAGGGCGACGACCCGGGTGCGGGCGGCGAGTTCGGCGCGGGCGAGCTCGAGGGCCTGTGCCTCTCGGGCGTCGATGACCAGCGACCAGCCCCGCTCGGCCAGGGACCGGGCCAGGGCCAGCCCCAACCCGCGGCTGGCACCGGTGACGAGGGCGACTTTGGGCTCTAGGCGCATGGCTCCTCCTGGGGGGCGGGCTGGAGCGCCTGGGCGGGCTCGGGGGAGCGGCGGGGCTCGCGGGCTTCGGCCTCGAGGCGTGCCCGTTCGCGCTGGGCCTGGCGCTCGGGCCGGACCATGACCAGCAGGTTGTACAGGTCGAGCATCTTCGGTTCCTCCCTTTCCGAAGCCAAGGGTAGGGGAAGCGGGCGCGGGCGGCGTCTGGCCCCGGGCCGAGGCGGGCCTAGGTCTTAAGACCGAGGGCTCCGGCCGGGCCCGCCCGCCCTCAGCCCGGCGTCAGGGCGGCTTCAGGCGTCAAACGTAAGCTGGCCCTCACTGTGGAACCGCCGCCTTCCGACGCCGCCCCCGGCCCGCCCGACCGCAACGTGCTGCACGCCCTGGGCCCCGGTCTCGTCACCGGGGCCTCCGACGACGACCCCAGCGGCATCGCCACCTACGCGCAGGCGGGGGCCGCCTTCGGCTACGGGATGCTGTGGACGCTGCTGCTGACCTACCCGCTGATGGGCGCCATCCAGGAGGTCGCCGCGCGCATCGGGCGGGTGACCGGGCGGGGCATCGCGGGCAACCTGCGCCGCCAGTACCCGCCCTGGCTCACCTACCCCGTGGTGGGCCTGCTGCTCGTGGCCAACACCATCAACCTCGGCGCCGACCTGGGCGCGATGGGCGCGGCCGCCAAGCTGCTGCTGGGCGGCGAGGCCCTGCTCTACACCGCCTTCTTCGCGCTGCTGTGCCTGACGCTGGAGGTCTGGATGCCCTACGAGCGCTACGCCGCCGTCCTCAAGTGGCTCACCCTGGCCCTGCTGGTGTACGTGGCCGCGGCCTTCGTGGTGGGCGTCCCCTGGGGCACCGCGCTCGCCAGCACCCTCGTCCCCTCCCTGCGCCTCGACGCCGCCCACCTGGCGATGGTCGTGGCGGTGCTGGGCACCACCATCAGCCCCTACCTCTTCTTCTGGCAGGCCTCCGCCGAGGTCGAGGAGATCGAGAAGGAGCCCGACGACGAGCCCCTGCGCCGTGCGCCCCGCCAGGCCCCGGCCCAGTTCTGGCGCATCAAGGCCGACACCTACTTGGGCATGGGGGTCTCCAACCTCATCGCCTGGTGCATCATGCTCACCAGCGCCGCCACCCTGCACGCGGCCGGGGCCACCGACATCGGCTCGGCCGCGCAGGCCGCGGCGGCGCTCGAGCCCGTCGCGGGCCCCTTCGCCAAGCTGCTCTTCGCCGCCGGGATCATCGGGACCGGCCTGCTGGCGGTGCCGGTGCTGGCGGCCTCGGCGGCTTACGCCCTGGGCGAGGCGCTGCGCTGGCCGACCGGCTTGGGGCGCAAGCCGCTGGAGGCCAAGGGCTTCTACGCCGTCATCGCCACCGCCACCCTGATCGGGCTGGCGATCAACCTCACCCCCGTCAACCCCATCGAGGCGCTGGTGTGGGCCGCGGTGGTCAACGGGCTGGTGGCGGTGCCGGTGATGGCCCTGATGATGCTGATGAGCTCGAGCCCCAAGGTGATGGGCCGCTTCACCCTCTCGCCGCGCCTGAAGCTGCTGGGCTGGCTGGCGACGGCGGTGATGGCCCTGGCGGCGGTGGGGCTCTTCGCCACGTGGGGGAGGTGAGGCCGTGCCGGAGGGCAACAGCGCCAACACGGTCGTGGTATCGAGCTGGGCCGAGCTGCTCGAGGTGCTCTACCAGGGCTCGTGGAACCCGCAGATCGGGCGCCACCGCCTCAACGTGGCCTTCCGCGGCACCGCCCAGGCCGACCACAGCCTCCAGAGCAGCCTCTCGCGGCTGGTCGCCGGGCGCTCGTACGAGCTCGAGGCCCACGTCCTGCGGGCCTTCCGCAAGTACGCCTACGAGGCCCGCGTGGACGACGCGGAGTGGAACTGGCTGGCCCTGGCCCAGCACCACGGCCTGCCCACGCGCCTGCTCGACTGGAGCTACTCGCCGCTGGTGGCGCTGCACTTCGCCACCCACGACCCCGCGCACTTCGAGCAGGACGGGGCGGTGTGGGCCGTGGACTTCTCCCGCACCAACGAGCTGCTGCCCGGGGCCTTGCGCCGGGTGCTGCGGGAGGAAGGCACCCCGGTCTTCACCGCCGAGATGCTCAGCCGCGTGGCCCGCGGCCTGCGCGAGTTCGACCGCCTGGGCGAGGAGGACTTCGTGGTCTTCTTCGAGCCGCCCTCGCTCGACCAGCGCATCGTTAACCAGCAGGCCCTCTTCTCGCTGGCCTCGAGGCCCGACCTCGACCTGCGGGAGTGGCTCGAGGGCCTGGGCGAGCGCTCGCCCGGGGCCTACCGCCTCATCCGTGTCCCGGCCGCGCTCAAGTGGGAGGTGCGCGACAAGCTCGACCAGGCCGGCGTCACCGAGCGGGTGCTCTTCCCCGGCCTCGACGGGCTCTCCCGCTGGCTGACCCGCTACTACATGAAGCGCTGAAGCCTTAGGGCGGTAACGGGATCAGCACCGCCTCAGGGCAGCCTCAGTGAGGGCGGGTTAACTCTGCGTGAGCGGGACGAAACATGGAAGATAACCGAGATTCGAAGCTGCCCCCCACAAACACGCCCGACCCCGAGGCCGGTCTCGAGGCCTACTGGCGTTACCTGCTGCTGGAAGCGCCCCCGCTGGAGCTGCTCGAGGCCGGCCCCGGCCCTGAGGCCTGGCCGGGCCAGGGGGAAGAGCCCGGCGAGGGCGAGGAATTCGACGACCCCTGCCTCTACCTGGGCTGAACCCCGCCATGACCCTCCCCCGCCCCCTCCCCGCCGAGCTCCCCCTGGCCGCCTACCGGCTGCAGATGGGGGCCTCCGGCTTCGCCCAGGCCGCCGCGCTGGCCGGCTACCTCGCCCGCCTGGGCGTGAGCGACGTGTACGCCTCGCCGCTGATGGCCGCCGTCTCGCCCCACGGCTACGACGTCACCGACCCCACCCGGGTCAACCCGGCGCTGGGCAGCGCCGAGGACTTCCTGGCCTGGAGCGACCGGCTGCGGGAGCTGGGGCTGGGCCTGATCGTGGACGTGGTGCCCAACCACATGGGTATCCGGCAGGGCAACGCCTGGTGGGACGAGGTGCTCGAGAACGGCCCGGCCTCGCCCTACGCCCGCTACTTCGACATCGACTTCGCCCCGCTCAAGCCCGAACTGCACGGCCGGGTGCTGCTGCCGCTGCTGGGCGACCAGTACGGGCGGGTGCTCGAGCGCGGCGAGCTGCGGCTGGAGCGCGAGCGCGGGGCCTTCTTCTGCCGCTACCACGAGCGCGCCCTGCCCCTCGACCCCTGCAGCTACGTCCCGCTGCTGGAGGAGGCCGCCGCCCGGCTCGAGCCCGGCCCCCAGGCGGCCTACGTCGAGCTGCAGAGCATCCTCACCGCGCTGCGCAACCTGCCCCCCCGCCCGACGACCGACGAGGCCAAGCGGCAGGAACGGCAGCGGGAGAAGGAGGTGGTCAAGGGGCGGCTGGCGCGGCTGCTGGAGGAGTGCCCGGCGCTGGAGGGGGCGCTCGAGGCGGTCCTCGCCGAGTACAACGGCACCCCCGGCGACCCCGCCTCCTTCGACCGCCTCGACCGGCTGCTCCAGGACCAGGCCTACCGGCTGGCTTACTGGCGGGTGGCGGCCGAGGAGATCAACTACCGCCGCTTCTTCGACGTCAACGAGCTCGCCGCCATCCGCGTGGAGGAGCCCGAGGTCTTCGCCGCCACCCACGCCTGGCTGCGCGAGCAGGTCCGGGCCGGACGGGTGCGGGGGGTGCGGGTGGACCACCCCGACGGTCTCTACGACCCGGCCGGCTACTTCCAGGCCCTGCAGGGCCTGGCCCAACGGGAGGAGGGGCCGGGTGCGGGGTTGTACGTGGTGGCCGAGAAGATCGTGGCCCCGGAGGAGGCGCTGCCCGCCGACTGGGCCATCCACGGCACCACCGGCTACGAGTTCCTCAACGCCGCCACCGGGCTGCTGGTGGACAGCGCCAACGCCCGCGCCCTCACCGACACCTACCAGCGCTTCACCGGCGAGAAGCCGCGCTACGGCGAGACCGTCTACCAGGCCAAGCGGCTGATCCTGCAGAGCTCGCTGGCCTCGGAGCTGCAGGTGCTGGCCCACCGGCTGGCGCGGCTCTCCGAGCGCCACCGCCACTACCGCGACTTCACGCTGGGCTCGCTCACCGAGGCGCTGCGCGAGGTCATCGCCGCCTTCGGGGTCTACCGCACCTACGTCCGGCCCGACACCCTCCGCCCCGACGAGCACGACCGCGAGGCCGTGGAGCTCGCCGTGCGCGCCGCCCGCCGGCGCAACCCCACCGCCGAGGCCTCGGTCTTCGAGTTCCTGCGCCGCTTGCTGCTGCTGGAGATCCCCGAGCTGGGCGAGGAGGCGCGGGCCTTCGTGCTCAAATTCCAGCAGCTCACCGGGCCGGTGACGGCTAAAGGCCTCGAGGACACCGCCTTCTACCGCTACAACCGGCTGGTGGCGCTCAACGAGGTGGGGGGCGAGCCCGGGCGCTTCGGCACCTCGCTCGAGGCCTTCCACCGCCAGAACCAGTCCCGCGTCGCCCGCTTCCCCCACACCATGATCTCGACCTCCACCCACGACACCAAGCGCTCGGAGGACGTGCGCGCGCGGCTGGCGGTGCTCTCGGAGCTGCCCGAGGAGTGGCGGCGGGCGGTGTTCGCCTGGGCGCGGCACAACAAGGGCAAGAAGACGGTGGTGGAGGGCGAGGCCGCCCCCGGCCGCGACGACGAGTACCTCTTCTACCAGACCCTGCTGGGGGTGTGGCCGCTGCAGCCCGACCCCGGCCTGCCCGAGCGGCTGGTGGCCTACATGACCAAGGCGGCCAAGGAGGCCAAGGTCCACACCTCCTGGGTCGCGCCCAGCGCGGCCTACGACCAGGCCCTCGAGCTCTTCGTGCGGGCCGTGCTCGACGACCCCAAGTTCCTCGCCCGCTTCGAGCCGCTGCGGCGCAAGGTGGCCGTGTACGGGATGCTGAACTCGCTGACGCAGACCGTGCTCAAGTACGCCTCGCCCGGCGTCCCCGACCTCTACCAGGGCAACGAGGCGTGGGACTTCTCGCTCGTCGACCCCGACAACCGCCGCCCCGTGGACTTCGCGCGGCTCGAGGCGCTGCTGGGGGGGCTCGAGGGGCGCTACCCCGGCGTGGGGCTCGCCGGGGAGCTGCTGGCGAGCTGGCCCGACGGGCGGGTCAAGCTGTGGGTGACCCACCAGGCCCTGCAGCACCGCCGGGCCAACCCCGGGGTGTACCGTGAGGGCGGCTACCGGCCGCTGGGGGTGGACGGGCCGGCCGCCGCCCACGCCGTAGCCTTCGCCCGCGAGGCCGGGGCGGCGCGGCTGGTGGCCGTGGCCCCCCGGCTGTGGGTGCGCCTGTCGGCCGGGGCCGACGTGCCCGCGCTGGGCGCGCAGCCCTGGCACGGGACCCGGCTCGAGCTGCCCGAAGGCCGCTACCACCACCTCTTCACCGGGGAGGTATTCACCGTGGACGGAGTGATCGAACTTTCGGACCTGCTGGCCCACTTTCCGGTGGCGATGCTGCACCTCGAGGCCGCCCCATGAGCCTGAACCGCACCTGGCCGGGCACCCCCTACCCCCTGGGCGCGACCTGGGACGGCACCGGGGTCAACTTCGCCCTCTTCTCCGAGAACGCCGAGGCGGTCGAGCTGTGCCTGTTCAGCTCGCCCAAGAGCACCAAGGAGGCCGAGCGCATCCGGCTCACCGAGCACACCGACCAGGTCTGGCACGTCTACGTGCCGGGCCTGCAGCCGGGGCAGCTCTACGGCTACCGCGTCCACGGCCCCTACGACCCCGGCCGCGGCCTGCGCTTCAACCCCAAGAAGCTGCTCCTCGACCCCTACGCCAAGGCCATCAGCGGCCACGTGCGCTGGTCGGACGTGCCCTTCGGCTACCGCATCGGGCACAAAAAGGCCGACTTAGCCCCCGACTCGCGCGACAGCGTGGCCTTCGTGCCCAAGTGCGTGGTCACCGACGCGGCCTTCCCCTGGGGCGACGACCGCCCGCCCCGCACCCCGCTGCACCGCTCGGTGATCTATGAGCTGCACGTGCGCGGCTTCACCATGTGCCACCCCGAGGTGCCCCCGGCGCTGCGCGGCACCTACGCCGGCCTGGCCTCGCCCCCGGTGGTGGACTACCTCAAGTCGCTGGGCGTGACGGCCGTGGAGCTGTTGCCCGTGCACCACAAGGTCCACGACCGGCTGCTGGTGGAGAAGGGCCTGTCGAACTACTGGGGCTACAACACCCTGGGCTACTTCGCGCCCGAGTGCAGCTACAGCTCCTCGGGCGTGCTGGGCGAGCAGGTGCGCGAGTTCAAGGCCATGGTCAAGACCCTGCACGCCGCCGGCATCGAGGTCATCCTCGACGTGGTCTACAACCACACCGCCGAGGGCAACCACTTAGGCCCCACCCTCTCCTTCAAGGGCATCGACAACTCGGTCTACTACCGGCTGAGCCCCCAGAACCCGCGCTACTACGTCGACTACACCGGCACCGGCAACACCCTCAACGCCCCCCACCCCCGCACGCTGCAGCTCATCATGGACAGCCTGCGCTACTGGGTGATCGAGATGCACGTCGATGGCTTCCGCTTCGACCTGGCGGCGGCGCTGGCCCGCACCCTGCACGAGGTGGACCAGCTCTCGAGCTTCTTCACCATCATCCACCAGGACCCCGTGCTCAGCCAGGTCAAGCTCATCGCCGAGCCGTGGGACCTGGGCGAGGGGGGCTATCAGGTGGGCAACTTCCCGGTGCTGTGGGCGGAGTGGAACGGCAAGTACCGCGACTCGGTGCGCCGCTTCTGGAACGGCTTCGACACCGGGGTGGCCGAGGTGGCCTACCGGCTGTCGGGCTCGAGCGACCTCTACAGCCACAGCGGGCGCCGCCCCTACGCCTCCATCAACTTCGTCACCGCCCACGACGGCTTCACCCTCAACGACCTGGTGAGCCACGCCCAGAAGCACAACGAGGCCAACGGCGAGGGCAACCGCGACGGCGACGTGCACAACCACAACCTCAACTTCGGCGCCGAGGGCCCGACCGACGACCCCCAGATCAACTACCTGCGCGAGAAGCAGAAGCGCAACTTCCTGGCCACGCTGCTCTTCAGCCAGGGGGTGCCGATGATTTTGGGCGGCGACGAGATCGGGCGCACCCAGCGGGGCAACAACAACGCCTACTGCCAGGACAACGAGGTCTCCTGGGTCAACTGGAGGCTCGACCGCCGCCAGCGCGACTTGCTCCGCTTCACCCGCCGGCTGGTGCGGCTGCGCCAAGAGCACCCGGTGCTGCGCCGGCCCAAGTTCTTCCAGGGGCAGAGCATCCGCGGCGAGGGCATCCGCGACATCCACTGGCTCAAGCCCAGCGGCGAGGACATGACCGACGCCGAGTGGCAGGCCCCCGACGTGAACGAGCTGGGGGTCTACCTCAACGGCCACCTCGAGAACATCACCAACGAGCGCGGCGAACCCATCCGGGGCCGCAACCTGCTGCTCCTGCTCAACGGCGGCAAGGACCCCGTGACCTTCCACATGCCCCGCTTCGCCCCCGGGGCCGGTTGGGAGGTGCTGCTCGACACCGCGCGGCCCGAGCTCGAGGAAGGCGAGGAGCGCGTGAACGGGGGCCGGGGCGTGACCCTGGAGCCCCTCTCGCTGGTGCTGCTGGCCCAGCTCGAGGAGGAGACGTGAAACGGGCGGGGGCCTGGCTCGAGGGCGCGGGCACGCGCTTCCGGGTGTGGGCGGCGGGGCACGAGCGGCTGGAGGTGGTGCTCTACGGGGAGGGGGAGGAGTCCTACCACCTCATGGAGCCCGAGGGCGAAGGCTACTTCACGGCCTGGCTCGAGGGCGTGGTCCCCGGGCAGCGCTACAAGTACCGCGTGGACGGGGAGGGGCCCTTCCCCGACCCCGCCTCGCGCTTCCAGCCCGAGGGCGTGCACGGCCCCTCCGAGGTGGTGCAGGCGGCCTTCCCCTGGACCGACGGGGCGTGGGAGGGGCTGGGGCTGGAGGAGCTGGTGGTGATGGAGGTGCACGTGGGCACCGCCACCCCCGAGGGCACCTTCGCCGCCCTGGCCGAGAAGCTGCCCCACTACCGCGAGCTGGGGGTGACGGCGCTCGAGCTCATGCCCCTGGCCGACTTCCCCGGCCGCTGGAACTGGGGCTACGACGGGGTCTCGCTCTACGCCCCTTCCCGCGCCTACGGGCGGCCCGAAGACCTCAAGCGGCTGGTGGACGCGGCCCACGCCCACGGGCTGGCGGTGCTGCTGGACGTGGTCTACAACCACCTGGGCCCCGACGGCAACTACCTGTGGTCCTACAGCCGCGACCACTTCACCGCCCGCCACAAGACCCCCTGGGGCGACGGGCCCAACTTCGAGCTGGGGCCGGTGCGGGCTTTTTTCGTGGAAAACGCGCTGTACTGGCTCGAGGAGTTCCACCTCGACGGCCTGCGCTTCGACGCCACCCACGCCATCCTCGACGACTCCCCCCGCCACGTGCTGCGGGAGATCGCCGAGCGGGCCAGGGAGCGCATCCCGCGCAAGCTCCTCTTCGTCGCCGAGGACGAGCGCAACGAGGCGCGGCTGGTGCTGCCGGCGGAGGAAGGCGGGCTGGGCCTCGACGCGGTGTGGGCCGACGACTTCCACCACAGCCTGCGCCGGGCCTTAGCCGGCGACTCGGAGGGCTACTACGCCGAGTACGACGGCACCGCCGCCGAGATCGCGCGGGCGCTGGAGCAGGGCTGGGTCTACTGCGGCCAGCCCACCCGCCGCAAGGGGCACCCCCGGGGCAGCGACCCCGCCCGCGTGCCCCTGCCCGCCTTCGTGCACTGCGTCCAGAACCACGACCAGGTGGGCAACCGCGCCCACGGGGAACGGCTCAACCACCACCTGAGCCCCGGCGCCTTCCGGGCGGCCTCGGCGCTGCTGCTGCTCGAGGCGGCCACCCCGCTGCTGTTCATGGGCCAGGAGTGGGCCGCCCGCAGCCCCTTCCTCTACTTCACCGACCACCACGCCGAGCTGGGGCGGCGGGTGAGCGAGGGGCGCCGCGCCGAGTTCGCGGGCTTCTCGAGCTTCGCGGCGGGCGGGCCCATCCCCGACCCCCAGGACCCCGACACCTTCCTCCGCTCCAAGCTGAACTGGGACGAGCTCGAGGCGGGCGAGCACCGGGCCACGCTCGAGTTCTACCGCGCCCTGCTGCGCCTGCGCCGCACCCACCCGGCCCTGCGCTCGGGGCAGCGGGCCTGGCCCGCGGACGGCGAAACCCTGCTGCTGCGGCGGGAAACCCCGCCCCAGGTGCTGCTGCTGGTGGCCCACTGGGGCGAAGGCGCCCGCGTCGAGCTTCCAGCAGGCCCCTGGCGCGTCCTGCTAGCCAGCGACGGCGAGCCGGCCCTGCGGGACGGGGTGCTGCACGTGCCCGCTGCGGGCGCGGTGGTGCTCGAGGCGGCCGGGCGGGGCGCACACTAAAGGGTTAACCCCCGCCACCCATGGGGGCGATGTGGGCCGCCGCCGCGCCGCCTAGGCTGGGAGGGGTCCACGGCGCAGCGTTTCGTGGACGCTATTCACGACAACCACCTTAGGAGGTGACGAATGCACAGCCTGGAACACCTATACCTCGAAGAACTGCGCGACCTCTACGACGCCGAGAAGCAGATCACCAAGGCCCTGCCCAAGATGATGGAGGCCGCCTCCTCGCCCGAGCTGCAGCGGGCCTTCCAGATGCACCTCGAGCAGACCAAGAAACAGATCCAGCGCCTGGAGAAGGTCTTCGAGGCCATGGGCGAAGACCCCGCCGGCGAGCACTGCGAGGGCATCGAGGGGTTGCTGAAGGAGGGGGAGGAGCTGCTGGGCAAGCGGAAGGAGGCCGACCCCGCGGTCTTCGACGCCGCGCTCATCGTGGCGGCCCAGAAGGTCGAGCACTACGAGATCGCGGCCTACGGCAGCGTCTGCACCTTCGCCGAGATGCTGGGCAAGCGCGAAGACAAAGAGCTGCTGGGCAGCACCCTCGAGGAGGAGGAGGCCACCGACGAGAAGCTCACCCGCCTGGCCGAGTCGCTCATCAACCCGGAGGCGGCCGAGGGCGGCTCGAGCGGCGCGCGCGGCTCACGCTGATCCCCCACGGGGATTAAGGGGTAAGGGCCGGGGAGTCCCGGCCCTTCTTTTTGCTCTGCGGCTCAGCTCCCGTCGGCCTCGCCCACGGAAGGGGTGGCGCCCGGGGCCAGGTCACCCTCTGCCGCGGGGTGCTCCACGACCCGGGTGCGCGACCACTCCAGCGCGTTCAAGACCTGCCACACGGCCTCGGCCGAGCCCCGCAGCAGCACCAGCGTGGCCCCCTGGTACAGCTCGCCCAGGTAGCGCCGGGCCTCCGCGGGCGTGAGGCCCATCTCCGTGAGCAGGCGGCCCAGCGGCGCCAGCCCCGGCCGGTGCGGGGCGCTCACCTCCTCGGCGAGGCGCTCGAGCCACTCGGCGGCGAAGCCGTCGGCCGCGACGGCCCCCACGTCGGCGGTGCGGATGAGGGTGGTGCCGTTCTCCAGCGTCTCGGCGCGGCTGCCGCCCAGGGGCACCCGGGGGGCGCGGGCGACGACCGAGAGCTGCGCCCGCGGGTGGTGGCGCTCGAGCATCCGCCCGACCTTCGCCACGGCCCCCCGGTCCTCGGTGAGTGCGATGAAGTGAATAAGGCCCAACGAATACCCCCCTCGCCCCGCTAGGGGCGGCTTCGCAACAGTCTGGCCCGGCGCTCCCGGGCGGTGCATCGCTCTATAGTACCCCGCGCGTCCCCACTAAAGGGGCTTGCACCCAGGGGCTACGCGGGTGTAAATACTGCCCTGGAAACCGCATGGACCCCGCCGTCAGCCACGACCTCAGCCTGCTCCTGCGCCTCCTCGTCGCGGCCGGGCTCACCGGCCTGATCGGCTGGGAGCGCGAGGCCCAGGGCAAGGCCGCGGGCTTTCGCACCCACATGCTGGTGGGGGTGAGCGCCGCGCTGTTCATGATCCTGGGCGAGGTGATGCTCCAGCGCTACCCCGCCGCCGACGGCTCGTCGCGCCTCGACGTCAGCCGCGTGCTCGAGGCCGTGGTGGCGGGCGTGAGCTTCCTGGGCGCGGGCACCATCTTCGTCTCGCGCGGCCAGGGCGTGCGCGGCCTCACCACCGCCGCCTCGCTACTGGCCGCCGCGGGCGTCGGGGTGGCGGTGGGCCTCGAGCGCTACCTGCTCGCCGTGGGCACCACGCTGCTGTTGCTGCTCATCCTGGAGGTGCTGGGGTGGTTCGAGGGGGCGCG
Organism: Calidithermus chliarophilus DSM 9957; assembly: GCF_000430045.1. Taxonomy (GTDB): domain Bacteria; phylum Deinococcota; class Deinococci; order Deinococcales; family Thermaceae; genus Calidithermus; species Calidithermus chliarophilus. The sequence goes on along the minus strand of NZ_KE387023.1, from coordinate 1,522,190 downwards.
GGCGGGGGCGGGGGACGCCGAACGCTAAACGCTAAACGCCAGACGCCTTGTTCCCCCCTTAGCAAGGGGGGCTAGGGGGGATATTCCTTCCCCGCACGCGGGGAGGGCTGGGGTGGGGTTACCACAGGCCACAAACCACGAGCCACGAGCCTGCCGTCCCCTACTACCCACCCCCCACCCCCAGCCACACCTCCACGCACGTCCCCTCCCCCGGTGCGCTGTGCAGGACGAACTCGGCGCCCACGCTGAGGGCGCGCTCGCGCATGGAGTGCAGGCCGAGGTGGCCGGGGAACTCGCGGTGGGGGTCGAAGCCCTTGCCGTCGTCCCGGACGCGCAGGCGCCAGCGGCCTTCGCGGGGCTCGAGGGCGAGGCTCACGCGGCGGGCCTGGGCGTGCTTGATGACGTTGTTGAGGGCCTCCTGGGCGATGCGGTAGAGGGCCTCCTTGGCGGGGAGGGGGAGCTCGGGCTCGCGGGGGAGCTCGAGGTCGAACTCCAGGTTGTGGCGCAGGCGCAGGGCGCGGGTCTGCTTGTGCAGGGCGGCCACCAGGCCCTCGCGCTCGAGCGACTCCGGGCGCAGCTCGAAGATGAGGTTCTTCATCTCGGCGGTGGCGGTCTCGGCCATGTGCAGCACGTAGTCGAGGGATCGCAGGGCGTCGGCGGGGTTGTGGGGCAGGGCGGCGCGGGCGGAGTGCACGCCCAGGTTGATTCCGTAGATGGCTTGCGAGACCGAGTCGTGCAGGTCGCGGGCTAAGCGGGTGCGCTCCTCGAGGGCGGCCTTGCCCCGCACCTCCTGGAACAGCCGCATGTTCTCCACCACCAGCGACACCTGGGAGGTGATGGTGGAAAGCTGCAGCAGGTCGGAGATGGCAGGCTCGTCGTCCTCGGCGTAGTAGGCCACCACCGCCCCCAGCACCCGCTGGCCCTGCACCAGCGGGGCCGCCGCCACGGTGTTCCAGCGCACCGCACGCAGGGCCTCGTGCAGCGGGGCGTAGCGGGGGTCGCTCAGGGCGTTGTCCCGGAAGCGGCGCGCCACGTCCATCTCGCGCCGCTGGGCCGTGCGCTGGCTGGGCAGGCGCTCGCCCGCCGCCTGCACCGCCGTGAAGCCGGCCAGCAGCGCCTCGGGGAGGCCGAAAGAGCCCATGCTGGTGATGCTCAAATCCTCGCGCATCAGCTCGACCGTGCAGGCCAGGGCTCCCGTCACCTCGGCGATCTGGGCCGCCAGGCTGTCGAGGTTGGTCTGCATGGGGTCGGAGAGGCTGAGGCTGTTGGCGATCTGGGCCAGGGCCAGCGCCTCGCGCTCGGACTGCTGCAGCAGCTCGATCAGGCGCTCCTGGGCGGCCTCGGCGGCCTTGCGCGCGCTGATGTCGATGCCGGAGGTGACGAGGTAGGCCACCCGGCCCTCGGCGTCCTTGAGCGGGGAGATGATGAAGTCGAGGGTGATGCCGCCGTCCTTGGTGCGGGTGGGGAGGTCGAAACGCACCACCTCGCCCTGCCGCGCCCGGCGCAACCCGTCGAAGAGCTGGGCGCGCACCTCGGGGCTGTGGCCCCACCAGAAGGTGTCCTCCAGCCGCTGGCCCAGCACCTCGCCCGCCTCGAGCCCCGCCGTCTCCAAAGCCGCCCGGTTGATCTCGATGAGCACCCCGCTGGGGGTGGTGACCCCCACGAAGGCCACCAGGCTGTTGATCACGTCGCGCACGTGCCGGCTGGCCTGCTCCAGCTCGGCCTCCAGGCGCTTGCGCTCGCTGATGTCGGTGGCGGTGCCCAGCACCCGCGCGGGCCGGCCCTGTGTGTCGTAGAGCACCCGGCCGCGGTCCCACAGGTGGACGTAGCGCCCCTCGCGGTGGCGTACCCGGTACTCGGTGGAGTACTCCCCGCCCTGCCGCAGCGCCTCCTCCATGGCCTGCCGCGCGCAGGCTGCGTCGTCGGGGTGGATCTGGGCGGCCCACCACTGTGGGTCCTGCGGCACCTCCTCGGGCAGGTGGCCCAGCGTCACCGCGAAGCCCCGCGAGCGCCACACCGTGTTCTCCGGCAGGCGCCACTCGTAGAGGAAGCCCCTCGAGGAGGCCTCGGCGAGCTGGAAGCGCTCCTCGCTCTTGCGCAGCGCCTCCTCGACCTGCTTCTGCGCGCAGATGTTCTGCGCGGCCAGTCCCACCCCCAGCCGCTCGCCCCCCGGGCCGCTCACCGGGAAGCAGCTCACCAGCCACCAGCCCCGCGGCGTCACGATCTCCAGGCCCTCCACCGGCTCGCCCTGCCGCAGCGCCCGGCGCAGGGGGGCCTCGAGCGCGGCGGCGCAGTCGGGGAAGGCCTCGGCCACGGGGCGGCCCAGCAGCTCGGCGTGGCCGGCGAGCTCGGCCAAGCGGGGGTTGGCGCGGCGCAGCCGCAGGTCGGGGTCGAAGAAGGCGAAGGCCAGCGTGGCGCTGCCCAAGAAGCCCTCCAGCAGCGCGGCGCTGTGCTGGGGCTCGGGGAGGGCGGGCTCCGCCACGGGCCGCCCCCTCAGTTCTCGAGCTGGATCAGGCCCTCGCGCAGCGCGAAGAGCGCGGCCTGGGTGCGGGAGGTGAGCCCCAGCTTGGAGAGGATCGAGCTGACGTGGGCCTTGACCGTGTTCTCCGAGAGGTTGAGCTGCTTGCCGATGCGCTTGTTGGAGTAGCCCTTGCCCACCAGGCACAGGATGTCCACCTCGCGCGGGGTGAGCGGCTCGCGCATCTCGGGGGTCTTGACCTGGCGCATCAGGCGCTTGGCGGCCTCGGGGTGCAGCCGCACCTCGCCCCGCCCGGCGGCGTGGATGGCCTCGATGAGCTCGTAGGGCTGGCTGTCCTTGAGCAAGTAGCCGCTGGCCCCCGCCTGCACCGCCCCGATCACCTTCTCGTCCTCGAGCACGCTGGTGAGGGCGAGCACCTCGACCTCGGGGTGGCGGCTTTTGAGCTGCTGGATGGCGCTCACCCCGTCCATCACCGGCATCAGGAGGTCCATCAGCACCACGTTGGGCTGTAACTGCTCGACGGCGCGCAGGGCCTCCTCGCCGTTGGAGACCTCGCCCACGACCTCGAGCGAGCCGTCCTGCTTGAGGAAGAGCTTGATCCCCTCACGTACCATCGGATGATCGTCCACCAACAGGATGCGAACCCTGGAGTTCATGCGCGTTCCTTTCTAGGGCACCGGGCCGGGTGCCGAATTAATGCTCGTTAAGGAGTCTCCCGGATCATGCTGAAGGCACCCTGAGTCCTTCCGGGTTGGCACTTTAGTGTTAAGGTTTGCCCCTTCCACACGCTGATGGCAGCAGATAGCCCCGGTGCCACACTGGACGCACGTCGGCGCGGAAGGAGGGCTTTAGAGCGTGAACCGGATCACCCCCACGGCAACCACCCCGACCGGCGCGCCCCCCGCCCGCCCCCGCGGCCCGACGTCGGGCCGAAAGCCAGCGCGAACGACGGCTCGCCCCTGGCGAGCGCAGATCCCGGGGTAGACCCCCTTCACGGGGAAGCCCCGGGCCAGACGAGCGCGGCCATCCCGGCCTCACCCCTTCTTGGGGAACGGGATGCCGGGCTGAACCGGAGGATGACGATGTACGTCGCAGAGGCTAGCGTAAGGGTCGAAGCCAGCGTCCAGGAAGCCTGGGCCTTCGTGTCGAACTACCAGAACTTCGACCGCTTCATGTCCAACGTGCGCGAGGTGCGAAAGCTCGACGAGAACACGTCGGAGTGGCACCTGGCGGGGCCTTTGGGCATCCCGGTGTCCTGGAAGGCGGTGACCAAGACCTTCGAGCCGCCCTCTACCCTGGCGTGGGAGTCGGTCGAGGGCTCGATCAAGACCCGGGGCTTTATCACCGTGCGGCCCGAGGGCACGGGCTCGAGGATCACGGTCCACGTCGAGTACGACCCGCCGGGCGGCGCCATCGGCGAGGCCTTCGCCAGCGTGTTCAAGGACCCGCAGAAGATGCTCGAGCACGACCTCGAGAAGCTGGGGGCCCTGCTCTCGGGGCACCCGGTGGAAGCCCGGGGCAAAACGACGTAACCCGGGGCGGGGGCGTTTCGGCGCGCCCACCCCGGCACCCAGCGAACGGGCAGCGAGCCGATGGGGTGTGCTCGAGCCCTGCCCAGGCCAACCCCGCCCTCACCTGAGGAGTCCAATAATGGCGAACGGACGCAACACCCGTGACTACGACGACGACCGCCGAGGCGGCGGCCGCGGCTCGAACCTGACGTACGAGGACCGCGCTCGAGGCGGGCGCCACTCCCACGGCGGGCGTGGCGACTACGACGACGACCGGGGCTACAGCTCCCGTTCCTCCCGCTATGACGAGGACGACGACCGGGGCGGCCGGGGCGGCGGGCGGGGCTTCGCGTCCATGGACCGCGAGCGCGTCAGCGAGATCGGGCGGATGGGCGCCCGCGCCCGCTGGGGCGACGACGAGGGCTACGAGGACGACCGCGGCGGGCGCGGGGGCCGCTCCCGGTACGACGATGACGACCGCGGGTACAGCTCCCGTTCCTCGCGCGGCGGCTCCCGCTACGACGAGGACGACGATTACGACCGCGGCGGCCGGGGCTTCGCCTCCATGGACCGCGAGCGCGTCAGCGAGATCGGGCGGATGGGCGCCCGGGCGCGCTGGGGCGAGGACTACGACGACGAGGACCGCGGCTACAGCTCGCGCTCGCGCGGCGGGTCGCGCTACGAGGACGAAGAAGACTACGGCCGGGGTGGCCGGGGCTTCGCCTCGATGGGCCGCGAGGAACGGCGGGAGATCGCCAGCCGGGGCGGGCGGGCCGCCCACGAGTACGGCGACGCCTACGAGTGGGACTCCGAAGAGGCCCGCCGGGCCGGGCGCATGGGCGCCCGCGCCCGCTGGGGCGAGGACTACGACGACGAGGACCGCGGGCGCGGGGGGCGCTACGGCTCGAGCTCCCGCTCCCGCTACGAGGAAGACGACGACCGCGGCTACAGCTCGCGCTCGCGCGGCGGCTCCCGCTACGACGAGGACGACGATTACGACCGCGGCGGGCGGGGCTTCGCCTCCATGGACCGCGAGCGGGTGAGCGAGATCGGGCGGATGGGCGCCCGGGCGCGTTGGGGCGAGGACTACGACGACGACCGTGGGCGCGGGGGGCGTTTCTCCGGCTCTGGCCGCGGCGGGTCCCGTTATGACGATGACGACGACCGCGGCGGGCGCGGCTTCGCCTCGATGAGCCGGGAGCGCGTCAGCGAGATCGGGCGGATGGGGGCGCGGGCCCGCTGGGGTGAGGACGACGACGACCGCGGGCGCAGCAGCCGCTCCTCCGGCTCCGGCCGCTCCCGTGACGACG
>NZ_KE387023.1:1515690-1516790 GCF_000430045.1 Calidithermus chliarophilus DSM 9957 | reverse complement strand
CCGCTTCGTCAGCTCGAGCGAGCGCGGCGGGAGCGGGCGCGGCCGCTCCTCGCGGTAGGGAAAGAGTTCCTGGTGGAGGGCACCGCTCCGGGTGGGGCGGTGCCCTCCGTGCCGAGGTGAAGCATGCGGGTGATGAACGCGATGGACTTCTTCGTCCGCGAGCTCGACGAGTTGCTCAGCGTGGAGCGCACCCTGATGCAGGGTTACCGCGGCATGCGCGAGCAGGCCCACGACCCCCGGCTCGGGCAATTGCTCGGCGAACGCCTGCAGGCCGCCGAGGAGCACGTCCTCAACCTGCGGCTGGCCTTCGAGCAATTGGGGCGCGAGCCGCTCGGTGAGGCCAGCCCGGGCGCCTCGGGCATCGTCGAGGGCTACCGCCTGACCTCCAGGCGGCTCGAGCGCCCCGAACTCGCCGACTTGCTGATCACGGGGGCGGCCCTGCGGGCGGCGAGCTACGAGGTCGCCGGCTACATGGGCCTCATGGAGCTCGCGCGCGACACGAGGCTGGCGCGGGTGGTGGGGCTGTTGCGGGAGAACCTCGACGACGAGGTCGCCTTCTCCCAGCGCCTCGCCAACCTCAGCGTGCACCTCGCCCGGCGGCTATGGGAAGCCGAGGACGGCGGGCAGGCCGAGCCCCGTGCTTCGTGAGGCGGGCGATAACCCGAAAGTGTAGACCCCCAGCCCCACCTTTCCCTGATGCCCTTTCCCCGCGGCCTGGCGACACTGAATTCAGGGTCGCGCTTCGCCAGGCTCGGCTGCCCGCACGGGTTTGTACCGCAAGACCTCCTTGGTTGGACACGGAGCCACCGCGACCCGGCTCCTCTGGAACCGACCTCCTGAAACTCCCTTAAAACGGTCGGCCAGCCTGGCGAAGCGTGCCCCACCCGATCCGGGATCAGGAGGTGGCCGCGTGCAACAGACCGCGCTGGGGCTGTTCGACGAACCCGCTCGAGCCGAGCGGGCCGTGCAGGCTTTGGCGACCGCCGGGGTGCCCCGCGAGCGCATCGTGGCCCTGAGCGCCGCCGCCGAGCACGTCGCCGCGTTGGCCCGCTCCGTCGGCCTGCGGCTGGCCGGGGAGGCCGAGCTCCAGCCGGCGCTGG
>NZ_KE387023.1:1508805-1515590 GCF_000430045.1 Calidithermus chliarophilus DSM 9957 | reverse complement strand
GGCCTGGGCCGTGCTGCGCGACAGCGGCGCGCTCGACCTGCAGGAGCACCCCTCCGACGCCCCCGCGGGCGGCCCCCCTCCGACGCACCCCAGCGGCCCGCCCGGCCGCTGAAGCTATCGCGCAAAGGAGCACTATGGCACAGCAGAAAAGCCAGGAACCCCCGATGGAGCCGCCGGGCCTCGAGTCGCAGATGCAGCCCAAGCCAAAGGCCGAGGATCCCGGCTACCGGGGCTGCGGCAAGCTCAAGGGCAAGGTCGCCCTCGTCACCGGGGGCGACTCGGGCATCGGGCGGGCGGTGGCCATCGCCTTCGCCAAGGAGGGCGCCGACGTCGCCATCGCCTACCTCCAGGAGCACTCCGACGCCGAGGAGACCAAGCGCCGCGTCGAGGAATACGGCCGCCGCTGCATCGCCATCGCCGGCGACCTGGGCGACGAGATGGTTTGCCGCCAGGTGGTGCAGCGGGTGATCGACGTCTTCGGCCGCCTGGACGTGCTGGTCAACAACGCCGCCGAGCAGACCCCGCAGGAACGGCTCGAGGACATCAGCGCCGAGCAGCTCGAGCGCACCTTCCGCACCAACATCTTCGCCTACTTCTACCTCACCAAGGCCGCGCTGCCCCACCTCAAGGAGGGCAGCGCCGTCATCAACACCACCTCGGTCACCGCCTACCGCGGCAGCCCGCACCTGCTCGACTACTCCGCGACCAAGGGCGCCATCGTGGCCTTCACCCGCTCGCTGGCGGGGAACCTGGTCAAGCGGGGCATCCGGGTCAACGGCGTGGCCCCCGGCCCCATCTGGACCCCCCTCATCCCCTCGACCTTCCCCGAGGAGAAGGTGGAGAAGTTCGGGGAGGACGTGCCCATGGGCCGCCCCGGCCAGCCCGAGGAGGTCGCGCCGAGCTACGTCTTCCTGGCCTCCGACGACGCCTCCTACTTCGCCGGGCAGATCCTGCACCCCAACGGCGGGGAGGTCATCAACACCTGAGCCCCGCGGCGGCGCTCGAGGAGGGTGACATGCGGTTCATTCCCACGGCGGTCCACGGGCTCATCGACTACGTGATGGGGTTGTTCCTCATCGCCAGCCCTTTCTTCCTCGGCTTCCGCGACGACGGGGCGGCCACCTGGGTCCCGGTGGCGCTCGGGGTCGTCATGGTGCTCGTGAGCCTGTTCACCGACAACGAGGCGGGCCTGGCGCGGCGCATCCCCATGCCCACGCACCTGTGGCTCGACCTGCTGAGCGGGGCCTTCCTGGCGCTGTCGCCTTGGCTGCTGGGCTTCAGCGAGCGGGTGTGGGTGCCGCACCTGGTGCTGGGGCTGGCCGAGGTCGCCGGCTCGCTGACCACCAAGACCGTCCCGTCCGACCGGGCCGCCGAGCGGGCGGCGCGGCCGTGAGAGAGGAGGTGTGACGTGAGGAAGAAGATCGCCCGTTCCCCTACCGCGCTGCTGGGCCTGGGCCTGCTGGGCTTCCTCGAGGAGAGCCTGCTCGAGCACCTGCTGTCGTGGCACCACCTGGGCCTCTTCGAGGCCGCCGCCGTGCTCGCCACGCGCTTCGCCCCCGGGCTGTTCCACCCGGCCCACCGTGCCCGGGGCCGCTTTTGATACCAGATTCGGTCAGCTCGGCGCCGGACGGCCGCGAGCTGACAGGGCCGAAGGGAGCGCTCTAGGATTCGAAAAGATAGCCTCTGACTTTTCCGCCAAATGAGATTATCTTTTCGAATCCGGTATGACGAAAGGAGAAGGCCATGCGAGAAGAACTCAAGACCCGCGAAAGCTCGACCAACTGGGCCTCCGTCGCCTCCAGGATCGCCGCGATGGCGCTGGTGGGCACCGCCGCCTACGTGCTGCTGCGCAAGCCCCTCGCGCGGGCCAACGCCCCGGTGCGCCTGACGCGAAGCATCACCGTCATGCGCCCGCGCGAGGAGGTCTACCGCTTCTGGCGCGACCTGAGCAACCTCCCCCGCTTCATGGAGCACCTCGAGAAAGTCACCGTCCTCGACGACAAGCGCTCGCGCTGGGTGGCCAAGGGCCCCGCCGAGATGCGGCTGGAGTGGGAGGCCGAGATCACCCAGGACCGCCCCGGCGAGCGGCTGGCGTGGCGCTCGCTGCCGGGCTCGGAGCTGCCCAACTGGGGCGTGGTGCACTTCCAGGACCTCGGGCCCCAGCGCGGCACGCTGGTGCAGCTCGAGATGATGTACGAGCCCCCGGCCGGGCACCTGGGCGTGACGCTGGCCAAGCTCATCGGGCAGAACCCCGAGCAGCAGGTCGCCAACGACCTGCGCCGCCTGCAGCAGGTGCTCGAGACCGGCCACGCCGCCACCACCGAGGGCCAGCCCGTGGGCAAGGGGCAGCCGGCCGAGCAGGGCCGCAAGGTCGAGGGGAGCAGCACGTGAGCTCCCCCGCCCGGGGGGCCCGGCCGTGAAGGCCGTCACCTGGCAGGGCGTGGGGCGGCTGGGGGTGGAGAGCGTCCCCGACCCCCTCCTCCTGCGCCCCGACGACGTCATCGTGCGGACCACGCTGGCGACGGTGTGCGGCTCCGACCTGCACATCTACGACGGCTTCATCCCCACCATGCAGCACGGCGACATCATCGGCCACGAGTTCATGGGCGAGGTGGTGGAGGTAGGGCCCGAGGTGCGCCACCTCGAGAAGGGCGACCGGGTCGTCGTGCCCGCGGTGATCGCCTGCGGCGCGTGCTTCTTCTGCAAGAAGGAGCTCTACAGCCTGTGCGAGAACACCAACCCCAACGCCCACGCCGCCGAGCAGGTCTACGGGCACTCGGGGGCGGCCATCTTCGGCTACTCCCACCTCTTCGGCGGCTACGCGGGCGGCTTCGCCGAGTACGTGCGGGTGCCCCACGCCGACGTGGGCCCCGTCAAGGTGCCCGAGGGCCTCAGCGACGAGCAGGTGCTCTTCATCTCCGACGCCCTGCCCACCGGCTACCAGGCGGCCCTCTTCGCCGAGATCGAGCCCGGCGACACCGTGGCGGTGTGGGGGGCGGGCGCGGTGGGTCTGTTCAGCATGAAGTGCGCCTGGCTGCTGGGCGCGGGCCGGGTCATCGCCATCGACCAGGACGAGCAGCGCCTCGAGCTCGCCCGCCGCCACTGCCAGGCCGAGACCGTCAACTTCCGCAGCCTCGAGCACGACGGCCAGACCATCGTCGAGCGCCTGCGCGACATGACCGGGGGGCGCGGCCCCGACCGCTGCATCGACGCGGTGGGCATGGAGGCCCACGGCACCGGCTTCGGGCGGCTGTACGACGAGATCAAGACCCGGCTCAAGCTCGAGAGCGACCGCCCCTTCGCGCTGCGGCAGGCCATCCAGGCCTGCCGCAAGGGCGGCACCGTCTCGGTGATCGGGGTCTACGGAGGCCTGATCGACAAGTTCAACATCGGCGCCGCCTTCAACAAGGGCCTCACCCTGCGCATGGGCCAGCTCCACGCCCAGCGCTACGTGGGGATGCTGCTCGAGAAGGTGAGCAAGGGCGAGCTCGACGCCACCTTCCCCATCACCCACCGCATGAGCCTCGAGGAGGCCCCCCGCGCCTTCGAGACCTTCAAGAACCACCACGACGGGTGCTGCCGGGTGGTGCTACGGCCATGAACGCCCTGCCCCGCCCCCCCGAGAGCGCCGTGGCCCTGGCGCAGGCGCTGTTCTACCTCGCCACCGGGTTGTGGCCGCTGTTCGACCTCGCCAGCTTCGAGGCGGTAACGGGCCCCAAGACCGACGACTGGCTGGTGGTGACGGTGGGCCTGATGATCGCGGTGGTGGGGACGGCGCTGCTGGTAGGGGCGCTGCGGCGGCAGGTCGGCCTCGAGCTGCGCGTCTTGGCGGTGGGCTCGGCCCTGGCGCTGCTGTTCATCGACCTGCGCTACGTGCTGGGCGGGCGCATCGGCGCGGTCTACCTGCTCGACGCCCTGGCCGAGGCTGCGCTGGTGCTGGCCTGGCTGCGGGCCCGGCGCCCGGCCAAGCCCGCCCCCAGCGAGCCCACCCCCCCGGTGGTGACCCCATGACCCCGCCCCCCGACCTCGTCCGGCGCTTCCAGGAGGCCCTGCAACGGGCCGAGGCCAGCGGCGACGTGGAGGCGCTGGTGGCCCTCTTCGACCCCGGGGCCGAGCTGATGCGCCTCAACCACCTCGAGCCCGCCCGCGGCCAGGAGGGCGCCCGCCGCTTCTGGCAGGGCTACCTCGCCCAGTTCGAGGTCGTCCGCACCGAGTTCGGCCCCGCCGTGCTCGGCGAACACGCCGCCGCGCTCGAGTGGCTCTCCGAGGGCACCCTGGCCGGCGGCCAGCCCATCCGCTACCGGGGCGTGAGCGTGCTCGAGTTCAAGGGCGAGGCCGTCGCCTGCCTGCGCACCTACTACGACTCCGCCGCCTTCCTCCCCGCCGGGGCCAAGGTCAAGGAAGGCCAGCCCACCCCCGAAGACCGGCCCCAGATGACCGGGTAGGACCCCAGGAGGACCCATGGCTGAGAACACCAAAAACCCCAAGACCCCCGGCGACACGCCGGGCCACGAGCCCCTGATGAACACCGGCCCCGACGCGATCATCGGCTACAGCGTGGAGACCGGCGAGCCCCTCACCAAGCGCGAGGTCTTCGGCGACGCCGACCGCGTGGGCGAGGCCCCCGAGCACATCCAGCCGGGGCCCGCGCTCGTGGGCCAGGGCGACGAGCCCGAGAACGCCCCCGTCACCGCGGTCGAGGAACTCCAGGAGGACCAGCCCCCGCCCGACCGCCAGGCCCTCCTCTCCCGCGAGACCGACCTCTATGAGCCCAACCCCGGCTCCAGCGAGTCCGGCTGGCACAGCGAGGCGGTCGAGGGCCAGCGCCCCGACCCCGCCCCCCAGAGCCAGCCCCCGACCCCGCCGGACTCCCTCGACCCCGCCGAAAACCCCTCCCTCGAGATCACCGACTGGCAAATGGCCAGCGGCGGCCGCATCCCCGTACGCCCCGCCCCCGAAGACGGCACCGAATCCCTCAGCCCCGAGGAGCGCGAGTCGCTCGAGCAGGACCAGACGGCTAATCCGGGGAGGAAGTAGGGGGGTGATGGTCGATAGTCGATAGCCCATAGCCGATAGCCGATAGCTAAACGCCTCGTTGGGATAAATCATCCACTGGGGTCGTGCCCCGCCCCGCGGGCCAACTACAGCCCTACTCCCCAGGGGACACCCGCTCGTCCTGCGAACCCGTCCCCGGCCGGGGTGTGCGGCTCACGCGGGAGGGGGTGGGCGGGGTGTCGGGGGAGCCCAGGGGGAGCAGGTTTCCGGCGTATGCCGGGTCGCGTACCGCGATGCCCTCGCCATGTGGAATGGCCTCCCCCTCGCTCCCCTGACGGCGGAGCGGGGGACACCAAACCACCCCACCGCAACACACCCCCTCCCCACCCGCAAAGAAACACCCCAAACAGGAACCGACCCCTGATCCATCCCATGAAAAGCCTGGAACTTGGATGGATAATTGGGGAGGTGAAGCCCGAGCAGCCAAGACCCAACCTCCTGCCGACCCCCGAGCTGGAGCCCGAAGGCGTGGGCTGGTGGCAATGGGACGTCGTGAGCGACACCCACCACTGGACGGCGGGCTTCGAGCGGCTGCTGGGCCTCGAGCCCGGCACCTTCCGGGGCGGGGTGGAGGCCTTCCTCGAGCGCGTCCACCCCGACGACCGCCCCCGCATCAGCTCCATGGTGGAGGCCAACCTCCGGGAGGGCTGGCCCCGGCCGCGCGAGTTCGAGTACCGCGTGGCCCTGCCGAGCGGGCAGGTGCGCTGGGTGAGCAGCAGGGCCATCGTCATCCACGACGCCCACGGCCAGGCGCTGCGCGTGGTGGGGGTCGACATCGACGTCACCGAGCGCAGGCTGGCCGAGGAGCGCTTCCGGCAGGTGGTCGAGTCGATCCCCAACGCGCTGCTGATGGTCAACCGCGAAGGGCAGGTGGTGCTGACCAATTCCCAGGCCGAGCGGCTGTTCGGCTACGGCCGTGAGGAACTGCTGAGCATGCCCGTCGAAAACCTGGTGCCTGAGCGCTTCCGCCAGCAGCACCGCTCGCAGCGCGCAGGGTTCATGGCCGCCCCCCAGGCGCGCGCGATGGGGGCGGGGCGGGAGCTGTTCGCCCTGCGCAAGGACGGCCGCGAGGTCCCCGTGGAGATCGGCCTCAACCCGATGCACACCCCCGAGGGCGACTTCGTGCTGATCTCCGTGATCGACATCTCCGAGCGCCGGCGGGCCGAGGAGCGGCTGCGGGCGCTGCAGGAGGTCACCGCGAGGCTGGCCGGGGCCCAGACCCTGGCGGAGGTGCGGCGGGTTCTGCTGGAGGAGGTGCTGGGGGCGCTCGGGAGCAACGGGGGCGGCCTGCGGCTGGTCACGCCGCAGGGGCTGGCGCTGGAGGAGCACGTGCTGGGCACCCACGCCGACGCCGAGACCGCCCGGCGCTTCGGCCTCGTCCCCCTCGACGCCCTCCACCCCGCCGCCGAGGCCGCCCGCACCGGCGAGCCCGTCTTCCACCGCGACCGGCACCACGTCCTCGAGCGCTACCCCCACTTCGCCGGGGACATCGCCCGCCTGACCCTCGAGGCCAACGCCCACCTGCCCCTGCGGCGGGGGAAGGAGGTCTTCGGGGTGCTCTCCCTGGGCTTCGCCGAACCCCGTGCCTGGGACGAGGGGGAGCGGGCCTTCGCCCTGGCCCTGGCCGACCGGACCGCCATCGCCTACGAGCGCGCCCGGCTGTTCGAGGAGGAGCGCCAGGCGCGGCGGCGGGCCGAGGCGTTGCAGGCGGTGAGCGCCGCGCTGGCGCG
>NZ_KE387023.1:1480912-1508705 GCF_000430045.1 Calidithermus chliarophilus DSM 9957 | reverse complement strand
GGCCGCGACGCAGGAGGGAGCCGCGGTGCTGGGGGCCCGCACCGGCGCCCTGTTCCTGCGCGAGGGCGCCACCCTGCGGGCCGTCGCCCGCGCCGCCACGGTGCCGGTAGACCCCGAGCTGGGCAAGCGCTACTACGCCATACCCCTCGACTCCCCCATCCCCGCCGCCGACACGGCACGCGACGGGCATCCCCGCTGGATGCACTCGAGCGCGGACTTCGCCCGCCAGTACCCCCACCTCGAGCCCGACATCCGCGCCCTGGGCAGCGAGGCCGGGGTGAGCCTGCCGCTGTGGGTGGGCGGGGAGGTCGTGGGCAGCCTCAACTTCAGCTTCGCGGGGACGCTGGAGTGGGACCCGGCGGAGCAGGCCTTCGTGCTCACCCTGGCCGGCCTGTGCGCCCAGGCCCTCGAGCGCGCCCGCCTCTACGAGGACCTGCGCGCGGGCGAGGAGCGTTACCGCCTGCTGGTGCAGAACTCGGCCAACATCGTCTGGAGCGCGGAGCCCGACGGGCGTTTCAAGGGGCGGCAGGAGAGCTGGGAACGCTTCACGGGCCAGCGCTTCGAGGAGTACCAGAACTTCGGCGGGTTCGAGGCCGTCCACCCCGACGACCGCGGGAAGGTGGCCCAGGCCTGGCAGGAGGCCCTCGGCCGCCGCACGCCCTTCGAGATGGAGTACCGCCTGCGCCGCGGCGACGGGCAGTACCGCCACGTCCTGGTGCGTGCGGTGCCCATGCTGGGCCCCGGCGGCGAGGTCCGGGAGTGGGTGGGCTACATCGAGGACATCACCGAGCGCAAGCGGGCCGAGCTCGACGACCGCTTTTTGCTCGACCTCGAGGCCCGCCTGCGCCCGCTGGGCGAGCCCGAGGAGATCCTGGCGGCGGCCTCGAGCGCCCTGGGCGAGTACCTCGCCGTAGACCGCTGCCACTTCGCCCGCATCGAGGGCGAGCGCTTCACGGTGCTGCGCGACTGGTCGCGGGGCCTGCCGAGCCTGGCCGGCTCCTACCCCATCGCCAACCTCATCACCCCGGAAGGCGAGGCCGCGTACCGGCGGGGCGAGACCCTGAAGGTCGAGGACGCCGAGGCCCACCCCTTCACCGCGGCCCTCGCGGCGAACTACCGCCAGACCGGGGTGCGGGCCTTCGTGAGCGTCCCGCAGTTCTACCGCGGGGAATGGGTGGCGGTGATGAACCTCGTCAGCGCCCGGCCGCGCCACTGGCACGCCGAGGAGGTGGGGCTGGCGCAGGAGGTGGCGGGCCGGGTGTGGCCGCTGGTGGAGCGGGCCCAGGCCGACCAGGCCCTGCGCCGCTCGCTCGAGGCCCAGCGCCGCTTCGTCGCCGACGCCTCGCACGAGCTGCGCGCCCCCCTCACCGCGATCCTGGGCAACCTCGAGCTGCTCACGCTCTTCAGGGACATCCCCCCAGAGGAGCGTGCGGCCTCCCTGCGCGAGTCGGCGCAGGAGGCGGCCCGCCTGTCGCGCCTGGTCAACGACCTCCTCACCCTCGCGCGCGGCGACTCCGGCGTGCCGCTGCGCCTGGCCCGCATGGAGCTCGGCGAGGTGCTGCGCCAGGCCGCGGGCGAGGCCCGCCACCTCAGCCGCGAGCACCGGCTGTGGCTCGAGCCCGGCCCCCCGCTCCCCCTGGTCGCCGACCCCGACCGCATCAAGCAGCTCGTGCTGATCCTGCTGGAGAACGCCTTCAAGTACACCCCGGAGGGCGGAGAGGTCTGGCTGGGCTGGCGCGAGGCGGAGGGCTGGGCCGAGTTCTGGGTGCGCGACAGCGGGGTGGGGATCGCCCCCCACGACCTGCCCCGCGTCTTCGACCGCTTCTACCGCGCCGACGTCTCGCGCTCGCGCGACCCTGGGGGCACGGGGCTGGGGCTGTCCATCGCCCGCTGGATCGTGGAGTACCACGGGGGGGACATCCGGCTCGAGAGCGAGCTGGGCCGGGGCACCGCCGCCTTCGTGCGCCTGCCGCTCACCCCGCCCGAGCGGCCCCACGGGGAGTAATACCCGATTTGGTCAGTTTGTCACCGAATGGTGACAAACTGACAGGGCCGAAGTTATCCGCGTAGCGGAGGGCGGTGCCGCCCCTCGGGAGGGATACGCTTTCTTCGCCGACCGCCAGGGAGGGGTGTGCTCTGGGATTCGCAAAGATAGCCTCTGACTTTTTCTGTCAAATGATACCAGATTCGGTTAGTTCGTCACCGTTCGGTGACGAACTAACCCGACCGAAGGGAGTGCTCTAGGATTCAAAAAGATAGCCTCCGGGCTCTTCGGATCGGATGATTATCTTTTTGAATCCGGTAGGATACTAGGCTCCGCCCGTGCAGGGGTGTTCCCCGCCTTGCCTCCTTTGGCGTATGCTTTTTAGCTGAGGCCGTAGCAGCGGTTCTAATGTATGGCCTGGGCTTTGCTATAGACTTAGTTCAGCCAGGATGAGGAAGCTATGAAGCGTATCCTCGTGGTGGATGACGACCCCTCGGTACGCCGTTTCCTGCAGCGCGCGCTTGGGCTATCCGGCTACACGGTGGAGACCCTGGCCTCGGGGGAGGAGTGCCTGCACCGGCTCGAGGCCGATCGCCCCGACCTGCTCATCCTCGACCTGATGATGCCGGGCCTCGACGGCAAAGAGGTGCTCCACCACCTGGACGCGCAGGGCATCGTGCTCAAGACGGTGGTGCTCAGCGCCAAGGACGAGGAGGAGAACCAGCCCGAGGATCTGGTAGGGGCGGCGGCCTACCTGGTCAAGCCCGTCAACATCAACCAACTGCTCGACACCGTGAACGGGCTGCTGGGGAGCACGAATTCGACGTGAAGGCGCCGGCGAGAGGACCGTGAGCGACCCATTGTCCAAGACCCGAATTCCCCGGGCCATCCGCCCGCAGCGGCCAGGGCACAGCCGATGGCGAAGGTTCTGATCATCGAAGACGGCCTGATGGTCCAGGGCTACCTGCGGCGGGTGTTGCGCGTGGCCGGCTTCCAGGTCGAGAGCGTGCTCAGCGGCGAGGAGGGCCTGAAGGCGGTGCGCGAGTACCGGCCCGAGGTGGTCATCCTCGACTACTGGCTGCCCGGGGCCAACGGCCTGACCGTGCTGAGCCAGCTCAAGCTCGAGCGGCCCAGCCTGCCCGTGATCCTGCTCACCGCCAACGACGACCCCGAGGTGCGGCGCGAGGCCCTGGCCCTGGGCGCCGACCGGTTCGAGGTCAAGCCCATCGACCCTCAGCGCCTCCTCGACGTGGTCCAGGGGGTCTTAGGCCCCGCCAGGGGCTGAGCCCGGGGCCCTACCGAATTCGAAAAGCGGGTCATCCGGGCCAAGGACCCTGAGCGGCGGTCTAGGGCTTCTTCAGCAGGGCGTCCACCAAAGCGATGAGCCGGTTCAGGTCGATCGGCTTCTGCACGAAGGCCCCCACGCCCAGCGCCACGGCCTTGTCCTGCACCTCGTAGTCGTCGCGGCCCGTGAGCATGAGCACCTTGTGCAAGGGGCAGTGCCGGGCGATGGTCTCGAGCACCTCGAGGCCGTCGAGGCCCGGCAGGTTGTAGTCGAGGATCATCAGGTCGGGACATCGCTCGGCGGTGATCTGCACCGCCTGCAAACCGGTCTCCCCCTCCATCACCTCATGGCCGTACAGGCCCAGGGTTCTGCGCAAAAAAGACCGTACGCTCGCCTCGTCATCCACTACCAGAATCAATGCCACGGTCTGGCCCCGCTCTCTCCCAATGTGGCTGCTAATGCTGAGGCAGGCCTGAAGCCATTTCGGCTATCGCAAGCCCCCCCTGCGGCTATAACGATGAGAAGCCCCGACCCTGATTATCCACGCCCCGCCCACGTAGCGGTATAACACCCTTAAGAGTTAACACTTAAGAGTGGCAAAAATCGCGTCGTCATCGGCACTCAGGCCACGTTCAGCAAGTGCGCTTATGGTATGTTCGCTAAGCTTCGGATTTGGGCCCAAACTCGAGCGCAGCACCGTTTTAAGCCATCCGGCGGTGAAGCTACCGCCAGAGGAGGAGGAATTCTATGGCTAAGCGCAACACCGACCGATACGACCGTGAAGACCGTCGTGATGAGCGCGACACCTACCAGACCTCCGGCCGCCGCGGCGACGCTTACGAAGGCGACGAGGACCGCTACGACCGCTACGACCGCCACGACCGCGACCGGGGCGACGAGCGCTACATGAGCCAGGACCGTTACTCGGAAGGCCGGGGCTACGGCGGCCGCTACGACGAGGACTACGACCGCTCGGGCTACGGCCGCGAAGACATCGGCCGGGGTCGTGAGGAGTTCGGCCGGGGTCGCCGGGGTGGCTATGGCAGCTACGAGGACGAGGGGCGCTACAGCACCCAAGGCGGCGTCAGCCGCTTCGGCGACCAATACGGCCAGGGTGGTGGCCGCTACGGCGGAGATCAGTACGGCCAGGGTGGCCGCTACGGCGACCAATACGGTGGGCAGGGCTGGCAAGGCGGGCAGGGCCGCTACGGCGAGGGCATGGGCGGCTACTGGAGCGGCCAGGGCGGCACCGCCGGCTACAGCGGCCAGTTCGGCGGCTCCTACTACGGCCAGGACTGGCAGGGCGGCCAGAGGAACTGGGGCGGCCAGGGGCTCAGCGGCCAGGGCTGGCAAGGGGGCCAGGGCGGCTACGGAAGCCAGGGCTGGCAGGGCGGACAAGGCTGGCAGGGCGGCCAGGGCATGGGCCAGGGCACCCGCGGCCAGCACTACGGCAAGGGCCCCAAGGGTTACCAGCGCAGCGACGAGCGCATCCGCGAGGAAGTCTCCGACCGCCTGATGGAGGCCTGGGACGTCGACGCCAGCGACATCGAGGTGCAGGTGTCGGGCGGCGAGGTCACCCTCACGGGCACCGTGACCGACCGCCAGCAGAAGCGCCGCGCCGAGGAGATCGCCGAGATGTGCACGGGCGTGCGCGAGGTGCAGAACAACATCCGGGTGAAGCAGCAGGGCCAGGGGCAGTCGGACACCGCCAGCCAGGCCGAGCAGGGTGGGCAGCAGGAGGGCGGCGAGAGAGGCTCGCGCAGCCGCAGCCAGAGCCAGCGCTAGGCTCTGGGCGTCCACGAAGACCCAAACCCAGGAGGGGCGAACGCAAGGTTCGCCCCTTTTCCCTTTGCGCTGGCGGTGAAAGGTGGTTTGCGGTGCTTTGATTTGGCGACCGCGGTTCCGCCGTCAGGGGAGCGAGGGGGAGGCCATTCCACATGGCGAGGGCATCGCGGTACGCGATCCGGCATACGCCGGAAACCTGCTCCCCCTGGGCTCCCCCGAGGGACTCGCAGACATGCCGCCGGGGTCGGCGGCATGCTCGTCTGCGCCACCCCGCCCACCCCCTCCCGCGTGAGCCGCACACCCCGGCCGGGGCACGGCAGCGACCATCGAGCGCCCTTCCACGGGGAAGTGGGGCTGTAGTTGGCCTGGGGGGCGGGCACAACCCCAGTGGATGATTAACCCCAATGAGGCGCTTTACGTATTGCGTCTTGCGTATTGCGTCTTGCGTATTGCGTCTTGCGTATTGCGTCTTGCGTCTTGCGTCTTGCGTCTTGCGTCTTGCGTTTTGCGTTTTGCGTTTGGCTATCAGCTATCAGCTATCGGCTATGACTCCCCACGGTAAAAACCGCCCCGACCGGCCGAGGGGCCCCCAGCTCGAGCCCCCGTTCACCCGGTGAGCAGCCGCCCACGGTGACGCGGAATTCGCCGGGCTCGAGGCGCAGCTTGCCGTCCTCGTCCACCAGGCTCATCTGCTCGGGGGTGAGGGTGAACGCGACCGTGCGGGACTCGCCAGGCTCCAGGGCGACGCGGGTGAAGCCCACCAGCTTGCAGCGCGGGACGGGGACGGAGGCCTCGAGGTCTTGCAGGTAGCACTGCACCACTTCCTCCGCCGCGGCCGGGCCGGTGTTGGCGACGGTGGCCTCGAGGCGCAGCGGCTCGCCGGGCTGCAGGCGATCTTTCTCCAGCTTCAGGCCCTGGTACTCGAAGGCGGTGTAGCTCAGGCCGAAGCCGAAGGGGAACTGGGGCTCGGCCTCGGCGTAGCGGTAGGTGCGCCCCCGAGTACCGGCATCGCCGGGCCGCTGAGGCGGCTTCGGGACCATGGAGTAGTCCTCGAAGGGGGGCAGGTCGGCGGTGGAGCGCGGGAAGCTCACGGGGAGCTTGCCCGAAGGGGCCTCGTCGCCGAAGAGCACGCTGGCGACGGCCCGGCCGCCCTCCTGGCCGGGGTACCACACGAAGACGATGGCCTCCACGAGGTCCTCGAGGTCGCCCAGCGCGACGGGGCCGCCGCCGGTGAGCACCAGCACGATCCTGGCCCCGGCGGCGGCCAGCTTGCGGAGGAACTCGGCCTGCACCTCGGGCAGCTCGATGCGGCTGCGGTCGCCCTTCTCGGCGGAGCCGATGGACTCGCCCTCCTCGCCCTCCAGCAGCGGGGAGATGCCCATGCAGGCGATCACCGCGTCGCAGGAGGTGAGCTCGGGCGGGAAGCCCCGGATGGGGTAGGCCGCCTCGTGGACGAGCTGGGTGCCCAGGCGGTAGTCGAGCCGCACGCCCTCGGGGACGCGGGCCACGACGCCCTCGAGCAGCGTGGTGAGCCGGTCGGAGAGGCCGTGGTAGTTGCCGAGCAGCACGTCGGCGGCGGCCGCGTTGGGGCCGGTGACGCCCACGCTGCGCACGCCGCGCAGCGGCAGGATGCCGTTCTTGTTCTTCAGCAGCACCACCGACTTCACGGCGGCGCGGTAGGCCAGCTCGCGGTGGGCCTCGCTCCCCACCACGCTCATGGGGGTCTGGGCATAGGGCACGGCCTCGGGCGGGTCGAACATGCCCAGCTTGAAGCGGGTGGCGAGGTGGCGGGAGAGGGCGGCGTCGAGGTCGGCCTCGGTGATGAGGCCGCGCTCGAAGGCTTCGCCCAGCTTGCGGTAGACGTCGCCGCACTCGAGGTCGCACCCCGCCTTCAGCGCCAGGGCGGCGGCCTCGGCCGCGTCGGAGACGATCTTGTGGCCGTGGAGGAAGTCGGCCACGGCCCAGCAGTCGGAGACGAAGTGCCCCCCGAAGCCCCACTCCCCGCGCAAGACCTCGCCCATCAGGTAGGGGTGGGCGCAGCAGGGGTGGCCGTTGACGCGGTTGTAGGCCCCCATCACCGCCTCGACCTTCGCCTCGGTCACCAGCTTCCGGAAGGCGGGCAGGTAGGTGTCGTGCAGGTCGCGCAGGCTCACCCGCGCGTCGAAGCCGTGGCGCTGCTTCTCGGGGCCGGAGTGCACCGCGAAGTGCTTGGCGCAGGCGGCGGCCTTGAGGTACTTGGGGTCGTCGCCCTGCAGGCCGCGCACGAAGGCGCTGCCCATCTCGCCGGTGAGGTGGGGGTCTTCGCCCCAGGTCTCCTGGCCGCGGCCCCAGCGGGGGTCGCGGTAGATGTTGACGTTGGGCGACCAGAAGGTGAGGCCCTGGTACCAGTCGGTCTCCCCCTTCTGCCGCAGCGCCTCGTGGTGCTTGGCCCGGCCCTCGTCGGCGATGGCGCCGGCGACCTCGCGGATGAGCGCGGGGTCCCAGGTCGCGGCCATGCCGATGGCCTGGGGGAACACGGTCGCGCGGCCGTTGCGGGCGACGCCGTGCAGGGCCTCGTTCCAGTAGTTGTAGGCCGGGACGCCCAGCCGGGGGATGGCCCGGGCGGGGTGGGTCATCTGCGAGAGCTTCTCCTCCAGGGTCATGCGGGAGACGAGGTCCCGGACGCGCTCGTCCAGGGGCCGGGCGGGGTCGCGGAAGGGCAGGGTTTCAGTCATGGCTTGACCTCAGGTTTTCCAGGTGTTCCAGGGCCCGCAGGATGAAGTCGGGCTGGCCGAAGGAGCCCGACTTGAGCACCAGCAGCAGGGGTTTCTCCAGCACGGCCAGGCTCGAGGGCAGCCCCGGCTGGATCTCGCGCAGCACCACGGTCTGGTGGATGCCCAGTGCCCGGCACACGCTGGCCGAGGTGTCGCCGCCCAGCACGACCAGGCGGCGCACAGCGGTGTGGGCCAGGGCCTCACGGGCGACCTCCGCCAGCAGCCCGGAGACGCGCCGGCTGACCTCGAGGCCCCCCAGCCCCAGCGCCTCCCCGCGCTCGCGGGTGCGCCGCACGGCCTCGGGGTAGTTCTCCGAGCGCACCAGCACGTCCTGCCCGCGCCGCAGGTGCCGCACGGCCTGTCCGGCGAGGGCGGCTCGAGCCCGCTCGGGGTGCGCGAGGGCCTCCTCCCCGCTCAGGACCAGCTCGGCCCCGCCCGCCGCCACGAAGGCCTCCACCTGGGCGCGGGTCTGGGGCATCACGCTGGCCGCCACCACCAGCGCGTTGTGGGCCGGGCCGAGGTCCACCCCGGCCAGCGGGTCGAAGGGCTCGGGCGCCTCCCAGAAATGGGGCAGCTCCTCCGCCAGCGCGGAGGAGCCGAGCAGGACGGGCTCGGCGTGCAGCAGGCGGGCGAGGGCGTGGAGGTCCTGCTGGGTCTGGCAGTCGCACAGCAGGTAGCCCCCCTGCCGCCGGGCGGCCTCGAGCACCTCCTCGGCCCGCCCTTCGCGCAGCGCCTCGAGCGGCAGGCTCCGCACCGGGCGGCGGGACTGGGCCGCGACGACCTCGAGCAGGTTGGCGGTGCGCGTGGGGTGAACGGGGTCGTCCTTGAACTCGGACTCGTTCAGCGGCACCCCCCGCACGTAGTGGACGCCGTGCAGGGTGGTGCGCCCGTTCTTGGGGAAGGCCGCCACCGCCGCCCCGAAGCCGGCGCCCAGCGCGTCGAGCAGGGCGTCGAACTCGGCCCCCACGTTGCCGCGGAACACCGAGCAGGTCTTCTTCCACAAGAGCGTGCAGCCGAGGTCCTGGAGGGCTCGAGCCGCCCTCGCCACCCGCTCCCGCGCCAGCTCCGGGCTCAGGAAGCGGCTGTCGGTGTCCACGACCAGCACGTCGTGGCGCCGGCCCTCCAGGAGGCGGGGCAGGGTTGCCAGGTCGGCCTCGGCCCCGAAGACGCGCACCGCGTAGCCGTGCTTGGCGAACAGCCCGCCGATGTCGCCCGCGCCGGTGATGTCGTCGGCCACCACGCCCACCCGCGGCCTCATGCGCCCTCCAGTTCGGAGCGCACCGTGGCGAAGCCCCGGGCTTTGACCGGGAAGCGCAGGCCCCCGCCGGGGTCCGGCTCGAGCGGCCGGCGTTCGCGCTCGAGCAGGTCAGTGGCCCAGGCCCGCGCCACGCGCCGCCCCGGCAGCCAGAAGCGGGCCTCCCCGCCTTTGCCCTCGACCTCCTTCACCCGCAGCACGAAGCCCCTGCCGTCCCGCGCCGCCCGCAGGGTGGAGGGTATGACCGGGCCCTCCAGCCGCGCCAGCGTCCCCCCCGCGGCGCCGGCGTAGGGTTCTTTCACCTCGCGGAAGTCCTGGAAGCAGATGCGGGAGATGCGGCGGGCGTAGAGGCCACGGCGCGTCGCCTCGGCTTTTCCGACGCTGGCCCCGCTGAACAGCCGGTAGCGCCAGCGCAGCACCGCAGGGTGTAGGGACAACGCGCGCGTTGTCCCTACGGCCGCCGCTTCACTCGAGTAAACCGCCGCGCGGCGGCTATGGCGTACCGCCACTCCCCTGGGGTCGAACCCTGCCCCCCTATACCCCTGAGGGCGCCCCGAAGGTCGCCGATGTAAAACACCGCGAGCAGACCCCTCCCCACCCGCAGGGGCAATAAACTCGCTCACCATCCGAACCCCGCGTTGAACACCGGGCACTCCCCGCGCCGCACGCTCTCGTAGGCGTAGACGTACATCCCCGCCGACCAGCTCTGCCCCGCGAAGCCCGACGGCTGCCCCGACTCCCCGTGGAACCACTCGTTGAAGTCCCACTCCCCCCCGCTGCGGCTCATCCGGTTCATCTCCGTGAGCCGCTCGAGCTGCCGCCCTGCCTCCCCAAGCCGCCCTGCCTTGACCAGCGCCGCCACGTAGAACCCCCCGATGAAGGGCCAGGCCCCGCCGTTGTGGTACTGGTGCGGCAGGTTGAGGTTCCTGAGCCGGTAGTACTCGCGCCAGTCGGGGTCGCCGGGCATCACCGGCGGGTGGATGGCCTTGATGGGGTGCGGCTGGTCCACGCCGCGCGTGCGGATGAAGTCGAAGATCTTATCGGCCTGGGCCTCGCTCGCCAGCCCGAAGAGGACGGCGGCGAGGTTGCCGAAGGTGTCGAAGCGGTCGCAATAGTCGCGGAAGGCCATGTAGGGCAGGAAGTAGGGGCGCTCCTGCAGATGGGTGGTGGTGAGGCGGATGGGGTAGAGCCACTCCTTGCGGTGGTTCTCCACCCACTCCAGGTCCTTGCTCACCTCCGGCCCCACCCACAGCAGGGTGTTGACCTTGAAGCGGATGTCCTCGGCGGCCTCGAGGTAGGGCCCCGCGCTCTCCCCTAGCGCCTCGGCCATCGCGCCCAGCGCCTTGTGCGCCGCGAACCACAGCACGTTGGGCCACAGGCTGTTGTAGCGGTTGGCGAAGAGGTCGGCCCAGTCCATGGCCTCGTGGACCTCCAGGAGCCCGCACTCGTTGGAGTCCTGGTAGCGCAGCCAGGTGTGCGCCCGGAGGACGGCGGGCCACGCCGAGCGCAGGCGCCCCAGGTCGCCGTCGGTCATGAAGGTGTAGTAGTTGCCCAGGATGAACCACAGGCTGTTGTCGATGCAGCCGGCGTGGGCGGTGTCTACGACCACCTTCGGCGCGTCGTCGCCCACCCTCAAGGCCCCGCCGTGGGCGATGAGCGCGGGGTCGGGGATGCCGGTGAAGCCCACGTTGTGGGGGATGTTGCCCAGGGGGCTCTGGTAGGCCTGGAGGGTGCGCAGGCTGGCGCGGTGGATGGCCTGGCCCTCCTCGCCGGTGAGCATCAGGCCCAGGCCGCAGATCATGCTGTCGCGGGCCCAGACCTGCTTATAGGCCTGCGAGGAGCCCAGCAGCCCGATGGGGCTGCCGTTGCGGAAAAGGATCTCCTGGGCCTTCTGCCGGGCGGTTTCCTGCAGCGTCATTTCCATTCCGTCCACCCCCCGCCCGCCTGGGAAAGCGACGGCCTGGACACAGCCCGCACGCACTCACGGGCGAAGACGTCGAAGAGGTCGCCCCCCACCCAGTGGAAGTTCTCGCGCACCCGGAAGATGGCCCCCAGCAACCCCTCCACCTTTGCTTCGGAAGGGGCCTCGAGGACGTCCAGCCCCCGCAGCCCGACCTCGGCCCAGCCGGCGAGCTTCTGCGTCCAGGGGGCCAGGTCGGCGGCGAGGGCCCGGTTGCGCAGCTTCTCCAGGCGCTCGGCGCTGCGGGCCAACCCCTCGAAAAGCCGCCGCATCTCCCCCACCCGCTCGGGCGTGACCGGCGCGGCGAAGAAGCCCTCGAGCCGCCCCCGCAGGGCGTTGTCGAGGTGCTGGCCGGGCTCGAGGGGGTTCTTGCGGGCTAAGTCGGCCAGGGTGCGCACGGCCTCGGCGTCGGCGGGGTCGCCGGTGAGCTCGAGCAGCGCCCGGTCCCAGGCGGCCTCGGGGTCGTAGCCCTGGGGGTCGGCGAGGTACTGGGCCGCCGTGTGCAGGGCGATCTTGCTGGCCTCGGGCTGGAGCGCGGCGTTGAGGGCGATGCCCTTGCAGGCGCTGTCCAGGTCGGCGTCGCGGCCCCGGTAGGGCCGGATGTGGGGGTCGTAGCGCATGTCCACGTCGTTGACCGGGTAGTTGTCCCAGTAGACCACCGGGCGGCGCAGCACGGCGGACACGGCGTGCGCGTCGGGCGTGCGGAGGACGCTCGAGCACACCTCGCGCCCGGTCCAGAAGACCTCGATGCCCCCGTCCAGGCGCTCGCCCAGCGTGCGCAGGTAGGGCGAGTCGCCGGCGCCGTGGTACTCGGTGGGGCAGAAGTACAGCTCGCCCGCCACCTCCTGCCGCAGCCGCCCGCACAGCCAGGCCTGGGCCTCCCCCAGCGAGCCGAAGCGCTCGCCGTCCTCGGGGTAGCGGAAGCGGTCGGGCATGTCGTCCATCAGCAGGAAGAAGTCGCGCACGCCCACCGCCTGCGCCGCGCGCACCTTGTCGAGCAGCGAGCGCCAGTGGGCCTCGCTGGTGTAGTGGTACTCCAGCGGGGAGAGCCCGAACACCAGCCTCAGGCCGCCCGCCTCGCACCGCCGGGCCAGTTCCCCGAACCAGCGCATCTCGGTGGGCAGGTAGGGCTCGCGCCAGCGGTTGCGGTGGATGGGGTCGTTCTTGGGGGCGTAGAAGTAGCGGTTGTAGCCGTGCCGGGCGGCGAAGTCCACCATCGCGCGCCGCTCGGCCCACGACCAGGGCCGCCCGTAAAAGCCCTCGAGCACTCCGCGAATCTCAAACATCCTTCTCCTCCGTCGAAACCAGGGCCTCACTAATCGTTCCGTAGTCGCGCCCGCCCAGCCGCAGCCCGATGCCCACCCGCGCCCGGCGCAGCCCCGCGGCGCGGGCGGTCAGCCGGAAGGCCAGCGCGGCCTCGCCGCCGGGGGGTAGCTCGAGCACGTCCTCGAGGCGGTCGGCCTCCAGGCCGGGCGGAAGGTGCAGATAGAGGTGGGCCGTTTGGGGGGTGGGGTGGGGGTTGAACACGCGCACGCTCAGCTCGCTCCCGGTGGTCAGGCCCAGGTGGTAGGGGTGGGCCTTGGCCCAGGCGCGGGCCTCGAGCGGCACCAGCTCGGCGTGCAGGCGCTGAAGGGCTTCCCCGCGCTCCCGCAGTGCCTCGAAGTAGCCCGCGCCGGGGGAGAAAGGCTCCCAGTGGCCTGTGAGGATGAGATCGGGCCGCAGCCGGGCGTAGAGTTCGGCGCTACGGGCATAGTCGGAAGGGCGGAACTCGTTGGGGTAGACGTAGTTGAGGCCCAGCCCGTCGCCGTCGCTGTACTGGTCGCCGCCGACGAGCACGCGCTTGCCGCCGGCCTCGAGCAGCATCGCCACCGCATAGCGGGTGTGGCCCGGCAGGGCGTGGAGGGTGAGGCGGTGCTCCTCCCACTCCAGCGGCGTCTCCAGCGGCAGGCGGCGGTCCACCGGGATCGGCTCGAACCACAGGCAGGGCAGGTCGTAGGCGTGGGGGCGCTCGAGGAGGTCGGCGAAGTTTTCGGCGCACCAGACCTCGGTGCCGTATTGTTCGCGCAGCAGGTTGATGCCCGCCACGTGGTCGTCGTGGTAGTGGGTGGGGATCACGGCCTCGATTTGCCCGACGCCGTGTTGCTTCTTCAGCGCGGGCAGGGTGTAGAGCCAGGGCCGCCGCGCCGCCCGCTCGGTGCTGCCCGGAGCCCCGAACATGAAGTCGTAGCCGAAGTCGAAGAGCAGCGCCTTGCCGCTTTCGGAGCGCAGCACGTAATAATTCGCCGTGCTTGTGCGGCTGGCCAACAGGTGCGGGGTGATGGCCTCGAACGGCTGCTCGCGCAGTTGCAGGAGCCGGGGGTTGTGGCGGCGCAGCCGGATGAGCTCCCACAGCCGCTCGACGGTGGGCGGGATGGCCTCCGGGCCCAGCGGCTCGCCGTGGGTGGGCAGCAGCAGCCCGAAGCCGCGCTCTTGCAGGTCGAGCAGCGAAAGGATCGTGCCTGCCAAGCCCTCCCCGCCGTTGTAGGTCCACTGGGTCGCGGCCAGGGACCACACCTGCCCCGCTCCCGCGATCAGGTCACCGCTGAAGACCAGCTTTTGCCCGGCCCACTCGAGCCCCAGCGTCACCGAGCCCAGGGTGTGGCCCGGCGTGGGCAGGACGCGGAGTTCGGTCTCGCCCCAGCGGAAGGTGCCGTAGTCGCGCAGGGGGTGGGCCTCGAGGTTCTCCAGCAGGGTACGGTGGTGCTCGCGCGGGTCGTAGTTGTTGAGCAGTTGCCGCCGCTGCCAGTAGCCCTCGGCGTCGCGCAGCCACTCGAGCTCGCCCTCGGGGGCGTAGACCGGGACGCCCCGCCGCACGGCCTCCTGCGCCCCGCCCGCGCTGTCGCGGTGGTGGTGGGTGAGGAGCAGCGCATCCACCCGCTCTGCCCCGGCCTCGCCCAGCCGCTCGAACACCGAGCCGTCTCCCGCCTCGATCAGCAGGGCCCGCCCGTCGCGCACCAGCACGTAGACGTGCGAGGCGTCGGTGTGGCGGTAGAGGCCGGGAAGAATCGGCTGCATCTAGAGCTCCCTCCGGTGGCGCCGCTCGAGCGCCGCGGCGTGGTGGGCCCGCCCGGTCCGGCGCAGGTGCTCCACGAACCAGCGCAGCCGCCCGCGCACCTGCCAGGGGCCGCCCTCGCGCAGCACCACGTACATGGGGTCGTAGGGCTCGGGGGCCTGGGTGTCCTGCAGCAGGGCGTGTTTCCACTCATCGAGGATGCGCAAGCCCTCCGCCACGAGCGCGGGCTCGCTCCCGGCCAGGTCGTGCTCCTCGTGGGGGTCGGCCTCGAGGTCGTAGAGCGCGAGCTCGGGCAGTTCCTTGTAGCCGTCGTGGTAGGTGCGGGTCATGAGGTGCTTCCCCCAGCGCACGCTGCGCTGGCAGGTCCAGGCCATCTGCGAGACCACCAGGGCCGGGCGTCCGGGGTCGTCGGGGCTGGCGAGGGGCCGGGCGTCCCAGCCCGCCGGGACCTCGCCCCCGGCGTGCTTCAGCAGCGTCGCCATCAGGTCAAACTGGTAGTGCAGGCCCCGGTTGACCCGCCCGCCCTCGAAGCCCGGGCCCCGCACGATGAAGGGCACTCTCGAGGTGTGCGAGCAGGCGGTCTGGTGGTCGCCGTAGACGTTGTGCTCGCCCTGGTTCTCGCCGTGGTCGGCGCTGATGACGACCACGGTCTCCCCCAGCACGCCCTGGCGCTCCAGGACCGCCAGCAGGCGGGCGACGTGGTCGTCCACGTAGCGGATGCCCATGTCGTAGGCCGCGATCCAGGCCCGGAGGTCGGCGCGGGTGCGGATCTGGTGGGGCACGCCCGCGCGGGGCACCTGCTTGGCCCACACGCCGGGCGAGTCCTGGGCGCTGTTGGGGCCGTAGCTGTTCCAGTGGGCCTCGAGCACCTCCGGGGTGGGCCACTCCGGCTCCGGGAAGCCGTCGAAGGGGTTGGGCAGTTCGTCGGAGAGGCGGTAGGGGGTGTGGGCGTCCCAGTAGTTGACGTGCAAAAACCAGCGGTCCTGCCGGGCGTGGGCCTCGAGCCAGGGCTCGGCCACCGCGTTCACCTCGTGGGCCAGCTCGAAGCCACCCTTGCCGGTGTTGTGCCACTCGCGCAGGCCCAGGGTGAACCAGGGGGCCACGTGGCGGTTGGGGAAGGGGGTGATCGAGGCCGGGTAGTACTCGGCCCGCCGGAAGGCCTGGAACAGCGTCTCGAAGCCGGGTGCCCCCGAGAACCCCCGCCGTGGGCCCAGCGGGAAGGGCTCGGACACCAGCCCGCCGTGGTTGACCACCCCGCTCCTCAGCCCGAATCGGCCCAGCGCCAAAGCGCTCCTCGAGGGCAGGCACGGCGCGTCGGAGACGTAGCAGTGCTCGAAGCGCACCCCCTCGGCGGCCAGCCGGTCCAGGGTGGGCGAGGTGGGGCGTGGGTAGCCGTAGCAGCCCAGTTGGGCGGCCCGCAGGGAGTCCACGTCGATGTAGAGGTAGCGCATGTCAGTTCCCCGTCGTTGCGCCGTACGTCCTACGCCCTACACCCTTGTCTTTTCGCGTACGGCGTACGGCGTAGGGCCACGTCACCGGGCCTCCCTGACCCGCGCGTACAGCCGCCGGGCGATGACGTGGTGGAAAATCACGTGCAGGTCCTCGATCTGCTCGATCATCTCGAGCGGGGCCTGCACCAGCACCGCGCAGAAGGGCTTCATCGCCTCGGACTGGGGCTGCATCCCGGTGAGCCCGATCACCCGGGCGCGGGCGCGGCAGGCGTACTCGAGCGCCCGCAGCACGTTCTTCGAGCCCCCCGAGCCGCTGATGCCGATGACCACGTCGGCGGGCTGGAGGTAGTTCTTGAGCTGCTCGAGGAACACGTCGGCGTAGGCCACGTCGTTGCCCAGGGCGCTCAGCCAGGGAACGTTGTCGCTCAGGCTGATCACCCGCAGCCGCCGGGCCCCGCTCACGCACGGCCCCTGCCCCAGGTCGGGCGCGGTCAGCTTGCCCAGGTCGGCGGCCATGTGGCTCGCCAGCGCCGCCGAGGCCCCGTTGCCGAAGACGAAGACCTGGCGGCCCCCCTCCCAGGCCCGGTACAGCTCGTCGGCGGCCCGCTCGAGCGCCCCCGCGTCCACCTGCTCGAGGGCGCCCTGCACGGCCTGGAGGTACTCGCGGATGCCCGGCCCGGTCACGGCACGGTCCCCTCAGGCCTGCTCAGCGGCCACGTAGGGCATGGGGGCGGGCACGGCGAAGCTCGAGGTCAGCTCGACCGGGCGGCCCGTCTCGATGGAGCGGTAGGCCGCCTCCTGGATCTCCACCACGTGGGCGGCCTGGGCCCCGGTGACCCGCTGGGGACGATCCTGGGCGATGGCCTCGGCCATGTCGAGCAGGCCGGCCGACCAGTCGAAGCCGCGCTCGGGGGTCTTGTCGAGCGGCACCGGCTCGTAGGGCTTCTCGAAGTCGGCGTACTCGAGGCGGGCGTCGCGCTCGAACCAGCGCACCAGGTGCAGCGAGCCCGCGTCGCCGTGGAACTCGACGCCCTCGCCCTGCACCGTGCGGTGGGAGACGTAGAAGTTGGCGGTGAGCCGCACCACCGGGCCGCCCTCGAACTCCAGGTGCAGCACCAGATAGTCAGGGCCCTCGACCCGGAAGGGCACCCCGCGCTTGGTCAGGCGGTCGGGTTTGAGGGTGGTGCCGTAGGCGCTGACCCGCCGGGCCGGGCCGAAGAGGGCCGTGAGGATGGTCAGGGGGTACACCCCCACGTCGAACAGCGGCCCCACCTCGTAGAAGGGCTGGGGGGCGGGGTGCCAGACCTCGATGCGCCCGTGGTTGACCTCGGCATAGAC
Organism: Calidithermus chliarophilus DSM 9957; assembly: GCF_000430045.1. Classification (GTDB taxonomy): domain Bacteria; phylum Deinococcota; class Deinococci; order Deinococcales; family Thermaceae; genus Calidithermus; species Calidithermus chliarophilus. The sequence continues at coordinate 1,491,842 of NZ_KE387023.1, read as the reverse complement.
CATCCGCACCGTCCCCAGCTTGCCCTCGCGCACCCAGCGCATGGCGGTCTGCTGGGCCTCGCCCAGGAAGACGATGGGGGCGCAGGCCAGCCGCAAGCCCCTTTCCTGCGCCAGTTGCACCAAGGCGGCGGCCTCGCGGTAGCTCATGGCCAGCGGCTTCTCGCTGTAGACGTGCTTGCCCGCCTCGAGGGCCTGCTTCACCACCGCGTAGTGGGCGTGGTGGATGGTCAGGTTCACCACCACGTCCACGTCCGGCGCGGCCAGCACCTCCTCGTACGAGCCGAAGACCCGCCCACCGTATTCGGCGACGTGCTTCTCGGCTCGAGCCGGGTCCAGGTCGTAAAAGCCCACCAGCTTGAGCTCGGGGTGGGTCAGGATGTCCTTGCTGTAGGGCCCGGCGATGACCCCACAACCCACGATGGCGACGTTGAGCGGTTTCATGCGATCTCCTTCATCCACTGCCGCAGCAGGGCGTGGCTGGCTTTGAGGTCGGCCTCGGGGTCGAAGCCCTCGGGCTCGTGCTCGACGTCGATGGGGCCGCTATAGCCCACCTCCTTCAGGGCCTGCAGGCAGCGGCGGATGCTCACCACCCCCCGCCCGTAGCGGCAGGTCTCGTGGGTGCCCTCGCGCAGCACGTCCTTGAGGTGGACGTTGACCAACCGCCCCCCCAGGCGGCGGATGGCCTCGGCGGCGTCGTAGCCCTGGGTGCCGAACCAGCCGGTGTCGATGCACACGCCGATGCGGCCTCCCTCCGCGTCCCCGACCTTCTCCAGCACCTCCTCCGGGGTCTTCTCGGGGTGGTTCTCGAAGCCGTAGACCAGGTCGTATTGCTCGAGCTTCTCCACCACCGCCGCGCGGTCGGTCTTGAGCAGGTCGAGGCCCCCGCCCAGGATGCGTGCGCCCAGCCGCCGGGCGATGCGGCAGGAGAGGTCGAACTCCTCTACCGTGGCCCCGAAGCCCCCGGCCATCGAGACCACCTTCATCCCGCGCCGCCCCAACACCCGCGCGGCGAGTTCGATATGCTCGGGCGTGAGCCAGCGCAGGGCCAGGTGCTCGGTCCAGAGGTCGAGGGTGTCGAAGCCCATGGCCTGCACCTCGGCCACGATGGCGTCGAAGCGCTCCTCGTAGGTTTCCACCGGCGTCAGGTGCAGCCGGGTGGTGCGGCAGGCCAGCCCCCAGTCGTTGACGCCGGGGTAGCCGGCCTGGCGGTAGGCGAAGTTGGCGGTGTTGAAAACGACGGGATTGTTCAAGGCGCTCTCCTCACCCCGGCAGCACCAGCGAAGCGGCCCCCACCAGGGCTGCCGAGTACCCCAGGGTGGTGGGCAGAACGCGCACCTTGCGGCGTTCGCGCATGATGACCTTGGCGAGCATGGCCCGCTCGACGTAGGCCAGGTCGAGGCTCTGGCTCACCCCCCCACCCAGCACCACCGCGTCGAGGTCGAGCAGGTTGACCGCGTAGCTGAAGGCCTGGGCCAGGTAGTCCTCGCTGGCGCGGATGGCCGCCTTAGCCTTGGGGTCGCCCTGGGCCGCGAGGCGGGCCACTTCCCGGGCGTCGGCGGCCTGCACGCCCATCTCCCGCGCCCGCCGGGCGATGGCCGGGCCCGCGGCGATGGCCTCCACGCAGCCGCGCATCCCGCAGCCGCACTCATAACCCTCGGGCTCGAGCACGAAGTGCCCGATCTCCCCGGCCAGCGCCCCCGAGCCCTCGTAGAGCTGGCCCTCCAGGATCAGCGCGCTGCCCACCCCGGTCGAGACCGTCACCCACAAGAAATTGCGCAACTGCCGCCCCAGCCCGAAGCGCAGCTCGGCTAAGGCGCAGGCGTTGACGTCGTTGGCGATGCGGGCGGGCAGATGGAAGCGCTCCTCGAGCATCCGCGCGAAGGGCACGTCCCACCAGCCGTGGGCCGGGGCGTAGAGCAGCATCCCGGCCTTGGTGTTGGCGAGGGCGGGCACCGTGGAGCCCACCCCCACGCAGCGCTCGAGCTCGATCCCCCGCGAACGCCCCAGCGCGTGCAGCTTCTCGAGCGCGAAGTCGGCCACGCCCTCGGGGCCGCGCTCCTTGGGGGTGGGAAAGGTCTGCTGGCCGAGGATCTGCCCCGCCTGATCCACGAAGCCCAGCATCAGCTTGGTCCCCCCGAAATCGATACTGGCTGCGATCATGCAACCTCCTCCTCCCTGGGTTGTGGCGGGACGTACATCGGTTTCACGCTCACCGTCATGAACAGCAGGATCACCCCCACCAGCACCAGCGGGATCAGGGTTTTGAACTGTAACCCCACCCACAGCACCGTCACCGGGACCAGCACCCGCGCGTGCGCCGTCAGGGGCTCGCGGAAAAAGCGGGCCAGCGCCACGAACAGCCGAGAGGGCAGGGGGCCGGGCTCGAGGGTGAGGCTCTCGAGCACGTAGGGCTGAAGGGCCAGCCACAGCGCCAGCACGTACCACCAGAACACCTGCACCACCGCCAGGGCGAAGGGCGGGAGCACCCGCGGCCAGAAGGCCAGGTTGGCGTAGGCCAGCGCCAGCAGCAGCAGCAGCGCCAGCGCCCACCCCACTCCCGCCCACAGGTGCCGCAGCAGCAGGGGGAAGAACTCCTTCAGCCGCAGCTCCTTGGCGTCGCGGGCGTGGCGGGCCAGCCAGTGGTAGGCCGCCAGGGTGGCCGGGCCGAAGCCCACCAGCGTCCAGCTAAAGGCCAGCCACAGCAGGTTGACGGCGACCACCTCCGGCAGGTGCCGCCAGGTGAGGACGGCCCCCTGCACCAGCGAGCGCAGGAACTCCACTAGCCCACCTCCAGCCGGTGCTCGGGCGCGTTGAGCGCCCCCAGGCCCAGGCGCAGGGGCTCCACGGGCGCGTTCAGGGTGTCGGGGTCGGGGGAGGCGCGGCGGCACGCCTCCAGGCCCAGCCACCTCCGCTCGCCGGGGAGCAGGTGGAAGCCGCCGTCGCCGGGCGTGAGGTAGTGACCGGGGGTGAGGGCCTCGAGGGCGACCCAGTAGGCCGGGACCGCCCCCGCGTTGCGCACAGCCAGCCCATCGCCCTCAAGCTCGACCTCGAGCCGCGTCGCGGGGAGGGAGCGCAGGGGCTCGAGGGTGCTTCGGGTGAAGAGGTACTCGTTGCGCGAGACCTGCTCTCCCCGCTCATCGGACAGGCTCACCCGCACCAAGGCGGCGGGGGTGGCCCAGGGGCGGCGGTAGGGCCCCAGCGCCTGGTGGCGCTCGGCGGATACGGGGAACTCCAGCCGCTCGAGCAGGCTGCCCTCCAGGTCGTAGACCCCCAGCTCGAGCCGCCCCGCGAAGGGCCGGTCGCAGAGCACCTCGGGGGTGAACTCGAGGCGCTCGGGCTGGTGGGGGGTGGCGTACCACAGCCCGGCGAAGGCCGGGGCGAAGGCGCTCCTGGCCGCGAAGTAGGCCAGCTTGGGGTGGCCATAGTGGTCCACCAGCGCGGTGTTGTGGGCGCTTGGCCAGGGCTCGCCCAGTTGCCAGACCAACGCGCCGCTGCACACCGGGTACCGGCGGCGGTTGGCGTGGACGGCGTAGCGGATCACCTCGGCCTGCAGGGCCTGGGAGAGCCGCCAGTAGCTCGCGTAATCGGCCACCGGCCCGAACACCTCCTCCACCCGGTGGCGCATCAGCCACCAGGCGCCGTGGTGCACGAAGAGGGGGTTGGTGTCGTCGGGCGGGAAGGTGTGGTGTTCGCAGGCGAAGCGGCGCAGGGTGGCGGGGTAGGCCGCGCCCTGGCAGCCGAACTCGCTGTGGAAGAGGGCGGTGGAGCGGTGGAAGGGGGCGTAGGTGTCGCGCAGGCCCCGGTAGTGCCAGGGGCCATGCACGTCGTGCAGGTCGTGGGGGCGCTCGAGGGCCGCCTGCGGGGAGAGGTCGTACTCGGGGCCGCTGGGCGAGGTGGGCAGGAAGGGGCGGTGGGGGTCGTGCTCGGCCACCAGGGCGCGGATGCGGGCCAGGGTGGGGTGGGTGGCGTCGAGGGGGCGCTTGCCCTCGCCCGAGAGCTCGTTGCCCCCGCCCCACGCCGCCAGGCAGGCGTGGTGGCGCTTCTGCTCGATGAGGGCAGGGAGCTCGGCCTCGAGCCGCCGCAAAAACGCCGCGTCGGTGGGGGGCAGGTTGTCGGTGCCCGAGGAGCTGAGGGTGAACTCCTGCCACACCAGCAGGCCCAGCTCGTCGCAGAGGTCGTAGAACAGCTCGCGCTCGGGCGGGTTCACCCCGTTGACCCGGATCAGGTTGGCCCCCGCGCCGCGGGCCAGGCCCAGCAGGTGGCGGTAGCGCTCGCAGAGGCCGGGGCGCCCGTACATCAGGTCGGGGGTGACCCAGTTGAAGCCCCGGGCGAAAACCGGCTGCCCGTTGACGGTGAAGGTGTAGGGCAGGGCGTCGGTGCGCCCGGCGTTGGGGGTCAGGGCGACCTCGCGCAGGCCCACGCGGCGCTGCCACGCCGACTCGCCCCACTCCACGCGCAGGGTGTAGAGGGGCTGCTCGCCCCAGCCGTGGGGCCACCACAGCCGGGGGTCGGGGACCTCGAGGACCCCCTCCCGCTGCTCGTGCGGGTCCAGCCGGCGTTCGGCCACCGTCCTGCCCTGGGGGTCGGAGAGGGTCACGCGGAGGTCGGCCCCCGTCGCCCCCTCGAGCCGCGCCGCGAAGCGCAGGCGGGCCAGGGTGTTGCCCTGGGCCAGCTCGGTGTGCGTGTAGACCGCACGGACCTCGCCGGGGAGGGCGGGCTCGAGCCACACCTCCCGCCACAGCCCCACCTGGACGAGCCGGGTGCCGAAGTCCCACCCGTAGCCCATCCGGGGCTTGAGGGTGCGGGTCGCGCTGGTGCGCCCGAGCTGGGCCGGCTCCGGCGGGGCCTCCTCGAGCGCCACCACCAGCAGGTGCTCGGGGCCGGGGCTCTCGAGGCGGAAGCGGGACAGGGAGTATAGCCCTTCCACCCTCCCCAGCCGCTCGCCGTCCCAGTAGACCTCGGCAGCGTAGTCCGCCCCGCCGAAGGCCAGCCACAGCGGCCTGCCCTGCAGCCCCGGGGGCACGCGCACCCGCTTGCGGTAGACCCACTGCCGCTGGGGCACCCACTCGGCGAGCTTGCTGTTCTCCCCGAAGTAGGGGTCAGGGATCAGCCCGGCCCGCAGCAGGTCCCACTGGACACAGCCGGGCACCTGGGCGGGTATCCAGCGGGTGCGGGCGAAGGCCCCCACCCCTTCCTCGGCGCCCAGGTGCAGGCGGCGGAAGCGCCAGCCCTCGCTGACCGACTCCGCCACCTGCCAGTCGTCGCCCGCGAGCGAGTGGCGCACTTAGCCCTCCACCCCCGGCCGGTAAGCGCTGGCCCTGCCCGCCGAGAGCACGAAGCGCTCGATCTTGTCCCTGGCTTCTCGCCTGACGGCCTCGAGCCCAAGCACCCGCAGCTCCTCGGGCAGGGCGTCGAGCTCGGCGCTGGTCATGCGCTTGAGGCCGCCCATCGCCCCCAGCAGGGCGTTCTCGAGGTCGGTGGCGACGTTCATCTTGGAGATGCCCCCGCCCGGCAGCCGGATGGCGCGGTGCACCGTCTCCTCCGGCAGCCCCGAGCCCCCGTGCAGCACGATGGGGGTGTCGGGCAGCAGGGCGCGGATGGCGGCCAGGCGCTCGAAGTCGATGCGGGGGTTCTTGACCGGGTAGACCCCGTGGGCGGTGCCCACCGAGACCGCCAGCGCGTCGCAGCCGGTGCGGCGCACGAACTCCCGCGCCTCCTCCGGCACCGTGTACATCGCCTCGTCGTTCTCCGACTCGAGCTTGTCGGTGGTGGTGAGCCTGCCCAGCTCGGCCTCCACGCTCACCCCGTGGCGGTGGGCGTACTCCACCACCCGCCGCGTGAGGGCCACGTTCTCCTCGAAGGGCAGGGCCGAGGCGTCGATCATCACGCTGGAGAAGCCGGCCTCGACCGCCGCCTCGATCACCGGAAGCTCCCAGGTGTGGTCGAGGTGCAGCGCGAAGGGCACATCAGCACCGGTCTCGTAGAGGGCCCGCTCGAGCGCGTCGCGGAACGCGCGGGGCGTGACGGCGAACCAGCCCAGCTCGCGCTGGCTGATCTCGACGATCAAGGGGGAGTCGGTCTGTAGGGCGGCCTCCACCACCGGGCGCACGCAAGCCAGGTAGCGCGCGGAGAAGGCGGCCACCGCGAAGCCCCCCGCCTGAGCCACCGGGAGCAGCTCGGCCAGAGTGAGGGCACCGGGCAGCTTCACCCCCCCACCTCCTGCCCCAGCGCCTCGAGCGCGGCGCCCAGGCCCGAGGCGGGGCTGGAGAGCACCGGCACCCTGGGCGGCTGGGTCAGGTGGGCCAGCAGGCGGGCCATGCTGGCCTGGGCCAGCACCACCACGTCCACCTCCTGCAGCAGGCGCTCGAGCGCCGCCACCACCCGCCGGTCGTGCTCGGCCCCGTCGCCGCGCTGCAGGGCCTCGAAAGCGCCCTCCACCAGCACGGTCCTCAGCTCCACGGCCTTGCCCGCGGCCCTCGCCTCGGCCTCGACCAGGCGGGCGGTGGGCTCGAGGGTGGTCCTGACCGTGGCCATCACCCCGACCCTGTGCCCCAGCCGCACGGCCTCCCGGGCCATGGGGCGGTCGATGCGCAGCAGCGGCACGGGCGTGCGGGCGCGGGCCGCGTCGATGACCTCGCCCACCGAGGAGCAGCAGCACATCACCGCGTCGGCCCCGGCCTTCACCGCCTGCTCGACGTAGCTCTCCAGCCGCCCCCGCACCGCCTCCGTGACCCCCCCGGCGGCGATGGCGTCGGCCAGGAGGCTGTCGTCGAGGATGTTGACGACGCGCACCTCGGGGGCCAGCCGGGCGGCGAGTTCCTTCATCGAGGCCACCGTGACCGGGGTGGTGTGCAGCAGGGCCAGGGTCTTCTTCATCGCTCCCCCCTCGCGCGCTCGGGCTCGAGCGCCAGCGTCAAGACCTCCCAGGGCCCGGCCTCCAGCCGCAGGGTGCCCTCCTCGAGCCGCAATTCCTCGCCCAGCTCCTCGCGCAGGTTGGCGCGGAAGGCCCGCAGCATGGGGAGGTGGAAGTGCAGCCGGGCCTCGGCGGGCCGGGCGCTCAGGTTGACGAAGCGCAGGATCAGGTGCTCGGATCGCTCGGCCTTCTTCAGCGCCGAGAGCAGCAGGTCGCCCTCGAGCGCGACGAACTGGCCCGCCGGGGGCAGCTCGTTCGTCAGGGGTAGGTGCCGGTTGCGCAGCGGGACGACCTGGCTGATCGCCGGGACCGCCGAGAGCGGGGCGTTGAAGTCGTGGGCGGCGCGGTAGCTCCGGGCCTCGGCCCAGGTCCCGGCGTGGGGGATCAGGCTGTACTCGGCCACCACCGGCCCCAGCATCTGGGCCTCGGGGGTGGCGGCGGTGGGCCCGGCCCCGCCCACCCGGCTCAGGAAGTCCTCGCGCGAGAGCCAGCCCACCGCCCGCAGCAGCGTGAGGGCGACCTCCCCGCGCTCGCTCACGCTGAACTCGGGCAGGCCCCGGTTAGCGACGGTGAGGCCGCGGGTGCCGTCCGAGACGCTGACGAAGGTCTGCTGGGGGTGCTCGTGCACGGCGGGCTCGCCGCTGCCGCGCTCGCCCTCGGGCAGGCCCACGGGCCGCTCGACCACGTGGAAGTGGCCCTCGGCGCTCGAGACCTTCACCGCCCTGCCCAGCGGGAATAGCGCCCGCAGGCGGTGGTCCCTGGCGGTGTTGGTGAAGTGGGTGCGGACGTCCACCCGCTTCACCCCGGCGTGGAGGGTGACGTCGGAGTGCAGCTCGAAGGGCACGTAGTCGGGGCTCCTCGAGTTGCGGTCCTCGCTCAGGCCGGCGGGCAGGCTCCAGGGCCACGTCACCCGCAGCGTCGAGCGGCTGCTGCCGAGCTCGACCCAGCTCAGGCGGGGGGGCACGTCGCGCGTGGAGAGCACCTGGTCGCCGATGGGGAAGGAGTAGTTGTAGGTGTCGCCCGCGTCGCCGCCGTCCTCGAAGACGCCCAGGCCCTCGTAGACATGGCCGGTCTCCTTGTCCCGCAGCGTCAGCGAGCCGTCCTTGGGGCTCACCGTCACCTCGAGGTAGGCGTTCTCCATGCGCCCGATCCCCATCGCCAAGTCGGTGGTCTCCCAGTTGCCCTTGTCGCGGGCGACGGTCTCCGAGAGGGTGTAGGGCCGCAGGCGGAAGTGCGAGACGGGCTCGGCGCGGGGCTCGAGGCGGTAGGCCCTGTAGCCCAGCCCCGGCACCTCGCGGGCCACGAAGCTCACCTCGGTGAACTCGTCGGTGCGGTGGGGGGGCTGGCTCGGCACGCCCAGCCAGCCGAAGGCCTCGGCCTTCTCGAGGGGGTGCACCACGGTGCGTGCCTGGAAGGGGAGCTCGTTCCCCTGGGCGTCCTTGAGCGCCCAGGTCTGGGGCTCGACGCGCAAATGGGCGTTCAGCAGCAGCCGCACCGCGTCGGTGCGGGTCCAGGAGAGGGGGTTGAAGACGGTGAAGGGCTGGGCCCGCTCGGGGAGGGGGCCGTAGTCCACCCGCGCGGCGATCTCCTCCTGGGCGCTGTAGGCCAGCAGGTCGGCGATCTGCTGGGCCTCGTCGAAGCGGGGGATCATCTCGCGGTGCACCTGGTCGGTCGAGCAGCCGCAGATGGAGTCGTGGGGGTGGTTCTGGATCAGCTTTTCCCAGCCCAGCCACAAGTAGTTGTGCTCGTAGCACCCGCCCAGCAGCCAGTTCAGGGCCTGCAGCGGCTCGGCGTAGCGCTCGAGCGCCGCCTGCGCGTCGCGGTTCTTCTGCTTGAGGTGCATCCGGGCGCTGAAGACGCCGGGCAGCAGGTGGGCCTTGCGCCCGAAAGCCCGCCCCTCCCCCCGCCACACCACGCCGACGCGCCCCAGTTGGGTCTTCACGTCGGCGACGAAGGCCTCGAGCGAGGACATCCGGTACTCGAAGCCCTCCACCTGGGCGTTGATGGCCTCCAAGAGCCCCGGCAGGCGCTCATCGACGGGCAGGTGGTCGCCGCCCATGGGCTCCAAGATGAAGTCGGTGGCGGCGTAGCGCTCGAGGTAATTCACCGTGCGGCGGGCCCGGCCCACGGTCTGGTCGTGGGTGCGCTCGGGGTCGGAGGGGAAGACCTTGTAGTGGCTGCGGTAGTACTCCAGCGGCAGGTAGATGCCCAGCACCCGGCTGCCGTCGGGGGCCTCCCACCAGAACTCACTCTGCATGCGCTCGGGGAAGACCGCCTTGTTGCGGGCACGGGGGAAGTCGTAGAAGTTGACCCCCGCCTCGGCGTCGCCCTCCTCCCCGCCCAGCGGCGGCGCGCCGAAGCCGCGCCACACCACCGCGCTTTCGATGCCGAAGCCCCGCAGAATCTGGGGCATCTGGCCGACGTGGCCGAACTGGTCGGGCAGGTAGCCCACCCGGCTCAGCTCCACGCCCAGCTCCCGCGCCACCCGCTCGCCCAGCAGCAGGTTGCGCACGTGGGCCTCGGCGGAGACCAAAAACTCGTCGGGGAGGACGTGCCAGGGCCCCACGTGGATGCGCCCGGCCCGGATAAAGCCCACCAGCTCCTCGCGCCGCTCGGGGCGGGCCTCGAGGTAGTCCTTCAGCACGATGGTCTGCCCGTCGAGCACGAAGGGGCCGAAGCCGGGGTCGGCCTGCAGCACCTCGAGCAGCCTGTCGATGGTGTGCACCAGCCGGAAGCGGAAGCGCTGGAAGGTGCTCCACCACTCCCGGTCCCAGTGGGTGTGGTGGTAGAGGTGCACCACCCGTTGCCGCTTCTGGAGTGCTGGTGCCGAGGGGGCCTGCTCGCTCATGCCTTCGTTCCTTTCCGGTGCCGGGCCCAGGCCGCGCGCACCAGCGCGTAGTCCTCGGGGGTGAGGGCTTCACCGCTATCGACGTGGGTGGCGAAGTAGAGGCTGGGGATGCCCAGCTCGGGCTGGAGGCGGGTGTACTCCCGCCAGGCCCCCAGGCTCGGCATCGGCCAGTTGTCGGTGTCGATGAGCAGGTGGGGGCAGGCCGCGCGGGCCACCTTCGCCCGGTGGACCATCTGCGCCAGCACGTCGGCGCCGGTGTTGACGTCGTTGAGCCGGATCATGTCGGTCACGTCCGAGAAGTAGGGGTTGGGGGTGTGGGTCATCACCAGCGCGTCGGGCTTGCAGCGCTTGGCCTCGTCGTAGAGGATCCACAGCAGCTTGTGCAGCAGCCCCACCCCCCACTCAGGGCCGTGGCGGCGCAGGCCGGGGCCGCTGGGGGTGCGGGCGGAGAAGTCCACCTTGAAGCCGTCGGCGCCGTACTCCAGCAGCATCCGCCGCACGGCCTGCCGCAGGGTGGCCTCGTAGCGGGGGTTGGAGGGGTCGGCGGCGACGGGCTGGCCCAGGCCGTCCCGCACGCACTCCTCGGGGTCCAGGCCCTCGGGGTCCCAGGCCTTCCACCACAGCAGCACCCGCTGCCCCTGCGCCTGCCGGGCGGCGATCCAGCCCTCGAGGTCGGGCCACTTGGCACGGTCCACCGCACAGGTGCCGTAGCTGGCCGACCACTTGTCGTCGATGACCAGGGTGCCAGGGCGCAGGCCCTCGGCCTCGAGCGCCCGCAGGAAGCCGTCGTAGTTGGCCTGGGTGCAGAGGTCGGGGGCGCGCCCCCCCTGGCGGTTGGCGAGGCTGCACTGCGCCCCCCAGCCGCACTGGATGGGCTCGAGCCACCAGCCGGCTTTGGGGTGGGCGGGGGCGGGCAGGCCCAGGCGCCCCACGTACTCGGCGAGGCCCGCGTAGGGGTCGGGGGTGAAGGCCAGCAGCAGGGCCGGGGTCTCGAAAGCGCCCCGCACCTCGGTGTAGCCCTCGTAGGCCAGCCGGAAGGAGAAAGCGCCCTCGCCGGCGTCGTAGTGGAAGGCGGTGAAGTTGCGCTGGGCGGGGGCGGCCTCGAGCCCGGCGCCGAGCCAGCGGCCCTCGGGCGCGGGGGTTTCGGAAGCCTGGGGCGCGGCGGCCCC
>NZ_KE387023.1:1443689-1480812 GCF_000430045.1 Calidithermus chliarophilus DSM 9957 | reverse complement strand
CGGCCGCCGGGACCGGCGTGCCGCCCTGGTCGGCGCCCAGCGCCCCCGGCGTGAGGGCACCCGCCTGCGGCGCGGATTTGGTAAAAGCGTAGTAAAAAGGCGCCGGGGTGAAGAACCAGTGGCCCTTGCCGGGGAGCGAGGTGCCCATCACGTCGATGGCGGTGGGCTCGAAGGCCGGGAGCAGGCGGCGCTCGGAGGCGTAGGGCTCGGGGTTGAACACCCCGCCCCAGCGCGTCCCGCTGGCGAAAAAGCCGCTGCCCCAGCGCAGGTGGCCGCTGTAGTAGCCGCCGAAGTAGTGGGCGTCGGTGAGGCGGCCCTGGCCCTCGAGCCGCACGTAGGCCCGCAGGTGGTGGGCGAAGCACTCCAGCACCAGCACCTTGCGCCGCCAGCGCGAGCCGAGCAGCTCGAGCTCGACCACCGCACGCCCGCCCTCGCTGCGGACCCTGGGCGCCTCGATGCGGGCGGTGGTGTCGAGGCCCTCCAGGGCGTGCAGGCTGGGGGCCAGGAAGAGCTCGGCCCAGGGCTGGCCCTCGGCGTCCTCGAGCAGGGCGAAGGGCCGCTCGGCGGGGAGGTGCAGGCGGTAGCCCGGCGCCTCCAGGTGCCAGCCGCGGGCGTCCTGGCTGATCTGCGGCGACAGGTGGGTTAAAGGGTCGGTCATGCAGCTTCCTCTGGGGGGTCCGGCGGGCACGTTGCAGTTTCTTAAATCTTTTAAGATAATAAGGTACACTGTCCCCGCTAAGCAAGTCTCGAGCGCGAGGTGTCCCGCATGGTCAAGCCGCAAACCCCCAAGCTGCGCGACAAGCGCCTGGTCTTTACCCTGGTAGGGCACGCCCACATCGACCCGGTGTGGCTGTGGGACTGGCGCGAGGGCTACGAAACCGTCAAGGCCACCTTCCGCAGCGCCCTCGACCGGCTCTCGGAGAACCCCGACATGGTCTTCGTGCACTCCTCCGCCGCGCAGTACGCCTGGATGGAGGAGCACCCCGCGCTGCTGGAGGAGGTGCGGGCGGCGGTGGCGCGGGGCCAGTGGGAGCCGGTCGGGGGCTGGTGGGTCGAGCCCGACGTCAACATCCCCAGCGGCGAGGCGCTGGTGCGGCAGGGGCTCTACGGGCAGCGCGAGCTCGAGCGCCTGGTGGGCCGCCGCGCCCGCGTGGCCTTCCTCCCCGACTCCTTCGGCCACCCCGCCACCCTGCCCCAGATCTTCCGGGGCCTGGGCCTGGAGTTCTTCGTGTTCATGCGCCCCGGCGCGGGCGAGGTCGAGCTGCCCTCCAACCTCTTCCGCTGGCAATCGCCCGACGGGCAGAGCGTGCTGGCGCTGCGGGTGGAGTGCTACAACACCAACCCGCTGTTCATCGACTCCTCGCTGGAGCGCAACCTGGCCTGGCGGCCCGAGCACCTGCCCGAGTGGCTGGGCCTCTTCGGGGTGGGCAACCACGGCGGCGGCCCCACCAAAAAGGCCATCGCCTCCATCCGCAAGCTCGCCGAGGACCCCGACTGGCCCACCCTGCGGCTGGGGAGCCTCGAGCAGCTCATGGAGCGCCTGGGGGGCTTCGAAAACCCCACCTACAGCGGCGAGTTGCAGCACCACGCCCGCGGCTGCTACGCGGCCTTCTCCGAGATCAAGCGCCTCAACCGCCAGGCCGAGGAGGCCCTGCTCACCGCCGAGAAGCTCGCGGTGATGGCGGGCGCCTACGGCTTCGCCTACCCCCGCGCCGAGCTGGAGCACGCCTGGAAGCGCCTGCTCTTCAACCAGTTCCACGACATCCTGGCGGGCTCGAGCGTCGCCAGCGCCTACGCCGACAGCCGCAACGAGCTGGGCGAGGCCCTGGCCCGCGCCCACCGGGTGGGCTTTAGCGCCATGCAGGCCATCGCCTCGCGGGTGGACACCCGCCTGGGCGGGGCCGAGCCGGAGGCCCCCATCCGCTCGGTGCGCTGGGACGGCCCCACCTGGGTCACCGACTACGGCGACGGGGTGCCGGTGCTGGTCTTCAACCCCTCGCCCTGGCCGCGCCGCGAGGCCTTCCGGCTCGAGCTCAACGACTGGCACACCCCCGAGCTGTGCGTCCTCGACGACACCGGGCAACCCCTCTACCACCAGGGCGTCCAGCCCGAGAGCGCCTCGGGCGGGCGGCCCGCCGTGCTCTTCGAGGTGGAGCTGCCCCCCCTGGGCTACCGGCTCTACCGCGTGGTGGACCAGCCCCCGGCCCCCCTGCCCGCGGATGCCCCGCCGCTGGAGGCCTCCCCCACCCACCTCGCCAACCGCTGGTGGCGGCTCGAGCTCGAGGCCGCCACCGGGGCGCTGAAGAGCCTCTACGACAAGGAGCGCGGCCTCGAGCTGCTCGCCGGGGCCGCAGCGCAGTTGCTGGTGGTGCACGACCCCACCGACACCTGGGGCCACGGCCTCACCTCCCTGCGCCACCTGCTGGGGGTGTTCGAGCCCACGGGCTGCGAGCTGGTCGAGAGCGGCCCGGTGCGGGCCACGCTGCGGCTGGAGTACCGCTACCGGGGCTCCTGGGCCCGGCAGCACCTCCACCTCTACCGCCACAGCCCGCGCCTGGAGGGCGAGCTCTGGGTCAACTGGCAGGAGCAGCACCAGGCCCTACAACTCGCCTTCCCCTTCGCCCTCTCCGGCGCCGAAGCCACCTTCGAGGTGCCCTACGGCCACGCGGTGCGCCCCGCCGACGGCCAGGAGGAGCCGGTGCAGCGCTGGCTCGACGTCAGCGGCAGCGTGCGCGACGCGCGGGGGGTGGCCCACCCTGCCGGGGTGGCCCTGCTCAACGACTGCAAGTACTCGGCCAGCGTGCTGGGCGGCGAGGCCCGGCTCACCCTGCTGCGCAGCCCGGTCTTCGGGCACCACGACCCGGCCCGGCTCGAGCCCGGCGTGCGCTACGCCTACCAGGACCAGGGGCTACAGAGCCTGCGCTGGGCGCTGCTCCCCCACGCGGGCGACTGGCGCGCGGCGGGCGTGACCCGGCACGCCCAGGACTTCAACTCCCCCCTGCCCTTCGTGCGCGAGTACGTCCACGCCGGGGAGGCGCCCCCGCTGCAGGGCTTCGTGCGCCTGGAAGACCCCCAGGCCCTGCACCTCACCGCGCTCAAGCGGGCCGAGGACGGCGACGGCTTGGTCCTGCGCCTCTTCGAGCCCCACGGGCGCGCAGCACGGACGCGCCTGGAAGCCTTCGGCCAGGGCTTCACGGTCGAGGCCGGGCCCCACCAGATCAAGACCTACCGCCTGAGCCCGGCGGGCTTGCAGGAAGTCAACCTGCTCGAGGAGTGAGCATGCCTAAGATCGCGATCATCGGAGCCGGGGGCATCACCTTCCCGCTGCGGCTGGCCGCCGACCTGCTGGCCCTGCCCGAGCTGCACGGCAGCGAGCTGGTGCTGATGGACCTCTCGCTAAAGCGGGCCGTCCGCACCCTGCGCGCGGTGCAGGAGCTGTGCGCCCACCACGGCGTGGAGCTGGAGGCCTGGGCCACCGACGACCGGCGCGAGGCCCTGCAGGGCGCCGGATACGTGATCCTCACCTTCCAGGTGGGGGGCATCGAGGCCTACCGCGCCGACCTCGAGATCCCCCGCAAGTACGGCGTGGACCTGCCCGCCGGCGACACCCTGGGGCCGGGCGGGGTCTTCCGCTTCCTGCGCAGCGCCCCCGCCCTGCGGGACATCGCCCAGGACGTGCGGGCCGTCTGCCCCGAGGCCTGGGTGCTCAACTACACCAACCCCATGGCCATGAACTGCCTTTACCTGGCCGCCTTCGGGGTGAAGGTGGTGGGGCTGTGCCACTCGATCCCCGGCACCGCCCGGATGCTGGCTGAGAAGCTGGGCGTGCCCCTCGAGGAGCTGGAGTACCTGGCCGCCGGCATCAACCACCAGGCCTGGTTCTTGCGGCTGGAGCAGGGCGGGGAGGACCTCCGGCCCAGGCTGCTCGAGCGCCTGCGGGCCGAGTTCTTGCCCGAGTACGGCGGCTCGACCCCCTGGACCGAGGGCACCCCCACCTACGTGGGCGGCCAGGAGCGCGTGCGCGCCGAGCTGATGGACGCCTTCGGCTACTTCGTCAGCGAGTCGAGCCACCACTCCAGCGAGTACGTGCCCTACTTCCGCAAGAACCCCGAGCTGGTGAGCGAGTACATCCCCCGCCGCTGGGACTATTTGCGCTTCTGCATCGCCAACGCGGGCAAGGAGGAGGAGCAGACCCTGGCCCTGGTCGAAGCGCTCAAGCGCGACCTCACCCCTTCCGCCGAGTACGGCATGCAGATCATCCGCGCGGTGGAGCGCGGCCAGCCCACCCGGGTCTACGGCAACGTGGTCAACCGGGGCTACGTCGAGAACCTGCCCGCCGAGGCCTGCGTGGAGGTGCCCTGCACCGTGGACGCCAGCGGCGTCCACCCCCAGCCGGTGGGCAGGCTGCCCCTCCAGTGCGCCGCGCTCAACCAGACCAACATCCTGCCCCAGCAGCTCGCGGTGGCGGCGGTGCTCGAGCAAAACCCCGAGCACGTCACCCACGCCCTGCTGCTCGACCCCCTCACCGCCGCGCTGCTCACGCCCCCGCAGGTTCAGGCCATGACCGCCGAGCTGCTTCAGGCCCAGCAGCGCTGGCTGCCCGAGTTCCTGCGGCAGGGGGGCGCCGGGGCCTGAGTGCGCCTTAACCCGGGCTCGCCATATTTTTTTGAAAGCGTAAACTAATAGCCGAAAGGGTCCGATCCCGGTCGCCCGCCATGAAAAAACCCGTATCCGTTCGCACCGGCAGCAACCTGACCAAGGTCAGGGCCGAAAACCTCTCGGTGGTCCTGGACGCGCTGCGCAAGCTCCAGCCCATCTCCCGCGCCGACTTGGCCGAGGCCACCGCCCTCACCTCCGCCACCATCACCTACCTGGTGGACGAGCTGCTCGAGCTCGGCCTGATCGAGGAGCAGAAGGCCACCAGCAAGCAGGTGGGCCGCCGCCCCACCCTCCTCACCCTGCGCGGCGCGGCGGGCAAGATCGTGGGCCTGGAGGTCTCCCGCTCGGTGGTGCGGGGCATCCTCACCGACCTGGGGGGCCGCATCCTCAAGCGCATGGAGCTGGCCCACCGCCTCGAGGGCGGCGTGGACGAGACGCTCTCGTTGATCCACAAGGTCATCCAGACGCTGCTCGAGGGCGAGGGGCGCCCGGTGGGCATCGGGGTGGGGATCCCGGGGCCGGTGGACACCGCGGGCGGCGTAGTGCTCGAGCCCACCAACTTCGTGCACGGCTGGCGCAACGTCCCCTTGGGCCCCGTCCTGGCCCAGCGCTGGGGCGTGCCGGTGTGGCTCGACGACGACGCCAAGACCGCGGCCCTGGGCGAGCGCTGGTACGGCGCGGGGCAGGGCGTGGAGAACCTGCTCTACGTCAGCCTGCGCTCGGGCGTGGGCGCGGGCCTGATCGTGCGCGACCGCCTCTACCGCGGCACCCACGAGCTGGCCGGGGAGATCGGGCACACCACCATCAACGTGGATGGCCCCCGCTGCGGCTGCGGCAACCACGGCTGCGCCGAGACCTACGTCTCGGTGCCCGCCATCGTGCAGTACGCCCGCAGCCAGGGGCTCCCGGTCAGTGACCCGCAGTCCATCCAGAACCTGGCGCTGCTCGAGGACCCCGTGGCCCTGGCGGTCAAACAGCGCACCTACCACTACCTCGCCGCCGTGCTGGTCAACGCCGTCAACCACTACGACCCCGACCTCATCATCCTAGGCGGCACCCTGGTGCGCGCCTGGCCCGACCTGTGCGTGCAGGTCAGCGAAAAGGTGCGCGGCCGCTCCTTCGGCTTCCTCTCCAAAGACGTCCGCATCATCCCCGCCCAGCTCGGCGAGCACAGCGCCTCCTTGGGTGCCGTGGCCCTGGTGGTCGAGCAGGTCATCCGCAACCCCAAGCTGGTGCAAAGCGCGGCCGTGCCCGATTACAGCGTGGCATAAGCGCGGGGCGAGCAGTTGGGAGTAAGCGGGCAGCTATCAGCCGTCAGCGGAAGGCCCGTGGCCCGTGCAAAACCCCGCCCCGCGCGCGGGGCGGGGGGATCCCCCCAGCCCCCCTTGTTAAGGGGGGTGAAGAAGGGGCGTCTTGCGTCTTGCGTTTGGCGTTTGGCGTTTGGCGTACGACGTAGGACGTACGACGCACGACCCGCGCCCAGCTATCAGCTACCGGCTATCCGCACCCCTCACCCCTTCACCGCGCTGCTGATCGCCGCCCCTTCCACGAAGTACCGCTGGAAGGCGAAGAAGATGATGATCACCGGCAGCATCACGAGCAGGCTGGCGGCCATCAGGTACTGCCACTGCACCTCGCTGGCGGTGCGGAAGAATTGCAGGCCCACCTGCAGGGTGTAGAGCTCTTCCTTGTTGAGGTAGAGGATGGGCCCCACGTAGGAGTTCCAAGTGCCCTCGAAGGTGAAGATCGCCACCGTGGACAGGGCCGGGGCCGACAGCGGCACGATCACCCGCCGCCAGATCCAGAAGTCGGAGGCCCCGTCCATCTTGGCGGCCTCGGAGAGCTCGGTGGGGATGGTGAGGTAGAACTGGCGCAGCAAAAAGGTGAAGAAGGCCCCGGCGAAGAAGCTGGGGACTACCAGCGGCAAGTAGGTGCCCACCCAGCCCAGCTTGGAGAAGAGGATGAACTGCGGGATCATGGTCACCATGCCGGGGATCATCATGGTCGCCAGCAGCACCACGAAGAGGAAGTCGCGGCCGGGGAAGCGCAGCTTGGCGAAGCCGTAGGCGGCGAGGCTGCACGAGAGCACCGTGCCGAACACCACGGCGAGGGTGAAGAGGCTGGTGTTGATGAAGTAGCGGGTGAAGGGGGCGAGGCTCCAGGCCTTGGCGAAGTTCTCCCACATCAGGGGGTCGGGGATCCAGATGGGTGGGCTGGCGTAGACCTGGGTGTCGGGCTTGAGCGCGGTGGAGATCATCCACAAGGCCGGGAACAGGATCGCGGCGCTGATGATGCACAGCAGGACGAAGGCCAGGGTACGCAGCAGGATCTGCCAGGGGTTCCAGCGGCGCACCTTGGGCAGGCGGGTTTGGGTTTCGGGCGTCTCGAGCTTGGAAGCCTGTCTCATCGGCTATCCCCCTCGTAGTGGACCCAGCGCTTGGAGAGGTTGAGCTGGATGACGGTGAAGGCCAGGGTGATGAGCAGCAGGATCCAGGCCATGGCCGAGGCGTAGCCCATGCGGTAGCGCCCGAAGGCCTCCTGCCACATGTACAGCCCGTAGAACAGCGTCGAGTACGAAGGCCCGCCCTGCCCGCCCTCCGACACGATGAGCACGCTCTCCCAGAACTGCATCGCGCCGGAGAAGCCCACGATGAGCTTGAAGAAGATGGTGGGCGACATCATGGGCACGGTGATGGCCAGGAACTGCCGGAAGGGGCTGGCCCCGTCGATGGCCGCGGCCTCGTAGAGGTGCTTGGGGATGCCCTGCAGGCCGGCCAGGTAGATGATGTACCCGCCCGCAGCGCCCCACATGCTCATGATGATGAGCGCGGGCTTGGACCAGTTGGGGTCGGAGAACCAAAGGGGCGGGTTCTCGACGCCCAGAAAGCGCAGGAAGACGTTGATGGGACCGAAGTTGGGGTTGAAGACCCACAGCCACAGCAGCAGCACCGCGACCCCGGTGAGCACCTTGGGCAGGAAGAAGATGGTGCGGAATACGCGCTGGCCGGGCACCTGCTGGTTGAGCAGCACCGCGATGATCAGGCCGGTGGCGATCCCCAACGGCACGGCGAACACCGCGTAGTAGGCGGTGTTTTTCAGGCTCAACCAGAAAAAGGGGTCGTCGAAGAGCAGCCGGCGGTAGTTCTCCAGCCCCACCCAGTCGAAGCGGCTGGTGACGTCGTAGTTGGTAAAGCTCGCGTAGAGCGAGAAGAGCATGGGGCCGGCGGTGAACAGGATGAAGCCCAGCAACCAGGGCATGATGAACAAGTAGCCCGTGATCGCCTCCTTTCGGCGCATCGCCGACATTCTCGGCCGTTTGACCATAAACCGCTCCCTCCTTCCTCTGGTTGCCCTATAGCTTATCCCGGCTCGCTCAGGTCTCGGCTGAGGGAGGACTGAATGGGCTGAACCTCGAGTTACTTAAATATATTAAGAAACTCGGGATTTTGGTATATGCTGGAGCCCAGAGATTAAGAAGGGACGGCACACAGCCGAGGAGGTAGGCTATGAACTTCGTTGCAACCGGCTATCTCACCAGCACCGGCGGGGTCGGGCGATGAGCCAGGCCATCTTCGAGGCGTACTGGGACGAGCACCGGCGGGTGCTCGAGCGCCTCCCCGCGCTCTTCCCCGAGCTAGGGCGCGTCAGTGAGGCCTGCATCAGGGCGCTCGAGCAGGGCGGCAAGCTGATGGTCTGCGGCAACGGGGGCAGCGCCGCCGACGCGCAGCACTTCGCCGCCGAGCTCTCGGGGCGCTACCGCCGCGAGCGCCGCCCGCTCGCGGCGCTGGCCCTCACCACCGACTCCTCGGCCCTCACCTGCATCGGCAACGACTACGCCTTCGAGCAGGTCTTCGCGCGGCAGCTCGAGGCCCTGGCCCGCCCCGGCGACGTGCTCTTCGGCATCAGCACCTCGGGGCGCTCGAAGAACGTGCTGGCGGCGCTCGAGGCCGCCGCTCGCCTGGGCGTGGTGCGGGTGGGGCTCACCGGGGAGCACACCGAGGCGATGCGCCCGCTCACCGACTTCTGCCTGGCGGTGCCCTCCGCCTCCACGGCCCGCGTCCAGGAGATGCACGTCCTCCTGATCCACATGATCTGCGAAGCGCTCGACGGCTGGGCTTTGGGGGAGTGAGATGGGCAAGCGAGGCACCTTCCACATGATCGGCAACGCCCACATCGACCCGGTGTGGCTGTGGGACTGGCGCGAGGGCTTCCAGGAGATCAAGGCCTCCTTCCGCAGCGCCCTCGACCGCATGCGGGAGTACCCCGACTTCGTGTTCACCTGCAGCTCGGCGGCTTTCTACGCCTGGGTCGAGCACAACGACCCGGCGATGTTCGAGGAGATCCGGCAGCGGGTGCAGGAGGGGCGCTGGGCGCTGGTGGGGGGCTGGTGGGTGGAGCCCGACTGCAACATCCCCGGCGGCGAGGCCTTCGTGCGGCAGGGGCTCTACGGCCAGCGCTACTTCCAAAGCCGCTTCGGGCGCGTCGCGCGGGTGGGCTACAACCCCGACTCCTTCGGCCACGCGGCCACGCTGCCGCAGATCTTGCTCAAGAGCGGGATGCCCTACTACACCTTCATGCGCCCCGGCCCCCACGAGCAGAACCTGCCCGGGCGGCTGTTCTGGTGGGGCTCGCCGGACGGCTCGAGGGTGCTCACCTTCCGCATCCCCTACGAGTACACCACCTGGGGCAAGGACCTGGAAATTCACGTGCGCAAGTGCCTCACCGAGGTCAAGCCCCCCTTCGACACGCTGATGTGCTTCTACGGGGTGGGCAACCACGGCGGGGGGCCCACGCGGGAGAACCTCGAGTCCATCCGCCGCCTCGCCGCCGACCCCGAGTTCCCCGAGCTGCGGCTGAGCCACCCCGAGGCCTACTTCGAGGCCGTGGAGGGCACCCCGGGCATCCCCGCCTGGCACGAGGAGCTGCAGCACCACGCCAGCGGCTGCTACGCCGCGCACTCGGGCGTCAAGCAGTGGAACCGCAAGGCCGAGAACGCGCTGCTGCTGGCGGAGAAGCTCGCCACGCTGGCCCACGTGCGGCTGGGGCGGCCCTACCCGGCGCAAGTGCTCGAGCACGCCTGGAAGCGGGTGCTGTTCAACCAGTTCCACGACATCCTGGCCGGCACCAGCCTGGAAGCGGCCTACGACGACGCGAGGAACGAGCTGGGCGAGGCCCTGTCCATCGCCTCCCACGTCGCCAACGACGCGGCGCAGGCCCTCTCCTGGCAGGTGGACATCCCCGCCGAGGAGGGCATGAAGCCCGTGGTGGTCTTCAACCCCCACCCCTGGGCGGTGCGGGCGGAGGTGGAGCTCGAGTACGGCGGGCTCAAGGAGGGCGACGCGCTGGTGGACGAGCGGGGCCGCCAGGTGCCGCTGCAGACGGTGCGCTCGGGGGCCACCGTGAGCGGCTGGCGCAAGCGGCTGGCCTTCGTGGCCGAGCTCCCCGCCTTCGGGCACCGGCTCTACCGGGTCAAGCCCGCGGCCCGGCCCAAAGCGCACCCCTGGGTCGAGGCCACGCAGCACACCCTCGAGAACCGCTTCTACCGCCTCACCCTCGACCCCCAAAGCGGGGCCATCGCCAGCCTCTACGACAAGGTGCGCGACCTCGAGGTCTTCAAGGGCCTGGGGGCGCAGGCTTTGGTCGCGGAGGACCGCTCGGACACCTGGAGCCACGGCGTCCTGCGCTTCGACCGCTTCAGCGGGGCTTTCGAGGCCGAGTCGGTGCGGCTTTATGAGCAGGGGCCGGTCAAGGCGGTGCTGCGGGTCAAGAGCACCTACGGGCGCTCGGTGCTCTTGCAGGACTTCACCCTCTACCACGACCTGCCGCACCTCGAGGTGCGGGTCACGCTGGACTGGCGCGAGCAGCACAAGGCGCTCAAGCTGGCCTTCCCCGCCAACCTGCACTTCCCCCAGGCCACCTACGAGGCCCCCTACGGCGCGCTGACCCGCCCCACCAACGGCGAGGAGGAGCCGGGCCAGAGCTGGGCCGACCTCAGCGGGGTCTACCGGCCCACCGGGGCCGTCCACGGGCTGGCCCTCCTCAACGACGCCAAGTACAGCTACTCCGCCGAGGGCCACACCCTCTACCTCACCGTGCTGCGCAGCCCCATCTACGCCCACCACGACCCCTACGTGCCCGACCCCGCCGAGGAGTACAGCTACATGGACCAGGGCCTCCAGCGCTTCACCTACTGGCTGCTGCCCCACGCGGGCTCCTGGGAGGAGGCCGAGCTGCCGCGGCGGGCCCTCGAGCTCAACCAGCGCCCCGTCGCCCTGGTCGAGAGCTACCACGCGGGCGAGCTCAGGCCCAAGGCTAGCTTCCTCGAGGTGAGCCCCGCCAGCGTCGTGCCCACCGTGCTCAAGAAGGCCGAGGACTCGGGCGACCTGATCCTGCGGCTCTACGAGAGCACTGGGAAAGCCGCCCGCGCCCGCGTCGCCATCCCGCTGCTGGGGCGCACCCTCGAGGCCGACTTCGGCCCCTACGAGATCAAGACCCTGCTCATCCCGCGCGGAAAGGGCGAGGCGCGGGAGGTGAACCTGCTCGAGTGGGAGGGCTCGAATTAAGCCCGGCCCCCGCTGGCGGGGGGCGTCTCCCGGCCCATGCTGAACGAGTCCTGGGGGCAATTCCCCGAAAAGATGCGCGCCCGCAACTACCGGCTGGGGGTGCTCAACGGCTGGTTCGCCGCGCCCGCCGAGGAGCACAGCCGCTACCTGGGCGCCATGAACACCTTCATCGGGATGCTGGCCTTCGCCCCCTTCCTGGGCGGGGTGCTGGCCGACGCGCTGGGCTACCGGGCGGTATTCCTGGGGGCCCTGGTCTTCGTCGCGGCCTCCTGGGTGGCGGTGGGGCGGCTCGAGCGGCGGACGTGAGGCCATGTCTCCGCCGGGCGTGCCTGGGAGGGAGGCTGGGGGTGAGGGCAGTTGCAGCATTACCCGCTGCTAACCATCTAGCCTCTTTCCACTACCCGTAGAACTCCGGCGCTTTTTTCAGCGTCTCCCACTGCTCCTTGTCATGACCGAAAATCACCAGCCCGATATGCTCCCTTTCGACCAGATCGAGCAGCTTAATCGTACTGGCGCGGGTCGCTTCGGCGTCCGGGTTGCTACCGCCGTCCTGCCTGCCGCGGGTAAAGTCCTCGCCGAAGGGCACCGCGTCAATCGTCAGTAATACCGCCCCCGTTTCGGGCAGCCGCACCAGCACTGATTGGTGTCCCGGCACATGCCCGCTCGTCTCAATCAGCTCCAGCCCCGGCAGAAGTTCCGTGTCCCCGTCCACCAGCCGGATACGCCCTATCGGCTGATCCCATTGGGGTCGAATGGCGGCATAACGTGGGTTGCTCGCCGCGTCCGAATGATGCGCACGCTGAACAACGTATTGCGCCTTCGTGAAAGCCGCGTGTCTCCCGGCATGGTCTCCGTCGTAGTGCGTTGAAACGACTGTATCAATATCGTCCGGTTTTAGGCCAATGCTCAGCAACTGCTCGATAACGTCCCGCCCGTTCTCGAACTCCGATTCTCCTTCAGGGATGACCTCCGGCAGACCACTGTCAATCAAAATGTTCTTGCCGTCACCCGTTTGCACCAGATAGCAAACTATCGGAATCTGGTACTCCGGCATGATCCCGACTTGCATCAAATAAAGACGCTTCACGGCATTCTGGCGCATAATTATCTCCTTTTGCCCTCTTCCCCATACACGCGGGAAAGGCTGCCGAGTTGACTGGTTCAACCCAGTTTCATTCTAGTTCTGTTAGAACAATAATTCAACCCTAATTTTTAGCCAATAGGCCATATCTGTCCAGGGCGGTGCGGCCTATGTGACACCAGCGGAATCGCAGGGTGCGCTCGCGCACCCCGTTTGGAACGGCCGGTGCGCAGGCGCACGCTACAAGCTACAGCCGAAGGCGGGCGTACTGCTCCTCGGGCACCCCCAGGCGCCGCATGTGCTCGCGCAGCAGGGCCTCGAGCTCCGCGACCTTCGCAGGCCGGTCGGCGGCCAGGTTCCGCTCCTGCTCGGGGTCGGAGGGGTTGTGGTAGAGCAGGTCGGGGCGCGGGGGGTGCAGGTTGAGCACGTCCCAAGCGCCCGAGGGCATGCGCCAGACCGGGGTGGACACGCCGGGGAGGAAAGGGCCCGCCTCGAGGCCCAGAAGCTCGAAGTCCCGCCGGTGCCGCGCCCCGGCGGAGCGCTGGTTGAGCTGGCCCACCTGGTGGCTGTAGACGTAGGCGGGGGCGGCGGCGGGGTCCTGGTCGCGCAGCAGGGTCCACTCCGGCGTGCTCAGGCCCACCCGCTGGTTGTTGTAGCCGTAGACGGCGAAGCCGCGGTGGCGGTCCTTCCTTTCCAGCACCGGCACGAAGCTGTGGCTATGGCTGCCCTCGGGGGCTTCTAAGCCCAGGAGCTCGAGCACCGTCGCGTAGAGGTCCACGGTCTGGGTGACGGCGCTCACCCGCCCGGCTCGAGCACCAGGGTGCCACACCAGCAGCGGGATGTGGCAGAGGGTGTGCCACAGCGGCGAGCCCGGCTTGCCGATGCGGTCGTGCTCGCCCAGGTAGTGCCCGTGGTCGGTGGTGACCATCACGCAGGTGCGCTCCCAGAGGCGGTGGCGCTCGAGCGCGTCCAGCACCCGGCCCAGCCAGGCGTCCACCATGGTGAGCTTGCCCGCAAACTGCGCCCGCACCCACGCCACGTCCTCGGGGGTGAGGCCCATCGCGGGGTCGTCGGTGCGGCCGTAGCGCGGCCAGGGGTTGCGGCCCTCGGGGGGAAGGCCGGTGTACATCGAGCGGTAGGGCTCGGGGACGTGGAAGGGCTCGTGCACGTCGAAGCAGTCGACGTGGAGGTAGAACCGCTCGTGGGCGTGGTTGCGCCCCAGCCACTCGGCGGTGGCCGCCATCACCCGAGGCCCGAAGAAGTCCTCCTCGCCGCGGAAGTGCGCGACGTTGCGCAGGTAGGTCAGTCCGCCTTCGCCGTGAACCTCGACCATGCGCCGGGCCCAGGGCGGGACCTCGGCCAACGGCTCGGTGACCCAGTTGTCGTGCTCGTGACCGCGGATGAACTCGTAGCCGGTGAAGTCGTAAGCGTAGGAGTGGGCACCCCACTCGAAGAAGTGGTAGTGGTCGGTGATGAGCTGGCTGACGATGCCCCGCTGGCCCGCCAGGAAGGCCAGGGGGCGGTCCCAGGGCTCGAGCGGCCCCCACCCCCGCCACCAGAACTCCTCCACCCCGGCCCAGATCTCGCGGCGGGCGGGCATGCACGGCAGCGAGCCGGTGTAGTGCTGCTCGAAGACCACCGCCCGCTCGGCGAAGCGCGCGAGGTTGGGGGTGCGCACCCAGTCGTTGCCGTAGGCGCTCAGGAAGTGCCGGTTGAGCGAGTCGAGCTGGATCACGATGACGCTGAGCCGGTCGTCGGCCATGGGCGCTCCTCACGAGCGAACGGGCGACTCTAAGTCGCCCGTCGGAAGGGAAAAAACGTGGTTGTCAAGGGGTAAGAGCCGGCGTTACTGCGTCTCGCGCTTGCCCTGCTCGACCATCTTCATCACGGTCTGCTGGGCCTCGTCGAGGGCGGCCTTGGGGTCGCGGCCCTGGAGCACCACGTCCTGTACGGCCTTCTCCACGGCGGTGCCGTAGGTGGGGGCGTAGGCGGCGGTGGGGGCGACGAAGGTGTACTTCATGTTGTTGACGAGCTGCAGGAACAGGGGATCCTTGTTCTCGAGCTGGGCCAGGCGGTAGCCGGGCAGGTCCTTCTGCTCGGCGGTCCAGTACTTAGCACCCTCAGTGGTCAGGAAGATGGCGAAGGCCAGGGCCTCCTTGGGGTGCTTGGTGCCCTTGGGGATCTCCACGTTGAAGCCGCCGCCCCACGAGGAGTAGGGGTGCTGCTGGCCGTCCTCGGTGGGCACGGGGACGATGCCGTACTCGAGGTCGGGGGCGTTGCGGGCGATGGTGGCGATGTAGTTGCCGTTGCGCACGACCATGGGCACCTTGCCCGACATGAACTCGTCCTGCGCGCCGCCGCCGAAGGAAGCGCGGAAGGCGGCGTACTGCGCGGTGCCGTACTTGTCGGTCCAGCGCTTGACCCACTCGAGCACCTTCACCGCGGTGGGGTTGTTGATGGCGGGCTCGTCGTAGTCGGTGTCCTTGAAGAGCAGGCCCTTGGCGTTGCCGACCCAGCCCTCGTAGCCGAAGTCGCCGAAGAGCGGGTGGAAGCCCATGCGGGTGTAGCGGTTGCCCTCCTTCTTGTCGAGCTTCAGCGCGTAGTTCCAGAGGTCGGCCCAGGTCTTCGGGGGCCGGGTGGGGTCGAGGCCCACCTCCCGGAAGGCCTTCTTGTTGTAGTACAGCACGCGGGTGTCGGTGTTGAAGGGCAGGCCGTACTGCTGGCCCTTGTAGGTGCCCGTGGCCCAGAGGTTGGGGAAGTAGAGGTTCTTCTTGCTCTCCACGCCCAGCGCCGAGAGGTTCGTGTTCTGCCCCTTGGCCGCGCGCAGGCGGGTGGTGCGGATGTCGATGACCACCACGTCCGGGGGGTTGCCGGCCGCGACCGAGGCCAGGGTTTTGTTAATGATTTGATCAAACGGAACCCCGGTGTACTCGACCTTGACGTTGGGGTTCTTGGCGTTCCAGGTGTTGACGATGCGGGTGATGGTGGGGCGGCGCTGTTCGGAGAGCCAGTGGCCCCAGAACTGCAGGGTGATCTGCTGGCCCTGGGCCTGGGCCTGGCTGAACTCGAACGGGCTCGAGCCCATCAGTCCCGCCAGGGTTAGCGTGAGCAAGCCTGCCTTCTTCCAATTCATAACCGTCCTCCTGTCGTGAGTGCCAAGGTTTGAGACCCCTGTGTTGAAGCCGGGATAGCCGCCTCGAGTTCCTCCAGGTTATTTTCTTAAACCTTTAAGAAAATGTACCCCGCCCCCCGGGAAAATGCAATACCCGGCCGCCGGGACCCGACCCCGAAGGCTTTTTAGCGCCGAAGCACCCCGGCACCGTGCGGTGCCGGGGTGCGGGGGGCCGCGCTGCTCAGGTCTGGGCCTGCAGTGCCAGGTAGTTCGCCACGCCCATGTGCTCGAGCTGGTCGCGCTGGGCCTCGAGCCAGTCGACGTGGCCCTCCTCGTCCTGCAGGATCTCCTGCAACAGCTCGCGGGTGCCGTTGTCGGCCAGGCGGGTGCACAGCTCGATGCCCTCGTTGTAGCCGTGCACCGCCTCGAGTTCGCCGTGGTGGTCGTTGATGACCATGTCCTGCACGCTCTGCCCGAGGCGGATGGGCCCTACGCGCGCCACGCTGGGCACGCCCTCGAGGAAGATGACGCGCGCGATGAGGCGCTCGGCGTGGCGCATCTCCTGCTTGGCATGGTCCTCCAGCGCCGCCGCCAGCCGGGCGTAGCCCCAGTTGGCGCACATCTCGGCGTGGACCATGTACTGGCTGATGGCGGCCAGCTCCTCCGAGAGCCGGGCGTTGAGCAGTTCGATGACCTGCGGGTTGCCTTTCATGGCTGCTCCTTTCTCCGGGCCTCAGAAACCCCAGCGCAGCCCGGCCCGACAGGCGGTGGCCTGGGGCGAGAAGCCCGGCTCGCCGAGGACGGTCCGGACCTGGCTCAGCAGCCCGTAGACGCCGAGCACGACGCCGGCGGCGCGAGGAGGGGTAGCAGGGCTCAGGGCTCTTGCCATGGCGTCACCTCTCCTCTACCCTTTCCTGCTGCCGGGAGTTTGTCGTCCTGCCAAAGAGGTAGGAATGGCCCTGTCCCCCCGACCGCCGCGGTGCTAGCCTCGAGCCATGGGCCGGCTGCGGGTGCTGCTGGTGGACGATCACGCCGTGGTGCGCCAGGGCCTGCGGATGTTCCTGGCCCTCGACGAGGGCCTGGAGGTGGTGGGCGAGGCCGCCGACGGCGGCGAAGCGCTGGCCCAGGCCGAGAAGCTGGCCCCCCAGGTGGTGCTGATGGACCTCCTGATGCCGGGGACCGACGGCATCGAGGCCACCCGCGCCCTGCGCGCGCGTCACCCCGGCGTCGGGGTGCTGGCCCTGACCAGCGCGCTCGAGGACCGCCTGGTGAACGAGGCCATGCGGGCCGGGGCGGCCGGCTACCTGCTCAAGGACACCCGCCCGGAGGACCTCATCGAGGCCGTTTACGCCGCCGCGCGGGGCGAGGTTCGGCTGCACCCCGAGGCCGCCAAGCGCCTGGCCCAGGAGGTTCGCACGCCCGAGATGCGCGAGAGCCTCACGCCCAAGGAGACCGAGATCCTGCGCCTCGTCGCGCGGGGGTTCTCCAACAAGCGCATCGCCCAGCGGCTGGAGGTCTCCGAACTCACCGTCAAGACCCACGTCTCCCACCTGCTCTCCAAGCTCGACCTCTCCTCGCGCACCCAGGCCGCCCTGTTCGCGCTGAAGGAGGGGCTGGTTGGGCTCGACTGAATTCCTCAAACGGCTGGACGCCCCCGCCCTGGCGAGCCTCCTCGAGGCCGCGCAGGACGCGGTGTTGGTCGCCGACGAGCGCCGGGAGGTCGTCTACGCCAACCCGGCGGCCTGCGCGCTGCTGGGGCGGTCGGAGGCCGAGCTGCTGGGCCAAGACCTGCTCCCCCTCGTCGCGCCGCCCTACCGCGAGGCGGTGCGGCGGCGCCTGGCGCTGAGCCGGGAGGGCCAGGACCCCCCGGGCTTCCACGAGGTGGCCTTCGCGCGCCCGGACGGCGGCTGGCGGCGGGTGCGCTGCTCGGCGTTCCGGCTCGAGGCCGGCGGCAGCCCCTACGGCGCGGCCGTCCTGCGCGACGCGGGCGAAGGCCAGCCCCACCTGCGCCGCCTGGAGGCCCTCTACCAGGCCGACGCCAAGCTCTACTCCTCGCTCGAGCTGCAGGCGGTGCTGCAGGCGCTGGTGGACGTGTGCGTGGAGCTGCTGGGGGCCGACAAGAGCTGCATCGTGGCCTGGGACGAGGCCCGCGAGCGCCTCGTCACCCGCGCGCACCGCGGCTTCAGCGGCGGCTGGCTCGAGGCCATGCGGGAGTACCGCGGCGAGGGCCTGCTGGCCGAGGTCGCCCGCAGCGGCCAGGCGGTGATCGTGCAGGACACCCACGCCGACCCCCGGGTGGCCCGCTCCCTCACCGACGGCGAGGGCATCCGCTCGTTCATGCACCTGCCGCTGCGCGAGGGCGGGGAGGTCTTCGGGGTGTTCAACGTGGACAAGCTCGAGCCCCACGGCTTCGACCCCGAGGAGCAGCGGGTCTTCCACAGCCTGGCCCGGCGGGCCGCCAGCGCCATCCACAACGCGCGGGTGCACGCGCAGGCGGGGGGCAAGGCCGCGCTCGAGGAGCGCCAGAAGCTGGCGCGGGAGCTGCACGACTCGGTCTCGCAGGCCATCTACGGCATCGTGCTGGGGGTGCGCACCGCCCAGACCCAGCTCGGGCGCGACCCCGCCCAAGTCCCGGCGGCGCTGGAGTTCGTGATGAACCTGGCCGAGGCCGCCATCGCCGAGATGCGGTCCCTGATCTTCGAGCTGCGCCCGGAGTCCTTGCAGCAGGAGGGGCTGGTGGTGGCGCTGTCGAAGCAGGTCGCGGCGGTGCGGGCGCGGCACGGCCTGGAGGTGCAGCCGGAGTTCTGCGACGAGCCCGCGCTGAGCCTCGAGGCCAAGGAGGCGCTCTACCGCGTGGCCCAGGAGGCGCTGCACAACACGGTCAAGCACGCCAGGGCCCGGCGGGTGCGCCTGCGGCTGCGGCAGGAGGGGGCGGAGGTCGGGCTGCTCGTCGCCGACGACGGCGTCGGCTTCGACCCCGCCCGGCCCCACCCGGGCCACCTGGGCCTGGTCTCGATGCGCGAGCGCCTGGAGCGCCTGGGGGGCCGGCTGAGCCTCGAGAGCGCCCCGGGACAGGGCACCCGCGTCGAGGCCACGCTCAGCGTGTAGACCCCTCGCTCACCAGCACCCACACGTTGCGGTCGGGGGTGCGCAGCTCGGCCTCGAGGCCGCAGCGAGCCGGGCGGGGGGCCTCGAGCCAGGCGTAGCCAGGGTCGGGCAGCAGGGCGCGGTAGAGGGCGGGCAGGTCCCCCACCCGCACCACCGCGTCGGCGAACTGCCGCTCGGGGCGGGTGTGGAGCTCGAGCTCGGGCCCCCCGCCGGGGAAGGCCAGGCGGGCCACCTCGTACCCCCGCCCCTCTCCCACCCCCCGCTCGCGCCACACCAGGCGCAGCCCCAGCCGCTCGTAGACCGCCAGGGCGGGCTCGAGCCGGGGCACGAACAGCACCACCCGTTCCATCCGCACGAAGGGGCTGAGGACTTCGTTCATGTTTGCTCCCTCCCCATGCTCGCCCACCGCCGACCGCTTGTCGTGCGGCTAAAGGTGTAGCCCGGCCTCGAGAAACCCCGCCCGAACGCTACGGCCTGGCACTCACGCCCTCCTTAACCGGGCAGCCCAGCCGATGGCCCCGGGTGAGGTGAACACCGCCCGCGCCACCCGGCCGGTGATTCCACGGTCTCCCCTCGCCCTCCGCCGGCTCAGCGGGCCGGGATCAGCGGCAGCTCGACGTAGGAGGCGTGGCCCTGCTCGCGGAAGAGGCTCACGGTGGGGGCGGGCTCGAGGCGGGGCGTCCGGAAGTTGTCGGCGTCGGCCCCACTGACCCGCACGCGCAGGCGCTGCCCGGCCTTGAGGAGCACGCCGGTGGGGTGCAGGTCGATGACCAGCTCCACCGGCTGGCCCTTGGGGAGGGGCTGCAAATCGGCCTGGAAACTGCGGTGGTAGGGCAGGCCGAGGTTGTTGTAGGGCGCGCTCGAGAGGGCGCGGTGCGAGGCTCGCAACACGCCTTCGGTGAGGTAGGTGGGCTCGCCCTGCTCGCTGACGGCCTCGAGGTAGACGAAGAAGTCGCCGTCGGCCGCGGTCGAGGTCACCCACAGGTGGGCCACCGGGTGCCCCGTGATCTGCAGGTCCTGCCGCAGGGGCAGGGTGGTGTAAGTGAGCGACCTGCGGCCCTGCTCGGTGAGGTCGGGGTACTTGAGGTCGGTGCCCACCCCGTTCTGCCAGCGGGTCTGCTTGCCCAGGCTGGTGCCGTAGTCCACGGCGTAGTCATCCCTGGCCTGGGCCGCCGTAGGGGCGGCGGTCGAGAGCCCGCCGTCGTTGACCGAGGCGATGCTCCCGGACTTCCCGGCCCCCAGGTAGAAGCGCGTGCGCACCTCTTCGGGCAGCGGCCAGGTCTTGGCCGAACGCCAGCCCTGCCCCTCGGGGGCGCCCATCACGTAGTACCACACCGGGTCCTCGCGCATGATGCCGTTGTCGATGCCCTTGAGGTGGTAGTCGTAGAAGCGCAGGTGCTCGGTAACGATGAGCGCCCGCGCCTCCCGCACGGTGAAGCGCTCGTCCATCAGGGGGGCCACCAGGCCGTACCAGCCGAGGTTGTTGCCCATCTGGTGCGAGAAGGGGGTGAAGAGCACCCGCTGGGGCACGGTGAGGTTGGCGAACCACAGGGCGTGGTCCTTGGGCCACAGGTCGTACCAGCCCGCCATCGAGTAGACGGCCACGCTCGAGCGGTTGACCCCCGGCAGCAGCCGGGTCAGGCTGACGGTGCTGTACATCGGCACCGGCACCAGGCTCGAGGTGCTGTCGCGGAAGGGCAGGTCGGGGGTGACGTCCTTGACGCTCTGGTTGGCCTGGTGCTCGCGCAGGGCGGCCAGGCTCTGGCTCATGTCCTTGTCGGCGTCTACCGGCGCGCCGGGCACCTGCTTGTCGAGCAGGGTGGTGAGCTGGCCCCACTGCTGGGCGAAGTCGTAGTTGTAGACCCCGCCGGGGTAGATGAAGCTGTAGAGGTCGAACATCGCCACCTGCGGCACGACGGCCTTGAGCGCGGGCGGGGCCTGAGAGGCGGCGAGCCACTGGGTGATGCCGGTGTAGGAGCCGCCGAACATCCCCACCCGGCCGTTCGACCACGGCTGGGCCGCGATCCAGGCGATCAGGTCGGCGGCGTCCTGGGCCTCGGCGTCGCCGAGGTCGCCCTGGGGGCGCGAGCCGAAGGAGGCCCCGGTGCCCCTCGAGTCGGCCGCCACCACCGTGTAGCCGTGGGCGAGCAGCAGGGGCAGGAAGTCCCACATCTGCACCTCGGTGAAGAACCTGCCGTCCTGGCTGCGCCGCACCTTGTGGTAGCGCTCGAGGATGAACACCGCCGGCATCTGCTGCTGCACCGGCTGGCCGCCCGTCGCCGGGAAGAAGAGGTCCACGGCCAGCCGGGTGCCGTCCCGCACCGTCACGTACTGCGAAACCCGGGCGATGTCCTGGTACTGCGGGGCGCTGTAGCCGCTGTACTGGCCCAGCGCCGAGACCTTGGCGGGGGATTGGGCCAGGGCCAGCAGGGCCAGCAGCCCCAGGCCGAGGCCCAGAAGGCGTGCCCATCGTCGGATCAGGGTTTGTTTCACGTCGTCACCTCATGCTCAGGCGCGGCAGTAGTGCCGCATCGAAGGCCACAGGCACAGCCCGCAGATCAGGAGCCCGACCCCCAAAAACAGCGGTTGCAGGAAGAAGGTCAGGCCCATGGTGGCCACCTGGTAGACGATCCAGATCACCTGCGCCACCCCCACCCCGAAGGCCACCCCCCACACCCAGCGCAGGCGGGAGGAGCGCTCGAGCCCCTTCATCAACCCCCATTCGGGCCGCAGCCACAGCAGGAGGGCCGCGGCCAGGGGCAGCACCCCCAGCACCGTGAGGAGGATCAGGCCGGGGATCCGGTAGTCGGGGAATCCGGTGTCCCGGAGCCACTCCACCGGCATTCCCAGCCCCTTCCCGGAAGGGTCGGCGACCAGGCTGTAGCCGCCGTAGAGGGCGCCCGCGCCCAGGAAGAGCAGCACGGCGGTCAGGAGGTAGAGGGCGGGGGGTTTGCGCTCCAAGGCCGTTCGCACGTGTGTACCTCCTCGCTCAGGGCCGGGCGAAGGTCTGGGGGCCGAAGGCCGGGTTGACCTCCAGCTCGGCGACCTTGAAGCGCGAGAACAGGGTCTGGTCCACGTAGCCCTTGACCTCGAAGCTGAAGCGGACCCCCCCGACCGTGCGGTAGTCGCCGAAGACCAGGGTCTCCGGGCTGCCCCCCGGCACCGCGTAGCGCTCGGCCAACAGCATCCCCTCGGGCGAGAAGAGCAGGTTGGCCCAGCGTCCCTCGGTGACGACCTCGAGCCCCTCTCCTTCCTGGTCCAGGAGTTGGATCGGTCCCAGCACCCGGGCATAATCCCGCCCGGAGGCCCCCTGGGTCAGCCCGAAAGCCCCGATCTGGAGGAAGCGCATGGCGTACAGCGCGTTCTCGAGCGACATCGGCTCGGTCCCGCTACGGACATCCCAGACCCAGCCGCCCTCGGGGGTAACTTGCTCGACGTGGATGGGTTGATTACCGGCCAGCACCTCCACCCGGACCCGCCGGCCTTTGAAATCGAAGAGGAGCATCCCTTCTACGGGCGTAGCCGCCTGTGGCCCGGCCTGGGTATAGGTGTAGTCGGTCTGGGTGAACTTCAGGCGCAGGGTCTGCACGCCCTTGAGGTTCATCGCGCCCGCGGCCTTCTCCAGCAGCGCCGCGGCCTCGGGCGCTACCCTGGCCTGGGGTGGGGTGAGGAACATCTCCAAAACCGCCGGGAAACGCCGCCTCCAGTCGACCTCGAAGTGCTTGCCGCCGGGCTCGAGCACCAGCCGCACCTCGTTGCCCTGGGACTCCAGCAGATCGGCCATCCACTGCGCCCCCATCACCATGCCGGGGCCTTCCTCGCTGCCCATGTCGATCCAGACCCGCAAAGCGGGGTTGGGGTTCTCCCGCACCCAGGGGTAGATGGCGGGCTGGTTAAGCCAGAAGGCGGGCGACATGGCCCCCACGAAGCCGAAGACCTGCGGGTGACGCAAGGCGGTGAGCAAGCTGATGCTGCCCCCAGCGCTCGAGCCCACGATCCCGGTATGTACCCGCTCCGGCAGGGTGCGGTACTTCCCGTCGATCAGGGGCTTGACCGTGTTCACCAGAAAAGCCGCGTAGGCCTCACCCCGGGCGGTCCACTTGGCCTCGCGGTGGGGGAAAAAGGCGTACTCGGCCAGGCGCTCGGTGCCCATGTTGGGGATGCCAACGAGGATGGCTTCGAGCCCCTTCTTGGCCAAGGCCTCGGCGGCCTCGTCCGCCCCCCACTCCTCGCGGGAGTAGGAGGTGGAGGCGTTGAAGACGTTCTGTCCGTCTTGCAGGTAGAGCACGGGGTAGCGTTTATCGGAATTGGCGTAGCTGGGCGGCAGATAGATGAGCAGGTCTCGAGCGTTCCCCAGTTGCGGGCTCGCCACGTTCGCGATGACTTCGATCTTGCCGCTCAGGGTGCTGGCCGTCGGGGCGGCGGTGACGTTAGTAGTGGAGGCCCACCGCGCGACCTTGAACTCCACGCTCATGTCCCCCAGCACGTTCAGCACCCGGTTGGGGATGTCCTGCCCGAAGGGGTTTTTCTCCACCGTGGCCCAGGAGCCCAGCGTGACCTTGAACTCGAGGTTGGCCCCTACCGGGACGTCCACCTCGAGCCGGTAGACCCCTTTTTCGTCCCTGGTGAACTTGTACCCCGCCGCGCCGGGGTCCCAGTTGTTGACGTTGGCCCCCAGGCTCAGCACCGCGCCGGGCGGGGTGTCGGCGGGCACCTGGGTGACGACCAGGGTGACCCTCGCCGCCATCGCCCCGCCCGCCAGGAGGGCCAGGATCAGGCTCCAGATCGTTTTGGCGAACATGCCTAGCTTCCTTTCTCACTCCACACTGACGGCGCCGTTGGAGGTGCTCAGCTCGAGCCGCGCCTCGCTCCCGCGCTCCCCCTCGCGCTTGGCCTCGAAGGAGCTGCGCTCGATCCGTACCTCGAAGCCGCTCAGGCCGAAGCTGACCCGGCCGTTGGAGGTGCGGCCCTCGATCTCTACGGCCTGGGGAAAGCCGGAGGCCCGCACGGTGACGGCGCCGTTGGAGGTTCTGACCCAGTTCGTCGAGCCCGGGCGGAAGGTCACGCGCTCGAGCAGCACCGAGCCGTTGGAGGTGTCCACCCGCACCTGCCCGCTCGCCCCCTGCACCTCGACCCGCCCGTTGGAGGTCTTGAGGGTGAGGTCGGCGGTGCCGGTGTCCCGGGCGAGGATGTGGCCGTTGGAGGTGGTGGCCTCGAGGCCGCGCACCCCGCCGCGCACTTCGACGGCGCCGTTGGAGGTGGCGATCCGTACCGCCAGCCCCGCCGGGACCCGCACCTCGAAGGCCACCATGCAGTTGACGCACAGCGTCACGCGCTTCTTGCCCTCCAGCACCAGCGCGTCGCCCGAGCGGCCGACGGTGTAGCTCACCTGGCCGCGCCGGGTGACGGTCACGCCGGGGGACTCCGCCCCCGCCACGACCCGCACGAAGCCGTTGAAGGTGCGCACCTCGAGGCGGGCCACCCCGGCGGTCTCGAGGGGCTTGGTCTCGACCGTCTGGGGCTGCCCCAGGGCCAGGCCCGAGAGGGCCACGCCGATGAACGCGATCCCGTGCATCTTCATGAGTTCCTCCAATTCAGGCAGTTCAGGAAATCACCCGCACCTGCGGCAGCGCCCCCGTTCCCCCTTTGGTCGGGGTGGCTTTTGACAAAGCCACCCCGGAGAAACTTCCCTCTGTTCAACCCATCCCTGTGACGCGGCGGCGTGCGTCGGGCTCCACGACGGCCGCGGGCGGCAGGACCCGGTAGCGCAGCCGCAGCCTCCCGCCGGGCTGCATGTCCCAGGCAACGGGCTCGAGCTGCGTGGGCATCTCGCCGGGCTTCAGCGCCTCGCCGCCGAAGAGGGAGGGGGTGTCGCTGCCGCCGATGAGGGCGGGGAAAAGCTCGAGGTCCACCTCGTCCACCAGCCCCGCCCGCAGCAGCGCCCCGTTGAACCGGCCGCCGCCGGTCGAAACCACCGTCCTCACCCCCAGCCGCCCGGCCATCTTCTCCAGCGCGAGCCGGAGGTCTACACGCCCTCCCCCCGCCACCAGGTAGGGGATGGCCTCGCCCCGCAAGTAGGCCAGATACTCCGGCGGGGTCCGCCGCGACACCAGCACCAGCAGGTGCCAGTCCCGCCAGGCCTCGCCGGGGAACTGCTTGTAGAACCAGCGCACCCGGCCCCGGCTGTCCACGGCCGCGAACCACCTGCGGCCCGGCCGGCCCACGACCGCCTCGGGCAGGTAGTCCTCGTAGAGCCCGCGGGGGTCGCCCCCGGCCGCCGGGAGGGGTTCGGGCTCGGCGCCGGGCGGCACGAAGGAGCCGCTGCCCTCCAGCAGCACCTCGGGGTGGTAGAGGGCCTTGACCCGCTCGTAGGCGTCCTCGTCCGAGCCCGCCACGGCGCTCCAGCGCTCGTCGCCCCGCAGCAGCAGCACCCCCGGCGCGACGGTGATCCGCCCGTCGAGGGAAGCCACGTTGTGCACCACCACCTTCGGACGTTCCATACCGCGCCTCCCTTTCCCTCTCACGGCCCCCGCGCCCGCAGGTACCCCCGCACGCCGGCGTTGTAGGCCAGCTCCTCGGTGGTGAAGAAGGCCCGCGGCCCGAGGGCAGGGCCGATGCCACGCACCCCCTCAGACCTGCCGGGGCAGCCCGCCCGTGAGGTCGAGCAGCCAGCGCATGAAGCGGTGCCCGGTGTCGGCGTGGGAGCAGTACATCTGCGGGCAGCCGCCGGGGATCACCGAGATGCCGTGCTCGCGGCAGTAGGCCACGGCCTCGCTCGAGACGCTGCTGCCCAGGCTGGCCATCCCCCGGTGCATCCAGACCCTGGGGATGCCCAGCTCGGCGCACTCGCGCACGATCTGCTCGCCCACCTCGGGCCGGGTGACGATCACCACCCCGTCGGGCCGCCGGGGGAGGGACTTCAGGTCGGGGTAGCAGGGGTCGCCCTCGGCAGTGGGGGTGTTGGGGTTGAGGGCGAAGACGGTGTAGCCCTCGGCCCGCAGCTTACGGTAGATGTTGTTGGCCGCCTGGTTGGGGTCGCGCGAGACCCCGGCGACGGCGACGCAGCGCTGGGCCAGGAAGTCCTTGGTGGCTTCTCGCATCGTTGCCATAACGCTCCTCGGCCCGGCCCGCGGCCAGGCTCCTGTCCCCAGCCTCGCCCACCCGGGCGGGCCTGTCGTCCCGCTTTCGGAGTAGGGTCCAGTTTCGGGGCCGGATCTGGTATAAGGTGAAGCGCACCGGCCGGGCCCTGGGCATTCTGCTGCTCGGCAGCGCGGAGCTGACACCGGCGTGGCACATTCGCCGCTCGAGCCCCCGCGAGACCAAACCGCCCGGAGGGCGATAGAATCAGGCCAGACGGCAAGCAGTCCCCCGCCCCGGCCGGCTCAGCCCAGACTCAGCGAGCACGGGGTAGCATCAGCGCGTTACGGACAGGGTGGCCCCGATCCTATGAAGCCCGAGCAGTCCGAAAACCCCGCGCCCGCGGCCTCCCCGCTGGGGGTGGAGGCCGCCCGCCTGCTCGACGCGGTGGGGCAGGCGGTCATCGCCGCCGACCCCCAGGGCCGGATCGCGCACTGGAACGCGGCGGCGCAGGCCCTGTACGGCTGGGCAGCCGAGGAGGTGCTGGGCCGCGAGCTGCTGGGCGTCCTCCCCCTCGAGCCGCGCGTCCTGGCCGCGGCCCTGGCAGGGGAAAGCTGGTCGGGCGAGGCCCGGCTGCGCCGCAAGGACGGCTCGAGCCTCCGCGCCCTCCTGCGCCTCAACCCCGTCCTCGACGGGCGGGGCGGGGTGGCGGGCGTGGTGGCCCTGGCGCAGGACGCCCGCGAATTCCGGCAGGCCGAGGAGGCGCTGCGCGACAGCGAGGAGCGCTTCCGCAGCCTGGTCGAGGCCAGCACCGACTTCGTCTTCACCCTCGCCCCCGACGGCTCGAGCCCGGAGCTCGGCGCCTGGTGGTCGGGCTTCACCGGGCAGGACCCCTACACGGCCGGGGGCGAGGGCTGGCTCGAGGCGGTCCACCCCCACGACCGCGAGCGCGTGCGCAGCGCCTGGGCCGAGGCCATGGCCCGGCACACCCCCTACCGCCAGGAGTACCGCCTGCGCCACCGCAGCGGGCAGTACCGCCGCCTGCGGATGCGCTGCCTGCCGCACTTCTCGCCCGAGGGGGAGCTGCGCGAGTGGATCGGCACCGCCACCGACGTCACCGAGCGCCGGCGGGCCCAGGAGCACCTGCAGCGGCTGCAGCGGGTCACGGCCTCGCTCTCCCAGGCCGCCACGCCGCAGCAGGTGTACGCGGCGGTGATGAGCCAGGTGGAGGGGGCCCTGGGGGCGAGCGCGGGCAGCGTCTACGTGCTCGAGGACGACCAGTTGCGGCTCGTCGCCGCCACGGGCTTCGCAGAGGAGCTGCTGGAGGCCTATCGCCACGTCCCCCTCACCGCGCCCGTGCCCGCCGCCGACGCGGTGCGCCGCCGGGAGCCGGTGTGGCTCCCCTCGCAGGCGGACTACGCCGGCCTCTACCCCCACCTCCAGGAGCAGGTCGCCCGGCTCGAGGGCGAGGCCGCGGCCAGCATCCCGCTGGTGTACGAGGGCGAGGTGCTCGGGGGGCTCAACTTCACCTTCCGCGACCGGCTAACCTTCGACGGCGAGGACCAGAACTTCCTGCTGGCGGTGGCCGCCCAGACCGCCCAGGCCCTCGAGCGCGCCCGGCTGCTGGAGGCCGAGCGCCAGGCCCGCGAGCGCGCCGAGAAGCTGCAGCGGCTCACCGCCGTGCTGAGCGAGCCCCTCGACCCCGCCTCCATCTACGAGCGGCTGATGGGCGAGAGCGCGGCGCTGCTGGGGGCCCGCACCGGCACGCTGTACCTGCTCGAGGGCGACACGCTGCAGGCGGTGGGCTGGACCGGCGAGAACGCGCTGCGGCGCCACTACCTCAGCATCCCCCTCTCCGCCCCCGTCCCCGCCGCCGACAGCGCCCGCGAGGGGGTGGCCCGCTGGCTGAAGTCGAAGGACGACTACGCCCGGCAGTACCCCCACCTCGGGCCGCAGATCCGGCAGTTGGCGACCGAGGCCGGGGTCAGCCTGCCGCTGCGGGCCGGGGGCCACACCCTGGGCAGCCTGGCCTTCACCTTCGAGGAGGAGCGGGAGTGGGGCGCGCAGGAGCGGGCCTTCCTGGAGGCCTTAGCCTCGCTCACCGCCGAGGCCATCGAGCGGGCGCGGCTCTACGCCGACGAGCGCCGCGCCCGGCACGGGCTCGAGGAGGCCAACGCCCTGCTGCAGACGCTGCTGGAGAGCGCCCCGCTGGGCTTCGCCTTCGTGGACCACGAGCTGCGCTACCGCTACGTCAACGCCGCACTGGCCCGGCTCAACGGCCTGCCGCCCGAGGCCCACCTGGGGCGGTCGGTGGGCGAGCTCTTCCCCGAAGCCCGGCGAACCGTGGAGCTGCTGCGCGGGGTGATGGAGCGCAGCGAGCCGGTGCTGGAGATGGAGTTCGTGGCCGACCCCTCCCACCCCGTCGCCCCCGGGCACACCTTCTGGCTGAGCTACTACCCGGTGCGGGCCGGGGAGCGGGTGCTGGGGGTGGGCGTCTTCAGCCAGGACGTCACCGAGCGCCGGCAGGCCGAGGCGGCCGTGCGGGCCTCCGAGGCCCGTTACCGCGCCCTGGTCGAGGTGGGCGGGGCGGCGGTGTGGCGCACCGACGCGGGCGGGGAGCTGGTGTGGGCCAACGAGCACTTCCAGCGGCTCACCGGGCTCAGCCTCGAGACCGCCCACGGGCTGGGCTGGCTCGAGGCCATCCACCCCGACGACCGCCCGCTGGCGCTGGAGGCCTGGCAGCGCTCGCTGGAGCGGCTCGTCCCCTACGACGTCGAGCTGCGGCTGCGCGGGCGGGACGGCCGCTACCGCGTCGTGCACTCGAAGGCCGCCCCGGTCTTCGGCGAGGACGGGCGGGTGCAGGAGTGGATGGGCACCGACACCGACATCACCGCGCGCAAACTGGCCGAGGCCGCCCTGCGCGAGAGCGAGGAGCGCTTCCGCACCATGGCCGACAGCTCGCCGCTGATGATCTGGGTCACCGACCCCCACGGCCGCGTGGAGTTCGTCAACCGGGCCTACGCCGAGTTCTTCGGGGCCACCGCCGAGCAGATCCGCGAGCAGGGCTGGCAGCCGCTCGTGCACCCCGACGACGCCCCCGCCTACACCCAGGCCTTCCTCGAGTGCCTGCGCGAACACCGGCCCTTCCAGGCCCAGGCCCGGGTGCGCCACGCCTCGGGGGAGTGGCGCTGGATCGTCTCCTACGCCGCCCCGCGCTTCGTGGACGGGGAGTTCGCGGGGATGGTGGGCTCGAGCCCTGACATCACCGAGATCAAGCGGGTCGAGGACCGCCTGCGCCTGCGGGTGCGCCAGCAGGCCGCCGTGGCCGAGCTGAGCCGGCGGGCCCTGGAGAGCCCCGACCCCGGCACCCTCTTCCAGGAGGCCCTGCAGGCGCTGGTCCAGACCCTCGAGGTCGAGTACGCGGGGGTGCTCGAGCTGCTGCCCGAGGGCCGCTCGCTGCGGCTGTGCGCGGGGGTGGGCTGGCGCGAGGGCCGGGTGGGCGAGGTCACCGTGAGCGCCGACCCCGACACCCAGCCGGGCTACACCCTCTCCGTCGGGCAGCCGGTGGTGGTGGAGGACCTCTCGAGCGAGGCCCGCTTCCACGGCCCGCCCCTGCTGCTCGAGCACGGGGTGGTGAGCGGCATGGCCATGGTGATCCGGGGCATCCCCCAGCCCTACGGGGTGCTGGGCGTGTACAGCGCCTCGAGGCGGGCCTTCTCCCGCGACGACGTCAACTTCCTGCGCTCCGTCGCCAACGTGCTGGCGATCTACATCGAGCGGCACCGCGCCGAGCAGGCCCTGCGCGAGAGCGAGGAGCGCTACCGGCGGCTGGCCGAGGCCCAGAAGCGCTTCGTCAGCGACGCCGCCCACGAGCTCAGGGCCCCGCTGATGGCCATCCAGGGCAACCTCCAGCTCCTGCTGCGCTTCGAGGGGATCGACGGGCGCGAGCGCCGCGAGGCCCTCTCCGACGCCGCCCGCGAGGCCGAGCGGCTGTCGCGCCTGGTCAACGACATGCTCGCCCTGGCCCGCGGCGACGCCGGCCTGCGGCTGCGGCTGGGGCCCGTGCGGCTCGACCGGGTGCTGGGGGAGGCCTTCGCCACGCTGAAGGGCCTGGGCAACGGGCACCGCCTGGAGCTGGGCCCCCTGCCCGCCCTGACGGTGCCGGGCGACGCCGACCGGCTCAAGCAGCTCGCGCTGCAACTGCTGGAGAACGCCCTCAAGTACACCCCGGCGGGCGGGACGGTGCGGCTGGAGCTGGACCCGGGGGAGGGCTACGCCGAGTTCCGCGTCAGCGACACCGGCGTCGGCATCGCCCCCGAGGACCTGCCCCACGTCTTCGAGCGCTTCTGGCGCGCCGACCCCTCGCGCAGCCGCGACGCCGGGGGGACGGGGCTGGGGCTGTCCATCGCCCAGTGGATCGTGGAGCAGCACGGCGGGAGGATCTGGCTACAGAGCGAGCTGGGCCGGGGCACCACCGCCTTCGTGCGCCTGCCGCTCGAGGCCCCCGCTGGCTGAGAGCGAGATGATAACCCATGAACGCGCCTTAGCCCGGGGCTGACTTTCTTCTTGGGGTGCGGCGGTAGACTCCAGACGACTTCGGTCGGGGTTCCCATGAAACGCATCCTGGTGGTGGACGACGATCCCTCCATGCGCAGCCTGCTCCAGCGGGCGCTGCGGCTGGCGGGGTATTCGGTCGAAGCCCTGGACTCGGGGGAGGAGTGCCTGCGGCGGCTCGAGGCCGACCTCCCCGACCTGCTCATCCTCGACCTGATGATGCCCCGGCTCGACGGCGTGGGCGTGCTGGAGCGCATGGACCGGCAGGGCATCCGCCTCAAAACGCTGATCCTCAGCGCCAAGGACGAGGAGGAGAGCCGCCCCGAGGACCTGAAGAAAGCCGCCGCCTACCTCGCCAAGCCCATGCCCATGACCGCCCTCATGGACACGGTGCGCGGCCTGCTGGGCGAGGGCCGGCCGGCTCGAGGGTGAGCCCCCGCGAGAACTCCCCCCGCGAGCGGGGGGAGGGGGCAGTGTGCTGGTGGCCGAACCCGGTATCATACCGGATTCAAAAAGATAGTCATCCGATCCGAAGGGCCCCGGAGGCTATCTTTTTGGACCCCAGAGCACACCCCTCCCTGACGGTCGGCGAAGAAAGCGTATCCCTCCCGAGGGGCGCTACCGCCCTCCGCCACGCGGATAACTTCGGCCGGCCGCCCCGCCTTGGCGGGGCGGCGTCACCGAACGGTGACGAACCAACCGGATCTGGTATCACTCCCCCGCCGTGAGCGGGTTGATGAAGTACCAGCGGGCCTCCTTGGGGATGGCCGCGGTCTTGAACTCGCTGGCCTGCCACACGATGCTGTTCCAGCCCTGGCGGAGGTCGAGGTTGATGGCGAAGCCCCCGCACGAGCCCTTAACGGTGCCGTCGCGGTCGGC
The DNA here is from genome assembly GCF_000430045.1 of Calidithermus chliarophilus DSM 9957. Taxonomy (GTDB): domain Bacteria; phylum Deinococcota; class Deinococci; order Deinococcales; family Thermaceae; genus Calidithermus; species Calidithermus chliarophilus. The sequence goes on along the minus strand of NZ_KE387023.1, from coordinate 1,449,779 downwards.
GTAGACGAACTGGTAGCGCGGGGCGCCCGGGGCGATGGGGTGCTGGGTGCTGACTAAGACGCCCCCGCCGGGGCGGGCGTGCACCCCCTCGACGTAGAGCGCGGGGACCTCGAGCACCTCCGGTATCGCCACCTTCTGCTGGGCGTTGCCGAGGCTGAGGCCGGCGCAGATGGCCTGCTCCACCGGGACCGCGTACCCCCCGGCGCCGCGCACGAGCCCGAAGGTGAAGCTCCCGTCGGCCTTGATCTGCCCGAGCCCCACGAGCTCGCCCTCGGGGTCGGAGTAGTAGGAGTAGGCGAAGATGCTGCCCTCGGCCGGCGCGATCGCGTCGCCCTTGGCCCAGTACTCCATGGCCCCGCTGAAGTTGGGCTGCTCACCCAGGGCCCACGGCGGCGGGGTGGAACCCTGCCCCTGCTCCTTGCAGGCGGCCAGGACGGCCAGCACCAGAACGATCAACCCGTGGCGGAACATGTTGCACCCCTTTCAATACAGCTCCTGCAATGTCGGTGCGCGGGCGAGGGTCAATCCCCCACCCGCGCCAGCCGCTCGGCCCCGGCGGGCAATTCCCCGGCGGCGTAGGACTTTACCTTGGTGTAGGTGTTGCCGCTGAAGGTGCCGAGCTCGCCCGAGCCGTCGGCCTTGTAGAAGAGCACCCCGGCCGAGGTGCTGACCACCTGCTCCCAGCCCTTGGCCAGTTGCCCCGAGACGTAGGTGCCGGTCTGGGTCGGCGCCCCGTTGGCGGCGAAGGTGACCAGCGCGCCGATCCCGTCGCTCTGGCGGTAGAACAAGACCCCGCCCGGGGTGCGCAGGATGTGGCTCCAGTTGGTGCTGAGGCTGTAATTGGAGTAGACGTACGACCACTTGCAGGCCGCGTCGTAGGTCCCGTAGCCCCCGGTGCCGGTGGGCTGCTTGTAGAAGAACACCCCGTTGGCGTCGTTGACCCGCACGACGAGGTTCCAATCCTTGGAGTAGCCGGTCTGGGTCACGGGGTTGCTGAAGCCGTAGTCGGGGCCGTAGCTGCCGCAGAGGGTGGTTCCGGTGGAAGCCTTGTAGAACACCAGCCGCTCGTTCAGGCTCACCACCTGGTCCTGAGCGGCCGGCAGCTCCCCGGCGGCGTAGGTGCGCAGCTTGCGGAAGACGCCCGTCCCGTCGAAGGTGCCCAGCGCCCCTGAGCCGTCGGCGGCGCTGTAGAACAGCTCGTAGAGCTCGTAGGGCTTGCCGAAGTGGGTGGTCCCCACCGGCAATTCCCCGGCGGCGTGGGCCTTGACCGGGGTGAAGGTCCCGCCCGCGTCCAGGCTGCCCACCGTGCCCGAGCCGTCGGCCTTGTAGAAGAGCACGCCGCCGGTGAGCACGGCCGGCGCGACGCTGATGGTGGCTCTGGCGCTGAGGCCGGTGCCCTCGAGCGCGGCGGTGAGGGTGGCGGTGGTCAGGACGCTGAGGGTGGCAGGAGGTGTGTAGATCACGCTGGGGCCGGTGGTCGAGCTCAGGCTCCCCGGGCCCTCCAGCGACCACTTCACCGCGGCGCTCGAGCCCGTCACCACCGCGTCGAAGCTGCCGCCGGGGTCGCCGGCCACGAAGGCGCTCGAGGCGGGTGTGACGCTGATGGAAGGCGCGGGGGCCACCGTCACCGAGGCGTCCTTGCTCACGCTCCCGGCGCTGTTGGTCGCGGTGAGGGTGAAGGTCCGGCTGGCGGTCACGTTGACGGTCTTGCTGCCCCTGTCGGCGGGGGTCACGCTGCCCACCCCGCTGATGTCGAGGCTGCTCGCGCCGGTGACGTCCCACTCCAGCGTCACGCTTCCTCCGCCGCTGGGCAGGCTGGCGGGCGTGGCGGTGAAGCCGTTGATCTTGGGCGGGCCGGCCGGGGTGCTGGTGTTGCAGGCCGCCAGCAGCAGGCCCAGGAGAACGATCCAGGTGCGGGTCATGGCCTCTTCCCTCCCTAGCCGACGTAGGTGTAGCCGGCGGTGATGGTCACGGTCTTGCTGCCGATGGGCTGCCCGCTGTCGCTGAGCACGGTGAGGCGGATGGTGTAGGGCAGCTTGTAGTTGCGGCCGCCCACCAGGCGCACGTTGAGGCTCGAGCCCCGCCCCACCTCCACCTCGGTGCCGCCCTGGGCCTGCGCGGTCCACACCAGCCGCTCGCCGGGCACCGCCGCGCCGTTGGAGTAGGTGGCGTAGCCCACCAGCGGCACGTCAACCATGGGCTGGTTGATGTCGGGGCTCCAGTACTCGGCGCCGTTCTTCGGCTCCACGATCACGATCTCGCCGGGGGTGCGGGTGGGGTCGATGACGTTGACGCTCACCGAGGCGGTGGCCTGCAGGCCGTACTCGCCGGTGGCGACGAGGGTCAGGGTGCGCGAGCCGGCGGCGCTGGGGGTGAGGGTGTACTGCCCGCCGTTGCCCAGGGGGCTGGCGCCCTCGAACCAGGCCAGCCGGGCCCGGCCGTCGGGGAGGGTATGCGCGTCGAAGCCCTCGCCGCGGAAGGTGAAGGGCTCGCCCTTGAGCAAGGTGGTGGGGGCGCTGGGCACGAGGATGCGCACCTTGGGCAGGTCGGAGGGGTCGGGAGCGAGCTTGAAGGCGATGTGCTTGACATCCTGCAGCGCGCCGCCCTGGCGCAAGTTGAGCTCCAGCCGCGCCGGAGTGGGCCCGCCCACCGTCCCCACCACGCCGGCGAGGTTGCCGAAGTCGAGGTCGAGGGGCTCGAGGTCGTAGGCCTCCACGCTCACGTTGGCGAAGCGCTGGGCCTTCATGGCCCCGGCCACGTAGAGCCGGGCCTCGACCTCGAAGTCGAGGGCGATGTTGGTGACGTTGACCACGTTGAAGCTGGCCTCCATGCGGCTGGAGCGGTAGATGAGGTAGCGAAACTCGTTGTCCTGCACCAGGTTGCGCCCGTAGGGGAAGGTGGGGAGGGTGGTGGCCTCGTCGTTGAAGTAGTAGCCGTTGGGGTAGGCCCCGTCCCACTTCCAGCGCGAGATCACCTGGTTGGAGGGGTTGCGGAAGATCAGCGAGGCCGGGAAGGGGAAGCCCACCCCGCCGAAGTACACGGTCTCGCCGTGGCTCAGCTCGATCGAGCCGCGCCGCTCGGCCTCGGGCTTGGGCTCGTTGAGGAAGACGATGGTCTCGAGGTCGGGCTTGTTGGGGTCGCCGGAGTCGGCGCAGCCTTTGGTGGGGTCACTGGGGTCTTTGAGCGTGCAGTTGGCGTCGCGGAAGGCTTTCCAGGTCATCGAGGGGTGGGTGCCGTTCCAGTCCGTGTCGGGGCGGGCGTTGGAGTCGGCGACGTAGACGCCGTCGGCGGTCACCCCGGTGAGGACGAAGGCGTGCCACAGGCGGTCGGAGGCGGTCCACACCGGCTTGGCCGGGAAGAGGCCGAAGAAGCCGGTGGTCGCGATGGCGACGTAGGCGGTGAAGGCGTTGGAGCCGCCGGAGGTGTTGTCGCTGGGGATGAGCTCGGCGTCCCAGCGCAGGTAGCTGTAAGCGCTCTCGGGGATCCCGGCGGCCTTGAGGATGCTCCCCGCGCCCGCGCCGCTGCTGGGCGACTGCTTGATCAGGCTGGCCAGGCCGTAGTTGCTGGCGAAGCCCCCGGGGGACTTGGGGTTGGCGGCCAGGGCCGGCTGCGGCCGGTGGTAGTTGATCACCATCGAAAGCGAAGTCGGGGTGCACCACGGCAGGCCCGCCTGGTAGTAGAAGGGCACCTGCAGCGAGCGCACGCCCCCCTCCTGGGGCTTGGGCTTGGGCACCACGTAGGCGGTGTACAGCCCCACCCGGCGCACCGCGTAGGCCACCTTGGCGGGCACCGTCTGCCCCGAAACCCCCGCCGCGCCGGCGCCTACCGGCGTGGCCGCGTGCACCCACAGGCGGGGGCCGTCCGGCTCGGGGTCGGCGACGGTCTCCAGCACCACCACGCTGCCCTCGGGGCTGCCGGGGTCGGTGGGCAGCTCGAGCGTGGCCGGGGCGTTGAGGCTGGCCCCGCCGAGGTCGAGGCCCACCTGCGGCCCGGCCGCCTTGAGGGGGTTGTCCTGGGGCTCGCTGGGCTTGGCCTTGAGCTCGAGGCTCACCCGGCTGTCCCGGCTCAGCACCCCCGGCGGGATCGTGAGCTTAGCCCCGCCCGCTTCGACCACCCCGCCCTCGGCGGCCTTGATCACCACCGAGTTACCGCCGCCCGAGTCCCTGGGGCCGCACGCCCCGAGCAGGCCCGCCAACACCAATACGCTCACGAACCAATGCCTCATCCCAATCCTCCTTGCCTTGCCTTGTCCTCAAACGCCCGGGCTTCGAGGCGGAATTCCCGCCCGCACCTACCGCAAAAGCGGGCATAGGGCGAGGTAATCCGGGCCCCGCAGCCGGGGCAGGCCTCGAGCAGCCGGGTGCCGTCGTTGGTGCAGTAGCGCTCGCTCGAGGCGAGCGGGACCGCGCGCGCGCAGCGCGGGCAGATGCGGTAGAACACTCCCCAGGCCTCTTCCACGGCTCTTCCCTCCCCTGCCCTCCACACTGCGCCCGCCCCGGTCAGGCGGCGGTCAGCAATTCGCCCCCTTCCGCCTACTTCCGGCAGTCGAGCCGCACCCGGAAGCTGGGGGTGGGGGTGGTGTAGCCGGCCCCGCTGGCCCGGATGCCGTTCTCGAAGCCTTTGGTGTTGATCTCGAACAGCAGCTTGGCGGGCGGGCGGATCTGCTCTTTGGGGGTGTCGTAGGTGTACCAGAACTTGAGCTGGTGGGTGACGACCCCGCCCGGCGGGAGGTTGGCGTAGGTGAGCTTCTGCACGTCCAGGGCGTCGGCGGTGAGGGTCTGTGCGTCGGCGAAGGCGATCTGGATGCCCTGGTCGCGAACGCCGGTGAAGACCGGCTGGGTGTTCGCCTTGGCCCCGCTGCGCAGCTCCACCGTCACGCCCCAGCCGGGGGTCTCGATGGGCGTCCCGGCGTCCCGCACGATGGGCTCGACCTTCGTGACCTTAAAGCGCCAGACGCCGTTGAAGAGGGTCTCGCCCAGGCAGCCCTCGAGGCTCGCCCGCTGCTCGGTCCCGCCGGGGGTCTGGTTGGCGGCGGGCGCGGCGGCCTTGCCGAGGGTCAGGGTGTTGCCCTTGAGGCTGTAGGCCACCCCCAGCCCCTTGAGCACCGAGAGCGGCACGTAGGTCTTGCCGCCCACCACGATGGCCTTGTCCTGGACCGCCTGCCCGTTCACGACCAGGCTATAGCTGACGCCGGCGCCGAACGCCGTGCCGGCCGCCAGCCCCAAGACCAGAACCTGAAGCTTGGAATCGAACATCCCATTACCTCCTTTGGCGCCAAGGTAGGAGGTGCCCGGTCAGGCGGCGGTCAGCCCAGGGCCCGGTTTTGCCGGTGAGAACCCGGGCTGAGCGCTTCACACCGGCAGGCACGGGCCTCGTGGTGCGGCCGGGGTCCTTCGGGCAGAGCCTATCCGCGGGCCCGGGATGACCCCTCCCGCGTGCGCGGGCGGAGCCCGGGGGTTTACCCCACCCTCAGGCCAAGAAATCCTGCCAGTCGCCGGGCAGGCGTTCGCCCACCTCGAGCATCCTCGCCCTGGCTTCCTCGTACAGCCGGCTCAGGCTCCTGTGGTTCCCGGCACGGCGCAGGGCCTCGAGCGTGAGCCTCAGCGCCTCGAGGTCGTAGGGGTCGGCCTCGAGCAGCAGGCGCCCCAGGCGGGCCGCTTCCTTGGGGTCGGCCTCCAGCAGCGCCCCGGCCCGCGCGCGCAGGGCCAGGTGCACCGACTCGCGCACGGTCTCGTTGGAGGAGGAGAGGCCCTCGAGGTAGGCCCCGCGCCACAGCCGGGTGTCACCGGTGCGCAGGAACTCCTCCAGGTCGGAGCCCACCGCGTCGCCCAGGGCGTAGCCCCCGGGGGTCGTGGTGACGGCCGAGGGGCCCAGGCTCGTTCGCACGGTGCGCACGAGCTCCTTGAGCGAGGAGGCGGCCTTCTCCTCGTCCTCGCCGGGGTAGAGCGCGTCGAGGAGCTCGAGCTTGCCCACCTCGCCCCGCCCGGCGACGCGGGCCTCGAGCAGCAGCGCCAGCAGCTCCTGGCGCTTGCGGCCGCGCACCGGCTCCCCGGCGAACTGCACCGGCCCCAGCAGCTCCAGGCGCAGGGC
>NZ_KE387023.1:1442680-1443589 GCF_000430045.1 Calidithermus chliarophilus DSM 9957 | reverse complement strand
AGGGCGGCGAGCCGGGCCGGGCCACCCCCTGGCTGCTCGAGGCCGGGGCCATGGCCCACCGCCTGGGCCGCTTCGACGACGCGGTGCGCTTCTACGAGCAGGCCCTGCAGACCGCCGCCGACGCGGCGCAGCGGCGGGAGGCCCAGGTCATGCTGACCTACCCGCTCGTGGCCCTGGGCCGCCTGGGCGAGGCCGAGCGGCTGGCGCGGGACATCCTGGAGCACTCCGACGACCCCCACGCCCGCATCAAGGCCCTCGACGCCCTCCAGACCGCCGCCATGTGGCAGGGGCGCCACGCCGAGGCCGAGGCGGCCATCGAGGAGGCGCTGCGCCTGGCCGAGGGCGCCGGCGACGAGGAGCTCGCCGACGAGATGCGCTTCTCGCGGGGCTTCATCCTCATGCGCCTGGGGCGCGGGGAGGAGGCGCTGGAGGTGCTCGAGCCCCTCCTCCCCCGCTACCGCGCCCGCCCGCCGAGCTTCGAGCGGCTCCACCTCTTCTCGGTGCTGGGCTTCGCCTACGGCAGCCAGGGCCGCTTCGCCGAGGCCAAGGCCCTGCTGCACGAGGCCCTGCGCGAGTCGAAGGCGATGGGCAGCTCCGCCAACCAGATCCTCGCCGCCAACGACCTGCAGTACACCCACAACGCCGAGGGCACCCCCGCGGAGGGCCTGCCGCACGCGGAGGAGGCCCTGGCCCTGGGCAACTACGTGGTCACCGAGCTGCTGCGCTCCAACGTGGCCTACGCCTACATGCTGCTGGGCCGCCCCGCCGAGGCCGCCGGGCACCTCGAGTGGCTCACCCGGCACGCCCAGGACCCCAACCTGCTGGGCATGGCCTGGGCCCGGCTGGCGGTGGTGCGAGCCCGCCTGGGCAAAGACCCCGCGCCCGCCCTGGCCCGGGCGCTCGAGCTGC
>NZ_KE387023.1:1441192-1442580 GCF_000430045.1 Calidithermus chliarophilus DSM 9957 | reverse complement strand
CAGCGGGCGCCACGGGGGCGGCCTCGGCGAGCTGGGGGAAGTAGCAGCGGGCCAGGTTGGCCCCGTTCGTGAGGCCGTGCCCCTCGAACCACCCCAGCCGCCGGCGGGCGCTCTCCACGTCGCCGGTGAGCCGGTCGAGCTCGAGGCCGAGCTTGTGCTCGTCGATCGCCACGTCGAGCTGGCCCGCCCCCTCGAGGGCCTCGCGCAGGGCCTGTACGGCCGCGCCGCGCTCGCCCAGGGCTTCCAGGGCCAGGCCCTTAGCCCAGCGGGTGCGGAAGTTGTCGTGGGGCGAGTCCCCCGCCGCCCCGGCCAGCCCTTCGGCTTCGGCGGCCAGGGCCAGCCCCCGCTCGGGCTGGCCGGCGCCGGTGCTGGCGAGCGAGGCGTCGAAGAGCAGCTCCCGCACCACCCGGGGGCTGCCGAGCTGGCGGGCGTAGCCCAGCGCGAGGTCGGCGTGCTTGAGGGCGAGGAGCCGGGCGATGGGGGTGTCCTGGGAACGGTACAGCAGGCTCGCGATGGAGTGCGCGTTGGCCAGGAAGCGGCTGGGGCCGTAGAGCTCGAGCGTAGCGATGGCCTCGAGCACGGCCTCCTCGGCCGCCCCGTAGCGCCCCTGCTCGACCAAAAGCTCGGCCAGGGCGGCCAGGGCGAAGGCGTAGGCCTTGGCGTCGCCGGCCTGGCGCCGGATCTGCAGGGCCTCCTCGAGGCAGCGGCCCATCTCGTCGTAACGCCCCAGCATCCGCAGGAAAGCCGCCCGGTTGACCAGCACGGTGCCCCGCAGGCGCGGCGCGTCGAGGGTGCCGAGGATCTCCAGGGCCTGCGCCAGGGTGGCCTCGGCCGCCGCATACTCCCCCCGGTGGTAGTGGGTCAGGGCCTGGATGGACAAGAACTCGCAGCGCAGGGCCGGGTCCGCGGTGGCGATGCCCCGGGCCGTCAGGGACTCGGCCATCTCCATCTGGCCCGTCGCCAACGCCGAAGCCGCCGCCGCGCGCAGGAGATCGGGCGAGGGGTCGGCGTGCAGCCGCGGGTGGGCCAGCCAGACCTCGAGGGCCTTGGCGTTGTTCCCGGCGATGTTGTGGGCGGTGACGGCCAGCGAGGGAAGGTCTACCGCCTCGCGTAGCTTGGGGGGCAGGCCCTCGAGCAGGGCCTCGAGGTCGGGGGGGTGCCCCTGCCGCGCCAGCAGGTGGGCGTAGAAGCGCACCGTCTCGGCCGTGGCCGCCGGGGTCGGCAGGGCCAGCCGGACCAGGCGGGCGGCCTCGGGGAGGTCGTGGTGCTGCAGCACCCGGGCGGCCTCCAGGGCCATCCGCCCCTGCTCCTCGCCCCGCGCATAGCCCGCTGCCCGCGCCCCCCAGCGCGCCGCCTGGACCTCGTTCCCGGCCTGCCGCGCGTGCTCG
>NZ_KE387023.1:1439370-1441092 GCF_000430045.1 Calidithermus chliarophilus DSM 9957 | reverse complement strand
GGCCGCGCGGGCCCTCGAGGCCCTCGAGCGCCGCCGCCTGCCCCGCCACGCCCGGCCCGAGTACGACCGGCTGCGGGCCTCGAGCCGCCCCTGAGCGCGCTCAGCCCCCCCTCAGGCCCGTTTCCGGGGCTCATCAGCCCGGCCCCTTAGCGTTGCCCCACGCCCGCCGGGCGCACGAGGTGAGCATGCCCCTGCTGTTCACAATCCCTAGCCCCAGACGCCCCGGAAGGAGGCCCCCGTGGGGCTGACCGGGCGGGTCGTACGCCCCGACGACCCCGGCTACGACGCGGCCCGCCGCAACTACAACGAGCGCTTCGACGTGCGCCCGGCGCTCATCGTCTTCTGCCAGTCGGTCGAGGACGTGCGCAACGCCCTGGGCTTCGCGCGGGAGCAGGGGATGCCCCTGCGGGTGCGTGGCGGCTGGCACAGCTACGAGGCCTTCTCGCTGGTCGAGGGGGGCTTAGTGCTCGACGTGAGCGACCTGCACGCCGTGCTCGTCTCCCCCGACCGCCGCACCGCCGACGTGGGCGCGGGGGCCCAGCTCATCCAGCTCTACCAGCGGCTGGGGCAACTCGGCCTCACCCTCCCCGGCGGCACCTGCCCCACGGTGGGCATCGCCGGCCTGACGCTGGGCGGGGGCTTCGGCCTGACCTCGCGCCGCTACGGCCTGACCTGCGACTGCCTCGAGGAGGTCGAACTCGTGAGCGCGAGCGGGGAGGTCCTCGTCGCCAGCGCCGGGCAGCACCCCGAGCTCTTCTGGGCCCTGCGCGGCGGGGGCGGGGGCAACTTCGGGGTGGTGACCCGCTTCCGCTTCCGGGTCTTCCCGCTGGAGGAGGTCGCCGTCTACACCGCCGCCTGGGACTTCGAACGCATGGGCGAGGTGTTGGCGGCCTGGCAGGAGTGGGCCCCGCCCGCCGACCCCCGCCTCACCTCGGTGCTCAAGCTCTACGGCCCCCAGCACGCCCGGCCCGGCCCCGTCACCTCCACGGGCCAGTTCGTGGGGCCGCTGGAGGAGCTGCGCCGCGTCCTCGAGCCCTTCCTGCGCCGCGCTCCCCCGCACCAACTGCGCCTGGAGCGCAAGGCCTTCCTCGAGGCCGTCAACTTCTTCGGCGGCGACCCCGAGCCCGACTGGTCCGTCCACTTCCACGGCGACCACAAGAAGTTCAAGAACACCTCGGCCTTCGCCTACGAGCCCCTGCCCCCCGAGGCCCTCGAGACCCTGTGCGCCTGGATGGAGAAAGCCCCCACCGGCGAGGACCTGGTGCAACTGGAAAACTTCGGCGGCAAGGTGGCCGACCTCGCCCCCCGCGCCACCGCCTTCTTCCACCGCCGGGCCCAGTTCTTCCTGCAATACCAGGCCTACTGGTCCGACGACTCCGCCGCCGAAGACCACCTATCCTGGGTCCGCGGCGTGCGCGACGCCCTCACGCCTTACACCCGCGGGGCCTACGTCAACTACACCGACGCCGACCTCGAGGACTGGCCCGAGCGCTACTACGGCGAAAATTACCCACGCCTGCAAGAGGTCAAGCAGCAGTACGACCCGGAGGACTTCTTCCGCTTCCCGCAGAGCATCCGGTCGCCGGGGGGGTCGATGGTCGATAGTCGATAGTCGATAGCCCATAGCTGATAGCCGATAGCCGAACGCCTCGTTGGGATAAATCATCCACTGGGGTTGTGCCCGCCCCGCAGGCCGACTACAGCCCCACTTCCCCGTGGAAG
>NZ_KE387023.1:1436594-1439118 GCF_000430045.1 Calidithermus chliarophilus DSM 9957 | reverse complement strand
GTGCGAGGGGGAGGCTATGTGGAATGGCCTCCCCCTACACCCTCCGACGGCGGAGCGGGGGTCACCAAACCACAGCACCGCAACACGCCCCATCACCAGCACGGAAAAGCACCCCCCTGGCACGGCTACGGCTTTGGCCGCTGTCATTCCAGCGTGATTTGGCGTTTGGCAAGGCTGGGGGATACTCTAGGGCTACTGAAGGAGGCTAGGACTCATGCTGGAGGTAAGCGTTCAACCCCACCGGGAATACCTGACCGCCAACCAGCCGGGACAGAAGCTGTTCCTGGCGCTCAAGGTCCGGCCCGCCGCCGAAGTCGCCAACGCCCGCCCCCAGCTCGCGGTGGCCTTCGTCGTCGACACCTCGGGCTCGATGCGCGAAGTGGTCACCGAGCCCACCGAGCGCACCGGCCAGAGCATCCGCGTCGACGGCAAGGACTACGAGGTGGTGCGCGGGGCCAAGAGCAAGATGGACCTGGTGGTGGAGGCGCTGCAGAACCTCCTCAACAGCCCCCAGCTCCAGCCCTCCGACCGCCTGGCCCTCGTCAAGTTCGACGACGACGCCCGTGTGGTGCAGCCCTTCACCCCCGCCGGCGAGAAGGTGCGCCTGGTCTCGGCCGCCGAACGCCTGACGCAGTACTCCGGCGGCACCCACATGGGCGCGGGGATGCAGGAGGCCATGCGGCTGCTCGAGAACGAGACCGGCAGCCGCCGCCTGATCCTCCTCACCGACGGCAACACCTTCGACGAGGCGCTCGTCGAGCAGGTCACGGCCCAACTGGCCCAAGCCCGCATCCCGGTCACGGCCATCGGCGTGGGCGACGAGTGGAACGACGACCTGCTGGCCGACATCACCGACCGCACCCAAGGCAAGCCCTTCCACGTCGTCCCCGACACCCAGCACCCCCAGCCCCCCAGCCTGCGGGCCACCGAGCTGCCCCAGGCCATCCTGGGCGAGCTCCAGCACGCCGCGCTCGAGGTCGTCACCAACCTCGGCCTCGCGGTCCGCACCGTCAAGGACGTCAGCCTCGACCGCGTGACCCGGGTCTACCCCACCCAGACCGAGGTGGACCGCAGCGTGACCCCGCACCCCCTGGGCAACGCCGAAGCCGGCGACTGGACGGTGTACATCCTCGAGTTCACCCTCCCCGCCCGCCCCCCCTCCCGCATCCGGCTGGCCCAGGTCGGCCTGACCTACGAGGTGCCCGGCAAGGGCTACCGCGGCGAGGTGCCCCCGCTGGACGTGGTGGTGGAGTTCACCACCAACGAGAGCATGGCCGCCCGCATCGACCCGCAGGTGATGCAGTGGGTGCAGCAGCGCAACATCGAGATGCTGGTCAAGCAGGCCACCGTCGAGGCCCGCACCGACCCCGCCAAGGCCGCCAAGACGCTCGAGCTCGCCCGCAACATGACCGTCAAGCTGGGCAACTCGGCCATGACCCAGGCCCTCGACCGGGCCATGGGCGAGCTCAAGGGCTCGAAGACGCTGAGCCTGGGCACCCAGAAGACGCTGAAGATCGGGGCCAAGACCCAGACCCTCAAGGCCGAGCCCGGCAGCGAGCTCCCCTCCGACGAAGAGATCCGCAAGATCACCGGAGCCTGAGCGCGCGATGGCCCACTGCCCCACCTGCGGCGCCGCGCTCAGCGGCCACGAACTCACCTGCCCGGTCTGCGGCGCGCCCGTGGCCTTCCCCAGCCTGCCGCCGGGCACCCCGCTGGCGGGCGGGCGCTACGTGGTGGGGCGGGTGCTGGGCCACGGGGGCTTCGGCATCACCTACGAGGCCGCCAACCCCGTCCTGGGCCGCACGGTGGCCGTCAAGGAGTTCTTCCCCGACGGCTCGGTGCGCCAGGTCACCCAGCTCGTCCCCCCCACCCGGCTGGGCGCCGGCGGCTTCCACGAGGCCCGCCAGCGCTTCATCGAGGAGGCCCGCACCCTGGCCCGCTTCGACCACCCCGGCATCGTGCGGGTCTTCGACGTCTTCGAAGAGAACGGCACGGCCTATCTGGTGATGGAGTTTTTGCGGGGCGAGACGCTGGGCAAGCGCATCGAGCGCCTGGGCCGCCTGGGCGAGCGCGAGGTGCAGGACATCGCCTTCCGGGTGGCCGACGCGCTGAGCGTGGTGCACAAGGCCGGCCTGCTGCACCGCGACATCAAGCCCGACAACGTCTTCCTCACCGACGACGGGCGCGTCGTGCTCATCGACTTCGGGGCCGCCCGCGACTTCGTGCAGGGCCAGACCGTCGCGCACACCCGCATGGTCACGCCGGGGTACGCGCCGCTCGAGCAGTACGCCACCAGCGCCAAGCTGGGCCCCTACACCGACCTCTACGCCCTGGGCGCCACGCTCTACCACGCCCTCACCGGCGCCCTCCCGCCCACCGCCACCGACCGGGCGGGCGGGGTCCCGCTGCCCCCGCTGCCCCGCAACGTCAGCCCGCGCCTGGCTCGGCTCATCAACCGCTCGCTAGGCATGCGCGTCGCCGACCGTCCGGGCAGCGTGGAGGAGCTGCTGCGCGAGCTCAACCG
>NZ_KE387023.1:1403257-1436494 GCF_000430045.1 Calidithermus chliarophilus DSM 9957 | reverse complement strand
CGGGCTGGTCTTCGAGGGGCTGCTGGGGCTGGGGAGCGGCGCGCTGGCGCGGCTGGCGGGCTTCGCCGTCCTGGGCGCCTTCGTGGGGATGATGGTGCAGTGGGCCCAGCAGGCCTTCAAGACCGCCTGGCTGGTGGGGGTGGGCACCGGCCCTTACGAGGGCAAGGAGTACATCCTCGCCAAGCCCGTCGTCACGGTGGGGCGCTCCGACGCCAACGACATCGGGCTCTACCGCGAGCGCGACCTGCCGCTGAAGGCGGGGGTGCTGCGCCTGGAGCAGGGCGTGTGGCGCTGGGAGGGCCAGCCCGTCCCCGTCAACGGGGTGGTCACCCCCCAGCAGGCCCTGCGCCCGGGCGACCGCCTGCGGCTGGGGACCGCCGAGTTCATGTTCCAGGCCCGCGGCGCCCAGCCCCCCGAGACCCTGGACGCCTGGGCCCTGCAGGGCAACACCCAGACCCACCCCCTGCCCTTCCCCCTGCGGCAGGCCACCCTGGGCTCCGACCCCCGCTGCACGGTGGTGATCCGGGGCCAGAGGGTCGCCCCCCGCCAGGCCGAGATCCGGGCGGGGACACAGGGCCTCGAGCTCGTCGCCCTGGCCGAGGGGGTCCAGGTCAACGGGGAGGGCCTGCCGCAGGGCCAGCGCCGCAGGCTCGAGCCGGGCGACCTGCTCACGCTGGGGGCCGAGGAGTTCGCCCTCATCCGGCGCCGGGGTTGAGCCGAGGGTCAAGAATCACGGGGCCGGAACTTACCCCTCGCTACAATTTCGGCTGATGTCACTCGACCCGGCCCTGGCTGAGGGTTTCTACGGCCCGCCGCTGCCCCCTCCCCTGCGGCCTTCCCCGCGGCAGCCCGCCCATCTCGCCGAGGGGCTGCGGGCGCTGGCGGAGGCGGTGGGGGCGGAGGCCGGCTGGCTGAACCTATGGGGAAGCGGCTCGCCGGCCGGGGTGGCGGTGGGCCTTCCCGCCGCGCCCCGAGCCCTGATCACGCCCGAGGAGGAGGCCCGCCTGGCCGCCGGGGGGTCGCTGGCGTACCGGCTCCTGGAGGAAGCCCCCACCCCCCTCGCCCGCTTCGCGGCCCAGCAGGGCTACGGCGGCCTGCTGCTGCTCCCCCTGCCCGCGCGGCACGGCCCGGCCGGGGCGATCGGCCTGCTGTTCCGCGGGGGCCCGCCCCCCGACGCCCAGGGCGCGGCGGCCGCGGCGGCCGTCCTCGCCCGGTTGTTCGAGGCCGCCCCCCACGGCACCGACAAGGAGCAGCACCTCCTCGCGCTCGAGGCCCTCGCCAGCGTGCCCCCCGGCGACCTCCAGGGCCTGGCCGCCGCCCTGGCCCGCAGCCTCGGGGCGCGGATGGCGCTGGTCGGCCGGCTCATCGACGCCGAGCACGTCGAGGCCTTCGCGGTCCACGGCGGCGAGCCCTTCGTCTACTCCCTCACCGGCACCCCCTGCGCCGACGTGCTGCGGGGCGGGTTCTGCGAGCACGCCGACGGGGTGGCCCGCTGCTTCCCCGAGGACCTCTTCCTCCAGGACTGGGGCGCGGAGGCCTACCTGGGCCGGCCCCTGCGCGCCCGCAGCGGCCGGGTGCTGGGCCTGCTCGTCGCCCTGCACGACGCCCCGCTGCCCGCGGAGGAGGCCCCCTACCGGCAGCGCCTCTTCGAGGCCTACGCCCGCCGGGCCGAGGCCGAGCTGGAGTACCTCAACCAGACCGCGCGCCTCGAGGCCGCCTCGCGGGCCTACCGGCTGCTGCGCCCGGCGCAGTCGGTCGAGGAGGTGCACCGCCTGACCGTCGAGGCCGCCCTGCGCGAGACGGGCGCCTCCACCGCCAACCTCTTCCTCTACGACGAGGCCCACGACGGCCTCGAGCTCGCCGTCTCGCTCGGGGAGGGCGTGCCGCAGAGCCCCGGCCTGCGGCTGCCCCGGGGGCAGGGGCTGGCGTGGGAGGTCTTCGACCTCGGCCAGACCGTCTACGTGCCCGACGCCGCGCAGGACCGGCGGGCCGTCTTCATCGCCGAGCGCCGCGCCCCGGCGGCCTACCTCGGCGTCCCCCTCTCCGACCACACCGGCCGCGTGCACGGGGTGCTCTCCCTCGACACCGCCGCCACCGGCGAGAACTTCAACCAGGAGGACCGCTTCTTCGTCGAGGCCCTGGCCGAGGCGGCCGGGGCGGCCATCGCCCGCCTCAACGCCCTCGAGCTCGCCCGCAGCGAGGCGAGGCGCTTCCAGCAGCTCGCCCGCTTCTCGGCGCGGCTGTCGGAGTCCCCCGACCCCGAGGCCGTCATCCGCCACGCCCTCGAGACCCTGCTCGACCTCACGGGCATGGACACCGGGCTCTTCGCCGCGCTCGACGGCGCCCTCACCCCCATGATCTGGGCGGGCCGCTACTCCGCCAAGCTCCCGCGCCTCGCCAAGAGCTACCCCTTCGGCTCGGGCAAGGGCCTCATGGAGCAGGCGCTCGTGCGGGGGGAGATCGTGCACGTGACCGACTACGCCGAGTTCCCCGGCGCCCTGCCCGTCTTCCTACAGAGCGGGCTCAAGAGCGCGGCGGCCATCCCCCTGCGCCCGCGCGGGCAGGCCTTCGGGGTGCTGGCGCTGGGCACCTCCGGGCGCACGGTGCACCTGAGCGAGGAGCTGCGCGACCTCCTGGCCGGGGTGGCCCGCCAGGTGGAGGGGGTGCTCGAGCGCCACGCCTTCGTGGCCGAGCTCGAGCGCACCCGCGAGGAGGCCCTGCGCAGCCTGGGGCTGGCGCTGGAGTACCGCGACCTCGAGACCGCCGGCCACACCGACCGCGTGACCGCGCTGGCCCTGCGGCTGGGCGAGCGGCTAGGGCTGGGCGAGGCCGAGCTCGCCAACCTGCGCTGGGGGGCCTACCTGCACGACCTGGGCAAGCTCGCCATCCCCGACGCCATCCTGCAGAAGCCCGGCAAGCTCACGCCCGAGGAGTGGGAGCGCATGAAGGCCCACGCCACCCTGGGCGAGCTGATGGCCAGGCAGCTCGGCTTCCTGCCCGCGCCGACGCTGGGCGTCATCCGCCACCACCACGAGCGCTGGGACGGCACCGGCTACCCCGACGGCCTCAAGGGGGAGGCCATCCCCCTCCTCGCCCGCCTCTTCGCCCTGGCCGACGTCTACGACGCGCTCACCTCGGCCCGTCCCTACAAGCAGCCCTGGAGCCGGGAGGCGGCCCTGGCCGAGATCGGGGTCCAGGCCGGGCGGCAGTTCGACCCCGAGATCGTGCGGGTCTTCCTGGCGACCTTCGAGGACTCCTCGCGGTAGGCGCCCGGCTCAGGTCTTCGGGGGGGTCTCGCGCACCGTCCCGGTGACGACGCGCCGGTCGAGCGGGGTGGAGACCACCATCGAGGTGTTGGTCTGGCCGTAGAAGCTCAGCCGGTCCAGCAGGCGCTCGAGGTGCTCCATGTCGGCGGCGGCCACGATCAGCAGGTAGCAGGCGTCGCCGGTCACCCGGTAGCACTGCAGCACCTCCGGCAACTCCTGCACCAGCTCGGCCACCTGCCGCAGGTGCCGCCCCTGCGCGCTCAGCCGCACCACCGCCGAGAGGGGCAGCCCCAGGGCCTTGACGTTGACCCTGGCGTGGTAGCCGCTGATGATCCCCGCGTCCTCCTGCGCACCCGCTCGACCACGCTGGGCACCGATAGCCCCACCCGCCGCGCCAGCTCTGCGTAGGTCAGCCGCGCGTCCTCCTGCAGTTCCCGCAGCAACTGCCAGCTCTTGGCGTCGAGCAGCTTTTCTTGATTCATAGGCCAATCTTACCAAAGTGCCTAATAACCACCAAGGGCATTGCCGTTTCCGTCTGAACATCGCCATTCAGATCACGGCATCCGCCGACTATCCTCGAAACATGAAACGGCAAGCGGATTGGCTCAGCCTGGCCCTGCTCCTGACCACCGTCACCCTGTGGGCCTCGGCCTTCGCGGGCATCCGGGCGGCCCTGGCGGGCTACAGCCCCGAGCACATGGCGCTGCTGCGCTTTCTGGTAGCCTCGGCGGCCCTGGCCCTGCTGGCGGCGTTCCAGCGGGTGCGCCCCCCGCGGCCTCGAGACCTCCCCGCCCTCTTCGGCCTGGGGCTGGCGGGGATCGGGGTGTACCAGATCGCCCTGGGCATCGGGGAGCGCAGCGTCAGCGCGGGGGTGGCGAGCCTGCTCGTTGGCACCTCCCCCATCCTCACCACGCTGCTGGCGACGGCGGTGCTCAAGGAGCGGCTGGCGGTCCGGCGCTGGGTGGGGGTGGGCCTGGGGTTCGCCGGGGTGGCGGTCATCGCCCTCGGCGAGGGCGACGGGCTGCGGCTGTCCCCCGGGGCCCTGCCGGTGCTGCTCGCCGCGGCCAGCCTCAGCGTCTACTCGGTGTTCCAGAAGCCGTTTCAGGGCCGCTACCGGCCGCTCGAGCTCACCTCCTACGCCATCTGGTCGGGCACCCTGAGCCTGCTGGTCTTCGCCCCCGGGCTGCCGGGCGCGGTGGCGAGCGCCCCCGCCGCGGCCACCTGGGCGGTGGTGTACATGGGCCTCTTCCCCGGGGCCCTGGCCTACCTCACCTGGGGCCTGGCGCTCGCGCGGGTGTCGGCCGCCACCGCCAGCAGCTTCCAGTACCTCACCCCGGTCTTCGCCGTGGGGATCGCGTGGCTGTGGCTGGGCGAGGTGCCCACCGCCCTCTCGCTCGCCGGCGGCGCGGTCGCCCTCGCCGGGGTGGCCCTGACCAACCTCCTCGCCGGCAGCCCGCCCCGGGCGCTCGCCTCTCGCTAGGGTGTGGTTCACTTATCTAATCGCTTGACATTATATACTGCTATATATTACGATGCACAGCAGGTGATGAATCCTGGCCATCGCCACCGCAAGGAGGACCGTATGCAATGGAATCTCGACCCCAGCCACACATCCGTCACCTTCTCCGTCAAGCACCTCGGCTTCTTCACCGTGCGCGGCCGGTTCAAGCAGGTCGGCGGCCTCGTGGAGGCCGACGAGCAGGGCCGCCCGAGCAAGATCGACGTGACCCTCGAGGCCGCCAGCATCGACACCAGCGAGCCCCAGCGCGACGCGCACCTGCGCTCCCCCGACTTCCTGCACGCCGAGCAGTACCCCTACCTCCGCTTCACCAGCACCCGGATCGAAGCGCTGGGCGGTAACAACTACCGCGTCGAGGGGGAGCTCACCATCCGCGACGTGACCAAGCCCGTGACCCTCGAGGCCGAGCTCACCCCGGCCATCGTCGACTCGGACGGCCTGACCCGCGTGGGCGGCAGCGCCGAGGGCAGGCTCAACCGCAAGGACTGGGGGCTCACCTGGAACCAGGTGCTCGAGCGGGGCGTCCTGCTGGTGGGCGAGGAAGTGAAGTTCAGCATCGACGTCGAGGCGCTGGCCCCCATCCCCACCCAGGCCGCGTGAAGGGTCCCCCCATGAGCCCGACCTCCCCCGCCCCCGAACTCGGCGTGCTCGGCGCCGGGCGCATGGGCCTGCGCCTGGCCGCGATGTTCGCCCGCGCGGGCCGCCGCGTGGTGCTCGGCTCCCGCGACCCGGAGCGCGCCGCCCGGCTCACCGCCGCCCTGGGCCTGCCCGGCCTCACCCCCGGCTCCTACGCCGACGCCGCGCGGGCAGGCGCCGTGCTGCCCGCCGTGTTCATCCGCGACGGCCTCTTCGACCTCCTGGGCGCCTTCGCCGCCGACCTCAAGGGCAAGCTGCTCATCGACATCTCCAACCCCTTCAACGCCGACTACTCCGACTACATCACCCCCTGGGACTCCTCGGGCGCCGAGGAGATGCAGAAGCGCTTCCCGCGGGCTCGAGTGGTCGGGGCGTACAAGCACGTCTACTGGGAGGTCTTCGACGAGCCCCTCTTCGAGGGCACGCCCAGCGACGTGCTGGTGGTGGGGGACGACGAGGACGCCAAGCGCGCCTTCCTGGCGCTGGCCGAGGGCACCCCCTTCCGCTACCTCGACGCCGGCCCCCTGATCAACGCCCGCACCGTCGAGCGCCTGACCCTCATCACCGGCAGGCTCGGCCGCCAGATGGGCTACTACCCCCGCATGAACTGGCGGCTGCTGGGGGAGGCGTGGCAGGAGGGGCGCAAGGGCCCGGCTGCTCCGGTATAACCCCGCTCCTGGCGAGCGGATAGAGGAATCCATGAGCAAGGAACCGAAGCTCAGCGCCACCAAGCTACGGCCCGTCCAGCACCTGCTGCCGGGCGAGGGCCCTGCCATCTGGGCCTCCGGCGACACCTACACCTTCAAGAGCACCGGCCGGGACACCGAAGGCCAGCTCACCGTCTTCGAGGCCGACATCCCGCCCGGGGGCGGCCCGCCGCCCCACGTCCACCACGACGCCGACGAGGCCTACTACCTGCTGGAGGGCGAGCTCGAGGTCCTCGACGGCGAGCGCACCTTCACGGCCCGGGCCGGGGACTACGTGTACATCCCCCGCGGCCGCCTGCACCGCTTCCAGAACGTCGGGGAAGGCAACAGCCGCATGCTGGTGCTCTTCACCCCGGCCGGCTTCGAGAATTTCCTCTTCGAGGTCGGGCTGCCGGCGCGGCCCGGGGAGACCCCCCCGCCGGTGGGCCCCGAAGAGATCGCACGGGCGGTCCGCGCGGCCCCCAAGCACCACCTCGAGCTGCGGCTGCCCGAGCTCGAGCGCTCCTGAGCAGCCGTTAGCCGCGTAGGGCCGGGTTTCAGACCCGGCCCTGCCGTTTAATTCCCCGATGCCCGAACGGCTTGACACGTCGGCCTAGCCGCGAGTATTAATTAGGAATCTAAATAACTTATACCGGATTCAAAAAGATAATCACCCAAACCAAAGAGACCCGGAGGCTATCTTTTTGAATCCCAGAGCACACCCCTCCCTGACGGCCGGCGAAGAAAGCGTATCCCTTCGGTCGGGTCAGTTCGTCACCATTCGGTGACGAACTGACCGAATCTGGTATTAGGACCAGCAGCGCGACACCGCAGGCAGAACCCCTCGTGACCCAGGCATCCCACACGCTAGACTCTCCGGCAGGTCCCCCATGAGCGAGAACGCCATCTCCGAAGAACCCATCGGCAACCGGGTGGTCACCGGGCTGTCCAAGATCGGCCTGGCCCTCAAGGCCCAGGCCTGGAAGGGCGCCAGCCAGCAGGGGCTCACCCCCACCCAGGGCCAGGTCCTCGCCCTGCTGGCCCAGCGCGGCGAGCAGCGGCTGGGCGAGGTCGCGCAGTCGCTTGGCATCACCCCCGCCACCGCCAGCGACGCCGTGAAGGCGCTCGCCGCCAAGGGGCTGGTGGTCAAGGCGAGGGGGCCGGGCGACGCCCGCGCCGTGAGCCTGGCCTGACCCCCGAGGGGCGGGCCCAGGCCGGGCACACCGCGCTCTGGCCCGACTTCCATCGACAGCCCCGGCTACGACCTCGCCCTCGGGGGGAGCACGCTCGAGCTGCGCGTGCCGCTGAAGGAGCTCGGCTTCCCCAAGGAGTTCGCCTACGACGGCGTGACCGCCGCCCTGCGGGTCAACGCCGGCCTGCACAGCCCGCTATTGTGCGTGAGCGACGTCTTCGACGTCGCCTCCGGCGACCTCAGCCTGCCGGGCAGGCTGCGCTGAGGGGCCGAACCTCTTCGCGTCCGCGGCCCCGGGCGGCGACCGCGCGCCTCAGCCCGGGGCCTCCTCCACGGCCAGGAAGTAGACCAGGTGCGCCTTGCCGCCCTCCCGGTCGGAGCGCTCGACGAAACGCCCCAAGAGCGCCCGCATCTCCCGGCGCAGCTCGGCGGCCTGGGCCTCGCTCAGGTAAAGCCGCCCGAAGTCGCTGAGCAGCTTGGCCGCCTCCGAATTCCCCGCCTCGGGCAGCATCCGCACCCAGACGTTGCCCCCGTCCCGCTCGGCCCGGACGTGCCAGCCGTCGGCGTTCTTGCGCCCGGCGTAGGCCAGCGAGCGCTTGACGCGCTCGAAGAAGTCCCCGAACTGGATCGCCAGCAGGGCCTCGTCCGACTCGGCGGGCACGAGCTCGATGGGGAAGGTGAAGACGTCGGCCACCGAGCGGTAGACGGGGACGTTGAACCTCGAGCGCTTCTCCACCCGCACCACCTCGATGAGGCCGAGCTCGAGCATGCGCCGCACCCAGTAGCTCATGCGGCTCTTGCTCAGCCCCAGCGCCCGCGCCGCCTCGGCCAGGCTGCACTCCAGGCCCAGGAAGGGCACGATAAAGCTGCTGCGGTAGCGGTCGAGCAAAAACAGGGCCGCCTCCGGGTCCGTGATGCGCCGTTCTCGAGCCTCCGCCGTCCTCATACGCCGCAAGCTTAACCGCTCACCGGGCCAGGTTGTATTTGAACGGTGGGCCCGCTACCTTTCAGGGGTGCGGTGTCCCTGCACCTGCTCTGGAAAAGGCGGGTGACGCCGCGCCGGCGAGGAGAAGCCCGCGCGCGGCTCGGGACCCCCGACAAGCCCTGAGGCCCGGCCTGCAAGGGCACGATTGAAGCCCATATTCCGGCCCGGAGTTCGCGGGCCGGGAAGGAGGAAGCGTGAACCGTAAAGCATTGGCGAAAGGATTGGCGGCGGCATCGATGGTGGGCGTCCTGGCGGCTTGTGGCGGGGGCGGGAGCGGGGGCGGAAGCGGCGGCGAGATCCAGGGCTCGGTGCGCGCCCCGGCGGGCGGGAGCGCGGCGGGCAGCCGGGTGATAGCCTGCTTCGTCGAGGGCAACCAGTGCAACGCCCAGTCGCCCAACACGCGCGCTACGGTCGTGGGCGCGAACGGCGCCTACAACCTCTCCCTCGCCGCCGGACAGTACGTCGTGCTCGCCATCAAGGACGTCGACGGCAGCGGCAGCCTGACGGCGGGCGACTACGGCGGGATCTACACGGAGGGCGGCAAGATCGTGGCCGTGTCCCCGCCCAAGGCCGGGGTCAACATCCAGATGGAGGTGCTCACCGAAGACTCCGGCCTGCGGGCGCAGGGCCTCGAGGGCATCCCCTTGCGCTAACCCGCTGGCACGGCACGTGGGGGTGGCCCCCGGGCGGAAACGGGCCCCGGGACCACCCCCTCCCCGCGCTCGAGCGCGGCCTCACACCGTGATCACGACCTTGCCGCGGGCGTGGCCGGTCCTGATGTACCCGAGCGCCTCGGGCACCTCCGCCAGGGTGTAGCGGCGGTCGATGACGGGTTTGATCCTCCCCGCCTCGAGCATCTGCCCCAGGGCCAGCAGGTCCTCCGGGGTGAATTTCGCGATGAAGAACACCACCTTCTGGCTCGCGCCCAGCGAAGCCAGCCGGACCCGGAGCAGGTGCCCCACGGGCCCGAGCACCGGGTTGCCCATGGGCCCCCCGACCAGGACCAACCTCGCGCCGCGCTCGAGGACCCGCCTGAGCGCCGACCACGGCCGGCCCCCGGCGACGTCGAGCAGCAGGTCGTAGCGCTCGCCGCCGCGGGTGAAGTCCTCCCGGGTGTAGTCGATCACGCGGTCCGCGCCGAGGGTGCGGGCGAGCTCGACGTTCCGCGTGCTGCACACCGCGGTCACGTGCGCGCCGAGCGCCTTGGCGATCTGCACCGCGAAGGTCCCGACCCCCCCGGCCGCCCCGTTGACGAGGACCTTCTGGCCCGGGCGGACCTGCCCATGGTCGCGCAGCCCCTGCAGCGCGGTGATGGCCGCCGTAGGGACCGACGCCGCCTCCTCGAACGTCACGTTGGCAGGCTTGTGGACCACGTTTTTGCGGACGGTCAGGTACTCGGCCAGGGCCCCGTTGCGCCCGCCGAAGACCTCGTCCCCCGGCCGGAAGCGCGTCACGGCACTGCCGACGGCCTCGACCACGCCCGCGAAGTCCACGCCGGGGATGGACTGCTTCGGCCGGATCAGCCCCGTGAAGGCCCGCGCGAAGTACGGCGTCCCCGTCACCCCGTACCACTCCGCCCGGTTCACCGAAGACGCGCGCACGCGCACGAGCACGCCGTCTTCCGGCAGCGCCGGCCGGTCGACCTCCCTGAGCCGGAGAGCCCCCGGCGGGCCGTAGCGCTCCTGGACGATCGCCCTCATCTTCCCCTTCGCCGTGTCCTGCTGAGCTGGTGCGTTCGCGGTCATGATCCCCTCCCCGGTGACAGCCGTACCCGACGCCCAGCCAACCCTGCCGGCCTCTTTTCGTACACTGTACGACTGCTGTAGCCGCACAGTACTCGTACACTGTACGATTGTCAAGGCCTCAGCTCCGCCCGTGGCGGAGGCGCAGGCCAAGGAGGATAGCTGATGACCCGTCCCGCCGACCCCAGCCCCCGGCCGCGGACGTCCCTCAGCAGGGACCGGGTGCTGCGCGCCGCCCTCGCCCTCGCCGACCGCGACGGGATCGAATCGCTGAGCATGCGCAAGCTCGCGGAGGAACTGGGGACGAAGGTGATGTCGCTGTACTACTACGTCGCCAACAAGGACGACGTTCTCGGCGGCATCCTCGAGCTCGTCATCGGCGAGATCGAGCTTCCCCCCGAAAACCCCGACTGGAAGGCCGCTCTTCGCCGGAGCGCGATCTCCGCCCACGAGGCCCTGTTGCGCCACCGCTGGGCGCTGGGCGTGATGATGTCGCCCAGCCGGGTCGGCCCCGCGCGGCTGCGCTACATGGACTCCCTCCTGCGCTGCCTGCGCGAGGCGGGCTTCTCGGCCTACGCGGCCCACCGCGCCTACCACGCCCTCGAGGGCCACATCACCGGCTTCACCCTGTGGCAGGCGAGCCTCCCCATCCGCAAGGCCGACGTGCCTAACCTGGTGGCGAACTTCCTCGAGCGGATCTCCGTGGACAAGTACCCCTACATCGTCGAGCACATGCAGGTACACCTCGCCCTGCTCGGGCAGGAGGGTGAGGGCGACTTCGAGTTCGGCCTCGACCTCATCCTCGACGGCCTCGAGAGGATCCGGGTGTTGGAGCAACCGTCCGGCTGATGGAGGTGATGGTGCTGCCGCGGAAAGCCGCCGTGCATATTGGGGCACAAGTTGGGGCAAACGAAAAAGGACGCGACGAAGAAGTCGCGTCCTGATCTGGTGCCAAGGGGCGGAATCGAACCGCCGACACTGCGATTTTCAGGTACAGTCAGGCGTATCCTGACGTTTCCGCTTGTGTCCTGGACGGGCTTTTTACATACCCCCACCCCCCACTTTTACCCCCCGGTTGCCGTCAGGTTGCCGTCACCCCTGAGCAGGGGTTTTAGCCCGTTGTAGACGCTTCTTGCACCGCTCAGAGCAAACCACCTTGCCACGCGAGGCTATGCTGATTCACCCCCCATTGACCGGTTTGGCTTGACAGGCTGTTTTGTTGGCCCTATACTGAAAATTGCTAGACTGTCCCTATTTCTACCCCGAGCCCGCCCACCCCGGCGGGCTCTCATTTTTGGAGGCTCTAATGCCTAGACCACCCCCGTTGACACTCCCACTTGTCGGCAGGCCCACCGTTTGCGCGGTGGGCCATTTGCTTTTAAGCCACCAGATTTTACAGAGGTGCGTATATGCGCGATCTACAGGTTGGGGAAGTGTCACGGCTTTTGGGTGTTTCCAAGGAATCGGTTCGCCGTTGGGTGCGAGAAAAAAAGCTTGCAGGCTACTTCATCGGTGCCCGTCTCCGCATCAAACCCGAATCCCTCAAGGAGTTTGCTCCAGAGGCTTTCGAGCGGCTTCGGCAGGGCAAGGAGGGCGATTGATGAGCTTCGATAGCGTTTGGGAAGTATCAGAGCGGCTCGGCTTTGGCCGCCCGCTAGTGTTCAAGGTCGAGGAAGCGGCCCGGATACTTCGCCTGGGGAGACGGCAAGCTTACGAGCATATCCATTCTGGCCGCTTGCGGGCTGTTAGGAACGGCAATCGGCTTTTGATACCGGTCAAGGCCCTTGCCGAGTTCCTCGAGGGCGAACCCCCCGCCGGGGCTGGCGGGGGGCGTTAGGGGGTGCGGGCCGTGCGCAAGTCCATTGTACTCGACCCCGCCCACCTGCAACAGGCCCGCGCCGTGCTCGAGCTCGAGCACTTCGAGGTAGAGACCCCCCCGCCCGATCTGCTCGAGCGGGGTGTAATCCTTACCGCCTACCGAGAAAATGCCGATGACATCGAGGGTTACTTGCTCTCGGCTGAGGAAATCCGGCTCCTGGCCCTGCATCGCAGCCTCTCGGTGCTTGATCCTGAGCACCCGAACGAGAAACCCCGCTGGCAACGCTCTACGACCCGCGATAGAGAGCGGGCCTACAGCGAAGCCGCCCTAGCTCGCGCCGTGCTGGAGGTGCAATCTGCCCCCGTAGGGCAAAGAAACAACGTCCTGGCCCGCGCCGCGTTCGGGCTAGGCCAACTCGAGCACCTTGGACTCGATGAGCACCGCGTCCTTGAGGAGCTGGTACAGGCCGCGCTAGTTACCGGCTTGTCTCACCAAGAGGCCCTGAGCACCGCCAAGCGCGGATTCAAGAAGGGTGCTCAGCACCCCCGCGATTTACCGCCGGATTTAGCGCAAAGCGCAAGGGGTAGCGCAAGGCCCTTTGCGCTAAATAAACGCGATGGAGATGGGCAAACCCGATTTAGCGCAAACAGCGCAAAGCGCCAAAGCGTGTTTGCGCGGGGTAAGGGAGGCAAGCGGTGAGCGGCTTCGCCTGGAAAACCGCCGATACCCTGCCCACCGCCTCAGAGGTGGGCTGGCTGTGGGAAGGGTACATCGCCGCCGGTACGGTGGGCATCCTGGGCGGGCCTGCCGGTGCGGGCAAGAGCACCCTCATCGCCGCCCTCGAGGTGGCCGTGGCCGCCGGGGTGGACTTCCTCGAGGCCCCCACCCAGCAGGGCGAGGTGTGGCACCTGGACTACGACACCGACGCCCGCCTGCAAGGCCCCTGGTATCGCAAGGTCGCCGCCGGGCTGGGGGTTGGAGCCGAAGCGCTCCAGCGCATCCACTACCTCGAGCCTTCCAACCCCTCCCAGGGGCTCGACCTCGAGCGACTCGATGAGCTGGAGGGGCTGGCGCGGCTGGATGCACCTAGGCTCATCGTGATCGACGCCTGGACATCAGCTTTCTTCTACGCCGACTCCAAGAAGGCCGAGCACGTGGCCGAGGTCATGAACCGCCTGCGGCAGATTGCCGCCCTGGGGCCTGCGGTGCTGGTGCTGGACCACACCCCCAAGCCGGTGCAGGGGCTCACGGTGCTCGAGCGCGGGGTGGCGGGGAGCTTCTACAAGCTGGGCGGGGCCCGCAGTGCCTACCTGCTGCAACGGGTGGCCCCCAAGCTCACCGGTGGGCAGGACGTGCTTAGGCTGGACTGCCTGAAAAACAACCTCGGCCCGATGGGCGAACCGCTGGGCATCGCCCGCCACTTCGAGCGGGACAGCCTGCGCTTCGAGATCACCGACCTGCCCGAAGAAGAAGCGAGCCACGCCCCTGCCCTGACCCGCGCCCTGCGGGGCGTGCGGGAGGTGCTGGGAGAAGGCCCGCTGCTGCGCGGTGAACTCATCCGCAAGGTGGCCGAGCGGGCCAACGCTTCCGAGCGCACCATCACCGAGGCCCTGCGCCGCCTCAAGGCCGCCGGGGAGGTCGAGGCCCGAGAGTCCAGCGGCAAGGGTAGCCCCACGCTGTACACTTTGCGCTTTGCCGTAAATGGGGAAAAAGCCGATGAGCAACGCACGGATTTAGCGCAAACCCCCTTGCGCACCCCTGCGCAGTTTGCGCTAAATCCGCCCGAGCCCGCACCGACCCCCGACCTCGAGGCCGAGCCCGAAGGGTGGGAGGTCGAGGTATGACCCCCTGGGACGCCCTGACCACCCGCACCGGGGCCATCGCAGCCAAGCTCAAGACCCTGCAACCCCCGCTGCTGGTGGTCAAGGTTGACGGTGAGCCGGTTTACATCACCGCCTGGCCCACCCCCGAAGACCTCGAGGCCCACGCCCGCTTTCCCGGTATGCCGCGCCTCGCCCTCGAGCGCCGGATAGCCGAGGCTCTGGACAAGCTGGCCCGGCTCTACCCCAGCCCCAGGCAGTCGGTCGAGGTGTGCGGCCAGTGGCCCGGCCACCCGCCACGGCTGGAGCGGGTAGCTGTGGCCCACCGCCCGGCTCGAGCGCCCCCTAGACCCGCTGTAAGCCCCTCTGAGGCCCTCAGGCAATAAGCCCTCTCTCAAACCTTTACAGGAGTACGTATGTTGAACCAGCCCAACACCCAAGCTCTTCTAGCCGCAACCGCCGAAGAAATCCTCAGCAAGCTCAGCCCCCCCGACTCGATCACCGGCCCGGTGCGCCAACTCTTCGCCGCCCTCGCCGATTACCCGAGCCGCGCCGCGATGATCGACCGCGATGAGTCCCTTTCCCCGCTGGGCAAGGCTCAGGCTTGGGACGCCCTCAATCGGTCGTTCAAGAACCGGCTCGAGGAGATCGTCAGACAGTACCGCACCGCCCGCGCCAACTACCTCACCAACCTCGAGGCCCGCGCCAAGCCCAACCCGCCCTCTGAAACGGCCCAACTGCTCGCGGCCACCAACTTCCAAACCCTGTGGGCCAACACGCCGGGCCGTCTCGGTGAGCGGTTCGAGAAGCTGGTTCTGCACGCCCTCGAGCACCAGGACACCGCGCTACAGCACTACTTGGCCTCTCCCACGGTGGGGAAGCTCGTCCAGGACGGTGATGAGGCCGATAAGCTCATGTACCGGGAGGCCATGGCCCGCTTGCGCCGTGGGCTGGCCGGGCCGGATCGAGCCGCCGTCGTGGAAAAGCTCGAGCTTGCCGAGGAATACCTGCCCAAGCTCGATGAGGCCCTGGCCGCCGCGCTGCACTTCGGTGCACAGGACTACCGAATCCCGGTGCCGCCGGTCGAGCGGCTGTTCGGGCGGGGGGAGGGGGGGTAAGCCCTCCCCCAAGGGGGATTTATGCCGTCCAAAGCGCGAACTACTGGAGATTTGGAGAGGGCCAAAAAGCGGCTGTGGCGGGCCGTTTTGCGGGCCTCAGAGATCGTCGAGGACATAGACCCCAACCTCGCCCTTCGCGCCATCCACGCCCTAGGGCAAGTCACCCTCGCTTACGCCAAGCTCCACGAGGCCCACGACCTCGAGCGCCGCCTTGAGGCCCTCGAGCAGCAGTTGTCCGAACACGGAAGGATCACATGAGAAGCCGAATCACCAAACTCGAGCAGACCGCCGAAGCCCTCCTAGCCGCCAACGCGCCCGGCGTGACCCTCTGGCTTGACGCCCGAGGAGATACGCCGTCCTGGTTCGCCGTGCGGCCTGACGAGGCCGATTCGCCGGGTGTGAAGGCCCTCGAGCAGGGCCGCCCGGTGCTGGCCGTGCTGCTCCCCCTACCCGGTGACTGTCTTCCAGGGCTAAGCCCGGTGACCCCTCACCCGTCCCTGGTGAAGGCCCTTCAGCGTCACCGGGCCGCCGGTGGGGGGCTTCTGGCCCTGCTGAAGCCCTAGCAAAGCTCGAGCCCCCCGGCTACTACTCCACCCCGGCCCCCTCGAGCGAGGGGGCTTATCGTTCGTTTTACGCGGTCGGTGAGCACCGTCCAGGACGGCGCTCGTGGGCGGTGGAGTTGGAGGGGGCATATTTCCCTTAATAGAGATTAGGGGATATTCGCTTGTGTACACGTGCTATGATTGGGGTATGAGAAAGATACCGCCGAAGGAGTTGAGGCTTAAGGCCCTTGGCGGGCTGATCGAGCTGGCACCGGGAGAGAGGACGGCAAGCGCCCGCTTTCGCGGGCGCGGCGAGGTGGTAGAGGCTTTTCTACGGCTCGATACCCGGCGCAGGGGTGAGGTGGTGCGGGCCGGGCTCGAGGCTTTAGGACTGCTGGAGGGGGTGGAGGATGCCCAAAAGATCAAATAATGAGGGCTCGATCTACAAGCGCTCTGATGGCCGCTATGAGTATTCGCTTACCGTAAACGGAAAGCGGCATCGAGGGTATGCCAAGACCCGCAAAGAGGCCGCCAAGAAGCTCGCTGAGCTTTTATCGGCTTATGGCCGGAACCTTCTCCCCGACCCCGACCGGATCAGCGTCTCTGAGTTCATCGAGCGGTGGCTAGCCGCCGTAGAGCACCGCGTCAAGCCCACGACCCATCTGCAATACTCCATCTCGCTCAGGCGGCATGTGACCCCTGTCCTGGGAGACGTGGCGGTGCAGCGCCTACAGCCCTTGCACCTGACCCACCTTTACGCCGAACTGCTCAAGAAGCGGATTCGCCCTAACGACCCCGAGCGGCTCGAGACCCTCTCCCCCACCACGGTGCGGCTCGTTCACCGCGCCCTGCACGCGGCCCTGAACGACGCGGTGCAGTGGGGCCTCCTCCCCTGGAACCCGGCCGAGCGGGTGAAGCCGCCCAAAGCTCCCCGCTACGTGGGCGAGGTGTGGACGCCCCAAGAGGCTTGGGCGTTTCTTGCCGAGGCCCAGCACTCCCGTTGGTACGCCCTCTTCTTCCTGGCCCTCATGAGCGGGATGCGCCGGGGCGAGCTATTGGGGCTCAAATGGTCAGATGTGGACTGGCGGGGCGCTTGTATCTGGGTACGCCGCAATTACACCGTGGCCGGGGGGGAAAAGGTCATCCACACCCCCAAGACCCACCGCTCGAGCCGCCCGGTGGACGTGGGGCCGGACGTGCTCGAGGTGCTCAGGCAGCACCGGGAAAAGCAGGAGAAGGAGCGCCTCGAGATGGGTGAGGATTGGGCGAATGGGGATTGGGTGTTCACGACCTCGCTGGGCACGCCGATCGAGCCGGGGAACCTTCATCGCGAGTTCGTGCGGGTCATCCAGCGGGCCGGGGTGAAGCGAATCCGCTTCCACGATCTGCGCGATACCCATGTAAGCTTGCTGGCCCTGGCCGGGATGGACGCCAAGGTTATTTCTGAGCGGGTAGGACACGCCAACGTCTCCTTTACCCAGCAGACCTATCAGCACGTCTTCGCGTCCCAGCGCAAGAAGGCCGCCCTAGCGGTGAGCGAGTTGTTAGGCCCCAAAGAGGGAAGACCCACCGCCTGAGGCGCGTTGCCGTCAGGTTGCCGTCAAGACACAATAACCGGGAGTCTTTTCAACTCCCGGTTATCTTATTTTGAGCCTTCCCTATCGGCTCTTCTCTTGGTGCCAAGGGGCGGAATCGAACCGCCGACACTGCGATTTTCAGTCGCATGCTCTACCGACTGAGCTACCTTGGCTCGCGGCGCGCCGGGCGCGGCGCGAGCTTCGGCTACGCACGGCACGCGTTTTTGGCGGCCCGGACGGGACTTGAACCCGCGATCTCCCACGTGACAGGCGGGTATGTTAACCAACTACACCACCGGGCCAGAATTTCGGCTGCTTTGGGCTTTCCAAAGGCAGCACATAGGATGATAGTCGAGGCAGGCGAACCTGTCAAGCAAAGGCCATGAAGAACCCCCCCTCGAGCCCCCTCCTCACCTGGCGCGAGGTGCTGGCCCAGCACAAAAGCCTGCGCGGGATCGCGAAAAACAGCCTGCTGGCCGATGAGGGCGAGTCGGGCTACCGCAACGTGTTCCTGCCGGACGGGCGCATCGTCTACGTGGGGGAAGGCCTCGAGGGGCACCAGCAGCCTACGGGCGGGAATGCCGTGCTGCTCGAGGCCCTCCAAACCCGGCGGCCCCTGCGGGTCTTTCTGCGCGAGGGGGTCAACCGCTGGCGGGACCTGGGGCTCTACCGGGTCGAAGGGGTGGAGTACCGCCGGGAGGCGGCCGAAGGGCGCTACGTCTACTGGTTCACCCTGGCTCCCGTGGAAAGCGGTGGAAAGTTTTCCACAGGTTGAGGCAGTTATCCACAGACTTATCCACAGGCTTCCACAATTGACCGGGAGTTATCCACAGCCTCCAGGAAGGCCCGCAGCTTGTCGGGGGATTTGAGCCCTACAGCCTCTTCGACCCCGCTCGAGACGTCCACGGCGTAGGGCCGTAGCGCCAGAACCGGGCCCAGGTTCTCGGGGGTCAGGCCGCCTGCCACGATCAGGCGGGGGTGGTGGCGGAGGGGCTCGAGCCACTCCAGCGGGTAGCCCTGTCCGCTGCCGGGGCTCACGCCGTCGAGCAGCAGGGCGTCGGCGGGGTAGTCGGCGAGGCGGGGGTCGGCGGGGCCGGAGAGCTTGAAGGCCTTGATGACCGGCAAGTGCGCGCGCAGGGCCTCGGCCCACTCGGGGGGCTCGTCGCCGTGGAGCTGCGCCACCTGGAAGCGGGCGGTGCGCATGGCCTCGAGCACCGCCTCAGGGGGCGCGTCCTGGAACACCCCCACGCGGGCGACGAAGGGGCCCAGCGCCCGGCTGATGGGGGCGTAGTGCTCGGGCGGGCGGTAGCGCTTGGACCCAGGCGCCAGGATGAAGCCCACGGCCCAGGCCCCCAGGCGCTCGGCCAGGAGGGCGTCCTCGAGGCGGGTGACCCCGCAGATCTTGGCCTTGACCACAGCCCCAGTCTAGCGGCTGGGAGCGACCCTCCCCCGCCCGGGACACCGGCAACCGCCCTGCCCAAGGTAAAATCGGGCCATCCGCGTTGAGGAGAGCCCATGGTCCAGCACGCCCACATCGACCGCAGCAAAGTCCGAGCCCTGATGGAGCGCGAGAAGGCCCTCTTCGCCGAGCGCCACCCCCAGTCCCGGGAGCTCCACCGGCGCAGCCAGGAGTCCCTGCTGGCCGGGGTCCCCATGCACTGGATGACCCGCTGGCCCGGCGGCTTCCCGCTCTTCGTGGCCGAGGCCAGAGGGGCCACCTTCCGCGACGTGGACGGGCTCGAGTACGTCGACCTCTGCCTGGGCGACACCGGGGCCATGACCGGGCACTCCCCGCCCGCCGTGCTGCCCAAGATCACCGAGCAGCTCGCCAAGGGCATCACCACCATGCTGCCCAGCGAGAACACCTTCTGGGTGGCCGAGGAGTTGCAGCGCCGCTTCGGCCTGAAGTACTGGCAGTTCGCCCTCAGCGCCACCGACGCCAACCGCTTCGCGCTGCGGCTGGCCCGCGCCGTCACCGGTCGCCCCAAGGTGCTGGTGTTCAACGGCTGCTACCACGGCACGGTGGACGAGGCCTACGTGAGCCTGGTGGGCGGCGAGGCCCGGAGCCGCCCCGGCAACATCGGGCCGCAGGTCGACCCCACCCTCACCTCCAAGGTGGTCGAGTGGAACGACGTGGAGGCCCTCGAGGCCGCCCTAGCCCCCGGCGACGTGGCCGCGGTGCTGGCCGAGCCGGTGATGACCAACGTGGGCATCGTGCACCCCGAGCCGGGCTACCACCAGGCCCTGCGCGAGCTGACCCGCGAGTACGGCACCCTGCTCATCCTCGACGAGACCCACACCCTCTCGGCCGGGCCCGGGGGCTACACCCGCAAGCACGGCCTCGAGCCCGACCTGCTCACCGTGGGCAAGCCGCTGGCGAGCGGCATCCCCGCCGCCGCCTACGGCTTCACCGAAGAACTCGGGCGCAACGCCCACGCCGTCATCCAGCCCCCCTACGCCGACACCGGCGGCATCGGCGGCACCCTGGCCGCCAACGCGCTCTCGCTGGCGGCGATGCGGGCCACCCTCGAGCACGTCCTCACCGAGGAGGCCTACGAGCGCATGATCGCGCTGGCCGAGCGGCTGGAGTGGGGCGTGAAGGGCGTGATCGCCAAGTACAAGCTCCCCTGGCACGTCACCCGCGTGGGCTGCCGCGTCGAGTACCTCTTCCGCCCCAATCCCGCCAAGAACGGCTCCGAGGCCCTGGCCGGCCAGGACCCCGACCTCGACCCCTTCATCCACCTCTACATGCTCAACCGCGGCGTCCTGCTCACCCCCTTCCACAACATGGCGCTGATGTCCCCGGCGACGCTCGAGGAGCACGTGGACCGGCATACGGAGGTGTTCACGCAGGCGGTGAAGGAGCTTATTTCTTAGTTCTTACCTAACTCGCCGCCATCTCAAGAGCTAAGCATATTTACTCAGCTTCTTCTGAATATTCATCCAGGATAGAATCAGAGGTGTGTGACAAATGGCGAAGCTTCGATAACTCTTCAACGCTATCGTAAGAAATATACGTACAAATTTCTTGCAAAGGTCGCTCTAACAAAGCAAAAACCGGTCTAGTAATCTCCTGGAACACCTTTTCTCTACGTGCAGAAGGCGCAACAATATGAAGGTTGATATTCATATTAGGCTGTAGCGCGATCAAATCAGCCATTCGAAGAATACCAGAATAGATAGAGGTAGTATGCTCAACTTCAAAAGCCCTCGCAATAGATCTGCCTTTGAACCATAACACATCTATCTGTTCTATGGTCTTTAGTGTTGTTTCATCATAATTGAGAGGTAATCTCTCAAGTAGCACCCCTGGTTCAGGTTGCCACTCCTGAAGAACACCAGTGCGATCACCTTTAGGAATCCATATTTTCATACCCATCGTTGCTCCAATACGTGCAAGTAAAGCTTGAATCTTTATAGACTCGCGAGTTTCTAGGTTAATTGCTTTCTCTAATTGCGGCAGGTCTGCATCCTGGGGAACCGTAACCGTTACCACTTTATCGAGTGTTCTTACTCTATGTCTAAGTAATTTTTCGTACAAATCGTCAGCTATAGGGAAAATATTTGTGGAATTCTGCTGACGGTATAAAATGTCTTCAAGGAATTTCCCATCGCTATCACTTATAGTAACCAAACTCGAGCGTATTTTCCCTGTCCATCTTGAGCTATTTTTGTCTTGACCTCGAGTGAATGAGAGGCTATCCCAAACCTCAGCTTCATGAATAGGGATTGCCTTCTCTTTTTCTAACCAGACTAGTGGTTTGACCTTGAAGCGCACCACAAAAGGATCATTCTCTGGGTAAAAGATGGGCGTATCATCAATATAGCTCTTACTAGTGACTTCTAAGAGTCCAATCCAGCGCGATAGTTTCGTCATGTAGCAAATTAGTTTGTCGCCAATCTTAATACGACTAGCCGCGCTTTGATGACGTATCCTGAAGCCTGAAACATCCCGACTAGACCTTTTAAAAGCTTCATAAGTTTCGGGGGAGAACAGGTCAAGAAAGTAGGCCATAGCTGATCTACATAGATATTACGCCTAAGAACACGCTTGGCTCTAACCTATCTTCCCAATAAACGAGCAGTCATTTCCATAAGGCACTTGTATACTGTATACACTTATGTCCAACCTTGAGGCCGAAGTGGTCATCTGTGGAGCCGGGATCGCCGGAATTGCTGTTGCCTACAAACTCGCGGTGAAGCGCGGGGTGAAGAACGTGGTGCTGCTCGAGCAGGACGCCCCGCTCTCGCTCACGAGCGACAAGTCCACCGAGTGCTACCGCAACTGGTGGCCCGTGAAGCCGCCCGAGCGGCCCGGCGATGCCGGTACTCATGGACCCGACGGCGCCATGATCGCCCTGATGAACCGCAGCATCGAGCGGCTCGAGCAGATCGCCCGGGAGAGCGACGACCGCATCGGGCTGGGCCGGCGGGGTTACCTCTACGCCACCGCCGAGGCGGGCAAGGTGCCGGTGCTGCTCGAGGCCGCCGAGAACGCCGCGCGGATGGGGGCGGGGCCGCTGCGGGTCCACGACGGGAAGGGGGGAAGCTACGCCCCGGCGCCCGCCCACGGCTTCGAGGGCCAGCCGGACGGGGCCGACCTCATCACCGACAAGGCCCTGATCCGGCGGCACTTCCCCTACCTGGCCGAGGATACCGTGGCCGTGCTGCACGCGCGGCGGGCCGGGTGGTTCTCGGCGCAGCAGTTGGGGATGTGGATGCTCGAGCAGGCCCGCGCCCACGGGGTGCGGCTGGTGCAGGGCCGGGTGACGGGGGTCCAGACCACGGCGGGGCGGGTGAGCGCGGTGGAGGCGCGGCGCGAGGACGGCTCGGCCTTCACCGTCCGGACCCCCTGCTTCGTCAACGCGGCGGGGCCTATGCAGAAGGCCGTGGGGCAGATGCTGGGGGTCGAGATCCCGGTCTTCGCCGAGCTTCACCTGAAGATGAGCTTCCCCGAGCACCTGGGAGTGGTGCCGCGCGAGGCCCCCATGCTCATCTGGGCCGACGAGGTGCGGCTGCCCTGGAGCCCGGAGGAACAGGAGATGCTGGCCGAGGAGCCCTCCACGCGCTGGCTGCTCGAGCCCTTCCCCCCCGGCGTCCACTGCCGCCCCGACGGGCACGGCGAGAGCAACACCCTGATCGTTCTCTACAACTACCACTTGGAGCCGCTCGAGCCCCGCTTCCCCCTGCCCATCGACCCCCACTACGCCGACGTCGCCCTGCGCGGCATGGCCCGGATGATCCCGGGCCTGGGGCGGTACTTCGAGAAGGCCCCCAAGCCCTGGATCGACGGGGGCTACTACGTCAAGACCCGCGAGAACCGCCCACTGATCGGGCCGCTGGGGGTGGAGGGGGCTTACGTGGTGGGGGCGCTCTCCGGCTTCGGCGTGATGGCGGCCTGCGCCGCGGGCGAACTGCTGGCGGCGCACATCCTGGGCGACCCGCTGCCCGAGTACGCCCCGGCCTTCAGCCTCGAGCGCTACCGGGACCCCGAGTACCTGCGGGCGCTCGAGCGCTTCGGGGACGGGGCTCAGCTTTAGGGCTTGCAATATACGTATACGTATATTATCCTGTGGCTAACCCCACAGGAGGAGAGCGTGATGCCCAACAAGACCATTTACGTTTCCGAGGCCGACCTTCCCCTCTTCGAGCTCGCCCAAGAAATTGGAGGCAACCTCTCGTCCACGATCGCCAACGCCCTTCGGGAATTCGTGCAGCAGCACAAACCCGACGAGCACGGCTTTCGCGACGTCGAGGTGAAGGTGGGCAAGATCGCCCACGTCCAGAAGCGCTTCAAGGGGCGCCTGCTGGTGAAGGGGCGGCTGTCGGAGCGCCGGGCGCCGCTGAAGGAGTACGAGGTCTACGAGACCGCCAAGGGGCGGGTGGCGGTGTACACCTGCCAGACGTACCACGGCGAGCTCGGGCACCTGATCCAGGACTGCCGCCTCGAGGTCTACGAGAGCGTCGAGGATCTGGTAGGCCAGGTGCCGGAGGAGCTGTACCTGGCGGCCCGCCAGATGCTCTCGGGCAACCCGGTCGAAGAGCTGGACATCTAGCCGAAAGAGCAACTTCAGGCTTTCGCGGGACGGGCCCGGAGGGGCTCGAGGGGGTGGTGTCGTGTTCCGGATGTGGGAATTCGAGCAGGTTGCCAAGGCACGGGTGGAGACCTTGCGGGCCGAGGCCGAGGTCGTGCGCCTGCTGCCGCACAAGTCCCTGCGCCGCCGCCTGGCCGAGCGGCTGGTCCGGCTGGCGAAGCGGCTCGACAGCCAGGTGCCCCTCTCCCCCGAAGTCGCCCGGGGTTGAAGCACGGCCCGGATGGGGTAGGCTTGGCGGGATCGCGTATGGAGACCACCGCTTTCCAAGACGCCATGGGCGGCAACCACTGCTGGGGCTGCGGCAAGGACAACCCCAAGGGCCTGCAGATCAAGAGCTACTGGGAGGGCGAGGAGGCCGTGTGCACCTTCCACCCCCGCCCCGAGCACATGGCCGGGCCCACCCACATCCTCAACGGCGGCATCATCGCCACCCTCCTCGACTGCCACACCGTCTGCACCGCGATGGCCGCGCTCTACCGGGCCGAGGGGCGCGAGATCGGCGAGGGGCCCGTCATCTGGTGCGCCACCGCCAAGCTCGAGGTGACCTACCTGCGCCCCACCCCCATCGACCGGCCCGTACACCTGCGGGCCAGGGTCGAGGAGATCGCCGGGCGCAAGGTGCGGGTGAGCTGCACGCTGTACTCGGAGGGCCTCGAGTGCGCCCGGGCCGACGTGCTGGCGGTGCGGGTGCCGGAGGAGTGGCGCACGGGGCCGGGGCGGTAGTCGATGGCCGATAGCCGGGCGCCGGGGGCGGGTCGTACGTCGTACGTCCTACGCCGTACGCAATACGCCTAACGTCGAACGCCGAACGCGAGACGCAAAACGCAAGACGCCCTGGCCCTCGGCCCTCGACAAACCACGAGCCACTAGCCCTCCCTAGCCCCCGGCGTCCCTCCTGAACTCACTGGCGCTCGCCCAGCGTCACCTCGAGCTCGAGGGGCTGTCCGCCGCGCCACAGCTTGAGCCGGGCCTGGGTGCCGGCGGGGAGGTCGGCCAGGATGCCCAGGAGTTCCTCGAGCCGCCCCAGCGCCTTGCCGTCCAGCGCCAGCAGCACGTCGCCCACCAGCAGCCCGGCCCGCTCGGCGGGGCCGCCGGGCTCCACCGAGACCAGGAGCAGCCCCACGCTCTGCCCGGCGCCCTCCGGCAGGCGCACCGGCTGGGCGCCCACGCCCAGGTAGCCCCGGCGCACGGTGCCGTGCTTGTGCAGGAGCTCAGTTATCCGGCGCAGGGTCGGCAGGGTGAGGGTGAGGGTCAGGCCGCGGCGCAGGGCCTGGGTGTTGACCCCGACGAAGCGACCTTCGGCGTCGAGCAGCGGCCCGCCGGAGAAGCCGGGGTAGAGCGAGACGTCGGGCTGGACGTAGCGCTCGAGCCTTCCCCCCGCTGGCGTGCGCCACTCCCCGGCCACGTTGCCCAGGATGCCCAGGCTGGCCCGCAGGTGCTTGCCCGGCCAGCCCAGCGCCAGCACCACCTGCCCCACCTTGAGCCCCCCGGGCTCAGCCCACTCGGGCACGGCCAGATCGGCGGCCTCGAGCTTGAGCAGGGCCAGGTCGGTGCCGGGGTCGCGCCCCACCACGCTGGCCTCGTGGATAGCCCCGCCGGGCAGCGTCACCGCCACGTCCGAACGCCGCAGGGCGTGCGCTGCCGTGACCACCAGCCCGTCCGCCGACCACACCACGCCGGTCGAGCCCGTCCAGCGCCCCGCGTCCACCCGCACCACCGATTTCCCCGCACCCTCAACCGCCGAGACCAGGGCATTAGAAAGTTCGAGAATTGGATTGCTCATGCCCTCGAGCCTAGGCCCCAGCCCATAGCACCGCATCCGCCGCTCGAGCAGCGCCAGCCTAGCCATTCGGCCAGGAACGAGCCATCAGCTATCAGCCCTCAGCCGTCAGCCGTCAGCGAAAGGCTCGTGGTTTGTCGAGGGCCGAGGGCCAGGGCGTCTTGCGTCTGGCGTTTTGCGTTTTGCGTCTTGCGTACGACGTAGGACGTACGACCGGCGTTCGGCGTTCGGCTATCAGCTACCGACTATCTACAACATCACCAGCCCCAACCGCGCCGCCCGCACCACGGCTTCCGTGCGGCTCTGCACGCCGAGCTTGCCCAGGATCGAGGCCACGTGGAACTTGGCGGTGTGCTCGCTGAACTCCAGGCGCCGCGCGATGGCCTTGTTGGACAGGCCCGCCGCCAGCAGGCGCAGCACCTCGAGCTCGCGCTCGGTGAGGGGCTCGAGCGGGGGTTCGGCCTCGCCCTCGGGGTCTCGGGGTCCGGGGCGTAGGGGCTCGGCCAGGTCCGGGGCCAGCACCACCAGGCCCTGGGCCAGCGCTCGCAGGGCCGCCGAGAGCGCCTCCGGTTCGCTGTCGCGCCACAGCACGCCCCGCGCCCCGGCCGCCAGCCAGGCGGTGGCCTGCGCCTCGTGCCCGACCAGGGCCAGCACGGGGGGCTCGAGGGCCTCCAGGTCGGGGCGGCTCTCCCCTGCCTCCCACAGCACCACGTCGGGCGCGTAGGCCTGCCAGCCGTCGGGGCCGCCGAGCTGGCCCACCACCTCGAGCCCGGCCTCCCCCCGCAGGGCCGCCGCCAGCCCGGCCCGGGCCCAGGGGTCCTCGCTGAAGATGAGCACTCGGGTCTCCAAGCTGACGCTAACGCTAGCCTAATCCCGCACCGCTCCAGGGTGAGAACGCTCACGCTGGCTCCCCGACGGGCCTCCTGCCGGCGAAAGCGGCCCCGAGCCTGAGCCTGAGCTAAAGCCCGGCTTGAGGCAAAGCCCGTGGGTACTCAAAAAG
Organism: Calidithermus chliarophilus DSM 9957; assembly: GCF_000430045.1. Taxonomy (GTDB): domain Bacteria; phylum Deinococcota; class Deinococci; order Deinococcales; family Thermaceae; genus Calidithermus; species Calidithermus chliarophilus. The sequence continues at coordinate 1,410,717 of NZ_KE387023.1, read as the reverse complement.
AATCCTGCTTTCATGGGAGCGGGAGGAAAATTATGAGCAGCACATTTCGCTCCATCGTAGTGACTACGGCTCTGACGGGATTGCTGGCGGCCTGCGGCGGGCAGCAACCCCCGCAGAACGGCAAGCCCATGACTCCCGAAGCCGCCAAGGCCGCGGCGACGGTCGCCCTGCGCGACCTTTCGCTGGGCAGCAGCCTGGTGCGCGGCCCCAGCGGCATCGTGCCGCAGAGCGCGGCCAAAGCCGGCCTCAACGCCCAGGTGCTGGGCGGGCTCGAGGGGCTGGGCATCCCCATGCGGCAGGCGCTCGAGGCCGGCTGTGAGGTCAAGGTCGAGCCGCTGCCCTTCACCGACAAGGACGCCGACCTCGTGCCCGCCGACGCCACGCTCAAGGTCGACTGCACCCTCGACCACAACGGCTACAGCTACGCCTTCAAGGGCGCGCTGCGGGTGGAGGACAACGACGACAACTTCAAGAACAGCGGCTTCCGCCTGAGCTTCCAGGGCTTCTCCGACAAGGCCACCAAGGGCGACTACTCCGTCGAGCGTAGCTTCGACGGCAGCTTCGCCCTCGACTCCAAGGACCCCGCCCTCTACAAGCTCGACAAGAACTACATCCTCACCTCCAAACAGACCAAGGCGGGCCAGACCAACACCCTGGGTGCTACCTTCGACACCACCGAGACCTACGCCCCCGACGACCCCAGCAAGCCCGTCCTGGCCGGCGACTTCGCCGTCGATAAGGACAAGCCCGGCACCCTGACGGTGCAGAAGAACGCCGACGTCTACAACTGGAACTGGTACACCGACCCCACCCTCCACTACACCCTGAGCTGCGCCGCCGTCACCGGCGAGGGCGTGTGGATCCCCTTCGACGAGGGCGCCGTGGTCTACACCTACAACGACTCCAAGGGCCAGAGCGCCAACCTGCGCCTGGAGTTCACCGGCTGCGGCAGCTACACGCTGACCCTCGACGGGAAGGTGATCAACTAGAAATTGTCGATAGTCGATAGCTGATAGCTAGCAGCCCCTCGCTCGCGAGGGGCTGCTTCAAGTGAACTGAACCCTCTCCTGCGGGAGAGGGGCTGGGTGAGGGTGGGGGTGCGTTTTGCGTTTTGCGTTCAGCGTTGGGCGTTCGACGTCCGGCTATCGGCGATCCACTACCGGCGTCAGACCGTTCCCAGCTTCGCGGCCGTCTCGAGGTCCATCTCTTCCTCGGGTTCGTCCACCTCGATGCGGCGCTGGAGGAGTTCCTGGCCGCCCTCGAGGCGGCGGATCTCCTCGATGAACTGCTCGGGGGAGGCGAACTCGCGGTAGACCGAGGCGAAGCGGATGTAGGCCACGGGGTCGAGCTCGCGCAGGAAGGCCAGCGCGCGCAAGCCGATCTCCTCGGAGGTGATCTCCATCTCCTTCACCGTGTCCTCGAAGCCGAAGGCGAACTTGTAGAGCACCTCGGGCTCGAGCTTGCGCTTCTGGGTGGCGAGGGTGAGGCCGCGCAGCAGCTTGTTGGGGTCGAAGGGCTCGCGCCGCCCCGAGCGCTTGATGACCATGAGCGGCTCGGCGTTGGCCCGCTCGTAGGTGGTGAAGCGCCGCTTGCAGCCCGGGCACTCGCGCCGCCGCCGGATCACCGAGCCCTCGTCGGAAGGGCGCGAGTCGAGCACGCGGGTGTCGGGATGGGCGCAGTACGGGCAATTCACGGGCGACCCCCAGGCCACAGGGCCGAAGAGCACGCGGTTCCAGCCATCTCTGCGTCCAGCATACGGTGTAGGGCGGCCTTCACAGCAACCTGGGTGACTAAGGCAATTCGCGCAGCAGGTCGTAGAGCTCGGGCGGCTGGGGCGGGTCGGGGAGCAGCACCTCCATCAACTGCCCGCGGATGCCCTCCGAGACCATCGAGCCCAGCCCGATGGTGCCGCGCACGAGGGCCTGGTCGTACTCCTCGCTCGAGGGGTCGCGGCTGGGCACCACCCCGTTGACCCGCACGTTGGAGGGGAAGATGCGCGTGGCCCCCTCGATGAGCCCGGTCACCGCCCCCCGGATGGCGGCCACGTGCGGCTGCTCGCGGTGCAAAGGCGGCAGCACGATGGTCACGAAGCCCCCGCCCGAGAGGTAGCGCAGGCCCTGCTGCAGCACGTAGAGGCTCGACTTCACGTCGGCGTTGAGGAGGTCGTACCATTCGCCCTCGAGCAGCTCCACGAAGGCCGTCTTGCTCTCGGCGCTGGTCACGTGCACGATGCCGTCGAGCATCCCGAACAGCTCCTCGATCTTCTCGAAGGTGGTCATGACGTCGAGCACCACCGACATGTCGCCGCGGATGGGGATGGCCGTGGCCCCCAGCGCCTCGACCTCCGAGGCAACCCCGGTAGCCAGCTCCACGTCAGGGTCCACGGTGACTACGGTCGCCCCGTTGCGCCCGTAGGCGTGGGCGATGGAGCGGCCGTAGCCCCGCCCCGCCCCCGTGACCATCACGATGCGTCCCGACAAGCCCAGGAGGTCTCGAGGTGGCGTCGCGCTCATCCCAACGAGTTTACCGTGTAATACCAGATTCGGTCAGTCCGTCACCATTCGGTGACGGACTGACCCGACCGAAGGGAGCGCTCTAGGATTCAAAAAGATGGCCTCTGAAGGTCTTTGGATTGGACGATTATCTTTTTGAATCCGGTATAAGAGGCTGCAAGGTAATGGTGTGGGGGGCGCGGGGTAGGCAGCCGTCAGCTATCAGCCGTCAGCCATCAGCGGGAGGCTCGTGGCTCGCGGTGGACCCCCCCCAGCCCTCCCCGCGCGCGGGGAGGGTTTATCCCCCCAGCCCCCCTTGCTAAGGGGGGTGACAAGGCGCCTTGCGTTTTGCGTCTCGCGTACGACGTAGGACGTACGACCGGCGTTAGGCGTTGGGCGTTTGGCTATCGGCTATCGACCCTCTCACCCGCGCGCGTACTGCAACTCGTACAGCTTGGCGTAATACCCGCCCTTCGCCAGCAGCTCCTCGTGGCTGCCCTCCTCGAGCAGCTTCCCCTTGCGGAAGACCAGGATGCGGTCCACGTGGCGAATCGTTGAGAGGCGGTGGGCGATGATGACCGAGGTGCGGCCCTCCATCACCCGCCACAACGCTTCCTGGATCTTGGCCTCGGTCTCGGAGTCCACGTTGGCGGTGGCCTCGTCGAGGATGAGCAGGATGTCGGGGTTGTGCAGGATGGCCCGGGCGAGGGCGAGCAGTTGCTTCTGGCCCGTCGAGAGGCCGCCGCCGCGCTCGTGCAGCACGGTCTGGTAGCCCCCCGGCAGGGCGCTGATGAACTCGTGGGCCCCCACGAACTTCGCGACCTCCTCCACCCGCTGCGGCGGAATGCTCTCGTCGCCTAAGCGCAGGTTGTAGTCGACGGTGCCGCTGAAGAGGAAGGGGTCTTGCAGCACGATGCCGATGGCGCGGCGCAGGTCGCGCTGGAGGTAGTCACGCACGTCCTGGCCGTCGATCTTGACGGCACCCCGCTGCACGTCGTAGAAGCGGGCGATCAGGCTGATGACGCTGGTCTTGCCCGCGCCGGTGGCCCCCACCAGGGCGATCTTCTCGCCGGGGCGGATCCGGAAGGACACGCCGCGCAGCACCCAGTCCCAGTCCTCGGCCTCGGCCTCGAGCTGCTTGGGGGTGTTGGCCTTGGTGCCGTCGGGCTTGGGCTCGCCGCGCTTGCCGTAGGCGAACCACACGTCCTCGAAGTCGATCTGGCCGCGGAAGCGCTCGACCCGGATGGCCCCGGAGCGGTCGGAGACCTCCTCGGGCGTGTCGAGCAGGCCGAAGATGCGCTCGGCCGAGGCCATGGCGGCCTGGAAGATGTTGAACTTCTCGGAGAGGTCTTGCAGGGGCTGGAAGAACTGCCGCACGTAGTCCACGAAGGCCACCAGCAGGCCCAGCGTGAGGGCCTGCTGCACCACCTGGCCCCCGCCGTACCACAGCACCAGCGCCACCGTGGACTCGCCCAAGAAGCCCACGATCGGGAAGAACAGCGCGAACCAGAAGATGATCTTGACCCACGAGGCCCGCAGGTCCAGCGACAGGCCCGCGAAGCCCGCCACGTTGCGCGGCTCGCGGCTGAAGAGCTGGGTGGTCTGCACGCCCGAGAGGTTCTCCTGCAAGGAGGCGTTGAGCTTCGCCAGCCGCAGGCGCATCTCGCGGTAGGACTCGCGCATGCCGTTGCGGATCCAGGTCGTCACCGCCAGCAGCACCGGGATCACGGTGAAGGCCACCAGCGAGAGCTTCCAGTCGAGCGCGATCATGAAGCCCATGATGCCCGCCAGCAGGAAGATGTCGGCGATGAGGCCCACCAGCCCGCCGGTGATGAACTGGTTGATGGCGTCGACGTCGGAGGTGATACGGGTCATCAGGCGGCCCACCGGGTTCTTGTCGAAGTAGCCCAGGTGCAGCCGCTGCAGCTTGGAGAAGATCTCGCTGCGCAGGTCGAAGAGCACGTGCTGCCCGACCCAACTGATGAGGTAGATCTGGCCGTAGCGGGCGAAGAAGTCGAGGACACGCACGCCCAGGAAGGCCAGGCTGATGTAGAGCAGCAGTTGGTAGCGCTGGGCGAGCTCGAGCGCCTGCTGCGGCAGGATGGCGTTGTCGATGGCGTACTTCAGGAACAGCGGGGTGGCCGCCGTGGTCAGCGTGCCCACCAGAAGGCAGACCAGCGCCAGCGCCACCTGCAGGCGGTAGGGGCGCACGTAGGTCAGGATGCGGCGGGCCAGCCGGGCGTCGAAGGATTTTTTAAAGGCTTCTTCTTCATGCATAGCAATCGCCTAACGCCCAACGCCTAACGCCCAAGGCTAAACGCCAGGCGTGGGGATGCAGAGTCGATGGATAAGCGGGCCTCGAGATCATTACCTCAACCGAAGCGGGAGAGAAGCTTTTGGCGTTGGGCGTTCGACGTTGGGCGTTCGGCACCATCACTCCACCTCCGCCTGCAGCCGCTGGATGCGGTCGAGCTCGGCGTAGAGGCCGCCCTGCTCCAGCAGCATCTCGTGGGTGCCCTCCTCGGCGATGCGGCCCTGGTCGAGCACCACGATCCAGTCGGCGTACCTCAGGGTGCTGGTGCGGTGGGCGATGAGCAGCGTGGTCTGCTGGCCCAGCACCTGCTTGAGCCCGCCCAGGATGCGCGCCTCGGTCTCGGTGTCCACCGCGCTCATGGCGTCGTCGAGGATGAGCACCTTGGGCCGCTTGGCCAGCGCCCGCGCCAGCGCGGTGCGCTGCCGCTGCCCGCCCGACAGCGTCACGCCGCGCTCGCCCAGCGAGGTGTCGTAGCCCTTGGGGAAGCCCACGATGTCGTCGTGGACCCCGGCCAGCTTCGCGGCCCACTCCACCCGCTCGCCGTCGACGGCGGGCAGGCCGAAGGCGATGTTCTCGGCCAGGCTGTCGGAGAAGAGGAAGGGCTCCTGCGGCACCATGCCCACCGCCTGGCGCAGCGCGGAGAGGGGGAGGTCGCGCACGTCGTGGCCGCCGACGAGCACCCGGCCCCGGCTGGCCTCGAGCAGCCGCGGGATCAGGCTCACCAGCAGGGTCTTGCCGCTGCCGGTGCGCCCGGTGACGCCCAGGGTCATGCCCTCAGGGATGGTGAGGGTGATGTCCTTGAGCAGGGTGCGCCCGCCGAGCTCGAGGCTCACCCCCTCGAACTTGACCTCGCCGCCGAGCTCGCCCACTTCCACGGGGCGCTCGGGGTCCTGGATGCGGGGCTTCTCGTCGAGCAGCTCGCGCAGGCGCTTGTAGCTCGTGGCGGCCCGCTGGAACATCGAGAGCACGAAGCCCAGCCCCAGCACCGGCCAGGACAGTTGCAGCAAGTAGGCGTTGAACTGCACCAACTGCCCCACCGACATCTCGCCCCGGATCACGTAGCCCCCGCCCAGCCACAGCACGGTGAGCACCGCGAAGCCCATCAGCAGCCCCATCAGCGACCACAGCATGGGGCCTTCGATGCGCGCGAGGGCCAGGCTCTTGTCGATGTACTGGCGGTTGAGGGTCTGGAAGGCGGCGAGCTCGCGCTGCTCGAGGGCGAAGCCCTTCACCACCCGGATGCCCGAGAAGTTCTCCTGCGCACGGGTGGAGATCTGGTCGAAGACCTCCTGGCTCTCGCGGTAACGCCGGTCGATCACCCGCAGCACGAAGCGCATGATCACGATGATCAGGGGCACAATCAGGGTCAGGACGGCGGCCAGCTTCCAGTTGACCAGGTACATCGAGATGAAGGTGAACAACAGGCCCGCCACGATGCGCGTTCCCATGTTCACTCCGCCCGCCATCATCTCGCGCACCGCGCCCATGTCGGTGTTCATCTTGTTGACCAGGTCGCCCACCCGGCTCTTGCCGTAGTAGTACGCGTCCAGGGCCATGAGGTGCTTGAAGAGGTCCATGCGCAGGTCGTGCTCGATGTAGCGGCTGGCGACGATGGCGAGCTGGCGGTTGGTGTACGAGAGCAAACCCGTCAGCACCGCCGCCCCCACGATCATGCCCACGTACGGCAGGTAGGCCTCCCCCACCCGGATGGCGTCGATCGCCCGCCCCAGGAAGTAGGGGGTCAACACGTTAAACCCGATGCCCGTAAGCCCGGCCAACAAACCCCAGAAGTAGGGCCGGGCATAGCGGCGGAAGTACGGCGACAACTCCCGCAGCATTCCCCATACCGACTGATCCGTTTTCATTGGCCTCCGTGCTGCTCCTCCGCCAATACGCGGAGCCCCTCAAACCTTGTTTTTTGGCGCTTTCTGCCGTCCACCGAACCGGGTCGTCAGAATTTAGATGGTAGCAAAGTTCTACTCTAGAGCCAAGCAAAGTTTTGAATTGCAGCGGGAGGCTGGGGGACGTTGGTTGTCGGTGGTCGATGGTCGATGGTCGATAGCTGATAGCCGATAGCTAAATGCCAAACGCCCCTTCTTCACCCCCCTTAGCAAGGGGGGCCAGGGGGGGATACCCCCTCCCCGCCGGCGGGGAGGGAAGGGGCAGGGTGCCTTTCACCACGAGCCTTTCGCCCTTCGCTGACGGCTGACGGCTGACGGCTGAAAGCTGACCGCTGAAGGCTTATCGCTTCCCGTTTTACCCTACCCCCCCACCTGCCGTGCCAGTTCTGCCAACGGCTCGCCCCAGTCCTCGCCCACGGTGAGGGTGGAGTGGGGCTTGTGGAGGCGCTGGGAGAGTTTGCGGGCGAGGTTGGGGATGGGGTCGGAGCCGGGGACCATCAGGTAGATCACGGCCTTGACCTTGCCCAGGCGGGAGAGGTAGCGGCTGGCGCCGGCGAACTCGAGGTCGGTCGGCAGGTCGAGGGGGATCTCGACCCGGGCGCCCTCCTCGCGCAGCTTGGCCGGGGGGAGGTCGGGCCAGAAGGGGCTCAGGCCGGCGGCCTGCAGGGCCCCGACGATCCCGCCCTGCAGGCGGGGGTCCTCCTGGACCATGGGCAGGGTGACGATGCCCACCGAGCGGTTGCTGCCGGGGTT
>NZ_KE387023.1:1397382-1403157 GCF_000430045.1 Calidithermus chliarophilus DSM 9957 | reverse complement strand
ACGTTCATGATCGCCACGTCGAGCTCGCCGTTGATGAGCAGGTGCTCGATGTAGCCGCGCCGGTCCTCGACGAGCAGCACCTCCACGCCCGGGAAGACCCGCTCGAAGCGGTCGAGGAGGTAGGGGAGGTAGTAGGCCGTGACCAGGCTGCTCACCCCCAGGTTGAGCCGCCCGGTCATGGTGTCGGGGCGTTCGCGGATGGCCTGCTCGGCGTTGCGCAGGGCGGCCAGCACCTCGTGGGCGTGCCGCAAAAACTGATGCCCCGCGTGGGTGAGCACCATCCCCCGCGCGTGCCGGTTGAAGAGCTGGGTCCCCAGGCTTTCCTCGAGCTTCTTGATCGCTTCAGTCACTACCGACTGCGCCACGTCCAGCGAAGCCAGGGCACGCGAGATGGACCCTGCCTCGGCCACGGCGATGAAGTAGACCAGTTGCTTGAGCGAGATCTGCATGGCGGGAATCGGTTTTGCCGATACCCAGTATACGGCGGTGGTCGATGGTCGATGGTCGATAGCTGATAGCCGATAGCTAAATGCCAAACGCCCCTTCTTCACCCCCCTTAGCAAGGGGGGCCAGGGGGGGATACCCCCTCCCCGCCGGCGGGGAGGGAAGGGGCAGGGTGCCTTTCACCACGAGCCTTTCGCCCTTCGCTGACGGCTGACGGCTGACGGCTGAAAGCTGACCGCTGAAGGCTTATCGCTTCCCGTTTTACCCTACCCCCCCACCTGCCGTGCCAGTTCTGCCAACGGCTCGCCCCAGTCCTCGCCCACGGTGAGGGTGGAGTGGGGCTTGTGGAGGCGCTGGGAGAGTTTGCGGGCGAGGTTGGGGATGGGGTCGGAGCCGGGGACCATCAGGTAGATCACGGCCTTGACCTTGCCCAGGCGGGAGAGGTAGCGGCTGGCGCCGGCGAACTCGAGGTCGGTCGGCAGGTCGAGGGGGATCTCGACCCGGGCGCCCTCCTCGCGCAGCTTGGCCGGGGGGAGGTCGGGCCAGAAGGGGCTCAGGCCGGCGGCCTGCAGGGCCCCGACGATCCCGCCCTGCAGGCGGGGGTCCTCCTGGACCATGGGCAGGGTGACGATGCCCACCGAGCGGTTGCTGCCGGGGTTTTTGGGCAGGGGTGGGGTGTGGTTCAGGAGGTACTGGGTCTTGTCGAGCACCCGGCGGGTGAGCATGGGGTTCTTGGTGAGGGTCTGGCCGATCTCGGCGGCGAAGCCCACCAGGTCGGGCGAGAGGTGGGCGGGCACGCGCAGCATGGGGGGGAGGCCGGGCAGGTAGCGGGCGAGCGAGGCGCCCAGGTCGAGGATCCAGGGGTTCTGGGCGCCGCCGCGCTCGCTCTGGATGTCGCCTTGCGCGTCGGGGATGAGCAGGTAGTCCACGCCATGGGCCTTGAGGTTCGTCACCTGCGCGGCGACCAGGCTGGCGGGGAGGAAGATAGGCAGGCTGGGCTCGACGGGCCCGGGCCGCACGAGCTCGAGCCCCAGCCCCTCGAGGTAGGGCTCCCAGAAGGGCAGGTAGCGCCCAGCGAGCCAGGTATCCAGGAGGCCGATACGCACTCCCGAATCCTATCGGGCTACCGGGCTGTGGGCAAGGGCGGCCCGGCCCCTGAGCGTCCCTTAATGGGGCGGCCATGACCCGGGAAGCGGCGCCGGGGCTTCGTATACTGGGTCTGTCGTTTATGCACCGTCCGTCGCTGCGCTTCTTCGCCGTGCTGGGGCTCCTGCTGGGGCTGGCCCTGGCGCAAGCCCCCGTCCAGGATTTGGTGCTGCGGGTGCTGCTCGAGGAGGCTAAAGAGGCCACCGTAGGCGTGAACGCCCACCTGCGGCTCAGCGGCTACGGCGACCAGAACCAGCCCGCCGCCAGCGTGAAGCTGGGCGTGTCGGGCGCGGAGGTGCTGGTGAACGGGCAGCCCAGCGGGCCGTGGGTGGAGTTCCAGGCCACCGACGGGCTGTTCACCCTCGAGGGCAAGCCCTACCGCGGCAGCCTGCAGGCCATCGCCCAAAACGGCAAGCTCCTGCTCATCAACCGGGTGTGGCTCGAGGATTACCTCCTGGGCGTGGTGCCCGGCGAGGTGCCGCGTTCCTTCCCCGCTGAGGTGCTGCGGGCACAGGCGATCCTGGCCCGCACCTTCGCGCTCTACCGGCTCAACCCCAAGGCCCTCTACGACATCTGCGACGACGAACGCTGCCAGGTCTACCTGGGCTACCGCGCCGAGACCCCCGAGCACAACGCCGCAGTCGAGGCCACCCGCGGGCTCATCGTGAGCTACGGCCAGCAGCCCATCACCGCCGTCTACCACGCCGACTCCGGCGGCTACACCGCCGCCTCGCAGGAGGTGTGGGGCGGCAGCGTGCCCTACCTCATCGCCCGCCCCGACCCCTACTCGCAAAGCCCCAAGGGCACCTGGGGCTTCACCCTCTCGCCCCAGGCCGTCGCCCGCCAGCTCGTGAGCCAGGGCCTCCTGATCGGGGACGTGCAGGGCCTCGAGGTGGTGCAGTACACCGAGTCGGGCCGCGTGGCGCGGCTGCGGGTGCGCGGCAACCTCAAGAGCACCGACCTGGTGGGCCCCCAGGCCACCCGCTTCCTGCGCGGCCTGGGCCTGCCCTCGACCCGCATCACCCTCAACGGCTGGAACGTGACCGGCTTCGGCGTGGGCCACGGGGTGGGCATGAGCCAGTGGGGAGCCCGGGGCTTCGCCCTACAGGGCTGGGACTTCCGCCAGATCCTGGGCTACTACTACCCCGGCACCTTCCTCAGCAGCTTCGAGGTGGTCGAAGGCCTGCGCGAACGCCTGCTGGCCGCCGGCTACATGCCCACCCAGGGCGTCCAATCGGCCGCACCGTTCGAATCGCTGCTCTCGAGCCTCCCGGACACGGCGCGGTAGGGCTCGAGGGGCTTCGGGCGGCGTATGGTAGACGGCGGTAAGCCTTCAGCTATCAGCCGTCAGTTCGTGGAAAACCCCACCCCTTCTCTCCCCGCGCGCGGGGAGGGTTTATCCCCCCCGGCCCCCCTTGCTAAGGGGGGTAAAGAAGGGGCGTTTGGCTATCGGCTATCGACCATCGACTATCGGCGCTCAGCGTTCATCCACACACTTAAAATCCGAAAGCCCTGCATATAGTTGGTTTATGTCGTTGCGCAACCTCTTGCTCGGCGGCCTGCTGGGGGTGGTGGGATTGGGTTCAGCCATGGCGTCGCCCGCCCAGAGCCTCTTCGACCAGGCCACGTTTTTCATCGGGTTTTACTACAACGGGCCTGCCAAGGTGCCCGGCTTTCGCGAGTTGCGCCAGCGCTACCAGGGGCAGCTCGACCAGGCCTGCCGGGGGTTGGGCGAACGGTGCGGGTACGAGCAGGCCCGCGCAGTCATCGCCCGCATCCTCGCCGACCTGGGCGACCCCTTCACCACGCTGCTGAGCCTCGAGGAGCAGCAGGAGGCCAGCCGCCTGGGCGCGGGGCTGGGCCCGGTGGCGCCGCGCATCGGGGTTTGGGCGCGGCCGGGCGCGGGCGGGCTGGTGGTGGTGGAGTCCTTCCCCGGCGAGGCCGCCTACCAGGCTGGCCTGCGGCGCGGGGACGTGATCACCCAGGTGGGCGGCCAGCCCGCGACGCTCGAGGCCCTGCGCGCCGCCGAGCGCGGCCAGCAGCCCTTCACCCTCGCCTACACCCGCCGCGGGCAAACCCAGCAGGTGGAGGTGCGCGGCAGCGTCAGCCGGGAGAGCATGCAGCCGCGGCTCGAGGTGCAGGGCGGGGTGGCCTACCTGCGGGTCTACCACCTCTACTACTCCGACCGCTTCAGCGTGGCCCAGCGCGTGCACGACCTGGTGCGCCAGGCCGAGCAGCAGGGGGCTAAGGGGGTCGTGCTCGACCTGCGCGACAGCCTCACGGGCATCGACGACGAGGCCCTGCTGGCCGCCAACGCCTTCGTCCCCAAGGCGGGCTTCGTCTACGACTGGCGCTTCAAGGACCTCGACGACACCTTCACCGCCGAGGGGGGCAAGGTCTACGTCCAGGGCGAGGGCGAGACCGAGCGCGCCTCCGTGCGCGAGGTCGCCAACCCCGTGCAGAGCTCGCTGCCGCTGGTGGTGCTGGTCAACCGCAACACCTTCAACACCGCCGAGATGCTGGCCTACCTCCTGCAGGCGGCGGGCCGGGCCAAGGTGGTGGGCGAACCCAGCGGCGGGGCGCTGGGGGTCTCGGGCAACTCCGACAACGCCCTCATCAACGGGGAATTCCTGGCCGTCTCGGCCATCCGCATGAAAAACCTCGACGGCACACCCTTCCCCCTCAAACTCACCCCCGACGTGGCGGTGGCCGACGACCTCGAGGCCCTGGCCCAGGGGCGCGACGTGGTGCTGGAAAAGGCCCGCGAAGTGCTGGGCGTTCAGTGACAGGTGAACTATGCAGCGTGTGAAACAGTGGCTCGCCGGTCTGGTCTTGGTGCTGGGCACCCTCTCGTGGGCCTCCCCCGCCCAGGACCTCTTCGACCAGGCCAGCTTCTACCTCGAGTTCTACTACTTCGGCCCCTCCACCCTCGACCTCAAGGCGCTGACCGTGAAGTACCAGGCCAACCTCAACAGCGCCTGCGCCCAGGAGCGGGAGACCTGCCCCTACGACAAAGCGGTGCCCGTCATCCAGCAGATGATCCGTGAGCTGGGCGACGGCCACACCTACTACCAAGGCCCCGAGTCGCTGGCCGCCCTGCGCCAGCAGCGCACGGGCAACGCCCCCTCGCGCACCTTGCGCATCGGCATCGCCTACCAGCCCGTCGAGGGCTCGCGCGACCAGCTCATCACCGACGTGGTCGAGGGCGGCCCCGCCGACCAGGCCGGGCTGCTCTACGGCGACCGGCTGATCGCCCTCAACGACCGGCCCTTCAGCGAGCTCGCCAGCCCCGAGGAGGTGCAGCGCACCCTCACCGCCGCCGTGCAGAGCGGCCAGCCCTTCAAGCTGACCCTGCTGCGCGGGCCCAAGCGGGAGCGCCTGGAGGTCACGGTGGTAGGCCGCGAGATCAACCTCGCCCGCATGCCCTCGCTCAAGCTGCGCCCCGACGGCATCGCCGTGCTCAAGATCCCCGACTTCCTCGCCAGCAACCGCGTGGGGATCCGGGTGCACGAGCTCGTGCGCCAGGCCCAGCAGGCCGGGGCGAAGGGGCTCATCCTCGAGCTGCGCAACAACGGCGGCGGCAGCGCCCTCGACGCCCTGGTGGCGATGGCCGCCTTCGTCCCCGACCCCTACATCCTCTTCACCGACCGCTACAACCAAGACCGCACCGTCATGCGCTTCCGCGACGGCCAGGCCACCGTGAGCGACGACAAGGGCACCGTGCTCTTCTCGCTGCCCGTGCCCAACCTCGCCTCCTGGAAAGGCCCCGTCGCCATCCTGGTCAACTCCCGCAGCGCCTCGGCCTCCGAGTACCTCACCTCGGCCCTGCGCCTGGGCCGCGTGGGCGTGGTCATCGGCGAGACCACCGCCGGGGTGGGCAACACCACCACCCGCACCTACCGCCTCATCAACGGCGGCGGCCTCAACCTCTCCGAAAACCGCGCCTTCCTCGCCAACGGCGACAGCTACCCCGACGTCGTGCGCCCCGACATCACCGTCCCCGACGACCTCAAGGTCCTGGCCGAACAGGGCCGCGACCTCCCCTTCGAGCGCGCACTCGAGGCGCTGGGCGTCAAGCAGCCGTAAAGAAGCGGGAAGCCATCAGCCGTCAGCGATGAGCAGAAGGCTCGTGGCTCGTGGCTCGTGGTGGACCCCTCCCCAACCCTCCCCGCCGGCGGGGAGGGG
>NZ_KE387023.1:1353383-1397282 GCF_000430045.1 Calidithermus chliarophilus DSM 9957 | reverse complement strand
TGCTAAGGGGGGTAAACAAGGGGCGTTTGGCATTTAGCTATCGGCTATCAGCTATCGACCATCGACCATCGACCACCGCCGTATACTGGGTATCGGCAAAACCGATTCCCGCCATGCAGATCTCGCTCAAGCAACTGGTCTACTTCATCGCCGTGGCCGAGGCAGGGTCCATCTCGCGTGCCCTGGCTTCGCTGGACGTGGCGCAGTCGGTAGTGACTGAAGCGATCAAGAAGCTCGAGGAAAGCCTGGGGACCCAGCTCTTCAACCGGCACGCGCGGGGGATGGTGCTCACCCACGCGGGGCATCAGTTTTTGCGGCACGCCCACGAGGTGCTGGCCGCCCTGCGCAACGCCGAGCAGGCCATCCGCGAACGCCCCGACACCATGACCGGGCGGCTCAACCTGGGGGTGAGCAGCCTGGTCACGGCCTACTACCTCCCCTACCTCCTCGACCGCTTCGAGCGGGTCTTCCCGGGCGTGGAGGTGCTGCTCGTCGAGGACCGGCGCGGCTACATCGAGCACCTGCTCATCAACGGCGAGCTCGACGTGGCGATCATGAACGTCTCGAGCGTGGACAAGCAGGCCTTGGAGACCCGCACCCTGCTGCGCGCGCCCTGGCGGGTGTGGCTGCCCTCCAACCACCCCCTGCTCAAGCGGGAGGCCGTCGCGCTCGAGGAGCTCCAGAGCGAGCGGCTGCTGGTGCTCAAGAACGACGAGCTCGACGAGGTGACCCAGCAGGTGCACCGGCTGGCCGGATACCCCAAGATCACCGTGCGCACCGAGTCCATCGAGGCCATGCGCAGCCTGGTGGCCGTGGGCATCGGCGTGGCCGTGCTGCCCCACCTGATGTACCGCCCCTGGTCGCTCGAGGGCGACCGCCTGGAGTCACGCCCCCTCACCGGCGAGTTGCCCCGCCTCGAGATCGGCGTGGCCTGGCGCAAGGGCAGCGAGCTCTCCGAGACCGCCCGGCAGTTTTTGGTGATCGTGGGGGAGCACTCGAGGCTGCACCAGTACACGGAGGAGTTGGCGTGAGGGGGGCGGGGGTCGTGTTCCTGCGTACGGCGTCGTACGTCCTGCGTCGTAGGCCGATAGCTCATAGCCGATAGCCGATAGCTAAACGCAAAACGCGAGACGCAAGACGCCTTGGCCCTCGACCCTGGACCCTCGACGGCGGCGGGAGGGGTAATACCAGATTCGGTCAGTTCGTCACCGAACGGTGACGAACTGACCCGACCGAAGGGATACGCTTTCTTCGCCGGCCGTCAGGGAGGGGTGTGCTCTAGGATTCAAAAAGATAGCCTCCAGGGTTCTGGGTTGGATGATTATCTTTTTGAATCCGGTATAACTACGAGCAACACGCTTACCGCTGACGGCTGTCCGCTCCTCATCCATCGTTTCCCCCGATAACTGCCATATCCTCAGCTTTCTTGTTCCCGTCCCGGGGTGGTGCGTATGCTACCCCGCAGCACGACAACGTTGTTCGACCGGGCCCGGGCTTGCTCGAGGCATCGGTGTTGTGGCTCATGGCATAGGAGGAAGGCATGAGAAGAAAAGCGTGGTTGTGGGCATTAGGCGCGGTTTCGCTGGCGGTGGCGGGCGGGCTGGTGATGGCCCAGATCCCGGCCAGCCGGGCGCAGCAGTCCATCGGCAAGCTCGAGGGCCAGCTCAACATCCTGGCCTGGCCGGGCTACGTGGAAAACGGCTCCACCGACAAGAGCGCTGACTGGGTGACCCCGTTCGAGCAGGCGACGGGCTGCAAGGTCAACGTCAAGGTCTTCAGCTCCTCCGACGAGGCGGTGCGCCTGATGAACCAGGGCGGCTACGACCTCGTGACCGCCTCCGGCGACGCCACCCAGCGCCTGATCTCGGGCAACGTGGTGGTGCCCATCAACTACAAGCTCATCCCCAACACCGTCAACCTCGACAAGCGCCTCATCGGGGCGCCGTGGTACACCGTCAACGGCGTGCCTTACGGCGTGCCCTACCAGTTCGGCGTCAACGTGCTGGCCTACAACACCAAGGTCTTCCCCAAGCCCCCCACCACCTGGGCCATCGTCTTCAAGGAGATGACCCTCCCCGACGGCAAGAGCAACAAGGGCCGCATCCAGGCCTACTACGGCCCCATCTACGTCGCCGACGCCGCGCTCTTCCTGATGAAGACCCGCCCCGAGCTCGGCATCAAGGACCCCTACGAGCTCAACGAGCGGCAGTACCAGGAAGTGCTCAAGCTGCTGCGCCAGCAGCGGGCCATCCTGCAGCGCTACTGGAACGACGCCAACGCCCAGGTGCAGGACTTCACCAACGAGGGCGTGGTGGCCTCGACCACCTGGATCTTCCAGGTCAACACCCTCAAGGCCAACGACCAACCCATCGACTGGGTGGTGCCCAAGGAAGGGGCCACCGGCTGGGCCGACACCACCATGCTCGCGGCCAAGGCCAAGAACCCCAACTGCGCCTACAAGTGGCTCGACTGGCAGCTCACGCCCAAGGTGCAGGCCGACATCGCCGGCTGGTTCGGCTCCAACCCCGTGGTGCCCAAAGGCTGCACGGTGAGCGGCTCGCTGCTGGCCGCCGACGGCTGCCAGAAGCAGGGCTACTTCGACTTCGACAACATCTGGTTCTGGCGCACCCCCACCACCCAGTGCAAGACCCAGAACAACAAGTGCGTGCCCTATAGCCGCTGGGTGAGCGACTACATCGCCATCCAGGGAGGCAGATAGCCCACACGTCGGTGGTCGGTCGTCCGTATTTAGCTATCGGCGATCGACCACCGACCATCGACGCCTCTATGTCCAACGCCGTCGAGCTGATCAACCTTTCCTGCCACTTTGGGCCCGTGCGGGCCGTGGACGGGGTGGACCTCGAGGTCCGCCCCGGGGAGTTCTTCTCCATGCTGGGGCCTTCGGGCTCGGGCAAGACCACCTGCCTGCGCCTGATCGGGGGTTTCGAGCAGCCCAGCGCCGGGGCCATCCGGCTCTTCGGGCAGGACGCCGGCCGCCTGCCGCCCTACGCCCGCGACGTGAACACCGTCTTCCAGGACTACGCGCTGTTCCCGCACATGAACGTGCGCGACAACGTGGCCTACGCGCTGATGGTGCGCGGGGTGGGCAGGGCCGAGCGCTACCGCCGGGCCGAGGAGATGCTCGAGCAAGTCAAGCTCGCGGGCTTCGGTGACCGGCGGCCGGGCCAGCTCTCGGGCGGGCAGCGGCAGCGGGTCGCGCTGGCGCGCGCGCTCATCAACCAGCCCAAGCTGCTGCTGCTCGACGAGCCCTTAGGCGCCCTCGACCTCAAGCTGCGCGAGGAGATGCAGATCGAGCTCAAGGCCCTCCAGCGCAGCCTGGGCATCACCTTCATCTACGTCACCCACGACCAGAGCGAGGCCCTTTCGATGAGCGACCGGGTGGCGGTGTTCAACCAGGGGCGCATCGAGCAGCTCGACACGCCCAAGCGGCTCTACGAATACCCCCGCACCGAGTTCGTGGCCCGCTTCGTGGGGAGCGCCAACGTGCTCGAGGGCTCCGCCATCGGGCTCGAGGGTAAGTACGCCCTGCGCCCCGAGCGCATCCGCGTGCAGGCCGGGCACCACGGCGGCCCCAACTGCCTGGCGGGTGAGCTGCTCGACGTGCACTACCTCGGCTCGCAGACCCGCTACGAGGTGCGGGTGGGCAACCAGCGCCTCACCGCCATCGCCTCCTCCGACGAGCAGGAGCTTCCCATCGGCGGCCCGGTGACGCTGGGCTGGGAGCCCTCGGCGCTGCGGGAGCTGGAGGTGGCGCGGTGAGCGTGTCCCTCCCGGCCAAGACCCTGCGGCGGCGAGTCTCCGACCTGTTCTACCTCCGCCCGCGCTTCCTGCTGCTCTTGTTGCTGATCCCGCCGCTGTTGTGGCTGGGCATCATCTACCTGGGCTCGCTGTTCAACCTGCTGCTCTACAGCTTCTACTCGCTCAACGACTTCACCGGGCAGGTCGAGTACCGCTTCTCGCTGTCGGCCTTCGGGCAGCTCTTCTCCTCGCCGGCCAACATCGACATCGTCGTGCGCACCACGCTCATGGCCCTGGCCGTGACGCTGGCCTGCGCCGTGATCGCCTTCCCCATCGCCTACTACATCGCCTTCTACACGCGGGGCGGCAGCAAGACCTTCTGGTACTTGATGGTGCTGCTGCCGCTGTGGTCGAGCTACCTGATCAAGGTGTACGCCTGGCGACTGATCCTGGCGAGCGAGGGCGTGGTGAGCTGGTTCTTCGACGCGCTGGGGCTGGGGTGGCTGCTGGAGGGCCTCCTCAGCGTGCCGGTGGTGGGGGGCACCAGCCTCTCCAACAGCTACCTGGGGATGTTCCTGGTGTTCACCTACATCTGGCTGCCCTACATGATCCTGCCGATCATCGCGGCGCTGGAGCGCGTCCCCAAGTCGCTGGTGCAGGCCTCCGCCGACCTCGGGGCCAGGCCGCGCCAGACCTTCTGGAAGGTGATCTGGCCGCTGACCGTGCCGGGGGTGGCCGCCGGCTCGATCTTCACCTTCTCGCTGACGCTGGGCGACTACATCATCCCGCAGGTGGTGGGCCAGCCCGGCTTCTTCATCGGGCAGATGGTGTACGTGCAGCAGGGCACGGCGGGCAACCTGCCGCTGGCCGCCGCCTTCTCGGTGGTGCCGGTGGTGATCATCGCCGTCTACCTGCTGGTCGTGCGCCGGATGGGGGCGTTCAATGCGCTGTAGCGTGCCTGGAGGCAGCCATGCCGAATAAGCCCTCCCTCGGCCTGCGCCTGGCGTTCTGGGCGGGAATGCTGTTTTTGCACTTCCCCATCGTCATCATCGTGCTCTACGCGCTCACCACCGAGGACCGCACGTACCGCTTCCCGCCGCCGGGGCTGACGCTGAAGTGGTTCGGGGAGGCCCTCGAGCGGCAGGACATGTGGCGGGCGCTGCTGTTGTCGCTGCAGGTGGCGGGGATGGCGACGTTCATCGCCCTGGTCCTGGGGACGATGGTGGCGGCGGCCATGTACCGCTTCCAGTTCCGGGGCAAGGACGCCATCACCCTGCTGCTGATCCTGCCCATCGCCCTGCCGGGCATCCTCACCGGCATCGCGCTGCTCACCACCTTCAAGCGGCTGGCCCTCGAGCCCGGCTTCTGGACCATCGTCATCGGGCACGCCACCTTCTGCATCGTGACCGTCTACAACAACGTGGTGGCGCGCTTCCGCCGCACCGGCTACTCGCAGGTCGAGGCCAGCATGGACCTCGGGGCCGACTGGTTTCGCACCTGGCGCTTCGTGGTGCTGCCCAGCATCGCCACCGCGCTGCTGGCCGGGGGCATGCTCTCCTTCGCCCTCTCCTTCGACGAGGTCATCGTCACCACCTTCACCGCCGCCGACCAGAAGACCCTGCCCATCTGGTTCCTCAACGAGCTCTTCCGGCCCAGGGAGCGCCCTGTGACCAACGTGGTCGCGGTGTTCGTGATGCTCATAACCTTCCTGCCCATCGTGCTCGCGCAGTGGCTCACCCGCGACACCGACGACCTGCACGGGGGCGGGAAGACGAGCTGAGTGACGCCCGACGCCAAACGCCGGAGGACGCCCCTACACCCGTCGTCCTCAACCCCGTACCCGCTCATAGCTGAAAGGAGTTTTACCCATGCAGATCAAGCAACTCATCAACGGCGAGTTCGTTCTGGGGGAGGGGGCCCCCTACGAGATCCTCAACCCCGCGACCGGGGAGGCCCTCACCAAGGTGCCTGAGGCCTCGCTCGAGCAGGTCAAGGCCGCCGTGGCCGCCGCCGAGGCCGCCTTCGACGCCTGGTCGCAGACGACGCCCAAGGACCGCTCGCTGTTGTTGCTGAAGCTGGCCGACAGGATCGAGGAGGGGGCCGAGGAGTTCGCGCGGCTCGAGTCGCTCAACTGCGGCAAGCCCTACCTGGCCGTGCTCAACGACGAAATTCCCGCCATCTCCGACTGCTTCCGCTTCTTCGCGGGGGCGGCGCGGGCCATGACGGGGGCGGTGGCCGGGGAGTACCTGGCGGGGCATACCAGCATGATCCGGCGCGACCCCATCGGGGTGGTGGCCTCCATCGCGCCGTGGAACTACCCGCTGATGATGGCGGCCTGGAAGCTGGGCCCGGTGCTGGCGGCGGGCAACACCAGCGTGATCAAGCCCTCCGAGCAGACCCCCCTCACCACGCTCAAGCTGGCCGAACTGCTGGCCGAGCTCTTCCCGCCCGGCGTGGTCAACGTGATCACCGGCGTGGGCGAGACGGTGGGCTCGGCCCTGATCCACCAGCCCCAGGTGCGCATGATCTCGCTCACCGGTGACGTGGCGACGGGCAAGCGGGTGCTCGAGGCCGCGACCTCCAGCCTCAAGCGCACCCACCTGGAACTCGGCGGCAAGGCCCCCGTGATCGTGATGGACGACGCCGACCTCGAGGCCGCCGTGGAGGGCATCAAGGTCTTCGGCTACTACAACGCGGGCCAGGACTGCACCGCCGCCTGCCGGGTCTACGCCGGGGCCGGCATCTACGACAGGTTCGTGGCCGAGCTCTCCGACGCGGTGAGCCGCATCAAGGTGGGCAGCCAGAACGAGGACGGGGTGGAGATGGGCCCCCTCATCACCGAGCGGCAGCGCTCGCGCGTGGCTAGCTTCGTGGAGCGGGCCAAGATGCAGAAGCACATCGAGGTCACGGCAGGGGGCAGGCCGGGGCCGGGCAAGGGCTTCTTCTACGAGCCCACCGTGATCGCCGGGGCCCAGCAGGACGACGAGATCGTGCGGCGCGAGGTGTTCGGGCCGGTAGTGAGCGTCACCCGCTTCACCGACACCGAGCAGGCCATCGCCTGGGCCAACGACTCCGACTACGGCCTGGCTTCTTCGGTCTGGACCCGCGACGTGGGCAAGGCCATGCGCATCGCCAGCCGCCTGCAGTACGGCTGCACCTGGATCAACACCCACTTCATGCTGGTCAACGAGATGCCCCACGGCGGGCTCAAGCAGTCGGGCTACGGCAAGGACATGAGCATGTACGCGCTCGAGGACTACACCGTGGTGCGGCACGTGATGGTGAAGCATTGAGTTGGCGATGGTCGATAGCCAATAGCTGATAGCTGATAGCTGATAGCCGATGGCCGAACGCTAAGCGCGGGTCGTACATCGTACGCAATACGCAAAACGCCGTTTGTTTACCCCCCTTAGCAAGGGGGGCTAGGGGGGATACCCCCTCCCCGCGCGCGGGGAGGGACGGGGTGGGGTAAGCACAGGCCACTAGCTGACGGCTGACCGCTGATGGCTGATGGCTGAACACCAAGCACAGGGGCGGGTCCCGTGCCCGCCCTTCCTCCTGCCCTCGTCGCGAGGTTGGTCCCTTATCGCCACCTCGATCACTTTGCCCCCGGCCCGCGGTGGTAGTGTGGCAAGGTTATGAGCCCTGAAACGCGCCGCGAGATTTTCAAGATCGCCATTCCGGTGAGCCTCGAGTCCTCCTTCCAACTGGTGCTGGGCTTCATCAACCAGGTCATCGTGGGCATCCTGGGCACGGCCACCATCGCGGCGGTGGGGCTGTCCAACAACGTGATGTTCATCGGCATCCTCTGCTTGAGCACGCTGGGCTCGGGGTGCGCGATACTGGCCTCGAGGGCCCGCGGCGCGGGGGACGGCGTAATGGTGGCGCGCATCTCGAGCTTCTCCCTGGTCTTCGCCACCCTGCTCTCGCTGCTGCTGGCCCTGCCGCTGGCGCTCTTCGCCGGGCCGTTCCTGCGCGGCGTGGGCGCCAACCCCGAGATCGCCGAGATCGGGGCGCCGTTCCTGGCCCTCATCGCCTTCACCCTGCCGCTCATCACCGCCAGCACGGTGGCGAGTTCGGTCTTCCGCACCGTCGGGGAGGCGCGGCTGCCCATGACGGTGACGATGATCGCGCTGGCCCTCACCCCGCTGCTCTCCTGGCTGCTGGTGCTGCCGCTGGGGCTGGGGGCGGTGGGGGCCGCCATCGCCGCCCTGACCGCGCAGGGCTTGCGGGCGCTGACGCTGGTGGGGTTTTTGTTCTTCAGCCGCTGGGGCATCGCCTGGAACTGGCCCGACCTGGGCCAAGCCCGGCAGATCCTGGGCCGCATGGTGCCGCTGGTGCTGCCGCTGTTCATCACCGAGATCGTCTTCAGCGGGGGCTCCTTCCTCTTCGCGCTGCTCTTCGAGCGGCTGGGCACCGCCGAGCTGGCGGTGTTCCAGATCGCCAACACCCTCGAGGGCGTGTTCATCACGGCCTCGCTGGGGTTCAACGTGGCCGCGACCATCCTGGTGGCCCAGGCCATCGGGCGGCGCGACGACGGGGGCACCTGGCGCGTGGCGGGGGCCATCTGGCGCATCGGCCTGCTGAGCGCGGCGGCCTTCGGGCTGCTGATGGCCCTGAGCAGCCTGCTGCTGCCCTTGCTCTACCCCAACACCAGCCCCCAGGTGCAGCAGTGGGCGGTGTGGGCGGTGCTGCTCAACGCGCTGTTCCAGCCGGTCAAGGTCTCCAACATGATCTTCTTCGGCGTGCTCAGCAGCGGGGGCGACACCCGCTACCTGCTGCTCTCCGACTTCGTGACGGTGTTCGTGGTGGGGCTGCCGCTGGCCTACTGGCTGGGGTTTGGCCTGGGGCTGGGGCTGTGGGGTATATTCCTGGGAAGGCTGCTGGGTGAGGAGCTGGTGCGCATCAGCATGTTCGTGCTGCGCTACCGCACGGGCCGCTGGTTCCGCCTCGAGGCCCAACCCGCACCCCAGGCTTGAAGAGGTCAGCCATGCTGGTAGGAACCGCCGAAATCCGCGTGCTCACCGAGGCCGACGCCGAGGCCTTCCATGCTTTGCGCCTGCGGGCGCTGGAGGAAGAGCCCCTGGCCTTCGGCCGCTCGGCCGAGGAGTACCGCGACACGCCGCTGGAACAGGTCGCCCGCCGGCTCCAGGAGTGGCCCGAGGGCAACTTCACACTTGGGGCCTTCGAGGGCGGGCAGTTGGTGGGCATCGTGGGCTTCGTGCGCAGCGACGGGCCCAAGATGCAGCACAAGGGCACCGTCTGGGGCATGTACGTCGCCCCCGAAGCCCGCGGCAAGGGCCTGGCGAAGGCCCTGCTGGTGCAGCTACTGGGCCGAGTCGCCCAGTACGGCGGCCTCGAGCAGGTCCACCTCGCCGTGGCCACGCCCCAGGAAGCGGCCCGCAGGCTCTACCGCAGCTTGGGCTTCCAGGTGTGGGGGCTCGAGCACCAGGCGCTCAAGGTGGGCAGCACCTACGTGGACGAGGAGCACATGGTGTTGTTCTTGGGCGTGCGGGATGGTGATGGCGGGTAGCTGGTGGTCGATAGCCTATAGCCGATAGCCCATAGCCCATAGCTAAAAGCAAAACGCCCCTTCTTTACCCCCCTTAACAAGGGGGGCTAGGGGGGATATTCCCTCCCTGCCGGCAGGGAGGGGTTCCTTTTTCACCACGAGCCACTAGCTACAAGCTGACGGCTGATAGCTGACCGCTGCCCGCCCCTCAAAGCTTCGGCAACGCCCGGATGTCCGTAGGCGTCTGGCTTCCCCCGCCCGGCTCCTCGGAGATGGCGAGGGCAACGGCGGGTGAGGGCAGTTTCAGTGTGACCACGCGGCCGCGGAAGGTCTCGAGGGGGATCGGCTGGGCTACGGTGCCGCCTACGCCCCAGGCCTGGTAGACCTTGCCTGGGGCAGGGCGCGGGAGGTTGAGCACCATCAGGGTCTGGCGGTCGGGGCGCACGAGGGCGCGGCCCACGGTGTTGCCCTGGGCGTCGACCAGGGTGACGAGGCGGGACTGGGGGTCGCCCAGGGCCTGCACCCAGCCCCAGCCCAGGCTGCCCACCCAGGCCACTACCAGCAAGGCCGCGGCGGCGACGGCGGGGGCCAGCCAGCGCAGGGGCCTGACCCGGCGGCGGACGGGCGGGAGGGGGATGGGCGCGGGGAAGGCGTCGGGGGGTGGCAGGGAGGCCAGCACCCGCTCCTCGAGCCCCTCCGGCAGCGGCTCGGGGGGCAGGGCCAGGGCCAGGTCGGCGGCGGCGGCCTGCAACTCCCGTAGCTCGGCCTGGAGCTGGGGGGAGGCCCCCAGGGCTGCCTCCACCCGGGCCCGCTCCTCGGGGGAGAGCGCGTCCAGGGCGTACAGCGGCAGGAGCTCGCGGGCTTCCTCAGGCTTCACCCAGCACCTCCCTCAGCTTCTCCAGCGCGCGGCGCGCACGGGTCTTGAGCGTCCCCAGCGGGATCCCCAGGCGCTCGGCGGCCTCGCCGTGGGCGTAGCCCTGGTAGTAGAGCACCTCGATGACGCGGCGCTCGTCGGGCGAGAGGGCGGCCAAAGCCCGCTGGATGCGGACGCGGTCCAGGGCGCCCCCCTCGTCGAGGCCGGGGCCCGGCAGGTCGAAGGCCTCGAGCTCCTCCTCGTCGCGGGCGGGCTCGAGGGCTTTGGGGCGGGCCGCGTCCCGGCGCACCAGGTCCACCGCCATGTGGTGGGCCACCGCTAGCAGCCAACTGCGGGCCTGGGTTTTGCGGGGGTCGAAGCTGGCCGCCCCCCGCCAGATGCGCTGAAACACCTCCTGCACACAGTCCTCCCGTGCCGCCGCGTCCAGGCCCATGCGCTTGGCCAGGGCCAGCACCGACCCCGCGTACCGCCGGTAGAGCCACCGCAGCGCCTCCTCGTCCCCGCGGGCCACCAGGGCCAGCAGAGCTTCGTCGGAGAAGTGCTCGAGGCTCATGCGGGCACACTTTACCATACGTAGTGCCCCTTCCCGGCGGATTGGAACAGGCTCCGGCGGCGTTACCGCGAGGGGTTAAGTTAAGCGCTTTTGAAGTTTCTCGAAGAACCCTCCCATTTCAAATCTAAGCTTTACCTGGCTCACGTACGGTGAGATCGGAGGTGAACGATGCGAAAGACATTCGGAATCGTCGGATTGCTGGCTCTTACCCTGGCCCTGGGCGCTTGCACCCAGACCACCACGGCCACCTACAAGAGCGAGCTCAAAGGGCAGAACGAGAACCCGCCGGTCGTCACCAGCGCCACGGGCACGGCTACCGCGACCCTCCGGGCGGACGGCACGCTGGTGATCAACGGCAGCTTCAAGGACCTCAGCTCCCAGCTCGCCACCGCGGTCGGGGGCGGGGTACACCTGCACATCGGCGCTCCCGGCGTCAACGGCGAAGTGGTGAGTGCCCTGAGCGTCCAGGCCGCCTCCGACCTGCTCAGCGGCACCTTCAGCGGCGAGGTCAAGCTCGACGCCGAGCAGAAGGCCGCGCTCGAGGCCGGCAACCTCTACATCAACGTGCACAGCGTCACCCACACCAGCGGCGAGATCCGCGGCCAGTTGGTGAAGCAGTAAGCCCGGCCAAACCCGGAACCCGGCCTCAGGGGCCGGGTTCTCCCTTTAGCGCGAGGCCCGCGCGAAGACGTAGGCCTGGGGGTCTACGGCCAGGCCGTAGCGGAACACCGAGTAGTGCAGGTGGGGGCCGGTGGAACGCCCGGTGGAGCCCACCTGGCCGAGCATCTGGCCCATGCGCACGCGCTGGCCCTGGCTCACGGCGAGGCTCGAGAGGTGGCCGTAGAGGGTGCGGTAGCCGTTGTTGTGGTCGAGCAGCACCATCAGGCCGAAGATGGGGTTCCAGCCCGCCTCCTCCACCACGCCCTGGGCGGTGGCGTAGACGGGGGTGCCGGCCGGGGCGGCGAGGTCGAGGCCGTTGTGGAACTCGAGGTTCCCCCCGCCGAAGGGGTTGCCGCGGTAGCCGAAGAGCGAGGTCACCCGGCTCGCCACCCGCAGCGGCGTGCCGCGGGGCTCGGTGAGGAGGATCTCGTCGGGGAGGGCGTTGGCGATGGACTGTTCGAGGTTCTCGAGCTCGTAACTGAAGGCCTCGGCCTGTACCCGCAGCTCGATGAGCAGGTCGCCGAGCTCCACCGGCTCCCCGGCGCCGCCCCTGGGCTCCTTGGGGTCCTGCGGGCGCGGCGGGGCGCTGGCGGGGTCGGGGAGGAGGCGCACCTTGGGCAGCCCGTTCTTGCTGCGCAGGCGGTTGATCTCCCCTTCCAGCGCCTGCAGGCTCTGGCGCATCTGCACGACCTCCAGGGCGTAGGCCTCGTTGCGGCTCCGCTCGGCGCGCAGCTCGAGCTGCAGCTTGCGGGCCTGCTGCATGAGCTGCTCGAGGCGGGCGTCCTGCTGCCCGGAGCGGCCCAGGCTGAGTCCGAGGTAGAGCACCATCCCGATCAGGAGGCCCCACCCCAGCACGAAGGCCCAAAGCGGCAGGCTGACTCCCTTGGAGAGCCACTGCGCAGGGCTGGAGCGGGGGCGCGACAGGCGCATCGCCCTACTTTACCGGTCGCCCCGCGTTACCCACGTGACGGACGAACCACCATGGCCGGTGTTAAAGCCTTCTTCACCTTCGCCCACGGCTTTCCCTGGAGCCAGAGCAGGTGCCGACGGGTTAGAATCGTCTTGAGCCAGGGCACAAACCCACGCTTTTGGGCCGGGGTGCTGGAAATCCGTGGGGCGTAGGGCTAGACTGACGCCATGCGGGCCCGGTCCTACCTCTTCACCCTCTACATGGAACACCTCTACCCGGAAAACCGGGCCTGGGTGGGGGATCTCATCCGCTGGATGGAGCTGTTGGAGTTCTCCGAGCCGGCGGTGCGGGCCGCGGTCTCGCGCAGCGTCAAGCGCGGCTGGATCATCCCCGAGCGCAGCGGCCGCAAGGCCTACTACCGCCTCTCGCCCCGCGTGGCCTGGCAGGTCGAGCAGGTGAGGGCACGGCTGTACAGCTACGGCGCTCCCTGGGACGGCCAGTGGCGCATCCTGGTCTACGCCGTGCCTGAGGCCAAGCGCACCGTGCGCGACCGCTTCCGCAACGAGCTGGTGCTGCTGGGCTACGGCACCCCCGCCCCCGGGGTGTGGGTCAGCCCCAACGGCAGCCTCGAGGCCGCCCGCGACCTGGTGGGCTTCTACGGCCTGCAAAACTACGTCGAGCTCTTCCAGGGCCAGCGCTTCTCCAGCACCGACCCCGTCGAGCTCATCGAGAAGTCCTTCGACCTTAAGGCCGCCCAGGTGCGCTACCGCGCCTTCCTGGCCCAGCCCGAGCCCAAAACCCAGACCCCCGAGGAGGCCTTCGTCGAGCTCACCCGCCTGGTCCACGAGGCCCGCAAGCTGCTCTTCCTCGACCCCGGCCTGCCCCCCGAGCTCACCCCCTCCGGCTTCCTGGGCCAGCGGGCCAAGGAGCGCTTCCTCGAGCTCTACCAGGCCCTCGCCCGCAAGGCCAGGCCGCTGCTGGCGAGCGCGGCGGACTGACCCGCATACGAGGCCCACCGCCGGGGGAGCCGCACCCTTCATCCCCGTCGCAGGCCGGGGCGCTCATGCTCGCCAGGGACGGCGCGGGGTCACCAGCGGTAGAGGAGGGCGGGGCGCGGGCTCGAGCCGCTCATGCGGTAGGGTCACCTCCAGCCTCACCGCCACGCGAAGAAGTACAGGTAGAAGCGCCAGCCGAAGAACAGGAGGTACAGCCCGGCCGCGAAGCCGTCCCCCTCGACCAGCCAGAACATCAGGGCCGGGAAGGCCACGCCGAAGAAGAGCGTGAGCCAGAAGGCCGCGTGGTAGGCCCGGGCGACCCGGCACGCCAGCGCCGCGCTGGTGTCCCGGTAGCGGTGGTAGAGCCCGCGCAGGGCGTCGACCAGGAAGATGCCGGCCACCGGCACCCAGATGAACGCGAAGCTGAGGTTGTACCACAACCAGAAGTCGGCGATCGGGCCTTTCATCAGATCGGGTCCATTCTAACAGAAATGATCCCTGGCCAGGGAGGTCAGGGCATACACAGGGGTGCCGTGACCGAGGTGGCGTAGGCGGTAGAGATGCTCAGGGTCGAGGCGTCCACCTGGCTGCCGCCCGGGAGCACTGTCCGGCCGCTGTACTCCTCGAACACGAACTCGGCGTTGGGCACGGCGGCCTCGAGGATGGGCCGGGCGCTGCCCTCGAGGTCGTCGGTCCGGATCTGCCCGCTGCCTAGGCTAATGCGCTCGGGAACACTCTGCACGAAGACCAGGCGGTTGCCCGGCAGGGGCGGGGACAGCACCGCGATGACGGCCGTGCCGGTCTCGTAGTTCGGGTCGTTGCTGCGAGCGCAGGCGAATACCCGGTTGTAGGCGCGCAGGGCCTGGCCGCCACGGACAATGAAGGCGAAATTGAGGGCATTGACGGCCAAATCCCCCGCCACATTGATCGAGCTGAACCACCCCGCAGCAATGTTTGTCCCCAGCACCCCCCCGACACTGACGAAGTAACCCCAGAAAATGCTGCTGAGGTCGGTGAGAGTGTTGGCGGCAGTCTGGGCGTAGAGTTGCAGTGCAATTCTGTAGTCGCTGAGCTGTTGGGCGCAACTGTTACAGCCACTCGTGGATGCCACGACCGCCGGCCCCGCTCTGTGGGTGAGCAACCCTAGCGACGACCTGAAGGCAGGGGCAGCGAGGACCGGCTCAAGGGCAGCGGCCAATTGCTCGGTAGTGGCACTTCTCACGCCGGTGATACGGGTGGTGCGGTTCTCCAGCAGGTTGGTCACGTCCGCCAGGTCGTTGTGCAGGTCGAAGGCGTAGCGCAGCGCGCCCATCACCCGCCCGCTCTCCACAGCGGCATTGACCAGGACAAACTCATAGATCGAGTCGGCGCGGAGGGGCTCGGGGACGAAGAGGGAGTAGTCACCCTGGCCGGAGGTGGAGGCCAGCGCCTCGGCAAGGTTGAAGCGCAAGCCGAGCGCCGAGACCGTCGGCAGGGCCAGCACCTTCTGCCAGGCTTGCTGCACCGCCGAACCCGGGAAGGGCACGAGGTAAGGCTGGGACTGCGGCGGGGTCACCTCGAGGGTCAGGCTCCGGGTAGCGGTGCCTCCCCTGCCGTCACTGGCCGTCAGGGTCACCGTGAACGCCCCGGCCGTATCCGGGGTATGGGTGATGGTGTTCGCGCTTCTGCAATCCCCCTGAACCGCCTGCCGGGTGCCGTTGCCCAGATCCATGGTACAGGTCAGGGCGTCACCGTCCGCGTCCGAGGTAACCCAGGAGAAGGCCACCGGCTGGCCGACCCCCACAGGGTTAGGATTGGCGGTGAAACTCGAGATCATCGGAGCCGTATTCGCAGGCGGGGAGCCAGCCGGCCTGGCGGTGGCTACCACGCCGCTGACGAAGAAGGAGTCCCCGCCGGTGAAGGCAATGCGGTCGGGGTCGCCGACTGGGGAGGAGAAGGTCACCCGCACCGAGCTGGCGCTGCCGGGCACGCCCTGCAGGGTGAGGGTGTCGATGCGCAGCTCGTCGCCGACGTTGTGGTTGCGGTAGGTCTGCTCGAGCGCCACCCCCCCGGCCTCGGCCCGCACCACCATCACCCGCTCGTCGGGCTCGGGCGCGGCGTCGGCCAGGATGAAGCTCACGTCCACCGCCCGGCCGGACGAGGCTGAGGGGAGGGGCAGGTCGAGGGAGTAGGTCACCCGGTCCTGACCCCACCACAAATCGGCGTGGGGGGCCGCGCCGCTGCTGGCGGGGGCGGAGGGGCTGGCGGGACGGAAGACCACCGCCTGCAAGCTGCGCGGGCTGTAGAAAGGCCGGTCGGGGTCGTCGTTGACCGCGCCATCCACCTGCGCGCTGAGGCTGAGCGGCTGGGTACAGCTCAGGTTGGCGAAGTCGTGCTCATAGTGCCAGCCGAACTCGGTGGTGTGGCTGGGCTCGGCCAGCTCGACCGGGGTGCTCTGGGTACCGCAGGTGAGGGTGAGGGTGACCTTGTAGGGCTGGCGGTACTGGGGGTAGGTCACCTCCGGCTCGTCGGTGCCGAGGCGGCTGCCGCCCTTGACCACCACCTGGGCCAGCACCCGCTTGGCGCTAGCGGGGTCGGGGATGGCCAGGGTGGCGGGGTTGGTGTTGGTGGGCGAGGAGGCCGGGGTGGTGCCCATCCCTACCCCCAGCAGCTCAGCGGCGTAGCCCTCGCTATGGCTCCACGCGACGGTGCCGGGGGCAGACTGGGCCGACAGGCCCCCTCCCCTGCGGCTGGGCTTGGACACGGCCGCGTCCGCCTGCGCGCCCCACGAGGCTGGCCGGGCCTTGGGGGCTTGGGTACACGCCGCCAGCAGACCGGGGGCGGCTAGGGCAAATAAGGCCAGTAGGGTATGCCAACGCTTCATGCAAGCGCCTCCTCTGGAGTCCCAGTTTTGGGTGGAAATAGGGCTTTAGGCCGTCAGTAACGGGCGAACCAAAGAATCACTCCCTTGGAACGGGTCTATTAATAACCTTCTCACTTTCGGCTTGTCAATAGGAATCCAAAAAAGTCACGCTCGATCGCTCTGCCCCCCTCCCGAAACGCCGTAACGCCCAGTTCACGCGGCTTTCCGGCCGTCCGACGCGCTTTTTCGCGGCCCGCGTGGATATACTCGAGCCCATGAAATTCACCGAGACCCCCCTGAAGGGCGCCTTCGTGGTCGAGCTCGAGCCGCGCGAGGACTTCCGGGGCTTCTTCGCGCGCGCCTATTGCGAGCAGGAATTCGCCCAGCACGGCCTCCCCGACCGCTTCGTGCAGGGCAACATGTCCTACAACCACAAGAAGGGCACGGTGCGCGGGCTGCACTACCAGGTGCCCCCGGCGCTGGAGGCCAAGTTCCTGCGCTGCATCCGCGGGGCCGTCTTCGACGTGATCGTGGACATGCGGCAGGAGTCGCCCACCTACTTGAAGTGGTTCGGCCTCGAGCTCAGCGCCGACAACCGCAAGGCGCTCTACGTGCCTCCCCTCTTCGCCCACGCCTACCAGGCCCTCACCGACGGGGCCGAGGTGTTCTACCTGGTCTCCGAGTTCTACACCCCCGGCACCGAGCGCGGCCTGCGCCCCGACGACCCGGCCATCGGCATCGAGTGGCCGCTGCCCATCGAGGTGATCTCGGAGAAGGACATGTCCTGGCCGCTGCTGCAGCGCTGAAGTCGGCTAGACTGGGGTCATGAGAAAACTTGCCCTGGCGGTGGCGGCCTCGGCCGTCCTGAGCGGCTGCCTGCCGGTCTCGGTGCTCCGCACCCCGGAGCCGGTCGACGGCAGCAGCGTCAGCGTGGGCCTGAGCGGGGTGGTGAGTACGGGGGGCGGGGGCGGCGTCCTGCCGTACCTGGCCTTCGCGCGGGGCGACGGCGAGACCGAGTTCAACGTCTCGGCGCAGTTGGGGGTGCGGGCCGGGGTCAAGCAGCGGCTCGAGCCCGGCCTCAGCCTCGACGCGGGCCTGACCCTGCCCTACGTGCTCTTCGTGCCCGAAACCGTGGGCATCCCGGTGGTCGTGGACGTGGGGCTGCTGGCGGGCCTCGAGGCCTTCTACCTCTCGCCCCGCGTGCAGTGGGTCGGCTTCTCGGTCGACGGGCAGGCCGTCAGCGGCTGGGTCTACCAGCTCACCGGCGGCTACGCGTTCTCGACGTACGTGCTCGAGCTGAGCTACCTGGGCAGCTTCCAGGGGGGCGGCGGGCTGTTCAGCCTCTCAGCGGCGATGCGGCTGTGACCCTTCGGCCTTGCGGAAGCGCTCGCGCAGGCCCTTGAGCCGCTCGCGCACCCGCTCCTCCCAGCCCT
The DNA here is from genome assembly GCF_000430045.1 of Calidithermus chliarophilus DSM 9957. GTDB lineage: Bacteria > Deinococcota > Deinococci > Deinococcales > Thermaceae > Calidithermus > Calidithermus chliarophilus. The sequence continues at coordinate 1,379,744 of NZ_KE387023.1, read as the reverse complement.
CGCCGCTGGCCTCGTAGAGCTCGGCGGGGCGCATCCCCTCGGGCCAGTAGGGCTGGGCGAAGCTGCCCTCGGGGTCGTCGTGGTAGTAGGCGTAGGCCTCGCCGTAGCCGAGCTGCTTCATCAGGCCGGTGGGGGCGTTGCGCAGGTTGAGGGGCACCGGGGCGTCGGGGTGCTGGCGGGCCAGGTCCTGCGCCTTCTTCCAGGCGACGTAGACCGAGTTGGACTTGGGGGCCAGGGCCAGGTAGACCACCAGTTGGGCCAGGGCCAGCTCCCCCTCGGGGCTGCCCAGGAACTCGTAGGTGTCGCGGGCGGCGACGGCCAGGCGCAGGGCCAGGGGGTCGGCCAGGCCCACGTCCTCGGCGGCCATGCGCACCAGGCGGCGGGCGAGGTACAGCGGGTCGGCGCCGCCCTCGAGCATCCGCGCGAAGTAGTACAGCGCCGCGTCGGGGTGGTTGCCCCGCACGCTCTTGTGCAGCGCCGAGATCAGGTCGTAGAAGGCCTCGCCGCCCTTGTCGAAGACCAGGGTCTGGCTGCCCAGCGCCTCCTTGACGGCCCCCACGTCCACCCGCCCGTGGCCGAGTTGCGCGGCCATCTCCAGCGCCGACAAGGCCCGGCGGGCGTCGCCCAGCGAGGCCTGGGCGATGAGCTCGAGCGCCTCGGGCTCGGCCTCCACCCCCTCCAGGCCCTCCGGGTGGTTCAGGGCCCGCTCGAGCACCCGCCGCACCGCGTCCTCGTCGAGCGGCTTGAGCACGTAGACCCGCGCCCTCGAGCGCAGCGCCGGGTTGACCTCGAAGCTGGGGTTCTCGGTGGTGGCCCCGATCAGGGTCAAGAGCCCCGACTCCACGTGCGGCAGCAGCGCGTCCTGCTGCGACTTGTTGAAGCGGTGGATCTCGTCGAGGAAAAGCACGAGCCCGCCCACCTCCCTCGCCCGCGCCACCGCCTCCTTGATCTCCTTGACCCCGGCGTTGACCGCCGAGAGCGCGATCATCTCCTTGCCCACCCCCTGCGCCAGCAGGCGGGCGAGGGTGGTCTTGCCGCTTCCGGGCGGGCCCCACAGCAAGAAGGAGTGCAGGCGGCCGGTCTCGAGCATCCGCCGCAGGGGCTTGCCGGGCCCGGTGAGGTGTTCCTGCCCGACGACCTCCTCGAGGCGGCGGGGGCGTAGGCGTTCGGCGAGTGGGCTCATCGTGTCCAAACCTATTCTCCCGCATCGGCCCCGGCCAAAGGGTAACCCCGTCCCCTCTGGGGTGGCGGCCGTTTTTGCCGTGTGGGAGAGCAAAACAAGGCAGAAGGTGAGAAAGATGTTCGGATATGAGGCGGAATGTCCTATGCTGGAGAGGATGCCCTGGTTGTACGCCGTGCCCTGGATCTTCCTGCTGCTGGGTATAGCCCCTCTGTGGTTTTATTCCCAGCGCGAGGACCTCTACCCAGGCCTGGCCTACCTGATGGCCGCCCTCATCCTCACCGGCGCCGCCAGCCTCTACAACCGCGCCCCGGCGGTGGCGGCGGTGCGGCTGTGCTGGGTGCTTGGCCTGGGCCTGCTGGGCTACACGGTGGCGACCCACGCCGCGCTAAGCCTCACCTCCATGCCCGTCTTCTACCAGGGCAGCGCCGCGGTAGCCGCGCTGGGGGCGGGCGTCGCGGTGCTCTGCGGCCTGTACTTCCTCCAGCAGCGGGAGACCCCGCCCCTGCCCAGCCTGCAGCAGGAATCCTACCGCGAGCGCGGCGGGGCCATGAACCGGGCCGCCCTGATGGCCCTGGCGCCGAGCCTCGAGCCCATGGCCGCCGCCCGCCCCATGATGATGCTCATGCTGCAGACCGCCCCCGACCAGGCCCCCGAGCCCATCCTGCAGACCCTGCGCGGCCCCGACCTGGTGTTCCGCCTGGGCGAGGGCCGCTACCTCCTGATCCTGCAAGAAGGCGGCCCCCAGGCCGTGGCCCCGGTGTTCAAGCGCCTCAAGCAGAACGTCCAGATCCAGGCCTACGCCGCGCTGCCCTACGAGGGCGGCCCGCTCGACAAGGCGCTGGGACAGCTCGAGGCCGAGCTGGAGCACATTTACCTGACGCAGCCGGGGATTTAGGTCGATGTGTCGATGGTCGATGGCCGATAGCTAAATGCCCTTTCTTTGCCCCCCTTAACAAGGGGGGTTGGGGGGATAACCCCTCCCCGCCGGCGGGGAGGGCTTCCTTTCACCACACGCCACGGGCCACGAGCTACAAGCTGACGGCTGACCGCTTTACACCGCTGCTGGCTGGGCGCGCTCGAGGAAGGCCTCCTCCAGGCCGTTCTTGCCCATGACCTCGCCCAGGGCGCGGAAGAAGACGCGGTAGTGCTCCTCGCGGGCGCTCTCGCCCATGAGGCCCAGGCGCAGCACCTGGCCGGCGGTGGGGCCGATGCCCCCGGCCACCGAGACGCCGCGCTGGTAGAGGCCCTTGCGGAGGTCGGCCTCGCTGAAGCCTTCAGGGGGGCGCACGGTGAGGACGGTGTGCAGGCGGGCCTCGGGGGCGGCGTAGGCGCGGAAGCCGAGCTCCTCGAGCAGCCCCAGCACCTGGCCGTACAGGCGCTTGGCCCGCTGGTAGCGCTTCTCCAGGCCCTCCTCCAGCGCGAGGCGCAGGGCCTCCTCGAGGGCGAAGTGCAGCAGCACCGGGGAGGTGCAGAAGTAGCCCTCCTGCTCCCAGTAGACCGCCACGCGCGCCAGGTCGGAGTACCAGCCCGGCACGTGGGCCTTGCCCAGCCGCTCCCGGCCGCGCCGGGAGAGGGCGAAGGGGGCCAGCCCGGGCGGGGCCGAGAGGCACTTCTGGCTGCCGGTGAAGGCGTAGTCCACGCCCATGGCGGTCATGGAGAGGGGCATCATGCCCGCGGTGGTCACCGCGTCGAGCATGAAGTAAGCCCCGTGCTCGCGCACCAGGGCCGCGATCTCGGCGGCGGGGTTGATCACCCCGGTGCTGGTCTCGCCGTGCACCAGCGTGACGAGTTGGTAGCGGCGCTCGGCGAGGGCCCGGCGCACGGCCTCGGGGTCGACGGGCTGTCCGGGCTCGGCCCGCAGCACGGTGTAGCGCATCCCGTAGGCGTGGGCGATCTCCACCATGCGCTCGCCGAAGGTGCCGTTGACCAGCAGCAGCACGGCGTCGCCCTGCGAGGCCAGGTTGGTCAGGCCCGCCTCCATCCCCAGGCTGCCCGAGCCCGGCATGGCCGCGAGCAGGGCCCCCTCCCCGGCGCCGAAGAGGGCCTCGAGGTAGCCGCGGATGCGCCGGTTGGTGGCGAGGGTCTCGGGGTCGAGGTGGCCGCGCATCGGCTTGGCGAGCGCCGCCTGGACCAGGGGGTGGATGGGGGTGGGGCCGGGGGTCAGCAGGACCATGGTTTCCTCCGAGGACTCGCCGCCTCGAGCCTGGGCTGTAGGGGCTTACGCTTCACTGCTATCACCTTCGGTCTGCGCTCGGCGCGGGCATAGCAAAACCCCCCGCTGGGCAAATCCCGACGGCCTCATGCAGCGAAGCATGAGCGCCGTTACAGGATAGCTCGGGCGGAGGGTCGCATCTGCCTCCGACTATAGCAGCGGTAGTGAGATGTGTAAAGCGCTCATGTCACTCACGGGCTTAGCCCAACCTTAATCGCCCCAGGGCCAACTCGACAATCCCAGATTTTTTTGGAGTTGAGCCCTGCCACACTGGAACCATGACCGAGGCCAGCCGCTACCTGAGGGCGCTCGCCCAGCAGAGCGCCCGCGTCTACACCCCGCACCCCGACTGCCGCGCCATGCTGCTGGCAGGCTCGGCGGCCGCCGGGGAGGCCGACTTCCGCTCCGACCTCGACCTCATCCTCTACTACGCCGCCCTGCCCACCGAGGAGGCCCTGGCCGAGGCCCGGCGGCGGAACGGGGGCGGCGAGCGGCTGTGGGTGAACGACAGCCGCGCGGAGGGCGCGGTCGTCGAGGCCTACAACGCCGGGGGGGTGCAGGTACAGATCGTGCACACTACGGTGGGGCGCTGGGAGAAGACCCTGGACGACGTGCTCGAGCGGCTCGACCTCGAGCCCACCCTGCAGAAGGCGCTCTCGGGCCTGGAAGAGGGGGTGGCCCTGCACGGCGAGGCGCTCATCGAGGGGTGGAAGGCCCGGCTGGCCGACTACCCCGCGGCCCTGGCCGAGGCCATGGTGCGCAAGCACCTGCAGTTCTTCCCGCTGTGGGGGATGCAGGAGTACTTCGCCCCCCGCGACGCCTGGCTGTGGCAGCAGCAGACCCTGCTCGAGGCCGCCCAGAACCTGCTGGGGGTGCTGGCCGGGGTCAACCGGGTGTACTACTCGACCTTCCAGTTCAAGCGCATGCGCAAGTTCATCGAGCGGCTGCGCCACAAGCCCGGCGGCCTGGCCGAGCGGCTGGAGGGCTTGGTCGGCGCGGACCCGGCCGCCGGGGCGCGGGAGCTCGAGCGCCTGGTCGCGGAGGTGCTCGAGCTCGTCGAGGCCCACCTGCCGCAGGTCGACACCGCACGGCTACGCGGCCGCATCGGCTGGCGGCAGCCGGCCTGGGCTCTCCCCCAGCCGGAGGCCTGAGGGCCGCGCGTCAGGGGCACCCCGGCGAAAACTTTAGTCTGCTAGACTAAACTTCGATGAAGGACTATTACGCAACCTTGGGCGTGAGCCGTGAGGCCACTCCGGACGAGATCAAGAAGGCTTACCGGAAGCTGGCCCTGCAATACCACCCGGACAAGAACCCGGGGAACAAGGAGGCGGAGGAAAAGTTCAAGGCCATCAACGAGGCCTACTCGGTGCTCTCCGACCCCGAAAAGCGGGCCAACTACGACCGTTACGGCACCGAGGCCCCCCAGATGGGCGGCTTCCCCGGCGGGTTCGGCGACGTGTTCGACCTCTTCGAGCAGGTCTTCGGCTTCCGCTCCCCGGGCGGGCCGGGACGGGCCCCCCGCGGGGAGGACCTCGAGGCCACCGTCGAGCTCGAGCTCATCGACGTGCTGCACGGTGCCGAGAAGGAGCTGAACTACCAGCGGCTGGTGACCTGCGAGGCCTGCGCGGGCCAGGGCGGCAAGCGCGAGCCCTGCAGGAACTGCCACGGGCGGGGCGTGGTCGAGCAGGTGCAGCGCACCATCTTCGGCAACGTGATGACCCAGGCCCCCTGCGCGGCCTGCCGCGGCCGGGGTTACACCATGAGCGAGACCTGCCCCACCTGCAAGGGCCAGGGCCGGGTGCGGCGCGAGGAGCACATCAAGGTGCAGATGCCCGCAGGCATCGACGAGAACCAGCTCCTGCGGGTGTCGGGCATGGGCAACCTGGGGCCGGGCGGGCCCGGCGACCTCTTCGTGCGGCCCCGCCTCGCCCCCCACCCCCACCTCGAGCGCGAGGGACCCCACCTCGTCTACCGCCTCAAGCTGGGGCTGGCCCAGGCGGCGCTGGGCACCAAGGTGGAGGTGCCGGGGCTCGAGGGCCCCATCCCCCTCGACATCCCCCCCGGCACCGAGCACGGCGAGGTGTTCGAGATGGAGGGCAAGGGCCTGCCCCACGCCGGGCGGCGCCACCGCGGCAACCTCCAGGTCGTCACCGAGATTGCCGTGCCGCGCAACCTCTCCGACCGCGCCCGCCAGCTCCTGCGCGAGTTCGCCCAGGAGACCGGCGAGGAGGTCGCCCCGGAGGGCTTTTGGGACAAGCTGAAGCGGGTTTTCAAAGGATAGACACGCCAGATGAGAGCGTGCTAGGCTGAGGCATCTGGGCCACTGGGGTAGCCCCCAAGGCAATGCAGGACCCCGTCACCCGGATGGAGCCTCGCCCGGCGGGCGATCGCTCGGCACGTAAGGAGCAGTATGCAGAAAGGCAAAGTGAAGTGGTTTAACGCCGAGAAGGGGTACGGGTTTATCGAGCGCGAGGGGGACAGCGACGTGTTCGTCCACTACAGCGCCATCAACTCCAAGGGCTTCCGCACCCTCAACGAGGGCGACGTGGTGAGCTTCGAGGTGGAAAGCGGCAAGAACGGCAAGGGGCCCCAGGCGGCCAACGTGACCGTGCTCGAGCCCGCCAAGCGGTTCTAGGCTCCTGATCTCGTAACCCCAAAACCCCCGGCCGCGGCCGGGGGTTTTTCTGCCGGGGCGGGTCAAATCACGGTGAAGCTCAGCAGCAGCTTCTTCACCTCGTAGTCGAGCCGGAGGGTGCCGCCCTCGGCGGCGGTGGCGGTGCCGCCGAACACCAGCACCACCTGGACCTTCTTGTCGTTGACCGCCGCCACCTGCTCGGCGGTGAGGTCGGCGCTGCCCTCGAGCTCGAAGCTGCCGGCGCCAAGGTCCAGGACCTGGGAACTGCCCAGCCTGTACCGCTCCTGCACGACGTCGGCTACGCCGGCCGGGGCCAGGTAGGCCTGCACGGTCACGGTGCCGCTCAGCCCCGGCCCGCTCGTGGCGAGCGCCACCTCGTAGATCAGGCGGACCGACTTGAAGCTCACCGGGACGTTCTGGCCGCTGAAGTCGAGGCTCCAGGGGCCTTCCTGCGGCAGGGTCACCCCGTCGAAGGTGACCGTACCCCTGGGCACTTCGCGGCTATAACTCCCCGACTTGCGGCTCCCGAGGTGGCCCAAGAGGTCGAGGGTGATGGGCAGGATCGCGCACGCCCCCAACAAGCCGGCGGCGCCCGCTAACAGGAGAAGGCGGACACGGTTCATGGGCAGAGGATACCCGTCTTAACTGATTCCCCGCTGGGTCCCCCTCCCCACCGGCATCAAGAGTCGGGGGTCGGGGGTCTAGGGTCAAGGCGTTTTGCGTCTTGCCTTCCGCGTTTAGCTATCGGCTATCGGCTATCGGCTATGAGCTATCGGCGTACGCCGTACGCCGTACGACCCGCGCCCGGCGCCCGGCATCCGACCAACGAGCGCCCTGAACGCCCCTGCGCCGTGTCCTATAACCCAAATCTCAGAGTGCCAGGGGATAAAATCAGGGCAAACCATGAGGATCGCTGACCGTTTTCAATTCCGTCCTGTACTGCCGGCATTGGCCCCCGAGATTCACCGCCTGTATTTGGACAGCCCCACCTACTTCAACCTCATCGGCATGGAAGTCCCCTCGCTGGCCGACGTCGAACGGGAGCTCGAGGTGCTCGAGCACGACCCCCGGCGCCGGGTCTCGCTGCTCGAGCAAGACGGGGAGGTGGTGGGCTACCTCGACTACAAGCTCACCTACCCCGAGGAGGGCGCCGCGACCATCAGCCTGCTGCTGATCCGGGAAAGCCTGCAGGGCCAGGGCCTGGGGGCCCGGGCGCTGGGCGAGCTCGAGGCCCGCCTGCGGGGCCAGGTGGAGCGGCTGTTCGCGGTGGTCTACGGCGACAACCCGGTCGCCCGTCACTTCTGGTCGCGCCAGGGCTTCGCCCACCTGCGCGACAGCGGCCCGTCGCTGAGCTGGTACGTCAAGAGCCTGGCCTAGCGGCCCACCCCTTGACGCTCGGCGGCCGAGCCCCGAGACTCCTCCTTATGGACCTGGGAATCAGGGGGAAAACCGCGCTGGTGACCGGCGCTTCACAGGGGATCGGCCGTGCGATCGCGCTGGGGTTGGCCCAGGAGGGGGCCCGGGTGCTGGCGGTGGCCCGGAACGCCGAGAAGCTCGAGCAACTGGTGGCCGAGATCGAGGCCATGGGCGGCGAGGCCAGGGCCATCCCCGCCGACCTCAGCCGGGGCGAGGAGGTCGAGGGGATCCTGGCCCAGGCCCAAAGCTTCGGCACCGTCGAGATCCTGCTGGCCAACACCGGCGGGCCCCGCCCCTCCCCGGCGCAGGACCTCGGCGCCATGGACTTCCGCCAGGCGGCCGACAGCCTGCTCTACCCCCTGATCCGGCTGGTGGGCGGCCTCCTGCCGGGCATGAAGGCCCAGGGCTTCGGGCGCATCCTGGCCGTGACCTCGCTGGCGGTGAAGGAGCCCATCGAGAACCTGGCCCTCTCCAACACCCTGCGGGCCGCCGTGACCGGCTACCTCAAGACCCTCTCGCGCGAGGTGGCCGGCCACGGCATCACCGTCAACACGCTGGCCCCGGGCTACACCCTCACCGAGCGGGTCACCGAGGTCTTCGAGTACCGCGCCAAGCAGCAGGGGGGCAGCCTCGAGGCCGCCCTGCAGCAGCAGGCCCAGCAGATCCCGGCCGGGCGGCTGGGGCGGCCGCAGGAGATCGCCGACGTGGCGCTGTTCTTGCTCTCCAGCCGCGCCAGCTACCTCACCGGCCAGACCCTGGTGGTGGACGGGGGCTTCACCCGAGCCCTTCTGTGAGGGCTTCCTCCAGGGCCTCGACCGGGTACTCGTTGACCGTGCCGAAGCGCGGGTGGTGGACCGGGTTCACCGGCCAGCCCTGCTCGCGGCAGACCCGGGCGGCCCGGCGGCCCAGGGCCGAGGCCTGGGCCTCGCCCAGCCGCAGGCCCCGCGTCGCCAGGAAGGCCTCCACGGTCTGCCAGGCCCGCTCGCGGCTCTCCCCCACCCGGGCGCCGAGTTCGACGGCCTCGGCCTTGCGGATGCGCCCGCCGGCGACCTCGAGCCGCACCAGCGTCTTGACCCGGTGGATGCCCTCCTCGCCGCAGGCCCCGGGGTTGAGGTAGAGGATGCCCGCCGCGTCGCGCTCGACCCGCAGGATGTGCGAGTGGCCGCAGACGATGAGGTCGGGGCGGCGGGCCCGCACCCGCCGGCGCACCTCGGGGAGGTAGTGGCCGGGCGTGCCCGCCTGGTGGACGAGCAGCACCTTCATCCCCTCGGCCTCGAACTCCAGGCGCCCGTGCGTGCGGGCCCGCACCTCCGGGCCGTCCACGTTGCCCCAGACCGCCCGCAGGGGCTTGCCCAGCCCCTCGAGCGCGTCGAGCACGGCCTCGCTGCCCACGTCCCCGGCGTGCCAGACCTCGTCCACGCCGCGCAGCGCCTCGAGCGCCTCGGCCTCCAGCACCCCGTGGGTGTCGCTGAGTATCCCGATCCACACGCCTAGAGTCTAAACGGTGGACAGCGCGCTCCCCCTCGAATAATCTGCCGTATGCCCCTCTTCGACTACCCGCTCGAGCGCCTCCAGGCCTACCTCCCCGAGCGCGACGAGCCCGCCGACTTCGACGCCTTCTGGCGGCAGACGCTCTCCGAGGCCCGCCAGCACCCCCTCGACGCCCGCTTCGAGCCGGCCGACTTCGGGCTGAGGACGCTCGAGGTCTTCGACGTGACCTTCAGCGGCTACGCGGGCCAGCCCATCAAGGGCTGGTTCCTGCTGCCCCGGCAGCGCGAGGGGGGGCTGCCCTGTGTGGTGGAGTACGTGGGCTACGGCGGCGGGCGCGGCTTCCCGGTGGAGTGGCTGACCTACGCCAGCGCGGGCTACGCCCACCTCGTCATGGACACGCGGGGGCAGGGCTCGAGGTGGCGCAGGGGCGACACCCCCGACCTCGCCCCCGACGGCGACAACCCCCAGCACCCCGGCTTCCTGACCCGGGGCGTGCTGAGCCCCAAGACCTACTACTACCGCCGCCTCTTCACCGACGCGGTGCGGGCGGTGGAGGCGGCGCGGAGCCACCCCGCCGTGGACCCGGGCCGCCTCGCGGTGGCCGGGGGGAGCCAGGGCGGGGGCATCGCCCTCGCGGTCGCCGGGCTCGCCGACGTGCAGGCGGCGCTGCCCGACGTGCCCTTCCTCTGCCACTACCGCCGGGCCACCGAGGTCGTGGACACCGCGCCTTACAACGAGATCGCCGCCTTCTGCCGCGTCCACCGCGACAAGGTGGGGCAGGTCTTCGCCACCTTGGGCTACTTCGACGGGGTGAACTTCGCGGCCCGGGCCACGGCGCCGGCGCTGTTCTCGGTGGGCCTGATGGACGACATCTGCCCGCCCAGCACCGTCTACGCCGCCTACAACCACTACGCCGGGCCCAAGGAGATCCGGGTGTACCCCTACAACAACCACGAGGGCGGCGAGAGCTTCCACACCCTCGAGAAGCTGCGCTTCCTGAAGGGCCTGGGGTGGTAGCCGCGCTGCGGGAGGCGAAAGTGGTGGGGGTCTTGCGGGCCCCCACGGCCCGGGCCGCGGTGGAGGCGGCGCTGGCAGCGGCTCGGGGTGGCCTGCGGGCCGTCGAGCTCACCTTCACCACCCCCGGGGTGCTCGAGGCCCTGCGTGAGCTGCGCGAGCGCCTGCCGGCGGTGCTCTTGGGGGCCGGGACCGTGCTCGGCGCCCGCGAGGCCGAGGCCGCCGCGGGGGCGGGGGCGGCCTTCCTGGTGAGCCCGCACCTGGGGGAGGACGTGCTCGAGCTGTGCCGGGCGCGGGGGGTCCCCTACGTCCCCGGCGTGCTCACCCCCACCGAGGTCGTGCGGGCGCGGGCCCTGGGCGCGGAGGTGGTCAAGCTGTTCCCGGCGGGCTCGAGCGGGGGCATCCCCTACCTCAAGGACCTGCTGGGGCCTTTCCCCGACCTCCAGGTCATGGCTACCGGCGGCATCAAGCCTGCCGAAGTCCCGGCCTACCTGCGGGCCGGGGCGCTGGCGGTGGGCCTGGGGTCCAACCTCTTCCCCAGGGCGGCGCTCGAGGCCGGCGACTGGGCCGCCGTCGAGACCGCCACCCGCCAGGCCCTCGCCGAGGCTGGCGTCTAGGCCGAGCCTGGGCCGCTCCCGGCAGCAATAACAGTTATCATTTTCAATATACCTAAATTCCGACCGGAATACTTGACTTTAAGGGACGTTCGTCCTAGCCTTGGCTCTCGAGGAGGTCAGGGATGTTCGTTACCATGAACCGCATTTCGGTGAACCTCGAGTACGCCCGGCAATTCGAGGAGAACTTCCAGCGCCGCGCCCGGCTCGTCGACCGGATGCCCGGCTTTATCCGCAACCTGGTTTTGCGGCCCGCCAACCCCGCCGAGCAGCCCTATATGGTGATGACCTTTTGGGAGAGCCGGGCCCACTTCGAGGGCTGGGTGAACAGCCCGGAGTTCAAGGAGGGGCACGCCCGCAGCGGCACCCTGCCGCGCGAGGCCTTCCGGGGACACTCCCAGCTCGAGACCTACGAGGTCTTCACCGACAGCGCCGAAGCCCCGGCCCAGGAGGCCGGCCGATGAGGCGCGGCACGGCGCTGCTGGCCCTGCTGGCGGGGCTGGCGCTGGCCCAGCCCTTCACTGTCAAGGACGCGCGGGGCCAGGCCGTCACGGTGCGGTCCACCGAGCGCATCGTCAGCCTCAACGGTTCCACCACCGAGATCCTCTTCGCCCTGGGGGTGGGCGAGCGGGTGGTGGGGCGCGACGACAGCAGCTACTACCCCGCGGCCACGCTGCGGCTGCCCAGCGTGGGGTACCAGTTCCGGCTCAACGCCGAGGGCATCCTGGCGCTGCGGCCCACCCTGGTGCTCGGGCGCGAGGACGTCAAGCCGCCGCAGGTCCTCGAGCAGCTCGAGGGCGCGGGGGTGAGCGTGGTGCGCGTGCCCGACAGGCCCACCCTCGAGGGGGCCCGCGAGAAGATCCGCACCATAGCCGCCGCGGTGGGGCGCGTGCAGCGCGGGGAAGAGCTCATCCGGCGCATGGAGCGCGACCTGCTGGCCCTGCGCTCCAAGCTCGCGCAGCGGCGCACGAGGCTCAGGGGGCTCTTCCTCTACCTGCGCGGCCCCCAGACCACCTTCGTCTGCGGGGAGGGCTCGAACCCGGTGGGGATGATGGAGCTGGCGGGCATCGCCAACGCGGCCAGGGGCATCAAGGACTGCGCCCAGATGACCGCCGAGGCGGTGGTGGCGGCCAAGCCCGACCTGATCGTGGTCTTCACCAAGGGCCTACAGAGCATCGGCGGGGTGGAGGGCCTGAGGAAGCTCCCCGGCGTGTCGCAGACCCCCGCCGGGCAGGCCGGGCGGGTGGTGGCGATCGACGACCTGTACCTGGGCGGCTTCGGCCCCCGCACCGGGCAGGCCGCGCTCGACCTGTTCATCGGGGCCTACGAGCGCAGCGGGCTCTACGTCGCGGGGCCCAAGGAGGAGCTGTGAACGCCACCGCCTCGGCCTACGAGCTGCTCGAGCTCGCCCGCGCCAGCGCCTACACCCTGCCCGAGGGCTTCGGCGGCTTCAGCGCCGACCTCGAGCTCTACCTGGACGGTAGCTGGCACCGCGGGCGCGTGGTGGCCCGCACACCCGGGGACATCGAGCTGCACCTGGCGGTCGGCAGGGCCGAGCCCTCGCTGGAGGACCTGCTCGAGTGGCCCCGGCGCGAGCTGGCCTCCATGCTGGCCCACCGCTCACCCCGCCCCTTCGCCCAGGGCGAGGGGCAGTACCCCATGCGCGTCACGGGGGAGGGCCCGCTGGGCACCCGCGTCGAGCTCGAGGACCCCCTGCGCTCGGCGCTGTGGGTGCAGGAGGGGCGGGTCCGGGTGGTCGAGCGCAACTTCCCCGCCTCCTCCTTCCGCATCCACCTGCACGCCTACGCCGAGGCGGGCGCCAGGCACCTCCCCGCGCACTTCACCGTGACCCACCGCCGGGCCGACGGGAGCCTCGAGGCCGTGGAGAGCTTCGCCGACGCCTACGCCGAGGTGGCGGGGGTCTGGCTGCCCGAGCGCCGCCAGGTGGTGCGCCACGACGAGCAGGGCCTCAGCGTGCGCGAGCTGCGCCTGAGCCGCCACCGGCTGCTGGGTTGAGCCATGCAGAGCGCTCTGCGGTTGCCCAAGGCTTTTTCCCGCTACCGGCTGGCCCTGCTGGGCCTGGGGGTGGCGCTGCCGCTGGTGGTGCTGCTGGCGGCGGGCAGCGGGGCCTACGCCGTCGCGCCCCAGGACATCCCGCGCGTCCTGTGGGAGCGCGAGAACCCCACCTACGCGGTGCTGACGTCGGTGCGCTTTCCCCGGGTGCTGCTGGCGGTGGTGGCCGGGGCGCTGCTGGCCCTGTCCGGGGCGGTGATGCAGGGCCTGTTCCGCAACCCCCTGGCCGACCCCGGCCTGATCGGGGTCAGCGCGGGGGCGGCGCTGGGGGCCGCCGCGTTCATCGTGGCGCTGCCGGGGGCGGGGGCGCTCGAGGTCTACGCCCTGCCCCTCATGGCCTTCGCGGGCGGGCTGCTGGCGACGCTGGCGGTGTGGGCGCTGGCCAGCAGCGGCGGGCAGGTGCAGGTGCTGACCCTGCTGCTCGCCGGGGTCGCGCTCAACGCGCTGGCCGGGGCCCTGATCGGGCTGCTGGTGAGCCGCGCCACCGACGAGCAGCTCAGGAGCCTGACCTTCTGGACCCTGGGCGGCTACGGCGGGGCCACCTGGGGCCTGCTGGCGGCCATCGCGCCCACCGCGCTGCTGTCGCTGTGGGGCCTGCTGCGCCTGTCGCGCCCCCTGAACGCGCTGGTGCTGGGCGAGTCGGAGGCCTTCCACCTGGGGGTGAGCCTCGAGCCCTTCAAGCGCAAGGCCGTAGCCCTGGCCGCGCTGGCGGTGGGCACCGCGGTGGCCGCGGCGGGCAGCGTGGGCTTCATCGGGCTGGTGGCCCCCCACCTCTTCCGCCTGCTGGCCGGGCCCGACCACCGCTACCTGCTGCCGGGCTCGGTGCTGCTGGGGGCCATCCTGAGCGTGCTGGCCGACCTGATCGCCCGCACGGCGGCGGCCCCCGCCGAGCTGCCGGTGGGCGTGGTGACCAGCCTGCTGGGCGCGCCCTTCTTCATCGCCCTGCTGCTGCGCTTCAAGCGGGAGGTGGCCCGGTGATGCTCGAGGCGCGCGCCCTGTCCTTCCGGGTGGGCCAGCGCCGCCTGCTGGGGGGCGTGAGCTTCGGGCTCGGGGCGGGCGAGGTGCTGGGCGTCCTGGGCCCCAACGGGGCGGGCAAGAGCACGCTGCTGCGGCTGCTTTCGGGGGAGGAGCGGCCCAGCTCGGGCGAGGTGCGGCTGCTGGGAAAGCCGCTCCCGGCTTACGCCGCCGCCGAGCTGGCCCTGCTGCGCTCGGTGCTGACCCAGCGCCGCGACCTGGGCTTCCCCTTCACCGCCTACGAGGTGGCCTTCCTGGGCCGCCTGCCCCACCTCGAGCGCCGCCCCGAACACCCCCGCGACCACCAAGCCACTGCCCACGCCCTCGGCCTCGCCCAGGCCCAGGCGCTATCCCACCGCAAGTACCCCACCCTCTCGGGCGGGGAGCAGAGCCGGGTGGACCTGGCCCGCGTCCTGGCCCAGGAGCCCCGGCTGCTGCTGCTCGACGAGCCCACCAACCACCTCGACCCCCGCCACCAGGTCGAGGTGCTGCAACTGTGCCGCAGGCTGGCCCGGGAGGGCTGGGCCGTGGTGGCCGTGCTGCACGACCTCAACCTGGCCGCCCTCTTCTGCGACCGGGTCCTGCTGTTGCACCAGGGGGCCGCCGTAGCGCTGGGCACGCCGCATGAGGTGCTCGAGCCCGAACGCCTCGAGCGGGTCTACGGCCTGCCTTTCGCCCTTACCCGGCACCCTAGCGGCAGGCCGTGGGTGATGCCGTTGGGGTGATGGAGTGATGGTCGATAGCCCATAGCCGATAGCTGAGTGCTAAACGCCCGTTCTTTACCCCCCTTAGCAAGGGGGGCCGGGGGGGATATCCCCAACACGAGCCACAAGCTGACGGCTGGCCGCTGACCGCTCCCCTTCACTCCAGCACGACGGCGAGGATCGGCACCGGGGGGTCGAGGTACTGGCCTACGGAGGGTTGGCGGTGGATGGCGCGGAGCACCTCGAGGCCCTCGATCGCCTGGCCGAAGGCCGCGAAGCCCTGGCCGTCGGGGTTGCGGTGGCCGCCGCGGTCGAGTTCGGGCTGGTCGCCGATGCAGAAGAAGAACTCCGAGGCGGCGGTGCCGGGCTCGAGGCGGCCCATCGAGATCGTGCCGTCGCGGTGGGTGAGGCCGGTGCGGTCGGTGGTCTCGTGCTCGATGGGCGGCAGGCGCAGGGGGTGGGGCTCCATCCCCAAGCCGCCCTGGATCACCTCGATCTCCACCGGGCTGTCGGGCTGGTTGTCGGAGCGCACGGTGCGGTAGAAGCTGGCCTCCCGGTAGCGCCCTTCCCGCACGTAGCGCAGGAAGTTGGCGACGGTGAGCGGCGCTTGCCGCGGGTAGAGCTCCACGCGGAACGATCCTAGGGCCGTGTCGAAGCGCACCACCGGGTTGGCTGGGTCCATGGCTCCCACTTTATCATCGATTGACATATCAAACAAAATTTGATATACCTTACGGCATCCTCATCCAGGGGAAAAAGCCATGAAACCCGAAGAACTCGGAAGGATGATCCAGAACCGCCGCAAGCAGCTCGGCTACACCCTGCGCGAGCTGGCCGAGCGGGCGGAGCTCAGCGCCCCCTTCCTCTCGCAGGTCGAGAAGGGCAGCACCACGCCCTCCGTCGCCTCGATGGTCAAGATCGCCCGCGCCCTGGGCGTCCCGGTGAGCTACTTCCTCGACACCGAGGGCAGCGCGGCGCAGGTGCGCAAGGGCTCGGAGGTGCGCTTCTTCAACCTCAACGAGAGCCTGGTGCGCTACGGGCGCATCGGCAGCACCGCGCCCGAGCGCCAGCTCGAGCCCCTGCTGATGATCTACCCCCCGCGCTACACCTCCGAGCCGGTGACGCACGGCGGGGAGGAGTTCTTCTACATCCTCTGTGGCCACATGCGCCTGCAGATCGGCGAGCAGATCTACCACCTGGGCCCGGGCGACAGCGCCCACTTCAACTCGGGCCTGCGGCACATCTGGAGCAACGAGGGCGACGAGGAGCTGCGGGTGCTGTGGGTCGGCACCCCGCCGCTGCTTTAAAACCGCACCACCCCACTTCGAGGAGGAAGCGATGATCTGGAGGAGGCTCGAGGAAATCCAGGGCTGGCTCGAGGAGGCCGGGCTCGACGGCTGGCTGCTCTACGACTTCCGGGGGCTCAACCCCCTGGCCCACCGCCTGACCCATCTGGGCTCCGAGCGGGTCACGCGCCGCTGGTTCTGCCTCGTCCCGCGCGAGGGCGAGCCGGCCGTGCTGGCCCACGCCATCGAGGCCACCTACTTCCCGGGGCCGGCCCGCCTCGAGCGCTACCACGACCGCGCCAGCCTGGTCGGGGGGCTGCGGAAGCTGCTCGAGGGCAGGAGCACCCTCGCCATGGAGCACTCGCCCCAGGGGGACAACCCCTACGTCGGCCGGGTGGACTCGGGCACCGTGGACCTGGTGCGGGCGCTGGGCAAGCAGGTGGTGAGCTCGGGCGACCTGGCCCAGCGGCTCCTCACCCTCTCCCCCCAGCAGCAGGCCGACCACCGCACGGCAGCGCAGGGCCTGGGCGCAGCCATCCGCGAGGGCATGGCCTGGCTGCGCGAGCGCCGGGAGGCGGTGAGCGAGCAGGCCCTGGCCCGCTACCTGGCGGGGCGGGTGGAGGCGCGGGGGCTGATCGCCGAGCACGAGCCGGCGGTGAGCTTCGGCACGGCCACCCGCGACCCCCACTACGCCCCCTCCGCCCATCGCGCCCTCGAGCCCGGCCAGCCCGTGCTGGTGGACATGGTCTGCAAGGTCCCCTCCGCCCTGGCCCCCTTCGCCGACATCACCTGGGTGGCCCACAGCGGCCCCCCCAGCCCCGAGTTCGCCCGGGCCTTCGCCGCCGTCAAGGCCGCCCAGCAGCGCGGGCTGGAGTACCTGCAGCAGCGCTTCGCCGCCCGGGACTACCCCGAGGGCCACGAGGCGGACGCGGCGGTGCGGGGCGTGCTCGAGGCGGCGGGCTACGCCCCGGCCCTGCTGCACCGCAGCGGCCACAACCTGGGCAGCCAGCACGTGCACGGCGAGGCCGCCCACCTCGACGGCTGGGAGACCCTCGACCGCCGCCGCCTGCTGCCGGGCTTCGCCTTCACCCTCGAGCCTGGCGTCTACCTCGAGGGCTTCGGGGTGCGCAGCGAGCTCAACTTCCTGACCCACGCCGAGGGCATCGAGGTCACCACCCCCGTCCAGTGCGAGATCGAGCTGATCTAGGACCCCCGCCATGCTGCCTTTCCTGCTCAAACGCTTCGGCTTAGCCCTGGTCTCGCTGCTGGGGGTGCTGGTGCTGGTCTTCGCCATGGTGCGGCTGGTGCCGGGCGACGTGGTGACCAACCTGATCGGCCTCGAGGGCAACGTCAGCCCGGAACGGCGGGAGGAGCTGCGGCGGCTGTTCGGCCTGGACCTGCCCCTGCACGTGCAGTTCGGGCAGTGGTTCGGCGCGCTGCTGCAGGGCGACCTGGGCACCAGCCTGCGCACCGACCGCCCGGTGCTCACCGACTTGGCCCTGCGCTTCCCCGTGACCCTCGAGCTCACCCTCTTCGCGCTGCTCATCGCCCTGGCTATAGCCCTGCCGCTGGGCGTGACGGCGGCGGTGAACCGGGGCAAGACCCTCGACTACCTCGCCAGCCTCTTCGCGCTCGTGGGCATCGCCGCCCCCAGCTTCTGGCTCGCCATCCTCTTCATCCTGCTGTTCTCGCTCAAGCTGGGCTGGTTCCCCCCCACCGGCTACGTGCTCTTCAGCGAGGACCCCCTGGGCAACCTGCGCAGCCTCTTCCTGCCGGCCCTGGCGCTGGGCATGTCGCTGGCGGCGGCCACCACCCGTATCGTGCGCAGCAGCCTGCTCGAGGTGCTCTCCCTCGACTACGCCCGCACCGCCCGCGCCAAGGGCCTGCCCGAGCGCGCCGTGGTCTACCGCCACGCCCTGCGCAACGCGCTGATCCCGGTGGTGACGGTGGTGGGGCTGCAGGTGGGCAACCTGCTGGGCGGCACCGTGATCATCGAGCAGATCTTCGGCCTGCCGGGCATCGGGCGCTTCGCGCTGGAGGGCATCAACCTGCGCGACTACCCGGTGGTGCAGGGCGCGGTGCTGCTGGTGGCCGGGGCCTTCGTGCTGGTGAACGTGCTGGTGGACGTGCTCTACGCCCTGATCGACCCCCGGGTGAGGTTCGAATGACCCAGACCCAGGCCGCCCCTGCCGCCCGCGCCCGCCTGCTGCGCACCGTGCTGCGCTCCCCCAGCGCCCTCACCGGGGGCGTGCTGGTGCTGCTGGTGGTGCTCTGCGCGCTCTTCGCCCCGCTGCTGGCGCCCTTCGACCCCGTGGCCTACAACCCCGCCGACCGCCTGCAGGGGCCCAGCCTCGAGCACCCCCTGGGCACCGACATCTACGGCCGCGACACCTTCTCGAGGGTGCTCTTCGGCGCGCGCACCTCGCTGGCGGTGGCCGCCATCTCCATCACGCTGGCCCTGCTGGCCGGGGGGATTGCCGGGGCGTTGGCGGGCTTCTTCCGCGGCAACGTGGACGTGGTGGTGATGCGCCTGAGCGACATCCTGCTGGCCTTCCCGGCCGTGCTGCTCGCCATCGCGCTGCTGGCGTTTTTGGGCGGGGGCTTCTGGAACCTCACCCTCGCCATCGCCGTGGTCTACTCCGCGCCCTTCGCCCGCGTGGCCCGCGCCAGCGTGCTGCGGGTGCGCGAGGAGGCCTACGTCGAGGCCAGCCACGCCCTGGGCAACAGCCCCTGGCGCATCCTCTTCCGCCACGTGCTGCCCAACGCCGCCTCGCCTTTGATCGTGGAGGTGAGCCTGCGGCTGGCCTTCGCCATCCTGGCCGAGGCCTCGCTGTCGTACCTGGGCCTGGGCACGCAGCCCCCCGCCCCCTCGTGGGGCCAGATGATCGCCGACGGCCGCCAACTGCTCGAGACCTCCCCCTGGATCTCGATCGGGCCGGGGCTGGCGATCACCCTGACCGTACTCGGTTTCAACCTGCTCGGCGACGGGTTGCGCGACCTGCTCGACCCGCGGCTGCGCAGGCAATAGGAGGTAGGGATGAGAAGATTCGCAGTAGCACTCGGACTCGTGGCCTTGCTCGGCGCGGGGGGAGCCCAGAAGAGCGGCGGCGTCCTGCGCGCGGGGATGCAGGCCGACCCGGTGGGCCTCGACCCCCACACCACCAGCGCCACCGCCACCCGCAACCAGCTCGAGAACGTCTACGACACCCTGGTGCGCTTCGACTCCAAGGGCAAGATCGTGCCCTCGCTGGCCCAGCGCTGGAGCGTGAGCCCCGACGGCCTGACCTGGACCTTCACCCTGCGCCCCGACGTGCGCTTCCACAACGGGCGCGCGCTCGAGGCCGCCGACGTGGTCTATTCCATCAGCCGCATCAAGGACCCGGCCGTCAAGTCGCCCCGGGCCGGCGACTTCGCGGTGGTGGATTCGGTCACCGCCCCCAACCGCACCACGGTGGTCTTCAAGCTCAAGCAGCCCTTCGCCCCGCTGCTGGCCAAACTGGCCTTCACCCTCAACGTGATCGTGCCCAAGGAGGCCGCGGCCACGCTGGGCAACAAGCCGGTGGGCACCGGGCCCTTCGTCTTCGTCGAGTACATCCCCAACACCCGCATGGTGCTGCAGCGCAACCCCAACTACTGGGAGCGCGACAGCAAGGGCAACCGCCTGCCCTACCTCGACGGCATCACCTACATCTACCTCCCCGACGCCACCGCCCGCACCACCGCGCTGCGCGCCGGGAGCGTGGACTGGATCGAGTACGTCCCCGCCGCCGACATCCAGACCATCAAGAACGACCCCAAGCTCGACGTGGTCGGCGGCCTGTCGGCCAACTTCCGCTCGCTGTACTTCAACCTCAAGGAGAAGCCCCTCGACGACGTGCGGGTGCGCCAGGCCATCGCCTACGCCCTCAACCCGCAGGAGGTCGTGGACGTCGCCCTCTTCGGCGCGGGCGGCATCGTCGCCAAGGGCACCACCATCCCGGCCGGGGGCTTCTACTCCTACGACAAGAGCCCCTACGGCAAGCCCAACCTCGACCGCGCCCGCCAGTTGCTGCGCGAGGCCGGCTACCCCAACGGCTTCACCCTCGACCTCAAGGTGACCAGCACCTACGACTTCCTGCGCGCCCCGGCCGAGGTGATCCAGGCCCAGCTCGCCAAGGTCGGCATCAAGGTCAACATCCAGGCCGAGGAGTGGAGCGTCTACCTGCCCAACTTCATCGGCAAGAAGTTCGTGGCCACCATCATCGGCGAGTCCGGGCAGGGCGACCCCGACGACTTCCTCTACAACCCCTTCCACACCAAGGGCGGCGGCAACTACATGAACTTCAGCGACCCCACCCTCGACAAGCTCCTCGAGGAAGGCCGCGCCACCGCCGACCAGGAGGACCGCAAGGCCATCTACGACCGCGCCCAGGAGCGCATCCTCCAGCTCGTGCCCATGGTGCCGCTGTTCCACTCGGCGCAGTACGAGGGCCTGGCGACCTACGTCAAGGGCTTCGAGCACTTCCCCAACACCTCCTACCTGGGCCTGCGCACCACCTGGCTCGACAAGTGAGGCCCTGGCTCCCCGCGGCGGCGCGGGAAGCCGTAACCCCGACAGCCACCCCTGGCAGGGTCGCCTGCCAGGGGTTTCACGTGCTCGAGGGCCCCTTATACCGGATTCAAAAAGATAATCATCCGATCCGAAGAGCCCCGGAGGCTATCTTTTTGAATCCCAGGGCACACCCCTCCCTGGCGGTCGGCGAAGCAAGCGTATCCCTCCCGAGGGGCGCTACCGCCCCCCGCCACGCGGATAACTTCGGCCGGCCGCCCCGCCAAGGCGGGGCGGCGCCGCCGGACGGTGACGAACTAACCGAATCGGGTATAACCCTCCCGGCCCAGCAGGACCAGGCGGGCGGTCTCGAGGCACGCGGTCTCGACCTCCCGCAGCAGCCGGTCCCGCTCGGCCCGCGGGGCAGTGACCCGGTCGAGGGCGTGGTGCCAGACCCTGTCCCGCCACCCGGCGATGAGCCTCGAGACCAGCCACTCGTCGAGCGGGCCCATCAGCCGGTCCACGAATTCCATCTCGGGCTCCAGGCGCTCGATCACCGCGTCCTGGACGCTATCGACCGTGCGGGCGATCACCGCGTTGACCCGGCAGTGGTCGGCGTAGCGCGCCTGACGGTGCGCCGGGTCCAGGCCCTCCCACTCGGGCTCGAGCAGGTCGGCCAGGGCCAGCACCAGGTCGTAGTTGATGTGGGCGTTGACCCCCAGCAGCAGGTACTGCAGCCCGCGCAGGCGGGGGTTGCGGGCCGCGCCGTGGGCCACCCGCCACACCGCGGGCGCCCGGGCGGGTTCGCGCTCGTAGGCCTCCAGCGCCACGAAGTAGTAGTCGGCGAAGCGGTGCAGCAGCCGGTCCACCCACTCCCCGTCGCGGAACTCGCCCTGGGCGAGGGCCTCGAGCATGTTGTGGGTCATCATGGCGTAGCAGCCCAGGAAGACGGCGCGCCGGTCCCCGCGCTCTTCCCAGGGGGCGATCAGGGATTGCATCCGCTCGAGGACGGGGGGCAGCGGCGGCATCGGGTTCGCCCATAGTATCGCGTCCGCCCCCGGGGGAGCACGCCGATGGGCCAGCCGCCCCTAAAGCCCCTGTCTCAGCCTGCGGGCGATCTCGTCCACCGCGTCCTTGGCCTCCTTGAGGCCCAGCCCCGTCTGCTCGCGGTAGAGCTTGACGGCCTCGATGATCTGGTTGCGCTTGACGAGCTCGACGACCTCCCCGTCGAGCGCGGCGGGGACGTCGGTGTACCGCAGCCGGAGCGCTTCCATCACGAAGGCGAGCTTGCGCTCGAGCTCGTCGAGGCGGCGGCGCAGCGCGGCGATCTCGCTGGGGTCGTCCATGCCTCAGCTTACCCGCCCGCCTCACTTCCCGAACTTGGGGATGGGGTGCTCGCCCAGCGGCACGGCGATGCTTTTGATCTCGGTGTAGAACTCCAGGCTGTACTCCCCGCCCTCGCGGTGGGTGCCCGAGAACTTGACCCCGCCGAAGGGGGTGGGCAGGTGGCGCACGTTGTGGCTGTTGATCCAGGTCATGCCGCTCTCGAGGGCGAGCCCCATGCGGTGGGCGCGGGCCACGTCGCGGGTCCAGACGTAGGCGGCCAGGCCGTACTTCACGTCGTTGGCCTTGGCCAAGGCGTCGGCCTCGTCCTTGAAGGGGATCACGGTGAGCACCGGCCCGAAGATCTCCTCTTGCGCGATGCGCATGTGGTTTTCGCCCACGAAGAGCGCCGGGCGCAGGTAGTTGCCCTCGCTGCCCACGCGCTCCCCGCCCACCACCAGCCTCGCGCCCTCCTCCTGCCCGATGTGCACGTAGCCCAGCACGCGCTCGAGGTGCTCGGGGTGGATCAGCGGCCCCACCTCGGTCTCGGGGTCGAGGGGGTGGCCCACCCTGACCCGCGCGGCCCGCTCGGCCACCCGGGCCACGAACTCCTCGAGGACGGACTCCTGCACCAGCGCCCTCGAGTTGGCCGTGCAGCGCTCGCCGTTGAAGCTGTAGATCTGGAAGACGGTGGCGTCGACGGCCCGCTCGAAGTCGGCGTCCTCGAAGATGACGGCGGGGGACTTGCCGCCGAGCTCGAGGGAGAGCCGCTTGAGCTGGTCGGCGGCGTTCTTCATCACGATCGAGCCGGTGGTGGTCTCGCCGGTGAGGGTGATCAGGGGCACCAGGGGGTGGGCCACCAGCGGGGCCCCGGCCTCCTCCCCGAAGCCCTGCACCACGTTGAAGGTGCCGGGGGGCAGGTCGGCCTCCTGCATGATCTCGGCCAGCTTCCAGGCGGTGAGCGGCGACCACTCGGCCGGCTTGAGCACCACGGTGTTGCCCGTCGCCAGCGCGGGGGCGATGCGCCAGGTGGAGAGCATCATGGGGGCGTTCCAGGGGGTGATGATGCCGCACACGCCCACCGGCACCCGCACGGTGTAGTAGACCCACTCCGCGTCCACGGGGTAGGTGCGCCCGTCCATGGCCTTCTCGGCCCAGTCGGCGTAGAAGCTGAAGTTCTCGGCGGTGCGGGCGATCTGGCCGCGCACGATCTTGAGCACCTGCCCGGCGTCGAGGCACTCGATGGTGGCGAGCTCGTCGCCGTGCTTCTCGATGAGGCCGGCGATCTTGAGCAGGTACTTCTTGCGCTCGCGGGCCTTGAGCCTGCCCCAGCCCGTCTTGAACGACTCGTGCGCGGCCTGCGCCGCCTTGTCGATGTCCTCGGCGTGGCCGCGGTAGGCCCGGGCTAGGACCCGGTTGGTGGCGGGGTCCAGCGTCTCGAACACCTCGCCCCGCGCGCCTGCGACGAACTGCCCGCCGACGTAGTGCTCGAAGGTGCGCGAGGCCAGCTTCTGCCGCACCTGCTCGATGAACTCGGGGCGGATGCCTGCGGTTTTGTCGTCCAGTTTCAAGGCTCGACCTCCTGCTACACTGGTTTTATGGCTATTTTGAGCTTGCCCGACCTCAGGGCCAAGCGCGAGGCGATCCTCGCGCTTGCCGCTAAACACGGGGCCTCAAACGTGCGGGTGTTCGGTTCACTGGCCCGTGGCCAAGCCGACGAAGCTAGTGACGTAGATTTGCTGGTCACCCTCGAGCCAGGCCGTGGCTTGTGGGATTTAGGTGAGCTGATCGCCGGCTTAGAGGACCTGCTCCGCTGCAAGGTGGACGTAGCCCCGGAAAATTGGCTTCGCCCGAAGGTGCTCGAGCGGGCCATCCGCGACGCCACACCGCTATGAGGGATGACCGCCTGCGCTACGAGGACGTTCTGGAAGCCCTCGAGCGAATCCGCAAGTGGGACGTGGTCGAGAACCACCTTAACGACCTCGAGGCCCGGGTCCGGGCGGCCTTGCGGGCTTTGCCCGAGGAATAGGCTCACCTCCCCACCTCCCGGGGGTAGAACCACTCGAGCCCCCCGCCCTCGCACCAAGCCAGCCCCACCCGCTCGCCCTCCCCGTAGACGATGGCGTTCTGCCCGAAGCGCCGGCCCACGGCCAGGGCCTCCTCGAGGCCGATGCCGAACACCGTGAAGCCCTCCTCCCGCCATTCTCCGTCCGGCGAGCAGCCCACACCAGGAGCGAGCTCATAGCCGCCCTCGCGCAATACCTGCTCGAGTTCCCGGTGCCGCCGGGCGTTCTCCTCGGCCGGGAGCGGCTGGCTGCCGGGGTTGTGGGCGGTGACGACCGCGAAGGGCCGCCCCCCGAACAGCACGAGCCCGGCGGGGGCCTCGCCCAGGGTGAAGGCCACGCCCCCGGCCTCGTAGACGGCCGACCGGTAGACCGGGGAGAGCTCCTGGGGGCTCATGCTCACCCCACGCCGGGGATGATCTCCTCGCGCACCGAGTTCTCCAGCGCGCCCAGCCCGTCGATCTCCAGGCGCATCACGTCGCCCGAGCGCACGTGGGAGATGCCCTTGGGCGTGCCGGTGAGGATGACGTCGTAGGGCTTGAGGGTCATGAAGCGCGAGACGAACTCGATGATCTCGGGGATGCTGAAGATGAGGTCGCGGGTGTTGCCCTGCTGGCGCAGCTCGCCGTTGACGTAGGTGCGCAGCTCGAGGTTGTGGGGGTCGGGGATCTCGTCGGCCGAGACCAGCATGGGGCCCATGGGGCCGAAGGTGTCCCAGCCCTTGGCCCGGATGGGCGGGCGGTACATGTTGCCCACGAAGTCGCGCACCGTCACGTCGTTGACGATGGTGTAGCCGAGCACGTAGTCCATGGCCCGCTCGGCCTTGACGCGGCGGGCGGGCTTGCCGGCGCGGCCCATCACCACGGCCAGCTCGTTCTCGTAGTGCATGTACTCCACGCCCTTCGGCCGCACCACGTGGGCCTTGTGGGGCACCAGGCTCGACTCGGGCTTGATGAACAGCACCGGCTCCTTGGGCATCTCCAGGCCCAGCTCCTCGGCGTGGTCGCGGTAGTTGAGGGCCAGCCCCACCACGGTGCCGGGGGCGAAGGGCAGCATGTACTGCAGGCTGTCGGGGTGGTGCAGCTCGCCCGCCTCGTCGAGCACCAGCCCGTGGTCTACGATGCCCTTGCGCACCCAGCCGTTGTGAAAGAATCGTACGGTCTTCATCGCGCGTCGCCTCCTGCTTGCTCAGCCCGCCTGGGCCACCAGCAGGCCGTAGCCCTCCGCCATCTTACGCAGGCGGGCCTCGACCTCCGGGGTGGTGGGGCCCAGCGGTTCGCGCCACTCCTTCTCCACGAGGCCCATCCAGGAGAGCACCGTCTTGAGCGGGATGGGGTTGGTGTCCCAGAAGACGGCGTCGTTGGCCTCGAGGCCGTAGTAGTGGAGCTCCAGCGCCTCGGCGTAGCGGCCTTGCAAGAGCAGCTCGCACATCTCGGCGGTCTCCTTCGGCAGCCAGTTGGCGGTGGCGGCGATGGTGCCCACGGCGCCCACGGCCATCATGGGGAAGGTGAGGGCCTCGAGGCCGCAGAACACGCGGAAGTCGCGGCCCACCGTCCGCAGCAGCTCGGAGACGTACTCGACGTCCTTGGAGGAGTGCTTGAGCCCGTTGATGTTCTTGAACTCGCGGCGCAGGCGCGCCACGGTGGGGATCTTGATCTCGATGCCCGAGCGGCCCGGGATGTTGTAGAGCACGACCGGCATGTCGGGCACGCTGGCGGCGACCTGCCCGAAGAAGCGGTAGAGGCCCTCCTGGTTGGGCTTGATGTAGTAGGGCGTGATCACCAGCGCCTCGGCCGCCCCCACCCGCCGGGCGAACTGGGTGAGCTCGAGCGTCTCGTCGAGGCGCAGGGTGCCGGTCCCGGCCATCACCTTGACCCGGCCCCGGGCGAAGCGTACCGCCAGCTCGATGAGGTGCTTGCGCTCCTCCAGGCTCATCGTGCCGGGCTCGCCGGTGGTCCCCCCCACGCTGATGCCGTGCGAGCCGGCCTCGACCTGGCGCTCGACGAGGCGCTCGAGGGCGGCCTCGTCGATGTGTCCGTTCTTGAAGGGCGTCACCAGCGGGGTGACGGAACCGTGCATCAGGCTGCGGTCTACCATGGCTCCACCTCGTGTCCTAAGCGAAGGTAGCCCTCCCGGGGGCCAAATACAAGGGTCGGTTTACACACTGTTTGGGGAATTTGGTGTAGAAGAAGACATGACCTTGGGGGAACTGCTCGAGCACCCCGGCCTCAAGCTGAAGCGGCTCGGCGGGGAGGCCGGCCTCTCGCGCCGGGTCCGGGGGGTGCAGGTGGTGGAGTTCCCCGAGGAGGCCCAGGGCCTCGAGCCCGGCTCCCTCGCCCTCACCACCGGCTTGTGGATGGGCCGCCACCCCGACCGGCAGCGGGCCTTCGCCGCCGCGCTGGGGGGGCGCGCCCTCGCGCTGGGCCTCCACGAGGGCGCGGTCATCCCCGCCGTGCCCGAGGCCCTGCGCCGGGCCTGCCTCGAGGCCGGGGTCGCGGTCTTCGCCGTGCCCCACGAGACGGGGCTCGAGGCCGTCCGCTGGGCCGTCACCGCCCACCTCCCGGCCCCGCCCGCCGAGGCCGTGCAGCAGGCGCTGCTGGACGCGCTCGAGCACTCCGGCGACCGGGGCCTCGTCGCCCGGCTGGCCGGCCTGAGCGGCCTCGCCGTGGCCTGCTTCGCGCCCTGGGGCCAGCTCACCGCCGGGGCCGGGGCCTTCGACCCCGCCGAACTGTGGGCCGCGCTGCACCACCCCGCCGAGCGCGAGTGGCTGGGCGAGGCGCTGGGCGGCTGGGCCTGCTCGCTGCC
>NZ_KE387023.1:1338535-1353283 GCF_000430045.1 Calidithermus chliarophilus DSM 9957 | reverse complement strand
GGCCCGCCTGCGCGCCTTCGGCTTCACCGGCGAGCCGGTGGCCCTGGCCGTGGTCGAGGTGCGCGACCCCTGGGCCCGCAGCCGCACCGGCCGCGAGCAACAGCTCGAGTTCCGCGTCTTCCAGGACGCCCTGCGCCGCGCCGGGGAGGAGTTCTTCAGCGCCCGGGGCCTCCCCTTCCTCACCGGCTTCCTCTCCGAGGTGGTGCTGCTGGCCTGGCAGAGCCCCCGCCCGCGCGAGCAGCTCGAGGGCCTGCGGGCCGCCCTCACCGCCGTGGCCCCGGCCAGCGACACCCGCCTGGGCCTCTCCAGCCCCCACCTCCCCCCCGACCTCCCCGCCGCCCACCGCGAGGCCCTGCTGGCCGCCGAGAGCGTGCTCGAGCCGCGCGGCTCGGCCTCCTGGGAGGACCTCGAGCCCACCGCCTGGGTGGTGGCGACCGCCCCCGTCGAGCGCCTGCGCCCCGTCTTCGACGCCACGCTGGGCGCCATCCGCCGCCACGACCCCCGAGGCCGCCTCGAGCACACCCTGCGCACCCACCTCGAGCTCGGCCGCAGCCTCGCCCAGACCGCCGCCCACCTCGGCCTGCACGTCAACACCGTGCGAAAGCGCCTGCAGCAGCTCGAGGCCATCCTGGGCGACTCGCTCGAGTCGGCTGCCCTGCTCGCGAGCCTGCGGCTGGCCCTGTTGGCCGAGCGGCGGTTGTTGGCGGAGGAGGGGGCGGATGGGCGGTAGCTGATGGCCCAACGCCGATAGCCGATAGCTGATAGCCGATAGCCAAACGCAAGACGCAAGACGCCTCGACCCTCGACGCCGTCAGGGAGGAGTTTCTTTCAACATGAGCCACGGGTCACGAGCCTCCCGCTGACGGCTGGCGGCTGATAGCTGATAGCCTTATACCCAAGGACCCCTATGGACCTTGCCCGACACCCCTCCCCCCTCACCTTCGGCCGCGCGATGCTCGAGCACTGGCTGCTGGACCCCGCCATTACCTACCTCAACCACGGCACGGTGGGGGCTACGCCGCGGCGGGTGCTCGAGGCCCAGCAGGCGATCCGCGACGAGATCGAGCGCCAGCCGGCCCGCTACCTGCTGCGCGAGCTGATGAACCTCGCGCCCGGGCCGCCGGCCCGGCCGCCCCGGATGCGGGTTGCGGCGGAGGCCGTGGCCGCCTTCATGGGGGCGCGGGGCGAGGACTTGGTGTTCGTGGACAACGCCACCACCGGGGTCAACGCGGTGCTGCGGTCGCTGAGGCTCGAGCCCGGCGACGAGCTGCTCATCACCGACCTGGCCTACGGCGCCGTCATCAACACGGCGGCCTTCGTGGCCCGCGAACGCGGGGCCCGGCTGGTCACGGTTCACCTGCCCTTCCCCACCCGCGACCCCGGCGAGTACGTCGAGCGCGTGGCCCGGGCCGTCACGCCCCGGACCCGGGTCGCCATCCTCGACCACGTGACCTCCGAGAGCGCGCTGATCCTGCCTCTAGCCGAGATGGCCGCCGCCTGCCGCGCCAGGGGAGTCCCCGTGCTGGCCGACGGGGCCCACGCGCCCGGCGCGATCCCGCTGGACATCCCCGGCCTGGGCGTGGACTGGTACACCGGCAACCTGCACAAGTGGGCCTTCGCCCCCCGCAGTTGCGGCTTTCTGTGGGTCGCGCCCGAGCGCCAGAGGGATTTGCACCCGCCCGTGATCTCCTGGGGCCTGGACCAGGGCCTGCACCAAGAGTTCGACTGGGTGGGCACCCGCGACCCCTCCCCTTTCCTGGCCGCCCCCGAGGGCATCGCCTTCATGCAGGACTTCCTGGGCCTGGAGGCCATGCGCCGCTACAACCACGCCCTGGCCTGGCAGGCCGCCCAGCACCTCACCGAGCGCTGGGAGACGCGCCTCGAGACCCCCCGGAGCATGGTCGGCTGCATGGTCAGCGTGCCCCTGCCCGAGCACGCGGGCTCTACCCGTGAGGAGGCCGCCCGCCTGAAGGACGCGCTGCTGTTCGAGCACCGGATCGAAGCCCCCGTGATCGCGGTGCAGGGGCGGCTGTGGGTGCGGGTCTCGGCACAGGTCTACAACGACCTGGACGACATTGAGCGGTTGGCGCGGGCAGTGGAAAATGTCCTGGCTCAGTCCTCGTAGTGGTAACGCAGCATCGCGATGATCAGGTCGTTGCCCTCGACCTTGTACACCATGCGGTGTTCCTGGTTGATGCGCCGCGACCACCAGCCTTGCAGGTTGTGCTTGAGCGGCTCGGGCTTGCCCAGGCCGTCGAAGGCGTTACGCTGGGCGTCGCGGATCAGCTCGTTGATACGGCGGAGCAAGGCCTTGTCGGTCTTCTGCCAGTACAGGTAGTCCTCCCAGGCCTCCCCCGAAAAGATCAGCCTCATTCCTCCAACAGCTCCCTAACCTTGCCCTTGCCCTGCTCGAGCGACTCGATCGACCTCATCAGGCGGCGGGCGTTGGCGGGGTTGGACATGAGGTAGGCGGTTTCCTGCCAGGCGTTGAAGTCTTCCAGGCTCATCATCACCACCGCGCGGTCATTGTTGCGGGTGATGATGATGGGGTCGTGGTTATCGATGACCTCGTCCATGGTTTTCGCCAGGTTCTGGCGGGCGTGGGTGTAGGTGATGGCCTTCATATGTACAGGATATTGTACATGTAGGTCTGGGGCAAGCAGGGGTGGGGGCTCGCGCGGGATACCCTCATACCGGATTCAAAAAGATAATCATCCGATCCGAAGAGCCCCGGAGGCTATCTTTTTGGACCCCAGGGCACACCCCTCCCTGACGGCCGGCGAAGCAAGCGCATCCCTTCCAAGGGGCGGTATCGCCCTCCGCTACGCGGATAACTTCGGGCGGCGTCACCCTTCGGTGACGAACTAACCGAATCGGGTATTACACCAATCACCGTGGAATTTCTGGCAGAAAACCGCCTTCTGGTGCGGGTCTTTGGCGCAGCGCTCGAGCCGAAAGCAGGTATTGCCGGGAGCAAGACCGCAACAAGAAAAGGAGGGGATCGCTCCCCTCCCTTCACGCCCGTTTACGCCTGCGCCTAGCGCCAGATGCGCCCGGAGACCAGGCTGGGAAACAGCTCGTACACCGCGACCCGCGGCTTCTCGTAGGTGGCGGGGGCCTGGCTGATGCGGTAGGCGTTGACCTCGAGGTCGAGCAGCGCGCTCTCGGCGGCGCTGTGCAGGCTCACGCTCACGCCCTGGGGCACGCGGAACCAGAAGTCGAGCTTCTCGGGCAGCGGCAGCACGGTGGTCTGGGGGTCGAGCTGGGCGGGCTTAGCGCCCTTGAGGAAGTAGACCCGGCCCTCGCGCTCGCCGCGCAGGGTGAGCACCAGAGGGGCGGCGACGCCGGTGATGCCGACGCCCAGCGGGTTCTCCACGTAGGCGTAGCCCTTGAGGTGCAGCAGGCCCGGCTCCTCGAAGGTCGCCCACTCGAGGCCGGAGGGGCCCACGATGGAGGGGGTGCGGTTCCAGCGCAGGTAGCGGCCCTCGGTGTCGAAGCCCAGGCCGAAGCGGCTTTCCTCGAGCATGGCGATCTCGCCGCCGGGCGAGAGCTCCTCGGGGCTGAGCTCGGGGAGGTCGGGCAGCGGCATGTCCAGGAAGGCGCGCAGGCCGTACTGGGGCCAGTCCTCCAGGGCCTGCACGAAGGTGCTCCAGTCGGTGGTGTCGCCGGCCATCAGGCGGTGGTAGGCCTCGGGCATGGTCTGGTTCTCCAGGGCCATCTGCAGGGCGGCCTGGCGGTGGTACTGCTGGCGGCGGCCCGGCTGGAGGCTGTGGTAGAGCACGCGGCGGATGGAGTCGTCGGCGAACTGCCACTGGCCGTTGTAGACCAGCCAGCCCCAGCGCTCGAGCTCGTCGAGGAAGGGGGTGCCTTCGAGCGCGTCGAGCAGGCCCTGGGTGAAGGGGGCGGGGTGGACCGAGAGGCGCTCGAGCGCCAGGCGGGCCTCCAGCGAGAGCATGCGGGCCTCGAGCTGCACCTGCGCGCGCACCCGCTGGGGCAGGGGCAGGTCGCCGTCGAACTGGCCCATCGCCAGCAGCTCGCGCAGGTAGCCCGGGCTGCCGCCCGAGGCCAGGAAGAGCTTGGCGGCCTGGGCGAAGGGCATCTGGTTGAGCAGGCCGCTGCGGGCCTCGCCCCAGGAGAGCGGGGGCAGGGTGATGCAGCGGGTGCGTTCGGGGGGGTAGTGGCTGCGCAGCTCGAGGATGATCTGGGGGTCCTCGCCGAAGGAGGAACGCTCGACGACCCACAGGCCCTCGCGGTCGTTGAGGGCGCGCTCTACGGCCCCGTCGGGGTAGGGGGCGCGCAGGTAGTGCAGCACGCGGCCCGAGCCGCGCGGGCCCTCCAGGAAGGGCATGCCCAGCGTCTTGGCCAGGGCCTGGGCGAAGGAGGTGCGGCCGGAGCCGGGGCGGCCCATGAGGATGAGCAGGAAGGGCGGCTGGATCTGGGCGGCCACGTCCTGCACCAGCCGCTCGCGGCCCATCGCGCCGGGGCTGCCCGACATGAGCTGCGAGCGCTGGCCCTCGAGCCAGGCCCTAAACTCGGCGGAGATGTCCTCGAGGCCCTCCATCGGCATCCCCGGCCCGGCCGCCCGGTCGAGCTGCAGGTAGCTCGGGGGCTTGAGGGGGTCCTCCCCGGGCTGGAAGCCGGTGAAGCCCAGGGGGGCCAGGGCCTGCCCCAGGCGGTGGAGCTCGACGCGCAGGTTCTGCGAGGCCGCGCTGTGGCCCCACAGCAGGTCGGCCAGCACCTCGCGGCGGGTGGGCCCCTCGAGCAGCAGGTAGTACAGGATCGCCAGGCCTTTGCGCTGGAGCTTGATCTCACGCCCCTGATATTCCAGGCGGGCGGGCCCCCAGAGTTTGAGCTGAATATTCCCCGTGGCTTTGCTCATCGCTTCAATCCCCCCGAAATCTTCAGCCGCTCCCGCAGAGTGCGGGTTTCGTAGACCCCAACTTCAGCACGACGTAACCGCGGCAAACGCTTCACACCTGCCACGCTAGCATCGATTTGGGTTAAGGGATGTTCAAAGATCACAACACGTAACTCCTGGGCCCGTATCGCGTAACGAAGGATGAACCGTGTCTATCGCTCGGAAGAAGAACTGCGTTCCAGACATCAATCCTCGGGTAACGGTTTTACGACCGCCCGATTGTATCCCCTCTGGCTGATGACTGGCTTAAGAATATAAATATTCTCTCGAAACGCGCTGGGAGGGGCTCGCTTGAAGCACTCGGGGCAGCGGAATTTAGCTTCACGAAGGCATACTCGCCGGGCAGCAAGCCCATCCTCGCGAAGCCGCAGCGCGCCTTACCGTGCCGGGCGCGGTCCTCGGCTATCCGCCGCTGGCCGCCTCCGCCGGCAAGGCATAAAACTCTCCCCCGCGACGGGGGGAGAGCGGAGCGGCCGGGCGCTCAGCAGGGCTTCTCGGCGCCCCGGCGGGTGTAGAAGTGCCAGTTCAGCCCGGCGTTGATCAGGTAGAACACGGCCAGGCCGTAGAAGAAGGCGGTCGGCGAGCCGGTCTGGGCGATGATCGCGGCGATGAGGGTGGAGAAGCCGAAGGGGCCGAAGGCCGCGACGGCCGCCGTCCAGCCGATCACCCCGCCTGCCTTGCGCGGCTCGAAGATCATGGGCATCTGCTTGAAGGTGCTGGCGTTGCCGATCCCCGCGAAGAAGAACAGCGCCAGCATCGAGGCCACGAAGTAGGGGAACTCGGCCAGGGACTCGGGGGTGAGGAAGAAGCTCAGCGCCAGCGCGCTCAGCAGCATGCCGAGGGTGCTCAGTTGGGTCAGCCGCGCCCCGCCCACCCGGTCGGCGATGGGGCCGAAGATCACGCGCAGCACCGAGCCCACCAGCGGGCCCAGGAAGGCGTAGGTCAAAGGGTCGGGCGCGCCGTCGAACTTGCCGTAAAGCTGCTTGATGAGCAGGCCGAACACCGCCGAAAGGCCGCTGAAGGAGCCGAAGGTGGCGATGTAGAGCGAGGTCATGACCCAGGTGTGCTTGTCGCGGAAGATGTCGAATTGCTCGCGGAAGTTGGCCCGCACCGGCACGCTGCGCAGGAAGGCCCACGCCAGCACGGCGGCCAGCAGGATGAACAGGATCCACACCTCGGCGGCGTTGTGCAGCCAGATGGCCTTGCTCACCTCGCCCTTGGTGTACGTCTGGGGGTCGCCCAGGCCCACCAGGCTGCTGCCGAAGAGGGCGAAGCCCACCACCCACGGCGTGAGGAACTGCACCACCGAGACGCCGAAGTTGCCGATGCCCGCCTGGATGCCCAGGGCCGTGCCCTGCAGGCGCTTGGGGAAGAAGTAGCTCGTCGAGGGCATGAAGCCCGAGAAGTTCCCGCCCCCCACCCCCGCCAGGAAGGCCAGCAGCAGCAGCACCCAGTAGGGGGTGGTGGGGTTGGAGATGGCGTAGCTCCAGCCCAGCACCGGGATCAGCAGCAGCAGGGTGGAGAAGGTGACCAGGTGGCGGGTGCCCAGGATGGGCGGCAGGAAGGTCCAGACGATGCGCAGCATCCCCCCGGCCAGGCCCGGCATGGCGGTGAGCCAGAAGAGCTGGGTGGTGGTGAAGTTGAAGCCGATGTTGGGCAGGCGCACCACGATGGCCGAGACCATGAACCAGACGATGAAGGAGAGGGTGAGGCTGAAGGTGGTGACCCAAAGGGTGCGCCAGGCCAACGCCTTGCCGGTCTTCTGCCAGAAGTCGGGGTCTTCGGGCTCCCAGCGGGAGAGCCAGGTTCCCCCTTCGGTAGGAATTTTGCGTACGGCCACGATCAATCACCTCCGTGTTCGACGTGCTCGAACTTGCCCTTGAGCTGCGGCGCGGCCTTGTTGAGCAGGGAGATCACCGTGAGGTGCATCCAGATGGCCGAGACCAGCGTGAGGGCGAAGAGCACCATGAAGGTGGTCTGGGGCATGCCGGTGACCGTTTGGGTGTAGGCGAAGAGCGGGGGCAGGAAGAAGCCGCCCAGGGCCCCCAGCATCCCCACCAGGCCGCCCACCGCGCCCACGTCGCTGGGGAAGTACTCGGGGATGTGCTTGTAGACCGCGGCCTTGCCCACCCCCATCGCCACGCCCACCAGGAAGACCAGCAGGGTGAAGGGCCACACGGTCATGGTGTAGGGCAACACCTCGCGCATGCCGTCGGCCTCGTACTTGCTGGGCAGGTAGAGCACGATGTGCCCGTCGGGCATGGAGAGCAGCCAGCTCGAGAACAGCAGCGTCCCGAAGGTCCAGTACATCACCCGCCGCGCGCCGAAGCGGTCGGAGAGGTAGCCGCCCAGCGGCCGCAGCAGCGAGGCCGGGAAGATGAACAGCGCGGTGAGCAGCGCGGCCTGGTACAGCGGCAGGCCGAAGACATCCACGTAGTACTTGGGCAGCCAGGCCGACAGCGCCACGTAGGCCCCGAAGACCACCACGTAGTAGAGGCTGAAGCGCCACACCCGCACATTGCGCAAGGGGCGCAGCATCTCACCCAGCGGGCGGCCGCGACCGGGCCTGCGGTCGGCGCGGGGGGTGAAGACCCACATCGCCAGGCCCATGAGGATCAGCAGGATGCCGTAAAGGAAGGGCACGAAGCGCCAGCCGCCGGGGATCACGCCGCCCAGGTAGCCGGCCGCCGGGGTGAGGGCGATGAGGGCCGGGCCGATGAACTTGGTGACGCTGGCCCCCACGTTGCCCGCGCCGAAGACCCCCAGCGCCAGGCCCTGCTGGTCCTTGGGGAACCAGGCCGAGTTCCAGGCGATGCCCACGCTGAAGGCGTTGCCCGCGAAGCCCACTAAGAAGGCGTAGAACAACAGGGTCTGGTAGCTGCTGACGTGGGCGACCAAAAAAGCGGGGATGGCGGTGAGGAAGAGCATGGCGGTGAAGATCACCTTGCCGCCGTAGCGGTCGGCCAGGATGCCCGCCGCCAGCCGCCAGATCGAGCCGTTGAGGATGGCGACCGCCGATAGCCACGAAAGCTGCACGTCGTTGAGGCCGAACTCCTTGCGGATGGGCACGCCCAGCACCCCGAACATCAGCCACACCGCGAACATCAGGGTGAAGCCGAGGGTGGAGAGGGTGAGGACCTCGAGCCGGGCCTTGCGCTCGGAGGGGGCCGCCGAAGGGCTAGTCTGAACCATACGAACCTCCCTTGTCCTGCAACGCGGGCTGCGGCTTGGGGGTGGGCGTGGGTTGGGGGGCGCCGGGCGGGGTGGCCCGCGGCCGGCGCTGGCGCCGCAGCCAGATCACGACCTGCCAGGGCCGCCACAAGTAGCCCAGCGGCACGGTCACGACGTGGATGAGCCGGGAGAAGGGGAACACCGCCAGCAGCAGCCAGAAGTTGAAGACGTGGAACTGGATCCAGAAGGGCAGGTCGGCGACGAGTTCGGGGCGCGGCTGGAGGGTGAGGAGGCTCCAGAGGTAGGGGGTGAACACCGCCGGGAACCAGTAGGAGCCGAAGCGGTAGGCGCCCGCGGTGATGACGCCGGTGACGATGGAGACCAGCAGGAGCAGCAGCACCACGTAGTCCATGGGGGTGGAGACCACCCGCACGCGGGCGTCGCCCAGGCGGCGCGCCAGCAGGATCCACACGCCCACGCCCGCCCACAGCGCCAGGGCCAGGCCGGTGATCTCGAGCAGGTACAGCCGCAGGGGCACCGCGTTCCACAGCAGCAGGCCCTTGGGCAGCAGCACGGCCAGCAGGTGCCCGCCCAGGATCAGCACCAGCCCCCAGTGCATGGCGGTGGAGCCGAAGTAGAGCTTGCGCGACTCGAGCAACTGGCTCGACTGGGCCGACACCGAGAAGGGCCGCCCGCGCATGCGGATCACGCTGACCACCACCGCCAGCGCGAGCGCGACGTAGGGAAAAACCAGGAAGAGCAGGGTGTTCCAGTTCATCGGATACCTCCCTCCGGGGCCGGCTGGAGCGCGGGAGCGGGCGGGCGGGCCTCCGGCTTGGGCCGGGGCAGCTCGCGCACCGCCTGCCGCACCGCGTCGAGCAGGTGCAGGTAGGGGTTGCCCGGCTCCATGGTCTTGAGGGTGCGGTACATGGCCTGCAGGGCGGGCTCGAGCAGCTCCGTCAGCTCGGGCAGCGGCTCGGCGGCAATGGCCAGGTAGGAGAGCACCGGGGCCAGGTGGTCGGGCAGTTCGCCGCGCAGCTCGAGGCCCAGCCCCTGCATCTCGCGGTTGAGTGCGGCCATGAAGGCCCCGCGGCGGTAGTCCTCGCCGTAGACCGCGAAGCCCACGTAGGGCGCGAAGAGCGGCGAGAGGTCGAGGGTGCGGGTGTGCAGTTCCTCGCGCTCGGAGAGCTTGAGCTGCGAGACGGCCTTGAGGAAGCGCTCGAGGTAGAGCTTGGCCGGGCTGTAGGGCAGGGGCCGGGCCTGCTCCCACAGCACGCCCAGGCTGCCCTGGCGCGGGTACTCGAAGGCCAGCGCGAGGGTCTGGAGGAGGGGGTTGGGGGTCGCCTTGGCGCTCATGCGCTCACCTCACTCGCCCCGCCGGGGGGGCTGGATGTAGCCCAGGCCCACCTCGCCCTTGTGGGCCAGCGGGTCGTTGTAGAGCTCGGCGGCGGCCTCGCGGTGGTAGGGCGGGATCACGAAG
Organism: Calidithermus chliarophilus DSM 9957; assembly: GCF_000430045.1. GTDB lineage: Bacteria > Deinococcota > Deinococci > Deinococcales > Thermaceae > Calidithermus > Calidithermus chliarophilus. Next base: position 1,343,714 of record NZ_KE387023.1, on the reverse strand, counting down.
CGCTCCTCGAGGGTGGGCAGGGTGGTGAGCTCGTAGATGGCCTCGGCCTCCTCCAGGCTGGTCCCGGCGGCCTCGAGCAGCGCCAGGGTCTGGGCGTCCACTTCCCCGTAGACGCTCTGGCGGCGCTTGAGGATGCGCACGGCCAGCATCTTCTTGAGGATGGGCTCGATGAGCGCGACGTTCCCGGCGGCGAAGAGGTTGGCGAGGTACTCCACGGGCAGCCGGGCCTTGCCCAGGTTTTCGAAGAGCTCGAAGTCCATGCGCTCGGGCGGCAGGTCGAGCTTGATCAGGCCGCGCTCGACGGTGCTGACGACGGGCGAGAGCGGGGGGATGTAGAACATCATCGCCATCGTGCGGTACTCGGGGTGCAGCGGCAGGGCCAGCTTCCACAGCTTGACGAACTTGTAGGCCGGGGAGTTCTGGGCGGCCTTGATCCAGTCGTCGTCGAGGCCGTTTTCCTTGGCGGCGGCGATCACGGCGGGGTCGAAGGGGTCGAGGATGGCCTCGCGCTGGGCCTCGACGAGCTCGGACTCCTGGGCGCTGGCGGCGGCGTAGATCTTGTCGGCGTCGTAGAGCAGCACGCCCATGTAGCGGATGCGGCCCACGCAGCTATGGGCGCAGGCCGGGGCCTGGCCGGTCTCGAGGCGCGGGAAGCAGAGGATGCACTTCTCGCTCTTGCCGCTGGCCCAGTTGTAGTAGACCTTCTTGTAAGGGCAGGCCGCCACGCACATGCGCCAGGCCTTGCACTTGTTCTCGTTGACCAGCACCACCCCGTCTTCGGCGCGCTTGTAGATGGCCCCGCTGGGGCAGGCTGCCACGCAGGAGGGGTTGAGGCAGTGGTTGCAGATGCGCGGCAGGTAGTTGAAGACCACCCGCTCGATCTCGTGCATCTGGGCCTGGATGTCAGGGTCCACGCCCTCCCAGTTGGGGTCGTTCTTGGCGTAGAGGTTGGAGCCCCCTAAGTCGTCGTCCCAGCTCGGGCCGGCCTCGATCTGGATGGGCTCGCCCGTGACCATCGAGACGGGGACGGCGGTGGGCTGGTCGTTGCCCTCGGGGGCGCTGAAGAGGTCCTGGTAGCGGAAGGTGTAGGGCTCGTAGTAGTCGTCGAGGGTGGGCAGGGCGGGGTTGAAGAACAGCCTCGACAGCCCGCGCGCCCTCGAGTGCAGGCGCAGCTCGAGCTCGCCGTTCTTCAGCTCCCAGCCGCCCTGGAAACGCTCCTGCTCCTCCCAGCCGGTGGGGTAGCCCGCGCCGGGGCGGGTCTCGACGTTGTTCCACCACATGTACTCGGTGCCCTTGCGGTCGGTCCAGAGGTTCTTGCAGGCGACCGAACAGGTGTGGCAGCCGATGCACTTGTCGAGGTGGAAGAGCATGCTCATGTGGGCTCGAACGTTCATTTGGTCTCCTTTGGAGCCGGCGGATAGCTCATAGCGGGTGGCGGACGGCCTGTGGCCCTTCGGCTATGGGCTATCAGCTATCGGCATCACCACTGCGGCTCCTCGACGCGCCGCACGTAGACGAAGGTGTCGCGGTTGACCCCGGTGGGGCCCCAGTAGTTGAAGGCGTAGGTGAACTGGGCGTAGCCGCCCGACATCAGCACCGGCTTGAGGCGGGCGCGGGTGAGGGAGTTGTTCATGCCCGCGCGCTTGCCACGCAGGGGGCTCTTGGGGATGCCCACGGTGCGCTCGGTGGCGTGGTAGACGAAGACCGTGCCCCTGGGGATGCGGGCCGAGACGATGCAGCGCTGCACGAAGACGCCGTTGTCGTTGAAGACCTCGACCCAGTCGTTGTCGGTGATGCCCATCTCCTCGGCGTCCTTGTCGTTGAGCCACACCGGGTAGCCCCCGCGCGAGAGGGTCATCATGCGGTGGTTCTCGGAGTAGGTGGAGTGGATGCTCCACTTGCCGTGGGGGGTGATGTAGTTGAGCAGCTTACCCTGGGCCTCCGCCGCGCTCTTCTCGGTCTCCATCAGCATGGTGTGGTCGGGGCGGGGCTTGTAGGTGGGCAGGTGCTCGCCCCAGGCCAGGTAGCCCTGGTGGTCGAGGTAGAAGTGCTGCCGCCCGGTGAGGGTGCGCCAGGGGATGAGCCGCTCGACGTTGAGGGTGTAGGGGCTGTAGGCGCGGCCCTGGTTGATCAGGCCGCTCCAGGTGGGCGAGGTGAGCATGCGCCGCGGCTGGGCCACGATGTCCTTGAAGCCGATGCGCACGTCGCGCACGGGGTCGGCGAGGTCGGTGAGCTTCTGCCCGGTCTTCTTCTCCTCGTCCTTGAAGGCGCGGTAGGCCAGCTCGCCGTTGGAGACGGGGTCGAGGAAGAGGATGGCCTCGGCGACCTCGCGGGCCTCCTCGAGGCTCGGCAGCACCTGCCCGTCCACCTTCCGCCCCTGGCGCTGGGCGAGCTCCTGGTAGAAGTCCTGCACGGGGATCGAGAGCCCGTGCATCCCTACCCCGTTGGCCTCCACCGCCTTGCCCAGCGTGACCATGCGCTCGTAGAGCTTGCCGTAGTCGCGCTCGACGACGCGGAACTTGGGCATGGTCTTGCCGGGGACGGCCTCCACCTCGCCCTTCTTCCAGTCCCTGTCGGTGGGCTGGGCCAACTCGTCGGGGGTGTCGTGCTGCAGGGGCAGCATCACGACGTCCTTGACGGGCTCGGGGAAGTGGGGCTTGGCCAGCTCACAGACTTTCTGGGCGATGGCCTTGTAGATCTCCCAGTCGGGCTTCGACTCCCACGCGGGGGGCACCGCCGCCTGCATGGGGTTGATGAAGGTGTGCATGTCGGTGGTGTTGAGGTCCTCCTTCTCGTACCAGGTGGCCGCCGGGAGCACGATGTCGGAGTACAGCGCCGAGGTGTCCATGCGGAAGTTGAGGTCGACGACCAGGTCGATCTTGCCCTCGGGGGCCTGCGGGCGGTACTTGACCTCGCTCACCCAGCCCTTGGCCTGCTCGGGGGCGATGGCCGTGGAGTGCGTGCCCAGGTAGTGGCGCATGAAGTACTCGTGGCCCTTGGCGCTGGTGCCGATGGCGTTGCCGCGCCAGATGAACCAGGTGCGCGGCCAGTTGGAGGGGGCGTCGGGGTCGTCGACGGCGAACTCGAGCTTGCCCGCCTTGAGCTGCTCGACCACGTACTGCACGATCTCGGCGTCGGTCTTGGCACCTTTAGCCTGAGCCTCGCGCACGACCTCGAGGCTCGAGCGGTTGAACTGCGGGAAGAAGGGCAGCCAGCCCTTGCGCACCGCGCGGGCCTGGTGGTCGATGGTGTGGTCGGAGAGGCGCTCCTTGTTCGGCACGCTGTCGTAGTCGCGGTAGCCGCGCTCGTAGCGCCACTGGTCGGAGTGGACGTAGTGGAAGCTGGGTGAGTTCTGCTGCCGGGGGGCCATCCCCCAGTCGCCGGCGAAGGCGATGGGGCCCCAGGAGGCCTGGTTGGCGAGCTTCTCCTGGCCCACGTAGTGCGCCAGCCCGCCGCCGTTGACCCCCACGCTGCCGGTGAGCATCAGGGCCACGATCCCGGCGCGGTAGAGCAGGTTGTTGTGGTACCAGTGGTTGGCCCCGGCCCCGATGATGATGAGGTTCTTGCCCTTCGTCTTCTCGCCGTTCTCGGCCCACTCGCGCGCGAAGCGGATCACGGTGTCGCGGTGGATGCCGGTGTACTTCTCCTGCCAGGCGGGGGTGTAGAGCCCTTCCTCGTCGTCGTAGCCCTGGGGGTAGGCCCCGCCCAGGCCCCGGTCCACGCCGAACTGGGCCAACAGCAGGTCGAAGACGGTGGTGACCGCCACCCGCTCGCCGTCCTTGGTCTGGACGTACTTCACGGGCACGGCGCGCTGGAGCGTCTTGCCGGTGGTGAAGTCGTCGAACTCGAGCAGCCGCACCTCGTCGGCCTGGTCGCGGAAGGAGAGCAGCGGGTCGATGGGCTGGCCGCTGGTGGGGTCCTTGAGCTCTAAGTTCCACTGCCCCTTCTCGCTCTGCCAGCGGAAGCCGATGGTGCCCCCGGGCATGGCGGGCCCGCGCTGGGCGTCCCACATCAGGAGCTTCCAGTCGCCGTTCTCGACGTCCTTGTAGGCCTCGAGGCGGCCCGCCCGCAGGTAGCGCCCCGGCCTGGGGCCCGCGACCTCGACCAGGAAGGGGTTGTCGGTGTAGCGCTTTAGGTAGTCGCTGAAGTAGGGCACCTGCCGCAGGACGTAGCACTCCTTGAGCAGCACGTGGTTGACGGCCATCCAGAAGGCGGTGTCCTGGCCGGGGTTGGAGGGGATCCACCAGTCGGCGTACTTGGCGACCATGGAGAAGTCGGGGCTGAAGACGGTGAGCTTGGCCCCCGCGTGGCGCACCTCGGCGATGAAGTGGGTGTCCGGGGTGCGGGTCATGTTGAGGTTGGAGCCCATCACCGCGATGAAGCGGGCGTTGTACCAGTCGGCCGACTCGTGCACGTCGGTCTGCTCGCCCCAGATCTCGGGCGAGGCCGGGGGCAGGTCGCAGTACCAGTCGTAAAAGCTCATCGCCACGCCGCCCAGCAGCGTCAGGAAGCGCGAGCCCGCCGCGTAGGAGATCTGCGACATGGCGGGGATGGGGCTGAAGCCGATCACCCGGTCGGGGCCGTGCTGCTTGGTGGTGTGGACCACGCTGGCGGCGATGATCTCCAGCGCCTCCTCCCAGGCGATGCGGCGGAAGCCGCCCTTGCCCCGCGCCTTCTGGTAGCGCCGCCGCTTCTCGGGGTCGCTGACGATGCTCTTCCAGGCCTCCACGGGGTCGGCGTGGCGCTCGCGGGCCTCGCGCCACAGCTCGAGCAGCGCCCCCCGCCCGTAGGGGTACTTCACCCGGATGGGGCTGTAGAGGTACCAGCTAAAGCTGATGCCGCGCTGGCAGCCGCGGGGCTCGTAGGGGGGCAGGCCGGCCTCGAGCTGCGGGTAGTCGGTGGCCTGGAGCTCCCAGGTCACGATGCCGTCCTTGACGAAGACCTCCCAACTGCACGAGCCGGTGCAGTTGACGCCGTGGGTGGTGCGCACCCGCTTGTCGTGGGCGAAGCGGTTGCGGTAGAACTCCTCCCACTTGCGCTCGGCGGGGGCTTCGATCTCCTTGAACCATTGGTTCATGCTCTCCTCCTGCGAATGCGTTCGGCCAGGCTGGGCCTGCGGCCCAGCCAGATCAGGCTCATCACCCCGAACAGCGCCAGGGCGGCGGGGACGGCGGCGTNC
>NZ_KE387023.1:1269173-1338404 GCF_000430045.1 Calidithermus chliarophilus DSM 9957 | reverse complement strand
CGCCCCCCCCCCCCCCGCCGTAGACGGCGCTGGAGTGGCGGGCTTCTTTGCTGGCCTGGGCGAAGAAAGCGACCAGAGCGTTAATCTCGGCTTCAGTGAGGGGCCTGCCCTTGTAGGCCTCACGCATCACCGGGAAGGCGATGTTGGCGAGCACGCCCTTGATGCCCGCCTCGCCCAGCCGCACGTACAGGTCGGTCTTGTCGAGCCCCAAGCTGCCCCCGCCCATCGGGCCGAGGTTGCCCGCGTTGTGGCAGGCCATGCAGGGCGCCCCGCCGTTGGCGAAGGCCTTTTGCCCGGTGAAGAAGGCCCGGCCCAAGGCGGCCTGCGCCGCGTCGGGCGCCGGGGCTGTGGCGGGTTGGGGCGCGGGGGCGGGGGCCGGGGCCGCGGGCTCGGCCTGGGCAGTTCCCCCGGCCAGGCCCTTGAGGTAGGCCGCGATGGCCTTGGCGTCGGCCTCCGAGATCTGGGCCATGGCGGGCATGGCGCCGTTGTAGGTCTGCCCGGCGACCTCGAGCGGCCCGCTAAGCCCCTGCCGGATCACCTTGACCACGTAGGCCTCGTCGGCCATGCGGGGGTTGTTGGCCAAAGGCGGGAAGGCTCCGGGGATGCCCTGGGCCTCGGCCCCGTGGCACCCCGCGCAGTTGGTCTGGTAGAGGCTTTTGCCGTCCTGGGCCAGTGCCAGGCCCAGCAGCGCCGCCGCCACCGTGAACAAAATTCGCTTCATGCCGACCTCCGATGGGTGTCCTGGTGGTTTTCCAGCCAGGACAAAAGTTCCTCGAGCTCCCCGAAGGGGTGCTCCACCCCGGTGCGGGTGTCCTTGACGCGCCCGGCCCAGCTTCCTTCGCCATCGGGCCACAGCAGCACCAGGAAGACCGACGCCTGGGCCGGTGGAAGGTTCCGCGGGGTTTTGGTCGGGTCCATGCGCACCTCCAGGCCCTCGATCACCTCACACGACGCAGGAAAGAACAGGCGTCTGGGGTCCATGGCCCTAGCCTCCTCCCCCGCCCTTACGGCGGGCTTACAGATGAGGGACATTCGACCCACTCGAGCGCGGCACGAAAACGCCCTCGAGGCGGGCTCGAGGGCGAACGAGTGAAACGAGATGTGCGGGTCCTACGCTCGGGTGAGCGTCATTTTGCTTGGGGCTCGAGGCCTAACGGGGCAGTTCAGCCGCCGCGAGCACCCAGCGCGAAGCGGCCGGCTGCGACTGCTTGTTCGGCGGCTGGCCGAGACACCTTCCAGCTTGCCGCGAAGACGGACAGGCTTTCGTTTTTGGCAACGTGGCATCGCGTATCTACGTCGCCAAGCAAGAGACGGAGGTCACTGACCGTCAAGACTCGGGTTTCACTACCGGGATGAGCAAGTGTAATTCAGATTGACTCCGATAATATTCGATCGTTGGCCCCGTCGGGTCTTTTGGGAAGTCGCGCATGAGTTCCCCAAATATCTCGCCAATCTTATCCGCATGCCTCGGCCAATCGAACAACTTGGTTCTGGCGTATGTACCGCCCTTGATCATCAGGGTTGGGAAATCGAGTGCTGCAACTTCCTCGGCACTAACAGGCTCCAAGCCTGCGTAGTAGACCAATTGGGAGCCTTCGGTAAACGTCAGGCCATAAAATTTTCGGCCTTTAAGCGAGGCGAGTTTGGACTCAAGTCTCTCCCAAGCAGGTCTTATTCCGTTCGGAAATTCATCCGCCCGGCTAACCATCAGGTGCAAGTCGGGTAGCTCCACGAGTGTTGCTTTAGATGGCATGAAAAGTCTCCTTTTTGCTCCTGCCAGTGGCCTGTTTCAACCGGCTTGGCGTTCGCATTTAAGCCGCCGAACTAGTGCTTATGCCGCACCTGCGGTCTAAATGCCCCTCTGGAGCGTGTTGTACCGCCCAGTATCGTGGGGCGCTAATGCCATCTCTCATCACCCCCTCAAGCGAACCGACAGCCTGTCACCTCGACCGGCATTTAGAATTTTCTGCCCCTTAGCAAGATCGTAGACCTGCCTGTTTAGCTCCGCAAGGGACGCTCGAGACCTCCACGCAGGCCGTTGAATGGCTACCAAGAAATAACGTGGTTTGCTACTTGAAATGGGGGAAGAAAAGGGAGATGGTCTTCATTGCTATGAGAAACCATCCCCGCTATCAGCATAGCCTAGAGGAACTGTTTTTGAGGGTCTTCATCCTGGTGGATGACTGGCTCAAAGCCAACCAGGAGCGCTTCAGGCTACCGGTGCAAGCCAACCAGGTGGCCAGCTACAGCGAGTTATTCACCATAGCCCTGGTCGGTGAACTGTTGGCCCAGCCCTACGAGTCGGTGTGGTACTGGCTGGTGCGTCAGAATCATCGGGGCTTGTTCCCGCGACTACCCGAGTACAGCCGTTACCATCGGATCGTGCGCAATGCGGAGCCCCTATGGGCCGAGCTCGCTCAATCGCTAGCCGCCAAGGAGGATGAGGATCGGGGGATTGAGCTCATCGATACCAAGCCCCTCCCCATCGCCAAGGGTAAGCGTTGGGAATGGGCCAAGATGCCCGAGGCCAGCAAGGGCTTCAGCACCATGGGGATGGTCTGGGGCTTCAAGCTGCACGCGGTGGTGAGCCTGGGGGGGCTGTTCCGACGTTGGGCCTTTGTGCCTGCGCACGCGCACGAGAGCCGTGTGGCCTGGGGGCTGGTTCAGGGGCCCACGCTAGGGGACAGGGCTTACGTGGGCACGGGGGTGTACTGTCCCAGCCGCAAGAACATGAAGCGCCAGACCTTCTGGCCCAGGGCTTTATCCAGGCTGCGTAAACGCATCGAGACCAGTTTCAGTTCCCTGGTCCGCTCGCTTCACCTGCACGTGGGGCAGGTCAAGACCTTCTGGTCTTTACGAGCCAGGGTCAACCTCAAAATCGCTGCCCACAACCTCATGCACTCAGGTGTGTTGGTCTGACTTCAGGTAGCAAACGAGGTAATAGTTGGGACATGGCCTCTAGCTCCAGCAGGCGTGAGGACAAATGACCTGCCGGAGTTCCCTAGTCTCTAAATACAGATGAACCGGGTGCGCTGGCAGCTCGACAAGGAGGGCCGGGTTACGGCCTGGAGCCCCGATGCTGCCGCGTTTTTCCACCTCCCCGCCGAGGAGGCGCTGGGCCGGCCCTGCGGCGAGGTGGTGGCGGGCACCGACCGCTTCGGCCGCCCGCTGTGCGTGCGCTGCCCGGTGCAGCGCGAGATCAAGCGCGGCGCGTACCAGGCCAGCACCCCCGTCTGCCGTGGGGGTAAGCGCCTGACCTGCCAGGGGTACGTCAACTCCGGGATTCAGGTCGAGCTGAAGCCGGAGAACCACGCCGACCCCTCCGAGGTGCTGGCCTCGCTGTCGTGGGCGGTGCGCAAGCTCGCGGCCGAGCCGGGCAGCTTCTTCCAGACGCTGCAGGTCTTCCTGGGCAGCCTGCGGCGGGCGCTGGGGATGGAGGCGGCCGAGCTCTTCCTGGCCGACCCCCAGGAGCACTACCTGGTGCTCACCGCCTACGACGGCGTGCACCGCGAGGCCTTCCTCGAGAAGGCCTGGTTCGCCTGGGGCGAGGGCTTCCCGGGGCTGGTGAGCCTGCTGCACCACCCCCTGCTCACCCACGACCTCCCCTCCGACGCCCGCTACCTGCGGCAGAAGGTCAAGAAGCTGGGCTACAAGACCTACGTCTGTTATCCCCTCGAGCTCCCCCAGGGCCTCATCGGGGTGCTCAACCTCGCCAGCCGCGACCCCGACACCGACGACGAGGCGCTGCTCGAGCAGCTCACCCTGGTCGGGCCCATGCTCGCGGCCTCACTCTACACTGTGCTCACCCGGCTGGGCGAGGCGGGACTGCGCTCGGTGGCGAGCGCCCTGCACGCGCAGTCCAGGGGGCAGGGGATCGAGGCCTTCCTCGAGCAGAGCGCCCGGCTCAGCGGGGCCTCGTGCGTGCGGCTGCTGCTGGCCGACGGCGAGACCTACAGCCACGGCAAGGGCAGCCCCCCGGCCTGCGCCCACGCCGAGCACTGCGAGGTGTGGCAGGGCCAGATCCTGGGCGTGCGCGGCGGGGTGGCCGCCTGCCCCCACGTGGGGGCGGGCCAGCCCCGGCAGTGCCTGCCGCTGTGGTCGGGGCCCAGGGTGGTCGGGCTGCAGCAGCTCTTCTTCACCCGCCTCCCCCCGATCGCCAGCCAGGCGGTGGCCCCGGTGCTGTGGCTCGAGCGGCTGGGCGCCGAGGTGCTGTGGCCCGAGCACCAGGCCACCGGCCCCGCGCAAGGGCACTGGCTCGAGCTGCGCACCTTCGGCGGGCTGCAGGTGCGGCGCGAGGGGCAGGTGCTGCCGCCCAAGGCCTTCGGCCGCCGCCAGGCCCTCACCCTGCTCAAGCTGCTGCTGGCCCACCGGGGCCAGACCCTCGCCCGCGACGAGCTGTGCGAGCGGCTGTGGCCCGGCGAGGAGCCCGAGGCCACCCAGGCCCGGCTGCACGTGCTCGTCCACGACCTGCGGCAGGCCTTGGAGCCCGACCCCGCCCAGCCCCGGCTCATCCTGCGCGAGGGCGAGGGCTACCGCTTTGCCCCGCAGGTGCCCTACTTCCTCGACGTCGAGCGCTTCGAGCAGCTCATCCACCAGGGGGACGGCCTGGGGGGCACCGCCGCGCTCGAGGCCTACCGCCAGGCCCTGCTGCTGTACAAGGGCGACTTCCTCTGCGACGAGCCTTACGCCGACTGGGCCGAGCTCGAGCGGGCCTACTTGCGCGAGCGGGCGGTGGGGGCCCTGCTGCGCAGCGCCGAGATCGCGCGGGCGCTGGGCCAATCCCGCGAGGCGCTGGAGGCCTACCGCTTCGTGCTCAAGCTCGATCCCTGGCGCGAGGAGGCCTACCGCGCCCTGATGCAGCAGCTCGTGGAGTCGGGGCAGAAGCTGGAGGCCAAGAGCCTGTTCAGCCAGTACCAGACCCGCATGGAGCGCGAGGGCTTGCCCATCGACCCCGACCTTGCCAGACTGGTACAACCGGCATGACCCAAAGCCCCCCGATCCAGGAGATCCTCGCCCAAAGCCCCCTCTTCCGCGACCTCGGCACGCCCGAGCTCGAGGCCCTGGCCGCCGTGGCGACCCTGCGCCCCTTGCACAAGGGGGAGACGCTGTTCCTCGAGGGCGACCCCGCCCGCTCACTGTTCATCGTCGCCGAGGGACTGATCAAGGTCTACAAGATGGACCCCCAGGGGCGGCGCCAGATGGTGCTGCACCTCGACGGCCCCTACCACGCGGTGGCCGCGGTGGCGATCTTCCTGGAGAAGCCCCGCTACCCGGCCTCGGCCGAAGCCCTGGAGGACAGCCTGCTGCTGGCCCTGCCCACCGAGGCCTTCCACCGGCTGCTCGAGACCCACCCCGCCCTCTCCCGCGCCCTCATCCGCTTCCTGGCCCGCCGCCAGGGGCAGCTCGTGCACCTGCTCGACCGGCTGGTCTTCCACGAGGTCTCGGCGCGGCTGGCCGAGTACCTGCTGGGGCGGCTGGAGGCCGAGGGGCAGGGCTTCCGCCTGCCCACCAACCCCGAGCTCGCGGCGCTGCTGGGCACGGTGCCCGAGGCGGTGAGCCGCAAGCTGGGCGAGCTGTTCCGCCAGGGCCTGATCCGGCTCGCCGAGCGCCGGGTGTGGATCGACGACCCCGCCGCCCTGCGCGAGGTCGCCGAAGCCTGAGCGGGCCGGTTTTTATCCTTTGGGTGCGGCGTAGGTCAGCTTGCCCGCGTTCCCCAGGATCTCCATCCCCTCCGCGACGGTAAAAAGGTGGGTGGTCCTCACCGCCCGCAGGTGCCCCGCCAGCGCGGCGGTGATCACGGCGACGGTGGCCGTGCGGGCGTCGGGGAGCTCGTAGAGGATGAAGCCGTCGTACTCGCCCCACATGTAGTACAGCCCCAGCAGCCGGCCGCCCAGGCTCTCCACCAGCCCCCGGATGGGGATGCTGCGGTCTTCGGGGTTGCGGGCGAGCTTGCGCCAGGTGTCGGCGGTGTAGGCGAACTGCGTCATGTACGTGGGCATGATCGTCTCCTTTCTCGAGACGGCTCGAGGGCGTTCAGCGCGGTTGGCTGTGGTTTTGCCGCTCCTCGCCCCCGAACAGGAACTCGCGAACAGGCCGCTGGCCCGGCGGCAAAACCGGCTGTAGGACGCCAATTCCACCCGTTTGCATCGGCCAGCCATTCCGCGAACCGCTCTCAGACCTTGACGAGCACCTCGTACTGCTCGCGGGTGGGCGGGCCCGCGAGCACCTGGGCGAACAGCGCGATGGAGCGCTGGTAGACCCCGCTGGTGTCGATGGCCTGGGCGTCGTCCTCACCCTCCCACAGCGTCATCACCACGCCCTTGCCGGTGGCGCGGTCGCCGACCATGTATGCGCCGACGAAGCCTTTCTGCTGCCTGAGGATGGGGACTACCGACTCGTTCCAGATCCGGGTGGCCTCGTCGGTCTTGCCCGGCTGGGTCTGGGAAGTAATGATCCGTGCGTACACGATCCCTCCCTTGAACGAACAGCTTCGGGCACGGTCGCCGTGCCCAGCCACGCGCCCAGGGCCCGGCCCCTGTGCAGCGGCCGACCCGGGCTCCTCCCCGCCCAACACCCGGGGCGGCGACCGGGGGGTCGCCTCGAGGGCTCGTCTTTCACGGGGTCAATCGCACCGCCTGGCCCAGCCCAATGGAATCTCCCTCATTTCCCCAGCAATACGCCCGCTGACTGCGGTCACGCCGAATGGCTACCCACGAATGCACGGCACCGGCCTTTGACTGGTTCCTTGAGTATAGTACCGACGCCCCGGCCGAGGCGCGAATTTTCCCAGGAAGGGAGGGCCCGGCCCCGCGACCTCACCCGTGCGTCGGCAGGCGCACCTGGAACACGGTCCGGCCCGGCTCGGAGGCGACGGAGATGTGCCCCTTGTGCTTGTGCACGATGTTATAGCTGAGGCTGAGCCCCAGGCCCACGCCCTTCCCGAGGGGCTTGGTGGTGAAGAAGGGGTCGAAGATCCTGGGCAGGTGCTCCGGGGGGATGCCCGGGCCGCTGTCCTCGACCTCGACGACCACCTCGCCCTCCTGCCGGGTGCGGAGGGTGAGCTGCCCCCGGCCGTCCAGGGCGTCGAGGGCGTTGTCGACGAGGTTGGTCCAGACCTGGTTGAGTTCGCCGCCGTAGGCCGGGACCGGCGGAAGCCCGGGGGCGTACTCCCGCCGCACGACGACGCCGGGCTGTAGCTTGTGGCGGAGGAGGGTCAGGGTGTTCTCCAGGCCCGCGTGCACGTCCACGTTCTGCAGGGGGGCCTGGTCGAGGTAGACGTACGACCTCAGCGCCCCGACGATCTCGCTGATCCGGCCGGCCCCCAGCGCGATCTCGCGGAGCAGGCCGTGGACGGCGTGGCGGGTCGCCAACCACTCCACGAGCAGCGGGAATTGCTGGGGCGAGAAGGCCCGGGCGAGCTCGTCGAGGTGGGCGGCCTCGAGGCCCAGCTCCGCCAGGCCGGGCGCCAGCTTCCAGGCGGCCCCCTGGCCCCGCCCTTCCAGCCACGCCTCCAGCTCCTCCTCGCGGTCGCTGCGGGAGAGGGGGTCGAGGGCCAGGGGGCTGGCGACCCGCTCCCGGACCTGGCGCTCCAGGGCCTCCACCCGGGCCTGCTGCTGCTGTGAAAGGCCGAGGCGCTCCAGCGCCGCATGGGCCCGGATGGCCGCGTCCAGGAGTTCCTGGAGCTGGCCCGCGCCCCGCAGGACGGCGGCGGCCGGGTTGTTCAGCTCGTGGGCGATGCCGGCGGTGAAGGTGCCGAGCTGGACCATCTTCTCGCTCAGCCGCACCTGGGTCTCGAGCGCCCGCCAGCGGCCCATCAGCGTGCGGAGCATGATCTTGGCCGCGCCGGGGTTGAGGTTGAAGAGCTCGTTCACCTCCCGGTGGCTCAGGCCCAGCAGCACCGAGTCGCGGCTGGCGCGCACGGTGGCCAGGCGGGTCGTCTCCTCCAGCAGGGCCATCTCCCCGATGACCGTTCCGGGGACGTGCTGCACGTCGATGAGCACCTCGCGGCCGTCGAGGTGCTTGACGATCTCGAGCTCGCCCTCGTAGAGGACATAGGCCCTGTCGGCCAGGCTGCCCTCGACGAACAGGACCTGCCCGGCGGGGAGGCGCACCTCCTCGGCCATCCGGCACAGGCGGGCCAGGTCCTCCTCGAGCAGCTCCGCGAAGAGCGGCACCTTGCGTAAGAACGCCTCGAACATGGGGCCCTGCTTTCAAGACCCATGGTAAAGCAAACCGGCCAACCGCCCTAGGGAGCCGGGCGGCTGGCCGCGAGGCGCCGGCGACAAGGCTCAGGGCGTGTCCGCCGGCTGGCCCAGCGCCAGGCGGCCCAGGTAGAGCAGCGTGACCTCGGGGGTCATGGGGTGGTACTCCCCGGCCCGCACGTCGCGGTAGGCCTGCTCGAGGGGCGAGCGCTTGAAGTACGAAGCCCCGCCCACCGCCTGCAGGGCCAGGTCCACCACCTCCACCGCCTCCGTCACTACCGTGCGCTTGGCGGCTTGCACCAAGCTCACGGCGCGGTCGTCGGGCTGATAGTCCGGGCCCAGCTCGTCCAGGGCCCCCAGCAGCGACCACCAGGCGGCCTTGAGCTTGTGCTCCATCAGCCCCACCAGCCGCTGCACCAGGGCCTCTTGGGCCAGGGGCCGCCCGTCGCCCAGCCTGCGTCCCAGCACCTCCCGCACCGCCTCGTCGCGGGCGGCGGCCGCCACTCCCCAGTAGACCGCCGAGGCCGGGGGCGAGAAGTGGACGAGGGCGCTGCGCAGGACGGGGTCCAGCCTGCCCCAAGGCCGCCGCCCCAACACCCTGTCCTCGCTGACGAACACCCCCTCCAATTCCACGTCGTGGCTGGCGGTGCCGCGCATGCCCAGGGTGTCCCAGGTCTCCACGACGCGCAGGCCGGTGCTGTCGGTGGGGACGCTAAGGGCCAGCACCACGGTCCCCTCCTGGGGGTCCTCGTAGCGGGCAGAGGTGACCAAGACCCCGGCCAGCGGGGCCTGGCTGCAAAAGGTCTTGCGCCCGCTCACCTGCCAGCCGCCCTCCACCTTCCGGGCGGTCCCGGTAGGGTAGGTCCAGTCCGAGCCGCCGCTGGTCATCAGCACCGTGCCCTCGGCGGCCACCCGGCGCAGCAGGCCCTCGGCAGCCGTAACCCCCTTGCGCCAGCGGTACGTCGTAGCCAGCACGAGGTAGAGGTGCATGTTCACCGCCAGCGCCGTGGAGGCGCAGTGCTTGGCCAGTTCGGCCTGCGCGTAGCAGACCTGCCGCATGCTGGCCCCCAACCCGCCCAGTTCCTTAGGCACCGCCAGCCGCAGGTAGCCGGCCTCCCTCAGGCGCTGGAAGTTCTCGGCCACGAAGGTGTTGTCGCGGTCGTGCTGGGCCGCGCGGGGGGCGAACTCGGTGCCCAGCTCATGGGCCAGCCCTACGAAGCGGTCGTCCCCTTCTTTAACGGGGGTGGGGCGGTAGAAGCCGGGCTTGAGCGCGGTTTCGGTCATGGGCTACCTCCTCGGGGTTGCCTCGAGGGTACACCTCGGGCCAAAGTCCTACCTTGAGCCGTCCCGCTCGGCCCACTCGACCACCGCGCCCGCCACCTTGCGGCCCAGCGCCCGTCCGGCCTCGATGTCGCTGCGGAAGTGGATGCCCGCCCACAGCCGCGACCAGCTCTCGTCGTCGGCGATCTTGCCGAACTGGGCGGCGTCGGGGGGGAACAGATATCCCAGCACCGTCTCCATGGCCCCGCCGATCGAGGCGTGCGCCGCCGGGTAACTGGGGTGGTTGGGGGTGGGGAAGACAGTGGTCAGGGTGGGGTCCAGTTGGAAGGGCCGGATCTGCCAGTAGGCGTACTTGGCATCCCAACAGGCCGCGAAAATGTCATAGTAGGCGACACTTGCCAGGGCATAGGCTCGCGCGGCCCGGGGTGGGTTGGCGTCGAGGCGGTACTCGAAGAGCTTCTGCCCCAGCAGATTGGTGTAGAACTCGAAGGAAGCCCTTCCGCCGTAGTACTCCCAGTAGCTGGCCGTGAGGTTGGTCAGGTTAGTGCGCCTGAACTCCTTGAGTTCGGCCAAATCCTTAGCCATCTGTTCCGAATCGTAGGCCGGGGGCGGGCCGGGGCGGAACTGGCTGGGGGAAGCGAGCACCCAGGTCTTCCAGGTTCCGCCCAGGGGCTCGACCGGGTTTTGCCCGTTCCACTTGCCCTTTTCCGTGGGTACACTGCCCGTCCACCTGGCATCGGAACCGTCGATTCTGGCGCGTTCGATAACTTTTGCGGCAACCTTACGGCCCAATTCCAGACCTGCGGTTACATCACTGGGGTAGTCCGTACCCGCCAGCAGACGTGAACGACCCGCCTGCTCAGCCTTGGCCTGGAACACGGCGGCGTCGCCCGGGAAGAGATAGGCCAGCACCACCGAAGCCGCACCTGCCGCGACAGCGTGTTCGGAGGGGTAAGCGGGGCTGGAGGGGGTTGGGATGGCGGTTCGCAACATGGGCTGTAGCATCATGGGACGGGCTCGCCGGTAGGCGTACTTGGAGTCCCAGGCCGCCACCGTCGCGTCGTAGATGGCCACGTTGAGCAGGGCCAGCATGCGGGCTGCCCGGTTGGCGACCACCCCGCTCTTGAGAGCTTGCTGGACGGCCAACTCGTTCCAGCGGTAGCCGGGCGAACCGCTGTCCCAGTAGCGGATGAGGTCTTGTGCAGCCGCATCCCGTTCCTTGGCCAGGGCTTCGAGTTGGGCAATCTCGGCCCTGGTGGCCGCGCTATCGGGCGGCGGGGGCAGGCGGAATTCCTTACCCGAGCCGATGACCCAGGTCTTCCAGCTTCCCGCCGTGGGCTCTACTGGCCCAACACCCTGGGCTTGGGCCAGTGTGAACGCGGCTATAAATACCAATCCCGCAATAACCAGCTTGTTCATGGCGCTCTCCTTACCGAGCCTCCCCTGGAAACCCTGAACGCTAGAGTAGAACGGTGATGTTCCCTCGGCGTTCCTCACTCGAGGAGCGTGGCTCTACCCCTGAATCTAGCGTCACAGACAGCAGTATCAAGTTCGGAATTTGAACTTCGAGAAGCCCACGAAAGACCCTGAGAGTCAAGTTCAAAAACTGTACTTGAGGGCTTCGTGTGCAGGTCTACACTGGGGCCATGGGCAATTTCAGCTACAACATTTTCTGCCCCGTGGCCAAGGCGAGCGAGCTCTTCGCCGAGCGCTGGACGCCCTTGATATTGCACGAGCTGATGATGGGCAGCCGCCGCTTCAACGAGATCGAGGCCGGATTGCCGGGCGTCTCCAAGGCCTTGCTCTCCCAAAGGCTGCGCTTTCTCGAGCAGCAGGGGATCATCGAGCGCCGCAGCGGGCCGAGGCGGCACGTGGAGTACCACCTGAGCCAGAGCGGGCGGGAACTCGAGGCGGTGATCGAGTGCCTGGGCAACTGGGGCCAGCGCTGGTTCAACGGCGACCTCCGGCCCAGCGACCTGGACCCCGCCTACCTGATGCGGAGTATCCGGCGCCGTTTCCCCCTCGAGCGCATGCCCGAGCACCGGGTGGTGGTACGCTTCGACTTCGTAGGGGACCGCAAAGAGAGCTGGTGGCTGCTTCTGAAGCGCAGCCGGGGCCACCCCGAGTTGGAGATCTGCAACCACGATCCGGGCTACGAGGTGGACCTGCGGGTCACCGCCGACACCCTCACCCTGCACCGGGTCTGGGTGGGGCGGCGGAACATCTTCGAGGCCCTCGACTCCGGCCTGATCCGGCTCGAGGGGCCGCCCGACCTCGAGCGGGCCTTCCCCACCTGGCTGGGCCGTAGCCCCTTCGCCGTCATCCCGCCCGCCCCCGGGGCTAGCAGCGGGGTGCGGGTCGGCCGCTGACCCCGCCGCTCGGCTCCCGAGCCTCGGCCCGCCGGCGGGCGGGGTTTGTCGGATCACCCGAGCCTTGACCCAGGTCATGGCCCGCACCCCGGCGGCGGGAGTGCAATGAGGCCATGACCGCGACCTACCGCTACCTCCCCGACCTCCACCAGGAAGCCGCCGTCCAGCCGGACGGCATCTTGAGCCGCGTGCTGCACAACGAGGGCGGCGTCCGCACGGTGATCTTCGCCTTCGACACCGGCCAGGAGCTCACCGAGCACACCGCCAGCAGGCCCGCCATCGTCCAGGTGCTCTCCGGCACGGGCACCCTCAGGCTGGGGCCGGACGAGCTCGAGGCCCGCCCCGGCACCTGGGCCTACATGGCCGCCGGGCTGGTCCACGCCATCCGGGCCGAAAGTCCCCTCACCCTGCTGCTAACCTTGTTGCCCAAGGAGACCCCGGCATGACCGTCCAGCCCCAACCCCGCGTGAAAGTCCCGCTCAAGACCATAGCCCTTCCCAACGAGCACGGCGGCTGGGGCTTCACGCTCGAGCCCGTCCTGCTGGGGCTGCTCGTCGCCCCCACGCTCGCCGGGCTGGGGCTGGGCGTCTTCGCGCTGGCGGCCTTCTTCACCCGCCACCCGCTCAAGCTCTGGCTCGCCGACGTGCGCAAGGGCAAGCGCTTCCCCCGCACGCCCGTGGCCGGCCGCTTCGCCCTGGCCTACGGCACCGTCGGGGTGCTGGGCCTGCTCCTGGCCTTCGTGAGGGCCGAGGGGCCCTTCTACTGGCCCCTGCTCGCCGCGCTCCCGCTCATCGCCGTGCAGCTCTGGTTCGACGCGCACAACAAGGGCCGCAACCTGCTGCCCGAGGTGGCCGGGGCCGCCGCGATGGGCTCGGTGGCCGCGGGCATCGGGCTGGTGGGGGGCCTGGAGCCTTCGCTGGCGCTGGGCCTGTGGTTGGTGCTGGCCGCGCGCTCCTACGCCGCCATCCACTACGCCCGCACCCAGGTGATGCGGGCTCGAGGGCTCGCCGTCCCCTTCCGCCCCGCCTACCTGGCCCAGCTCATCGCCATCGGCGGGCTGCTGCTGGGGGCGGCCACGGGCTGGGTCCCCTGGCTGAGCGTGCTGGCGGTGGGGCTGCTGCTGCCCTTCTCGGCTTATACCTTCGCCCGGCCCCCGGTGCCCGCCAAAGTGGTGGGCTGGAGCCAGATGGCCTTCGGGCTGCTGGTGGTGGTGCTCACGGCGCTGGGCGTGCGGGTGTAGTTGATGAACGCTGATAGCCGATAGCTGATAGCCGGGCGCGGGTCGTACGGCGTACGTCCTACGCCGTACGTAAAAAGCCAAACGCAAAACGCAAGACGCAAAACGCTAAACCCCCCTCCCTCCGGCCGGAGGGAGGGGACGGGGGTGGGTGGGAAGTCTGACGGCTGAGGGCTGAAAGCTGACGGCTTACCGCCGGCGGCAAGGGGTGTCTTTTTCACCACGAGCCACTCTAAATAAGCCGTTTCGCGAAGGCTAAGAAAGGCTCAAGAACAGGCTAAGGAACGCTCAAGAACCGCGCTCGAGAATTTCCCTACTTGTCCCGGCGCTCCTCTTCTAGGCTGCCGTGGTGATGACTTTGTACCGACTTGGTGTGTTGACCCTGCTGAGCTCCCTGCTCCTCCTGACCGCCTGCACCACCGCCCCGCCCCAGGCCCCGGCCGGGCCGCACTGGCAGGGCCCAAACCTGCTGCGAAACCCCTCCTTCGAGGCGCTGGGCCCTGGCGGCTACCCGGCTGAGTGGGAGGAGCGCGAGGGCGCTAAGGCCGACCGGGGCGCCGCCCACGCGGGCGAGGTCGCGCTCAAGGTCAGTGGGCCCACGGCCGAGGTCTACACCACGCAGAACCTCGAGCTCCAGCCCCACACCCCCTACCTGCTGCACGGCTGGGTCCGGGCCCGCAACCTCACGGCGGGCGAGGTGCGGCTGCGCTGGGCCCCGGCCTCGGGCGGCTCCTCCGACACCCAGCCCCTGCGCTCCAGCGGCGACTGGCGCGAGGTCTGGACGGTGTTCACCACCGAGGCCGACGGGCGCGGGCGGGTGGACGTGCTGTGGGACGGGCTCAACCCGGGCGCCGAGGTCTGGATCGACGACCTCTACCTGGGCGTAGCCCCTTCGGCCTCGCTCGAGATCTACCCCCAGGCCCGCAGCGTGCGCCAGCAGGGCGGCGAGGTCGAGGTCGCCGTGCGGCTGCTCGACGCCTCGGGCCAGACCGCCACCGAGGCGCAGGACGCGGTGCGCTTCAGCCTCGAGGGCCCCGGCCGCCTGCTCGGGCCCAACCCAGCCCCCGCCCAGGACGGCTGGGCCCACATCACCTACCGGAGCGACGGGGGGAGCGGGCCGGTGACGGTCCGGGCCGAGGTGCAGGGCCTGCCCCCCGTCGCCACCACCCTCCAGCGCACCGCCCGGGGCACCGAGTTCGGCTTCCCGCTGGGCCTCTTCGAGGACGCCAACATGACCCACGGCTACGACGAGATGAAGCGCTGGGCGGCCGAGCTCAAGGCCCGGGGCTTCGACTCGGTGATGCTCATCAACGCCAACGTGGCCGAGCGCGCCGACGACGACGGGCTGCGCGCCACCGACGAGGCGGGCCTCAAGGTCTACTTCAACCCCGGCGACGACCTCAACCGCGACTGGTGGCCCGACGACGTCTCCCCCGACCCCGCCCTCGCCCGCCGCATCGCCCAGGAGATGGTGCAGCGGCTCTCGAGCCACCCCAGCCTGGGCGGCTACTACGTGGCCGACGAGCCCTTCCTCAAGGACCTGCCCAAGGTCGCGCCGCTGCAAAAAGCCTTCCAGGACGCCGACTTCGACCGCCCGGCGATGTCGGTGCTCATCGGGCGCGGGCGGGCCGAGCTGGCCTACCAGCAGACCCGCCCCGACGTGATGCTGCTCGACGTCTACCCGGTGGGCTACGCCAACGCGGTGGGCGACTTCACCCTCACCGGCTTCGGCTACAGCGACCTCGACTTCGTGAGCTACCTGCGCGTGCTCACCAAGGACAAGCCCCGCAGCGTGCCGCTGTGGCTGATCCTGCAGACCCACTCCTTCGAGGACCAGCTCCGCGAGCCCACGCCCGCGGAGGTGCGGGCGCAGAACTGGCTGGCGGTGGGCGAGGGGGCCAAGGGCATCTTCTGGTTCATCTACAGCTCGCAGCAGGGCTGGAACGGCCTGAAGGACAACCCCGCCCTCTACGACGAGGTGAGCCGCCAGACCCGGCGGGTAGCCGCGCTGCGCGGGGTGCTGAAGGACCTCTTCAAGGCCCCCGACCGCTTCGAGGTGAGCGGGGCCGACGTGCCCTACGCCAGCAGCCTGCAACACCGCGACGGGCGGCACTACGTGGTGGTGGTCAACCGCGACTGCCAGAGCGCCCGCCGCCTGGCGGTGCGCTCCGACGAGATCCAGGGCCGGCTCAAGGACCTCGAGACCGGCCAGGTTTACGCACAAGGAACGGCGCTCGAGTACGCCCCTGGCGACGGGCGGGTGTTCGAGCTGGTGCAGTGAGGACAAGGGAGGAACAAAGCGTATGAAGCGAAGCTGGCTCATCTGGAGCAGCGTGGCCTTGCTGGGCCTGCTGGCGGCCTGCCAGCAGGCCGGGCAGCCGCAGCCGGTCGTACCCGTACCCCGCCAGCCGGGGCAGGGCGTGCCCCGCGTGGACCCCGACTATGGCCTGAGCGTGGCCGACTGGTGGGCCCGCCACCCCCTCAACCCCGACGCCAAGGGCGGCATCCCCATCGGCGGCGTCGCGCCCTTCGGCAACGTGGTCACCCTGCGCCCCGGGGACGACGTCCAGGCCGTGATCGATAAATACCAGGACCAGGGCGTGACCATCCGCCTCGAGCCCGGCACCTACTACTGGCCCCTCGTCCACGACCACCCCACCGACCCCACCGCCCGCTTCAGCGTGGTCACGCGCGGCTACAGCAACATCCAGCTCGTCGCCGACGAGCCCGGCACCGTGGTGGTGAAGGGCCGCATCCTCATCAGCGGCATCCAGTTCGCCATGCCGAAGGGCTCCAAAGAGCCCGAGGTGCGCACCTACGACGAGTCCTCGCTGTGCAAGGCCAGCTACTACCACCCCTACTACGAGGACTGCCTCCAGGTGCTGCGCGACCTCCCCGGCAACGTCTACATCAAAAACATCACCTTCGACGGGAACGGCGAGTTCATCGCCCCGCTGGTCAACGTGCGCTCCGCGCGCGACGTGGTGCTCGACAACGTGACCTTCCGCAACAACACCATCGACCCCGACTCCCACCACGCCGGGCAGCTCGAGGCCGCCAGCGCCGTCAACAACGTCTGGGTGCGCGGCGGGCGCTTCCTCGAGGCCGCCCCCGGCGCCCCCTACTCCATCGCCACCTACATGGACGGCCTGCACGGCGGCGGGGTCATCTACTCCGACATGGCCGGCACCAAGAGCACCTCCAACCTCTTCCTCACCAACGACGACTTCACCGAAGACACCGACCTCCCCCGCGACGGCGTCCAGCCCGACGAGTACCGCAACGGCCGCTACCTGGTGCTCGCCCACAACACCTACCCCAACATCAACACCGCCATCGCCATGACCGCCGCCGACAGCCTGGTCGAGGCCAACGAGGTCCCCGGCCTGGTCAACCACTTCGTCGCCGTCAACCCCATGTGCTCCCGGCGCTTCCCCGAGGAGGTCGGCCACTACCCCCAGATCAGGCACCTCATCCGCGGCAACGCCATCGCCGAACTCGACGACGTCGTGACCCTCGAGGCCGTCACCGACACCTTCAAAGTCTGCCTCCCCACCGCCGGCCTCGGCCAGGTGCGCATCGAGAACAACCGCCTGGGCCACCTGCGCGAGACGCCGGTACGCATCCTGCTCCCCAGCCAGGAAGAGCTCGAGCGCGCCGGGCTTTCGTACACCCAGAGCCAGGTCGAGGGGGTGATCGCGAAGCCGAACGAGTTGCGGAACAACTGTGTGGGGGGGAGTTGTCAATAGTCGATAGTCGATGGTCGATGGTCGATGGTCGATAGCTGATAGCCGAACGCCGATAGCCGAACGCCAAACGCCTTGTTGGGATAAATCATCCACTGGGGTTGTGCCCAGCCCGACAGCCGACTACAGCCCCACTCCCCAGGGGACATCCGCTCGTCCTGCGGGCCCGTCCCCGGCCGGGGTGTGCGGCTCACGCGGGAGGGGGTGAGGGAGGTGGCGCAGACGAGCATGCCGCTGGCCCCGGCGGCATGTCTGCGAGTCCCTCGGAGGGTGCGAGGGGGAGGCCATGTGGAATGGCCTCCCCCTCGCACCCTCCGACGGCGGAGCGGGGGTCACTAAACCACAGCACCGCAAACCAACCCCTCCCCGCTGGCAGGGAGGGGAAAAACAAACTCGAGGCTCAGGAAGACGCCTGCTGGCGGCGTTTGCGCTCCTCGGCCATCTGGAACAGGCGCTCTTTGGTGAAGACCCGCTGGCTCATGGCGTAGGCGAACACCGCCACCGCCCCGGCCTGCAGCAGCCCGCTCGCGGCCAGCGCCAAACGCAGGTCGGCGTTGCCGGTGTAGAGCATCAGCGGCTCGAGCACCAGCCGCAGCAGCAGCCCGGCGTTGAGCAGCACGTAGGTCAGGCCCTCGAGGCCCTCCTGGCGGATCTGGCCGGGACGCGGCATCATCCAGTAGGCCACGCCCATCACCATCGAGAGGAAGAAGCCCACCAGCCCGGCGTGGACGTGGGTGGTCTTGAAGTAGCCCACCAGCGCGGGCCAGAGGTAGAAGGCCGAGCCGGTGAGGGCGGTGTAGAGCAGGTAGAACAGGCTCGAGCGCACGAACAGGAATTGCCAGAACGACACGGGGGCTCCTCAGGGTTCAGGCACGGTTGCGGCGGAAGTGCTCGCGGTTGAGCCGGGCGTACTCGGCCCAGGCTTCGGGGAGGTCTTCCTCGAGGAAGATGGCCCCGCTGGGGCAGGCCTCCTGGCACAGGCCGCACTCGATGCAGCGGTCGGGGTCGATGTACATCTGCGGGTCGTGGTAGCCGCCGCCGATGGCTTCCGCCGGGCAGACCGCGTAGCAGGCCGCGCAGCGCTGGCTGCGGCAGGGCTCGGCGATCACGTAGGCCACGGCTCAGCCCTCCCGGCGGTGGAGGTTGGGCCCGCTCGAGAGGGAGCGGTTTTTCTCGATGTAGCTCTCCCACTGCTCGGGCAGGTCCTCCTCGGGGTAGATGGCCGAGACCGGGCACACCGGCACGCAGGCCCCGCAGTCGATGCACTCGTCGGGGTGGATGTAAAGCTGCTCACCCCCGTCGTAGATGCACTCCACCGGGCAGACCTCCTGGCAACTGCGGTCCTTCACGCCGATGCACGGCTCGGCGATCACGTGGGGCATGGCTCAGCTCCCTTTCTCGATCAGCAGCTCGACCTGGCCCGGGCCGAGCTCGCGCAGGGCATAGGGGTGGCCGTCCTGCTCCAGCCGCGCCAGCAGGTGCACCGGGCGGCGCACGTGGTGCACCAGCAGCCGCTGGCCGGGCTCGAGGCGGGCCAGGGCCTCCAGCACCCGCATCATGGGCAGGGGGGGCTCGAGGTTGGCCTCGACGCTGACCTCGGCGGCGTAGACCGCCCAGTCCGCGTCGCCGAGCGAACGGGGGCCACGGGGCGCGGCGCCCGGCCCCATGCGGCGCAGGAAGTGGACCCGGTAGTGCTCGGGGCCGGCCTGCTCGCACCAGGCGCTGAAGCCGTTGCGCTCCATCACCCGGTACAGCGGCAGCGGCTCGAAAGGGGCCTCCAGGCACAGGCGCTGGCCCGGGGCCACCTCGCGGGCGGCGGCCATGATGGCCCCGAAGGGCTCGCCCCCGGCGGCCAGGATGGGCCGCACGTCCAGGCGGAAGCCCAGCGGCGCCCCCAGCCACTCGGGGGGCGGGGTGCCCAGCCTCGACTCCGCGTTCACCGAAGGCGCCTCCGCCGCCAGCGTCTCCACGCCCAGCGCCCGGTTGAGCCGCTCGACGAGCGCGGCGGGCTCGAGCCCCCCGATCCGCGCGGCCTGGGCCAGGGTCACCAGCCGGGGCATGGTGCGGCGCAGCAGGGGGTTTTTGAGCTTGGCGAAGGCCGGGCTGGCCTCGATGAGCACCTCCAGCAGCTCGGGGTGCTCGTCGAGCAGTTGGCTTACCCGCATCTCGGGGCGGATCACGGCCTTCAGCCTCGCTTGCCGATCCTCACCCGCCAGACCTCGGGGCCCTGCTCGAGGTACTCCCAGGCGAAGCGCCCGTTGCGCTCGGCGCTGAACTGGTAGTACAGCGGCTTGGGGTCGTGGTCGTTGACGAGCTCGAAGGCCTGGCCGGGCTCGAGGCCGTCGAAGAGGTTGAAGATGGTGGGGTGGCGCTCACGGGGGGCGATGGTGCGAACGTCCAGGGTTTTCATGCTTGCCTCCTTCACGCCCCCCACTCTGGCCCAAGCCCCGCCCCCGCGCGATGACTTGGGTCAAACCCCCGGGCCGCTACCGGGCGGCGAAGGTCTTGAGCAGGTGCTCGCGGCCCGCCCGGATGATCCGGTCGCTCAGCTCGGGGTCGGCCACCGCGCGGGCCATGAGCACCGCGCCGACCATCCCCGCGGCCAGGGCGATGGCCTGCTGCCGGCGCTCCTCGGGCGGCAGCTCGGCCGGCAGCGCCCGCTCGAGCGCCCCCAAAAAGCCCTCGACCGACTCGGTGAAGGCCTGGCGCACCTGGGGCGAGGGGTGGTGGGCCACCTCGCCCCCCAGGGCCGGGATCACGCAGCCGGCCTCGGGGTGGTCGCGGTGGGCCCGGCTCACGTAGCGCCGGATCACCGCGTGCAGCGTGCCCTCGGGGGCCTCCTCGGCCGAGCGGAAGAAGGCCTCGAGGGTCTCCTCCAGCCCCCGGCGGCAGGCCTCGGCCACCAGCGCGTCCTTGCTCTCGAAGTAGGCGTAGAAGCCGCCGTGGGTCAGGCCCATCCGCTTCATCACCTCGGGCACCGTCACCGCCTCGAGGCCGTGCTGGCGGAAGGCGCCGGTGGCGCACTCCAGGATCTTCTCCCGCACCCTGGTCTTGTGTTCCTTCGAATAGGGCATCCCACCTCCTTCAGGGCCCGCCCAGGAAGCGGGCCACCTGCGCGATCACGCTCTCCTCCTTCAGGATAGCCCGGTGGCCCAGCCCGGTGGTGGACTGGAGCCGCGCGGCAGGGATGCCGCCTTGCAAGGCCTCGGCGTGGGCGTAGGGGATGACGTCGTCCTCGCGGTCGTGCACCAGCAGCACCTCCACCTCCGGTGGGAAGCGCAAGCGGTCAATGCCGAAGAACTCCACCGGCTGCCCGAAACGCTGCTCGAAAGCCGCGAACAGCTCGGCGGTGGCCTCGCGCGAGAGGCCCAGGGCCCTGGCGAAGCCCCGCAGCGGGTCGGCGATGCGGGCCGGAGCCCCCAGCGCAACCACCTTGCGCAGGGGGGCAGCAGGGGTGTGGGCCAGGTGCCACAGCGCGGCCCCGCCGCCCAGCGAGTGCCCGATCAGGCCCACGACGGGGGCGAAGCGGCTCGAGAGCGCCTCGATGGCGCCGGCGAAGTCGGCCATGCTGGCCTGCCGGCCCCCCGAGCGCCCGTGGGCCGGGGCGTCGAAGGCCAGCACCCGGTAGCCCTGCCGCAGCAGGGGCTCCACGAAGCCCCCCATGCGCCCGGCATGGCTCTCCCAGCCGTGCACCAACAGCACCCCTGGCGCCTGGGCAGGCCCCCAGGCGTACGCCTGCACTTCGACCGCCTCCCCTTCGGGCCGCAGGAAGACGCGTTGCCGGTAGGGCACGCGCAGGAGGGTGGCCTGCTCGAAGACTTCGGGGTAGGTGGCTTCGCCCCGGCGGGCCGGGGTGAGGAAGAGGTCCACGGCTTGGGGGATGGTCAGGTCTGCGATCACGGCGTCGGACATACGAACCTCCTGGTTCAGGTCGTTCAGGCCACCGGGCGGGCCGGGCGGCGGTTGAGGATGTGGATGGCCTCGCCCCGGGCGTGCTTGGCCGCCTCCATCACCGCCTCGGCGAGGGTGGGGTGGGCGTGGACGATGAGGCTGAGGTCCTCGGCGGAGGCGTGCATCTCCATCGCGGCGGTGACCTCCCCCAGCAGTTCGCTGGCCTCCGGGCCCACCAGGCTCACGCCGAGCACCCGGTCGGTGCGGGCGTCGGCGATCACCTTGACGAAGCCGTCGGTCTCGGCCAGGGCCTGCGCGCGGCCCGAGGCGCTGAAGGGGAACTTGCCCACGCGCACCTCGAGCCCCTGCTCCCTGGCCTCGCGCTCGCTGAGGCCCACGGTGGCGATCTCGGGGTCGCTGAAGACCGCGGCGGGCATGTAGTGCCAGTCCTTGGCGGCATGGTGCCCGGCGATCACCTCGGCCACCACCTCGCCCTCCTTGGAGGCCTTGTGGGCCAGGTAGGGCGCCCCGGCCACGTCGCCGATGGCGTAGACCCCCCGCACGGTGGTCTCGCCGCGCTCGTCGGTGAGGACGTGGCCCCGCGCGTCGAGGGCGACGCCCAGTTCCTCGAGCCCGATCCCCTGCGAGTTGGGGGCGAAGCCCACCGCCACGAGCACCTTGTCGGCTTCCAGGGTGCGGCGCTGGCCCTGCTGCTCGAGCGTGACCACCGCCTTCCCCGAACGCTTCTCCAGCGCGACGACCCTGGACTGGGTGAGCAGCTCGGCCCCGGCGGCCTCGAGCCGCCGCGCCACCACCCGCACCACGTCGGGGTCGAGGCTGGGCAGGAGTTGCTCGGCCATCTCCACGACGACCAGCCGGCTGCCGAGCTTCTGGTAGACCGAGCCCAGCTCGAGGCCGATCACCCCGCCCCCCACCACCAGCAGCGTTTCGGGCACGCTCTGGAGGCTGATCGCCTCGCGGGCGGTGATCACCACCTCGCCGTCGGGCTCGAGGCCCGGCACCCGCACCATGCGGGCCCCCGTCGCCACCACGACCCCCTTGCGGGCCGTGAAGCCGCGCCGGGCCCCCTCGGGCGTGAGCACCTCGACGGTGCTGGCGCCGGTCAGCCGGGCGGTGCCGTAGGCGATCTCCCCGCCGTTGCTCTTGACCAGGCTGGCGACGTTGCCGGTCATGCGCTGCACGATCCCGTCCTTCCAGGCCTGCATCTGCGGCACGTCTACGCGCACCTCGCCCGCCTGAACCCCCATCGCCTGGGCGTGGCGGGCCTTGTGGGCCAGCCCGGCCGCCGAGATCAGGGCCTTGGAGGGCACGCAGCCCCAGTTGAGGCAGACCCCGCCCATGGCCTCCTTCTCCACCACCAGGGTTTTCAGGCCCAGTTGCCCCAGCCGGATCGCCGCGACGTACCCGCCCGGCCCCCCGCCGATCACGATCGCGTCATAAAGCTCGAGCGCCATGCCGCCTCCTTATTTATGATGACCATAATATTATGGTCATCATAAATAGCCCCCTTGTCAAGGGGGCATGGAGCAAAAGCGGCGGGTGCGGCGAATCGCCGCACCCGCCCGCAGCTATCGGCGCCTCTAGTGGCCGCCGGAGTTGGTCACGGGGGTCTGGGTGTGGAAGACGCTGGGGTCTTCCTTGCCCTCGACCATCAGGTGCCCCACCAGGCCGCGGGCCGCGCGGGAGAGGGCGTGGTCGACGAGCATGTACTTGCCGGGGTAGTCGAGCTTCATCTCGACGATGGAGGCGCTGCCGGGGCCGGTGATGGCGCTCTGGGTGTCGGTGAGGGGGCTGCTGAGGGAGGCCTGGTCGTAGACGGTGTCGAAGACCTCGCCGATGACGTGGAAGGTGGAGATCACGTTGGGGCCGCCGACGCCGAAGAAGAGCCGGACCTTCTCGCCCACCTTGGCCTTCAGGGGGTAGTCCTCGGTGAGGGCGGTGGTGGAGCCGTTGAAGACGTGGTACTCGGGGCGCTCGTCGAGGAGCTTCTGCATGTCGAGGCTCTGGCGGCCGGGGGTGTTGTAGGGGGCGGCGGTGTACATCTCGCCCTGCATCACGTAGAACTCGCGGTCCACCTTGGGCAGCCCGCCCTCGGGCTCGACGAGCATCAGGCCGTACTGCCCGTTGGTGATGTGGTGGGCGGCCAGGGGGGTGGCGCAGTGGTAGACGAAGAGGCCGGGGTTGAGGGCCTTGAAGCTGAAGACCTTGGTCTCGCCGGGGGCCGCCTGCGTCACCGCGCCGCCGCCGCCGGGGCCGGTGGCCGAGTGGAAGTCGACGGAGTGGTACATGCTGTTCTTGGCGTTGTTGGTGAAGGTCACCTCGACCGTGTCGCCCACCCGGACGCGGACGAAGGGGCCGGGCACCTTGCCGCCGAAGGTGTAGTAGGTGTAGCTCACGCCGGGGGCCAGCTCGGCCTCGACCTCGAGCGCCTCGATGTTGACCTTGACCAGTTGCGGCGCGCGCTTGCCGATGGGGGCGGGGATGTCGGTGGGGTCGTAGGCGATCTTGGGCAGGTTGGCAGGGACGGGCTCGAGGGCGACGGGGGCCGCGGCCGCCGGGGCGGTGGTTTGGGCCTGGGCGGGCGCCGGGGCCTGCGCCGCGTTGCCGCCCTTGCCGGCCATGATCTGGACCGTGAGCAGGACCGCCGCCGAGGCCAGCGCCCCGAGGATGAGCATGAGGATGAGGGGGGCGGCGTTGCGTTGGGTTTTTTTCGTCTCGATCATCTTATTTCCTTTCGGCCCTAAACTCGGACCTTTTTGTCTGAGATAAGATTAGCCCACGAGCGTCGGGACAGATGGCTTGGGAATAATGTCCCAAAAGGGCTCGAGCAAATTAGGTAAGGAGGGCCCATGAGAGCCTTACGCACCCTGTTAAAACGCGAAGAAAGCTACGGCGTGCACGCCCTGATGAGCGCCGCCGAGAGCCCCGGAATCCCCGCCGCCGAGATCGCCCAGCGGCTGCAAGCCCCGCCCGCCTTCTTGGCGAAGGTGCTCGCCAAGCTCGCCAAGGCCGGGCTGATCGAGAACCGCCCCGGGCGCGGGGGGGGCGTGTGGCTCAAGGCCGACCCCAAGAGCATCTCGCTGCTCAGCGTCATCGAGGCGCTGTCCGGGCCGGTGGTGATGGACACCTGCCAGACCAAGCCCCGCTGCGCCACCGAGCAGCGGCGGGGCTTCTGCTACCTCAAGCCGGTGTGGAACGAGAGCAGCCGCAAGGTGCGCGAGGTGCTCGGCAGCTACACCCTCGACCAGATGATGGCTTGACGTGGGTCATGGCCCCTCGGCCCCCGCAGAACTAAGGTGGAAGCGATGACCGGCCGGGCCCCCAGCCTCACCCCCACCCCCGCGGTGCCGCTCAGCCTGCCGCTGGGCTTCTTCGCGGCGGGGACGGCCTTCCTGCTGTGGGGCCTGCTGCTGCTGGCGATCCACCCCGAAGCCCTGCAGGCCGTCCGCCACCCGGTGCTGCTGGCCTCGAGCCACCTGCTGTTCCTGGGCTTCGGCGTGGGGGTGCTGGTGGGCGCGCTGCACCCGCTGGTGCCGGTGGTGCTCGAGTCCCCCCTCCCCCGCCCCGCCCTGGGCTACCCCACCCTCGCGCTGTGGGGGGCGGGGCTGCCCCTGCAAACCCTGGGCTTCCTCCAGGCCGACCCCCGCTGGGTCGCGCTGGGCGGCGGCCTGGTCCTGCTGGGGTTGCTGCTCTTCGCCGGGCACCTGGCGCTGGCCTTCCGGCGGGCCTCGAGGTGGAGCCCCGTCGCCACCGCGCTGGCCTGGGTGAGTTTCTACCTGGCCCTCACCCCCCTGCTGGGGATGCTGCAAGCCCTCACCCTGCGCTACGGCTTCTACGACCCCGAGCGCATGGCCTGGCACGTGCTGGCCGGGCTGGTGGGTGTGTTCCTGCTCTCCATCCTGGGCGTCGGGCACAAGCTCGTCTCGATGTTCACCCTCAGCCACGGCACCGACGAGGGCGTGCTGGGGCTGTTGCTGTGGGTGCTCAACCTGGGCCTGCTGGGGCTGGCCCTGGGGCAGCCGATGGGCCTGGGCCTGCTGGCGCTGGGCCTCGTGCTGGCCTTCTACGACACCTGGCGCATCCTGCGCCAGCGGGTCAAGCGGGCGCTGGACGTGGGAGTGCGGCACTACCTGGCCGGGCTGGCCTTCCTGCCGCTTTCCCTGGGGGCCCTGCTCGCCGGGGAGCCCCTGCGGGCCGGGCTGTGGTTCGGCCTGGGCTTCTTGGGGCTGGTGGTGAGCGGCATGCTCTACAAGATCGTGCCCTTCCTGGTCTGGACCCAGCGCTACGCGCCCCGGGTGGGCCTCGAGCCCGTCCCCGCCCTCAAAGACATGCTGCCCGAGCGCGCCGCCGACGCCGCCGGGCTGCTGCTCGGGCTGGGCGCGCTGCTGACGCCCTTCTGGCCGCCCGCCCTGTGGGTGTGCGCGGCCGGGGGCCTGCTATGCGCGTACGCCCTTGAGGAGGTGCTCCGCTCATGAACCCCTTGGAAGAACAAGCCCGCCGCCTGCTCACCCAGGTCTACGACCCCGAGCTCGGCCTCGACGTGGTCAACCTCGGCCTGATCTACGAGATCCAGGTCAAACCCCCTGCCGCCCACGTGCGCATGACCCTCACCACCCCCGGCTGCCCCCTGCACGAGTCCATGCAGGAGGCCGTGCGCCGGGCGCTCACGGGGCTCCCCGGCGTCGAGAACGTGACCGTCGAGCTGGTCTGGACCCCGCCCTGGACCCCGGCGCGCCTCTCGCCGGAGGCGCGTAAGGCGCTGGGCTGGGGGTGAGTGAAGTCGATAGCCGATAGCCGATAGTCGATAGCTGCGTTGGGCACGGCTGGCTAAGGGGTTTTGTCTTGTAGGGCCGGGTAGGCCCCCGCGGGCTTCTGCCACTGAAGGGGAAAACGGAGGGCGGGATCCCTCGAGGGATCCCGCCCTGGTCTGGTGGAGCTGAGGGGATTCGAACCCCTGACCTTCGCAGTGCGATTGCGACGCGCTCCCAGCTGCGCTACAGCCCCTCGCCCGCGCTCACTATCTTAGCGGGGGCGGCGGGGGCTGTCTAGCCTTCCTTGACCCGGACCTCCACGCGGCCCTTCTTGTCCTTGACCTCGAGCCGCGCCTTGCCCTTGCCCCGGCGGTACTCGGCCTTGTAGCTGCCCTTCTTGTACTCGTACTTCACCCGCTGCCAGCCGCGCGAGCGCAGGTCGCGGTCGTGGTAGCCGAAAACGGGCTCGAGGCGGCTGGTCTGGTAGACCACCACCACGCCCTGGGGCTCGGGGAAGCGCTGCACGACGACGAGGTTGGGCACCAAGGTGATGCGCAGCTCGGCGCTGAGGGTGATCGAGGGGCCGTAAACGGTGATCTGCTGGGCCAGCGACAGCGAGCCCAGCGCCAGGAGGAGGCAGACGAACCAGCGCTTCATGAGGCCAGCCTAGCCCGGCGGGGGTAAACCGCGGGTGTGAAGGGGGTAAACGGGAGGTTGACGCGGCACAAACGGGAAATTTGAGTAAAATGAAAGCCAATGAATTCCGATGCCTGGGAAATTCTGGCCGAGCCTTTCGCTCCGGGTGAAGTGCAGTGGCGGGTGGAAGCCCTCTCCAAGGACAAGCGCCGGGCCATGGTGGTGCCCTACATCGACGCGCGCAACGTGCTCGACCGGCTCGACGAGGCGGTGGGGCCGGAGGGCTGGCAGGACAGTTACGAGGTGCTCACGGCGCAGGAGGGCAGCTTCGCGGTGCGCTGCCGCCTGAGCGTGCTGGGGGTCTCGAAGGAGGACGTGGGCGAGGGCGAGAGCCTCAAGGCCGCCTTCTCCGACGCCCTCAAGCGCGCAGCCGTCAAGTTCGGGATCGGGCGCTACCTCTACCGCCTCGAGAAGCAGTGGGTCGACCACGACCCCGACACCGGGCGCTTCACCCCGCCCCAGATCGACGGCCACCCCCAGCCCGAGCGCCCCGCCCCCCGGCCCAGCAGCGCCGAGGCGCCCCAAGCCCCCGAAGCCCCGGCCGAGCCGGAGAAGCCCGAGCCGCAGGAGCTCATCGACCGGCTCATCGACCGGCTCAAGGAGATGGGGCTGGGCAAGGAGGTGGCCCGCGTGGTGATGAAGTACCAGGGCTACGGCAAGAACCTCGACGAGACCCGCCAGCTCTACGGCGAGCTGCGCGCGCTGCTCAAAGGGAAGTCATGATCAAGGTCATCGCCATCGGCGACCTGCACGCGGAGTTCCCCCGGCTGTGGCGGGCGCTGCGCGGGGCCTACCTCGCCGGCGACGACTTCCTCCCCACCGAGCCCGTGCAGGAGGGCCGCTTCCGCGTGGTGATGATGGGCGACCTCATGCACCCCAAGACCCTCGAGCACTACAGGCGCCTCACCGGCCTCGACGACTTCTCCCCCGCCGACCCCGTCCACCTGCGCATGGCGGCCAAAGCCCAGATCCGCGAGATGTACCGCGTCAAGCGCTACCAGGAGGCCGCGCCCGAGCACGTGACCATCCTGCTGGGCAACCACGACCACGCCGCCGCCACCGGCGACTTCGTGCTGGGCAACGCCTACCTCGAGCACTACGAGTTCCACCCCGAGCACGGCGGCATCGACATGCCCGAAGACCTCAAGGCCTGGCTGCTCTCCTTCCCCACCGAGATCAACCTCTACGGCGTCAACTTCTCGCACGTGGGCCCGGTCCCCTGGCTCCAGACCTACGACGCGATGTTCTACAACGGGCGCGAGGCGAAGGAGTGGTGGCAGCACAACCCCGACTACGTCACCCGCATGGGCCACAAGTTCGGGGTCTACGGCCACACCGTCATGAAGGAGGGCATCCAGGTCTTCGAGCACCTGGCCCTCATCGACGCCTTCGACCAGGACCAGTACCTCGAGCTCTACCTCGACGACGACCACCTCGAGGTGCAGGTCGCCCACGTGCAGCCCCTGACGCCGCAATGAACCTCACCTCCCTCTCCACCGTGCGGGAGCTGCTCGAGCGGCACGGGCTGCGGGCCGACAAGCGCTTCGGCCAGAACTTCCTCGTCGACGCGCACTACCTCCGGCGCATCGTCGAGGCGGTGGGCTTCGCCCCGGGCGAGACGGTGTGGGAGGTGGGGCCGGGCCTGGGCACCCTCACGAGGGCGCTGGCCCTGGCGGGGGCCAAGGTGGTGACTCTGGAGATGGACCGGCGCCTGGAACCCGTCCACGCCGAGACCCTGGCCGGGCTCGACGTGAGGGTGATCTGGGGCGACGCGCTGGAGTTCGACTGGACCCAGGTGCCCCCGCAAAGCCTCTTCGCCGCCAACCTCCCCTACAACGTCGCCACCCCCCTCCTGACCGAGCTGCTGCGCTCGGGACGCTTCCGCCGCATCATGGCGCTGGTGCAGAAGGAGGTGGCCCAGCGCATGGTGGCCCAGCCCGGCAGCCCCGCCTACGGCGTGCTGAGCCTGCGGGTGCAGCACCACGCCAAGGCCAAGAAGCTCTTCGACCTCCCCCCCGGCGTCTTCCACCCCGCCCCCAAGGTCACCAGCTCGCTCGTCCGCCTCGACCCCCAGCCCGTCCCCGACGACCCCGCCCTCTTCCGCCTGGTCGAGGCCGCCTTCAACCAGCGCCGCAAGACCCTGCGCAACGCCCTGGTGAGCAAGGGCTACCCCGAAGCCCGCGTCACCGAAGCCCTAAAGCGCCTCTCCCTCCCCCCCCAAGTACGCGGCGAAGCCCTCTCCCTCGAGCAATTCCGCGCGCTCGAGGGAGTGCTCTCAGGGGTCGATGGTCGATAGTCGATGGTCGATAGTCGATGGTCGATAGTCGATAGTCGATAGTCGATGGTCCAGGGTCGAGGGCCAAGGCGTCTGGCGTTTTGCGTCTTGCGTTTGGCGTTCGGCGTTCGGCGTAGGACGTACGACGTCCGACGTACGACCCACGCCTAGCACTCAGCCAGCAGCGAACCCCTTGTTATGGATTTCCCAACCTGTCCGACGTATACTCCGAAACGAAGCGATAAGGCTTCCTGCGGTACAATGACCTTGTTACCCAGGAACTCCAAGGCGCAGGGAGGCCGGAGTTATGCGTTTTTTTGTTTTGGGAGACGTCTCCGTAGACCTAATCTACTTTCTTGAACGAATTCCGGAACCCGGCGAGGAGGTGCCTGCGCAACGGGCCCTGATGAAGCCGGGGGGGGCGGGGGGTACCCTGGCGGCGCAGTTGGCCAGCCTGGGGCACAAGGTGTTCCTGGCGGGGCGGGTGGGCGAAGACCCCTTCCGCCGCGTGGCCTTGAGCGAGCTCGAGCGCACCGGCGTGGACCTGCGCTACCTGCAGGAAGACCCCGAGCGCCAGACCTCGAGCATCCTGATCCTGGTGGTGCCGGGCGGGGAGCGCTCGATGATCTCGGCCGGGGGCGCCAGCCGCTACCTCGACGCGGCCGAGTTCAAGGCCAAGCACCTCGACCAGGTGGACGCCCTGGTGCTCTCGGCCTATGCCCTGGTGGGCGGGCCGCAGCGCGAGTACGCCGTCAAGGCCCTCGACACCGCGCGCAAGCGCGGGCTGCCCATTTTCGTCGACCTCGGCACGGGCGCGGTACGCTCGGTGGGGAAAACCCTGCTGGAGTACGTGCGCGGCGTGCCCTACATCACCATGAACCAGCAGGAGTTGCTGGCCCTCACCGAGACCGACTCCATCAGCGAGGGGGTGGGGGCGCTGCAGGGGTACGGCCTCGAGAACGTGGTGGTGAAGGTGGGGGCGATGGGCTCCATCGTGGTCACCGCCAAGCAGCAGGAGCTCGTCGAGCCCTTCCCGGTGGAGAACGTCGTGGATACCACGGGGGCCGGCGACGCCTTCACCGCCGCCTTCGCCCACGCCGTGATGGAGGGCCGGGACCTGGTGACGGCTGCCCGCTTGGGCAACCTGGCCGGAGCGCTGGCCGCGACGGCCATCGGGGCGCAGGGGCGGCTGGTGACCCAGCAAGACCTGTTGCAGACGAAGTAGGCGGAGGTGCCGCGCGGGGCGTGCGTAGTACGCCCAACGCCCAACGTCGAACGCGAAACGCAAGACGCAAGACGCAAAACGCAAAACGCCTGGTTCCCCCCTTAGCAAGGGGGGCTGGGGGGATACCCCCTCCCCAACCCCGAGCCGGAGTTGGCCTATTGGGAGTCGCTGCGCCCGCCGGTGGCCCTGATCCGGGCCTTCAAAGCCGCTTGAAGTAGTCCTGAACGGCCCGCAGCAGGCTCAGCCCGCTTTCGCCGCTCTTCTCGGGGTGGAACTGCGGGGCCACCACGTTGCCGTGGGCGTACACGGCGGTGAAGCGGGTGCCCGCGTACTCGCTGACGCCCACGCTGCCCTCGAGCACGGGCGCGTAGTAGGAGTGTACGAAGTAGAAGTAGCGGCCCGAC
Organism: Calidithermus chliarophilus DSM 9957; assembly: GCF_000430045.1. GTDB lineage: Bacteria > Deinococcota > Deinococci > Deinococcales > Thermaceae > Calidithermus > Calidithermus chliarophilus. The sequence continues at coordinate 1,308,307 of NZ_KE387023.1, read as the reverse complement.
AGGGCCTCGAAGGCGCCCCTGTACTCCACGGTGTTCCAGCCCATCTGGGGCACCCGGGGGGCCGTGAAGCGGGCCAGCGTGCCGGGGACTAAGCCCAGCCCGGCCACCTCGGGGGCTTCTTCGGAGCCCTCGAAGAGGATCTGCATCCCCACGCAGATGCCCAGGAAGGGCTTCCCGGCGGCGATGTGCTCGCGCACGGCGCCCTCGAAGCCGGAGGCCTGGAAGGAGCGCATGACCTGGCCGAAGTGGCCCTGGCCGGGCAGCACCAGCAGGTCGGCGGAGCGGGCGTCGGCGGGGTCGTGGGAGACCTTCACGCCGTAGCCGGTGGCCTCGAGCGCCTTGGCCGCGCTGCGGAGGTTGCCCGAGCCGTAGTCGATGAGCAGGGTCTTCACAGGCTTTCCTTGGTGCTGGGTAGGTCGTCGCGGGTGAGGCGGGTGGCGGCGTGGAGGGCGCGGGCGAGCGCCTTGAAGCCGGCCTCGAGCACGTGGTGGGCCTCCCGGCCCGCCAGCAGGCGCAGGTGGAGCGTCATGCCCGCGTGGTTGCACAGCCCGCGCAGGAACTCGCGCAGGTGGTAGGCGGTCACGCCCCCGGGCGCCCCGTCGATGGCGAGCTCCTCGGGCGCGAAGGCCAGGTGGGGCCGCCCGGAGAGGTCGAGCACAGCCTGCACCAGCGTCTCGTCCATGGGCACGGTGGCCTCGCCGTAGCGCTCGAGCCCCCGCCCGTCGCCGATGGCCTGCTTCAGCGCCTGCCCCAGCACGATGCCGGTGTCCTCGACGAGGTGGTGGGGCTCGACCTCGAGGTCGCCCTTGGCCTCCACGACCAGCCGGAAGCGCCCGTGGCGCTGGAAGGCGTGGAGCATGTGGTCGAGGAAGGGCAACCCCGTGGCGACCTGGCCCTCCACGGGGCCGTCGAGGCCCAGGGTGAGCCGGATCCAGGTCTCGGCGGTGGCCCGCTCGACCGTCGCGCTACGCATGCCCCACCTCGTCCAGGGCGAAGGCGGCCCCGAGGAAGGCGTCGTTCTCGGCGGGCGTGCCCACGCTCACCCGCAGGCAGCCCTCGAGCCCGGCGTAGTGGTCCTGCCGCCGCACCAGCACCCCGCGCTCCGCCAGCCCGGCGAAGGCGGCCGCCGCGTCGGGGGTGCGCACCAGCAGGAAGTTGGTGTGGCTGGGGTAGACACTCCAGGTGGGGTGCTCGAGCAGGGCGTGGTAGAGGCGCTGGCGCTCGAGCACGGTGGCCTGGGCCCGCTCCGTCGCGTAACCCGGCTGCTCGAGCACGGCGAGCAGGATGGCAGCGGTGTGCGCCGGCAGGCCGAAGGGCGGGACCAGGTTCTGCACCACTGCCGCCACCTCCGGCGAGGCCAGCAGGTACCCGGCGCGGATGCCCCCCAGCCCCCAGGCCTTGGAGAAGGTGCGAAGCAGGGCCACGTGGGGGTTGGACCGGGCCAGCGCGCGGTAGTCGGTGCCCGAGAACTGGTGGTAGGCCTCGTCGATCACCAGCAACCAGCCGCTCTGGGCGGCGTGCCGGGCCAGGGCCTCGACGTCGGCCGGGGCGAAGAGCGCCCCCGTGGGCGCGTGAGGCACCGGCAAAAAGAGCACGCCGGGCTCGCCCTCCATGGCCCCCAGCAGCTCCTCGAGCGGCAGCTCGAAGCGCCGCCCCAGCCGCACCGCGTGGTAGGGCGCCGCGTTGATCTTGGCCGAGAAGGCGTAGTGGGGAAAGGAGGGCGCCGTGTCCAGCACGCAGTTGGTGGCCTGCACCAGGCTCTGGATGAGCAGGTTGGACCCCGGGCTCATCACGACGCCCTCGAAGGGCCACCCCAGCGCCTCGGCCAGCCTCGCCCGCACGTCCTCGGCGTGCAGCTCGGGGTAGCGGTTCCAGGGCAAAGCCGCCAGCCGCTCGAGCGCCCGCTGCTTGAGCGCCGCCGGGAGGTCGAGGGGGCTCTCGTTCTGGTCGAGCTTGACACGCGCCTCGACCTTCTTGTAGGGGTAGCTGGGCAGACCGCGCAGGTGCGGCTTGAAGGCATTCACAAACGCGATTTTACCTTAGCGGGCAGCTATCAGCCGTCAGCTTTCAGCCATCAGCGGGAGGCTCGTGACCCATGGCTCGTGGCCCATGATTACCCCTCCCCTTCCCTCCCCGCACGCGGGGAGGGTTTATCCCCCCCAGCCCCCCTTGCTAAGGGGGGTGACAAGGCGTCTTGCGTTTGGCGTTTGGCGTATTGCGTCTTGCGTACGACGTACGACCCGCGCCCGGCTATCGGCTATAGGCTATCGACCCTCAACCGGCGTAAGCTAAGGCTTATGCACGTAATTGACCTCCGCTCCGACACCGTCACCAAGCCCACCCCCGCCATGCGCCAGGCCATGGCCGCGGCCGAGGTGGGCGATGACGTTTACTCCGAAGACCCCACCGTAAACCGCCTCGAGGCCCTCGCCGCCGAGACCCTAGGCTTCGAGGCCGGGCTGTTCGTGCCCAGCGGGGTGATGAGCAACCAGATCGCCCTGATGCTGCACCTGCGGCGCGGCTACGAGGTGATCGCCCCCGAGGGCGCCCACATCTACGAGTACGAGCCGGGCTCGCTGGCGGTGCTCGCGGGCGGGACCATCCGGCTGGTGAAGGCCCCCTACGGCATCCCCGACCCCGCCGACGTCAGGGCCGCCGTCCACACCTCCATCCACCAAGCGCCCACCGGGCTGATCTCGCTCGAGAACACCCACAACGCCGCCGGGGGCACCGTGGTGGGGCTCGAGGCCCAGCGCGCCGTGCAGCAGGTCGCCCGCGAGGCCGGGCTGCCCATCCACCTCGACGGCGCCCGCCTGTTCAACGCCGCCGTGGCCTTGGGGGTCGCCGCCGCCGAGCTCGCCCGGGGCTTCGACACCGTGTCCATCTGCCTCTCCAAGGGCCTAGGGGCACCGGTGGGCTCGGTGCTGCTGCTGCCCAAGGCGCTCAAGGCCGAGGCCTGGCGCTACCGCAAGATGCTGGGGGGCGGGATGCGGCAGGCCGGCGTGCTCGCCGCCGCGGGAATCCTGGCCCTGACCGAAGGCCCCAAGCAGCTCGCCCGCGACCACCAGATGGCCCGCGCCCTGGCCGAGGGGCTGGTGCGTCTGGGCCTCGAGGTCGACCTCAGGGCCGTGCAGACCAACATGGTCTACTTCAAGCCCAAAGACCCCGCCGGGCTGGCCGCCCGCCTGACGCAAGCCGGGGTTCTCTGCAACGCGCTGGGCGGCAAGATCCGCCTGGTCACCCACCGCGACCTCTCCGACGAGGACATCCCCGAGGCGCTGCGGCGCATCGAGTCGGTGCTGGTGGGGGCCTAGCCCAGCAAGTCGGCGATGCCCAGGCCCTCGGCCAGCCGCCGGGCCTGCTCGAGCGCCCCCGCGTCCCCGCTGACGAGGTGCCACGCCCGGTAGGCCCGGGCCTGGCCGTAGGCGTCGGCCGCGCGCTGGAGGGCCTTCTCGGCCGTCTGGCGGGCCTTGGGCCCCTTGCCCCACTGCCAGTGGGCCTCGGCCAGCAGCGCCAGCGAGAGCGCGGAGAACTCCCCGCCGCCGAACTCCTGCATCCCCAAAGCCTGCCCCAGCACCAGCACCGCCTCCTTGCCTTTTTCCTGGCGCAGGAGGGCCTGCCCCTGCATCAGCAGGGCCATCAGCGCACGCTCCTTGTCGGAAGGGGCCTTCAGCTCGGCCTCGCTCAGCCGCAACACCTCCTCCGCCGGCAGCGCCAGGCTCAGCCCGTGCATGGCCGAGTGCAGCCAGGCCCGCTCGGCCTCGAGCCAGGTCTGAAAGGCCGCATGCCCGCTCCTGAATCCCGGCAGCAGCGTGCCGTACAGCCCCCAGGCCTCCAGCCAGCGCCGCCCCCGCAACGCCCGGCGCAGCGAGCCCAGGTCGCTCTCCCCCGCCCAGGCGAAGCTCTCCCCCCGGGCCACGACCCCCTCACCCCAGGGCGTCGCGTGCAACGCCTGCAGCGCCGCCCCCAGCGGCACCACCGAGCGCACCTCCTCCCGCAGGGCCTCCCCCCGGGCGCAGAGGTAGGCGAGGAGCTCGAGGCCGGGCGAGGGGATGGCGGGGGTTTGGCCCAATAACCGCAGGTGCATCCCACGGATTATCGCAAAAACAAAAGAGCCCGGACGGGCTCTTGCTTGGCGGAGAGGGAGGGATTCGAACCCTCGATAGGGGTTACCCCCTATGCAGGTTTAGCAAACCTGTGGTTTCAGCCACTCACCCACCTCTCCAGGCTGATCTTGTTTGGCGGAGGGAGAGGGATTCGAACCCCCGATGAGCTTGCGCCCATAACGGTTTTCAAGACCGCCGCCTTCAACCGCTCGGCCATCCCTCCATGGGCAACCCGAAGCCGGGTCACTGGCCGCTCTACTACTATGCGAAAGGGGGGCCTTTCTGTCAAGTTGGACCGGCCCCACTGCAACACAACCCGCGCCGGGCTGGCTATGCTTGGGGCATGCGCTTTCACCGGCTGTTCCTGGCCCTCCTTCTGCCCCTCGCCCTGGCGGCCACGACCCCCAACCCCGAGCAGGTGTTCCGGGGCCGCCTCGAGGTCGGCCCCCAGAGCCTGCCCGTCCGGATGAACCTCAAGACCAGCGGCGGCAAGGCCACCGGCTCCTACGTCTACGAGAAGATCGGCAAGCCGCTGCGGCTGGAGGGGAGCCTCGAGCAGGGACGCCTGAAGCTGCGCGAGTACGCCGGAGGGCAGCTCACCGGGAGCTTCGACGTGCGGATGGGCGAGGGGAGCCTTGAGGGCACCTGGACCAGCCCCGACGGCAAGCGCAAGGGCAAGGTCAGCCTCACCCGGCAGGACCACCGCTTCGCCCAGGCCCGCCTGACCACCAGGGTCATCGCCGACGCGAAGAGCGGGCTCGAGGTGCTCTACCCCCAGTTCGGCGGCGTCGAGAAGGCGGCGGGCTGGAACCGGGTCAACCAGGCGCTCGCCCAGGAGCCCACGCGCCTCGTCCAGCAGTACCGCCAGGACTACGCCGAAGCCCTCGACCGCTTCCGCAAGGGCGAGATCGAGCGCTGGCAGCTCGAGATGGGCGCCCTCGAGCTCGACTACCAGCTCCTGTTGGGCACCGACCGCCTGCTGAGCGTGGTCATGACCGGCTACGGCTGCGGCCCCGGCGGCTGCGCCCACCCCAGCGGCTTCGTGCAGGCCTACACCCTCGAGCCCCCCACCGGCAACCGCGTTGCCCTCAGCCAGCTCTTCAAAAAAGGCAGCAACTACCTGGCCCGCCTGCGCGAACTCGGCGTGGAAATCGCCACCAGCACCTACGACGCCTCGGCCCGGGAAGCCATCGAGCAAAACCTCGACCCTCGCTACCTCCAGTGGGCCCTAAGCCCCAAGGGCTTGCACGTCTACTGGTCCGTGCCGCACGTGCTGGGCGACTACATCGAGACCGTAATCCCGCTGTCGAGGCTGGAGGACGTGCTCGAGGCCGGCGGGCCGATCGGGGTGCTGAGGGAGGGGCGATAGTCGATGGTCGATGGTCGATAGCCCATAGCTGATAGCCGAACGCCTTTTGAAATCGATCATCCACTGGGGTTGTGCCCGCCCCGCAGGCCGACTACAGCCCCACTTCCCCGTGGAAGGGCGCTCGGTGGTCGCTGCCGTGCCCCAGTCGTGACTATGCGGCTCACGCGGGAGGGGGTGAGGGAGGTGGCGCAGACGAGCATGCCGCCGGCCCCGGCGGCATGTCTGCGAGTCCCTCGGGGGAGCCCAGGGGGAGCAGGTTTCCGGCGTATGCCGGATCGCGTACCGCGATGCCCTCGCCACGTGGAATGGCCTCCCCCTACACCCTCCGACGGCGGAACCGCGGTCGCCAAATCAAAGCACCGCAAACCGCCCCTCCCCCACCAGCAAGCAGAGAAAAAGGCGCTCACCGTGAACGGTGAGCGAATGTTCCACGCCTAGCTATCGGCTATGGGCTACCAGCTATCGGCACCTCTCTACGCTATTCCTCGCCGAAGTCCATGCCCATGATGCTGTAGCCGGCGTCTACGTAGATCGTCTGGCCGGTGGTGCCGCTCGAGAGCGGCGAGAGCAGGTAAAGGCCCAGGTTGCCCACTTCCTCGTGGGTGATCATGCGCTTGAGGGGGGCGATGGCGTTGTACTTGGCGGTCATCTTGCGGAAGCCGGGGATGCTCATGCTGGCGACGGTGCGGATGGCCCCGGCCGAGACCGCGTTGACGCGCACGTTCTTAGGCCCGAGGTCGTAGGCGAGGTAGCGCACGGTGGCCTCGAGGGCGCTCTTGGCGATGCCCATGACGTTGTACTTGGGCACCACCTTCTCGGCAGCGTAGTAGCTGAGCGTCACCACCGAGGCCCCCTCGTTGAGCAGGGCTTCGGCCTCGCGCACCACCGCGAGCAGGGAGTAGGCCGAGACCTGCAGGGCCAGCGTCCAGTCCTCGCGGGTGGTCTCGATGTAGCGGCCCTCCATCGCAGGCCGGGGCGCGAAGGCGATGGAGTGCACCAGGCAGTCCAGGCCGCCCCAGGCCTCCTTGAGGTCGGCCATCATGGCCCGGATGGCCTCCTCGTTGGTCACGTCGACCTCGTACAGGCGCACCCCGCTCATGCCCGCGGTGAGCTTCTCGATCTTCTCCTTCAGGCGTTCGCCCTGGTAGCTAAAGGCCAGGCTCGCCCCCGCCTGGTGGAGCTTCTGGGCGATGGCCCAGCCCAGGCTGCTCTCGTTGGTCACGCCCATTACCAATGCTTTTTTGCCCGACAGGTCGATCGAAACCATAGTGATGAGTATCTTATCCCACCTTTCCTGGAGCTGGCCCTGAAAGCACGGGCCGATGAAAGCATCAGGAGAAGGAGGCCAATGAATCTTTATTAAAAGCACTTACAGCCATTAGTTCGCGTCAAGAAGTACCGAGTTCAAATAACGCGATGGGGACATTCTTCCCTCTCACGAATCGTTTGTATTTGCGTAGGCTTTGTGCTACAAATTGATGCACCCCTTAATCCCCAACGTCGAACCCAAATCAGGAGGAGGGTCGTATGTCACTGAAATACCCGAAGAGCAGGACGGGCGAAAAGGTCGAATGCCGTTGGGTTCCGGGGACGCTCGATCGCATACGGCTGCGTTTGGAGGACAGCGAACTCGAGGTCGGCATTGACCAGTTCGAGCGGGTGCTGGGCGGGCACGCCCTGCACGACCTCTACCTCAAGGGCGTGGTCCGGCTGAGCCTCGACGCGCAGGCCCGCCACAGCCTCATCAGCTAAAACCCCGCCCATCCGCGGGCGGCCCCGAGGGGCCGCCCGCCTCGCACCGCCTGGGCGCCGTAGAATGCCCCCATGCTCACCGACCCAACCTTCCTCCAGCGCTTCGGGGATAAAGCCCACTGCCTGCGCCACCTCGAGCGCTCCAGGCGCGAGCTTTTGCACCACCTCGAGACCATCCCCGACGAGGCCTTCTTCCGCCAGCCCGACCCCGAGACCTGGAGCGTCGCGCTGCTGATGGAGCACGTCGCCCTGGCCGAAAACTCCTTCGCCCGCGTGATCCGCCGCCTGCGCCGCGTCGCGCAGGGGGAGGCGCTCGAGGCCGTGAGCGTGCCGGCGGGGGAGTGGCGCGAGGGCAGGGCCCAGGCCCCGGCCGTCATCCGGCCCAAGGGCGGCCTGGACAAGGCCCAGATCGCGCAGCTCCTGGCCGAGCAGCGGGCCTTCCTGCTGGGAGAGGCGGAGAAGAGCGGGGAGCTGCTCGAGCACCCCGCCACCTTCACCCACGCCTTCTTCGGCGACCTCAACGGCCTGGGGTGGCTGCAGACCGCCGTTTTCCACGAGCGCCACCACCTCGCCCAGATCCCCGCCCGCCTCGAGGGGGCGTAATTTCCCCGTCCAGGCCGGGCTTCTTGCATACCACTTTACATTTTTGCATATCCGGTTATACTGAGGATATCAGCGGCCGAGAGCCGCGATTTTTTTGTTAAACGCCGGTAGCCGGGCGCGGGTCGTACGTTTTAGGTCTTACGTCGTACGTCCTACGTCGTACGCCGGACGCCTTGGCCCTAGACCCTTGACAAGCCACGAGCCACAGACCATTAGCCTTTAGCCCCCAACCCTGCCTGCGGCCAATAGCTCGCCTCGCTAGTTCAACCACCGGCTCCGCTGGTAAGGGCACTCGGCCATGTGGGGGCATTTGCGCCGTCCCTGGCGGAGGGCTTCTACTTCGGCGTTGTTGAGCCGGTCGCCGCAGAGGGGGCAGCGCAGGCGGCTCGAGCTGCCGGGGAGGGACGCGCTGCCGAAGCGCTTGGGCCAGAAGGCCCGGCCGATGCGGAATAGGAAGTACACCGCGAGGCCGAGGATGAGGGCGGCGAGCAGGATGTCCACGGGTTTATCTTAGGGCGGAGTCGGTCCAATGTACCGTGCCCTGGGGCGGATTAGTCGGCCGCCGCGGTACTCCTCGAGGGCGTGCGCGACCCAGCCCGCCGTGCGGCCGATGGCGTAGACCCCCATCGCCGCGCCGGGGGGGAGCCCCAGCACGCGGGCGAGGGCCGCGAGGCCTAAGTCGATGGTGGGCTGCTGGCCCAGCTCCTGCTGCACCTGGCCGACGACCTCCCGCACCAGCGCCAGGGCCGGGGCGTCGCCGTGGCGCGCGTCCAGCGCATCCAGCAGCGCCCGCCCGCGCGGGTCGCCTTCGGGGTAGATCTTGTGGCCGAAGCCGGGCACCCCCTCCCCCCGGCGCAGGTGGGCGGCGAGGGCGGCGCGGGCTCCGGCCGCCTCGGCCTCGCGCAGGAAGGCCTCGACGCGCTCGACCATGCGCCCGTGGCGGCTGCCCTGGAAAGCACACAGGCCCGCCAGCACGGCGGCGTAGGGGGTCGCCCCCGCCGAGGCCACGCAGCGCACGGTGAAGCTCGAGACGTTGAGCTCGTGCTCGGCGCACAGGATCAGGGCCTGGTCCAGCAAGGGCGCGGCAGCGGTGCCGCGGGTCCAGGCCCGGCTGAGCGCTTCGGCCAGGGGACGGGCCTGGGGGTCGTGGCCGGTGGCTACCGTCACCAGCAGCCGCAGGACGCGGGTCGCGGCTTGGCTCACCGCGGGGGGGCTGAGGTCGTAGGCGGCGAGGTCCTGGGCGGCGGCGAAGGGCAGCACCGCCTGGAAGGCCTCGACCGGGCTCAGCCCCTTGAGCTCGCCCCGGAGGCGCTCGAGGGCTCGAGGGGGGCTGAAGGGGCTGTGAAACAGCGCCTCGGCCTCCTCCATCCGGCCGGTCCACAGCAGGGCTGTGACCTGCTCGAAGGCGGCGCGGCGGGAAAGCTCCACCGCGTCGTGGCCGCGGTAGAACAGGCGCCCGTCGCGGATGAGGCAGAGGCTCGAGTCGAGCACCGGGGCGCCCCAGTGCAGGGCCTCCTGCACCGCCTTGGCGGGGTTTCGGCGCTGCTCCTTGCGCTGCAGCAGCCGCTCGACGTCCTCGGCCAGGTAGTCGCGCTCGCGGTTCTTGCCGCCGGGCTGGGAGCGGATCAGGCCCCGGCTCACGTAGGCGTAGAGGGTGGCGCGGCTGACGCCTAAGCGGCGGGCGGCCTCCTCGGCGCTGAGGTATCGGGCCATGCCGCAGCTTACCTCGGAATAGCTTGATTTTGTAGTCAAGATTGACAACGTTGTGCGGCGGTTCTACCGTCGAGGCATGAGCAAGGTCGAGGACGTTTCCCAGCCCGAATACTTCCCCCAGGCCTTCCCCCGCGACGGGTTCCCGCGGTTCGTGTGGGAGGAGCGCCCCGCCACCCTCCCATCGAGCGCCTGGACCACCGAGACTACCCACCGCGACGGGCAGCAGGGCGGCCTGCCGCTCAGCGTGGAGCAGGGGGTGCGCATCTACGAGCTGATGTGCGCCTTCACGGGCCAAAGCGGGGCCATCCGGCAGGCCGAGTTCTTCGTCTACCGGCCTTCCGACCGGGCCATGCTCGAGGCCGCCCTCGAGCGCCACCGCTCCGGCGCCCCGGTAGAGCCCACCACCTGGATCCGCGCGACCCGCAAGGACGTCGAGCTCATCCGCAGCCTGGGCGTGCGGGAGACCGGGATGCTGGCCTCGGCCTCCGACTACCACACCTTCCACAAGTTCACCCCCGGCGGGCGGGCCCAGGCCGCCCGGACCTACCTCGAGGCCGTGCGCACCGTGCTCGACGCGGGCATCCGGCCCCGGCTGCACCTCGAGGACGCCACCCGCGCCCCCCGCGGGTTCGTGCTGCCCTTCGTGGAAGCGGTGCTCGAGGCCGCCGCGCCCTACGGCGAGGCCCTGCGCCCGAAGTTTCGGGTCTGCGACACCATGGGCCTGGGCCTGCCCTACGAGGGCGTGGCCTGGCCGCGCAGCGTGCCCGGCATGATTCGTGAGCTGCGGGCCCTGGGCCTGCGGGCGGAGGACCTCGAGTTCCACCCCCACAACGACACCCACCTCGTCGTCGCCAACTGCCTGGCCGCCGTGCAGGCCGGCTGTGCGGCCGTCAACGGAACGCTGCTGGGCAAGGGCGAGCGCACCGGCAACGCGCCCTTGGAGGGGGTGCTGCTGCACCTCATCGGCATGGGCTACTTCGCCGGCGAACAGCCCGACTTCCGGGCGCTGAACGCGCTGGCCGAGCTCTACGAGCGCATGGGCCAACCCCTCCCCGCCAAGTACCCCCTCTACGGCAAGGACGCCCACCGCACCCGCGCGGGCATCCACGCCGACGGGCTCAACAAGTTCTGGTGGATGTACGCCCCCTTCGACGTGCCGGGGCTGCTGGGAAGGCCGCTCGAGGTGAGCATCACCAAGGAGTCGGGGCTGGCGGGCCTGATCTTCCTGATCAAGCAGCACACCGGCCTCGAGCTGCCCAAGGACGACCCCGAGCTGCAAGCCCTGCACGCGTGGGTACAGGCCGAGTTCGAGGCGGGGCGGCAGACGGCGATCGAGTGGGAGGAGATTGGGCCGAGGCTCGGGAGGGTCGATGGTCGATGGCCGATGGCCGATAGCTGATAGCCGATAGCCAAACGCCAGACGCAAGACGCAAGACGCCTTGTTCCCCCCTTAGCAAGGGGGGCCAGGGGGGATAAACCCTCCCCGCCGGCGCGGGGAGGGTTGGGGTGCCTTTCACCACGAGCCACGGGCCTCCCACCTCCTAACCCGCCTTTGTGCTTGTCCTCGCAAACGCTCGACAACCAAGGTGAAAAATCGCGTTTCGCACATGGTGCGAATGCGTTGGATTTCTTGAAAAGGCGGGAGGTTTAAGGGGTATAGTGGTTGGCGAACAGTTATTTCAGGACGGGAAGCGACCGGCCTACCGGGCTCGTCGCAGCGTGATTTTCCCCTCGTCAAGCCCCGACTCCCAGGAGGTGCAGATTGACGCTCAGCAGTCGCGACGGAAGTACAGGCATCCGCTCGAGCGCACAGGTGCCGGGGGGCCCGGCGCGGGGTCCTGGGCCCCCTGGAAGCCCTGAGGCGTAGGCTCGAGCACGGCTATTGCACGTCAGGAGGCGCTATGGCAGAGAAGGTCAGGATCAGCGTTAACGTCAACGGGGTCCAGCACGAGCACGAGGTCGAACCCCGGCAATTATTGGTGTACTACCTGCGCGAGACCCTGGGGCTCACGGGCACCCACGTCGGCTGCGACACCAGCCAGTGCGGGGCCTGCACCGTCAACGTCGACGGCAAGGCGGTGAAGTCGTGCACGATGTTCGCCGTCCAGGCCGACGGCAGCCGCGTGACCACCATCGAGGGACTGGCCAAGGATGGGAATTACCACCCCGTTCAGGAAGGCTTCTGGGAAAAGCACGGCCTGCAGTGCGGCTTCTGCACCCCCGGCATGATCATGGCGGCGGTGGATTTGCTCAACAAAAACCCCAACCCCAGCGAGGGGGAAATTCGCCACGCGCTCGAGGGCAACCTCTGCCGCTGCACCGGCTACCAGAACATCGTGCTGGCCATACAATACGCCGCCGCCAAGCTGCGCGGCGAGCCGGTGACGGGAGCGGTGGCGGACGACTAGAGATGCCGATGGCTGATAGCCGATGGCAAAAGCGAAAAAGCTATCAGCTATGAACCACGAGTTATCAGCGCGACCGAAGGGGGCACAAATATGGCTGATGTGACCAAGATGGTTGGGAAAGCCATCAAACGCCGCGAAGACCCCAAGCTGATCCAGGGGCGGGGAACTTTCCTGGACGACATCAAGCTCCCCGGCATGCTCCACGCGGCGGTGGTGCGCAGCCCTTACGCGCACGCCAGGATCAAGCGCATCGATGTGTCCAGGGCCCTGGCCTATCCCGGCGTGGTGGCTGTGTTCACCGGCGAGGACATGATGGACATCAACCCCATGCCCGCGGCCTGGCAGGCGGGTGGGGTGAAGAGCAACGCGGTAACCCCCAGGGCCCTGGCCGTAGGCAAGGTAACCCACGTGGGCGACGGGGTGGCGCTGGTGGTGGCCGAGGACAGGTATACCGCCCGCGACGCCGTAGACCTGGTCGAGGTGGAGTACGAGCCCCTGCCGGCAGTGGTGGATGCTCGCAAGGCCACCGAACCCGGTGCGCCGCTGCTGCACGAGGTAGCCCCTAACAACATCTGCATGGAGTGGGAGTGCGGCAGCAAGGAGAAAGCCGATGCCGCCATCGCCGGTGCCGAGGTGGTGGTCAAGGAAGAGATCATCAACCAGCGCCTGATCCCCACCCCCATGGAAACGCGGGGCTGCGTGGCCCGCTACGACGTGGCGACGGGTGAGTTCACGCTGTGGATGACCTCGCAGGCACCGCACGTTCACCGCCTGCTGCTGACCGCCTTCGTCTTCGGCATCCCCGAGACCAAGCTGCGCTGCATCGCGCCCAACGTGGGAGGCGGCTTCGGGCAGAAGATTTTCTGCTACGCCGACTACGCCTTCACCATGTGGGCCGCGCGCAAGCTGGGTCGCCCGGTCAAGTACGTCGAGGACCGCTCGGAGAACTACAAGGCCTCGACTCACGGGCGCGACCACGTCACCGAGGTGGAGATCGCCGGGACCCGTGACGGCAAGGTCACGGGGCTGCGCGTGAAAACCTGGGCCAACCTGGGCGGCTACTTCTCCACCATCGCCGGAGGGATTCCCACCACCCTCTACGGGCGCATCACCACCGGGGTGTACAAGATTCCCGCCGCACACGTCAAGGTCTGGGGCGTGTACACCAACACTGCGATGGTGGACGCCTACCGGGGCGCGGGCCGTCCCGAGGCCAGTTACCTCATCGAGCGGATGATGGACCGCTTCGCCGCCGAGATCGGCATGGACCCAGCCGAGGTGCGGCGGAGAAACTTCATCCAGCCCCAGGACTTCCCCTACGACAACGGCCTGGGCATGCTGCCTTACGACAGCGGCAACTACGAACCCGCGCTGAATAAGGCCCTGCAAATGGTGGATTACGAGAACTTCCGCAAAGAACAGGCCGAGGCTCGCAAGCAAGGGCGCTACCTGGGGCTGGGCATCAGTTCCTACGTGGAGATCTGCGGGGTGGCCCCCAGCGCCTGGATCGGCGCGGTGGGCCAGGGTTGGGGCGCGGGCCTGTTCGAAAGCGCCAACGTGCGGGTCCACCTCACCGGCAAGGTGGTGGTGACCACCGGCTCGCTGCCGCACGGACAGGGGGTAGAGACCACCTTCGCCCAGATCGTGGCCGACGAGCTGGGCGTGCCCTACGAAGACGTGACCATTGAGTGGGGCGACACCCTGGCGGCCCCCTTCGGCTACGGCACCTACGGCAGCCGCAGCCTGGCGGTGGGCGGAACGGCGGTGCACAAGAGCGTGCAGAAGATCAAGGAGAAGGCCAAGATCATCGCCGCGCACATGCTCGAGGCCGCTCCCGAAGACATGGTCTTCGAAAACGGCAAGGCCTACGTCAAAGGCTCACCCGACAAGGCCAAGACCCTGGCCGAAGTCGCCCTGCAAGCCTCGCTGGCCTACAGCCTGCCGTCGGGGGTGGAGCCCTTCCTCGACGAGACCACCTACTACGACCCGCCCAACTGCACCTTCCCCTTCGGCACCCACATCGCCATCGTGGAGGTGGACACGGACACGGGCAAGGTAGACCTCAAGCGCTACGTGGCGGTGGACGACGTGGGCAACATCATCAACCCGCTGATCGTGGAGGGCCAGCTTCATGGCGGCATCGCTCAGGGCGTAGCCCAGGCCCTCTACGAGCACGGCTACTACGACGAAGACGGCGAGCTTCGCAGCTCCAACCTGCTCGAGTACGCCGTGCCCACTGCCGCCATGCTGCCCAGGTACGAGTTGGGCCACACCGTCACCCCTTCCCCCGTGAACCCCATGGGCGTGAAGGGCGCGGGGGAGGCTGGAACCATCGCCAGCGCGCAGGCGGTGATGAACGCCGTGATCGACGCGCTTTCACCCTTTGGCATCAAGCACCTGCAGATGCCGGCCACCCCGGAAAAAGTCTGGCGGGCCATCCAGAACAGCCGGCAGATGGGCCAGGCCGCTGATTAGAGTCGCGCGTCATACGCCACGCCGTACGTCCCATGTCAAGAGCATCCGGCGTAAGACGTATAGCGTACGACGTACGACCCAAACGGAGGTTCCATGTACACCGCTGAATTCACCTACCACCGGGCCAAAAGCCTCTCCGAGGCCCTGCAGATGCTTCAGCAAAACCCCGAGGCCAAGCTGCTGGCAGGAGGCCACTCGCTGATCCCGGCCATGAAACTGCGGCTGGCGACTCCCCCGGCCCTCATCGACATCTCGAGGGTGCCCGAGCTGAAGGGTATCCGCCGTGAAGGCAACACCCTGGTGATCGGCGCGGCGACCACCTACTACGAGATTGAAACCTCGGACTTGATCAGGCAAACCATACCCGCCCTGCCCGAGGCCATCGAGCAGATCGGTGATCCGATGGTACGCAATAAGGGCACCATCGGCGGCTCGCTGGCCCACGCTGACCCTGCCGCCGACCTTCCCGCCGTGGTGCTGGCCCTGGATGCCAGGCTGAAAATTCAGGGGCCCAGTGGAGCCAAGGTAGTAGACGTAGACTCGTTTTTCCAGGGCATGTTCACCACCGCTGTTGGACAGGACGAAATCCTCACCGAGATCCACATTCCGCTCAGCTCGGCCAGCCCATCGGCCCATGCCCCCACACAGGCTGTCCGGATGGCGTACGAGAAGTTCCCCCACCCTGCTTCCCGCTACGCCGTAGCCGGGGTGGCGGTGGTGATCGGGGTGAGCGGCGTCCGGGCCGCCTTCACCGGCGCGGGCGAGCACGCCATGCGCCTGAGCAAGCTCGAGCAGGCCCTCTCCGGCAAACCCCTCGACCCCCAGACCGTCGAGGCCGCCTGCCAGAACTTGGTGGACCCGGCGCAGCTCATGGGCGACCACAACCACTCCGCCGAGTACCGCGCCCACCTCATCGACGTGCTGGCCAAGCGGGCGCTGCTGCGGCTGGTTTAGCGCTCGGGATCGAGTGCTGAATGCCGGGCGCGGGTCGGACGTCGTACGTCCTACGCCGTACGCCAAACGCCAAACGCCTTGTTCCCCCCTTAGCAAGGGGGGCTGGGGGGATAAACCCTCCCCGCGTGCGGGGAGGGTCGGGGTGGGGGTAACCACAGGCCACTAGCTGACGGCTGACCGCTGATGGCTGAAAGCTAAGTGTCGCTCGCCTTGCGTTTGGCCCTCGGCATTCGGCGAAAATGGAGCCATGACGCCCTCCACCGTCGAGGAGACCCTCGCCGCCCTCGAGGCCCACCGCTACATCGCCGACAAGGGGCTGGCGGTCTCGGTGTTCTTAGCCCTCAAGCTGGGGCGGCCCCTGCTGCTGGAGGGCGAGCCCGGCGTGGGCAAGACCGAGATCGTGAAGGTGCTGGCCGACATGCTTTCCACCCGCCTGATCCGGCTGCAGTGCTACGAGGGCCTGGACGTGAACAACGCGGTCTACGAGTGGGACTACGCCCGCCAGATGATGCAGATCCGGCTGCTCGAGGCCTCCGGCGAGCGCCAGGCCGAGCGGGTGCGCCACGAGGTCTTCGGGCGGGAGTTCCTGCTCGAGCGCCCCCTGCTGCAGGCCCTCAAGAGCGTGGACGGCAAGGCCCCGGTGCTGCTCATCGACGAGCTCGACCGCGCCGACGAGGAGTTCGAGGCCTTCTTGCTCGAGTTCCTCTCCGACTGGCAGATCACCATCCCCGAAGTGGGCACGGTGCGGGCCGAGCGTCCCCCGGTGGTGGTGATCACCTCCAACCGCACCCGCGAGATCCACGACGCGCTCAAGCGCCGCTGCCTGTACTTCTGGATCGACTACCCCTCCTTCGAGAAGGAGTACCGCATCGTGCGGGAGAAGGTGCCCGGCGTGCCGGAAAAGCTGGCGAGGCAGGTGGTGGCCTTCGTGCAGGAGCTGCGCAAGGAAGACCTCTACAAGGCCCCCGGCGTGGCCGAGACCCTCGACTGGGCCGCCTCGCTGATGGCGCTGGACGCGGTGGCGCTCGAGCCCCAGGTGGTCGAGGAGACCCTGGGTGCGCTGCTGAAGTACCAGGACGACGTGATCAAGACCAAGAGCATGGCCCACGACCTGCTCGAGCGGGCCGAGAGCAACGCAGTCAGCCCCGCATGACCCCTTCCCTCCCCAGCGGTCACCTGCTGGCCCACGTGGTGCGCTTCACCCGGCTCCTGCGCGAAGGGGGGGTGGTGGTGACTCCGGGCCAGACCATGACCTTCGTCCGTGCTCTGGAGCAGATTTCCCTCCTCGACGCCGGCAGCTTCTACTACGCCGCCAGGACCAGCCTGCTCACCCGGCGAGAGGACTACGACCGCTTCCACGCGCTGTTTGTGCGCTTCTGGCGGGAGTTCGATAGCGAGAACAGCCTGAGCGAGTTGTTCAAGGACGCGCTGGGGCTGCTGCCCGCCAAACCCCGGCCCCGCCCGCTGGAGGTGGCGTCGGTGCCCCGCTCGGGCGAAGCGCAATCCGATAAGCCGCCCGTTCCCCTGGTAGACCGCAGCCTCACCTACAGCACCGACGAAACCCTCAAGCAGCGCTCCTTCGAGGCCATGAGCGCGGAAGAAATCGAGGTCGCCCGCCGCCTGCTGCAGGACTTCGACTGGCGTATCTCCGAACGTCCTACCCGAAGGCTCCAGCCCGCCGGCTCGGGAGCTTTGCTCGACCTGCGCCGCAGCTTCCGCAAGGCGCTGAAGCACCAGGGCGAGTTCGTGCGGCTGGCCTGGCAGGGGCGCAAGACCAAGCCCCGCCCCCTGGTGGTGCTGGCCGACGTCTCGGGCTCGATGGAGCGCTACGCCCGCATGCTGCTGCACTTCCTGCACGCCTTCGCCCAGGCCCAGAACCGCCAGGGGGTGCGCACGGTGGAGGCCTTCGCCTTCGGCACCCGCCTCACCCGCATCACCCGCCCCATGAAAAAGCGCAGCGTGGACGCGGCCTTGCTCGAGGTGGGTCGGCTGGTGAAGGACTGGTCGGGGGGTACGCGCATCGGCGGCAGCCTGCGCGAGTTCAACCGCACCTGGGCCAAGCGGGTGCTGGGGCGCGGCGCGGTGGTGCTGTTGATCTCCGACGGCTGGGACCAGGGCGACCCCGAGCTGCTGGCCTTCGAGATCGAGCGGCTGCAGAAGTCCTGCCACCGCCTGATCTGGCTCAACCCCCTGCTGGGCACCCCCGGCTACCAGCCGCTCACGCGGGGCCTGGTGGCCGCGCTGCCCTTCGTGGACGACTTCCTACCCGTGCACAACCTCTACAGCCTCGAGCAGCTCGCCCGCGCCCTGGAGAGCCTGCCCGAGCGCGGCGGCCCCCGGCGCTCCGGCCTCGCTAAGGCCCCGGCGTAAGGCCCGCCCACCGTTACGCTTTATACATGATCCAAGCACCGGAATGGGTCTGGAACATACCGCGCGCTCGAGGTATCCTACAACGTCATGCGCGCGGCGCCGGAATTGCCGCGCCTCGCGGGAGGAATTGAGTGAAACGTCAGGCCAGCATGGTTTTCATCCTCGTCAGCGTGCTCATCAACGTGATGGGCTTGGGGCTGGTGATCCCGGTCCTGCCCAAGCTCATCGAGGCGTTGGCCGGGAGCGTGCAGGCGGGGGCCTATTTCAACGGCATTTTCATCGCCGTCTATGCCGCCATGCAGTTCGTCTTCGCCCCCGTCCTGGGGCGGCTGAGCGACCGCTACGGCCGCCGGCCGGTGCTGCTGGCGGCCTCCTTCGGCACCGCACTCGACTACCTCATCGCCGCCCTCACCCCCGCGCTTTGGCTGCTGTTCGTGGCCCGGCTGGTCGCGGGCATCCTGGGGGCGAGCTTCAGCACCGCCAACGCCTACATCGCCGACGTCTCTAAGCCCGAGGATCGGGCCAAGAACTTCGGCCTCATCGGGGCGGTGTTCGGGCTGGGCTTCATCCTGGGGCCGGGCATCGGGGGGGTGCTGGGCCAGATCGACCTGCGGCTGCCCTTCTACTTCGCCGCGCTGCTGGCCTTCCTCAACGGGCTCTACGGCTGGTTCGTGCTGCCGGAGTCGCTCAAGCCGGAGAACCGCAACCTGAGCCGCACCTCCAACAACCCCTTCGCGGCGCTGGGCATCCTGACCCGCACCCCGCTGCTGCTGGGCCTGAGCGGGAGCGTGCTGCTGATCAACCTGGCCTTCCAGATCCTGCAGACGGTGTGGGTGCAGTACACCACCTACCGCTTCGAGTGGAGCATCCTCCAGACCAGCCTCTCGCTGGTGCTGGTGGGCATCACCGCCATGCTGGTGCAGGGCGGGCTGGTGCGGGTGGTGGTGGGGCGGCTGGGCGAGCGGCGCTCGGTGCTGCTGGGGCAGAGCGCGGGGATCGTGAGCTTTACCCTCTACGGCCTGGCCACCCAGGGCTGGATGATGTACGCCACCATCCTGCTGGGCTCCATCGGCAACGTGAGCCAGCCCGCCAGCCAGGCGCTGATCTCGAGGTCGGTCTCGGCCCGCGAGCAGGGCGCCGTGCAGGGCGCGTTGAGCGCCCTGGTGAGCCTCACCGGCATGGTGGGCCCGCTCTTCGGCGGCTTCCTGCTGGGTCAGGTGGCCCGCCCCGAGGTGCCCTCCTGGCTGGTGGGGACGCCCTTCTTCGTGGGCGCCCTCCTGTACGGGCTGGGCTTCCTCAACACCTGGCTGACCTTCCGCCGGGTGCCCCCAGGGGAGGCGGAAGGGGTGCCGGTTGCGGCGCCGGTGGCGGAGCGTGTGTGAGGGAGGTCGAGGGTCGATGGTCGATAGCTGATAGCTGATAGCCGAACGCCCAACGCCTAACGCCGGTCGTACGTCGTACGCAAAACGCAAAACGCAAGACGCCAGACGCCTTGGCCCTAGACCCTTGACGAACCACGGGCCACGAGCCATACGTCATACCAGATTCGGTCAGTTCGTTCCCGAATGGGGACGACCTGACCCGACCGAAGGGATACGCTTTCTTCGCCGGCCGTCAGGGAGGGGTGTGCTCTAGGATTCAAAAAGATAGCCTCTGAAGGTCTTTCGTTTGGGTGATTATCTTTTTGAATCCGGTATCACTGGCTTCCTCTGCCCTAAAGCTGTGCCCTTATCGCGTCTGCGTCGGCTTGGGAGTAGCCGTAGAGGGTTACTTCCAGGCTTTCGTGGGCGGAGCGGAGTTCCTCGAGCATCACGCCGATCACGCCGTCGCGGGGGAGGCCGGCGACGCCGGTGCCCAGGAGGGGGAAGGCGACGGTTTTGAGGCCGTGCTCGAGCGCCAGGCGCAGGGCGTGGCGGGTGGCGGAGCGGACGGTTTGGAGGGTGGCGGGCTCGTCGCCCATGGCCGCCGCGTGGATGACGTGCCGGGCCCTCAGGCGGCCCGCGCCGGTGATGGCGGCCTCCCCGACGCGGATCTTGCCGTGGCGGTAGCACTCCTCCTGGATCTCGGGGCCGCCCTTGCGGGCGATGGCCCCGGCCACCCCGGAGCCGAGGACGAGGTGGTTGTTCGCCGCGTTGACGATGGCGTCCCCTGCGAAGTCGGTGATGTCGCCCTGGGCGACGTGGATGCGGGCCATAGCTAGAGTGTAGGCCAGCGGGTTAGTTCAGGGGCCGGCCCGGGGGGTCGGGGACCGGCGAGGGGCGCAGCTCGAGCCGCACCGCCGCCTCGAGCCGGGCGAGGAGGGCGAGGGTGTCGGGGTCGAGCTCGAGGGAGGCGGCCCCCGCCGCCTCGACGGTGCAGGAGAACCCGACCCGGATGGCCTTTTGCTCGACCAGCACGGCCAGCAGGGGAGCCTTGGCTTTCAGGGGCTCGAGGAGGGTTCGCAGGGCGGCTCGGGGGTCGGGGGCCTCGAGCCAGGGGGTTTCCAGCGCCCAAAGCGCGGCCTCGGCCCCCTCCTCGCCCTTGCGGCGGGCGCGGGTGGGCCACAGGCCCACCACCTTGCTGAAGCGCTCGGGGTCGAGGGCCTTGAGCAGGCGCACCTCGAGGCTGGCCCGGACCCTCACCGCGGTTTCTCGAGGGAGAGGCGGGTGTAGGCCAGGCGGAAGCCCTGGCGCTCGATGTTGCGGGCCGAGGTGCTGCCGGGGGTGGCGGAGATCGCCGCGTACTCGCACCCCCCCTCCCAGGCCCGGCGCAGCCGCTCGCGCAGCAGGGCGGCCTGGATGCCGCGCCCGCGGTGGGCGGGCGCGGTGGCCGCGCCGTTGAGGAAGGCGATCCCCTCGCGCACGCGCATGGCCCCCACCGCTACGGCCTGGCCTTCCACGCGGCCCACCAGGCTCACCGCCTCGGGGCGCTCGAGCGCGACCTGCCCGAAGCGCGCCTCCTGCAGGGTGCCCCTCAGCTCCCAGGCCGCCCGGCTCGCGGCCAGCCACTCCTCGAGGTCGCGGGGCGGGCCGATCTCGAGGCCTCTGGGCAAGGGGGCCTCGGCGGGCGGCTCGACCCGGCGCACGTACAGGTTGATGAAGTGCCTCGGTTGGTAGCCCCGCCGCGCCAGCAGCTCCAGCACGGCGCTGCGGCCTAGCGGGCAGAAGGAGATGCGGGCGGGCACGCCGAGTTCGGCCAGGAAGGCCTCGCCCTGCTCGAGCAGGGCCTCGTCGGGCTCGGTGAACTCGAGGCAGGCCATCTTGTTGATGGGGTAGTCGGGCCCCATGCCGAAGGCGTAGCCCGGCCCCAGCGGGACCAGGGCGGCGCGGCTGCCGGGCTCGAGGCGGGCGAGGGTGAGGGCGTAGTCGGCGGAGTTGAGCGCGTCCACGCGCTCGAGGCGTCGGGCGAGTTCGAGGTCAATGACCATAAGGGTTCACAGAGCGTAGTGCTCGTACGGGTTCTCGTGGGGCGGGCCGTCGGAGATCCATAGCTCGAGGGTGCGGAGGTTCAGGATCACCGAGGCCACGGTGCGGTAGGGCTCGCCCAGCTCGTACTCCTCGGCGCTGGCGGTGCGGCAGACGGCGTAGGGCGCGCCGTCGCGGTCGCGCAGGGCTTCCTGAAGGTCGGCCAGGCCCGGCTTTTCCACCTGCCGCAGGCGCTCCTCGAGCCGCTGGTGGCGGTGGTCGGAGCGGTCGAGCCACTCGATGGGCGGCACCTCGATGCCGTGGGCCTGGGGGTCGAGGAAGTGGTTGGCGTGGACGAGTTGGCGCTCGTCCTGCCAGCGCACCACCTTGGCGGGGGAAACCTCGAGGTCTACGGCCACCTCCCCCTGCCCCAGCAGGAAGTTGCCGGAGGCGGTGCGCGGGGCGGCGCTCACCTTGGCCTCGGCCTCGGCCAGCGTGCGCGAGCGCAGGGCCTCGTAGGTGCGCAGGTGGAAGGGCTTGCCCAGCCCCGCCCAGTTGTCGCCCACCGCCACCAGCCCGTTGATGCACAGGCCCAGCCCGTGCGAGTTCAGCCCGATCTTGCCGCCGAAGATCCCGGCCTCGGTGAAGGCCAGCACCCGCGTCCCGTCGGGCTCGGTGACGTGCTGGAGGGCGCCCTTGGCGTCCTCGATCCAGTCCCAGTTCTGGCCCATCCACAACGCCCCGTCGGCGCTGTGGGCGGGCAGCAGGGCGAAGGCGGTGCAGCCGTTGGGGGCCTCGTGGCCGTGGTAGACGACGGTGTCGTCCTGGGCGAACTGGTAGTAGAGGATCTCGTAGCGCACGTTGAGGGTGGCGATGTCGACGAGGCTCTGCCCCGAGCCCGCCGCGATCCCCTCGATGCCCTGGGCATAGGCCGGGCTCTGCCCTCGGATGGCCCCCAGGTAGACCTCCCCACGCCGCCGGGCTTCGGCAGGGGGCAGCTTGCCCTCGACCTCGAAGCGGCGGAAGTAGACCTCGAGGTTGTGCGCGATGGCGTCGGCCAGGGCGCGGCCCTGGGTAAGGCCCTGGTCGTAGGGCGAACCGGAAAGTTTGACGTAAGGCAGGCTCATGGAATCTCCGTTGGAAAAGCTAGCAGCTATCAGCTATCAGACCTCAGCAAAAGCGGCCACAGGACCCTGGGTGACGCCTCGCTCGGGGAAAGTTCTCGCCCCAGCCATGGTCCATCGCCGGGCGTTGGGCGTTCGGCGTTGGGCATCTTCCGGCATCCGGCGCCTCACATGTTCTACCCCCCGCGCCCTAGTCCAACCGGTACACGAACCCCGGTCCCCCCTGGTACAGGCAGTGGTCGAGGTTGACGCACAGCCCCTCGGCGTAGACCAGCGGCTCGCGGACCTCCTCGGGGTGGCGCTCGAGCACGCTGTAGATGGGGGTGTGGCCGTGGACCAGGCGGCCCGCGCCCAGCAGGGCCAGCAACCCACGGGCCTTGGGGGCCCCGCCGTTCCAGAAGGCCATCCTCGAGGCGAAGCGCTCCTCGAGCCTGTCCCAGCGCACGGGGTCGCGCGAGTGGAGCACCGCGCGGATGTTGGCGTTGATCTCGCCGAGGCTCGAGCCGTACTCGAGGTAGAAGTCGCTGTCGGCGTGCATCAGCAGGGTGCCCTCCACCCGGGCCAGGGCGGGGCGGTGGGCCAGCCACTCGGCGTGCTCGGGGCGCAGGCGCTCGAGGTCGGCGGGCTGGCCCCGCGCCCGCAGCCACAGCTCGCGGAAGGTGAGGGTGATGCCGTCGTGGCGGAAGCCGCTGGGCTCGTCGGGGAAGTGGTAGGCCTCCAGCAGCAGCACGTCGTGGTTGCCCAGCAGGGCGTGCACCGCACCCCCGGCGCGGTAGGCCTGCTCCTCCAGGCGCATCAGCAGCTCGATCACCCCCACCCCGTCGGGGCCGCGGTCGGTGTAGTCGCCCAGCAGCCACAACCGGGCCTCGCCGCCGGTCCACTCCGCGCGCGGCCCCAGCAGCCCCGCCCGCTGGAGCAGCGCCACCAGCGCGGGCAAGCAGCCGTGAACATCCCCCACCACGTAATCCATGCCTGTATTTAACCTCCCGCGGAAGCACCCGCCATTAACCGAAGGGCGTGCCCGGCGTGGCTGTCGGCTATCGGCGACTCCCGCAGGGAGTCTACTCCGAGCGCAGCACCCGCACCACGTCGATCCAGGCGGGCTGCTTGACGAAGCCCATGGCCTCGTTGATGGCGAGCATGGGCCGGTTGGTCTGGTCGTTGAAGGTGCGGATCTCGCGCTTGCCCAGGGCCCTGGCCCGCGCCACGTTCTCCAGCTTCATCGCCAGGGCCAGCCCCTTGCGGCGGTGGGCGCGGCGCACGCCGGTGAGGCCGTTGTGCAGGCGGTGCTCGGGCTGGGTTTTCCAGAGCTGGCTGACCCCGGCGAACTCCCCGTCCGGGGACAGCGCGACGAGCAGGGTCTCGGGCTGGAAGTCGCGGCTGCCGAAGACCTGTTGCTCGTAGCGCTCGAGGGTGGGCATGGTGAAGGGGTGGGTGTGGGGCACGTCCTCGGAGACCTCGACGTCGAGCTCCCACAGCCTGCGGCGATTCTCGGGAGTGTCGCCCAGCTCGGCCCAGCTCAGGATGCGGTAGCCCGCCGCCCGCACCCGCTCCACCGCGTCGCCGAAGGGCGCGGGGTCGAAGGTGCTGAGGTCGAGCAGCGACTCCCAGGCCCGGCTCTCCTCGGCGAAGCCGTAGTGCCGGGCCACGGCCCAGCCGTTCTTGTCCTCGCGCACCGAGGCGTGCAGGCTGAGGGGCTCGAAGGCCTCGAGCTCGGCCAGCAGGTGGCGCCAGAGCCGCCCGCCGACGCCCCGGCCCTGCCACCGGGGGTGGACCTGCATGCCGATGGCGAACTTGCGGGGGTGGAAGAACCACTCCATGTGCTGGAAGGAGCCCGTCGCCACCACCTGGCCGCCCACCTCGGCGGCGTAGCGGCGGAACACCAGGTCGGCGCGGCGGCGCCCGTCGGCCTCGAGCCGGTCCTCGAGGGTCTGGGGGGTATCGGGCCAGATGGCGTTGTGGATCTCGAGGGCGGGCAGGTGGTCCTCGGGGGTGAAGGGCCGGATGATCAGGTCCATAGCGACTCCTTGGTGAGTTCGAGTTCGATCTGGGCGGGCTCGCGGACGAAGCCCAGCCGGGCGTTGACCGCCAGCATGGGGGCGTTGCCGGCGGCGTTGTTGGTGTGGAGTTCGGCGAAACCCAGGCGGCGGGCCTCGAGGATCGAGCAAACCTTGAGCGCCGTCGCCAGGCCCCGGCCCCGGTGCGCGGGGAGCACGCCGGTCATGGCCGAGTGCAGCCCGCTCTCGCCGCGCCGCCGGACCAGGCTCAGGCCCGCCCACTCCCCCTCCCGCACGGCGACGAAGCTGGTCTGAGGGTGGAAGGCGGGGTGCAGGACGAAGCGGCGGCGGAACTCCTCCAGGCTTAGCGGCTCGGCCTCGCCGGAGCGGGGCACGTCCAGGTAGGTCTGCCGCAGCAGGGGGTACAGGCGCTCGGGGTCGGGGAGGACGGCGTAGCTGTGGAAGGCGTAGCCCTCGGCCTCGAGCCGCCGCCTCAGGCCCTCGAAGGGCGCCGGGTCGAAGGCGGCGAGGTCGAGGTGCTGGTGGTAGCCGCGCAGCGACTCCCGCCAGCCCCGCCGGGCGGCGAAGGCCAGGGCGTAGGGGTGGCTCTCCTTCACGAAGGCCAGGGTGCGCTTGGGGGGCAGGGCCTCGAGCTCGCGCAGCAAGCGGGCGTAGAGTTCGCGCCCCAGGCCCCGGCCCTCGAACTCGGGGAGCACGCCGACTTCGAACTCGTAGAAAGCACCCCGGTCACGCAGGCCGGCCACCGCCACCGGCCCGTCGAGCTCGAGCAGGAAGCGCCGCACGGGGTTGTGGCGGTCGAGGTGGGCGAAGTCCTCCAGGCTGCGGAAGTGCTCGGGCCACAGCGTGTTGTGGATGCGGGCGATGGCCGGGTAATCGGCGGGATGGGCGGGCCTGAGCATAGTATCCTCACTTCCAGCGTGCGCGTGCCGTTGCCTCAATTGTTTACCGCTTTTCTCTACGTCGGCCTCACCGCCTTCGGCGGCGGGGGCACCGCCCACATCTACGAGCTCATGGTGGTGCGGCGGGGCTGGCTGAGCGAGCGGGAGTTCCTCGAAACCACTGCCCTGTGCCGGGTGCTGCCGGGGCCGGTGTTCGCCAACCTGGCCGCCCACCTGGGCGCGCGGCTGGGCGGGGCTTTGGGCGGGGTCGCGGCCCTGGCGGGGGTGCTCTTGCCCGGCGTGAGCCTGATGCTGCTCCTGAGCCTGGCCTACTTCCGCTTCGGGGCGCTGCCGGGCTCGAGCGTCGAGGGTGCGCTGAGCGGGGTGGCGGCGGCGGCCATCGGGCTGATCCTGGCTACCGTGCTGCGCCAGGCCCGGATCGGGCTGGACTCGCTCAAGGCGGTGCTGCTGGCGCTGGTGGTGTTCGTGACCTACGGGTTGCTGCACTGGTCGCTGCTCCTGGTGCTGCTGCTCACCGTGCCGGTGGGGGTGGCGCTGTACTGGCGGGAGGCCGAGGCGGGGTGAGCGAGGGGCTCGAGGTCTTCCTCACCTTCCTGCGGCTGGGGCTCATCAGCTTCGGGGGCGGGATGGCCAACCTGCCCGAGATGGCCCGCACCCTCATCGCCCAGGGCTGGGTCACGCCGCAGCAGTTCGCCGACGGCTTCGCGCTGGGCCAGTTCGTGCCGGGGCCCAACATGCTGGCGGTGGTGTTCTACGGCCTGAGCGCCGCCGGGCCGCTGGGGGCGCTGGCCGCGCTGCTGGGCATGTTCCTGCCGGGGGCCGCCGGGGCCGTCGTGCTGGTGCACGGCTGGCGGTGGATGGCCCGCGCCCGCTGGAGCCGCGCCCTGCGCAAGGCGCTGGTCCCGGTGAGCATGGGTCTCTCGCTGAGCATGCTGCTGGTGCTGATCGAGCTGGGGATGGACAAGCCCTGGAGCTTCGCGGTGATGGCGCTGGCGACCCTCCTGATCTACCGCGGGGCCAACATCCTGGCGGTGATGCTGGGCGGGGGCGTGCTGGGCTTGTCGGTCAGCCTGCTTTGGGGATAGCACGTCCTTACCTCTGGGCAGGGGCCGGCTTCAGAGCTCGGCGGCCAGCGTCTTGCGCATCTGGATGGTGGCGGCCTGGGGCACGAAGCCCAGCTTGCGGTTGAGGCCCAGCATGGCCCGGTTGGGCGAGTCGTTGAAGGTGCGGATCTCGAGGCCCCCGTGCTCCAGGGCGTAGCGGATCCCGGCCAGCTTGAGCGCCAGCGCCAGCGACCTGCCCCGGTGCTCGCGCAGCACCCCGGTGAGGGCGATGAGGTAGTAGCCGTCGTAGGCCCACAGGTTAGAGATGCCCACCCACCGCCCGTCCTTGAGGGCGACGTAGCAGGCCTCGGGCAGGGCGCGGGGGTTTTGGGTCCACTGCTTGCGCCACTGCTCGAGGGGCTCGCGCTGGGGGGGCTCGTCCATGGGGATGTCCTGCATGAGCTGCCAATGCAACTCGTAGAACTTCTGCTCGCCCTGAGGGTCGGCGAGTTCGGCATAGGTGCGCAGGGCGTAACCTTCGGCCCCCAGGCGCTGCTCGAGAAGGGCGTAGGGCGTGAAGTCGAAGGCCTTGGGGTCGAGCCGCGATTCGAACATCCGCCAGAACTCCTCGAAGCCCCGGTGCCGGGCGAAGGCCAGGGCCTCGCCGCGCCGCTCGTCGAGCGAGCAGAGCAGCTCGCGGGCGCCCAGGGAGCGCAGGTGCTCGAGCAGCCGCTCGTACATCAGGCCGCCGATGCCCCGGTTGCGCTCGTGCGGGAGCACGCTCAGCCGCACCCCGAAACGGCCTTCCCGGTGCATCGCGCTCAGGTGGCCGGCGCTCGCCACCCCCACCACCTCCCCGTCCTCTTCGGCCAGGAAGACCTTCCAGTAGTAGCGGGGGTCGCGGGTGGCGTCGTCGCGCTCGAGGTCCTGGGCGCTGCGGGGCCACTCGGGGTAGACCGCGCTCAGCACCGCCGCCATGGCCGCGTAGTCGGCGGGGAAACTCGCTTCCCGGAAGCGGAGGCCCATGCTCACAGCTCCTTTTGCAGCGTCAGGCTGGCGGGGCCGGGCACGAAGCCCAGCTTTCGGTTGATCGCCAGCATGGGGGCGTTGCGCGAGTCGTTGTCGGTGCGGATGCTCTCGAAGCCCAGCTCCCGCGCCAGCCGGACCCCCGCCACCTTCAGCGCCAGCGCGATCTTGCGGCCCCGGTACTCCCGCCGCACGCCGGTGATCCACAGGTCGAGATCCTTGGAGTCGCCCACGCGGAACAAGCCGCTCATGCCCACCCAGCGCTCGCCCTCGAGGGCCACCAGGAAGAGCCGGGGGTCGTAGTCGGGGCCTTGCAGGATGTTGCGCACGAAGAAGTCGAGGGTGATGGGGGTGGGCGGGGCGGCGCGGGGGATGTCGAGGCGGAAGTCGGAGAAGAGCTCGTGGAGCTTGCAGGCGGCGTCGGGGTCGGCCTCGAGCAACCGGGCGAACGACGCCAGCCGGATGCCCTCGGCGGCCAGCTTCTCCTCCAGGCCCGCGTAGGGGCTCAGGTCGGCGCAGCGCAGGTCGAGGGTGCTCACGAAGTCGCGCTTGAGTTCGCGGAAGCCCCGCTCCCGCGCGAAGCGCAGCCCGCGCTCGCTGGACTCGCGCACCTGGGCCAGCAGGTGCTGGGGCCGGTAGGGCTCGAGGGCTTCCATCAGGCGGGCGTAGAGGGCCTTGCCCAGGCCCCGGCCCAGGAAGTCGGGGTGCAGGTAGAGCTCGAGCGAGAAGCGCTGGGGGTGGTAGGAGCCGGGGCTCTGGTCGTGCTGCGCCACCCCCACCACCCGGCCCCCCGCCTCGGCCACGAAGCGGGCGAAGCGGTACTTGGGGTCGCGCTTGGCGTCGCTGTTCTGCTCCTCGGCCACGGTGCGGGACCAGTCGGGGTTGTGGAGGTTCCAGAGTTCGACCATGGCCGGGTAATCGGCGGGCTCGAAAGGGCGGATGCGAAAGCTCATAGGGTGTTCCTCTAGCCGTTGGTGGGGTGCCACTCGAGCCCCCACATGGGCTCGCTGACGCGGAAGCCCACCGACTCGTAGATCCGGATGGCGACGTAGCCGGGGTCGGCCACCATCACCAGGGTCTGGGCGCCCATCTCGTGCAGGCCGATGCGGGCGGTGTGGTAGACCAGGGTGCCGCACAGGCCCCGGCGGCGAAAAGCGGGGTGGGTCTCGACGGTCTGGAAGCGCCCCAGCCCCTCCCACACGAACAGGCCCAGCGTGGCGGCCAGGCGGCCCTCGAGGTAGGCCCCGAACCACTGCCCCAGCCCGGCCGCGACCATGCGGCGGTACTCCTCGGCCTTGCGAGCCACGAAGTCGCGGTAGCCCTCCCCCTCGCGCTTCTCGGGGGGCTCGGCGGCGTTGACGGCCAGCGCCAGCTCGACGCGCTCTTCCCAGTCGGCGTCGCTGAGCAGGGGGCGCACCTCGCAGGCCGTATTGAGCTTGGGCGGCTGGACCACGCTGCGGGCGCTGAGCACCGCGCTTTGCTCCAGGCGGAAGCCGGCTTCGAGGAAAGGCCCCACCTCGCCCGGCTCCGCGCCGTCCCAGCCGAAGGCGAAGTGGGCGTAGGCGGGCGGGGTCCCGATCTCGCGGGCGAAGAGCGCCTTCCAGCGCTCGAGGTCGCCCGCCTGCGGGGGGCGGTCGAAGATCAGGAAGTTGCCCCAGCGGTAGCCGGGGTTGCGGGGGGTGCGCACGGCCAGGTAGCGCTCGCGCCCCACCACCTCCCCCTCGAAGCGGCGGAACATCAGGTCGGTGCGGTAACCCAGCGATTGCAATTGCATGACGGGTGCTCCTTGATGGGGGTGCCGGGGCGTTCAGCCCTCGCGGAAGACCTTGACGAAGTCGATCCAGGCGGGCTGCTTGACGAAGCCCAGCGCCTCGTTGATGGCGAGCATGGGCCGGTTGCCCGCCTCGTTGCCGGTGCGGATCTCGCGGGCCCCGTGCTCCTTGGCGAAGCGGATGCCCTTGAGCTTGAGGGCCAGCGCCAGCCCCTTGCGCCGGTAGGCCCGGCGGGTCCCGGTCAGGCCGGTGGCCAGGTAGTCGCCGTCGGTCTTCCACAGGGTGCTCAGCGCGACGTACCGGCCGCTCGAGCCCTCCACCGCCACGAAGTGGGCCTCGGGCAGGTAGTATTGGCTCTCGAAGACCCACCGGCAGTACTCCTCGAACGACACCTCGCTCATGGCGTCGGGGCGGGGC
Source organism: Calidithermus chliarophilus DSM 9957 (assembly GCF_000430045.1). Classification (GTDB taxonomy): domain Bacteria; phylum Deinococcota; class Deinococci; order Deinococcales; family Thermaceae; genus Calidithermus; species Calidithermus chliarophilus. The sequence goes on along the minus strand of NZ_KE387023.1, from coordinate 1,278,875 downwards.
ACGTCGAGGCGGGCCTCGAGCCAGAGGTCGTACAGCTTGCGCCGGTGCTCGGGATCAGGCTCGAGCTCCTTCAGGCTCCTGAGCTCGAAGCCCGCCCCCTCCACGGCCTCGATGCGGCCCGCCCAGGGGGCGAAGTCGAAGGCGGCCAGGTCGAGGCGCGACTCCCAGTAGCGCATCTTCTCCTCGTAGCCCAGCTTTTGCAGCCAGGCGAGGGCTGCGGCCTGGTCCTCGCGGGCCGTGCTCAGGATGGAAATCGGGTCGTGGGGCTCGAGGGCCTCCATCAGCCGGGCATAGAGGGCCTTGCCGATGCCCTGGCCGCGGAACTCGGGCCGCACCGTGACCCAGGCCGCGAACTTCTGGGGGTGGTACATCCCCTCGAACTGGGTGTATTCGGCGTGGCCCACCATGCGCCCGTCGAGCTCGGCCACGAAGCGCCCCCACTTGACCTCGGGGGCGTGGTCGTCGTCCTCGCGCAAGCGGGCCTCGGTGTGGGCCTCGTCGGGCCAGGCCGCCTTGAACACCTCGGCGATGGCGGCGTAGTCGCGTTCTTCAAAAGGGCGAACGGTCAGGTTGAGCGTTTTCATACTTTCTCCGGCGGTCGGCTATTCTTAGGGCGTGGACAAAGCCCGCCGTTTTCTGGCCAGCCTGGTCACCACGCTGATCTTCGGATTCATCCTCTACAAGGTGCTCGAGCGGCTGTTCGTGGTGGTCTGGGTGCAGATGCCCTGGTGGGGGCTGCTGCTGTTGCTGGTGGTGCTCTTCCTGCTCATCGACTACATGGTCAGCCGCCTGTTCGGCCTGCGGGACTAGCCCTCGGCCTTCTCGTAGTCGGGCTCCTCGCGGCCCCGCCGGTACTTGCTCTCGTCGAAGGGCTCGACCGGCTGGTCGTCGAGGCGCTTCATGTAGCGCAGCCTCGAGGGGTAGGGCTGGAAGCCGATGGCGAGGTTCATGCCGTACATCACGAAGTTGGGCGGGTCGTTGAAGGTGCGGATCTCGCCGCCGCCGTGCTCCTGCACGTAGCGCATCCCCCGCAGCTTGAGCGCCTTGGCCAAGCCCTTGCCGCGGTACTCGCGCAGCACCCCGGTCATGCCGATCACCCAGAAGCCGCCGGGGTTCTTCATCAGGCTGGTGTAGCCCACGAAGCTGCCGGTGAGGGGGTCGTCGCGCCGGGGGTCGAGGGCGACGAAGCTGGCCTCCTTGATGAAGTGGGGGTCGTCGAGCTCCTCCTTCATCCACTGCTCGAACTCGCGCTTGGTGAAGGTCACGCCCATGGGCACGTCCTGGAAGAGGATCCAGTCGAGCTCCCACAGCTTGCGCGCGGCCTGGGGGTCGGCGGCCATCAGCTCGGCCAGGCTCCTGATCTCCAGCCCCGCCTCCGCCACCTGCTGCTCGATGTGGGCGTAGGGGGCGAAGTCGAAGCCCTGGGTCTGCAGGCGCGACTCGTAGCGCTTCCACTCGAGCACGAAGCCCCGCCGCTCCACGAAGGCCCGGGTCTCGGGCTTGTCCTCCCCGAACATGCACAGCACCTTCTTGGGCACCACGGGGGCTTGGGTCTGGAGGTGGGCCATCAGGTGCTCGTAGAGGGCGCGGCCGATGCCCTTGCCGCGGAAGCCGGGGTGTACGCGCACGTTGACCCAGTACTTGCCCTCTTCCCAGGCCCAGTCGTCCTCGCCCAGCCCGGCCACCGCCACCACCCCGGCGTCGGGGTACTCGGCCACGAAGTCGGCGCTGTGGTACTTGGGGTTGCGCTGCTGGTCCCAGCGCGCCACCATCTCGGGGGTGACCGGCCACTCGGGCTCGGCGGCGGTGAGGACCTGGGCGATCACGGCGAAATCGGCGGGCTTATGTACGGGGCGAATCTTGATCATGAAGGTTCTCCTTGCAGGGCTTGCGCCTCGAGCCAGGCCGCCATGATGCGGGCGCGGGCGGCGGGCTCGAGCCATAGCTGCATGTCGTAGCGGTCTAGGCCTGGAGCATAACCGTTAGACTCGGTTTTGATGGTGGCGAAACCCAGCTTCTCGAAGAAGCCGCAGGTGTGCTGGCTGGTGTCCAGGCGGATGAAGGCCACCTCGGGGTGCTGGACCAGGCGGTACAGGCGCTCCAGCAGCAGCTGCCGGCCCAGCCCGCCGCCGTGGTGGCGCCGGTGCACCATGCCCCAGCACAGCCCGCCCTCCCCGCGCTCGGGGGCCACGTAGTAGCCCCCGCAGCCCAGCACCTCGCCCGCGGCCTCGAGCACGAAGTAGGTGCAGGGCAGCTCGTCCAGGAACTCGGCGAACTCGGCCTCCTCGTGCGGGGCGAAGTAGCGCGGCACGTTGGAGCGGAAGACGGCGAGGCAGGCTTCGCGGTCGTGGGGCTGGTAGGGCCGGAAGGCGGGGCTCATGCGCCGTCCCCGAAGTCCTTGCGGAAGGTGATCCAGGCGGGCATCTTCCAGAAGCCCAGCCGCTCGTTGATGGCGAGCATGGGCCGGTTGCTCGAGTCGTTCCAGGTCTTGATCTGGGCGTAGCCCTCGCGCTTGGCCCACAGCAGGTTCCTCACCTTGAGCGCCAGGGCCAGCCCCCGGCGGCGCCACTCGGGGCGGGTGCCGGTGGCCCCGTTGTAGAGCTCGCCGCCCTCCTGCGCCTTCCAGATGGTGCTCACCGCCAGGTACTCCCCGTCCTTGAGCGCCACCAGCCAGCTATCGGGCGAGAGGTCGGGGCTTTGCAGGTAGTGCCTGACGAAGTGCTCGAAGTCGTAGCCGGTGTAGGCGTCGGGGGCGGGCATGTCGCGCTCGGCGGCGAGCTCGAGCTCGTAGAGCTTGCGGTCGCGCTCGGGGTCGGCCTCCAGCTCGCGGATGCTCTTGAACTCGAAGCCCTCGGCCTCCAGGCGCTCGAGGAGGGGGAGGTAGGGGGCGGGGTCGAAGGCCTGCACGTCCAGCCGCGACTCCCAGGCCCGCCGCTCCTCGGCGAAGCCGCGCTCTTGCAGGAAGCGCACCCCGCGCTGCAGGTCCTCGCGCACCCCGGCCCGCACCGTGAGGGGGTCGAAGGCGATCACCGCGTCCAGCACCCGCTGGTACAGGGCCTTGCCGATGCCCTGGCCCTGCTGCTGGGGATGGACCAAGACCTCGAGCCAGAACTTGCGCGGGTGGTAGTTGCTGGCGCTCTGCCCGTACTGGCTCACCCCCACCACCCGGCCCCCCGCCTCGGCCACGAAGCGGGCGAAGCGGTACTTGGGGTCGCGGTTGCGGTCGGTGTGCCGCCACTCCTCCACCGAGGCGGGGTAATCGGGGTAGACCGCGTTGTTGACCTCCACCGCGGCGGCGTAGTCGGCCTCGGCGAAGGGGCGGATGGTCAGGTTGGTCGGGTTCACGGTGCTTTTCACGTTTCCTCCCGGACGAGCAGGTTTTTCTTGAGGTGGAGCTGGGCGGGTTCTTTCTCGAAGCCCAGCGCCTCGTTGATGGCGAGCATGGGGCGGTTGACCTGGTGGTTGTTGGTGCGCACGTAGCGGTAGCCCTGCTGCCGGGCGTGCTCGAGGGCCCGCAGCTTGAGGGCGAGGGCGATGCCCAGGCGCCGGTGCGAGGGCAGCACCCCGGTGAGGCCGGTCTGGAGGGTCTGCGGGCGCGGCGACCTCCACAACTGCGACACCCCCACCATAGCCTCCCCCTCGAAGGCGATGAAGTTGGCCTCGGGGATCATGTTCCGGTCGCTCATGACCCGCTCCTGCCACACCTCGAAGGGCCACACCTCCACCGGCTGGGCCGAGGGCACGTCGCGCAGCAGGGCCGCGATCAGGGCGTAGTAGCACCGCTGCACCGCCTCGCTGCGGTAGTCGAGGTCGGCCAGGGTGCCGATCCTGACGGGCTCGGGCAGGGGCCGCCGGAAGGGGGCGGGGTCGAAGCGCTCGAGGTCAAGCGTACTGGCCCACATCCGGTCGTAGATTTCGAAGCCCTGCGCGGCGTAGAAGGCGGCCTGGGGCCAGTCCTCGCGCACCCGGCTCACCAGCGCCTCGGGGCGGTGGGGGGCGATCTCGCGCTCGAGCACCCCCCACAGCGCCTCGGCCAAGCCCTCGTGGCCCGCCAGCAGGCCCCACTCCACCTCGAGCTGCCCCGGCACCGGGTTGAAGCGGGGGGTCATGAAGGCGAACCAGCCCACCGCCTCACCGCCGTGCTCCACGAAGAAGGTCTGGGCGATCTCGTCGGGGCCCTTGGTGGCGTCGAAGTGGCGAAGGGCCTCCAGGGTGCGGGGCCGGTCGGGGTACACCGCGTTGTTGAGCCGCACGTAGAGCGCGTAGTCGCCGTCGCTGAAGTCGAAAGGCCGGATGTTCACAGGTAACTCACCTCCATGGGGGTGAAGCGGGTGGGGTTGGCATGGGCAATTTGCCAGACCTGGCGCAGCACCGCCTCGGGCTTTGGGTGGAGGCCCAGGTGGCCGAACGTACGACACAGGCCCCGCACGTCGCGCTGCAAAATCTGCATCGCCAGGGGGTTCTTGTCCCACTCCACCATCTGCGGGAAGTCGATGACCACCACCCGGCCCTCGTGCCACAGCAGGTTGAAGGTCGAGTAGTCACCGTGGATCTTGCCCGCCGAGAGGATCAGGCCCAGGTTGCGAACGGCCTGCTCGAGCGCCTCCTGGGCCTCCTCCCGGCTCAGGCCCGCCTCCGAGAGGCGCGGGGCGGGGCCGTCCTCGTCGCCCACGAACTCCATCAGGATCACGTTGCCCGCGTGGGCGACGGGCTTGGGTACGGGCACGCCCAGTTGGTGCAGCGCGTGGAGCTGGCGGTACTCCTCCTCCACCCACAGCACGTTCTGGGCGCTGATGCCGAACTGGCTGCGCTGGTCGATGGCCTTCTCCATCCGCTGGTTGCCGATGAAGCGGCCCTGGCGGTAGAGCGCGTCGTTCTTGAACGAGCGCACCCGGCTGTCGACGTAGAGCTTGGCCGCCAGCAGGGCCTCGGGGTTATCGGGCCAGGACTTCTCGGTGGCCCGCACCACGTAGACGGTGGCCTCCTTGCCGCTGCGCAGCTCCCACAGCAGCTCGCTGAACTGTTCTTTCTCGTAAAGGCTCTGCAGGCCCGGGTCGCCGAACTTGGGGGCGCGGGGGTCTTTGAGGCCCTCTTCCAACAGCTTCTTGACCGAGCGGCGGCGGGGGGGCTTGCGGGCTAAGCGGTGGGCGCGCCCGGCGAAGTGCTGCCGGGTCTCGGGGTCGTCCTCGAGACCCGTCTCGGCCTCGAGCTCTTCGTCCAGCCAGCTTTTGGTGTCGTGGAGCATGGATTCAACCTCGAATAGCAAACACAAACGGAAGTCCGGGGGCCTTTGGCGTGCCCCCGGACAGATAATCGGTTCTGTCTATGCTGCCGACATAACGGCACGGAGGCAAACCACGGAAGAGACGCCAGTGACGGCTTGGGGAAGGAAGCAGTGGCTCATCATCATCGTGGTCACCTCCTTTCGGAGTGGTGCAATGCAGAGAGTGTAGCACGCCCCCCCATCTCCCGCGCAAGCCCCCCGTGGGCCAGGCCACGCCCGCGCCCGTGGCCGGCGCTTTCGCTCGGCTTTTGTACCGAGTACACCGCCGGCCGATGCAAGATGCACTACCATTTAGAGATATGGCCCCGGCCCCCGACCCCCGCAGCGCCGGGGCACGTCCTGCCGAGTCCAAGGCGGAGCCCCCTTACGCCACCTTGTTGCGCACCGTCGAAGCCCTGGCCACCCGCAGCGAGGCCGAGGCGTGGCAGAGCATCCTCGAGTCGGCGGTGGCGGTGGTGCCGGGGGCCGAGGCGGGCAGCCTGCGGCTGCGCCAGGGCGAGCGCTACCGCTTCGTGGCCCAGGTGGGCTTCGGCGAGGAGGTGCTGGGGATCGAGACCAGCGAGGAGGCCGCCGTGCAGTGGTACGGCGACCCCGAGGGCTGGCGGCGGGGCGAGCCGCGCATCCTCAGCCGCGAACAGCTCCACCCCACCATCGAGCTCGACCCCAACAACCAGCACCTCGTCGAGCGCATCGGCAAGCACATGACCCAGATCCAGGCCAACCTCTCGGTGCCCATCGTGCTGCGCGGCGAGACGGTGGCCGAGATCAACCTCGACTCCCTCAGCGACCCCGCCGCCTTCGACGCCGACTCGGTGCACATCGCCCGCGACTACGCGCTGCAGATCACCGCGCTGCTGGTGGCCCGGCGCGACCGCGAGGAGCTCGAGGCCCGCGCGCGCGAGTTCGAGGTCATCGAGGCGGCGACCGAGGCCCTGCGGGGGGCGACCTCGAGCCGGGGCATCGCCGAGCGCCTGCAGGTGGAGATCGCCCGGCTGATGAACTCCGAGCACGTGGTCGTCGGGCTGCTCGACCCCAAGGACGCCGCGTTGCGCCTGGAAGCGGCCCAGGGGCTGTTCGAGGTCTTCCTGGGGGCGGAGGTGCCCCAGGGCAGGGGGCTGGCCTGGCGGGCGCTCGAGCAGCGCCAGCCCGTGCACACCCCCGACGCCACCCAGGACCCCCGGGCCTACCTCCCGCCGGCGCGCCGGCGCCACAAGGTCCCGCCGCACGAGCAGCTCGTGGTGCCCTTCTTCGCCTCCGACGGCAGCCCGCTGGGGGTGCTGGGCTCGGGGCGCCGCCACCCCGGGCGCTACAGCCCCCTCGACGTGCGGCTGCTGCAGGTGGTGGCCAACGTGGCCGCCACCGCCCTCGAGCGCGTGCGCGAGACCGAGGCCCTGCGCCAGCGCCTGCACGAGCTGGAGGTGCTCGAGCAGGTCTCCAAGGCCCTCAACGACGCTCTCGCCGCCCAGGACGTGCTCGAGACCGTGGCCGGCCAGATCACCAAGCTGATGGGCTCGGTGAGCTCGGGCATCTTCCTGCTCAGCCCCGACGGGCAGGAGCTGCGCATGGCCGCGGCCCGCGGCAGCTTCACCGCCTACTTGGGGGTGGGCGTGCCCAAGGGCCATGGCCTGAGCTGGGTGGCGGTGACAAGCGGCCAGCCCGTGCTCAGCGCCGACGCCCTCAACGACCCCCGGGTCTATACGGCCTTCCGCCAGCAGGAGCTGCCGCGCTCGAGGGCGGTGGTGCCCATGTACGACTCACACGGCCAGGTGCTGGGCACGCTGGTGGCCTCGCGCAACGAGCCCAACGCCTTCTCGCCCAAGGACGTGGGGGTGCTGCAGGTCATCGCCAACGTCACCGCCTCCGCGCTGGAGCGGGTGCGCTCGAGCGAGGGCCTGCAGGCGCGGCTGCGCGAGCTCCAGACCATCGCCGACATCTCCCAGGCCCTCAAGGACGCCGCGACCCGGCAGGAGATCGGGGAGCGGGTGGTGAGCGAGACCGCCCGGCTGCTGCAGTCCGAGCACGCCGCGCTGCTGACGCTGACGCCTTCGCGCCAGGAGCTGGAGGTGGTGGCGGGGGCGGGCTGGTTCAGCCAGGTCGAGGCCTTCTGGGTGCCGCGCGGCATGGGACTGGCCTGGTACGCGCTCGAGTCGCGCCAGACCGTCTACAGCCCCGACGTGGCCGACGACCCCCACGGCTTCACCCCTGAAGCCGCCCGCGAGGGCGGTCTCAACCGCTCGCAGATCACCCTCCCCCTCTTCGACTCGGCCGGGCTGCCGCTGGGCGCGCTCATCTGCGGGCGCAACGCCTTCGACGGCTACACCCCCCAGGAGGTCCAGCTCGTCGAGCTCATCGGCAACCTCACCGCCAACGCCCTCGAGCGCGTGCGCACCACCGAGGGCCTGCTCGAGCGGGTGCACGAGCTGGAGGTCATCGGCAGCCTGACCCGCGCGCTCAGCGACGCCCGCAGCGGCCAGGAGGTGGCCCAGACCCTGCTGGCGGTGGCCCGCGACCTCAGCCACGCCGACTGGGTGGCCCTGTACCGGGTGAGCGCCCGCGACCGGCTGCACCTGGTGGCCGAGCTACCCCCCGCCGCCGACTTCGAGGCCCCCCACAACCCCGGCCTGGCCTGGGCCGCGCTGGAGAGCGGGCAGCCCTACCTCGTCCGCGACGCCTGGAGCGACCCGCGCATCTACCGCAACGGGGCCAGCGAGCGCTGGCCGCGCTCGCTGGTGATCCTGCCCCTGCTGGACTCCGCGGGCACGCCGGTGGGGGTGCTGCACGTGGCCCGCCAGGCCGCCGGCGCGCTGGGCGAGCGGGACCTGCACCTGCTGAGCCTGGTGGGCAACGTGGCGGGCAGCGCCTTCGAGCGGGTGCAGGTGAGCGAGAGCCTCCAGACCCAGATCCAGGAGAAGCAGGCCCTCCTCGACCTCTCCCACCTCATCGAGGAGACCTACCCCCAGGTGCTCGACCGCGCCATCGAGCGCATCCGCCAGTTGGCTGGGGCCGAGCTGGTGATCCTGGGGCGGCGGCGGGGCGAGACGGTCCACGCCCGCAGCGTGGCGGGGGAGCTCGAGCTGCCCTGGCCGCTGGCCGCCGAGGTGAGCGTGAAGACCCTGAGCGAGCTGGGGCTCTTCGAGCGCGGCCACGCCCACATCCCCGACAGCAGCCACCACCCGGCGCTGGAGCCCTACGCCCGCCTAGGGGTCTACAGCTTCTACGTCACCATGGCCAGCCGCGAGAGCGGCGCGGAAAGCGGCCTGACCTTCTGCCGCCGGGTCAAGGGCGGCTGGAGCGAGAGCGAGCGCCGCCTGATGGACGGCGGGGCGCGGCTGATCGGGGCCTTGGTGGCGCGCCTGGAGCGCACCCAACGCCTGGAGGACGCCTACGAACGGGCCCTGCGCGCCATCGGCGTGGCGCTCGAGGCCCGCGACCGCGAGACGGCGGGGCACACCGACCGCGTGGCGGCCATGGCCACGCAGATGGGCCAGGCCCTCAGCCTCGACCCCACCGCCATCCGCGACCTGCGCTGGGGGGCCTACCTGCACGACATCGGCAAGCTCACCATCCCCGACGCCATCCTGCTCAAGCCCGGCCGCCTCAGCCCCGAGGAGTTCGCCCTGATGAAGACCCACGCCCCCATGGGCGACGACCTGGTGCGCAACCTCCCCTTCGTGCCCCTCGCCGCCCGCCAGGTGGTGCGCCACCACCACGAGCGCTGGGACGGCCGCGGCTACCCCGACGGCCTCAAGGGCGAGGCCATCCCCCTCCCCGCCCGCATCTTCGCGGTGTGCGACGTCTTCGACGCCCTCACCTCCGAGCGCCCCTACAAGTCGGCGCTGGGCCGGGAGGCGGCTGCGCTCGAGCTGTGGCAGAGCGCCCGCACGGGCCACCTCGACCAGGACCTGGTGCGGCTGTTCCTGCGGTTGCAGCAACTGGATTCGGTGGTGGGGCCGACGGATTAGCGGGGGTCGGGGGTCGATAGCTGATAGCCGAACGCCCGACGCCAAACGCCCTTTCTTTACCCCCCTTAGCAAGGGGGGCTGGGGGGATACCCCCTCCCCGCGTGCGGGGAGGGGTAAACCACGAGCCACAAGCTAACCGCTAACGGCTGATAGCTGATAGCTGAGGGCTCAAAGCTTCCCCCTACTCTCCCTTCACCCCCACGTAAAGCCCCCGCCCGGTAAGGCCCTGGGGGTCGAAATCGACGCTCAGACTGGCCTGCTGGAAGGCGTTGATGTACTCCTCGTGGGTGAACAGGAACAGGCGCAGTTCCTCGGTGAAGTACTCGACGCCCTGGGGGCGGGCGAGGAGGTAGTGGAACTCGAGCACGCTCTCGCGCCCCTCCTGGCGGCTGACGTTCATGCGGGCCACCTTGAGCTCGGGCTCGTCCACGAAGACGGCGTGGGGGCGGCCGTTCT
>NZ_KE387023.1:1226173-1269073 GCF_000430045.1 Calidithermus chliarophilus DSM 9957 | reverse complement strand
GCCTCGACGAGCTCGACCAGCACCCCGCCCGACCACTTGGGGTGGATGAAGGCCACGAGGTGCCCCCCGAACCCGGGGCGCGGCGCCGCGTCGATGAGGGGCGTGCCCTCCCCGGCCAGGCGCTCGAGCTCCCCCCGGATGTCGCCCGTCGCGAAGGCTAGGTGGTGGATCCCCGGCCCCCGCTTGTCCAGGAATTTGCCGATGGGGCTGTCGGGCCGGGTGGGGGCGAGCAGCTCGAGGCGGCTGTGGCCGCTCCTGAGCATGTACACGCTCACGCCCTGGCTCTCGACGGTGTCCTTGGCCTCGAGCTCGTACCCCAGGGCGTAGTACGGCCGGGCGGCGGGCCTCGAGGTCGCTGACGGCGATGCCGACGTGGTGGAGTTCCATGGGTCAAATATACGGCGATGGTCGATAGTCGATAGCTGATAGCCGGGTGCGGGTCGTACGTCGTACGCCAAACGCCAAACGCCAAACGCAAAACGCAAGACGCAAAACGCCCATTCTTTACCCCCCTTAGCAAGGGGGGCTGGGGGGATACCCCCTCCCCGCGTGCGGGGAGGGGTAAACCACGAGCCACAAGCTAACCGCTAACGGCTGATAGCTGATAGCTGAGGGCTCAAAGCTTCCCCCTACTCTCCCTTCACCCCCACGTAAAGCCCCCGCCCGGTAAGGCCCTGGGGGTCGAAATCGACGCTCAGACTGGCCTGCTGGAAGGCGTTGATGTACTCCTCGTGGGTGAACAGGAACAGGCGCAGTTCCTCGGTGAAGTACTCGACGCCCTGGGGGCGGGCGAGGAGGTAGTGGAACTCGAGCACGCTCTCGCGCCCCTCCTGGCGGCTGACGTTCATGCGGGCCACCTTGAGCTCGGGCTCGTCCACGAAGACGGCGTGGGGGCGGCCGTTCTGCCAGACCTCGGGGCTGAGCCAGGGCTCGAGCAGGAGAATTCCGCCGGGCTCGAGGTGCCGCGCCATCGTGGCGACCGCACGGTTCATCCCCTCCACGCTCCCGGCGTAGCCGATGGCGCTGAACAGGCACGTGACCGCGCCGAAGCGCTGGCCCAATTCGAAGTCGCGCATGTCGGCTCGGTGGAACCCCACCTCGGGATGCCGCTGGCGGGCCTCCTCGAGCTGCCCCTCGTCGAGGTCGGTCCCCACCACCCGGTAGCGCGCCTTGAGGTGCTCCAGGTGCTTCCCCGTCCCGCACGCCACGTCCAGCAAGCTGCCCGCCCCCGGGTTGCGCGCCTGGATGATCTCATGGACGCGCCGCGCCTCGAGGCCGTAGTCCTTGAAGCCATAGATTTTGTCGTAAAGCCAACCGTAAGCGTTGCGGGCCATAGGGGGATTTTAGGGAAGCGGGAAGCGAAAAGCTTTAAGCCGTCAGCGGTCAGCTATCAGCTATCAGCCGTCAGCTCGTGGTTACCCCTCCCCGTCCCTCCCCGCACGCGGGGAGGGGGTATCCCCCCAGCCCCCCTTGCTAAGGGGGGCAAAGAAAGGGCGTTTGGCGTTCGGCTATCGGCTATCAGCTATCGGCTATGGGCTATCGACCATCGACCACCGACCATTGACTTACACTAGTCCCCATGCGCCTGGTGCTCGTCCCCACCCCCATCGGCAACCTCGAGGACATCACCCTGCGGGCCTTGCGGGCGCTCAGGGAGGCCGAGGTGGTGGCCTGCGAGGACACCCGGCGCACCGGCATCCTGCTCAAGCACTTCGGCATCGCCAAACCCACCGTGCGGCTCGACCAGCACACCGTGGGGCGGGCCAGGGAGCTGCTGGAGGGCTACAGCTACGTGGCCTACGCCACCGACGCGGGCACGCCCGGCATCTCCGACCCCGGCGCCGAGCTGGTGAGCCTGGGGCTGAAGGAGGGGTGGGCGATCGAGGTGCTGCCCGGCCCCACCGCGCTGGTCCCGGCCCTGGTGGCCTCGGGGCTGCCCACCGCCCGCTTCGCCTTCGAGGGCTTTTTGCCGCAGAAGAGCTCGGAGCGCCGCGAGCGCCTGCAGAGCATCGCCGCGGGCCGCACCGTGGTGCTCTACGAGGCCCCCCACCGCCTGCGGGACACCCTCGAGGACCTGCTCGAGTTCTACGGCCCGGCGCACCCCGTGGCCGTGGCCCGCGAGCTCTCCAAGCTGCACGAGGAGGTGTTCCGCGGCAGCCTGGGCGAGGCGCTGGAGCACTTCCGCGAGCCGCGCGGGGAGTTCGTGATCGTGCTGGGGCCTAAGGAGGCCGCCGCCCCTCAGGGGCCGAGCGCGGCGGAACTGCTCGAGCGCTTGCGCGCCCAGGGCCTGCACGGCAAGGCGCTGGTCCGGGCGCTGGTCGAGGCTGGCATTCCGCGAAACCAGGCTTATACTTTGGCTCATGACGATCCGGCCTGAGGGCCGGGCGTCTTCTGGAAGCGTTTCCCGCGGGAAGGGCTTCCCGGCGACGCGTGAACGCTGAACCTGGCGTGGGAGTGGTGAGGTCGAATGATGAAGCGAATCGGTGTGTTTACCAGCGGCGGCGACGCCCCTGGCATGAACGCGGCCATCCGCGCGGTGGTGCGCGCGGGCACGGCGCAGGGCCTGGAGGTCGTGGGCATCCGCCGCGGTTACCAGGGCATGATCGACGGCGATTTCATCGAGCTAGGCCCGCGCGACGTGGCCAACACCCTCCAGCGCGGCGGCACCGTGCTCCTCACCGCCCGCAGCAAGGAGTTCATGACCCCTGAGGGCCGGGCCAAGGCCGCGCAGAACCTGCGGGACGCGGGGATCAGCGGCGTGGTCTGCATCGGCGGCGACGGCAGCTACCGGGGAGCTTTGAAGCTCGTCGAGGAGCACCACATCCCCATCGTCGGCGCCCCCGGCACCATCGACAACGACCTCTACGGCACCGACTACACCATCGGCTTCGACACCGCCGTCAACACCGCCCTCGACGCCATCGACCGCATCCGCGACACCGCCGCCAGCCACGAGCGGGTGTTCTTCATCGAGGTGATGGGGCGGCACGCCGGGTTCATCGCGCTCGAGGTCGGGATCGCCGGCGGCGCCGAGGTGATCGTGCTCCCCGAAGACCCCACCAGCGCCCACATGTGCGCGCAGGTGATCGAGGCCTCCGCCGGCAAGGGCAAGAAGTCGTCCATCGTGGTGGTGGCCGAGGGCGGCTACGAGGGCGGGGCCGAGGCCCTGGCCCGCGACGTGAAGCTCTGCTCGGGCATCGAGGGCCGCGTCACCGTGCTCGGCCACATCCAGCGCGGCGGCAGCCCCACCGCCATCGACCGCGTCCTCGCCAGCCGCCTGGGCGCCGCCTGCGTCGACGCCCTCCTCGCCGGGGCCAGCGGCGTCGCCATCGGCGAGGTCAACGACGAGATCCGGCTCACCCCCTTCAAGGAAGCCGTCGAAAAGCGCAAGGACATCAACCGGCGGAAGTACGAACTGGCGAAGACATTGGCGCTCTAAGCCGTCAGCGGTCAGCCGTCAGCCGTCAGCTTTCAGCGGGAGGCCCGTGGCCCGTGGTTACCCCCACCCCGTCCCTCCCCACGGGCTGGGAGGGAGTATCCCCCCCAGCCCCCCTTGCTAAGGGGGGTGACAAGGCGTTTTGCGTCTTGCGTTTGGCGTCTCGCGTACGACGTAGGACGTACGACGTACGACCCGCGCCCAGCTATCAGCTATCGACCATCGACGCAAACACCAAAGAAACACCCCCCGCTTAGCGGGGGGCAGACGTTTTGCGAGGTGTTAGGCCTTGCGAACGTTCTTGGCCTGGGGGCCCTTCCCGTTGCGGCCCGGCTCGATCTCGAACTGGACCACATCGCCCTCGTTAAGGGTACGGAAACCATCGGTCTGAATGGCCGAGTAGTGCACGAATACGTCGGGGCCACCCTCCTGAGCAATGAAGCCGTAACCCTTTTCCGCGTTGAACCACTTGACGGTACCTTTGTTCATGAAACTTCTCCTTACGACCCTGCAAAACCCAACCGGATTTTTGGGGGACACCGCAACAGTAGCACGAGCAGGGACGTAAGTCAAATAGCCTCCTCCAACAATTCGCTCACCCGTTGCAATACCGCGTCGTAGTCGAGCTCGCTGAAGTCGGTGGTGTCGGACGATCGAGGGTGGGGTTCACGACGGCCATTCCTCGTGCTCGGCCTGGGCCACGGTCTGGTTGTCCTTGCCGTAGACGAAGCGCATGCGCACCTTGCGGCCCTCGAGCACCCTGGGCATCCAGTAGCGCGCGTCGTCCCACATCTCGGGGTAGGGCAGGGCCTGCAGGTCGCACCACACCGGGGCCATCTCCTCGGTCTCCTGGGGCTCGCCCTCCCAGTGCTCCAGGCGGAAGACGTGCACGACCTGGCTCCACTCGGGCTTGTGGGGGAACTCGAAGGTCAGGTAGGCCACGTACCAGAGGTTTTGCTCCTTGGCCCGCACGCCCGCTTCCTCCATCAGCTCCCGGATGGCGCACTGGGCCAGGGTTTCTCCGGGTGCGAGCTTGCCGCCGTAGCCCTGGATCTTGCCCACCTCTGCCCCGCGCTTCTTGCGCCCCATCCCCAGCCGCCCGTTGGGCCGGTCGAAGAGCAGCACGTCGGAGCAGACGATCATGCCTCGCTCCGCTTGCGCAGCAGGGCGTGGAACATCTTCATGGCCCCCAGCGCGTTGGGGAAGCCCACGAAGAGCGCCGACTGGATGATGGTCTCGCGGATCTCCCGCTCGCTGGCGCCGTTGAGGAGGGCGCCCTCGAGGTGGGTGGCGAGCTCCTTGGGCGAACCCAGGGCGATGAGGCTGGTGATCGCCAGCAGCTCGCGGGTCTTGAGGTCCAGGCCCTCGCGGGCGAGCACCTCCTCGTAGGCGAAGTCGCGGATGTAGCCGTAGAGGTCGGCGTCCACCTCGCTGAGGCTCTGCTCGATGGCCTCGAATTTCTCTCCCCAGATGGCTTTGCGCACGCTCATGGGCTCCAGCCTAACGCCTCAGGCCTCCAGCCGCTCGAGCACCCCCCACAGCTCGTGCAGGGCCTCGGGGTTGCGGCGGTAGGGGTCGAAGAGGACGGCCTCGACCCCGGCGGCCGCAGCGCCGCCCAGGTCGTCCGGGGAGTCCCCGACGTGCAAGGCCTCGTGGGGCTCGACGCCCAGCGCTTCCAGCACCACCCGGAAGATGCGGGGGTCGGGCTTGGCCGCGCCCACCAGCGCGGAGGCGGCCACGAAGTCGAAGTAGGGGGCCAGTCCGGTGGCCTCGAGCACCCCCGGCAGCAGCGCGTCCCAGTTGGAGACCACGCCCAGCTTGTAGCCGCGCCCCTTCAGCTCGCCCAGCACCTCCTTGGCCCCCGGCGTGAGCGGCCAGACCTTAGGGTTTTGCCAGTTGTCGCGCAGGAAGCCCACGATCTCCTCGGCGTGCTCGCCCAACCCGATGCCCGAGAGCAGGGTGAGGTGGAAGTCGGCCCACACCGGCAGGGCCGTCTCGACGGTGGTAGCCTGCATGTGGCGCTCGTTGTAGACCCGGTAGGCGGCCATGACGGCCTCCATGAGCCTCGAGGTGTCGGCCTTGTCGGTGATCCCCCGTTCGTGCAGCAGGGGCCACAGCCAGAACTTCGGATGCCCGAGAATGAGGGTGTCGCCCACGTCGAAGAGCACGGCACGCTTCATGATGGAATCCTACTAAACTCGGATTAGGGCTTTCTCAGGAAAGGAGCGCATATGCCGATCTACCCGACCCAGGCCCAGCAGGCCAGCCTCGAGACGCTTTCCTGGCTCACCGGGGCCTGGCGCGGCCACAAAGGCCTCGACGAGATCGACGAGTACTGGAGCTACCCCGCCCACGGCCTGATGATGGGCATGTTCCGCTGGGTGCGCGAGGAAAAGCCCTGGTTCACCGAACACATCACCATCACCCAGGAGCCCGAGGGCCTGATCCTGCGCATCAAGCACTTCAACCCCGGGCTGGTGGGCTGGGAGGAAAAGGAGGAGTCGGTGAAGTTCTGCGCCGTGGAGCTCGAGCCCGGCCGCGCCGTGTTCTACCGCCTCAACCCCGACAAACCCGACCTGTGGATGCTCTACGAACACCTCGAGCCCGGCCTCCTCCACTCCTACTTCGCCCAGGAAGGCAAGGAGGTCGCTCCGGAGGACAAGTTCGTATACCGGCGGTTCAGCTTGTAAAGGCTTGTGGCAGTCGAGGGCCAAGGGCCAAGGCGCCTCGCATCTCGCGTTTTGCGTCTTGCGTTTGGCGTTTTGCGTTTGGCGTTGGGCGTTCGGCTATCGGCTATCGGCGTTTCCCGGCGTTCAGCGCACCGCCCCCCGGCCCTCGACCCCTTTCGGCGCTACCGGCAGCTCCACCCGGAACACCGCACCCCCCTCCGGGCGGTTGCCCGCGCTCACCCGCCCCCCGTGCAGCTCGACCAGGGCGCGCACGATGGACAGGCCCAAGCCGGTTCCGCCGGTCTGGCGGTTGCGGCTCTGCTCGACGCGGTAGAAGCGGTCGAAGATCTTGGGCAGGGCCTCCTCGGGGATGCCGGGGCCGGTGTCGGCCACGCTGAACCAGACCTCGCCGTCCTCCTGCCCGGCCGCGACGATGACCCGGCCCTGGGGCGGGGCGTGGTCGAGGGCGTTGGTGAGGAGGTTGCCCACCACCTGGGCCAGGCGGTCGGGGTCGGCGCTGAGGGCGATGGGCTGGTGCGGGAGGTCGAGCTCGAGCCGCACCCCCCGCGCCTCGGCGCGGGTGCGGAAGCTCTGGGTGGTCGAGGCCAGCACCTCGCGCAGCTCGAGCGGCTGGCGCTCGAGGGCGAGCCGCCCGGCGTCGACGAGCGAGAGGGTGCGCAGGTCCTCGACGAGGCGGGCCAGCAGCCGGGTCTGGTGGTGCAGGCGGGCGACCTCGGCCTCGTCGAGGCGGATCACCCCGTCCTGGATGGCCTCGAGGCGGCCCTGCAGCACGGTGAGGGGGGTGCGCAGCTCGTGGGCGATGTCGGCGATCATGGCCCGGCGCTCCTTCTCCAGGCGCTCGAGCGATTCGGCCATGGCGTTGAAGTTGCGCGCCAGCAGCGACACCTCGTCGTTGCTGCGGGGGGCGGGGATGCGCACGGCGAGCTCGCCCCGCGCTAAGCGGTTGGCCCCCTGCGAGATGGCCTCGAGGGGGCGGGCCAGGCGGCGCGCGAAGACGAAGGCCATCAGGATGCCCAGCCCCACCGAGGCCAGCGTGGCCCAGGTCAGGCTCTGCTGCAGCCGGGCCAGGAAGCCGGCCTCGCGGCGGGAGACCCCGGGCACCGGGGCCCGCAGGGTGAACTGCTGGGTGATGAGCACGTTGCCGCCCTCGAGGGCCCGCAGCATCACCACCCGCTCGCCCTGGACCACGTCGGGGGCCATCTGGATGATGACCTGGTCGGAGTTGAGGAGCTGGCGGTTGATCTCCTTGGAGAGGTCGAAGGGCAGGGGCACGGCCTCGGGGTCCTGCAGGACGGCCCGCACGCTGGCGGGGAGGTAGCGGAATTCTTTCTGGCCCTGGTAGGCGGTGAGGCCGAAGGTGATGAGGTTGGTGGCCACGGCCACCGCCGCCATCAGCAGCGCGAGGCGGACCTCCAGGCGGTTCCACAGCTTCATGCCGGCACCCACAGCCGGTAGCCCACCCCCCGCACGGTCTCGAGCAGGCTGGGGGCCCCGGCGGCCTCGAGCTTCTTGCGCAGGTTCTTCATGTGAACGTCCACCACCCGCTCCAGCGCGTCGGAGTCGGGGTGGGCGGCCTCGAGCAGCTCGGCGCGGCTGAAGGCGCGGCCGGGCGAGCGGGCGAGGGCCTCGAGCAGGCGGAACTCGGTGGGGGTGAGCTCGAGGCGCGCCCCGCCCACCCGGGCCACCACCTGCTCGGCGTCCACCTCCAGCGGCCCCGCCCGCAGCACCGGCTTGGGGCCTTCGGCCGGGTGGGCCCGGCGCAGCACGGCCTTGACCCGCGCCACCACCTCGCGCGGGCTGAAGGGCTTGGTGATGTAGTCGTCGGCGCCGAGCTCGAGGCCCAGCAGTTTGTCGAGGTCCTCGGTGCGGGCGGTGACCATGATCACGGGGGTGTTGCCGTCGGAGCGCACGCGGCGCAGCACCTCGAGGCCGTCAAGTTCGGGGATCTGGATGTCGAGCAGGATCAGGTCGGGCTTGGCCGCGCGGTAGAGGTTGAGGGCGCTGCGCCCGTCCCCCGCCCGCTCGGTGCGGTAGCCGTCGCGGCGCAGGTAGCCCTCGAGGATCTCGGCGATCTCGGGCTCGTCTTCGACCACCAGCACCAGCGCCATCAGGTTCAGTTTATCCGCAGCACTCGGCATCATGGCCCAGCTTGGCCTGCGGCGGTGAAGGGCGGGGGTGGAAATTGTGAAGGCCGTGTGTAGACGGCGGAAGAGCCCCCGCGGGGGCTCTGTGGAGGCTCGAGGATGGGCGGCTAGCCGACGTTGACGGTGAGGGGGAAGGTGTACACCTGGCCGCTCTCGTTGTCGCGCACCTGCACCTCGAGGGCGTACTGGCCGGCCGGGGTGCCCTCGGGGACGCGGATGCCGTAGGTGTTGACGATGGCGCCCTCCCGGGTGGCCTGGCTGTCGGGCACGAACACCGCCCAGCCGGCGGGGGCGCCCTCGTCGAGGACCCAGAAGCGCTCGAGGCGGGCCGTGGGGTTGGGCGCGTAGCCGTCGTCATCCACGTAGACCAGGTCGCTGACGTCGTCCTTGCTGATTCCCCAGCCGGTGGGGTCCTGGGTGAGCTGGACGTAGGTGGTGCTCCCGGCCCTGGCCTGGATGGCCTGTCCCGCCTGAACCTCGACAGGGTTAGCGGCGTACATCCCCTCGGGAGCGGCGGGCAGGAAGAGGCTTCCGATGACAATAGCGGCTGCTGCGATCAATCCGAACATGATGTTCCTCCTTTGGCGGGGCAAGGCTCGCTTGCCCACGGGGCCAAGTGTGGGACCGGGGCGTGCAAAAGCCATGGAGGGAATGTAAAGCCCGTGCGAAGACCTCCGGACCCGGGCTGAGGTGGCCTGGAGCCCGCTCTGGGCGGGGAAAGCTACGCCCTTCCAGCAGGGCGGTCTTCAAAAGGGCTACACAATCCCCGAGCCTTCACGAAACCTACACAAGGCGTACCCAACCGCTACACGGCCGCCCTCGAGACTTCGAAAGCATGGAGGTGGAGTGTTGAGCAAACCCCTGCTTTGGCTTTCCCTGCTGGCGCTGGCGACCTCCGCCCAGGCCCTCAGCCTGCCGGAAGCCCTGCGGCAACTGCCCCGCTCGCCGGGCTGGGTCAGCGCCGAGCTCTCGTATGAGTCGGCGCAGCGCCAACTCGAGGCGGCCCGGGCGGGCCTGGGGCTCAAAGCCTCGCTGGGCGGGGACTACTCGCTGGCGGGCTCGAGCATGGCTTCGCCAGACCCCACCCAGCGGCTCAGCCTCTCGGGCAGCGCCTCGCTGGGCGGGCTGTTGCCCTGGTCGAGCGCCTACGACGGCCTGAGGAGCGCCGAGCGCAGCCTGGCGCGGGCCGCGCTCGAGCGCCAGGAGGCCCGCAACACCCTCTACGCCACCGCCCTCGGCCAGTACTTCAGCGCCCGGCAGGCCGCGCTGAGCCACGAGGCGGCCCAGGCCGCCCTGCGGCTGCGGCAGCGCCAGCTCGAGGTCGCCACCGCCCGCCAGCAGGCCGGGCAGGCCACCCTCGAGGACCTCATCGCCGCCCAGCAGAACCTGGCCGACGCCCAGGTGAGCGCGATCAACGCCGAGGGCAACCTGAGCCTGGCCCGGCTGAGCCTGGCGAACACGCTGGGCCTCGAGGTGGGCGCCCTGGGCGAACTGAGCACCGCGCCCGAGGCCGCCGAGCTGCCCCCGGGGGGCCTCGAGCAACTCCTCGCGCAGGCCCTGGCCCGCCGCCCCGACGTGCGCAAGGCCCAGCTCCAGGTGGCCGAGGCCGAGGACAGGCTGGCCATCGCCCAGCGCGACCGCTGGTTCCCCGCGGCCTCGCTGAGCCTGGGCTACGGCAGCAGCCAGTCGGGGGGCGGCTCGGTGCAGGCCGGGCTCAACCTGCAGAGCGGCTTGGCGACCCTCAGCGCCTCCTACCCGCTCTTAGGGGGCTCGAGCACCGCCGCCAACGCGCTCAGCGTGGGGCTGTCGGTGGACCTCGCGGTGCTGGCCCCCGGCGCCGACGCCGCCATCGCCTCGGCCCAGACCGCGCTGGCCTCGGCCCAGAAGGCCCTCGAGACCGCGCGAAAGTCGGCGGAGCTCGACGTGCGGCAGAAGCACCTCGAGGCCCAGAATGCCCGTGTGCGGGTGGAGGTGGCCCGGCTGGCCCTGAGCAACGCCGAGCAGAGCCTCAAGACCGCCCAGGCCCGGCTGGCCGCGGGCACCGCCACCGCCCTCGACGTGCAGCTCGCCCAGCTCAACGTGCAGCAATCGCAGCTCAGCCTCGAGACCGCCCTGGCCTCGGCCCAGACCGCCGCGCTGCGGCTGCGGGCCGCGCTGGGGGAAGACCTGACCGGAGGAGACCGATGATGCGTGTTCCAAGGGGTCGTACGTCGTACGTCATACGCAATACGCCATACGCGATACGCAGCCTCATCCTGTGCGTTTTGGTGCTGTCGGCACTGGCCACAGCCCAGGCCCAGGCCCCCGCCCTCACCCTGCCGCAGGCCCTCGAGCGGGCCCTGGCGCAAAACCCCGAGCTCGCCAACCAGCGGGCCACGCTCGCCAACGCCCGCGCCGACCTCGCCGCCAAGCAGGCCGACCCCAGCACCCTGGTCGTGCCCCTGACCCAGGCCAAAAACAGCGCGGCGCTCGAGGAGGCCCGCACCGCGCAGAAGCAGCTCGAGGTGCTGCAGTCGGTGCTCTCGGCCTACGCCGCGCTCTACGAGGCCCAGGAGAACGTCAAGGTGCTCGAGGCCCAGCTCGCCCTCGACGCCCGCAACCTCGAGGTGGCCAAGGCCAAGCTCGAGGCCAAAAACGGCACCGCGCTCGAGGTGGCTAAGGCCGAGAACACCCTGGCCGCCAGCCGCCAGAGCCTGGCCGACGCCCGCGCGAGCTTGCCCATCCTGGCCGCGCGGCTCGAGACGCTGTTGGGCCAGCCGGCCGGCGGCGCCACCCGCGTGACCCCGCCCCCCGCCTTCCAGGAGGTGAAGCTGGACCCGGGGGCGCTCGAGCAGGGCCTCGCCCGCCTGCCCAGCCTGCTCCAGGCCGCGCAGAGCGTGGAGCTGGCCGAGCTCAACGTGCGGCTGGCCGACAACGACTACACCCCCGCCGCCACCCTGCGCGACGCGCGGGCCAGCTTGGAGAACGCCCGCCGCAGCCTCGACAACGCCCGCCAGAACGCCCTCACCACCCTGCGCGACGCCTACCGCGCCGTGCAGAACGCGCTCGAGAAGGTGCGCATCGCCCAGAAGGAGCTCGCCAACGACGAGGCCACGCTCAAGCAGGACCAGGCCCGCTTCAACAGCGGCACCATCTCCCGCGTGCAGCTCCAGGGCAGCGAGGTCGCGCTGACCCGCTCGCGCCTGGCCTACCAGCAGGCGGTGAACGGCTACTTCAAGGCCCTGGCCGCGCTCTCGGTGGCCGCCGGGGTGGACGTGACGGGTTGGGGGCCCGCGCTGGCGCGGGCAGGGGGTGGGTCGTGAGCGCGGTCGTTCGCCGCCGCCGGGTGGCCGGGTGGGTCTGGCTGCTGCTGCTGGCGCTGATCGGGAGCGGGGTCTTCCTCTGGCTGCGGGGGCGCCCGGCGGGGCAGGCCGCCCAGGACAGCGGCCCCGAGACGGTGGCGGTGAGCCGGGGGGTGTTCCGGGTCTCGGTGTCGGGGCCGGGGAGCCTCGAGGCCGCCCGCACCCTCGAGGTCAAGCCCCAGACCTCGGGCACCGTGCTGAGCCTGCCGCAGGTGGGCGACCGCGTGCAGAAGGGGCAGCTCGTGGCCCGGCTCGACCCCGCCGACTACCAGCGCGCCCTCGAGAACGCCCAGCTCGCGCTGCAAAAAGCCCAGGCCAACCTCGACGCCCTGCGGGCCAACCAGGCCAGCACCCAGGCCGCCAACCGGCAGAGCGTGACCAACGCCGAGGTCGGCTACGCCAACGCCCAGCGCGACCTGCAGAGCGCCCGCGACGGCCTGGCCGCCGCCCAGAAGCTCTACGACGTGGGCGGGGCCAGCCTGCAGAGCCTGCAACAGGCCAAGGACGCCTACGCCAAGGCCCAGGCCGGCCTCGAGAGCGCCCGGGTCAACCTCGAGACCGCCCGCCAGGCGCTCAGCCTCAAGGCCAGCTCGAGCGCCCAGGACCTCAAGAACGCCCAGCTCGCCGTGGAGCAGGCCCGGCTCGACCTGCGCAACGCCCAGCAGAACCTGGCCCGCACCAAGGTCTACGCCCCCTTCAGCGGCGTGGTCACGGCGGTGAGCGCCCAGCTCGGGGGGCCCGCCGCCAGCAACGCCGCGCTCTTCAC
The DNA here is from genome assembly GCF_000430045.1 of Calidithermus chliarophilus DSM 9957. Taxonomy (GTDB): domain Bacteria; phylum Deinococcota; class Deinococci; order Deinococcales; family Thermaceae; genus Calidithermus; species Calidithermus chliarophilus. The sequence continues at coordinate 1,256,696 of NZ_KE387023.1, read as the reverse complement.
CCTCGTCGACGACTCCAGGCTCAACCTGCCGGTGCAGGTCGACGAGACCGAGATCGGCAAGGTCAGGGTGGGGCAGCGGGCCGAGGTCACCCTCGACGCGCTCGAGGGCCAGACCTTCCGGGGCAGCGTCACCCGCATCTCCCCCAGTGCCACCCCCGTGCAGAACATCCCGGTCTTCTACGCCACCGTCACCCTCGACAACCCCCAGCGCCTGCTGCGCCCCGGCATGAGCGCCGAGGCCGAGATCATCGCCCAGGAGGTGCGCGGGGCGCTGACCGTGCCCAAGCGGGCGGTGCAGACCGTGCGAAACCGCGGCTACGTCGAGGTGCTCCAGCCCGACGGCACCCGGGAGACGGTGCGGGTGGGCCTGGGCCCCGACGACGGGGTAAACCAGGTCATCACCGAGGGCCTCGAGCCCGGCCAGTTGGTGGTGCTGCCCGCCCGCAGCACCAGCGGCGGGAGCAGCCAACAGCGGCAGGGCACGGGCTTCGGGCTGCCGGTGCGCATCCCGGCGGGGGGTGGGCGGTGAAGGCGGTGGTCCGGCTCGAGGGCGTGCGCAAGGTCTACCGCATGGGCGAGGTGGAGTTCGAGGCCCTCAAGGGGGTCTCGCTCGAGATCGCCCCCGGCGAGATGGTCGCGCTGATGGGCCCCTCGGGCTCGGGCAAGACCACGCTGATGCAGATCATCGGCCTGCTCGACCGTCCCACCGCCGGGACCTACGCCCTGGCCGGGCAGGACGTGACCGCGCTGAGCGAGAACCAGCGCGCCGAGGTCCGCAACCAGCAGATCGGCTTCGTGTTCCAGGCCTTCCACCTGCTGCCCCGGCTCAGCGTGCTCGAGAACGTCGAGGTGCCGCTGACGTATGCCGGGGTCCCCGCCCCCCAGCGGCGCGAGCGGGCGATGGAGGTGCTGCGGCGGGTGGGGCTCTCAGGCAAGGAGCGCCACCTCCCCTCCCAGCTCTCGGGCGGGCAGAAGCAGCGGGTGGCGGTCGCCCGCGCCCTCACCATGCGCCCCGCCGTCCTGCTGGCCGACGAGCCCACCGGCAACCTCGACTCCCACACCGCCACCGAGGTCATGCGCCTCTTCCAGGAGCTCAACGACGAGGGCACCGCCGTCGTCATCGTGACCCACGAGGCCGACATCGCCGACTACACCGGGCGCATCGTGCGCATCCGCGACGGCCTCATCGAGTCGGACGGGCCCAACCCGCACCGCAGGCGGCCCGTGGGAGGTGTGGCGTGAAGAAGATGCCAAAGGCCAAACGTCGAACGCTAAACACTCAGGGCGGGCTCGCACTTAAGGGGGGTGCGGATGAACCCAACCCGAGAACTTCCTAAAGAAAGGCCCCAGCGGCGCTCGAGCCTCGCCGGCATGAACCCCTTGCAGGTCGTGGCTATCGCCTGGCGGGCCATCCGCGCCAACCCCTTGCGCTCGGCGCTCACCGCGCTGGGCGTGATCATCGGGGTGGCGGCGGTGATCGCGCTCACGGGGGTGGGCCAGGGCTCCACCGCCAACATCACCCGCTCGCTACAGAGCCTGGGCACCAACCTCCTCACCGTGTCGGGCGGGCGGGGCGGCGGGCCGCCGGGGCTGGTGCGCTTCGGCGGGGCCCAGAGCCTCACCCTGAAGGACGCCGAGGCCTTGCGGGAGCAGTTCGCCGCTGAGGTCGCGGGGGTGGCCCCGGTGGCCCAGGGCAACCAGCAGGTCAAGTTCGGGGCCAACAACACCAGCGCCACCGTCATCGGCACCTGGCCCGACTACGCCGCCGTGCGCAACGCCCAGCCCGAGCAGGGCAGCTTCTTCACCGAGGCCGACGACCAGGGCCGCAAGCGGGTGGCGGTGATCGGCTACCAGGTGGCCCAGGACCTCTTCGACGGCGGCGAGGCGCTGGGCCAGAAGATCAAGATCGCCGGAATCTCCTTCACGGTGGTGGGGGTGCTGCCCGACAAGGGCGACTCCGGCTTCGCCAACCCCAACTCCCAGGTCCTGGTGCCGCTGGGCACCTACCACCAGCGCCTGGGCCGCAGCAACAACCGCGGCGAGCCCACGGTGAGCCAGATCTACGTGCAGGGCCTCGACAAGAACGCCCTCAAGGACCTGCAGGCCCGCATCACCGACTTCCTGGCCGAACGCCACAAAATCGCCGACCCCGAGGAGTACGACTTCAACGTACAGAACCAGGCCGACGCCCTGGCCTCCGTCAATCAGGTCACCCAGACCCTCACCCTCTTCCTGGGCGGGGTGGCCGGGATCAGCCTGCTGGTGGGGGGCATCGGGATCATGAACATCATGCTGGTCTCGGTCACGGAGCGCACCCGCGAGATCGGCATCCGCAAGGCGCTGGGGGCCAAGCCCCGCGACATCCTCACCCAGTTCCTGGTGGAGTCGGTGGTGCTGTCGGTGGGGGGCGGGGTGCTGGGCATCGCGCTGGGGCTGGGGCTGGCCCGCAGCGTGGGCAACCTGCTCAGCATCAGCCCGGTCTTCTCCCCCGGCAGCATGCTCCTGGCTTTCGGCTTCTCGGTGATGGTGGGCGTGTTCTTCGGCTACTACCCCGCCCTGCGGGCCGCCCGGCTCGACCCGGTGGAGTCGCTCAGGTACGAGTGAGCCGAAGACGCCGATAGCTACGTCCGGCACGACAGCCCGAAATACCTCGCGACAGAAGTACCTCGCAGGCAATTTCGACCCAAGGAGCTCTTATGGCAAGAACGATCCTCGCCACGGTTTTGGCTTTGCTGTCCTCGCTCGCGCTGGCCCAGGGGTTCGTCGTCCAGCAGGCCCCCGGGCCCGGAGGGCAGCTCGACCCCGAAGCGCGCAAGCGCCTCGAGCAGTACCGCCCGGTCCTCGAGCTGCAGAACAGCCTGCGGCTGATGCTCGAGCTCGACAAGCAGAAAAACCTCTCCTTCAGCAAGGCCCAGGCCCAGAAGCTCCTGCCCATCCTCAAGGACCTGCAGACCCGCGCCGACCTCAAGCCCGCCGACGCCGGCAAGATCCTCGCCAACATCGAGGACAAGATCCTCACCCCCGCCCAGCTCAAGTGGATGGACCAGACCCAGCTCAAGCGGCAGCAGGAGCTGCGCCAGCGGCGGGAGAACGGCGGCCAGGGTGGGCAAGGCAACAACCTGCAGGGGCCGGGCGGCCCCGGCGGGCAGGGGGGGCCTCGAGGCGGCGGCCTCTTCCAGGCCATCCAGCAGGGCAAGCCCTTCAACCCCTTCAAGGAAGACCCCGGCAAGAAGAGCCTCGCCGACCTGATTGCCTTGTTGAGCAAGCGCTGAGCCCCAAGGGGCTGAAGTGAGGGTAACGAGATCCGGCTCGAGGCTGACCTGATCTTCCGCAAGCCCCAGCACAGAACATTAAGCTTCAACGCTTGCCCCACCCTGGACCTAGTTCGTAGACTTGGCTCATGTCGGTTTACGGGGACCGTTCCAGGGAGCAGCGGTTCCTCGCCCCTGCGCGCCCCCAAGCCAGGAAGGCCGAGGAATGGGTGAGCGAGGCGCTGGACAGCCTCCCCCTCCCCCACCGCCCAACTCCCCCGACGAGGGAGACCGAGGAGCCCCGGCGGCCTCGAGCTACCTGGACTCCCGAGGGCGAGGAGGCCGAGGGAAGGCTGGGGCTGGTGCTGCACCCCCACGACTCCCCTCTCCAACGCAAAGCCCGCCTGGATCGCGAGTGGCTGCACCTCCAGATACAGCGCTACCGGCGGCGGCTCGAGGAGACCCGGGAGGCTCCCGAGGGCCTCGCCGGGCGCCTCGAGGCCCGCCGGGGCCGGGGCACCCCCCTCCCCGCTGAACTGCACGACCGGCTGGAGGCGCACCTGGGCGGCCCCCTGCCCAGGATCGTGATCCACGCCGACGAGGAGGCCGACGCGCTGGCCGGGGCGCTGGGGGCCGAGGCCTTCACCAGCGGCAACGACGTCTTCTTCCGCCAGGGCGCCTACGACCCGGAAAGCGAGGCCGGGCAGCGGCTCCTCGCCCACGAGGCCGCCCACGTCCTGCAGCAGAGCCGGGGCCTGGCCCGGCCCGGCCTCGACCCCGACCCCGCCCTGGAGGCGCAGGCGAGGCGGGCGGAACAAGGCTTCACCCCCCGCCCGGCCCTGCGGCTGGGGCTGGCCGCGGGGCTGGAGGTGGAGCTCCCCGCCGACGAGCGGCGGGTGCTCGACGAGGGCAGCGCCCTGGCCCTGCGGGGGGCGTACCGCGCCGTGGCCCACAGGCTGGCCCAGGCCTACCGGCAGGGCTCGAGCGCTGCCGAAGTAGCCCACGCCCTTCACAAAGCTGAAGCAGCCACGCAAATGCCCCTGCTGGAGGCGGTGCTGACCTTCCTGGGGAGGGCCGAGGGGCTGAAGGCCGGCCTGCTGCGGGCCTACCGGGGGGAGGAGCCCAGGCCCACCCCCGCCCCCGCGGCCGCCCAGGCGTCACCCGCCGTGCAGCGCAAGGAAAAGGCCGGCCAGGGTGAGGCGATTTTTAATCTGGTGGCGGCTGTCCGACGGGCACTGGTCTTCCAGCATAGCTTCAGGATTACCGAGCTGCTCTCGCCCCTCAGCCACGAGCAATTGTGCGCCGTAGCCAAGGAGTATGAGCGGCGCGAGGGGCGCCCGCTGCTCAACGAGCTACACAAGCTGGAGTGGACCGGCCTAAGCCCCCAGTTGCTCAACCGGCTGGGCCTGGCCGCCCTCGGCTCGCAGGAGGAGGTGACCCTCGCGGCCTTCGCCGAGCAGCTCGCCATCAGCCTAGCCTACGCCAACCAATTCGACCTCTCCGACGCCAAGGGCTATCCCCAACCCTCCGGGGGCCAGGGCAACGCCAACCCCGCCCGGCTGCTGGCCACCTTCGGCTACCGGGCCCTGCCCGCCGTCCAGGGGGAGTGGGGCTTCCAGATGCGGGTCTTCCTGCCCCTGCCTGGCCGGGCCCGCTTCCCCTTTGCCTTCGTGGCCATGCGCGGCACCGAGGGGGTCAACCTGCCTTTCATGAAGGCGGCCGACCCCAAGACCATGTCCGCCGCCCAGTTCGCCAAGGAGCTCGAGAGCGACCTCGACACCCTCACCGACTTCGCCAGCGAGCACACCGGCTACAGCCAGTACGAAGCCAACCGGGACGTCATCGCCAAAGTCATTCAGGAAGCCCGCCAGGCCAGCCCCGGCCCTATGGCTATCTGCGGCCACAGCCTGGGCGGGGCGCTGGCCCAGATCGCCGCCGCCGAGCACCCCCAGCACTTCCGCCACGTCTTCACCTTCCAGTCCCCCGGCATCCGCAAGGCCGACGTGGAGAAGTTGCGCCGGGCCAACCCCCAGCTCCAGGCCCTGCACCTGCGGGTTTCCAACGACGTGGTGCCCATGGCCGGGCAGCAGTTGGTGGACGGCCGCGTCCACACCTACCGGCGAGGGAAATCCCTCCAGGCCCTCGACCCCGCCAAGACCCACAACATGCCCACCCTGGCCGAGGCCCTGGAGAGCCTGGGCCCCCAGCACCTCACCCCCGACCAGCAGGCCATCGTCCGGTTGGGCAGCCAGGACCCCGACGAGACCAGCGCCGCCCAGGACGGCGTCACCCCGGTGGCCGTCTCCGTCCATCCCAGCCAGAAGGACCCCATCCTGCGCGGCGAGGCCGCCAAGCAGGACCTCCTGCCCCTCGTTTCCACCGCCTCCTTCCGCGCGGCCTACACCTACAGCGTCGGCTACAACGCCCTCGTCGAGTGGGTGCAGCCCAAGCTCAGATCCCTCACACCTGAAGCAGTCACGGCGAAGGGTGGCGTGGCTTACTTGGTAGACCGGCTTGAGGGCATCCTCAAGCAGGCCAACGCCCTGGAGCAGATCCCCAACACCCCGCAGTGCCTGCGCCACTTCACCCTGGCCTTTGGCACGACGCCGGAGGCGGTACGCAGGGAGATCGGCACGCTGGAGGGCATCCTCGGGGGGAGGCTTCCCGAGCGAGGCCCCTTCAACCCCCACCACGTCCCCAAAGCCCTCATCCCGTACCGCGTCGCCGCGCTGAGGGACTTGGAGAGGAAGTACCTTGGCGGTTTCCTGCACCTGGACGAGAAAGTACTGGAGATGAACCGACAGCTCTTACACAAGCACCTCGCCGACCTGTGGTACGCCCAGCACCCCCGCGCCGACGAGGCCACGGTGAGGCTGTGGCAGGCGGCCAAGGAAGCCCTCAAGGATAAGGACCGATAAACATGAATTTTGGAAAGCCCTTGCCTCCCATGTTGCTGGCCTTGGGGCTGGGGGCTGCCCTCATTGCTCTCTTCTTCATTCCCCCGAAGGGAGGCTTTATGAACGCAGAGAAGGTGGACGTCAAGACCATCGAGGGCATGGACCGGGTCTTCGAGGAGATCACTGCGCTGATCGAGGGCATTGCGTGGATCGGCTATAACCCATGTGGTGGACAAGCTGACTACCGCTATATGCGTTGCTTCAACTTGGGCAAGGGCGACTTCAGGAACCTCAACGCCGAGCTGATCCCCGCCCTGCGGGCCAGGGGCGTCGTGGTGGAGGAGTTCCGGGTGGGGGACATGGGCACGAACACCTTCGCCTTCATCCCCCAGTACCCTGGGCTCGAATTCGAGCTGAGCGATCTAGGAGGCGTGCTGGAGCTTTTTTTGTACACCGAGGACGGCAAATGGAGGAGCCCCGAGATGCCTAAAGGCAGCTACGCCCTCGTGGACCTGGGCACCGCGGCCAGGGACGCCGCCTGGAGCCTGCTCTACCGGGCGGGTTACTCCCCCAGCCGCCTGCGCAAAGCCGAGCAGGCCTGCCCCCAAGCCCGCGCCCTCCAGCCCCACCAGTACTGCCTCGAGCTGGGCATGAGCCGTATGGAGTTCGCCGCCGCCATGGCCGAACGGTACTTTTCCGGCCCAAAAGACGAGTTCTGGAAGCGCTACGCCACCGGTGCGTTCACCTATAAGGGGGAGTTGTGGGCCGCTCCTCCAGACCCCAATGACCCCCCCGAGGTGAGGAACCTTCCACCCAACTACGTCATGAGCTACCGGGAGAACGGTTTGGTTGACGCTTACGTCATCGAGGATAACGTTGCTTACAAGTCTATGCGCTTCGCCTTCAGCTACACCCCCCACGGCGAGGGGGGCACCTTGCTGGTCAGCGCCGCCCTGCGATGAGCGGGCCATGCCCTGCCGACCGACCTCCGGTACGAGCCCGGCCTGTGGTCCCGCCGCCAGCGGGCTTACCTGGGGGCGTACTTGAGTCGAGCGGTTGGACGAAGAAGTCGAGTTGCCTGACCAGCCGCCAAGGCTAGAACTCGAACACTCATTCGAGGTAAGGCGCAGTGCGCAAGAAGGTTCGAAGCGTGTGTAAGGAGGCTTAAAAAGTCCGTCCCAATACTGAAAAAAAGCACCGGACGAGCCCCTCGGCCTCTATACGCTCACGGGCTCCTTCAAAGAGGACCCCGCCAGGAAGACCCTCACCGACCTGGTTGCCCTGTTGAGCAAGCGCTGAGCCGCGCCGGCCCTCGCGCCGTATGAAACGCTCGAGCGGGCCCCCACCCAAGGTGGGGGCCCGCTCGCCGGGGAGGGGTGTGCGCTGGGGTCCGGGAAGATAGCCGCCAGACCCGAGAGGCTGTCTTCCCGGGCGCGGCGTCAGAAGTCGGGGGCCGGGCTGGCGTTCGTGCCCACGCCCAGGCGGTAGAAGTAGCCCAGTCCCTGCTCGCCGCTGGCTTCCTCGAGCTTGACGTAGTACGTCCCGGCCTGGCCCGTCCCCACGGTGAAGCTGAGCGAGGCGGGCACGGCGGCCTCGGTGTCGCTGGCGACTACGGTGATCTGGTCCGGGGCGACGAGGCTGAGCTTGACCTTCCCCTGCCCGCCGATGTACGTGCTGGCCGCACGGAGGTGAAGCGTCGTCCCTTCGGCCAGGGAGATGGCGTACACGTCCACGTCCGGCCCGCCCTCCGGGAGGCCGAGGTGGGCGAAGTTGTTGGAGTCGAAGGCCGCGCTGAGGGTGAAGGAGGGGAGCAGCGTGCCCAAGAACCCGGCGAGGTCGGTGGCCGTGCCGGGGGTTTCGTTGCGGGCCGGACCCGAGCCCCCGGCGGTCTCGTACAAGTCGGCCTGCTGGCGGAGGATCACGAGGGGTGAGCTGCCCGCGGGTGCGGCGACCACGGTCTCCTGCGGGTCCTCGCTGCCGCCCAGGAGAAGCTGGCTGGGGCCTCCGGCCAGCACCCGGTAGTTGCCCGGCTCGCTCCCGAGGAAAAGGGCGCCAGGGCCGACGCCGATCTGGGCGTGGTACTGCTTGCCCGTGGCCGCGTGCACGAGCGTGACGCTGCTAAAGGGGACGAAGCCCAGCATGTCGGTGCCGGCGTCGGCGGCCTTGTTCAGCACGCCCACCGTGATGTTGCTCCCGTCGGCGGGCAGCGCGGCCGGGGTGGTGATCCCCTTCGCCAGCCGCACCGCCTTGGCCACGTTCACCCGGCCGGCCCCCATGCCCGCGGTTACGGCGGGCGGCCCCGCCACCGGGTCGGCGGTCATCTGCAGGATCCGCATGACCTGATAGGGCGTCGGGCTGAGGCCGTTGTCGCGCAGGACCTGCAGCACCGCCGCCGCCGCCCCTGCCACCACCGGACCGGCCGCGGAGGTCCCGCCGAAGAGCCAGGTCTTGCTGCCGAGGTTCACGTAGGTCGTCAGCACGTCGTCGCCGGGGGCGGAGATGTCGACCCAGGGGCCGTAGGTGGAGAAGTCGGTCTTTTCGTCGTGGGGGTTGGTGGCCGCCACCGCGATGACCCCGGGCAGCCCCGAGGGGAGGTGGTAGGCGTCGCGGTAGTCGTTGCCTGCCGAGGCCACCACCACGACCCGGTTCAGCAGGGCGTAGTCGAAGGCGTCCTTCAGGAGGTGGCTGTAACCGCCGCCGCCCCAGGAGTTGTTGAGGATGTCGGCCCCGTCGCCGCTGTCGCCGGGGTCGGTGGGGGGTAGGCCGTCGGGGCCGTTGACCGCCCAGACGACGGCCTGCGCCACGTTGAAGTCGCCGGCGTACCCACCGCTCGAGCCCCCGAAGATGGTGACGGGCATGAGCCGGGCGGCGCTGGCCGGGTTGCCGTCGCCCCCGGCCACCCCGGCCACGAACTGGCCGTTGTTGGACAGCGCCGCGGCCATCCCCGCCGAGCCCGAGCCGTGGGTGTCGCGGCCCGGGTTGCCCTGGAAGGGGTCGGTGGGCGCGTACGGGCTGAGGGTGAAGGCGTTGTAGCCGCTCACGCAGCGGCTGCGGCTGGGCTGGTCGCAGAGGTCGGGGTGGGAGCGGTCGAAGTCGGAGTCGACGACGCCGATGGTGACGCCGGTGCCCACCGCGCCCTGGCTCCAGGCGTCGGGGGCGCCGATCTTCCCGAGCCACCACTGCTGCGGCAGCAGGGGGTCGTTGAAGGCCGCCTGGGAGCTGAGGCCCTGGGCGGTGGGCCTGGGGGCGGGCAGGGGGATGGGCTGGCGGTCGAAGCGGTTGGCCTCGGCGTAGCGGGCCTGGGCCATCAGGCGGCGCGCGGCCTGGGCCTGGCTGAGGCCTTGGGGGAGTTCGAGGAGCGCGGCCTCGAGCTGGGGAATGGTGGCGACCACCCGCGCCCCGACCCGCCGGGCGATGGCCTCGAGGTTGGCCCGGTCTTTATAGCCCACCACCAACTGCCGCTCCTGGGGGATGGTGAGGGCCGGGCTCGAGCCGTCCGGCGCGGGGGGGCGGGTCTGGAGGCCGCAGGCCGCCAAGAGGCTCAGCAGGACGATCAGAAGAACCTGGCGCATGTTCAGTAGCTCCCGTCTCCGGTCACGAATTCGTTCCACTCGCCCGTGCAGACCGGACCGCCGAAGTTGCACACGCCCAGCGGGTGGAAGACGTTCCAGATGTCTTGGGCGATGGAGATGGCCTCGACGCGGGCCGGGTCGGCGGGGTCGAAGCTCACCGCCGCGGCCGAGAGGTCGAAGGAGTAGGCGTGGTGGGCCTCGAGACGGCTCAGGCTGGCCGCGCCGTCGGCGTTGTAGGCCACGCTGTAGGTGTTGCCGCTGACCTCGAGGTCGGCGTCGGAGAACAACTGCCCGGTGGAGAAGTAGGGGGACCAGATGAAGTACTCCCCCTGCTGCGGGTAGTCCAGGATGAAGGGCGCGAACAAGCGCTGGTCACCGACCACCCGGCTCACGCTCCAGGAAAAGGTGGGGCGCACCGACACGCCGGTCTGGTTCTTCGCCGGGCTGAGCAGGCTCACCGTGAAGCGGTCGAGGGGGGTGGTGGCCAGCACCGGCCCGGCGGCGGTGGTGCTGCCCACGGCGTCGACGCGGTAGTAGACCCTCCGGCCCACCGCCAACTGCGGGCTGCCGTCGTTGTAGGCCCGGGCGGCGCCGCCCAGGGTGGCGATCCTGGCGAAGGTGGAGCCGTCGAAGGAGCGCCAGACCTCGAAGCGGTCGGGGTTGGTGCCGCTGTAATTCCAGGAGAGCTCGACCCACAGCGTGCTGTCGGCGGAAGGGGCTCCCTGGACCGAGATGCTGGAGGCGGCGGGCAGGCGCACGGCAGTGGGCTTAGGGGGGCCGTAGAACCCGACCGCCTGGGCCAGGGTGACCGACAGCACCTGGAAGGCGGTCACGGGGGTGACGGCGGGGCTGGCCGTGTTCTGGGCGAAGTCGAGGTAGTAGATGCGGTGCACCCGGTTGTCGTTGAGGTCGTAGGCCACGACCTCGAAGGTCGTGGGGCCGTTCACCCCGGCGACGGCCGCGCCGGAGAGTTGCCGGTTGCCGGTGTCGGGCCCGTTGACGTCGGCGGGCCAGCTAAAGCGCGGGTTGGAGAAAAAGCCGGAGCCGGGGGTCTTGGCGAGGCCCGCGTAGATGAGCCGGGCCATGTTCCCGCTGCCCTGGGCCGTGGCGGTGATGCGGAAGGGGACGCAGGCTTGGGCCCGGGTCACGCTGGCGAAGTCCGCCCCGGCGGCGATCTCCCCGCACCCGCCCGCGCCGGTGGTTACGGAAAGGCTCGGGGGGGTGGTGGCGAGGCCGGGGTTGGTCGCGCGCTTCTGCACCACGCTGATGGGGCCCAGGTCGGCCTCGAGGCGCAGCCCCTCGACGCGGCTCCCCGCGTAGCCCGGCTTGCTGAAGCTGAGGTTGTAGGTGCCCGCGGGCAGGTGCAGGGTGAAGGCCCCGTCGCCGTCGGTGACCGCGGTGGCCGGGCTTCCGTCCACCGTGACGGTGCTCCCCGCCACCGCGGCCCCGGCGTTGTTGTCCACCACCAAGCCCGTGAGCACGAGCGGGCCGTAGACCACGCTCGCGGTGGCGCTGCCCTTGAGGCCCAGCGCGTCGTAGGCGTTGACGGTGAGGGTGTTGCTGCCCTCGCGCAGGCCGCTGACGGCGAAGCTGAACTCGGCCTGCGCCCCCGCCGTGATGCCCACCTCCTGCTCGGCCCCGCCGTTGAGCTGGTACGTCAGGCGGGTCACGGCCTGGTCGTCCGTGGCCCTGCCCACGACGTTCACGCCCGTGCGGTTGAGCGTGGTCCCGGCGGCAGGCTGGGTGATGACGACGCCGGGCGCCCCGGGCTGGTACCTGACGCTGACCTCAGCGCTAGCCCTCAGGCCGAGCGCGTCGTAGGCGCTCACGGTGACGACGTTGTTGCCCTGGGCCAGGCCGCCGACGCTGAAGCCGAAGTCGACCTCGGCCCCGGGGGTGATCGCCACCTCCGCCTCGGCCCCGCCGTTGAGCCGGTAGGTGAGCCGGGTGACCTGCTGGTCGTCGGTGGCCTTGCCCTTCACGGTCACGCTGGCGACGTTGACGACCGCCTCGGCGACCGGTTGGGTGATGCTGACGCTGGGCGCGCCGGGCTGGTACTTGACCTTGAGCTGCGCGCTGCCCTTGTTGCCCGCGGCGTCGTAGGCGTTGAGGGTGATCACGTTGTTGCCCTGTTCCAGGCCGCCGACGTCGAGCTTCAGGTCGACCTGCTTCCCGGCAGAAACGTCCACCCGCTGCTCGGGGCCCCCGTTGAGCTGGTAGGTGACCCGAGCGACCGCGCGCTCGTCCGTGGCGCTGCCCCGGACCTCCACGCCGTTGGTGTTCACGGTAACGCCGTCGGCGGGCTGGCTGACCCGCACGACGGGAGGGCTGGTGTCGGCCGGGGTACACCCGAACAGCAGGAGCGCTCCGGCCAACCCGGCGTAAAGAAGCTTCAACTTCACGTTCTTCCTCTCCTCGATCTCTGGCTAAGCAGCAAGGAACTCCGCCCGAGCACCCGCAGCGCTCGGGAGTCCGGAGCACTTTCATAAAGTTGGTAGGCTTATCAAGGAAAAAGTGTCTCCTAAAGGGTTTTATCACCCCCTTCCGTCGGATCGAATCCGGTAAAATATACTCACTCCGAAATCAACCGGTCAAGTGCCTCGAGGGCCGCCGTGGGCCAAGGGAAGAGCGCGATTAGGCCACGGGTGGCGGCGCGGGGTTCGGGTGGCTGGCCCGCCCCCCCGGCCTTTGTGTTAGACTCTTGCCGTTGTCCACCAGGCCGCCCCGTGAGACGGCGACGGACAGCGAGTGATCCGGGTGATCCCGACCTTATCCCTTCTTTTCCTGCCAACCGACGACGGAGCAGTGTACCGCCAGGCCCTGGGGCCTGGCGTGAATCGTTTTGAGCCCCGGCACGGCGGGGCCCCACGGAGAGCCGGATGATCGAGCGCTACCAAACCCCCGAGATGCAGGCGCTTTGGACCGAGGCCCGCAAGTACCAGGCCTGGGCCGTGGTCGAGCAGTACGCCCTCGAGGCCTGGGAGGAGCTGGGCGTGGTGCCCAAGGGCGTGGCCGCCAAACTGGCCGAAGGGCTGGAGCGAAGGCCCATCGACGCGGCCTTCGCCGCGCAGGTCGACGAGCTCGAGGCCCAGACCCGCCACGACATCGTGGCCTTCACCCGGGTGCTCTCGGCCTGGGTGGACGACGCCGAGGTGGCCCAGTGGCTGCACTTCGGCCTCACCAGCACCGACGTGGTGGACACCGCGCAGAACCTCCTGCTCGTGGAGGCGTTGCGGCTGATCGAGGCCGAGCTCGAGGGCGCTCAGGAGGCCCTCAAGCGGCTCGCCCTGCGCTACAAGCACACCCCGGCGGTGGGGCGCACCCACGGGGTCCACGCCGAGCCCACCAGCTTCGGGCTGCGCTTTTTGGGCTTCTACGCCGCCTTGAAGCGCGACGCCGAGCGGCTGCGGCGGGCCCGCGAGGCCGTGGGGGTCGCCATGCTCTCGGGCTCGGTGGGCAACTACGCCCACCTCGAGCCCGCCGTCGAGGCCTACGTGGCGCGCAAATTGGGGCTCGCGGTCGAGCCGGTCTCGACCCAGGTGGTCCCCCGCGACCGCCACGCCGAGCTCATGGGCGCGCTGGCCATCCTGGGCGCCGACCTCGAGCGCGTCGCCGTCGAGCTGCGCCACCTCCAGCGCACCGAGGTGCTCGAGGCGCAGGAGCCGTTCAGCTACAAGCAGACCGGCTCCTCCTCCATGCCCCACAAGAAGAACCCGGTGGCGCTGGAGAACGTCTCGGGGCTGGCGCGGCTGCTGCGCTCGAACCTGCAGGCCGAGCTGGAGAACGTGGCGCTGTGGCACGAGCGCGACATCAGCCACTCCTCGGTCGAGCGGGTCATCCTGCCCGACTCCACCACCCTGGCCCACTACATGCTGCGCCGCCTCAGGCGGGTGCTCGAGGGGCTGGTGGTCTACGAGGCCAACATTGCGCGCAACCTGGCCCTCACCCGGGGGCTGGTCTACTCGCAGCGGGTGCTGGGCCTGCTGGTGGGGGCCGGGATGGACCGCACCGCCGCCTACGAGGTGGTGCAGCGCAACGCCTTGAGGAGCTGGGAGGAGGGCCGCGACTTCCGCGAGCTGCTCGAGGCCGACCCAGCGTGCTTGGTGAAGGGCGAGGCGCTGGCCCCGGCCTTCGACCCGGCGTACTTCCTGCGGCACGTGGACGCGATCTACGCCCGTTTCGGGCTTTAAGGGGAGGGGTAAGATGGGTAAACCCTTTCCCTCGTTGTTCAGCTAGGCGGTGAGGCCGATGACGGAGAAACTGTACGAGGGCAAAGCCAAGATCGTGTACCCGGGCCCCGAGGCCGGGACCTACCGGGTGTACTACAAGGACGACGCCACCGCGTTCAACGCGCAGAAGCGGGGCACCATCGCGGGCAAGGGGGTGGTCAACAACCGCATCTCGGCCCGGCTCTTCCGCCACCTCGAGGCCCAGGGCGTGCCCACCCACTTCCTGCGCGAGCTCTCCGAGCGCGAGATGCTGGTGCGTCAGGTCGAGATCGTGCCGCTGGAGGTGATCGTCAGGAACCGCACGGCCGGGACCTTCGCCAAGCGCTACGGCGTGGAGGAGGGCCGCCCCCTCCCCCGCCCGCTGGTGGAGTTCTCCCTCAAAAACGACGCCCTGGGCGACCCCCTGATCTACGACGACGCCGCGCTGGCGCTGGACCTGCTCAGCGGGGAGGAGCTGGCCCGCATCCGCGAGCTGGCCCTGCGGGTCAACGACGCGCTCAGGGCCTTCTTCCTCGAGCGCGGCCTCGAGCTCGTCGACTTCAAGCTCGAGTTCGGCCGCCTGGAGGGCGGGGAGATCGTGCTGGCCGACGAGATCAGCCCCGACACCATGCGGCTGTGGGAGGTGGGAACCGGCGAAAAGATGGACAAGGACCGCTTCCGCCGCGACCTGGGCGGGGTGGAGGAGGCCTACCAGGAGGTGCTGCGCCGGGTCCTGGGGGGCGCGGGGTGAAGGCCGGGTTTTTGGCGTTTGGCGTTCAACGTTTGGCGTTCGGCGCGCCGGAGGCGCACTCATGAAATACCACGCGACGATCCTGATCGAACTCAAAGACGGCATCCTCGACCCCCAGGGCCGGGCGGTCGAGGGCGTGCTCACCGGCCTGGGCTACCGGGTCGAGAACGTGCGGGTAGGGCGGGTGCTCGAGCTCGAGCTCGAGGCCGCCTCCGAGCCCGAGGCCCGCGAAACCGCCCTCGCCATCGCCCGGGCGCTCGCCAACCCGGTGATGGAGGTCTACGCGCTGGAAGCCCTGAGGCCGTTGCAGGAGGTTTTGTGATGCCAAACGCAAGGCGCAAGACGCAAAACGCTGGGAGTAACGACGCGTGTGGCGTATGGCGTTTGGCGTTTCGCGCGCCGGAGGCGCCGTGAAGGTCGCCGTCGTCGTCTTCCCCGGCTCCAACTGCGACCACGACACCCGCTGGGCGTTGGAGCGCGCGGGGCTGAAGGCCGAGCTGGTCTGGCACACCGAGGGCAGCCTCGAGGGCTACGGCGCGGTGTTCCTGCCCGGGGGCTTCTCCTACGGCGACTACCTGCGGGCGGGGGCGCTCGCCAAGTTCTCGCCCGTCATGGGCGAGGTGCGCCGCCTGGCCCAGCAGGGCTACCCGGTGATGGGCATCTGCAACGGCTTCCAGGTGCTCACCGAGGCCGGGCTGCTGCCGGGGGCGCTGCTGGCGAACACCAACCTGCACTACACCTGCAAGGAGGTGTTCCTGCGGGTCGAGCGCACCGACCTGGCCTTCACCTCCGACTACCGCAAGGGCCAGGTCCTGCGCCTTCCCATCGCCCACGGCGAGGGCCGCTACTACGCCGACGAGGAGACGCTGGCGCGGCTGGAGAACCAGGGCCAGGTGGTCTTCCGCTACGTGCCCCAGCCGGGCGCCGCGTCCGAGGCCCCTTACAACCCCAACGGCTCGCTGCTCGACATCGCGGGCATCGTCAACGAGCGGGGCAACGTGCTGGGCATGATGCCGCACCCCGAGCGCGCGGTGGAGGAGGTGCTCGGGTCGGTGGACGGCGAGGGGATCTTCACAAGCCTGAGCAAGGCGCTCTCGGCCATGGCGTGAGTTTTTGGAGAGGAGAGGTGCAATGAACGCGCAAGGCATCGAAAACCTCAAGGCCATCACCTTCGACTTCTGGGGGACGCTGTTCACCGAGGGCGAGAACTACGCCTACCAGGTGCTCTCGCTGCGCTACGAGGTGCTGCTCGACGCCCTCTCGGAGGCCGGGACCCCCGCCGACGAGGCCCAGGTGCGCGAGGCCTACCGCCAGGCCGCGCTGGCCTACGAGCAGGCCTGGCAGGCCGAGCAGATGATGACCCCCTACGAGCGCGTGGCCCTCATCTTCAAGCTGCTGGGCGCCCGGCCCGACGAGGGCCTCGTCGCCCTCACCGCGCGGCGCCTCGAGGAGGCCTCCCTCCACGGCAGCCTCACCCCCCTCCCCGGCGTCAAGGAGAGCCTGCCCAAGCTGGCCCAGAAGTACCGCCTGGGCGTGGTCTCCGACACCGGCATCACCAGCGGCCGCCTGCTGCGCGAGCACCTCGAGCGCCACGGGCTGCTCGAGCACTTCAGCGGCTTCTCCTTCTCCGACGAGACCCTCACCGTCAAGCCCCGCCGCGAGGCCTTCATGACCGCCCTCGACGAGCTGGGCGTCGGGCCGCAAAACGCCCTGCACGTCGGCGACATCCCCCGCACCGACATCGGCGGGGCCTTCAACGCCGGCTATAGCTGGGCGGTGCAGTACACCGGCCACCGCAGCCTCAACGGCGGCCCCGAGCCCACCGCGCGGGTGGGCGACCACCGCGAGCTGTTCAGGTTGCTGCCCGAGGCCTGATGGCAGGGGTCGTACGCCTCACGTCGTACGCAAAACGCGAGACGCCTCGACCCGCGACCCCAAACGCCACGAGCCTCCTCTCCCCTAACCCCCGAGCCCCTTGATGACCTCTATGGAAGACACCCTAACCCCCCTCTCCGAGCAGGCCAAGGCGCTGCTCAAGGAAACCGGCATTCCCCTAGGCGAGTACCAGGAGATCGTGCGCCTGCTGGGGCGGGAGCCCAACCGGCTCGAGCTCTACCTCTTCAAGGTGATGTGGAGCGAGCACTGCTCCTACAAGAACTCCCGCCCCCTGCTGCGAACGCTGCCCAAGGAGGGCCCCGCCGTGTTGCAGGGCCCCGGTGAGAACGCGGGCGTGGTGGACATCGGGGAGGGCTGGGCGGTGGCCTTCAAGATCGAGAGCCACAACCACCCCTCGGCGGTCGAGCCGGTGCAGGGGGCCGCGACGGGGGTGGGGGGCATCATCCGCGACATCATGGCGATGGGCGCCCGGCCCGTCGCGCTGCTGAACTCGCTGCGCTTCGGAAAATTGGAGGGCTCCGAGGGCGACCGCACCCGCTACCTGGTGCAGGGCGTGGTGGGGGGCATCGCCCACTACGGCAACGCCATCGGCATCCCCACCGTGGGCGGGGACGTGTACTTCCACCCCGACTACCAGGACAACCCGCTGGTCAACGCCATGTGCGTGGGCCTGCTGCGCGTGGAGGAGCTCAAGAAGAGCTTCGCCACGCTGGGCCGCCCGGTCTACTACCTAGGCTCCAAGACCGGGCGCGACGGCATCGGCGGGGCGGCCTTCGCCTCCGAAGAGCTCTCCGAGGAGAGCGAGTCCAAGCGCCCGAGCGTGCAGGTGGGCGACCCCTTCATGGGCAAGCTCACCCTGGAGGCCACCCTCGAGGCCATCCGCCTCGACCTGGTGGAGGGCGTGCAGGACATGGGCGCCGCCGGGCTCACCTCCTCGCTCTCGGAGATGGCCCACAAGTCGGGGCTGGGCCTGGAGCTCGACCTGGACAAGGTCCCGCGCCGCGAGGCGGGGATGAGCCCGCTCGAGCTCATGCTCTCCGAGTCGCAGGAGCGCATGGTGCTGGTGCCGCGCCCGGGCAGGGAGAGGGCGCTCGAGGAGCTCGCCGCCCGCTGGGGCCTGGACGCGGTGCCGGTGGCCGTGACCATCGCCGAGCCGGTGTTCCGCATCAAGTCGGAGGGCCAGGTGGTGGCCGAGGTCCCCACCCACGCCCTGGCCGACTCCGTCACCTACGTGCGCGAGGGCCAGGAGAGCCCGGAGGTCGGGGCGCTGCGGGCCAAGGACCTCGCCGCCCTCCCCATCCCCACCGACCTGCACGGCGTTTTGCTGAACCTGCTGGCCTCGCCCAACCTCTGCAGCCGCGCCCCCGTCTTCGAGCGCTACGACCACCAGGTGGGCACCAACACCGCGCTGGTTCCGGGCAAGGGGGACGCCGCCATCGTGCGGGTCAAGGGGACGAAGCGCGGCGTGGCGCTCAAGGTGGACGCCAACCCCCGCTACTGCCGCCTCCACCCACGCCTGGGGGCCATGCACGCCCTGGCCGAGGCCGCGCGCAACGTCAGCGTGGTGGGCGGCGAGCCGCTGGCCTACACCGACGGGCTCAACTGCGGCAACCCCGAGACGCCCCACGGCTACTACGAACTCTCCGAGACCATCGGCGGGCTGGCCGAGGCCTCCAGGGCCCTGGGCATCCCGGTGGTCTCGGGCAACGTCTCGCTCTACAACGAGGGCCCCAGCTACCGCATCCCCCCCACCCCCATGGTGGGCGTGGTCGGGCTCCTCGAGGACGTCGAGCGCCGCGCCGAGACGGGCTTCAGGAAGCCGGGCGAGTTCGTGGTGCTCATCGGGGAGCCGCTGGGCGAGCTGGGGGCCAGCGAGTACCTGTGGGTGACGGAGGGCCTCGAGGCCGGCCACCCGCCCCGCCTCGACCTCCAGCGCGAGGCCAAAGCCCAATCCGCCATCCGCGACCTCATCGGCATGGGCTGGGTCCGGACCGCCCACGACGTGGCCGAGGGCGGCCTGGCGGTGGCCCTGGCCGAGATGACCTTCCCCTACGGCCTGGGGGCGACGCTCGAGCTGCGCGACCCCGGCCGCCCCGACGCCCTGCTCTTCGGCGAGGCCCCCAGCCGCATCCTCTTCAGCATCGACCAGGGCCACCTGCAGTCGGCCGTCGCCCACCTCCAGAGCCTGGGCCTCCCCCACCGCGTCCTGGGCCAGGTGGGCGGGGACGAACTCACAATCCTCCTGCCCAAGGCGCAGCTAAAGTGGAGCGTGAACGAGCTCAAGCGAAGTTGGGAAGCGCCGCTGCGGGAGGTGCTGCCGTGAGGGAACGCCAAACGCCAAACGCCAAACGCCAAACGCTAGAAGAATCCCCTAGAGCGTCTAGCGTCTTGCGTTTTGCGTCTTGCGATTACGACAAACCCCACGAGGAGTGCGGCGTCATCGGGATCTGGAGCCCGGAGCCCGTGGACGTGGCGGGGATGCTGCAGCTCGGGCTCTTCGCCTTGCAGCACCGGGGGCAGGAGGCCGCCGGGATCTGCGTCTCCAACGGGCAGGATCTGGTGATCGAGAAGGATTTGGGGCTGGTGGCGCAGGTCTTCGACGAAGCGCGCATGGCCCGGCTGCGGATTCCGGGGGCCAACTTGGGCATCGGGCACACCCGCTACTCGACCACCGGCTCCAACCTCCGCTTCAACGCCCAGCCCCTGAACGTGCGAAGCTCCAAGGGCATCCTGGCCATCGCCCACAACGGCAACTTCGTCAACGCCAAGGCCATCCGTCAGGAACTCCTGGAGCACGGCGCGGTCTTCCAGACCACCAACGACACCGAGGTGATGATCAACCTCATCGCCCGCTACGCCAAGCTCAACCTCGTCGAGGCCACCGCCCGCTCGATGCGCGAGCTCCAGGGCGGCTTCGCGGTGGTGCTGATGGACCGCCACACCGTGCTGGCCCTGCGCGACGGCAACGGGGTGCGCCCGCTGGTGATCGGGCGGCTGCCGGGCGGCGGCTGGGTCTTCGCCTCCGAGCCCCCGGCCCT
Organism: Calidithermus chliarophilus DSM 9957; assembly: GCF_000430045.1. Lineage (GTDB taxonomy): Bacteria > Deinococcota > Deinococci > Deinococcales > Thermaceae > Calidithermus > Calidithermus chliarophilus. The sequence goes on along the minus strand of NZ_KE387023.1, from coordinate 1,237,083 downwards.
GACGCTGGTAGGGGCCGAGTTCGTGCGCGACGTGGAGCCCGGGGAGCTGGTGTGGGTCGAGGCGGGCGAGCTCAGGAGCCTGCAGGTGCTCGAGCCCCGCCCCACCCCCTGCGCCTTCGAGTGGATCTACTTCGCCCGCGCCGACTCGGTGCTCGACTCCATCGGCACCCACGAGAGCCGGGTGCGCATGGGCGAGGTGCTGGCCGCCGAAGCCCCGGCGGAGGCCGACCTGGTGGTTCCGGTTCCGGATTCGGGCATCGGGGCCGCCATCGGCTACAGCCGTGCCTCGGGCATCCCCTTCGACTACGGCCTCTACAAGAACCCCTACGCCGGGCGCACCTTCATCCAGCCCACCCAGGAGCTGCGCGACCTCAAGACCAAGCTCAAGCTCGCCCCCACCCCCGCCGTGCGCGGCAAGCGGGTGGTGATGGTGGACGACTCCATCGTGCGCGGCACCACCTCGGGCCGCATCGTGCAGCTCTTGCGCGACGCCGGGGCCACCGAGGTCCACGTGCGCATCTCCTCCCCGCCCATCAAGTTCCCCTGCTACTACGGCATCGACACCGCCGCCCGCAAGGAGCTGGTGGCCTCCACCCACTCCCTCGAGCAGATCCGCGAGCTCATCGGCGCCGACAGCCTGGCCTTCCTGAGCGAGGAGGGCGTGAAGCGCGCGGTGGGCGGCCCGGTGTGCCTGGCCTGCTTCAACGGGCGCTACCCGGCGGGCGTGCCCACCGAAGAAGCGCAGAAGGAAGCGCTCGAGCAGGCCTGACCGCGGGACTTCGTAGGGGCGCAGCGCGCAGTGAAGGCGCGGATGCGCCCCAGCAATGCCGGCACTGAGGCGCCCCTTGGTTCTCCAGACCCTGTATTCTGGGTAGAGCGAGGTGAGGAAATGTCGGTAGCCAGAGCAAAACTCACAGCCGAGGAGTTCTGGGCGCTGCACCTCGAGCGGGCCGAGCTGGTCAACGGAGAAGTCGTCGAGCTTGTGCCGGCTCTTCCACAACACGGGCAGATCGCAGGAGCGTTGGTAACAGCACTAAATCTCTGGCTCAAACAGAGCAAGGCCGGCCTGGCAGGCACCGATGGCGGCTTCATCCTCGGGCGCAATCCCGACCGGGTGCGCGGGCCGGATGTGTGGTTCTTACGCAAGGAAAACATCCCCGCCGAATTCCCGGCAGGGTTTTGGGAAGTGGCCCCCGATCTGGTGGCCGAGATCGTCTCCACCAGCGACACCGCTGAGGTCATCAAGGAGAAGCTGACCGATTACTTCGCGGCTGGAACCCAGGTGGTCTGGCTCGTCTACCCCAGGTTCAAGGAGGTCGAAGTTCACACCTCGAGCCGCACCGTCCGCATCCTGCAGGCCGAAGACGTTCTGCAGGAACCCGAACTGCTCCCTGGATTTACCTTGAAGATAGCCAAGCTGTTCGAGGGGCCCGTATAGAAGGCCATCAGTAAAATCGAACGGCGTCTTGCGTTTTGCGTTGGACGTTCGGCGTTGGACGTTAAACGTTCGACGTCCGGCCAACTCTACCCCATTTTCCGCCGCGCCGCCTCGAGCTCGTCGAGCAGCAGGTATAAGGGCATCTCGAAGTGCCAGGCCTCGAGCTCGAGCCCATAGCGCTCGTAGCAGGCTTCGGCGAGCTCGAGCTCGGTGCGAACGCCCTCGAAGTCCTGCAGGCGGGTGCCGTCGGAGATGAAGGCCCAGGGCAGGCGCAGCACCTCGGCCACGAACTCGTCCACCAACGCCTGCCGCCGCTCGACCTGCTCGGTGGGGGCGAAGCGGATCTCGCGCTCGTCCATCTCCCCCAGTCTACGGGCCGCGTGTGGGCTCACCCCCCTCAGGGGCTACGGTGCATAATCGGGTGAGTTCTGCCCTCGAGGAACCCTCATGACCGCGACCACCCACCCCCCCAAAGTCGAGCTTCTCAACGCCCTCACCCACGAGCTCGGAGCGGTCGCGAGCCTGGCCGCCGGCGCGGTGCTGGTCGTCTTCAGCGCCCTCACCGGCGACGCCTGGCAGGTCGTCAGCGCCGCCGTCTTTTCGGCCACGCTGATCCTGATGTACCTGGCCTCGAGCCTCTACCACGCCATCCAGCGGCCCCGGGCCAAGCGCGTGCTGGAGATCCTCGACCACAGCGCCATCTACCTGCTGATCGCCGGGACCTACACCCCCTTCTTGCTGGTGACCCTCAACGGCCCCTGGGGCTGGAGCCTCTTCGGCGTGGTGTGGGGCTTAGCCGCGCTAGGCGTAGTGTTCAAGTCCTTCGCCACCGGGCGTTTCGAACGGGTCTCCACGCTGCTCTACGTGGCGATGGGCTGGCTCATCGTGATCGCCTTCCCCGTCCTGCTCGCCAAGATCACAGCCTGGGGCCTGCTCTGGCTGGTTCTGGGCGGGCTGTTCTACACAGCAGGCACGTACTTTTTCCTCAACAAACGCCTGAAGTACGCCCACCCCATCTGGCACGTCTTCGTTCTGCTGGGCAGCACGGCGCACGTCGTGGCAGTGTGGTCGCAGGTGGTGGGGTGAGCCATAAGCGGTCAGCTATCAGCCGTCAGCGTGTCGAGGGTCTAGGGCCAAGGGCCAAAGCGTACGACGTACGACGTAGGACGTGCGTTTAGCGTTTAGCGTCTTGCGTTTAGCGTCTTGCGTTTTGCGTTCGGCGTTTTGCGTTCGGCGTTCGGCGTTGGGCGTTCGACGCACGACGCCCGACCCACCCCCTCACACCACGATCAAGTCCTGCGGCCTGCGCGGGTCGTACTTCACGCTGAGCTGGTCGCCCACGCGGGGGATGGCGACCCTCGAGACGAACACCTTCACCTCAGCCCGGAAGGGCTGGGCGCCGTCGGGGTAGACGTCGAGGGTGAGCCGCACGTAGGGCGAGTTGTTGAGGGTGATGCCGGTGTCGGCGATGTCCTGCACCACGGCCACCGCGTCCTTGCCCTCGGCCAGTAGGCGCTTGTACTTGGGGTCGGCGAAGACGCTGCGGGCGAAAAAGATGAGGTAGAAAAGCGCCCCGATCCCCAGCAGCAGCAGCACCACGAACAAGGCGGGGTCGCGGGCGGGGAAGTACAGGCTGATGAAGAGCGTGTAGGCCATGTACACCCCGAGCACCCCGAAGAAGCGCGACAGGGAGAACACGGCGCACCTCAGGCGAAGGCGACGGGGAAGCGCTCGAGGCCGCGGAACATGGTGGCGGGGCGCCAGGTGGGGGCTTCGGCGGCGAACTCCAGCTCGGGGAAGGCCTCGAGCAGGCCCTTTAAGGCGAGCTGGGCCTCGAGGCGGGCCAGCGGGGCGCCCAGGCAGAAGTGGATGCCGCGCCCGAAGGACTGGTGGCGGTTGGGGGTGCGGCCCAGGTCCAGGCGGTCGGGGTCGGGGAAGGCCTCGGGGTCGCGGTTGGCCGAGCCGATCACCGCGCTCACCTGCTGGCCCGGCTGGATGACCTGCCCGGCCACCTCGGCCTCCTCCCCGGCGTAGCGGAAGGTGGAGCGCTGCACCGGGGCGTCGTAGCGCAGCAACTCCTCGACGGCGCTCTCGAGCAGCCCGGGGTTTTTGCGCAGGCGCTCGAGCTCCTCGGGGTGGCGCAGCAGCGCGTGGGTGCCGTTGCCGATGAGGTTGACGGTGGTCTCGTGGCCCGCGATCAGGAGCAGGATGCAGGTGCCGATGAGCTCCTCGGCCGAGAGCTTGCCCCCTTCGTCGTGCGCGGCGATCAGGCCGCTGATGAGGTCGTCCCGGGGCTCCTGGCGACGCTGGGCGAGGAGGTGCTGGAAGTAGCCCACCAGCGACTGGATGCCCAAGCCGGCGCGCTCGCGGGCCTCGGGGGTCGCCAGGGCGTCGTTGCCCAGGGCGAAGTAGGTGCTCCACTCGCGGAACTGCTCGCGGTCCTCCATCGGCACGCCCATCAGCTCGGCGATGACGATGACGGGCAGGGGCATGGCGAAGTCGGCCATGAGCTCGAGCTCGCCCTTGGCCTTAGCCCGCTCGAGCAGGTAGCTCACGATGTCCTGGATGTGCGGCCCCATCCCCTCGACCACCTTGGGCGTGAAGGCCTTGCTCACCAGCGACCGCAGGCGGGTGTGGTCGGGCGGGTCGGTGTTGAGCATCTGCGGGAAGTTCTGCTCGCCCGGCCGCACGAGGCGGCTGGTGTCCTTCTTGAAGCGCAGGTCCTTGAGGATGAGCTCGACGTCGGCGTAGCGGGTGAACATCCACATCCCGCCGTTGCCGTGGGGCAGCCAGTAGGCCGGGGCCTCGGCCCGCATGCGGGCGTAGAAAGGGTAGGGGTCCCGCACGAAGGCCGGGTCTCTGAGGTCGAGGGCTGAAGCGTCCATGGCTGCATCCTTTCCGCTGGGGGGCTGTACGCCTGAGGATAGCAGAGGCCAAGCCTGCTAAGCTCGACCCACCGTGCGCCTCGACATCCCCCTCCCCCCCTTCCTCACCCTGATGGCGGTCTGGGCCGCCGTGGAGGCCGCCGCCCGCGAGCTCGGCCTCACCGTCACCCTGCGCACCACCTCGGCCAAGCACCCCGGCTCGACCCACTGGCACCTCGAGCAGGCCCGAACCCCGGGCGTCGTGGAGGCCACCTACTGGCCCCAGCAGCACCAGCTCTGGCTCTCCATCAAACCCCGGGCCGTCTCGGAACACACGCTCGAGCTCGCCGAAAAGCTCCGCGCCGAGATCGAGCGGAATTTGCTGCCGAAGGCGTGATGGAAAAGGCCAGTGGCTCGTGGTTTGCCTAGGGTCTAGGGTCTAGGGCCGGGAGCCAAGGCGTCTTGCGTCTTGCGTTTTGCGTTTCGCGTATTGCGTACGACGTACGACCCACGTTTTGCGTTTGGCTATCGGCTATCAGCTATCGACCATCCACCATCGACCATCCACCTAAACCCGCTCCATCACCCGCACCAGCTTCAAGCTCGGCCACTCCACCTCCACCACCCCGCAGAAGCCCAGCGCTTTCCACAGCGGGAAGGGCGCCAGCCCGTTGGCGCGGCTCACCAGCAGGGCGATCACCGTGCCGTGGGCCACCAGGGCCACGTCGTCGATGAGGTACTCGTTCATCACCTTGTTCACGGCCTGGCCGAAGCGGCTGTGGGCCTGGTCGGCGGTCTCCTCGCCGAAGACCAGGCGGTTGGGCTCGCCGAAGAACTCCTGCACCTTGGCCTCGAACTGGGCAGGGTCGGGGAAGAATGGGGCGTTTTCGCGCTGGTGCTCGTGCAGGTTGGGCGCCGGGCTGAAGGGCAGCTTGAGGCGGCTGGCGAGCACCTTGCCGGTCTCGCGGGCCTTGGGCTCGAGGCTGCTGACGACCTGGGTGGGCAGGTGGGCCTGGAACCACTGGGCCAACCGCTCGCTCTGGCGAACGCCCTCGTCGGAGAGCGCCCACTGCCGCGCGGGCAGTTCGGGCACGACATGGGGGCGGCCGTGCTTGATGAGGAAAAGGCGGCGTGAGGCGCTCACGGTGAGCCCAGCTTAGCCCGAGCAAGGACGGAAGAAAAGCCCGCTCAGCGCCCGCCGCTCACGTCCAGAAGGGCGCCCGTGACGTAGGCGGCTTCCTCGCCCAGCAGCCAGAGGATCGCCGCGGCCACCTCCTCGGCGCGCCCGCCGCGGCCCATGGGCACCGTCGCGGCCAGGCGATCGACCCGCCCGGGCTCGCCCCCGCTGGCGTGGATGTCGGTGTGGATGAGGCCGGGACGCACCGCGTTGACCCGGATGCCCTCGGCGGCCACCTCCTTCGCCAGGCCCAGGGTGAAGGTGTCGAGCGCGCCTTTGGAGGCGGCGTAGTCCACGTACTCCCCCGCCGAGCCCAGCCGGGCGGCGGCCGAGGAGACGTTGACGATCGCCCCGCCCTGCCCGCCGTAGCGGGTGGACATGCGCCGCACCGCCTCACGGGCGCACAGCATGGCGCCGATGACGTTGGTGGCGAAGACCCGCTGCAACCGCTCGGCGCTCATGGCCTCGAGCCGCATCTGGGCCTCGAGGATGCCGGCGTTGTTGACCAGGGCGTCGAGCCGCCCCCACGCCCGGTCCACGGCGGCGAACAGCTCCAAGACCTGCGCCTCGCTGGAGACGTCGGCCTGCAGGGCGAGGGCCTCCCCCCCGCCGGCCCGGATGCCCGCGGCCACCTCCTCGGCGGCTTCCCGGTTCTCGCGGTAGCTCAGGGCGAGGGCGTAGCCCTGCCGGGCGGCCAGCCGCGCGGTGGCCGCCCCAATGCCCCGGCTGCATCTGGTAACCGTGAGGACCCGGGCCATGGGCTAGCTTTCCAGGCGCAGGATGCCGCGCTCGAGCGCCGCGGTCACGGCGGCAGTGCGGTCGTCGACGCCGAGCTTGCCGAAGGTGTGCAGCAGGTGGGTCTTGACCGTGGCCTCGCTGATGTGCAGGCGCTTGGCGATCTCCTTGTTGGAGAAGCCCTTGGCGACGAGGCCCAGCACCTCGAGCTCGCGGTTGGAGAGATGATCCTCGCTGGGCGAGCGCATGCGGCCTAAGAGCCGCGCCGCGATGGGCGGGGAGAGCACCGCCTCGCCCTTGGCGGTCAGGCGCACGGCGCGGAAGAGCTCCTCGCGGGGCACGTCCTTGAGCAAGTAGCCCGTGGCCCCCGCCTCCACTGCCTGCACGATCTCGGCGTCGGTGTCGAAGGTGGTGAGCACGAGCACCTGGCTCTTGTACTGCCCGCGCATGCGGCGGATGGTGCTCACCCCGTCCATGCCGGGCATGCGCAGGTCCATCAGCACCACGTCGGGGTTGAGGCGCTCGAGCATGTTGAGCGCCTCAACCCCGTTGCCCGCCTCCCCCACCACCTCGAAGTCGGGCTGGCTCGAGAGCAGCCCGGCCAGACCGGCCCGGACCACCGGATGGTCGTCGACAATAAGGATGCGAATACGGCTCATCTAGGGCCTCCTACTTTGGGTTTGGGCGTGGGGAACTCGGGCAGGCTGACCGCCAGGATGGTGCCCCGGCCCGGCTCGCTCTCCACCGTGAACTCCCCGCCCAGCGCCTCCACCCGCTCGCGGATCGAGCGCAGGCCGAAGCCCCCGCTGTTCGTGGCGCGCTCGTCGATCCCGACCCCGTCGTCCTGGATGTCGAGCATCACCAGGCCCTCGAGGTACGAAAGGGTGACGTTGACCAGATTCGCCTGGGCGTGCTTGCGCACGTTGTTGAGCGCCTCCTGGGTGATGCGCAGCAGGCTCAGCTCGATCTCGGGGTGCAGGGGGCGGGGCTCGCCCGCCAGGGTGAAGCGGGTCTCGTGGCTGCTGGCCGACTGCCAGCGCCGCAGGAGCTGCTGCAGCGCCTCGGGCAGGGGGACGCCCTCGAGCAGCTCGGGCCGCAGGGCCCACACCAGCCGCCGCGCCTCGGAGAGCCCCTCGCGCGCGGTGCTGCGGGCCTGGCTGATGTGGTTGACCACGTTGGGGCTGCCCAGCGCCCCCTCGGCGGCCTCGAGGTGCACCACCACGCTGGCGAAGTTCTGGGCCAGGGTGTCGTGGATCTCGCGGGCCAGGCGCTGCCGCTCGGCGAGCATCCCGGCCTGGCGGCTGGCCTCCTCCAGCTCGCGCTGGGCGAGCTCGAGGGCCTGGCGGGCCTTGGCCTCACGCACCAGCAGCTCGAGGGCGAACAGCGAGTAGCCCGCGTAGAGCACGGTGATGAACACCCAGAAGCTGGTCTGGGCGGTGGGGTTGGTGGGCACGGGCCGGGCGGAGATGCTCTCCGAGCGGGTGGGGATCTGGGTGAGCTTGACCTCGAGGGTCAGTTGCAGCGGCTGGCGCACGCTCCACCAGCCCGAGAGCCCGGCCAGCGCGATCACCAGGCTCAACACCCAGGGTAGCGGCAGGAAGTAGCGCGCCACCACCGGCACGATGCCCAGCGCCAGGAAGGGCATGTAGTAGTTGGTCAGCCAGACCACAACCCCCGCCCCGAAGGCCGCCAGCAGGGCGGTCTCCCACCACGAGCGCCGCCCGGGGCGCAGCGCCCACAGGATCACCAGGTACGTCAGGAGCGCCAGGCTCACCCGCCACAGCACTTCCTGGGGGTTTTGCAGGGGGATGCTGTCGGGCTTGAGCTGGGAACGGCCCGGCACCAGCAGGGTGAACAGCAGTACCGTCAGCAGGTTGAGCGCCGCGAAGATGGCGACCGCCCTGGCTACGGGCCGCTGGGCGAAAATAGCCCACATCCCATCCATCTTAATGGGGAACTCCGATCTCAACCGTAAACGCTCTTCCCTGAGCCGACCGAATGCCCGCACGCCTCCTCCTTTCCACGCACGTTGGACCCACCTTTAGCCTGGGGGTTGGGGGCCGGGGGACATAAGCGCCGGATGGGGGGCGGGGGCTTAATGACGGCGGTGGGTGGGGCTCAACCGATTGGTGGAGGTGACCGGATGGCAACGGCCTTAAGGCCTCTTAATCCCGCCACGACCCTCCCCCGAGCCCCGGCTTTTAGATTGGGTTCGCCATGCGCGCACTCACCTCACTCTTCGGGGCGGCCCTGCTCCTGGGGCTCGGCTTGGCCCAGCCGGTGCGGCTCACCGGCAACCCGGTGCCCCCGTCCTTCGTGGAGCAGGCCCTGCGGCGGGCGCTGGGCTGGAGCGGCCTCGAGGCCCCTGCCCTTCCCGCCCAGGCCCCGCTGGAGTACGGCCAGCAGCGCCTGCTCAACGTGGGCCCGGCCCAGGTGGCCCTCGAGCACGCCCCCTACCCGCCCCACCGCACCACCCAGCTCCTGCTCTCCAACGCCCCCGAGACCGTCACCGCCAGCCGCGGGCTCTTCCACTACCGCTTCGCCGCGGGCGAGGGGGTGCGGCTGGTGTACCACCACAAGAACGGCAGCCTGGGGCCGCTCGACTTCGAGCTGCGGCTGAGCAACCCCACCGCCCAGGAGGTCCAGGTGTGGGTCAGCGACGCGGCCGGGGGCCCGGTGGCCGACGAGCTCTACGCCGGGCACGTCGCCACGAAGCGCTGGCTCGAGCTGTACTGGAACCAGGTGGGCCAGCTCGTCGAGCTCCCGCCCTACAGCACCCGCACGCTGCTGCGGCTCCCCAGCCGCGGCCAGCAGGTGGTGAGCGGGCTGCTCGAGGCCGTCGTCACCCGGGGCCCGGCCGTCACCCTCGACCTCGTCGCCCGGACCCCCGGCGAGGCCGACCCGCCGCTGGAGACCTACGCCCAGAGCCCGGCCTACCGCTTCGAGTCGCTGGAGAAGCGCGTCAGCCAGACCCACGTCGCGGGCAAGGGCACCCTGATGACGCTGGGCGAGGGGGCCTTCGAGAACGGGGCCGGCAAGGCCATCAAGGGCAGTTGGGGCGTGCTCTACACCTACGAGCTGCTGCTGCAAAACCCCTCCGACGCCCCGCGCACGGTGGGGCTGCGGCTCAGCGCGGCCGGGGGCATCGCGCGGGGGGTGGTGTGGCTCGAGGGGCAGGGCTACGAGCTCCCCCTGCTGCGCCCCGGCCAGCCCTACGAGCTCACCCGCGTCACGGTGAACGCGCGCAGCGAGCGCCGCATCCGCCTGTCCACCCTGCCCGCCGCCGGCTCGAACTACCCCATCCGGCTGCTGCTCTACGACCCCCTCGCCACCGCCGACCCCGGCCCTAAAGGCCAAACCAGGTGAGGGGGTAGAAGTCCCGCAGCTCCTTCTCGTAAGGCTGCACCAGCCTGCGGTTGGCGGGGTTGGGGGCGGGGGCCTCGAGCGCGGTCTGGGGGTTGAAGTCGCCCGAGGCGATCTGCTGCAGCAGCTTCTGCGGGTCGAGCTTGGGGATGCCCAGCTCGAGCGCCGCGTAGGCCTGGCGCTGCACCCAGCGGTACTCCTCGAGCGAGAAGCCCTGCGCGTTGAGGCTTCGCACCTGGATCTTCTTCGCGTCCACGACCAGCGCCCCCGACTCGCGGAAGAGGTCGAGCACGGCGCGGTAGTCGAGCTGCTGCTCGGCGCCGAAGCGCTCGGAGAGCTGGCGAAGGCGCCCCTCGATGGCCGTATACCTCGAGCCCAGCCCCTCCCGGACGGCCCGCTGCACCCGCACCAGCCGCTGCACCTGGCCCGGGCTCAGTTGCCCGCTGGCCGGGGGCCGGTAAGCCTGCTGCCGCTGCACCCCGCTCTCGAGCTGCACCAGTTGCCGGAAGTCCTGCACCAGATTACGGGCAGGCTGGATCAGAAACGCGTTGGCGAGCCAGCCCAGCACGCCCAGCAGGATCACGAAGCCGGCGAGGAAGAACAAGCATCCGCGGCGCATTCTTTTATGGTGCCATAGGAGGTGGGGGGTCGGTAGCTGAACGCCGATGGCCGAACGTCGATAGTCGATAGTCGATAGTCGATAGCTGATAGCCAAACGCAAAACGCAAGACGCAAGACGCAAGACGCGAAACGCCCTTTCTTTACCCCCCTTAGCAAGGGGGGTTAGGGGGGATAAACCCTCCCCGCCCGCGGGGAGGGACGGGGTGGGACGAACCACAGGCCATGGGCCTCCTGCTTACCGCTGACGGCTGAGGGCTGAGGGCTGGCCGCCCCCGCTGGCGGCTCTCACGCCTCCCGCGTCCCGAAGCCGGGCTTGAGGAAGTCGGGGTAGTCGGGGTTGGGCTTGCGGTCGGGGAGGCGGTCCTGGCACTGCGAGGGGTGGGGCTCGCCGCGGCGGCAGTAGGGGCAGTCGTGGCGCACCTTGTAGCGCACCGGCCTGGCCGGGACGCCCAGCGCGATGGCGTGGGGCGGGACGTCCTTGGTGACCACGGCCCCGGTGCCGATGAGCGCGTCGTCGCCGACGCACACCCCGGCGAGCACGGTGGCGTGGTAGGTGATGCGGACGCCCGAGCCGATGAGGGTCTGCCTGAGGGTCACGTCGGGCGAGGCCAGCACGTGGTGGGTGTGGCTGTAGAGGTTGACGTAGTCGGAGACGGACGAGCGGTCGCCGATCACCAGCCCGCCGATGTCGTCGAGGAGGGCGTAGCGGTGC
>NZ_KE387023.1:1221579-1226073 GCF_000430045.1 Calidithermus chliarophilus DSM 9957 | reverse complement strand
GACAGCCGCTCGGCCAGCCCGCCCAGCCAGCGCTGGAGGAGCCGGTCGGAGCTTTCAGGGATGGGCTTGGGCAAAAGCCAGGGCATAAATGTACCTAAGGCTAGGGGCTCGGGTTAGAAAACGGTGTGAGTAAGGTTACGCCGAGCAGGCAGCCGTCAGCCCTCAGCCGTCAGCTAGTGGCTCGTGGTTACCCCTCCCCAACCCTCCCCGCGCGCGGGGAGGGAGTATCCCCCCAACCCCCCTTGCTAAGGGGGGTAACAAGGCGTTTTGCGTCTTGCGTCTTGCGTCTTGCGTTTTGCGTTTGGCGTACGGCGTAGGTCGTACGACGTACGACCTAAACCACCACCTTCCGCGCATAGAACGCCTCCGCGTACCGCGTGGCCGATTCCATCCCCCGCAAGCGGGGCAGGGCGCGGAAGGTCTCGGGGTCGAACCAGTGCTTCGAGCGCTGGGTGCCGAAGGCTTGCATCAGGTACTCGATCTTGCGCTCGAGCAGCTCGGGCTCGAGCCGCACGTAGAGGTTGGGCTGGCCCAAGTCGCCGTCGTACTTGGGGATCTCGTACTCGAGGACGGCGTGTGAGCGCCAGGTGTTCCAGGCGAGGTCGCTCAGGACGCGGTGGTCCTGGTGGCGGTCGGCGCGGGCGTGGGTGAAGACGAGGTGCGGGTCGAAGGCCTTGAGGGCCTCGAACTGCTCCTTGATGGCCTCGAGCTGCACCGGGAAGAAGCCGTCGCGGAAGCCGTGGGTGACGACCTCGGCCTTTTGTACGCCCTGCAGGAACAGGGCGGCGCCCCGGCGGGCCTCCGCGGCGCGGGTCGCGTCGCCGCTGAAGACCACCCACTTCACCTCGAGGCGGGGGTACTCGCGCACCAGCCGCAGCACCGTGCCGCCGCAGCCGATCTCGATGTCGTCGCTGTGGGCGCCCAGGAACAGCGCCCGCAGCGGCCGGGCGGGGTCGAAGGAGAAGGCGAACATGGGGCTTCAGGGCCGGGCCACGGGCGCGGGGGCCAGGGGCGGGCGGCGTTTCCACAGCTCCCAAGGGGCGTTGCCGCGCGAGTACATGTCGTTGAGCGCCTGCATCTCCTTGTAGGTGTCCATGCAGGCCCAGAAGCCGTGGTGCTTGTGGGTGAGGAGCTGCCCGGCGCGGATCAGGCGGTGGAAGGGCTCGTTGACGAGCTCCTCCCCGGGGCCGATGTAGTCGAAGATCTCCTTGCGGAAGACGAAGTACCCCGCGTTCTGCCAGTTGTCCGACTCCTCCGAGCTGCGGATGTCGCGCACGGTGCCGTCGTCGTCGGCGCTGACGTAGTGGAAGGTCACGTTGGGCCGCACGCTGACGAAGTTGGCGATCTTGCCGCTGGCGACGGCCCGCTCCACGTAGGCCCGCAGGTCGAGGTCGACGAGGCCGTCGGAGTAGTTGGCCAAGAACACCTCCTCGCCCTCGAGGTACGGCCGCACCGCCAGCAGGCGCTGGGCGATGTTGGACTGCAAGCCGGTGTCGGCGAAGGTGATCTTCCAGTCGTGGATGTCGCTGGTGATGAGGTCGACGTGCTTGCCGCCCGTCATCACGAAGTCGTTGGTGAGGGTCTCCTGGTAATTGAGGAAGTACTCCTTGATGAGGTCGGCCCGGTGCCCCAGGCAGAGGATGAAGTCCTTGTAGCCGAAGTGGGCGTAGAACTTCATGACGTGCCAGAGGATGGGCCGGTAGCCGATGGGCACCATGGGCTTGGGGATGCTCTCCGAGTAGTCGCGCATCCGCAGGCCGAGTCCGCCGCAAAAAAGCACTACTTTCATTTCGAATCGCTCCGTGAATCCATTTTGCCCGTAATCCCGCGAACGTTAAAGGTCATTCTGGCCCGGGAGGGGTTACGGCGGCGTTACCCCTACTCGTAGCCCAGCTCGCGCAGGGCTTCGGGGTCCTTGCGCCAGTTGGGGTAGACCTTGACGGCGAGCTCGAGGTAGACCGGACGGGCCAGGAACACCGAGAGCTGCTTGCGCGCCGCGGTGCCGATCTCGCGCAGCATGCGCCCCTCCTTCCCGATGAGGATGGGCTTGTGCGCCTCACGCTCGACGTAGAGGACGGTGCGGATGTAGACCATGCCGTTGGGGCGCTCGGCGAACTCCTCGGTCTTGGTGGCGATGGAGTAGGGGATCTCGTCGCGCAGGCGCTTCATGGCCTCCTCGCGCACGAGCTCGGCGGCCCACTCCTCGGGGCTCTGGTCGGAGCGGGAGAAGTCGGGGGGGTAGAAGAAGGGCCCTTCGGGCAGCATCGCCAGGATCTCGGCCCTGAGCTCGGCCACGGCGCCCTCGTGGGTAGCGCTAATCATGCGGGTCTCCGCGCCGGGGAGGAGCTCGGCGTAGGCCTCCATCGCGTCCTCGGGCCGCTTGGCCGCGTCGAGCTTGTTGCCCACCAGCATCACCGGGATGCCCTCGGGGCGGGCTTTCAGCGCGCGCGCTACGAGCTCGTCCTCGCGGGTGGGCGGGTGGCGCAGGTCCACCACCCACAGCACCACGTTGACCTCGGCCAGCGCCTCGACAATCTGGCGGATCATGTACTCGGAGAGCGCATCGGCGGCCTCGTGCCAGCCGGGGGTGTCCACGAAGATGATCTGGCGGTCGCCTTCGGTGTGGATCCCGCGCACCCGCTTGCGGGTGGTCTGGGGCTTGGGGCTGATGGGGGCCACCTTCACGCCCAGCAGCGCGTTGAGCAGGGTGGACTTGCCCACGTTGGGCTTGCCCACGATGGCCACGAAGCCGGAATACGTCGTACCTTCGGTCACGGCATTAAGTTACCCCAGGCGGGGGGATGGCTGATAGCTGGACGCCGAACGCCGAACGCCGATGGCCCATAGCCGATCGCTGGACGCTGGGCGCGGGTCGTGCGTCGTACGTCGTACGCAAGACGCCAAACGCAAGACGCAAGACGCGGGTCGTACGTCCTGCGTCGTACGCGAGATGCAACCCCCCTTAGCAAGGGGGGCTGGGGGGATAAAGCCTCCCCACGCGCGGGGAGGGACGGGGAGCAGGCCACGAGCGTTTGGCTTTTGGCTTTTGGCTATCGACCATCGACCATTGACCATCCACTATCGACTATCACCACCCCCACGGGTATATTGATCCCCAGCTTGTAACCAGTCTATGGACCCGCTTGCCCTCGCTCTCACTCCCCAGGTCGGCCCCAGGCGCCTCATGCAGGTGTTGCAGAAGAAAGACCTCAGCCCGGAAGCCGTCGAGGAGACGTTGGGGCGGGAGATCGGGGCGGAGTACCGCAAGGTGTTGAGGCAGGGGCGGGCCGAGCAGGAGCGGGAGCGGGCCGAGGGGCTGGGCATCCGGGTCATCGGGCTGTGGGAGGGGGGGTATCCGGAGGCGTTGCGGCAGCTCGAGAGCCCCCCGAGCGTGCTGTACCTGCGGGGGAGCATTCCCCCCTTCGAGCGCAGCCTGGGGGTGGTGGGGACGCGGCGAGCGAGCGTGTGGGCGAGTGACTGGACGCGCAAGGTGGCGCTCGAGCTCGCCGGGACCGGGGTGAGCGTGGTCTCGGGGCTGGCGAGGGGCATCGACACCGCGGCGCACCAGGGCAACCTCGAGGGCGGCGCCGACACCCTGGGCGTGCTGGGCAGCGCGCTCGACCAGATCTACCCGCCCGAGAACCGCGCTTTGGCCCAGCGGATGAGCCTGCTGTCGGAGTTCCCGCTGGGCACGCCGCCCCAGGCGTCGCTGTTCCCCCGGCGCAACCGCCTCATCGCCGCGCTGGCCCGCAGCGTGCTGGTGGTGGAGGCGGGCGTCAAGAGCGGCAGCCTGATCACGGCCAAGTTCGCCCTCGAGCTCGGGCGCGACGTGCTGGCGGTGCCGGGCCGCCCCGGCGACCCCTTCTCCGAAGGCTGCAACCGGCTGATCCAGGACGGGGCGGGGCTGGTGCTGGGCGCCGAGGACGTGCTGGGCAGCCTGGGCCTGCGGGCGCGCCCCAAGCCCCCTCTCGAGCTCGCCGGCCCCGAGGCCGCGCTGCACCGGGCGCTGCTCGAGCTCGGCGCGGCCCTGCCCGACGACCTGGCCCAGGCGGTGGGCCTGCCCCCGTCCGAGGTGCTCGCCCACCTGACGCTGCTCGAGCTCAAGGGGCTGGTGCTGGCGCTGCCCGGGGGGCGCTACGGGGTGGGGGCCTGATCGCGCTTCCCACAATCACTCGCCTCTCCCGGCGAGCGATTTACCCGCTACAGCGATGCTGTAGCGGGTATTCGTGGGAAACGCTCTGAAGCCTCTGCCCGGCGGAATTCCCCCGCTCTGGTAAAAAGTCGCAGGGCGGGGAGGGGGTTGTGCCTAAAATGCATAGCAATGGCGTCCCGCCTCGCGCAGCGCGACGAGATCCTCACGGCCACCGCCGAAGCGGTCGGCCTGCTGGGGGGCCCTGAGCCCCGGGCCCGCATCCCCTCAGCCCTCGCGCGGCTGGGGGAGGTGCTGGGGCTCGAGCAGGTCGTGCTGTTCGAGCAGGCGCCGGAGGGCGGGGG
>NZ_KE387023.1:1208181-1221479 GCF_000430045.1 Calidithermus chliarophilus DSM 9957 | reverse complement strand
GCCCCGGCGGCTCGAGCCCGGCCACCCCTGGCTCGAGCCCCTGCGCCAGGGCCAGGTCCTGCGCCAGGGCCCGGACTCCGGCTGCAGGCTGGGCCTGCCGGTCGGGCTCGAGGGGTGGTTGTGGGGCTTCGTGCTGCTGTGCGGGGGCCGGGCGTCGGGTTGGGGCGAGGAAGAGACCGTGCCCCTGCGCTGGGTCGCCCACGCGCTGGCCGAGGCCCTCCAGCGGTCCCGGCTCGAGCAGGCCCTGCGCCAGAGCGAGGAGCGCTACGCCGAGTTGCAGGCGGCGAGCCAGCGGCGGGTGGCCGAGCTGACGCTGCTCTCCTCGGTGCTGCGGGCCCTGGCCACCGACCTCGAGCCCGAGCCGGTCTTCCGCAAGGTGGTGGAGGCCGTCTCGGAGTCGCTGGGCGGGGCCATGACCTCGCTGTACCTGCTCGAGGGCCAGGCGCTGGTGCTGCAGCACCAGGTGGGGCACAGCGCCTGCCTGGAGCGCATGACGCTGGACATGGGGGTCATCGGGCGGACGGCCCGCAGCGGGGAGGCCCAGCTCGTCCGCGACGCCTCCGCCGACCCCGACTTCCTGGACGTGGCGGGCGGGGTGGTTTCGTCCATCGCCATCCCCGTGTGCATCGGCGGGGAGGTGGGCGGCGTGCTCAACGTCGAAAGCCGCACCGAGGTCTTCACCCCCGCCGACCTCGAGCGCCTGCAGAGCGTGGCGGCCCCGCTGGGGCTGGTGCTCGAGCGCGCCCGGCTGTTCCAGTCGTTGCGCGAGAGCGAGTGCCGCTTCCGCGCGCTGGTCGAGACCTCCCCCGACGGCATCATCCAGGTCAGCGCCGAGGGCATCATCCTCTACGCCAACCCCCGCTACCTCGAGCTGCTCGGCGCCCCCGACGCGGCGGCGGTGGTCGGGCAGCCCGTGGTGGAGTTCGCGACCCCCGAGTTCCGCCCGCAGGTCGCCGGCCGCATCCGCCAGGTCACCGCCCACAAGCAGCGCGTGCCCTTCGCCGAGCAGCAGTACCGGCGCTTCGACGGCACCCCCCTGACCGTCGAGGTCAGCGCCAGCCCCGTCGAAGACCCCCGGCTCGGCCAGACCACCCTCATCGCCATCGTGCGCGACATCACCGCGCGCAAGCAGACCGAGCAGGCCCTGCGCCAGAGCGAGCAGCGCTACCGCCTCCTGGCCGAGAACGTCACCGACGCCATCTTCATCCTCGACCTCGAGCTCAACTTCAGCTACGTCAGCCCCTCGGTCTACCGGCTCAACGGCTACGAGGCCGCCGAGCTGCAAGGGCGCAACCTGCACGACGTGCTCTCGCCCCACAACGCCGCGCGGGTGAGCGAGGTGCTGCGGCAGCAGCTCGGCCAGACCCACGGCCCGGCCGACCCCTGGGCCTCGTACGTGCTCGAGCTCACCCTCACCCACAAGAACGGCCAGCCGGTGTGGAGCGAGATCCAGATCAGCTTCCTGCGCGACGAGCAGGGCCAGGCGGTGGGGGTGCTGGCGGTAGCCCGCAACATTAGCGAGCGGCGCCTGGCCGAGACCGCCATGCGCGAGAGCGAGACCCGCTACCGCAGCCTCTTCGAGGGCATGCCCATCGGGCTCTACCGCACCAGCCTCGACGGCTACTTCCTCGACGGCAACCCGGCCCTGGTGCAGATGCTGGGCTTCGACAGCCTCGAGGAGCTACGCCAGTACAACGCCGGCAGCTTCTACTGTGCCCCCCAGACCCGCCCCGCCCTGATCGAGCAGTACCTCCACGGCGGGGTTCACATCACCGAGACCGAGCTGGTGCGGCGCGACGGGCGGCGGCTTTGGGTGCAGGAGGTGGCCCACCTCGTCTGCGACGAGCAGGGCAAGCCGCTGTACTTCGAGGGCAGCCTGCAGGACATCAGCGAGCGCAAGGCCTACCAGGCCCAGGTCGAGCGGCTGGCCTACTACGACCCCCTCACCGCGCTGCCCAACCGCTTCCTGCTGCAAGAGCGCGCCGAGCAGGCCCTCGCCCGCGCCCGCCGCAGCCAGCAGGCCGTCACCCTGGCCTACCTCGACCTCGACCGCTTCAAGGAGATCAACGACACCCTGGGCCACAAGGTGGGCGACGAACTGTTGCGCCTGGTGGCCGACCGCATCCGCAACCTCAGCCGCGAGGCCGACACCCAGGCCCGCCTGGGCGGCGACGAGTTCGCGCTGCTGCTGTGCGACACCGACTCCCGCGGCGCGGCGCAGGTGGCGAGCCGGCTGCTCGAGGCCCTCAAGCAGCCCTTCGTGGTGGGCGGCGAGACGGTGCACGTGGGGGCGAGCATCGGGCTGGCGGTCTACCCGCGCGACGGCGAGACCCTCGACGCCCTCACCCGCGCGGCCGACATCGCCATGTACCAGGCCAAGGCCGAAGGCGGCGGCTTCCGCTTCTACAACCCCGCCCAGAACCGCTACACCCGCCAGCGCCTGTCCACCCTGCAGGGCCTGCGGCGGGCGCTGGGGCAGGGCGAGTTGCTGCTGCACTACCAGCCGGTGCTCGACCTGCGCACCCAGACCCTGCGGCGCATGGAGGCGCTGGTGCGCTGGCAGGACCCCGAGCGCGGGATGATCCCCCCCAGCGAGTTCGTGCCCCTGGCCGAGGAGACGGGCATCATCCAGGAGCTCGACCTCTTCGTGCTCGAGCAGGCCCTGCGCGAGGCCCACAGCCACGGGCTGGAGTTCTCGCTCAACCTCTCCGCGCGCAACTTCCACGACCCCCACTTCGTCGAGCTGGCCGCGCACCTCCTGCAGCAGCACCCGCTGGGCCGGGGGCGGCTGTGGCTGGAGATCACCGAGACCGCGCTGATGCTCGAGCGCGAGAAAGCCATCCACAACCTCCAGGCCCTGCGTAACCTCGGCGCGCGCATCGCCCTCGACGACTTCGGCATGGGCTACTCCTCGCTGGCCTACCTCAAGCACCTGCCCGTGGACATGCTCAAGCTCGACAAGCAGTTCGTCGCGGGCATCGGCAACGCCCGCGACGAGGCCATCCTGCACAGCGTGATCGCGCTGGGCCACGGCCTGGGGCTGGAGGTGCTGGCCGAGGGGGTGGAGACCCCGCGCCAGCTCGCCTGGCTGCAGTCGGCGGGCTGCGACCTGGCCCAGGGCTACTACATCGGCATGCCCAGCCCCTCCAGCAGTGGCGGCTTCGCCTTCCGGGTGCCGCTGGGCCCCGAGTCCTGAAGCCCCGGCTCGCGGGAGCGCCCCCGAGCCGCCCTGGGCTCCCGCGCCTGGCGCCCCCATCCGCTACCGGCGGCCTAATAGCTGCCCCTGCCACGAACGTCCCGGGGCCAGCCCCTAGAATGGGGGGCGTGATCGAGAAGGTCTATCTCGCCAAGCCCCGCGGCTTCTGCGCCGGGGTGGTCATGGCCATCGAGGCCGTGGAGAAAGCCGCGCGCGAGCTGCGGGAGCAGGGTGAACTGGTGGTCTACCACGCCATCGTCCACAACGACGTGGTGGTGCAGCGCCTCGAGCAAGAGCACAACGTGCACTTCGTCGAGGACCTGGCCGAGGTCGAGGCCCTGCGCGAGGAGCGGGAGCGGGCCGGGGCCCGCCTGGCCGACACGGTGGTCTTCAGCGCCCACGGCATCCCCCCCTGGCTGCGCACCGACGCCGCCCGGCAGGGCCTTCACCAGATCGACGCGACCTGCCCGCTGGTGACCAAGGTCCACTCCGAGGCCAAGAAGTACGCCAAGGAGGGCTACTGGATCCTGCTCATCGGCGACTCGAGCGAGCACCAGGAGATCAAGGGCACCCGCGGCGAGGCCCCCGAGAACACCATCCTGGTCTCCGTCCACACCCACGTGGGCCGCGACCCCAAGATGGCCGACCCCCGCACCGTCGAGGTCCCCGACCCCGAGCGGGTGGTGGTGCTCACCCAGACCACCCTCTCCGTCGACGACACCCTCGCCACCGTCGAGATCCTCAAGGCCCGCTTCCCCAAGCTGGTCGTGCCCCCGCGCGACGACCTGTGCTACGCCACCAAGAACCGGCAGGACGCGGTCAAGAAGATCGCCCCGCACGTGGACTTGTTCTTAGTGCTCACCAGCCTCAAGAGCTCCAACGGGATGCGGCTCCTGGAGCTCGCCCAGAGCCTCACCCCCCGCGCCGAGCGCATCAACACCGCGCAGGAGATCCGGCCGGAGTGGCTCGAGGGCGTGCGCAGCGTGGGCATCACCTCCGCCGCCTCCACCCCCGACGACCTGGTGCAGGAGGTGGTGGCCTACTTCAGGGCCCAAAACCCCGCGCTCGAGGTCATCGAGGAGGGCGAGTGGGAGGAGATCGAGTTCCGCGAACCCCGCCGCCTGGCCCCTGAAGAGGCGCTGGCGCGCTCCTCCTGAAGCGCTCTTCCCAGGGTTTTAGCCGACCAGCGAAGCCGGAAATAGCGTCAGGAGCGGGACAGTTTCCCCCCTTTGGTCGCAACGCGCGTGAGCCGATAGCTCATACCGGATTCAAAAAGATAATCACCCAAACCAAAGACCTTCAGAGGCTATCTTTTCGGATCCTAGAGCACACCCCTCCCTGACGGCCGGCGAAGAAAGCGTATCCCTTCGGTCGGGTCAGTTCGTCCCCATTCGGGAACGAACTGACCGAATCTGGTATCATATCGCACTCTTCACCGGCGTTGCCCCCAGACCCGCGAAAACATGCGTCCGGGCCCGGACGCATTCTCGTTTTCGTGGGAGGCAACTGTTCCGTACAGCACGCAAAAATCAAGTTGGTGAGAGGCTCGATCATCGTGAAGAGTGCTCTGGATTGAAGAAAACCCGCGGGAACCTACCCCCCCCACCCGAGGGATTGTGGAGGACCCGCCGGGTTTGTCATAATGCCCCCCTGTAAACCCAGTTAGGCGAGGCAGTTCGAGGCGTTCAGCGTAACGCTAGTTTAACGTCGGAGATGGAGAATTAGCCCATGCCCCCCGGGTCAGGCTTATCCCCAACCCGCGATCCCGCACTCGAGGTGCTGAAGAACCGGGTGTACCGGTCGGGGCTGCCGTTGGTGATGCTGGCGGCCCTCATCGGCGCGCTGGTCGAGCGGCCCACCCCCGAACTGGGCCCGCTCGACCGCTACAACCTGCCCTTCACCACGGCCTGGCTGTTCGCCTGCTACGCGGTGCTGCTGTGGCAACGGCGCATAACCCCGGCCTTCGAGTACGCGGTGCTGGGCGGGAGCACGCTGTTCTTCGTGCTCAACACCCACCTCAACCTCAGCGCGCTGGCGCTGTGGGGCGACCCCATCGGGCTGCCCGCGCTGTGGACGGGGGCGCTCTACTTGTGGACCTACATGGTCGGGGGTTATCGCCACGCCTTGCAGCTTTCGGTTGCGATCCTGGGCCTCCAGCTCCTCACCGGCCTGCTCACCCTTCTGCCGCTGTGGTGGGAGGGCTGGCGGCCGGGCCTGTCCCAGCTCAACGCCCTGGCCCAGTTCTACCTTTCGCAGGTCGCCTACTTGCTGCTCAGCCGCCTGGTGATCGGCTTCGGGGAGCAGGTGACCCGCCTGCGCCTGCAGGCCGAGACCTACTACCGCCTCGCCCACACCGACGCGCTCACCGGCGTCCCCAACCGCCGCTACCTGCTCAGCGAGATCGGCCGCGAGCTCGAGCGCGGCCAGCGCTACAAGCGCTCCCTGGCCCTCATCCTCCTCGACCTCGACCGCTTCAAGCACGTCAACGACCGCTACGGCCACGAGACCGGCGACCGGGTGTTGCAGCAGGTGGCCCAGCGCATCCAGCGCAGCATCCGCCAGTCGGACCGCATGGGCCGCTGGGGCGGCGAGGAGTTCTTGGTGCTGCTGCCGGAGTCGGGCCTCGAGGAGGCCACCCAGTTGGCCGAGCGGCTGCGCGAGGAGCTCAAGCAACCCCTCCTGGAGGGCCTCGAGCCCCTCAGCGCCAGCCTGGGAGTGGTGGTGGCCCGGCCGGGCGACACCCCCGACTACCTGGTCAACCGCGCCGACCAGGCCATGTATGCGGCCAAGCGGGCCGGCGGCAATCTGGTCGAAGCCATGGCGGAGCCCCGCGCCCCCAAGGGTGATACCAGATTCGGTTAGTTCGGCGCCGGATGGCGGCGAACTAACCCGACCGAAGGGATACGCTTTCTTCGCCGACCGTCAGGGAGGGGTGTGCTCTAGGATCCGAAAAGATAGCCTCCGGGGCTCTTCGGATCGGATGATTATCTTTTTGAATCCGGTATGAGTCCTGCCTTCCGTAGGGCGAGCCTCGAGTTCACCCCTTTCCCTACCGGCGCGCAGAGGATGATTAGTCCCGTAGGGGCGCGAGGCCTCGCGCCCCTACGGCGTTCGGCTATCGACTCTGGACCACCCCGGGTCTCATTCACCCCCCCTCTCCCCTGCTATCCTGATGAGGTTGGAGTCTTGCCGATGAACCCGAGCCCCAACCCCCACCTGCTTTCGGTCGCGCCCATGATGGACTGGACCGACCGGCACTTCCGCTACCTGGTGCGCCAGGTCAGCCGGGGGGTGTTGCTGTACACCGAGATGGTGACGGATAGGGCCGTTCTGCACGGGAACCGGCCCCGGCTGCTGGGCTTCGACCCCCTCGAGCACCCCGTGGCCCTGCAACTCGGCGGCTGTGACCCGGCCCTGCTGGCCCAGGCGGCGCGCGTCGGGGAGGAGTGGGGCTACGACGAGGTCAACCTCAACCTGGGGTGCCCCTCGGAGCGGGTGCAGGGCGGGGGGTTCGGGGCTTGCCTGATGAAGGAGCCCGACCTGGTGGCCGAGTGCCTGGCGGCCATGCGCGAGGCGGTGAGGGTGCCGGTGACGGCCAAGCACCGGCTGGGCGTGGACGAGCTCGAGGACTACGGCTACCTCACGCGCTGGGTCGAGAAGCTGGCGGGGGTGGGGGTGGAGGTCTTCATCGTGCACGCCCGCAAGGCCTGGCTCAAGGGGCTCTCGCCCAAGGAGAACCGCGAGATCCCCGAGCTGCGCTACGGGTGGGTGTACCGGCTCAAGCAGGACTTCCCCCACCTGCGCTTCGTGCTCAACGGCGGGGTGCGCACCCTCGACGAGGCGGCGGCGCACCTGGCGCACGTGGACGGGGTGATGCTGGGGCGGGCGGTCTACGACGACCCCTTCGTGCTCGAGCACGCCGACGCCCGCTTCTACGGCTTAGAGCACCGGCCCGCCCGGCTGGAGGTCGCGCGGGCCATGATCCGCTACACCGAGGCCCAGGTGGAGCAGGGCGTGCCGCTGTGGGCGGTGGCGCGCCACCTGCTCAACCTCTTCAAGAACCAGCGGCGGGGCAAGCTGTGGCGGCGCCTGCTGTCGGAGCGGGCCAACCGCGCGGGGGCCACGCCCCAGGTGCTGTGGGAGGCGCTCGAGCAGGTGGCGGCGCCCGAGCTCGAGGCCGCCGCCGGCTGAGCTGCTTCAGCCGTTCAGGTAGGCCAGCACCTTGTCGAGCCCCACCTGCCAGGTGGCGCGGGAGAGGTAGGGCTTGAAGCCCAGCCCGTGGTTGATCTTGAGCATGGGCGCGTTGGAGTCGGCGTTGCCGGTGCGGATCTTGCTTACCTCAGGGCGCTCGGCGAGCACCTTGTGGATCATGGCCGCCTTGAGCCAGCGGCCCAGGCCCCGGCCGCGGAACTCGGGGAAGACCCCGGTGCCCTGCTGCTGCAGGAGGTCGGGGCGGTGGGGGTTCCAGGTCACCTCGGTGTAGCCCGCGAAGCGCCCGGTGGCCTTCTCCCGCACGAAGTAGGTCCAGCGCTGCCCGCCTGCGGCCAGTTGCATCTGCTCGACCTGGCGCAGCATCTCCGGGGTCACTTTGACGTCCTCCATCTCGAGCCGGTCCTTGGGCTGGTCGCTCATCACCACCTGCAACACCCGGACCACCTCGTGCAGGTCGGCCTCGGCGTAGGGGCCCTCCCAGAAGTGCAGCTCGAAGTCGGCGGTGGGGGCCTCGCGCAGCCAGCGTCCCAGCAGCTCGCGGTCCACCTCGGCCAGCAGCAGTTGGTTGGTGTGGCTCTCCAGGCCCCGCTCGGCGCCCAGGCGTTCCATGAAGGCCTCCCCGGCGGGCACCCGGGCGGTGGTGTTGCCCATCAGCAGGGTGCGGCCGGTCTGCCCGGCCAGCTCGGCCGCGGGGGCCATCAGGCGGCGGGCCAGGCCGCGGCGGCGGTGGCTGGGCAGCACCCCGACGTCGGCCTCGAGCAGGTGGCGGTTCTCGGGCAGGTCGAGGTAGCTGACGCTGGACCCGGCCACCACCTCACCCCCCTCCCACAGGGTCCACACCCACACCTTCACCACCGGGGGCAGATTGCGCAGGGTCGCTATGCGCTCCTCGAAGGGGATGGGCGGGTCGTCGGGCTGGGCCTCGGCGCGCATGCGGTTCTGGAACTCGTGCAGGGCGAGGTACTCGGCCTCGCTGGCCTGGCGCAGGTCGATGGGGCGGATCTCGAGGGTCATGGCACATGATCGATCTTCAGCTACTTAAGAAGCAAGGCGGCTATTCAAATAGCTCACTGGGATGTCCGTGCCCGTTAAAGCTTGTGTGGATCGCCCATTTCATTAACGAGTCTTCATCTTTAGCGTTACAGACGTAACTTATGAGGGTGTATAGGCTGGAAATTCGTTAATTTCGCGTTTATCCCGAGGTTCTAGGCTCGTCGGTGGAGGTTGTCATGCGCAAGTCGTTGTGGATCGCGGGGCTAGGTCTGTTGCTAGCTGCCTGCACCAACCCGGGCAGCCAGGCCCCTGGCACCACCCTCGAGGGCGTCGTTCAGCGGAGCGGCGGCCTCGTCACGATGGGCGGCAAAGTCCTCGACCTCAGCCAGGCGCGCGTCAGCGAGGACGGGCTGAGCGTCCCGGCCTCGAGCGTGCGCGACGGCAGCGAGATCAGCGCCCAGGGCGTCGAGCGCGGGGGGCGGCTCGAGCTGCACGCCGTCGAGCTGCGCTACCGCGTCAAGGGCCCGGCCGACGAGGTCAACACCGCCGAGGGCTTCGTGAGCGTCGTGGGGCTCAAGGCCCTGGTGACGCCCGAGACCCGCATCGTCGAGGAGGAGGCCGACGGCAGCGAGACCCCCCTCACCCTCGACGACCTGAGCGCGGGCGACTACCTCAAGGTCGCGGGGCTGGCCCAGGCCGACGACTCGGTCGTGGCGACCCGCATCGAGCGCGAAGGCCCGGAGAACCCCGGCAAGGTCGAGCTGCGCGTGGCGCTGCGCGACCTCGACACCGCCGCCAAGACCTTCACCTACGGCCTGCGGACCTACACGGTGGACTACTCCGGCGCCCAGCTCAAGGGCACCCTGAGCGAAGGGGCCTACGTGCGGGTCAAGGGCCAGAAGTCGGGCACCACCGTCGTGGCGAGCCAGGTGCGCGTCGAGGAGGAGCGTGGGGAAGGCAAGGGCCGCACCCGCATCGAGCTCGAGGGCATCGTCGCCGGCCTCGACACCGCCGCCAAGACCTTCAGCATCGAGGGCCTGACCGTCGACTACAGCCAGGCCGAGCTGCGCGGCGAGCTCAGGGAGGGGGCCCGGGTCCACGTGCGGGGCACGCTCGAGGGGGGCACCGTGAAGGCCCAGCAGGTCAAGGTGCAGGGCAAGGGCGAGCGGGGCGAGGGCGAGGCCGAGCTCGAGGGCCCCATCACCGGCTTCGACGCCGCGAGCCGCACCTTCACGGTCAACGGCGTGACGGTGAGCGTCAACGACCAGACCCGCTACGAGGACGACCGCCAGGACGGCGGGGAAGAAGGCCGGGGCGACGAGGACGAAGACCGCATGAGCCCCGAGGAGTTCTGGGGCACCAACCGCGACGGCCAGACGGTCGAGGTCAAGGGCGAGGCCACCGGCGAGAGCACCCTGCTCGCCCACGAGATCGAGCTAAAGTGAACGGTCGGGCAACCGGTTTCCATTAAACTTAAGTCAGCATGCGCATCCTGCTGGTCGAAGACGAAGAGGGGCTGGCCCAGCCCCTCCTCGCCCTACTCCGGCGGGAGCGCTACGCCACGAGCTGGGTGAGCAGCGTGGAGGCCGCCTACGCCGCCCTGGCCGACGCCGAGCCCGACCTCCTCATCCTCGACGTGATGCTCCCCGAGGGCGAGGACGCGGGCTTCGAGCTGGCCCAGGGGCTGCGGCAGGGCGGCTACAAGGGCAGCATCCTCTTCCTCACCGCCCGCGACACCATCGAGGACCGGGTGCACGGCCTCGACCTGGGGGGCGACGACTACCTGGTCAAGCCCTTCTCGCTCACCGAGCTGCTGGCGCGGGTGCGGGCCCTGCTGCGCCGCAGCGCGCACAGCAAGCAGGCCTACATCGCCCGGGGGCCCCTGCGCGTGGACCAGAGCGGGCGGCGGGTCTTCTGGCAGCAGCAGATCTGCGAGCTGTCGGAGAAGGAGTTCGCCCTGCTCGAGCTGCTCGCCCTGCACCCCGAGAAGACCTTCGCCGTCGAGGAGTTGCTCGAGCGCTTCTTCCCCGAGAGCGAGTCGGGGCACCGCATCCTGCGGGTCTACGTGCACCGCCTGCGGGAGAAGCTGGCCCCCGAGGCCATCGTGACGGTTCCGGGGGGCTACCGGCTGGGGGTCTAGATGGGGTTGCGTAGCCGGCTCGTGCTCAGCCTGACCACCCTCGCCGTGCTGGCGGTGGCGGTGGAGGGCCTGCTGGGTTACTGGCAATTCCGGCAGGCCGTGCGCGGGAACCTCGAGCGCGACCTCGAGCGCTTCGCCCGCACGGTGGCCGAGGCGGTGACGCTGGGGCCGACCCCGCGGCTCGACGTGGCCCGCGTGGCCGAGCTGCCCGAGTTCGGCCAGGGCCGCCTGCGCCTGCGCCGCGAGGGGGAGGCCCCGGTGTTCGAGACCGGCGGCCGCTTCCCCGAGAACGACCCCGCCTGGCTGCGCTACCGCCTGCCCCTGGGTGAGGGGTACGTGCTCGAGGCCGCCCTCGACACCCGCGAGCGGCAGAACGCCTTCACGGCCTACACCCAGACCCTTCTGATCTCACTGCCCGTCGCGCTGTTCCTGGCCCTGGGCCTGGCGGCGCTGCTGCTGGGCTACCTCATGCGCCCCCTGCGCCAGCTCAACCAGGCCACCCACGAGCTGGCCCAGCAGCGCTTCCCCGAGGCGGTGCCCATCCCCCCCGGCAACGACGAGCTCGCCGAGCTGGCCCGCAGCTTCAACCGCATGACCGAGGCGGTGCGGGGCTTCCTCGAGCGCGAGCAGAGCTTCACCCGCTACGCCTCCCACGAGCTGCGCACGCCGCTGGCGACCCTGCGGGCCCAGATCGAGGGGCTCGAGCACGGCCTCGCCGACCCCCGCCAGGCGATGCCCTACCTCAAGGCCAGCCTCACCCGCATGGAGGGCATCCTCAGCGGCCTGCTCACCCTCTCGCGCTCCCCCGAGCCCAGCCCCACCCCGCTGTCCCTGGAGCCGCTGGTGCGCTCGTGCGCCGCCGCGCTGCCCGAGGCCCAGCAGCCTCGGCTGAAGCTGTGCCTCGAGCGCGAACTGTGGACCTACGGCCCGGCCGAGCCGCTGTGCCAGGCCGTCCAGAACCTGCTCGACAACGCCTGCAAGTTCAGCGACGGCGAGGTCGAGGTCCGGCTGGAGGGCGGGCCGGGCCAGGTGCGGCTGGTGGTGCGCGACTGGGGGCCGGGCGTCCCCGAAGAGGCCCTGGCCGAGCTGGGCAAGCCCTTCTACCGGCTCGACCGCCGCAAGCAGGGGCTGGGCCTGGGCCTGGCCCTGGTGCAGCACGTGGCCCGTGCGTTGTCGGGCCGGCTGGAGTTCCGCAACCTCAAGCCTGGGCTCGAGGCCACCCTCATCCTCCCCGCCGCTACCCCCCAGAACGAGGTGAACCATGTCCCGGCGTGAGTTGCTGCGGCTGCTGGCGGCCCTGGGCCTGAGCCTGGGCTCGCTGGGCTGGGCCAATGGGAAAGACAAGGACAAAGGCAACGGCAACGATAAAGACAAGGACAAGGATAAGGATAAGGACAAGGATAAGGACAAAGATAAAGACAAGGGGAACGACAAGGACAAGGGCGACAAGTCCTCGCCCGGCAACTCCAACAACCCCAACAACTCCGAACCCCGCCGCAACTACTACGCCCGCGTGACCCTCAACGACGGGGCCGCGATCTACTGCGGGGGAACACGGGTGCTCAGCGACTCGCCCTGGCTCAAGCTGGCCGCTCCGGGGATGTGGCTCGAGGCCGAGGGCAACTGGAACGAGAAGGACTTCAAGGCCGCCCAGGTCAAAATCGTCTCCCCCAAGGTCTGGGCCTACTACCAGGGCCCGGCCGCCGCGCTGAGCCTCGGGGGCGCCCAGCGCGTTGAAGTCTGGCTCCAGGACAGCGCCGAGCGCGTCCTGTTCCAGCGCACCCTGACCACCTCGGCCAACACGGTGCGCGTCGTGGCCTACCACGACGGCACCCGCTTCCTGGCCGTCCCCCCCAACCTCATCACCGCCCCCGGCCTCAAACCCGGCTGGTACGAACTCAACGGCACCTGGAACGGCCAAGCCTTCACCTGGAGCAGCGTCAAGCCCTTCCCCAGCGACGAGGGATGAGTAGCGGGCAGCCGTCAGCCCTCAGCGGTGAGCGGGAGGCTCGTAGCTCACCCCACCCCGGCCCTCCCCGCCAGCGGGGAGGGTTTATCCCCCCCGGCCCCCCTTGTTAAGGGGGGTGGAGAAGGGGCGTCTTGCGTTTTGCGTTTGGCGTTTTGCGTACGACGTAAGACGTACGACGTACGACCCGCGTCCGGCTACCGGCTATCGACCATCGACACCTTCCACCCCACCTACGCCTTCGGAATGTTCCGCGCTTCCTCCTCGCTCAGGGGGAGGGAGCGGATCTCCTCGGGCGTGATCTGGTACTTACGGCCGCACCAGTGGCACACCACCTCGGCCCCGCCGTCCTCGGCGATCATGTCCTCGCGCTCCTGGGAGCTGAAGTAGACCAGCGAGGCCGTGGCCCGCTCGCGGGTGCAGCGGCAGCCGAAGCGCACGGGGATGTGGCCTTCGTGGAAGCCCACGACCGAGAGGTCGGTGGGGTCGTAGGCGAGGCCCTCGAGCAGCGTCTGGACCGTGCCCTCGAGGCCTTCCGAGAGCAGCAGGTCGGTGATGCTGAGGCGCCCGGCCAGGTTGGCCTCGAGCCTGCTGATCACGGCGTCGGGGCAGCCGGGCATGACCTGGATCACCACGCCCCCCGCCACCTGCACCTCCCCTCCCCCGTGCACGCGCACCCCCAGCAGCAGCGCCGAAGGGATCTGCTCGGACTGCCAGAGGTAGTGGGCCAGGTCTTCGGCGATCTCGCCCGACACCAGCTCGATGCTCGACTCGTACAGATCGCCGCTGTT
>NZ_KE387023.1:1184994-1208081 GCF_000430045.1 Calidithermus chliarophilus DSM 9957 | reverse complement strand
CCAGCGCGTTGAAGTCTGGCTCCAGGACAGCGCCGAGCGCGTCCTGTTCCAGCGCACCCTGACCACCTCGGCCAACACGGTGCGCGTCGTGGCCTACCACGACGGCACCCGCTTCCTGGCCGTCCCCCCCAACCTCATCACCGCCCCCGGCCTCAAACCCGGCTGGTACGAACTCAACGGCACCTGGAACGGCCAAGCCTTCACCTGGAGCAGCGTCAAGCCCTTCCCCAGCGACGAGGGATGAGTAGCGGGCAGCCGTCAGCCCTCAGCGGTGAGCGGGAGGCTCGTAGCTCACCCC
The DNA here is from genome assembly GCF_000430045.1 of Calidithermus chliarophilus DSM 9957. Taxonomy (GTDB): domain Bacteria; phylum Deinococcota; class Deinococci; order Deinococcales; family Thermaceae; genus Calidithermus; species Calidithermus chliarophilus. The sequence continues at coordinate 1,207,783 of NZ_KE387023.1, read as the reverse complement.
ACCCCGGCCCTCCCCGCCAGCGGGGAGGGTTTATCCCCCCCGGCCCCCCTTGTTAAGGGGGGTGGAGAAGGGGCGTCTTGCGTTTTGCGTTTGGCGTTTGGCGTACGACGTAGGACGTACGACGCGCGACCCGCGTTAGGCGTTGGGCGTTCGGCTATCAGCTATCAGCTATGAGCTATCGACCATCGACCATCGCCCCCCATGTACATAAACCCCCGAGCCCCATAACCAAAGGTGCTAGGGTAAAGGCATGACCGGACTGCTCATCGTGTTGGGGCTGGCGGTGGTGCTGGTGCTGGCCTACGTCGCGCTCTACAACGGGCTGGTGGCCCGCAAGAACCAGGTGGACAACGCCTTCGGTTCCATCGAGGCCATGCTCAAGAAACGCTACGACCTCATCCCCAACCTGGTCGCCGCCGTCAAGCAGTACATGGCCCACGAGGCGAACCTGCTCGAGCGCGTCGTGGCGTTGCGTTCGCAGGCCATGGGCGCCCCCAGCCCGGAGGCGAAGTTCAAGGCCGAGGGCGAGCTGAGCGCTGCCCTGCGGGGCCTGATGGTGCAGGTGGAGAACTACCCCGACCTCAAGGCCAACCAGAACGTGCTGCAACTGCAGGCCGCCCTCAACGAGGCCGAGGAGCAGATCTCGGCGGCGCGGCGCTTCTACAACTCCGCCGTCACCGACTACAACAACGCCATCGAGATGTTCCCGTCCAGCCTCATCGCCCAGAGCATGCGGCTAGAGCGCAAGCCGGTGTTCACCATCCCTGAAGGGGAGCGAGCCGCCCCCAACGTGGGCCAGCTCTTCGGCAATTGAGCCCCTGTAGGCCAACCCCCAAAGCGTACCTGCCATGGTCCGTCCAGTTCCCTGCGTCCTCTCCCGGCCTTCCCCCCTCGCCTCCGCCGTATGCCGCATGACCCCGCGCAGCACTGGGAGGACGGCGTGATCGGGGGCTTCACCGAACTCTACCGCCAGCTCGAGCCGGTGATCGGCGACCTCGAGCGCGAGCGGCGGGAGGTGGCCTCGCGGCTGGTCCTGTTCGGGGCCGTCACCGTGCTGGCCGCGGTGCTCCTGGTAGCCCTGGTGCCCGCCGTGCGCGACCCCAGCCTGCTGGGCTTCGTGGCCTTCGCCGGGGTCGCGGCGCTGAGCGTGGCCCACGGCGCCCTCACCCGGCGCTACCGCGCGCGCTTCAAGAACGAGCTGGTGCGGCGGCTGGTGCAGCACCTGGGCCCGGGCCTCGAGTACCACCCCGAGGCGGGCGTCGGCTACGGCAGCTACCGCTCGAGCCAGCTCTTCCCCCGCGAGCCCGACCGCTACAAGGAGGAGGACCTCATCGCCGGGCGCATCGGCCAGACCCGCCTCAAGGTCAGCGAGGTCCACAGCGAGTACAAGACCGAGTCCACCGACTCCAAGGGGCGGCGTACCACCCACTGGCACACCATCTTCCGCGGGCTGTTCTTCGTGCTCGACTTCCCCAAGCCCTTCCGCGGCACCACACTGGTGCTCCCCGACAACGGCGACGGGGCCTTCCTCAACTTCCTCGAGCGCTTCAGCAGCCGCGGCCAGCTCGTCAAGCTCGAAGACCCCGAGTTCGAGCGCTACTTCGTCACCTACGCCTCCGACCAGGTCGAGGCCCGCTACCTGCTCTCCACCAGCCTCATGCAGCGCCTGGTCAACTTCCGCAAGGCCTTCAAGCGCCCGCTCTACCTGGCCTTCAGCGGCGGCAACTTCTACCTCGCCCTCTCCACCCCCAAGAACTTCTTCGAGCCGCGCATCTTCCAGCCCCTGCGCCTGGAAGACCTCGTGGACTACCTCACCGACCTGCGCTTCGTGCTCTCGGTGGTCGACGAGCTCAACCTCAACACCCGCATCTGGGGCACGTAGGGCGCTCGGCGGGACGCGCGAAGGGCCATGGACTTCACCCGGCTTTACTACCAGGTCCTGCTCCCGGTGCAGGAGCTGCTCGAGCGCGAACGCCGCCACAGCCTGCTGCTGGTGGCGTTGCTGGTGCTGTTCACCGGGCCGCTGCTGGTGATCGGCGTCGCCGCGCTGCTGGCGGGCGTCTTCCCGGTGGGGCTGGTGGTGAGCGGCCTGGCGCTGGGGACGTGGCGGGTGGTCTACCCGGCGGTGCAGTACAACTACCGCCGCCACTTCAAGCAGAAGCTCATCCAGCCCATCCTGGCCGAGGTAGCCCCCACGCTGGTCTACCAGAGCCTGGGCACCCTCAACGAGATCGAGCTGTGGGCCAGCGGGCTGCTCGAGCGCACCGGCGAGGTCGAGGGCAGCGACCTGGTGCGCGGGCGCATCGAGGGGGTGGAGTGCAAGTTCGCCTACGTCGAGGCCTACGCCCTGCGCGAGGACCGCGAGCGCAACCCCTCCCTGCGGCAGCGCGCGCGCCTCTTCCAGGGGATGCTCTTCGTGGCCGAGTTCCCCAAGCCCTTCCTGGGGCAGGTCCTGGTGCTCCCCGACCACCTCGAGCCCACCCTGGGCCACCTGGCCCAGCACCTGCAGGGCCTCAACCGCTCGCGGGGCGAGCTGGTGAAGCTCGAAGACCCCGAGTTCGAGGACCTTTTCGCCGTCTACACTGCCCCCGGCCCCGACGCCCAGGTCAAGGCCCGCTACCTGCTCTCCACCAGCTTCATCCGCCGCCTCACCCGCTTCCGCCGCCAGTTGGGCCGGCCCCTGCTGGCCTCGCTCAACTACGGCAAGCTCTACCTCGCCATCCCCCTCCCCGCCAACCCCCTCGACCCGCCGCTGCTGCAGAGCGCGGTGGACATCGAGCGGGTGCGCACCTATGTGGAGGCGCTCGAGCTGATGCTGGGGCTGGTCGAAGAGCTACGGCTCAACGTGCGGGTCTGGAACGCGACGGGATAGAAGTGCAGCGCATTGACGAAGATAACCGACTGTAATAAGAATTATATCAGATATGTTAATAATCTATACAGGAGATGAAACCGTGCGTCAGCACGGGGAAACCTTGTTCGCTTCAGCTAAGCTACTTAGGGAAGTTTATTTAGTGCTTGATGCTCCGCGAGGCTACGCCCTTCGAACCCTGGCCGACCTACCACGCCCTGTGTTAGTGGTAACGGGTGTGAACACCTCACCCTACCTTCAAGACCTACTCGACCTGAGACCCGAGGGCCTGTTAGCCCGTCCGACGAGACCTCAAGAAGTTCTCACCGGGCTGGAGCGTATATCTACTGGTGAACGTTTCTATGAAGGTCCATTCCTGGAAAACCGCCTACAGCCTTGTGAACGAGCCGTACTCCGCCACTTAGCCTTTGGTCTGGAAAACAGTGAGATCGCCCATATCCTCAGCGTTAGCCCACGCACCGTGGATAACCGTATCACTGCGCTCAAAGAAAAACTAAAGATTAGAAATCGGGTGGAACTAGCTCTATTTTACTTAGGAATACATTCCCGCTTACAGGATTGCGAGAAACTCACCTTTCAGACGTGAGTTTCAGCTCTTTACAGTATATATTCTAATGAGCATATAATCATTGCTATGAAGCTAGCTTTAGCTCTAATCTTCCTTACAATTGTCCAATCAGGTTGGGCTTTCGAGGGAGTAGCACGTCTTGAGTCGCTCGGCAAATCGTTTCCTAGTAATTCTGTCAAAGGTCCAAGCTTATACGTATTTACCACTGATGAGTGCGGAAATTGCGTCGTTCAACTTACGTATCTAAGCAAGCTAAAAAAACGCATTCCCGGCTTGTCAATTGCTAATGTTTCAATTAAAGCAAAGCGTGGGTTGGCTCCTGGGATAACATCCCTAGAAGATCCCAAAGGTGCTCTATTCAAAGCTTTATCCATTAGGAGAATACCTACACTAATTATGGTAGATGCTCAACGCATTATTCAAGCCCACTTCGAAGGACTAATCGAGGAGAACGAGCTAGCAACCCTTGCCACAGGCTTAGTTAACGGTAAGACCATCACTCAAGTTGCACTGCCTGGTAGCCCGGGAAGCATGGCCGCAGACATCAAAGGAGTCAATTGGTCAGTAACAAAAACACATCTGCTAGTTTTTCACCGAGCAGCCTGCGCTGGCTGTGTTGAGGAGATTCCAGAGATCATGTCTCTCGCTAAGACCTATCCCACGCTAGCTATCTGGATACTAACCCCTGACGATCTTAGTTTAGTAAAGAATCAATTTGCCCAAGCACCTAAAAACTTACAGGTACTTAAAGTCGAGCAGTTTCAGATTGCTAGAGACTATGCGCTTACTGGAGTACCTACTCACATAGTTGTGAGTGACAGATTGATTCGTATTCGAAATGTTGGTTATGCTCCCGAAATACTCAAAGGCATAATTTCAGGCGTTCCCAATCTGGGTGTTTGCGATACCACTGGTTGCGCGCGCCGGTAGAGTATCGAGCACAAATAAGGAGGTGAGGTTCTTGAGGAATCAGAGTAAGTGGATATGGTCTTTGGCTATCATCTTCAGTGCGTTGTTGCCTTTTGCCCAAGCCGGAGATTGCAAGGAAAACTGCACCACCATATGCAGGCCAGTCTGTGAAGTTATCGTCGAGGAAGTTTGTACCGAGTTGGGAGGCACCGAGGAGGACTGCAAGACTATTGCTAAAACAGTTTGCGAATGGGTGTGTGAACAAACCTGTAGCTGGATCTGTTCATAGGAGTACTCAGGGTGAGCGCCGTCCGGAGGCGCTCACCCATGGAGGATAGAATATGAATAGGTACTGCAAACTGATCCTAATTCTTGGGGCTGTAGTGCTCGGCCTTTACCCGGCTAGCGCTCAAGGGCTCAACCCGCTCGAGGTGGCACGGGTCATCCGGGAGATCACTCCGGTCACGCTAGCGGTTTATCAAGTGCGCTATCTTCCCTTGCTCGATGCCCGGCCTCAGACCCGGTTCACCCCGGACCAAGCCAGGGCGCTTCTACCCCACTTTAACCGGCTCGCTTCTCAAGATGAACTCTCCCTCGAGCAATACCGCAGGATCGGAACTGCCATCAGTCAGGTGCTCACTGCCGAGCAAGACACCTATTATTCCAGGCTGGTGAAAGAACAGGGCAAGGACAATCCGGCTCTCAAGGATAGCGAAATGAAGCTGCTTCTCGAATACTATCAGGCCAAAATCGCTTACAATCCCTTTGCTCCGAACGGCTTTGCCCATAGTGATCTAAAAAACCTCATAAAGCTGCTCGAGGCTCGTGCCAGGGAAAAAGCCTGATGGAAGCTGTTAAAAACGCTCTCCGCCATCCTCTTCGCCTACTGGTACTGGTGTTGTCACTAGTTATCGGGGTAGTAGCGTCCTTTCTGATCCTCACGATTTTGCGTACAGCTGAACTTTTGGGGCAACCCACAATTCCCCCGGGAGTTCTTCGAATCAGCTTCGCCCTGGAGGCTCCTTCCTCCCTCACCCCGGCCCAATTTTTGGAGGAAAACGGCTTGCAAGGCGAGTGGGTAACACTAGGTCAACTGTTCCGCGAGGATGTTCGGCGCGGTGCAGCGATTGGGGCTTATGGCTTTGAGTCTGTGGAAACCATGAAAAGGTTTCTACCCACTTTACGCTTGAAGCAAGGGGGTTGGCCTAAACAGTACCAACTCTTGGTCCCCCAACAAGCCTGTCGATTGCTGAGTTGCCGGGTAGGCCAAACCATCAAGGTACTCTACCCAGGAACCGAGCAGCCCGTGCGCTACACGGTTTCGGGAATCGTGGACTCCCCTCTTGCTACTACCCTTTTGGCTGTTCCAGCAGCTCCTCGGGGTGGATTGGACTGGAGGCTGTGGGCATTCGCTAGGTCCCAGTCAAGCGAAGAATTGGAAGATCAAGTGAGGGCATATCTCCAATCGCGGGGACTCAAGGCCGCCGACGTGCAGGTGCTCGATCGCATAGGAATGCAACGTTCGTGGCGCCAACTCAGCTTTGGTTTCACCGTGATCCTAGGACCCACAGCCTTGGTAGCGCTGATTTCGGCAACACTCTTGGTGCTGTTTAACTTTGCTGTCAACCGCCTCGAACGGGCTAAAGAAGTTGCGATCAAACGGGCTCTAGGAGCTTCCCGATCACACATCGCCCTAGAGAGCCTAGCTGAGGCCATGGCCATCTTTCTCTTAGCCGTCCCACCCAGTCTCGCTGTCACCTGGGCCTTGCTGGATCGCCTGGGTGGTGGGGAGGCTCAACGCCTGTTCTACCCCGAAGTAGGAATCGCTCTCCAGGTATTTGCCGGAATCGGTGCGTTGGTACTGCTCTCGGCCCTTGGACCGGTCCTAGCGCTGGCCTCCACTCAGCCCTCGAGCCAGCTTAAAGAGGAATGATGCTTGAGGTTATTGATCTGTCGCGTCGCTACCGCAGTGGCTCGCAGTGGGTCAGCGTGCTTCAGAACGTCCAGCTCCGGCTTAGGGAGGGGGAGCTGCTGGTAGTTGCCGGTCGCTCGGGTAGCGGAAAAACCACCCTCTTGCATCTCTTGGCTGGGATCGATCGGCCGGACGAGGGAAAACTGCACCTGGGAGAGTTGGTACTCAGCCGCAACTCCCCTGAGGTCAGCCTGCTGCGCTGGCGCAGGGCAGTAGGTTTCATGCACCAAACCCCAGTGCTCATTCCTACCCTCACCGCCTGGGAGAACGCCTTGCTACCCTTTCGTTACGGAGGTCAGAACCCCGACTTGGCGTGGGTGAAGCTGCTCTTCAAGCGACTGGGTATTTCCGGCTTGGAAAACCGCCGTCCCCGACAACTTTCGGGTGGACAGGCCACGCGAGTCGCCTTGGTCCGGGCGTTGGCCCGGCGTAATACCCTCTTCCTGGCAGATGAGCCTACCGGGCGACTCGACGAAGCAGGAGCCACCGCAGTTTGGGGGTTGCTGCTCGAGCTAAACCGACAGGAGGGTATTAGCGGGGTTGTGGTTACTCATGACCCGCTGATTTTGAAGCAGGCTCACAGAGTGCTAACGGTACAAGAGGGCCGCTTGGTCGAAGCGGTGGTTTCGGGTAGAGGGGACCTGTAGCCTATTTCGGGCTCAGGCGGTTCGGTCGAAGAGCTCCGGCTCAACGTGCGGGTCTGGAACCCGGCCTGAGCCGCGCGATCAGTCGGGGTGCGTGAGGCAGACGGAGCAGTTCGCCGGGCCGGGAGCCGGGTGGGCTTGGGGCTCGAGCTCCACCCGGTCGCGGCCGGAGCGCTTGGCCCGGTAGAGGGCCTGGTCGGCCAGGTCGATGACGGTCTTGGGCAGTGCCGAGTCGAGCGAGGGCCACACCGTCCCGCAGCCCACGCTCACCGTCACGCAGCCCTCCTCGGGCAGGCCGCAGGGGATCTGGGCCTCCCGCACGGCCAGCCGGATGGCCTCGGCGCGCTCCCAGGCCCCGGTGGGGTCGGTGTTGGGCAGGATCACCGCGAACTCCTCGCCGCCGTAGCGCGAGACCACGTCGGTGCTGCGGCGCACGTTGGCCTGGAGGATCTGGGCGATCTGGACCAGGCATTCATCGCCGGCGAGGTGGCCCAGGGTGTCGTTGTAGCGCTTGAAGTGGTCGACGTCGACCAGCAGCAGCGACACCGGCTCGCCCTCGCGCTGGGCGCGCTGGAGTTCCTGGGCCAGGCGCTCGTCGAAGTGGCGGCGGTTGGAGACGCCGGTGAGCCCGTCGGAGGCCGCGCGGTGCTCGAGCTCGCGGTTGACCTCCTCGAGCTTGCGCTGGGTGCTGAGGATGCGGTGGTTGGCCTCGAGCAAGGAGAGCCCCAACAGCGCGGTCAGCAGCAGCAGCCCCATCGCCATCAGCCGGTTGGCGATGGCGGCCCAGGTCGGGGAGTAGCTGTCGGGGGCCACGAAGTACGACGGCACCATCAAAAGCACGCACATCCCGGTCAGCATCAGCGTCAGGCGGGGGTTGTTCAGCCGCAGGCTCATCAGGATGACGATGCTGTAGAGCGCGCCCCAGGCGACAGACCTGGGCAAGAGCACGTCCACGACGAAAAGGACCAGCGTCAAGGCGATGCAGGAGATCAGGAAGCGGTCTTCTTTGAAGGGTGGCGTCATGCACGGCTCCTCAGGAGCATTTGGAAAGACTTTACACACACCTCCCTGAGGCTGGGCTGAGTAAGAGACACAAAAGTTAATGGTTTTAAGGCGGTTCAGGCCCGGACCGGCCGTTTCGGCAGAATGATTCGGAATCCGCCGGGGGCCTGGGGTCTGGCTTTACAGCCACCCATCGGGATTTGCCGCCGGGGGAATGAAGCCACGAACTTCGCTGGAGCCTCGAGAAGGCCCCCACCCCGGAGTGGGATTTATCATGATTTATTTACCTTAAGACGCTTCAGCGCAATTTCCACGAATAGTTCCAACTGTTCGGCTCGAGGCGGTCCCGCGGGCACCGGGAAACAAGCGGCGGGAGGCTTCGTAGAGCCTCCCGCCGTGGAGCTTCGGGCAGCCTTCAGTCCTGCGGGGCGATCACGAAGGCCGAAGCCACCTCGTCGTCGGAGAGGTTCATGACCTTGACCCCGCTCGTCGCCCGCCCGTACTGCGAGATGCTGGCGACGGGGGTGCGGATGGCGATGCCGCGGCGGCTGAGCACCAGCAGGTCCTCGTTGCCCTGCACCCGCATGAGCGCGCCGAGCTCGCCCACCTTATCGTTGCAGTTGAAGGTGATGACCCCCATCCCGCCGCGGCCCTGCACGGGGTACTCGGAGATGGCGGTGCGCTTGCCGTAGCCGCGGGTGCCCACGGCGAGCACCTCGCCGTCCCAGTCCTTGGGCAGCACCACCAGCGAGACCACCCGGTCCTCACGCCCGCCCTTGAAGCGGATGCCGGTCACGCCCTGGCTGGCCCGCCCGGTGGCGCGCACCTCGGAGAGGTCGAAGCGGATGGACTGGCCGCTCTGGGTGGCGAGCATCACCTGGTCGCCCTCCTGGGCCACGGCGACGCCGATGAGCGCGTCGTTCTCGAGCAGGTTGATGGCGATGAGGCCGGCCGAGGAGAGGTTCTGGTACTCGCGGATCTCGGTCTTCTTGATCAGGCCGTTGCGCGTGGCGAAGACGAAGTAGCCGTCCTCGGTGAGGCTGCGCACGTTGAGCAGCGCGGCGACCTCTTCGCCCTCCACCAGCGGCAGCAGCGAGACCACGTGGGTGCCCCGCGCCTGGCGGCTGGCCTCGGGCAGCTCATGCACCTTCTCGGCGTAGACCCGGCCGCGGTTGGTGAAGATGAGCAGGGTGTCGTGCATGGAGGCCACGAAGACCGAGATGGCCTCGTCCTCCTCCTTGGTCTTGCCGGCCTGCGCGCCTATCCCGCCGCGGCCCTGGGCGCGGTAAGCCTCCAGCGGCGTGCGCTTCATGAAGCCCTGCGAGGTGAGGGTGATGACCATGGGCTCGTCCTCGATGAGGTCCTCGAGGCTGAAGCCCTCCTCGAACTCGGTGATCTGGGTGCGGCGCTGGTCGCCGAACTTCTGCTTGATCTCCAGCAACTCCTCCTTGACCACCCGCCACAGCCGCTTCTCGTCCTCCAGGATCGAGGTGAGGTAGCCGATGAGCTCCATCAGCTCGCGGTACTCCTCCTGCAGCTTCTCGCGCTCGAGGCCCACCAGCCGCTGCAGGCGCATGTCGAGGATGGCCTGGGCCTGGGCGTCGGAGAGGTTGAAGCGGCTGATGAGGCCGGTGCGGGCCTCGGCGGCGTCCTGCGAGCCGCGGATGAGGGCGATGACCTCGTCGATGTGGTCGAGGGCAATGAGCAGGCCCTCGAGGATGTGGGCGCGCTCCTGGGCCTTGCGCAGGTCGTACTGGGTGCGCTTGTAGACCACCTGGCGCCGGTGGTCGAGGTAGTGGCGCAGGAGCTCGAGCAGGTTGAGCACCTTGGGCTCGCCGTTCACCACCGCCAGCAGGTTGACGGTGAAGGTCGTCTGCAGGCGGGAGTGCTTGTAGAGCTTGTTGAGCACCACCTGGGGGTTGGCCCCGCGCTTGAGCTCGACGGCGATGCGCATGCCCTGCCGGTCGGACTCATCGCGCAGCGCGGCGATCTCCTCGATGACCTTGTTGCGCACCAGGGCGGCGATCTGGGTGATCAGGTCGGCCTTGTTGACCTGATAGGGGATCTCGGTGAAGACCAGCATGGCCCGCCCGTTCTTGTCCTCGTTGCGGTAGCGGGCCCGCACCTTCAGCCCCCCGCGCCCGTTGGCGTAGGCATCGCGGATGCCCCGGCGCGAGAGCTTGGCCCCGGTGGGGAAGTCGGGGCCCGGGATGATCTTGAGCACCTCGTCGAGGGTGATGGCGGGGTTGTCGATCATCTGCACCAGCGCGTCGACGGTCTCGGAGAGGTTGTGCGGGGGCAGCGAGGTCGCCATGCCCACCGCGATGCCCGTCGAGCCGTTGACCAGCAGGTTGGGGAAAGCCGCCGGCAGCACCTCGGGCTGCTCGGTGGTGTTGTCGTAGTTGGGGTAGAAGGGGACGGTCTCCTTGTCGATGTCGCGCAGCAGCTCGAAGCCCACGCTCGAGAGCCTGGCCTCGGTGTAGCGCTGCGCGGCGGGCGGGTCCCCGTCGATGGAGCCGAAGTTGCCCTGCCCGTCGATGAGCGGGTAGCGCAGGTTCCAGGGCTGGGCCATGCGGGCGAGGGTGTCGTAGATGGCCGCGTCGCCGTGGGGGTGGTACTTACCCATCACCTCACCCACGATCTTCGCGCTCTTGACGTGCTTGCGCGTGGGCAGCACCCCCTCCATCATGGCCCCGTAGAGGATGCGGCGCTGCACCGGCTTGAGCCCGTCGCGCACGTCGGGCAACGCCCGGTCCACGATGGTGGACATGGCGTAGTTGATAAAGCTCTGCTTGACTTCCTCGGTAATCTCGATCGGCAGTACTTGCGACATCGCTTCTCCTGTTCGTTGCGGTCATCGCCCGGGGTTACGGCGGAGGCGGCAGTGCGGGCACAAAAAAAGCGCTGGACGCGCTCAGTTGACTCTCTACATTATACCTGATCCGAGATGTTATGTCAAAAACATAACGCCAGGCAGGGAGCGGGGAAAAGGCGTCAGCTATCAGCCGTCGGCGGGGGCCCGTGGCGTGTGGATAGTGGCTCAGGGTGAAAAGACACCCCTCCCCTTCCCTCCCCGCGCGCGGGGAGGGGGTATCCCCCCAGCCCCCCTTGCTAAGGGGGGTAAAGAAAAGGCGTCTTGCGTTTGGCGTTTGGCGTACGGCGTAGGACGTACGACCCACGCCCGGCGTTCGGCGTTCAGCTATCGGCTATCGGCGTTTCGCGTCCGGCTATCGCCCCTACACCCGCTTGAACAGCAGCGACGCGTTCATCCCCCCGAAGGCGAAGGAGTTGGAAAGCACGTAGTCCACCTTCTGCTCGCGCGGGGTGTTGGGGATGTAGTCGAGGTCGAGCTCGGGGTCGGGGTCCTCGAGGTTGATGGTGGGCGGGAGGACGCCCGAGGTGAGGGCCTGGATGCTGGCGACGGCTTCGGCGGCCCCGGCGGCGCCCAGGAGGTGCCCGGTCATGCTCTTGGTGGCAGTGACGGGGACCTGGTAGGCGCGTTCGCCGAAGACCTTCTTGATCGCCAGGGTCTCGGCGCGGTCGCCCACGGGGGTCGAGGTGGCGTGGGCGTTGATGTGCCCGACCGCCTCGGGGCCCACCCTGGCGTCGCGCAGGGCGGCCTCCATGGCGAGCTTGGCCCCCATGCCCTCGGGGTGAGGCTCGGTGATGTGGTGCGCGTCGGCGCTGCGGCCGAAGCCGACGAGCTCGGCGTAGATGCGGGCGCCGCGGGCTTTGGCGTGCTCGTAGTCCTCGAGCACCAGCACGGCCGCGCCCTCGGAGAGCACGAAGCCGTCGCGGCTGGAGGTGAAGGGGCGGCTGGCCTTCTCGGGCTCGTCGTTGCGGGTGGACAGCGCCTTCATCACCCCGAAGCCGCCCATCGCCATGGGGGTCACGGCGGCCTCGCTGCCCCCGGCCAGCATCACCTCGGCGTCGCCGCGCTGGATGACGTAGTAGGCGCTGCCGATGGCGTCGGCGCCGGTGGTGCAGGCCGTGACCGAGGTGGAGCTCGGCCCCATCAGCCCGTACTTCATGGCGAGCTGGCCCGAGGCCATGTTGGCGATCATCATCGGGATGAAGAAGGGCGAGATGCGGTGAGCGCCGCGCTCGACGTACACCTTGGCCTGCGCCTCGAAGCTCTCCATGCCGCCGATCCCGCTGCCGATGAGCGTGCCGATGCGGGTGCGGTCCTCGCGCTCGAGCTCGAGCCCGGCGTCCTCCAGGGCCAGTTGCCCAGCGATGAGGGCCAGTTGCACGAAGCGGTCCAGGCGGCGCATCTCGCGCTTGTCGATGTAGGCTTCAACGTCGATGTCCACCTCACCCGCGATCTGGGCGGGCAGTTGCGAGGCATCGAAGCGGGTGATGCGGCGGATGCCGCTCTTGCCCTCGAGCTGGGCCTTGTGAAAGGCCTCCGCCCCGATGCCGATAGGAGTTACCGGCCCCATGCCGGTGACGACAACACGGCGCATGGCCTGAGTATAACGTGCCAAAATGTTGTGGGGCTTACGTTGCAAGGGGCGGGTGTCTCGGGTCCGGCGTGAGGCGCCGGACGCCGATAGGTCATAGCCCATAGCTGATAGCCGATAGCCGAATGCTAAACGCAAAACGCGGGTCGTACGTCGTACGCCAAACGCAAGACGCAATATGCAAGACGCCTTGGCCCTAGGCCCTCGACTTTCCACACGCCACGCGCCTCCCGCTTACCGCTGACGGCTTATCGCTTCCCGCTGACGGCTGATGGCTGACGGCTTCCCTCGCCCGCCGTTCGACGCCTGCCGCGTGCACTTCCATGCGCCCTCGAGGCGGCGAAGTACTCGCTCGAGCACGGGAAAGGCTCGTTGGGTGCGCCGGGGGGCGCGGGGTCGAGGGGCTGTGGGGTCTGGCGAGTGCGTGAACCTTTGGGCTCGGGTTCGCGGACGGGGTATGGCAGCATGGCCGGTCCTCCCTGTTCTGACGTCCCGAGTTTGCGGCGGGGAGGTGCTCACCTGCCAGACTAAAAATTGATCAGCCCGGCCTGCTCTTGCTCAGACCGGGCTTCGCGGCGGCTGCTGGCGACTTTCAGCGGGCGCAGAGGGTCCACTCGCGGTCCTGGTCGAAGAGCCACTTCCGCTCGAGCCTTTGCCCCTGCCCGGCGCCGAGCCCTTCGGCCAGCAGGGTGTGCTCGCCGGGGGTGATGCCCTCGAGGCGCAGCGAGCGGTTGGGGGTCACGCTCCCGCGCGGCACCCCGTCGAGGTAGACCCGGACGCTGAAGCTGCACAGGTTGGTGATCTGCAGGCGGAAGCTCGGCGGGGGGCTGGCCGGGGGCTCTGCCGCAGGCGCTTGGGTGGTGGGGGCACAGCCCGTCAGGGCCAGCAGGAAAACGACCGGTAGGACGAACCAGGGCTGCCGTCTCATGGCGCGAACCTCGTAGCAGATCCAGGATACATCAGGCCAGCGCGGCCGCTGCGAGGATGCCCATGATCTCCAGGCGCGGGCCTGGCTATCGAGTATGGGCAGACTTCCTAGTAAACCCGCCCCCCCAGGGGGACCTCGCGCTCGGGCTCGAGCAGCACCACCCGGCCCTCGGCGTCGGGGAGGCCCAGCACCAGCACCTCGGAGGCGAAGCCCGCGACCTTGCGGGTGCCCAGGTTCACCGCGGCGACGACCAGGCGCCCGACCAGCTCTTCGGGCGTGTAGAGCGCGGTGAGCTGGGCCGAGCTGGCCTTCTCGCCCAACGGGCCGAAGTCGATCCATAGTTTGTACGCGGGCTTGCGGGCTTCGGCGTTGACCTCGGCCCGCAGCACCCGCCCCACGCGCAGGTCCAGCAGTTCGAAGGCTTGCAGCGGCGTCATGGCGTGGGCATCATACGGCCGGCGAGGCTTGGTGATCACCCACCGAATCGGGGCCCGGCCGGGCAACGTATACTCTCAGGCGTGCAACGCCTTCTGGATCAGGCTGCCGAAATCCTGCAGGACGCCCGCGACACGGCGCCGGCGGAGGCTATCGGCAAGCTCAAGGAAGCCCTCTCGCTGCTCGAGGCCGCCCGCCCCAGCAGCGAGCGCGACGGCCTGATGGCGCTGGCCTACCTGCGGCTGGTGCAAGCGCAAAAACGCCTGGGTAACCTCGCCGAGGCCGAGCGGGCGTTCATGCTGGGCTACAGCTACGCGCGCACCTCGCGCGAGGACCGGGTGCGGCGCTTCGCGGAGAAATTGCGGGAAGAGCTCGAGAGCAGCGGCCCCTGAAGCGGGGCCAATTTCAGCGAGGGAAGAAACTATGAGTCAGTTGTTGGGCGACATCGCCGCCGTCCTCATCGCCCTGTCGGGGGTCGCGGTCATCGTCGGGGTGGTGCTGATCCGGCGGGGCGACCGGGTCCGGCACCCGCGGGCCATGCTCACGGCCACCGCGCTGGCCGGGCTGTTCCTGGTGTTCTACCTGCTCAAGTGGGGCCTCTACGGCACCACCCGCTACGCCGGTCCCGAGGAGTGGCGCGGGGCCTACTACGCCTTGCTGTTCAGCCACACCGTGCTGGCGGCCGTCAACGGCCCCCTGGTGCTGTGGCTGCTCTACAACGCCTTCAAGCGGCGCTTCAGCGTCCACAAGGCCTGGGCCCGCTGGACGGTCCCGGTGTGGCTCTACGTCGCGGCCACGGGCTGGGTCATCGACCAGGTGCTGGCGCGGTACGGGGAGAGCGCGGGGGGGATCGGGTTTTAGGGGAAAGGGCGGTGGGTTCGCGTTCCCCCAACCCGTCGCCCTAAAACCCCATTACGCCTCCCGCCGCACCAACTGCTCGAGCAGCCCCAGCACCCCGGCCGCCGCCTGCGGGTCGGGCAGCCGGGATAGCACCGGCCTGAGGGCCTCCAGGCCCTCGCTCAGCATCCCCTCGGCCACCCGGCGGGCGTGCTCGACCGCGCCGGACTCGAGGATGCGCCGGTGCAGCCAGTCCACCTCGGCGGCGGGCTTGCGCTCGCGGGGCAGGCGCAGCAGGGCCTCGGCCCTCGAGCGCTCCTCAGGGAGGGCCTGGCGCAAGAAACGCAGCAGGATGAGGGTGCGCTTGCCCTCCCAGAGGTCGCCCGCGATCTCCTTGCCGTACTTCTCGCGCTCCCCGGCCAGGTTGAGCACGTCGTCGACGATCTGGAAGCCCAGGCCCAGCTTCATCCCGGCCTCCTCGAAGGCCGCCGGCGGCTCGGCGCCCGCGGCCAGCGCCCCCAGCCGCAGGGGGGCCACCGCCGTGTAGTAGGCCGCCTTCTGGCCGCACATCTCGAGGTAGTCGGCCTCGGTGAGGTCGAAGCGCTGGCGCTCGACCCAGGTCATCTCGAGGTGCTGCCCCTGGGCGGTGCGCTCGACCAGGCGGGCGAACTCGAGCAGCACCCCCCGCGGGGCCTCGGCCTCGACGAGCAGCGACCACATGCGCGCGTGCAGCGCGTCGCCGGCGTTGAGCGCCAGCGGCATGCCGTAGAGCTTGTGCAGCGCGGGCTTGCCCCGGCGCTCGTCGGAGGCGTCCTCGATGTCGTCGTGGATGAGGGCCCAGTTCTGGAAGAGCTCGAGGGCCGCCGCCACCGGCAGCAGCCGCTCGAGGGGGGCCCCGTAGGCCAGGCCGGTGTAGCACAGCAGGCTGCCGCGCAGCATCTTGCCCCCGCGCTCGGGGTAGTCGCGCAGCAGGCGGGCGTACTCGGCGACCTCGGGGCGGTAGGCGGCTTCGGGGCGCGGGAGGGCCTCCAGCATGCGCTGCTGGATGGCCTCGCGCAGGCGGCCGGGCGTGAGCATAGCTGCAACAATACCGCCTCCGGGCACGGGCGGGAATGCCCGTCGAGATTGCATGAGCTACGCCACGACTTAGCGCCGGCTCAGGCCCAGGTCAGTCGGGCTTCAAACCCGCCGCCTACGCTCAGACGCATGTCCGAACCCCTCAAGCACCCCCTGGCCCCCGAGGAACGCGTCGGCTACGCGCTGGTAGGGATCGGCAAGCTGGCCGAGGAGGAGATCCTGCCCGCGCTCGAGGCCTCCAAGCGCTCCCGCCTGGCCGCGCTGGTGACCTCCGACCTCGAGGACGGCAAGAGGCTCGCCCGGCGCTACGGGCTCTCCCCGGAGGCCGTCTACGGCTACGACGACTACGACCGCCTCGCCGACAACCCCGGCGTGCACGCGGTCTACATCATCCTGCCCAACCACCTGCACGAGGACTACACCGTGCGGGCGGCGCGCATGGGCAAGCACGTGCTGTGCGAGAAGCCCATGGCCAACAGCGTGGCCGAGGGCGAGCGCATGATCGCCGCCTGCCGAGCGGCGGGCGTGAAGCTGATGATCGCCTACCGCTGCCAGTACGAGCCGCACCACTGGGCCGTGCGCGAGATGGTGCAGCAGGGCCGCTTCGGCGCGGTCAAGCTCGTCGAGAGCGTGCACTGCCAGGTGGAGACCGATCCCGACGAGTGGCGGCTGAAGCGGAAGGAGGCGGGCGGCGGGCCGCTGGTGGACATCGGCGTCTACAGCCTCAACACCATCCGCTTCGTGCTGGGCCTCGAGCCCGTCGAGGTCTTCGCCCAGACCTACGCCACGCCGGATGACCCGCGCTTCCGCGAGGTCGAGGAGCAGATGAGCTGGCAGATGCGCTTCGAGAACGGCGTCCTGGCCGCCTGCCTCACCGGCTACTCGGCCTTCCGCTCCAGCCGCTACCGCCTCTACGCCGAGGGGGGTTGGGTGGGCCTGGACCCCGCCTTCGACTACCGCGGCCTGCACCTGTCGCTGGGCCGCGAGGAGGAAGGCCAGCAGGTCGTGGAGGAGCGCCGCTTCCCCGCCCCCAACCAGTTCGCCCTCGAGCTCGACCACTTCGCCCGCTGCATCCAGGAAGACCTCACCCCCTTCACCCCCGGCGAGGAAGGGCTACAGGACCTGCGCCTCATCGAAGCGCTCTACACCTCGGCCCGGACGGGGCGCCCGGTGCGGCTCGAGGTGCCGGATAAGCCGGACGCGTTCCGGGGGGAGTGGCCTTAGGGGGTCGAGGGCGATAGCCGATAGCTGATAGCCAAACGCTAAACGCCAAACGCAAGACGCGAAACGCAAAACGCAAGACGCAAGACGCCCTTTGTTTACCCCCCTTAGCAAGGGGGGTTAGGGGGGATAAACCCTCCCCGCGTGCGGTGAGGGCCGGGGTGGGGTGCCTTTCCACCACAAGCTGACGGCTGAAAGCTGACTGCTGACGGCTTATCGCTTCACCGAGCTCCGCTCCTGAACGAGTTCCGCGAGCCCCTCGAGCAACTCCTTCAGGAACTTGCGGCTGTTTTCGTCGGTGAGGTGGCCTGAGGCGTCGAATTTTTGCTTGGCGTTGGCGACCAGGACCTCGGGTCTGGGGACCAAGGGCATCTCGAGCGCGGCGCAGATCTCGCGCAGGTGCATCTGGGCGCGGGCCGTGCCGATCATGCCGGTCGAGGCGCCCGCGATGGCGGCGGGCTTGCCCTGAAGCGGGGCTGAGGGCCCGCGGGAGGCCCAGTCGATGGCGTTCTTGAGCACCCCGGAGACCGAGTGGTTGTACTCGGGGCTCAGCAGCAGCACCGCGTCGGCGGCGCGGATGGCGCGGTGCAGGCGCTCTACCGGCTCGGGGAACTGGGCCGTGTCGTGCAGGTCGGCGTTGTACAGGGGCAGCAGGCCGAGGTCGAAGGCCTCGAGCTTCATCCCCCTGGGGGCGAGTTCCCGCGCGGCCTCGAAGAGCTTGCGGTTGTAGGAGTCCTTGCGCAGGCTCCCGACCAGGGCCAGGACTTGCATGGACTTCATCTCGGCACCTCCTCTCCCCAGGCTGCCGCGCCCGGCTGTACGCCCTCTGACCTCGGCCTGATGTGCCCCTGAGACAGTGGGCAATTTACATTATCTGAGCCTTTATGTATCATTTTTTCTGCAATGGCATTTGGGCCTGCGCTAAGGGTGAGTACGGCCACCGAGCTTTCGAGCTTGCCTCTGGTTGTAGCGTCTTCAGCGGGTGCGCTACACTGACCCACAAGGAGGCCACAAATGGGTATTCTGGATCGCCTGAGCCGCTTAATTCGCGCCAACATCAACGACCTCATCAAACGTGCCGAGGACCCCGAGAAGATCATCGAGCAGGCCCTGGAGGACATGCGCGCCGCGCTGCGCGACGCCCGGGAGGAAGTCGCCAGCACCATGGCCGAGCAGAAGAAGCTCGAGCGCGAGCAGCAGAGCTACGCCGAGCAGATGCGCGCCTGGGAGAACAAGGCCGCCGAGGCGCTGCGCTCGGGCCGCGAGGACCTCGCCCGCGAGGCCCTCAAGCGCAAGCAGCAGGCCCAGACCCTCTCCGAGGGCTTCGCCCAGCAGGTCGCCCAGCAGAGCAGCCTGGTGCAGCAGCTCATGACCCAGCTCAAGGCCCTCGAGGCCAAGATCCAGGAGTCGGAGGCCAAGAAGGCCCTGCTCGTCGCCCGCAAGAAGGGCGTCGAGGCTGCCGAGACCGTGCGCCGCTTCGAGTCGAAAGTCGACACCCACTCCGCCGTGGAGGCCTTCGAGGACATGGAGCGCCGCATCGAGGCCATGGAGGACAAGCACCACGCCATGGCCGAGATGGACCGCAGCAACATCGAGAAGGAGCTCGAGGACCTGGGCACCGACAAGGCCGTCGACGACGACCTCGCCCGCCTCAAGCGCGACCTGGGCATGACCGGTTGAGCCGCGCGGGGGCTTAACCCTTCCGTCAACGTGAGCCCCGACCGGGTCCTTCCCCCGGTCGGGGTGCACAATTAGGCCATGCTGGTCCTGGGCGAGGTGCTGTTGCTGCTGGCCGTGCTGGCCCTGACGGTCTGGATCCTGTCCATGCCCGCCCCGCCGCCCCAGGACGAGCGCCTCGAGCGGGCCCTGGCTGAGCTGCGCCGCCAGCAGCCCCGGCTGGGCAAGGCGCTGCGGGGGCTGGTCGGCAGCGCCCTGCACTACGGCCGCGAGCTGCGCGGCCTGCAGCGGGAGATCATCGAGCTCGAGCGCCACCTGGCCGCCCCGCAGACCGCCGGGGGCGCGGCGGGCTCGACCACCCGCGAGCGGCTGCAGGAGCGCTACCGGCAGCTCAGCCGTACCTACGACGAGGGGGTGGAGCTGCTGGAGAACCTGGGGGCCGAGCTCCTGCTGTGGCAGGGGCCCGAAACCCCCAAAGGCTTCGCCGAGCTCGAGGCGCTGCGCTCGAGCCTGCGCGAACTGCTCAGCCGCTCCGCCGATGGCTGAGGGCCCGGGCCTTAATCGTCGGGTTAACCCGGCCGGGCGGTCTCACGCGGAGCTGAACTGTGGGGGACGGCGGGGAAAGTAAACTGGTGGGCATGAAGTTCACGGTGCGTTCCTGGGCCCTTTTGGCCCTTTCCCTGGGCGTGCTGGCGGCCTGCGTGCCCCAGAGCAACCCCAACAACCAGCCCGACGTCACGCTGAGCGCCAGCCAGACCTACCTGCCCTCCCAGACCGGCGTGCAGTGGACCTACCTGCCCCAAGACGCGGCCCCCAACGACCCGCCCTACCGCCTCACCGTGCTGGGGCCCGCCCCCTTCGGCGACCAGATCGCGGTGAAGTACCGCTTCGCCGGGCGCGGGGTGCAGAAGGACTACTACCGCCAGATCACCACCGCCGGCGTGCGGCTGCTGGGCTACGAGGACACCGTCTCCACCGCCGTCACCCGCTTCAACCCGCCCATGCTCGAGTACCCCCCGCAAGCCCAGATCGTCGCCGGGGCTCGCTGGGGCGGCACCACCGCGGTCGAATCGACCATCTACCCCCCCAACGCCCGGCCCCAGGTGATCTACAAGGAGACCATCGAGTACAACTACCGCATCCTGGGCAAGGAGAAGGTGCGGGTGCGGGCCGGGGAGTTCGAGGTCTTCCGCGTGCAGTTCGAGGCCAAGGGCAGCGGCGGGGCCGCCGACAGCCGCGAGGTGTGGTTCGTGCCGGGGATCGGCGAGATCCGCACCAAGGAGGGCTTTGTGTTGGCTGCGCGTAATTTCGGCTAGGCTCAGGCGCTAAAGTCTTGGAAAGGGGGCTCTAGTGGTACTCGACAAAGTCAACAGCCCAGCCGACCTCAAAGCGCTCAGCGAAGACGAGCTACTGGCCCTGGCCGAGGAACTCCGCAGCGAGATCATCCGGGTGTGCGCCCAGAACGGCGGGCACCTGGCCTCCTCGCTGGGCGCGGTCGAGCTGATCGTGGCGCTGCATAAGGTCTTCGACTCCCCCCGCGACCGCATCCTCTTCGACGTGGGCCACCAGGCCTACGCCCACAAGATCCTCACCGGCCGCAAGGAGGTCTTCCACACCATCCGCCAGGAGGGGGGCATCTCCGGCTTCACCAAGGTCAGCGAGTCGGAGCACGACGCCATCACCGTGGGCCACGCCAGCACCTCCCTCGCCAACGCCGTCGGCATGGCCATCGCCCGCGACGCCCTGGGCGAGGACTACCAGGTCGTCAGCGTCATCGGCGACGGCGCGCTCACCGGGGGCATGGCCCTGGCCGCGCTCAACGTCATCGGCGAGCAGCGGCGCAAGATGCTGATCGTGCTCAACGACAACGAGATGAGCATCAGCGAGAACGTGGGCGCGCTCAACCGCTTCTTCAAGGAATTGCAGGTGAAGAAGTGGGTGCAGGACACCGAGAAGTGGGGGCGGGGGGTGCTCGAGACCATCTCCCCCAAGCTCTTCAACCTCGTCGACCGGGCCAAGGAGGCGGCCAAGCTGGTGCTGCACCAGGAGAACCCCTTCTACGCCTGGGGCGTGCGCTACGTGGGGCCGGTGGACGGGCACAACCTCAAGGGCCTGGTGCACCTGCTGCACGAGCTCAAGGAGCTCGACGGGCCCACCATCCTGCACATCGTCACCCAGAAGGGCAAGGGCTACACCGTGGCCGAGGCCGACCCCATCTACTGGCACGGCCCGCCCGGCTTCAACCCCGAAAAACCCGAGAAGGTCTCCAAGGGCTACTCCTGGTCGGCGGCCTTCGGCGACGCGGTGACCGAGCTCGCCCACCTCGAGCCCCGCCTCTTCGTCATCACCCCGGCCATGCGCGAGGGCTCGGGGCTGGTGCGCTACTCCCAGACCCACCCCGCCCGCTACCTCGACACCGGCATCTGCGAGGACGTGGCCGCCACCGCCGCCGCGGGCATGGCCCTGCGCGGCCTCAAGCCGGTGCTGGCGATCTACTCCACCTTCTTGCAGCGGGCCTACGACCAGGTGATCCACGACATCGCCATCGAGAACCTCGACGTGGTGCTCGCCGTGGACCGCGCGGGCATCGTGGGCGGCGACGGCGCGACCCACAACGGCGTGTTCGACGTCGCCTACCTCCGCACCGTCCCCAACGTGCAGATCGCCGCGCCGAAGGACGCCCTCGAGCTGCGCGCCATGCTCAAGGGCGCGCTGCGGCGCGGCGGCCCCGTCGCCATCCGCTACGCCCGCGACAACGTGGAGCGGGTGCCCGAGGGGAGCTGGCCCGAGATCGAGTGGGGCCGCTGGGAGGTGCTCAAGGAGGGCTCGAAAGCCTACGTCCTGGCCTTCGGCAAGACCCTCAAGTACGCCCTCGAGGCCGCCGGCGACAACCCCGAAGTCGGCGTGGTCAACGCCCGGTTCATCAAGCCGCTCGACCGCGAGATGCTGGAAAAGCTGGCCCTGGAGGGCTACAAGCTCGTCACGGTGGAGGACCACCAGAAGATGGGCGGCTTCGGCTCGGCGGTGCTCGAGGCGCTGAATGAGCTGGGCCTCGAGCCCGACCTGCGGGTGCTGGGCCTGCCCGACCAATTCTTCGACCACGGCTCCATCGCCCGCATGCACCGCGAGGCCGGCATTGACGCGGCGGCCATCCTCGAGGCCCTGCGCCAGATGGGCATCCGGCTCGACAAGGTCGGCGTCGCCGATTGAAAACTTTCCCAAAAATCCGGGGGCGGGCCGTGACCCGCCCTTTTTACGCATATCGCCCCGGAGCGTGCCCACCCGCCTATTCGAATCGCAAAGACCGGTGGTGTTCAAAACATGGCCCGCGAGGGTTATCCTTCGGAGGTCAGAAGGAGGATGCGCTCGAGCCGTTGCCCAGTGCACCTCCTCCCGTAACGCCATGAGGGGTGGCGACTCCCTAGCCAGCCCCTAACCACCCGGCCTCACGGTTACCTGTGCCGGGCAAAACCGGCCCCGCTCATGAGCGGGGCCGGAGCGTTTAGGGCTGCTTCAGGGCTAGGGCACCAGCACCACCAAGCCGGCGGGGACGCTGGCCTGACCGAAGTAGTTGTTCCCCCACGCCACGACCGTGCCGTCGGACTTGAGCGCCAGGCTGTGGAAACCGCCCGCCCCTATGGCCACCACCCCGGAGAGGCCGGCGGGGGGGGCGGCCTGGCCGGAGTTGTTGAGCCCCCACGCCACGACCGTGCCGTCGGCCTTGAGCGCCAGGCTGTGGTACCAACCTGCCGCTATGGCCGCCACCCCGGAGAGGCCGGCGGGGACGTTGAGCTGGCCCTCGGTGTTGCGGCCCCACGCCACGACCGTGCCGTCGGACTTGAGCGCCAGGCTGTGGAAACCGCCCGCCCCTATGGCCACCACCCCGGAGAGGCCGGCGGGGGGGGCGGCCTGGCCGGAGTTGTTGTGCCCCCACCCCACGACCGTGCCGTCGGCCTTCAGAGCGAGGCTGTAGAATTGGCCCGCCGCTATGGCGACCACCCCGGAGAGGCCGGCGGGGACGTTGAGCTGGCCACCGTCATTGTTCCCCCACGCCACGACCGTGCCGTCGGGCTTGAGCGCCAGGCTGTGGTAAGCGCCCCCCGCCAGCGGGACCGCCCGCACCACCCGCACGCTAGCCGAGGCCTCGCCGCCGGGGGTGGCGACGCGCACCTCCTGCGGGCCCA
>NZ_KE387023.1:1183446-1184894 GCF_000430045.1 Calidithermus chliarophilus DSM 9957 | reverse complement strand
CGCGCACCTCCTGCGGGCCCAGCCCCGCCGCGCGAGGCACCCGCACCGTCACCCGGGCGTCGCCCCACTCGAGGTACTCCGACGCCAGCACCCCGCCGACGCTGACCTGGGAGAGCCCCCGGCTGGCGCCGAAGCCGGCCCCCTCCAGGGTCAGCGTCCCGCCCCGGGCGGCCAGGAAGGGGGCCTGGCCGATCACCGGAGGCATGGGGGGCGGGAGGGGGTAGAGGTCAAGGTCAGCGTTGGTGGCCTGGCCCGCCGTGACGCTGACCGGCCCTGAGGCCGTCACATACCCGCTGCGCTCGGCCTTAAGGGTGTAATTGCCGGGAGGAACGCCCTCCAGGACGTAACTCCCGTCGTCGGCGCTGATGGCGGCGTACTGGGTGCCGGGGAGGTAGACGATGACGCCGGGGAGTGGGGCTGCGGACGAGGTGACCTTGCCGGTGATCTTGCCCACCGTCTCGGGCTTGGCCAGCGAAAGCACCGGCGCGTTCGCGGTCTGCCCGGCAGTGACGCTGACGGCGGTGGTAGCGGCGGCGTAGCCGGGGTACTGGGCGGTGAGCTGGTAATCGCCCGGGGCCAACCCGTCCAAGCGGTAGTTGCCGTCCCTATCGGTGAGGGCCGAGAAGCCGGTGCCCGCCACGAACACCTGCACCCCGGTGTGATCTGAGGCTCCTTGCCGGGTGGCCTTGCCGCTCACGCTCCCTACAGTTTGGGGTTTGGCCAGGCTGAGGTCCGCTGCCGTGGCGGTCTGGCCCACCGTGACGGTGACGGTAGTGCTGGCCGAAGCGTAGCCGGCGTACTGCGCGGTGAGCTGGTACGTCCCCGGCGCCACCCCCTCGAGCGCATAGCTGCCGTCCGGGCCGGTGAAGGCGGCGTAGGAGGTGCCGGCCAGGAAGAGCTGGACGCCCGAGTGGTCGCTGGCCCCTTGCAGCGTGGCTTTGCCCGTTACCCGCCCCACCGTCTGCGGCTGGGCCAGGGAGAGTTCGAGGCTGGCCGCTTTCCCCGAGCGCACCTGCACCGCCCCCGAGGCCCGCGCGTACCCCGCCCGCTCGGCCACCACGGTGTACTCGCCCGCCGGCACGCCGGAGAGGGTGAAGTTGCCTTTGGCGTCGGTATAAGCCGACTTCTCGCTGCCGGGAATATAGACCTGGATGCCCGAATGATCCGTCGCCCCTACCAACGTGGCCGTACCCTGGACGCTCCCGGGGAGTTGCAAGGCCAGGGGCTCGAGGACGGTTTCCTTTCCGGCCTGCACGCTAGCGCTGGCCTGGGCGCTGACCTCGCCCTTCTGCACGAGGAGGTGGTAGCTGCCGGGCTTCATACCCTTTCATGCTGATGCCTTCGCCCTCGGCCACCAGTGGAAGAGGGTGTGCCGCCGCAGGGTCTTTGGGTCCCCCTCCAGGACCCGGCACCGCTCGGCCACCCCCTCCATCATCTCCTGCAGGTCC
>NZ_KE387023.1:1116600-1183346 GCF_000430045.1 Calidithermus chliarophilus DSM 9957 | reverse complement strand
GGCCCTGAACTCCCGCAGCACCCAGCCCATCACCTCGGTGTCCATCCCGTCTACCAGCAGGCTCAGGTTCTCTCCCGTCTCCGGTTCCACGAAGGTGCACACGTAGAACCACCGGTACCGGTGTGTGCCCCACGCCAAAGGCCGCTTCCCCCGCCGGGTCCACACCCGCCGGTACACGGGCCTAAGCCCCAGGCGGTGCTCGTCGTAGGCCCAAAGCCTCACCCTCCGCCCCTCCGCCCTGGCCCGCCGGACCTCGGCGAGGAGGGTTTTTAAAGGCCTCCTGCGCCTCCATGTCCGCCCTCCGGTGCCGGGGCCTTGGGGTGCGCAGGGAAAAGCCCATCTCGTGCAAGAGGCGGTAGATGGGATAGAGGGAGACCTTCTTCCCCAGTTCCCGCTCCACCCAGTCCCGCAGCTTGGGACCCGTCCATAGGCCCCCGTCGGGAGGAGGACCCTGCAAAGCCTCCAGGACCCTCGCCTGCTCCTCGGGGGTCAGCTTGGGCCTCTGCCCTGGGTTATGGTGCCGCCTGTCTTTTAGGGCCTCGGGGCCTTCCTGGTGGTAGCGCCTCACCGTTGCCTGCACCCAGCGGGAGCTGTTCAAGGTGATCCTGGCGATCTCCTTGGCGGTGAGCCCCCGCTTGGCGTGGTAGACCGCCAGGAAGCGGGTCCTTTCTATCGGATCCTTGGCCTTCTTGACCCTCCGCCATAGCTCGCTCAAGGTTAGATGGTCGGCTACGGTCATAAACGAAGGATACAACAGGAAAGGGTATCACGCGGTCATAGCGGAACTTCCCCTCCTTATCCGTGACGGCCTGGAAAGCGCCAACCACCTGCGCGGAGGCTGAGGCCGCCTCCGCCTGGTATAGGCTCACCGTGGCCCCCTCCACCGCCGAGCCCGAGCCGTCTTGCACCGTGCCGGACAAGGAACCGACCGTGGGGGCCGGGGAGGAGCAGGCGGCCAACGACAACAAAGTTAAAACATATGCTATTTGCCGCATGATTTACCTCTGAAAAGAGGCTAGCACGGCCTGCTCCGGGGGCCGGTGACGGATGCCTGGCGTGGAGGCGCTATTGCCGGAGCACCCCCCAAGCACCGCCCCCCGGACGCTTTTGAGTGGCTCGCCTTTTGAACCCGTGCCTCCCGTGAAGCCAAAGCAGCCGACGTACACACGCGGCACGTTGCGCCCCTGCTACTTCACCCCAGCCTCGAGCCCACCTCCAGCCGCGCCCCGCGGGCCCAATCGGCGGCGGGCATGGGTTTTTTGCCTTCCGGCTGGACTTGCTGGAGCAGGATGGCCCCCTCCCCCGTTGCTACGGCGACGCCGCTCGAGTCCACCCCCAGCACCGCTCCGGGCTCTCCCCTGCCCTCCACAGGCCGCATGGACAGCACCTTGACCCGCTTCCCTGAGGGCTCGAGCCGCGGACCGCTACCCCCCGGAGGCTCGAGCCGCGGACCGCTACCCCCCGGAAGCTCGAGCCGCGGACCGCTACCCACTGGGAGTTCGAACCAGCTTCCCGGCCAGGGCTGCACCCCCCGGTGGCGGTTGTAGATCTCGTGGGCCGGGCGCTCCCACACGACGCGGCCGTCGTCCTTCTCGAGCATGGGCGCGTGGGTGCCCTCGGGGGGTTGGGGGGTGAGGGTGAGGTGCTCGAGGCGGCCCAGGGCCTCCAGCAGCAGTTCGATGCCCTTGTCGCGCAGGCGCTCGGAGAGCTCGAGGGCGGTCTCGTGGGGGGCGATGGCGGTGTGGAACTTGCTCACCACCGGCCCGGTGTCCATGCCCGCGTCGGTCTGCATGATGCTCACCGCCGTCTCGGCGTCGCCGTTGATGAGCGTCCACTGCACCGGGGCGGGCCCGCGGTACTTGGGCAGGTCGGAGGGGTGGAGGTTGAGGAAGCCGTGGCGGGGGACCGCGAGCAGTTCGGCCGGGAGGATCTTGCCGTAGGCCGCCGTCACCGCCACGTCGAGGCCGAGGGCGCGGACGCGCTCGAGGAACTCGGGGTTCTTCCGCAGCCGCGCGGGCTTCTCCAGCCTCAGGCCGAGCTCGGCGGCGCGGCGGGCGACCGGGCAGGGGGTGAGCTCTAAGCCCCGGCCCGCGGGCTTGTCGGGCTGGGTGACCACCAGCAGTACCTCGTGGCGGCGGTACAGGGCCTCGAGCACCGGCACCGCCCAGGCGGGCGAGCCGAAGAAGGCCACCCGGCGCCGGGGGCCGGGGGCGGGCGGCTCAGCGGGGTTCACCGGGGCCTCCCGCCTTCAGCCCTTGGCCTTGAGCTCTTTGAGGAAGGCCTTGGCCTGCTTCTGGAAGCGGGCTAAGTCTTCGCGGTTGTCCTCGAGCCACTGGGCTTTGAGCTCCTTGGGCAGGCGCTCGAAGTAGAGCACCCCGTCGAGGTGGTCGAGCTCGTGCTGGATGACCACCGCGCTGTAGCCCTCGGCCTCGTAGACCTTGGGCTCGCCCCGCTCGTCCTGGTACTCCACCCGCACCCGCAGGTCGCGGGGCACGTTCTCGGAGTAAAGGCCCGGGATCGAGAGGCAGCCCTCGGTGCCCACCTGCTGGCCCTCGCGGAAGGTGATGACCGGGTTGACCATCACGTGCGTCTCGCGCACCCGGGTCCTGAGGTCGGCGTCCTCGCCCTCTTCCTCGTCCTCCTCGGAGTCGAGGTACTCCGCCCACACGAACAGGCGCTGCGACAGGCCCACCTGGGGGGCGGCCAGGCCCACCCCCCGCGCTTCGAACATGGTCTCGAGCATGTTCTCGGCCAGGCGGGGGATCTCGGAAAAGTCGGTGACCTTAAGTGCCCGCTTGCGCAGCACCGGGTCGCCGAACAGGCGCACGGTGTAGATTTCAGCCATAGTTTTCATGAGTGCCGATAGCTTGAATGCTCCTTAGCCCTTGCGGTTGGCTATCAGCGACCGGGGTTTTACCCCGGCCTATTGTACGCGCTCGACCCTGAAAGTTCCCGTAACCCCGTTCACCGCCTGGACCCCGGGCGGCAGCACCAGCTCCAGCGGTGCCTCGAAGCGCCCGGCCTTGAGCGGGACCCTCGCCTCGACGCGCTCGAGCCGCCGCAACACCTGGGGGTCGCCCTGCACCTCGACGCTGGGGGGGATGCTGGCCTCGAGCACCCGCCACCCCTGCGGGGCCTTCTGCAGGCGCAGGGGCAGCGTCCGGCGGGTGAGCAGCGGCCCCCGCTCGGTGACGCGCACGCGGTCGGGGGTGAGGATGAGGTCGTTGAGCGGGCGGCCCTCGGCGTCGACGGCGACGAGCACCACCACCTCGTCCTCCCCCTCGACGTAGCCCACCGCGCGGTAGGCCTGCGACACCAGGCTCAGGGGCCCCTTGGCCTGGACCATAGCTGGCTCCACCGTCAGCACCTCGCCGGGGTGCTGGGCCACGACCGGCAGGGTCTTGGCCTCGTAGCGCTCGACCCGGGCCTCGACGCGGGCGGGCTCGAGGCCCACCAGCTCGACGCCGGTGGGCAGCCCCACCCGCACGTCGCGGGTGAACTCGCCGCTGTCGACGCCCGAGAGGTCGACGTAGGCGTTGACCGGGTTGAGGTTGCTGCCCTCCAAGAGCCTCGAGGGCCCCCGCAACCGGAGCTGCACCTGCGCGGGCAGGCCCACCGCCACCCGGTCCTCGGCCAGGCCCAGCACCTGCAGGGGCCGGGTCAGGGCCCGCTCGGTCACCGGCTGGCTCTCGCGCAACTGGAACCACAGCAAGGCCGAAGCCAGCAGGGCCAGCAGCTTGGCCGGGAGGTTGTGCAGCAGGCGGCTCATCCCTCGCGCTCCTCCTTCGGCCGCCACAGCCGGAAGCGCGCGTCGGCCAGGGTGGGCGTGGCGATCTGCAGCCCTTCGCGGATGCGCTCGCGCAGCTCCACCGGCTGCAGCGGCGGCGACAGCCGGCCCCCGTCGGCCAGGCGCAGGGTGCCGCGCTCCTCGCTCACCACGATCACGAGCGCGTCCGACACCTCGGAGAGGCCGATGGCGGCCTTGTGGCGCGTGCCCAGGTACTTCTCCTGCTTCTCCGACAGCGGGAACACGCACCCCGCCGCCAGGACGCGGTCACCGCGCAGGATGGCCCCGCCGTCGTGCAGGGGGGTCTTGTTGAAGAACAGGCTCTCGAGCAGCCGCGCCGAGAGGCGGGCGTCGATGTTCTCGCCGGTGGCGGCGAACTCCCCCAGCGGGGTGTGGCGCTCGATGGCGATGAGGGCCCCGTAGCGCAGGGCGCTCAGGCGCTCGACCGCCCGCACCAGCTCGTTGAGCTGGGCGTCGGCCAGGGGCTGGCGCTGCAGGCGGCCCCGCCCGATGCGCTCCAGCGCCCCCCGCAGCTCCGGCTGGAACACCACGATCAGCGCGAAAACCCCCAGCGTGGCCGCGTTGCCCAGCAGCCAGGCCAGGCTGTTGAGCCCCATGCGGCTGGCGACGAACCACACCAAGAGGTATACCAACAGCCCCCGCACCAGGTTGAGCGCCCGCGATTCCGCGATGAGAACGTAGAGGTAATAGAAGACCGTAGCGACCGCGAGAATATCCAGAGCATCGCGCCACGTGAGCACCTCTACAGGTTACAGTCCCGTGCGCTCCAAAGTCTAAGCGTTATCTGAGTTGACTTATATGCGTTTTGCATATATGCTTTTTGCATATAAGGTGCCCACCGTGAGCCGCCGCAACGACCGCAACCGCCTCGAGGAGCAGCAATTCCTCGCCAGCTACGACCCCAGCCAGTTCGACCGCCCCTCGGTCACGGTGGACGTGGTGATCCTCACCCTGCGCGCCGGGCGCCTGGAGGTGCTGCTCACCCAGCGCAAGGAACACCCCTTCAAAGGCTTCTGGAGCCTGCCGGGCGGCTTCGTGGGGATGCAGGAGTCGCTCGACGAGGCGGCGGCGCGGGTCTTGCGGAGCAAGGGGGGCCTCGAGGGGGTCTACCTCGAACAGCTCTACACCTTCGGCGCCCCCCAGCGCGACCCCCGCACCCGCGTCATCAGCGTGGCCTACTACGCCCTGGTGGAGCCGGGCCGCATCCAAGAACGCGAGGGCAACGCGCTGTTCCGGGTGGTGGTGCCCTGGGAGGGCGAGGCGGGCGGGCCGGTCGAGGTCGAGGGCGGGAGGAGCAGGCGGCACCCTCTGGCCTTCGACCACGCCGAGATCCTGGGGATGGCCGTCCGGCGCATCCGGGGCAAGCTCGAGTACGCCCCCATCGGCTTCGAGCTGCTGCCCGAGCGCTTCACCCTGCGCCAGCTCCAGCAGGTTCACGAGACGATCCTGGGCCGCAAGCTCAACAAGGACTCCTTCCGCCGCCGGATGCTGGCCTCGGGCCGCCTCGAGCCCACCGGCGAGCTCGAGAGCGGCACCGGCTACCGGCCCGCCGAACTCTACACCTTCAAAAAGGACCGGCCATGACCCCCCTCCCCCCCGAACGGCTCAAACGCATCAGCAAGCGCCTGACCCTGCACCTGCGCCACGACCCCGGCGGCCTGGGGCTCTCCCTCGAGCCCGGCGGCTGGGTGGAGGTGGAGGCGCTGCTCGAGGCCTTCTCCCGCAAGTACTTCCCCCTCTCGCGGGAGGCGCTCGAGCAGGTCGTGCGCGAGAACGACAAGCAGCGCTTCGCCTTCGACGAAAGCGGCGACCGCATCCGCGCCAACCAGGGGCACAGCGTCCCCGTGGACCTCCAGCTAGAGCCCCAGACCCCCCCGGAGGTGCTCTACCACGGCACCGCCCGGCACAACCTCGAGCAGGTGCTCGCCAGCGGCCTCAAGCGCATGTCGCGCCATCACGTCCACCTCTCGCAGGACGAGGAAACCGCGCTCAAGGTGGGCACCCGCCACGGCAAGCCCGTGCTGCTCAGGGTCCGGGCGCGGGAGATGCACGAAGCGGGCCACCTTTTCTACCGCTCGGCCAACGGCGTGTGGCTGGTGGACGAGGTGCCGCCGCAGTGGCTCGAGGTGCTTTAGGAGGACACCATGATCCTGTTTCGCCCTGTAGGGCTACAAGAACTCCGCCTCATCGCCGCTTCGGGTTATAGAGCATTTCCTCCGCGCCTACCCGACCAGCCCATCTTCTACCCCGTACTCAACTTCGAGTATGCCGAGCAGATCGCTCGAGACTGGAACACCAAATACAACGACCCGCCCTGCGGCTTCGTGACGCGCTTCGAGGTGGACGACGCGTACGTAAGACGCTTCCCGGTACAAACGGCAGGAGCCCGCATGCATCAGGAACTGTGGGTGCCGGCCGAGGATCTCGAGGAGTTCAACCGGCACATCGTCGGGCAGATCACGGTGGACGCGGCCTACTATGGCCCGGGCTTCAAGGGCGAGATTGACCCGAACACCAACCTTCCGGCTGAGTTCTCAGGAGGCAAATGATGAATCTCTTCGGCTTTGACGTTCCCGCCTGGGCCTTCGACTGGACCGGCTCGCTGTGCGTGGTGGTCTCGCTGGTGTTCCTCTTCGGCAAGCGCCTGGCCTACTGGCACTGGTCCAACGCATCGCTGCTGCCCTACTTCCTGCTGTTCACGGCGGGCGGCCAGTGGATGCTGGCGGGCTTGCAGGTGACCTACCTGATCTTCGGGGTTCACGGGCTGTACCTGTGGCACCTCGAGCGGCGGCGCGACGCGGGCGAGATCCGCTTCAACGAGCCCTTGTGGTACAGCGTGACCTGGGTGGCGAGCCTCGCCATCTTCGCCTACACCGTCGCCGTCACCGACTTCTCGCAGGCGTGGAACTGGGTGCAGTTCGGCGCGGTCTCGCTGGCGTTGGTCGCCAACTTCGCCACCACGCGCAAGTGGGCGTGGAGCTGGCCGGTGTGGATCGGCGTGAACGCGGTGCAGGCGGTGTACTTCCAGCACCTGGGGCTTTGGGGCCTCTTCGGCCTGCAATTCGTGCTGGCGGGGATGAGCGTGTACGGCTGGCTCGAGTGGCGCCGCCAGGAACGCCACGGGCGGGCCCGGCGCCAGCAGCCCGCGGGGGCGTGAGGGCATGGGCCTGCCCGAAGACCTCCCCCCTTCCCGCCTCAACCTGGTGGTGGGCAAGTTCGCCCCGCTGCACAAGGGGCACCAGCTCCTGCTCGAGCGGGCCCTGCAGGACACCACCGGCCACGACTTCCTGGTGGTGCTCGTCTACTCCAACCCCGACTTCCCCGAGATGCCCTCGAGGGTGCGGGCCGAGTGGGTGCGGCAGCTCTACCCCCAAGCCCGCGTCCACGTCCCCGAAAACCCCCCGCCCAACGAC
Organism: Calidithermus chliarophilus DSM 9957; assembly: GCF_000430045.1. Classification (GTDB taxonomy): domain Bacteria; phylum Deinococcota; class Deinococci; order Deinococcales; family Thermaceae; genus Calidithermus; species Calidithermus chliarophilus. The sequence goes on along the minus strand of NZ_KE387023.1, from coordinate 1,176,125 downwards.
GCCGACGACCTCACCCACCGGGAGTTCGTGCGGCGGTGGCTCGAGGCCCACTACGCGCCCCACCTGGAGAACGTTCACGTCTACACCAGCGAGGGCTACGGCGAAGGCTTCGCCCGGCACCTGGGGGCTCGGCACGTCGCCGCCGACCCCCAGCGGCGGCGCTTCCCCATCTCGGGGAGCCGGCTGCGCGAGTGGCTGGCCGAATTCAAAGCCCGGACGCGGCTGGAGCTAATAGGCCAGAGCCTGTGGACCGACTACGGCCAGAGCTGGGAGGTGTTCTGCCGGGCCGGGGAATGGCTCGACGAGCGGGTGTGGCGCTCGCTCCAGCACTGGTACGCCCCGGTGCAGCGGGTGGTGTTCCTGGGGGCCGAGTCCACCGGCAAGACCACGCTGGCGCGGCGCATGGCGCAGGAGTACGGCACCGGCTGGGTCGCGGAGTACGGGCGCGAGCACTACGAGCGCAGGGGCGGGGTGATGGAGCTCTCGGACTACCTCGAGGTCGCCCACCGGCACCGCGAGCTCGAGGACGAGGCCGCCGTGGAGGCCAGAAATTACCTCTTCGTGGACACCAACGCCCTCACCACGCTCTTCTTCAGCTACTACTACAACCAAAGCGCCCTGCTCGAGCTGCACGCCCTGGCCCGGGAGTGCGCCGGGCGCTACCACCACACCTTCGTCTGCGCCGACGACATCCCCTTCGAGCAGGACGGCTGGCGCGACAACGAGACCTGGCGCGGGCGGATGCAGGGGCTGGTGCTGCACGACCTCGACGTGCGCGGCGTCCCCTACACCGTGGTGCGGGGGAGCCTCGAGCAGCGCGTGGCGCAGGTGCGGGCGGTGCTCGAGGGCCGGCCCCTGCCCGCCGAACCCCCGCCCACACGCCACCTGGGGCCGCGGCCCGCCTGAGACTTATACTCGCTTTTGTGACGCTGGATTCGGGGTTGGTGCGGGCTCGAGGGGCGCTCTCGAGCCTGTTTTTGTTGCACGGCTTCGTGGCGGCCTCCTGGGTGGCCCGCATCCCGGCGGTCTCGGAGGGGCTGGGCCTGGGGGCAGTGGTGCTGGGCACCGTCCTGATGGGCAACATGGCCGGTTCGCTGCTGGGCGGCTTCACCAGCGGCGGGCTGGTGGACCGCTTCGGCAGCCGCCGCGTCGCGCAGCTCGCGGCGCTGGCGGGCCTGGGGGCGCTGCTGTCGCTGGCCCTGCTGCCGAGCGCGGCGCTGCTGCTGGTGGGCCTGGTGGTCTACGGCCTGGTGATGAGCTACCTCAACATCGCCATCAACGCGCAGGCTACGGCGCTCGAGGCCCGCTACGGGCGGCCCATCTTCTCCACCTTCCACGCCCTGTGGAGCCTGGGGGCGCTGGTGGGAGCGCTTTCGGGGGCCGGGCTGGCGGGGCTGGGGCTCGAGCCCTGGCTGCACTTCGCGCTGGTGGGGCTGGTGGGCGCGGCGACGGTGGGCGTGGGCGGTCGGTGGCTGCTCGAGACCCCGGTCCCCCCCATCCGCCGCGTCTTCGCGCTGCCCACGGGGCCGCTGCTCTTCCTGGGGCTGATGGGCTTGTGCACCGCCATCAGCGACGGCTCGATCCCGGGCTGGAGCGGGGTGTACCTGCGCAGCTTGGGCGCGCCCGAGTCGGTCGCGGCCATGGGCTTCGCCGTGCACCAGAGCGTCATGCTGCTGGGCCGCCTGAGCGGCGACTGGCTCGCCGCCCGCTACGGCGCGGTGCGGGTGGTGCGCTTCGGCGCGCTGTTCGGAGGCCTGGGCCTGGGCCTCGGGGTGCTGAGCCAGAGCGTCGAGGGCGCCCTGCTGGGCATCGCCTGCATGGGCTGGGGCATGGCCACCCTCTTCCCCATGATGTTCGCCGCCGCCGCCAACACCCCCGGCCTCACCCCCGCCAGCGCCATCGCCAGCGTCTCCACCATGAGCACCCTGGGCGGCCTGGTCGGCCCCATCCTCCTGGGCACCGTAGCCGAGGTCGGCGGCGTACGCAGCAGCTTCCTCCTGGCCGCCGTCCTCGCCGGGGTGGTGAGCTGGCTGGCGTTTTCGCTGTCGAGCTATAGGCCTCGAGGGTAGAGGGAGCCGTCAGCGATCAGCCGCCAGCTCGTGGCTCGCGGTTACCCCTCCCCGCCGGCGTCGAAGGTCTAGGGCGTTTTGCGTTTTGCGTTTTGCGTTTTGCGTTTTGCGTTTTACGTTTTACGTTTTGCGTTTTGCGTTTGGCGTTCGGCGTTTGGCGTTTGGCGTTTGGCGTTCGGCGTTTGGCGTCTTGCGTACGACGTACGACCCGCGTCAGACGTACGACCCGCGCCCAGCGCCCAGCTATCCGCTACCGCCATCCTCCCCCAATCTGCATCCAACCCCACAGACCTCCCCGCCCCGACCGGATAAGGTTTACCCGTGTTCCGCGGCTACTCCACCGCCCACTGCTCGCTCGAGCTGCCCGACTATCACCCCTTCCCCAAGTACAAGTACGCGGGGGTCGCACAGACCCTTCAGGGCGCGATGGAGGTGCTCGAGGCCCCGGCCATCGCCTGGGAGACGCTGGCGCTGGTGCACGAGCAGGCGTATTTGGAGAAGCTAGGGCAGGAGGGGCTCTCGAGGCAGGAGTCGCACCGGGTGGGGCTGCCCTGGACCCGGAGCCTGCTGACCCGGGCGCTGCACGCCGCCGGGGGGACGCTGGCCGCTACCCGTGACGCCTTGCGGTGGGGCCTGGGCATGAACCTGGCCGGGGGCACCCACCACGCCTACCGCGACCGGGCCGAGGGTTACTGCCTGTTCAACGACGTGGCGGTAGCCATCGCCGCCCTGCGCGCGGAGGGCTGGGGAGGGCGGGTGCTGGTGGCCGACCTCGACGCCCACCAGGGCAACGGCACCGCCGTGATCTTCCAGGACGACCCCTCGGTGTTCACCCTCTCGGTCCACGCCGAGCGCAACTACCCGCTCAAAAAGGAGCAGAGCGACCTCGACGTGGGCTTGCCCGACGCCACCGGCGACGCGGAGTACTTGGCGGCGCTCGAGCCTGCCCTCGAGCAGGCCTTCGCCTCCCTCCCCGAGCTGGTGTTCTTCAACGCCGGGGTGGACGTGCTGGCCGGCGACCGCTTCGGGCGGCTGGGGCTGAGCCTGGAAGGCCTGGCCGAGCGCGACCGTCGCGTGTTCGAGCGGGTGCGGCGGGCGGGGGTTCCGCTGGTGATCGTGATGGGCGGGGGCTACAACCGCGACCCCGGCACCACGGTGGCGGCCCATGCCCAGACTTACCGGCTGGCGCTCGAGCGCCTGGCGGGGTCGCTATGATTGGGGCCATGCACAGGCCGCTCAACATCCTCTCCATCCAGTCGTGGGTCTCTTACGGGCACGTGGGCAACGCCGCCGCCGTGTTCCCCCTGCAGCGCATGGGCTTCGAGGTGTGGGCCATCCACACCGTGCAGTTCTCCAACCACACCGGCTACGGGCAGTGGAAGGGCAGCATCTTCCCCCCCGAGCACCTCAGCGAGGTGGTGGAGGGCATCGCCGAGCGCGGGGTGTTGGGGCAGTGCGACGCGGTGCTCTCGGGGTACATGGGCGGCGGGGGGACCGCCGAGGCCATCCTCTCGGCGCTGCGGCGGGTGCGCGAGGCCAACCCGGGCGCGCTGTACTGCTGCGACCCGGTGATGGGCGACGTGGGCCGGGGCGTCTTCGTGCGCCCCGAGATCCCCGAGGTGATGCGCACCCAGGTGGTGCCCCAGGCCGACGTCGTCACGCCCAACCAGTTCGAGCTCGAGCTCCTCACCGGCCACAGCGTCCGGACCCTCGACGACGCCCTCGAGGCCGCCCGCCACCTGCGCGACCAGGTGCGCCCGCAGGGCCCGCGCATCGTGGTCGTGACCAGCCTGCTGCGCGAGGACGCCCCCGACGGCCACATCGAAACCCTGGCCGTCGCCGACGGCGGGGCCTGGGTCGTGCGCACCCCCCTGATCCCCCTCGAGCCCCCCCGCAACGGCACCGGCGACGCCATCGCCGCGCTGTTCTTCGGCAACTACCTCAAGACCCAGGACGTGGCCGTGAGCCTGGAAAACAGCGTCTCGGCGCTGTACAACCTCCTCGAACTCACCCACGAACGCGGCACCCGGGAGATCCAGCTCGTCGCCGCCCAGGAGGAGTACGTCAACCCCTCGAGGCGCTTCGTGGTGGAGCGGGTGGGGTAAGAACCATCAGCTATCAGCAGTCAGCCGTCAACAGGAAGCTAGTGGCCCGTGGTTCACCCCACCCCGGCCTTCCCCGCCGGCGGGGAGGGTTTATCCCCCCAGCCCCCCTTGCTAAGGGGGGTAAAGAAAAAGCGTCTTGCGTTTTGCGTCTTGCGTCTTGCGTTTGGCGTCTTGCGTTTGGCGTTTGGCGTTTCGCGTACGACGTACGACGCACGACCCGCGTTCAGCGTCCGACGACCCTCGACCCCTTCACTCCAAATCCAGCGCGTACGTCACCACCACTTCCTCGAGCGCGAACCCCAGGCTGCGGTAGAGCTCCTGGGCGGCTTTTTCGTGGTCGTGGGCCCGCACGCGCAGCAGCTTGGCGCCGTGTTTGAAGGCTTCGCGGGCGGCGTGGCCGAGCAGGGCGCGGCCGATGCCCTTGCCGCGGGCATCGGGGACGGTGCCGATGTAGGCGATCTCGGCCTCCTCCTCGTCCATCTCGAGCTCGGCCATGCCCACGGGCTTGTCGCCCTCGTAGGCCATGAACAGGCTCACGTCGGGGTCGGCGAAGTAGGCCTCGAGCTCGTCGTCCTCCCAGGCTAAGCGCTGGTTCCAGCCGTCCTCGCAGTTCTTGTAGACCTCGCGGTAGTGGTCGGGGTCGACGGGCTCGGCCAGCACGATCTTCACGCCCTTGGGGGGCGGGTAGGCGAGGTCGGTGCGGCCGATGGTGTAGAAGTAGGTGGTGTGCTGCGGGGCGAAGCCGGCGGCCTCGAGCATGGCCCGCAGGGGCTTGTTGGCCTCGTCGGGGAAGGCCAGCAGCGTGCGGTAGCCGCGCTCGCGGGCCTCGGCGATGGCGGCCTTGAGCAGGCGGTCGTCGGGCTCCAGGAGCAGGGGACCTTCCAGGGCCAGCTCGTCGTCGAGGGGGTGCAGGGCCAGGTAGCCCCGCACCTTGCCGCCCCCGTCGAGCACCCAGGCGGTGTCCCCGTCGCCGGGCATCCCCAGGATCTCCCAGGAGAGCCCTTCGACCTGCCGGGCCTCGGGAGCCAGCACGCGCCGGGAGGGGTCCTCGTCCATCCAGCGCAGCAGCTCGAGGAGCTGGGGCATGTCTTCTCGGGCAACCGGGCGGATCATGAAAACAGTGTAGCACCGGCCCTCCCGGCCCTCGTTAGAGCCCTCTGTCCCGGGCGGTCCAAAAGCCCTTGCGCACCGCCCGCCGGGCGATACAATGCGGCCACAGTTTCATGAGCCACGCCCCCCCAATCACCGTCATCCTCAACCCGGCCGCCGGCCGGGGGCGGGTGGGCCGCATGGCGGCGCAGCTCGAGGCTGCCCTCCGCCAGGCCGCGGGCGAGCGCCCCCTCGTCTTCCTCCACACCCGCGCCCCCGGCAACGCCGTCGAGCTGGCCCGCCAGGCCCCAGCGGGGGGCCGGGTGGTGGCGGTGGGCGGCGACGGCACCGTGCACGAGGTGATCCGGGGCATCGCCCACGGCGGCAAGAGCCTGGGGGTGGTGCCCATCGGCAGCGGCAACGACTTCGCCCGCATGGCCGGGCTGCGCGGGCTGGGCCTGGCCGAGAGCCTGCGGGTGGCCCTGGGCGACAAGACCCGCCCCTTCGACCTCGGCGAGGTCAACGGCGAGGCCTTCGGGGCCAGCGTGGGCATCGGCTTCGACGCGCAGGTGGCCCACAAGGCCCTCAGCGCCCCCACCTTCCTGCGCGGGATGCCGCGCTACCTCTACTCGATCTTCGGCGTGCTGCGCGAGCTGAACCTGCCGGAACTGGTGCTCGAGGCCGAGGGCAAGGTGCTCTTCCAGGGCCGCGCCCTGCTCTCGGCGCTGATGAACGCCCGCACCTACGGCGGGGGCATCCCCATCTCGCCCGGCGCCGCCCCCGACGACGGGCTCTTGAGCGTGGTGGTGGCGGGGGAGTTCTCGAAGCTGGGCGTGCTGGGCATCCTGCCCCGCCTGCTGGCCGGCAAGCACCTGGGCCACCCCCGGGTGCGCGAGTTCAGCGGCAGGGCCTTCACCGTGCGCTTCGACCGCGCCACCCCCGCCCACGCCGACGGCGAGCTGGTGCAGACCCAGAGCACCTACGAGGTGCGCGTCCACCCCAAGGCGCTGCAGGTCGCGGTGCCCTGAAGCTTGCGGCCGGGGCGGGCGGGGGCTACACTTGGCTTTGGCTGGTCCCATGATCGAGTCCTTGTAATCTCCCCCTTATCCCGAACCCCGCAGCTACCGGGCGGCCTTCGGGCCGCCGTTTTCTTCGCGAGGCACGATCCGTGAGCCAGAACCAGCCCGCCATCGAAGTTTCCCACCTCCGTAAGGTCTTCCACATCCCCCAGCGCGACCCCGGCCTGGGCGGGGCCGTCAAGGCGCTCTTCCGCCCCCGCTACGCCGAGAAGGTGGCGGTGGACGACATCAGCTTCAGCGTGCCCCCCGGCGAGATCGTGGGCTACATCGGGGTCAACGGCGCGGGCAAGAGCACCACCATCAAGATGCTCACCGGCATCCTGGCGCCCACCGCCGGCTTGGTGCGGGTGCTGGGCCGCGACCCCCACAAGGAGCGCGTCGCCAACGCCCGCCAGATCGGGGTGGTCTTCGGGCAGCGCACCCAGCTTTGGTGGGACTTAGCCCTCGTGGAGTCGCTCAACCTCATCGCCCGCATCTACGAGGTGGAGCCCAAGCGCTACAAGGAGCTGCTCGAGCAGTTCTCCTACACCCTCGAGTTGGGCGAGCTCCTCGCCAAGCCGGTGCGCCAGATGTCGCTGGGCCAGAAGATGCGCGCCGAGCTGGCCGCCACCCTCATCCACGAGCCCCGCGTGGTCTACCTCGACGAGCCCACCATCGGCCTCGACGTGGTGGTGAAGGAGAAGATCCGGGCCTTCATCAAGGAGCAGAACCGCGCCAAGGGCACCACCGTGGTGCTCACCACCCACGACCTCGGCGACATCGAGGAGCTGTGCAGCCGGGTCATCATCATCGACGCCGGGCGGGTGATCTACGACGGGCCGCTGGCCACCATCCGCGAGCGCTTCGGGAAGTACCGGGGCATCACCTTCGAGACGGCCCGCCCCCTCGAGCACCCCCTCACCCTACCCCCCGGCGCGGAGGTGGTGGGGCAGGAGGAGCGGCGGCTCGAGCTGCGCTTCGACCGCACCCGCGCCAGCGCCTCGCAGGTCGCGGCGGCGGTGATGGGCCAGCTCGAGGTCCTCGACTTCTCCCTCTCCGAGCCCGACCTCACCAGCATCGTCAAGCAGATCTACGGCGGGGCCCTGAGCGAAGCGAGGCCGGTATGACCCTGCGCCGCCTGCTCTCCCGCTACACCGGCTTCAGCGGCATGGCCGCCAAGGAGTTTTTGGCCTACAACATCTGGTTCTGGATGAACCTCTTCACCTCGGCCGTCGCCATGACCATCTTCGTGTTCTTCTGGAAGGCCATCTACGCCCAGGCCGACCAGATCGCGGGGCTGGGCTTTCAGCAGACCCTCAACTACGTCCTGCTGGCCCAGGTGATCGCCGGGGTGGGCGAGAGCGGCATCCTCTGGACCTTCGGCTACCAGTTGCGCGAGGGCCGCATCGCGCTCGAGCTGCTGCGCCCCCTCGACTTCCAGGGCATGCTCTACGCCTTCAGCGTGGGCAACTGGCTCACCGGGCTCCTCTCCCGCACCCCCCTGCTGCTGCTGGCCCTGCTCTACGGCCTGCAGCCCCCCGCCGACCCCCTGGCCTACGCGTGCTTCGCGGTGTCGTTCTTCCTGGGCGCGAGCGTGATGTTCTTCTTCGAGTGGATGCTGGGCTGCTTTGCCTTCTACACCACCGAGGTCTGGGGCCTGGGCGTGACCCTTTTCGCCATCCAGCTCTTCTTCAGCGGCACCCTCATCCCCCTCGACATGATGCCCGAGGGGTTGCGCCTGTTCGCCCAGATCCTGCCCTTCCACCAGATCGTCTACACCCCGGTCTCCTTCCTGGCCGGCATCACCCCGGTCTCGCAGGCCCCGCAGGTCTTCCTGGGCCAGGTCGCCTGGATCGTGGGGCTGGCGGTGGCCTCGAGGTGGGTCTTCAGCCGCGCGGTGCGGGCCGTCACCGTGCAGGGGGGTTAGGCGTGGCCCGCTACGCCTCGCTCTACGGGCTGTTTCTGCTCCAGCGCTTCAAGGTGCTGCTGGAGTACCGCCTGAATTTCCTCATCGGTGCCAGCAGCACGGTCTTCGTGCAGGCCGCCGGGATCGCCACCCTCTGGGTGGTGATGCGCCAGGTGCCCAGCCTCAACGGCTGGAGCTTCGACGAGCTGCTGCTGGTGTACGGCCTGCTCACCGCGAGCCGCTCCATCGAGCACATGTTCGCCGACAACCTCTGGACCATCGGCCGCCAGTACATCCGCAGCGGCGGCTTCGACCGCTTCCTGGTGCGCCCCATCGACCCCCTCTTCCACCTCCTCGCCGACCGCTTCAACCACGACGGCATCGGCAACTTCGTGATCGGCACGCTGCTGGTGGTGAGCGCCTGGGCCAGCCTGGGCATCCCGCTGCTCCCCCTGTACGTGCTCTACGCCGTGCTGGCCGTGCTCTCGGGCGGGGCCATCTTCATCGCGCTCAACCTGCTCACCGCCACCACTGCCTTCTGGATCGTGGAGAGCGTCCCCGTGACCCGCGCCGTCCACGAGATGCACGAGTTCGCCAAGTACCCCCTCTCCATGTACCACAAGGGCATCCAGGCCGCCCTCACCTGGCTGATCCCCTACGGCTTCGCCTCCTTCTACCCCGCGAGCTACCTGCTGGGGCGGGACGTGGGCTGGCTGGTGTGGGCGGGGCCTGCGGTGGCGCTGGTGCTGCTCCTGGTGGCCTATCGCTTCTGGCTGTTCGGGCTGCGGCATTACTCGGGGACGGGGTCTTGAGTTAGGAAGCCCTGGATTTAGCAACGACTGATCCTAGGGAATAGGCAAGAAAAATAGTAGTAAACTGTAGAACCATCAGCCATGGCATAAATATGTGTGTCGCTGTAAAGACAGCGAAGCCGATCGTGGTACTTAGCAGTAACTTTCTTCCCCCAAAGCTGCTCGCAAATACGATCGCAAAGATAACCAATTGATAGAAGAGAACCATCTCACTCATATCAATAGCCACGCTACCACGTGGCTAAGGCTAATTAGGGCTATAACCGGCTTACACTTTCCGGATCTTCATGCTCTGCACCTGCCCGGTCTCGGCGTTGATGCGGAAGACCTTGTATTCGCGGGTCCGGGCCGCGTCGCCCAGGCTCAAGTAGGCGGTGGGCTCGCGCACGACGAAGCTCAGGGTCACCTCCCAGTAGGCCCCGTCCTGGCTCATCTCGACCTCCTCGAGCCGCAGCTCGGGAATTTGCCGCTCGCTGAAGAGGCTCTGGATGTACTCGTTGGCCACCTGCACGGCCTGCTTCACGTCGATCATGCCCCATTGTGGCGCAGGAGGGGCGGGGCATGAAAGGAGGGGAGGCCGCTCGAGCCTCCCCCCTCCAACCCGAACCGGGTTTAGTCGCTGGCCATGGGCAATTGGGCACCCCCAAGGGCGGCGGTGCTGGCGCGTCCCTTGGGGGCGATGTTCTGCTCGACTTTTTTGCTGAACCCCGAGATAAACAGGCGATCGCCACTCGTGAACCGGGTGGCGATGCGCTCGAGGGCCAGCCTCACCAGCATGGATTCGTCGACGAGAACACCCAGCTCGGCGAGCTGGGCGGTCACCTGGCGCAGTTGGATGAAGTTGCGCGGCCAGACGTAATAATTGCGGGGCTGCCGTTCCTGGCCCCGCAAGGTGTGTTGTGCACTGGCTGTTTCGACGAACCAACCGTAGTCGGGATGTTTGGGGTTGGCCCACTCGGCGATACAGTCTAAGACCGCTCGGATAACCGCCGAATGCTCAGGTCTGGTCCCGATCCTGGCCGCCACCCAGCGCTGGAGGTCTTCCACCAGGGCGGGGTGGGCGGGCTCGAGCCAGAAGATTTTGCGCTTCATCGCCAGCATCTCGAGCGCCATTGTACAGTCAAATGCTACTATTCTCAAGCGAACTTTGTGCCGTCCTGCACGCTTCTCGTCGCCAGAGTCCCGTGCTCGAGGCCAAATGCGGCAACCCTTGGCCGGGAGTGGGCCCCCTCGAGCGAATCGCCCCGGCTAATACCCGATTCGGTCAGCCCGGCCGAAGTTATCCGCGTGGCGGAGGGCGGTGCTGCCCCTCGGGAGGGATACGCTTGCTTCGCCGACCGTCAGGGAGGGGTGTGCTCTAGGGTCCGAAAAGATAGCCTCTGACTTTTGAGATGATCTTTTCGAATCGGGTATAAGGCATACTAAAACCATGTATCAGCGCATCCTGATTCCCACCGACAGCAGCGAACCCAGCGAGAAGGCCGTCCGGGAGGGCTGCCAGCTCGCCAAGCGCCTGGGGGCCACGGTGAGCATCCTCTATGTCAACGAGCCCATCGCCTTCATGCCCTTCGTGGGCACCCAGACCGTCCCCTACTACGAGGACTGGTCGCGCGAGGCTAAGGCCGCTGGGGAGAAGGCCCTCGAGCGCGCCGCGCAGATCGCCCGCGAGGAAGGGGTCGAGGCCCAGACCCGGCTCGAGGAGGGCCGCCCGGTGCAGCAGATCCTCGAGGCGGCCAAGGGCCACGACCTCATCGTGATGGGCTCGCACGGGCGCGGCGGCCTTGACCGGCTGCTGCTGGGCTCGGTGACCTCGGGCGTGCTGCACCGCAGCCCGGTGCCGGTGCTGGTAATACGGGCAGGATAGCGCAGCTCCAAATGGAGCTTCGTTTACATTTCTGAAGCAGCAGGGTGGGTACGGAATAGCGTTCCACTCGGCACAAATCGTCTCCTGGCGGATCAGGGAGGGTGAAGGACGGGGTAACACCGGCGTAACGGTGATACCCCACAATGAACGCATGGGCAAAGCGCCTGGGTCACCACAGCAGGACACAGGCTTCCCTGCCCACTATCGCCCCAAAAGTACGTGAAGGACAGAAAGGAGAGTATGAAGAAATGCAAGTTTGGCGTGTGCTTTTGTTGACGGGTTTGATGGCTCTGGCTGCCTGCACACCCGCCCCTAGCGGGACAAAGGTGACGGTGAACGTAGTCGATTCCCAGGGCAATCCGGTCACCGGCCAGGCCGCCGTCTACCAGACGGGCTCCGGGGCCTGGCAGGCGCTAGCACCCAGCGGCATCGGGCAGTACACGTTCACGGTGCCCTCCGGGGAGACCCGCTACGGGTTTACCGTGAACTGCCCCACGGGCGTGCAGGCCTCGAGCATGAAGGCCACGACCTACCAGGCCACCACCACCGAGGCCACCGCCCTCAAGGTGTTCTGCCCCCTGGCCTTCAGTGGCTCGGCGGCCAAGGTTTCCGGCAACTACAACCTCAGCGCGGTGGGCGGCACTTCCCTGACTGTGTACTCCGACACGGACCTGAAATTCTTCTCCGGCGCTACCGGGCCTTACGAAATCAGCAGCGCCGTGGGTAGCAACCGGGAACTGGTGGCCGTCGCGCAAGACATCGGCGGCAACTACGTGGGGGTCAAGGTTCTCCGCGGCCTGAACGTCACAGCTCCCATCGTCGCGGACATCAACTTTACCGCAGCAGACGTGCCCGCTACCGGCGTCGTTTCCGACTTCTCCGCCAGCTTGCCCGCCGGCTTCAGCGTCAACTTCGGCAGCTACTTCCTGAGCAGCTCAGGAGTCTATACAGCCCTTCTCAACAGCACTTCGGGAACCTCCGGCAGCTACAACAAGGTGCCAAGCACCATCCCCGGCGACCTGCACTGGATCTACGCCATCGCCAGAGGATCCGGCGGCAGGGAGATAGCCCACATCAAGGTACGTGCCAATCCCGCAACCGAGAGCATTACGCTGCCCGCGCCCATACCCACGGGTACCACGGTGACCCTGGCCAAGCTGCCTACCTTCCCCATCAGTCACCTAGTCAGCGATCCCGACTTCCGCGGTTACGCGGTGCTGTACCTCTGGGAGGGGCTGCCGGGCTTCCCCGGAGGAACTGGAGCTATCTGGCAGACCTTCGTGAGCAAGGGCTGGATCGGCTCTACCACCTCGTATACCCTGCCCGACCTGACCTCCCTCCCCGGCTTCGGCGGCGCCAAACCCCTCTCCGGAGAGCAGGCCAGTTACCTTCTGGGGGCTTTCCTGAGTAACCAGAGCGTAGGCACCCTCCTGAACTCGAGCACCGCGAGCCTGGGTTACCGTACCGGGCTCCTCCACCCGCTGTACCCTCCCCGCCTGGACGGCACAGACGTCAAGTGGGCCCTTCTGCAAGGCAATTTCACCGTGCCCTAGCCGCATCGGAGCGCAATCGCGCCAAAAGCGAAGAAGGGAGCCTCGAGGCTCCCTTCTTCCCGGTTGCACGAGTACCCGCGAGCCGCCTCGAGCTAACGTGCCTGGCGTCGCTATCGGCGACTTCTGCAAGAAGTCGGATCAGCGATTCGAGCGCCACGCCAGCAGGCGCCGCTCGAGCGCTCCGAAGGCGGCGAACAACAGCAGCACGAAGGCCACGATCAGGCTGATCAGGGCCAGCGAGAGCGAGGCGTTGAAGTTCTGCTGGGCGAAGTTGAGCAAGTAGCCCAGGCCCCTCGAGCTCGCCACGAACTCGCCCACCACCGCGCCGGTGAAGGCGAAGCCCACCGCCACCTTGAGCTGCGAGAGCACCCAGCTCGTGACCGAGGGCAGGTACACCTCGCGCAAGAGCACCCGCCGCCCCCCGCCCAGGGTGCGGATGCGCTCGACGAGCCGGGGGTCCACCTCGCGGATGCCGGTGTAGACGGCGAAGAAGATCAGCACCGCCACCAACAGCAGGCTCAGCGCCACCTTGGAGGCCAGGCCGATGCCGAACCAGATCACCAGCAAGGGGGCCAGGATGATGCGGGGGATGGCGTTGAGAAGCAGCATGAAGGGCTCGAGGATCTCCCCCACCCAGGGGACGAGCGCGGCCAGAAGGCCCAGGCTGCCGCCGATCAGCACGCCCAGGCCCAGGCCCCACAGCGCCGCGCCGAAGGTGGCCTCGAGGTGCGGCCAGATCTGGCCGGTGGCGAAGAGCTCGACCAGCGCCCGCCCGATCTGGCTGGGCGAGGAGGCGTAGAGCGGGTTGAGCAGGCCCAGCGCGGCCAGGGCCTCCCAGCCCAGCAGCACCACCAGCAGGGCCAGCGGGCGCAGCCAGGAGCGCTTGCGCGAGGGGGTGGGGTTGGGGGGCGTGGCCTCCTTCCTCACGACCATACCGCCACCTCCAGGGTCTGCCACAGCTCGCGCAGCAGCGGCCCGAATCGGGGGTCGGCCCGCACCACCAGCGGGTCGCGGGGCCGTTCAAAGGGCACGGCGAACTCGCGCAGGATGCGGGCCTTGGGGCCGCCCGAGAGGATGTAGACCCGGTCGGAGAGGGCCAGGGCCTCCTCGAGGTCGTGCGTCACCAGCAGCACGCTGATGCCCTCGCGCTCCACCCACTCCAGCAGGTCCTCGGTGATCTGGGCCCGCAGGATGGCGTCGAGCGAGGCGAAGGGCTCGTCCATCAGCAGCAGGCGGGGGTGCAGGGCGAGCACCTGGGCCAAGGCCACCCGCTTGCGCTGCCCGCCCGAGAGCTGGTGGGGGTAGCGCGCGCCCAGCCCGCTCAGGCCCAGCCGCTCGAGCCAGCCCTCGGCCTGGCGCTCGGCCTCCTTGGCCTCGACCCCGCGGATCTTCAGGCCCAGCGCCACGTTCTGCCGCGCGGTGCGCCAGGGGAGCAGGGCGTCGTCCTGGAACAAGAAGCCCACCTCCTCGGGCTTCCAGCCCAGCTCGAGCCTGCCGGTCTGGGGCTGCAGCAGCCCGGTGATGGCCCGCAGCAGGCTGCTCTTGCCCGAGCCCGAGGGCCCCACCAGGCTGGCGAACTCGCCGGGGCGCAGGCTCAGGCTCAGGTCGTGCAGCACCGGCGTGGGGCCGTAGCCTAAGCTCAGGTGTTCGATGTGCAACATGTCTATCCCAGAATCCCGAAGTCCAGCGCCTCGTCCACCTTGAACCCCGCGGGCAGCACCCCGGCGGCCTGCTGGATGTCCACGGTGCGCTCGGCGGCGTCGCGGTCGAGCTTGAGGCTGGACTGGTAGAGCGAGCGGCGGTAGCGGTCGATGATGGCCTCGAGCTGCTTGCGGTCCCCGCCGACGATGAGCTCCTTGGGCAGCGAGTCCACGATCACGTTGGCCCTGGCGGTCTGCACGAACTGGATACCCTTCTCGATGGCCTTGGCGATGCGCCGGATCTCCCCCGCACGGGCGTCGCGCTCCTCGGAGCGGATGTTGAGGCCCATGAAGGCGTAGGGGCCGCCCATGAAGGCCTTAGCCTGGTTGAAGTCCATCAGGTTGACGAGCTCGCGCCCCCCGGCCTCCTTGAGCAGGCTGAGCGCGGGCTCCTGCACCATGCCCGCCTCGACCTGCCCCTGCTTGAGGGCCTCGAAGAGGTTGGTGCCGATGGTGGCGTACTGCACGCCCTTGGGGTCCACGCCCGCCCGCTTGAGCAGGTACTGCAGCATCAGGTGGTCGGCGTTGCCCAGCCCCGAGACCGCCACCGTGCGCCCGGCCAGGTCCTTGACGGCCTGGATGGCCCCGGCGGTCTTGGGCGCGGTCGCCAGCGCGAACAGCGGCAGCCGGCCCGAGGAGGCCACCTGCACCACCTTGGCCCCGCGCTGGCGGGCCTGCAGCACCGCGTCGAGGCTGGTGGCCGAGTAGTCCACCGCCCCGCCGATCATGAACTGCAAGGCCTGGGTGCCGCCCTTGGCCCAGATGATCTCCACGTCGAGGCCCTGCTCCTGGAAGTAGCCCCGGCGCTTGGCGACCTCGTAGGGCACCAGGCAGAGGAACTGGCCGCAGGTGCCGATCTTTACCTTCTTGGCCTGGGCGATCCCCAGGCTGCTGGCCGCCAGGGCCGCGATCCCGCCGATCACGGTGCGGCGTCCCAAGTCCGCGCCCTGCGGCTGGGTGTCGCAGCCGGGGCAGCAATAGTCGTGCTCGAGGTTCAGCTCTTCCACTTTCCGCCTCCTTTACCGAACCGAAGGCCGCGCGGGAAAGGGAAAACCCCCTTCCCTCGTTCGTTCTCGGAGCATGGAAGGGGGGCTTGGCAGGCCGGTGGATCTCCCCTTCTCTCATCTCCCCCGGCCACCCAACACCGGGTCGGAATTGGCACCTACGTAGAGACGGTTCAGTTTGCCGGCTGAACGCCCCTACGGGTTGCCGCAGCTTCATCGGGCCGATTCCCTCCGCTGCTCTGGATAAGAGAACGAGTGCGTTGTCGGTTGAGCCACGCTAACGCGTAGCTGGGCAGAGTGTAGGGAGAACGCTTCAAAATGTCAAGTACAAAGCTCAGGATTTGCACCCGCTCCACGGCTCATACCCGATTCGGTCGGTTCGTCACCGTTCGGCGGCGCCGCCCCGCCAAGGCGGGGCGGCCGGCCGAAGTTATCCGCGTGGCGGAGGGCGGTAGCGCCCCTTGGAAGGGATACGCTTGCTTCGCCGACCGCCAGGGAGGGGTGTGCTCTGGGGTCCGAAAAGATAGCCTCCGAGGCTCTTCGGATCGGATGATTATCTTTTTGAACCCGGTATCAAACCCAAAGCTCAGGGGCGAACAGGCATAATGACTCCGTGAAGCGACTGCTGACCCTGGGCCTGCTGGGCGGGCTGCTGCTGGGCTGCGCCCCGCGCACGAGCGCCGACCCCGAGTACCTCACCGCCTACGCCGCCGCCCCCCGCACCAACTTGGCCTGCGTGGGCGAGTCCAACCGCCCCGGGCCGGTGCTCGAGTACGGCGCCAACGTCTGCACCCTGGTGGTTTACCCCACCGCCGCCCGCGACGGCACCCGCGCCGAGTACACCGTCACCCTCTTCTACCGCACCCCGGTGGGCACCATCCTCCAGCCGCGCTACGAGAACCGCACCCGGGTCATCACCGGCGACAGCCCGCTCTCCTCAGGCAACCCCGCCACCGCCACCTTCCCGGTCTACGTCCCCGACCGCAACTTCTTCCGCCAGGCCGGGCGCATCCTCGAGAACGCCTTCAAGGTCGTGCTCTCGCTGGCCCCCGCCGCCCTGGGCAACTACCTGGGCGTCCCCCTCCCCGCCATCGGCATCGACAAGACCACCAGCGGCCTCTACAAGGCCATCGACACCGCCATCAACGACCTGATCAACGCCAAGGAGGAGCCCTACGCGGTGGAGGTGAGCGCCCGCGTCTGCGGCCCCATCCTGTGCACGCCGGTGCAGAGCAAGACGGTGAGCCTGCCGTAGAGTGGGAAGCCGTCAGCAGTCAGCCGTCAGCGGGAGGCTTGTGGCTCGTGGTAGGCCCCTCCCTGTCCCTCCCTGCGCACGGGGAGGGTTTATCCCCCCCAGCCCCCCTTGCTAAGGGGGGTGACAAGGCGCCCCGCGTCTTGCGTTTGGCGTTTGGCGTCTTGCGTTTTGCGTCTTGCGTTTTGCGTCTTGCGTCTTGCGTTTGGCGTTCGGCGTTCGGCGTTCGGCGTACGACGTAGGACGTACGACCCGCTATCGCCTATCGGCCACCGACATCCCCCACCGTCCCCCACGCCATTTCCCCCAACTCGCTTGACTCGGACCAAATTTCACCCCACCATGAGGGCAGAACCCTTTTCAGGAGATGCCCGTGATCGAGACCGGACGCCTGCCCATCGTTAATCCGCCCCGCTCGGGGCCCAGCGCCAGTCTGAACCCCGAGTTCTTCGCGCGGCTGGCCCGGCGCGTGCCCACGCAGAGCGGGGTCTTCGAGGCGGTGCGCTCGCCCTTCGATCAGCAGGTGCTGGCCGAGTTGCCCATCTGCACGCCCGCCGACGTGGCGGCAGCGGTGCAGCGGGCCAGGGAAGCACAGGCGGCCTGGGCCAAGGTGGACCCCAGGGAACGCGCCCGCGTGCTGCTGCGCTTCCACGACCTGCTGCTCGCCAGGCAAGAGCAGGGCCTCGACCTGACCCAGCTCGAGGCCGGCAAAGCCCGCCGCCACGCCCAGGAGGAGCTGCTCGACTCGGCCATCAACGCCCAGTACTACGCCACGCGGGCCCCGGGGTGGCTGCGCCCGCGCCGGGCCGGGGGGACCTTCGCGGGCCTCACCGTGACCTGGGAGTACCGCCACCCGGTGGGCGTGGTGGGGGTGATCTGCCCCTGGAACTACCCCCTGACCATGGCGGTGAGCGAGCCCGTGGCCGCGCTGATGGCCGGTAACGCGGTGGTGCTCAAGCCCGACCCCCAGACCTCCTTCACCGCGCTGTGGGTGCTGAGCCTGATGGAAGAGGCCGGGCTGCCCCCGGGCCTGATGCAGGTGGTGACGGGCGCGGCGGAGGTGGGCTCGGCGCTGGTGGGCGCGGTGGACTTCATCGCCCTCACCGGCAGCACCCGCACCGGGCGCGTCGTGGCGCGGCAGGCCGGGGAGCGCCTGATCGGGGCCAACCTCGAGCTCGGCGGCAAGAACCCCATGCTGGTGCTGGAGGACGCCCCGCTCGAGGCCGCCGTCAAGGGCGCGGTGGACGGCTGCTTCACCAACGCCGGGCAACTGTGCGTCTCCATCGAGAGCATCTACGTGCACGAGTCGGTCTACGAGGCCTTCAAGCGGCGCTTCGTGGAGAAGGTGAGCCGCCTGCGGCTGGGCTCGACCCTCGACCACCGTACCCAGATCGGCTCGCTCACCGTGGCCCGCCAGTTCGAGCTGGTGCAAGCCCACGTGCAGGAGGCGGTGGCGAAGGGCGCGAAGGTGCTCACGGGGGGCAAGGCCCGCCCGGACCTGGGGCCGCTGTTCTTCGAGCCCACGGTGCTCGAGGGCGTCACCCCCGAGATGCGCGTGTACAACGAGGAGACCTTCGGGCCGGTGGTCGCGCTCTACCCCTACGGCGACCTCGAGGAGGTCCTCGAGCGCATCAACGCCAGCGAGTACGGCCTCAACGCCAGCGTGTGGACCCGCGACCTCGCTAAAGGCCGCGCGGTGGCCTCGCGCATCCAGGCCGGCACCGTCAACGTCAACGAGGCCTACGCCGCGGCCTGGATCTCGATGGACGCCACCATGGGCGGCTTCAAGGCCTCGGGCCTGGGCCGGCGCCACGGCAAGGAGGGCCTCTACCGCTTCACCGAGCTACAGACGGTGGCGCTCGAGCGCCTCATCCCCATCACCGGCCCGGCCTGGCTGCCCCGCGGCTGGTACGGGCGCATCGTGACGTGGGTGCTGCACGGGATGAAGTGGGTGATGCGGTGGAGGTATAGGGTTTGATGGCGATGGTCGATAGCCGATAGCCGATAGCCCAACGCCAAACGCTAAATGCAAAACGCCTTGTTCCCCCCTTAACAAGGGGGGCCGGGGGGATACCCCCTCCCCGCCGGCCAGGACGGAGAGGAAGAGCGTTGGGCGTTGGGCGTTGGGCGTTCGGCGTTGGGCGTTGGGCGTTCGGCGTTGGGCGTTGGGCGTTGGGCGTTCGGCGTTAGGCGTTTAGCCATCGACCATCGACCCCCCTTTTGTAACCCAACCCTAGCCGCCGGGCGCGGGAGGGCGGCTAAGCTCGGTGAAGCTGGAGTGGCGCCGGCCTCGAGGAGGATTCTCCATGAAGCGAATTCTGCTGCTATTCGTGGGTTTGTTGGTGTTGGGGTCGGGCCTGGGGCTGGTGCAGGGCAACCAGGCCCGGCTGCGCGTCGCCCACCTTTCCCCCGACGCCCCGGCGGTGGACGTGTGGGTCAACGGGGTGCGGGTGCTGAGCCGGGTGAGTTACAAGAACGTCGGCGCCTACCTCACGGTGCGCGGCGGGGTCAACCAGGTCTGGGTGATGCCCGCCGGGCAGGTCACGCCGCGGCTCATCGACACGCGGGTGACGCTCGAGGCCGGGCGCAGCTACACCGTGGCCGCTGTGGGCCTCGCCAAGGACGTGCAGGCCCGGCTCTTCCTCGACGAGATCGCCACCCCGCCCGAGGGCAGCGCCAACGTGCGGCTGGTCCACGCCTCCCCCGACGCACCCCCCGTGGACGCGGTGGTGCCGGGCGAACAGCCCCTGCTCCTGCGCAACAACCTGAAGTTCGGGGAGGCCACCCCCTACGTCGCCATCCCCGCCCGCAGCTACCAGCTCGAGGTGCGCCCCACCGGCACCGCCACCGCCACCCTCAACCTCCCCGATGTGCGGCTCGAGCCCGGCCGCGTCTACTCGGTCTTCATCGTCGGCAGTATGGCCGCCAGCTCGCTCGAGGCGGTGCTGGTGCTGGATAACCCCTTGACTGCGGGGCAGTAATCCCCGCATGGGGGGAGCGGTTAGCTATCAGCCTTCAGCGGTCAGCGATCAGCCGTCAGCGTGTGGCCTGTGGTTGACCCCTCCCCTTCCCTCCCCGCCCGCGGGGAGGGGGTATCCCCCCTGGCCCCCCTTGCTAAGGGGGGAACAAGGCGTCTTGCGTTTTGCGTCTTGCGTTTTGCGTCTAGCGTTTGGCGTTTGGCGTCTTGCGTACGACGTACGACCCGCGCCCAGCATCCGGCTATCGGCTATCGGCGTTCAGCGTCCGGCTATCAACTATCAGCCCCTTTCCCCTTCAGCGTAGAATGGCGGCATAATCAGGATTCATCCCGTCGGCAGGCTCGGCATGGAAGCGCTTTGACGTCCCTATGAGAGGAGGAGTGGCGCGATGAACGTGGTTTTTCTCTCCCCGCACTTTCCCCCCTGGTACTACCTGTTTTGCGTGCGCCTGAAAGAGACCGGCGCCAACGTATTGGGCATCGCCGACGAGCCCTACGAGGCGTTGCGGCCCGAGCTGAAGGCGGCCCTCACCGAGTACTTCCGCGTGACCGACATGCACCACTACGACGAGATGGTGCGGGCGCTGGGCTACTTCACCTTCAAGTACGGCAAGATCCACCGCCTCGACTCGCTCAACGAGTACTGGCTCGAGACCGAGGCCATGCTGCGCACCGACTTCAACATCCCCGGCATCGACCTCGAGGGCATCGCCCACGTCAAGCGCAAGTCGGAGATGAAGCGGCTGTTCATGGAGGCCGGGCTCAAGGTCGCGCGCGGCAAGGTGGCCCAGACCGCCGCCGAGGCCGCCGCCTTCGTGGCCGAGGTGGGCTACCCCGTCGTCGCCAAGCCCGACGTCGGGGTGGGGGCCGCCAAGACCTACAAGATCACCAACGACGAGGAATTGGCCGAGTACCTCGTCTCCAAGCCCCCCGTGGACTACATCATGGAGGAGTTCGTCTCCGGCACCATCGTCACCTACGACGGCCTCACCGACCGCGAGGGCAACGTGGTCTTCGCCTCGACCATGATCTACAGCACCGGGGTGATGGAGTCGGTGAACCAGGGGCTCGACATCTGGTACTACATCCCCCGCGAGATGCCCTCCGACCTCGACGAGGCCGGCAAGGCGGTGGTGAAGGCCTTCGGCGTGCGCGAACGCCCCTTCCACTTCGAGTTCTTCCGCCAGGCCGACGGGGGGTTGGTGGCGCTCGAGGTCAACATGCGCCCGCCGGGCGGCTTCACCATCGACATGTTCAACTACGCCAACGACATGGACTTCTACAAGGAGTGGGCCAACATCCTCGTCCACGGCCGCTTCGAGGCCGCCATCACCCGGCCCTACAACTGCGCGTTCATCAGCCGCAAGGACCACAAGCGCTACGCCATCCCCCACGAGGAGATCCTGCGCCGCTACGGCCACCTGATCGTGCACCACGCCCGCATCAACGACGTCTTCGCCGCCGCCATCGGCAACTACGGCTACATCCTGCGCTGCCCCGACATGGCCCCCATCGAGGAGGCCGCCGCCGCCATCCACCTGCCCGCGTGAGCCCTGAGCCATGAACGTCGAATACCACCGCCACTACAGCGAAGCCCTGGGCCACGACATGGAGTTCAAGGTCTACGGCGACCACGGCAAGCCGCTGCTGGCTTTCCCCGCCCAGGACGGCCGCTTCTACGACTGGGAAGGCTTCGGGATGGTCGAGGCCATCCGGCACTTCCTCGAGGCCGGCAAGGTCATGCTCTTCACCGTCGATGGGGTGGACTGGGAGAGCTGGACCAACCGTCACGTCCCGCCCCAAGACCGCGCCCGCCGCCACCAGGACTACGACCGCTACGTCACCGCCGAGTTCATGCCCCTGCTCCTGGAGCGCACCGGCGGCACCCCGCCCTGGGCCACCGGCTGCAGCATGGGCGCCTTCCACGCCGCCAACTTCTTCTTCCGCCACCCCGACCTCTTCGACGGCGTGATCGCCATGAGCGGCCTCTACAACACCGAGGAGTTCACCGGCGGCGACGGCGGCATGGACGCCTACTACAACTCCCCCCTCTGGTACCTTCCCGGCCTCACCGACGAGGCCACGCTCGAGCGCTACCGCCAGAGCTCCATCGTCTTCTGCGTGGGCCAGGGCCGCTGGGAGGAGCGCATGATCGAGCACACCCACCAGATAAAAGCGATCCTGGAGAGCAAGGGCATCCCCGCCTGGATCGACTTCTGGGGGCACGACGTGGACCACGACTGGCCCTGGTGGCGCATCCAGTTGCCTTACTTTTTGGGGCACATGCTCAGGCATGGGTGAGGGGGTCGAGGGTCGATGGCCGATAGCCGATAGCCGATGGTCGATAGCCGATAGCCGAACGCTAAACGCAAGACGTCCTTTCTCTACCCCCCCTTAACAAGGGGGGCTGGGGGGGATACCCCCTCCCCGCGCGCGGGGAGGGTTGGGGTGGGGCCCACCACAGGCCATGAGCCACGAGCCACGGGCCACCTGAAACCCGATACAATCCCCTCATGAAGCCGATCGCGCTCGACGCCATGGGCGGCGACTACGCGCCCAGGGAGACCGTGGCCGGGGCGGTGATGGCCGCGAAGGAAGGCGTTCCGGTGGTGCTGGTGGGGCAGAAGGCCGCGCTCGAGGCCGAGCTCGCCAAGCACTCGGCGACGCTGCCCATCGTGGATACCCCGGACTTCATCCGCATGGAGGACCACGCCACCGACGTGCGCAAGCGCAAGGAGGCGTCCATCAACGTCTGCATGAACCTGCTCAAGGCCGGGGAGGCCAGCGCGGTGGTGGCGATGGGCCACACCGGGGCCACCCTGGCCTCGGCGCTGTTCACGCTGGGGCGCATCAAGGGGGTGGAACGGCCTACGCTGCTGGTGGAGATGCCCAGCGAGAAGGGCCGGGTCTTCCTGGCCGACGGCGGGGCCAACGCCGACTGCCGCCCCAGCTTTTTGGTGCAGTTCGCGGTGATGGCCACCGCCTACGCCCGGGCCAACGGGGTCGCCGAGCCCACGGTGGGCCTGCTCAACATCGGGGAGGAGGACGAGAAGGGCGACCAGCTCCGCCTCGAGACCTTCCCTTTGCTCAAGGCCACCCCCGGCATCCGCTTCGTGGGCAACGTGGAGGGCCGCGACATCTTCAAGGGCACCAGCGACGTCGTCGTAACCGACGGCTTCACCGGCAACGTGGTGCTCAAGCTCTCCGAGGGCGAGGCCCGCACCATCCTCAAGTGGGTGCGCGAGGCGCTGACGAGCTCCTTCCTCGCCAAGCTGGGCGCGCTTCTGGTGCGGGGCTCCTTGCAGGGCCTGCGGGCCAGGATGGACCCCGCCGAGTACGGGGCCATGCCGCTGCTGGGCGTGGAGGGCGCGGTGTTCATCGGGCACGGCTCGGCCGACGCCCGCGCGGTGCGCAGCGCCCTGCGCAAGGCCAAGAGCGCGGCGGAGGCGGGCCTGGTGGAGCGGGTGCGTGCGGGCATCGCCGGATTGGTGGTCGGGTGAGTTATGGATGGATTGCTCTCTGAGTTCTCGGGCGCATCCTGGTGGCGCTGGCTCCTGAGCCTGCTGGTGCTGATTCTGGCCTGGTGGGCCGGGCGCTTAGGGGGTAGCCTGCTGCGCTGGGTGGGAAGCCTCACCCCCAGCGAGCAGGACGACCGCTACTGGCGCTGGCTGGGCAGGGCCTGGTGGGCGCTGGCGGGGGTGGCCGCCCTCTCGCTGATCGTGCTGGTTCATGGCCTGGCGCTCGAGCCCTTACGCACCTGGGGGGAGCAGCTCGCAGCCTGGCTGGGCAGCAAGGGGGCCTCGGGGCTTTTCATCCTGGCGCTGTCCTTCCTGGCCTACCGCATCGTCTCGCGCACGCTCGGGCGGCTCCCCGTGCCCGTTTCCGAGGAGTTCACCCGCCAGCAGGTGCGCTCCCAGACCCTCAAGGGCGTGCTCGAGGCGGTCTTGAAATCGGTGGTGATCCTCCTGGGCGGGCTGCTCTTCCTCTCCAACCTGGGCTTCAACGTCACCGCGCTGCTGGCCGGGGCGGGCGTGGTGGGGCTGGCGGTCTCCTTCGCCGCCCAGAACCTCATCCGCGACGTCCTGAATGGCTTCTTTATCCTCCTCGAGGACCAGTACGGCGTGGGGGACGTGGTGAGCATCGGCCAGGTGAGCGGCGGGGTGGAGCGCTTCAACCTGCGCCTGACGGTGCTGCGCGATTTGCAGGGCCGGGTCCACTTCATCCCCAACTCCCAGGTGACCCAGGTGACGGTGATGAGCCGGGACTGGGCCCGCAGCGTGGAGGACATCTCCGTCGCCTACGACGAGGACGTGGACCGGGCTTTGGAGGTCATCCGCGACGAGGCCGAGCGCTTGTTCAACGACCCCCAGTGGCAGGAGAAGTTCACCCAGGCCCCGGAGGTGCTGGGGGTGGAGCGCCTGGCCGAGTCGGGCGTCGTCATCCGGGTGCTGCTGAGCACCAAGCCCAAGGAGCAGTGGGCCGTCGGACGCGAGTTCCGCCGGCGCATCAAAATCCGCTTCGACCATGAGAACATCGAGATTCCCTTCCCACATCACAAAGTGTATGTAGCCCAAACGTAGAAATAGAATATCCTTAGCGGGCTGTGACGTATAACCCTATGCCCTAGTCATCACCTCTCTATACTTTTCGTGATATCCTGGAACTCACGTACCATGAGTAGTCCAACTACTACGATCCCTTGGCAAACCGAACAGTTGAGACTAACCCTATTCCCACTTCAGCCTCCGTCGGGTTCAGTGGGAGAGCGATGGCGGTTACTTACAGGATTGTCGCCCCAAACAGAGATCACTCAACGACAGGGTGATATACCTGTTTACATTGCGGAAGGAATACTTAACAATAGTCCTCTTAGGCTTGTTTTCGGGCGGGGGCGAGTTGATCTCCTTTGGGAAGGTCCTCCACCTTTCTCGGATCCTTCCGAAATTACCTTAGACTGGCCGAAGAAGCTGCATAACTTTCGAAATCTTGCCGAAACATGGTTCACAACTTTCTCGGATTCAGTCCAGCGCATTGCTTTGGGTGTGATCTTGCGCAATCCGGTATCTACCCTTTCTGAAGGGTATCAGCTATTACAAAGTTTTTTGCCTGGGGGGTGCCTCGGTTCGGAAAATGTTACTGATTTCCTTTATCGAGTCAATCGACCACGTGAAGCCCAGTCATACCCAGGTTTGCGGCTTAATCGCCTTTCAGAGTGGTCCGTAGTTACTACTATTGGGTACATAGTGCGGGGTGTTAACCCCTCCTCAGCACTGGCGCAGAATGAGCAACTTTGGGCTCAGGCTTCGTTTGATCTCAACACCGATGCCAACCACACCAAACCACTCGAGCCCCAGGCACAAAAAGCCATTTTTTCCGAACTGGTTGATCTTGCTCAAGAGTTAGCCATAAAGGGGGTAACACCTTGACACCTATCCCTACCCATCTAAATCCTTCGATTACTTTATTCCGGACCCCAACCACTGCTCCTGAGAGGGATCTTTCTTCTGCTCCTAAGAGGGATCTTTCTTCGGGAGCTTCGACTTCCTTCCAAGATGTATTTTCCCGGATTTGTAGCATCGAATATCGCCTAGCAAATACCTGGCCTGATGAACAGTCGCTTCTTCTGATGAGGGTTTCAGGTCAGCTTCACGCTCCGCTATCGGCGGAGCTTGCAGCTTGGCTTTTGGAGTTTCCTTTAGACGCCAATCAGCTAATAGATATGCTTCAGACCCTAAGGAAATTTTTCCCCAATCACCCACTTCGGGTTGAGGTAGCCCAAGAAGAACCCTTTTTGCGAATCTGGGTATTCGGGAGCGAGGACATAGACTCTGATCTAGAAGCATTAGAACGCTTTGATCAGATATGGAGCATCCACCGATCCGACAAAGAGAAGCGGCGCTTTATTGCTCTCCTGGAATGAGTTTTGACTGGTGCGCCTACTATCGCCTCTCCGAGGCTCTTCTACAAGATCCTGAGGCGCTCTTAACTGGCGCAGATCAGGAAGCAGTCTACCGCGCAGCGATTAGTAGGGTCTATTATGCAGTTTTTAAAGTAGCTTATAATCGTTTTATCAATTCAGGTTGGTCGGAACCTAAACACGAGGTGCATAGGTGGGTAGTAGATCGCTTAAAAAGCTATAACGATCGCTCAGCAAGCAGGCAAAAAATAGAAGATTTTCGCCGAGCAGGTGAAGACTTGGACCGCCTTCGTCTATATCGAAGATCGGCAGACTACGACAATGATTTCCAAGCTGGCAACAAGCCTCAAGACCCTTCACGAATTGCTCAAATAGCATTGAAGACCGCAAAGCGAACTTTGGAGCTCATCACCAAGCACCCTTAGCTAGTGTTTGGGTTGACTCAAATTAACTCCGTCTGCGTTGGTGCCTCGAGCCCGACCCCCACCTAATTACGGATTTCTCACGCTGCCTAAGCCAAACTGAGCCTCATGCCGCGCTTGCTCACCCTCCTGGCTCTGCTCGGCTTCGCCCTCGCGGAAAGCGCCTACGTCTTCACCCCCCAGGGCACGCTGCGCGGGGGCGTCAACGCCCAGGCGCAGGTGGCCTACTTCCTGGGCATCCCCTATGCCCGCGCCGAGCGCTGGAAGGCCCCGGTGCCCGTGGAGCGCCTCGAGGGGGCCTTCCAGGCCACCGCCCCCACCACCGCCTGCCCGCAGCGGCGCTCGCTCACCACCGACTTGGGCGGCTACCTCCCGCCCAAGAGCGAGGACTGCCTGAACCTGGGGGTGTGGATGCCGCTGGGCTCCCCGCCGCCCGGGGGCTGGCCGGTGATGGTGTGGATCCACGGCGGCAGCTTCACCGGCGGGAGCTGGGCCGAACCGGTGTACGACGGGACGGCGCTGGCCTCGAGGGGCGTGGTGGTGGTGAGCATCAACTACCGCCTGGGGCCGCTGGGCTGGCTGGCGCTCGAGAGCCTCAAGGCCGAGTCGCCGGAGGGCGCCGTGGGCAACTACGGGCTGATGGACCAGGTCGAGGCCCTGCGCTGGGTGCAGCGCAACATCCGGGCCTTCGGCGGCGACGCGGACAACGTCACGGTCTTCGGGCAGTCGGCGGGGGGCATGTCGGTGTGCACGCTGATGGCGAGCCCCAAGGCCAGGGGGCTCTTCCACAAGGCCGTCATCATGTCGGGCGGGTGCGAGTACGTGCGCACCCACGAGCAAGACCGCGAGTTCGTGGCCAAGTGGGCCGAGCTGATGGGCTGCCCCGGCGCCGACCCCGCCTGCCTGCGGGCGGTGCCCCTCGAGCGCCTCTTCCCCACCTCGGGGCCGGTGCTCGACGCGCTGCGCAAGCTCGAGGAGGGCGGCTTCATGAAAAGCCCCTGGAAACCCCACGTGGACGGGGTTTACCTGACCAAGACCCCCCTCCAGGCCCTCCAGGACGGCGACGCCGGCGGGATCCCCCTGATCGCGGGCGCCACCCTCCAGGAGAGCTGGGCGGAGGTGGGCGGGGGGCCGGGCAGTTGGGAGGAGTTCGCCAAGCGGGTCGAGGAGGTGTTCACCGGCAAGGGGCAGCCCTTCGCCGAGGCCTACCGGCCGCTCTACCCCCGGCCCAACGAGGCCTGGGGCTACTTCCAGACCGACCGCTACCTGCTGTGCCCGAGCCTCGAGGCCGCCCGCGCCCAGGCCCCCCACGCCCCCACCTACGCCTACCTCCAGACCTTCCAGAGCCCCTACCTCGGCAACCTGGGCAGCTTCCACGGCATCGACATGCCCCTGCTCTTCGGCACCCACACCGCCTGGCCCTCGCTGGTGCTGTTCTTCACGCTCGAGGCGCTCCAGAAGGGCCAGCGCTACACCGAGGAGTTGCAGCGCGCCTGGGTCAGCTTCGCCCGCACGGGCACCCCGGGCCCCGAGTGGCGGAGCTACGAGCAGGGGCTGTACCGCTTCGCCGACTCGAGCGGGATGGTCGCCAACGAGTACCCCCCGCGCTGTGGGCTGTTCCGCTAGGGCAGGGCCCAGCGGGTGAACGCGAGCGACCCCGGCCTTACTCAACCCTCAACACCTGAACGGCTCCCGCTCGAGGCAGCTCGAGCCGGCAGGGCCCCTGAACCTCCCGCAGCGCGAAGGCAGCGGGCGGAAGCGTGCTCGGCCACTGGAGGGTGGGTTTAACCCCGTTCAGCTCGAAGGCATGCTGGGGCGTGAGCTGGACCTTGCCCAAGCGCAGGTCCACCCCCAGGTAGTCGCCGGTGAAAGGGTCGAGCACCCTTGGCTCGAACTCGGCCCAGGCCAGGCGACCCTCGCCCGAGAGCGCCAGGGTCCACCAGTAGCGCCAGAGCGCCTCACCGGGTGCGACGCCCGCGAGCCCGGCCACCGCCGCATAACCCGCCGCCCGTTCAGCGATGACCCTGCGGGTAAAGCGCAATCCGCCCTTATCCACCAACCTGCCGTTCTGCAAGGCCAGACCTCCTGCGCGTTCCATCAGGTAGCGCAGGTAGAGGTAGGCCGCCCCCCGCCGCTCGAGGGTATCCCCCTGGCCGTTCAGGTCGGCGGCCGTAAGGCTGGTGCCGGGGACTCGCTCGAGGTACCGGCTCACGAAGGCCAGGTTGCCGCCCAGCAGGTTGTACCCGCACAGGTCCTCGGCCAGGTGCGACATCCCCTCGTTGAGCCACAGCGGGCTCAGGGGCGGGTCAGGATTTTCGACGTAGGGCAGGGTGTAATTGGAAAAGTTCACCAGGTGCTGCAATTCGTGGCAGGCCGTCGCGGTGAGGGAGGCCGAGGAGAAATTGAAATCCCCTGGCTGGGGGACACCCAGGTAAAGCATGTCGGCCTCGTTGCTATCGGGGTTATCCGGGCCATGCGCCAGCAGGTCGCCGGCGTAGAAGAAGCCCACGGCCAGGCCCGACTGGTTGAGCCGGGGCGTGAACAGCAGGAGGATCCGGGCGTTGCCGTCTACGTCGGCATGAGCCCCGAAGGCCGTTCGAACTCGCTCGAGAACCTCCCCGTCGAAAGCCCGGACGATGGGGCCCACCGCAGCCGCCAACTCGCCCACGTCGTACCCGGCGGCTTCATGCACGTAGGCCAGGACGTTGGCACCGGCCCACACCAGCCGGGCCTCGATCAACTCGCTGCCAGGCGAGTCCAGGTCCAGCAGGCGAAAGCTGCGTTTACTGCCCAGTTCCGGCAGACCCCGGAGCTGTTTGCCTGGCTTCAGCTCGACCTTGCGCTGGGGTTTTTGCAGGAGCTCGTGCTCGAGGGCTCGAACCGGCTCGTGCCAGGGAGTATGGCTCGGCGGTTGGGTTCGTGCCGAGGGTTCGCCGGCCTGGATCGGCTTCCCGGAAGCGTTTCCCCAGATCACGCGGTACTTGCCCGGAGGAAGGTCCAGCTCAGCCTTCCCTGAGGGGACGGCCCGGATCACGTCGAGGGGGTAATCCTCTTCGACATCGAGCTCGAGGCTCGCCTCCCCCGCACCCTCCGCACGAATGCGGTGGGTTCCAGGGCTCAGGCTTCCTCTCCAAACACGCCCCTGGCCCAGGTATGCCTGCCCGTCGAACCACCGCACCTCGGTACTGGCCTCCAAATGGACCGGGTTCGCGAGCTTGGCCCCTGGTGAGGGGAAACGGATCTCGGGAGCCGGGCCCCGGGCACAGCCGGCCAGCCACAGCCCGCACACGGCCAGGGCAACGGCACCTCTCACGGGACGACCTGAAAGCTATAGCTCGGCCCCTGGGCGCTGGTGTAGCTCAGGTAGCCCCTCGAGTAGTCCAGGTCTCCGGACTGGGCACTGGCCGTGACCTGCACCGTGACCGCAGCCCCCACCGCGCTTCCCTGAAAGGTATTCGGCGGGATCACGTAGCTGTAGCCCCCGCTGACCCTCACGCTGCCGACGGTCTTTCCGCCCTGCCGCAGTTCCAGCAGATAACGCTCGGCGCCTTCCACGGGCCTCCACTCCACCCGGATGGGCGTGCCGGCTTTGAGCTTCTTGAACTCCTCGGCCTTGCTGCCCTCGCCGTCCTGCACCGAGACCACGCCGGGTTCGGTGGAGAACACCTGCACCGGGAAGGACAACCGCTGCCTGCCCGAGCCGAGGCTGTCGGCCTCGAGGCGGTACTCCCCGTTCAGGGCCGGGGCGGTGAGGGCATAAGCATTCTTGCGGGCGTCGAAATTCACGATGCTGACCGCCCCACTGGGGTCGGTGAGCTTGACCAAGGCGCCCGAAAGGCCTTGCCCGTCAGCGCCCTCGAGCACCGCGCTGAGGTTCAGGGTCGGGCCGCTCACCTCGGCCGTGACCCGGATGCGGGCCTCCCTTTTCGTGCAGGCCGGAAGGGCCAGGGCACACAACGCCACCAGGGTAAGGGTTTTATACGAGACCATTGCTCTGCTTACTCCCGTGGGACGCCCTCGAGGTTCGGATTCACGCGGAAGACGAGGCCGCTACGCAGACCGTACCGACCGCCGCCTACCCCCGAAGCGTTGGTGTAGGTCTCGAGCATGAGGCTGAGGTTTTCCGTGAGCTCGACGTCCCAACCCAGGCTCATCTCGAAGCGGGTAATGTCCAGCAGCGCCGGGAATATCAGTATGGCCAAAACCCAGGTGGTGCCGTCGGTCGCGTCCTTCTCCTGGTATTTGCTCAGGTCATCGCTATCGACGCCGAACCCCAGCGTTCCCCAAAGGCGCCCAACGCTCACGAGATCCAGCGGCCACATTCTGGCGTAGGCGGCATAAACACTGGCCTTGGGTTGGGAAATCCCGTTCACCTCGAACAGCAAGCGCGACTGAAGCGCGCCGGGCTCCCCCACCTCGAACGCCAGCCATCCTCCAGGGCCGAGGGCTGGACCGCCGTCGGAGGGGCTCGAGTAGTGAAACCCCAACCGCACCTTTCCCGCAGTCAGCGTAGCTGGCGAAGCCTCCCACGGCTCCTGCTGCTCGGCAGGTTCCTGGGCGAAAGCCAATCCCACGACCAGCAGGACTCCCGCCAGACCGCGCGCCCAACTTTGACTCAGCCAACCCATTCGGACGACAAGCCTCCTGAATGCAGCCCACGGCTGCACGACGTATAGCCTCATGAAAGCCTCCTAACGCAAGGGTTTGTACGCGTAGATCGGATTGCCGTTGACGATGATCTCGCCGTTGTACAGGATTGGGGCCGTTGAAGTCGCCTGGTAGGCCCTGGTGCGCGACACCGCCAGCACCTTCCCCGTCGCGGCCTCGACGGCCCACAAGTGCTCGTTGCTCGCGTAGACCACGCCGTTGTGGTACAGGGCTTTCTGGTTCGCCGCACCGAAGGTGACTTTGGCCCACGGCGCCACCTGCCCTGCGTCTACGGTCCAGGCGATCGAGCCGTCGCTGAGGTTGAAGGCGTGGAAGCACACGTCCGAGTTGCGCAGCAGGTAGGCCTTCCCGCCCCCGAACTCGATGGGGCCCCCGAAGCCACTTCCCACCGCCCCACCGCACTGCACCTCCGGAGATACCCAAAGGCGTTGCCCGGTTCGGCGGTCGAAGGCTTGCAGCGTCACGCCTGCCGAAACAATCACCCGGTCGCCATCAAAGCCGATGGATTCGGCTCCTTCATACCAGCTTTTTACGTCTCCGGGGCGGTTGAGGTCAGAGTACTTGGTAAAGGCCTTCCAGATGAGGCGACCGTCTTCGCCTGAGTACTTGTACAGGCTTGGGCGCTCCTCGCCACTTTGATATGTGTGTCCTATGTAGATATCACCCTTCTCGTCTATCTCCATCGACCATGGAAGAACAGGTATGCGTACTCGCCAAACTTCGTGTGGTCTTGACGCATCTTTAATGGCGTAAGCTACCAAAATATCCTCACTCACAAGGAATAATCGGTCTTTGTGTATTACTGGATGTAAGTTAAGCGCGTCTAAACCTTGTAAGTATGGAAGTTCAATAGATCTGACCAGTTCTCCCGTGTCAATCCTCGCCACCCACAACCGATAGGGGACGTTCTGGGCTTTATCCCCACCGTAGGTGTAGAAAAGGCCATCTTTTGTAGGAATGTAACGGATATCGTGAGAGTAATTCGGGCTCCACCATATGAACTGGCGTTCTTTCAGATTAATACCCACTGCCCATGTAGACCATGGATAGGAACTAACAGCCGTATCCCCGACCAGGTTAAGGGGGCCATAGCCCCCCCAACCTTTGGGATCCTCAAGTTTCCAGACAGGCTTAATGTCAGCCATATGAGCATTAGGATCTAGAAGACCGCAACCGGTAATGCCCATAACTATCAAGCCAGTTGCCATCAAAAGGCGTAACCCCTTCACTGATTCCTCGCTACCTTGTACAAGTCGTGGATGGCTCGAGGCGTATCAGGATGCACTGCTTCGCCCTTCTTGCCCACATGGTGGGCATCCGGCAGGTTCTTGACCATAGCAAGACCAATGCCCAGGCGTGCGGCATTTCTGAACATGTAGTTCTGCGAGTCCTCGGGCACGATGCTGTCTCCCTGACCGCTGCCTACTACCACCGTATTCCAAACCCACGGCAAGGCGGCAAATTCAGTCGCCAGTGCCGTTTGAGCTATGGCTGCCGGAATCTGCCACCAATTCCAAGGCATCCAGGCGATCGCCCACGTAGCTGCGGCCAGAACACCGAAGTAGGTGGCCGTTCCCGTGCGGGCAGCTAGCCACACTGCCTCGCCGTTGGTCGCGGAGGCGATAAGCGTCAGCAGTTTGCTCAGGGGGGTAGAAATTAGGTTGGCGATCGGAAAGCCGTTGAGCACACCTATCCCGTCGGCCGCGATCTGAATGAGGTGAGCGTTCAACCCGACGAAATGATCGAGGTGGTTGCCCTGCCCAACGATGTTCATCACAGCCACTCGAGCCGGAAGCGGGCGATAAGCGGGGTTCTTCATGTCGCATACCTGGGTCCACTGCCCCACCGAAAAGCTCCCCATCCCCATCTGCGAAGCCTGCTTCGTGAGCACCCACCGGCACTGGTAGTTGTTGTGCCGACCCACCATCGCACTGTTCGGGCTCATATCGCCCCGCCCCGCGCCCACCACGTCATTAACAACGTGATTGGTGATCAGGATAGGCACCACTGCAGCAGCGATGGCTGCCGCAGGACCCTGCCACGCGCTCGCTTGCCCCGAAGCCCAGAAGCTGCTCGCCATGGAACTGGTGAACAGAAGCCCTATGTTCCAGGCAGCAAATCCGGGGGCGTTCTGGGCGATCGCGGCCCCGTTGAGCGGCGAACCCATGGTGACCAGACCCGTCACCTTGCTCCGGGCGAGGCTAAAGTCCCCGTTGCGGTCGCCCACCGACTGCAGGAACTCGCGCGAGCGTAGGCCACCTTGGCTGTGCCCCACCAGGATCATCTTGTCCACATCCCGGGCGAGTTGGTTGACGGATTTCGCGTAGCTGGTCGTGTGCGATTCGCAGGCGTTCTCGTAGACCTGCCTGTTGACGTCGAAGGCTTTGGTGTTGCAGGTGACGCCCTGAACCCTCGCGACACCCTCCAGCTTTTGCAGGTACTGCTCGAGCGTCTGCCTGCCGTTGGGGGTGGTCATGGCTTCCTGGAACATCCCGTAGCCCGAGTTGATGCCGTGGGCGAGCTCGAAGCCCATCCTCTGGGCGAAGGCGCCGGGCAGCAAAGCCAGGGCTGAGAGTGGGATCCACCGCAAGCGCATCACTTACCTCCGAAGGTGAAGTAGTCGGCCTCGAGGGTGTTGACCCGTATGTCCTCGTAGCGGATGGTCTGCTGGGAGGTCTGGGTGTTCGGATCAACCGAGCCTTGGCCGACGGGGGCCGAAAACTCGGCCACTACCTCCTCGCC
The DNA here is from genome assembly GCF_000430045.1 of Calidithermus chliarophilus DSM 9957. Taxonomy (GTDB): domain Bacteria; phylum Deinococcota; class Deinococci; order Deinococcales; family Thermaceae; genus Calidithermus; species Calidithermus chliarophilus. Next base: position 1,142,987 of record NZ_KE387023.1, on the reverse strand, counting down.
CGGTTGCAACTGAAGTTGCTCACCGGGCTTGAGCTCAGCGTCGGCTACCGGCAGCTCCATCGTCGGCTGGCGCAGGTCCCCTTGAAGGGTCACGGTGGAGGTGGTGTCGATCTGATAGGGCACCGCGATGTCGGTGGTGTTGGGCAACTCGGTGTACTGGACCTGGCTGACCGCCTCGAGCGTGGCGGACGGGCTGACGATGACGTCATCGACCTGCGTCACCGCGCCAACTTCTGCGTCAAAGGCCAGCGTGAGCTTGCGGGTCACGTTGTCGCGTGAATAGACGCGCCGCACGGTGAGAAGCTGGGCTTTCTTGCCTACGAGGTCGAAGCCCGCCCTTTGTGCGACAGCCTGGAACTGGTCGGGGGACATGCGGCGGAAGGGGTGGCGCAGGTCGCCAAAGCCTACCTGTAGGCCTAAGGCGTCGTCCATGAGCAACTGCCCGAAGCCCGACGCGTCGAATTGAGGGTCCAACTGCCGGTTATCTGCGAAGTACACTCGAGCCGCCTTTTGAGCGTAGTCCGTAAGGATCACTCGAGCGCGCTGGTCGGGCAGCATCTCGGCCGGTATGTCCAAGCGGGTTTTGAGGTTCCCGTTTTCAAACAGATAGGCCGCCCGCAGCCCCTGCGGAGACTGGGTTCGCAACCCCATGAACGGGGCTGCCGTCGCCGCGTTTATCTCCACCTGAAAAGTCCGAATCTCTTTATCGGCGCCAGGCCCCACCCGAACGATCGGGCTATCCTTCGAGCCGCAGCCGGCCAGCAGCAGGAGCAGAGCACCGCCCACGACGTGCCTAAGCATGGCCAGTCCCCCGCTCATCGCATACGAATACCTTAGATACGTTCACGTGCGCACCTCCTGCCCCGGGCCCAGGGCAGGATCAAAGTAGTGTTTAGGATCCAACTCAGAAAGCGTAATTATTCCCGGCGGCGGCTAGGAGAAATTACCCAGTTATGCCAGATTCGGTCAGTCCGGTGCCGAAGGGTGACGTTTGCTTCGCCGGCCGTCAGGGAGGGGTGTGCCCTGGGGTTCAAAAAGATAGCCTCCGGGGGTCTTTGGATCGGATGACTATCTTTTTGAATCCGGTGTTACAACAGGACCTAGACAAAAGAACGGCCCTCGAGGGCCGTTTCGACGAGTTGTAGGGCTTTCACCTTACGGCAGCTCGACGCGCAGGCCCAGGTAGAGCAGGCCCACCTGCGAGCGGTTGTCGGCGCCGATCTTCTGCTTGAGGCTGTAGACCCAGTTGGACACCGTCTTGGGCTCGACCCGCAGCTCGCGGGCGATCTCCTTGTCGCTGAGGCCTTTGACCAGCAGGCGGGCCACCTGGCGCTCGCGCTGGGTGAGGGGTTCGGCGGCCTCGAGCCCCGGGGTGGGGAGCACCGCGCCCGAGGCGACGAGCTCGAGCACCTCCAGCATGCGCTGGGGGGAGACGGGCTCGAGCAGCACCGCCGCGGGGTGGTGGCCGGCGAGGTCGTGGAGGTAGTGGGGGGAGGCCGACTGCGTGGCGACGACACAGGGCGGCTGCAGCAGGGGGAGCACCTGGAGCGCGAAGCCTACGGGCTGGTCGAGCACCAGAGTGACCGGCTTGCTCAGGCGCACCGTGCCGTACAGGGCTTCGGCCGCCGAGCAGAGCCAGGGGGAGGAACCGTGGATGGTGACGCTCTTGGACATGGAGACTTGGCCTCCAAAAACCACCGAGTACAACGAGCCTATCTGTAGCCAAGCCAATTTTCAAGCGGTGGAATCGTTACGCGGAATGTTACGTGGAGGGCTCGAGGGCCGACGAGGCCACCACCTGCATCCCGGCGATCCACAACGAGGTGAAGCCGACCGTCACCCAGGGCGGGGGGTCGAAGCCGCCGATAATCCCGACGACGCGGGCTAAGCTCACCAGGGCCAGGCCCCACACCACCCGCAGCAAGCTCTCGCGCAGGCGGTTCTGCGACATCAGCGCGACCTGGTGGGCGAAGAGGAAGAACAGCGCGAAGGTGACGAAGGTGTAGAGCGTGACGGGGGTGAAGTAGGGCCGGAAGAGCCAGGCCACCAGGGTGCAGGCCGCGCCCGCGAGCAGCGAGCCGGCCACCGCGCGCCGGGCCACGCCCGGGCGGTACAGGCGCAGCCGCTCGAGGGCCCCCGGCAGGCCGAAGGCGTAGAAGGCCGCCGTGAGGGCCCCGGCCATGAACAGGCTCTCCTGCAGCCAGCCGGCGGAAACGGAGAAGGCGCGCTGGAAGGCCAGCAGCAGCTCGGCCGCCCCCAGCACCCCGGTGGCGACCCCCATGCCGTGCATCGCCCGCTGGATGGAAGCCGGCAGGTGGGCCGCCATGCGGAAGTACCCGGCGACGGCGACGAAGTTGGCGTAGGCGATGGCCCCGCTGAGCCACTGGGGCTGTTCGGTGATGGCCCACAGCCACAGGACCCAGTTGAGCCCCAGCGCCACGGCCCAGGCCTGGTTGCGCCGCAGAGTGGTGAGCATCAGGACAGTTTTGCCCGGCCCCGAGGAAGCGGGAAAGGGCAGTTTTACCTATTCGGCGTAGACGCCCAGGCCCCTGAAGCGCCGGTAGCGGTCCTCGAAGAGCTCCTCCGGGCCCAGGTCCTTGAGCTCGGCCAGGGCCTCCAGGAGCGCGGTCTTGAGGTTGGCGAGCGTGGCGGCCGGGTCGCGGTGGGCCCCGCCGCCCGGCTCGGGGATCACGCGGTCGACGACGCCGAGCTGCAGCAGGTCGGGGGCCGAGAGCTTGAGGGCCTCGGCGGCCTTGGCGGCCTCCTTGGAGTCGCGCCAGAGGATGGCGGCGCACGACTCCGGCGAGATGACGGAGTACCAGGCGTTCTCCAGGATCAGCACGCGGTTGCCCACGCCGATGGCGAGCGCCCCGCCCGAGCCGCCCTCGCCCAGGATCACCGCGATGGCGGGCACCCGCAGGCGGGCCATGCGCTGGATGCTCTGGGCGATGACCCAGGCCTGGCCGCGTTCCTCGGCGGAGATGCCGGGGTAGGCGCCGGGGGTGTCGATGAAGGCGAAGAAGGGCTGGCGGAAGCGGTCGGCCAGGTCCATCAGGCGCATGGCCTTGCGGTAGCCCTCGGGGTGGGGCATGCCGAAGTTGCGCTGGATGTTCTCCTTGGTGTCGCGGCCCTTCTGCTGGCCGCAGACCACGACCGGGGTGCCCTCGAGGTAGGCCAGCCCGCCCACGATGGCCGAGTCGTCGGAGAAGGTGCGGTCGCCGGAGAGCTCGAGGAAGTCCTGGAAGACCCCGTTGAGCACGTCGAGGGTGGTGGGTCGGCCGGGGGTGCGGGCGAGCTGAACCCGCTGCCAGCGGGAGAGGCTGCCGTAGGTGTCGCTCTGCAGCTTCTTGAGCCGCTCGCGCAGCACCGACAGCTCGCCCTCCAGGCCCACGCCGCTCTCCTGGGCGTACTTCTCGAGCTCGGCGATGCGGGCCTCGAGCTCGAGGATGGGCTTCTCAAACTCCAGCGGCACGGGCACCTCCTGCGAGCTGCTTGAGCACGCGCGCCACCGCCTCCTTCAGCATCCGGCGGTCGACGACCTTATCCACCATGCCGTGCTTGAGCAAAAACTCCGAGCGCTGGAAGCCCTCGGGCAGGTCCTGGCGGATGGTCTGCTTGATCACCCGGGGCCCGGCGAAGCCGATGAGGGCGCCCGGCTCGGCGAAGATCACGTCGGCGATGGCGGCGAAGCTGGCGGTGACGCCCCCGGTGGTGGGGTCGGTGAGGATGGAGACGTAGGGCAGGCGCTTGGCCCACAGCCGGTCGAGGGCCAGGGTGGTCTTGGCCATCTGCATCAGCGAGAGGGCGGCCTCCTGCATGCGCGCCCCGCCCGAGGCCGAGACGATCACCAGCGCGCGGCCCTCCTGGGCGGCGAGCTCGGCGCCGCGGGTGATCTCCTCCCCCACCACGCTGCCCATCGAGCCCCCGGCGAAGGCCGCGTCCATGACCATCAGCACGCTCGGCACGCCGCCGATCAGGCAGCGCCCGCCCACGATGGCGTCGGGGCGGCCGGCCTCCTTCTGGTAGCGCTCGAGGCGCTTGGCGTAGGGCTCGGTGTCGGTGAAGTGCAGCGGGTCGGCGGGCTTGAGGCGGGTGGTCTGCTCGAAGGAGCCGGCGTCGGCCAAGGACTCGATGCGGCGCATGGCCGGGAAGCGGATGTGGTGGCTGCACTTGGGGCAGACGTAGAGGTTCTGCTCGAGGTCTTTCTTGTAAATGGGCGCATCGCAGCTCGGGCAGCGCGTCCACAGCTCGGGGACGTCGCGGACTTCACCCTGGGTGCGCCGACGGCGGAACAAACGTTCGAGGGCCACAGCCCAACCACTTTACCGCTTTTGGCAGGGGTTTTGCCTTTACGCGGTCTAAGAAAATGCCCGGAGGGCCGTACAAATCGCCCTCCGGGCCGCCTGCGCGGCTTACTCGCTGGCCGTTTTGGACGGCTGGGGCAGCGCGGCCTTGACCTCCCCGGTCTGGCTGCGCCCGATGAACACCGCCCCCGCCTCGATGTCGAGCGCCCGCGCGCGCACGTCGCCCTCGAGCTGCCCGCTCTTGGTGAGGGTGAGCTTGCCCTCCACCGCGACGGCCGCCCGCACCTTGCCCTGCACGTGGGCGTTCTTGGCCTTGACCTGCTCGCCCTCGATAAAGCCGGTGGGCCCGATCTCGAGCTCGCCCTCCACCAGCACCGAGCCCCGCACCGTCCCGTCGATGCGCACCTGCCCCTTGGCCTTGAGGTTGCCCTCGAGCTCGGTGCCCTCGGCCAGGTAGGTCAGCGAAGCGTTGGGTGAAGACTTACCACGACTCAGCATCGGCTCAGTTTACCCCTCCCCCGGCCTCCGCCCGGTTCAGCCCAGGTCGGATGAAGGAAAGCCAAAGGAACCCCACAAACCTATGGACAAGGTACTCAACCTGTAGTAGATTTCTCGGCAGAGACCACAAGATGTGGCCTCTGGGTTTGGAGACAGGGGAAGTGCGGTGTGAATCCGCCGCTGTCGCGCAACGGTGATCGGGGCCCAACCCCGTAAGCCCGAACGCCTGCCCAGATCCTATTCCTCGCCCCCGCGTCAGGGGCGGAAAGGATGGTAAAGGTGAATCTCCCCCTACAGCTAAGCACCGCATAAAGGCGCATACGGCCAGCCTGTGGCTCGTAGCTCGTGGCTAGCCCGTGGGAAAGAGGGCAGGCACAAGGCCCATCTCTACAACGGGCGGCTATCGGCGTTTTGCGTTCGGCGTAGGACGCGCGACCCAATGGCTATCGACCATCGACCATCGACAATTCCGAGGTGACCCTTGCTCATCGTCTATGCTTCCAGAACCGGCAATGTCGAGCGCTTCGTGCGAAAGCTGCCCGCGCCCAGGCTGCTGCAAATTCGCACGGGTGAGGAGGAAGCCGGCGAGCCCTGCGTGCTCCTGACCTACACCACCGGGCTGGGTCAGGTGCCGCACGAGGTGGAGCGCTTCGCTCGGCGCAACCAGGCCCACATCCGCGCGGTGGCGGCCAGCGGCAACCGCAACTGGGGAAGCAACTACGCCAAAGCCGCCGACCAATTGGCCGCGGCGTATGGCTTCGAGGTGATCCACAAGTTCGAGCTTTCAGGACGCGCGGAGGACGTCGCGCGCTTTTGGGAAGGGGTGAGGGCGCTTGCGCTACCTCGAGCTTAACAGCGAAGTCTTGCAGAAGAAGGACGGCTTCTTCCAGCTCGAGCGCGACCGGGAGGCGCTGCGGGAGTTCGAGGCCGAAGCAGCCCGCAAGCTGCGTGCCTTCCCCCACCCCATCGCCCGCATGCGCGCCCTGATCGAGGAGGGCTATTACGAGGACTTCTTCGAGCGCTACAGCGAGGGGGCCATCGCCGAGCTCTCCGGGTTGGCCTACGGCTACGGCTTCGAGTTCCAATCCTTCATGGCGGCGTCGAAGTTCTACAAGGACTACGCGCTGCGCTCCGACGACAAGCGGCACTACCTCGAGCGCTACGAGGACCGGGTGCTGGCGGTGGCGCTGCACCTGGCCCAGGGCGACGTGGAGAGGGCCCGCGCCTACGTGCGGGCGATGATGGAGGGGCGCTACCAGCCCGCCACCCCCACCTTCCTCAACGCGGGCCGGGCCCGGCGCGGCGAGCTGGTCTCGTGCTTCTTGCTCGAGCTCGACGACAGCCTCAATTCCATCGGCTTCAACCTGAATGCGGCCATGCAACTCTCCAAGATCGGCGGCGGGGTGGCGCTCAACCTCTCCAAGCTGCGGGGCCGGGGCGAGCCCATCAAGGGGGTGGAGCACGCGGCCAAGGGCGTGGTCCCGGTGATGAAGCTGCTCGAGGACGCCTTCAACTACGCCGACCAGATGGGCCAGCGCAAGGGCGCGGGGGCGGTGTACCTCAACATCTTCCACTGGGACGTGGAGGAGTTTCTCGACACCAAGAAGATCAACGCCGACGAGAAGAGCCGCGTCCAGACCCTCTCGCTGGGCCTGATCGTGCCGGACAAGTTTTTCGAGCTCGCCCAGGCGGGCCGGGAGTTCTTCGTCTTCGCGCCCTACTCGGTCTACAGAGCCTTCGGGCAGCACCTCGACGACATGGACCTAGACCGCACGTACGAGCAGCTCGTGGCGCACCCTGAGGTGAAGAAGCGGCCCCTCGAGGCCCGGCAGATGCTCACGCGCATCGCTCAAACCCAGTTCGAGTCGGGCTATCCCTACATCGTCTACCGCTCCAACGCCAACGCGGCCAACCCGCTGAAGGGCATCGGGCAGATCAAGATGTCCAACCTCTGCACCGAGATCTTCCAGATCCAAAGCACCTCGGTGATCGGTGACTACGGCCAGCCCGACCTCATCGGCTACGACATCTGCTGCAACCTGGGCTCGCTCAACATCGCCGGGGTGATGGAGCGCAAGAACCTCCGGGAGAGCGTGCACACCGCCATGGACGCCCTCACCGCGGTGAGCGACCTCTCCGACATCCCCAACGCGCCGGGGGTGCGGCGGGCCAACGAGGAGTTCCACTCGGTGGGGCTGGGGGCCATGAACCTGCACGGCTACCTGGCCAAGAACCACATCCCCTACGAGTCGGAGGAAGCCCGTGACTTTGTGCGGACCTTCTTCATGGCGCTGAACTACTACTCCCTCGAGCGCTCCATGCTCATCGCCCGCCAAAAGGGGCGCACCTTCGCACAGTTCGAGAAGTCGGACTACGCCAGCGGGGCCTACTTCGAGCGCTACGAGCACACCGACTACCGCCCCCGCACCCAGACCGTGCGCAAGCTCTTCGAGGGCATCGCCATCCCCACCCCCGCCGACTGGAGCCGCCTGAAGGCCGAGGTCATGCGGCACGGCCTGTACCACTCCTACCGCCTGGCCGTCGCACCCACCCAGAGCATCAGCTACCTCCAAAACGCCACCCCCTCGGTCATGCCCGTCGTCGAGCCCATCGAGACGCGCACCTACGGCAACGCCACCACCTACTACCCCATGCCCTACCTCTCGCCCCAGACGCTTTGGTTTTACAAGTCGGCCTACGCGATGGACATGTACAAGCTCATCGACCTCGTCGCCGAGATGCAGCAGCACGTGGACCAGGGCATCAGCACCGTCCTCTACGTCACCAGCGAGACCAGCACCCGCGAGCTGGCGCGGCTTTACGTCTACGCCTGGAAGAAGGGCCTGAAAAGCCTTTACTACACGCGCACCAAGAACCTCGGCGTGGAGGAGTGCCTGGCCTGTGCGGTGTGAGCCGGTGGCCGGGGGCTTTGAGTCCTAATGCCGAACGCTAGACGCCACGCTGTAGGGATGGCCTTGTGCCTGCCCTCTTCATACCCGATTCGGTCAGCCCGACTGAAGTTATCCGCGTGGCGGAGGGCGATACCGCCCCTTGGAAGGGATGCGCTTGCTTCGCCGACCGTCAGGGAGGGGTGTGCTCTAGGATTCAAAAAGATAGCCTCTGAAGGTCTTTGGTTTGGATGACTATCTTTTTGAATCCGGTATTCACAGGCCACGAAATGTTAATAAGGAGACTCGAGTGCATAGCGATCCTCCAACCGACCAACCCACCTTCTCCGCCGTCAACTGGAACCAGCCCGACGACGCTTACACCAAGATGTTCTGGGACCAGAACGTGCGGCAGTTCTGGGTGGACGAAGAGATCCCCCTGGCCGACGACAAGCTGCCCTGGATGGCCCTCTCGCTCGAGGAGAAGAGGGTCTACGAGCACGTGCTGGCGGGGCTGACCCTGCTGGACACCGAGCAGGGCAGCGTGGGCATGCCCCTGCTCTCGCAGCACGTGGGCAGTGCCCAGGTCAGGGCGGTGATGGGCTTCATGGGGGCCATGGAGCACATGCACGCCAAGAGCTACAGCAGCATCTTCTCGACGCTGTGCACCTCGGCCCGCATCGAGGAGATCTTCGGCTGGGTGCGGCACAACCGCCTCTTGCAGGACAAGCTGGCTTTCGTGCACGAGCGCTACTGCAACGTCTGGGGCCAGAAGAGCCTCTACCTCGCCCTGTGCACGAGCGTGTTCCTGGAGTCCTACTTGTTCTACTCGGGCTTCTTCTACCCGCTGTTCTTAGCCGGGCAGGGCAAGCTGGTGAACTCGGGGGAGATCATCAACCTGATCATCCGCGACGAGTCCATCCACGGGGTCTACGTGGGGCTGCTGGCCCAGCAGGTCTTCGAACGCTTTAGCCACCGGGCCCAGAGCGAAGCACGCCAGGAAGCGCTGGGCATCCTCGAGCGGCTCGACCGGCTCGAGGCGCGCTACACCGCCGAGCTCTACGCCCCCATCGGGCTGGAGGAGCAGGTGACGCGCTTTTCCCGCTACAACGCCGACAAGGCCCTGATGAACCTGGGCCTGGAGCCCTGCTTCGGCGTGGGCGAGGAGCAGGTCAACCCGGTGGTGCTCGCCGGCTTGCGCACCCAGACCAAGAACCACGACTTCTTCTCCACCAAGGGCAACGGCTACGTCAAGGCCATCCGGGTCGAGCCCCTGCGTGATGAGGACTTCGTGTTCTGAAGGAGGAGCATGGGCCTGCCATCCCCCGCTCAAGCACTACCCCAGCCGCGCGCCGGCGTCACCCGCGCCGTGCACCTGGTGCTGCCGGGCGACTCCAACCACTACGGCAACCTCTTCGGCGGCACCGCCATGGCCTGGATGGACGAGGCGGCCTTCGTGGCCGCGACCCGTCACGCCAGGAGCAAGGTGGTCACGGTGCACGCCGACGCCCTCGACTTCCGCCACCCCGTCCCCCAGGGCTCAATCGTGGAGCTGGCGGCCTGGGTGAAGGCCACCGGGCGCACCTCGATGCGGCTGGAGGTGGAGATGTGGGTCGAGCCTATGGACAAAGAGGAGCGCGTGCTGGCCTGCCGGGCTGGGTTCGTGATGGTGGCCGTAGGCCCCGACGGCCGGCCTGTCCCGGTGCCGCCGCTCGAGGGGGCCGAGCCCGTGCCACGGATTCCCTAGGGCAAATACGCCCGTGGGTCCACCGCCACCCCGTAACGCATCACCGTGTAATGCAAGTGCGCGCCGGTCGAGCGGCCGGTCGAGCCCACCCAGCCCAGCACCTCGCCCGCCTCGAGCCGCTGCCCCACCCGCGCGCCCAGCCTCGAGAGGTGGCCGTAGAGGGTGCGGTAGCCGTAGCCGTGGTCGAGGGTGATGGACTGCCCGAAGGGGCCGTTCCAGCCCGCCTGGATCACCACGCCGGGGGCGGTGGCGTGGACGGGGGTGCCGTAGGGGGCGGAGAAGTCCAGGCCGTCGTGGAACTCGTAGCGGCGGCCGCCGAAGGGGTTGCGGCGGTTGCCGAAGTAGGAGGTGATGCGGGTGTGGCCGGGCAGGGGGTAGCCCCTGGGCAGGGCCTCCTCGCGGCGCAGGGTGGCGTCGAGGCGGCTCTCGAGCTCGCCCAAGTCGCCCGCCAGGCCGGTGAGCTGGTGCCGGGCCTGGAGGAAGAGGCTCCCAGGCTCGGGGGCCAGGGCCGCGCCGCCCTTAGGCTCCTTGGGGCTGCTGCGGGCGGGGGTGAGGCGGATCCGGGGCATCCCGGCGCGCTCGCGCAGGCGGTTGATCTCGGCCTCGAGGCTCTCCAGGCTCTTCATGACCTCCTGGGCCTCCTGGCTGAGAGCGTCGTTGCGGGTTTTCTCGGCCTCGAGCCGGAGGGTGAGCTGGCGGGCCTGGCCGGAGAGGCTCGACAGGCGCAGTTGCAGGCTGCGCATCTCGGCCGTGCGGTTCCACAGGTAGAGGTTGAAGGCGCTCCAGGCGGCCAGGAAGATCACGAGGGCTGCCGGGATCCAAACGGGCAGCGAGAAGGTGCGCGGGGCCGCGCCGGTGCGGGCCAGCCATAGGGTGTAACGGGCCGGTCGTCTGCGGCGCACGGGGGTGAGAATGACATGAAAGCCGCGGGCGGGTCAAGGCAATTTGACCGGATTAACCGCGGAGCACGTCGAGGATTAAGGGTGGATTGGGGGCTTCGGCGGCCAGGCGGTAGGCCCGGCCCAGGCGCTCGGCGGCCTCCTCCAGCCCCTTGCCCCGGTGGTGCAGCCGGGCCAGCACCTCCCCCTCCCGCACCCGGTCGCCCGGCTTCTTCGCCAGCCAGGCCCCCACGCCCAGGTCGATGGCCTCGCCCTTCTTCACGCGCCCGCCGCCCAGGGCCAGCACGCCCAGGCCCACCTCGAGCGCGTCCACCGCCGCCACCGCGCCGTCGTGCGGGGCCTTGAGCTCCCAGACCTCGGGGGCGAGCTCGAGCCGCTCGGGCTCCTCCACCACCTGCGCGTCGCCGCCCTGGGCCTGGAGGAACTCGCGGAACTTGGCGAGGGCGGCGCCCGACTCGAGCGCCTCCCGCGCGCGCGCGGGGTCCTTGCCCTCGGCCTCGAGCACCTCGGCGGCCAGGGCGAGGGCCAACTCGCGCAGGTCCTCGGCGCCCTCCCCGCGCAGCGTGGCGATGGCCTCGCGCACCTCGACGGCGTGGCCCACCGCGTGCCCCAGCGGGCGCTCCATGCTCGAGAGCACCGCCCGCACCTGCCGCCCCGCGCCCTTGCCGATGGCGATCATGGTCTGGGCCAGCCGGCGGGCGTCGTCGAGGGTCTTCATGAAGGCCCCCGCCCCCACCTTCACGTCGAGGACGATGGTGCGGGCCCCGGCGGCGAGCTTCTTGCTCATGATCGAGGAGGCGATGAGGGGCAGCGAGTCCACGGTGGCGGTCACGTCGCGCAGGGCGTAGAGCTTGCCGTCGAGGGGAGCGAGGTCCTTGGACTGCGCGGCAATCACCAGCCCCACCGTGCGGGCCAGCTCGTGAAAACGCTCCTCGCTGAGGTCGCCGCTCCAGCCGGGGACGCTCTCGAGCTTGTCGATGGTGCCCCCGGTGTGGGCCAGCCCCCGCCCCGACATCTTGGCCACCGTGCAGCCGCAAGCGGCCAGGATGGGCGTGACCACCAGGGTGGTCTTGTCGCCCACCCCGCCGGAGGAGTGCTTATCCACAGGGTGTGGATAAGCCGAGAGGTCGAGGCGGTGGCCCGAGTCGGCCATGACCTGGGTGAGCGCGGTGGTCTCCTCGGGAGTCATGCCGCGCCAGAACACCGCCATCAGCCAGGCCGAGACCTGGTAGTCGGGGATTTCGCCGCGCAGGTAGGCGGAGAGGAAGGCCTCGAGCTCTTCCCGGCTGTGGGCGTGGCCGTCGCGCTTGGCTTCGATGAATGCGACCGGGTTCATGCCCTCTAATCCTAACCGCCCTTGCTACAATTGAGCCCGTGCTAAAGACGCCGCCCCAACCCTCGGGGGACGAACGGCGCCACCGCTTCACGGTGGCCGAGTTCGAGAAAATGCACCGCGCCGGAGCCTTCCCGCAGGAGCTTCGCCTGGAATTGCTCGAGGGGGAGGTCTTCGAGATGCCGCCCATGGGCGACGATCACGTGGATAAACTCGCTGTGCTCAACGAAGAACTCGTCCTCAAGCTCCGGGAAAAAGCCCGAATTCTCTGCCAGGTGCCCCTACGCACTGCCGAGGAAACCAGCCTGCCCGAGCCGGACTTCGCCGTGATCGACAGGAATAGCTACCCGGGTGGCGTGCCCCACGCCGAGCAGGTGCGCCTGGTCGTCGAGATCAGCGACACGACGTTGGCCTACGACCGGGGCCGCAAGCTGCGGGTCTACGCCCGCAACAAGGTGCCCGAGGTGTGGATCTTGGACGTCAAGGGGAAACAGCTCGAGGTCTACCGCGACCCCCAAGGCGAGGACTACCGCAGCAAGCAGACCTACGACGAGGGCGACGAGGTGGCTCCCGCCGCCTTCCCCGAGACCCCCCTACGCTGGTGGTAACCCGGCCGGGCCGTCGTCGTGCGGGGCCCGGCTGCAGCCCGTTCCCCGGGTTCACGCTGCCCTAACGATCCCCCTAACGCCGCCTTGGCGTAGGCTAGGAATAGGAGTAGGCCGTGAAGACCGTAGACTTCCTCATCATCGGCGGCGGGGTGGTGGGCACCACCGTGGCGCTGGAGCTCAAGCGCCGCAACCCCAAGGCCAGCATCGCCGTGCTGGAAAAGGAAAACGACATCGCCGCCCACGGCTCGGGGCGCAACTCGGGCGTGCTGCACGCGGGCTTCTACTACACCGCCGACTCGCTCAAGGCCCGCTTCACCCGGCTGGGCAACGAGCGCTGGAAGGCCTTCGTGAAGGAGCAGGGCCTGAGCATCAACGAGTGCGGCAAGCTGGTGGTGACCAAGCACGAGGGCGAGCTCGAGGGCCTCAAGGAGCTCAAGCGCCGCGGCGACCTCAACGGGGTCGAGACCTACCTCATCAGCGAGCGGGAGGCCAAGGAGCTCGAGCCCCGGGTCAAGACCACCGAGCTGGCCCTGTGGTCGCCCAACACCGCCACCGTCAACCCCGTCGAGTGCATGAACGCGCTGGTGGCCGAGGCCCGCGCCCAGGGCATCGAGTTCCGGCTCTCCAGCCCCTACCTGGGCCGCCGGGGCAAGGCCGTGCGGACCCCCCAGGGCGAGCTCGAGGCCGGCTACGTGATCAACGCCGCCGGGCTGCACGCCGACGAGGTGGCCCACGACTTCGGCATCGGGCTCAACTACCGCATCCTGCCCTTCAAGGGCCTCTACCTCTACGGCTCGGAGCCCAAGGGCAGCCTCAAGCGCCACATCTACCCCGTCCCCGACCTGCGCAACACCTTTTTGGGCGTCCACTTCACCGTGACGGTGGACGGCAAGACCAAGATCGGGCCCACCGCCATCCCCGCCTTCTGGCGCGAGAACTACAACGGCCTGGAGGGCTTCGACCTCATGGAGGCGCTGGGCGTGCTGCGCGACGAGGCCATCCTGTTCCTGCGCAACGACTTCGACTTCCGGCGGCTGGCCTTCGAGGAGATCCGGAAGTACTCCCAGCGCTACCTGGTGGCCCAGGCCGCCCGGATGCTCGAGGGCACCCGCCCCGAGAACTTCCGCACCTGGGGCCGCCCCGGCATCCGGGCCCAGCTCTACGACCACCGGGCCAAGAAGCTGGTGATGGACTTCAACCTCGAGGGCAACGCCGAGGGGCTGCACGTGCTCAACGCCATCTCCCCGGCCTTCACCGCCGCCATGCCCTTCGCCGAGTACGTGGTGGACAAGGCCGAGGCGCTGATGGGCGGGAAAGCAAACTCGGAACAATTGATACGTTGATTTAAATACAATCATGAGGGAATTGGATGATGAACGTCTGGTCCAGACTAAGACTGGATGCGGCAATTTGGTCGATCTTCACTCTCATTGTTTAGAGCATCCCTAAGAACTTGTAGTAACCTGTACTCACCATCTCTAAAGCAGAGATGGTGAGTGTTTAATCTCAGGATCTGATACCGGATTCAAAATCATCATCCGATCCGAAGAGCCCCGGAGGCTATCTTTTTGAATCCTAGAGCCCTCCCTTCGGTCGGGTTAGTTCGCCGCCATCCGGCGCCGAACTAACCGAATCTGGTATGACAATGAAGATCAGAAACCCGGAACAAAGTGAATTGGCAGAATTTGTAGCGCTGAGGGGCCAAACTGACTCCAAGTCTGCCTTAAACAATCTGCTACTCAGGCTCGAAGTCCGGAAAACGCGAATTGAGGATCTATGGGTCTTGATTAATGGGAACAATAACATTCTAGCTGCCTTCAGCCTTTCCCATGTGTCCGGCACGACCCCGCTCAAGGTAGTAGCACCGCGCACAGCGGAAAACCTGGGGGATGAAGCGGCCCTCTTCCTCTTGGGGTGGTTGGCTGAGCAGCAAGGAGGCTCCCGGCTGAGCCTCAACCTGAGCTCTAAGCGCAATGACCCAAATCTGGTCGAGCTGGCCTATCGAAGTGGATGGGTGGAGGAGAGCCACGTCCTCGTCTATGCCGCTGACTTATCCGGGGTGAGCGGCTTTAAAGAACCCGAGTTTACCCAACCGTTTTCGATCGAAGAAATGCTCGACGAACGATTTGTTAGGTTCTACAGCCTGGTGACGAACATGGCTGATTCAGGCCAGGTGCGAAGCATATTGGAGGCGAAGACACAACACTACACGACCTACCAAGCTGTCGAAGGCTACAAGGTCGTGGATGCAACAGGACAGCTACTGGCTGCGGGTCTGGTCGGCCGGCAGAGGGAGGGCGTGGCGAGGATAGAACTGCTCGGCGTAATTCCCCCTCTTCGCGGACAGGGCTGGGGGGCCCGTTTGCACCGGTACTTAATGCATAAAGCCCGTCAGTTTGCTCCCCAGTACGTAGGCGCGACGGATTACGGCAACTATCCTATGCGGCGCATATTCGAGCTCAACGGCTGTACCTTCTCGGAAGAGCAGTGGACGTTGGTGAGAACCCACCAGTGAGCCCTAATATGCCCACTCGATAAAGCTGGCCCGGTTCACTGGGCCTTGGAGAAAGGTTCCTATTCCCGTAAATTTCGGGAGGCCGCACTTCCGGGTGTCCCTTAGGGGGCGGCTCGAGGCCCGGGGGGCGCTCATGCTCCTTCGGTCGGGGTGGCCCCTGACGAGGGGGGCGCTTTACTTGGTCAAGCGTGAGGGGGCTCCAACTTGGAAACGAGGGGCTGCCCTACCATGCATTCATGAGCTTCCAGGCTCCGCACCTCCTGCTGGCCCTGCTGTTGCTGCCGCTGCTGGCGTGGGTCTACTGGCGGATGGTGCGCCGGGAAGCCCGCGAGGGGTACGGGCTGCTGCCGGGCCTCGAGCGCTGGCGGCAGGCCACGGCGCACGGCCGTAACCCCAGGCGCTACCTGCCGCTGGGGCTCTACGGGCTCGCCCTGCTCCTGGGGCTGCTGGCCCTGGCCCGGCCGCAGGCGGTCATCCCCATGCCCGACGAGGGGGCCGGCATCGTGCTCGCCCTCGACGTCAGCGGGTCCATGCGGGCGCAGGACATCGCCCCCACCCGCCTGGAAGCCGCCAAGGCCGCCGCCAAGGACTTCGTGGAGCGGCTGCCCGACGGGATCAAGGTGGGGCTGGTGAGCTTCGCGGGGTACGCCGTCCTCAACGCGCCCCTCACCGGCAACCACGCCGAGGTGGTCGAGCAGATCGGCTACCTCGAGCGCCGCCCCAACACCGCCATCGGGGAGGGGCTGATGGAGAGCGTCCGGGCCTTCCCGCTGGGCGAGGACGGCAAGGTGCTGGGCTCGGCCACGGTGATCCTGCTCTCCGACGGGCAGAACCGCACCGGGATCGAGCCCGAGGAGGCCGCGCGGGAGGCCGCCAAGCTGGGCGTCGTGGTCCACACCATCGGGGTGGGGTCGGTGAACAGCTCCGACCCCAACGTGCCCTTCGCCGGGTTCGACGAGGCCGAGTTGCGGGGCATCGCCGACGTCACCGGGGGGCGGTACTTCGCCGTGGGCTCCGCCGAGCGGCTGCTCGAGGTCTACCGCGAGCTGCAGCGCCAGACGGTGTGGAAGCCCCAGCGCAGCGAGGTCACGGCGCTGTTGTGCCTGCTGGCCGGGGCGCTGCTGGCCTCGAGCCTGCTGCTCGCCAACTGGAACCGCCGGGTCATCTAGCATCTCATGCGGCGGGCCGGTATGACTGAGGGGCATGAAGCCGATGAACCGACGGCGATTCCTGCAGGGCGTGGCCGCGACGGCGCTGGCCGCGAAGGGCCTGGGCCGGGCCCAGAACACCCCGCGCCCCAGGGTCGGGCTCCAGCTCTACACCCTGCGCGACCTGCTGGGCGACCGCTTCAAGGAGACCCTCGAGCAGGTCGCGGCGATGGGCTACAAGGGGGTGGAGTTCGCCGGGGTCTACGGCGGGCTCAACCCCGGCGAGCTCAGGCGCTTCCTGGACGGGCTGGGCCTCGAGGTGGCCGGGCTGCACGTCCCGCTGGAGCAGCTCGAGCAGGGCCTCGACGGCCAGGTCGCGCTGGCCCGCGCCCTGGGCACGCCCTACCTGGTGTGCCCCTGGCTCGACGCGGGGCTGCGCGGCAGCGAGGCGAAGTGGCGCGAGCTGTTCGGGCGGCTCGAGCGGCTGGGCAAGGCCTGCCGGGCGGCGGGGCTCCGGCTGGTCTACCACAACCACGAGTTCGAGTTCGAGGAGAAGGTGGGGGGACGGCCCGCCTTCGACGCCCTCTTCGCCGCCGCGCCCAGCCTCGAGGCCGAGCTCGACGTCGCCTGGGCCCACGCCGGGGGCCAGGACCCGGCCGCCTACGTGCGCAAGTACACGGGCCGCCTGCCCCTGGTGCACCTCAAGGACCTCGAGGGGCGCCGGACGGTCGAGCTCGGGCGGGGCGAGGTGCCGGTCGAGGCCGCCGTGCGGGCCGCGCAGGCGAGCGGGGTGCGCTGGCTGCTCGTCGAGCAGGACGAGAGCGCCAGGCCGCTGGAGAGCGTGCGGGTGAGCCTCGAGTGGCTGCGTTCCAGGAAGCTCGTTTAGCAGTATTGACTAACTTAACACCGTAAAGTAAGCTGAGGCCGTGAGCGACCCCACGGCCACCCGGCAGGCCCGCATCCGCCAGCGCAGCGCCGAGCGGCGCGAGCAGCAGAAGCAGGAGCTGCGCCGCACCATCCTGGAAGCCGCTACCCGGCTCTTCGAGGAGCAGGGCTACGAGGGCTTCAGCCTGCGGCAGGTCGCCGAGGCCATCGGGTACTCGCCCACCGCCATCTACCTCTACTTCGCCGACAAGGACGACCTGCTCTTCGCCGTGTGCCAGCAGGGCTTCGCCGAGTTCACCGAGGCCCTGCAGCAGGCCTACCGCAGCACCCCCGACCCCCTCGAGCGCGTCGAGGCGCTGGGCCGGGCCTACCTCGAGTTCGGCCTCTCCCGCCCGCTGCACTACCAGATGATGTTCATGCAGCGCTCGGAGTGGGCGCTGCGGGCCAGCGCGCCCGCGGGCGAGGTGGAAGGCTCGACCTCCTACCACATCCTGCTCCAGGCGGTGACCGAGGCCATGAAGGCGGGCAAGATCCGCATGGGCGACCCCCTCGAGACCACCAACCTCGTCTGGTCGGGCATGCACGGCATCGTGTCGCTGGCGCTGAGCATGAAGGGCGTCGTGCCGCGCTGGGACAACCCCGCCGACGTGCGCCGCCTGGCCGGGCAGTTCATGGAGATGCTGGCTCGAGGGCTCAGCCCCTGATTTTTTTGGATCGCTCACTTAACAGCGTTAAGCATATGAATAGCGTAAGGAGGTAGGTATGAACGGGAACGAACAAAACGGTCGGGTAGGGGGCGTCGAAGCGGAGGGGGTGCGCCGTGGATAGCTACCTCCTGCTCAAGTCGCTGCACGTGCTGGGCGCGGTGATCTTCCTGGGCAACATCCTAGTGACCGCGCTGTGGAAGGTGCTGGCCGACCGCACCCAGAACCCGGCCATCGTGGCCTATGCCCAGCGGATGGTCACCGTCACGGATTTCGCCTTCACCGCGCTGGGGGTGGGGCTGATCATCGTCACCGGCGAGCTGATGGCCGGGCGCTGGGAGGGGGCTTCGTGGGTGGGCTGGGGCCGGGGGCTGTTCGTGGCCTCGGGCGTGATCTGGCTGGTGGCGCTCGTCCCCATCCAGGTCGCCCAGGCCCGCATGGCCCGCGCCTTCGCCCGGCAGGCGAGCATCCCCACGGCCTACTGGCGGCTGGCCAACTGGTGGGGCGTGTTCGGGGTCATCGCCACGGTGTTGCCGCTGCTCAACCTGTACTTCATGGTGTTCAAACCCGCGTGAGGTGGGAACATGGTGCAGATCGGGCGTTTTACCGCACGACACGACGGGCCGATGGTGGTTTTCCTCATCGGGATGCGGGTCAACAACTGGCTGCGCTGGCGCGAGTGGTTGCCGGTGGCGAGCGCGATGGGGCCCATGCAGGACTACCTACGCCGGTACCCCGAAAGCGGCTTCCTGGGGGCCAACGGCCCCTTCTTCAGCCCCAACTTCCGCGAGATCGTGACCGTGCAGTACTGGCGGAGCACCGAAGACCTCGAGCGCTTCGCCCGCCAGGACCCCCGCCTCCACCCCGAGGCCTGGCGGCGCTTCTTCCGGCAGTCCTTCAAGGGCGGGGCAGTGGGGATCTGGCACGAGACCTACCGGGTGGAGGCCGGGGCTTTCGAGAGCGTCTACGGCAACATGCCGCCGTACGGCCTGGCCAGGGCCACCGAGGCCGTGCCGGTGCGGGGAAGGCTCGAGTCCATGCGGGGTCGCCTGGGCGGGGCCTTGGGGGATTCCTCCCGGGAAAGCGCCGGGCCCGGCCCCTGAGTTGCAAGCTCATGTTCGCTCGAATAGACTCCCGCCATGCCGCTGTTCATCGTCCCGCTCCTGCTCGCGCTCGACCAGGTGTTCAAGCTGGCCGCGATCCAGAGCCTCACCGCCGGTTCCAGGACCGTCATCCCCGGGCTGCTCGACTTCACCCTGGTCTACAACACCGGCGCGGCCTTCGGGCTGTTCACGGGCGGGGCCCCGTGGCTCGCCTACATCAACGTGGTCGTGGGCTTCGGGATTCTGTACTACCTCTACCGCAACCCCCGGCTACCGGCCGTGCAGATGGTCGCCCTCTCCATGATCGTGGCGGGGGCCTGGGGCAACGCCATCGACCGCATCGGCCGCGGCTCGGTGGTGGACTACATCGACATGACCACCAACGTCGGCGTCATCCGCGACTTCCCCATCTTCAACCTGGCCGACATGTGCGTGGTGATCGGGGTGATCCTGTTGCTCCTGCCGCAGCGGCGCAGGAGGTGGTGATACCGGATTCAAAAAGATAATCACCCAAACTAAAGACCTTCAGAGGCTATCTTTTTGAATCCTAGAGCACTCCCTTCGGTCGGGTCAGTTCGTCCCCATTCGGGAACGAACTGACCGAATCTGGTATGAGTAGGGTCGTGTCGATAGTCGATAGCTGATAGCCGATAGCTAAACGCCCAACGCCGGGTGCGGGGCGTACGTCGTACGTCCTACGTCGTACGCCAGACGCAAGACGCAATACGCCTTGGCCCTCGACCCTCGACGCCGGCGGGGAAGGCCGGGGTGAGGTAGCCACGAGCCACGAACTACTAGCCCCAGGCTCCCCGAAACCCGTCTTCACAGCGGCGGGTTGAAGCGCCCGTCCACCGCGGTCCAGCCGCCGTCTACGAAGAGGATGGTGCCGGTGACGTAGGAGGAGGCCCTCGAGGCCAGGAAAACCACTGCGCCGGCGACCTCCTCGGGTTTGCCCCAGCGGCCGAAGACGCTCTTGGCGCCGTAGGCGGCGTACCACTCGGGCTGGTTCTTGATGGGGGCGGTGAGGGGGGTGTCGATCACGCCGGGGCCGATGGCGTTGGCGCGCACGCCGCGGGGGCCCAGCTCGGCGGCCAGGGCCCGCACCATCTGCACCGTGCCCGCCTTGGTCGCGGCGTAGACCCCCTGCCCCGGCTCCACCACCAGCGAGCGGATGGAGGAAAAGGCGATCAGCGAGCCCGAGCCTTGCCGGGCCATGGCCCGGCCCGCTTCGGCCAGGACGTGGAAGGTGCCCTTGAGGTTGAGCATGACCACCCGCTCGAACTCCTCGTCGGTGTACTCGAGCAAGGGCTTGCGCACGTTGATGCTGGGGGTGGTCACGGCGGTGTCCAGGCGGCCGTAGCGCCCCACGATCTCCTCCACCCGCGCCCGCACCGCCGCGCCGTCGAGGATGTCGAGCTCGACGGCTTCGGCTTCCCCGCCCGCCGCCTGGACGCGCTCGGCGGTCTGCCGGGCGGCCTCGAGCCGCGCGTCGGCCACGACCACCCGCGCCCCGTGGGCCGCCAGGGCCTCGGCCGAGGCCTGCCCGATGCCCGAACCCCCGCCCACCACCAGTGCGACCTGCCCCTCGAGGCGAAACATGTCGGCGTAATTCATCGAGTTCCTCCTTTGGTTCGACCCAGCTTAACGCTAAAGGGGGTGTGTGGGGCGGTGATGGTCGATGGTCGATGGTCGATAGCCGATAGCCGATAGCCGAACGCCCAACGCCAAACACCCCTTCTTCACCCCCCTTAGCAAGGGGGGCAGGGGGGATACCCCCTCCCCGCAGGCGGGGAGGGTTGGGGTGGGGTCCCTTTCACCACTAGCCACAGGCCGCGGGCCTCGAGCCTTTTGCTTATGGCTGACGGCTGACGGCTGATAGCTGACGGCTCCCCAGGTCCCCCACGGGCCCCCTCTAGCGGTTCTGCCGCCTGGGGTCGAGCCAGTCGCGCAGGCCGTCGCCGAGGAGGTTGAAGCCGAGGACGGTGAAGGCGATGGCCAGGCCGGGCCACAGGACCGGGAAGACGGAGAGTTCCTGGTAGCTCTGGGCCTCGCGGAGCATGCGGCCCCAGCTCGCGGTGGGGGGCTGGGTGCCCAGGCCCAGGTAGGAAAGGCCGGCTTCGGCGAGGATGGAGGCGGCGAAGGCCAGGCTGGCCTGCACGACCAGGGGGCCCAGGATGTTGGGCAGCACGTGGCGGGCGATGATGCGGGCCGAGCCCACGCCCAGGGCTCGAGCCGCCTCCACGTAGGGCTGGGCCTTGACCGCCAGCACCCCGGCCCGGGCCAGCCGCGCGAAGGCCGGCACCGCCGCGATGCCGATGGCGGCCATCGAGCTGGTGGCGCCGGGGTTGAACACCGCCGCGAAGAGCAGCGCGAGCAGCAGCGCTGGGAAGGCGTAGAGGCTGTCGAGGAGGAAGGTGAGGAGGGAGTCGAGCCAGCCACCGAAGTAGCCCGCCAGCATCCCCAGCAGCACCCCCAGCGACAGGCCGATGCCCACCGCGATCACGCCCACGTAGAGGGCGTTCTCGGCCCCGGCCAGCACCCGGGCGAGCAGGTCGCGGCCCAGCAGGTCGGTGCCCAGGGGGTGCTGGGCCGAGGGGGGGGCGAGGCGGTCGGGGCCGGTGGCGTCGGGGTCAGTGGGGTTGAGCCAGCCCGCGACCATGCCCAGCAGCACCAGCACGATGACGGCCCCGCCGAGCTTGACCGCCAGGGGCAGGCGGTGCCAGAGGCCCCGGCGGGCAGGCAGAGGGGCGTTCGCTTCAGGCATAGCTCACCCGGGGGTCGAGGTAGGCGTAGAGCAGGTCCACGATCAGGTTCACCAGCACGATGAAGGCCGCCAGCACCACCACGATGCCCTGCACCAGCGGGAAGTCGCGGGCGTTGATGGCCGTGAGCGAGAGCGAGCCCAGCCCCGGCAGCCCGAACACCGTCTCCACGATCACCGCGGCGATGAGGAGCTGGGAGAACTCCAGCCCCAGCACCGTCACCACCGGCAAGGCCGCGTTCTTGAGGGCGTGCTTGTAGAGCACCTTGCGCTCGGCGAGCCCCTTGGCGCGGGCGGTGCGGACGTAGTCCTGCGAGAGCACCTCGAGCACGCTCCCCCGCACCATGCGCACCAGCAGCGCCGAGCGGGAGAGGGTGACGGTGAGGATGGGCAGCACCAGGGCCAGCAGCGCCCGCTGGGGGTCGCGCCAGCCGTCGATGGGGAAGCTGGTGGGCAGGGGCAGGTCGAGCCGCACGATGAAGAGGTAGATGAACATCAGGCCTACCCAGAAGGAGGGGAGCACGATGCCCAGCAGGGCCGCGGTGGAGATGCCCACGTCGAGCCAGCTCCCCGCCCGCCGCGCCGCCAGCACGCCCAGCGGCACGCTGATGAGGGTCGCCAGCAGCAGCGAGAACACCACCACCGGCAGCGTCACGCTCAGGCCGCGGGCGATCTCGGTGCGCACCGGCGAGCTGTAGCGGATCGACTCGCCCAAGTCGCCCTGCAAGGCCCCGGCGTACCACAGCAGGTAGCGCTCGAGCGGCGGCTTGTCCAGCCCCAGCCGGGCCTGCAGCGCCGCGATGCGCTCGGGGTCGGCGCCGAAGCCCAGGATGATGGAGGCCGGGTCGCCGGGGATGACGAGCAGGGCCAGGAAGACCAGGCTCGAGGCCAGCCACAGCGTGGCCAGGGCGACGGCGAAACGGCGCGCGAGGTAGGACCACATAACAGCGCTGCCGATAGCTTATACCGGATTCAAAAAGATAATCATCCAACCCAGAACCCTGGAGGCTATCTTTTTGAATCCTAGAGCACTCCCTTCGGTCGGGTTAGTTCGTCACCGTTCGGTGACGAACTAACCGAATCTGGTATTATAGCTGATAGCGAAAAGCTACTGGCTACCGGCTATTGACCATCAGCTACCGGCTACCTGGCCAGGTACACCTCGGCCAGCAGGATGCCGGGGCTCAGCGAGGCGCCGGGCCAGTTCATCACGTTGGCGCGGTAGGCGCCCAGCGCGGGCAGGCTCATCGTCCAGATGCTCACCGCGTCCTCGGCCAGCTTGCGCTGCATGGCCTTGAGCGCGTCGCACGACTTCTTGGGGTCGTTGGAGCGCAGGTAGGTGGTGTAGAGCTGCTGCACCTGCGGGCTGTTGTAGCGCCAGTAGTAGCCCGGGTTGGCGTAGCGCCCGATGTCGTTGGCCTCGACGTGGCCGATGATGGTCATCTGGTAGTCGGCGGCGACGAAGGCCCGCTGGATCCAGGTGCCGAAGTCGACGACCTGGATGTTGACCTGCACCACGCCCAGCCGGTTGAGCTGCGCGGCCAGGGCCTCGCCGATGCGGCGCTCGTAGGGGAACTCGGCGGCCAGGGTGAAGGTGAAGCGCAGGGGGTTCTGGGCGTTGAAGCCGGCCTCGGCCAGCAATTGGCGCGCGCGGTTGGGGTCGTAGGCGTAGAAGCCCGAGAGGTCCTCGTAGCAGGCTTCGCCCGGCGAGCGCATCGAGCCGATCTTGGTGCCGTAGCCCAGCATGGCGCTCTGGATCAGCTCGTCCTTGTTGACCGCGTACTGCATGGCCCGGCGCACCCGCACGTCGTTGAAGGGGGCGCGGGAGTTGTTCATCGAGGCCACGGCCTCGGCGGTGCCGCTGCCGCTGAAGACCTTGAAGCGGGCGTCGCGCGCGAGGATCTGGGCGTTCTCGGGCAGCATGGAGTAGGCGATGACGTCGATGTCGCCCGCGCGCAGGGCCGCGAGCTGGGCCTCGCCGTCGCCGAGGAAGCGGAAGTTGACCCGGTCGAGGTAGGGCAGGTTGGGGATGTAATAAGCCTCGTTGCGCTCGAGCCGCACCCCCACCCCGCGCTCCCAGGCCACGAAGCGGAAGGGCCCGGTGCCGACGGGCTTGACCTTCTGGTCCTCGAGCTTGCGCTCGCGCGGCCCGATGGTGCTCTCGGGCAGCGAGAGCACGAAGAGGAAGTCCTGGTTGGGCTGCTTGAGGGTGAAGGTCACCGTCGAGGCGTCGGGGGCCGTCACCGAGGCGATGTCGCGGTAGATCTCGGGGCGGATGTGGCCGCTGCGCTTGGTGTCGGGGTCCTTGGCGCGGTTGAACTTCGCCACCACGTCGGCGGCGTCGAAGGGCGTGCCGTCGTGGAACTTCACGCCCTTGCGCAGGGTGAAGGTGTAGGTCAGGCTGCTGGCCGAGACCTTCCAGCGCTCGGCGAGGGCGGGCACGATCTCGCCCTTGGCGTTGCGCTTGACCAGCCCCTGCAGCACGTTGTCGTAGACCATGCGGGCGATGTCGGCCCCGGCGGCCTGGCTGGGGTCGAAGACCGTGGGCTCGGTCTGCAGCGCCACCGTGAGCGTGCCCCCCCGGTTCTGCGCGAAGACCAGGCCCAGGAGCAGGAACAGTGCCCAAAACCAACGTTTCGTCATCTTTACCCTCCTTCAATGTGAGGTTCTCAAGATGCCCCAAAAGACCGTCGCCGCGGCGGACCTACCGTCCGCGATTCAGTCCCTGTAGAGCATCAGAACGGAAATCGCGGTGTATAGTCGCGCCGCGGCGACGAGATCGTCTATCTCTACGAACTCGTTGGCCTGGTGGGGCGTTCTCCGCCCACCCGGCCCGATGGTGACGATGGGGAGCTTGGCCCAGGCCCAGAGATACGTCCCATCGGTCGCGCCCGGAACTCCACCATAACACACCGGCAGGCCCAGTAAAGAGAGGGCCTGCTCGGTGGCCCGCACCACCGGCTGGGCGGGGTCGGTGTGGGTGGCGGGGCGGTCCTCGAAGACCTCGAGCCCCGCCCGCACCCCCGGGAAATTCCGCATGCACTCCTCGCACTCGGCCTCCAGCCGCCGGCGGATGGCGGCGTGGTCGTGGTCGGGGTTGGTGCGAACGTCGAGCCCCACGCGGGCGTGGCCCGGCATCACGTTGAACTGCCCCTCGCCCGCGCTGGCCTCGAGCACCGTGGGGGTGACCCAGCCCTTGCCCAGGTGGGGGTGATCGGGAGTGCGCTGCAACCATGACTGCACCTCGGCCATGCGGCCCACGAACCACGCGGCGGCGGGCAGCGGGTTGACCCCGGCGTAGGGCATGGCCCCGTGGGCCATGCGGCCCTCGAAACTCGCCCACACCCGCATGGCCCCCTTCTGCACCAGGCAGACCTCGAGCTCCTCCGGCTCGCAGATGACGGCCCCGGCGAAGCCCTCGGCGTAGCCCGCCCTCACGAAGGCCTTGATGCCCCCCATCAGGCCCTCCTCGTCACAGGGGATGCACAGCCGCAGGGTGCGCGGGGGCTCGCCCAGCACCCGCTCGAGCGTCGCCGCCGCGACGACGGCGGCCGCCAGCCCGCCTTTCATGTCGCAGGAGCCGCGCCCGTAGAGCCGGCCGTCTTGGATGAGCCCGGCGTAGGGCGGCACCTGCCAGTCCTCCAGCCGCCCGTGGGTCACCACGTCGGTGTGGCCCTCGAGGATCAGGCCCCCGGGCCCTGAGCCCAGGTCGGCGATGAGGTTGGGGCGGCCCGGGGCGACGGGCTGGACGTGCGTCTTGAAGCCGCGTTCGCGCAGGTAGGGCTCGAGGTAGTCCACCACCGGCTGCTCGCCGGGGCCGGGGTAGTAGCTCTCGATCTGCACGAGCTTCTGGGCCAGCCGCACCACCTCTTCGGCGTCCACCGCTTCGGCGGCGCGGCGGGCGAGGGCGGCGAGGTCCTCAGGCGTCATAGACCTCCCGGTAGCAAAGCAGCCCCTCCACCGAGCGCGCGTGCAGCACGCCGTGGATCAGCGCCCGGGCGAAGACGTCGGCGGCGACGGCGCCCAGGCGGCTCAGCTCGGCGGGGGTCCGGACCTCGAGCTCGCCCGTGCCCAGCGCGAAGATCACGTCGCCGTCGAACATGGTGTGGGCGGGGGTGACGGCGCGGGCGATGCCGTCGTGGGCCATCATCGCCACCTTCTGGGCCTGGGCCTTGGTGAGGCGGGCGTTGGTGGCCACCACCCCGATCACGGTGTTGGAGACCTGGAGGGGGCTGCCGAACATGCCGGAGTAGTCCGGGGGGCTCAGGAGCGGGCGCGGGGGGTGCTTGAGGCCGAACTCGCCCCCGAGCTCGAGCCAGCGCCCGTAGAGCTCGCCGCTGGCGGGGTCCCAGGCCCGCCCGTGGGCGTTGGCCCCCACGACGGCCCCCACCCGCAGCCCGTCCTCCAGCACCACGCTCGCCGTGCCTAAGCCGCCCTTGAGCCCCCCGGTCTTGGCCCCGGTGCCCGCCCCCACGTTGCCCTGCTCCACCGGGCCGTCGTGGGCCTGCGCCGCCGCCTGGTAGCCCTGCTCGAGCCCCGGCCGCACCGTGTGGCTGCCCACGCCGAGGTCGAAGAGCACCGCCGCGGGCACGATGGGCACCACCGCGTGCTCGCCGACGGGGTAGCCCAGGCCGCGCTCCTCGAGGTAGCGCAGCACCCCGCCCACGGTCTCGAGGCCGTAGGCGCTGCCCCCCGAGAGCACCACGGCCTGCACCTGCTCGACGAGGTTGGCGGGGTGGAGCAGGTCGGTCTCGCGGGTCCCCGGCGCGCTGCCGCGCACGTCGACCCCGGCCACCGCGCCGCCCTCGACCAAGACCACGGTGGCCCCGGTGAGGTGAAGGGCGTCGGTGTAGTGCCCCACCTTGACCCCCGGCACGTCGGTAATGGCGTTGAACGGCCCTGGTTTCATCCGGCTGGCCCCAGCATACCGCCAAAAGGGCGGCGGCAGGAAAGAAGGACTCCACGAAGCCGCGGCGGGGGCTCAGGCCCCCGCC
>NZ_KE387023.1:1071574-1116500 GCF_000430045.1 Calidithermus chliarophilus DSM 9957 | reverse complement strand
CCGCGACCCCGGACGGCCGCGCGCCCTACGCCGCCTGGCGGGCGGCCTCGAGCGCGCGCCGGACCTGGCCGAAGTGGTGCCGCACGTGGAAGGGGTCGGCCTCAGCGGCGAGCTGGACCCGCACCACGCTGGCCTTGCGGGCTAAGAAGTCCTGGGGGAGGCCCCGGACGATCTCGAGCGTCTCGGCGTAGGCGTCCTCGAGGGCCTGCACCAGCGCGGCCAGGGTGGGGTAGCGCCGGACGAGGGCGTTGACACGGGCGTCGAGGTTGGCGGTAAAGACCTCGAGCTCGTTGCCCACCGCCAGCGAGGCGATGAAGGCCTGGCTCTCCCGCTCGCTGGCGACGAGGTGGGCGAGGATCTGCTTGGCGTTCCACTTGCCCGGCGCGGGCGCCCGCTCGGCCTCGGCGTCGGTGGCGCCCGCCAGCAGGGCCCGCAGCTCGCCGATGAGCCGCTCCTTCTCGCGGGCCATCGTGCGGGCCAGGTCC
This sequence comes from Calidithermus chliarophilus DSM 9957, assembly GCF_000430045.1. Classification (GTDB taxonomy): domain Bacteria; phylum Deinococcota; class Deinococci; order Deinococcales; family Thermaceae; genus Calidithermus; species Calidithermus chliarophilus. The sequence continues at coordinate 1,116,015 of NZ_KE387023.1, read as the reverse complement.
TCCAGGCTCTCGGGGTAGGGGTGCAGGTTGCGCGGCCGAAGCTCCATCGGCACGGCGTGCCGCTCGGCGCCCCGGTAGAACTCGACCACGACGGTGTCCCCGGCCTTGTGCTGGCGGGTGATGGGCGGGATGTCCTGCACGGTGCGAACCTCCTTGCCGTCCATCCCCACGATCACGTCGCCCTGCCGCAGGCCTGCGGCCTCGGCCGACAGGCCCGCCAGCGTGCCCTGCAAGGCCGCGCCGTAGGCCACCGGGACCCCGTACTGCCCGGCGTTCTCCGCGGTGACGTCGCCGCTGAGCAGCACCCCCAGCATGGGGCGCTCGAGCAGGTCGAGGTGGTAGCCGCGCTCCTGGGTGCTCGCGAGCACCGCCAGCGCCCGCCGCCACAGGGGCTCGAGCGCCGCCGGCATGGCGGGGTGGTGCACGCTCACCTCGGTCCCGCCCTCCGACTCGGCGAAGGCGATCTCGACCTCGACGGGCTGGGGGTTGTCCTTGTCGGACCAGCGCAGGCGGATGAGCTCGGGGGCCCGCACCTCGAGGTACTCCCCCACCGCGTAGAAGCCGGGCTCGCGCCAGTAGGCGTAGAAGCGCCCGCCGGGGGCGGCCTCGAGCTGCGCGTCGTAGCTGAACCACTCGCACAGCCGCGTGGCAGTGGTGAAGGCCTCGAACACGGAGGCGCGGGGGGCCTGAACGCTCTGGGTAAGGGTGGTGCGGGCCTGGGTCTCGGCAGCCATACTCTGACCTCCTCCATCCTGTATTGCCACTTGCCTATACAAGGGTGCGGGATTAAAAAACAGGCCCGGTCAGGAGGCTCAATTCTGACCGGGTCCGTCTCAGCTCGGCTCTAGGCGGAACGCCGCGAGGGAGCTTCGGAGGTGGGCTGGCGCCGTTCGCGCCGACGAGCAGAGGCCAGGACCTGGACAGCTTCCTTCACTTTCTGCCGCAGCGAGCGCTCTACCTCGGCCTCCTGGCGGAGCCGGGCGATGTGCTCGTTGGCCTTGGCTTGCAGTACGTCGTACGTAAACTTCATAGCCAACCTCCTATGAAAGGAGTGTATAGGCAGTTGGCTATATTGTCAATAGGCTATCTACTTAGGGTGGAGCAGCAGCTTGCGCAGGCCCTCGAGGGTGGCCTCCAAGGCCGCGCTGTTGACCTTGTGGAGGGTCTTGTTGCCGTGCTTCTCGAAGCTGACCAGGCCCGCCTCCTTGAGCTGCTTGAGGTGGCCGCTGGCGGTGGGCTGGCTCACCCCGAGCTGCTTGGCGAGGTCGCTGACGGTCATGGCGAAGCTCTCGTAGCGGGCGATGAGGGTCAGGAGCATGAGGCGGGTGGGGTCGGCCAGGGCCTTCATGTGCGCGGCGCTGGCCTCCACCTGGGCGCTGAGCTCTTCGTAGAAGCGCTCGCTCTGGATGCCGTAGCCGATGTAGTGGGCGTCGGCCATGTCGAAGTTGAAGCCCCCGCCCAGCGCGAAGTACAGCGGCACCACCACCAGCGAGCCCTTCTTCTGGGAGGCCCGGATCTCCTCGACCGCCGCCTCGAACTGGACGAAGTGGTGGGGCGGCAGGGCCTCGAGCACGTCCCCGCTGTGCTGGTACTTGGCCTGGAACAGCTCGCTCGCCCGGCGGGCCTCCTCCAGCCCCTCCCCCAGCCACAGGGGCTCGAGCACCGCCCACAGGTCGCCGAGCATCTGGGTGTAGCGGCGGATCTCCTTGCCCTGCTTGAGCCGGTTGAAGCGGTCGAGGGGCCCCTGGAACTTCTTGGTCTCCTTCTTCTGGCGCGCCTCGTCGCCCGTGCACTCGGCGAGCACCTTGCGGCGCTGGGCCTCGAGGTGCTTGACGAAGCGGCCCGGCAGCCTCGCGAGGTCGTCGAGCAGGCGCTGGGGGCTGGGGTCGCGGGCGTAGCCCAGGTCGGCCACGAGCCAGAAGAGGTCGAAGCCGGCGTAGTCGCGCTCCGCTTCGGGCCAGAAGGTGCGGACCCGCTCCACGAGCTCGGGGTGTTGCTCGTAGAGCAGGCCCAGCCAGGGCATCTCGCGGCCCTTCTGCTGGCTATCGGGACGGTTCAGCACGTAGTAGACGTAGGCGAGCTCGAGGGTGGGCGAGGGCATCGCCTCGACCGAAGGCGTCTCCACCTTGGGCGTGCTGAAGGTCAGGATATCCGGCGAGTCCATAGGTCAATGCCTATATTAGCAGACCCCGGGCTCGAGGCGGGTTTGAGGCGCCTGAGAGTGCCCCGCGCTTGACGCTGCCGCGCCCCCTCCGTAGCCTACGGAGGTCACGCCGTTCGGAGGAGCCCTCCCATGAACCTGCTCGAGCAGATCCCGCCCCCCTGGAAGCCCGTCCTCCGGGAGGAGTTCGACAAGCCCTACATGGACAAGCTCGAGGCCTTCCTCGAGGCCGAGCGCGCCCAGCACCAGGTCTTCCCGCCGCAGGAGGACGTGTTCAACGCCCTGCGCTACACGCCCTACGACGAGGTGCGGGTGCTGGTCGTGGGGCAGGACCCCTACCACGACGAGGGGCAGGCCCACGGGCTGGCCTTCAGCGTGCGGCCCGGGGTGCGGCCCCCGCCCAGCCTGCTCAACATCTTCCGCGAGCTCGAGGCCGACCTCGGCATCCCCCGCCCCAAGACCGGCTACCTCAAGCGCTGGGCCGAGCAGGGCGTATTGCTGCTCAACACCTCGCTCACCGTGCGGGCCCACGAGCCCGCCTCGCACAAGGGCAAGGGCTGGGAGCAGTTCACCGACGCGGTGATCCGCGCCGTGAGCGCCAAGGCCGAGCCGGTGGTCTTCGTGCTGTGGGGCGCTCACGCCCAGAAGAAGCTCGGGCTCATCGACGCCCGCCGCCACAGCGTCATCCAGTCGGCCCACCCCTCCCCGCTCTCGGCCAAGAACGGCTTCTTCGGCTCGAGGCCCTTCTCCAAGATCAACGCCGCCCTGCGCGCGGCAGGGCGGGGCGAGATCGACTGGCGGCTGGAGGCCTGAACCGGGCTAGCGCACCTTGACCAGTCCGGCCAGGCGCTCGAGCGCCTTCTGAATGTTGGCCTCGCTGGTGGCGTAGCTGAAGCGCACGTGGTGGGGCGCGGCGAAGTCGGTGCCGGGCACCACCGCGACCTTGGCCTCCTCGAGCATCCGCAGCGCGGCCTTGTTCTCGTCGGGGTCGATGCGGCTGGTGTCGGAAAGCACGTAGAAGGCGCCGTTGACCATGGGCGTGGTGAGGCCGATGTCGTTGAGGCCCTTCACGATGAGGTCGCGGCGCTTGCGGTAGGCCTCGCGGGCCATGGCGATGAACTGGCTCGAGGCCTCGGTGTTGGTGAGCGCCTCGACCATGGCCCACTGGGCGATGGTGTCGGGGGAGGTGGTGGACTGGCTCGAGACGTCGATGATGCCCTTGATCACGTCCTTGGGCCCGCCCGCGTAGCCGATGCGCCAGCCGGTCATGGCGTAGGCCTTGGCCGCGCCGTTGACGGTGATGGTGCGGTCGGGGGCGACGTGGGCCGGGGAGAAGTGCTCGCCCTCGTAGATCAGGTGCTCGTAGATCTCGTCGGAGACGAGGTAGAAGTCGTGCTTGTTGGCGAGCTCGGCGATGGCCCGGATCACCTCGGGCGGGTACACCGCGCCGGTGGGGTTGCCCGGGGAGTTGAGCACCAGCGCCTTGGTGCGCGGCGTGACCTTGCGCTCGATCTCCTCGGGGTCGGGCACGAAGCCCGACTCGGGGCCGGTGAGCACCTCGACCGGCTTGCCTTCGGCGAAGCGCACCATCTCGGGGTAGGACACCCAGTAGGGCCCGATGACGATCACCTCGTCGCCCGGGTCGAGGATGGCCTGGAAGAGGTTGAACAGCGCCTGCTTGCCCCCCACCGTGACCACGGTCTGGTCGGCGGGGATCTCGAGCCCGTTCTCGCGCTTGAACTTGGCGCTGATGGCCTCGCGCAGCTCGGGGATGCCGGCCGGGGGCGCGTACTTGGTCTTGCCCGCCTGCATGGCCCGCAGGGCCGCATCCTTGATGTGCTGGGGGGTGTCAAAGTCGGGCTCGCCCGCGGTCATGGCGACCAGGTCCACGCCCTGGCGGCGCAGCTCGAGGGCCTTGGCGTTGACCGCCACCGTAGCACTGGGTTTGAGCGTCTTGACGCGCTGGGACAAGCCTCGCATACCCGAGTATTGTCGAGGGTCGGGGGGCAGGGGGTCAAGGCCCGGTATACCAAAGCCGCGACCGGGTGGGGCCGAAGCTACGACCGCACCGGGTGGCCCAGCAGCCGCAGCCCCACCAGGCACACGAAGACCGTTCCCCCCTCGTGCGCCACCACGCCCAGGGGCAGGGGCACAAAGCCGAACAGCGAGAGCGTCCCCACGACCACGATGACGCCCAGGGCGAAGCCCAGGTTGAAGCGCACGGTGCGCATGGTGGCGCGGGCGAGGTCGAGGGCGCCCGCCAGCCTCGAGAGGTCGTTCTTCATCAGCACCAAGTCGGCGCTCTCGAGGGCCACGTCGGTGCCGGAGCCCATCGAGACGCCCACGTCGGCCATGGCCAGGGCGGGGGCGTCGTTGATGCCGTCGCCCACCATCGCCACCTTGCCTTCGGCGCGCAGGGCGCGGAGGGTGTCGAGCTTGTGCTCGGGCAGGAGCTCGGCGTGGACCTCCTCCAGGCCCAGCTCCCAGGCGACGTGGCGGGCCACGGCCTCGCGGTCGCCGGTGAGCATCGCCACCCGCAGGCCCCGCTGCCGCAAGGTAGCGACGGCGTGCCGGGCTTCAGGGCGGGGGGTGTCGGCCACGGCCAGCAGGGCCACGACCCGGTTCCCCCGGCCCAGCAGCATGGTGGTGAGGCCCTGGGCCTCGAGCGAGGCCAGGTGCGCCTCGGCGTCGGGGCTGAGGGACGCCCCCTGCTCGCGGGCCAGGGCGCGCGTGCCGGCCCAGACCGTCTCGGGCTCGAGGCCGGCCGCGGGGTCGCCGGCCAGCACCGCCTGCGCCCGGCCCACGATTCCCCTGCCCCGCAGGGCCCGGACCTCCCCGACGGGGGGGACCGGGCCCGCGTAGCTGTGCACGATGGCCCGGGCGATGGGGTGCTCGCTGTGGCGCTCGAGGCCCGCCGCCAGGGCGTGGGCCTCGGGCTCGCTGCCCTCCAGCGGCACCACCGCCACCAGCTTCATGCGGCCCTCGGTGAGGGTGCCGGTCTTGTCCAGGGCGATGATCCTAACCCGCGAGAGGGCCTCGAGGGCGGCCCCGCTCTTGAACAGCACCCCCATCCGCGCCCCGGCGGCCATGGCCGAGAGCACCGCCGCGGGCGTGGCGATCACCACCGCACAGGGGCTGGCGACGACCAGGAAGGTCATGGCGCGGTACCAGGCGGCCGCGGCCTCGACCCCCAGGCCGTAGTAGAACAGCACGAACAAAAGCGGCGCGGACAGCAGCACCGCCACGGTGTAGGGCCCCTCGAAGCGGGCGGCGAAGCGCTCGGTGGGGCTCTTGGCGGCCTGGGCCTGCTCGACGAGCGCGATCAGCCGGGCCAGGGTGCTCTCCCCTGCCGGCTTGTCCACCCGCGCCACGACCACGCCCTGCTGGTTGAGGCTGCCGCTGTAGAGGCGGTCGCCGGGGCCCTTGTCCACCGGGACCGACTCCCCGGTGAGCATGCTTTCGTCCACGCTGCTCTGGCCGCTGAGGACGGTGGCGTCGGCGGGGAAGCGCTCCCCGGGCCGCACGAGCAGCTCGTCCCCGACCTGGAGGGCCCCCAGGGCGACCCACACCTCCTGCCCGCCCCGCCGCACGGTGGCCCCGGCCGGCTTGAGGGCCATGAGGGCCCGGATGGCGCGCTTGGTGCGGGCCATGGCCCAGTCCTGCAGGGTGTTGGAGAGGCTGAAGAGGAAGAGCAGGATCGCCCCGTCGTCGGCGTGGCCCACGCTCGCCGCCCCCAAGGCCGCCGCCACCATCAGCAAGTTGACGTCCAGCTTGCGCTCGCGCAGCAGCGCCCGGACCGCACTGACGGCCGAGGGCACGCCCCCCGCCAGGAAGGCGACGCCGTAGGCCGCCCACATCAGCCCCGGCTGCTCGAGCCGCTCGAGCCCCAAGCCCGCCAGCAAGCCGAGGAGGGTCAGCCCGGTGAGGAACGAGCCCCTCGCGACCGGGTTCTGGGCCCACCGGAGGATCCAGGCCATGCGCGCCCTACCCGGCCCTAGCATGGCACCCGGGCCGCAGGACATATAGCCTCAATCTTGAGTCCTGGACTCAAGATTTGTCGAAAGCCGATAGCCGAACGCCGAACGCGGGACGCAAAACGCTACCGCGTGCGCCTTTCCAAGGCTTCCCCGAGCCTCAGGCCCAGTGGAGCTCGAGCTTGGGCTCGAGCCAGCCGACCTCGAGGCCCCGAACGTTCTTGAGCAGGGGGCGGCGCCACTCGAGGGGCTCCTCGGGCGAGAGCGCGCCCAGCAGTTCCAGCAGCCGGATCACGGCGGGCTCGCGGGCGACCTGCGAGCCGTCCTCGACCTTGAGCGTGACGCCGACGGGGCCCCAGCGGCTCTCGCGCAGGGCCATGCCGTAATAGCCGTCCGCGCCGCGCTTGGCGACGAGGCCGGGGACTTTTTCCATCAGCGCGGTGTCGATGCTCTCGAAGCCGGCCACCAGGTCGGGGTGGGCGCGCATGGCCTGGTAGACGGCCTCGAGGCCCGCCCGGTAGGGCTCGGGGGCGGTCTCGGGGGCGGCCAGGTGGGCGAACATCCGGGCGGCGGCGGCCAGGGGCAGCACGAAGGTGGGGACGCTGCACCCGTCCACGCCGTAGGGCACCTCCCCCACGCCGCTGAGGTCGCGCAGGACGCGCAGGTTGAGCTGTTGCACGGGGTGGGTGGGCTGCTCGTAGCCCTGGGGGCTCGCGCCCAGCGCCAGCGCCGCCGCCATCATGCCGGTGTGCTTGCCCGAGCAGTTGTTGTGCAGCACGGTGGGCTTCTCCCCGGCCTGCTCGAGCGCCTTGCGCGCGCTGCGGGAGAAGGGCGGGTGGACGCCGCACACCAGGGCGGAGGGCTCGAGGCCGATCTTTTGCAGGTAGGCCGCCGACACCGCGACGTGGCGGGCGGTGCCGTCGTGGGAGGCGCAGGTGAGCGCCACTTCCTCGGGGGTGATGCCGAAGCGCTCGACGGCCCCGCTCAGGTACAGCGCCAGCGCCTGGAAGGGCTTGGCCGAGGAGCGCAGGTGGGCGCTGAGCTGGGGGTCGCCGCTGTGGGCCAGCAGCTCGCCCGCGGGGTTGACGACGGCGAGGGAGACGCGGTGGCGGTTCTCGATCAGGCCGCCCCGGTAGGCGTAGACGTACGATTGCACGCCCCTAGCTTATCGTGCCCCTCCTCCCCCCCCTGTCAATCCCGGACAACGCGGGCGAGGAACGCCCCACCCCTCAATCCCCGAGCCAGTGGCCCAGCCGCTCCCGCTTGGCCGCCAGGTACTTCGCGTTATGGGGGTTATCCCCCGCCCGCAAAGGCACCCGCTCGAGGACCTCGAGGCCGAAGCCGCGGAGGGCCCGCACCTTGCGGGGGTTGTTGGTGAGGAGGCGCAACCGGCGAATGCCCAGCTCGCGGAGGATCTGCGCCCCCACCCCGTAGTCGCGCAGGTCCGGGGGGAAGCCCAGGGCCAGGTTGGCCTCCACGGTGTCTAAGCCCGTGTCCTGCAGGGAGTAGGCCCGGATCTTGTTGATGAGGCCGATGCCCCGCCCCTCCTGCCGCAGGTAGACCAGCACCCCACGGCCCTCCCGGGCGATGCGCTCGAGGGACAGGTCGCGCTGGAAGCCGCAGTCGCAGCGCAGGCTGTGGAAGGCGTCCCCGGTGAGGCACTCCGAGTGCACGCGCACCAGCACCGGCCCGCCGTCCGTGATCGCCCCCATCACCAGCGCGGCGTGCTCCTGGCCGGTGAGGGCGTCGCGGTACCCGACGACCCTGAACTCCCCGTACCGGGTGGGCAGGGCGGCTTCGGCCTCGCGCACCACGGAGCGGTCGCCGCGCTCCAGGCGGTAGCGGACCAGGTCGGCGATGGTGCCGACCTTGAGGCCGTGCCGACCGGCGAACTCCAGGATGGCCGGCAGGCGCATCATGGTGCCGTCGTCGTGCATGAGCTCGCTGATGGCCGCTACGGGCTTGAGCCCGGCCAGGCGGCACAGGTCCACGCTGGCCTCGGTATGGCCCGCGCGGCGCAGCACCCCGCCGTCCCTGGCCCGCAGCGGGAAGACGTGACCCGGCCGCACGAAGTCCGCGGCCGTCACCCCGTCTTCGGCCGCCAGGCGCACGGTGGCGGCCCGGTCGGCGGCACAGATGCCGGTGGTCACCCCCTCGCGGGCCTCGATGGAGACGGTGAAGGCGGTGCCCCGGGGGGCGGTGTTGTCGCGTACCATGGGCGGCAGCTCGAGGCGGTCGGCCCAGGCTTCGGTCATCGCCAGGCAGACCACCCCGCCGGTGTAGCGGATCATGAAGGCCATCCACGCGGCGGTCGCGTGCTCGGCGGGCAGGACCAAGTCGCCCTCGTTCTCCCGGTCCTCGTCGTCCACCAGGACCACGGGGCGGCCGGCCCTGAGCTCCTCCAGAAGCTCGGGGACCGGGCTAAGCATCGTCCCCTCCCCGCACGGCCACCAGGCGCTCGAGGTAACGGGCCAGCAGGTCGGCCTCGAAGTTCACCTCGTCCCCCTCCGCCAGTTCCTTCAGGGTGGTGACCTCCAGGGTGTGGGGGATCAGCGTCACCCAGAAGCGGTTGTCACGGACCCCGGCCACGGTCAGCGAAACCCCGTCCAGGGCTACCGAGCCCTTGGGGGCGACGTAGCGGGCCAGTTCCCGCGGCACCTCGAGAGCGACGTCCCAGGCTCCCGCCTCGCGGTTCACCCCCACCACCCGGGCCGGCCCGTCCACGTGGCCCGTGACGAGATGCCCGCCCAGCCGGCCACCCAGCGCCAATGAGCGCTCGAGGTTGACCCTCCGGCCCACCTCCCAGCGCGCCGCCGTGCGGCGAAGGGTCTCCTTCGCCAGCTCCACGGCGAGCCCGCCGGCCCCCAGCTCCACCACGGTCAGGCAGACGCCCGAGACCGCGACGGAATCCCCGGTCCGGGTGCCCTCCAGCACCCGGCCAGCCTCGATGAACAACCGCCACAGCCCGCCCACCTCGCGGGCCTCGCGGATAACCCCCGCTTCCTCGACGATTCCGGTAAACATCCTCACCTCGCAAGCTTCTCGCGTAAGCCGCCGATAGCCACAGCGGCAACCCAGCGGTTCAAGACCAGACCGGATGAGCCTCCAGCCAGATGTCCCCCTCCAGGACCTCCAGCCTCCGCGTCTTCAGGCCCAGCGCCTCGTCCATGCGCCCGGCGGCGAACCCCGCCAGGGCCCCCCGCCCCTCCCCCACCAGCTTGGGTGCCAGGAACAGGGCGGCCTTGTCCACCCACCCCCCGCGCAGCAGGGACCCGGCCAGGGTAGGGCCGCCTTCCAGCAGCACCCCATCGACCCCCCGGGCGTAGAGCCAGGCCAAGGCCGCCTCCGGGCTCACCCGGCCTTCCGCCCGGGGCAGTTCGGCCACCACCGCCCCCTGGCGCTCGAGGGCCCGGACCCGCGCGGCGGGGGCTCCCTCCCCCACCAGCACCGCCACCCGTGCGGGCTCACCCCTGGGGCCCGGCGCGAACAGCCGCGCGGACGGCGGGGTGCGGGCCTCGGTGTCCAACACCACCTTGAGGGGGTCGCGCGGCGGGGGCGGCTCGAGCATGTGGGGGAAAGCCCGGAAGTCGGGGTCGCGCACGGTGAGCCAGGGGTCGTCGGTGAGCACGGTGCCCACGCCCACCATCACTGCCGCCATCCACTGGCGGTAGCCCTGGGCCACCCGGCGGGAGAGGGGGCTCGAGACCCAGGCCGCGTGGCCGCTGCGGGCAGCCACCTGGCCGTCCAGGCTCAGCGCGGCCTTCCAGAGCACGAAGGGGCGCCGGTGCCGGAGGGCGTGGAAGAACACCTCGTTCTGGGCCCGGGCTTCGGCCTCGAGCAGGCCCACCTCCACCTCCACGCCCGCCGACCGCAGCCGCTCCAGCCCTCCCCGGGCCTGCGGGTGCGGGTCGCGAGTCGCCACCACCGCCCGGCAGACCCCGGCCTCGAGGAGGGCCACGGAGCACGGGGGCGTGCGCCCGTGGTGGTCGCAGGGTTCTAAGGTCACGTAGAGGGTAGCCCCCCGGGCCCGTTCCCCCGCCTGGCGCAGGGCAACGACCTCGGCGTGAGGCTCCCCGGCCCTGGGGTGGTACCCCTCCCCCACGATGCGCCCGTCCTTGACGACCACCGCGCCTACCAGGGGGTTGGGGTGGGTATGCCCCCGGGCCCGTTCTGCTAGTTGTAAGGCTCGTCGTAAATAGCGCTCGTCCAGAGCGCGCCGCGAAGGGTGTTCAAGCACGCTGCCGCCGGGTCGCCCCGGCACTCACCTCCTTCTCCCATCCGGACTTTTACCGTCGGCCCCGGAATTTCACCGGGTCGGGCCCCTGGGGGCTTCGCGGGCTTTCACCGCCGGTCGGGAATCGCACCCTGCCCTGAAGGAGGGCACCGTAAAGCTTAGCTCACCGCCAGGTCGGGATTGTAGGGGCACGCTGCCTTCTTGGACGGGCAGCGGTCGAAAAAGCGCCCGACCGCCTGTAGGATAGCCCGCATGAGGCGCATTCAAACCGTCCTCTCAGCCCGCGACGTCCGCCTGGCCTTCGCCGTGAGCCGCTTCAACGAGCGCGTCACCAAGGCCCTCCTGGAGGGGGCGCTCGAAGCCTATGCCCGCCTGGGGGGAAACCTCGAGGAGGCCTGGACGGTCTGGGTCCCGGGCTCCTTCGAGCTCCCCCTGGCCGCCAAAAAGCTGGCCCAACGCCCCGAAGTGGACGGGGTAGTGGCCCTGGGAGCGGTGATCCGCGGGGAGACCCCGCACTTCGAGTACGTCAGCGCCCAGGCCGCCGGCGGCCTGATGCAGGCCATGCTCGCCAGCGAAAAGCCCGTCGCCTTCGGCGTGCTCACCACCGACACCCCCGAGCAGGCCGAGGCCCGGGCCGGGGGCAAGGCGGGCAACAAAGGCGCGGAGGCGCTGTACAGCGCCGTGGAAATGGTGCAGCTCGTGCGGGCGTTGCAAACCCCCGGCTGACGCCCGGGCCCGGCCGCACCCCCGTCTTCGCCGCCGGACCGCGTGCCGCGGCCTCACTCGAGGCGCTTTCCTCGCCGGCGGCTCAGCCGCCGATCACGCCGCCGTCGCTCTTGCGGATGGCGACCACCGAGGGGCGGGCCACCCCCGCGCCGTCGGGCCACAGGCTCACCGGCTTCTCGATGGTGCCGCCCTCGCCGGGGTGCTGGATGCCCGCGAAGAGGGTGCGGTTGTCGGGGGTGAAGACCGGACCGCAGACCTCCGCGCCCTTGGGGGCCGACAGGAACTGGCGCACGTAGCCGCGCTCGGGGCCCTGGGTGGGCACGGCGTAGATGGCGTCGTGGGCCTTGAGGTTGGAGCCGTCCATGCCGTCGGTGGCGACCCACATGTTGCCCGCCCGGTCGAAGGTGATGTTGTCGGGGGTGGCGATGGGCGAGACCTTACCCTTGTCGAAGCCGGCGAAGAAGGTGCTGGGGTCCTTGGGGTCGCCGCAGACCAGGAACAGCGCCCAGCGGAAACGGGTAGCCCCGGCGTCGTTGCCTTCCTCCATGATCTCGATGATGTGCCCGTCCTTGTTGTCGGGGCGGGGGTTGGCCCTGTCCACCTGGGCGGCGGTGCGGCGGGAGTTGTTGGTCATCACCGCGTAGACCAGGCCGGTGACGGGGTTGCGCTCGAAGTCCTCGGGGCGGTCCATCTTGGTCGCGCCCAGGAGGTCGGCGGCGCCGCGGGTGTTGATGAGCACCTCGGCCTGGCTGGCGAAGCCGTTGGCGGCGGTGAGGGGGCCGTTGCCAAAGACCAGCGGCAGCCACTCGCCGGTGCCGTCGGGGTTGAGCCGGGCCACGTAGAGGGTGCCCTCGTCCAGCAGGCTTAGGTTGGCCGCGCGGTCAGAGGGGTTGAAGCGGCCCTTGGAGACGAACTTGTACATGTAGTCGAAGCGCTCGTCGTCGCCCATGTAGGCCACCACCCGCCCGTCGGCGGCCAGGCTGGTCTCGGCGCCCTCGTGCTTGAAGCGGCCCAGGGCGGTGCGTTTCTTGGGGGTCATGGTGGGGTCGTAGGGGTCGATCTCCACGATCCAGCCGTAGCGGAAGGGCTCGTTGGGCTCCTTGGTGAGGTCGAAGCGGTCGTAGAACGCCTCCCAGCGCCGCCCCGACTCCTTGGCGGGCAGGCCGTAGCGGGCGTGCATTTTCTTGATGGTCTCGTTGCTCACGCCGTCGTTGAAGGCGAAGTACTGGTTGAAGTTCTCCTCGGCGGTGAGGACGGTGCCCCAGGGGGTGGTGCCGCCGGCGCAGTTGTTGAGCATCCCCAGCACCCGCCGCCCGCTGGGGTCGGCCTTGGTCTGGAGCCAGGGGTGCCCGGCGGCGGGACCGGTGAGCTCCATGGGGGTGAGGGCGGTGATGCGGCGGTTGAAGGCGGAGACGGGCAGGTACTCCACGCTGCCGTCGGCGTTGCGGATCACCTCCACCACGCTGCCGCCGTGGGCGGCGAGCTCGACGCCGACCTGCTCCTCGGTGGGCTTGCCGGGGGTGTAGCCGGGGAACATCAGCTCGGGGTTGGTGTACTCGTGGTTGGCCCACAGCAGGGCGCGGCTCGAGCGGCTCGAGCCGTAGGGCAGCGGCAGGTAGCTGATGTAGTCGCAGTTGTAGCCGAAGGCGGCCTCCTGGTCGCGGGCGCTCCAGTTGGCGAGGTCGAAGCGGCGGGCGCCCCGCCCGATGGGATCGCCCCAGCGGATGACCACGCCCGAGCTGTAGCCCTCGGCCAGCACCAGGCGGTCCTCGGTGGAGAGCTCGATGGCCTTGAAGCCGATGCCGCCGGACGCCCGGGCCCCCGCCAACGAGCCCAGCCCCGATAGCACGAACAGCCCGGCGGCGCTGGCCGAGAGGAAGCCGCGGCGGGTGAGGGCCTCCTCGATCACGTCGCGCACGTAGGCGTTTTCGCTCTGGTTGTGGACGGGCTGGGCGCAGGCGTCGCCGCACTTCCAGCGGCAGGTGGCCGGGCTGCGGTTGCCGCGGGGGGCCTGGTGGAACTCCTGGGCGTCGGGCTCGAGCTGGATCATGGCTTCCTCCTAAAGAGCTCAGCGCCATGCTCGAGGCCCGCTGTCAGGCCTGTGTCAAACGTGATGCGCCTCCCGATGCTTCGCCAGAGGGCGCTTCAGGGGGAGGCCCTGCACAGGCGCGGCCGGTAGCCGGGCCGCTCGAGCGCCCGCCACACCTCGGCCACGGTCTCGCTCAGGTCGAGCCCGGCGTAGACGCCCGGCAGGCCCTCGAGGTGGCGCAGCGCCTTGGCGAAGTTGCGCCAGCCGCCGGTGGGGCTGGAGCGGGCCTTGTGCAGCGCGGCGGCCAGCAGGATCAGGCCGTGCACCGCCTCGCGCCGCTCGCCCTCCAGCCGCATCCACAACGGCTCGAGCGCCTCGTGCACCTCCCAGAACTCCCCGCGCTCCCACAGCTCGCGGGCGTGGGCGAACTCGGGGGCGGCCTCGAGCCAGCCCCCTTCCCCGCCGTCTGGACTTCCGGGCGAACCCTGCCCTACCATGAGTCCAACCACCCTCCGCCTTTCCCCGCCTCTTCGCCTGCGCCGCGCGTCCACCCGTCGGGGTGTATCGCATTTTGGAGGTATTGCCGTGGCAAACGTCAAGCGCCTGTATTTCCATCCCTGCCTCCCCGCGCACCGCTACAGCGTGCAGCCGGGCTGTGGCTTCCTCGACCCCGCCTACGAGCAGGCCACCGGCTGGCTGCACCCCGGGGCCGACTACAACGGCCGCGGCGGCGGCGACACCGACCTGGGCGACCCGGTCTACGCCGTCACCGACGGCACCGTGGTAGAGGTGGGCTTTTTCAAGGTGTGGGGCAACCTCATCCTCATCCACCACGAGGGCCCCGGCGTGTGGACGCTGAGCGCCCACTGCGATCAGGTCCTGGTGCAGGCGGGCCAGCGGGTGCGGTCCGGGCAGCAGATCGGCACCATCGGCAAGGGGGACACCCGCGTCAAGAAGCCCTACCGCGCCCACCTGCACTTCGAGGTGCGGCTCTTCGGCCCCGAGCGCATCCCCATCAACGACTGGCCCACCGCCACCTTCAAGAACCGCCGGGACAAGGCCCTCGTCGAGATCCTGCACACCCGCGTCGACCCCGAGAGGTGGCTCGAGAAGATGCACGCCCTCCCCGTGCTCCCCGGGCGGGGGCTTTCCCGCGGCCGCGGGCGCCGGAGCCGGCGGCTCGAGGAGCGCCCTCCCGCGCACTGACGCCCGCGCGCCCCCTGCGGCGCCGCTCGCTCAGAACGTGGCCCTGCTCCCCTTAGGATCGGGGGGCGGTGCTAGAGTGGGCCGTGTGAGCCGCTCGACCCCGGGAGTCCTCGGGAGCGGACAGCAGCGCAAAGCAAAGCTAGAGGTGCAAGCTATGGAGAAGCCGATCGAAGTGACCGATGCCAATTTTGAGCAGACCCTGAAGAACAACGAGCTGGTGCTGGTCGATTTCTGGGCCGAGTGGTGCGGGCCGTGCCGCATGGTGGCCCCGGTGATCGAGGAGCTCGCCAGGGAGTACGAAGGCAAGGTCACCGTAGGCAAGCTCGACGTGGACGCCAACCCCCAGACGGCCATGAGGTACCGCGTCATGAGCATCCCCACCATCATCCTCTTCAAGAACGGCGAGCCCGCCGAGGTGCTCGTGGGCGCCCAGCCCAAGCGCAACTTCGAGGCCCGCCTGCAGAAGCACGTGCCCCAGCAGACCAACGCCTGAACCCACTCCCCGCCCTCCGGCCCGGCCCCCGCGGCCGGGCTTCGGCCTGTTGTGCCATACTGGCCCAATGGTGCAGATCGAGCGCCTGACCCCCCGCGACGCCGAGACCGCCCTCCCCGCCCTGGCCGAGCTGCTCAAGGACGCCGTCGACGGCGGCGCCTCGGTGAGCTTCCTGCCGCCTTTGCCCCTCGAGGAGGCCGCCCGCTTCTGGCGGCAGGCCCTGCAGGCCATGGCCGAGGGACAGCGCGTGGTGCTCGTCGCCCGGCTCGAGGGCGCCGTCGTGGGCGTGGTGACCCTCGACCTCGCCCGCGTCCCCAACGGGGCGCACCGCGCCGAGGTGCAGAAGCTGCTCGTACATAGCCGCGCCCGCGGGCGGGGGATCGGGGAGCGGCTGATGCGCGCGGTCGAGGAGGCCGCGCTCGAGGCCGGGCGCACCCTGCTCGTCCTCGACACCTGCCGGGGCTACACGGCCGAGCGGCTGTACCGCAGGCTCGGCTGGGTGGAGGCCGGGGTGATCCCCAACTTCGCCCTCGAGCCCAACGGCTACTGCGACACGGTGATCTTCTACAAGCAGCTCGCCGCCCCCTCGCCCCGGGCCTGAAATTACCGCGCGGTTAAAAATACCCGAAGCCGCCTGAAAGCAGCGCCAACCCCGGGGAGGACACCCCGGGCCAGGCTGGTTTTTGGAACCCGGCCAGCCTGCTCAGCGGGCATACAGTTGCGCTTGCTACGCTCGGCCGGGAGGCTGGGCTTCCCCAAAATTCCCCTGCCGCGCGAGGATCTATGGATCACCCCCTGGTTAGCATTCTCACCCCCACCTACAACCAGAGCGCCTACCTCACCGCGACCCTCGAGAGCGTCCTGGCACAGAGCTACCCCCACTGGGAATTGCTCGTGCTCGACGACTGCTCCAGCGACGACACCTGGGAGGTGCTGCAGCGCTACGCCCGCCGCGACCCGCGCATCCGGCCCCTGCGCAGCCCGTACAACCGCGGGGTATGGCGGCTGGGGGAGAACTACCGGCAAATGCTCCACGCCGCCCGCGGCTCGCTGGTCGCCCTGCTCGACGGCGACGACCTCTGGCCCCCCGACAAGCTCGAGCGGCAGGTCCCGGCCCACCAAGCCGGCGGCCGCCCCCTCAGCTTCGGGCGTATGGAGGCCGTCAACGCCGCCGGGCAGGCCATCCCGGGCTCGCGCTACCCCAACCTGGGCCCGCTCGCGCCGCGCGAGCTGTATGCCGGCTACCTGCGCGGCGACTTCTACATCCCCGCCGTCACCGTCATGATCGAGCGGGAGGCCCTCGAGCGCGTCGGCGGGTTCCGCCAGCCGCACTACCTGCCGGTCGTGGACTTCCCCACCTGGCTCGAGCTCGGCCACCCTGGCCAGGGCTACACCTACGTCCCCGAGGTGCTGGGCTACTGGCGGCAGAGCCCCGGACAGGCCACCTGGCGCATGGCCCGCGACCTGGCCCTGGGCACCTACCGCTACAGCCAGGAATTCCTGCGCGAGCACCCCGTCCCCGGCCTCAGCGAGCGCGACCTGCTGAGCCCGGGCCGCCGCGGCTACCTGGCCGACTCGAGCTACCGCGCCGCCCTGCTGGCCTGGGAGCGCGGCGCCACCGCCCGCGCCTGGCAGTACGCCAAGGAAATCGTGCACTGGGGCCGCCCCACCACCTACCTCCGCTGCCTGGCCGCCTTCGGGGTAAAGACCCTGCGCCGGGTACGACGGCAGGTGCTGGAGGAGGTAGGACTGTGGACGCGGGGGGCGAGTTTGCGGTGAGAGGGTCGATGGTCGATGGCCGATGGTCGATAGCCGATGGTCGATAGCCGATAGCCCATAGCCGATAGCTGATAGCCGAACGCCCTGTTGAAATCGATCATCCACTGGGGCCGCATCCCGCCCCACAAGCCGACTACAGCCCCACGCCCCAGGGGACACCCGCTCGACCTGTGAGCCCGTCCCCGGCCGTGTTCTTGCGGCTCACGCGGGAGGGGGTGGGCGGGGTGGCGCAGACGAGCATGCCGCCGGGTCAAGGTACGGCCCGCACCCCCGCGTACGCGGGCACTGAGGCCCGGCGGCGTGTCCGCGAGTCCCTCGGAGGGTGCGAGGGGGAGCAGGTTTCCGGCGTATGCCGGGTCGCGTACCGCGATGCCCTCGCCATGTGGAATGGCCTCCCCCTACACCCTCCGACGGCGGAGCGGGGGTCACCAAACCACAGCACCGCAACCCCACCCCTCCACCCCTCCCCACACAGGAACGGGCGCTCTCCTCACCACGAGCCGCTTTACGCTTCCTCACTAAACACCGGCCAAGTCGCCACGATCCGGCCCTCCCGCACCACCCGCAAGTCACCGAACTGCAGGAGCACGCTTTCGCTCTCGTAGGGCCGCAGGAACACGTAGTCGTCGGGCTCGAGCGCGGTGCGCCCTGAGCCGTTGAAGATGGCCTGGTTAAAGCTCTTGCCGTAGAGCGGGTTCTCGGCGAGCCCGGCGGGGGAAACCGGCCGGGCAGGCCAGCGGCCGCCGTAGATGAAGTGGGTGCGGGCCCAGTTGGGGTTCAGGCGGGAGAGGAGCGGGGCAAAGCGCTCGAGGCCGGGCAGGGTGGTGCCCTCCAGCACCTTGAGCACCGGCGTGGCGATGAAGACGGCGGGCTCGAGGTCGGCCAGGAGGGGCAGGTCGAAGTCGAGCGGCTTGAGCAGCGCCGAGCCCAACGCGACGTCGTTGAGCGGGCTGCCCTCGCCGTGCAGCCGGAAGGTGGGGCTTCCCGCCCCGTTGAAGGTGAGGCCGGGACTCCACAGGTCGGGGAACTGCGACCGCAGGTAGCCGGCGAAGGCCCGGTAAGCCGCCTGGGACTTCGCCAGCGAAACCTCCGGCTTCTCGAGAAAGCCCGGCAGCTTGCCCACGTGCGCGTCGTAGCCCATGAACCCGGCGAACTCCAGCCGCTCGGGGTTCTCCCGGATCAGCCGCAGCGCCGGAGCCAGCGCCGCCGGCTCGGGGAATCCGCCCCGGTGCAGCCCGACGTCGATCTCGAGGTTCACCCGCAGCCGCACCCCCAGGCCCCGCGCCAGGGCGAGGTACTGCCCCAGGCGCTCCGCCGTGTCCACGAGCCACTGGAGCTGCCGCCCGGGGTCGAAGCCGGTGGGCGGCAGGTGTCGGTAGAAGCCCTCGACGGCCCGCGCCGGCAGGGGCTTGCCCAGCAGCACGTCGGCCTCGGGGAACAGCCGCGCGGTCAGGAGCAGGAAGGGCAGGTGAAAGACCATCTGCCGCCGGGTCCCGCTGGCTTTCAGCACGTGCTCCAGCAGCTTCGGGCTCGGCAGCGACTTGTTGACGATCCGCAGCGCCGCGTGGCGCGGGAAGGTGGCCCGCACGCGCTCGAGGTTGCGCTCCAGGCGCTCGAGGTCGATCAGCAGCACGGGCCGCCCCGGCCCCTCCGCGCGCAGCAGGCGGTTGAGGGCGGCGAAGTAGGGGGTGTGGGGCTGGCCCTGGTCGCGCAGCATTCAGGCTCCCAGCACCTCGCGCAGGTGCGCGTTGAGGAACTTGCCGCGGGGGTCGAGCTCGAGCCGCACCCGCCGGAAGTCGTCCCAGTGGGGGTAGAGCTCGCGCAATTCGCCCGCCTTCAGGCCGTGCATCTTCCCCCAGTGGGGCCGCCCGCCATAGCGCCGCAGGACGGGCTCGACCACGCGGAACAGCGGCCAGGGGTCCTGCTTGTGGTACTGGTGCACCGCGATGGAAGCCCGCGCCCCGCCCTGGAAGGGCGAGAGCCAGAAGCCGTCGCCCGCCACGTAGCGGTACTCCACCGGGATGAAGACCTGCACCCCGCTCCTGCGGATGGCGTGGCACACCTCCTCCAAGCACTCCGGCCCCCGCTCGGCGGGAACGTGGTACTCCATCTCGTTGAAGCGCACCTCGCGCGGCGTGGCGAAGATCCGGTAGGACTCGCCCACCCGGCGGCTCGAGCCCACCAGCACCCCCACCAGCCGCTGCAAAGGCGCGTTGAGGACGGGCAGCGCGCGCGCGACCTCGCAGGCCCAGCGCAGCACGGTGTTCTCCACGAAGCTGTTGACCTCGGTTTTGCCGGCGGGTTCCTGGGCCGGGTTGAGGGTCTTGACGATGGTCTGGCCGCTGAAGGGGAACACGTGGCAGTCGAGGTGCCGGTTCTCCTGCGCCAGGCTCGGGAGCTGGGGCAGCAGGGTGCTCAGCCCCACCACCCGCACGCGCTCCTCGAGCCGGTAGCTCGGCACGTTCTGCAGCGTCACCTGGCTGATGACCCCCAGGGTGCCCAGGCTCACCCCTGCCGCCCGGAACACCTCGGGGTTTTGCGCGGGGGAGCACTCGAGCACGCCCCCGTCCGCCAGCACCAGCCGCAGGCCCGCCACCCCCGCCGCGAGCGACCCCAGCCCCAACCCCGAGCCGTGCGTCCCGGTGCTCACCGCCCCGGCGATGCTCTGCCGGTCGATGTCGCCCATGTTGGGCAGCGCCTGCCCGACCTCCTGGAGCATGGGCCCGAGCTCGTACAGCCGCGTCCCGCCCCACACCGTGGCGGTGTACCGCTGCGGGTCGTGGCCCAGCAGCCCGGTGAGCCGGTCCAGCGAGAGCAGCAGGTGCTCGGTGGGCACCAGCGGCGTGAAGGAGTGCCCGGCCCCCACCGCCCGCACGCGGGGGGCCTGGGCCACGAGAGCCCGTAGCTCGTCCTCGTCGGCGGGCTGGGCAAACGCTCGGGAGCGGCCCCGGACATAGCCCGACCAGTTCTGCCACTCGGCCCCCGAGGAGCGAGCTTCCATAGACGTAGGTGTGCGACGACTGCTCTGTACGAGCCAGCTTTTGAGCCCCTCGAGCATGCTTGAACCTCTAGCGTAGATTCTCGTTGTTCAGCCCAACCAGGGTCAAGGGAGTATATTGGTGGTATGAAAGTCAAGACATCTATCACCCTCGAGCGGGAGTTGCTCGAGGCCATAGACGAGCGCTACCCTAACCGCTCAGAATTCATCGAGCGGCTCATCCGCAAGGAGCTGTGGGAAGAGCGCAAGCGCGAGTGGGAGGCCCGGGACGCGGAGCTCTACGCCGGGCACGCCCAGGAACTGAACACCCAGGCGCTCGAGTCGCTGGAAGACCAGACGGAGCCATGAAACGCGGCGAGCTATACCGCGTGGTCAACCCCTCCTCCGACGACCCCAAGCGCCAGCGGGTTTACGTCGTCGTTAGCCGGCAATTCCTGATCGACTCGCCCCACTCCACGGTGCTTTGCGCTCCCGTTTTCTCGCGCTACCACGGCATCAGCACACAGGTTCCGGTGGGTATCGAGGAGGGGTTGAAGCACGAGAGCAGCATTCGCTGCGACGATCTGACCCGCATCGAGAAGAGTAGGCTCACGAACTACGTCGGCAGGCTCTCGAGCCAAAAGCTCGAAGCGCTAAACCGCGCGCTGGCGATCGCGCTCGAGTTGCTAGGGCCGGATGAGGTCAAGCTCTGATCGATACCGGGTTCAGAAAGCTGATCGTCCGATCCGAAGGGCTATCTTTTTGAACCCCAGAGCATTCCCTTCGGCCCTGTCAGGTCGCTGCCGTCCGGCGCCGGACTGACCGAATCGGGTATCACACTGAAGAAAAAAGAGCAGGGAAACCCTGCTCCGGTTTGGCTCACTGCCGGCTCAGACCACCTCGGCCCGCTTGCGCTGGCTGGGGTCGAGCACCCGCTTGCGCAACCGCAGGCTCTTGGGCGTGACCTCGAGCAGCTCGTCGGGGGCCAGGAACTCCAGGGCCTCCTCGAGCGTGAACTTGCGCGGGGGGATCAGGCGGATGTTCTCGTCGGAGCCGGCGGCCCGCACGTTGGTGAGCTTCTTGTTGATGCAGACGTTGACGTTGAGGTCGTTGTCGCGGGAGTTCTCGCCCACGATCATGCCCACGTAGACCTCGGTGCCGGGGTCGATGAAGAAGCTGATGCGCTCCTGCAGGCGGTGGAGGCTGTAGGCGAAGGCCACGCCCGCCTCCATCGCCACCGCGCTGCCGGTGGTGCGGGTCTCGAGCGCGCCCACGTGCGGCCCGTAGCTGTGGAAGTTGTGGCTCATCACGCCCTCGCCGGCGGTGAGGGTGAGGAAAAGGGTGCGGAAGCCGAAGAGGGCCCGGGCCGGGACGGTGAATTCAGCGCGCACGCGCCCGCCAGGGGTACCGGCTCCGCCGGGGTGCTGGCGCACCTGACCTGGCTCCTGCTCCATATGCACCATCTGGGCCTTGCGGGTGCCCAGCGCCTCCATCACGGGGCCGAACTTGGCCTCGGGGACGTCTACTACCAGGTACTCGTAGGGCTCGTGCACCTGGCCGTCCACTTCCTTCAGCAGCACGCTGGGCTGGCCCACGCTGAACTCGAAGCCCTCGCGGCGCATGGTCTCCAGCAGCACGCTCAGGTGCAGCTCGCCGCGCCCGTGCAGCTCGAAGGTGTCGGGCGTGACCTCGATGACCCGCAGCGCCACGTTGGTCTCGAGCTCCTTCAAGAGCCGCTCGCGGATCTGGCGGCTGGTGACGAACTTGCCCTCCTTGCCCGCGAAGGGCGAGGTGTTGGGGGTCATGGTGATGCTCACGGTGGGCTCGTCCACCGCCAGGCGGGGCAGGGCCTCGGGGGCCTCCTTGGCGGCGAGGGTGTCGCCGATCTCCACGCCCTCCATGCCCGCGATGGCCACGATGTCGCCGGGGGTTACCTCCAGGGCCTCGAGCCGCTCGAGGCCCTGGTGGGTGAAGGCCGCCACCACCTTGACGTCGCGGTTGCCGTGCTCGCCCACGATGGTGATGACCTGGCCCTTGCGCACGGTGCCGCGGTGCACCTTGCCCAGCGCGATCTTGCCCAGGAAGTTGGAGTAGTCGAGGTTGGCGACGCGCAGTTGGAAGGGGCCCTCCTCGATGCGGGGGGCGGGGATGTGGGTCAGGATGACCTGGAAGAGGTCCTCGAGGTTGTCCTTCTTGGCCTCGCCCAGCCAGGCCGCGCCCTCGCGCCCGACGGCGTAGAGGTAGGGGAAGTCGAGCTGTTCCTCCGAGGCGCCGAGCTCGGCCATGAGGTCGAAGGTCTCGTTCAGGACCTCGTCAGGACGGGCGTCGCGCTTGTCCACCTTGTTGATGACCACGATGGGCTTGAGCCCCGCCTCGACGGCCTTCTTGAGCACGAAGCGGGTTTGGGGCATGGGGCCCTCGGCGGCGTCCACGAGCAGGAGGACCCCGTCCACCATGCTCAGCGCCCGCTCGACCTCCCCGCCGAAGTCGGCGTGGCCGGGGGTGTCCACGATGTTGATCTTGACGTCGTTCCACACGACGGCGGTGTTCTTGGCCAGGATGGTGATGCCGCGCTCGCGCTCGAGGTCGTTGGAGTCCATGATCCGCTCGCCCTCCACGTCGTGGCGGGAGAGGGCCTTGGCCTGCTTGAGCATGGCGTCCACGAGCGTGGTCTTGCCGTGGTCCACGTGCGCGATGATCGCGATGTTTCTGAGTTCCATATTGTCCTCTTCGGGGGATGGGTTGCCTCTCCCCGGCTCGAGGAACGGCAACAGCACAACCTTCATAGTGTACTTGCCGCGAAGGGGTTTGTATAGGGCAGCTATAGGGAGAAAGGGCGAGCACGGGGGCTCGCCCCTACACCCGGCAATCGATCAGACGTACCCCAGCGTTTGGCGTTTAGCGTTTGGCGTTTAGCGTTTGGCGTTTGGCGTTCGGCGTATCGCTTACGACGTACGGCTCATGGCGCTCGGCAGGATCGCACTATGATCACACTGATCATGCCCGCGAGTGCCCCTCGCCCCGCCCGACTGAGCAAGGAGGAGTGGCTCGAGCTGGAGAAGCAGACCGGCTCGCGCTACGAGTACCTCGACGGCTTCGTGTACGCGATGGCCGGGGAAAGCCAGGCGCACAACGACATCGTGGCCAATGTCAACGAGGTCCTGCGGCCCCCGCCGGCCGAGGGGGTCCGGTGGGCCGGGCCTGCCGCTACCCGAGGTAAACGCTGGGGTCGGGAGCTTCCGCTTCGGGGGGTTCGCCGCTCGGTTCCTGGCTCATCAGGAGCAGCAGGAAGGTCTCGGTGGAAGGCGCTTCGCTGTGGCGGATCTCGGAGGCGATGGTCTTGGCGAGCTTGGGCAGCAACTGGCTCAGCGCCCGTTCGGGGTCTTCCGTTGGGGGCAAAACGGCCAGCAGCTTCTCCATAGGGAATTAAGCCTACACCCAGGCTGCCGGGCACACAAGCCACTTTCCCGCCTTCATGAACCCGCCCGTTCCTCGGAAGGGGGGAGTGCTGGGCGGATGCGCGAGCGCAGCACCTGGCGCAGGCCCAGCACCCAGGCCACCGAGGCCAGCCAGCCGCCCAGCACGTCGGAGGGGTAGTGGGCCCCGGCGTAGACCCGCGAGAGCCCCACCAGCAGCGCGAAGGGCACCCCCAACAGCACGGCCCACCAGCGCCAGCGGGTGTACCAGGCCAGCACGACGAGCGCACTCACGAAGGCCGCGCTGCCGGTGGCGTGGCCGCTGGGGAAGCTGTAGTTGGGCTCGAGCACCAGCGGGGTGAAGAGGTCGGGGCGCTCGCGCCCGAAGAAGGCCTTGGCGAGGAGGTTGAGCCCGGCCGCGCCCCCGACGGCGAAGGCGAAGAACCAGCCCTTCCAGGGCTGGTGGGTGGAGAGGAAGTAGGCGAAGATCACCAGCGACAGCGGGCCCAGCACCTCCACGCCGCCCAGGAAGCGCAGCGCGAGGGCGGCCTGGTCGAGCCAGGGCGTGGCGAAGCCGTTGACCCACTCGCTCAGCCAGCGGTCGAGGCGCATGTCCTCCTGCTGCAGCACGTCCTCGGCCAGGTCGCCCAGGATCAACAGCGGCAGCAGCACCCCGAAGAACAGCAGCAACAGCCGGCCGCTGTTCTGCCGGTAGATCTTCAGGACGCGGCTCCACACAGCCATTCCAGGCTACAGCGGGCGGCTTTGCCTGGGCTGAGGACCCCGGCAGCGCCGGGCCCTTTCCGCGGGACGCGGCGTTGACATCCGCTTTCAAAGTGATATCATTTTGCTAACAGGAGGCATCATGGCACGCATTCCCATCGTCGTAGGATTCATCGCCGCAGCCGCGGGGTTGCTGGGCAGGGGCGAGGCCGCCGCCCAGGAGGTGGTGCTCGAGACCCCCGCCGGCAAGCTCTACGCCACCCTCGAGCTGCCCGCCGCCAACCCGCCGTACCCGGTGGCCCTCATCCACCCCGGCTCCGGCCCCACCGACCGCGACGGCAACAGCCCGCTGCTCCCCGGGAAGAACGACAGCCTGAAGCTGCTGGCCGAGGGGCTCGCCGCACGGGGCATCGCCAGCCTGCGCGTGGACAAGCGGGGCATCGGCAAAAGCGCCGGCGCGCTGGCCCGCGAGGAGGACGTGCGCCTGGAGAGCTTCGTCGAGGACGCGGCGGCCTGGCTCGAGTGGCTGCGCCGCGACGGGCGCTTCGGCAAGCGGGCGGTGATCGGGCACAGCGAGGGCTCGCTCATCGGGATGCTCGCCGCCCAGCGGGCCGGGGCCGACGCCTTCGTCTCGCTGGCGGGGCCGGGCCGCCCGCTGGGGCAGATCCTGCTCGAGCAGCTCAAGCCGCAGCTCCCCCCCGCCATGTACCAGGAGGCCGAGCGGGTGGTGAGCGAGCTCACGGCCGGGCGTGCCGTGCCCGAGGCCGGCATCCAGCTCCCCCCGCAGCTCACGGCGCAGCTCTTCCGCGCCCGCGTGCAGCCCTACTTAATCTCGGTCTTCCGCTACGACCCGGCCCGGGAGCTCGGCAAGCTGAACGTCCCGGTGCTCGTCGTGCAGGGCACCACCGACCTCCAGGTGAGCCCCGCCGAGGCCGAGGCCCTGGCCGCCGCCAACCCCAAGGCCCAGAAGGTGCTCGTCGAGGGCATGAACCACGTGCTCAAGCGCGCCCCCGCCGACCCCCAGGCCAACATCGCCGCCTACAGCGACCCCAAGCTGCCGCTGGCGGAGGGCCTGTTGGCGGCCGTGGTACGCTTCCTGCAGGCTTCGCTCTAAACACACCCACACTGCCTATCACCAACGCTTATAGGAGGCCGTATGAACGTCACCCGCGAGAAGAGGGCCCTGGCGCTGCCGGGGATTCTGGGCCTGATCCTGGTGCTGGGGCTGCTGGCCTGGGGCGGCTTGCAATTCCGCGACTTCGTCCTCGAGGTCATCGGCAGCCGCGCGAACGAGCAGGCCGAGCTGCCCACGCTGCTGTACGGGGTGGGCGCGATGGTGCTGAGCTTCATCCTGATGGGGGGCTTCCTGGTGGTGCAGCCCAACGAGGCCCGGGTCCTCACCTTTTTGGGCAAGTACACGGGCAGCATCACCCGCGACGGCTGGTACTGGGTCAACCCCTTCGCCAAGAAGCAGAAGCTGAGCCTGAAGGTCAACAACTTCAACTCCGAGCGGCTGAAGGTCAACGACGCGACGGGCAACCCCATCGAGATCGCGGCGGTGATCGTCTGGCGCGTGACCGACAGCGCCCGCGCCACCTTCGACGTGGAGGACTACCAGGAGTTCGTGGCCATCCAGTCCGAGACCGCCATCCGCGCCCTCGCCAGCCGCTACCCCTACGACACCCACGACGGCACCGAGTCGCTGCGCGGCAACCCCGACGAGGTGGGCGACGAGCTGCGCAAGGAGTTGCACAAGCGCCTCGAGATCGCCGGCATCGACGTGCTCGAGGCCCGCATCTCCCACCTGGCCTACGCCCCCGAGATCGCCCAGGCCATGCTGCGCCGCCAGCAGGCCCAGGCGGTGATCGCCGCGCGGCAGAAGATCGTCGAGGGCGCGGTGGGCATGGTCAAGCAGGCCCTCGAGCAGCTCAAGAGCGAGGGGGTGGTGGACCTCGACGAGGAGCGCAAGGCCGCGATGGTCAACAACCTGCTGGTGGCCCTGGTCTCCGAGTCGGAGGCCTCGCCTATCATCAACACGGGCAGCCTGTACTGACGGGCCGGTGGCTCGTGGCCCGGAGTAAGCCGCAAGCCACAGGCCACCCGCCACGAGCCGTGTAGTTATGGCCGAGAAGAAGAAATTCCTCCTGCGCATCGACCCCGAGCTCTACGAGGCGCTCGAGCGCTGGGCCGACGACGAGTTCCGCAGCGTCAACGCCCAGATCGAGTTCGTGCTGCGCGAGTCGGTGCGCAGGGCGGGGCGGCTGAGGGTGAAAGCCCAGTCCGAGGCCCCCGCGGAGGAGGACTGAGATGACCAAGCAGCGCATCAGCGGGAGGGTCGGCGGCCTCGCCACCGGATACGACGTCAACCTGACCTGGGACGGCGCCCACCTCACGGGCCGCATCGGCGGGGCGCACCAGGGCAAGGACGTTCACCTCAGCGTCGGCGACGGCGAGGTGAGCGGGCGGGTCGGGGGCAAACACGTCGGCTTCGACGTGCGGGGCACCCTGGGGCCCCAGGCCCTGAGCCTGCGCCTGGGCGGGGCCACCCTCGGCAAGGACCTGCGCCTCGAGCTCGGCCGCACCCGCTTCACCGGGCGGCTGGGCGGCCCGAAGATCGGGCACGACGTGAGCCTCAAGACCACCGTGCCCAACCGCCTCAGCGGGCGCATCGGGGGGCGCGTGGACGGCAAGGACGTGCGCCTGTCCACCGCCGCGCCGCTCGAGGTCGCCGCGCTGGCCGCCGTGATCGCCTTCGAGGCGCTCGAGCAGGACCACCAGTCCAGCGCTGCCGCCTCGAGCTGAAGGGCGCTATGGTCTGGCTCAAGGCCCTGCTCTTCACCCTGGTGGCCCCCGCCACGATGGTGCTGTGGGTCCCCCTGTGGCTGCTGGGCTGGAGCTACCCCCGCCCCGCCCTCGCCTGGCAGTGGCTGGGGCTGCTGCCCGTCGCCCTGGGCGCCGCGGTCTACCTGGAGTGCGTGTGGGACTTCGCGGCCCGCGGGCGCGGCACCCCGGCCCCCCTCGACCCGCCCAAAACGCTGGTGGTGCAGGGGCTCTACCGCCGGGTGCGCAACCCCATGTACCTGGGCGTGGGGCTGATGCTGCTGGGCGAGGCGCTGCTCTTCGGCTCGTGGAGGCTGCTGCTGTACGCCCTGCTGGTCTTGTCGGCCTTTCACCTCTTCGTCATTTTCTACGAGGAACCTAACCTGAGGCGGCGCTTCGGGGCGGCGTACGCCGACTACTGCCGCCGCGTGCCCCGCTGGGTGCCCCGCCTCGGCGAACCCCCATGAACCCCGTGATCCAGACCCACCAGCTCAGCCGCCGTTTCGGCGAGATCCTGGCCCTCGACGGGCTCGAGCTCGAGGTCGCCGCGGGCGAGGTCTTCGGCTTCTTGGGCCATAACGGCGCGGGCAAGACCACCACCGTGCGCCTCTTGAACGGGGTGCTCGAGCCCACCTCCGGCCAGGCCGTCGTGCTGGGCCTCTCCCCCGCCCGAGACGGCTCCGCCCTGCGCCGCCGCACCGGCGTGCTCACCGAGACCCCCGCCGTGGACGAGCGGCTCAGCGCCCGGGAGAACCTCGAGATCTACGCCCGGCTCTACGGCCTGGGCCCCGCCCAGGCCCGCGCCCGCGCGGCGCAGTTGCTCGAGCAGTTCGGCCTGGCCGGGCGGGCCGACGAGCGGGTGGGCGGCTACAGCAAGGGCATGAAGCAGCGCCTGGCCCTGGCGCGGGTGCTGCTGCACGAGCCCGAGCTGATCTTCCTCGACGAGCCCACCTCCGGCCTCGACCCCGTGGCCGCGCGCGAGGTCCACGAGCTGATCCGCGGGCTCCAGGCCGCGGGGCGCACCGTCTTCCTCACCACCCACAACCTGGCCGAGGCCCAGTTGCTCTGCCACCGGGTGGCGGTGCTCGAGCGCGGCAGGCTGCGGGCCATCGGCACCCCGGAGGAACTGGCCGGGCGGCTGGGCGGCGTGCGGCTGGTGCTCGAGGTCACCCCCGCCACCCTGCCCGCCGCCCTGAGCCTGCTCCCCAAGGCCGAACGCCGCGAGAACGGCAGCCTGAGCGTGCCCGGCGTCCGGCGCGAGGAGGTCCCGGCGCTGGTGAGCCGCCTGGCCGCGGGCGGGGTCGGGCTGTACCGGGTGAGCCTGGAGGAGCCCTCGCTCGAGGACGTCTACTTCGCCCTGCACGCCGAGGAGGCCCCATGAACCGCGACGCCCTGTTCGCCGTGCTCCGCAAAGACCTGCTGGCCGTCACCCGCAGCCGCGGGGTGATGATCCCCATCGTGCTGGTGCCCGTCGTGATGCTGGTGCTGCTGCCGCTGCTGGTGACCTTCGCCCCCCAGCTCGGCAACCTCCCCGGCAACACCCTCTCCGAGCTCCAGACCTTCCTCGAGCGCGCCCCCGCCGCCCTCAAGGCCTCGGTGGCGGGCTACAGCCCCGCCCAGCAGGTCGCGGTGCTGGCGCTGGTCTACTTCTTCGCCCCGCTCTACCTCATCCTGCCGCTGATGGTCTCCTCGGTGATCGCCGCCGACAGCTTCGCCGGGGAGAAGGAGCGTAAGACCCTCGAGGCCCTGCTCTACACCCCCACCTCCGACCGCGAGCTCTTCCTCGCCAAGGCCCTCTCCCCCTGGCTGGCCGCCGTGCTCATCGGGCTGCTGGGCTTCGCGGTCTACAGCGTGGTGGGCAACCTGGTGGCCTGGAACCTGCTGGGCCGGCTGCTCTTCCCCAACTGGCTGTGGGCCGCGCTCGCGCTGTGGCTAGGCCCCGCCGTGGCCGCGCTCAGCCTGGGCGTGACCGTGCTGGTCTCGGCCCGCGTGAACACCTTCCAGGAGGCCATGCAGCTCGGCGGGGTGATCGTGCTGCCGGTGGTGGCGCTGGTGATCGGGCAGGCCACCGGCGTGATGTACGTCAGCACCGGCCTAGTCCTGCTGATGGGCCTGGTGGTCTGGGCCCTCAACGCCCTGGTGCTCACCCTGGCCTTCCGCCTGTTCCGCCGCGACAACCTGGCCTCGAGGCTCTGAGCGCCCGCCCGATGCTAGGATAGGTCCATCGGCCCGAGGGGTTGGCGATCCTTGAAAACCGGCTCGAGACACTTCCGGGGGCTCGAGGGGCAGTTTTGCTCGATAGGACCAAGTGTTTTCCCCGCGCACGCGGGGATGAACCGCCGGGGGCTTTCCGAGGGAAGACGATGACCGAGTTTTCCCCGCGCACGCGGGGATGAACCGGCCTCCCTGAGCCTCAGGCTCTTGCGCAGACCGTTTTCCCCGCGCACGCGGGGATGAACCGAAGACGCCCATCCTGTCCGAGCTCAAGAAGCTGTTTTCCCCGCGCACGCGGGGATGAACCGCGGGCCTGGGACGGGCCGCGACGGGCCGCGCGTTTTCCCCGCGCACGCGGGGATGAACCGTCCCCGGCCTTGTGGCGGAGGCCGTAGGCGTCGTTTTCCCCGCGCACGCGGGGATGAACCGGAGTTTCTGCCAAGAAACACGTGGCTGAAACAGTTTTCCCCGCGCACGCGGGGATGAACCGGCCACCGTGTTCCCCGCCGACAAGAGCCCCACGTTTTCCCCGCGCACGCGGGGATGAACCGCAGGGGCGTCCGGGAAAAAGGAGAAAGCCCAAGTTTTCCCCGCGCACGCGGGGATGAACCGAGGCCAGCCGCGAGTACCTGGCCTCCGACGGCGTTTTCCCCGCGCACGCGGGGATGAACCGCCCTTGCGCCCGTCGGGGGCGACGTACCTCGAGTTTTCCCCGCGCACGCGGGGATGAACCGAGCACCACCGGGGCCACCGTGCCGAAGGAGGGGTTTTCCCCGCGCACGCGGGGATGAACCGGAGGACCTATCTAGAGCCAACTGCTGGCGATGCGTTTTCCCCGCGCACGCGGGGATGAACCGACGAGTACGGCACCCCGCTGCTGCGCGTGGCCGTTTTCCCCGCGCACGCGGGGATGAACCAGCTTGGTGGTGGAGGTGGTGATGTTGCCGACCGTTTTCCCCGCGCACGCGGGGATGAACCGTAAATGATGACGGTTTCATTAGGCCCTCTTTCGTTTTCCCCGCGCACGCGGGGATGAACCGGTGCTGGTGGCCCGCGAGCTGGCCCCCAGCCCGTTTTCCCCGCGCACGCGGGGATGAACCGCCCGGCCAGACCCACTTCGCGTACACCTGGCAGTTTTCCCCGCGCACGCGGGGATGAACCGACCTCAATCTACCGGGGTAAGGCGTTCCGGCTGTTTTCCCCGCGCACGCGGGGATGAACCGCCTCTAGACCCCAAGGAGAAAACCCATGGCTCGTTTTCCCCGCGCACGCGGGGATGAACCGCGCGGCCTCCCCTGGCACGACCACGCGTGGCTGTTTTCCCCGCGCACGCGGGGATGAACCGATTGACAATGTTTTTTACGGACAATTCTTTACGTTTTCCCCGCGCACGCGGGGATGAACCACCGGGCGCTGGCCCGACCCCTCCTGGCCCCGCGTTTTCCCCGCGCACGCGGGGATGAACCGTGGGGTCAAAACTCGAGGGCGTACGCGCGTGCGTTTTCCCCGCGCACGCGGGGATGAACCGGGGACGCGCTTGAGCACGTCCACTACGAAAGAGTTTTCCCCGCGCAC
Organism: Calidithermus chliarophilus DSM 9957; assembly: GCF_000430045.1. Classification (GTDB taxonomy): domain Bacteria; phylum Deinococcota; class Deinococci; order Deinococcales; family Thermaceae; genus Calidithermus; species Calidithermus chliarophilus. The sequence goes on along the minus strand of NZ_KE387023.1, from coordinate 1,085,688 downwards.
GCGGGGATGAACCGTGCGACCGGGGCACGCCCACGAGGGGCGAGCCGTTTTCCCCGCGCCCGCGGGGATGAACCGGTTATGGCTATACGGAGGAGAAATGAAGACCAGTTTTCCCCGCGCACGCGGGGATGAACCGCCCATCGCCTGCACCCACCGCTGCACCTGATCGTTTTCCCCGCGCACGCGGGGACGTTGCCCGCCTAAATCACCCCCGTAGGCACCAAGTACCAATACGCCTTGTTGAAGGCCATCTTCTCGTAGTGGTAGAGCCAGCTCGGGGCTGGGGGCTTGGGCGGGGTGTCGTAGTCGAAGGCCAGGATGCTGGCTTTGTCGTAGCCGGACTCGAGGAAGCACGTCACCTTGCCGTGGTAGGTGGCGTGGCGGGCGTCGGGTTCGCGTCCCTGGATGGCGGCAGCGATGCGCTCGGCGATCACGGGGGCCTCGAAGTGGGCGGTGGAGCCGGCTTTGGAGATGGGGAGGTCGGTGGTGTCGCCCAGGGCGTAGACGTTGGGGAAGCCGGGCACCTGGAGGGTGCCGCGGTCGGTCTTGACCCAGCCTTGCGCGTCGGCGATGGGGGAGTTCTCGAGGAACTTCGCGCCCCGGTGCGGGGGGATCATCACCAGCAGGTCGTAGGGGAGCTCGGTGCCCTCGAGGCTGTAGGCGATCTTCTTCTGGGGGTCCACGGACTCGAGGTTGAAGAAGGTCTCGGTCCTGACGCCGCGCTCGGCCAGCAGGGGGGCGGCGAGGTCGGCCACGCTCTGGATGGTGAACACCCGGTCGATGGGGTAGGTGTAGGTGATGTCGGTTTTGTCGCGGATGCCGCGGCGGGAGAGGTACTCGTCGAGCAGGAAGGTGAACTCGAGGGGGGCCACCGGGCACTTGTGGGGCAGGCCGCCCACCCCCACCACGATCTTGCCGCCGGTGAACTCGGCCAGGGCGGTGTGCAGCCGCCAGGCGGCTTCCTCGGTGTAGAAGTGGTGAGCGCCCTCGGCCAGGCCGGGCACGTCCTCGGGGGTCACGCGGGAGCCCGTCGCCACCACCAGGTAGTCGTAGCCCAGCTTGCGCCCGTCCTCGAGCGCGACGGTGTTGTTGGCGGGGTCCAGCCCGGCGACGCGGGCCACCTCGAGGCGGATCCCCCGGCGCAGCAGGCTCCTGAGGCTCCGCGAGAGCGCCCGGGGGTCCTGCCAGCCGAAGGGCACGTACAGCCAGCCCGGCTGGTAGAGGTGGCGGGGCGAGGCGCTGATGAGGGTGATCTCGGCCTCGTCCTTGAGCTTCTTGGCGAGCAGGTTGGCGACCAGGGTTCCGCCCGTGCCCCCGCCCAGCACCAGAATCTGTTTCATGACTCCTCCTCGGCAGCGGGGCCCAGGGAGACCCCGGGCCCGCTACGCTCACGGCACGGTTTCCTCGCTAATGGGTCTTGCGCACGATGAAGCGCTTGACCTCGCCCCCGACGTCCTCGAGCGCTACCAGCTCGTGGTTGGCCTTGGCGACCCAGGCCGGGATGTCCTTGATGGAGCCGGGGTCGCTCGAGAGCACCGCGATCACGTCCCCCACGGCGGCCGAGCGCACGGTGCGGATGAGTTCCATCAGCGGGCCGGGGCAGAAGCTCCCGCGGGCGTCGATTTCCTTGGCGATGGTGAGGGGTTGGATCATAACTGCCTCCTCAGATGAACAGCGTCTGGGCACCCTCGGCTTCCTTGATGAAGTAGGCCACGCCCACCACGTCCTCGACGATGGGCTCGAGGTCGTCCTTCTTTAGGTCGAACATGTCGAGGGTGGCGCTGCAGGCGAGGATGCGAACGTTGCCTACCTCCTTGGCGTCCTGGAAGTTCTTCATCCAGTGGGGGATGTGCTTGGCCTGCATGGTCTGGGCCATCATGCCCTCCATGCCCTTGAACTCGTTGGGCATGACCATGGGGGCCTGCTCGTAGCCCTTCTTGAAGGCCATCAGCCCCCCGAAGGTGAGGAACACCGTCACGTCCTTGCCCATGGCCGCCGCCCCCGCCGTGAGGATGGAAGCCGCCATCAGCTTGTCGGTGGTGCCGCTCTCGATGATCATGGCAAATTTCTCCGCCATAAACCTGCTCCTTTCCCTTTCCTCGAGCCCCATTCTGCGCCTATACCCCCAGGATGTATGTCCCAGGTAAAATGTCCCGATTTTATCGATATTGCTAAAATTCTCTCGTGTGCCTACTGGCTGAGATAGCCCATATTTATCGGATAATAAAAATGTATACCCTCGCATATTGCGAGGGTACGGGGCTTGCTCGAGGCCAGGATCACCCCAATCACTGTCCCCGACGCAGCTATCCGCTATCGGCTATCGACGTTCAGTGTTCAGCGCTCGGCGTAGGACGTACGACGTACGACGTACGACCCGCACCCAGCATTCACCCCTTAAATCACCAGCGCCAGGGGCGTCTCCAACTCCCCGTACGCCTCGAGCAGGCTCTCCCCGATGGGGCTGAGCTTGTAGAACACGTTCTTGCCGTGGCGCTGGGTAGCGACGAGGCCCGTCTCGCGCAGCCAGCCCAGGTGCTGCGAGATGGCGCTGGGGCTGACGTCGAAGAGGTAGGCCAGTTCGCGGGTGGTGGAGGGGGTGACCAGGTACTTGAGCAGGCGGGCGCGGTTGTGGCCCAGCAGCTTCTCCAGCGCCTCCGCCGCCGGGGGCGGTTCGGGGCACCACAGCCCGGCGGTGCCTCGAGCGCCGTATTGTAGGGTCTCCTGCCAGGGCGGCTCGAACATGAGGGTGTGGTCGGCGAACACCGAGGGGATCAGCAGCAGCCCGCGGCCCGAGAGGTCAATCTCGGCGTCCCAGCCGTGCTTGACGATCTGAAGGGTGCGGTTTTGGTAGCGCAGGGCGGGGTGGAGCTCGTTGAAGAGCTTCTCCGGCCCCTCGAGGGCGAAGATGCGGGCGCGGTACATCACGTCGGCCTCGAGCAGGATGCGCAGGCGCGGCCAGTGATGGGCCAGGGTGCGCTCCCAGTAGAAGTGCAGGGTGTCGGCCAGGCGCTCGAGCGAGCCGCGGGGGTCGCGCAGGTAGGGCTCGAAGCCCTCGCGCACCGCCGGGGTAACCGCCTGCGGCCAGCTCTCGAGGACGTTGCGGATGTCCTGCGCGACGAGCTCGTGGGGGGTCTGGAGCAGGTGCTCGACCTCGGCGGCGAAGTCGGGCAGGGGCGTGGTGGGTGGGGGGGTCAGGAAGTCGGGATACCCCCCCATCATCACCAGCGCCTCGAGCGGCCCCAGGTCGGCCCCCGCCAGCGCCTCGCGGGCCTCGCGGATCCAGGGCAGGTGCAGCGGGTACTTCTCCGGCCTGCGCAGGGCGCGGTAGCTCGCCACCGCCTCCCACAGCGTGCTGAAGGCGAAGCGGACGCGGGCGAGGTCCTCGGCGGAGAGGTGGATGTTGACCACGGGGCTCCTAGCGCAAGCTTACCCCGGACACCCCCAGGCCCCGGATCAGCTCGCGGTGGTAGGGGCTCAGGCGCGTGGCCACCCCCAGCAGGGACTCGGCGAGGCGGAAGCGCCAGGTGCGGCAGGGGCGGGTTTCGGCCAGGTAGGCCTTCACCTCGCGGGCTTGCTCGGCCTCGCGCAGGTACTCTTCGCGGCGCAGTTGGCTCACTTGGAAGTCTTTTTCGTTCAGCCCGTACATGCTCCCCCTCCTGTGCCCCGATTATGCGCCCGGCGTAAAGCCTTCGCCAAAGGATTAAGCAAAAGCCTAAATCGAAGGCCGGTGCAGGCAGGGGAAATTACCGCTCAGGACATGGTCTGGGCCAGCTCGAGCAGGTCGGTCACCACCCAGTCGGGTCGGGGCAGGTGGGCGGGGGCGTTCGCCGGCTTGCCGTGGGTCTCGAGCTCCAGCTTTAGCTCGCGCTCGAGGATCGCCCCCAGCTCGGGGCGCTGCGCCCGCTCGGCCGCCGGGATCACCGCCCACTCCTCGGGCATGGTGCGCCACACCCACGCCGCCTTGATCCCGGCGGCGTTGGCGCCCCACACGTCCTGGCTGAGGATGTCGCCCACGTGCACCACCTCTTCCCCGTCCAGCCCGCGCCAGAACTCGGGCTGGGGCTTGACGTAGCCGCAGCGGTCGGGGGCGAGCATGAGGTCGTAGGCGAAGCCCAGGCGCTCGAGGATCACCCCCTGGTAAAGCGCGTAGCCGTTGGTGGCGACCGCGATCTTCCAGCCCCTCTCGCGCCACAGCTCGACGGCCGCGGCCACGTCGGGGAACAGCAGCGCGGGGTCGTACCGCGCCGCCTCGACCAGCTCGCGCACGCTGGGGAAGGGCTCCAGGCCCAGCTCCCGGCAGACCACCGCGTGGATGTCGTCCCAGTCGAAGGCCCGCACCGGCTCGGCCGAGGCCATCCGGCCCACGAACTCGCGGTGACGAAGGGCCCAGGCGTCCGGGTGGCGCTGGAAATAGGGCCGCAGCAGCGGGCCCACGCAGTGGCGGAAGGGCCAATCGGCCAGGGTGCCGTCGAGGTCGAGGGTGATCCAGGGCATACGGGCTTACGATATGGGGTCGATGGTCGATGGTCGAGGGTCGATAGCCGATAGCCAAACGCCAAACGCACGACGTAGGGGCGGGCCCCCGTGCCCGCCCTCTCCTCGTGCCTACAATCCACGAGCTGACGGCTGAAAGCTCACCGCCGTCCACCATGAGCCACGAGCCTATCGCCACCCACCGCCCGCTACTTCGACTGCATCCTCGAGCTCGAGCCCGGCGACTCGAGCAAGGTGTTCACGGCGGGGCCGGGCATGGGCCTGGCGAAGTAGTAGCCCTGGCCCATGTCGCAGCCTAGGGCGCGCAGTTGCTCGAGCTGGTCGGCGGTCTCGATGCCCTCGGCCACCACGCGCAGGCGCAGGGCGCGGGCGAGGCCCATCACGGCGCTGACGATGGCCTGGTCGCCGCCGGCCTCGGTGAGGTCGCGCACGAAGGCACGGTCCATCTTGAGCACCGCGACGGGGAAGCGCTTGAGGTAGCCCAGGCTGGAGTAGCCGGTGCCGAAGTCGTCGATGGCGAGCTGAACGCCCAGGGCCTTGAGGCGGCCCAGCGTGGCGACGGTGGCCTCGGCGTCGTCCATCACCACGCTCTCGGTGATCTCGAGCTCGAGCAACTGCGGGGGCAGGCCGGTCTGCTCGAGCACCTCCGCCACCTCCTCCACCAGCCGGGGGTGGCGGAATTGCCGCATGGAGAGGTTGACCGCCACGGCCAGGGGGGTGTGGTGGGGGTAGGCCTCCTGCCAGGCCTTGCCCTGGCGGCAGGCGGTCTCGAGCACCCAGCGCCCGATGGGCACGATCAGGCCGGTCTCCTCGGCCATGGGGATGAACTGGGCGGGCGGCACCAGGCCGCGCTCGGGGTGCTCCCAGCGCACCAAGGCCTCCAGGCCCACGATCTTCCCGCTCCTGAGGTCGTACTGCGGCTGGTAGAACACCCGGAACTCCCCGCGCTCGAGCGCCCGGCGCAGGTCGCTCTCCAGGCGCAGGTACTCCGAGGCCTGGGCGCCCATGCTTACGTCGAAGACCTCGGTGCGCGCGCGGCCGTGGTTCTTGGCGCGGTACATCGCGATGTCGGCGTCGCGCAGCAGGTCGCTGGCGCTCTGCCCCACGCCGCTGCCCAGGGCGATGCCGATGCTGGCGCTGACGAACACCTCCTGACCCTCGAGCACGAAGGGCGCCTCGAGGGCCTGGTTGATGCGCTCGGCCACCTGGCGGGGCACCTCGGCGTTGGGCACCTCCTCCAGCAGCACCGTGAACTCGTCCCCGCCCAGCCGCGCGGCGGTGTCCTCCCCGCGCAGGCAGCCGCGCAGGCGGCGGGCCACCTCCACCAGGAGCTGGTCGCCCTTCTCGTGGCCCAGGCTGTCGTTGACCAGCTTGAAGCGGTCGAGGTCGAGGAAGAGCAGCGCCACCGGCTTGCCCCGGCGCAGCGAGCGGGCCAGGGCCTGCTCGAGGCGCTCGGTGAAGAGCGTGCGGTTGGCGAGGCCCGTGAGGGGGTCGTAGAAGGCCTGCCGGGTGAGCTGGCGCTCGAGCCGCCTGCGCTCGGTGACGTCGTGGGCGACCACCAGCACCGCGTCCTGCCCCTCGAACTCCAGGGTGTGCGAGACGATCTCCACCTCGATGACGCGCCCGTCGTGGAGCTGGTGCCTCCACCCCTCGGAGTGCTGGAGCCGCGGCCGCTCCTGCTGGGCGTCCTGCAGCACGGCCTCCCGCTCCTCGGGGGGCCGGATGTCGAGGATGGTCATGCCCAGGAACTGCTCGCGGCTGTAGCCATACTTGTCCTGCGCCGCCTGGTTGACCGCCAGGAAGCGCAGGGTCTGGCGGTGGTAGACCCACATGGGCAGCGGGTGGTCCTCGAAGAGCATGCGGAAGGTGGCCTCGCTCTGCCGCAGCGCCTCCTGGGCCTGGTTGCGCTCGGTGACGTCGCGCACGTTGAGCACGACGCCCCGCACCTCGGGGTCGGCCAGGCGGTTGGTGCCGCGCAGCTCCACGTGGCGCCAGCCCCCGTCGCGGTGCCGCAGGCGCAGCTCGGCTTGGTAGGGGGCGCCGGGGTGCTCGAGCGTCCAGGCCAGCCCTTCGCGGGCCTGGGGCCGGTCGTCGGGGTGCAGGATCTCCCGCACGTTCCGGCCCAGCAGCTCACCGGCCGCGAAGCCCAGCACCGCCTCCGCCGCCGGGCTCACGTAGCGCATGTTGGCCTCGCGGTCGAGCAGCACGATGATGTCGGAGGCGTGCTGCACCAGGGCCCTGAAGTGTTCGGCGCTCTTGCGCATGGCGCGCTGCTCGGTGGCCGCCATCAGCCCGATGCGCCGGATGCGGTCGATCTGGTAGACCATCCCCAGCAGCAGCAAGGTCGCGGAGAAGCTGAGCAGGACCGTAGCCAAGTCGGCGACCTCCCGCGCGCGCGCGGCCAGGCCGGTGTACCGCCGTGCGGCGTCCTCGAGCGCCCCCTCGAGCGCGGCAAAGCTCGATCCCGACGGGCCGGTGGCGGGGGCGGGCCGTTGGCGCTCGACGCTGGCCCGCACCACGGCCTCGTAATTTTCCCAGGCGGCCTGCATGCGGGCGGCCACGGAGCCTATGTCCGGGGACGTGAGCCAGCGCTCGAGCCAGCCACTGTGCCGCACCAGACGGGAGAGCATTTCCAGGTGAGCGCGGGCGTGGCGGCTGGCCTGCTCCAGCGCGGCTCCGAGCTCCGGGCGCCAGGCCTGGGCGGCCTCGAGCTCCAGCGCCTTCAGCGCGTAAGCCTTGGCCCGCACGTGCTCGACCTGGGCAGCGGCCCTCTGGCAGTCGTCCACGTAGCGGTTGAGCGCGATAACCCCTAACAGGCTGGTGACGGCGATGAAGAGCACGACCACTGGGAAGAAGCGCTCGAGCCAGAACGGCCGGCTCAGTGCCGGGGGGGCTTCAATGGTGTGGTACGGCGATTGGGACTGCATGACTTCAGCCCAACTGTAAAACAGGCTGAGCTACCCGCCAGGCTATTTGTCACAACGGGATGATGAGATTCTAATTTTTCACCGGGTTGGGGGGGCGCCTTGGTCGGGACGCCCCGCCCGGCGGGTTCGGTTTCAAGGTTGGGGCAGGTTCATGAGAGCACCCTCGAGCCCCGCGAAGGCCTTCTCGAGGTCGAAGCCCCCGCCCTGGGCCAGCGCCCCCTTGCCCCCGCCGCGCCCGCCCGCGGTCTCCGAGAGCTTGCGCATCAGGGCGCCCGCGTCGAGGCCCTTTTCCTGGGCGCCCTTGCCGAGCTTGAGCACGAGGTTCTGGCCCGAGCCCACCGCCACCACGTCGGCCTTGTGGCGCTCGAGCAGCTCGTCGGCGGCGCCGCGCAGCGCCCCCGCCTCCACGCCCTCCAGCCGCACCGCCAGGTAGCGGTAGCCGCCCACCTCGCGCAGCTCGGGGCCGCCGCCCCCGCCCGAGAGCTGGGCGCGGGCGAGCTCGAGCTTGAGCCGCTCGACCTCCTTCTCGCGGGCCTTGAGCTCGTCCTGGAGCTTGCCCACCCGCTCGGCCAGCCCCTCGGGGCTCACGCCCAGCTCGCGCGAGAGGGAGCCCAGGCGCTCGAGCTGCTCCCGCACGTACTGCACCGCGCCGCTGCCCGTGAGGGCCTCGACGCGCCGCACGCCCGCCGCCACCGCCTCGTCGGAGCGGATCACGAACACCCCGATCTCGCCGGTGCGCCGCACGTGGCAGCCGCCGCACAGCTCCTTGCTGCTGACGCCCTCCACGCCGCCCTCGACGCTCACCACGCGCACCACGTCGGCGTACTTCTCGCCGAAGAGGGCCATCGCGCCTTCCTTCCTGGCCTCCTCGAGGCCCTTGTAGGCGTAGGTCACGGGGAAGTCGGCCTGGATCCAGCGGTTGACCAGCATCTCGACGCGCGCGAGGTCCCTGGGGTCGATGGGCTCGAACTGGCTGAAGTCGAAGCGCAGGCGGTCGGGGCCTACGTAGCTGCCCTTCTGCTGCACGTGTGTGCCCAGCACCGCCCGCAGCGCCGCGTGCAGCAGGTGGGTGGCGGTGTGGTTCTTCTCGGTGTCGCGGCGCTGCGCGTCGACGAGCGCCCGCACCGTGGTGCCCGCCCTGAGCGTGCCCTGCTGCACCCGCGCCACGTGCAGGAAGATGCCGTCGCTGTTCTTCTGGGTCGTGCTCACCCGCGCCCAGCCCTCGGCCCACTCGAGCACCCCCGAGTCGCCGATCTGGCCGCCGCCCTCGGCGTAGAAGGGCGTCCGGTCGAGCACCACCTGCACCTCGCTGCCCGCCGGGGCTTCCTGGAGGGTCTGGTCCCCCACCAGCAGCAGCTTGACCTCGGCCTGCGTGTCGGTCTGTTCGTAGCCCACGAAGACGGTGCCGCCGTAGTCCTTGGCGAGGGCGGCCAGGGCCTCGTTGGACTGCTTGAAGAGGTCGCGCTCGAAGGCCATGTTGCGCCGGGCGAGCTCCTGGGCCTCTTCCAGCGCGCGCTCGTAGCCCTCGGTGTCCACCTTGATGCCGCGCTCGTCGGCGATCTCGAGGGTGAGGTCGAGGGGGAAGCCGTAGGTGTCGTAGAGGGTGAAGGCGTCCTTGCCGGGGAGGGTGTCGCCCTCCTTCAGCCCCGCCAGCATGCCGTCCAGGCGCTTGATGCCCGCCTCGAGCGTGCGCAAAAACTGCTCCTCCTCGAGCCGGATCTGCTTCTGCACGCTGGCGAGGTTCTCGCGGGTCTCGGGGTAGACCCCGCCCATCACCTCGGCCACCACCTCGGCCAGCCCGTACATGAACGGCTCGCGCAGGCCCAGCAGGTAGCCGTAGCGCACCGCGCGGCGCAGCAGGCGGCGCACTACGTAGCCGCGCCCGGTGTTGGAGAAGTGGGCCCCGTCGGCCAGGATGAAGGTCACGGCGCGGGCGTGCTCGGCGATGACCCGGTGGGCCAGCGAGGAGGGCCCCTCGTAGCTGACGCCGCTCAGCTCGACGATCCTCCGGATCAGGGGGATGAACTCGTCGGTCTCGTAGAAGTCGGTGACGCCCTGCAGCACCATCGCCACCCGCGCCAGGCCCATGCCGGTGTCGATGTTGGGCTTGGGCAAGGGCTCGAGCACCCCCCCGTCCTTGCGGTTGTACTGCGGGAACACCAGGTTCCAGATCTCCACGAAGCGGTTGCTCTCGCGGGTCTCGTAGTAGTCGGCCCAGGTGTCGCTGCCGAACTCGGGGCCGCGGTCGTAATAGATCTCCGAGCACGGCCCGCAGGGGCCGTTGGGGCCTTTGGTGGGGGCGTCCTGCGGCCAGAAGTTCTCGTCGGCGCCGAAGCGGTGCAGGCGGCTCTCGGGCAGGCCCACGCCCTTGGTCCAGTGCTCGAAGGCCTCGTCGTCGTCCTCGTAGATGGTGACGTAGATGCGGTCCGGGTCGAGGCCCAGCCACTCGGGGCCGGTGAGGAACTCCCAGGCCCACTCGATGGCCTCCTTCTTGAAGTAGTCGCCGAAGGAGAAGTTGCCCAGCATCTCGAAGACGGTCTGGTGGCGGTTGGTGCGCCCCACGTTCTCGATGTCGCCGGTGCGCACCGACTTCTGGCAGGTGGTCACACGGTACCACTCGCCCTCGTGCCCGGCGAACACCGGCTTCTTGCCCATGAAGTAGGGCTTGAGCGGGGTCATCCCGGCGTTGATGAACAAGAGGGTGGGGTCGTCCTGGGGGATCACGCTGAAGGAGGGCAGCCGCAGGTGCGCCTTGCCCTGGAAGAAGCGGAGAAACTTCTCGCGGATTTCGGCGGTGCTAGGCCCGCTGGGTGGTTTTCGGGTGGTGGACATGTCCGGTTCCTTTCGCCTAGAGAAGCATAAAAAAGACTCCCCGCCCTCGCAAACCCTCACGGCTCCTTCCCGAAGGAAAGAAGGCCGTCAGCGGGTAGCTCGAGCGGGGTTGAGGGGTTTCATCGGGCTCAGTCGGCTCCTGAGGACTCTCGTGGGCTCGCGCGCAAAGCCGTACCTGGCTTTTGAATATACGAACGCCTTATGCGTTTGTAAAGGAGTTTGATGACCCTTCCCGCCGTGGCGCTACACTGGTCGGGTGAACATCCAAACCCTGGACCAGATGTCGCTCGAGGCCCTCGAGCACGCCCGCGCCGCGATCGCCAGCTACCCCTACCCGCGCCTGGAGACCTACTACACCTTCGCCGACAAGACCATTATTCCCACCTTCCTCACCCGCCCCATCTCGCGCAGCCAGGTGGAGGTGCGCCAGCACTTCCACACCGTGCGGGGCAGTGTGGACGCCTTCCCGGCCTTCGGGGCCTCGATGAGCATGATGCGCTCGCGCTTCGCCCGCGACGTGTGGGACGAGGGGCACGGCGGAATCCATGTCCTGCCCCGCGTGGGCCTCTCCGACGCCCAGCGCATCCAGGACGTGAGGGCCAGCGCCCCGGCCCTGGTGGGGGTGGCGCTGGGCATCCACGAGGAGGAGGCTTTCCTGGGGGAGCTCTTCGAGCAGCCCAACCTGGCCTTCGTCTCCATCGACATCGCCCACGGGGCCAACGCCGCCGTGCTGCCGGTGCTCGAGAAGATCCGCGCCCAGGGCGTCGAGAGCGGGGTCATCCTGGGCAACGTGGGCTCGGTCGAGGGCTTCGCCTACGCCTACTGGCTGATGAAGCTCTCGGGCTTCAAGCACTTCGTGATCAAGGTGGGCGTGGGGCCGGGCTCGGTGTGCACCACCCGCATCAACACCGGGGTGGGGGTGGGCCAGCTCTCGCTTTTGGAGGAGATCTGGCAATTCCGCAACCACGCCGGCTACACCGACGCCCAGATCATCTCCGACGGCGGGGTGAACTCCTCGGGCGACTTCGTAAAAGCCCTCACCCGCGCCGAGGGCGTGATGATGGGCAAGTTCTTCGCCTCCGGCTCCTTCGAGGACGAGGTGCTCATCAAGAAGGACGGGCACCTCGAGGGCGTGTTGCTCTTCGGCATGGCCTCCTCGCTGGTGACCGAGAAGCGCAACTACATCGAGGGCTCCTCCCAGACGCTGCGGGCCTTCCACAAGGACGCCCGCGAGGCGGTCTCGAGGCTGCGCGAGGGCCTGCAAAGCGCCATGACCTACGTCAACGCCACCAACCTCAACGAGTTCCGGGGGAACGTGCGGTTCGCGCTCAACTCGGCGGCGGCGATCACGGAGGCGGGGGTGCATTGAGTGGATGCCGAACGCCCCACGCCGAACGTCGAACGCCAAGCGCGAAACGCTGTAGGGGCGGCCACCAGCTCGCCCTTTTCTGGCCCGTTCTTCGCCGACAGATAGCGGCTTTATAGGAGTTCGCCGAGGTGCACGAGTTTTACGTCGAGCATCTGGCTCAGGTACAGGTCCAGGAGGGGCTTGTGCGAGGCCCCGACGATCACCAGCATTCGCTGGCCGGGGTGCCGGGCTGAGGCTCGACGGATGTGCGAGGCCATGTTGAGGTTCCGTACCTCTAGCTGAGCCAGCCGGGTTCGCTCGAGCCGGGACGGGAGCTTGGGACGGAGGTAGGAGACGTACTCGGCGTCCATGATGGCATGGACGTACTCGGGGGAGTTCATGAACCGGTAATGGGGAAGCAAGTCGCCCGCCTCCACGGCTCTCCGGGAGCTTTCCTGGTGTTTGCGGATGATCTCGCTCTCCCGGATGGCCGTGTGATAACCGATGCGCTCGAGCTCAGGCTCGAGCCGGTCGGCGATCTCGAAGTAGATGTCGGTGTCCTGCTGGTCGTCGATGCAGGCGATGCTTTGGAGCCCCAACACCCGGGCGAGCCGTACCCCGATGGAGAAGCTCTCGACGGGCGAGTTCAAAAGAGCGTCGAACTGCCCGGCTAGGCCCCCGTCCATCGTGCTCAACCTTTCTTGCCCGACTTCAGGCAGGTACGACCACTGCAGCACCGCCGACTCCACCTCGTAAGCGGCAAGGAGGTTGAGGGCTAAGTCGAGCCGTCCTTCGGGAGAAAGCCCCCCGCGAACGGCCTGCTCGAGCAGCCCCTTTGCCCTCCCCTCGGCCTCGGTCCTCGAGACGCCCAGCGCCTCCTGAGCCCGGCGGGCGAGTTCGAGCCGGTCCTTGGCGAAGATCTCGAGGGCCTGCCTGTACTTCTCGGGGGCCGCCTCCATCCCGACAATTACCTGGGACGGGAGCGACTCTACGCCGATCACGTCCGGCGAGTAGCCCCTAAGGACCTCGATCAGGCTGTCCAACAGCGCAGGCCGGAACTGCTGACCCAGATTCCCCAGATGCCCGCTTCCCAGGATCAGGACTTGGGTCTTCTCGGATTCCTCGATGGGAGCCTTGTAGCTTTTTAGCACGCTTTTATTCTAAAAAGCCGTGGTTTCTCCCTTGCAAGTGTCCTCCAGGACAGCTCTTACCGCCGTGGCTAAGCTAGGCCGTAGATCTCCAGGAAGCGCCGGACGCGGGCCTCGAGCGTGGGTAGCGGGGCCACCTCGCCGCAGACCCAGTCCGGGGTGTAGTTGCGGCAGACTTTGGGCCGGTTCTCGTAGATGGCGCACCTGCACCCGCGGTCCAGGTGTTGGCAGGGCACGCCCAAGGGCTTGTTCAGCGCGGCGATGTCGGGGGCGGCGCAGCAGGCCCCGCACAGGGTGCAGTCGCGGTGCCAGAAGGTGGAGGAATAGGGCTCGGCCATCAGGCGTTCATCACCTGGCGCACCGCCCAGAAGGCCAGGTAGAGGTGGTGGGCCTCGTGGACGGCGTAGAGCTCGAGCCACTGCGACAGGGGCATGGGCCCGGCGGCGCCGTGCACCCCCACGCGGGCCAGCTCGGCGTCGCCCAGGCCGCGCACCCGGTTGAGCAGGTCGGTGCGCAGCTTTTGCAGCTCGGTCACCACCGCCTCGGTGGAGCGGGCGGAGAGCTCGAGGAACACCGGGTCCTCGTCGGAGCGCAGGCGCTCGAGGCGGGGGCTTTCCTCAGTCAGGATGCGCTCGAGGCGGCCCAAGGTGACGGCGGTGAAGTGGGCGAGGTGGGCCAGGTTCTCGTGGGCCGACCACTTGCCGCTGGGCGGGCGCTGGCGCAGTTGCTCGGGGCTGGCGCCGGCCAGCAGGCCGGAGAGGGGCTCGAGGCCGGTCTCGAGGCGGCGGATCAGCGAGGGGCTCATGCTCAAAGCATACCGTTGCCCCTAGCCCGCCGAGATCAGGGCGATGGCCCCCAGGCTCAGCAGCACCCCCAGGCCCTGCGCCCTCCGCAGGCGCTCGTGCAGCACGGCCCTCGCCAGCAGCACCGTCGAGGCGGGGTAGAGCGAGGAGACCACCGCGGCCACGTCGAGCCGCCCGCTCTGGGCGGCGGCCAGGAAGAAGAGGTTGCCCCCGGCGTCTAAGGCCCCGGCCAGGCCCACCAGCGGCAGTTCGCGCAGGCGGGGCCAGCGCTGGGGCCGGTTGAGCAGGGCGTAGGCCAGGGTGAGGGCCAGCGCGGTGAGCTTGGCTACGGCCGAGGGCCAGAACAGCCCCTCCACCCGGTCGATGAGCACGAAGTAGCCGCCGAAGCCCAGCCCGGCCAAGAGCGCCCAGGACAGCCCCGCCGGGCGAACCGCGCCCTCGGGCCTCGAGGCCAGCCACACCCCCAGCAGCCCCACGCCGAAGCCCAGCAGTTGCAGCCCGCCGGGGAGGCCCTCGAGCGCCGCCCCCAGCAGCACCGGCAGCACCGCGCCGGTCACGC
>NZ_KE387023.1:1042939-1071474 GCF_000430045.1 Calidithermus chliarophilus DSM 9957 | reverse complement strand
GGTCACGCCCGCCACCGGCGCGGCCAGGCCCATCTGCCCGGCGGTGAAGGCCCGGTACAGCGACAGCAGGCCCAGCGCCCCCGAGGCCCCCGCCAGCGCCGCCCAGCCCACGTCGCCCGCGTGGAAGGTCTCGCCGCGCAACAGGGCCAGCAGGGTGAACAGGAGGAGCCCGGTGGCCGAGACCAGCACGGTGACGGCGTAGGGGTGGGCCCGCCTCGAGGCCAGCCCCCCGCTGAAGTCCCCCGCGCCCCAGGAGGCGGCGGAGAGCAGCCCGAAGCCCACGGCCAGCAGTTCGGCGTTCATCCGGGCAGTTTACCGCGGGTCATACCGGATTCAAAAAGATAGTCGTCCAGCCCAAAGACTTTCAGCGGCTATCTTTTTGAATCCTCGAGCACCCCCTCCGGCCGGGCCGGTTCGGCGCCGGGCTGACCGAACCGGGCATCACTCCCGCACGTCGCGCAGGCCCCTGCCGTCGAAGCGCACCCGCCGCGCCAGCCGCCGGTTGGCGTAGGCGTGGTTTTGGGTCTTGTCCACGCTGTAGAGGCTGTAGGTGGCGTGCTCGGGGGTGAGCTCGAGCACCGCGTAGCCGTTGAGCTCGCCCTCGAAGAAGTGCAGGTGGCGGTTGAAGGCCTCGATGAGCGCGTTGCCGGGCCAGGGGTAGCCCATGCGGCCCAGGGCCTCGCGGGGCGGGGGGCTGCTGAGGCCGGGGGCCATGAACTCCGCGCCGCGCACCGGGCCGCGCCCGTTGAAGCCGGGGCGAATCAGCCCGGCCAGCGCCGCGTGCAGGTCGCCGCTGAGCACCAGCAGGTTGTCGCCCACGAGCTGCTCGAGCAAATACTGCCGCTCGGCGGCGTAGCCGTCCCAGCCGTCGGCGTTGATGGCGATGGAGCCCGAGCGCAGGGGCGAGAACATCACCGCACTCGCCAGCCCGCGCCAGCGGGCCGGGCTCGAGGCGAGCCCCTCGAGCAGCCAGTGCCGCTGGGCCTCGCCCAGCATGCTGCGGTCGGGGGCCTCGAGCGCGGCGCAGGAGGCCAGGGTGCGCTGGCCGTTGCCGCCCTCGCCGCAGGGGTGGGGCGAGCGGTAGGAGCGGGTGTCGGTGGCGAAGAGCTCGAGCAGCCCCCCGAAGCGGAAGCTGCGGTACTGGGTCATCTGGGCGTGGGGGTGGGCGGCGGTAAGGTCGGGGGTGATGCGGGCGGGGACGTACTCGAGCCAGGCCTGCTGGGCCTCGAGCTTGAGCCGCTTGAGCCGCTCGGGCTGGCCCCGGTAGGGGTGGTCGGGGGCGCCGGGGGCGTCCTGGGCCGCGTCCCAGTAGTAGTCGTTGGCCATCTCGTGGTCGTCCCACAGGAAGACCCAGGGGTGCGCGGCCAGGGCCATCTGCAAAAAGGGGTCGGAGCGGTAGGCGCGGTAGATGGCGCGGTAGTCGGCCAGGTTCACCGCCAGGTAGCTGCCGCTGGGGAGGCGGTAGCTGCGGTCGGGGAAGCGCAGCCTGCGCCAGCGGGGGTCGGCGGAGGTCTCGTAGATGAAGTCGCCCAGGTGCAGCACCGCGTCGAGGTTCTCCCGCGCCAGGTGGGCGAAGGCCCCCCAGTAGCCGCTGGTGAACTCCTGGCAGGTCACCAGCCCGATCCGCAGCAGCGCAGGCGTCTCGCCGGGGGCGGGCAGGGTCCGGGTGCGCCCCACGGGGCTGTAGACCCCCCGGTAGCGGAAGCGGTAGAGGTAGGCGCGGCCCGGCTCGAGCAGCCCCGAGAGGTCGGTGACGCTGGTGAAGTCGTTCTCCGGGCGCGGCTGCACGGCGGGCCCCGAGAAGCGGGGCGCGGCGAAGGCGGGGTCGGCGGCCTCGGTGATCTCGAACTCCAGCCCCTCCCCCTCCTGCCAGACCTCGGGGGCCAGGCGGGTCCACAGCACCACCCCGCTGTCGCTGGGGTCGCCGGAGGCCACCCCCAGGGGGAAGTGGGCGAGGGTTTCGGGGCCGCTCTGCGCCGTGCCCAGCCCCAGCAGGCCCGCCCCCAGGCCCAGCACTTCGCGCCGGTTGAGCTTCATCCCCAGCATCCTACCGGGATGCGTCCCGGGTGCATGAGGCCACTGACGAGTCTGTATACGATTTTGCTGTATCGTATACCATGACCCCTGCCCAGGAACTCCTCCGCCGGCTGGTCGCCGTCAACTCCGTCAACCCCGACCTGGTGCCCGGCGCCCCCGGCGAGGGCGAGATCGCCCGCTTCGTCGCCGGCTGGTGCCGGGAGCAGGGCCTCGAGGTGCACTGGCTCGAGGCCACCCCGGGCCGCCCCAGCGTGGTCGCCGTGGCCCGCGGCACGGGCGGGGGCCGCTCGCTGCTGTTCAACGGCCACCTCGACACCGTGGGCGTGGCCGGGATGGCCGAGCCCTTCCAGCCCCGCGCGGAGGGGGGCCGCCTCTACGGGCGGGGCGCCTACGACATGAAGGGCGGGGTGGCGGCCATGCTGTGGGCCGTGGCCGAGGCGAGGAAGCTGGGCCTGCGCGGGGACGTGGTCGCCGCCTGCGTGGCCGACGAGGAGTACGCCAGCCTGGGCAGCTTCGAGCTGGTGGGGGCCGGCTTCCGCGCCGACGCCGCCGTCGTCACCGAGCCGAGCGAGCTCGAGGTGGTGGTCGCGCACAAGGGCTTCGTGTGGCTGGAGGTCGAGACCCACGGGGTCGCCGCCCACGGCTCGATGCCGGAGCTGGGCGTGGACGCCATCGCCCACATGGGCCGGGTGCTGGTGGCGCTCGAGCAGCTCGGGCTGCGCCTGCGCTCCGGCCCCGCCCACCCCCTGCTGGGGACCCCCTCGCTGCACGCCTCGCTGATCGAGGGCGGCCAGGAGCTCTCCAGCTACCCCGCCTCCTGCAAGCTCGCCCTCGAGCGCCGCACCGTCCCCGGCGAGAGTGCCGAGAGCGTCGAGCGCGAGGTGCGGGAGGTGCTGGGGCGCCTCGCCGCCGAAGACCCCGCCTTCCGCTACAGCCTGCGGAGGGGGCTCGAGCGCCCCCCCCACGAGCTCCCCGGATCCGAGCCCATCCTGGGCGTGCTGCGGGCCAAGGCGCGGGCGGAACTCGGCCACGAGCCCGAGGTCAAAGGCCGCCCCTTCTGGACCGACTGCGCGGTGCTCTCTACGGCCGGCATCCCCACGCTGCTCTTCGGGCCGCGCGGGACCGGGGCGCACGCGGCCGAGGAGTGGGTGGACCTGGACTCGGTAGAGCGCTGCGCCCGCGTCTACCTCGAGACCGCCCGCGAGTTCTGCGCTTGAGAAGACGTCGATGGTCGATGGTCGATGGTCGATGGTCGATGGCCGATGGCCGATGGCCAAAGCGTTTTGCGTCTTGCGTTTGGCGTTTTGCGTTTAGCTATCGGCTATCAGCTATCGACGTCCTTCGCAGCAAGTCCATTGGAGGAACCATGAGTTCAAGAATCTCCCCACAAGCCATCGAGGCCGCCAGCCGCAGCATTGACCCCGTGTTCCTGAACTCGCCGCAGTTTTTGGCCGAGTCCCTTTCGGCGGAGTTGGGGGTCGAGGTGGTGGTGAAGGTGGAGACCGTCAACCCCATCCGCTCCTTCAAGGGCCGGGGGGCCGACTGCTTCATGCAGTGGCACGTGGAGGCTAGGGGCCCCGCGCCGGTGGTCTGCGCCTCGGCGGGGAACTTCGGGCAGGGGATGGCCTACGCGGCCCGCAAGCACGGGGTGCCGCTCACGGTCTTCGCCTCGGTCAACGCCAACCCGCTCAAGCTCGAGCGCATGCGCGCGTTGGGCGCCGAGCTGCGGCTGGAGGGGGAGGACTTCGACGCGGCCAAGCTGGCCGCCAAGGCCTACGCCGCGCACGGCGGCGCGGTCTTCGTGGAGGACAGCCGCGACGTGGAGCCCACCATCGGGGCGGGGACCATCGGCCTCGAGCTGCTGCGCTACCCCCAGCCCCTCGACGCGCTGCTGGTGCCGCTGGGCAACGGGGCCCTGCTGGCGGGGATCGGGCACTGGGTCAAGGCCCAGCGCCCCGAGGTGGAGGTGATCGGGGTGTGCGCGGCGGGGGCCCCGGCCATGGAGCAGTCCTGGCGCAGCGGCCGGCTCGTGACCTACGAGCGCATCCACACCATCGCCGACGGCATCGGCGTGCGGCTGCCCGTGCCCGAGGCCCTCGAGGACCTGCGGGGCGTGGTGGACGACATTCTATTGGTCGAGGACGCGGTGACGCTGGAGGCCATGCGCCGGCTGCACCGCCACTTGGGGCTGGTGGTCGAGCCCTCCGGCGCGGTGGGGGTGGGGGCGTTGCTGGCCCACGGCGAGCGCTTCCGGGGGCGGCGGGTCGCGACGGTGCTGTGCGGGGGCAACCTCACGCCCCAGCAGGTCAGGGAATGGCTGGGATGAGCCGCGCCCCCCGCCGCGCCGACGTGTACGCGCTGCTGCTCGAGCAGATCCTCGAGGCCGCCCTCCCCCCCGGCAGCCGCGTCGTGGAGTCGCGCCTGGCCGAAGAGTTGGGCATCAGCCGAACGCCGCTGCGCGAGGCGCTGTTCCGGCTCGAGCGCGAGGGCTTCGTGCGCCACGACCTGGCGCGGGGCTTCAGCGTGCAACCCCTGAGCGAGCAGGAGGTGGAGGAGGTCTACCCCATGCTCTGGACCCTCGAGGGGCTGGCCCTGCGCTCCAGCGGCGCCCTGGTGGCGTCGGTGCTGCCCGAGCTCGAGCGCCACAACCAGGCCCTGGCCCAGGCCACCCAGGACCAGGCCCGCCGGCTCGACGCCCTCTGGCACCGCACCCTCCTCTCCCGCTGCCCCAACCAGCGCCTGCTGGGCACGCTCGAGGGCCTGCGCCGCACCGTGCAGCGCTACGAACGCCTCTACATGCAAGACCCCACCCTCATTGCCCTCTCGGTCGAGCAGCACCGCGAGGTCGCCGAGGCCCTGCGCCAGGGGGATGTGGATAAGGCTGTGGATAAACTGGCGGTCAACTGGCGCTTCGGGATGGAAGCGGTGTTGCTGAAGCTGCGGCAGGGAGTATGAACGGGGTGCATAGTGTCGATGGTCGATGGTCGATGGTCGATAGCCGATAGCCCATAGCTGATAGCCGAACGCCGAACGCTAAACGCCGGGCGCGGGTCGTACGTCGTACGTCCTACGCCGTACGCCAAACGCAAAACGCCAAACGCGAAACGCCAGACGCCTTGTCACCCCCCTTAACAAGGGGGGCTGGGGGGGATAAACCCTCCCCGCGCGCGGGGAGGGACGGGGTGGGGCAACCATGAGCCACGAGCTGATGGCTGACTGCTGATAGCTGAACGCTGACGGCTGCTAGCTCTTCACCGGCTCCGCACTACCAGCACGGGCCGGTTGGTGCGGTGCAGCACGCCTTCGGTCACCGAGCCCAGCAGAAGCTTGTCGATGCCGGTGCGGCCGTGGGTGCCCATTACCAGAAGGTCGTAGTTCTTGGCCTCGTCGACGATGGTGGCGGTGGCGTTGCCCTCGCGCAGTTTGCCGCTCGAGGGCACCCCGGCTTCCTTGGCTAGCTTTTCGGCCTCGCTAAGCGCGGCCTGGCCCACGGTCTTGAGGTCCTGGACGAGCTCTTGGATGTAGGCGCCGCTCTCGGGGGCCATCCACAGGCCGGTGGGGTTCTCCAGCACGTACAAGAAGGTGACCTCCGCGCCGAGGGTCTTGGCGACCTCGAGGCCCTCCCGGATCGCCGCCAGGCTGCAGGCGCTTCCGTCGGTCGGCATGAGCACGCGTTTGTACATTTTCCCTCCTCCTGAAGCCTACTCAGGCTCCTCGCCGGGGCTCCCTTTGTGTTCTGAGTGTAGAGCGGAAGATCGGTGACGAATGTACCAGGAATTATGAAAAGGCCTGTCAGACTGAACGAGGTATGACCTTTCAGGAGATGCTCGCCAGCATTGTCGCCCAGGGTGCTTCGGATCTGCACCTGCACGTGGGATTGCCGCCCATGGTCCGTATCCACGGCCGGCTGACCCCCCTAGGCCAGACCAAGCTCCCGCCCCAGTACACCGCCTCGCTGGTGGACGTGCTGTGCACCCCACAGCACAAGCAGCGTTTCGAGGAGCGGCACCAGGTGGACCTGGCCTACAGCCTGCCCGGGGTGGCCCGTTTCCGCGTCAACCTCTTCAAGCAGCGAGGCTCCATCAGCGTGGTGATGCGCGTGATCAACTCCGACGAGGAGAAGCTGAAGATGTGCGCGCTCACCCAGGAGAACCTGGACTTCTTCTCCAACCAGGAGAAGGGGCTGGTGCTCGTCACCGGGCCTACGGGCTCGGGCAAGTCCACGACGCTGGCGCGCGTCCTCGAGGAGATCAACACCCGCCACGCGGAGATGATCGTCACCATCGAGGACCCCATCGAGTACCTCTTCAAGCCCAAGCGCTCGATCATCGTGCAGCGCGAGCTGGGCAGCGACACCCTGGGCTTCCACGAGGCCCTCGTCGCGGCCATGCGCCAGGACCCCGACACCATCATGATCGGGGAGATCCGCGACCACGAGACGGCGGCGGCGGCGCTCGAGGCCGCCCAGACCGGCCACCTGGTCTTCTCCACCATGCACACCCAGGACTCGGTGCGCACCATCAACCGCCTGCTCGACCTCTTCCCCCCGCACGAGCGCGACGTGGCCCGCATCCTCTTCGCCGAGAGCCTGGTGGGCATCATCTCGCAGAAGCTTTTGCCCCGCATGGGCGGCGGCCGGGTCGCGGCGATGGAGATCCTCAAGGGCACGCTGCGCATCCGCGACATGATCAAAGACCCCGAGCGCACCTCCCAGATCTACGAGGCCATCCGCGAGTCGCGCCTCGACGGCATGCAGACCTTCGACGACCACCTCGCCGACCTCTACCGCGACGGGCTCATCGACTACGAGACCGGTATGGTCAACGCCACCAGCCGCCAGCACTTCAAGGTGCAGGCCATGAAGATCGACCAGGAGCGGGGGACCTCGACGCCGAGCCTGGGGTTGACGCAGATCTTCTGACGTCGATAGTTGAGCGCCGAACGCTAAACGCCAAACGCTAAATGCCAGTCGTACGTCCTACGTCGTACGTCGTACGCAAAACGCAAGACGCGAAACACCTTTCGTAGGGGCGGGCCCCCGTGCCCGCCCCGCCTCTGGCCCCGCTACGAGCCTTTTGCCTTTGGCCCTCGACTCCAGACCCTCGACGTCCCCTGGCTATCGACATATCGACCATCGACGTTTTGCGTATTGCGTTTTGCGTTAGGCGTTCGACGTTGGGCGTTCGACCATCGACATCTTCAACCCTGCGTGAAGCGCACCAGGCGCTCGAGCAGCTCCAGTCCGGCGCCGCTGTCGAGCACTTCCTGGGCCAGGGCGACGCCCTGGGCGATGCCGGGGGTCTTGCCGGTGATGTAGAACGCGGCCCCGGCGGTGAGGGCTACGGCGTCGCGGCGGGGGCCGCGTTCCTGGCCACAGAGGATGGCGCGGGCGGTGACGGCGTTCTCCTGGGGGGTGCCGCCGGTGATCTGGTCGTAGGTGGCGCCGGGCAGGCCCACCTCGGCGGGGGTAAGGCTGTAGCGGCGCACCGAGCCGTTGTGGAGCTCGGCGAGCTGGTTGTTCCACAGCCCGAAGTCGTCGAGGCCGTCGCCGTGGACCACCAGCGCGGCCTCCGCGCCCAGCTTGCGCGCGGCGTTGGCGAAGGTCTCGAGTAGGGCCGGGGTGTACACCCCCAGCACGTAGTGGCTGGCGTAGGCGGGGTTGGTGAGCGGGCCCAGGATGTTGAACACCGTGCGCACGCCCAGCTCGGCGCGCACCGGGGCCACGTGGCGCATGGCGGGGTGGTGGTTGCGGGCGAAGAGGAAGCCGATGCCCAGCGCCTCGATGCCCTCGGCCACCCGCTCCACCGGGGTGTCGAGCCGCACGCCCAGGGCCTCGAGCAGGTCGAAGGACCCCGAGCGCGAGGAGGCCAGGCGGTTGCCGTGCTTGGCGACGGCCACGCCGCCCGCCGCCACCACGAAGCAGGAGGTGGTGGAGATGTTGAAGGCGTCGGGGGCGATACCCCCGGTGCCCACGATGTCCACCAGCGGCTTGCGCGAGACCCGGATCGTCACCGCCGCCTCGCGCATCCCCTCGGCGAAGCCGGTGATCTCCTCGAGCGTCTCCCCCCGCACCCGCAGGGCCACCAGCACGCCGGCCATCTGCGCCGGGGTCAGCTCGCCCGCCATGATCCGGCCCATCAGGGCGCGGGCTTCTTCCTGGGACAGCGGTTCACCGGATAGGGCTTTCTTCAGTACGTCCATAGCTCTCCCGACAGGGCTCAGGCCTGCTGGCCGCTCGGCGGCGGGTCGTAGCGCGTCTCCCAGGCACCCCAGGCATAGGCCAGCTCGTAGTCGCCGGTGTAGCCCAGCAGGCCCTTCATCCAGGGCAGGGTGGTCATCTTGAGCACGAGCTGCGCCGGGTGCACGCCCAGCTCGAGCGCCAGCTTGGGGTCTTTGTGGTAGCGGGCGATGCGGGCGGCCTGGGCCCCGGCCTGGCGGGCCTTGAGCAGGTCGCGGGCGGGGGTGGGGCCGAGGTGCTTGGCCTGGGCCTGGGGCAGGTAGCGCAGCGGAATCCCGGCCCTCGCGAGCCGGTAGCCGAACTCGAGGTCCTCCCCGCCGTAGCCCTCGAGCCACTCCGCGAAGCCCCCGACCCGCTCGAAGAGGGCGCGCGGCATCCCCAGGGCAACCCCGTTGACGTTGTTGAAGCCCACCCGCCCGAGGCGCAGGGCCGGTTTCCAGGCGTGCCCTTCCCTGAAGCGGAAGCCGCCCAGGTAGACCGCGCCCTCGCGGGCGAAGGCCTGGCGGAAGGCCTCGAGCCAGCCCGGCTCGGGCACCACGTCGTCGTCGGAGAAGATCAGGTGCTCGCCCTGGGCGGCGGCGGCCCCCCGGTTGCGCTTGCGCCCGGCGCTGCCGGCCTGGGGGTCGTGGAGGGTGCGCAGCGGGTAGGGCGGTCGGTACTCGTCGAGGAAGGTGTAGGGGTGCGGCGTGCTGCCGACGAGGACCACCTCGAGCCCGCCCTGCCCCTCGAGGGCGCGGAGCTTGGCCTCGAGCAGTTCCCGCCGGTCCTCGGCCGGGTGGAGGGGGACGATTACGGAAATCATTGCTGATAGCTTATAACCCTTGCCGATAGCGTTGGCTACCGGCATATCTCCAGGAAATTCGCCAGCATCTGCTTGCCGCCTTCGGTCAGGACCGACTCGGGGTGGAACTGCACCCCGAAGGTGGGGTAGTCGCGGTGCCGCAGGCCCATCACCGTGCGGCCTACCGGCTCGTCCACCCAGGCGTTCGCCTGCAGCTCCTCGGGCAGGTCTTCCACCACCAGCGAGTGGTAGCGGGTGGCGGTAAAGGGGGTGGGCAAGCCGGCGAACACCCCGCTGCCGTCGTGCTCGATGGCGCTGGTCTTGCCGTGCACGATGAGCCTGTGCCGCACCACCCGTGCCCCGAAGGCCTCCCCGATGCTCTGGTGGCCCAGGCACACACCCAGGATGGGGTACTCGGGGGCGTAGCGCCGGATCAGCGGCACCGAGAGCCCGGCCTCCTTGGGCGTGCAGGGGCCGGGGGAAACCACGATCCCGTCGGGGTCGAAGGCGGCGACGTCCTCGAGCGCGAAGCGGTCGTTGCGCCACACCGTGAGAAGGGCGCCCAGCTCGCCCAGGTACTGCACCAGGTTGTAGGTGAAGGAGTCGTAGTTGTCGATCATCAGGATCCGCTTCATGCCGCCCCTCCCAGGTAGTCCAGGTGCATGCGCTCCTTGACCCGCGCCAGGGTCTCCCGCGCGACGGCCCGCGCCTTGCGGGTGCCCTCCATCAGGATTTCCAGCACCTCGCCGGGGCGGGCCTCGAGCTCGGCCCGCCTCGCGCGCAGGGGCTCCAAGAAAGCGTTGGCCCCGGCGGCCAGCTCGCGCTTGCAGGCCACGCAGCCCCGCGCCCCCGAGCGGCACTCCGCCGCGACGGTCCCGAGCTTTTCCCGGTGGAACAGCCCGTGGTACTCGAACACCGTGCACACCTCCGGCCGGCCGGGGTCGCCCAGGCGCTGCTTCTGCGGGTCGGTGAGGGCGCCGGCCACCTTGCGGGCAATCTCTTCGGGCGCGTCGGACAGGAACAGCGCGTTGCCCAGGCTCTTGCCCATCTTGGCGTCGCCGTCGAGCCCCCGGACGCGGGCGGTGTCGAGCACGCGGGCCTGGGGCTCCTTGAGGGTGGGCCCGTAGATCTGGTTGAACTTGCGCACGATCTCGCGGGTCTGCTCGAGCTGGGGCAACTGGTCATCGCCCACCGGCACCAAGTCGGCGTCGAAGGCGGTGATGTCGGCGGCCTGCGAGACGGGGTAGCCCAGGAAGCCGTAGGTGACCGAGTGCCCGAACAGCTCGCGCTTCTGGGCGATCTCGCTCTTGACGGTGGGGTTTTGCTGGAGCCTCGAGATCGTCACCAGGTTGCCGTAGAACACCGTCAGCTCGGCGATTTCGGGGATCAGCGACTGGATGAACAGCGTCGAGCGCCGGGGGTCTAAGCCGCTGGCGATGAGGTCGTAGGCCACCTCGAGCACCATCGCCCGCACCTTCTGCGGCTGGTGGAAGTTGTCGGTGAGGGCCTGCACGTCGGCGATCATGACGAAGGTCTCGAAGTGGTCCTGGAGCTCGGCGGTCTGTTGGAGCATCCCGAAGTAATGACCGACGTGCAAGCGGCCCGTGGGGCGGATGCCGGTCAGGATGCGCTGCATGCCGGCCCCCTCGCGTGCCCCAGACCCCGCCGTAGGGACGACGCGCGCGTCGTCCCTACGGACCCCGCGAACCTGGCGCTCATAACCCCTCCTCGGCCATCTGAACGGCCCTCAACATGGCTTTGGCCTTGCTCAGGCACTCCTGATACTCGCTGGTGGGGTTGGAGTCGTAGACCACGCCCGCCCCGGCCTGGATGTGGATTTGTTCGTTGGCTACCACGATGGTGCGCAGCGTCAGGGCCACGTCCATGTGGCCGTCGTAGGCCACGTAGCCGAAGCTGCCGCCGTAGGCGCCGCGGCGGGAGGGCTCGAGCTCCTCGATGATCTCCATGGCCCGGATCTTGGGGGCCCCCGAGACCGTGCCCATCGGCAGCACCGAGGCCAGGGCGTCGAGGGGGCTCTTGTCCTCGCGCAGCTCGCCCTCGACGGTCGAGACGATGTGCATGACGTGCGAGTAGTTCTCCACGCTCATGAGCTGGGTGGGGCGCACCGTGCCGTAGCGGCAGACCCGGCCCAGGTCGTTGCGGGAGAGGTCCACGAGCATGACGTGCTCGGCCCGCTCCTTCTCGTCGGAGAGGAGCTCGGCGGCCAGGGCCTCGTCCTCG
This sequence comes from Calidithermus chliarophilus DSM 9957, assembly GCF_000430045.1. Taxonomy (GTDB): domain Bacteria; phylum Deinococcota; class Deinococci; order Deinococcales; family Thermaceae; genus Calidithermus; species Calidithermus chliarophilus. The sequence goes on along the minus strand of NZ_KE387023.1, from coordinate 1,060,177 downwards.
GCGGCGTCCTGCCCCCGGCGGCGGGTGCCGGCGATGGGGCGGGTGACCACCTTCCGCCCGTCGGAGCGCAGCAGGCTCTCGGGGCTGCACGAGACCAGCGTGACCTCGCCGAGCTCGAGGAAGCCCATGTAGGGGCTGGGGTTGACCGAGCGCAGCGCCCGGTAGACGGCGAAGGGGTGCACGTTGAGCGGCGCCGACATCCTCAGGCTGGGCACCACCTGGAAGACGTCGCCCGCGCGGATGTACTCGAGCGCTTTCTCCACCATGGCCTCGTATTCGGCCTGCGTGACGTTGTGGCTGAACTCCAGCCGCCGCCCGGCCCGCTCGCCGGGCACCCCCGGCATGGGGCCGCCCAGCTTCCTCTCGGCCCAGGCGATGCGCTCCAGGGCGTCGGCCCTCGAGGCCGCGTCCCCCTCCTCCGCCGGGGCGACGAGGTGCATCTGCTGCTTGAACTGGTCGAAGACCACCAGCACCTCGGGCTCGACGAAGAGCAGGTCGGGGATGCCCAGCAGGTCGGGCTTGAGCGCGGGCAGCTTCTCGTAGTGGCGGATCAGGTCGTAGGCGGCGTAGCCCACCGCGCCGCCCCAGAAGATGGGCAGGTCGGGGTCGGGCCGGGTGGGGCGGTGGATGGCCTCGTAGAGCGTGCGCAGGGGGTCGGAGGCCGGGACCGGCTCGCCGTCCACGGTCATCACCCCGTCCTTGAGCCGGAAGGTGCGCCGCGCCCCGATGCCCACGAAGCTCCAGCGCGCCCAGGCCTTGCCCCCCTCCACCGACTCGAGCAAAAAGCTCGGGGTGGTCTTCTCCGAGAGCTTGAGGTAGGCCGAGACGGGGGTCTCGAGGTCGGCCAGCAGTGTCTTCTTCACCGGAACGGTGGGTCGGGTCTGCTCCATCGTGCGCATCTGTGCTCCCTTCGCCAAATAAAAAAAGCCCCTAGGTCGAAACGCCCTAGGGGTACGAAGCTCTACCGTCCCAGGGCTACCTAGGCCACCACCAACCCTTCACGGTAAGAGCGCGTACCATTTGCATCCGAGTGTAGGCGCTCGGCCCGGATTGTGCAAGGGCCGCTCAGGAACCGGCCGCCGGCCGGGCCAGTTCCGCGGGCTCGGCGTACTTCTCGGCCTGCATCCGCCACAGCTCGGCGTACTCGCCGCCCAGCGCCAGGAGTTGCTCGTGGCTGCCCTCCTCGATCAGGCGGCCCTGCTTGAGCACCAGGATGCGGTCGGCCATGCGCACGCTCGCCAGCCGGTGGGTGATGAGCAGGGTGGTGCGGCCGCGGGCCATCTCGGCGAAGCGCTCGTAGATGGCCGACTCCGAGCGGGGGTCGAGCGCGGCGGTGGGCTCGTCGAGGATGAGCACCTGGGCGTCGCGGAAGAGCGCCCGGGCGATGGCGAGCTTCTGCCACTGGCCCCCGGACAGCTCGGTCCCGTCGAACTCCTTGCCCAGCCGGGTGTCGAGGCCCTGCGGGAGCTGGTCCACCACGCGCTCGAAGCCCGCCTGGAGGACGGCCCGCTCGAGCCGCTCAAGGTCACGGGCGTGCTCGAGGCCCGCCAGGGTGATGTTCTCCCGCACGGTGTAGGCGTAGCGCCCGAAGTCCTGGAACACCGCCCCCACCCGGCGGCGCCACTCCCGCAGGTCCAGCTCGCGCAGGTCGAGCCCGCCGACGAGGACGCGGCCCTCGCTCACGTCGTAGAAGCGCAGCAGCAGCTTGACCAGCGTGGTCTTGCCCGCGCCGTTCTCGCCCACCAGCGCCACGGTCTCGCCGGGACGAACGCGGAAGCTGACGCCCTCGAGCGCCGCCCGCCCGTCGGGGTAGCGGAAGGACACGTTCTCGAAGGCGATCTCGGGCGTGAGGGCGGGCAGGGGCCTGGGGTGCTCAGGGTAGCGCACCCCGGGCTCGACGGCGAGGAAGTCGAGGTACTTCTCGAAGAAGGCCAGGTGCTGGCCCGCGAGCAGGCCGAACATGTCGATGATCTCGAGCACGGTGCTCTGGGCCCGGGTGAGCCCCTGCACCACCACGACCAGCGCCCCCACGCCCAGGCTGCCCTGCTGGGCCTGCCAGGCGGTCCAGGCGAAGGCCGAGCCGCCCCCGGCGATGGAGAGCAGGGTGTAGGGCAGCACCTTGAAGGCCTGGTCGTTGCGGCTCTTGCGCAGGGTGCGGTGGTAGGCCCGGAAGCTGTGCAGGTAGCGGCCCTGCAGCCACTCGAGCAGCCCGTACAGCCGCACCTCGTGGGCGAAGGCGTGGGTGAGGGCCACCCGCTGGTCGTAGGCCATGGCCCTAGCCTCGGGGGTGCTCTGGACCATGGCGTTCCAACCGGCCCGGCGCAGCCGGTAGGTCACGAGCGCCTGGGGCAGCGACCCCGCCAGCACCAGCAGCGGCACCCACCAGCCCAGCGCCAGCAGCACCGCCGCCAGGCTCAGCAGCGTGGTGAACCCCCGCAGCAGGTAGGCCAGCGTGACCAGCAGGTTCATCGGGCGGTAGGGGGCCTGGCTTTGCAGCACGTTGAGGTCGTCGTAGAAGCGGGCGTCCTCGAGCACCTCCAGCCCCGCCAGGTCGCGCGACTTGTCCATCAGCCGCAGGTTGATGTGGGCGGTGCACTTGTCGGCGGCGTTGCCCTGGAGCACCTGGGCGACGGGCGCGACCACCGCCCCCACCGCCAGCGCGATCACCCACAAGAAGGTGAGCTCCCCGATCGACGCCTCCTGCCCCTGCGCCAGCGCCACCACCCCGTCCACGGTCAGCTTGGTGAGGTAGAGCGTGGCCGCGGGGATGACCCCCTGCACCACCTGCAGCAGCGCGTAGAGCCCGACCTCCAGCCGCGCCGCCCTCCACAGCTCGAGGGTGGACCTGAAAAGAACCTTCTGCTGCTTGCTGAGTTCGCTACGCCGGGTTTTCGCTGCCATGGGTTCCGCCACGATAGCATAATTTGCTGGAGTTAGTTTTTAATTCAGGCACCACCGGCTCGCACCATTCCGCCGGAGGCTCGTCCTGCCGCCAACTCCGCCGATGACCATTAATATCCCGCCTCATTCCATACAATGGGTTTGGCCTTCGTGACCGTGGCGTCAAACGGCGGGAGATTTCTCGGCCTGGACAGGCGTAGCGAGCGGCCGGCGGCGGGATGGCAGGGCAGGAAGAACCTTATTGGAGGGGACACAAAGCGCTATGGACACCACCAGGCTTTCGGAGGAACTGCTGCGGCTGGGGGAGGAGTTTCGCGCGGGCAAGCTCACCCCGGAGGAATACCACGAGGCCAAGAAGCGCCTGCTGCTCGCCCCGGAGAACGCCCGGCTGCTCGAGCCGCCGCCCCCCGCCAGGGCCCCGCGCCTCGAGGAGCCCCGCGCGGCGCAGGCGGTGCTCGAGCCGCCCCCGCTCACGGCGGCGGCCCCGCCCAGGCTGCAGTACCACCGCTTCACCTTCACCGGCTCGGCGGGCGAGTTCTTCCGCATCTGGGTCGTCAACCTCTTCCTGAGCGTGGTGACGCTGGGGATTTATTACGCCTGGGCCAAGGTGCGGGCGCGGCAGTACTTCTACAGCCACACCTTCCTGGCCGGGCACCCCTTCGAGTACCTGGCCGAGCCCGTCCACGTGCTCAAGGGCCACCTGATCGTGGGGGGCGGGCTGCTGGCGTACTACCTGCTGCAGTACTTCGCCCCCGAGGCCAGCCTGCTCCTGATGGCGCTGGGCTTCGTGCTGCTGCCGTGGCTGCTGCACCAGTCGCTGCGCTTCACGGCCTACAACTCGGCCTACCGCAACATCCGCTTCCGCTTCCACGGCACGCTGGGCCAGAGCTACCTGAGCTACTTCCTGCTGCCCCTGCTCACCCCCTTCACGCTGGGCCTGCTGGTGCCCTACGTGCGCCTTCGCCAGCGGCAGTACGTCTTCGGCAACGCCGCTTTGGGGGCCACCCGGGCGCAGTTCGGCGGGGAGGTGGGGGCTTTTTACGCGACCTACGTCGTCGCCGCGCTGATGGGCCTGGGCGTGTACGCGCTGTTCGCGGTGGTCCTCTTCGCCTCGGGCGGGCTGGCGGTCCTGGGCGGCGACTTCGGCCCGCTGGTCACGGGCTCCGTGTTCGGCGGCCTCTTCCTGGGGTACTTGGTGCTGGTGCTGGGCATGCTGGCGGTGCAGCAGCACATCTACGCCAGCCTCGCCAACCACGCCTGGCAGAAAACCACGCTGGGCAAGCTGCGCTTCGTGAGCAACCTCCGGACCCGGGACCTGGTCTGGCTGAGCGTCAGCAACTTCCTGGCGATCGTCTTCACGCTGGGGCTGGCGATCCCCTGGGCCAAGGTGCGCTACACCAAGCACGTCCTCGACCACCTGGCCGTGGTGAGCTACGGCGACCTCGAGGAGTTCACCGCCGCCGCGGGCAAGGTGCGCGAGGGCAGCGTGGGCGAGGCCGCCGCCGACTTCTTCAACATCGACGTGGGGCTTTAGGGCAGGATGGAGCCGATGAGCGACCTCGAGTTCGGGGCTTTCTACTTCGACGGCAGGAGCTCGCGGGCCCACCCCGTGCGGGTGCGCTTCGACGGCCGCCGCCTGCGGGTGGCGGGGGAGGGGGTGAGCCTGGAGCCCCTCATCGAGCACTGCCGCGTCAACCCCCCGCTGGGGCAGGCCCGGCGGGTGATCCGGCTGCCCGAGGAGGGCCGCCTCGAGACCGACGACCGCCAGGCGGTGGAGCGGCTGGAGGCCCGGCTCGGCCTCAACCGGGGCCTGACCTGGGTGCACCGCCTCGAGGCGCATTGGAAGCTGGTGGTGGCCTGCATGGTGGGCCTGGTGCTCTTTAGCTGGGCCTTCGTGCGCTGGGGCCTGCCCTTCCTGGCCGCCCAGGCCGCCTTCGCCACCCCGGTCGCCGTGACCGAGCCCATCAGCCAGCAAGCCCTCAAGGTCCTCGACGAGCGGTTCCTCGAGCCCTCCAAGCTCCCCCCCGCCCGCCGGCGCGAGCTCGAGGCCGCCTTCGCCCGCGTCGCCCGCGACGTCGGCGGGGGGTACAGCTACCGGCTCGAGTTCCGTAGCTCCCCCAAACTGGGCCCCAACGCCTTCGCCCTGCCCTCGGGCGTCATCGTCTTCACCGACGACCTGGTGCACCTGGCCCAGGACGACCGCGAGCTCGTGGGCGTGATGGCCCACGAAGTGGGCCACGTAATTCACCGCCACAGCCTCCGCCAGCTCTACCAGGGCCTGGGCGTGTTCCTGATGATCTCGATCCTGGTGGGCGACGTGACCTCGGTGACCTCGCTGGGCGCCTCGCTGCCCGCGGTGCTCGTCAACAACGGCTACTCCCGCGACTTCGAGCTCGAGGCCGACCGCACCGCCGGGACCTACCTGCTGCGCCACTACGGCACCACCAAACCCCTACAAAACGTCCTCCACCGCCTCACCCAAGCCCACGACACCTCCCTCCCCGACCTCCTCTCCACCCACCCCGCAACACCCGAGCGCATGGAGCGGTTGCGGAGGATGGAGGAGGGGGAGGGAAGCGGTAAGCGGTAAGCTTTCAGCCGTCAGCGGTCAGCCGTCAGCGAAAGGCTTATGGCACGTGGCTTGTGGCTAGTGGCGTGTGGGAACCCCTCCCCGGCCCTCCCCGCGTGCGGGGAGGGGGTATCCCCCCCTGCCCCCCTTGTTAAGGGGGGTAAAGAAAGGGCGTTTAGCGTCTTGCGTTTTGCGTTTGGCGTATTGCGTCTTGCGTACGACGCACGACCCGCGCCCGGCGTCCTGCTATCGACTATCGACCATCGACCTAAAACTCAATCTCCAACAAATCCGCCGCCGGCTTAACCACCCCCAGCCACTCCAGCCGCGCCAGGTAGTAACAGGCGAGCTTGAGGGAGATGCCCAGTTGCTTGGCGATCTGCTCGGCGGTGGCGCCGTGCTGGAGCATGGACTTGGCCCGCTTCCAGAAGAAGGAGTTCTTGAGGTCTAAAAGCTCCTCGTCGCCGCAGATGACGTAGCTCACGTCGGGGGCGGGCATCTCGATGGTGCGGAGGGTGATGTCCTCCTCGATGAGGCTCAGCGAGGTGATCACCCGCTCGAGCGGCCAGTGCAACGCGGGGTCGCAGGGGGTCTTGAAGTCGGTGTAGGTCAGCTCGAAGGCCCCCTCGCGCGCGGCGATGATCCCCAGGAGGATGTCGCGGGCCTTGAGGGGGTCGGCGATGTAGTCCTTGCCGATCTCGATGCAGCGCAGGTGGCCGCGCTTGACCCACAGCTTGCAGTCCTTGAGGTCGGGCATGTTCCACAGCTCGAGCACGCCGGTCTTGTCCTGAAAATGCCCTACTAGGGTCTGGAATGGGCTTTCTCTGAGGTTGCCGCTGATCACCATGCCTCTATGTCCTCCCGAGAATGTGTGCAGCTACTTCCCTAGAGCCTATACCAGCCTTCTCGCCCCACGGTGGGCATTTCTCACAACCGCCCGCCCGTGCCCCCGTGCGGCCTTCGCACCCTTTGGGTCTCGCGACGTGTCCCAGACGGCTTTTCGGGCCCGGGCCGGCCCACCCTCTCATGAAGCGTGCGGGCCGGGATGCCTTAATTGGGCGCGTGAAGGTGGCTGCACTGGACGTAGGGGAGGCCCGCATCGGCCTCGCGGTGGGGGAAACCGGCTCGAGCTGGGCCTTCGGGCGCGGCTACCTGGTGCGCAAGGGCCTGGAGGCCGACCTCGAGGCCCTGCGCCAGTTCGCCCGGCGCGAGGCCCTCGAGCGCTTCGTGGTGGGCCTGCCGCTGCGCACCGACGGCCGGCCCAGCGCCCAGGCCGAGCGGGTGATGGGCCTGGTGGAGGCCATGCGCCAGGCCGGCTTCACGGTCGAGCTCCTGGACGAGCGCTTCACCACCAAGCTGGGCCAGAACCGGCTGATGAGCGCCCCCAAGCGCGTGCGCCAGGAGAAGGGCAAGCTCGACGAGGCCGCCGCCGTCGCCCTGCTCGAGTCCTACCTCTCAGGTTCGTATTCATGAGTGAAGACCGGCCCAACCCCCAACCCGCCGAGCCCGAGAGCCTGGCCCTGCCCGAGCCGCGCCCGCGCAGCACCCCCTGGCTGCTGCGGCTGGTGCTGATGACCTTCGTGCTGCTGGCAGGGCTGCTGGGCTACATCCTCTACCTCTTCGGCCCCACCGGGAAAAGCGCCCAGGTGCGCATCCCCAAGGGCAGCGGGGCGAGCGCCGTGGGGGAGATCCTCGAGCGCGCCGGCCTGATCCGCTCGGCCGGGGTGTTCTCGCTGTACCTGCGCTTCTCGGGCCGCGACAAGGACCTCAAGCCCGGCTTCTACCGCCTCGAGGGCCGCGGGCTGCGCGCGGTCGCGCTGGCCCTCACCGACAAGTCGCGCCCCCTCACCGTCACCGTCACCTTCCCCGAGGGCTGGCGCGCGGTGGACATGGCCGAACGCCTGGCCGAGAACCACCTCGACGGCCCGGCCTTCCTCGAGCTCGTCCAGAACCCCCCCGCCGGCCTGCGCCCCCCCGAGGCCGAGGGGCCCACCCTCGAGGGCTTCCTCTTCCCCGCGACCTACACCTTCGGCCTCGACGCCACCGCCGAGGAGATCGTGCAGGCCATGACCCGGCGCATGGCCCAGGAGTTCACCCTCGAGCGGCTCGAGAAGCTCCGGGCGCTCGGCCTCTCCGTCCACGACTGGGTGACGCTGGCCTCCGTCGTGCAGGCCGAAGCGGCCAACGCCCAGGAAAAACCGGTCATCGCCGGGGTCTTCCTCAACCGCCTCGACGCCGGCATGCCCCTGCAGGCCGACCCCACCGTGGCCTACGGCCTGGGCAAGCGCCTGCCCGAGCTCGACCGCGGCGCGGGCGACTTCGTCAAGGACACCCCGTACAACAGCTACATCCGCCGCTCCCTCCCCCCCACCGCCATCGGCAACCCCGGCAGCGACGCGCTCGAGGCCGTGCTCAACGCCAAGCGCACCGACGAACGGGGCCAGAGGTACCTCTACTTCCTCCACGCCCAGGGGCGGCTGTTCCTCAATACCACGTTCGAGGGGCACTTGCGGGATACGGCGAGGTATCGGTGAATGGCGGTGGTCGATAGCCGATAGCTGATAGCCGATAGCCGAGCGCTAAGCGCGGGTCGTACGTCTTACGTCGTACGTAAAAAGCCAAACGCAAAACGCAAGACGCAAGACGCGAGACGCCTCAGCCCTCGACAAACTACGGGCCACGAGCTGAGGGCTGACGGCTGAGAGCTGAGGGCTGCCGGCTTAGACCCCTTCAGGCGTTGGGCGCCATGAGCTGGAGGTACATCCCGAAAGGCGTTTGCACGTAGACGAAGCGTTCGCCGCGGGGTTTCATGACGCGAACGCCGGGGACGGTGCGGAGTTTGGCGAGGGTTTCCTCGAGGCCGTTGGTTTTGAGCGCCAGGTGCCGCCCGCCCCAGTCGGGGTTGCGCGGCATCTGCTGGTGCTGGCGCGGCGAGGACCACTCGATGAGTTCGATGGTGTCGTCGCCCGCTTTGAGGAAGGCGAAGCGGATGGACTCGTCGGGTTCCACGTCGAACTGCTCGGTGATGGGGTCGTCGGGGGTGGGCAGCGCGTTCTGGCTGACGAGCTCGAAGCCCAGGACCTCGGTGAAGAACTTCAGGGCTTCCTCGAGGTCGGGCACGCTAAAGCCTACGTGGTGGACGCCGGTGATGAGGTTCATGCGGTTTAGGTTACCGCAGAACGCCGGGTGTGGAATGCTGATAGCTGATAGCTGATAGCTGATAGCTGATAGCCCATAGCCGATAGCCGAACGCCCAATGCCTAACGCGGGTCGTACGTCCTACGTCGTACGCAAAACGCAAGATGCTAAACGCCCTTTCTTTCCCCCCTTAACAAGGGGGGCTGGGGGGGATAAGCCCTCCCCGCACGCGGGGAGGGACGGGGAGGGGTAGCCACAAGCCACGGGCCTTCCGCCTTTGGCTGACGGCTGACAGCTCCCCGACTCCCCTACGAGCCACACGCCTCGAGCTTTCGGCTATCGCCCTTCTCCCCTCGACCCTTCCCGCCCGCCGAATCCCTCTGTCACAATAGCTCCATGAACCTCAACCGCTTCCCCACGCCCGTGCTGTGGTTCGCGCTGGGGCTCCTGGTGGGTGCTTACCTGGGGCAGATCATCCGGGGCTTCATCACCATCGCCTTTTTCGTGGGGCTGATCGTGCTGGCGTACTACATCTGGCGCTTCTTCGAGGGGCAGAAGCGCGCGTGAAGCTGCCCCTGCCCGTCTTCGACATGCACCTGCACCTGCCCTACTCGGGCGAGGACCTGTGGGGGGCGTGGGGAACGCGCCTGGCACAGCGTTACGGGGCCGAGAAGCTGGCGCTGTGGAACGAGCGCAACGCCAAGGCGCAGGAGGGCTGGTGGAGGGCCTACGGCTTCCCGCTCCCGGACTCGCCCCAGCCCGGCCCGGCGGAGTGCGCGCGGCGCTACGCGGAGGAGGTGGAGCGCTACGGGCTGCTGGGGCTGGTGTTCCTCACCGGCGGCGGCAACGAGCGCCTGGCCGAAACCCTGAGGCCCTACCCCAAGCTCCACGGCTTCGCCTTCGAGGCCGACCCCTTCCGGCCGGAGGCCGCGGCCGAGCTGCGCCGGGGCGTGGAGGAGCTGGGCCTGAAGGGGCTCAAGCTCTTCGGGCCCGCGCTGCTGCGGCCCCTCGACGACCCCGCCCTCGAGCCCGTGTGGCGGGTCTGCGAGGAGTTGCAGGTCCCGGTGCTCATCCACTTCGGGCCGCTGGGCGGGGGCGGCGGGATCGCCGACGGGGTCAACATCAGCCCCATGCGGCTGCACGAGGTGGCCAAGGGCTACCCCGCCGTGCCCTTCATCGTGCCGCACTTCGGCTGCGGCTACCTCAACGACCTGCTCCAGCTCATGTGGGCCTGCGACAACGTCTACGTAGACACCTCGGGCAACAACGAGTGGCGGCGCTACGTGTGGCCCGAGCCCACGCTCAAGGACCTCTTCCGCCGCTTCTACGAGCTCTTCGGCCCCGAGCGCATCCTCTTCGGCACCGACGCCTCCTGGTTCCCGCGGGGCTGGGTGCTGAAGTACTTCGAGGAGCAGTACCGCGCGGCGGCGGAGGTGGGCATCCCCGAGGCGCACCAGCGCCTGATCTTCGCGGGGAACGCGATGCGGCTGCTCAGGATCGGATGAGTGCCCTATGGCCGAACTCATGACTCCCGCTCCCGTGCTCGAGGACCCCCCCGCCCACCGGCCCACCGGCAACCTCGAGCTCCACCTCGAGGCCCACCCCGAAGTCCCGCGCCTGCTGCGGCTGGGGGTGGCCTCGCTGGGCCTCAACGGCCTGCTCGACCTGGTGGGCGAGCCGCTTTTGGAGGTGCAGGGGCAGGGCTGGGAGGGCCGCCTGCTCGACGACTGGATCCCGGTTTGGGAGAGCCCGGCCTGCACCGTGACGCTGCTGGCCCCCTGGGGCGAGCGCGGCTTCGCGCTGCGGCTCGAGCCCAAAGAGCCCGGCCCCCTGCGGCTCATCGGGCGCACCGGCCACCTGGGGCTGCGCCGCTTCCGCGAGGAGACGGTAGACGCCTTCTTCCGCGCCACCCACGACCCCTGGACCCACAGCCACGTGCTCGAGGCCCGCACCGAGCGCACCCTGCTGGCGCTGGGGCTCCAGGCCGACCGCGAGCCCAGCCAGCTCGAGTGGGGGGAGCAGTTCGCGATGGAGTGGAGCGCCGGGCCGGTCACGCTCTACGTGGGGGTGGCCCCCGAGGCCGACGGGGCCCGCACCACCGCGCTGCACCTGCGGCGGGTGGGCTGGGAGGGGCTGCTCGAGGCCACCCGGCGCAAGATCTTCGCCCTCACCGGCGGCTACGCGGGGCCGCTGGAGCACAGCTACCGGCGGCACCTGCTGCTGGCCTACTTCTACGCCCAGGCCGACAGCCTCGAGGGCGAGCCCGTGCTCCTGACCTCGCGCAGCCCGCACTACTACGTCTCGGGGGCCTACTGGTCGCGCGACGCCTTGCTGTGGTTCTTCCCCGCGCTGCTGCTGGCCGACCGGCCCCGGGCGCGGCAGGTGCTGCGGGCGGCCTTCCGGCGCTACGCGCGCTGGCCCGGCGAGCACGCGCAGTACCTCGGCGGGCCTCCCCTTTACCCCGGTTTCGAGCTCGACCAGGCCGCGGCCTACCCCCTGGCGCTGGCGCGCTACCTCGAGGGCGGCCCCGACCCCGAGCTGCTGGCCGAGCTGCGCGAGCCGCTGGAGTGGGTCTTCGAGCGGGTGCGGCGCGAGCGCCACCCCAGCCTGCCCCTCTACCGCACCTTCCTCTCCCCCACCGACGACCCCGTGCCCCACCCCTACCTGACCTACGGCAACGCCCTGTGGTCGGTGGCGCTGAACCGGCTGGCCCCCTTCACCCCCGACCCCGCCGCCCTGCGCGAGGAGGCCCGCCAGATCCGCGAGAGCCTCTACCGCCAGGCGGTGCAGGGCGGGCGCTTCGTGTTCGCCTTCGAGCCGGGCGGGGGCTTCGTTTGGGGCGACGAGCCCGCCGGGAGCCTGATGCTGCTGCCCCACCTGGGCTTCGTGACCCGCGAGGACTTCGTGTGGCAGGCCACCGCCTTGTGGATCATGTCGGAGGAAAACCCCCACCACTACCGGGCCCGCTTCGTGGGGGAGGGCTCGGCCCACTTCCCCTTCCCCTCGGGCTTCAGCCTGGTCAACCGCATGCTCTCGGGCCTGCGGCGCAGCGCGGCGGAGGCGGTGCTGGCCCTCGAGCAGGCCCCCCTCGACCACGGCTACGCCTGCGAGTCCTTTGACCCCCAGACCGGCCTGGCCCGCACCGGCGTGGGCTTCGCGGCCCTGGCGGGCTTCGTGGCCTACGGGCTCGCTCACGGGGGCGCGGCCCTCGCGCCCAGCACCCGCCTCACCCAGCCCGGGCTTTGAAGCCCGCCGCCAGGGCCCGCAGGCCCGCCTCGAGCCCGCCCTTGGGCCCGCTCGCGCCGAACATGCCCGAACGCTCGAGGCCGGCGTAGCCGTGCAGGAAGGACCACAAGGCCACGGCGGCGGCGGTGTCGTCGGGGTCGCGGGTGAGGGCGCCCACCAGCCGCAGCACCGTGGCCCAGACCGCCTTGCCCGACTCGCGGCTGGCGAGCGCGCTGAGCCGGGCGTCCATCATCAGGTCGTAGAGCCGGGGGTGAGTGCGGGCGAACTCGAGGTAGGCCCGCGCGGCGGCCCCCAGCGCCGCTTCCGGCCCCGGCTCCTGACTGGCGGTCACCAAGGCTTCGCCCAGCCTGCGGTTGCCGTGCTCCACCAGGGCCACCTCGAGCGCGGTCTTGTCGGGGTAGTGGCGGTAGAGGCTGGGGGCCTTGACGCCCAGCCTCCCGGCCAGGGCGCGCAGGGAAAGGCCGTCCTCGCCCCCGTGCTCGAGGAGCTCCAGGGCGGCCCCCAGGATGGCCTCGGGGCTGGTCTTGGCAGGGTAGGGCATATCGCGAACAGTGTAAGTCTTGACAGGCCGGGGTTCAAGGCATACAGTGTTAGCCATAAAGGCTATCAGCGTTAGCCTTGAGAGGAGCCCCGATGAAAGCGACCCCCTACGGCCCGCACCTGGTCCAGCTCACCCAGACCTTCCCCTTCCCCATCAACGCCTTCCTGGTGCGGGAGCAGGACGGCTTCACCCTCATCGACACCGCCTGGGGCCAAGCCAGGGCCATCGTGGCCGCGGCACAGGCCCTGGGCGCCCCCGTCCGGCGCATCGCCCTCACCCACGGCCACGCCGACCACGCCGGCTCGCTCGAGGTCCTGCACGCCCTGCTCCCCGAGGCCGAAGTCCTGGTGGGCCGCCGCGAGGCCCGGCTGATGCGGGGCGACCGCTCGCCCGAGGCCGGGGAGGGGCAGGAGCCGGTCGGCGGGAAGTTCGTGCCCCTGGGGTTCGCGCCCTCGCGGCTGCTCGAGCCCGGCGACCGGGTGGGCTCGCTCGAGGTGATCGCCGCCCCCGGCCACTCCCCCGGCCAGCTCGCCTTTCTCGATACCCGCGACCGCAGCCTGATCGTGGGCGACGCCTTCCAGACCCAGGGCGGGGTCGCGGTGGCGGGCGTGGTGCGGCCCCTCTTCCCCCTCCCGGCCTGGTTCACCTGGGACGCCGAGCTGGCGCTGCAAACTGCCCGGAGCCTGCGCGCGCTCGACCCCTCGAGGCTCGCCGTCGGGCACGGCAACACCCTCGAGAACCCCCTCGCCGCGATGGACGCCGCCATCGCCGCCGCCGAACGCCGCCTGGGGCGCCGGCTCAGCGCGGCAGGCCGCTGAGGAAGGTCTCCACGTCCTCCAGGCTTCCCAGCACGCTCAGCAGCTCGAGGTGGGCCGGGGCGATCTCGAGCTGGGGCCGCAGCAGCTCCATCCAGCCCGCGTGTACCCCGATGGGCCGGTAGGGCAGCCCGTGCATCTGCGCGATCATCGCCACGTTCCACGCCGCCATCAGCTCGGTGAGCGTGCCCACCCCGCCCGGCAGCACCAAGTACCCCACCGCTACGTCGAGCAGCCGCTCGATGCGCGTGAGCAGCGTGGGCGCGGGGATCTCCAGGTCCACGTGGTCATTGGGCCCCTTGCGCGTGGGGAACAGCGGCGGCGCAGTAACCCCCACCACCAGCCCCCCAGCCTCCTTCGCCCCGTGCGAGACCGCCTCCATCGAGCCGTTGTACCCCCCCGTAACCACCCCGAACCCCGCCCGCGCCACCGCCCGCCCCCAGGCATAAGCCTCGAGGTACTGCGGCGTCTGCGGCGCACAACGAGCCGAACCAAACACGGCGACGAGTCGCATGGGGTGAGCATATAGGAAGCGGGAAGCTGTCAGCGGTCAGCTTGTGGCTCGTGGTGGACCCCTCCCCGTCCCTCCCCGGCGGCGGGGAGGGTTTATCCCCCCCGGCCCCCCTTGCTAAGGGGGGAACAAGGCGTTTTGCGTCTTGCGTCTTGCGTTTAGCGTTTAGCGTCTTGCGTTTGGCTATCGGCTATCGGCCATCAACCATCGCCCCCTTTGCACCCTGCCACCCTCCCCTCCCCTGCCCCAACCGTTATCCTCAGGCTCATGGAAGTCCTGGCCCTGGTCTACCGCAACCTGCGCGCGCGACCCGTGCGCAGCCTGCTGACGCTGCTGGGCATCGTGGTGGCGACGGCGAGCATGGTGCTGTTCATGTCCTTCGGGGAGGGGCTGCGCAAGGCGCTGGGGGCGGAGCTCTCGAGCGTGGGGCCGGCCCTGCTGGTGCTGCCGGAGGGGGTGGAGGCCTTCAGCGCGGGCTACCCCGAGCTGCGGCCCGAGGTGGTGGAGAGGCTCGAGGCCCTCGCCGGCGAGCTGGGCGTCACCAAGGTCATCCCCAGCGCGGTCTTCGTGCGGGGCGGCTTCGACCCCACGAGCAGCTTCGCGTTCCAGGGGCTGCCGCAGGGGGTCAGCCCCAAGGACCTCTACCCCAACCTCGAGGGGGCGGAGGGCGTGGTGACGCCGGGCAAGGGGGGCGCGGTGGTGGGCGGGACCATCGCCGAGCGCAACAAGCTGGGCCTGGGCAAGACCCTGCGCCTGTCGCCGGAGGTCTCGCTCGAGGTGGTGGGGGTGCTCGAGCGGGCCGGGGGCATCGCCGACAGCGTGATCTACGTGCCCATCGAGGCCATCCACGCGGTGCTGGGCACGAAGAACTACACCTCCGTCCTGCTGTCCATCCGCGACGACCGCCGCGCCGAAGAGGTGGCCGCGGCCATCGAGGCCCGCATCCCCGGCGTGGACGCGCAGACGGCCGGCGACGTGCTGCGCTTCGCGGAGCGGGCGGTGCGCATCAGCGACCTTGTGCGCTTCGGCATCAGCCTGGTGGCCTTGCTGGTGGGCGGGCTGCTGGTGGCGAACACGGTGATGATGTCGGTCTACGAGCGCATCCGCGAGTTCGGACTGATGCGGGCCATCGGGGCGCGGCGGCGCTTCATCTTCGGGCTGGTGCTGCTCGAGGCCCTCTTGCTGGGGCTGGTGGGCGGGCTGCTGGGGCTGCTGCTGGGCCAGGTGGCCTCCTTCGCGGTCAACTGGTACACCGTGCGGGAGGTGGGGCTCGCGCTCTCCTCGGTGACGCCGCGCCTGGCCTTCTTCGCGCTGCTGGTGGCGCTGGTGCTGGGCCTGCTGGCCGGCGTACTGCCCGCCCGCACCGCCAGCCGCATCCCGGTGGTCGAGGCGCTGGGGCGGGTCTGAAGGGAGGACGACGTGCTCGAGGCCATCCACCTCACCAAACGCTTCCACCAGGGCGAGATCGACGTCGTCGCCGTGGACCGCTTCAGCCACCGCTTCCAGCCCGGCATCACCGCCGTGGTGGGCCCCTCCGGCTCAGGCAAGACCACCCTGCTCAACCTGCTGGCCGGCTTCGACACCCCCACCGAGGGCGAAGTGCGCGTGCAGGACGGGGAAAAGGCTGTGGTCCTCTCCAAGCTCGACGAGGGCCGCCGCGCCGAGCTGCGCCTGCGGCTGATGGGCTTCGTGTTCCAGCAGTGGAACCTCATCCCCACCCTCACCGCGCTCGAGAACGTCGCCTTCCCCATGATGCTCGCCGGGCACCGCCTCAAGGAGCGCCAGGAGCGCGCCGCCGCCCTGCTGGCGCAGGTAGGCCTGGAGAAGCGGGTCAAGCACCTCCCCAACCGCCTCTCGGGCGGCGAACAGCAGCGCGTCGCCATCGCCCGCTCGCTGGCCCTCGACCCGCCCATCCTCTTCGCCGACGAGCCCACCGGCAACCTCGACAGCGCCTCGGGCGAGCGGGTGATGGAGCTCATCACCTCGCAGGCCCGCAAGGGCCGCACCGTCATCCTGGTGACGCACGACCTCGAGCTCGCCCGGCGGGCGGATTGTGTCTTGCGGTTGAGGGATGGGAGGTTGGTGGATGGCTGATGGTCGATAGCCGATAGCCGATAGCCGATAGCCGATAGCCGATAGCCAAACGCAAGACGCTAAACGCAAGACGCAAGACGCAAGACGCAAAACGCCTTGTTCCCCCCTTAGCAAGGGGGGCCGGGGGGGATAAACCCTCCCCGCGCGCGGGGAGGGACGGGGAGGGGCGAACCACAGGCCACGGGCCACGAGCCTTTCGCTCTTCGCCGACGGCTGATGGCTGACGGCTTACTGCTTCCCGCTCCCCCCTAGCCCCTGTAACGTCCCTGTAACGGCCCGGGCGCTACCCTGGGCGTGAAGTTCAGATTTGGAGGGCGTATTTATGGATGCTTGGATCCTGATATTTTTCCTCTTGACCCTGCTGGCCCTGACCTTTGCGCGCGAGTTCCACCGCTGAGGGGTGGATGCGCTCTTCTGCGTCCGGGCTTAGCTGCTGCCTCGAGCCCGTCGTCCAGGGACGGCGGGGATTGGCGCTGGGCCTGTGGGGGGAGGCGGGGGTGGGCAAGAGCCATGCGCTCGAGGGGCTGCGGCGGGCGGTGCCCTGCCCGGGCTTCACGGTCGAGGCTGCGGCGCTGCCCGGGGCGCTCGCTAAAGCTCTCCCCCGCCCCGGGTCGCTGCCCGGGTGGGTGCGCCACTGGGCGGAGCACCTCGAGGCGGGCGAGCGCTTCGCGCCGGAGGACTGGGCCGAGGCGCTGGGGGAGTGGCTGGCGGGGCTGGCCCCGGTGGTGGTCGGGCTCGAGGGCGTCCACCGGGCCGCGCCCGAGGTCCAGGCGGGCGTGCTGGACCTGGCCCGCCGGGCGGTCTGCACGCCGGGGGTGGGGCTGGTGGTCACCGGCGAGAGCCCCCTCCCCGTGCCGTTCAGCAACCGCCGGCTCGAACCGATGGGGTGGGACGAAAGCCGGGTCTTCCTCCAGGGGCTGGCGGGCGAAGCGCTCCCGCTGGAGGCGCTCGAGTGGCTCTACCTGCGCAGCGCGGGGAACCCGCTGCTCCTGCGGGAGTACCGGCGGCACCTGACGGCGGCGGGCTACCTCTGGCACAACGGCAAGTTCTGGCGCTGGCGCGAGCCCCCGGCGGGCCACTTCCCCACCACCTTGCCCGAGCTGGTGCGGCAGGCGGTGGGCCGGGCCCTGCACACCCCGCTGCAGCAACGGGCCCTCGGAGCCCGCGCCTGCTTGGGGGAGGGCCCGGACGAGGCCGTGTGGGCCCAGGTGGCCGGGCTGTCGCCCCAGGCGCTGCGGCTCGCCCGGCAGGGCCTCGAGGCCGTCGGCCTGCTCGAGGGGGCGGACTTCCCCCACCCCCTCTACCGGGAGGCCTGCCTCGAGCTCTTAGACCCCGCCGAGCGGGAGCAGTACCTCCGTGAGGTCCCGCGAGAGCCCGTCGAGGCCCCGCCCGCGCCCACCCGCCGGGCCGACGCCCGGCGCCG
>NZ_KE387023.1:1033605-1042696 GCF_000430045.1 Calidithermus chliarophilus DSM 9957 | reverse complement strand
GTCTCGAGCTGGCCCGCCCCCGCCTGCGCGAACTCCGGCAGCTCGGGCTGCACGGCCTGGCCCGCCGTCTCGAGCGCTACTTCCCCGAGCTGGCCGTGCCCGCCGCCGCCCCGGCACTCCCCCCCTGCTCCGCCGGGTCGTGCTGCCTCGAGGTGCTGGGCCCGGTGCAGCTCTCGGGCAGGCCCATCGCCGGGGTCAAGCGGCAGGAGCTATTGCTGTGCCTGCTCGAGGCCCGCCTGCTCGGGCGCTCCGGGGCCGGCCCGGAGGAATTGCAGGCCGCCCTCTACCCCCACACCGAAGCGGGCGTGGCCCGGGTGCTGCTCGAGGACCTCATCGACCGCACCCGCACCGCCTTAGGCCCGGTGGTGGTCGGCACCCCGCAAGGCTGGGCGCTGGGCGCCGTCACCTCCGACGCCGAGCGCTTCCTCCAGGGCGGCGACACCCGGCTGTGGCGCGGCGTCTACCGCCAGGACCTCCCCGGCGGCCTGCCCCAAGCGCGCGAACGCCTGCACTCCAGCCTCTACCAACGCGCCTGCGCCCTGCTGGAGCACGACCCCCTCGAGGCCGCCCGCCTCGGCCGCCTCCTCCTCGAGGCCGAACCCTACGACCCCCGCGCCCTCACCCTCCGCCTGCGCCTCCTCCAAGCCACCCGCCAGCCCAACCCGGAAGCTCGAGACCCGGCACTGGCGGGGAGCTAGCGATAAGCCGTCAGCTTGTGGCCCGTAGTTTGTCTAAGGTCTAGGGTCCAGGGCGTTTTGCGTCTTGCGTTTTGCGTCTTGCGTTTTGCGTACGACGTAGGACGTACGACGTACGACCGGCGTTAGGCGTTGGGCGTTCGGCTATCGGCTATCAGCGTTCAGCTATCGACTAAATCCCCCTCAACCCCCGCGCCAGCGCCCACAGCGCCTTCGCCCCCTGCACCAGCGACTCCGGCTCGACCCACTCCTCCGGCGTGTGAGCCCCGCCGCCCCGGTAGGTGCCGAAGGCCAGGGCGGGGATGCCGGCCTCGACCGCCGCGGAGGCGTCGGTGGAGCCCGATAGCCAGCGCACTTCCTGGCCCACCTCGGCCAGGGCCAGCCGGGCGGCGCGCTGCATCTCAGGGGTGGCGGTGGCCCCGGCGGGGCGGCGGCCGAGCACCTCGAGCTCCAGCCGCACCCCGTGCTTCTGCGCCGCGCTCATCAGGGCTTCGCGGGCCTGCGCCTCGAGCTGCTCGAGCATGGCGGCCTTGCTGGCCCTGAGGTCGAGCTCGAAGCCCACCTCGGCGGGGATGGCGTTGATGGCCTCGCCGCCCCACACCCGGCCCACGTTCACGCTCACGTCCTCGTGCTTCTTCAGCTCGTAGAGCGCGCTGAGGGCCTGCCCCAGCGCGGGCACGGGGCTGGGGTTGGTCCGGTCGCCCCAGGCGTGCCCGCCGGGCCCCACGAACAGCCCCCGCAGGCGCACCGAGCCCACCGCCTCGGTGACCACGCCGGGCATGTAGCCGTCCACGGCCACCATCATGCGCGGGGACAGCCGCGCCACCAGCGCCCGCGCCCCCTTGAGGTTGCCCAGGCCCTCCTCGCCCACGCTGAAGCCCAGCCCGACCCCCAGGGGCAGCAGCAGGGGGGCCAGCGAGAGCAGCACGGCCACGCCGGCCGAGTTGTCGCCCACCGCCGGGGCGAACCACTTATCGCCCTGCTGCCGCACCGGGCCGGGGGTCAGCACGGTGTCGATGTGGGCCACCAGCAGCAGCCCGCCCGCGCCGGCCCAGACGTTGCCCAGCTCGTCGCGGTGGGGGGTGAAGCCCATCTCCCCCAGCCGCCATGCGACCCACTCCCCGCGCCCCAGCTCCCCGGCCAGCGGGCCGAACTCGAGCAGCAGCGAACGGGGGTCTAGGTGGACGGCCTGCGCACTCATTCACCCTCGCCCGACTCGGCCAGCCCCTCGCGCAGGGCGTAGAGCGCGGCCTGGGTGCGGTTGTTGAGGTGGAGCTTCTGGAAGATGTCGGACAGGCGGTTGCGTACGGTCTTCTCCGAGAGGGAGAGCTCGCTGGCGATCTCGAGGTTGGTGTAGCCCTGGGCGACGAGCTTGAGGATCTGCACCTCGCGGTCGGAGAGCTCGGCGTGGGGCTTGGGCGCGGTCTCGTTCTTGCTCTTGAAGTCCTGGATGATCTGCTCGGCCATCTCCGCGTCGAGGAGCACCTCGCCGGCCTGCACCCGGCGGATGGCCTCGAGCAGCTCCTTGGCGTCGGCGTCCTTGAGCATGTAGCCGCGCGCGCCGGTCTTGACCGCCTCGAAGACGTAGGCGTCCTGGCGGTACATCGTCAGCATGATGACCTTGGCCTGGGGCCACTCCCGCAAGATCTCCTGGGTGGCCTGCACCCCGTCGAGGCCGGGCATCTGGATGTCCATGAGGATGATGTCGGGGCGGGCCTCGAGGGCGTGGCGCAGCGCCTCGCGCCCGTCCTTGGCCTCCCCGATCACCCGGAAGTCGGGCTCGGCCTCGAGCAGGCTCCGCAGGCCCTGCCGGAACAGGGCGTGGTCATCGGCGAGCAGGATGCGTATCATTACCCCTGATTCTACCCTCCTTCCGCCCCGGGGGTTTAGCGCCCGGCTCCAGGGTCCGGGACGGGGCTACGGGCTATCGGCCACCGGCCCTCTCCTGTAGCATGGGCGCGATGAGACGTGCGCTGAAGTCCTTACTCCTCCTGGCGACCTTGGCCCTGGGCAGCGCGCTGGCCCAGGACAGTTGGGTGAGCCTGCGCGGCGGCCTGGGCGCGGGCGGCACCGCCGCCTACGGCTTCGCGGGCAGCCTGGACCTCGAGCTCGAGTGGCTCGACCCCACCCTCGGCGTTTACCCCCGGGGCAGCGTGGCCTACCTCTTCGGCGTGGAAACCCTCTTCAGCGGCCCCCTCCTCGGCGTCTTGTTCGAGGGCGGGGGCGTGCTCTACTCCAACAACGACCGCACCGGCCTCTTCGGCGCCGTGCGGGGCGGGGGCGGCGTGCTGGTGCAGGGCGGGAGCGGCGTCTTCGTCACCACGCTGGGCCTGAGCGCGGGCTACCGCCTGGCCGACGGCCCCCTCGAGCTCGGCCTCGAGGGCGGCCTGCGGGTCACGACCACCGAGTACAGCGACGTGACAGTGCTCGAGTTCAGCCCCCGGGTGCGGCTCAGCGCGGGGGTTCGCTTTTGAGAGCGTTTCCCACGGATACCCCGCACAGCCGGGGTAAAACACCCGCCGGGATCGGCGGGTGTTTGTGGGAAACGCGACCATGCCGGAGCCACCCGGCAGCCTTACTTGACCAAGCCGGGTGGCTTCGCTATATTAGGGGGCGCTGTCCCTGCGGGGGCGCCACGTGGGCGGTTAGCTCAGCTGGTTAGAGCACACGCCTGATAAGCGTGAGGTCGGTGGTTCGAGTCCACTACCGCCCACCACGAAAAGCGAGGGAGCTCGAGGGCACTGTTACCCTCGAGCTCCTTTTTTGGTCCCGAACGCCTCGACCCGCAGGGTTAGGGCCTCTGCCCGCGCTCGGCGGTGACCACGATCCCGATGCCGCCTCGAGGGGTCTGCTCGAGCGTGACCTCGAGCCAGGCCGGGTCGATGGCGGCCACGATGTCGTCGGCGATGCGGGCGGTGAGCTCTTCGCAGAAGGCGGGCTCGTCGCGGTAGGCCCACAGGTAGAACTTCAGCGACTTGCTCTCGATGCACCTCTCCTTAGGGGTGTAGGAGATCCGCACCCGGCCGAAGTCGGGCTGGCCGGAGCGCGGGCAGATGGAGGTGAACTCGGCGGCTTCGAAGGTCACGCGGCCGACGTTGGGCGCTCGGAAGGCCTCGTCGGCGAGCACCTGGCGGGCCTCTTCGAGGGACTTGGGGCGGGGCATGGGCCCGCTGCGGGGGAGCCAGAACTTGTCCATGAGGGCAAACCTCCCGTTCAGTAGCCTTCCAGCGCCAGCCCTTGCGAGCGCAGGGCGTTGCGCACCCAGTAGACCAGCGGGATCAGCACGGTGCTCACCAGCATCTTGACCACCACCTGGCCCAGCATCAGGTTGAGCAGGGGCGCCCCCGTGCCGGCGAAGGCCAGCGTGATGAAGACGACCGTGTCTAGGGTGGTGGACACCAGGTTGGAGGCCAGGACCCGGCTCGCGATGGAGCGCTTCAGGCGCTCGAAGACCAGCGCGTCGAGCCAGGTGGAGACCCCGTAGGCCACCAGCGAGGCGACGACGACGCGGAAGGTGGTGCCGAAGACCTGGGCGTAGGCGCCGCCGTCGAACCACGCCGGCTTGGGCAGCACCGTCACCAGCAGCCCGTAGAGGGCCAGCAGGGCGTTGGCGGCCAGGCCCGCCCACACCAGCGACTTGGCGACCCTCCAGCCGCCCACCGTGTGCACCGCGTCGCGCAGGGTGAAGGTGAGGGAATAGAGGAAGATCGCGCCGGGCAGGACCCACGGGCCTATCTGTACCAACCGGCCTGCCGTAGCATTGGAAACGAGCTCGGCCGCGATGTAGACGGCCACCAGGCTCACCAGAAGGTTCTCTTTACGCATGTGCTTCTCCCAGACCCTCGATTCTTCCACGTTTTTCGCCCATTGCCAATAGCACCCTAAGGAGGCCCCACCGTGAGGATCGGAATCCAGCTCTACAGCGTGCGCGACGCCCTGGCGCAGGACTTCGAAGGGACGCTGAGGCGCGTGGCCGCCTTCGGCTACGAGGGCGTGGAGAGTTTCGGGCAGTTCACGAGCGCTAGGGAAACCCGGCAAATCCTGGAGGGCTTAGGCCTCGAGGCGCTGGGGCGGCACGCGGCCTTCGAGGCACTGGTGCAGGGGCTAGAGGGGGAGCTCGAGTTCTGCCTCGAGCTCGGCGCGCCCTACCTGGTGTGCGCGTGGTCGAAGGCCGACGCCGCCTGGCCCTGGCCGCGCATCGCCGAGGAGCTGGGGCGCATGGCCGAGCGGGCCGAGGCGCACGGGCTGAAGTTCGCCTACCACAACCACGCCCACGAGCTGCTCGAGCGTGTGGACGATGCCCCGGCCCTCGACCTGCTGCTGGCCCAGCCCCGCGTTCACGCCGAGCTCGACGTGGCCTGGCTGCACGCGGGCGGGGTGGACCCGGCCCAGTACGTGCGCCGCTACGCCGCCCGCACGCCCCTGCTGCACGTGAAGGACGTGGCCCGCAAGGGCGAGAGGTGGGAGACGGTGGAACTCGGGCACGGGGAGGTCAACCTGAGCGCCGCCGTCGCCGCGGCCCAGCCGGAGTGGCTGGTGGTCGAGCAGGACCACAGCCCCGACCCCCTCGGCAGCGCCCGGCGCAACCTCGAGGCCCTGCGCGAACTGCTGTAGGTGCGGGGGGCACATTTAGCTTTCGTTCACCTTTCCGGCCGGGCCCAGGCCCGGCCTTTGCCCATCCAGCCCCGGCTCGAGCCGGTTCGTGGGCCGGGCAAGGGCGGGGCGGTCGCTTGACACCCCCGGGGGCCTGGCCTACCCTGAAACGGAACTAACAGTTCGCAACCGACCGCGTCGCGCACCCGCCCGCCTGTCCCAGGCCCGCCCCGACGCTTGCCCATCCCGGTCCGGTCAGCGACGGTCCGGCGGGACGGGCCAGCGGTTCAGGGGGAGGCCATCATGGCTCAGCGGGTTGGTCGGCACTGCGGTCGTGGCGCGGGCGAGTCGGGCCCCAGGGCGGGCCCGGCGGCGCCGTAACGTCGGTGTAACGTCGGATCAATCACAATCAGGCCCATATTCCCTCCGTCTTCCCCTAAAACTCAAAGGAGGCGTCATGCCAGTCACACCGAGTTATCCAGGGGTCTATATTGAGGAATTGCCCAGCGGGGTCCGCACCATTACCGGGGTAGCCACCTCCATCACCGCGTTCATCGGGCGCGCGCGGCAGGGGCCGGTCAACGAGCCGGTGATGGTGCGCAGCTTCGGGGAGTTCGAGCGGGTGTTCGGCGGGTTGTGGCTCGAGAGCACCCTGAGCTACGCGGTGCGCCACTACTTCGCCAACGGCGGCAGCGACGCGCTGGTCGTGCGCGTTCACAACGGGGCCACCAAGGCCTCGCTGGCGATCTCGGGGGCGCTGACGCTGGAGGCCAAGAACGAGGGGGCCTGGCCCAACGCCCTGCGGCTGGTCGTGGACCACGACACCAAGGACCCCGCCGACACCAGCCTCTTCAACCTCAGGGTGCAGAACGCCGCCGGGGAGACCCTGGAGAACTTCCCCAACGCCTCGAGCAACCCCGCCAACCCGCGCTACGTGGCAAGCCTGCTCGAGCGCGAGTCGCGGCTGTGGCGGGTGAGCGGCAGCGTCAGCGCACGCCCCGCCGCCGACACCTACGACCTGGCCGACACCACGCCCCCCGCCGGCGTCACCATCACCGCCGGGAGCGACGGCAACGCCCTGACCCTCAACCAGTACACCGGCTCACAGGCCAACAAGACCGGCGTCTACGCGCTGCTCAAGGCCGACCTCTTCAACCTGCTGTGCGTGCCGCCCCCCGCCTTCGGCACCGACTTCGCCGACGGCGACTGGGACAACTTCTACCAGTTCTGCCAGGACCGCCGCGCCCTCTTGATCGTGGACGCGCCCCGGTGGGCCGACAGCGCGGCGGCGGTTTCGGGGATCGCGGGCTTCACGCGGCACAAGAACGCGGCCATCTTCTTCCCGCGCGTCCGGGCCCCCGACCCGCTGCGGGAGAACCGCCTCGAGGAGTTCGTCCCCTGCGGCGCGGTGGCCGGGGTGATGGCCCGCACCGACGCCTCGAGGGGCGTCTGGAAGGCCCCGGCGGGCCTCGAGGCCACCCTGAGCGGGGTCGCCGAGCTCAGCGTCCCGCTCACCGACAAGGAGAACGGCGACCTCAACGTGCTGGGGGTCAACTGCCTGCGGGCTTTGCCCAACGTGGGGCGGGTGGTGTGGGGCGCGCGCACCCTCGAGGGAGCCGACCGGCTGGCCTCGGAGTGGAAGTACATCCCCGTGCGGCGCATGGCGCTGTACCTGGAGGAAAGCCTCTACCGGGGCTTGCAGTGGGTGGTCTTCGAACCCAACGACGAGCCCCTGTGGGCCCAGATCCGGCTCAACGTGGGGGCCTTCCTGCACAACCTCTTCCGCCAGGGAGCCTTCGCCGGCACCACCCCGCGCGAGGCCTACTTCGTCAAGTGCGACAAGGAGACCACCACCCAAGACGACGTCAACCGCGGCGTCGTCAACATCCTGGTGGGCTTCGCGCCCCTCAAGCCCGCCGAGTTCGTCATCGTCAAGCTGCAGCAGATGGCGGGGCAGGTGCAGGCGTGATGATGCCTAACGCCTAAAAAGCAAAAACCCAGGACAGAGCAAATGCAAGCGATGAAACCACAGTGTAGCCCAATTTTTTTCTTTTAGCGTTCGACGTTCGACGTTCAGCGTTCGGCAAACCTAAGGAGGTATTCAATGGCGCAATTCAGCGTGAACGCGACCCGATTCGACCCCTACAAGAACTTCAAATTCCGCCTCAAGTGGGACGGCCGCTACGTAGCGGGGGTGAGCAAGGTCAGTGCGCTCAAGCGCTCGACGGAGGTGGTGGAGCACCGCGAGGGGGGTGACCCCTCGACGGGCCGCAAGTCGCCGGGGCGCACCAAGTACGAGGCCATCACCCTCGAGCGCGGCGTGACCCACGACGAGGAGTTCGAGAAGTGGGCCAACAAGGTCTGGAACTTCGGCTCCGGCCTGGGGGCCGAGGTCTCGCTCAAGGACTTCCGCAAGGACGTCATCCTCGAGGTCTACAACGAGGCGGGGCAACTGGCCATCGCCTACCGCATCTTCCGCTGCTGGGTCTCGGAGTACCAGGCCCTGCCCGACCTCGACGCCAACGCCAACGCGGTGGCCATCCAGACCCTCAAGCTGGAGAACGAGGGCTGGGAGCGCGACTATGAGGTGGTCGAACCCAGCGAGCCCAGCTTCACCGAGCCGTAGGTAGGCCATGTCCCCCGACGCCCCGACCTGGCTGGGGGTGTGGGAGCAGGGCCAGCGGGCCACGCCCCTGCAACGGGCCCTGCTGATCCTGCAAGCCCTGGCCCCGGACACCTCCTGGCACGAGCTCTGCCGCCTCCCCCTGGGCGAGCGCGACGCGCGGTTGCTGGCGGCGCGGGAGGCGCTGTTCGGGCCGCGCCTCGAGGCCCTCGCCCGCTGCCCGGCCTGCGGGGAAGCCCTCGAGCTGGGCCTGCGCGTAGCCGACCTGCGGCTGGGGCAGGGCCCCGCGCCGCAAACGGTGGAGCACGGGGACTACCGCCTCACGCTGCGCCCCCTGGACAGCCTGGACCTGGCGAGCGCGCTCGGCAGCCCCGACCCGGCCCGCACGCTCACCCTCCGGGCCGTCGAGGAGGCGAGCCACCAGGGGCGAAGCGTGGAAGGGGCGCAACTGCCGCCGGAGGTGCTGGACGCCGTGGCCCACCACCTGCCCGAGACCGACCCCCAAGCCGACCTCCTGCTGCGGCTCTCCTGCCCCGCCTGCCGGCACGCCTGGGCCGCGCCCTTCGACCCGCTGGCCTTTTTGTGGCGCGAGCTGAACGCCTGGGCCCTGCGCACGCTGGCGGAGGTCCACCGGCTGGCCTCGGCCTACGGCTGGCGCGAGCAGGACATCCTAGCACTCTCCCCCGCCCGGCGGCAGCTTTACCTGGGGATGGTGGGGCCGTGAACCCCTTCCTGAGCCGCCTCATCGCCCAGGCCCAGGGGCAGGCGCCCACGCTCGAGCCCCGGCTGCCGGGCCGTTTCGAGACCCCCGCCCGCTTCGAGGGGAGCTGGGCGGGCGAAGCCGTGGAGAGCCTGGAGCAGGCAGCGCCTCGAGCGCCCGGCCCAGCCCCTGCCGAACCCGCCCCGCTCGAGCCCGCCCGACCGGAAATTCCGCCCCCTGCACGGCCCTCGCCCCGGTTGGCAGACCCGCAGGCCCCGGAGCCATCCGGCCGGAGGAAGCGCTCGAGAGCCGAGAAGCCGGAACTCGAGGCCCGCCCGTCCCCCATCCCGCACCCTGAGCCGTCGCCTGCGCCGCTCGAGCCTCCCCCCGCCCACGCCCACGACCCGCTGCCCGAGCCGCCGCGTGAGCCGGGCGTCCGGCCAGCGCGGGTCGGCGCGAGGGTGGAAGGGGCGGAAAACC
>NZ_KE387023.1:1032708-1033505 GCF_000430045.1 Calidithermus chliarophilus DSM 9957 | reverse complement strand
TCGAGCGCCTCGAGGCCCGCCCTCGCGCGCCGGGTCATCCCGCGGCTGGTGAACTGCACCGCCGGCAACGACGGCGCCCCGGCCGACCCGGTGGCCGAGCTGACCGCCGTCGAGGACAGGGCCCGGGCGATGGCCGGCGCGGTCTCGATCCTCCTGACCCTGGCAGGGGGGCTGACCCGGGCGGGCATGGGCGCCCCGGGCTCGGTGCTGGAGACCGCCTTCGAGGACCGCTTCGGGGTGCCCCCGGCGGTGCGGGGCGGCTTCATGAACCGGCTCACCGGCGGCGTCGTGCCCACCCTCGACGAGGCTCGAGGCCAGGAGATGGAGCTCATGGCCCGGCGCTACGGGCTCATCGCCAACGCCTTCGACGGCCCCCTGCACTACCGCTGCATCGGCGGGGCCAGCTCCTTCGGCGGGTGCAACATCCCCGACTGCTCCAACGACGCCTGGTCGTGCCCGGGGGTGGACGCGATCTTCCTCTGCCCCGGCTTCTGGGCCCCCGGCCCCCCCGGCACCCAGTCCACCCTGCTCATCCACGAGGCCTCGCACATGATCTGGGAGCGCGTGATCCACGGGGCCCGCGGCTCGGGGGGCAATTTCCGCCACGCCGAGTGCTACGCGAGCTTCGTGGCCGACATCTTCGGCATCACCCCCGGGCTGCCCGCCTGTCCCATCCCCTGAAGGAGGCGTATGAGCCAGCAAACGCCGCAAGCCGCCAAAGCTCCCGCCCCCGCCGCGCCGCCAGGGGCCAGGGGAGTCCTCCAGCGCAAGTGCGCCTGCGGCGGCACGCCGGGGCC
>NZ_KE387023.1:1027557-1032608 GCF_000430045.1 Calidithermus chliarophilus DSM 9957 | reverse complement strand
GCGCTGCTGGGGCGGCAGGTCAGCGAAGAGCACGGCTCGAGCCTCTTCCCGGCCCCGCGGCAGCACGTGAGCCTGCCGGAAGCCCGGCCCGCCGCGCCGGAGGCCCCGGTCATCCGAGTCCACATCGGGCGCGTCGAGGTGCGGGCGCTGTTCGGCCCGCCGCCCGAGGAGCCCAAGGCCAAGGCCGCCCCGCAGGGGCTGAGCCTCGAGGACTTCCTCAAGGGGAGAGGCCGATGAGCAACGCCCTCGCCATCACCACCGTCAGCGCGCTGTTGCAGTGGCTGCTCGCCAACCGCTTCGGCCAGCCCGACGTCTCGCTGGGCGGGCAGGTCAAGGTGACCGCCCAGCCCCCGGACCAGGTCAAGGTGGAGGGCAACGGGCTCTTGCAGCTCAACCTCTTCCTCTATCAGGTCAGCCCCAACCCCGGCTGGCGCAACGCGGGGCTCCCGGCCCGCGACGAGCGCGGCGACCGGGTGAGCAACCCGCCGCTGGCCCTCGACCTGCACTACCTGCTCACCGCCTACGCCAACTCCAACCTCCACGCCGAGGCCCTGCTGGGCTACGCCATGCAGGTGCTGCACGAGATGGGGGTGCTCACGCGCGATTACATCCGAAGCAGCATCCAGGCCATCGCCTCCGACGCCACGGTGCCGCTGGAGATCAGGAGCAAGCTGGGCGAGGTGGGGCTGGAGCGGCAGCTCGAGCAGATCAAGCTCAGCCCCGAAGCACTCTCGACCGAGGAGCACTCGAGGCTGTGGTCGGCGATGCAGGCCAAGTACCGGCCCACCGTGGCCTACCAGGTCTCGGTGGTGCTCATCGAGGCGCAGCGCCCCACGCGGGTGGCGCTGCCGGTGCGCCCGGAGGGGGTGGGGGTCTATGCCCGGCCCTTCCGCTTCCCGCGGCTCGAGGCCGTGCGGGCCAAGCCCGCCGCCAACGCCGAGCTGCTGCCCCCCTCCGAACCCATCCTCGCCGGCTACCACCTGGTGCTGCAGGGGCAGAGCCTGCGCGGCGAGGTCACGCGGGTGCGGCTGGGCGGGCAGAGCCTCACCCCGGCGCAGGTGAGCGACACCGAGGTGAGCTTCCCGCTGCCCGCGGGCCTGCGGGCCGGGCCCCAGACCGTGGCGGTGCAGCAGCAGCTCCTGCTGGGTGAGCCGCCCGCGACCTTCACCCGCCCCGGCGAGGCCTCCAACCCGCTGGCCTTCCTGCTCAGCCCCGGCGTGAGCGCGGCCAAGATGGGGGGGGACCTCGAGCTCACCTTCACCCCCCGCGTGGGGCGCGACCAGCGGGTCACGCTGCTGCTCAACGAGTTCGACCCCACCCCGCCCGCCGACCGGCCCCTGCGGGCCTACAGCTTCCCCGCCCCGCCCCACAACGGCATCGCCAACCCCAACCAGCCCGACACCGACCGGATCACCTTCGCCCTCAGCGGCGTGGAGGGGGGGGATTATCTGGTGCGGGCCGAGGTGGACGGGGCCCATAGCCCGCTGGCCCGCGACCTCAACCCCCTGAGCCCCACCTTCGGGCTCTACGTGCAACCCCGGGTGAGCCTGCCATGACCGCCACCGCCCAGAGCTGGCCCCAGGCCAACCAGCGCTACCTGATGGCCGCGCTGGGGGTGGTGCGGGCGCGCCTCGAGGCCCCCTCCGAGCTCCCGGCGGCGCAGAACGCCCTGCTCGAGGCCGCCCAGGCCCTGCCCGCCCCGGCGGCGCTGGAGACGCTGGGGCAGGCCTTCGGGCTCTCCCCCTTCGAGCGCGAGGTGCTGCTGCTGTGCGCCGGTCCGGAGCTGGACTCCAGCTTCGCCCAACTGCTGCAGAAGGACCCGCTGCGGCCCTTCCCCAGCTTCGGGCTGGCCCTGGCGACGCTGAGCGAGCCCCACTGGAGCGCGCTCTCCCCGGCGGGGCCGCTGCGGCGCTGGCGGCTGGTGGAGCTGTCGGGGACCAACCTCACCCAGGGGGCCCTGCGCCTGGACGAGCGCGTCCTGCACTACCTCACCGGCACCGACTACCTCGACGAGCGGCTGTGGGGCTACCTCCAGGCCCCGCCCGCGCCCGCCGCCCTGGTGGCCTCGCAGCAGGCCCTGGCTGACCGGGTGGTGGCGGCCTGGCTCGAGCAAAGCCCCCCGCCGGTGGTCCAGCTCTACGGCGGCGAGGCCGCCGACCGCCAGGCCGTCGCCGCGCGGGCCACGCTCGAGCTGGGCCTGCGCCTGCTGCGGCTGCCGGTCGAGCTGCTGCCGGCCAACCCTGCCGACCTCGAGGGCCTGCAACGGCTGCTCGAGCGCGAGGGGGTGCTGGGGGGCTGCGCCTACGTGCTCGAGGCCGAGGGCGAACACCTGCCGCTGCTGCGGCGCTTCGTCGAGGGGCTGGGTTCGCACGTCCTGACCTCCACGCGCGAGCCGCCACCCCCCCTCGAGCGCCCCGCCCTGCGGCTCGAGGTGCGCCCGCCCACCCCCGCCGAACAGCTCGAGCTGTGGCAACGGGGCCTGGACGAAGCCGAGGCCGCCGCGCTGGCCTCGCAGTTCAACCTCAGCGCCCGGGCCATCCAGGACCTCCTCGGCCAGACCCCCCCGCCCCCCGACCTCTGGCAGGCCTGCCGCCTGCACGCCCGCCCCCGGCTGGAGGACCTGGCCCAGCGCATCGAGGCCACCGCCGCCTGGGCCGACCTGGTGCTGCCCGCCCACGAGCAGCGGCTGCTGCAGGAGCTCGCCGCCCAGGTGCGGCAGCGCTCGAGGGTCTACGAGCGCTGGGGCTTCGCCCGCAAGGGGCAGCGGGGTTTGGGGATCAGCGCGCTCTTCGCCGGCCCCAGCGGCACCGGCAAGACCCTCGCCGCCGAGGTGCTCGCCGCCGAGCTGGGCCTGGACCTCTACCGCATCGACCTCGCCCAGGTCGTGAGCAAGTACATCGGCGAGACCGAGAAGAACCTGCGCCGGGTCTTCGACGCCGCCGAGGGCGGCGGGGCCATCCTGCTCTTCGACGAGGCCGACGCCCTCTTCGGCAAGCGCTCGGAGGTCAAGGACTCGCACGACCGCTACGCCAACCTCGAGGTGAGCTACCTGCTGCAGCGCATGG
This sequence comes from Calidithermus chliarophilus DSM 9957, assembly GCF_000430045.1. Taxonomy (GTDB): domain Bacteria; phylum Deinococcota; class Deinococci; order Deinococcales; family Thermaceae; genus Calidithermus; species Calidithermus chliarophilus. Next base: position 1,029,543 of record NZ_KE387023.1, on the reverse strand, counting down.
AGCAGTACCGGGGCCTGGCCATCCTCACCACCAACCTCAAGGAGTCCCTCGACAGCGCCTTCCTGCGGCGCATCCGCTTCGTGGTGCAGTTCCCCCACCCCGACCCCGCGCAGCGCGGCGAGATCTGGCGGCGGATCTTCCCGCCCGAGACCCCGCTCGAGCCCCTGGACTACGGCCTCCTGGCCCGCCTCAGCGTGACCGGGGGCAACATCCGCAACATCGCGCTCTACGCGGCCTTCCTGGCCGCCGAGGAGGGGGTGGCGGTGGGGATGCGCCACCTCAAGCGGGCGGCGCAGGTGGAGTACGGCAAGCTCGAGCGCCCCCTCACCGAGGCCGAGATCGGGGGTTGGGGATGAGGGAATACGCCGAACGCGGGACGCCGGACGCCGGACCCCAGGGGGCGTCGAGGGGGAATACCGCCGATGGCCGATGGCCGATAGCCGATAGCCAGAGGCATACCGAACGCTTCGCCGGCGTCGAGGTTCACATCGAGAGCCTGGTGCTGCACGGCTTCTCGCCGCTCGAGCGCCACCGCGTGGCCGAGGCGGTGCGGCTCGAGCTGGCCCGGTTGTTGCGGGAGGGGGGGCTGCCGCTCGAGGAAGCGGGCGAAGTGGCCCGGCTGGACGCGGGGGCCTTCACGGTCGCGGCGGGAGCGGGGGCCGAGCAGGTCGGGGCTCAGGTGGCGCGGGCGGTGTACCGGGGGCTCAGCCCCGCGGCGGAGGGAGGGAAAGCGCCGTGAGGGAAGCCCTGCGCAAGCCCCCGGCTCCGCGCCCCGGCTTCCGCCCGGCGGCTCGAGACGCCCGTTCGCAGCGCCGCTGCGCCTGCGGGGGCGTGGCCGGTCCTACCGGCGAGTGCGAGCAGTGCCGCGAGCGGCGGCTGCGAAACGCCGGGCGGGATTCCGCCCCCGCTCACAGCTTCGGCAGGGTGGAGGCGGGCGTTCCGCGGCGTCCGGTCAGGGTGCCCGGCGGCCCGGCCAACAGCTTCGAGGACTGCCCGGCCGACTGGCGGCGCCAGGCCAACGCGGCGGTGGAACTGGGGCGCCAGTGGGTCGCCAACGTGCTGCTGGGGCTGAACAACCTCCCCAGCCCCATCCCCGCCCCCGTAGCCAACCTGCTCAACCGCCACTTCCACACCACCTACAGCGGCGACATCCGCGCCATGCTGCGGGTCTTCGGCAAGGTCCAGAAGGCCCTCGAGGCCCGGATCGACTTCGAGTGCGAGACCCGCTGCGACGACAACGTCGCCGCCTACGTCTACACCATCTGGACCGACGTGCACCTGTGCCCCGTTTGGTACGGCCAGAACGCCCGCGGGAAGGCCAACACCATCGTCCACGAGCTGGCCCACGACGCCGCCGGGCGCGACGACAAGGCCTACGTCTGGGAGGCCAGGTACGCCCGCCTCTCGGTGGACGAGGCCCTCGACAACGCCGATTCCTACTCCTGTTTCGCCGAGGACGCGTTTTACGGGCCCTAGTGGCCGGGAGAGCCTGCGATGGAGAAAGCCCTCGCCAAGCCCCAAACCCCCGCGACCAGCCCCGCCGCCGGCCAGCGGCCCGTGCTCCGGCGCAAGTGCGCCTGTGGGGGCACCCCTGGCCCGACCGGGGAGTGCGAGAACTGCCGCCGCCGGCGCCTGGCTTTGCGGCGCCAGGGGCTCGAGCTGCCCACCCCGCACAGCGTCCCGCCCGTCGTGCACGAGGTGCTGCGCTCACCGGGGGAACCGCTCGAGCCGCAGACCCGCGCCTTCTTCGAACCCCGCTTCGGCCACGAGTTCGGGCGGGTGCGCGTCCACGCCGACGCCCGGTCCTCGGCCTCGGCGGAGGCCGTGAACGCGCTGGCCTACACCGTGGGGCCGGACGTGGTCTTTGGCCGGGGCCAGTACAGCCCCCACACCGCCGCGGGGCGGGAGCTCATCGCGCACGAGCTGGCCCACGTCGTGCAGCAGGAGCGCCTGCCCGCGGGCCCGCCCTCCGGCATCGGCTCCCCC
>NZ_KE387023.1:1009321-1027457 GCF_000430045.1 Calidithermus chliarophilus DSM 9957 | reverse complement strand
GTCTGCGCCTGCAGCGCGCCGCGGGTGGACTTTAGCTGCGTGCGCCGCCCGCCGCCCGCCCAGCCTACCCCCCCGACCCGCCCGCAGCCCGTGACCGTGCCGCTGTTCTTCGAGTACGCCCAGGCCGTGCCCCGCGCCGACTGGCAGACCCAGTACCAGCAGATGCTCGGCACCGCCGTGGCCCGCATCCGCGAGGGCTACAGCGTCAGCCGCATCGTGGGCAACACCTCCCCCGAGGGGCCGCTCACCCGGCAGCGCCCGGGCGGCTTCGAGGGCAGCCTCGAGCTGGGGGGCAGCAGGGCCCGGCGGGCCCGCGACGGCCGGTGGGCGGCCATCCGCGGGGCCCGGGGCAGCGCGTTCCTCTTGCGGGGCGACGCGGGGCAAGCCGCCCTTGACGCGCCCATCCCCACCCAGGGGCAGGGGGAGCTCTTCGGCTCGAGCGGCGGGCGCGAGGTGGCCAACCGCGACCTGCTGGGCCACCTCGAGCGCACCCTGGCGGTGCCCCAGGCCGGGCAGCCCGACCCGCTGGCCGAGCAGCACGTCACCGGCGAGGGGCTGCCCCCCGAGGTGCGGGCCGAGGTGGAGGCCCAGGTCGAGCAGTTCCGCACCGGGCGCTCGGGAACTGGCCGCCTGACCCGCTCGCAGCGGCTCGAGGCCATCTACCGCCCGCTGCGCCGCGCCCTGATCTTCCTCGAGCCCCCGCCCCCGCCGCCCCCCTCGCTGCGGCTCACGCCCCGGCAGGTGGAGCAGATCGTCGGCACGCCCATCTCCTGCGCTCCCGAGCACCTGCGGCTCTTCGACAGCGTGCCCCTGCCCCGCGGCGAGCTCTTCCGCGGGGAGTGCCGCGAGCCCGGTGAGCGCCCCGACCAGCGGAGGGGCCCGTGAACCCCGCCGGAGGCCCCCCATGACCAGCTTTCCCCGCTCGCCCAAGGTGCACAAAGGTGCCCTCATCGGCCTCGACGTGCTCAACCCCGTCGCCAGCGTGATCGTCTTCCAGTACAACCCCGACACCCTCACCCGCTCCATCCAGGCCAGCGCCCTCACCCCCCAGGCCGGCGCGGAGCAGAGCGAGATCCTGCGGCTGAAGGGGCCGCCGCGCGAGACGATTGGCCTCGAGGTCGAGATCGACGCCGCCGACCAGCTCGAGCAGGCCAAGGACAGCGCGGTGAGCATGGGCGTCTACCCCGCCCTCTCGGCCCTGGAGATGCTGCTGTACCCCAAGTCGGGCCTGGTCATCGCCAACGAGGTGCTGCTGCGGCTGGGCATCGTGGAGGTGGTGCCCCCCGAAGCGCCCTTCACGGTGCTGGTGTGGGGGCCCCGGCGGGTGGTGCCGGTCAAGCTCAGCGGCCTGCAGATCACCGAGGAGGCCTTCGACCCCAGCCTCAACCCCATCCGGGCCAGGGTGCGGCTGGACTTGCAGGTGCTGACCTACCAGGACTACGGCCTGCTCAGCCCCGGCGGGGCTTTGTTCATGGCCCACCAGATCGCCAAGGAAGTCATGGCCACCCTCGGCAGCGTGGAAAACCTCGCCGAGCTGCCCTCGATCGGAGGCTAGCATGTTCGACCCCAGCAGCCGCTACTACCCCCTGCCCACCGCCACCCTCACCCGCCGCGACGCGGACGGGAAAGAGCGCGAGGTGCGCTACGTGCGCCGGCGCTTCCTGCCGCCGCTGTCGGCCTCCACGCTGCTGCTGGAGCACCGCTTCACCCAGGGCGAGCGGCTCGACAACCTCACGGCCCGCTACCTGGGCGACCCCGCGCAGTTCTGGCGGGTCTGCGACGCCAACGCGGTGCTGCAACCGGAGGAACTCGAGGAAGTGGGCCGCCTGATCCGGGTGGCGATGCCGGAGGTCTAGGTGCTCACGGGCGTGCTGGGTATCCGGGTGCTGCTGTGGATGGGGGAAAACCTTCCCCGCCCCGCCCCCGTAGAGGCCATGCGGGCCCTGCAGGAGGTGGAGGTGCACTTCAACGACCGCGCCCCCAGCGGCTTCCGGCTGGTCTTCGCCTTGCACAAGGACAAGAGCCTCGACTACACCCTGCTCAAGAGCGGCGCGCTCGAGCCGGGTTCGCTGGTGGTGGTCGCGGCCATCATGGGCGTGGTGCCCCACGCCCTCATCAACGGGGTCATCACCCACCACCAGATCGAGCCCAGCGCCGAGGCGGGGGGCTCGAGGCTCACGGTGATGGGCCAGGACGTGGGGCAGATGATGGACCTCGAGGAGCGCAACGAGCCCTACGACAACCGCCCCGACTTCCTGATCTTCAACCAGGTCATCGCCAGCCGCTACGCCCGCTACGGCGTCGTGCCGCTGGCCACCCCCACCACCGACTTCCCCCTCATGCTCTACCGCACCCCCTGGCAGCAGGGCACCGACCGGGCCTTCCTGCAGGAGCTCGCCCGGCGCAACGGCTTCGTGTTCTACCTCGAGCCCACCGCCCCCGGCGTGACCACCGCCTACTTCGGCCCGGAGAACCGCCTGGGCATCCCTCAGCCCACCCTGAGCTTCAACCTGGGCTCGCTGAGCAACGTGCAGTCGCTGCACGTCGGCAACGACGCCCTGGCCCCGGTGGCCTCCAGGGGCGTCTTCGTCGAGCCCTTCACCCGCACCTCCATCCCCATCCCCGCCCTGCCCTCGCTGCGCCTCCCGCCCCTGAGCGCCGAGCCCGCCCCCGCCCTGCGCACCGCCCTCACCCGCGACAGCGCCAATCGCAACCCGGCCCAGGCCGCCCTGGCCGGCCTCTCGCAGAGCATGTCGGCCCCCGAGCCCGTCGAGGTGCGCGGCAGCCTGGACACCGTGCGCTACGGCCACGTGCTGCGCAACCGCCGCCTGGTGGGGCTGCGCGGGGTGGGCCTCTCTTACGACGGCTACTACTACGTGCGGCAGGTCACCCACCGCATCGACGTGCGGCAGTCGAGCTACACCCAAAGCTTCGGGCTCTCGCGCGAGGGCATCGGCACCCTGCTGCCCGTGCTGCCTCCGCTCTAGGTTCGCATATGACTTCTCTCAGGAAGCAACATCCCATCCACCCGCGTCCAGCCTTTGGCTCGAGGCTCGTGGCGTGTGGGAAAGACACCCCTCCCCGTCCCTCCCCGCCGGCGGGGAGGGAGTCTCCCAAAAGGCGTTCGGCGTTTTGCGTCTTGCGTTCGGCTATCGGCTATCAGCTATCGACCATCGACCCTCTGAACAGGTGACCCTATGCCCAACTTCTACGGCAAATACCGCGGCGTGGTGAGCGACAACCGCGACCCTTTGCAACTGGGGCGCGTCCGGGCGCGGGTGCCCGACGTGATGGGGGATCAGGAGAGCGGCTGGGCCATGCCCTGTGCGCCCTTCGGGGGGAGCGGGATGGGCTTCTTCGCCCTGCCCAAGGTGGGGGCGGGGGTGTGGATCGAGTTCGAGCACGGCGACCCCGAATACCCCATCTGGAGCGGGGCCTGGTGGGGCTCGCTGGCCGAGATGCCCCCCACCCTGCTGCCCCTGCCCGACCAGAAGGTGCTGCTCAAGACCTCGGGCGGCACCAGCATCCTGCTCGACGACACGCCGGGGATCGGGGGGATCACCCTCGAGACCGCCAGCGGCCAGAAGATCGTGCTCAGCGCCACCGGCATCGAGATCAACAACGGCATGGGCGGGGTGATCAAGCTCAGTGGGCCGCAGGTCTCGGTCAACAACGGGGCCCTGGAGGTGGTCTAGTGCCCGGCTTCCTGCTGCACCAGGGTGCGACCGTGCTGTGCCTGCACGGCGGGCAAGCCCAGGCCACCGCGCCCAACCCCAGGGTCAGGGTGATGGGCCAGATGGTGGTGACCCAGAGCGCCCCCCACAGCGTGGCGGGCTGCCCCTTCACCACCCCGGCGGGCAACCCCATGCCCTGCGTCACGGCCCAGTGGGTCACGGCGGCCACGCGGGTGCGGGTGGGGGGCGTGCCGGTGCTCTTGCAGGACAGCCAGGCCGTCTGCGCCCCCAACGGCACGGGGGTCAGCGTGGTGATGACCCAGACGCGGGTCAGGGGAAGCTGAGGGAGGGATTGGCGTGAACATGGATTTCCCTTATCGCATTTCCGGCCAGGGGCGCACCGCCGCCACCGAGGGCGACGCCTACGTGCGCGACCTGATCGAGCAGGTGCTCTTCACCAGCCCCGGCGAGCGGGTCAACCGGCCCACCTTCGGCAGCGGGCTGCTGCGGCTGGTCTTCGAGCCCAACAGCGAGCCGCTGGCCTCGAGCACCCAGCTCGCGGTGCAGGGGGCCCTGCAGCAGTGGCTGGCCGATTACATCCTGGTCGAGGCGGTGCGGGTGCAAAGCCAGGAGGCCACCCTCGAGGTGACCGTGCAGTACGTGGTGCGGCGCACCCAGGAGCGGCGCGTGGAGCGCTTCGAGCACAGCCTGTGAGGCGGTCATGACCCAGTACTGCTGCAAGAACCCCGCCCGCGCCCTGCTGCTGGCCCAGCCGGGCCTGGACGGGGTGGACTACAACGGCATCGACTACCTCGAGGTGCTCGACGAGGAGGCCCCCAGCCCCGCCCAGCGGCAACGCACCCTGCTCTTGCGCTGCTTCAAGGCCATCAACCCGCCCCTGCGCCAGGGCAACGTGCGCCTCGAGGGGGGCGTGCGGGTCAAGGGGGTGCGGGTGCGCTGGGCCTACGTGGCCTCGGAGTTCTCCACCAACCCCGCCGACGCCGCCAGCCTGCCCAACAGCCTGGTGACGCTCGAGGAGCGCCGCTACTTCACGAGTCTGCCCGACCCCCAGCAGGTGCTGGTGATCCGCACCGAGCAGGAGGGCGACTACTCGAGCTACACCCTGCGGCTGGTGCAAAGCCCCTCCACCCCCGCCCCGCCCGCCGGCTTCGACGCCCAGCTCGCCGAGGTGGAGTTCTCCTTCAAGGTCGAGTGCCCCAGCGACTTCGACTGCGCCCCGGGGGAGGAGTGCCCGCCCGGGGTCCTGCCCGAGCCCCGCCTGGACTACCTGGCCAAGGACTACGCCAGCTTCCGCCGCCTGATGCTCGACCGGCTGGCCCTGCTCATGCCCGGCGGGCAGGAGGGGCCGCCCGCCGACCTGCAGGTGGTGCTGGTGGAGCTCTTGGCCTACGTGGGCGACCACCTGAGCTACTACCAGGACGCCGTGGCCACCGAAGCCTACCTGGGCACCGCGCGGCAGCGCGTCTCGCTGCGGCGGCACGCCCGGCTGCTCGACTACCCCATGCACGACGGCTGCAACGCGCGGGCCTGGGTCTGCCTCGAGGTCGCCCCCGCCGCCGACGGCCTGGTCCTGCCCGGCCCCGATCCCAGCACCCACCGCCCCGGCAGCCTGCTGCTGACCCGGCTCGAGGCCGCCGGCACCCTGCTCTCCCCCGACCAGCTCGCCGAAGCCCTGACCCAGACGCCCGAGGCCTTCGAGACCCTGCACGACCTGCCCCTCTTCCAGGCCCACAACCGGATCGCGCTGCACACCTGGGGCGACGAGGCGTGCTGCCTGCCCAAAGGGGCCACCCGGGCCACCCTGCAGGACCCTGGCGCCAAGCTGCGGCTGGAGGTGGGCGACTACCTGCTGTTCGAGGAGGTGAGGGGGGCGAAGAGCGGGCTCGAGGCCGACGCCGACCGGCAAAAGCGCCACGTGGTGCGGCTGAGCCGGGTCACGCCGGGCCTCGACCCGTTGGTGCCCGACCCTGCCAACCCTGCCCAGCCCCTGCCGCTGCTGGAGGTGGAGTGGGCGGTAGCCGACGCCCTGCCCTTCGCGCTGTGCCTCTCCGGCGTGGTCGAGGGGCAGCCGCTCACGGAGGTCAGCGTGGCGCGGGGCAACGTGGCGCTGGCCGACCACGGGCGCACGCAGGGGCCCGAAGAGCTCAGGGCCGCCCGCCGCCCGCCCCACGCCCTCACCCCCGGGCGCGGGCCCGTCACCCAGCGGGCCCCCTTCGACCCCCAGGCCCCCGCCCAGCAGGCCCTGCGCTGGGAGATGAGCGAGGTGCGCCCGGCCATGGTGCTCTTCGAGGGCGGCGACCGCAACCTCGCCTGGCAGCCCCGGCGCGACCTGCTCGCCAGCGACCGCTTCGCGCGGGAGTTCGTGCTCGAGGTCGCCGAGGACGGGCGCGGCCAGCTCCGCTTCGGCGACGACGTGCTGGGGCAGGCCCCCACCCCCGGCGTGGCCTTCGAGGCGGTCTACCGCGTGGGCAACGGGCCCGCGGGCAACGTGGGGGCCGAGGCCATCGCCCACCTGGTGCGCCCGCAGGGCTTTCCCGCGGGCGGTGTCCTCCGCGTGCGCAACCCCCTGCCGGCGGTGGGCGGGCTCGAGCCGGAGAGCCCGGAAGCGGTGCGGCAGTACGCGCCCCAGGCCTTCCGCCGCCAGGAGCGGGCCGTCACCGAGGCCGACTACGCCGAGGTCACCCAGCGCCACCCCGAGGTGCAGAAGGCCGCCGCCACCTTCCGCTGGACCGGGAGCTGGTACACCGTCTTCGTCAGCGTGGACCGCAAGGGGGGCCGCCCGGTGGACGCCGCCTTCGAGGAGGAGCTGCTGGGGCACCTGGAGCGCTTCCGCATGGCGGGCTACGACCTCGAGATCGACGGCCCCCGCTTCGTGCCGGTGGATCTGGCCCTGGAGGTCTGCGTGGCGGCGGGGCAGTTCCGCTCCGGCGTCGAGGCCGCGCTGGAGGAGGCCTTCAGCACCCGCGAGCTGCCCACCGGGCCGGCCTTCTTCCACCCCGACCGCTTCAGCTTCGGCGACCCGCTCTACCTCAGCCAGGTCTACCGGCAGGCCCTGGCGGTCCCCGGCGTGGCCTCGGTGGAGGTGCGGCGCTTCCAGCGCTTCGGCAAGACGCCGGCCAGGGAGCTCGAGGAGGGGGTGCTGAGCACGGGGCGGCTCGAGGTGATCCGGCTCGACAACGACCCCAGCCGGCCCGAGTTCGGACGGCTCGAGCTGGCGATGAAGGGAGGGTTATGAAGCTCGACCCCTGCGGCTGCTGCGAGGGCACCCAGACCCTCACCCCCAGCCCCATCCACAACCCTCCGGGGCTCAGCGCCCTGGCCTACCGGGTGGGCACCCACGCCCGCTTCAAAGCGAGCATGCTGGCGCGGCTGGGCCAGTACGCCCCTTTGCGGGCCCTCACCACCCGCCAGGACGACGACCCCACCCTCGCCCTGCTCGACGCCTGGGCCGGCGTGCTGGACGTGCTGAGCTTCTACCAGGAGCGCATCGCCCAGGAGGGCTACCTGCGCAGCGCCACCGAGCGGCTGAGCGTGCTCGAGCTCGCCCGGGCCATCGGCTACGAGCTGCGCCCCGGCGTCGCGGCCAGCACCTACCTGGCCTTCGAGCTCGAGACCGCCCCCGGCGCCCCCGCCCTGGTGCCCATCCCCACCGGCACCCGGGTGCAGAGCCTGCCGGGGCCGGGCGAGCAGGCCCAGACCTACGAGACCGTCGAGGCCATCACCGCCCGGCCCCACTGGAACGCGCTCAGGCCGCGCCAAAGCGAGCTGCGCTACCCGGCCTTCGGCGACCGTCACCTCTACCTGCAGGGCACCAGCACCCAGCTCAAGCCGGGCGACCCCATCCTGATCGTGGGCGACGAGCGCCGGGCGGGCACCGACACCGAGCGCTGGGAGTTCCGCCGCCTCGGCGAGGTGATCCCCCAGCCCGAGCAGGGCCGCACCCTGCTGCGCTGGCTCGAGCCCCTGGGCAGCCGGGTTCCCCGCGTGAGGCCCCCCGGCAAGGGGCCCAGGGTCTTCGCCCTGCGGCTGCGGGCCGCCCTCTTCGGGCACAACGCGCCGGAGTGGGCCGCGCTGCCCGTAGCGCTGCGCATCGGCGAGCGCAACCCCCAGGACAACAGCTTCGTCGCCGGGGCCTTCGCCTCGAAGCAGAACCAGTGGGCCGACGCCAAGTTCGCCGCCGGGACCACGGTGCTCAACCTGGACGCGGTGTACGAGCCCGTCAAGGCCGGAAGCTGGGTCGTGCTGGCCCAGCCGGACAGCCCGCCCTACGTCGAGCTTTATGAGGTGCGGAAGGTGGGCGAGGAGAGCCTCAGCCGCTACAACATCTCCGGCAAGAGCACCCGGCTGGAGGTCTCCGGCGAGCACGTCGAGAAATTCTCGCCCCGCGGGGCCAGCGTCTTCGCCCAGAGCGAGGAGTTGCCCCTGGCCGAGCACCCGCTGGAGCTCGAGCTATGGGGCAAGGAGCTCGAGCTCGATTCCCTGGCCCCCGACCTGAGCAAGAACCAGGCGCTCATCGTCAGCGGCAAGCGGCTGCGCGTCGGGCTGCGGGAGGAGCGCAAGGGCGGGCTCGAGGGCGCGGGCGGCAGCGCGGGGCGGGGCATCCTCCCCGAGGACTCGCTGCTGGTGCTGGCCCCGCCCAAGCCCCTGGGCGACGGGCGCGAGGTCTGGAGCCTGCGCGACGCCTGGGGCTTCGAGGGCACCCTGACCCTGCGGCGCGAGGCCTTGCGGCAGCTTCCCGCCCTGCCCCAGGACGAGGAGGTGAGCGAGGTGGCACGGCTGGCCGACTTCCCCGACCTCGCCGACCCCGAGCACAGCCGGCTCGAGCTCCAGGCCCCCCTGACCTACTGCTACGACCGCACCACGGTGCGCCTGCAGGCCAACGTGGCCCTGGCCACCCACGGCGAGAGCAAGGAGGAGGTGCTGGGCAGCGGCGACGCCACCCAGCCCTTCCAGGCCTTCAGCCTCAAGCAAAGCCCCCTCACCCACGTGGCGGCCAGCACCCCCTCGGGGGCGGTGAGCACCCTCGAGCTGCGCGTGGACGGGGTGCTGTGGAGCGAAGTGCCCTCGCTGTACGGGCGGGGCCCCCGCGAGGAGGTCTTCACCCGCCGCATCGGCGACGACGGCAGGGTGACGCTGCGCTTCGGCGACGGGGCCAGCGGGGCCCGGCTGCCCAGCGGCAGCGAGAACGTCCGGGCTAAGTACCGGGTGGGGACCGGGCTCGCCGGGCTGGTCAAGGCCCGCCAGCTCAGCCTGCTCCTGACCCGGCCCCTGGGGGTCAAGGGCGTGAGCAACCCGCTGGCCCCTAGCGGCGCCCAGGACCCCGAAAGCCGCGACGACGCCCGCCACAACGCGCCCTTCACGGTGATGACCTTCGAGCGCATCGTCTCCTTGCAGGACTACGAGGACTTCGCCCGCACCTTCGCCGGGGTGGGCAAGGCCAGGGCTACCTGGCTGCCGATGGGCGAGCGCCCGTTGGTCCACCTGACCATCGCCGGCGCGGCGGGCGCCCCCATCGAGCCCGGCTCCGAGCTGTTCACCCGCCTGCGCGAGGCCATCCGCGCCTACGGCGACCCCTACCAGCCCTTCCGCATGCAGTCCTACGAGGCCCTCCCCTTCGCGCTGAGCGCCGAAGTGCGCACCGATCCCCGCTACGAGCGCGAGGCGGTGCTGGAAGAGGTCGAGCAGGCCCTGCTGCGGGCCTTCGCCTTCGAGCAGCGGGCCTTCGCCCAGCGCCTCAGCGCCGGTGAGGTGATCGCCCTGATCCAGGGGGCCCATGGGGTGGTGGCCGTGGACCTCAACGCCCTGCACCTCAGCCACAACAGCCCCAGCCTCGAGCCCCACCTGCCGGCCCTGCCGGCCCGCTGGAACGACCCGCTGCGGCCCACCCAGCTCTTCCCGGCCCAGCTGCTCACCCTCGAGCCCAAGCGCCTCGTCTTCACGGAGATGACCCCATGACCGGCCAGGACCTCTACCAACTGCTCCCCGCCCTCTACCGCCTGCGTGACGGCGAGGAAGCGCCCCTGAAGGCGCTGCTGGAGGTGCTGGCCGAGCAGGGGCGGCTGCTGGAGGAGGACATCCGCCGGCTCTACGACAACTGGTTCGTCGAGACCGCCCAGGAGTGGGTGGTGCCCTACCTGGGCGACCTGCTGGGCGTGCGCAACCTGCACCCGCTAGAGGGCGAGGTCTTCAGCCTGCGGGCCTACGTGGCCAACACCCTGGCCTACCGCCGCCGCAAGGGCACCGCCAGCGTGCTCGAGCAGCTCGCCCGCGACACCACCGGCTGGCCCGCCCACGCGGTGGAGTTCTTCGCCCGGCTTTCCTCCACCCAGCACCTCGACCACCTGCGCCCCGACCAGGGCGGCAGCGCCTCGCTGCGCGGGGCCAACCGGCTGCAACTGGTGGGCGGCCCCTTCGACCCCCTGGCCCACGGCGCCGAGGTGCGGCGCATCGCCAGCGGGCGGGGGCGCTACAACATCCCCAACGTGGGGATCTTCCTCTGGCGCTTGCAGGCCTACCCCCTCGAGGCCCCCCTGCGCCCCTTCGACCTGCCGCCCCTGACCCTCCCCGCCACCGGGGTCACCCCCCGCGCGGTGGGGCCGGGGCGCTACACCTTCAGCCCGCTGGGCCTGGACGCCCCGCTCTTCAACCCGCCCCAGACCGAGGCCGCCCTCACCCAGCTCGCCCAGGAGGTCAACGTGCCCGCCCCGCTGCGCCGCCGGGCGCTGGCCGACGAGCTGCGGGCGCGGCGGCGGGCGCTGGTGGCGGGCGAGGCACCCGAAGGGGTCTACTTCGGGACGAACGCGGCGCTCGAGGTGCTGCTCGAGGGCCCCACCCGGCCGCTGGAGCCCGAGGAGATCGCGGTCTGCAACCTGGACTGGGACCACCCCGGCTGGAAAGCGCCCCTCACCCAGGTCTTCGCCCGGCCCGACGGCTCGAAGTTCCGCACCCGCGTGGCCGTGGACCCCGAGCGGGGACGGCTCTTCACCCTGCTCCCCGACCCCGCCGAGCTGCCCGACCCGCAGTTCCCCTACGCCCCGCAGGGCCCCAAGGCCGTGAGCTACGCCTACGGCTTCAGCGGCGACCTGGGCGGGGGCCCCTACAACCGCCGGGCCTCGCTCGAGGGCCTGCTGCCCCGCACCCCCCAGTGGCAGGCGGGGGTGAGCCAGGAGATCCCGGCGGTGGCGGGCGAGCCCGTCTTCAAGACCCTGCTCGAGGCCGTCCAGGCCTGGAACAGCGCCCAGACCCAGCCCAACCCGCCCCAAAGCGGCCTGATCTGCCTGATGGACAGCCGCAGCTACGCCGAATCCCTCACCGGGACCGACGCCCTGCTGATCCCCGAGGGGCGGCAACTGTTCGTGGTGGCCGCCGACTGGCCGGTGGTCGAGGACCTCACCCAGCCCCCGCCCCGGCCCAAGTCGCGCCCGCTGGGGCGGCTGGTGGCCGAGGGGCGCCGGCCCCACCTGCGCGGCGACCTCGAGGTGCGGGGCAGCGCCCCCGCCGGGAGCGCCAACCCCGGCTCGCTGCTGCTGGGCGGGCTCCTGCTCGAGGGCGACCTCACCGTGCGGGCGGGCCACCTGGGGGGCCTGCGGCTCGAGCACTGCACCCTGCTGCCGGGCCACCTCCTGCGGGTCGAGCCCTCGGCCACCCCCGGCCAGCGCAACGAGCGGCTGGAGGTCGTGCTGCGCAAGAGCATCTGCGGCAGCGTGCTGCTGGGCGAGGCGGTGCGGGGGCTGGAGGTCAGCGACAGCCTGGTCCACGACACCCAGGGCAAGTTCGCCATCGCCGACCCCGCCGACTTCGCCCTGGCCGACCCCGCCGACGCCGCGCTCTTCGGCCCACCCACCCGCCTGATCCGCAGCACGGTGCTGGGCCGGGTGCGCCTCAAGGAGCTCGAGGCCTCGGAGGTGATCTTCGCCGTGCAGCCCGAAGACCCGGGCGACGTGGTGCTGCGGGTGGAGCGCCGCCAGAAAGGCTGCGTGCGCTTCAGCTACGTGCCGGAAGGCGCGCGGGTGCCCCGCCGCTACCGCTGCCAGCCCGACCTCGAGCTAGCCCGGCGGCTCGAGGCCGCCGCCGGGGCCTCCAAGGCCGAGAAAGACCGCATCCGGCGCGAGGTGCTCACCTGGCTGCGCCCCAGCTTCAGCAGCCTGCGCTACGGCCAGCCGGCCTACGGGCAACTGGCCCCCGGCTGCCCCGAGGTCATCCGCACGGGGGCCGAGGACGGCTCGGAGATGGGGGCCTTCAGCTTCCTCAAACAGGCCCAGCGCGAGGCCAACCTGCGCATCGCCCTGGGGGAATATCTGCGCTTCGGCCTCGAGGCCGGGCTGTTTTTCGTGACCTGATCTCGAAGGGAGGCTTATGAAGGGGGATTTCACACGGCTGACGTTCAAGCGGCGCAAACGCTACTCCGGCGTGCGCATGCAGCAGGGGCGGGTGCAGCTCGACGCCGACTGGAACGAGCAGCACGACATCAGCACCTATTTTCACCGCAGCGCGCTCGAGGACAGCCTGGGCCCCGCCGGAGGGCCCATCGGGGGCGCCGGCTTCGGGCTGAGCGTGGTGGGGAACAACCTCCGGCTGGGCGCGGGCCGCTACTACGTGGGCGGGATCCTGTGCGAAAACGACGCCGACGTGCTCTACACCGCCCAGCCCGACCTGGGCAGCCTGGTGAGCCTGCCGGGCGAGGACGGGCTCTACCTGGCCTACCTCGACGTGTGGGAGCGCCACCTGAGCCACTTGGAAGACCCCGCCCTCGCCGACGGCCAGCTCGGCCCCGCCCTGCGCGAGGTGGCCCTGCGCGGCCCCGACACCACCACCCGCACCCGCATCGTCTGGCAGGCCCGCCTGACCCGCCTGGACGCCAACCCCAACGCCGCCCTGAGCTGCCTGGACTGGGCCCCGCCCGCCGGCCTGGGCACGGGGTTGCTGGCCGCCCGCGCCGAGCCCAGCCAGACCAGCCAGGATCCCTGCGAGGTGCCCCCCGGCGCGGGCTACCGGGGGCTGGAGAACCAGCTCTACCGGGTGGAAATCCACGCAGGCGGGAGCTTCGCCCAGGCCAGCTTCAAGTGGTCGCGGGAAAACGGCTCGGTGCTCTTCGCCGTCAGCCGCTACGAGTACGACGCCACCAACAGCCGCACCACCGCCCTGCTGGCCCAGACCCCCCGCGACGCCCGGCTGGGCCTGGCGCCGGGGAACTGGGTCGAGCTGCTGGACGACCGCGTCAGCCTCAGCCAGCACGACCCTGGCCTGCAGGCCCCCGAGAAGCTCTTCAAGGTCGTCACGGTGGAGGCCCTCGAGAGCGCCGACGGCTCCTCCGCGCTCAAGGTGGTGCTGGAGGGCCTGCCCAGCGCCCCCTTCCAGGCCCGCTCGCTGGCCCCCGACTACGCCCTCCAGCACCCTCTGCTGCGCCGCTGGGACCATAGCGAGGCGGGCGGGTCGCTCAAGGACGGCGCGATCCCGCTCGCGGCGGGCTGGCTCGAGCTGGAAGAGGGCGTGCAGGTCAACTTCCGCCAGCAGGGCAACCCGGCGTTTAGGGCCGGGGACTACTGGGTGATCCCGGCCAGGGTCGAGACCGGCGACGTGGAGTGGCCCCGCAGCGGCACCCCTGCCCTCCCGGTGCACCAGGAGGCCGAAGGGGTGCGGCACCGCTACGCCCCGCTGGGCCTGCTGCGCCGGCAGGGCGGCAACTGGGGCCTGGCGGGGGATGCTGCCGACTGCCGCTCGCTCTTCCCGCCCCTGACCCGCCTGCTCCAGCTTTACTACGTGGGCGGCGACGGCCAGGAGGCCATGCCCGGCCAGCCGGTGCTCGCGCCGCTGCAGGTGCGCGTCGCCAACGGCGCGGTGGCGGTGGCCGGGGCGCGGGTGCGCTTCCGGGTGCTCGGCGGCGGGGGCAGCCTGGGGGCGACGGGCCACGTCCTGACCGACGCCAACGGCCTGGCCCAGACCGCCTGGACCCTGGGCAGCGCCGGGGTCCAGCGGGCGCGGGCCGAACTGCTCGACCCCAAGGGCGACCCCGTGCCCAACCAGTTCATAGACTTCGGCGCCGACCTCAGCGTGGCCGCCAACGTGGCCTATACCCCCGGCTGCGCCGACCTGCAAAACGCCCGCACCGTGCAGGAAGCCCTGGACCTGCTCTGCCGGCGACCCACCGGAGGCGGTTGCGAGGTCACGGTGGGCGAGGGCGGGGAGTTCGCCACCCTCGAGCAAGCCCTCAAGGCGCTGCTCGAGCGCGGCGAACGCGACCTCTGCCTCTGCCTGATGGACGGGGAACACCGCGTCGGGGCGCTCGAGGTCCGGGAGGCCGTCCACCTCAAAATCCGGGGCTGCGGGCGGGGCACGCGGGTGCTGGTGGAGGGCGGGCTGCGCTTCGAGGGCCTGCGGGGCCTGATCCTGCGCGACTTCGAGCTCGAGGTGCTCTCCGACACCGACAACGGCACCTCGAGGCTCCAGTTCGTGCGCTGCGGCGAGCTGAGCCTGGAGGGCTGCGCCGTCGCCGGGAGCACCCAGACGGGCGGCGTCAGCGGCAGCCTGCTCTTGGTGGTGGGCCCCGACCGGGTGCGGCTGCGCGACAACGTGCTCGAGGCCCGCACCGAGCGGCGGGCGGAGGTGCTGCTCAAGGTCTTCGAGGGCTTCACGGTGCTCGAGGAGCTCTTCAAGGACCTCTCCCCCGGCCGCTTCCGCCGGGCCGCGCCCAAGGCGGCCCAGGCCGTGGGCGCCCTCCCGCCCGAGGCCAAGACCCAACTCGCCGCCGCCATCGCCGAGCGGCTCACCCCCTTCAACAAGGTGCTGAGCCTGGGCGAGACGGTGGCCTACACCAAGCTCATCCTGCAGCTCTCCGCCCAGAGCCCCGACCCCAACATCGCCGCCGACCCCCTCGAGGACATCCGCAAGGCCAGCGTGCGGGCGGTGGCGGGCACCGCGCTGGTCCTGCTCAACCCCGGCGGCGAGACCCTGCCCCAGACCATCCTCACCCTCGACGAGGACGACTTCGTGCTGCTCGAGGCCAACGAGATCACCGGCGCGGTCAGCCTCTACGGATTCCCCGGCGAGAGCGTCCCCAACGCCGACGCGCTCAAGCGGCTCGAGGCGCTGCTGAAGGAGAACCAGATCCTGATGCTGGGCCTGATGGGCCACTTCCAGCTCCGCGGCAACCGCCTGACCCGGCTGGCGGTGAGCGAAGCCATGGTGCAGGCCCTGATCGGGGCCACCCAGGACGGCGAAGGTCGCCGGGTCTTCTACAACCTCTTCGGCAGTTGCCTGCTCAGCGACAACCTCTTCGACAGCGGCCGCAGCCTGCTGGTGAGCCAGCACGCCGCGCTGGGCACCAACGTCTTCAGCTTCACCGCCGACCCCCCTCCCCCCACCACCGGCACCGCCGGCCCGCTGCCCCAGCTCGCCGGCACCGCCGTCAGCCGCTCGGCGAGCTACGTGGGCAACCACGGGCGCGGCCAGACCCGCACCCTCTGGCAGGACATCTCCCGTACGCGGCTGCCGGGTGCGGAGCAGGTGCTCAACCTCGAGTTCGAGATCGTGTGAGGGGTCGATGGTCGATAGTCGATAGTCGATAGTCGATAGTCGATAGTCGATAGTCGATAGTCGATAGTCGATAGTCGATGGTCGATAGTCGATAGCTGATAGCTAAACGCAAGACGCAAGACGCGGGGCGCCTTGTCACCCCCCTTAGCAAGGGGGGCTGGGGGGATACCCCCTCCCCGCGGGCGGGGAGGGAAGGGGTGGGGTACCTTTCACCACGAGCCACAGGCCACAAACCTCGTACTTCCCACCCCCCGCCCCCTCCGATTATGAAAGCCACGCCGACTGGATTCCCTCACGATCTCGGGTTTAATGGGGCGTGATGTGGAAGCGTATTCTGGCGCTGGGTGTTTTCCTCGTTCTGGCGTTTGCGCAAAGCCCTGTGATGATTCCCGCTGAGCGCTTCGGGCTCAGCGTGCTGCGTGACAGCTACGCGGTGGTGTTCAAGAGGGAGGGCCTCGAGCTGACCTACGTCGAGGGCATCGGCTGGGCGCCGCCCATCGAGCCCAGCCTGCCGCCCCCCAGCGAGGACCGGCTGCCCGTCGAGGTCATCCGGGCGGCGGGGCTGGTGCAGGTGCCCCAGGCCGGCGTGCGCTACTCCGGCTCGAGCGGGCGCGTGCGGCTGGTGTTCGACCTGCCGGAGAGCCTGCCGGTGGACAAGCGCGAGGCCAGCTACCCGGGGCGCCTGAGCCTCGAGCTGCCCTACTTCCTCCCCGACCTCGAGGCCCTCAAGCTCCCCCCCGACCTCGGCCTGGAATTCCGCTACCTGCCCCACGGCACCCAGCTCACCCTGCAGGCCCCCGCCGGGCGCCTCTACCGCTACCGGCAGTACGGCCTCGAGGACCCCTGGCGCCTGGTGCTCGACTTCTACTACCTCCAGCCCGAGGCCCGCGAGAGCCTCAGCCGGGGGATCAGCTACCTCGAGCAGTGGGCCTGGACCCCCGAGCCGCTGCGGCTGTACATGATCCAGGCCGCGCCCGGCAGCTGGCGCATGGAACTGGTGGGGCAGCCCGGCCTGCGCAAGGCCCTCGACCAGATGGCCCCCCGCGCCCTGGCCCTGCTCAACGGCGGCTACTTCGACAACCGTACCGCCACCCCCATCGGGCTGTGGATCCAGGACGGGGTGGCGCTCAACTTCCCCTTCGGCCGCAGCGCGCTGCTGTGGGGCGACGGGCAGATCTTCGGCGGCTTCCCCAAGTTCGGGGCCTGGGTCGAGACGGCCAGCGGGCAGCGCTACCCGGTGGGCGTCAACCTCTGGCGGGCGCGGCTCACCGCCCACACCGCCGTTGGCCCGGTGGGGCGGCCCGGCGAGAACGTGGCCGTGGTCGAGCGCGACCGCGTGATCGCCACCCTGCCCGCCCCCGCCGAGCTCAAGCCGGGGCAGTGGGGCCTGAGCTTCCCAGCCACCGACCCCCCCATCGCCCGCACCGGGGAGACCCTCAAGCTCCGGATGAGCCTCGAGCCCCCCGTGCAGTACGCGCTCGAGGCCGGCCCCCTGCTGATCCAGTCCGGGCAGAACATCTTCGACCCCAAGCGCGAGCCCTTCACCGACCCCCGCCCGCTGAACGCCACCACCCTGCAATCGGCGGTGGCCTGGACCCTCGAGGGCGGCCTGTGGCTGGTGGTCTCCGAGCCCACCACCCCGGTGGTGCTGGCCCGCGCCCTGCAAAGCCTGGGGGTCTGGGGCGCCATCCGCATGGACGGCGGCGGCTCCTCGCAGCTTTACGTGCGCGGCGCCCTGCGCTCGCCGCTCATCGAGTCGCGGCCACGCCCGGTCGTGAACGGGCTGGCGCTCTATCCCAAGTGACCGGACTGCTTGCAGCGGTCGCCGATAGCGGATAGCCAATAGCTGGGTCGGGCACGCTACCCCCCATGGAGGCCCTTTCGCAAAAGGTCCGTTCAAGCCACCGGGTAGCCCTGCCGGCGCAGGTAGTCCAGGAAACCCTCGAGGTCGGCAGGGGTCAGGATCACGCAGTGGCCGTCGGCCAGCTCGAGCACCACCCCCAACCCCGAGCCCTGGTCCACATAAGCCTCTACCCGTCCCAGTTCCCGCTCGTTGAACCAGCCCTGTGCCGCGCCCGGCACTCCCAGGCCCATCACCCGCCACATCAGCCTGAACTCCCGCACCCCTACCCCCCGGATCGCCGCCCTGGGCCAAGCGCGCCAGCCCAGCAGCCAACGCACCCACAAGCCCTCGGGACGGGCCAGGTACAGCGTCGAAAGCGGCGCGACCAGGAAAAGCACCGCGCAGCTCAGCACCGCCACGAGTCCCAGCGCCGCCGTGGTGCCGTTGCCGCTGCTCGTGGCTAGGAAGAGCGCGGCCAGCAGTAACCCGATCATCACCCAAAGGCCGAAACCCCCTACACGCCGTCTGGGGAAGAAGAGCATGGCTCGAGGCTAAGAGTGTGCCGAGGTCCTCACCAGCAGCCGGATAACTTTTGTAGCCTGAACCCATGCACCGGCAGTGGGCGGGTCGGCTGGCCTGGAGGCGGCGGGCGCAATGGGCACTCCTCGCGCTGGTCGTGCTTCTGCCGCTGGCTTTGTGGGTCCACCCGGCCTGGGGCCTGCTCTCCCTGCTGGCCCTGCTCTACCCCAGCCGCCTCGAGCTCCCCCGCGCCCTGCGGCAGATCGACGAGCGCTACGGCCTGGCCTACCGCAGCGCCCTGGAAGCGCCGCCCGGCCACCCCTGGCGCGAGCACCTCGAGGCCGCCGCCCGCTCGAGCGTGCAGCAGGCCCAGCCCCCCAGGTTCCCCTGGCTGGCCGCGGGCGTGTACCTCGCCCTGCTCGGCGCCGCCTGGCTCCTGCCCCCGCTCCCCGTCCCCGGGCCTCACCTCCGGCCCTGGCCAGACCGCCACGGCCCCGAACAGCCCACCGCCTGCCTCCCCGAACAGCGCCCAGCCCGGTGCCCCCAC
>NZ_KE387023.1:976095-1009221 GCF_000430045.1 Calidithermus chliarophilus DSM 9957 | reverse complement strand
CCCCCAGCCCCCCTTGCTAAGGGGGGTGACAAGGCGCCCCGCGTCTTGCGTTTGGCGTTTTGCGTTTGGCGTCTTGCGTTTGGCGTTTGGCGTTCGGCGTTTTGCGTTTTGCGTTTGGCGTCTCGCGTACGACGTACGACGCACAACCCACCCCCAGCTACCAGCCACCGACCTACTTCACCTTATGCGCCTTCTGCCCCTCCGGGAACGTATAGCTCAGCCGCATCAGGAGGTCCTGCGGGTAATTCCCGAATCGGCGGCCGAAGAGGTTCATGCCCCCCACGTTGCGGGCATCGGGCTTGACGCCCAGGCGCACCTCGATGTGGTTGGCGTTTTCGAGCTTCAAGTCGGCGAGCTTGACCGGTGAGAGGGCCTCGCCGTCGATGAAGGAGCCCTCGGCGCTCACCTTCCAGCGCTTGAGCACGCCGTACTGGGTCTGGTCCTCGGGCCACCAGGCGGGGGTGAGGTTGCCACGCTTGCCGCCGAAGTCGCCGGGGCTGGTCCAGGTGCCCACCTCCACCCCGTTGATCCACAAGGTGATGTCGGAGGGCCAGTTGTGGTCGTACTGCGGGGCCTCGGAGCAGATCTCGGCGGAGAGCTCGAGCTCGGTGGTGATCGCCCCGCGCGGGACGTTGTTGGGGAAGGCGTACTCGACGTAGCCCTGGCCGAACCACAGGAGCTGGGCGAAGACGTGCTCGGGCTCGTAGAAGCTGCGCACGTCGTCGAGCATGCCGATGAACTTGCTGTCGCTGGCCAGGCCGCAGGTGGGCTTGACGTCGATGCGGTGGTAGTTGCCGATGGGCATGGAGATCTCCACCACGTCCTGGTCGGCCTCCACCGCCACGCCGGGCAGCTTGATGAGGATCTCGTCGTAGCGCTTGGCGACGAGCTTCTGCGAGCCGCGGGTGCCCGGGACGTACTGCACCACCAGCAGCCCGGCCTCCTCGAGCATCTTGAGGTTGGTGCTCACCGTGGAGTGGGCCATGCCCATGGCCTCGGCCAGCTCCGAGACGTTCATGCCCTCGTGCGAGAGCAGGCTGAAGATGAGCATGCGCGTCTCGGAGTCCAGGGCCCGCAGAACGGGCACGGCGGCTTCACCCTCGACGGTCAGGCGGCGGTTTCCGGATGTTGGCACGCTAACCCCTCCCTCATTTGTTTCGATGTTACACGAAAATCCGAAACATTAGCAAACCCACGGAAGCCGTTACGGCATCGCAGAAGACCCCTTGTGAACGATTCTCACATTTATTTCGCTAAATCTTGACACATTTCGTATTGAGCTGTAATATTTCGCTACACACAAAGCACCTCCGACCAGGGTTTCCTGTGGAGTTCCCCATGCCCGATTCCCAGCACCCCAACCCCCAGCTCGAGCGCCCCCACTGGCGCGACCTCGGCGGGACCTGGCGCTTCGCCTTCGACGACGAGGCCCGCTTCACCCGCCCCGAGGAGGTCGAGTTCGACCGCGAAATCCTGGTCCCCTACGCCCCCGAGAGCCCGCGCAGCGGGATCGGGGACCAGGGCTACCACCGCGCGGTGTGGTACCGCACCGCCGTGCGCCTCACCCCGCAGGAGCTCGAGGCCGGGCGCCTGCTGCTGCACTTCGGCGCCGTGGACTACCGCGCCACGGTGTGGGCCAACGGCGCCCGCGTCGCCGAGCACACCGGCGGCCACACCCCCTTCTGCGCCGACGTCACCGACGCGCTGGGGGGCGGCGACGTGCTCGAGGTCGTCGTGCGGGCCGAGGACGACCCCCACGACCTCGCCAAGCCGCGCGGCAAGCAGGACTGGCAGCGCGAGCCCCACTCCATCTGGTACCCCCGCACCACCGGCATCTGGCAGCCGGTGTGGCTCGAGGCCGTCCCCGCCACCCGCATCGCCAAGCTGCGCTGGACCCCCGACGTGCCCGGCTGGAGCCTCGGCCTGGAAGCCCGGCTCGCCGGCCCCTTCCTGCCGGGCCTCAGCCTGCGGGTGCGGCTGCGGGCGGGCGGCGAGGTGCTGGCCGAGGACCGCTACGCCCTGAGCGGCCCCCGCCTCGCGCGCACCCTCGCCCTCCCCGACCCCGGCATCGACGACCTGCGCGACGGGCTGCTGTGGAGCCCCGAGCACCCCCAGCTCATCGACGCCGAGCTCGAGCTCCTCCAGGGCGAGGCCGTGCTCGACCGGGTGTCCAGCTACACCGCGCTGCGCTCGGTGCGGCTGGAGGGGCGGCGCTTCCTGCTCAACGAACGCCCCTACTACCTGCGCATGGTGCTCGACCAGGGCTACTGGCCCGAGGGGCTCATGACCGCCAGCGACGAGGAGCTGCGCCGCGACGTCGAGCTCACCCGCCGGCTGGGCTTCAACGGCGCGCGCAAGCACCAGAAGCTCGAAAACCCCCGCTGGCTCTACTGGTGCGACCGCATCGGGCTGCTGGTGTGGGACGAGATGCCCAGCGCCTACACCTTCGCCCCCGAGGCCTTAGGGCGCCTCACCCAGGAGTGGCTCGAGGCCATCGAGCGCGACTGCTCCCACCCCTGCGTGGTGGGCTGGGTGCCCTTCAACGAGTCGTGGGGCGTGCCCGACCTGCCCACCCACGCCGCCCAGCGCGACTTCGTGAAGGGCCTCTACCACCTCACCCGCGCCCAGGACCCCACCCGGCTCGTCAGCGCCAACGACGGCTGGGAGCAGCCGGCGGGCGACGTCTTCGCCATCCACGACTACACCCCCGACCCCGAGGTGATCCTGCGGCGCTACACCGACCTCGAGGCCCTCGCGAAGGCCGCCGAGACCTTCCGCCCCGGCGGGCGCCGCCTGGCGCTGGAGGGCTTCGAGTGGCAGGAGAAGCCGGCGCTGCTCACCGAGTTCGGCGGCATCGCCTTCTCACAGGGCGACGGCTGGGGCTACAGCCGCGCCCAGAGCGCGGAGGGCTTCCTCGAGCACTACAGCGCGCTGCTCGAGGCCGTGCACCGCAGCGAGGGGCTGGCCGGCTTCTGCTACACTCAGCTCACCGACACCTTCCAGGAGAAGAACGGTCTGCTCTACGCCGACCGCACCCCCAAAGCCGACCTCGACCGGCTGTGCCGCGCCACCCGCGGGCCCGCGCAGCCCTACGACGAAGCCAACCCGCTGGGCTATTCCCGGCGCTGGCTGGACAAACAACGCAAGGCCGCCGTTTCGGTGTAAGGAGGCAAGATGAACAGGAAAGGCAAGATCGGTTTGGCGCTCCTGCTGGGCGCCCTAGGCACGGGCGGTTTCATCCTCGCGCAGACGCAGTCGAGCTATACCGGCCCCAAGGTCGAGATCACCTACCTCCACGGCTTCACCGGACCCGACCGCCCGGTGATGGAGGACCTGGTCAAGCGCTTCAACGAGACCCACCCCAACATCGTGGTCAAGGCCACCGCCCAGCCCTGGGGCACCACCTGGAACCAGCTCGAGCCCCTCGTCGCCTCGGGCCGCGCCCCCGACGTGGTGGTGGTCAACGAGGACCAGATCACCCGCTTCATCGCCCGTGGCGCGCTCACGCCCATCACCCCGCAGATGTACCGCAGCGCGAACATCGACACCAACCGCTTCTTCAAGCCCCTCTTCGAGACCGCCAGCTACAAGGGCCAGAGCTACGGCGTGCCCATCTCGGCGGTGGCCTACGTGATGTTCTACAACAAGGCCCTCATGCAGAAGATGGGCGTGAGCAAGGTGCCCACCAACCGCGCCGAGCTGCTCACCGCCGCCCGCGCCTGCACCACCGACAAGGAAGGCCGCAAGCCCGGCCAGGCCGGCTTCGACGCCAAGAACCTCGAGACCTGGGGCATCAGCCTCTACAACAACTGGGTGGGTGCCCGCATGGCCTACTCGGCCATCCTGCAAAACGGCGGCAGCCTCGTCGACAAGGACCTCAACGCCAGCTTCAACACCCCTGAGGCCGTCGAGGCGGTGCAGTTCCTGGTAGACCTCGTGCAGAAGGAGAACGTGGCCCGCCCCAACTCCACCGAAGAGGCCGAGCTCGCCGCCTTCAGCCAGGGCAAGGTCTGCTTCTTCCCCTCGGGCCAGTGGTACCTCGACCGCTTCGAGAAGACCCCCAACTTCTCCTTCGGCGTGGCCTTCCCCCCGCGCATCGGCAACAAGCAGGACGCCACCTGGGGCGGCTCGAGCCACCTCACCCTCCCGGTGCAGCGCCAGGGCTACGACCCCAACAAGCGCGCCGCGGCCATGGAGTTCATCAACTGGATGTCGGCCGCCCCGCAGAACCTGGTCTGGACCTCGACGGGCAGCCTGCCCACCGTGCGGGCCGTGGCCCAGGACAAGAAGTTCGAGACCCAGCCCATCTCCGGCATCTTCGACAAGCTCGACAGCATCTACGCCACCAGCGGCTTCCCCTGGGGCGGCCAGGTGCTCGGGCCCTTCGACGGCGCGTGGGAGCGGGCCTACCTGGGCAAGCAGCCCGTCAAGCAGGCCCTCGACCAGGGCGTGGACGAGGCCAACAAGCAGATCGCCCAGGCCCGCCCCAACTTCCGCTAACCCCCCTCGCTTTGGGCCTCCACCAACCTCCTCCTGGTGGAGGCCCACCCCTCAACGGAGCGTCCGGTGCCTCGAGCCCTGCCCCACCCAGCCCATAGCCCCGAGCCCCGGCTCCCGGCTCAACCCCGGAGGTGCGAATGACCCGCGCGTCTGACTCGAGCCCACGGCGCGGAAGGCTTTTTGCCCTCGACGACTCCAACCCCTTAGTCCCCTACCTCTACCTGCTGCCCCACGCGGCCTTCTTCCTCGTCTTCATCGTCTACCCGGTGGGCTACGGCTTGTGGGTGAGCTTCCACCGCTGGGACCTGCTGGGCGGCCAGCAGGAGTTCGTGGGCCTCACCTTCTACCGCAACCTCTTCGACCCCTCCACCCCGCAGTCGCAGTTCTTCTGGAAGAGCCTGATCAACACCACCCTCTTCACGCTCATCAGCACGCCGCTGCTGGTGGGCGCAGCGCTGGGGCTGGCGGTGCTGCTGTACCGGCCCATCTTCGGGCGGGCAGTCTTCCGGGCCATCTTCTTCATGCCCGGCATCCTCTCGGTCTCGGTGATGGGCATCCTCTGGCGCTGGATGTTCGACAACCAGAGCGGCTTGGTCAACGTCATCCGCCAGGAGTTCTGGGGGTTGCCCGTAATCCAGTTCCTCACCACCGAGGGCTGGGCCTGGGTGCCCATCATCGTGGGCACGGTGTGGTGGACGGTGGGCTTCAACATGACGCTCTACCTCGCGGCGCTCGGCGGCATCAGCCAGAGCGTCTACGAGGCCGCCGACATCGACGGCGCGGGCCCGTGGGCCAAGTTTCGCCACATCACGGTGCCGCTGTTGGCCCCTACCACCCTCTTCATCACCGTGACCACGGTGCTGGCCTCCTTCCAGCTCTTCGGGCAGTCGCAGGTCATCACCAACGGCGGCCCGGCCCGCAGCACCCAGAGCGTGATCATGTACATCACCGAGGAGGCTTTCGGCAACTACCAGCTCTCCAGCGCCTCGGCCATGGCCTTCGTCTTCGGCGCGCTGATGCTGGTGTTCACGGTGATCCAGTTCCGGCTGATGGTCAAGGACCTCAACGCCTCGAGGGAGCGCTGACATGGTGAGCTCCGGCCGATACTCCCGCCCCCGCTCCACCCCCCGCTGGCGCCGCGTCCGCGACCTGCCGCGCTTCATCGTGCTGGCGGTCCTGGCGGTCATCTTCCTGGCCCCGCTGTACTGGATGCTCTCGACGTCGTTCAAGCCCGAGGCCGAGACCATCTCCATCCCCGTGCAGTGGATCCCCAAGAACCCCACCCTCGAGAACTACGACGAGATCATCAACTCGCCCGACGGCAAGCTCCTGCGCTGGACCTGGAACTCGCTGTTCACGGCCTTCGCCTTCACCTTCGTCCACGTCGCCCTGTGCGTGCTGGCGGCCTACCCCCTGTCGCGCATGCGCTTCAAAGGCCGCGAGACCTGGTTCTGGTTCATCCTCTCGAGCATGATGGTGCCCGGCATCGTGACGCTGATCCCCACCTACATCATGATGCTGCAGTTCAACTGGATCGACACCTACCACGCCCTGATCTGGCCGGGGGTGGCCGGGGCCTTCGGGGTGTTCTTGCTGCGGCAGTTCTTCTCCACGCTGCCGCGCGAGCTCGAGGAGGCCGCCCGCATGGACGGGGCCAACAGCCTGCAGATCCTGCTCTTCGTGATCCTGCCGCTGTCGGTGCCGGTGCTGGTGACGCTGGGGGTGTTCAGCTTCATGGGCTCGTGGAACAACTACGTCTGGCCGCTCTACGTCGCCACCTCCCCCGACATGCAGACCCTGCCCGTCGGCCTGACCTCCTTCTCCCAGCGCTACGTCACCGAGTACGGCAAGCTGATGGCCGGGACCGCCCTGGCCGCCATCCCCGTGCTCGTCGCCTACCTGCTGGCCCAGCGCTACCTCGAGCAGGGCATCGCGCTCACCGGGATGAAGGAGTGAGCCCTCGGCAGGGGTTTTGGTCTCTCGGAGAGGAGTTCAGCATGCACTACAGGCAACTGGGTCGGACCGGGATCGAGGTTTCGGAGATCGGCTTCGGGGCCTGGGCCATCGGGGGTGACGCCTGGGGGGAAGTGGACGACGCGACCTCGCTGCGGGCCCTCGAGCGCGCCCTCGAGCTCGGGGTCAACTTCATCGATACCGCCGACGTCTACGGCGACGGTCGCAGCGAGCGGCTGGTGGGCCAGGCCGTCCGGGGAAAGCGGGAGAGGGTCATCCTCGCCAGCAAGGGCGGGCTGATGGGCCACCACCGCGACCCTAAAAGGGAGCCGGTTTACGACACCCCCGAGAAGGTGATCCGGGCCTTCGAAGCCAGCCTGCAACGCCTGGGGACCGACTACCTCGACGTCTACTTCGACCACATCTGGTGGGACAAGCACGAGGAAACCGAGGCTTTTTTGGCCGCCTTTACCCGGCTCAAGGCCGAGGGGCGGGTGAGGGCGGTAGGGGTTTCCACCGATAGCCTCGAGCATGTCCAGCACTTCAACCAGCACGGAGGGCTCGACGTGGTCCAGCTCGACTACAGCCTGCTCAACCGCAGGTCCGAGGCCGGCCTGTTGCCGTACTGTGAGCAGCACGGCATCGGGGTAGTGGTCCGAGGACCGCTGCGCATGGGCCTTCTGAGCGGCAAATTCTCGGCGCAAACCCGCTTTCCCGAGGGGGATATCCGCAAGGACTGGCCCCGGGAGGCCTGGTTCCAGGAGAGCCTGGGCAAAGTCGAACGCCTGCGCAAGTGGGTGGGACCCGGCCAGAACCTCAGCCAGCTCGCCCTGCGCTACGTGCTGGCCCATCCGGCGGTTTCAGCGGCGATCCCGGGAGCCAAAACCCCCGAACAGGTCGAGCAGAACGTGGGCGCCTCGGTCCGGCCCCTGCTGGATGAAGAACTGCTCGAGAGCCTGCGACAGGCCGTAGCCTGAAGGATAAAGATGCCAGCCAAGCCCCTCCCCCTTCTGACCCTGCTGTTTCTGATGCTCATGAGCGCCTCGAGCCAACCCCCCAAGACCTTCGTCAACCCCCTCCTCCCCAGCGGCCCCGACCCCTTCGTCACCTTCTTCGGCGGCAACTACTACCTCACCTACACCACCGGCGCCGACGTCCGCGTCCGCAAGGCCCGGAGCTTAGCCACGCTGGGCCAGGCCCCCGAGCAGGTCGTGTGGGCCGACTTTGAGCCCGAGCGCTGCTGCCACGTGTGGGCCCCCGAGTTCCACCGGCTCAAGAACCCCCAGGGCCAGTACCGCTGGTACCTCTACTACACCGCCGGGCCCTCGGAGTGCTGCGCCCAGCAGCGCATGCACGTGCTCGAGTCGGCCGCCGACGACCCCATGGGCCCCTACAGCTACAAAGCCCGCCTCTTCGACGCGCAGAACGACTTCTGGGCCATCGACCCCACCGTGCTCGAGAACGGCGGAAAGCTCTACGTGATCTACAGCGGCACCCCCTTCGACCTGATGCCCGGCGAGAAGCCGCAGAACCTCTACATCGCCCCCCTCTCCAACCCCTGGACCCTCTCGGGGCCCCGCGTCGAGATCTCCATCCCCGACCAGCCCTGGGAGATCTACGGCGCGGCGGTCAACGAGGGCCCGGCCGTCGTCAAGCGCAACAACAAGATCTACCTGGCCTACTCGGGCTCGGGCTGCTGGACCGACAACTACGCGGTGGGGGTGCTGGTGGCCTCGCAAAGTGCCGACCTGCTCCAGCCGAAGTCCTGGCAGAAGATGCCCAGGCCCTTCCTCACCCGCAACGACCAGGGCCAGGCCTTCGGCCCCGGCCACAACAGCTTCTTCAAGTCCCCCGACGGCAAGGAGGACTGGATCATGTACCACGCCAACCCCGGCCCCGACTTAGGCTGCAAGGACCAGCGCAGCCCCCGCGCGCAGAAGATCACCTGGGGCCCCGACGGCCTGCCCCGGGTGGCACCCCCCAGCGTCGGCCCCAGCCCCCTGCCCTCGGGCGACCCCGGCCGGTGAGGGGCCCCGCCATGACCCGGACCAGCCGGCGCAGCTACACCAACCCGGTCTACGGCGGCTACTTCGCCGACCCCTTCGTGCTCGAGTACGGCGGGATGTACTACGCCTACGGCACCGGCGGCGTGCAGCCCGACGGGCGGGTGGTCGAGGTGCTGCAGTCGCCCAACCTGGTGGACTGGACCTCGCTGGGCGGGGCCCTCGAGCCCCTCAGCCTCGACCAGAAGCTCGACTACTGGGCCCCCGAGGTGGCCCACAGCGGCGACCGCTTCTACATGTACTACTCGGCGGGCGTCGGCGACAAAGGCCACGCCCTGCGCGTGGCGAGCGCCACCCAGCCGCAGGGCCCCTTCTGGGACATGGGCCTGGTGCTCACCCCCGACGAGCCCTTTGCCATCGACCCCAGCCCCTTCCGCGACGACGACGGGCAGTGGTACTTGTTCTACGCCAAGGACTTCCTCGACGGCGAGCGGGTGGGCACCGCGCTGGTGGTGGACCGCCTGCGCAGCATGACCCGGCTCGAGGGCTCCCCCCGCACCGTGCTGCGGGCCAGCGCCGACTGGCAGATCTACCAGCGCCAGCGCCCCATGTACGGCGGCGTCCACGACTGGCACACCCTCGAGGGCCCCTTCGTGGTCAAGCGCGGCGGGCGCTACTACTGCTTCTTCTCCGGCGGCAACTGGCAGGAGGCGAGCTACGGCGTCTCCTACGCCGTGGCCGACCACCCGCTAGGCCCCTGGCTCGAGCCCCACCCCGGCGCCCCCGCCGTCCTCAAAACCCTCCCCGGCACCGTCATCGGCCCCGGCCACAACTCCGTGGTGCGCGGCCCCGGCGGCCAGGATTACCTCGTCTACCACGCCTGGGACCCCGCCAAGACCGCCCGCCGCATGTGCATCGACCGCCTCCTCTGGACCCCCGAAGGCCCCCGCACCGACGGGCCGAGCTTCACGCCGCAGCCCGCGCCGGGGGAGGAGCGGTAGGCGATAAGCTTTGAGCCGTCAGCGGTCAGCTTTCAGCCCTCACCGATAGGCCTGTGGCTCGTGGTAAACCCCTCCCCGCCGGCGTCAAAGGTCGAGAGCGTTTGGCGTTCGGCGTTTGGCGTTTGGCGTTCGGCGCAGGACGTACGACCCCTCACCGCAACAGCCGCACCGCCTCCACGACCGCCTTCGCGTCGAGCTCGCCCCGGCTCATCTCGGACTGGCACTCCAGCAGGTACTCCTCGAGCACGATCTCTCCGATGCCCTCGAGCGCCCCGCGGATCCCGGAGAGCAGGGTGAGCACTTCGTGGCAGGGGCGGTCCTCCTCGATCATGCGCTGCAGGCCGCGCACCTGGCCCTCCAGGCGGCGCAGGCGGTGGAGGAGCTTCTGGCGCTCGGGCTCGAGCGGGCTCGGGGTTTCGCTCACGGGCGGCTCCTGAGCGGGCTTCAGGCCGTAGCCCCCACGCCCGCCGCCTTGAGGGTGGCCTCGAGGAAGACCCGCTCGGGCTGGCCGCCCAGCACGCGCTGCTGGGTGAGGCCGTGGATGATGGTGTCGGGCACGCCGGAGATCTTGTAGCGGCCGGAGAGCACCGGGAACTCGCTGGCCTCGACGCCCTCGGCCACGATGTTGGGGTTGTGGTAGGCGAACTTGAAGGCCGCCATCACCGCGCGGGGGCAGTAGGGGCAGGTGGGGGTGACGAAGCTCTGCAGCCGCACCGGCTCGGTTACCTTCTCCAGCTCCTTCCGGGCCGGCTCGGGCAGCTTGCTCTCGCCGGTGCCCAGCATCAGTAGCGCCTCGAGCAGCGTGGAGAACTCGTAGCCGCTGGGGATGCCCAGAAAGCGGATGTTGGAGCGCTGCGAGCCCGCCTCGCGCAACAGGGTGGTGGGGGCGTGCGTCAGGCCCAGGGCCTGGGCTTCGGGGTCGCTGAAGGGCTTCTCGACCACGGTGATCTTGTCGTTGAGGCTGGCGACCTCCTTCAGCAGCGCCACGGTCTCTTCCTGCAAACCCGGCTCGTCCTGGCCGGGGAGCACCAGCGTGCTCTTGGTGAAGACCACCAGCTCGACGGGCTGGGCGATGGGTTGCAGGATCTCCCGGACCTGCGCCTGGATCTTCTCGTCTAAAAGGCTCATCTTGCTCCTTCCCTCCCCCTTCCGGGGCATATACCCCCTGGGGCTATTCGACAGCATAGCCCTTCGCGGTATAGGATTCAGGACAGGAGGCACAATGTTCTTCCGACAGATCTACGAGGAGGGGCTGGCCCAGGCGAGCTACCTGGTCGGCTGCCCGACCACCGGCGAGGCGGTGGTCGTGGACCCCCGGCGCGACGTCGGCGTCTACCTGGCCGAGGCCGAGCGCAACAAGCTGCGCGTCGTGGCGGTCACCGAAACCCACATCCACGCCGACTATCTCTCCGGCGCCCGCGAGCTCGCGAAGGCCGCCGGGGCCACCCTCTACCTCTCCGACGAGGGCGATCAGAACTGGAAGTACGGCGGGCTGGAAGGCTTCGAGTACGTGCTGCTCCGCGACGGCGAGGAGATCCGGCTGGGCAACGTGCGGGTCAAGGCGCTGCACACCCCCGGCCACACCCCCGAGCACCTCTCCTTCCTCGTCACCGACGGGGCCGCCGCCGACGAGCCCGGCCTCGTCCTGACCGGCGACTTCGTGTTCGTGGGCGACGTCGGGCGGCCGGACCTCCTGGAGGAGGCCGCCGGGATCAAAGGCACCGCAGAGCCGGGCGCGCGGCAGATGTTCAGGAGCCTGAAGGGGAAGCTCCTCACGCTGCCCGACTACGTGCAGGTGTGGCCCGGCCACGGCGCAGGCTCGGCCTGCGGCAAGGCGCTGGGGGCCTTACCCAGCACCACCGTCGGCTACGAGCGGCGCTTCGCCTGGTGGGCCGACTACCTGCGCCGCGGCGACGAGGAGGGCTTCGTGAGGGCCCTGCTGGAGGGCCAGCCGGAGGCCCCCTACTACTTCGCCCGGATGAAGCGGCTCAACCGCGACGGCGTGCCCATCCTGGGAGAGGTTCCCCCGGCCCGCCGGCTCACCCCCGGGCAGTTCCGCCAGGCCCTCCAGGACGGGGCGGTGCTGGTGGACACCCGCGACAAGTCCGCCTTCGCCCGGGGGCACCTTCCCGGCTCCATCAACATTCCGGCGGGCAAGAACTTTCCCACCTGGGCGGGCTGGCTGTTGCCTTACGACCGCCCCCTGGTGCTGCTGGCCTCGCCCCAGCAGGCCGACGAGCTCGCCCGCCAGCTCGTTCGCGTCGGGCTGGACGACGTGCGGGGCTACGTCCCCGGCCTCGAGGGCTACGCCGAGGGCGGGCTCGAGCCCGCCCCCCAGGTCACCGCCGCCGAGGCCAGGGCGCTGTGGGAACGGGGCGAGGCCGCCTTCCTGGACGTGCGCGCCGCCGACGAGTACCGCGCCGGCCACGTCCCCGGGGCGCTCAACCTCCACGCCGGGCGGGTCACGCGGCACCTGCAGCGCATCCCCAGGGACAGGCCGGTGGTCGCCTACTGCCTCAGCGGCGACCGCTCCTCCACCGCCGTCAGCGCCCTGCTGGCCGCCGGCTTCACCAACGTCGCCAACCTCACCGGCGGCATCCGGGCCTGGGAGCGGGAGGGGTATCCGCTCGAGCGCACCCCCGCACGGGAGCCGGCGAACGACTGACCGCGCTTCCACAAACGCCCGCCGGTCCCGGCGGGTGTTCTGCCTCTCACAACCTGATTAGTAAGCGCCTGTAGGCTCAGGTCACAGCGTCTTGAAGCTCTCGAAGGGCTCGCGGCAGGCGTTGCAGACGTGGATGCTCTTGCACAGCGTGGGGCCGAAGGTGTTCTTCACCGAGGTGTCGAGCGAGCCGCAGCGCGGGCAGCGCACGGGCTCGAGCTCAAGCTCGATCAGCCCCACCTCGCCCGCCGGGCGCGGCGGGGCGATGCCGTAGCGCTCGAGCTTGGCCCTGGCCTCCGGGGTGATCGAGTCGGTAGACCACGGCGGGAAGAGCACGGTCCTGACCTCGACCTCGCCAAAACCCAGCCCCCGCACGGCCTGCTCGAGGTTCTCCCGGATCACGTGCAGCGCCGGGCAGCCCGAGAAGGTGGGTGTCATGGTGACGACGGCCTTCCCCCCCTCCACCCGCACGTCCCGCACGATCCCCATCTCCACCACGTTGATGACGGGGATCTCGGGGTCGGGCACCTGCGCGAGGGCCTGCCAGACCTGGTCGGCGCTGGGAAGGGGGGTCATAGGAACCTCGAGGCGACGGGGGAAGAGGGCAAAAAGGCTAAAAGGGAAAAAGGTGAAAGGCGCAAAGCCGAAGCGATCGCCCGGCTCTTTCCCTTTTTACCTTTTCCCCTTTTCACCTTTTCCCCCCCGCTCACCACACCTTCGCTTCCGCGTCCCAGCGGGCGGTGGACTGCATCTCGGCCAGCAGCGACCAAAGGTGCTCGGTGTGCATCTGGCGCGAGGCGGGTTGGTAGCCGGGCTGCAGGGGCAGCTCGAGCCCCGACTTGCGCAGGTGCTCGGTGGTGCGCTCGAGCCAGGCCTCCTTGACCTCGGCGAGATCGGGCACGATGCCCTCGGCCACCAGCAGGGCCTCGTCGGGCAGGGGCACGAAGAGCTGCTGGGCGTAGCCCCACTGCTCGTCGAGGGCCGCCTGGATGCGCCGGCGCGACTCCTCGGTGCCCAGCCCCAGCCGCTCGACCCAGGCCTGGGTGTGCTGGAGGTGGAAGCGCTCCTCGCGCACGACCTTGGCCGCCGCCTCGGCCAGGGGTGAGTAGGTGCTGCGGGCCGCGGCCGAGAGCCACAGCGCCTCGTACACGTCGAAGAGGTACTGCCGCAGCATCGTGAAGGCCCAGTCGCCCCTGGGCAGCTCCACGAACTCGCAGTTGCGGAACTCCCCGGCGTCGCGGAAGAAGGCCAGCCGGTCGGGGTCGGACCCGTCGAGGGCGGAGCGCAGGCCGTACCAGACGGTGGCGTGCCCCAGCTCGTCCTGGGCGATGTTGGCGAGGGCGATGTCCTCCTCGAGGATGGGCCCGTGGCCGGTCCACTCGCTGTCGCGGTGGGCCAGGATCAGCTCGTCGTCGGCCAGGGCGGTGAGCTTGGCGATGAGGGCCTGTTTTACCTGCTCATTCATCGTCTTCCCCCCGCGGGCGCTTGAACTTGCTCACGTGCGAACCCACCACGCCGTAGTAGGACTGCTGCTTGTAGGTCTTGTCCTTGGCCGGGGCGAACCAGCTCTCCACGGTCTCGGGGCTGTTCTCGCTCTTGGTGACGCTCGAGGCGGGCACCACCCACCACGCCAGCGCCTCGGCATCGGTGAAGCGCTGCCGCGCCAGCTCCAGCGCCTGCTGCGGCGAGGCGGCCTCGAGCTCGCCCACATAGTCCACGAAGGTCATCGAGCGTTTGTGCGAGGTCTTGCGGAAGACGTAGAAGGTCGAGGGCCGGGGGTCGGGGGCCGGGGGCTTGGGCTCCTGACCCTCGGCAAGCTCTTCCTGCGTCACCGAGAAGATCGCCGAGGCGGGCGCGACCCACATGCTCACCGCCTGGGGCCGGCGGGCAAAGACGTTGCGCGCGGTGAGCAGCGCGTGAAAGGGGTCGGCGGCGTGTACCGAACCCACCGCCTGGTGGGGCTTGGCGGGGGTGTCCTGTTTGAAGACTTCCCAGCGGGGCCACTGTGTGTCCATAAAACCTCTTGAGGTAAAAAGGGTAAAAGGCGAAAAGGTGAAAAGAGGCGCAGCTCAAGCTTTTGCTTTTCCCCTTTTTACCTTTTCAACTTTTCACCTTAAACCGCGACCGCGGTTTGCTGCTTCCTCGCCGCGTAGACCGCCAGCGCCTCGCGCACCCAGGCGCCTTCGGCGTGGGCCCGGCGGCGGGCCTCGAGGCGCTCCTTGTTCATGGGGCCGTTGCCGTTCACCACGGCCCAGAACTCATCCCAGTTGATGGGCCCGTGGACCCAGTTGCCCGTGGCCTCGTCGTAGCGCAGGTCGGGGTCGGGGAGGGTGAGGCCGGCCTCCAGGATCTCCGGCGCGTGCTCGTTGATGAACTCCTGCCGCACCTCGTCGTTGGTCTTGGTCTTGACGCCCCACTTCACCAGCGTGGGGGTGTTGGGCGAGTCGGAGTCGTGGGGACCCAGCATCATCAAGGCGGGCCACCACCAGCGGTTGATGGCGTCCTGGGCCATGGCGCGCTGCTTGGGCGTGCCCTTGGCGTAGGTGATCACCATCTCCTTGCCCTGCTTGTGGTGGAAGGTCTCCTCGGCGCAGATGCGCACCATGGCCCGGCTGTAGGGCCCGTAGGAGCACTGCGCCAGCATGGTCTGGTTCTTGATGGCCGCCCCGTCCACCAGCCAGCCGATGGTGCCGATGTCGGCCCAGGTGAGGGTGGGGTAGTTGAAGATGGAGGAATACTTGGCCTTGCCCGAGAGCAGCGCCTCGAGCATCTCCTCCCGCGTGACGCCCAGCGTCTCGGCCGCGTGGTAGAGGTACTGCCCGTGCCCCGCCTCGTCCTGCACCTTGGCGATGAGGATCATCTTGCGCTTGAGGCTGGGCGCCCGCGTGATCCAGGCCCCTTCCGGCAGCATCCCCACCACCTCGCTGTGCGCGTGCTGCGAGATCATGCGCACGAGCTGGCGGCGGTACTCTTCGGGCATCCAGTCGCCCGGCTCGATCTTCTCCCCGCGTGCGATACGGGCC
Source organism: Calidithermus chliarophilus DSM 9957 (assembly GCF_000430045.1). Lineage (GTDB taxonomy): Bacteria > Deinococcota > Deinococci > Deinococcales > Thermaceae > Calidithermus > Calidithermus chliarophilus. The sequence continues at coordinate 994,079 of NZ_KE387023.1, read as the reverse complement.
TCGAACTCGGCCAGGCGAGCTTCGTAATCGGGGTCCGTGGGTTTTCCGAACTTTCTAGGCATGGGCCTACCTCCCGAACTAACGCTCGTTAGGTTAAGAGTATAGGGGGCAAATGCCCTGCGATCAAGAATTAGCGCCGTAAACTTTGGACTCGAGTCCAAGTTAGGCCTTAATTTCCCCGGCTTCAAATTGCCGTCCTCGACCGGGGCTCCCCTGCGTTCACCCCGTACCATGGCTCCATGCAAATTGTCTCGGGACGCGCCCAACTGACCGCTGAAGAGGTCATCGATCTTTACGACGCCTCCGGCTGGGGCAGACGTTCCGATTACCTGCCCGAGTCGATCGGCAAAGCCTTAGCGAACACCCAAATTCTGATCCAGGCTCGTTTGAACCATCGCCTGATAGGGCTGTTGAGGGCCTTCTCCGACGGCGTGCTCACCACCCATTTGTCCGAGATCCTGGTGCACCCGGCTTTCCGTGGGCAGGGCGTCGGAACAGCCTTGATGCGGGCCCTGCTCAGCCAGCACCCTATCACCGCGCTGTACGTGGACAGCTTTCCCGAAAACCAGCGCTTTTTTGAGAAGTTCGGCCTGCGGCGGCGGGATCTTCTGCGAAGCATGAGTGCTTCCGGCTATGAGTGGAAGGAGGCGCTCTCTTCCCTTGGAGAAGCACGGAAAGCCTCGTAGGGTTTACGGTCTCGAAAATCAGTTGCTGGATACGTCTGCGCCGGCGCAAACCTCTTCGAGGCTCAGGCAGGGCGGCTCGAGGCGCTGTCCGGCGTCTGCGGCACCATGGTTTCGACGAACGCCGTACAGCCTATTCCCTGAGCTAGCCCGCTTTCACGCCGACAGGAACCCCCCGTCCACCGGCACCGCCGCCCCGTGCACGTAGCTGGCGAGGTCGCTGCACAGCACCAGCACCATGCGGGCGATCTCGTCGGGGTCGGCCATGCGGCCGGCGGGCAGGCGCTGGAAGTAGTCGTAGCCGGTCTTGAGCAGGCCCAATTGCAGCCGGGCGATTCTGCGGGCCATGCTGCGGGTGCCGGGGGTGTGGGTGCCGCCGGGGAGCAGGGCGTTGATGCGGAAGCCCTTGCGGGCGTGCTCGCGGGCCAGGGCGCGGGTGAGGGCGATCACCCCGGCCTTGCTGGTGCTGTAGGCGCTGAGGTCTTCCTTGAAGGGCAGCACCGCCTCGACCGAGCCGATGTTCACGATCACGCCGCCCTGCTGGCCCCGGGCTCGGATCATGCGCTGGCACATCCACACCACGGCCTCGAGGTTCACCGCCATCAGGTGCTTCCAGAAGCCCTCGTCCATGTCGGAGAAGTGCCGGGTGGGGTAGACGGCGGCGTTGTTGACCAGGATGCCCGGCGGGGAGCCGCTCAGGCCGTCCCAAAGGGCGTCGATGGCGCTTTTCCGGGCGAGGTCCACCGCGTGCAGCCCCACCCGCTGCCCGTAGGGCGAGAGCTCCTGGGCGAGCTGCTCGAGCGCAGCGCGGTTGCAGTCGAGGAGTTCGAGGTCGGCCCCGGCCTCAGCCAGCCGCAACGCTACGGCCCGCCCGATCCCCGAGCCCGCGCCGGTGACCAGCGCAGTCCGGCCGTGAAGGGAGAGCAGTTCGGCGAGCGGGGTCGAGGCAGGCATAGATCACCTGTTTATGATATACAGTATATCATAAAGCATAGCCAAGCTCACAATAGGAGGGTCAACTATCAGCCTTCAGCCGTCAGCGATGGGCGGAAGGCTTGGGGCTCATGGTGAAAGGCCCCCCTCCCCGGCGCCGGGGAAGGAATATCCCCCCTAGCCCCCCTTGCTAAGGGGGGAACAAGGCGTCTGGCGTCCTGCGTTTGGCGTCCTGCGTTCGGCGTCTTGCGTTTGGCGTTTGGCGTTCGGCGTTCGGCGTATTGCGTACGGCGTACGACGTACGACCCACGTTCAGCTATCAGCTACCGACAACCACCCCTCAAACCCCCAGCGCCCGCTTCAACCCCTCAACCGCTGCCCGCAGTTCGCGCACTTCGGCCTCGAGCGCCTCCACCCTGGCCTCGAGCTCGCTCTTCTCCTCCGCCCGCACCACGGGGGAGGGGGTCCCGGCCAGCAGGTGGGCGTAGCGGGGCTCGCGCTCGCCGGGCTGGCGCTCGAGGCGCGTCACGAGGGGGTTGGGGGCCAGGTTCATCAGGAAGCTGAGGACCTCCTCGACCTCCTGGGTGGAGGCGAACTTGTGCATGGACTCGGTGCGGGCCTTGAGCTCGCCCACCGTCTGGGGGCCGCGCAGCATCAGCACGGCCAGCACCACCAGGGCGGGGGGCTCGAGCTTGAACTCGCGGTCGAGGAACTGGCGGTACTTGGGGGCGCGGGCGCCGTACTCCTTGACCAAGGCGGTGAGGCGCTTGATCTGCAGGGTATCGAGGGCTTCTTGCACCTCGGCGTCGGTGAGGTTGGTGACGGGGTTGCGGCCCTGCTTCTGGTTGGCGCCCAGCCGAACGGCGTTGAGGGTCATGGGGTAGTACTCGGGGGTGGCGAACTGCTTCTCGATGAGCGTTCCCAGGACGCGCACCTCGGTCTCGTTGAGGAGTTCCACGGCCGGATTGTATCGCAGGGCCGATGGCCGCGAGTTTGGCCGCCCCGGGGGCTGCGCTGCGATGAACCCGGTACATAGCCCGGCCGGCGGGTCGTTTGCGCCCTCCCCGGCCGCGGGGCCCGTCTAGAATTTGCCCATCGCCGCAAGCCCTAGGAGGTCGCATGTCTGTCCAAAAGCTCATCGACACGGTTCAGGAAGCCGCCCGAACCTCGCAAAGCCTCAACATCTACGTCGTCGGCTCGATGGGTAAGGACTACCGCTCGAGCTTCCTCACCCTCTACCGCGGGGAGCTGGTGCAGTTCGCCCTGCACGACCGGGGGGGCCGGGCCGCGCTGGCCTACCTGCCGAAGTACGAGATCAAGGAGGTCATGACCGCGCCGGTCCAGGGCACCCCCAGCCGCGACGCCGACACCCCCAGCGTGAAGGAGCTGCTCGAGGCGCTGTCCAAGTCCTCCTGGGTGCACGTGCACTGAACCTCTGGCCACGGCCGGGGGTTATCCGCTCGGCGCATTCCCGTCCCGTCACCGGGCCCCAAAGCCCTCGGGAACGGGGTTTTCGGCGTTTTCAGGCGCTTGTCTAAAGCCGCCGGGAGTGCTAGACTTGGCTTTAGCGGTTCTCCCTGATGATTCGGGGTGGGTTTCAGGCCCACCCCTTCTTCTTGGGGGAAGTGGAAGCTCAAAGTCCATAGCCGTCGGAGGAAAGGAGGGGTCTCCAATGCTGAGCACAAGCTTTCCGGGGCTCGGGTTGGGGTTTGAACCGTGGATTGGCAGCAACTAGCCCAAGAGGTGCTGGGGCGCCTGGGGTACGACGTGCTGGAGGCCAGCCTCAGGCCGGCGGGCAAGAGCCGCGTGCTGCTGGTGCGCATCGAGCGCAAGGACGAGGTGCCCGTGAGCGTGTCCGACCTCGAGCGCGCCAGCCACACCCTCGGCGAAGAGCTCGACCGCCGCGACCTCATCGAGGGGGCCTACCGCCTGGAGGTCGAGTCCCCCGGCCCCGAGCGCCCGCTCTTCACCGTGCGCCACTTCGAGCGCTTCATGGGGCTCAAGGTCAAGGTCAAAAGCGAGCAGGGCAACTTCACCGGCCGCGTCCAGATGGTCCACCCGGACCGCGTGGACTTCCTGCTCGACTCGGGCGAGACCAAGAGCCTCGAGCTCGGCAGCTTCAAGGCCAACCTCGCCGAGTGGCCGGACACCCCGAGGTAAAGATGCCAAACGCCGAACGCCGAACGCTGAACGCCCGCGGAAAGCCCGTGGCAAGTGGGAAAAGCTTTTTACCAAAAGCCACGGGCCACGGGCCTTCGGCGTTTGGCTATCGGCTATCGGCGTTCGACGCGCCGCTGTGCGGCGCAAAGGAGGAACAGTGAACCGAGAATTCGTCGAAGCCTTAACTCAGGTCGCGGTCGAGCGCGGCGTCACCGCCGACGAGCTCATCGCCGCCTTCGAGTACGCCCTGCGGCAGGCCTACCTGCGCCAGCGGGGTTACAAGCAGAAAGAGGTCGAGGAGGGGCTAGGCCCCGTCGTGGAGGTGCAGCTCGACCCGCAGACCGGCGAGCTGGACGTGCTCGAGATCCGCACCGTGGTCGAGAAGGTGGAGAACCCCGACCGCGAGATCTCCCTCGCCGACGCCCTCACCTACGACCCCGACGTGCAGGTGGGCGAGGAGATGGAGTTCCCCGTCGAACGCGAGGAATTCACCCGCATCGCCGTGCTCGCCGCCAAGCAGGTGCTCACCCAGCGCCTCAAGGAGGCCGAGCGCAACCGCGTGCACACGGAGTACAAGGACAAGGAGGGCGAGGTCATCACCGGCACCGTGGCCCGCGTGGACAACCGCGGCAGCGTCTACGTGGACCTGGGGCGCGGCGAGGCCCTCATGCCCATCAAGGAGCAGATCCCCTCCGAGCGCTACCACCCCGGCCAGCGCGTGAAGGTCTACCTCAAGCAGGTGCAGCGCGGCTCGAAGGGCGCCAGCCTGATCGTCAGCCGCGCCAGCGAGGAGTTGCTGCGCTACCTGCTGCGCCAGGAGGTGCCCGAGATCGCCGAGGGCATCGTGGAGGTCAAGGCCGTCGCCCGCGAGCCCGGCAGCCGCTCGAAGGTCGCGGTGATGAGCCACAACCCCAACGTGGACCCCATCGGGGCGTGCATCGGGCACAAGGGCCAGCGCATCCAGGCGGTGAGCTCGGAGCTCGGCCGCGAGCGCGTGGACATCATCCAGTGGTCGCCCAACGTGCGCGAGTTCATCCGCAACGCCCTCTCCCCCGCCCAGGTGGGCAACATCGAGGTCGATACCGAGGGCAAGCGCGCGCGGGTGGTGGTCTCGAAGGACCAGCACTCCCTGGCCATCGGCAAGGCCGGCCAGAACGTGCGCCTCGCCAGCAAGCTCACCGGCTTCGAGATCGACTTCGAGGAGGCCGAGGAGATCACCGACCTCGACGCGGCCATCCTGCGCGCGAGCGAGAAGGAAGAGAAGGAGCGCGTCAGCCAGGAGGCCAAGAACCGCTTCGAGAGCCTGTTCGCCGACTCGGACGAGTGAGAATGCCGAACGCCCGACGCCGAACGCCCAACGCCAGCAGGCCGTACGTCCTACGGCGTACGCAAAACGCAATACGCAGGACGCAAACCGTTGGTGGTTTCTGGCGTCTGGCGTCTGGCGTTTGGCGTTTGGCGTTCGGCAGATTTTGGCTACCGGCTACCGGCTATCGACGGGGTACCGCGTGAAACCCAAGCACGTCCCCGAGCGTATGTGCGTGGCCTGCCGCAGGCGCAGGCCCAAGCGGGAGCTGCTGCGCGTCGTGCTCACCCCCGAGGGCCCGGTGATCGACCCGAGCGGCAAGAAGCCCGGGCGCGGGGCCTACGTCTGCCCCGACCAGCCCGAGTGCTGGGCGGAGAAGAAGCTGCGGCGCTTCGCCGGGGCGGGGGCGGCGACGCTCTCGCAGGCGCTGAGCGCGCTGCTGGCGGCCGCGCCCGAAAACCCCTCGTGAGAACCATTGTTGGAGGTGCCAATGGCTAAAGTACGCATTTACCAGCTCGCCAAAGAGCTGGGCATGACCAACGAGGAACTGCTGGAGATCCTCGACAACATGGGCGTGGAGTACAAGTCCCACGCCTCGACCCTCGAGGACGAGACCGCCGCCGCCGTCAAGGAGCTCATCGGCGAGCAGCGCCTGGCCGAGGAGGCCAAGAAGGCCGAGGAGGCCCGCAAAGCCATCCCCCACCGCGCGCCGGTGGTGGTGATCATGGGCCACGTGGACCACGGCAAGACCAGCCTGCTCGACTACCTGCGCAAGAGCCGCATCGCCGAGAAGGAGGCGGGCGGCATCACCCAGCACGTCGGCGCCTTCGAGGTCAAGGTGGCGTCCTCGAGCGGCACCGCCGGCACCGTCGTCTTCATCGACACCCCGGGCCACGAGGCCTTCACCAGCATCCGCGAGCGCGGGGCCAAGGTGGCCGACATCGCCATCATCGTCATCGCCGCCGACGACGGCGTGATGCCCCAGACCCGCGAGGCCATCGCCCACGCCAAGGCCGCCGGGGCCAAGCTGATCTTCGCGGCCAACAAGATGGACCTGCCCCAGGCCAACCTCGACAAGGTCTACCAGGACCTCATGCGCGAGGGCATCGTGCCGGTGGCCTACGGCGGCGACGCCGAGGTGCTGCCCATCTCGGCCAGGACCGGCCAGGGCGTGCAGGACCTGCTCGAGACCATCCTGATCACGGCCGAGCTCGAGGACCTGCGCGCCGACCCCAACGCCGAGGCCGTGGGCGTGGTGATCGAGTCGCGCGTGGACAAGCAGGCCGGGGTGCTCGCCAGCCTGCTGGTGCAGCAGGGCACGCTGCGGGTGGGCGACTACGTGGTGGCCGGGGAGCACTGGGGCAAGATCCGGGCCATGACCGACTCCGAGGGCGCCCGGCGCAACCAGACCGGCCCCTCCACCGCCGTGCAGGTGCTGGGCTTCTCCGAGCTGCCCTCGGCCGGGACCACCTTCGAGTGGGTGCCCGACCAGGTCGCGGCCAAGGAGATCACCGAGGAGCGGCGCCTCGAGCGCGAGGCCCGCGCCGCCGCCCCCGAGGTCAACCGCCCGCGCAACATCGCCGACCTGCTGCGCCAGATGCAGGGCAGCGAGCAGAAGGAGATCAACCTCATCCTGCGCACCGACACCCAGGGCTCGCTCGAGGCCATCCAGCAGATCCTGGCCCGCGAGCAGAACGAGGAGGTCAAGATCAACCTGTTGCTGGCCGCGGTGGGCGCGCCGTCGGAGTCCGACGTGCTGCTGGCCTCGACCGCCAGCGGGGCGATCCTGTCCTTCGGCGTGGCCCCGGCGGGCTCGGTGAAGAAGATGGCCGAGCAGAAGGGCGTGCCGCTGCAGAGCTTCCGCATCATCTACGAGCTCATCGACGAGGTGCGCAAGATGGTGCGCGGCCAGCGCGAGCCGGTGTACAAGGAGGAGATCCTGGGCCAGGCCGAGGTGCGCGCAGTGTTCAAGCTCTCCAGCGGCGTGGTGGCGGGCTGCATGGTCACCAGCGGCAAGATCACCCGCAGCGCCGACATCCGGGTGCTGCGCAAGAAGCAGGAGGTCTGGAAGGGCAAGATCCACGCGCTCAAGCGCTTCAAGGACGACGTGCGCGAGGTGGCCCAGGGCTTCGAGTGCGGCATCACCCTCGAGGGCTTCACCGACTTCCAGGAAGGCGACGTCCTCGAGGCCAGCCAGCAGGTCGAGGTGGTGCAGGACTGATAGCCGATCCGGTCAGTTTGGCGCCGGACGGCGCCAAACTGAGAGGGCCGAAGGGAGTGCTCTGGGATTCAAAAAGATAGCCCCCGGGGTCTTTGGTTTGGGCGATTATCTTTTTGAATCCGGTATGACGCCCCGTGCGTCGTGAGGGGAGGGGAACATGAGCGACCGGGCGCTCACGGTGGTGCTGCTGGCCGTCCCGCTGCTGCTGATCGCGGGGCTGGTGGCGAGCCTTTCCACCGCCTGGAACCGCTGGCAGGCACTGCAAAACGCCTTCGAACGGGAGGTACTGCTGCGGGTGGTCACGCCCGACCCCTCCCCCGACGCCCTCGAGCGCACCCGCCGGGTGGTGCAGGAGCGGCTCAAGGCCTACGGCGCCCGCCGCTCGCGCGTGCAGGTGCAGACCCCGCCCCGCCTGCGGGTGCAGGCCTCGGGCCTGAGCGAGGACAACTACCGCCGCTTTCTGCGCAGCGTGACCCAGGTGAGCCGCCTGGAGTTCCGGCTGGTCAAGCCCGGCGCCAAGGGCCTCACCGTGAGCGAGCTGCGCGAGGCCCAGGCCGCCAACCCCAAGCTCGGCGAGAAGAACCTGATGCCGCCGAGCGCCCTCGAGCCCGCCGCCCTCACCAACGCCGACCTCGAGCGGGCCGAGGCCGTCTCCGACAGCGACGGCACCCCGCGCGTCCGGCTCACCTTCACCCCCGAGGGCGGGCGCAAGCTCGAGCAGCTCACCGGGGCCAACCGGGGACGGCGGCTGGCCATCGTGCTCGACGACAAGGTCTACACCGCCCCGCGCATCGGCGGCCCGATCAGCGGCGGGGTGGCGGTGGTGTCGGCCTCGAGCGCGGCCGAGGCCAAGGGCCTCGCCGACAAGCTCCAGGCGGCGGCCGTCCCGCTGCGGCTGGCGGTGGAGAACCCCAAACCCTAGCGCCCGCCCACTGCGGCGGGCCGAGGCGATAAGATTGACGAACATGACCGGACGCTGGGGACAAGGCTGGATCAGTTGGGCGATCCTGGGGGTGCTCCTCCTGGGGCCCGACCCCCTCATCCTGCCCGCCCCCCCGGCCAAGGCCACCGTCGCCAACTGGTCGAGCAACCCCGGGCCGCAGTTCCAGGAGAAGGCCAACCCCGGGGGCTGGCCGGGCTGGCTGCCCTTCCTGCTGCCCCGCAACGAGCGCTTCCGGCTGGCCCGGGCGCGGCTGGGCCCTCCCCAGCCGCGCCTGCCCCGTCCGCGCGGGCGCGGGCGGCTGTTCCTGCTCTACGGGCGGCTGCAGCTCGAGGGCTGCTGAGCCCCGCCGCCCGGCACAGGGTCTCCTCGAGCCGCGCGTGCTCCCGGAGCCCTCGCCGGGCGTGTGGACCCGCCCGCGAGAACCGTCCCCGTCATCCCCGGGCGCTTTCGCGCGAGCCCCGAAACTCAGGAACGAAGCCTCACGGCCTTTTGGCGTCCCCGACGCCTCGGAAGGAGCACTGAAGCATGCGACCCCAACCCATGCGGCCTGGCTACCAGCCGCGCACCCCTACCCCGCAGACCAACCCCTTGTGGACCGGCCTGTTCCTGCTGCTGGTCCTCGTCGCCGCCGTCGTCGGCATCTGGAAGCCCTGGGTCCCCGCCAGCGAGCCGCGGGTCAACCTGGGCCTCGACCTCCAGGGCGGCCTGCGCATCACCCTCAAGACCGAGACCCCCAACCCCAGCCAGGAGGACCTCGACACCGCCCGCACCGTGCTTGAGAACCGCGTCAACGCGCTGGGCGTGGCCGAGCCGTTGGTGACGGTGCAGGGCAACGACCGGGTGGTGCTCGAGCTGCCCGGCCTCAAGCAGAGCGACCAGGAGAAGGCCATCCGGCTCATCGGCCAGACGGCCAAGCTCGAGTTCCGCATCGTCAACCAGGGCGCCAGCGGCACCACGGTGGCCGAGATCAACGAGCAGATCCGCGCCAACCCCGGCCTCAAGCGCTCCGACCTCGAGCAGAGCCTCATCAAGCTCAGCGACCTCGGCGAGCCGCTGCTCTCCGGCGCCGACCTCGCCAGCGCCCGCGCGAGCTTCGAGCCCGGCACCGGCCGCCCGGTGGTCGAGCTCTCCTTCAAGCCCGAAGGCGCCCAGAAGTTCGCCGACGTCACCCGCCAGAACGTGGGCAAGCGCCTGGCGATCGTGCTCGACGACAAGGTCTACACCGCGCCCAACATCAACCAGGCCATCACCGGCGGCAACGCCATCATCACCGGGCTCTCCGGGCTCGAGGAGGCCTCCGACATCGCGCTGGTGCTGCGCTCGGGCGCGCTGCCGGTCAAGCTCAACATCGCCGAGACCCGCGCCATCGGCCCCACGCTGGGCCAGGACGCCATCGCCTCGGGCATCCGCGCCGCCGTCGTGGGCGCGGTGCTGATCTTCGTGCTGCTGTTCGCCTACTACGGCTTCTGGATGGGCCTGGTGGCCGCGCTGGGCCTGATCTACACCTCCGTCCTCATCCTCGCCATCTTCACCAGCCTGGGCGTGACCCTCACCCTGCCGGGCATCGCGGCGCTGATCATGACGCTGGGCGCCGCCGTAGACGGCAACGTGCTCTCCTTCGAGCGCATCAAGGAGGAGCTCAAGAACGGCAAGCGCTTCCGCCAGGCCATCCCCGGCGGCTTCTCGCACTCCATCGTCACCATCCTCGACGTCAACATCTGCCACCTGCTGGCCGCCGCCGCGCTCTACCAGTACTCCACCGGCCCCGTGAAGGGCTTCGCGGTCTCGCTGGCGGTGGGCGTGGTGGCCTCGGTGTTCTCCAACCTGATCTTCAGCCGCTACCTGCTCGAGCGCATCGCCGCCATCCGCGAGGTGCGCCCGCCCTACTGGCTGTGGGGCACCAAGATCGACTTCATGAAGCCCTCGCGCTACGTGACGCTGGCGAGCCTGGTCCTCGCCGCCATCGGCGGGGGGATCGTGCTGACGAAGGGCTTCAACTTCGGCATCGACTTCACCGGGGGCACCGCCTTCACGGTGCGGGTGTCCGAGAGCGTGAACTCCGAGCAGATCCGCTCCTTCCTCGACGGCACCGGCATCGAGGGGGCGGGCGGGGCCGAGGCCATCGTCACCAGCCTCTCCTCCACCGGCGGCGGCCGCGAGTTCTCGGTGCGGGTCAAGCAGCTCAGCGAGGAGAACCGCATCGCGCTCGAGCGCGCCTTCGGCGAGAAGCTGCAGGCCCAGGTGCTCCAGTCGGAGACGGTGGGCCCGGCCATCGGCTCCGAGCTGCGCCGCAACACCATCTGGGCGGTGCTGGTGGGGCTGGGCCTGATCCTGGTCTACGTGGCGATCCGCTTCGACTGGGTCTTCGGCGTCGCCAGCCTCGTCGCCGTGGCCCACGACATCGCCATCGTGGCCGGGATGTACAGCCTCTTCGGGCTCGAGTTCACCATCCCCACGGTGGCCGCCTTGCTCACCATCATCGGCTTCTCGCTCAACGACTCGGTGATCATCTCCGACCGCATCCGCGAGAACCTCAAGCTCATGCGCGGCTACAGCTACTACGAGATCGTCAACACCTCCATCAACCAGACCCTCTCGCGCACCATCATGACCGCGCTCACCACCATGCTGCCCATCCTGGCGCTGCTGTTCCTGGGCGGCCCCGTGCTGCGCGACTTCTCGCTGGCGATCACGGTGGGCTTCGTGGTGGGCACCTACTCCTCGATCTACGTGGTCTCGGCGCTGGTGGTGTGGTACAAGACCCGCGAGGCGGCCCGCCGCAAGGTGGCTAAGGCGTAGGGTTGTCGATAACCGATAGCCGATGGCTAGGAAGGGGGGACTTCCCCCCTTCTTCTTTGCTCTACACTCGGCGTATGAACGAGACCCGCAATTCCAACCTGGTGATCGGCGCCGTGCTGGTGGCACTGGGCTTGCTATTCCTCGTGGGGCAGTGGTTCGATTTCGACGTCGGCAGCTTCGCCTGGCCGCTGTTCATCCTGGTTCCGGGCGTGCTGCTGCTGGCGGGGGCGCTGTTCGGCGGCAAGAACCTGCTGCCGCTGGCCATCCCCGGCAGCATCGTGAGCACGATCGGGCTGATCCTGTTTTTCCAGAACCTCACCGGCCGCTTCGAGACCTGGGCCTACGCCTGGGCGCTGATCCCCGCCGCCGTGGGCGTCGGGATGTTCCTGATGGGGAGCTGGGGCTCCGACGAGGCCAGCCGCCAGCGCGGCTGGAACCTCATCCTCACCGGCCTGGGCCTGTTCGTGGCCTTCGGCGTCTTCTTCGAGTTCTTCATCTTCGGCGGGGCACCGGGGCTGCGGGTCGTCGGGCCGCTGGTGCTGATCGCGCTGGGGGTGTACCTGCTGATGCGGCAGCGCAGGTAGCTTGTAGCCGGCGACCGAACGCTGAACGCCGGCGGGCAGGGGGCGCGCCCCCTGCCCCGTGCCTGAGGCGGAGACCGGAGGCCTACTTCTCCTGGGCCTTCAGCGGCAGCGGGGTCTCCTTCGGCGGAGGCTCGGCCTTGTCCGCCTCCTCGCCGTGCCCGACGCTGACGATGTTGTTCACGCTCTCCTCGGGCACCTCGGGGCGCTTGAAGAGCTCGAGGTAGACCTCCTCGTACAGCGCCTTGATGATGATGAGCAAGGGCACCGTGAGGAACACGCCCATGATGCCCTTCACCGACCCGAAGATCAGCACGCCCATCAGCAGCGAGGCGGGGTGCAGGTGCACGGTGCGGCCCAGGATCAGCGGGTTGGTGATGCTGGCGTCGATCTGCTGCACCACCACCAGCACCACGATGGCCCAGAAGGCCAGGTTCCAGGCCCCTTCGGCCCCCGCCACCAGCACCGGCAGGCTGATGCCCAGCCAGGGGCCCAGGAAGGGGATGGGGTTGGTGACGGCCGCCACCACCCCGAAGAGCACCGCGTTCTTGAAGCCCGCCAGCGCCAGCCCGATCCCCACCAGCAGCCCCACCACGGCCGAGGAGATCATGGTGCTGATGAGCCACATCCCCAGTTGGGAGCCGATGCGCACCAGGGTGCGCTCGACCACCGGGCGGCTCTGCGGGGGAACCCCGCTCAGCACGCCCTTGACCAGGGGGTCGGGGTTCATGAGCAGGAACAGCACCAGCGTCAGCAGCACCAGCGTCAGGGCGAGCAGGCCCACCACCGAGCTGGCGATGGCGTACAGCCGCCCCACCATGTCCCCGTCGAGGAAACGGGAGAAGTTGACCTCGGGCAGCCCCTGGCTGAGGGGGGCCAGCACCGGGTAGCGCTGGCCGAGGGTTCGCAGGCTCTCCTCGAAGCCCTCGATCAGCGTGGGCAGGCTCTCGGCGAAGCGGGTGCCCTGGGCCATCAGCAACGGCACCAGCACCGCGACCAGGCCCGCGAACAGCGCCAGCAGCCCGAGCACCACCAGCAGCGCCCCCAGCCGGCGGGGGACGCGGAAGCGGGCCTCCAGCCGCGCCACCAGCGGGTTGAGGCCCATCACCAGCACCACCGCCAGCAGGATGAACACCAACGGCGTCAGCACGGCCCCCGCGAACTCGATCACCAGCAGCAACCCGAAGACGAGGAGGATGGCGTTGAACAGCACCCGCTGCAGGGCTCGAGCCTCGAGCGTGAAGAACTCCCCGGGTCGGCGCTGCATAAGCTCAGCCCCGGCGGACATAGATCTTGGCGCTGGAGGCCGGGAAGGTGTCGGCGAGCTGGCCGCCGGCGGAGTCGATGTCGTAGCCGAAGGTCAGCTCGCGCCACCGCCCGTCGGGGAAGGGGATGGTGAGGGCCTTGTCCTCGTCGCGCAGGTTGGCCACCACCAGCACCTCCGCCTCGCCGTAGCCCCGGCGGTAGGCGATGACGCCGCCTTCTTGGTCGAGGTGTATGGGTTCCATTTCGGCTCCTTTGAGGGCGGGGGAGCCGTGGCGCAGGCGGGCCAGGAAGGCGTAGTGCTCCTTGAGCGCCCGGCCGTAGTCGGCCCCCAGCAGATCCCACTGCAGCGGGCGCACCTCCTGCTTGCGCGCGCGGTGCCCGCCGAACTCCTGCCCCTGGTAGAGCAGGGGGTTGCCGACGGCGGTGAAGAGCAGGGCGGCCCCCAGCTTGTTCTTGCGCAACGCCTTGTCGCCGGTGATGCCGTAGTCGCCCAGCACCCGCATGAGGGTGATCTCGTCGTGGGACTCGAGGAAGTGCACCACCCGCTCGGGGGCGGCGTAGCCGTGGTTGCGCGGGTCGAGGGCCTCGAGGGTCTTGCCGGGGTCGTAGCGGAACTCGCGCAGCTCGCCCTCGCACAGCGTGGCCACGACCTGCAGCTCGAAGCGCTGGTGCCAGGCCCCGTCGGCGGGGCCGTCGGGCCCGGCCACGGCCGGGTTCTCGGGCAGGTGCTCGGCCACGAGGTAGAAGGGCTTGCCGGCGGCGGCCTCCTTGGCGTGGCGGCGCAGGTCGTGGAGGATGTCGAAGTTGTCGATGACGTAGGCGGCGTCGAGGCGGTAGCCGTCGACGTGGTACTCGCGGACCCAGTAGGCCGCCACCTCGGCGGCGAACTTGCGGGCCGGGAAGAGGCCCAGCGTGTCGTCGAAGCGCTCGTAGTCGAGCTTGGGGCCGAAGTAGAGCTCGTCCTCGCGGGTGTCGCGGTACCAGTAGTAGAAGTCGATCTGGGTGAGGGGGGCCTTGTCGTCGGAGTGGTTGAAGACCATGTCGAGGATCACCCGCATGCCGCGCGCGTGGCACTCGTCGACGAGGCGCTTGAAGTCCTCGGGGGTGCCGTAGGCACTCTCCAGGGCGGTGAAGTGGCGCGGGGTGTAGCCCCAGGAGTTGCGGCCGGGGTAGGCCTTGACGGGCATGAGCTCGAGCGCGTTCACCCCCAGGTCGCGCAGGTAGTCGAGCTTCTCGAGGAGGCGGGCGAAGGTGCCGGGGGTCTTGCCGTCGTGGGTGAACTCGCCCACGTGCAGCTCGTAGATCACGAGCTCGTTGTCCTGGGGCAGCGGCACGTCGTCGTGCCGCCAGGCGTAGCCGGGGGCGGTGGTGACGTCGCGCCCGCCCTGCACGACGAGCAGGCTGGCGTCGTCGCTGGCCTCGTCCACGGCGCGGGCGAGCGGGTCGGCGACCTCGACGGTCGCGCCGTCCAGGAAGGGCGAGAGCGACTTCAGGCGGAACTTGTAGCAGTGCCGCCCGTCGGGCACCTCGACCTCGGCCCGCCAGGCGCCGCCCTCGCCCTTCTCCAAGGGAACGGGCCGCTCGAGCCACGAGCCGACGAGCTCGACCTTCTCGACGTGGGGAGCGAATAGCGTGAATTCCATAGCGTCCGACCTCCGCTGGCACCGTCGCGCCCGCTAAGGGGTGGCGAGGCCGCCCCCTTTCGGGTGTCCCTCCGACTCGCCCGGAGCCTCTTCGAGTGTGGGTAAACGCGCTGATGCGGCTCTGACAGGGTGCTGAAAGGGGGCTGAGGGGTGCTGCACAGCGAAGAGGGCGGGGTGCGGCCCCGCCCTCCGGGTTCATCCCTGCCCTCAGCGCCCCATGGCCCGGCGGGCCCGGTTGAGCCAGTAGCGGGCCTGCGCGTTGGCGGGCTCGAGGGTGAGCACCTGGCCGTAGGCCCGCTCGGCGGTCGCGTAGTCGCCCTGCTCGTAGGCGGTGCGGCCCAGCCAGTACCAGGCGCTGGCGAAGCCGGGGGCGCTCTGCACCGCCGCCTCGAAGAAGCGCCGGGCGGAGGCCCGGTCCCCGCGCTGGTGGCTGGACACCCCTTGCAAGTAGGCGTCGGCGGCCTGGAGGTTGTACTGCGCGGCCAGCTCGGCCCGGCGCAACTGGTAGCGGTCGGTGGGGCTGGCCTGCCCCGAGGCCGCGACCTCCCGCCACACCCGCAGCGCCTCGGCCGGGTTGCCCTGCTCGAGCTGCACCCGCGCCACCCAGCGCTTGGCCTCCAGCCAGTTGGGCGCGGCCTGGGCGGCGCGGTTGAAGTGCCCCAGCGCCTCGCCCGCCTTGCCCAGGGTGTAGGCCTCGTAACCCAGGTAGAACGCGCTCACCGCGTCGCGGCCGTAGTTGACGCTGCTTTGGCTGAGCTCGAGGAAGTAGCGGTTGGTGGCGTCGGGCTTGAGCTGCACGGCCCGCTGCCAGTTCTGGCGGGCGGCGGCGGTGTTGCCGCTCTCGAGGTGGATGCGGCCCATCCACTGGTAGGGCTGGGGGTCGTTGGGGGTGAGCTCGGCGGCGGCCTGGAACTTGGTGAGTGCGACGTCGAACTCCCCGCGCTGGTAGGCGGCGTAGCCCAGGTTGAGCTGCACCAGGCTGGCCTGCTGGCGCACCTTGGGGTCGTTGACCCCGGCGAGCTGGATGTAGCGGTTCCAGGCCTCCTCGGCCTTGATCCACCATTTGGTCTCGGTGTAGAGGTTGCCCAGCACCAGCCAGACCTCGGGGGCCTGGGGCTCGAGGGCCGCCGCTTCCTCGCCCTTGGCGATGGCCCGCTTCCACAAGTCGGCGTCGGGCGAGGGGGCGACGTTCTGCTGGCGGGCCTGCTGGGCGAGGGCCTGGGCCTCGTCGAGGAGTTGTCGGGTGGCCGGCTGGAGCGCCAGCGCCAGGCCGGTCAACAAGCTTACAGCGATGCTTAGCCACAGTTTCATGTGCACCTCCGTGGGGTCGGGCGCGCGACGCCTAGCCGTGAGGCTGGGTGACGGGGCCGGCGACCCCGGGCGTGCGGTGTGCCTCAGGCCCGCCCCGGCCGAAGCAGGTCATTGCACGGCGGTGTCGGCCGCCTGCTGCTGGGCCACGTCGAGCATGGCCGCCACCTGGGGGTTCTCCTCCCAGCGCAGCGAGGCCTCGAGGAAGGGGATGGCCTCGACCGCCAGGCCCCGGCTCAGCCGGATGTAGCCGATCTTGGCCGCGCTCAAGGCCGCCCACTGGCGCTCCTGATCGCCGAGCTGGGCCATCTGCTCGAGCTTGAGCCAGTTCTGGTAGGCCCTCCACCAGAACTGCGTGCGGGTGTAGAGCTCGGCCAGGGTGCGCAGGTAGGTGGGGTTGCTCGGCTCCGCGGCCACGGCGGCCTCGGCGTTGCGGATGGCCTGGTTCCACAGGATCTGGTCGTAGAAGTCGGTGACGTAGCGGGCGTCGGCCTCGACGGCCAGTCGCTGCGCCTCGGCGTGGTACTGCTCGGCGGTCATGGCCGGTTGCGGGGCCTGGGCGGGCTGGGCCGGTTGGGCGGGTTGGGTGGTTTGGGCGTAGGCACTGCCCAGCCACAGGCTGCTGGCCAGAAAAGCCGATGTCGTAAGGACTTTCAACGCTTTGTTCCGACGGGTCATACCTTGCCTCCTGTCCCACAAGGACAGATTTAGGTTGGGCACGAGGCTTGAAATTGGGCTGACCCCTGGCTGAGATTCGGCTGATGAGAAGCCCGATTTTCCCTCGACAGGAACGGGGCTTTTCTCAGCCTAGCCTCAGGGAAGCGACAGGGACTCATCAGTCGGCACGCCTAGCTTGGAGGCGTGAACTCGAGGCCGCTCGAGCCACAGCAGGACGCTGAAACCACACGAGGGGGGGTGAAAGAGTGTTGAGCTATGCCGTGCTATTCCTGGTGATCGCGCTCGTCGCCGGCGTACTGGGCTTCATCGGTCTGGCGGGACTTGCCGCCGACATCGCCAAGATTCTCTTCTTCATATTTTTGATCGCCTTCTTAATTAGCCTGGTCACCCGCAGACGCACACCGGTATAGCGCTCAACAAGTGAGAAAACACTGCTCTCGAGGGGCCGCCCGGCAGTCCGCACATCCCTGCCGGGCAGCGTTTTTTTTGCTCACGTGAAGCGCCGGAGGAAGCGGGCCACCGCCGGCCAGTACTCGGCGCGGTAGGGCGGGAAGCTCAGGGCCAGCGAGCCGTGCATGCCCGTGTCCCGGGGGACGAACTGCGTCTTGTCGCGCGAGGCCACCGCCGCGAGGATGCCGCGGACCGTGGGGCCCTCGAAGCGGGCGGAGGTGATGAAGACCGGCACCTGTACCCGGGCCGCGGCCTCGCGCACCGAGAAGGCGGGTGCCAGGTACTCCCCGGGCGAGAAGGCCAGCACCGCGCTCACCTCGGGGTGACGCGCCGCCAGCACGAACACCAGCGCGGCGGAATAGCTGCTGCCCCACAGCAGCAGCTTGCCGCGGTGGCCGGTGGCCTTGGCCCAGCGGAGGGCGGCCTCGAGGTCGGGCAGGGCTTCGGCGAAGGCGGCGGGGCGGCCCAGGCCGTCGCGGGTGCGGTTGGTGCGGTTCCACATGGTCCCGCCCGAGCGCTGGTCGATCGCCAGGCAGTTGAAGCCCATCCGCACGAGCTCGGGGGCGATGGCCTCGTACTCCCAGCGGTTGGAGCCCGACATGTGGAACAGCAGGATCAGGGGCCGCTGCTTGGAGGCGGCCGGGTAGTAGCTGCCGAACACCCTCACCCCGTCGGCCGCCCGGAAGTTCACCTCCTGCTGGGCCGACGCCAGCGGCACCAGCACGGCCCACACGAGGAGCAGCCAGGGTTTCATTGTTCCCTCTAGACCAGAGTCTAGCGCTTCGGGAGCTGGGTAGTTGTGGGGTGGGACGCGAATGGCGAGGTATTCCTTTATGCCGGTGGGGAGGGGTTGGTTTGCGGCGCGGTGGTTTGGCGGGGACCGCTCCGCCGTCGGGGGAGCGAGGGGGAGGCGATTCCACATCACCTCCCCCTCAGCTCCCCCGAGGGACTCCAGGTTACCGGCAAGGCCGGTATGGCCTGCGGCCACCCCCTCGCGGACATGCCGCCGGGCC
>NZ_KE387023.1:974281-975995 GCF_000430045.1 Calidithermus chliarophilus DSM 9957 | reverse complement strand
GCCTGCCCCCCCGCCCGCCCCACGTGCAGCCGCGCCGCCTGCCGCACCTTCTCGGCCGGGTGGTCCTGCAGGGCCTCGAGCGCCTCCCGCGGCAGCAGCGGGTTGCGGCACAGCGCCAACAGCGCGTCCTCGTCGCCGTGCTTGAGGGCCCAGCGCACGAACTCGGGCCAGCAGGCCGGGCTGCCCAGCAGGCGGTTGCGGCTCTCCGGGCGTGCCTCGGCCAGCAGGTTGGGGTTCTCCAGCAGCAGCAGGTCGAGGACCGGGTTGTGCAGCACCTCCTCGGGGAAGTGCACCGCCAGCCGCAGCAGCACCGCCGTAGGGGTGTTGGGGTTGGCGGCCACCGCCCGCCGCACCTCGGCCCGGGGGTGGCTCGCCAGGCGGGCCAGGCGGGGGGGCGGGGTGCTGGCCCGGGCGGCCTCGGCGAGCGCGTCCATCAGAACACCAGTTCGCGGAACCTGCCCAGGAACTCCTCGAGCCGCGGCTCGGCCTTGCGCAACTGCGCCAGCTCGCCCAACTGCCCGCGCAGCCGCAGTCGGGTGAAGAGGTCGCAGGCGAAGAGCTGCACCCACTCGGGCGGGGCCACCCCCACCATCCAGCGGAAGGCGTGCAGGGCCTGCTGCGCCGTCTCGGCCCGCAGGGTCAGGCCCAGGGTGAGCGCGTAGCGGGCCGAGGGCTCCTCGGGGAAGGTCTTGTCGGTGCGGCCCTCGAGGACGTCGGTGAGCTCGGGCAGCACCGCGTAGACCTGCTCGAAGGCCGCGAACTCCGCCGCCGCCCCCCGCCCCACCACCGGCGCGATGTCCAGGCCCGCCTTGAGCAGGTGCGAGGCCATCTCCCAGCTCCGCGGGCTCGGCCAGGCCGGGCTCTTGGGGTCGAGGTGGTGCAGCAACCCCGGCCGGAAGGCCAAAAAGGCCAGGATGCGCTCGTGCAGGCCGCTCGCGAAGGCGTAGGCCTTGAAGCTCTCGAAGTCGGGCTCGACCTCGAGGTGCAAAAAGCGGTTAGCCAGCGGCGCGGGCATGTCGAAGACGGCCGCCCGGTCCTCCTTGCGGTTGCCCGCCGCCCACACGTACCACCCCTCGGGCAGCTCGTACGACCCCACCTTGCGGTCGAGGATGAGCTGCTGCGCGATGCCCTGCAGGGTGGGCGGGGCCATGTTGAGCTCGTCGAGGAAGAGCACCCCCTCCCCCTCCCTCGGCAAGAACTCCGGCGGGAACCAGCGCGAGACACCCCCCTCCGGCACCGGCAACCCCCGCAGGTCGGTAGGCGCGAGCTGCGACAGCCGCAGGTCGATGAACTCGAGCCCGTGCGCCCGCGCCGTCTGCGCCGCGATGCTCGACTTCCCCACCCCCGGCGGCCCCCACAACATCACCGAGAGCTTGAGCCTGTGCTGGATGAGACCCCGCAGGTACTGCGCGAGCAAATTGGGCGTCACGCCTGCAAGGTAGGGCACTGCAGGCCTGCTGCTGTAGGCCAGGTCACCTTCCCCATGAGATTCGGCGGGATGAGGGCGAAGGTTAAGCGTTGGTGGGGGTATGGTCGATAGTCGATAGTCGATAGTCGATAGCCAATAGCTGATAGCTGATAGCCGATAGCCTTGAAATCGATCATCCGCTGGGGTTGTGCCCGGCCTGTAAGCCGACTACAGCCCCACGCCCCAGGGGACATCTGCTCGGTGGTCGCTGCCGTGCCCCGGCCGGGGTGTGCGGCTCACGCGGGA
>NZ_KE387023.1:972577-974181 GCF_000430045.1 Calidithermus chliarophilus DSM 9957 | reverse complement strand
CCCGCGTACGCGGGGGTGCGGGCCGCACCTTGACCCGGCGGCATGCTCGTCTGCGCCACCCCCGTCACCCCCTCCCTCGCGAGCCGCACACCCCGGCCGGGGCACGGCAGCGACCACCGAGCGGATGTCCCCTGGGGCGTGGGGCTGTAGTCGGCTTACAGGCCGGGCACAACCCCAGCGGATGATTAACCCCAATGAGGCGTTTGGCTATCAGCTATGGGCTATCGACCATCGACCATCGACCATCGACCATCGACCATCGACCATCGACCATCGACCATCGACCCTCACCCCACCAACCTCACCCCCTCCCCGAACGGCAAGCCCTCGAGCTCCACCCCCCCCGGGGTGATGACCCATAAAACCGGGATTTCCGGGGCCTCGCTGGGGAAGTCGCCGTAGCCGTCGGTGAGGTAGACGCACACGCCGCCCAGGTGGTCGTCGTGGGCCTCGCGCACGGCCTGGAAGAAAGGGCGGAAGTCGGTGCCGCCGCCGCCTTGGGGGGTGGGGACGGGGTCGTTGGGGCCGAGGAGGTGGGGGCCGTAGAGGGCGGCGTCGGCGTAGTAGAGCCAGACCTCGAGCTGGGGGTAGGCGCGCAGGATGCCCTGGACCTCGGCCAGGAAGGTCTGGACCTGGGTGTCGTCGACGGAGCCGGAGGTGTCGACGGCGAGGTAGACCCGCAGCTTGTGGCCCTGCAGGGCCTCGAGGTAGAGGCCGCGGCCCAGGAAGCGGCGGTCGAAGCCCTCGAAGTCGGTGGGGGTGGCGGTGAGGAAGCGCCACAATAGGGCGCGCCAGTCGAGGCGGGGCGGGCTGGCGGCGCCGAGCAGGCGCTCGAGCCCGGCCGGGGTGTCGCCTTTGTGCACGCCGCGGGCCAGGGTGGCGGCCTGCTGGTTGGCGCGGGCCCAGTGGGCCTCGAGCTCGCTCTTTCTGGCCTCGCTCAGCGAGTCCTCGCCCAGGCTCCGGGCGCGCGGGCCCTTGCGGTCGCCGGGGCGGCCGTAGCCCTCCCTCTCCTCGCCCTCGGCGTCGGCGGGGGCGGCCTCGAGCAGGTCCAGGCCGGGCAGCTCATAGGGGTGCCCGTGCTTGAGGAGCAGGGCGTAGACCTCCTCCACGCTGTAGCGCTCGAGGGCCGGGTCGAACAGGGCCCCCTGGGGCAGCTCGAAGCCGTGGTCGCGCAGGATGCCGTTGACCACGATGTCGGCGGCGATGTTCCACAGGTGGGGGTCGCGGCGCGAGCGCCGGGCGACGTGGAGGTGGGCGGCGTGGAGCACCTCGTGCAGCAGCACCCCCTCGAGCTCGCGCTCGGAGAGCTGGCCCATGAAGGCGGGGTTGTAGAACACGTCGCGCCCGTCGGTGGCGGCGGTGGCGACCTCGCGGGAGGGGCGGAAGCGGGCGAAGAGGGCCAGGGTGGCGAAGAAGGGCGAGCGGCTGCGGATGCGCAGCAGCGCGGCCGAGAAGCGGCGCTCGAGGGCCTCGGGGGACGTGGGCTCTTTCACGGCTGGGCCTCCCGCTCGCGCAGGGCCTCCCGGGCCGCCTCCCGCACCGCGCGGTTGCCGTCGAAGGCCGCCAGGTGGCGCAGCACCTCGAGCGGGGCGGCGGGGTTGCGG
>NZ_KE387023.1:930037-972477 GCF_000430045.1 Calidithermus chliarophilus DSM 9957 | reverse complement strand
GTACGCGGGCACTGAGGCCCGGCGGCATGCCCGCGAGTCCCTCGGGGGCCGCCAGGGGGAGCAGGTTTCCGGCGTATGCCGGATCGCGTACTGCGATGCCCTCGCCACGTGGAATGGCCTCCCCCTCGCTCCCCTGACGGCGGAGCGGGGGACACCAAACCACCCCACCCAAAACCACCCCCTTCCATCCGCTAAAACAACGAAAAAGGGCATGGGACGGTGTCGAGGTGATTCCCAGGCTCAGCCGCCGGCCGCACTGCCCAGGCGGAGGTGGGGGGAGAGCAGGCGCACGGTCTCGCGGGAGAGCTCCCACAGCCGCCGGTCCTCGGGGTCGCGGGGTCGCGGCAGGCGCCCGGTGAGATCGAGCTCGGCGACGATGCGCCCGGGGTTGGCGGCCATGATGAGCACCCGGTCGGCGAGGTAGACCGCCTCGAGGGGGTTGTGGGTCACCAGCAGCACCGTCCCCCGCTGCTCCTTCCACAGCTCCAGCACCTCCCCGCGCATGCTCATGGCAGTGATCTCGTCGAGGGAACTGAAGGGCTCGTCGAGCAGCAGCACCTGGGGGTCGAGGATGAGGGCACGGGCCAGGGACACGCGGTGCTGCATGCCCACGGAGAGCTGGTTGGGGTAGTAGTCGTAGTAGTCGGCCAGGCCCACCCGCTCGAGCCAGTTCCGCACCCGCGCGCCCGCCTCCGGGGAGGGGGTGGCCTCGAGGGCGAAGTGGATGTTCTGCCGCACCGTCATCCACGGCAGCAGGCGGGGCTCCTGGAACACGTAGCCCAGGACGGGCTCACCGCGCCCGGCGAAGCCGGGGAAGCTCACCCGGCCCTCGTAGTCGCGCTCCAGGCCGCTGAGGATGTTGAGCAAGGTGCTCTTGCCGCAGCCCGAGGGGCCCAGGACGGCGACGAACTCCCCGCTCCTCACCTCCAGGTTCACCCCCTCCAGCACCACCTTAGGGCCCCGGCTCGAGGCGAACACCTTGCGCAGGGCCGTGCAGCGGATCCCCGCCATCAGACCACCCGCTCCACCGGCCGCCGCCAGCGGAAGGCCCGCTCGCCCAAAGCCAGCATCGTGAGGTCCACGGCCGCCAGCACCAGGGTCATGGCCAGCCCGTAGGCCAGGATGCCGCGCATCTCGAACATCTGGAAGTAGAAGTTGATCTGGTAGCCCACCCCGCTCGTGCGGCCGAGCAGCTCGGCGAACACCACCATCTTCCAGCTCAGCGACAGCGCGCCGCGCGCGGTGCCCAGCAGGTAGGGGGCCAGTTGGGGCAGCACCACCTGCCGCCAGATCTGGCCCCGGGGGCGGCGCAGGGCGCGGGCCATCTCCACCAGCTTGAGGTCGATGGCGCGGATGCCCTCGCGCATCTGCACCACCACCTGCGGCACCAGGATGATCACCAGCCCCACGATGGCCGCGGTGTCGTTGAGCCCGATGAGCAAGTAGCACACCACCAGCGGCAGGATGCGGGGGACCGCCAGCCCGGTGACCACCCAGGCCTCCAGCAGCCGGTCGAGGGTGCGCGAGGCCCCCACCGCCACCCCGATCAGCACGCCCAGGGCCATGGTGATGGTGAAGGCCACCATCACCCGCCACAAGGTGATGCCGACGTGCAGCCACAACTGCCCGCGCTCGTGCTCGCGAACCAGGAAGGCGACGGTCTCGAGCGGCCCCGGGACCACCGTGCGCCCCATCAGCCACGACAACAGCAGCCACGCCAGCACGATCGACAGCAGCGACAGCAGGCGCAGCCCCAGCGAACGGGACAATTCCCCCGTGGCGCGGGGCTGGGCCCGCGCGGGCAGGGTCTCCACGCTACCCCTGCCCCGGGCGCGTTGCGGCCATAGACGGTTGCTTCAGCACGGTCGCCGCCTTTCCCCCTAGTCGCCCAGCGGCCTGAACTGGGTGCTGTAGGCCCGCGCGTCGAAGCGCGAGACCCCCACCACCTCCGCGCCCGCCACCTGCACCATGCGCTGCACCAGGTTGGTCAGGCCCACCACCACCCCCGCGTCCCAGCGCTGGGGCAGGCCCGCCTCCCAGCGCTTGCGCACGGCGGGCATGAGGGAGGGGTCGGGCAGGGCGTAGAGGTTTCTGTCGAGGATCTCCTTCCAGAAGGCGTCGGTCTCCCTCATGCGCTGGTTGGCGAGCTGGACCGCCTTGAGCAGGCGCTCGATGGTGCCGGCGTCGGCGTCGTTGCGGGCGATGATCAGCAGCAGCGGCAGGTCCGGCGGGGCGCCGAGCTCCTTGAGCATGGCGGCGGCCGAGATCAGCTCGCGCGACTCGCCCGAGGCCACCTGGCGGGCGACGAAGTGCCAGAAGGGCAGGCCCGCGTCGATCTCGCCCCTACGCAGCAGCTCGGCCATCAGCGGCGGGGCGGCGGCCACCACCTTGCTGTCCTTCTGGGGGTCGAAGCCGTACTTGAAGACCGCCAGCGCCCGCAGGATGAGCAGGCTCTTGTCCCCCAGGCTCTGCGCGGCGATGGTCTTGCCCTTGAGGTCGGCGACGCTCTTGATGGGGCTGTCGGCCCGGACCACCACCCCGCCCGTCACCAGGCTGTAGGGGTAGACCGCTCGAGCCGGGATCCCCTGCTGCTGCATCCGGACCGCCTCGATGAAGTCGTCCACCGTGACCTGCACCTCGCCCGAGCGCAGGGCGATCTGGGTGGCCTGCTTGGAGGGGTAAGTCACCTCCTTGACCTGTATGCCCAGTTGCTTGTCGATGCCGAAACGCTCGATCGCGTAGACCACCCAACTGAACGTGCCCCCTGCCTGGAGCCCCACCCGCACGACCCGGGGCTCCTGAGCCAAAGCCCAACTGCCCGCCGCCAGGATGGCGAGCAGCGCCAACAACCTCACGCCTGCGCCCATGGCCCACCCCTTTCCTGCTTGAACTTCCAACAGTATACCGCTCAACCGCCCGGCGTGCCTTGGGCCGAAGGCGGCTAGGAGGCGGAGAGGCGCCTCGAGCCCAGCCTGAGGAAGCCCATCTCCGCCGAGATCTCGGCGGCCGTGCCCACGGCCATGTGGCCGTAGATCTGCAGGTGCTCGTCGTCGATGCGGAAGGCGGGGCCGCCCACGGTGATCGAGCCCGCCACCCGCCCGTTCGACCCGAAGATGGGGGCCCCGACGACGCGGGTTTCCGCGTCGTACTCCCGGTCGCTGACCGCGTAGCCCCGCTCGCAGGTGCGCTCGATGTCGCGCCGCATGAGCTCGGGGTCGGTGATGGTGCGCGGGGTGTACTTGGGGAGGGTGGGCAGTTTGGCCAGGAAGGCCTGCTGGGCGCGGGGCTCGAGGTAGGCCAGGATGGTCTTGGCCCCCGCCCCGGCGTGCAGGTGGAAGTGCTTGCCCAGCATCGAGGACCAGCGGACGGCCTTGGCGCTCTCGATCACGTCGATGCACACCGCCTGCTCCCCGTCGTAGGCGTAGAGCGCGACCGTCTCGCCCGACTGCTCGAACAGGCGGGACATGTGGCTGGAGGCGGCCCGGGGCAGCGACACCGCGGCCAGGCGGGGGTTGCCCACCGCCAGAGCGTTGACCACGGAGGTCAGGACCAGCTTCCCGTCGGGCTCGCTGCTCAGGAAACCGGCGTGCTCGAGGGTCTTGACCGCCCGGAAGACCTGGTTCTTGTCCATCCCAGTCAGCTCGGTGAGCTCGACCAGCGAGAAGCGGTGGGGGGCGTGGGTAAAGGCCAGCAGAACTTGTAGCGTCTTGTAAGCCGCCTGGATCACGTAGCGTTCCATGGTGGGTTGATTAGATCAAATAAATTTGATTCTGTCAAATCCCAAACACTATGCGCTCCGGCGCTCGAGTCGGGTGTTTGGTTTGATCAAATATGGTTGCTCTAAACAAACCCGCGCCCTGCCCATGCCTGGGCAGGTGAGCTCGCCGCTTTCCTGGAACCAGCACCGAAGCACGGAAGCCGGATCGGCGGGGATTGCCCCGCCGACGCGAATTGCGGCGGTTGCTTGCCTGTGGATAGCAAATGGGTTATCTTAGAACCATAAAAGTTAAAGCTAAGCAAGTCGGGTCAGAAGCAGTTTTATTCGATTGGTTCGGGGCGTATTGCCACAATACGTCCGGCTTTTGGAGGCCAAGATGCGCAAAGGGGTAAGGATCAAACGGCTCGTCGTGCTCGGTGTGGTGTGTTCGATGCTCCTCCCCGGGGCCACCGCCTACGACCCTGAGGAACTCGACGTACTGGTCGCGCAAAGCCCGACCTACGGCGCCTACCTCACCGACCTCAAGGGCCGCTCGCTGTACCTGTTCACCCGGGACACCAAGGACACCGTCACCTGCTACGGCACCTGCGCGCAGAACTGGCCTCCGCTGCTGTTCAAGGACAAGGCCAAGCCCCTGGCGGGCCAGGGCGTGGACGAGAAGCTGCTGGGCTTCACCAAGCGCACCGACGGGGCGGGCTCGCAGATCACGTACAACGGCTGGCCGCTGTACTACTACGCCCGCGACCAGAAACCCGGCGACTTCGGCGGGCAGGGGGTGGGGGGCAACTGGTTCTTGGTGTCGCCCAAGGGTGAGGCCATCCGGCAGGCGGCCCAGGCGACCCAACCTGCCCAGCCCGCCCAGCCCGCCCCGGCTCAAAGCGAGGCCATGGCCAAGCTCATGGCCGAGGGGGAGCCGCTGTACACCCGCTACTGCGCGGGTTGCCACGGCGCCAACGGGGCCGGCGGCGTGGGTCCGAAGCTGGCCGGGGTTCCTAACCTCAAGGACGCCCGCTTCACCATCCGCCAGATCCTGGGCGGGGGCCAGCAGATGCCGGGCTTCGGCGGCACCCTCTCCGACCAGGAGGTCGCGGCAGTGACCACCTACATCCGCAACTCCTGGGGCAACCAGTTCGGCGTCACGACCGCAGAGGAGGTCAAGGCCAACCGCTAGCCGGGACCAGCCCGGGCTGCGGCGGGGTCGCTTTCTTCAGCAGGGTGACCTTAGGAGGACTCTCAGCGAGGAGGTGAGTGCGGGAAAAGGTGACCGATCCGTTGTCTAAGCGAGAGGTGAGACTCGAGGAACGCGGGTAGAGGAGAAATTATGCGGGGTAATATCCGAGGAATTTTCCTGGCGGCGGCGGTGTCGCTTTTGGGCTGGGCAATGGCCAACCCGGAGCTGGTATCCCTGCAGCGCGACCAGGGCCAGTGGGTGATGACGGGCCGCAGCTACGACGGCCTGCGCTACAGCCCTCTGAGCCAGATCAATACACTCAACGCCCGGCGGCTGCAGGTCGCGTGGACCTTCGCCCTGGGGGTGCAACAGGACGGGGTGGAGGGCGAGCCCCTGGTCATTGGCGACACCATGTACATCATGGCTCCCTACCCCAACCAGGTCTACGCCCTGGACCTGCGGCCCGGGCGTGAGGGCGTCATCAAGTGGATGTACGAGCCCAAACAGAACGAGAAGGCCATCCCCGTGACCTGTTGCGGGTTGATGAGCCGCGGCTGGTCCTACGCCCAGGGGAAAATCATCATCGCCACCCTCGACGGCCAGCTCATCGCCCTCGACGCCAAGACCGGCAAAGAGGTCTGGAAGGCCCAGAACGGCGACATCGAGAAGCAGGAAGTCCAGACCGCGCCCGCCATCATCGCCGGCAACACGGTGATCGTCGGCATGGCAGGGGGCGAGTTCGGCAACCGCGGGCACGTCACCGGCTACGACCTGGCCACCGGCCAGCGCAAGTGGCGCGGCTACAGCATGGGCCCCGACGCCGACATGCTCATCGGCCCCAACTTCAAGCCCTTCTACCCCGACGACCAGGTGAAGTCGCCCGGCACCGCGACCTGGTTCGGCGACTCCTGGCAGCGCGGCACCGGCACCACCTGGGGCTACATCACCTACGACCCCGAGCTCAACCTCATCTACTACGGCACCTCCAACGGCGGCCCCTGGAACCCCAAGTACCGCCGCGACCCCAACAACCCCGACCCCTTCGTGTGGTCGAACAAGTACGTCGCCTCGGTGCTGGCCCGCAACCCCGACACCGGCGAGCTGATCTGGGCCTACCAGTTCACCCCGCAGGAGCAGTGGGACTACGACGAGGTCGGCGACATGAACCTCGTCGACCTCAACATCGGCGGGCAGACGCGCAAGGCGCTGGTCCACGCCGGGCGCAACGGCTTCTTCTTCGTGCTCGACCGCGCCACGGGCGAACTGCTTTCGGCCAAGCCCTACGTCGAGACCAACTGGGCCTCGGGCTACGACCTCAAGACCGGGCGGCCCGTCTTCAACAAGGACAAGCTGCTGGTGCCCGGCCAGGTGATCAAGGACATCTGTCCTTACCTCATCGGCGGCAAGAACTTCCAGCCGGCCTCCTACTCCCCGCGCACCGGGCTGTTCTACTTCACCACCGTGCTCAACATCTGCATGGACCAGGAAGCCATCGACGTCGACTACAAGCCGGGGGAGCGCTACATCGGCGTGCGCAGCACCGCCAAGTTCCTCTCGGCCGCCAACGTCCGCTCGGCGCTGATGGCCTGGGACCCCGTTAACCAGCGCGAGGCCTGGAGCGTTAAGGAACCCTTCCACAACCGCTCGGGCACCGTGGTCACCGCCGGCGACCTGGTGTTCTACGGCACCGTCGACGGCTACTTCAAGGCCGTCCACGCCCGCACCGGCCAGGTGCTGTGGCAATTCAGGACGGGGGCCGGGACCTACGCCAACCCCATGACCTACCTGGGCCCCGACGGCAAGCAGTACGTGGCCATCCTGGTAGGGTCGAAGGGCTTCGGGAACCGCGCCATCGACCTCGACGACGTGGGCAACGGCACGGTCGGGGCCTTCCAGCGCAAGGGCAACTTCCTGTTCGTCTTCCACGTGCCCAACTGAACGACCTCGAGCGGGCAAGGGAAGGAGCCGCGGCCTCTTCCCTTGCCCCCTTCCAACACGAAAGCCCGTGAGATCAGGAGCCGCTGAAGATGCCACGACGCACCCGTGATGCCCGGCTCCCCGCTGGGCGGGGGCCGGAAGGAGCGCCATGAGGGGACGCTCGGCCTGGCCCGGCCTCCTCTGCGCCCTCCTCCTCCTGGGGCAGCTCGGCGCCGCGCAGGGCTGGGAGATGCGGGTGTGCGCCGACCCGGACGACCTGCCCTTCTCCAACCGCCAGATGCAGGGCTTCGACAACCGCATCGCCGAGCTCCTGGCGAAGGACCTGGGGGCCCGGCTGACCTACGTGTGGTGGAAACGCAGCCCCAGCATGGTCCACATGCGCCTGCGCGAGGGCCACTGCGACCTGATCCTGGGCCTGGGCGAGGGCTACGAGGGCACGCTCTCCACGCTGGCGTACTACCAGAGCAGCTTCGTCTTCGTCTACCGCGAGGACAGCCCCTACGCCGTCGCCTCGATGGACGACCCGGTGCTCAAGGAGCTGCGCGTGGCCGTCGAGACGCCGGGGGTGCCGCCCTTCGAGGCGCTGGCCAACCGGGGCCTGTCGGCCAAGGCGGTCATCCTCGAGGCCACCGACCCCGCCGCCTCGCCCCCCTCCTCCCCCATCGTCGAGGCGGTGGCCAAGGGGCAGGTGGACGTGGCGATCGTGTGGGGCCCGGTGGCGGGCTACTTCGCCCGCCGGCAGCCGACGAAGCTCAAGGTGGTCCCCGTGCAGCCGGAGTTCGAGCTACCCGCCATTTCCATGGTCTACCCCGTGGTCATCGGGGTGCGGGCAGGGGACGAGGCCCTGCGCGACCGGCTCAACATCGCCCTGGTCCGGCGCTGGGACCAGATCCAGGCCATCCTGAAGGAGTACGGCGTGCCGCAGATCCCCCTGCCCAAACCCGTGCTGGAGGTCAAGAAGCCATGAAAGAACCTCGGCTCACCCGCCGCCAGGTGCTGGCGCTGGGGGGAGGCTTGCTGGCCGCGCAGGCCCTGGGCCAGGGCCAACCCCCCAAGCTCATCCGCATCGGGGTGGTGGTGCCCACCCGCACCGGGAGCCTCGAGCAGCCCGTCTCCTCCTCCGCCCACGCCATCGGCGGCGAGATCGCCCGCATGGGCGCGGTGATGGCCGGGGAGGAGGTGGGCGAGAACGCCGAGCTGCTGGGGACGCGGGTCAAGGTGCTGCTGGCGAGCGCCCCCAGCCCCGAGGCCGCTGCCCGCGCCGCGCAGCGGCTCGTCGCCACGGAGGGGGTCTTCGCCCTGGTGGGCGGCATCGGGCCCGGCCAGGCCGAGGCCATCGCCAAGGTGGCCCAGGAGCGCCGGGTGCTGTTCTTCAACATCGGCAACGCCAGCGACGCCCTGCGGCGCGCCTGCAACCGCCTGACCTTCCACGTCGAAGCCAGCGCGGCCATGTACCTCGACGCCCTGGCCGACTGGTTCGTGCGGGCCAACTTCCGGCGCTGGTTCCTGGTCCACACCCGCGACGCCGGGGGGCAGGCCCTGCTGGCGCGGGCCCGCAAGGCCCTCGAGGTGCGCCACTGGGGGGCCAACGTCGCCGGCACCGCCGCCGTCGCCGCGGGCCAGCCCGACTTCAGCAAGGAGCTCGAGGCCATCGGCAGGGCCCGGGCCGACGTGGTGGTGCTGCTGCTGGGGGGCGAGGACCAGATGACCTTTCTGGGCCAGTACGAGACCTCCGGCCTGCGGGCCCAGGTCACCGGCTTCCCCGACCCCCTCACCCAGACCCGCGACTACTTCTACGCCCTGCTGCGCGTCGCGCCCCGCAGCGCGGCCGGCTACCGCCCGCTGCTGTGGGAGCCCACCCTCGACAACTACGGCGCCCGCGAGCTCAACGCGCGCTTCCAGCAGCGCTGGGGCCAGCCCATGGACTCGCCCGGCTGGGCCGCCTACCAGTCGGTCAAGATGCTCTACGAGAGCGCCTTCTTCGCCCGCAGCCTCGAGGCCGGCCGTCTGGTGCCCTACCTCGAGCGGCCCCAGACCGTCTTCGACGTGCACAAGGGGATCGGGGTGTCCTTCCGGCCCTGGGACCACCAGCTCCGCCAGCCCTTCTACCTGGTCAAGATCAAGGCCGAGCCCAACCCCGGCTTCGAGCTCTCCAAGCGGGTGGGCCTGGCCAGCCTCGTCGGCGAGGCCCCCGCCATCGTCAAGCCCGGGACCGACCCCGTCGAGCGGCTCGATCAGCTCGGCGACGGCCCCCGCGACTTCAACTGCCGCTTCGGAGGACGCTGATGCCCAAAGCCTTGCCCCCCCTCGCCCTGCTGCTCGCGCTGCTGCCCGCCCTCTTCTCGCTGGCGCAGCCGCAGGCCAAGTACCGGGCCTACGTGTCCAACGAGTACGGCGCCAGCATCACGGTCATCGACGTCGCCACCGACCAGGTCATCGGCACCATCCAGGTCGCCGGCCGCCCCGGCGAGGTGCGCCCGCGGGGCATGGCGGTGAGCCCCGACGGGCGGACGGTGTACGTGGCCCTCAGCGACTTCCAGCCCCGCCTCGAGACCCCCGACGACAAGATCGTGGCCATCGACGTCGCCAGCAACAAGGTGGTGGCGGAGTACCGCATCGGCACCAACCCCGAGCGGGTGGCGGTAAGCCCCGACGGCGGCCAGCTCTGGGCCTCCAACGAGAACGCGGCCAAGGGCACCGGCTTCGACCTCAAGACCAAGCAGGTGCTGGGCTCCTTCCCCACCGGGGTCGAGCCGGAGGGGGTGGCGGTGAGCCCCGACGGCCGCTTCGTCTACGTCACCGGCGAGACCAGCCACACCGTGACGGTGATCGACGCCAAGGGCCTGAAGCTGGTCAAGCACTTCCTGGTGGGCAACCGGCCGCGCCACGTGGTCTTCTCGCCCGACAGCAGCCGCGCCTACGTCTCGGCCGAGATCGGCGGCACGGTCTCGGTGGTGGACACCAAGACCCATCAGGTGGTCCAGACCGTAGCGCTGGGGCTGGACTCGAGGCTCGTCGAGCTCGCCCTCTCCCCCGACGGCAAGCGCCTGTTCGCGGCGGGGGGCGGCACCAGCACCATCTACGTCATCGACACCGCCACCAACAAGCTGATCAAGACCGTCAAGGAGCGCATGGGGCGGCGGCCCTGGGGGGTCACGGTGAGCCCCGACGGCAAGAAGATCTACACCGCCGACGGCCTCTCCGACAGCGTCACGGTCATCGACGCCGCCAGCCTGAGCGTGGTCAAAAAGGTGGCCGCGGGGCGGGGCCCCCACTCGGTGGTGATCGGGGTGGTGCAGTGAGGCCTTTGGCCCTGCTGGCGCTGCTCCTGGCCCCCGCCTACGCCGCCGGGCCGCTGCTGGTCGAGCGGGCCGAGCCCCTGCGCTTCGCCCTGGCCTCCGAGCAGGTCGGCCTCCACCTCGCGGCGCTGGCCCTGGAGCCCGCCGGCGAGCTGGCCGAGGCCGCCGAGCTCGAGCACTGGCCGCTCTTCGCGGGGAGCCTGGAGCGGCGCGACGCCGGGCTGTACCGCCGGCTCGAGCAGGCCCTGCGCCGGGCGGGGCAGTGGGCCCGCCAGCGCGACGCGGCGCGGCTGCGGGCGAGCCTGGGGGCCAACCTGGTGCTGCTCGAGCAGGCCCGCCAGGCCCTCATCCCCCGCGAGCTGCGCGCCGACGCGGCCTTCCAGGCCGCGCTGCTGGCGCAGCTCGTCGAGGCGGCGGCCGAGGGCTACGAGGAGGCGGCGGAGGGGGAGGAGGGCGCGTACCGGCTGGGCTGGGGCGCCCTGCAGCGGGCGCGGGTGCTGTGGGGCCGGCTCGAGCCCTCCCTGCGCGGCCGCGAGGCCACCCCGCGGGTGGCCCAGGGCCTCGAGGCCCTGGCCGCGCTCCTGCCCTCCCCGGCCCCGCCCGCGCGTTTCCGCGACCCCGAGGACGCCGAGCGGGCCAGCCTGGACGTCGCCTTCGCCCTGGAGGCCGCGGTGCGCACGCCCCTGCTGCCGCGCGAGCTGCCCCCGCTGGTCGCGCTGGTGCGCCGGCAGACCGAACAGGCCTGCCAGGCCGCGCGCTCGGGGCCCGGGCGGCTGGCCCTCGAGCACGCCGCCGCCGCGCGCTTCTACTACCGTGCCCACCTGGCCGACCCGCTCGGCGCGCTCGAGCCCGCCCTCGGCGACCGGCTGGGCGCGCTGCTGCAGGACTCGCTGCCCGCGGCGATCCGCGCGGGCGGGACGGCGCGGGTCGGCGCCGCCTGCGAGCAGACCCTGGGGGCGCTCGAGGCCGCCGGGGGGGTCCTGAGGTAGCCATGCCCGCCATCGAGTGCCACGACCTCAGCCGCCGCTTCGGGGAAGCCGTGGCGGTGGACGCCCTCAGCCTCGCCGTGGAGGCGGGGGAGCTCTTCGCCCTCCTCGGGCCCAACGGGGCGGGCAAGTCCACGGCGGTGCACATGCTCACCACGGTGCTGCCGCCCAGCTCGGGCGAGGCCCGGGTCGTCGGCTTCGACGTGGTGCGCCAGGCGGCGGCGGTGCGGGCCGCCATCGGCGTGGTGTTCCAGGAGCCCGCGCTCGACGAGCGCCTCACCGCGCAGGAGAACCTCGAGATCCACGGGGTGCTCTACGGCATCCGGGGCGCGCGGCTGAAGGCGGCCATCGCCCAGGCGCTGGAGTGGGCCAGCCTCGCGGAGGCCGCCCGCCGCCCGGTGCGCACCTTCTCCGGGGGGATGAAGCGGCGGCTCGAGCTCGCGCGCGCCCTCATGCACACGCCGCAGGTGCTCTTCCTCGACGAGCCCACCCTCGGCCTCGACCCCCAGGGGCGGCGGCACCTGTGGGAGCGCATCGACGGGTTGCGCGGGCAGGGCCTGACGGTGTTCATGACCACCCACTACCTGCAGGAGGCCGAGGCCTGCGACCGGGTGGGCATCCTCGACCAGGGCCGCCTGATCGCGGAGGGCGCCCCGGCCGCGCTCAAGCTGAAGGTGCTGGGCCGGGCCGAGGGCAGCCTCGAGGAGGTCTTCCTCGAGCTCACCGGCCGCAAGCTGCGCGACGAGGAGGCCCGCCCCCGCGACCGCCTGCTGGGTTTCGCCCGCAAGGGCGGGGAGCACACCCGGTGAGCGCCCTGGCCCGGGCCCCCAGGGCCCCCTTCTTCGACGCGGCGGTGGTGGGCGTGATGTGGCGGCGCGAGCTGCTGCGCTACGCCCGCGACCGCTCGCAGGTCTTCGGCGGCCTCTCCCGCACGGTGCTGTGGCTGGTGATCCTGGGCTTCGGCCTGGGGGCCTCCTTCCGCGACATCGAGGGTTACACCTACGCGCAGTACATCTTCCCCGGCGTCATCACCCTCAACGTGCTCTTCGCCGCGCTGCAGTCGGCAGTGGCACTGGTGTGGGACCGCGAGGTGGGGCTGCTGCGGGAGGTGCTCGTCTCCCCCGCCCCCATGTTCTCGGTGGCGCTGGGCAAGCTGCTGGGCGGGGCCAGCGTGGCGGTGCTCCAGGGCTCCATCCCCCTGCTCTTCGCCCCCCTCATCGGGGTGAACCCGGGCCTGGGCGGGCTGCTGCTGGCGTGGGGGGTGATGGCCCTGCTGGGCCTCACCGTCACCGGCTTCGGGATGTTCCTGGCCTCGCGCATGGCGACCTTCGAGGGCTTCGGCAGCATCTCCAACGGGGTGATCCAGCCGCTGTACTTCCTGTCGGGCTCGATCTTCCCCCTCAAGGGCATCATCGGCGGGGTGGGGTTTTTGGACCTGCCCGACGCCCTGCGCGACGAGCTCAACCGCCTGGGCATCAACGCCATCGGCGGGGGGTGGGTGGTGCAGCTACCGCTGTGGCTGCAGGTGCTGGTCTACCTCAACCCCGTGACCTACTTCCTCGACCTGCTGCGCGCGGTGAGCCTCCACTACCAGCAGCTCCCCATGGCCGCCGACCTGGCCGTGGTGGGGATCGCCCCCGTGCTGACCACCCTGCTGGCTACGGCTGCCATGAGCCGGATGCGCCGGCGCTAGCGCCGGGGGGGCCGCGCTGTCGAGGCGCACGTCGTCGCCGATGAGGCTCCTGCCGAGGCGGCCCTCGAGCTGGCCCTGGGCGAGTTCCGGAGGTCGGGAGCAGCGGGTCAGCCCGATCCGTCGGCGCCAGCCCCGCGAACACCGCGAACTGGAATCCGCGAAAGGCCAACCCACTATGGCGCTCCCCTACTCCCTTGGGTCGGGGTGAGCCTTACCGCCTCACCCTGGAGCCACCTACTGCGAGCGGGCCTGGGCGTTCTTGACGAAGCTGGGCATCAGGCCGCGGGGCAGAAAGCGGGGGGCGAGGGCCTGGAGCTGGTTCATCAGGCCCGGGATCAGCACCCGCTGGCCGCGCTCCATCGCCGCCACCGCCTCCCTGGCCACGGTGGCCGCGTCCATCAGGGGGTTGAAGCGCTGGCGCAACAGCTTGGAGCCCTGCATCTCGGCGCGGCTCTGAAAACCGGTCTCCACCGGGCCGGGGCACAGCGCGGTGACGCTGACCCCGCTGCCCTCGAGCTCCTCGGCGATGGCCTCGGAAAAGGAGAGCACGTAGGCTTTGCTGGCGTAGTAGACCGACATCAGGGGGCCGGGCATGAAGGCGGCGGTGGAGGCCACGTTGAGAACCCGGCCCCAGCGGCGCTCGAGCATCTGCGGCAGCAGGGCGCGGGTCAGGAGGGTGAGGGTGCCCACGTTGAGCTGGATCATCTGCTGCTGCTTGAGCGGGTCGGAGTGGGCGAAGTCGCCGAAGTCGGCGAACCCGGCGTTGTTGACCAGCACGTCCACTTGCAGGCCCCTGGCCCCCAGCCCCTTCACCACCTCGCCGGCGGCCTGGGGGGTGGCGAGATCCACCGCCAGGGCGTGACAGGTGATGCCGTGCTTCTGGGCGAGCTCTCGCCCTAGTACCTCGAGCTTGCCGGCGCTGCGGGCCACCAGGATCAGGTCGTAGCCCTTGGGGGCCAGCTCGCGGGCCAGCGCCTCCCCGATGCCCCCGGAAGCCCCCGTGATCAACGCGGTTTTCTTGGTGTTGCCGTTCATCGTTAGGTTCTCCTTGCTCCCGCGCCTTCAGCCGATCTCGGCGCTTCGGGAGAGGCGGGGCTTGAGCCCCCGCAGCAAAGCTTCCAGGGCCCGCTCGAGCGCGGGGCCAAACTCCACCCGCAGCGCGGCGAACTCCGGCTGGGCCAGCACCTGCGCCACCACCGGCGCCGGGTGGCTCATCTGGTGCAGCCCAGCCACCAGGGCCTGGGTGAAGACCAGTGCCCTCGTGCCCTCCCCCGCGCTCAGGTACGCCAGCCGTCGCTCGATCAGGGCGCCGGCCTGCTGCACCCGCTGGGCCAGCCAGCCCTTGTACTGCCGGGCCCGCTCGAGGCTGATGTTGTGCTCGAGGATGCCCTCCACCAGCACCAGCAGCCGGGTGAGCTGGGGGCGGGACTCGAGGGTCTGGCGCAGCACCCACGCCATCCGGATGGAGTCCCAAGCCCCCTCGGCGTTCAGCTCGGCCTCCAGCGCGTCGAACCACTCCCCCAGCAGCCGCTCGTAGAGGGTGAGAAAGAGCTCTTCCTTGGTCTGGAAGTAGAGGTAGAGGGTTCCCTTGGCCAGCCCTAGCCGCGCGGCCAGCGCGGTCATGGTGAACTCGGCGAAGCCGACCTGCTGCGAGAGCTCGAGCGCTCCCGCCAGGATCTGCTCCCGGCGGGCTTCTTTGTCCTGCTGTTTACGGGCACGAAGCTTACTGACCACAGGTCATATATTTACTGACCGCTGGTCATTTGTCAAGCCGGCTTAGGTCATGCCGCGTTCCGGCTCGTCCTCGAGGGGGCAGAGGCTAGCCGCTCGAGCCCGCCCCCGCCGCCGACTCCTCGAACAACTGGAAGGCGATGGCCGCCGCCAACGCCGCCACCTCCGGCGGGGCCTGGGTGCTCAGGCGCACGTCCTTGCCGTCCCTGCGGCCGCCGATGCGCCCGCTGAGCTGCTCGCCGGAGTGCTCGAGGGCGACGTCGTTGCCGATCAGGCTGCCCCCGAGCCGCCCGCGAACCTGGCCCCGCGACAGCTCGAGCCTGAGGTCCTGCCCCAGGGTGTTGCCGCCGAAGCGCACCTCGACCGCGTGGGGCTGAAGGCTTCCGGCCACGTCGAAGCCCTCGAGGCTGCCCCCCACCCGCCCGGTGACGAAGCCGCTGTGCAGGCTGAGGTTTACGTCCTTGCCCACCACCGCGCCGCCGACGCGGCCCTTCAGGCGCGTGCCGTCCCAGGTGAGCTCGAGGTCGAACCCGGCCGCCTCTCCGCCCACCCGCCCGCTGATCTGCTCCACCTTGCGAACGCCCATGGCCTGATTGTCCCCCGGCGGCGGGCGAATGCCAAGCCGGGACCCGGCCTGGCCGGGTCCCGGGGACTGTCCGCCGGTCACTCGCTGCAGTGGCCGGGGCCGATGAGGCCGTTGTTGTAGTTGTCGAGCGTGGCCGCCAGGCTGATGAACTGCTGGCGCACGGTGCTGCTGCCCTTCATGGCCGCCACCTGCGCCGGGGTGTACGTACCGAACAGCGCGGTGGCCGAGTTGAAGGCGGCCTGGGCCGCGGTGAAGTCGGCACCGCCGAGCTGGTTGAGCCGGGCGGCGATGTAGGCGTGGGCCAGGATGTAGTAGGCGTTGCCGCCGGGCGGGGTCCACAGCACCTGGTAGTACGTCTGGCCGCTCAGGAAGAAGGCCGCGTCTTCGCCGACCTGGGCCCAGGTGTCGTCGTAGGGCGCGGGGCCGTACTTGGAGTGGGTCTTCCAGTAGCCGGGGGTGAGGGTGCAGCCGGTGGCGCAGGGCACGTTCACCGCGACCGACCACGACGAGGAGCCGGTCGCCCCGGTGGTGTTGGTGGTGAGCGAGGCGGTGTTGCCGTAGGTGTACTGCCCGCAGGCGTCGTACTTGAGGGTCCGGCTGTAGGTGAAGGTGGTGCCCGGGGCGCTCGCGGTGCCGAGGTTGCCCTGCAGGCTGTCGGTGACGTCCGCCTTGTCGTCCACCTGGGTGATGGTGGCCTTGCTGAAGTCCACCGTGGCCGTGCCCGAACCGCCCTCGACCTTGCCGGCGGTGGCGGCGGTGGCGGTGTTGGTCCGGGTGTCGCCGTTGGGGAGGCTGGCCGTGTAGGTGCAGGTGAGGGTCTGCCCGGAGGGGAGGTTATAGGGGAAAGTCACCCCGCAGTTCACGGTAGCGACAACGTCGGGGTCGCCGGCCTTCGAGATCACGTCGGTGACGCTGGTGAGGGTGGCGGCGTAGTTGGGGTCCGGGTTCTTGACCTTGATCTCCCCGCCGACTTTCCAGTCGCTGTCCGTGGAGGTGGCGCTCACCTTCACCGTGTAGTTGACGATGAAGGACTGCCCTGCCGAGAGCGTCAGGCTGCTCTGGTCGGCCTTCTTCTCGATGTTCCAGGTCCAGGTGCGCTTCAGCGAGGGGTCGGCGGTCTTGGTGACGATGACGTTGAAGTCGAAGCAGAAGCTGACGTGGGAGATGCCGTAGGGCTTCCCGTTGCTGGGGTTGGTGGGAGTCACGAGGTTGCCATCGGCCGTGGCTTCCGGGTTGTAGACGTAAACGTTGGCGCCAGGCCCACCCTTCATGATCACGGCGTCG
The DNA here is from genome assembly GCF_000430045.1 of Calidithermus chliarophilus DSM 9957. GTDB lineage: Bacteria > Deinococcota > Deinococci > Deinococcales > Thermaceae > Calidithermus > Calidithermus chliarophilus. The sequence goes on along the minus strand of NZ_KE387023.1, from coordinate 956,071 downwards.
ATCCCGAAGGGATTTCCTTCGAAAGTTGCCGACCAGGCGTCGAGAACCCCGTCACCTGCGACGTTGTTCGTGATCGTCACCTTGACGCCCGTCGCCGCGTCGGTGTACTCGCCCGAAGCAGGGTCGAGGTCGAGCTTGAATTCGTAGGTATAGCCGAGGTCCTGACAGGTCGGGTTGCCAGCGACGAAGATCGGGTCCACCCGCGGTCCCGAGTTCGTCTGTGGTCCCACCCCGCCGCTTTGCGGCGCCTGTTGCGTCCCGCACGCGGCCAATGCCGTCATCGCCACTGCCAGCAGTAAAGCCTTTGCTTTCATCGACAACCCCCAAATTCCTTGGACCAAATTGATCGACACAGCTCGAGGGCACCTGCGAATGGCTACAACCGCCCAGACCTCCCTTCTCCCCACGGATAGGGCTCACGCACTGCACATCTATTAGAACGAATGAGATTATACTAGAAGCTTCTTAATTTAGTTCAGATTGCGTCCATTCCCGCTAAAGCAACTCTGTAGGTAAAACGATACCGGTTTCTCGATGCGATAAGCGTTGTGGTCGAGAAAGGCTCGCAGTCCAGTTTATAGGTTAATATCTCATGAGAACCTTTTTCAGAGGCAGTTTGTCGGGAAATTACGCGGTCGATCCACGATCCGGGTCTATTATCCGGCAGAAGGCAGAACCGGCCGCCTCGAGCGCGAGCCGGGAGGACGTGTAAGCAGGTTCCCCCCAGGACACTTAAGTAGCTCCGGCCTGGGCTTGTCAGGAGGTAGGGTAACAAACCCAGGCCGGAGCCCTCATTCTCCCTCTCGCTCCCGAGCATGCCGCCCCGCCAGGTTAGCCGCACGGCGGCTGTGGCGTACGCCACCCCCTAGCGGCGGCATGTTCGCGAGGGCCGGTCGGGGTGACTTTTGACAAAGTCACCCTGGAGAAACCTAGAATCAGCATTGACGACGATGACCCTGCTCGAGGCCCTCCGCCTGCCCGCCCTCAGCCGGGCCCGGGTGGTCGCGGCGGCAGCGCGGCTGAACAGCCGGGTGCTGGGGGCGCACGCGGTGGACATCCCCGACCCCCAGGAGTGGATCCGGCCCGGCTTCCTCTTCCTCACCACCGGCTACGCCTGGCCCCGCGAGGAGCAGGCCCTGCGCGCCTTCATGCGCCAGATCGCCCGGGCCGAGCCCGCGGCCGTCGTGCTGGCGGTCCCCCAGTTCTTCGAGAGCTTCCCCGAGGTCGCCCGCGAGGAGGCCGAGCTATCGGGCATCCCGGCCGTCGAGCTGCCCTGGGAGGTGCCCTTCTCCCAGGTGATCGGGGAGCTCAACCAGCAGCTCCTGGCCCGCCAGTACAGCGTCATCGAGCGCTCGGAGGCCATCCACCGCGCGCTCACGCTCTCGGCGCTCGAGGCCGGCGGCCTGCAACCCCTGGCCGACGTGCTCAGCGGGCTCATCGGGCGCTCGGTGGTCTTCGAGGACCTCGAGGGCAACCTGCTGGCTTACGCCCTCACCGGCGGCGAGGACGAGCTGCGCCTGCGCTCCATCGCCTCCGGCGGCACCACCCCCGAGCTCAGCCACTACCTGCAGGAGATCGGCTTCGAGCGCCGGCTGCGGGAGAGCTTGGGGCCGCTGCGGCTGCCGGCGCGGCCCGAGATCGGGATGGTGGGGCGGGTGGTCTGCCCCATCCGGCTGGGGGGCGAGCTGGTGGGCAGCGTGTGGCTGATCGAGGGGGAAGAGCCCCTCTCCGAGCTCGACATGCGCGCCGCCGAGCACGCCGCGACGGTGGCGGGGCTGCACCTGATGCACCAGCGCGACATCGCCCAGCGCGAGGCCCGGCTGGGCTACGCCTTCCTCGACGCGCTGCTGGAGGGCCGCTTCGAGCCCACCCCGCACAACCTCGAGCGCGCCCGCCTGCAGGGCTTCCACCCCGAGGGCCGCTACTACCTGGCTTTGCTGGTGCTCGAGGAGCCGGTGCCGCTGAGCCCGGAGGGCTTCAACCGCCGCGAGCGCCTGGCCGAGGGCCTGCGCAAGCTGCTGCGCGAGCAGGGGCTGGCCCCTTTGATCTCGGTCTTCCTCAACCAGGTCCTCTTCCTGCTGCCCGAGGGCTTCGACGCGGCGCGGGTGTGGGAGCGGCTGCCGCAGAAGGGCCTGAGCCTGGGGCTCTCCCGCGCCCGCGCGGGCTGGGCCGGGGTGGCCGAGAGCTACCGCGAGTCGCAGGCCCTGCTGCCGCACCTGCGCCCGGGGCGGGTGAGCACCTACGCCCAGCTCCTGCTGCCGCGCGTGCTGGCCGGGGATGCCCAGGCCCAGCAGGACCTGCTGCGCGAGCTGTTCGGGCCGCTGGAGGCCGAGCGCGGGCGCGAGGCGCTGCTGGAGACGCTGAAGGCGCTGGCCCGGCACGGCTTCCAGCTCAAGCGCACCGCCCACGCGCTGGGCGTCCACGAGAACACCCTGAGGTACCGCCTCGAGCGCCTCGAGCAGCTCACCGGCCTCGACCTGCGCGACCCCCAGGCCCAGTTCCGCCTCCAGCTCGGGCTGCAGCTATTGGAGCTGGGCCACAATAAATGAGGGCGCAATTCGTGGCCCGGCGCCATAGCCGGGCGCACGGGGGCCCCAATAGGCTGGTGAGCCAAAGGAGGAACCCATGCCCACGACAGAGTCCCGCAACCAGGCGTTGCTGGAGTTGCGGCACAAGGTGGTCCCGCGCGGCGTCTCCCAGGTGCACCCGGTGGTGGCGGCCAAGGCCCAGGGGGCCAAGATCTGGGACGTCGACGGCCGCGAGTACCTCGACTGGATCGGCGGGATCGGGGTGCTCAACGTCGGGCACAACCACCCGCGCGTGGTGGCGGCGGTGCAGGCGCAGCTCGAGCGCTTCGCCCACACCTGCTTCCAGGTCACGGCCTACGAGCCCTACATCAAGCTCGCCGAGAAGCTGTGCGACAGCGCGCCCGGCGACGCCGACAAGAAGGCCTTCTTCGTCACCACCGGGGCCGAGGCCACCGAGAACGCGGTGAAGGTGGCGCGCGCCTACACCGGGCGTCCCGGGGTGATCGCCTTCAAGAACGCCTTCCACGGCCGCACCCTGCTGGGCATGAGCCTCACCGGCAAGGCCACGCCCTACCGCCAGAACTTCGGGCCCTTCGCCCCCGAGGTCTACCACGCCCCCTACCCCTACGAGTACCACGGCCTCGACACCCGCCGGGCCATGGACGGCCTGCACGAGCTCTTCGACACGGCGATCGCCCCCGACCGCGTCGCCGCCGTCATCATCGAGCCGCAGCTCGGCGAGGGCGGCTTCGTGCCCGCCCCCACCCCCTTCCTCAAGGCCCTGCGCAGCCTCACCGCCAAGCACGGCATCGTGCTCATCGACGACGAGATCCAGACCGGCATCGGGCGCACCGGCAAGTTCTGGGCCATCGAGCACGCCGGCGTCGAGCCCGACCTCATCTGCTTCGCCAAGAGCATCGGCGGGGGGCTGCCCATCGCCGGGGTGCTGGGCAAGGCCGAGATCATGGACGCGCCCATGCCCGGCGGGCTGGGCGGCACCTTCGCCGGGAACCCCTTGGCCTGCGCGGCGGGGCTGGCGGTGCTCGAGGTCTTCGAGGAGGAGAAGCTTCTGGAGAAGGGCCGGCGGCTGGGCGAGATCCTGCACGAGGGCTTCCGCGAGATCCAAGAGCGCTTCCCCCAGGTCGGGGACGTGCGCGGCCTGGGGCCGATGGTCGCGATGGAGCTCGTGCGCGACCGCGAGAGCAAGGCCCCCGACCCCGCCCTCACCACCCGGGTCTTCGACGCGGCCCGCGAGCGCGGCTTGCTGCTGATGAAGGCCGGGATGCACCACAACGTCATCCGCTGCCTGGTGCCGCTGGTCGCGAGCGAGGACGAGGTGCGCAAGGGCCTGGAGATCCTGGGGCACAGCTTCGAGGCCGCCACGGCCTGACGTTCTACGACATATTCCCCCGTTGGTCCTGGTTTGGGGAGGTGGAGTTATGAGCCGCACTCCGTTGATGGGACAACTCCGACGCGCGTTCCGCCTGGCCCGGCTGGCCGAGATCAAAGGCCTCGAGACCGACGAGGTCGTGGGGTGGGACCGGCAACTCCAGGCCGCCGAGCGGCGGCGCGCCCTCGAGCGCGAGGACGCCCGGCTCTCGCGCCGCGCGGTGCTCCAGGCAGGCCTGGGCGCGGCCGGGGCGGCGCTCGCGGGGTGCAGCGCCCCGCCCAACGCCGCCCTCTCCGGCAGCAGCCTGGGCAGGCCCGTCGCCATCGTGGGCGCGGGCATCGCCGGGCTGACGGTGGCCTACCGGCTGTGGCAGAACGGCGTGCCCTTCCGGCTCTACGAGGCCAACACCCGCGTGGGCGGGCGCATGCACACCCTGCGCGGCCGCTTCTCGCGCCCGGTCGAGATCGGCGGCGAGCTCATCGACTCCTGGCACTACTCCATCCGGCGGCTGGCCTCCGAGCTCAAGCTCGAGCTGCGCGACCTCTTCGCCGCCGACAAGGGCCTCGAACCCGAGGTCTACCACTTCGGCGGGCGCTTCGTGCCCACCGAGGAGGTTATCGACGGCTTCCGCCCCATCGCCCGCCAGATCGACACCGACCTCATCGACACCGGGCTGGGCCGCTACACCTACATCAGCTACAAGGACCCCGGCAAGAACGGCCGCTTCCTCGACAGCCTCTCCATCCGCGACTACCTGGTGCGGGCGGGGGCCAGCCCGCTCATGCAGGAGCTGCTCGAGGTGGCCTACACCATCGAGTACGGCCTCGAGGCCGACGAGCAGTCGTGCCTGAACCTGCTCTACCTCATCGGCGGGCAGGGCCAGTTCCGCGTCTTCGGCGCCTCCGACGAGCGCTACACCGTCGAGGGGGGCAACGACCTGCTGCCCCGGCGCCTGGCGCAGATCGTGGGCGACTCCATCCAGCTCGACTCGGCGCTCGAGGCCATCTCCCAGCGCTCCGACGGGCAGTACCTGCTGTCCTTCCGCCAGGGCGGCAGGAGCGTGCAGGTGGTGGCGCCGCGGGTGGTGCTGGCCCTGCCCTTCACCCTGCTGCGCGAGGTGGCCATCGGCGTGCCGCTGCCGGCGGTCAAGTTCAAGGCCATCCGCGAGATCGGCTACGGCACCAATTCCAAGCTCATCGCCGAGTTCAAAGAGCGCGTCTGGCGCACCCGCTACGGCGCCAGCGGCCAGCTCTTCACCGACTACCCCTTCCAGAACCAGTGGGAGCCCAAGCGCACCCCCGAGGGCGTGGGCGGCCCCTTCTCCAACTACACCGGCGGGAAGCAGGGGCTGGCGGTGGGCAAGGGCACGGCCGAGGCGCAGGTCGCCGCCTGGCTGGGCGACCTCGAGAAGATCTGGCCCGGGGTCAAAGCCGCCCAGGACCCCCGCGTGGCCCCGGTGCGGGCCTTCTGGCCGGCCGACCCCTGGGTCAAGGGCTCGTACTCGGCCTACCGGGTGGGGCAGTGGACCGCCTTCTCCGGCGCCGAGGCCGAGGCGGTGGGGGGCCTGCACTTCTGCGGCGAGCACACCTCCGTCGACGCCCAGGGCTACATGGAGGGCGGCTGCGCGAGCGGGGAGCGGGTGGCCGAGGAGATCCTGGCCGTACTGAAGAAGGGCGAAAGCGCCCTGGTGAGCACCTAGAGGAACCACGATGGCAGTGACCCGACCCTCAGTCAACCCACAGGCTCGAGCCGCCACCGGCACCCTCGCCGTCGAGGACGTCGTCAAGCGCTTCGGCGAGGTGACGGCGCTGGGCGGGGTGAGCCTGGAGATCAAGGCCGGGGAGTTCTTCACGCTGCTCGGGCCTTCGGGCTGCGGCAAGACCACCCTGCTGCGCATCATCGCCGGCTTTGAGCTGCCCAGCGCCGGCTGCGTGCGGCTGGGCGGCGCGGACATCACGGGCATGCCCGCCAACCAGCGCCCGGTCAACACCGTCTTCCAGAGCTACGCTCTCTTCCCCCACCTCAGCGTCTTCGAGAACGTGGCCTTCGGGCTGCGCAGCCGCCGCGTGCCGCAGGCCGAGGTGCAGAAGCGGGTGGAGATGGTCATGGGCATGCTGCAGATCGAGCGCTTCATGGCCCGCTACCCCCACCAGCTCTCCGGCGGCCAGAAGCAGCGCGTGGCGATGGCCCGCGCCCTGGTCAACGAGCCGCAGGTGCTGCTTTTGGACGAGCCCATGAGCGCCCTCGACGCCAAGCTGCGGGCCGAGGTGCAGGTGGGTCTGCGCCGCCTGCAGCGTAGCCTGGGCACCACCTTCATCCTCGTCACCCACGACCAGGACGAGGCCATGACCGTCTCCGACCGCATCGCGGTGATGCGCGAGGGCCAGGTGATCCAGGTGGGCACCCCCGAGGAGGTCTACGCCCGCCCCCGCACCTGCTTCGTGGCCGAGTTCCTGGGCGCGGCCAACCTGATCCCCGCCCGGCGCGAGGGCGGCGGCGCAGAAACCCCGCTGGGGCCCCTCGAGCTCCCCGCCCCGCCCCGCTGGGAGCAGGGCAACCTCGCCATCCGCCCCGAGCGGGTCGAGCTCGTGCCCGACCCCAGGGGCCACAACTGCCTGCGGGCGCGGGTGCGCGACGTGGTCTACCGCGGCAGCCACCAGGAAGCCTGGCTCGAGCCCGGCGGCCTGCGCGTGCGCGCCGCGGCCCACCCCGCGCTGCGGCCGGGCCAGGAGGTCGTGGTGCACCTGCCGAAGGAAGCGCTGGTGGTGCTGGATGATTAGCCTTTGGCGTGGAACGCGAGACGCAAAACGCAAGACGCAAGACGCCGGTGCCTGTGGTTTTCAGCGTTTAGCGTTTGGCGTTTTGCGTTTTGCATGTAGCTATCAGCGCGTTCTGGCGTTCGGCGTTGGGCGTTCGGCGTTCGGCACCTTCGGAGGCTGCCCGTGAACCGCGTCCTGGTCTGGTACGGCGAGCTCACCACGCCGGGGGCGCTCTCGAGGCGCGGCCTGTTGTTCCTGCTGCCCGCGGCGCTTTGGCTGATGGCTTTTCTGGTGCTGCCCAGCCTGGCGCTCGTGGCGGTGGCCTTCGCCGAGCGGGGCACCTACGGCGAGGTCGTCTGGACCTTCAGCCTCGAGAACCTCAGGCGGCTGCTGGGCTACGGGCTCTTCGGCTGGAGCCCCGACAACCTGCTGATCCTGGGGCGCTCGGTGTGGGTGGCCTTCGTGACCTCGCTCATCGCGGCGCTGCTGGCCTACCCCCTGGCCTTCTTCATCGCCAGCCGGCCCCCGCGCACCCGTTACCTCTGGCTCACGCTGGTCATCATCCCCTTCTGGACCAACCTGGTCATCCGCACCTACGCCTGGCAACTGCTGCTCTCCCCCGACCTGCCCTTCGCGCAGGTCGCGGCGGCGCTGGGGCTCGCGGAGCCGGGCGCGGCGCTCTACCCCGGCTCCTTCGCGGTCTACGTCGGCATGGTCTCGGCCTTCTTGCCCTTCATGGTGCTGCCGCTGTACTCCTCGGTGGAGCGCATCGACTCCAGCCTCATCGAAGCCGCCAGGGACCTCTACGCCAGCCGCGCCCGCGTCTTCTTCCAGGCCATCCTGCCCCAGACCCTGCCGGGCCTCACGGTGGGGGTGATCCTCACCTTCATCCCGGCCATGGGCATGTTCGTCATCCCCGACCTGCTGGGCGGGGCCAAGTACCTGCTGGTGGGCAACCTCATCCAGCAGCAGTTCGGCGCCAGCCGCGACTGGCCCTTCGCCGCCGCCATCAGCCTGGGCCTGATGGCCCTCACGCTGGTGGCCCTGCGGGTCTACCGGCGCAGCGGAAAGGACGTGGATCTGGTATGACGCTGAACGCTGAACGCAAAACGCTAAACGCGGGTTATACGTCGTACGTCGTACGTCCTACGCCAGACGCAAAACGCCTCGGCCTTCGACCCTTGACGCTGGACCCTCGACAGACCGTGGGCCACACGCCACTAGCCCTCGTTAGCTATCGGCTATCGGCTATCGGCTATCGACGTATCCTGGCGTTCGGCACGGCCGGAGGCTGCTTATGAGCCGCCTCCACCCCGCCGTCGGCATCACCGCCGTCCTGACGCTGGCGTTCTTGTACCTGCCCATGCTGGCGGTGGCGGTCTTCTCGGTCAACGAGACCCGCTACGGGATGTCGTGGGGGGGCTTCACCTGGAAGTGGTACCAGAGCCTCTTCAACCCGGCGCTCTCGCCCGACCCCAAGCTCACCGAGACCATCCAGGCGGCCTTCGTGACGACGATGGTGCTGGCGGTGGTGTCCACGCTGGTCGCGACGGTGCTGGGGACGCTGCTGGCGATCGCCCTCGAGCGCTACCCCTGGACCCGGCGGGCGCGGGCCTTCCTCGACAACCTGCTCTACCTGCCGGTGGTCACGCCCGACATCATCCTGGCGGCGGCCTTGGTGGTGGCCTTCAGCGTGCTGCGGCAGGCCTCGAGCCTCTTCGAGCTGGGCCTGCCGGCCATGATCATCGGGCACGTGACCTTCCAGATCGCCTTCGTGGCGCTGGTGGTGCAGAGCCGCCTCAAGAGCTTAGGCGCAGACCTCGACGAGGCCGCCCGCGACCTCTACGCCTCGTACGGCTACTTCGTGCGGCGGGTGCTGCTGCCCCTGCTGGCGCCGGGGATCGTGGCCGGGGCCATGCTGGCCTTCACCCTCTCGCTCGACGACTTCGTCATCAGCTTCTTCACCGCCGGCCCCGACTCCCAAACCCTCCCGCTCATCATCTACGGCTCGGTGCGGCGCGGGGTCACCCCGCAGATCCACGCCCTCTCCACCCTGATTTTCCTGGCTACGGTCATTCTGGTGTTGCTCAGCGAACGGCTCACCCGGAGGAGCGCATGAAAAAATTGCTGGCCCTGTTGGCGTTCGTTTCACTGGCGTTGGCCCAGAACAAGGAGATGCGGCTGTTCATCTGGTCGGAGTACATGGACCCGGCCATCATCGCCGCCTTCGAGAAGCAGTACGGGCTCAAGGTCCGCATCGACCTCTACGAGTCCAACGAGGACATGCTCGCCAAGCTGCAGGCGGGCGGGGTGAGCCAGTACGACGTGATCGTGCCCGGCGACTACATCATCCCCACCCTCGTCGCGCTCAAGCTGGTCCAGCCCCTCGACAAGAGCAAGGTCCCCAACCTCAAGAACCTCGACCCCAAGTTCGCCAACCCGCCCTTCGACCCCGGCAACAAGTACTCGGCGGCCTACCAGTGGGGCATGTCGGGGATCATGTACCGCAAGGACAAGGTCAAGACCCCCCCGGATAGCTGGGCGGTGATCTTCGACCCCAAACAAAGCGGCAACTACGTGCTCATGGACTCCATCCGCGAGATGATGGGCGGGGCGCTGCGCTACCTGGGCTACAGCATCAACACCCGCGACCCCAAGCAGGTGCAGGCGGCGGGGAAGCTGTTGCTCGAGGCCAAGAAGTCCAAGCGCGCGGTGGGCTTCGAGGGCGGCGTGGGCGCGAAGAACCGCCTGGTGGCCGGGACCGCGACCTACGCGGTGGTCTACAACGGCGACGCCATCAAGGCCGCCTCCGAGAACCCCAACGTGGCCTTCGTGGTGCCCAAGGAGGGCGCCGCACTCTTCCTCGACAACATGGCCATCCCCGCCAAGGCCCCCAACCCCGACGCGGCGCACAAGTTCATCAACTTCATCCTCGACCCCAAGATCGGGGCGCAGCTTTCGAACTACAACCGCTACGCCACCCCCAACAAGGCCGCGCTGCCGTTCATCAACAAGGAAGACCTCAAGAACCCGGCCATCTACCCCACCGAGAACGTGAAGGCCAAGCTCGAGTTCGTCCTCGACCTGGGCAAGGACGCGCGGCTTTATGACGAGGTCTGGACGCAGGTGAAGTCGCGCTAGGGGGGTGTATGGACATCCAGAAGGCCAGCATCCCGCCGCCTGAGAACGTCGATAGTCGATAGCCGATAGCTAAGACAAAACACCTGTCGCGGGCTGCCCGAAGCCTCCGCGACCTACGAACTCGACCGAGGAACCCATGGCGTACATCCAGCTCAAGACCCCCATCCCTGGCCCCAAGAGCCAGGAGCTCAACTCGAGGCGCGCCGCGTCGGTGACGAGCGCCCTCGCGCAGGCCAACCCCGTCGCGGTGAAGCGGGCCCGCGGCTCGCTGATCGAGGACGCCGACGGCAACACCCTCATCGACCTGGCGGGCGGCATCGGCATGATGGCGGTGGGCCACGCCCCGCAGGCGGTGGTGGAGGCCATCAAGGCGCAGGTGGAGGAGTTCGTCCACGCCTGCTCCATCGTGACCAACTACGAGGCCTACGTGGCGGTCTGTGAAGCCCTGAACCGCCTCACCCCGGGCGACTTCCCCAAGAAGACCCTGCTCTCCAACGGCGGGGCTGAGGCGGTGGAGAACGCGGTCAAGTTCGCCCGGCGCTACACCGGGCGCTCCGGGATCCTCGTGTTCGAGGGGGCCTACCACGGGCGCAGCAACCTGACCATGGCCATGACCAGCAAGTGGGGCCTGTTCAAGAAGGGCTTCGGCCCCTTCACCCCCGAGGTCTACCGGCTGCCCATGCCCAACCTCTACCGCACGCCCAGGGGCATGACCCCCGAGGAGTACGTGGAGTGGTGCTGCTGGAACCTCGAGAACGCCCTCACCGCCCACATCGACCCCTCCGCCCTCGCCGCCATCGTGATCGAGCCGGTGATCGGGGAGGGGGGCTTCATCCCGGTGCCCCACTCCTTCCTGCGCAAGATCCGCGAGGTCTGCGACGCCACCGGCGCGGTGATGATCGCCGACGAGATCCAGTCGGGCTCGGGCCGCACCGGCAAGCTGTGGGCCGTCGAGCACTCCGGCGTCGTCCCCGACCTGATCATCTCGGCCAAGAGCCTGGGCGCGGGCATGCCCATCAGCGCGGTCACGGGCCGCGCCGAGATCATGGACTCGCCCCACGTGGGCGGGGTGGGCAGCACCTACGGCGGCAACCCCCTGGCCTGCGTGGCCGCGCTGGCCGCGCTCGAGCACCTCTCCAGGCCCGAGACCCTGGCCCAGGCCGCCCGCGTCGAGCAGACCGTGCGCCGCACCTTCGAGCCCATGAAGGCCGAACTCCCGGTGCTCGGCGACGTGCGCGGCATCGGCGCGATGATGGCGCTGGAGTTCGTGCGCGACCCGGTGAGCAAAGAGCCGTGGTCCGACTTCGCCATGAACGCCATCAAGGAGGCCAGCAAGCGCGGCGTGGTGCTGATCCGGGCCGGGCTCTACACCAACTGCATCCGCTTCTTGCCGGCGCTCGAGATCCCCCAGGACATGCTGGAAGAAGCCTTGGGCGTGGTGAAGGAGGCCATCTACGCCACGCACCAGGCGATGGCGGCGACGGCGTGAGGAAGTCGGTAGTCGATAGTCAATGGTCGATGGTCGATAGCCAAAAACTGCCGGACGCAAGAAGCCGGTGGGTCGTGGTTTCTGGCGTTTAGCGTTTTGCGTTTAGCGTCTGGCGTATTGCGTACGACGTACGACGTATGACGTACGACGCAAAGCGTACGACACTCACCAAAGGAGGACCCCCATGAAGCACCTTCTGGCCCTTATCACCGTGCTCGGGCTCGCGCTGGCCCAGACCAAGGAGCTGCGCGTGTACACCTGGACCGAGTACATCGACCCCACCATCGTCAGCGACTTCGAGAAGCAGACCGGGATCAAGGTCAACATCACCTACTACGAGTCCAACGAGGAAATGGTCGCCAAGCTGCAAGCGGGCGGGTTGGGGCAGTACGACCTGGTGGTGCCCAGCGACTTCATCATCCCCAGCATGGTCCAGCTCAAGCTGTTGCAGCCCTTGGACAAGAGCAAGCTGCCCAACGTCAAGAACCTCGACCCCAAGTTCGCCAACCCGCCCTTCGACCCCGGCAACCAGTACACCGTGGGCTACTTGTGGGGCACCGTGGGCCTGATGTACCGCACCGACGTGTTCAAAACCCCGCCCACCTCCTGGGGCGTGATCTTCGACCCCGCCCAGCAGAAGGGGCGCTTCGCCCTGATGGACTCGCAGCGCGAGATGCTGGGCATCGCCCTGCGCTACGTGGGGCAGTCGGTCAACTCCGCCGACCCCGCGGCCATGAAGAAGGCCATCGACGTGCTCTTGCAGGCCAAGAAGTCGAAGAACAGCCTGGGCTTCCAGGGCGGGGTCTCGGCCACCAAGGCGCTCTTGGCGGGGCAGGCGGTGGCGGCGGTGGTCTACAACCAGGACGCCCTGCGCACGGCGGCGGGCAACCCCAAGTACGGCTTCACCATCCCCAAGGAGGGCAGCACGCTGTTCATCGACAGCATGGCGATCCCGGCCCGCGCCCCCAACCCCGACGCCGCCCACCGCTTCATCAACTTCATCCTCGACCCCAAGATCGGCGCGCGGCTGGCCGAATATCAACAATCCGCCACGCCCAACGCCCAGGCCAAGAAGCTCCTCAAGCAGAGCACCCTCAAAAACCCCGCCATCTGGCCCAGCGAGGCCCAGCTCAAGGTGCTGGAGTACATCCTCGACGCCGGGAAGAACTCCCGCCTCTTCGACGAGGCCTGGACCCAGGTGAAGTCGCGCTGAACCCTCATGACCCACCCCAGCCCCATCCTCACCAGCCCCGACGGCCGCTTCGCCGTGGTGCAAAGCGAGCCCTGGATGGCCCCCCACCTCGAGGCCATCCAGGCCGCCTCTTTCCCCGACCTCGCCCCCCACGAGCGCATGCTGGCCGAGCACTACCTCTCGCAGATGCGCATCTTCCCCGAGGGGCAGCACGCGGTGCTCGAGGTGGCCACGGGCCGGGTGGTGGCCTGCTCCACCGACCTGCGCGCTAAGGTGGACTTCGCCCACTTCGCGCACAAGTACCTCGAGGCCGTGGGCGGCAACTACCTCACCACCCACGACCCGGACGGCGACTGGCTCTACGGCGCCGACATCGGCGTTCACCCCGAGTTCCGGGGCCACGGCCTCTCCACGCTGCTCTACACCGCCCGCCACCGGCTCATCCGCCGCCTGGGGCTCAAGGGCCACGTGGCCGGGGCCATGCCCAAGGGCTACGGGGCCCACCGCGACCAAATGCCCGTCGAGCAGTACGTGCAGCGCGTGGTGCGCGGCGAGCTCTCCGACCCCGTGCTCTCGGTGCAGCTCAGGCGGGGCTACGCGGTGTGGGGCATCATCCCGGACTACCTCGAGGACGCCAGTTGCGCGAATTACGGGGTGTTCATCGTGTGGCGGAACCCGGAGGTGGATTCGTGACGCCGGGCGAGGGTCGTACGTCGTACGTCCTACGTCGTACGCAAAACGCCAAACGCAAGACGCAAAACGCAAGACGCCTTCGCCTTGGCTATCGGCTATCGGCTATGGGCTATCGACCATCGACTATCGACGCATCCCGGGAGGCCACCCATGAAAGCTGACACCCTGATCTATGGGGGCACCATCCTCAACCCCGGTCCCGCGCCCGGCGGGCTCGAGGCGCTCGAGGCCGTCGCCTTGCGCGAGGGGCGCGTCCTGGCGGCCGGGCGGATGAGCGAGCTCGAGCCTCTTCTCTCCCCGGCCACGCGGCGCGTGGACCTCGAGGGCCAGACGCTGCTGCCCGGCTTCAACGACGCGCACGTGCACGTGTGGAAGGTGGGACAACTGCGCACCACGCTGCTCGACCTGCGGGGCGTGGAAAGCCTCGACGCCTTTTACGCCGCGGTGAGGGAGCGTGCCCAGACCCTGCAACCCGGCCAGTGGCTTTGGGGGCGCGGCTGGAACGAGGCCCGCATGGGCGGCTGGCCCGACCGCTCGGCCCTCGACGCCATCGCCCCGCGAAACCCGGTGCTGCTGACGCGCACCTGCGCCCACATCCACGCCGTGAACACCCCGGCCTTGCAGGCGGCGGGGGTCACGCCCGAGACCCGCGTGCCGGGCGGGGAGATCGACTTTGGGCGCGGCATCCTCTACGAGACGGCCTACGGGCTGGTGTTCAACGCCATGCCCGCGCCCACCCAGGCCGACTACGAGCGCTGGGTGCTGGCGGGGCTGGAGTACCTGAAGTCGCTGGGCATCACCAGCGCCACCGACCCCGCCGTAGACCCGCCGCTCTACGCGGCCTACCGCGCCCTGGACGCCGCCGGTAAGCTGCCCGTCCGGGTCAACCTGCTCTACATCCGCCGCCCGGACGGGGGCAGCGAGACCTTCCCCCTGCCCGAAAAGCACCGCTCCGGCTTCCTGCGCTGCGACTCGGTGAAGTTCTTCGCCGACGGCGGGCTTTCGGGGGCCACCGCCGCCATCAGCCAGCCCTACAAGACCCTCGAGCCCCCCAGCTACGGCATCCTGCGCTTCGAGACGGAAGAACTCTACGAGCTGGCGCTCGAGGCCCACCGCCAGGGCTTCCGCATCGGCACCCACGCCATCGGGGACCGGGCCTTGAACCAGGTTCTAGACGTGTACGAGCGGCTGTATCGGGATTCGCCAGTGAAGGGCCATGAGGCCCCCGGCGGTGCCGGTACTCAAGTGAAGGGCCATGAGGCCCCCGGCGGTGCCGGTACTCAAGGCCCCCGCCACCGGATCGAGCACTTCGGGCTGGCGGGGGAGGAACACCTCGAGCTCGCCCGGCGGCTCGGCGTGATCGCCGTGCCCCAGCCGGTGTTCATCCACGAGCTGCGCGGCAACTTCCTCAAGTACCTCCCCGAGGCCATGGTCTGCCGCTGCTACAACCTGCGGGCCATGTTCGCCGCCGGCCTCACCGTGGCTTTTTCCTCCGACGGGCCGGTGGTGAGCCGGGTTTCCCCCCTCATCGGCCTGCAGGCCGCCGTGGCCGAGCCGATGTGCGAAGGCAACGGCGTGAGCCTGGAGACCGCGCTATGGGCCTACACCGTGGGCGGCGCCCTCGCCCAGGGCGACGAGGGCAACCGGGGCCGCCTCGAGCCCGGCCACTGGGCCGACTTCGTGCTCCTCGACCGCGACCCCCGCACCGCGCCGCCCGAGGCGCTGGGCAGCCTCGAGGTGCGCTCCACCTGGACCAGCAAGGATTTCAGCCCGGAGGTTGGCCTTAGGCACGATGGGTGAGGTCGTGTGGCGTACGCAAGACACCCCCTTCACCCCAGGCCACGAGCCTTTCGTCCTTCGCTTTTAGCTATCGGCTATCGACCATCGACTTCCCCCAGAAAGGACCCCCCATGATCAAGGAACTCCCCAACCAGGCCTACTTCGCAGACGGCTGGCAGACCACCGGCAAGACCTTCACCGTCACCCACCCCGGCGACGGGCACATAGTGGGCGAGGTGGCCGACTGCGGCCCCGCCGAGGCCCGGCGGGCCATCGAGGCCGCGCTCGAGGCCTTCGAGACCTGGAAGCGCACCAACCCCTACGCCCGCGCCGAGATCCTCGAGCGCTGGAACGACCTGCTCTTAGCCCACGAGGCCGAGCTGGGCCGCCTGATGAGCCTCGAGATGGGCAAGCCCATCACCGAGTCGCGCGGGGAGGTGAAGTACTCGGCGAGCTTCGTCAAGTGGTACGCCCAGGAGGCCGTGCGGCTGCACGGCGAGCGGGTGCTCTCGCGCTTCGACCACAAGCGGGGGCTGGTGTCCTACGAGCCGGTGGGCGTGGTCTACGCCGTGACCCCCTGGAACTTCCCCACCGGCATGATCACCCGCAAGGCCGCCCCCGCGCTGGCGGCGGGCTGCGCCATCGTCATCAAGCCCGCCGAGCAGAGCCCCATGAGCGCTCTGTACCTGGCGCGGCTGTGGGAGGAGGCCGGCGGCCCCAAGGGCACGCTGCAGGTGCTGCCCACCTCCGACCCCGTGGCCTTCAGCCAGCCCTTCTTCGAGGACGAGCGCGTCCGCAAGGTCACCTTCACCGGCTCCACCGAGGTCGGGCGCGTCCTCTACGCCCAGGCCGCCAAGACCCTCAAGCGCGTCTCGCTCGAGCTCGGCGGCCACGCCCCCTTCCTGGTCTTCGAGGACGCCGACCTCGACAAAGCCGCCCGCGACGTGGTGCTCTCCAAGTTCCGCAACGCCGGCCAGACCTGCATCTGCACCAACCGCGTCTTCGTGCAGGAGAGCGTCCTGGAACCCTTCACCGAAGCCTTCGCCGCCGCCACCGCCGCCCTGCGCCTGGGCGACCCCCTGCTCCCCGAGACCCAGGTGGGGCCGGTGGTGGACGCCCAGGGCCTCGCCAAGGTGCGCGAACACGTCGAGGACGCGCTCGCCAAGGGCGCGAAGGCCGTGGTGGGCGGCAAGGTGCGCGAAGGCCTCTACTTCGAGCCCACTGTCCTCAGCGGCGTGCGCCCCGGCATGAAGATCATGACCGAGGAGACCTTCGGCCCCGTAGCCCCCGTCATCCCCTTCACCACCGAGGAGGAAGCCCTCCGCCTCGCCAACGACACCCCCTACGGCCTCGCCGCCTACGCCTGGACCAACAACCTCGCCCGCGCCTGGCGCGTCGCCGAGGGCCTGCACTACGGCATCGTCGGCATCAACGACGCCATCCCCACCGCCATGGCCCCCCAAGCCCCCTTCGGCGGCATGAAAAACTCCGGCGTGGGCCGCGAGGGGGGCTGGTGGGGGCTGGAGGAGTACCTCGAGGCGAAGTTCATCTCGATGGGGTTGCAGTGAGGTCGATAGTCGATAGTCGATAGTCGATAGTCGATAGTCGATAGCCCATAGCTGATAGCCGATAGCCCATAGCTGATAGCCGATAGCCTTGAAATCGATCATCCACTGGGGTTGTGCCCACCCCGCAGGCTAACTACAGCCCCACGCCCCAGGGGACAGGCGCTCGGTGGTTGCTGCCCCGCCCCGGCCGGGGTGTGCGGCTCGCGAGGGAGGGGGTGACGGGGGTGTCGGGGGAGCTGAGGGGGAGGTGATGGGGAATCGCCTCCCCCTAGCTCCCCCGACGGCGGAACCGTGGTCGCCAAACCATAGCACCGCAGCACCCCCCCCACCAACCGCCAAAAAAACCAACCCCCCCTAGCTCAGTCCCGGCTCAGTGCCCCATCAAGCCCGGCACAGCCTCGAGGTGCACCTTAACGTCACCGAGGGGCGGGAGCGACGCTCGAGCCTTCAAGGGGAAGGTTCCTCCTCTCGCCCGCGGGCCAAACCCTGCGTGCAGAAGGCGCCAAGCACGCGACGACTCCGGAACAAGGTGCCAGCATGGCCGCAACAGCCCAAGGCGGGGCGGGCCGGTTGGCGCCTCCCGGTTTTTAACCGCGGCAGCCCCCCGCCCGCGGGCGGGGGGCCGGGTCATGGCACGCTACGGCGTGCAGGGGTTGAGCGGCGCGGCCGTGTTGCGCGGGTTGGGAGCGCCCACGCTGAAGTCGGCGGCGTTGTTGTTGCTGTCCTGACAGCCGTTGCCCGCCCGCAAGGCGGCGGTGGTGTTGGAGAGCGCGGGGGTCGGGCCGCTGCCCTCGAAGGCGTTGGCGCCGCCGAAGCCCACGAAGTCGGCCAGGTCGGGGTTGCCGACGGGGCTCGAGCCGGTGAGGGTGGTCTGGTTCTTCATCAGCGCCACCTTGCCGGCCGTGGCGCTCATGGCGATGCTGCCCACGGCGTCCGGGGTGGGCAGGCTGACGGTGCCGCCCGTGCCCGCGGCCTGCTGCACCAGGTAGTACTGGCCGGGGGCGACGGAGCCGGTGAGGTTGGTGCGCTGCCAGGAGGTGCCGCTCGAGGAGGCGTACTGCACGCTCCAGCTCGAGAGGTCCAGAGGGGTGTTGCCGCAGTTGAACAGCTCGATGAAGTCGTTCTTGAGCGTGGCGCCGCTGTTGCCGCCGCCGCCGTAGACCTGGCTGATCACCACGCAGCTCGTGGCGGGGGCCGGGGTGACGGTGAGGGTGAAGCTGGCGGTGCGGGTCAGGCCGCCGCCGGTGCCGGTGACGGTGAAGGTGTAGGCGCCGGAGGCCAGGCTGGCGGAGGTGGCGACGTCGAGGTCGGTGCTGGTGGGGCCGCCCGGCAGGCTGAGGGTGTTGGTGGGCGAGGAGATCAGGACGCCCGGCACGCCGGGGCCTACCGAGAGGGTGACGTCGCCGGTGAAGCCCTCGAGCGCTGTCGCGCTCACCGTGAGGCGGGTGCCCTGCCCGGCCTGCACGCTGGGCGCGGTGTTCGAGAGGCTGAGGGCGAAGTCGGGCGGGGCGGCGGGGTCGGCGGTGAGGCTGAGCCCGATCAGCAGCGGGTCGTGGTCGGAGGAGCGGTAGGGGGTGGGGGCGTAGCGGTCGTCGGGCTTGAACTCGGTGTTGTAGTCGAAGGCGCGGGGCTCGTCGGCGTTGATGTGCCACTCGGTGAAGCCGGTGACCTGCGGGCTGAGCGAGGCGGTGACGAAGGCGTGGTCGAGGTTGCCGCTCTCCCCGTTGAAGACGTAGCTGTAGCGCTTGGGGGCGGGGGTGCGCAGCACCAGGTTCTCCAGGCCCGCGGCGGTGAGGGTGTTCACGGGGTCCTCGGCGGCGTAGGCGTTGAAGTCGCCCAGCAGCACCACGTCGGGGTCGGTGGCTTTGAGCTGCTCGAGGAAGCCCAAAAGCTTCTGGGCCTGCTGCACCCGCTGCACGTTCCAGCAGCCCTGGCCGTAGTCCTGGTTGGGGTCGGAGGGGTCGGAGGGGCAGGAGCCCTTGGACTTGAAGTGGTTGACCACCACCGTCAAGCGCCCGCCGCTGCCCAGGTCGCGGAAGGTCTGGGCCAGGGGGGGACGGGAGTAGACGGGGTCGATGTCCACCCGGAAGGCCCCCTCCGGCTTGACCCTGGCGGGCTTGTAGATCAGGGCCACCTTGATCTCGTCGGTGCCGATGGTGCCGGTCTGGACGGCGGCGTAGGTGCCCGCCCCCAGCACCGCGTTGAGCGCGGCCACGAAGTCCGTGAGGGCGGTGTCGCCGTTGTTCTGCATCTCGATGAGGCCCACCACGTCGGCGTTGAGGCCGGCGACGGTGGCGACGAGCTTGGCCTTCTGGCGCTCGAACTCGGCCGGGTTGTTGGCCCCGCGCGAGCCGAAGGTGGTGAAGTAGTTGAGCACGTTGAAGCTCGCCACCCGCAACGAGCCGCCCACCGCCTCGGGGGTGGCCGGGCGCGGGTTGGCGTTCGTGAAGTTCACCGGGCCCACCGGCTGCACGCGGTAGGCGCTGAAGCCGAAGGTCAGCACGCCGCTGAGGCCGTTCACGGTGTCGCCCACACGGCGGGTGCCGTCAGGGCCGGGGCCGCTGAGGTAAGGGATGGTGGCGGGGTTCTGCACCGTGGAGGCGTCGTCGAGCAGGATGCGGCGGCGCGGGTTGAGGGCGGGGGAGTCGCCCAGCCCGTTGCCGTTGGTGGGGTTGTACTGGCGCCCGTCGGAGGAGAGGGTGAGCTCGCCGAAGCGGGCGAGGTTGAAGACCTCGGTGACGGTGAGGGTCTCGGGGAAGGTCACCAGCATGCCCTCGTAGCGCTCGAGGTCGGCCACCGCCGCTACGGGGAGGTCTACCGGGGTGGGCTCCACCGAAACCCCGCCCTCGCACACCGTCACGCTGCTGACGGCCTCGAGCTCGGTCAGGGTGTCGCTGCCGGAGGCGAACTCCTTGACGTTGCCCGTCACCTGCACGTAGTCGCCCACGCTCACCGGGAAGGAGGTGTTGAACACGAACAGCCCGTCGGAGGTGGCGGGGTCGTCGTCGCCGCGGAAGTCCTGGATGTAGAAGCCGCCGAGCTGCCCGCCCGCCTGGTAGTCGCCTATCACCACGCCCTCGGTGGTCACGGTCTGGCCCGCCAGGGGGCTGGCCATGCCGCTGCCCTGGATCTGGTAGGTTCGGGTCACGCTGGCCCCAGCCGGGCACTGCGGCGTGCGCAGGGTGGTGAAGCTCCAGGCGTAGGGCTCAGCCAGGTGGCCGCCCGCGCGGCTGTGGGCGAGGGTGCTCAGCGCCACGGTATAGGTGCTGGCCTCGGCGAAGGGCTGGGCCGGGGTCAGGCTGAGCGTGGCGGAGTCGGCGCTCCAGGCGAACTGCTCCTCGCGCGGGGGGCAGGCGCCGGGGAAGGCGGCCTTCACGTCCTGCTGCACGCCGCCCACGAAGATGCGCGTGGTGCCGGGCATCCCCCTCGAGGTGTAGAAGAACACCTCGCCGCCCGCGGGCACCACGCCCACGCCCTTCTGCGGGGTCCTGAACACGTCCCAGCTAAAGCTGATGGGCTGGGGGTTGGGGTTGCGAACCCGCCACTTGCCGTTGCACACGCTGCTCAGGCGCAGCCTGTCGAAGCTCGCCGGGTTGCTGGCCGGGTCGTAGCGGCCGGGGAATACGCTGACGGCGGTCTGGGTCGGGGCCGCGTCCATGGCCTCGTCGAACGTGACGCTCACCGGCCGGTCCGGCCGCACGCCGACGGCCCCGGCCGCCGGGACGGTGCTGAGCACCACCGGGGTTCCCCCCAGCGGGAAAACCCCGCCCGGCAGGGCCGAAGACTTGGGGGCCTGGCTGCAGGCTGCGATGGCAGCCACCAGGCCCGCCGCCAACCAAAGGCGAGCTGAATTCATTGGATCCCTCCTAGCGACACTGTACGGTTTTCCCCGCTTTTTTCTCTGGAACGGTTCGGTTTATGGCCGAAAAGCTCCCGCCCCAGGGGCCAGTGTCTCGCGGCCTCGTCAGCTAAAGGCCAGCCAGGGCCCGCCTCCTCGCGCGCGCCGACGGGTTAACCCGCCCACCCGTTGCGCCCGGCCGAGGGTCCGGCCTACCCTGAAGGAAAGGAGGCGGTGAACATGCAGGCTGGCGAATTGCGGCGCCTGCTCGAGCGCGTCCTCCCCGCCCGGCCCTTCGAGGTGCGGCTGTGGGACGGATCGGTGTTGCCCGCCACGGCGGAGCCTAAGGCCACGCTGGTGCTGGGGCGGGGCTTGCTCGAGGGGCTGGCTCCCCCGCTCGACCTGGCCCTGGGCGAGGCCTTCGTGCGGGGGGATCTCGAGGTCGAGGGCGACCTGGGGGCGGTGCTGGCGGCGCTGGAGCACGTCGAGCTGCCCGCCTCCCCGCTGGAGTGGGTGCGGGGGGTGGCCCTGAGCGCGGCGGGCGTTCGCGGGCTCGGCGCCCGCCTGCACGGGGCGGCGCACTCCCTGGCCCGCGACCGCCAGGCGGTGCAGCACCACTACGACCTCTCCAACGACTTCTACCGCCTGTGGCTCGACGCGCGCATGGTCTACTCCTGCGCCTACTTCCCCCGCGGCGACGAGACCATCGAGCAGGCCCAGGAGGCCAAGCTCGAGCTCATCTGCCGCAAGCTGCGGCTGCGGCCGGGCGAGCGCCTGCTCGACGTCGGCTGCGGCTGGGGCGGGCTGGTGGTCTACGCGGCCGAGCGCTACGGGGTGGAGGCCGTAGGTATCACGCTCTCGCAGACCCAGCTCGAGGAGGCCCGCGCGCGGGTGCGGCAGCGGGGGCTCGAGGGCCGCGTGAGGGTCGAGGCCCTCGACTACCGCGAGGTGCGGGGCCGCTTCGACAAGGTCGCCAGCGTGGGCATGGCCGAGCACGTGGGCCGGGCCAACCTGGGGCGCTACTTCCAGGCCGCCCTCGCCTGCCTCGAGCCCGGCGGCCTCTTCCTGCACCACGCCATCGCGCGGGGGCCGGTCCCGCCGAAATCCCCCGCCTGGGCCGCCTCCGGCGAGTTCATGCGGCGCTACGTCTTCCCCGACGGCGAGATCCTCCCGCTGTGGGAGATGCTGCGCGAGGCGGAAACCGCCGGCTTCGAGGTGCGCGACGTGGAGGACCTGCGCGAACACTACGCCCGCACCCTCGAGCACTGGCGCCAGCGCCTCGAGGCCCGCCTCCCCGAAGCCACCGCCCTCGTCGGCCCCGAACGCACCCGCCTCTACCGCCTCTACCTCACCGCCTCCGCCCACCAGTTCGCCTTCGGCCACCTCGCCATCCACCAGAGCCTGCTGGCCAAACCGGACGCCCGGGGGCGCGTAAACCTCCCGCCGACACGGGCCGATTTGTACCGGGAGTGAGTAGGGTGGCGTGTGGAAGGCGGCAGTAAGCCGTCAGCCTTCAGCGGTCAGCGGTCAGCTCGTGGCCCGGGGTTGCCCCTCCCCGTCCCTCCCCGCGGGCGGGGAGGGTTTATCCCCCCCGGCCCCCCTTGCTAAGGGGGTGACAAGGCGTCTTGCGTTTTGCGTCTTGCGTTTTGCGTCTTGCGTTTTGCGTCTTGCGTCTTGCGTTTGGCGTTCGGCTATCAGCTATCGGCTATCAGCTATCGACCCCGCTCGAGCCACCCCCGCCACCGCCCGGAACCCCGCCTTGAAGCGCTCGTACGCCGCGGCGTAGGCTGGCTCAGGATGGCCGGGGAGGGGGTCGGACGCGGGCGCGGTGGCCTCCAGCATCTCCCCCACGCTGCCGTATACCCCGGCGCCCACCAGGCCGAGCAGGGCGGCGCCCCGGGCCGGGCCTTCCTCGACAGGGGTGCGGGCCAGGGGGGCCTCGAGCACGGCCGCGAGGACGGAGAGCCACAGCTCCGAGCGGGCCCCGCCGCCGATGGCCAGGAGCCGGTCCGCGGCAGCGAGGGGCTTCATGACCTCGAGCACGTCCCGCAGGCTGAAGGCCACGCCCTCGAGCAGGGCGCGGGTGAGGTGGCCGCGGGCGTGGGCCAGGCTCAGGCCCAGCCAGGCCCCGCGCAGGTCGGGGTCGAGGTGGGGGCTGCGCTCGCCCGCCAGGTAGGGCAAAAACAGCAGCCCCTCGCTCCCAGGGGGCACGGCGGCGGCCTCCTGCATCAGCGCGTCGAAGGGCACGCCGGGGGCCAGACGGTCGCGGTACCACTGGAGGCTGCCGGCGGCGGCCAGGGTCACGCCCAGCAGGTGGTAGCCGCCGTCGGCGTGGCAGAAGAGGTGGACGCGGCCGTGGGGGTCGGGGGTGGGGTGCTCTAGGGGCAGGAAGATCACGCCCGAGGTGCCCAGCGAGACGCTGCCCACGCCCGGGCGGGCGCTCGAGAGCCCCAACCCGATGGCCGCGCCCGCGTTGTCGCCCGCCCCGGCCACCACCGGCAGGCCCTCCGGCAGCCCGGTGGCCCGTGCCCACTCGGCCTTAAGCCCGCCCACCACGCCGTGCGAGGGGATCACCGTGGGGAAAAGGCCCACGTCGAGACCCAGCGCGGCCAGCAATTCGGCGTCCCAGTCCTGCCTGGCCAGGTCGAGCGCCCCGGTGCCCGAGGCGTCGGAGGGCTCGGTGGCGGCGCGGCCGGTGAGCGCGAAGCCCAGGTAGTCCTTGGGCAGCAGCACCCGGCGGGTGCGGGCGAAGGCGCCGGGCTCGGCCCGGCGCAGCCACAGCAGCTTGGGGAGCTGGAAGCCGGTGACGGCCGGGTTGCCGGTGCGCCGGATGAGCTCGGCCCTAGGCACGGCGGCCTCGAGCTCGGCGCAGGCCTCGGCGGTGCGCTGGTCGTTCCACAGCGGCGCGGGCCGCACCACCTCTCCCCCGCCGTCGAGGAAGACCCCGCCGTGCATCTGCCCCGAGAGGCCGAGCGCGACCGGGGTATAACCGCCCGCCTCGAGCTTCCCGGTGAGTTCGGCGAGCGCCTTGCGGGCGGCCTCGAGCCAGTCCGCGGGGTTCTGCTCGGTCCAGCCGGGCCGGGGGGTGAGCAAGGGGTAGGCCGCGCCCGCCTCGGCCACGGCGTGGCCTTCAGGCGTGAGGGCGAGGGCCTTGAGGCCGCTGGTGCCCAGGTCGATGCCGATGCTGACGGGTTTCATGGGGCTCCTGTGGGGTCGATGGTCGATAGCTGATAGCCGAACGCCTTGTTCCCCCCTTAGCAAGGGGGGCTGGGGGGGATACACCCTCCCCGCGCGCGGGGAGGGACGGGGAGGGGCAACCCCGGGCCACGAGCTGACCGCTGATGGCTGATGGCTGATGGCTGACCGCTGACGGCTCTCCGAACCCCCCACGTGCCACGCGTCCCCACCCCCGCCCCCACCTACCACCCCTCCGCCCGGACCTTGATCCGCACCTCGCCGGCGAGGCTTTCGCCGGGCTCGAGGACGCGCACGCCGGTGTCGGGCCAGCCGCGGTCCATGAGGTTGAAGCCGTCGGTGGCGTGGGAGACGGGCTCGAGGGCCAGCGTGCCGTCGGGGGCGGTGAACACCACGAGGTGGGAGAAGACGGGGTCGGCCTCGAGCTGCAGGCGCACGTCGATGCCGGGCCACTCGAGGCTGAGCGACCCGTCCCAGCCGTTGAAGACGTGGTCGAAGGCGGCGTCGCCCAGGGGGCGGGGGGTGGAGAAGTCGAAGCCGGGGGGCAGCGGGACGGGGGGCTCGTCGGGGATGCGGCTGCCGTTGGTGAGGTAGACCCGGGCGGCGCGGAAGGAGAGCAGGGGGTCGAGGCTGGCGCCCAGGCGCCGCACGAAGTAGGGGTGGAAGCCGAAGCCCGCGGGCATGGCCTCCTCGCCGGTGTTGGTGAGCTCGAGGCTCATGCGCAGGCTGCTGTCGCCCAGCCAGTACACCGCCCGCACGGTATAGCGGAAGGGGAAGTTGAGGGCCTGGGGGTTGTTGGCGTTGAAGTGGCACACCAGCAGGCCCTCGCTGCGCTCGACGACGGTCCAGGGGCGGCCGTGCACCTCGCCGTGGATGGTCTGCTCCCCGTCGGGCCAGTTGGGCAGGAGCTGGTAGCTCCTGCCGCGGAAGCTGAAGCGCCCCTCGCGGATGCGGTTGGAGTAGGGGGCCAGGATGTAGCTCGAGGTGTCGGGCGAGGCCCCCGCGGCCACGGCGGCCAGCGAGGTCGGGCGCAGCAGCGGCAGCCAGAAGCCCTCGCGGTAGAGCTCGAGGCCGCCGACGCTCGCCCCCAAGCCGGGGAGGACGGTGAGGCGGAGCTTGGAGTTGTGGAGGATTTCAGGTCTCATGAGGCGTTAACCCTTCCCAAACTCTACCAAGCGCCGCGGGCCTGCGGGCCCCTCACCTGACCCCGAGCAGCAGCTCCACCGTGAGTTGGTCCAGCCACTCCAGGCCCGGCCCCCGCCGCCCCAGCGCCTCGCGGTCGAACTCGAGCCCCTTCAGCGCCCGGGCGTTCTCGCGGCTGTACTTCGCGGTGAGCCGGGCGAGCGCCTTGTCCTGGACCTTGTAGGCCCCGATGAGGTCCTGGATCTCGCGGTCGCGGCCGAAGCGCTCGGCCTTCTCCTTGAGGATGAGGTAGGTCCTCATGCAGCCCTTGGCGAACTCCCACACCCCCGCCTCGTCCTCGGTGCGCAGGGCGTGGGCGTCGAAGTGGCGGGGGCCGTCGTAGCCGGAGTCCTCCAGCAGCTTGACCAGGAAGAAGGCCGTCTTGAGGTTCTCGGCGCCGAAGCGCAAATCCTGGTCGAAGCGGCCCATCTTCTGGTCGTTGAGGTCGATGTGGAAGAGCTTGCCCGCGTCGATGGCCTGGGCCACCGCGTGCACGAAGTTGAGGCCCGCCATGGTCTCGTGGGCCACCTCGGGGTTGAGGCCGAAGAGGTGGGGCTTGTCCAGCGTGGCGATGAAGCCCAGCGCTGCCCCCACCACCGGCAGGTAGATGTCGCCCCGCGGCTCGTTGGGCTTGGGCTCGAGGGCGAAGCGGTAGCCGTAGCCCTGGTCCTCGGAGTACTCGGCCAGGAAGTTCAGCGCCTCGCGGTAGTGGGCGAGGGCGTCGAGCACGTTGCCCCCGGCGTCCACCTCGGCCCCCTCGCGCCCGCCCCAGAAGACGTAGGTCTTCGCGCCGAGCTCGGCGCCGAGGTCCATGGCCCGCATGGTCTTCTGGATGGCATAAGCCCGCACCCGCGCGTCGGGCGAGGTGAAGGCGCCGTCCTTGAAGGCGGGGTCGCCGAAGAGGTTGGTCGTCGCCATGGGGACCACCAAGCCGGTGTCCTGCAGGGCCTTCTTGAAGCGCTTGAGGATGCGCTCGCGCTCGGCCTCGGTGGCCTCGACGGGGATGAGGTCGTTGTCGTGCAGGTTGACCCCGTAGGCGCCGATCTCGGCCAGCTTGTAGACGATGTAGTCGGGCTCGAGGGGGGGGCGGGTGGGCAGGCCGAAGGGGTCGCGCCCCACGTTGCCCACGGTCCACAGGCCGAAGGTGAACTTGTGCTCGGGTTTGGGTTCGTATGCCATGGCAGGACTCCTGGGGGAAGGATGGCTGAGGGCGGAAGGGCCGGCGGGGGGCGCCCTACGGCGGCCGGGCGGCGGGCCTGCCCCGGCTCACGCCCCCACCC
>NZ_KE387023.1:928465-929937 GCF_000430045.1 Calidithermus chliarophilus DSM 9957 | reverse complement strand
AAGGCGCGGATCGCCAGCACCCCGGCCCCCAGGATCGCGCTGTCGCGGCCGAAGGGCGAGAGCACGACCTGCGCGGTGCGGGCGGGCTGCTCGAGGGCGTAGCGCCGGGCGGCCTCGCGGGCCGGCGGCAGCAGCCGGGGCCCGATCTCCTCCGCCAGCGGGCCGCCCAGCACCACCACGTCGGGGTCGAGGAGGTTGAGGAGGTGGGCCAGCAAGAGCCCCAGCTTGTCAGCCATGCGCTCGAGGCCGGCCTCGGTGGGGTCGGCCCGCCAGGCCTTGAGGCTGACGAAGGTCTCGGCGCAGCCCCGCTTGCCGCAGCGGCAGGGCGGCCCCTGGGGGTCGAGGGGAACATGCCCGACCTCCCCCGCGTGCCCGTAGCTGCCCGAGAAGGGCTGGTGGCCCAGCACCAGCCCGCCCCCCAGCCCGGTCCCCAGGCTCAGGTAGACCAGGTTGGCCGCGCGCCACTCGCCCAGGGTGTACACCCCCAGCGCGGCGGTGTTGGCCTCGTTCTCCAGGGTGGGCGGGGCCTCCACGCGGAGCTTGTGCCGCTCGAGCTTGTGCCCCAGCATCGCCAGCAGCGGCAGGTCGCGCCAGCCGAGGTTGGGGGCGAGGGTGAGGTGGCCCTGGGTGGGCTCGACCAACCCCGGCACCGTCAGGCACAGCCCCCGCAGGCGCACCCCCGGGCCGGCGCCCTGCAGCAGGCCCCGGGTGGCCTCCGCCAGCCGGTCGAGGCAGTCGCCGGGGTCGGGCTCGGGCCCGAGCTCCAGGTCCTGGGCGTGGCGCACCTCCCCCATCAGGTTCTGCAGCCGCACGGCCAGGTAGTCCACGTTGACCTCCCAGGCCGCGACCAGGTTCCTCGCGCGGTCGAGCTCGAGGGCCCGCGAGGGCCGCCCCACCCCGCCGGGCACCTCCTCCCCTTCCTGCAGCAGCCCCTCGCCCAGCAGCTCGGCCACCACCACCGAGACGGTGGACTTCGCCAGCCCCAGCTCCCGGGCCAGCTCCGAGCGCGAGAGGCCCGGCTGCTGCCAGAGGGTGCGCAGCACCAGCGAGCGGTTGAGGTGGCGCAGGACCCCCGTTCCCGAGTTGGTGTTGGCGGTTCTGGGGCGAACAGGCATGGACCCTCCTCCCGTGCGGTCGTGCTGGGCCGTGGGCTCAAGTTCGAGACATGAACATATTAGCGGATGCCCGCTCACCCCGTCAAACCGGGCGACGCGGGGGGTTAGTGGCTGGTCGGGCGCTCAGCGGCAAGCCGGGGGAGCCGCCCTCACGCCCTGGCACAGGGCCGCCTTGCTGACCCAGCCCGCCCTGAGCACGGCGTCGAGGTTGGCCGGGGTGACGGGGACTGGCCTGACCAGCAGCGCCTCGAGCATGACCGGGCCCAGGGTGAGGGGGCCGGCCTTGGCTCCCTCGAAGGCGAGGGCGGCGGGGGCGGCGCCTCGAGCCAGCCGCACCGCGACCTCGGCGGCCGCCCG
>NZ_KE387023.1:888837-928365 GCF_000430045.1 Calidithermus chliarophilus DSM 9957 | reverse complement strand
GATCTCGGCCATGGCCTGCCGGGCGGCCTCGGGCCTGCGCTCCGCGACCGAGCGCTCGGCCACCACCCGGACGTCGCCGGCCTTGAGGGCGGCCTCGAGCCGCTCGAGCAGCCCCTGACGCACCCGTTCGGCGCCCGGCCCGAGCAACAGCGCGTAGCGACCGTGCGGCCGGACGGCGTACACCGCCCTGGCTTGCATCCGGCCGGCCTCGAGCTCGTCGAAGCCCACGTAGAAGGCGGCGGGGTCGGGCACCGGGCGGTCGTAGGCCACCACCGGGATGCCGGCGGCCTGGGCGCGGGCGAGGCCGGGGCGGAGGGCTTCGGGGTTGGCGGCGACCACGATCAGCACGTCCGCGCCCTTGGCGGCGAGCGCGTCCATGTCCCTTAGCTGCTGGGCGGACGAGCCTTTGGCGTCGGTGCGGGTGTACTGCGCCCCCAGCGAGCCCAGCCGGGCCCGCAGCGCGTCCTCGTGGATCTTCCACTCGCCCTCGAGGTGTCCCCAGCTCACCCCCACCGTCACCTTGGACGGTTGTGCGGTGCTCGGGAGCAGGGCGTTTGCCAGCAGGGTCAACAAGGCAGCGAGCCGCAAGGTGGTCCAGGAAGGCTTGAGCATCATCGGTGCCGCCATCTTACTCGAGCAGCTCAGCACGGGTAGGGGCGGGTTTCGTGTTCGCTCTGTTCGTTTCTCTTTTGGCGGGGGGTGTGCTGCGGTGCTATGGTTTGGCGACCACGGTTCCGCCGTCGGGGGAGCTAGGGGGAGGCCATTCCACATGGCGAGGGCATCGCGGTACGCGACCCGGCATACGCCGGAAACCTGCTCCCCCTGGGCTCCCCCGACACCCCGCCACCCCCTCCCGCGTGAGCCGCACACCCCGGCCGGGGACGGGCTCGCAGGTCGAGCGGGTGTCCCCTGGGGAGTGGGGCTGTAGTTAGCTGTCGGGTCGGTCACAACCCCAGTGGATAATTGATCCCGAATGGCGTTCAGCGTTCGGCGTTCGGCGTTCGGCGTTCAGCGTTCGGCGTTGGGCGTTCGACTATCGACCCTCACCGCACCTCCACCCCCACCGTCTGCTCCCCCACCCGCAAAACGTAGCGCCCAGGCAGCACGCGGGGCAGCTCGAGGCTGAACACGTCGCCTGGCACCAGGGCGAAGCGGTCTAGAGGGGCGGTGAGCTTGAGGGTGCGGGTTTGGCCGGGCTCGAGGTTCACCTTGGTGAAGGCCACCAGGCGTTCGCGGGGGGCTAGGAGGCCGAGCGGGGGGAAGCGGGTGTAGAGCTGGACGACGTCGCTGCCGGCGCGTTTGCCGGTGTTGCGGACCTCGACGTCCACCTCCACGGCGTTGGCGGTGGCTCGGGCGGCCTGCAGGCGGTAGGTGAAGTCGGTGTAGCTCAGGCCGTAGCCGAAGGGGTAGAGCGGCTCGGCCTTGGGGTAGATGTCGGGGTAGCGGTCGTAGGTGAAGGGCACCTGGCCGAAGAGCTTGGGCCAGGTGAAGGGCAGGCGGCCGCTGGGGTTGTGGCGGCCGAAGAGCACGTCGGCCAGGGCGCTGCCCGCTTCAGAGCCGGGGAGGTAGGCCATGAGGATGGCCTTGGGGACGAGCCACGCGTCGTCGGGGAAGGCCAGGGGGCGGCCGGCGAGCAGCACCAGCACGACCGGCTTGCCCAGGGCCTTGAGGTCACGCAGCAGCTTGTACTGCTCGGCGGGGAGCTCGCCGGTGAGGTTGTTGCCCTCGTTCTCGGCGTAGGGCTTCTCGCCCAGGGCCACCACCACCGCGTCGGAGGCCCTGACCGCGGCGGCGAGGGCCCTGGCGTCCTTGGGGTCGGCGTAGGCCACCTTCACGCCCTGGGGGGCGCCCTTCTGGAGGCCCTCGAGCACCGTCGCCCCGGGGGCCTTGGCCCCCTCCTTGCCCTGCCAGTCGATGCTCCAGCCGCCCATCTGCATGGTCTTGTCGGTGGCGGCGGGGCCGGTGACGAGCAGGGTCTTGACGTTGGTGAGCGGCAGGGTGAAGGCGGCGTTTTCCAGCAGGGTGACGGACTCGAGGGCGGCCTGCTTGGCCAGGGGGCGCTGGGCCTCGACCACCTTCTCGGCCTCGGCCGCCTCGACGTAGGGGCGCTCGAAGAGGCCGAGCTGGAACTTCAGCCACAGGACACGGCCTGCCGCCTCGTCGACGCGGGCGCGGGAGATCCGGCCGGCCTCGACGAGCTCTTTGAGGGTCTGGAGGTAGCGCTCGACCTCCATGGGCACCATGTACACGTCCACGCCGGCGTTGATGCTCATGGCCACGGCGTCGGCGAAGCCGGCGGCGGCCTTGTGGTCGCCCACGAGCTTGTCGATGTCGTTCCAGTCGGAGATCACCACGCCTTTGAAGCCCATCTGGCCGCGCAGCACGTCGGTGAGCAGGTAGCGCGAGGCGTGCACCGGCACGCCGTTGAGTGAGCCGCTGTTGGCCATCACCGTGAGGGCGCCGGCCTCGAGGCCCGCCCGGAAGGGCGGCAGCCACACCTCCTGAAGGGTGCGGGGGGCCAGGAAGGCCGGGCTGCGGTCGGTGCCGCCGAGGGGCTGGCCGTAGCCGGTGAAGTGCTTGAGCGTCGCGGCGACGCGGCCAGCCTGCAGGCCCCGCACCGTCGCGGCCACCAGGCTACCCGCCAGCAGCGGGTCCTCGCCGAAGGTCTCGTAGAAGCGGCCCCAGCGCGGGTCACGACCCAGGTCGGCCACGGGGGCGAAGTTCCACAGCGTGCCCGTGGCCCGCAGTTCCTGCCCCACCCGCCGGGCCACCTGCTCCACCAGGGCCGGGTTCCAGGTGGCCGCCAGGCCCAGGCTATGGGGATAGAGGGTGGCCCCCACGACGTTGTTGTGCCCGTGCACCGCGTCCACGCCGTAAAGCAAGGGGATGCCCAGGCGGCCCTTCTCCACCGCCGCCCGCTGGATGGCGTTGGTCATCTCGGCCCAGGCGCGGGGCGTGTTGGGCACCGGCCCCATCCCCCCGCCCGAGAGCACCGAGCCGATGCCGCGCTGCACGAGGTAGCGCTCGAGCAACTCCCCCTTCAGCGGCCCCAGCCCCCAGCCGTCCGACATCAGCTTGGACACCGCCACCTGCGTCATCTGCCCCAGCTTCTCCTCCAGCGTCATGCGCGCGAGCAGGTCGGCGACGCGCTTCTCCACCGGCTGCGCGGGGTCTTTGTAGAGGGGCTGGGCCAGCGCAGGGCAAGAGCCCAGCAGCACGGCACAGGCGAGGGTGAATCTCCATCGTTTGATCACAATCGATCTCCTCGAGTGAGTTATTGGCGGTCAGCCGTCAGCGGGAGGCACGTGGCGTGTGGCCCGTGGTGAAAAGCACCCCTCCCCTTCCCTCCCCGCCCGCGGGGAGGGTTTATCCCCCCCGCCCCCCTTGCTAAGGGGGGTGAAGAAGGGTCGTCTTGCGTCTCGCGTTTTGCGTATTGCGTTCGGCGTTTAGCGTTTTGCGTTTTGCGTCTTGCGTTTTGCGTACGACGTAGGACGTACGCCGCACGACCCGCGCCCGGCGTCCGGCTATGGGCCATCGGTCCGCTCATACACCCGCACGTAGTCCACCAGCATCCGCTGCGGGAAGCGCGTGGTCGCGTCGGGCATGCCGGGCCAGGCGCCGCCTACGGCGAGGTTGAGGATGAGGAAGAAGGGGCGGTCGAAGACCCAGCGGGCGCCTTCGGGGAGGTCGGCGGGGGTGCGGGTCTGGTAGTGCACGCCGTCGACGTACCAGCGCAGCTCCTCCGGCTCCCACTCGAGCGCGAAGACGTGGAAGGCGTCGGCGAAGTCGGCGGGGAGGGTGTAGGGCTTGCCGATGCCCGCGCCGCCCGAGTAGCCGGGGCCGTGGATGGTGCCGTGCACGGTGCGCGGCTCGCGCCCGATGTTCTCCATCACGTCGATCTCGCCGCACAGGGGCCAGCTCACCGTGCCGATGTTGTTGCCCAGCAGCCAGAACGCGGGCCACAGCCCCTGCCCGCGCGGGAGCTTGATGCGGGCCTCGAAGCGCCCGTAGCGCTGCTCGAACTTGCCGCGGGTGTTGAGCCGCGCGGAGGTGTAGCGGCAGGGGCCGTACCAGCAGCGCAGGCCCGGCAGGCGCTGCTCGAGCGCGGTGATCGCCAGGTTGCGCCCGTCGTGCACGGCGTTGAGGGTGGATTCGGTGTAGTACTGCAGCTCGCTGTTGCCGTTGCCCCAGCCGCCGGTCTCCACGTTCCACTTGCTGCGGTCCACCGGGCTGCCCAGCGGCAGGTTGAACTCGTCGGCCCAGGTCAGCCGCCACCCGGGCAGGTCCTGGGCCAGGGCGCCGGGAAGGGCCAGCGCCAGGAGGAACAGAAGTTTGGGAAAGTTCAGCTTCATGGGATTGACCCCCGTGTCGAAGGCTGGTGGCCTGTGGCCGAAGGCTTTTCCCCACGGGCTATCAGCCATCAGCTATTGGCTATCGACTATCGACCATCGACCTCTACTCGAGCCCCCGGTACGTGAAGTAGTCGAAGTCCGCGTGCAGCCGCGCCCCGCTCAGGTCCTGCGCGCACAGGCCGATGAAGGTGCCCGTGAAGGACAGGCCGTTGCAGTAGTCGTCGGAGAGCTTGCCGGAGTCGAAGACGGGGCCGACGGGCTGCCAGTCCTGGCCCTGCAGGGCGTAGAAGAAGCGGAAGGTTTCGCGCTCGAAGCGCACCTTGAGGTATACCCGCGCGGCCTCCCCAACGCTCACCTCGCGCCCCAGCGGCTCCTCGTAGCGCCCGGCGTCGCACGCCAGCAGGTTGAGGGTCTTGCCCAGCTCCTCGTCGCGGCTGAGGCGCAGGTAGACCCAGTGCCGCGTGTCGTAGTAGCACACCAGCCCGGCCATCTGCTGGAAGTGCCGGGGCTCGAACTCCAGCGCGGTCTCGGCCTCGGCGTGGAAGTGTTGCAGGCGGCGGGCCACCAGGCTCTGGCGGTGCCGCGAGATCAGCGACTCGCGCCCGTAGAGGCGCAGGAAGCCGGGGCGCTCGCTGAGGGAGAGCCAGGAGCCGTCGGCGGGGAGGCGCAGGGTCTGGAAGTGCGGGCTGAGGGTGGGGGCGTCGAAGGGGTCGGTCTCGGGCTCCGGGGGCCAGGGGTGGGGCGGGAGGTCGGGGGCTTCGACCTCGAGGCGCGGGGTGTTCCCACCCCCCGCCAGGCGCGGCCAGCCGTCCTCGGCCCACTCGAGCTTCTGAACGGCGGTCTCGCGGCCCAGGTTGCAGCGGCGCAGCGGGGCGCCGGGCGGGTCGAGGGGCCGGCCGGTGAGGTGGACCATGTACCACTCCCCCGTCGGGGTCTCCACCAGCGAGGCGTGGCCCGCCTTCTGCAAGGGCAGCTCGGGGTGGTCCCGGGCCGTGAGGAGGGGGTTGGCGGGGTGCACCTCGTAGGGGCCGAAGATCGAGCGCGAGCGGGCCAGGGTCACGGCGTGCTCGTAGGAGGTGCCCCCCTCGGCGGTGAGCAGGTAATACCAGCCGCCGCGCTTGTAGAGGTGCGGCCCCTCGGTGACGCCCAGGCAGGTGCCGCGGAAGATGTTGTGCACGGGGCCCACCAGCTCCTGCCGCACGGGGTCGTACTCCTGCAGCAGGATGCCCGCGAAGGCGTTGCGGCCCTTGCGGTGGTCCCAGACCATGTTCAAGAGCCACTTGCGCCCGTCGTCGTCGTGGAAGAGCGAGGGGTCGAAGCCGGAGGAGTTGAGGTAGACGGGCTCCGACCACGGCCCCTCCACGCGCTCGGCGGTGACGAGGTAGTTGTGGGTGTCCTTGAAGGGGGCCTCGAGCGCCCAGGTCTTGACGTCGGTGTAGATGAGCCAGAAGCGGCCGTCCGCGTAGCTCAGGCAGGGGGCCCAGACGCCCCCGGAGTCGGGGTTGCCCAGCAGGTCGAGCTGCGAGCGGCGGGCCAGGGGCCGCCCCGCCAGCCGCCAGTGCACCAGGTCGCGCGAGTGGTGGATCTGCACGCCGGGGAACCACTCGAAGGTGGAGGTGGCGACGTAGTAGTCCTCCCCCACCCGCACGACGGAGGGGTCGGGGTTGAAGCCGGGCAGGACGGGGTTGCGGATCATTCAGCCGGCCCCCGCGCCGCCCTCGAGGAAGCCCTTCAGCCAGCGCCCGCTCTGCTTGAGGCGGCGCTCCTGGGTGGCGAAGTTGACGTAGAACAGCCCGAAGCGCTTGTCGTAGCCCTCGGCCCACTCGAAGTTGTCCAGCAGGCTCCAGGCGAAGTAGCCCTTCAGCGGAACCCCCTCCCGCACGGCCTGGGCGCACTTGCTGAGGTGGGACTGGTAGTAGGCCAGGCGGCGGGGGTCGTGGATCTCGCCGTCGTCCTCCACCCCGTCGGGGTAGCAGGCCCCGTTCTCGGTGATGTAGACGGCGGGCGGGCGGTACTCGCGGGCCACCCGCGCCACGATCTCGCGGATGCCGTCGGGGTAGACCTCCCAGTTCATGTAGGTGTACTCGCCCTCCGGCCGCACGTGCTCGACGAAGAGGGGGCCCTGGCCGCCGTGCCGCACCACCGAGCGCGAGTAGTAGTTGATGCCCAGGAAGTCGAGGGGGGCGGCGACGGCCTCGAGGTCCCCCGGCTCCACCCGGGGCACCATGGCCCCGTAGAGCTCCCACACGTCGCGCGGGTAGCCGAAGCCGAACAGCGGGTCGAGGTACCAGCGGTTGAAGAAGCCGTCGTAGCGGCGGGCGGCCTCGAGGTCGCGGGGGTCGGGCGTGGCCGGGTGGGTAGGGGTGAGGTTGAGGGTGATCCCCACCTGAGCCCCGGGCACCGCCGCCCGCAGCGCCTCTGTTGCCAGGCCGTGCCCCAGCAGCAGGTGGTGGGCGGCCTGCAGCGAGAGGGCGAAGTCCTGGCGACCGGGGGCGTGCACACCGTTGCCGTAGCCCAGGTAGGCCGAGCACCACGGCTCGTTGAGGGTGATCCAGTGCTTGACGCGGTCGCCCAGGCGCTGCCCCACCACGGCGGCGTACTCGGCCAGGGCGTGGGCGGTGTCGCGCTCGGGCCAGCCGCCCGCGTCCTCGAGGGCCTGGGGCAGGTCCCAGTGGTAGAGGGTGACCCAGGGCGTGATCCCGGCCTCCAGCAGCGCGTCCGCCAGCCGTTCGTAGAACTCGAGCCCGGCCCCGTTGACCGCGCCGCGGCCCTGGGGCAGCACGCGGGGCCAGGCGACGGAGAAGCGGTAGGCGTTGACGCCCAGCCCCTGCATCAGGGCGACGTCCTCGCGGTAGCGGCGGTAATGGTCGCAGGCGACGTCGCCGGTGTCGCCCGCGCGGGTCTTGCCGGGGGTGTGGCTGAAGGTGTCCCAGATGCTGGGGGCGCGGCCGTCCTCGAGGGCGGCCCCCTCGATCTGGTAGGCGGCGGTGGCGGTGCCCCACACGAAGTCGCTGGGGAAGTCGTCGCGTCGGATGGTCATGGTCGTGGTCCTTATCAAGGTCAGGTCAGGCCGCTCAGGGGGTGCCCCCCAGGGCCCGCAACAGGGCGTGGTAGGCCGGCTTGGGCTGGTAGAGCGCGTCGAAGATCAGGGGCTCGGCGGCGGCGCGCCAGGAGTAGGCGTCGGTGAAGCCCCACAGCGTCACGGCGGTGCAACGGGCGACGGCGCGGCAGGCCTCGAGCACCTCGGCGTACACCCGGGCCTGCGCCTCCAGCCGCTCCTCCCTGGAGCCCGCCCCCCGGAGCAGCACGTCGAGCTCGGTGATGTGCACCTCGAGGCCCAGGTCGGCGAAGCGCTGCAGGTTCTCCCGCATGCGCGCCTGCCGGGGCGAGAAGGTGCTGTCGAGGTGGGCCTGGAAGCCCACGCCGTCGATGGGCACGCCCTTGGCCTTGAGCGCTTTGAGCAGGGCGTAGATCTCGTCCGACTTGGCGCCCATGCCGTCGGCGCCGTAGTCGTTGTAGAAGAGCTTGGCCTGGGGGTCGGCGGCGCGGGCGAAGCGGAAGGCGTGCTCGAGGTAGTCGGGGCCCACGGCCCGCAGGAAGGGGGTCTCGCGCAGGCCGCCCCGGTCGCTCACCGCCTCGTTGACCACGTCCCAGTAGGCCACCTGGCCGCGGAAGTGCCCGGCCACCGCCTGGATGTGCTCCTGCATCACGGCCAGCATGGCCTCGCGGGAGAAGGTGCCGTTGCGCACCCACGCGGGCAGTTGCTCGTGCCAGATGAGGGTGTGGCCGCGCACCCGCTGGCCGTGCTGGCGGGCGAAGCGCACCAGGGCGTCGGCGCCGGCGAAGCCGTACTGCCCCCGCTCGTTGCTCAGCGAGGCCCACTTCATGGCGTTCTCGGCCACCACCAGGTTGAACTCGCGGGCGAGGAGCTGGGCGTACTCGGGCTCGAGGGGGTCGTACAGCGCCCCGCCCACCGCCGCGCCGATCAACAGCCCGCGCTGTTCGGCCAGCGCGCGCAGCGGGGCGGGCTGGCCCTGGGCCAGCGAGGCCAGCCCGACCGCCGCCCCCAGGGCGAGCGTGCGGAGGAGGGGCTCAGCTCTTGACCGCACCGGAGGTCAGTCCTTCCATGAGCTGACGGGCGGCGAAGACGAACAGCAGCAGCAGCGGGGCCACCAGCAGCGCCGTGCCGGCCATGATCGCGCCCCACTCCACGTCGGTCGCCCCCTGCAGGGTGCGCAACACCACCGGCAGGGTCTGGGTCTCCTGGCTGCGCAGGATCACCGCCACGTCGGCGAAGCGGTTCCAGGAGCCGATGAAGGTGATCAGGCCCAGCGTGCCCAGCACCGGCCGCACCAGCGGCAGCACGACGCGCCAGTAGATGCCGAACTCGCTGCACCCGTCGATGCGGGCGGCGTCCACGAGGTCGCGGGGGATGGCCGAGGCGATGTACTGGCGCATCATGAAGATGCCGATGGCCCCGGCCATGCCCGGCAGCCACAGCGCCTTGGGGGTGTTGATCCAGTCGAAGAGGTGGAGCTGCCCCAGGAAGGTCCCGGCGAAGGCGTTGGCGAGGGGGTCCATGGCCCGGTCGAGCTGGGTCATGACCAGGTAGAAGGGAATGAGGTTGAGGATAGCCGGGATCAGCAGCGTGGCCTGCACGAAGGCGAAGAGCTGGTTGCGCCCGCGGAACTCGTACATGGCGAAGGCGTACCCGGCCAGGCTGCAGAAGAACAGGTTGCACAGCGTGACCACCAGCGCCAGGTAGACGTTGTTCCAGTAGGCCCGCCAGAAGGGGATCTTCTCGAGCAGGATCTGGTAGTTCGTCGCCAGGTCGTTGCCGAACCACAACGGCGGCGGGGAGCCGAAGATCTCCGAGCGCTCGTGGGTGGCGAAGACGAACATGAAGTAGAAGGGGGCCAACGTCGCCAGCCCGCCCAGCAGCAACAGGCCGTAGCCGCTCAGCCGGGCCAGGCCGCCGCCGAGGCTGCCGCGGGCGAGGGGTTTGGGTGACTGTACGGCCATGCCTCAATCCCCCCTTCCCTGGGCCGCGCGCCCGAAGACGAGGTTGTTGATGATGGTCAGCGCGGCGATGAAAGCGAACAGCAGCCAGGCGATGGAGGCCGCCGTGCCCATCTCGAGCCACTCGAAGGCGGTGCGGAACATGTACATCGCCACCGTCTGCCCGCCCTGCGTGGCCGAGCTGGCCCCGCCGTTGAGCAGCACGAAGGGCTCCTCGAAAAGCTGCATGCTGCCGATGATGGTGAGCGAGACCGCGAAGAACATCATGGGGCGCAGCAGCGGCAGCGTCACGAAGCGGAACTGCTGCCAGCGGGTGGCCCCGTCCACCGAAGCGGCCTCGTAGAGGTCACGGGGGATGGCCTGGATGGCCGAGAGGTAGAGCAGGGTGTTCCAGCCGGTGTACTTCCAGATCACCACCAGCGCGATCCCCCACTTGATGGTGGAGTTGAGGAACCAGTTGACGGGCTCGTCGGGCAGGAACCACCCGAAGAGGGGCAGGGTGTTGAGGTAGGCGACGGTCTGGTTGATCACGCCCTTCTGGGTGGAGAAGAGCGTGCTGAAGATCAGGGCCACCGCTACGGTCGAGGTGATGTAGGGCAGGAAGTAGACCGCGCTGGCGAAGGTCTTGAAGCGGCTGAGGCCCATGTGGATGGCGAAGGCCAGCGGGATCGCCAGCAGGTGCTGCGGCAACCCCGAGACGATGCCCAGCCAGACCGTGTTGTACATCGCCCGCCAGAACATTGGGTCGGTGAAGGTGAAGCCGTAGTTTTCCAGGCCCACGAACTTCCAGTTGCCCCAGCCGTCGGTCTGTGACCACGACTGGAAGGACATGTACAGCGAGAACAGCGTGGGGTAGAGCCCGAAGATCAGGAACAGGATGAAGAAGGGGCTGATGAAGACGTACGGGGCCCAGCGGCGCTGCAGGTTGCTCCAGCGCATCTGCCGGCTGATGGCCCCTGGAGGGGCGGTGCTGCTGCGTTGCACTGCGACGCTCCTTTCGCTCTAGCAGCGCTCAGGGGGCTTCAGGTCGGGCCCACACCGCACCCGAGGAGTCCGGTGTGGGCTCGAGTCCTCCCGCGACGGGCAGCTCTAGCGCATGCGGCGCTCGATGAGGGTCTTGGCCTCGGCCAGCGCGGCCTTGATGTCCTTGCCCTCGTCCAGGACCTGCGACAGCGCGGTGCTGATGATCTCGTTGGCGATACGGTCGTACTTGTTGGCCTCCACCGGCTTGATCTTGCGGGCCGCCTCGCGCCACAGCACGCGGGCCTTCTGGCCGCCCAGGAAGTCGACGCCCTGCTCGAAGATGGGGTCGGTCTGGGCCGACAGCAGCGCCGGGAAGGCGCCGATGGCCTTGAAGGCGTCGACCTGCGCGGCGCGGTTGGTGGTGAGGTACTTGATCAGCGTCCAGGCCTCGGCCTTGTTCTTCGAGGCGCTAGGGATGCCGTAGAAGCTGCCGCCCCACGAGCCATACAGCCCCTCGGGGAGCTGCTGCACGCGCCACAGGCCTTTGGTCTCGGGGGCCATCCAGTTCTGCAGGTGCCCCTGCAGCCAGGCGCCGGAGAACTGCGTGGCGACGGTGCCCTTCTTGAAGCCGTCGTACCACTCGTTGGTCCAGGCCCCGATCTTGGCGTCGAGCCCGGCGTCGCGGATCTGCTTGGCGAGTTCGAAGGCGCGCACGAAGCGCGGGCCGTCCACGACCACCTTGCCGCTCTTGTCGAAGTAGTAGCCCTCGCCCGCCCCTACGCTCGAGAAGATGTTGATCCAGGCCACGTCGGCGGCGTTGGCGATGAGGAAGACGTTCTTGTCCATGGCCTTGATCTTCTTGCCCGCCTCGATGTACCCGTTCCAGGTCATCATGCTCGCGGGGTTGATCCCGGCCTTGTCGAGGATGTCCTTGCGGTAGTAGAAGGTGCCGGGGCCGATGTCGACGGGCATGGCGATGAAGCGGCCGTCGGCACTGGTGGCCTGGGCGACGGTGTAGGGCGTGAAGAGCCTCTTGTACAGGTCGGCGTTGTAGGGGGGCTTGTTGAGGTCCTCGAAGCCCTGGCCCTCGGCGAAGCGGCCCACGAAGCCGATCTCGATGGCCTCGACGTCTCGCAGGCCCTGCCCGGTGGCCAGCGCGGTGGTCAGGGCGTTGTGGTGGTCGGCGTACTGCAAGGTCACCAGCTTGACCTCGATGTTGGGGTAGAGCTTGTAGAAGCCGGGGAGTTGCGCCTTGATGGCGTCGTCCAGGTTGGGGAACACTCCGACGGTGATCACTTTCTTCTGGGCCAGGGCCAGCCCACCCAGGGCCAGCGCGGCCAGCAACACGGCTGCAGCTTTCTTCATCCGAAGACCTCCTCGCTCGAAACTCGTCTCAAGGCCGATTGCCGGGGTTTGTAAGCGCTTTCAAATCAGGAACTCGAACACCTCCTTCGCGGGATTTGAGGCAAGGGCAGTGCGCTTCGGGGGAAGCGCCTCCGGGGGATCGGGGGGAATGGGGCACGCTAGCGCACCCCCTGGCGCAGCAGGGCCGTAGACTCGCGAACGACGAGGCGGTTCGCCAGCGGCGCGAAAGCGTAGGGCCGCCCCTCGAGCTTGCTCAGGATGGCCCGGGCCGCCTCGCGGCCGAACTCCAGGGACGGCTGGGCCACGGTGGTGAGGGGCGGGGTGGTGTAGCTCGAGCTCGGCAGGTCGTCGAAGCCCACCAGCGAGACCTCGCCGGGCACCTGGATGCCCCGGCGGTGCAGTGCCAATCGCGCGCCGTAGGCCATCTGGTCGTTGGAGGAGAAGATGGCCGTGAACAGGGCGCCCCGCGCGAGCAGGGCCTCCACCGCCATCAGGCCGGAGGGCTCGTGGTAGTCGCCCTCGACCACCAGGCGGGGGTCGAAGTTGAGGTTGGCTTCGGCGAGGGCCCGGCGGTAGCCCTCGAGGCGGTCGCGGGCGTCCTGCTGGTAGAGCGGCCCGGCGATGTGGGCGATGCGCCGGTGCCCGAGGTTGATGAGGTGGCGGGTGGCCTCGTAAGCGCCCTGGGCGTTATCGACCGTGAGGCAGTCGGGCTCGAGGCCCGGCACCGTGCGGCCGATGACCACCGTAGGCAAGTGCTCGGCCAGGGCGAGGAGCTCGGCGTCGGGGAGCAGGCCGCCCATGACGATCAGGCCGTCGATCTTGCGCCCGCTGAGCACCTTGAAGGCCTCGCGCTCGGCGTCGGGGCGCCAGTGCCCGCTGGCGAACACCGGGTAGTAGGGGCTGCCGCCCAAACCCTCCTCGACGCCCTTGATCACCTCGCCGTAGTAAGGGCTGGCGATGTCCTGGGTAATGACCCCCACGCTCATCGACTTGCCCTTGGCGAGCCCCTGGGCGATGAGGTTAGGCCGATACCCCAGCCGCCGGATCGCCTCGTAGACCGCGCGTTCCTTCTCGGGCGCGACCCGCGCCGTGCCGTTGATGACCCTCGAGACCGTGCTCGGGGAGACTCCTGCCTCCCGCGCGACGTGGCTCAAGGTGACCGAATCAGGCACATTTCCCTCCAGGGTGATGGCTCCTACGACACTGTTGACTGGCCCACAGTAAACCATGCTTTGAAAGCGCTGTCAAGAAGTCTTCAACAAGCGTTTTCCAGATCAACCAATTCCACACCCTCGAGCCCTCGCGCCCCTTTCACGACAAGCCCAGCCGGGCCAAGCCCGGAAAATTCGCCATCTGACAGCCGATCTCCGCGAGGTCCACACCTCAACCGCCCAACGAAACGCCAAGAAAGCGTTTTCTATTCCTTAGTGCCAGCCAAGGCGGAACTGGAAAGGCAGACCGCTAACAGCAGCACCTCGGCTATCGGCTATTAGCCGTCAGCCCTCAGCCGTCAGTTCGTGGTGAACCCCACCCCTTCCCTCCCCGCCCGCGGGGAGGGGGTATCCCCCCCAGCCCCCCTTGCTAAGGGGGGTGACAAGGCGCCCCGCGTCTTGCGTTTGGCGTTTGGCGTACGACGTACGCCCCGCGCCCGGCCATCAGCTATCAGCGCTCGGCGTCCCACACCTCATGCCCCGTCCCCGCTCACCCGCTCGAGCAATTCCTCCGCCTCCTGGTAGTACGCGTCCTTGGGGATCAGCACCAGCTCCCCCTGGCGGTGCACCGGGTAGTAGGCGTGCTCGAGGCTCAGCGGCAGCCGCGTCTGGTCGCTGCGGCGAAACATGGCCGGAGGATTAAGGCCCGGCAGCCAAAGCATCCGCAACCGCTCGTGCAGGCCCAGCCGCACGATCAGGGCGAGGCGCAGCAGGCCCCTGGCGGTGTGCCGGAATCCCCTCACGCCCTCCAGTGTAGCCCCGGCTGATGTGGCGTTCGTTACCTGGGCCGTTAAGCCTCGCGTTTCAGGTGACGGCACCCCCGCCCCCACCCCCTCCAGGGGCGCTCTGGCGGGGAAAAGCCCAGTGCCGGGCGTTCCTTAACGCCCGGTTTACGCCAAGTGGCTAGACTCGGGGCAAGGCGCTGAGTCAATCCCGCTCACCCGCGCGAGATCACGGAGGAGAAATGAGATCCATTCTACGGGGTACCGCACTATCACTGGTCTGGATTCTGGCGTCGCTGGCGGCCGCCTTCGGCCCGGAGGACGCCTTGAGGTATAAAGACCCCCGCGCCGACTTAGCCAAGGCCCAACTCGACGCGGCCCAGCAGGCCCTGCAGCTCGCGCAGGGGGGGTTCGGGGCTAAGGCCCTGCCCACCTTGTCCCTGGGGCAGTCGCCCGACGCGGTCTTCCTGGAGAGCAACCCCACCAGCGGTTACGGGCTGCGCCTCGAGCTCGGCTGGACGCTCAACCCCGGCAGCGTAGGCCAACTGACGCGCGACCTCGAGGACCGCCGCCAGTCCTACCTCAACCTCCTGCGCGAGAGCACCCGCCTGGCCCTGCAGGCCCACACCCGCGTGTGGCAGCAGCAGCTCTTCCTGCGCGAGGCCGAAGCCCGCCTGGGCGTGGCCCGCGCCCGCCTGGCGGCCGTTCGCGAGCGCCGCGAGGAGAACCAGGCCACCGCCCTCGACCTGCAGCGCGCCGAGCTGGGGGTCGAGAGCGCCCAGCTCGGCGTCGAATCGGCCCGCAGCGCCCTCGCCGCCGCCCAGCGCGACGCGGCCAGGTACGGCCTGCGCGGCAACGCCGAGAGCCGCACCGTGCGCTTCGCCACCCCCGAGGTCTCCCCCCGCACCACGACGCGTTACCTCAACGAGCTCGCCACCCTCACCCAGATCCAGATCGAGGCCCGCGGGGCCAACTTCTCCTGGCTGCCCGGCTTCCGCGCGGGGGTGGGCATGACCACCGCCCGCGACTCCTTCGGCATCGGCGGCTCGGTGAGCTTCAACGAGGGGGTCTTCTCGGTAGGCACCAGCCTCGACCTGCGCTCCCCCTCCACCGACGAGAACGCCCTCGACGCCCCGAGCTGGGGCTTCGTCCTCGAGGCCGAGATCGACCTCGACGCCCTGTTCTTCAACACCGCCTACGGCACCAACGCCCGCCTGCAGAGCCAAAACCTCATCCTGCAGACCCTCGAGGCCGAGATCGCCGCCGACCTGCGCGCCCGCCGCGAACGCCTGGCCCTGCTCGAGCGCCGCCTCGCGCTGGGGGAACGCGCCATCGTCCTCGAGCAGCAGTACCTCGCCCAGAGCAAGGCCCTCTACGACCGGGGCGACCTCACCGACGAGGAATACTTCGACCGCATCGCCAACGTCCGCGACGAGATCGAGCTCAGCTTCACCTGGGGCGAGTACATCGACGCCGTGAGCGAGTACCTCGAGATCACCGGGCTCCCCTGGGCGCTGCGGCGGTAAAGCGGTAAGCCGTCAGTTATCAGCTATCAGCCGTCAGCAAAAGGCTGGTGGCCTGTGGTTCACCCCTCCCCTTCCCTCCCCGCCGGCGGGGAGGGTTTATCCCCCCCAACCCCCCTTGCCAAGGGGGGAACAAGGCGTTTGGCGTATTGCGTTTGGCGTTTGGCGTTTGGCGTCTCGCGTACGACGTAGGACGTACGACGCACGACCCACGCTCTGCGCCCGGCGCCCGGCTATCGGCCACCGACACTTTGTGAAGTTCCCCGTTATCTTCCCGTTGCCCACGCTACGGCCGCTCATAGGCAGTTAACGCCCCCCCATCTGGGCCGTTGGAGACGGGCCAGCCACCCCATAACGCGACTGTCACGCTCCCCCCTCTAAGCTGTAGGCTGGGTTTTTCGATCATTCGGGAGGTGTTGAGGCGTGAAGGTAGTGATTCTGGCAGGTGGGGTGGGCAGCCGGCTCTCCGAGGAGACGGTGGTCAAGCCCAAACCCATGGTGGAGATCGGCAACATGCCGATCCTGTGGCATATCATGATGCATTACTCGCACTACGGGTACAGCGAGTTCGTCATCGCGTTGGGCTACAAGGGGGAGTACGTCAAGAAGTGGTTCGCCGACTTCGCCGCCTACTCGGGCAACATGCACCTCGACTTAGGGCGCGGCACCATCGAGGTGGAGAACCCCCACGCCCTCGACTGGAAGGTCAAGCTCGTCGACACCGGCCTGCACACCAACACGGCCGGGCGCATCAAGCGGCTGCGGCCCTACCTCGACGGCACCTTCTTCATGACCTTCGGGGACTCGGTCTCTACGGTGAACATCCCCGAGTTGCTGCGCTTCCACAAGGGGCACGACAAGCTCGCCACCCTCACCGCCGTTCACCCCCCGCCCCGCTTCGGGCAGCTCGTCCTCGAGGGCGACCGGGTGGCCGACTTCAGCGAGAAGCCCCTCGACACCGCCTGGATCAACGGCGGCTTCGCGGTGCTCGAGCCCGAGATCTGCGACGAGTACATCGAGGGCGACGCCAGCGACCTGGCCGAGACCTGGGAGCGCTTGAGCATGGCCGGGGAGCTCATGGCCTTCAAGCACGAGGGCTTCTTCCAGCCCATGGACGCCCAGCGCGACAAGGTGTACCTCGAGAAGCTCTGGGACGGGGGCCGCGCCCCCTGGAAAATCTGGGACGAACACGCCCGTAGCCTCGACGGCAAAGTATTCGGGCAGGTTTAGGAGCATTGCTAT
Source organism: Calidithermus chliarophilus DSM 9957 (assembly GCF_000430045.1). Taxonomy (GTDB): domain Bacteria; phylum Deinococcota; class Deinococci; order Deinococcales; family Thermaceae; genus Calidithermus; species Calidithermus chliarophilus. The sequence continues at coordinate 911,968 of NZ_KE387023.1, read as the reverse complement.
GAAGATCCTGGTCACGGGCTACAACGGCTACATCGGCAGCGTGATGGTGCCCTTCCTGCAGAACGCCGGGCACGAGGTGGTGGGCCTGGACAGCTTCCTCTACGAGGGCTGCCACTTCAGCGACGAGCCCCCCGCCATCCCCTCCATCCGCGTCGACGTGCGGCAGGTCGAGCCCGAGCACTTCGTGGGCTTCGACGCGGTGATCGCACTGGCCGCGCTCTCCAACGACCCGCTGGGCAACCTCAACGCCCGGACCACCTACGCCATCAACCACTACGGCGTCATCCGCACGGCGCAGGCGGCCAAGAAGGCCGGGGTCAAGCGCTTCCTCTTCGCCAGCTCGTGCAGCCTCTACGGCGCCGGGCCGCAGGACTTCCTCGACGAGACCGCCGGCTTCAACCCGGTCACGCCCTACGGGGAGTCCAAGATCCGCTGCGAGTTCGACCTCGTCCCCCTGGCCGACGAGAACTTCAGCCCCACCTTCATGCGCTGCGCCACCGCCTACGGCTTCTCGCCGCGGCTGCGCTCGGACTTGGTGGTCAACGACCTCACCGGCCTGGCCCACCTCACCGGCGAGATCGCCATGAAGTCCGACGGCATGCCCTGGCGGCCCTTCGTGCACATCGAGGACATCTCGCGCGCCTTCCTGGCGGCGCTCGAGGCCCCCCGCGAGCGCGTGCACCTGGAGGCCTTGAACGTGGGCCAGACCAGCGAGAACTACCGCGTGCGCGAGGTGGCGCAGATGGTGGCGGAGGTGGTGCCCGGCAGCACCGCCACCTTCTCCGACGGGGCCGAGCCCGACATCCGCAACTACCGGGTCAACTGCGACAAGATCAAGGCCGTGCTCCCCGAGTTCAAGCCGGTCTGGACGGTGCGCAAGGGCATCGAGCAGCTCTACGACGAGTACCGCCGCAGCCGCGACCTCACGCTGGAGAGCTTCAAGAGCTCGCGCTTCATGCGCATCAAGCGTATTAAGGAATTGCAGGCCGAAGGCAGGCTCGACGAGGAGCTCTACTGGAAGGAGACCGTGCAGTCGTGATGGCGCCCGGGCCGGGCTTCCGGCCACGGGGACGATTGAAGGACGGGATTTGAGGGTATCGCCGTGAGAAAAATACACCGTTGTCGCTCGTGCGGTTCGGCTCAGCTCAGCAGTTTCCTCGAGCTGGGGAAGCTGCCCCAGGGCCTCATCGGCCCCGAGCACCTGGGCGTGCTCGAGAGCCGGGTGCCCATCGAGCTGGGCTTCTGCCACCGCTGCGCCCTGGTGCAGCAGATGAGCGCCGTGCGCCCCGCCGCCAGCGAGCCCGAGGACTTCGCCTACTTCGGCCTGGGCAGCCCGCAGGGCTTCCAGCAGTTCGTCGAGGAATTGGGGCTGGGCGAGGAGAGCGTGGTGCTCGAGCTGGGCAACCCGCTGGCCGAGCTGCGCTCCAAGCTGCAGCAGAGCGCCGTCGAGGTGCGGGGGGTGGAGAGCTTGGGCCGCGACTACGCCCAGCACCACCCCAAGGCCCACCTCATCCTCGCCCACAACACCCTGGCCGAGACCGCCGACCCGGGCGGCTTCATCGCGGCCATCGCGCTGGCGCTCCACGAGGACGGCGTGGCGTTCTTCGAGAGCCCCTACATCCGCTACCTCATCGAAGGGCGCGAGTTTGACACGCTGCACCCGCAGCACAAGAGCTACTTCTCGGTGACCTCGATCCAGACCCTGCTGCTGCGCCACGGCCTGCGCCTGTTCCGCCTCGAGCGCCACCCCACCCGCCCCGGCCTGCTGCGCTTCTACGCCGGCAAGGCCCGCCCCGCCGAGCCCTCGGTGCACCGCTACCTCGAGCTCGAGCGCCGGCTGGGCATGTCGAGCCTGGCCTTCTACCAGGAGTTCGCCTCCCGCGTGGCCTCCGCCCGCGAGGCGCTGCTGGCGCTGCTGCTGGAGCTGCGGGCCAAGGGCAAGCGCATCGCCGCCTACGGTGCCAGCGCCCGCGCCGTGCTGATGCTCAATTACGTGGGCTTAGGCCGCGAGGTCGTCGAGTACGTGGTCGATCCCGACCCCTTCAAGCAGGGGCTCTACGTCCCCGGCGTCCACCTGCCTGTCTTCTCGCCCGAGCACGCCCTGGTCACCCGCCCCGACTACCTGCTGATCCTGGCCTGGGACTACGCCCAGGCCGTCATCGAGCAGCAGGCCGAGTTCGCCCGCCTGGGCGGCAAGTTCATCGTGCCGCTGCCGCACCCGGAGATCGTGGGGCCGGTGGTGGAGGACGCGGTGAGGGTTAATCGGTGAATGCTGGAAGACGTCGATGGTCGATAGCCCATAGCCGATAGCCGAATGCCGAACGCTAAACGCTCTTCTCCTTTCCTCCCCGCGGGCGGGGAGGGTTGGGGAGGGTGAGCCACGAGCTTATCGCTGAAGGCTGACAGCTGAGATCCATCAAACAACGGAGCTTTCACACCATGTCCATCCCCCAACCCCAGACCAACCCCTACCCCCAGGCCAAGCCGGGGGCCAAGCACTGCCGCGCTTGCGGGGGCACGAACCTCGAGCCCTTCTACCGTGCGCCCAACATCCCCATCCACTGCATCCGCCTCATCGCCACGCGGGAAGAGGCGCTGGCGGTGCCCCGGGGCGACCTCGAGCTCGCCTATTGCCCCGATTGCGGCTTCATCCAGAACACCGAGTTCGACTTCGCGCTGCTCTCCTACGACGAGAACTACGAGGAGACCCAGGGCTTCTCCCCCACCTTCGGCAAATTCGCCAAGGAGCTCGCGCGCAAGCTGGTCGAGGGCTACGGCGTGCAGGGGCGGAAGCTCCTGGAGATCGGCTGCGGGAAGGGGGAGTTCTTGCTCGAGGTCTGCAAGCAGGGCGGCAACACCGGCTTAGGCATGGACCCCGCCGCCGTGCCCGGCCGCCTGCCCGAGGCCCAGGGCGTCATCGAGTACGTCATCGACTGGTACGAGAACCACACCGGGCGCACCCTCGAGGCCGACGTGGTGATGCACCGCCACACCCTCGAGCACATCCCCGAGGTCGCGCAGTTCGTGCGCACGGTGCGGGCCAACCTGCGCTCCGACGCGCTGTACTTCATGGAGGTGCCCGACGTGCGGCGCATCCTCGAGGAGTGCGCCTTCTGGGACATCTTCTACGAGCACGCCTCCTACTTCACCCAGGGCTCGCTGGGCCGCCTGCACCGGCAGGCCGGGTTCCGCGTGCTCGAGAACGTGCGGGCCTACAACGACCAGTACATCCTGCTCTACGCCCGGCCGGGCGAGCCCAACGCGCTGCTGCCCGAGGAGGACGACCTCGAGCTGCTGAACACCCTCGTCCCGCAGTTCAAACAGGCCGTGGTGCAGGAGATCGCCCGCTGGCAAGGCCTGATCCGGGGCTGGCACGCCGAGGGCAAGAAGGTGGTGATCTGGGGCGCGGGCTCGAAGGGCGTCTCCTTCCTCACCACCCTGGGCCTGCAGGACGAGATCGAGTACGCCGTGGACATCAACCCCTACAAGCAGGGCTTCTACATGCCCGCCACCGGCCACAAGGTGGTGGGACCGGACTTCCTCGAGGCCTACCGCCCCGACGTGGTGCTCGTCATGAACCCCATCTACCTCCCCGAGATCAGCAAGATGCTCGCCGAGCGGGGCCTCCACCCCGAAATGCTTGGGGTGGGGGCGAGGTAGGAGGGAAGTCATACCGGATTCAAAAAGATAGTCATCCGATCCGAAGGGCCCCGGAGGCTATCTTTTTGAACCCCAGAGCACTCCCTTCGGTCGGGTTGGTTCGTCACCGAACGGTGACGAACCAACCGAATCTGGTATCAGCTATCAGCGGTCAGCCGTCAGCAGTAAGCGATAGGCTCGTGGTGAAAGGAACCCCTCCCCGCACGCGGGGAGGGTCTAGGGTCCAGGGCCGGAGGCCAGGGCGTTTTGCGTTTGGCGTCTTGCGTACGACGTACGACGTAGGACGTACCACCCGCGCTCAGCTATCAGCTATCGGCGTTTGGCGTTCAGCTATCCGCGCCAATCACTCCAGCCCCGACATCTTGCGGTTCTTCGCGATGTAGCTCTGCCAGTTCTCCGGCACGTCCTCTTCGGGGTAGATGGCCGAGACGGGGCAGGCCGGCACGCAGGCTCCGCAGTCGATGCACTCGTCGGGGTGGATGTAGTACTGGTCACCACCGTCGTAGATGCACTCGACCGGGCACACCTCGGTGCACGAGTTGTCCTTGACGCCGATGCACGGCTCGGTAATCACGTGGGGCATGGCTTCACCTCCTGGGGGATAACGGCTTGGGCTCTGGCCGAGCGGCCACCGTCTGCGCCCTATTGTAAGCAAAATCGCTGGTTGTCAATACCAATTCGGCCCGCCGGCCGCGAAGCCGGCTCAGACGCCTTTTGGAGCTACAGGCATCGATAATCGATTAGCTCGAGGCTTCCCCGCTCAGTCCGAGTGCATCGAGGCGGCGATCCGCTGAGCCCAGCCACCGAGCCCGGGCAGGGGTTCGGCCAACCCGGCTCGAGCGCGGAGCCACCCCCAGACGAAGAGGCCGGTAACCAGCAACATGTATGCACCGACCAGCACCGAGTACGGCTGGATGAGCGGCACCTCCGAGGGCAGGAGGCGGGCTTGGGGCTGGGGCAAGCCGGCCAGAAAAGCCATGACGGGCTGTCCGACGGCCGTAACGGCTATGAGGGCGGCGATCTGGAGCAGTTGGAGCCTCGAGTACGGACTCCCCTTGAGCAGAGCCGCCAGTTGCAGAGCCAACACCGCCAGCACGAGACCGGCGACGCTGGCCTGGGCGTTGAGCCACTGGGGGACGACGTAGAGGCCGATCGCGCTCGCCCAGAGCGAGGCGGCGAGTTGGCGGTCGTCATGGAGCACTGGTTTATCCATGAACGCTCTCCTCAACCGTCAACACGAGCGGAGGTTACTTCCTCTTCCTCCCTTTGCGAACGGTAGACCTACCGGCAGGCTGGGTTCCCCGCTTCAACAAAGGCAGTGTGACGGGCGGCCATCCCATCCGCGCCGTCATCGCCTGGACCAGCTCCCTCCAGTAAGGCCAGGTGTTCACCGGGAGGTTGACGTCACGGAAAATCTCGAAGTAGGGCTGGCCGATCGGTTGAACGCTCGTGAAGCGCAACCCGAATTCCGCTTCAATTCTTCCGACGGGTTCGGAAGATGGCTGGGCGTTGGTCGCGAGCAGCAAGTAGCGGTGGAAAACTTCAAAGCCGCCATCTACGGGTGTGTAGCTCGCCTCGTCTGCGACCTCGAGCCGGGTACCAGCAGGCTTGATCGGGAAGCTCCTGGCTTCGACGTTGAGGCGAACCAGCCGAACTTCGAGAAGCTCCAGCCCTTCGATGAACTGCCCGTACTCGGCGGGGCTCAAAGCGGACGGGGTGTTGGCAGATCTCTTGCTCAAGCTAAGCCCCCAGGAAGCGTTGGAAATCCTCCCGCACTGAAGCCAGAACGTGGGGTCCACGCAGATGCTCGAAGGCGTTCGCGCGGATTTGAGTTTCGATTTGCCAGCCCCACGCGAGCAGCCGGTGCTCTATGCGGTCCAGCCGTTGACAAACGTTCTGCAGTTCAAGGTGCAGCCGGTGGTGCGACGCGCCCTGAGCCACGAGGGTTAGAAGGTAGGCCTCGAGAGCCACTCCCTCCTCCCGGGCGCCCTTCTGCAGTTGCTGATACAGCATGCGCGGCAAGTGCAGCCGAACCGTACAGTCTGTGGATGCAATGGGGGCTTCCTCCGGTTGTGAGACCGGAGACTTTCGAGGTCGCCCCCCTTTCTTCCCATTCTTACGAGCTGCTGCAGCCTTGGCCGGGCTGCTGACCCTACCCCCTCGCTGTCCTAACTGGGCCATCCAGGCCCGCGTCCCATAAACACCCCTTACGAGGAAAGGCACGCTCACGTCGGCATCCAGCGCTTCCCAGTGGAGACCGGTCCCAGCCGGGGTCACCTCGACCTGGCTCAACGCCTCGTCACTAGCCCCCTGTAAACCCTCGATCAGGTCAACGCTGACCGATACGCGGCGGCCATCTCTAAGTTCGACCTCGAGTTCCCGGGACAGTGGGTTGTAGCGGGCGTGGCGAGCCACGGGCTCAGACCGCTCCGCCAACTCACCCGCCTTCCGAGCAGCCTCAATTTGTTGAAGAAGATCAGCAGTCACCATGGATCTCTCGCCACCATTCCAACAGGGAGTCGTTGTCTCGACTCACTATCTCTACAGCTCTCACTACATCGCCGTTTTTGACACCCCCGCGAATCTCGCGAATCTCTACAGCCTCTCCGTCGAGGCCAAGAAGGATAAGGACTTCACCATCGGTGGTCATGACATGAACGTGGGGAGGGCGATGATCGTTGGGATATATAACTATCCGGAATCCATCTATCCTACAGCTCGGCATTTGCCCAAGAGCATATCAGTCTCCTTCCTACAAGGTACGACAGTCGCTTGGGTTTTTCAAATTCGCTTGGGTTTTACTGGTTTTTGATCTTGTGGTGACCGGCTCCGGAAAGCTTTTGGTAGGCTATAAGCCCATGGCGGTGCGCCTGACCGACGAGCAAGAGGCCATCGTGGCCCACGACCACGGGCCGGCGCTGGTGTTCGCCGTGGCCGGGGCGGGCAAGACCACCGCGCTGGTGCACCGGGTCGAGCGGCTGGTGCGGCAGCGGGTCTTCGACGCCCGGCGCATCCTGCTGACCTCCTTCAGCCGCATGGCCGTGGCCGACCTCAAGCGTGCCCTCTCGGCGTGGCCGCACTGCGACGCGGTGCGCACCTCGACGCTGCACGCGCTGGGGCTGTGGATCGTGCGGCGGGCGGCCAAGGAGGGGCTGGTCGCGCTGAAGGACGAGCCGCTGGGCGAGGGGCAGGAGCGCGCGCTGCTGACCAAGACCCTGCGGCGGGCGCGCGAACTGCGGGTGGACTACGCCGACGAGCTCGAGGCCCTCGACCTCGAGGACTTCCTGAGCTACGTGGGGGCCTGCAAGGGCAACCTCCACTACGCCGACCTCGAGGCCGCCGCCCTGCCCCCCCAGGCCTGGAAGGTGGCGCAGCAGGCCCAGGCCCCGGCGGGGCTCGAGTGGTACCTGGACCTCTACCGCCTCTACGAGCGGGTGCGGCAGGAGGAGGGCGCGCTGACCTACGACGACCTCCTGATGGGCGGCTGGGAGCTGCTGGTGCGGCACGAGGGGCTGGCCCAGGCCATGGCCAAGGGCTTCCAGGCGGTGCTCGTGGACGAGTTCCAGGACGTCAACCTCGCCCAGTCGGAGATCCTGCACGCCCTCACCCCCGAGCGCAACTACATGGTGGTGGGCGACGACGACCAGACCATCTACGAGTGGCGCGGGGCCAGCCCGCGCTTCATCCTCGAGTTCGAGCGGCGCTACGGGGCCCGGAAGTACCTCATCCGCGACAGCTTCCGCTGCTCGGCGGCGCAGGTGGCGCTGGCCGGGCGGGTCATCGCCCACAACCGCCAGCGCGAGCCCAAGCGGCTGAGCCTGACCCGCGGCTTCGAGGGGCAGGTCTTCGTCCACGGCCCCGAGAGCGTGCCTGAGCAGGCCCGCGCGGTGGTGGGGGAGGTGGCCGAGGCCCTGCGGCGGGGGCTGCGCCCGGGCGACGTCGCCGTTTTGGTGCGGCTCTACGCCCAGACGCCCTACATCGAGCAGGCCCTCATCGAGGCCCAGATCCCCTACCGGGTGGTGGGCAGCCCGCCCTTCTACCGCCGCCCCGAGATCGAGACCCTGCTGGCCTACCTCGAGCTCGGGCGCCTCGAGACCGAGCCCGACCCCGGGCGCCTGGCCCAGGCCTGGGGCCTGGCCTACAACCGCCCCACCCGCTACCTGAGCCGCACCCTGGCCGAGGCCATCCGCAAGCGGGCTCTCGCCCAGCGCCTCCCCCTGAGCCAGGCCCTGCGGCAGGCCGCCCTCGAGGCCGAGGGGCGCCAGCGCGAGCGGCTGGAGGAGCTGGCGGGGGTGCTCGAGTGGCTGGGGCAGGCCCAGGGCCAGCGGGCCGCCGGGGTGCTGGCCGCGCTCGACGCGCGGCTGGAGTACAGCCGCTACCTGCGGGCCCACAGCGGCTTCCCCGAGGTGGGCGAGGGCCGGGCCGCCAGCGTCAAGGCCTTCCTCGACTACGTGCGCGACAAGGGCAGCGTGCGCGAGCTGCGCGAGCACCTGGGGCACCTCAGCGAGCTCCAGCTCGAGCAGGACAGCGCGGACGAGGCCGTCACCCTGATGACGGTGTTCCGGGCCAAGGGGCTGGAGTGGCCGCTGGTGCTCATCCCCGACTGCACCGAGGGCACCTTCCCCTACAGCGGCAACCCCAACACCGAGGAGGAGCGCCGGCTGTTCTACGTCGCCCTCACCCGCAGCAAGGGCGACACCCACCTCTACGCCCCCCGCTCGAGCACGCCCTCGCGCTTTTTGCGCGAGGCGGAGGCCGCCGAGACCCTGCAGGCAGTCGAGCGGCTGGGAACGGCGCTGTTCAAGCCGGCCGAGGAGCTCTCCAGCCTCGAGACCCTCGCCCTCGCCCGCGACCTCGGCGCCCTGAGCCTGGAGCGCTACCTCTACCGGTGGTGGCCCGCCCCGCCCGAGCAGGCCCGAGCCGTGGCCCAGAAGGTCCTGCGGCTGTTCGCGGCGGCCGAGCGCGAGGGCTGGCTCGAGGCGCTGGGCCTCTCCCCCGCCGGGCGCGAGCTGTGGGAGGCGCTGGGGCCGCTGGAGGCCCCGCCCGGCCCCCACGAATTCCGCGACCTGGCCGAATTCCTGCCCCGCGCCGCCGTTTTGGCCTCGCCCGAGAACGTGCGCCCGGGCCAGAAGGTGCGGCACGCGCAGTTCGGGCTGGGCACGGTGATCCGGCTGGAGGACGGGGTGGCGATGGTGGCCTTCGGCGACGGGCTGCGGCGGCTGGCCCTGCGCTACGCGCGGCTCGAGGTGGTCGGGGGGTAGGGCCCCGTGGCCCCCGGCTCCCTCCACGAGCGGGTTGATTGGTCTTTTTCCCCGAATTGCCGCCGAGTTTGCTTGTATTCTGGTAACAGCCCGGTTTCGGGCCCTATTCGAGGGGAGAACCCTAATTATGGCAGGACGACTCGCTCTCCTGGGGACTGCCGATGCTTTCTGAGAGGTCCTGGCCCCTGCGCATATCCCTGACGTACGTGGGGCTGGGCATCGTTTGGATCCTGCTGAGCGACCGGGTGCTGCTGGGGCTGGGCCTCTCCCCCCAGCAGATCACCCAGTTGCAGGGCCTCAAGGGCACCGCCTTCGTGCTGCTGAGCGGGCTGCTGGTCTTCGAGCTGACCCGGCGCTTCCAGGCCGCGCAGGAGCGCGGCCGCCGGGAGCTCGTTCGCAGCGAGCAGATGTACCGCACCCTGGCCCGCGACCTCCCCAAGGGCGCGGTGTTCCTCTTCGACCACGACCTGCGCTTCCTGCTGGCCGAAGGGCAGGGCCTGGCCGAGGCCGGGCTGAGGCGCGAGGGCCTCGAGGGCCGCACCCTGTTCGAGGCCGTTCCGGCCTCCGCGCCCTACCTCGAGCCCCTCTACCGCGCCGCCCTGGCCGGCGAGACCCGCACCGACGTGCGGCAGTACAACGGCATACACTACAAGGTCGTGGTCCAGCCCGTCCGGGACACGCAGGGCCGCATCTGGGCGGGGCTGGCCGTGGGCTACGACGTCAGCGAGATGGTCGAGGCCCAGCAGGTCCTGCGCGAGCGGGCGGAGCTCGAGGGCAACTTCCGCCGCCTCTTCGAGGAGAACCCCCTGCCGATGTGGGTCTACGACCGCGAGAGCTACCGCTTCCTCGAGGTCAACCGCGCGGCGCTAGAGACCTACGGCTACAGCCGCGAGGAGTTCCTGGGCATGACCATCCTCGACATCCGGCCCCCCGAGGAGGTGGGGCGGCTGCAGGCCAACCTGTCCCAGCCCCGCCAGGAGCACGAGAACAGCGGCCCCTGGCGGCACCGCCTCAAGGACGGGCGGGAGATCTGGGTGGAGATCATCTCACACGTGCACACCTTCGCCGGGCGACCGGCGGTGCTGGTGGCCGCTAAGGACGTGACCCACCAAGTCGAGAGCCAGCGCGCCCTGCAAGCCAGCGAGCGGCGCTTCCGCGCCCTGGTGGAGAACGCCCCCGACGCGATCAGCCTGCTCGACCCCCAGGGCAACATCGTCTTCGACACCCCGGCCTCCACGCGCATCCTGGGCTACTCCCAGGAGGAGCGGCGGGGCCAGAACGCCTTCGAGCTGGTGCACCCCGAGGACCTGGCGGCCACCCGGGAGGTCTTCGGGCAGGTGCTCGAGCGGCCCGGCGGCCTGGGCTCCGCCGTGATGCGCTTCCGCCACAAGGACGGCTCGTGGCGCTGGCTCGAGGCCATCGCCTCCAACCTGCTGCTCGAGCCGAGCGTGGGGGGCGTCGTGGTCAACTTCCGCGACGTCACCGAGCGCAAGCAGGCCGAGGAGGCGGTGCTCGCGCTCAACGCCCGCCTCGAGCAGCGCGTGGGGGAGCTCGAGGCCTTGCAGAAGATCGACCAGGCCATCCTCAACCGCGAGGGCATAGCCGACATCGCCGCCCTCATCCTGCGCGAGACGCTGGAGCACCTCGAGGTCGACGCCGCCGCGCTCTACCGCTTCGACGCGCCGTGGGGGGCGCTGGAGTACGTGGGGGGGATGGGCTTTCGCGGCACGGGCCTGGGGCTGCGCCAGGTCCGGCTGGGCGAGGGGCTGCTGGGCAGGGTGGCGCAGCGGCTCGAGCCGCTGGAGCTGCCCGACCTCTGGGGGAGCGGGGCCGGCAGCCCCCGCGCCGAGGCCTTCCGCGAGGAGGGCCTGGTGGGCTACGCCGCGGTGCCGGTGCTGGCCGGGGGACGCCTGCAGGGGGTGCTCGAGGCCTTCCGCCGCACCCCGCTGCACCTCAGCGCCGGCGACCGGGCCTTCCTCAAGGCCCTGGCCAACCAGGCCGGGGTGGCGCTGGCCCACGCCGAGCTGCTGGCCGGGCTGGAGAAGGCCAACGCCGAGCTGCACAGCGCCTACGACCACACCATCGAGGCCCTGGCCGCGGCCATCGACCTGCGCGACCACGAGACCGAGAACCACTCCCGCCGCGTCACCGAGCTCACCCTCGAGCTCGCCCGGCGCATGGGCATGGGCCCGGAGGAGCTGCGCCAGGTGCGCCGGGGCGCGCTGCTGCACGACGTGGGCAAGCTGGCCGTTCCCGACGCCGTGCTGCTCAAGCCCGGCAAGCTCACCGAGGAGGAGTGGGCGGAGATGAAGAAGCACCCCGTCCACGCCTACGAGTGGCTCTCCCAGATCCCCTTCCTCGCCCCGGCGCTGGAGATCCCCTACGCCCACCACGAGCGCTGGGACGGCTCGGGCTACCCGCGGGGCCTGAAGGGCGAAGAGATCCCGTTGGCGGCCCGCATCTTCGCGGTCATCGACGTGTATGATGCCCTTACCTCCGACCGTCCCTACCGGGCAGCCTGGAGCCAGGAGAAAACCCTGCGCCACCTGCGAGAGCAAGCCGGCACCCACTTTGACCCCGCCGTGGTCGAGGCCTTCCTGGGGATGATCGCCCATCAGCGGGGGGGGACAGGCTGAATGGCCCTGCGCCACAAGCTGCTGCTGGCCTTCCTGTTGCCGCTGGGCCTGGCCCTGGGGGTGTCGTGGGCGGTCCACGCCGCGCTGGCCTCGAGCGTCGCCACGGGAGGGTGGGTCACCCACACCCTCCAGGTCATCGCCGCGGTGCGCGAACAGCGCGAGGTGATCCAGGAGGCGGTGGCGGCGCTGCGGGGCTACCTGATCAGCGGCGATCCCCGCCTGCTCTCCGAGTACGACCAGGCACGGGGCCGCTTCGGGGAGGTCAGCCAGGCGCTGCTGGCGCGGGTGGACGACAACCCGCCCCAGGCCGAACGGGTGCGGGAGCTGATCGCCCGCTTCGAGCGCTGGCAGAAGGAGGTGGCCGAGCTCGAGGTGCGGGCCGTCCAGGGCGGCCAGCCCGTGCCCCCCGCCCTGCTGGCGCAGAGCCAGGAAGAGCTCGGCCGGGTCCGGGAGGTGAGCGAGGCCCTCGAGGCCGCCGAACAGGCGCTTTTGCAGGAACGCCTGGCCGCGAGCGAGGCCGCCTCGAGGCGGGCGCAGTGGCTGGCCGTGGCCGGGCCCGCGTCGGCGCTGGCCCTGGCGCTGGGGATGGTGCTGTGGCTGGTGCTGCACGCCGTCCGGCGCATCCAGCGCCTGGCGGGGGTGGCCCAGGCTTTGGGCGAGGGCGACCTGTCGCGGCGGGCCCCGGTAGACGGCGCCGACGAGGTGGGCGAGCTGGCCCAGACCCTCAACCGCATGGCCGGCCGCCTCGAGGGTGCCCAGGACACCCTGCGCCACAACGAGGCCGCGCTGCGCTCGAGCCTGCGCCGCCTCGAGCTGCTGCCCCGGGTGAGCCAGACCCTCATCCACAGCCACGACCTCAACCAGATGCTGCAGGGCCTGGTCGCCGACGTCGCCGCCGCGCTGCCCGCCGACCGGGTGGCGCTGATGGTGATGGACCTCGAGGAGCGCCGGGTCACCCACACCGTGCGGGCAGGGCCCGGGGCGGAGCAGGTGGTGGAGGTGAGCTTCGACGAGCTGATGCAGGGCCTCACCGGCTGGGCCCTGCGCGAGCTCGAGCCCGCCCTCTCCCCCAAGGACCAGCCCGACCCACGCGAGAGCCCCGAGGTGCAGCGCCGCCGCGCCGAGACCGGCTGCGGCTCGATCCTGGTGATGCCGCTGCACTACCAGGGCCGCAAGCTCGGCACCCTCACCGCCATCAACCGCCCCGACCAGCGCGACTTCGACGAGCAGGACGTGGAATTGCTGGAAACGGTCATCAACCAGGCGGTGGTGGCGATCGAGAACGCCCGGCTGTTTGAGTCGGTCAACCAGAGCGAGGCGCTGTACCGGGGGATGGTCTCGGCCCTGAGCGAGGGGGTGGTGGTGCAGGACGCCCAGGGGCACATCGTCGCGGCCAACGCCGCCGCCGGGGCCTTGCTGGGCCTCACGCCCGGCCAGATGGTCGGGCGCAGCTCGCGCGAGGCGAGCTGGCGTACGGTGCGTGAGGACGGCAGCCCCCTCCCCGGCGAGGAGCACCCCTCCATGGTGGCCCTGCGCACCGGCCAGCCCCAGCAGGGGGTCATCATGGGCGTGCACCGGCCCGACGGCGCGCTGGCCTGGATCAGCGTCAACGCCCAGCCGCTGTTCCACCCCGGCGAGGAGCGGCCCTACGCCGCGGTGGCCTCCTTCTTCGACGTCACCGAGATCAAGCAAACCCGCGAGGCCCTGGCCCAGCAGGTCGCCAGCCTCGAGGCCGAGCGCAACTTCGAGAGCCGGCTCAACCAGCTCTCGAGCCTGCTGCAGGCCTGCTTGAACCTGGACGAGGCCGGCGAGGTGATCGCCCACGCGGCGCCCGGGCTCTTCGAGGGGACGAGCGGGGCAGTCTTCCTGCTCAACCCCTCGCGCAACCTCATGGAGGTGCTGGCGAGCTGGGGCGGGCCTGCGCCCGAGGCCTTCAGCCCCGAGGGCTGCTGGGGCCTGCGCCGCGGCCAGCTCCACTGGGTCGCCGACAGCCGGAAGGGGCTGAGGTGCGAGCACCTCGAGGGGGCGCCGCCCGCGAGCTACGCCTGCCAGCCGCTGAGCGCCCAGGGGGAGACGCTGGGCCTGCTGTACCTGGGCAGCCCGCAGCCCGCCGAGGCCCCCGAGCGCGAGCAGCAGCGGGTGATGCTGGTGTCCGACCAGTTGGCCCTCGCCATCGCCAACCTGCGGCTGCGCGAGACGCTGCGCCACCAGTCCATCCGCGACGCCCTCACCGGCCTGTTCAACCGCCGCTACCTCGAGGAAACCCTCCAGCGCGAGATCTTCCGCGCCCGCCGGGCCCAGCGGCCCCTGTCGCTGCTGTTCTTCGACGTCGACCACTTCAAGCACTTCAACGACGCCCACGGCCACGAGGCCGGCGACCAGGTGTTGCAGGCGCTGGGCCACCTGGTGCGCTCGCGCTTCCGCGCCGAGGACGTCCCCTGCCGCTACGGGGGCGAGGAGTTCGTGGTGATCCTCCCCGACGCGCGCCTCGAGGACGGCCGCCGCCGGGCCGAGCAACTGCGCGAGGCGGTCAAGCACATCGCCCTGAGCTACCAGGGCAAGACCTTAGGGCCCATCAGCCTCTCCGTCGGCGTCGCGGCCTACCCCGAACACGGCGACAACCCCGAAACCCTCCTCGCCATGGCCGACGGCGCTTTGTACCAGGCCAAGCGCCTGGGCCGCGACCGGGTGGCGGTGGCGGAATGGGGCGAGGGGGAGCAGGCGTAGATGGACGAGGGCCCGTAGCCCGGGGTTTGTCTAGGGTCGAGGGTCGAGGGTCGAGGGCCAAGGCATCCCGCGTATTGCGTATTGCGTTTTGCGTACGGCGGAGGACGTACGACGTACGACCCGCACCCGGCGTTTAGCTATCAGCTATTGGCTACCGGCGGATAACCGCCGGTTGCTCCCGCTCGAGCAGCTTCCGCTTGCGCTCCAAACCCCAGCGGTAACCCGTGAGCTTGCCGTCGCTGCCGATGACCCGGTGGCAGGGCACGACCAGCGGGACCGGGTTGGCCCCGCAGGCCCGCGCCACCGCCCGCACGGCCTTGGGGTCGCCCAGGTCGCGGGCCAGCTCGCCGTAGGTGCGGGTCTGGCCAGGGGGGATCGCCCGCAGGGCTTCCCATACCCGCAGTTGGAAGGCGGTGCCGCGCAGGTCGAGGGGGAGGTCGAGGGAGGCGGGCTGGCCGGACAGGTGCTCGAGGATGGGGCGCACGTACTGCGGGAGTTGGCCGGGCTCGAGCTCTGCCTGGGCGAACTCCGCGCGCAGCAGGGCCTCGAGCTCCTCCCGGCTCTCGCCGAACTGCAGCGCGCACAGGCCCTTCTCGGTGGCGGCGAGCAGGGCCAGGCCCAGCGGGGTCTTGGTGAAGGCGTAGCAGATTTTCATGCCTTTTCCTCCTCGGCGGTAGGTGGCGGGGCTCATGCCCAACTGCGAGTTGGCGTTGCGGTAGAGGGCGTGGCTCGAGCCGTAGCCCGCCTCGTACATCCCCTCGGTCACGCTGGCGCTCGAGCGCAGGCTCTCCTTGAGCCGCCCCAGCCGCAGCGCGGCCGCGTACTCTCGGGGCGAGAGGCCGGTCTCCTGCTTGAACAGGCGCTGGAGGTGGTAGGGGCTCAGGCCCACCCGGCGGCCCAGTTCGGCCAGAGTGGGCGGGGTGGGGGCGTGCTCGAGCTCGGCCTTGACCCGCTGCACCACGCCCACGCGCGCCGGGACCTCCCGCGGCCGGCAGCGCAGGCAGGCCCGGTAGCCGGCGGCCTCGGCGGCCTCGGGGGTGTCGAAGAAGCTCACGTTGTGGGGCTTGGGCCGCCGGGCGGGGCAGGAGGGGCGGCAGTAGATGCCGGTGCTGCGCACCGCCACCACGAAACGGCCGTCGGCGCTGCGGTCGCGCCGGGCGAAGGCGGCCCAGCGGGCGGCGTGGATGGGGTCCTCGGGGCTCAGGCTCATGCCCTTAGCCTAGGGCCGGGGCCGTGCCGCGGCTATCCGGGGCTTGCGGTCAAACCCGGGGCGTCCCGGCCTCCGGGGTTGCGGCCCTGGCGCTGCCGAAGCCCCTGCGGGGCGCTTGGTCATCTGACCTCATCGGGGGGCTTCGGGGTGTCTAAACTGCGGTTGGTATGGGTTGTGCGCACCGGAGTTTGCTCGAGCTCTTGCGCCAGCTCGTCAAGTCGGGGAGCGTGGAGGAGTTCTTCCGGCGGGCCTTGCACGGGGCCCTGGGGCTCATCCCCGACGCCGACGCGGGCAGCATCGTGGTGCGCGGGCCCGAGGGCTACCGCTACACCGCCGCGGCCGGCTTCGACCTGAGCGTGCTGCAGCCCATCCGCTTCTCGCCCGAGCGGGTCTTCGCCTGGTACGGCGGCACCCGGCAGCAGGCCCTGCAAGCCCTCCCCCACGCCCACCGCGTCGCCGAGCACCCCTCCGACCTGCACCCGGTCGAGTCCAACCTGGCGGGCTTCCACTGGACGCTGGTGGTCCCCGTGCCCTTCGGGGGCGAGATCGAGGCCATCCTCAACCTCGACCGCCGCAGCCCCGAGCCCTTCAGCGCCGAGGCCCTCGAACTCGCCGAGGAGCTGGGCAAGAGCCTGGAGGTGGTGCTGCGCTCCCTGCGCGAGCAGGAGCGCGCCCGCGAGCGGCTGCAGCGGGAGGAGGTCCTCTCGAGGGTGCTGGCCTCGCTCGCCAGCTTCAAGGAGGCCGAGGCCCTGTGGGCCTCGCTGCCCGTGCTCGTCGCCGAGCTCATGCCGATGGCAATGGCCGCCACCCTCCGCCGCGAGGGCGAGGTGCTGCGGGTGGTGGGCAGCCTCGGCCCGCAGCCGCCCGTCGGCTACCTGCTGCCGAAGGGGGAGGGGATGTCCTGGCTGGCCGTCGAGCAGCGCCGGGTGCTGTTCGCCTCCTTGTGCGACCCCCGCGTCCACCGGCTCGAGGTGCCCGACCCCGAGCGCTACCACGCGGCCTTCGTGCCCCTCTTCGACCCCCAGGACGAGCCGCTGGGGGCGCTGGCCTTCCACGGCGAGCAGGAGTTCTCCCCCGACGACGCGGCGTTGCTGACGGTACTGGCGCAGGGGGTAGGCAACGTGCTCTCCAAGCTCGAGGCCCAGGCCGCCCAGGCCCGCGAGCTGCTGCGGCTGGAGGCCCTGGCCCAGGCGACGCAGGCGCTCGGCCCCGCCCACACCGCCGAGGAGGTCTACCGGCGCACCGTCGAGGAGGCGTTGCGCCAGACCCGCGCGGTCTCCGCCCTCCTCAGCCGCCTCAACCCGGCCGACGAAAGCCTGGAGGTGGTCGCGGCCGCCGGGTACGCGGCCGAGCGGGCGGTGGGGCTACGGTTCTACAACGGCCAGGGGGTGGCCTGGGAGGTCTACCGCAGCAAAGCACCCCTCTTCATCCCCGACGTCTCCCGGGTCGCGACCTCGCAGTTCGCCTCCGGCAAGCGCAGCGCGGGTTCGTACTTAGGGGTCCCCCTCTCCGACCCGGAGGGGCAATTCATCGGGGTGCTCTCGGTGGACACCGCCGGTCAGGGCGATCCGGCCCAGACGCGGCGCCTGACCCCGGAAGACCGCTACGTCCTCGAGGCCCTCGCCCAGGTCGCGGGCGTCGCCATCTCCCGGCTCTCCGCGCTCAAGCAGGCCCAGCGCCAGGCCGAGAACTACCGGGCGCTGGTGCAGATGTCGGCGGATCTAGAAATCCTCACCGATCCCATGCAGATCGCTGAGCGAGCACTGAAAACCATGCTAGCCCTCAGCAGCATGGAAGCAGCTGGGTTCTATGTCCTTCAGGTCGAAGCAAAGGAGCACTCTCCCTACTTCTGGCCAATCGTTCGCCTTGGGAACTACCCCCCAGAATTACTGGAATTGTATCGTCGTTACCCAATCGGCCCCCAAGAGGGTTTTTTAGGCCGATCCTGGAACGAGGGCCGCACCCTTTACATCCGTGACTATAAAAGTCTTCCAGAGGCCATTCCAACCTACTTGCCAATAGGTTTTCGCTCCATCATCATCACTCCTGTGTATCAAAAAGATAAACCCTATGGACTGCTCGGTCTCAGCAGCTTTAGTCAAGTAACAGAGCTTGATTCCGATGCCATAAGGCTTTTTGAAACCACCGCCCGCCGCCTCGAGCGCGCCCTGGAGCGGGTGGCCCACCTCGAGGAGATCACCCGCACCCGCGAGGCCGCCCTGCGCTCGCTGGGCCTGAGCCTCGAACTGCGCGACATCGAAACCAAGGGCCACACCGACCGGGTGGTTGCACTCAGCATGGCCCTGGGCGAGCGGCTGGGTTTCGCCGATCTGGAGGGACTGCGCTTGGGGGCCTACCTGCACGACCTGGGCAAACTGGCCGTGCCCGACAAGGTGTTGCAGAAAGCCGGGGAGCTGAACACGGGCGAGTGGCGCATCATGAAGACCCACCCGGAGATCGGCTACGAGATGCTCCAGGGGCTCTCCTTCCTGCCCGACACCGCCCTCAACGTCGTGCGCTACCACCACGAGCGCTGGGACGGCACGGGCTACCCGCAGGGCTTGCGCCAGCAGGCCATCCCCCTCGAGGCTCGCATCTTCGCCGTGGTTGACGTCTACGACGCCCTATCCCATGCCCGGCCCTACAAAACGGCTTGGAAGCCCCACGCCGTGCGGGCCGAGCTCGAGGCCCAGGCCGGCAAGACGCTCGACCCCGAGGTGGTGCAGGCCTTCCTCAGCCTGCTGCCGCCCCCGGCCCAACAGCAGAACAGGCCGGGCCTCTGAACGCACCGGAAATATTTCCTTTCGCTCACCGAGCCTTTCCCGCGATACACCTCGCGCGACACCGGCTCGCGATGCCTTCTTTGGCCCCGGCTCAACCGAAACCGCCCAGGAAACGCCGCAAAACCATAAGGGGTCGTGTAACCCCCTGTCCGGACTATAAACGCGGATCAATTGCTGGCAGGGCAGGTGCAACAATCCCCAGCAGGCAGCTCAGCCGATATCTCATGAGAGCGCAAATTCCCCTTCAAAAAAACAAAATTATGGGTTTTGCCAATTATGAGGGGACTTAATCCCCGAATACCCCCATTTGGGGGTGGCAGTTTTTAGCTAAAGATAACCTTAATTCTGCCAAGTATCTAATTACACTCCGACTATGCGCTCTCTAAAAGGATTGACTTTGCTGGAGATGTTGGTGGTCCTGGCGTTGCTGGGCAGCGTCATGGCCCTGGGCCTCATGGGCCTGGGGAAGCTGCGCGGCCAGCTCAACCTCGAGAGCGCCGCCGAGATGCTCGCGCAGGACCTGCAAAACTGCCGCGCCCGGGGGCTCTCGACCGGAAACCCCTGGCGCTTGCGGGTCAGCGGGTCGAACGCCTACGTGCTCGAGGAGCAGGTCAGCGGGAGCTGGGTCGTGCGGCAAACCCGCGCGCTCACCGGGGCGGTACGGCTGAGCAACGTCGCCGTGGGCAATACCGTCACGTTCGACACCCGAAGCTACATGACGCTCGACCCCGGCACGCTCGAGGTCCGGGTGACGGACGGGGCGCGGACCCTGCGCGTCCTGCCGTCCATGGCCGGAGCGGTCAGGGTCGTCAAGCTCTGAGGCGGCTCGAGGCGCGCGTGAGGATGGAGGTGGGTCCACTGTTCGAAACCGATCTTTGCCTGGTTCCCGACCCGGCTAAACGTCTCTATAACCTCGACAGGAGGTCGTTGTGAAGAAGCTGGGCATGACGCTCATGGAGGTGCTCCTGGCACTGGTCATCCTCGGCCTGGCCCTGGGGATGTTCGCGCCGTCGGTGGTCGGCAGCATGCAGGCCAACGCCGACAACCGCACGCGGGCTCAGGCGGTCGCCGCCGCCGAGGGTTGGCTGGACCGGTTCCGCGCCAAAACCCTCGATTTCAACGCCTTTACCACCGCCAGAACCTACGACTACGGCTACGACTACGCCAACGACCCCACCTTCGTCGCGGCAGGCGATCCCAGCCCCGCGTCCCTCAACGCCGAGTGGGGGCGCTACGCCTTCCGGGTTCAAACCACCCTGTTCGCCAGCAGCCCGCAGGTCTGGAGGGTGGACGTCACCATACGCTACGCCAGGGTAAAGGGAGGGGAGGCCAGCTTTGCGCTCAGCACTTTCGTCGACCAATAAGCGCCGCGCAGGGTTCACCCTGGTCGAGATCCTGGTGGCCTTGGCCATCGTCGGGATCCTCATGGCGCTGGCTACCCAGGCGATCTCCTCGTCCTTGCAGCACAAGCGGCGCGAGGACACCCGCTTGAGCACCCAGCAGAACCTGCGGGCCGCCCTGACGCTCATCGCCCAGGACCTGCGCTCGGCGGCGGGCCTGCACGTCTGGAACCAGAGCAGTTGCGGCGCCAGCGCCGCCTGCAGCAACCACAGCCGGGTCAGCATCGTCACCCTCGACGGGACCAGCACCCGCGTCGCCGAGCCGCCCGGCAACAGCTTCACGAACTCGGCGGAGACCCGGGTCTGCGACGCGAGCGATTTCCAGGACGGGGACACGGCCATCCTGCTCAACGGCAGCGATTACCAACTGTTGCAGATCACCCAGGTGCACCACCGCACCCCCGGCTGCAACTCGAGCCCGCCCGAGAAGTTGCAGCACAACACCACCAAGATCTCCGGACTGTGGAGCCCGGCGGCCTACATCTTCAAGGCCCAGATTGCCACGTACCTCCTGCAGACCGACCCGCTCGACCCCAGCCAGACCGTCCTCTTCCGCAGGACCGGCCTGGGCACCCCCGGGGCGCAGACCGGCGTGGTGGCGTTCGGCATCTCCAGGATCCAGGTCTGGTACGGCGTCCCGCTCAACCCCTCCGACCCCTCCTCCCAGCTCGTGTTCTACGAGACCCTGGACGCCGCCGCGAGCGCCCTGGGCAGCGCCTACAGCGCCTACCCCAACGTTTCCGGCAGCCGGTACGTCGGGAACGAGATCCGCGCGATCCGCGTGGCCCTGACGGGCCAGAGCGCCGAGCTCTTGCCCAACGGCGCGCGGGACACCCTCACCCTGTCGCAGACCGTCGACCTCAGGAGGTAGCATGCGAAATCACGGCCTTGCCCTCATCACCGCCCTGGTCTTGCTGACCGTCCTGGTCTCGGTGATCACCATTCTCTTCGTGGGCTCGATGGGCGACCTCCAGCAGAGCCGCTCGAGCGTCCAGCTCGCCCAGGCCCGCGCCGTGGCCGAGGCCGGGGAGACTTATGCCCGCTACGCCCTGGCCGGCCCCGCCCGCTCCGACATCCGCAACGCCATCCTCCCGCTCATGTCGGCCACCGCCGACCCCTACTCCGAGTGGGTGATCCCCCAAAGCCAGTGGAGCAGCCTGGCGACCACGATCCAGAACACCCTCAACACCAACTTCGGCAGCGTCGCCGGGGCTTCGCTCGGCGGCATCGGCTCGGCCACCGTCCAGTACAGCGTGAGCAACCTGCGCGGGCTGGCCTACGCCACCGCCGGCCAGGCACCCGCCCAGACCTACGTCGCCGACTACGTCATCACCTCGACCGGGAGGGCCGGCGGTGGGATACGGCGCGTGCAGGACAAGGGGATCTTCCAGATCCAACTGGGCAGGCCCTCGCTCTCGCAGTGGCTCTTCCTCGTCGACGACGCCGAGGGCGACGCGGGGTTCTTCCCCACGGGCACCGTGTTCAACGGGCCGGTCCACGCCAACCACGCGTGGGGCTTCTGGGGGACCCCCGTCTTCCGGGACGTCATCAGCACCAGCGACGACGGCGCTTACTACTACAACGCCAACGGCAGGTGCGGGGGCGCGAGCAGGGTCTGGGTGAGGGGCGACTCCCGCCCGCCCTGCACGGTGCCCAGGTTCGAGAAGGGCTTCATCCGTAGCGCCCCCGAAGTGGACCTGCCCAACTCCACGCTCTCCCAACAGCGTGCCGCCCTGGGCATGGACCCCCTCGACACCTCGACCCCGAGCAACTCCGAGATCTGCTTCCGGCTGGGCCTGCACAACCCGCCCACCCGGCGCTGCAACAGCAGCCCCTCGATCCCCGACGGGGTCTACCTGGTCAACGACGGGTCGAGCGTGCAGGGCGGGATCTACGTGCAGGGCAACCTCGACCAGCTCAAGCTCGAGGCCAGCGGCGACGGCAAGCAGGTCTACACCCTGAGGCAGGGCAGCAACACCTGGGTGATCACCGCCGACTACGCCGCCAACACCACCTCCGTCAGGCTCAACGGGGGGCCGCTGCAGGTCTTCTCGGGCGTCCCCAACGGCCACGCCCCCCTCGGCAGCGGCGGGCCGACGGGCCAGATCTACGTCACCGGCCGCATCGACGACCTGCGCGGCCCCGGCCGCAGCGGCTCGCTGGCTTGCGGCGTCGATTACCCCGGCAACTCCGACCTCTGCCCCGACCACCCGCCGCCCGACCAGATCCGGCCCGCCCTCTCCAAAGAGACCCAGCTCAACATCACCGCGGTGAACAAGATCGGCGTGACCAGCGACCTGATCTACGAGTGCGACCCCACCAAAGTGGCCGACGGCGGCTACACCAGCAGCCGTCCCCGCTGCGTCACGACCGATGGCCTGGTGCCTACGGTGTTGGGTGTGTTCTCCCAGCGCGACCACATCGTCATCGAGGACAGCCCCGTGAAAGCCCCCGACAACATCTACCTGTGGGGCTCCTTCCTGGCCGGGGCGAGCGGCAAAGGCCTGGCCGTGGAGAACTACGGCGGCCGGGGAAAACAGGGCAAGATGCACGTCTACGGCGGGGTGATCCAGTCGTCCGACCAGTTGCGCGGCACGCTCAACGGCTCCGGAGGCTTGGGCAGCGGCTACATCGAGACCTACGACTACGACCTGCGCTTCGCCAACAGCACGCTAGCGCCGCCCAACTTCCCCACCGTGCGCAGCTTCGACCTCCAGACCATCGTCCCGGTGAAGATGAGCTTCAGGGAGTACTGAGCGCCGCCTAGGCTCGCCGCCGAGCAGAAGCGCTCGGCGGCACATCCTTTCGGTCCTGCGAACAGGCCCTCACTCCGAACCCCCGACCGCCGGGGTGTGCGGGAGCGCCCCGCGGTTCCCACGGAAGGCCCCCGCACCCGGCCCTGAACCGACAACGAGCCGGTTGAACCCGGGCTCGAGGGCTACAGGCGGCAACCGTCCGGAACCCCTCCCCCCGCTTCAGGGAGAGCTTCTGGGAAGGGCCGACCCGTCAGCTTCGCCGGCCAGCCTCGCTCACAGCGGCACCTGGACGTGGGCCGCGCCCTCCCAGGCCGACAGAACCCGGGCGTAGGGCTCGAGCAGCCAGCCCAGCAGCGAGTACCCCTTGAGGCGGTTCTCGGGCTGGGCCGCGGCCTGGGCAGGCTTGTACGCGTAGAGGAGGGTGGAGGCGCGGTAGGCCAGGGCCCCCTCCACCCGCAGCCCGGCCTCCGCCAGCAGCGCCTCGGCCTCGGCCCGCTTGGCCGCCACCGCCGCCGGGTCCGGGTCGTACAGCTCGCACACCACCGCCACCCGCCCCGCCCGCCCCAGCGTCCGCCGCAGCCCCCGCAGCACCGCCAGCTCCGCCCCCTCCGCGTCCACCTTCACCACGTCCGGCGCCAGCCCCTCCCGCTCGCAGTACTCGTCCAGCGCCACCGCCTCCACCTCCACCGCCGCCCCCC
>NZ_KE387023.1:874013-888737 GCF_000430045.1 Calidithermus chliarophilus DSM 9957 | reverse complement strand
GGCCCCACCGCCCGCGCCGCCGCCAGCGTGTACAGCCCCACGTTCGCCCCAACGTCCACCACCGTCTGCCCCGGCCGCAGCAGCCCCACGAACCGCGCCAGCGCCGCCCGCTCGTGGCTCCCCAGCGCGATGCTCAGCTGCGTCCGGTCCGACAGGTCCAGCCACATCCGCTGACCCCCCACCTCCACCCAGCGTTCGCCTCGAGGCAGCAGCGCATAGTAGCGCTGGAACAACCACTGCCCCAGGCCCGTCTTCCCCAAACCTGTTCGTCCGAGTACCGCCGTCGCGAGCTGGCCGACTTTGATCAATCCGTGCATGAAAACCTCTCCTGAATGCCCCCGCGTGCGTGAAGGCTCCGCGAAAGCCGAAGTGCCATAAATGCACTGATTATAGAGATTTTCCCCGGGCAGTCGCGTTCAAAGCTCACAAAAGGCGCGGGCTCGAGGCCCCTCCGGCTTCGGCCGCGTCGCTCAGGGGAAGCCGGGCGAAGGCGGTGGTGCCCCGGCTCGAGGCGGGCGGCTTCGGACGGCGGGTTGCTCGGTTGGCTCATTCCCTGGCGCACCGGGGGCAATGTGGGCCGCCGACCCAAGCGCCGGGACAAACCCGATATGGTATGGGGCGTGCAAGCGCTGCGCGTGGCCCTGCCCCTGCCCCTGGAGCCCATGAGCTACCTGCCCCCGCACGGCGTGGAGGGCGAGCTGCTGGGGCGGCGGGTGGTGGTGCCCTGGCGCGGCGAGCTGCGGGTGGGGGTGGTGGTGGGCCTGGAGGACGGCGCGCGCAAGGGCTTCGCCCTGCGCCACGCGGTGGCCTGCCTCGAGCCCTACCCCTGGCTGCGGCCCCAGGAGCTGCACTTCCTCGAGTGCGCCGCCCAGGAGCTCTTCGCTCCCCTGGGCAGCGTGCTCGACGACCTGCTGCCCTTCCTCGAGCCCGCCCTCCGGCACCGGCTGCGCCTGCTCCCCGGCGCCCTCAGCGCGGTGTTGCCGGCGGGTCTGGAGAGCCTGGCCGAGGGCTGGCAGGAGGCGCGGGGCTTCGACCCCAAGCTGCTGGACTACCTGCGCGAGGGCGGGGTGCTCGAGGAGGTGGTCGAGGAGCAGCGCCCCACCCGGCAGATCCTGGTCCCCCTCAAGGCCCCGGACGGCGCCCTCACCCCCAAGGGCCGCCTGGCGCTGGAGATCCTGCATACCCTGGGGCGGGCCGAGAGCATGACCGCGCTCGCCCAGCAGGCGGGCGTGGGCAACGGGGTGGTCAAGGGCCTGCTCGACAAGGGCTACGCCGCCTTCGTCGAGCTGCCCCTGGAGGTGCCCAGGGTCGAGGGGCGCGCGCTCGAGCCCCTCCCCTTCCCCCCTGAGGCCCAGCGCATCGGCGGGGGGCGCTGGCCCGAGCGCCTGCGGGTGCTCAGCGGCCTGGTGCGCGAGGGGCCCACGCTGGTGCTCTTCCCCGAGGTGGCCCAGCTCAAGCGCTGCCTGCCCCACTTCCCCCAGGCCCTCCCCTTCCACGGCGAGCTCTCGCCCGAGCTGCGCCGCCAGGTCTTCCACCAGCTCGCCCGCGAGGGCCTGCCCCAGGGGGGCGCGGTGTTCTCGACCTACCAGGGCCTGCTGCTGCCCTTCGACTTCCGCCGGGTGGTGGTGGTGGAGGAGGGCAACGACGCCTACAAGCTCTCGGGGGGCTCGAGGGCCTTCGTGCCCTACCTGGCCGAGCTGCGGGCCAAACTAGCGGGCGTGCCCTACACCACGCTTTCGCTGGTGCCCAGCCTCGAGGCCGAGTGGGAGCTGCGCCGCAGCCACACCGTGCCCCTCGCCCCGCCCCGCGTGCACCTGCTCGACATGCGCCGGGAGCGGGGCTGGCCGTTGTCGGGCGCGGCGGTGAACCTCTTGCAGCAGGTGGCCGAGAAGCGGCGCCAGGCGGTGGTGCTGGTGGCCCGGCGCGGCTACAGCGCGGTGCTGCGCTGCAAGCACTGCGACTGGAAGGCCATGTGCCCCGACTGCGCCCTGCCCCTGCGCCTGCACCGCGCCGGGCGGGCCGGGCGGCTGCTGTGCCACCAGTGCGGCCACGAGGAGAAGGCCCCCCCGCTGTGCCCGCAGTGCCGCTCGGAGGTCTTCGAGCCCAAGGGGCCGGGGGTGGAGTGGCTGCTGGAGGCCCTCGAGGCCGCCGTCCCCTTCCTCCCCCGCTACCGCTACACCGCCGAGGAGAAAGACCGCCTCGAGCCCCTCCTCGCCGGCGAGCCCGGGCTGCTGGTGGGCACCACCGCCGTCCTGCGCGCCCCCACCCTGCCCGAACTGGCCCTGGTGCTCCTCCCCTACGCCGACGGCTTCCTCCTCGACTCCGACTTCCGCGCCGGCGAGCGCTACCACCGCCTGCTGTGGCAGCTCACCGAGCTGCACCCCCGCCGCCGCCCCCTGCTCGCCCTGCAGAGCTTCGAGCCCGCCCACCCCGCCCACCAGGCCCTGCAGCAGGGCGACCCCGAGACCTTCCTGCGCAACGAGCTGCTGCTGCGCCGCGCCCTGGACTACCCCCCCGTCCAGCGCATGATCAAGCTCGAGCTCTCCCACTCCAAAGAGCCCGTAGCCCGCGACGCCGCCGTGCAGCTCGCCGACTTCTTCCGCAGCCGCGTCCAGCCCGGCGAACTCCTGGGCCCCGCCCCCGCCCCGGTGCCCAAGGTGCGCGGCCAGTACGTCTTCCACCTGCTGCTCAAGGGCTCCACGGCCCGCCTGCAGGAGCTCATGCAGAACCTGCCCCCGGCGAAGGCGCGGCTGAGGATTGACCCGGACCCGCACAGTTTCGTGGGGTTGTTGGAGGATTAGGCGGGGGTAGTCGATAGTCGATAGCCCATAGCTGATAGCAAAACGCAGAACGCGGGTCGTACGTCGTACGCCAAACGCCAAACGCAAGACGCGGGGCGCCTTGTCACCCCCCTTAGCAAGGGGGGCCGGGGGGATACCCCCTCCCCGCCCGCGGGGAGGGACGGGGTGGGGTCTACCACACGCCTCGAGCCACAGGCCACGAGCTGACGGCTGAAGGTTGCCCGCTTATAGTTAAAGGCCGAATGTTTGCCCGCCTCGGCCGCTGGGTTACCCGACATCCTTTGCTAGTGCTGGTGGCGTGGGCGGTGGTGGTGGTGCTTTCCGTACCCCTGGCCGGGCGCGCGCCCGGGGCGCTGGTGGCGAACAATTCCTCGGCATCCGATAGCGAGGCGCGGCGGGTGGGGGAGATCCTCGAGCGCTCCTTCGGGCAGGACCTGTCCGACCGCACCGTGGTGGTGAGCGAGGGCCTGCCCGCCACCGACCCGCGCTTCCGCGAGGCCTACGACCGGCTCATCGAGCGCTTGGGGCGCCTCGAGGGGGTGCTGAGCCTCACCCGCTTCGACGCGCCGAGCCCGCTCAGGCTGCACTCCGACGACTACCGCGTCACCGCGACCGTGCTCCAGACGCGGCTCGACGACCCCGACCCCGTGCTGGCGGCGATCCGCGCCGAGGTGCGGGCGCTGGGGCTCCCCGGTACGCGCTTCTACGTCACGGGGGCCACCGCCATCACCGAAGACTTCCTGCACCTGCTCGAGCAGGACATCCGGCGCAGCGAGCTCGTGGCGCTGCCGATGGTGGCGGTGGTGCTGGTGCTGGCCTTCGGGGCCTTCGTGGCGGCGGGCGTGCCCCTGGTGGTGGGCCTCATCTCCATCACCACCAGCATGGCGATGCTCTACGGGCTCACCCAGCTCACCGAGGTCTCGAGCTTCGCCCAGAGCGTGATCACCATGCTGGGGCTGGGCGCGGGCATCGACTACGCCCTGATCATGGTCAACCGCTTCCGCGAGGAGCTGGCCCGGGGCCGTCCGCCCCGGGAAGCCGCCGCCCTGACCACCCGCACCGCCGGGCGGGCGGTGGCCTTCAGCGGGCTCACCGTGGCGGTGGCGATGGCCTCACTGTTCATCCCCGACCTCACCTTCATCCGCTCGATGGGCCTGGGCGGGGTGCTGGCGATCTTCCTCACCGTGCTGGCCTCGGTCACCGCCGTCCCCGCGTTGCTGGCGCTGCTGGGCGAGCGGGTCAACTGGCCGCGCCGCTTCGCGGTTCGGGCCACGAGCTCCGGCCAGACCCTGCCGCTCTTCCGCCGCTGGGCCGAGGCCGTCATGCGCCGCCCCTGGTTCTTCACGCTGGGCATCACCGCCGCCATGCTGCTGCTGGCCTGGCCGCTCTTCGGGATGCGGCTGGGCTACACCGGGGCCTTCGGGCTCTCGCCCGGCGTGGAGTCGCGCAAGGGCTTGGAGCTCATCCGCTCGCTCGAGCTCGGCGGCAGCCTCGACACCTTCGAGGTGCTCTTGGACCTGGGCGAGGCCGGCTTCACCCCCGAGGCCCGGCGCAACTGGGCCCGCCTCGAGCGCTCCCTCTCCGCCTTGCCCGAGGTGCGGCTGGTGATCTCCCCCTTCCTGGCCGGGCGCGTGGCCCTGGGCGACACCGCCAGCGGCCTCTCCGACCTGCTCTCCCTCACCCGGCGCTCCGTCAGCCAGGACCAGCGCTACCTGCGCCTGTCGGTGGTCCCCAAGCAGCCGGTGCGGGCCCCCGAGATCCCGGCCTGGGCCGACAAGCTGCGCCAACACGCCAAGGACGCGGGGTTCCAGACGGTGCTGCTGGGCGGGGGGCCCATCGGGGCGATGGAGTTCAACGACGTGCTCATCCAGGCCACGCCCTTCGCCATCCTCGTCGTCTTCGCGGCCACCTTCGTATTGCTCACCGTGGCCTTCCGCAGCCTGCTGATCCCGCTGAAGTCGATCCTGATGAACACCCTCACCGTGGGGGCTACCTACGGCGTGGTCACCCTGATCTTCCAGGAGGGCCACCTGGGCGGGCTCTTCAACGTAGACCCCGAGACCGCCTCCATCGACCCGAGCCTCCCCCTCACCATGTTCGCGGTGCTCTTCGGGCTCTCCATGGACTACGAGATCTTCCTGCTCTCGCGCATCCAGGAGTACCACCTCCAGGGCCTGCCCACCCGCGAGGCCGTGAAGGCCGCGCTCGAGCGCACCGCCGGCGTCATCACCAGCGCCGCCGCCATCATGATCATCGTCTTCTCGGCCTTCGTCAGCGGCGACCTGGTGGTCAACAAGACCATCGGCTTCGGCCTGGCCCTGGCCGTCTTCCTCGACGCCACCCTCATCCGCCTGATGCTGGTCCCCGCCGTGATGCTCCTGGCAGGCAAGTGGAACTGGTGGCTCCCCGATGGCCTGCGGAGGCTACTGCCCAAGGTGAGCCTAGAACGGCACTAGGCGTGGAAGGCTCGTGGCGTGTGGCTCGCGGTAGACCCCTCCCCACCGTCGTCGAGGGCCGAGGGCCAAAGCATATTGCGTTTGGCGTTTGGCGTTTGGCGTTTGGCGTTTGGCGTTTGGCGTTTGGCGTTTGGCGTCTAGCGTTTTGCGTTTGGCGTTTTGCGTTTGGCGTTTTGCGTACGACGTAGGACGCCGGGCCTACGCCCGGCGTCCGGCTATGAGCTACCGACTATCAGCTACCGACCATCGCCCCATCACGGCGTCACGCCGAACGTCGCCAACCAGTCGAGGTCGTCCTTGCGGTCCACCCGGTACACCCCGCCCGTCCCGCCGCAGTTGCCGTTCAGGCCGAAGGAGGTCACGCCGCCTACCACGTTGGTGTCGTCGATGAAGTTGGGCCCGCCGGAGTCGCCGAAGCAGGTGCCGCCGGTGGAGTGGTTGTTCGACAGCAGCAGCGAGAAGTCGCCCACGATCCCGCCGTTGATCTGGATGAGGTGGGGGCGGGCCAGCATGCGCACCCGCTCGGCCTCGACGAAGACCGGGTTGATGCGTTGCAGGCCGTAGCCCACGGCCGTGAAGGTCACGTCCTGGCGCCCGCGCTGCCGGGCCATGCGGTCGAGCACATCCTGCTTGGGCAGGGCGGCGTACTCGCTCATCACCACGGGCTCGTCGAGCACGACGACGCCGAGGTCGTAGAGGAAGAAGGCGTTGGGGTCGTACTGCGGGTGGGTGTAGGGCGTGCCGCCCACGTCGCCGTTGAAGGGGTAGCCGTTGCCGGGGATGCCCGACTCCACGTCGGCGTCGAACCAGATCTCCACGTGCGCGGCCGGGGCCTCGGTGCAGTGCCCGGCCGTGAGGTAGATGGTCGGGGAGATCAGGGTGCCGCTGCAGCGCCACAGCGGCCTGCCGGCGGTGTCCTGCGCGACCATCAGGCCCACGTACGGGTGGCGGTTGCCGTCGAGCTCGCCGTTGGTGATCTGGGCGGTAACCCCTACGTCCTGCACGGCACGGCTGCACGCCGCCGCGACCAGGGCCAGACCTACGAGCAGGGCCAACTTGCCGATACGGTTCATACGACCTCCTGATGAGGATCCACCAATGGCTTGAATGGGCTTTTCGAGCATACGCGCTCGAGATGTGAAATAGCAATGAACCGCGGCCGTAACATGAGTGTTACGAGGGTTAGCGCCCGGCAGACCGCTTCTGGTTAGCATGAGCCATGCCGCTGGCGGTGCTGCTCTCGGGAACGCTGCTCTACGCCGCGCTCTACAGCACGGTCCCGCTGTTGCCGGGCCTCGAGCGCCTCTTCGGCGCCCCGCCCGGCTCGGCGGGGCTTGGCATCAGCCTGCCCTTCCTGGCGCTGGTGCTGCTGTCGCCGCTGGTGCCCCGGCTGCGGCTGCCGGTGGGGCGAGTGCTGGGGGGCGGTCTGCTGCTGGTGGGGCTGTTCGGGGTGGCGGCGGCGCTGGCGCCGGGGCTCGAGGCGTGGCTCGTCGCCCGGGCCCTGCAGGGCGCGGCGGCGGCCGCCGTGCCCGGCCTCTCGCTGGCCCTGCTGCCCCGCCTCTTCCCCAACCGGGCCCCGGAGATGGCCGGGCTATGGGTGGCGGGGAACGTGCTGGGCGGGGGTCTGGGCCGGGCGCTGGGCGGTTTCCTGGCCGACGCCTTCGGCGAACGGCTGGCCCTGCTGCTGCTCACGCTGCCGGTGATGCTCCCCGCCTTCTGGCTGCTGCGCGAGCGGGGCACCCTTGCCCTGAGCGCCCCGCGCTACTCGCTGTCGGCCTGGCCGCTGTACTGGGTGGGCTTCTCGCTGCTGTTCGTCAACTTCTTCGTCGCCAACCTGCTGCCCTACCGCCTCGAGGCCCTCGGGCTCTCCCAGGCCCAGATCGGCGGGGTGATGCTGGCCTATCTGGCCGGGATTCCCGGCAGCGCCCTCACCGGGCGGCTAGTGGCCCGCTTCGGGGAGGCGGGGGCCCTGCGGCTGGCCTTCGCGGTGGTGGCGGCGGGGCTTTTGCTCCAGCTCCCCGACCGGCCCGGGTTCATCGTGCCGGGCTTCGTGCTGGTGATGGCGGGCCTCTTCACCGCGCAGGGCCTGGGCGGGGCCGTTTCGGGGCGGCGGGGGAGCGGGGTGAGCGGCACCTACGTGGCCGCGTTCTACCTGGGCGGGACGGCGGCGGGGCTGGCCTACCCGCCCTTCCTGCACCTGGGCGTGGGGCTGGGCCTGGGGCTGGCCGGGCTGGTGACCGCCTCGGCGGCGGTCCTGGCCGGGCGGGCGGTGCGGGAGTAGGCCAGGCCCTGGCCTACGGGCTGAGGCTGCGGGCCAGGAACAGGCTCACCACGGCCCCGACCCCGTAGACCGCCATCAGCGGCAGGTTGGCGGCCGACTGCCCCTGCCGGATGCTGCCCACGACGCCCACCCACAGCGCCACCAGCGAGACCATGATGCAGCCCAGCGCCAGGCCGGCCACGAAGGCCGAGCCGGGGCTGAAGGCGCTCGCCAGGGGGGGCAGCCAGATCAGCAGGTTGGCGAGCACGAGGTATGCCCGGGGAGTGTCCATGACTTCATCGTATGCTTAAGCCCGCGTGGAACCGTTGCGGCTAATCCCCGTCGACGAGGCGGGGCGAAGACTGATCGAGTCCTGGTTCGAAGACCCCGAGCTCGCGCGGAGGCTCTCGCCCCCGGACGCGGCGTGGTGGCTGCTGCAGCACGGCGCCCCCGGCGTCGAGTTGTGGCTGGCCTGGCAGGGGCAGGAGGCGGTGGGCTACGTGCAGGGCGAGCCCGACGAGCACGACCCCGCCGCCTTCCACTTCGCCTTCGCGGTGCGCCCCGACCTGCGCGGGCAGGGCTACGGCAAGCGCATCGTGCGGGCCATGCTCGAGCACCCCAACCTCACCCCCTACCGCCGCTTCGTGGCCTCGGTGGAACCGGACAACCTCCCCAGCCTGCGCTCGCTGCAGGCCCTGGGCTTCGCCCCCCACAGCCCCGAGCCCGACGAGAACGGCTTCCTGGCGCTGGGCTACGCCCGCCCCGACCCGTAGGAGCCAGGTGACAAAGCCGCGCGGTACGATGGGGGGCATGACCCGCACGGCTCGAGCCACCTGCCCCCTCGACTGTCCCGACGCCTGCTCGCTGATCCTGACCATCGACGACGGCGCCAACCGGCTGCTGAAGGTCGAGGGCGACCCCGCCCACCCCTTCACCCGCGGCTTCGCCTGCGTCAAGACCTACCGCTACCCCGAGCGCAACCACCACCCCGAGCGCCCCCTCTACCCCATGCGCCGAGCCGGGCCCAAGGGCTCGGGGCGCTTCGAGCGGGTGAGCTGGGAGGAGGCCCTCGACGCTATCGCCGAGCGGCTGCGCGAGGTCATCGACCGGCACGGCCCCGAGGCGGTGCTGCCCTATCACTACGCCGGCACCATGGGGCTGCACCAGTACGAGCACCCCCTGGCCTTCTTCCGCGCCATCGGGGCCAGCGCCCTCGACACCACCATCTGCGCCACGGCGGGGAGCGCGGCCTGGGAGGCCACCTACGGCGCGCCGCGCTACGGCATCGACCCCGAGGACGTGCCCAAGGCCCGCTTCATCTTCCTGTGGGGCATCAACAGCCTGCACACCAACACCCACCTCACGCCCCTGCTCAAGGAGGCCCGCCACAACGGGGCGAAGATCGTCCACGTAGACCCCTACGCCAACCTCACCTCCCGCTTCGCCGACGAGCACGTCAAGCTGCGCCCCGGCAGCGACGGGGCGCTGGCTTATGCCCTGGCCCACGTGATCCTGCGCGAGGGGCTGCACGACGCGGCCTACTTGGGGCGCGCCGCCCAGGGCTTCGCGGAGTACCGCGCCGCGGCCGAGGCCTGGACCCCCGAGCGGGCCGAAGCCGTCACCGGCGTCCCGGCGGCCACCATCGAGCGGCTGGCGCTCGAGTTCGCCCGCGCCAGGGCCAGCTTTATCCGCACCAGCTACGGCATGACCCGCCACCCCGGCGGGGCCAGCGCCCAGCGGGCGGTGCTGCTGCTGCCCGCCCTCATCGGGGCCTGGCAGTACCCCGGCGGCGGCGCCCTGCTCTCGGCCTCGGGGGCCTTCCGGCTCGAGCGCACCTACCTGGGCGGGGCCCACCTGCTGTGTGGGGAGCACGAGCCTGGGGGCTACTTCCGCCCCAACCCCGCCGCCCGCCACGTCAACATGAGCCAGCTCGGCAGCGCGCTCACCCGGCTCGACCCGCCCGTGCGGGCGCTGTTCGTCTTCAACTCCAACCCGCTGGTGGTGGCCCCCAGCACCGCCCTGGTGCAGCAGGGCCTGGCGCGGGAGGACCTCTTCACGGTGGTGCTCGAGCAGGCCCTCACCGAGACCGCCCGCTACGCCGACTACCTGCTCCCCGCTACCACCTTCCTCGAGCACCCCGACCTCTACACCGCCTACGGCCACTTCTACCTCTCCTGGAACGAGCCGGTGATGTTCCCGCAGGGCGAGGCCCGCCCCAACACCTGGGTCTTCGCCGAGCTCGCCCGGCGGCTGGGCCTGGAGGAGCCCACCCTCTACTGGAGCGCCGAGGACTTAGCCCGAAGCCTCCTCTCCAGCGGCCACCCCTGGCTCGAGGGGATCACCCTCGAGCGCCTCAAGGCCGAGGGCTTCGTGCGCCTCAACA
This sequence comes from Calidithermus chliarophilus DSM 9957, assembly GCF_000430045.1. Lineage (GTDB taxonomy): Bacteria > Deinococcota > Deinococci > Deinococcales > Thermaceae > Calidithermus > Calidithermus chliarophilus. The sequence goes on along the minus strand of NZ_KE387023.1, from coordinate 878,837 downwards.
CCCCCCGCGAGTTCCTGCCCTTCAAGGACGGGGCCAACACCCAAAGCGGCAAGATCCGCTTCGACCCGCCCCCGCCCGTCACCCTCACCGAGCCCGACGAGGAGTTCCCCCTCATCCTCATGACCCCGCCCGCCAAGCACTTCCTCAACTCCACCTACGGCCACGTCGAGCGGCTGGTGCAGGGCGAAGGCGGCGAGCCGGTGCTGCTGGTGCATCCCCAGGACGCTGCCGCCCACGGCGTGCAGGACGGGATGTTGCTGCGCATCCGCTCGCGCCACGGCGCGGTGGTGCGCAAGGCCCGCGTGAGCGAGGCCCCCATGCCGGGGACGGTGGTGCTCGAGGGCACCTGGTGGGAGCGCTACGCCCCCGACGGCAAGGGCGTGAACTGGCTCACCGGCGAGCACCTCACCGATATGGGCGCGGGGAGCACCTTCCACTCCAACCCGGTGCGGCTGGAGGCCCTGGACTGAGCCGGGGTGCGCTACCCTGAATTCATGGTCACGCTCAAGAAATGGACAGTGGATGAGCTACTGGCTATGGATAAAGCTGGCCTACTCAACCCCGAAAAACGCATCGAACTCATCGACGGCGAGGTCTACGAGATCCCAATTGGGGAGAACCATGCCGACGTGGTGGACAAACTGACCGAGGTTCTGGTCAAGCAGTTTTCAGGCAAGGCGAGGGTACGCGTTCAAAACCCAATTTTCCTGGACCAGGCTGATCTTGTGCGGCCTGATTGCGCCTTACTGGATGCGGCACTAGACTATCGCAATCACCACCCTCGTCCGGAGAGCGTTTATTTGGTGATCGAGGTGTCCGATACAACCCTGGCTCATGACCGGGGTAAGAAGCTGGGCCGCTACGCGCGGGTGGGCATTCGGGAGGTCTGGATCGTGAACCTGAATGCAGGCTACACCGAGGTCTACCGCGACCCTCACGGCGACGAATACCTGACCAAGTTCGTGGCGCAGAAGGGCTCGAGCGTGGCTCCTCTGGCTTTTCCTGGCGACGCGGTGACCTTGCTCTAGGCCAGACCGAATCCTCCGCTTGACCTGGGGCGCACTCTAGGTCTTATGGTTGGGCCATGCCCGAACACTTCTCCATCCGGGAGGTGGCGTGGCCGAGCGCACCCCAGCAGGCCGCGGGCTGCGGCGAGACAGAAAATAAGCCCCCGGCGCGAAGGCCGGGGGGAATATCCGCTTGCGATCTTGGTCTATCTCAGCCCCAGGGCTTGCCCGGGGTGCTGGGACAGGTAATGCAGGAGTTCGTCGGGGCTCTTGAAGTAGCGGCGCTCCTTGCTGTGGACTTCCGTGAGGGAAGCCCGCCAGGCTCCACCTTCCCCGTCGTGGGTCTGCTCCCACCAGATGCGGACGATGTAAGTCTGAGCGGGCTGAGGGTCCATGACCGTCCTACCGCATCAGGGAGCGGATGCGCTCGAGCGCCTTGCTGCGTCCGCCGCTGACGAGACCGAGGCTGAAGTCGACGTCGCTGGCGCTGGGCCGCACGAGCACCACCTCGCCGTCTTCGGTGTAGAAGCCCAGGTAGTCGCCGTCGTCGAGCTCGCCGTTCTTGTTGACGTCCTTCCAGCCGTAGACGACGTACTTGCCGTCCTTGAGCTCGCTGAACTTGTAGGCCGCGCTCGAGGCGTCCTTGCTGAGGGTGAGCGCCTGGCTCTTGCCCTCGTCGCAGGCGTCCTCGCTGGCGAGGTAGTAGCAGGCGACGAGCTGGGTGCCCTTGAGGCTGGGCGGGGCGGCCACGACGAGGTTGACGGTGGCGTTGCGGCTCAGGCTGCCGCTCGAGCCCTGCACGGTGAGGGTGTAGCTGCCGGGGGCCAGGCTGGCGGAGGCGCTGAGGTTGAGGGTGGTGCTGTTGCCGGTGGTGCTGCCGGGGTTGAAGCTGCCGGTCAGGCCGGTGGGGGCGCCGCTAAGGCTGAAGGTGACCGAGTTGGCGAAGCCGCCGCTGCGGTTGAGGTTGACGGTGAGCGAGGCGCTGCCGCCGGGGGCGAGCTGCACGTCGGGGGTGGTCACGCTGAGGCTGAAGTCGGGGGTGGGGTTGCCGCCGCCCAGGGCCTGCAGGGCCGCCACCGCGTCCACCAGGCCGGCGCCGCAGTCGGCGCCGGTGGCGCGCTGGCAGGCGGTGGCGTCGAGGGGGCGGGCGGTCTGCTTGAGGATGGACAGGGCCTCCTGGTAGGTGAGGCTGGGCTTCTTGCTCTTCATCAGCGCGACCAGGCCGGCCACGTGGGGCGAGGCCATGGAGGTGCCCTGGTAGAAGACCCAGTTGTAGTTGTTGCTCTGGTCGTTGCGGGCCGCGCTCAGCACGCCGTCGACGTAGCCGTCGCCGTTGCGGTCGTTCTTGGTGTCGCCGCCGGGGGCCATCACGTCGATGCGCGAGCCGTAGTTGGAGTAGGGGGCGCGGTAGTTGCGCGTCTCGGTGGCCCCGACGGTGATGATGCCGGTGCAGCTCGCGGGGACGAAGTCGTTGGCGTCGGAGTTCTGGTTGCCCGCGGCCACCACGATGATGCTGCCCTTGGCGCTCGCCTTGTCGAAGGCGTCCTGCCAGGCGGGGACGTCGGCGCACTTGCCGCTGCCGCCCAGGCTCATGTTGATGACGTGGGCGGGGTTGGGGTTGGCCGGCACGCCCGACACGTTGATCCCCGCCGACCACAGCACGGAGTCGAGGATGTCGGCGTCGGTGCCGCCCTGGACGCCCAGCACCCGCACGGGCACGATCTTGGCCGCCCAGCTCACGCCGGCACCCCCCACGCCCTCGTTGGTCGCCGCGGCCACGGTGCCCGCGACGTGCGCGCCGTGGTAGCTGCCCTGGCCGCCGGGCTCGTCGCCGGGGTCCTCGGAGTTGTTGTCACGGCCGTTGCCGTCGTTGGCGTTGGCGGGGTCGGAGATGAAGTCGTAGCCCGGCAGCAGCTTGCCCTGGAAGTCGGGGTGGCCCGAGAGGATGCCGGTGTCGATCACGGCCACGGTGACGGGGTTGCTGGTGCCGGTCTCGAGGTCCCAGGCTTGGGGCAGGTTCATGGCCGGGTAGTGCCACTGGTAGGAGTAGAACTCGTCGTTGGGGGTCTTGAAGGCGTGGCGGACGTAGTTGAGCTGGGCGTAGACCACGTCGCTGCGGCCCTTGAAGCGCTGGAGCAGCTCGAGGGTGGCCTGCTTGTCCTGCACCGCCGCCCGCACGAGCTGGGTGTTCTCCAGCGCCAGGTCGCGCACCAGGCTGAGCTGGAAGCTGCCCGCCGTCAGCGTGGCCCCCTGGCGCAGCGCCGCGCCGGGCCGGAACTTCACGATCAGTTCGCCGGGCACGAAGTCGCTCTGGGCGGCTAACTGGGTCATGGCCCCGACCTTGAAGTCGGGCCGGAGGGCTCCGGTGTCCAGGCCGACCTGCCCGCTGATCTCGAGGTCCTCCGGCGGGTTGGGGTCTCCCCCGCCGTTCTGGGGGTTGCACGCCGCCAGCAGCCCAAGAACGGCCACCGCTCCGATCCACTTATAAATCTGCATACTGGTCTCCTTGGAAGGGGCCGCGGCGACCGCGGCCCCCTGAGGGTCTTACCTGAGGAACTTGGGCAGCATCTCGAGCTGCTGCTTGGCCTGGCCCAGCTCGTAAAGCTGGAAGTTCACGCCGCTCTTGGGGGCCTTGACCACGGTGGGGTCTTCCTCGACGCTCTCGTACCAGCCCAGGTAGTCGGCCTCGCCGTCCTTGTTGGTGTCGAGCAGGCCCAGCACCACGTAGCTCTTGCCGCCCTCGAGCTTGCCGACGGTGTAGCTGCCGTCGCTGCCCGCTTTGGCCTCGCTGTAGGTTTCACAGTCGTCTTCGACCAAGCAGGCGATGACGGTGGCGCCGCCGGCCGAGCCGCCGCCTGCGCGGCTGACCTTGCCCGAGATCCCGCCGCCGCCCACGCTGCCCGTGCAACCGGCCAGCACCGCCATTGCCGCAACCGCAATACCCGCGAACGCCAGTTTCGTATTCATCTGCAATCTCCTCGTTTGCGCTGCCGATGTGCGCTCGGTCAGGCAACGAGGATGAGGGTAGACGAGGGGGCGTTAGCCGAACGTTAGTCGTCCGGCGGCGCGGCGGGGAGCGGCGGTTCGCGGCTAGTGCCCGGGGGGGAGCCCTCGAGCGCCCCCAGCCGGCGGGCTGCCTCGGCGGCGACCTCCTCGGGGCCGTGGGTGCGGGCGAGCTCGAGCGCCTGGGCGTAGAGGCCGGCGGCCTGGGCGTGCAGGAAACCGGCCTCGGCGGCCTGGGCCGCCTCCAGCAGGTAGGGCACGGCCTGCCCGGCGTGGCCGCTGGCGAGCCAGAGCTGGGCGACGCGGGCGGGGTTGCCCCCGCGGGCGGCGAGCTTCTCGGCGGCGAGGCGCTGGAAGAGGCCCCGGAGCGCGGCAGGGGTGTGGGCGGCGACGGTCTCGTAGATGAGGTCATGGCTGAAGCGTTCGCCCTGCACGATCTGGTGCGCCTCGAGCTCCTCCCAGGCCCCGGCGATCTCCAGCAACGGGGTGCCCAGCACCTCGGCCACCAGCTCCACGCCGGCGTCGCTCTGCAAGACCGCGGCCACGCGGGCGGCTTGCAGCGCGGTGGCGGAGAGGCGCTCGAGGCGGCGCAGGATGATCTGCTGCACCCGCTCGCTGTGGGGCAGCCGCGCGGGCGGGGCGTCGCTCCCCAGCAGGTGCTTGAGGGTCTCGAGCACGAAGAGGGGGTTGCCGCCGGTGTGGCGGTGCAGCTCGGGGGTGAGGCGGGCGGGGTCGGCGGGCAGGGGCAGCCTGAGGCCGTCGAGCAGCACGGCCACGGCGGCGGGCTCGAGCGGCCGCAGCTCGACGCGGGCGG
>NZ_KE387023.1:862591-873913 GCF_000430045.1 Calidithermus chliarophilus DSM 9957 | reverse complement strand
TCGGCGCAGCGCTGGTAGGCCCTGAGCGCGGCGGCGCGGTCGCCCAGCAGGTAGTGCAGCCGCATCACCCGCCGGTGCGAGGCTTCGGAGATGGGGTCGGCCTCCAGGAGCCTCTGCGCCCAGGACAGCGCCTCGGCCAGGCCGCCCTCGCGCTCGAGGCGCTCGCACAGCAGGCCCAGCGCCTCCCGCCGCAGCTCCCGCAGCCGCTCGCGCTCGTGGAGCAGCCACTCCCCGAACTCGGGGCAGTCGTCGTAGTCGTGGCCCTCCAGCAGTTCCCCCTGCGCCTGAGGCGGGTCGTCCGGGCGGGGGGCCGCCGCCCGCTCCTGGAGCAAGGCCACGTCGCTCTCGACCCCCGGCCCGAGCTGCAGCGGGTCGCCCCCTTGCAGCAGCCCCTCGAAGCGGCGCAGGTTGAACAGCGCCTGGCGCAGGTTGTTGCGCGCCGGGCCCTCGTCGAGTCCGGGCCACAGCAGCCCGGCCAGCCGGGTGCGGCGCGTGGGCCCCTCCAGCGCCAGGTAGGCCAGCAGGGCCGCCGGCTTGCGCTCGAGCCCCGCCGTGCGCCCCTGGCCCGTGAGGCTGGGCTGCCCCAGCAGGCGTAAGCTCCAGGTCACCGCGCGATTCTACTTTAGACAGAACGAGGCAGAGGCAGGACGTGAACCTCCGGGTCAACGTCGCGCACGACCCCCCGCATGACATTCATCCTCATAAACACGCTTTATCCTGGTCAGTACTATGGCCCGACGCATCGCCGGACTCGTGCTGTTCATCGGTCTGCCCATCCTGCTGGCCGTGCTCGCCTACACCCGGCTCAACCGCTACCAGCCCTACGGCACGCCCCTGCTCAACCCCCGCCCCGCCGCCGAATTCACCCTCGCCAGCGCCGACAACCCCAGCTACAAGCTCTCCGACCTCAAGGGCAAGGCGGTGTTCATCTTCTTCGGCTTCGTCAACTGCCCCGACGTCTGCCCCACCACCATGCAAGACCTCAAGCGGGTCTACGCCAAGCTCACCCCCGAGGAGCGGGCCAGGGTGCAGGTCCTGCTCATCAGTGTGGACCCCGAGCGCGACACCCCCGAGTCGCTGGGCAAGTACGTGCGCTTCTTCGACCCCAGCTTCGTCGGCCTCAGCGGCACCCCTGAGGCCACCGCCCAGGTCGCCAAGGACTACGGCGTCTTCTACCAGAAGTCCCAGATCAAGTCGGCCCAGGAGTACAACGTCGACCACACCGCCAGCGTCTTCCTCATCGACCCCAAGGGCCAGCTCCGCCTCATCTACGGCCAGTCCAAGATCCAGCAAGACCCCGACAAGGTGGTGCAGGACGTACGCTGGCTGCTCAAGGGAAGCTGAGCCCATTAACCAAAGGCCCTCGCCCTCGAGCTAGAATGGCTCCGAGGTGATGAGCATGCGCCTGCGCCGCTCGGTCGGGCTGATCCTGCTTGGCTGCGTAGCCCTGGGCGGGGGTGGCACTCCTGCGCAGGGCCCGGGTCCTACGGAGCCGCTGCCGTTCACCCCACCCCTGTACACGGCCCTGGGGCTGACGGGCCAACCTCTCGGGGGATCGTCGAAGTTCAAGACCGGGACCTGGAGCCCCGACCCTTCGCGCGACTACGCGATCCGGGCGCTGCCGATACCGCAGGACAAGCATTACCATCTGCAGGTCATCCGCCCGGCCGGCGAGATGCCCCTTCCCAACCTGCACCTTCGCCTGCTGCCGCGCCTGCGTTAGGTAGCTCCGGCGTGGGTTTGCCGGGAGAAACTTAGACCTCGAGCTCCACCCGCCGGCGGCCCAGGTGCTTGGCGCGGTAGAGGGCCTGGTCGGCGCGTTCGACCAGGGTCTCGGCGCTGTCGCCCGTCCGGAACACCGCCACGCCGAAGCTCAGGCTCACGCCGATGGTGCCCACCACCGGCTCGTCCTGCACGGCGCGGCCGAGGCGCTGGGCGAGGTGCTGGGCCTGCTCGAGGTCGGTCCCCTGGGCCAGGATCAGGAATTCCTCCCCGCCCCAGCGCACCAGCAGGTCGCCCTCGCGCAGCTCCTGGTCGAGGCGGAAGGCCACCTCGCGCAGCACCTGGTCGCCCACGGGGTGGCCGTAGCGGTCGTTGACCTCCTTGAAGTGGTCGAGGTCGGCCAGCAGCACCGCCACCCGGCCCGGCTGCGCCCGGCCCAGGGCGTGCTCGAGGCGCTCCCGCCCCGCGCGGCGGTTGGCGAGGCCGGTGAGGGGGTCGGTGTGGGCCATGTGCCGCATCACGAAGTACTGCTCGCGCACGCGGGCGTAGATGTCGAGCAGCACCAGGTAGGCCACGCACACCACGTAGAACTGCACGAAGGAATTGAGCGCCTTCAGGGTCGGGACGGCGCCCAGGGCCATCCCCGCCAGCCCGATGACCAGGCCCAGCAGGTAGTAGGCCACCGAAAGGCGCAGCGCCTGCTCGCGGGGCAGCACCAGGAAGGCCAGGGGGAAGATCAGCGGGTACCACAGCGAGGTGGCCCCGAAGCCGTCGCGGTAAACCTCCCCGCTGACGACCAGGTACAGCAGCATCAGCAACTGGTAGAGCCCCAGCCCGCCCAGCGCGCCCGCCTCCACCTCGCGCACGCCGAAGCGGCGGAAGTACAGCAGCACGGTCAGCCCGACGGCCTCGAGCGACAGCAGCGGCAAGAACCAGCGGTCCACCGGGTTGAGGCTGTGGTTGACATAGCTCAGCAGCCAGGCACCGGCAGTCGCCATGGCAGCCAGGGGCAGCAGCAAGAGCCCGGTGCGGCGCCGGCTAGCCTCGAAGGCCGCAGGATCGACGGGCGAAAAAGCCATAAGGTTCTGGTCTCAGGGTACTACGGACTCGGGTACACCGAGGGAACATGAGACAGGAAGCGATCAGCCGTCAGCTAAAGGCTTGTGGCGAAAGGAATCCCTGCCCGTCGGCGGGGAGGGTTTATCCCCCCAGCCCCCCTTGCTAAGGGGGGAACAAGTCGTCTGGCGTCTTGCGTTCGGCGTTCGGCGTTCGGCGTATTGCGTACGGCGTACGACTGCCACCCCTGCTCAGTCCTCGAGATACGTATACCCCACCAGCTCGCGCGCGTACTGCTCCATGAACGCGCCCTTCTCGGCCGGGGTGAGCTTGGAGGAGCGCACCAGCTTCTCGACCGCCTCGGCCAGCTCGCCGTCCTCGTAGCCCATCTTCTCGATGACCCGCCGGGCCTTCTCGCCGGAGACGAAGCGCTCGATCTCGTAGCCCTCGGCGTCCACGGTGACGTGGGCCTCGCCGATGCGGCCGAAGAGGTTGTGGTTCATCGCCAGCACGTCCTGGTAGGCCCCGGTGAGGAAGACCCCCAGGTAGTAGGCCTCGCCGGGCCGGATCTCGTGCACCGGCAGGGTGTCGCGCACGTCGTGCAGGTCGATGAAGCGGTCGAATTTGCCGTCGGAGTCGCAGGTGATGTCGACGAGGGTGGCCTCGCGGGTGGGGCGCTCGTCGAGGCGCGAGAGCGGGACGATGGGGAAAAGCTGCTTGATGGCCCAGGAGTCGGGGAGGCTCTGGAAGAGCGAGAAGTTGCACACCAGCTTGTCGGCGAGCATCTTCTGCAGGTCCTCGAGCTCGTCGGCGGGGTAGTCGAGCTCGAGGGCGAATTTGAGCGTCTTGCGGGCGATCTGGTAGAAGAGGCTCTCGGCCAGGGCGCGGTCGCGCAGGGAGATGAGGCCCAGGTCGTAGAGGTTTTGCAGGGTGTCCTTGTTGGAGAAGGCGTCGTGGTAGACCTCGCGGTAGTTCTTGGCCGAGATGCTGCGGGCGAGGTCGAACATGTCCTTGACCACCGGGTGGACGTCCTTGGGCTCCTCGACCTTCTCCTCCCCCGGGGGGCGGATGGTGTCGACGACCTCGAGCACCAGCACGCTGTGGTAGGCGGTGATGGCCCGGCCGCTCTCGGTGACGAGGGTGGGGTGGGGCTCGCCGTGGCCGTCGCAGATCTCCTTGGTGACGTAGACCAGGTCCTCGGCGTACTCGCTGAGGGAGTAGTTGGCCGAGGCGTAGAAGGCGGTCTTGGAGCCGTCGTAGTCCACGGCCAGGCCGCCGCCGAGGTTGAGGTAGCGCACCGGGGCGCCCAGCTTGCGCAGTTGCACGTAGGTCTGGGCGATCTCGCGCACGGCCTGCTTGATGCGGCGGATGTCGGTGACCTGCGAGCCGATGTGCGAGTGCAGCATGGCGATGGTGCCCAGCATCCCCGCCTCGGCCAGCATGTCGATGACCTTCATGATCTCGGGGGTGGTCAGGCCGAACTTGGCCGACTCGCCCCCCGACTCCTCCCACTGGCCGCTGCCCTTGGTCTTGAGCTTGTAGCGGATGCCGATCTGCGGCTCGACGTCGAGCTGCTTGGCGATGCGCATGACCCGGCCGAGCTCGGCGAACTTCTCGAGCGTGATGACGACGTTGCGGCCGAGCTTGCGGCCCATCAGCGCCAGGCGGATGAAGTCGTCGTCCTTGAAGCCGTTGCAGGCGATGAGCGCGTCCTTGTGCAAGTCCTGGGCCAGGATCAGCGCGAGCTCGGCCTTGGAGCCGGCCTCGAGGCCGTGGGCGTAGGGCTTGCCGGCCTTGGCGATGGTCTCGACCACCATGCGCCGCTGGTTGACCTTCACCGGGAACAGGCCCTGGTAGCTGGCCTTGTAGTTGTATTTCTGGATGGCGCGGCGGAAGGCCTCGTTGAGCTCGACCACCCGCGCTTCGAGGATCTGCGGGAAGCGCAGCATCACCGGCAGGGGGCGGCCCTCGTCGCGCAGGTCGGTGACGATCTCGTACAGCGAGGCGCTGGGCCCGCCCGGGCCCTCCGGCGTCACCTCGAGGTGCCCGTCCTCGCCCACACGAAAAAACCCGGCGGCCCAATGGGGCACCAGGTAGGTTTCTTCAGCATCCTTGGCGGTGTAGCGTTTGAGTTTCTCCAACGGCGCTCCTAGCCTCCTGCGCTGGCTCGTGGGCACGGTTTGACGCCGCTCCGCGTCCTAGCACAGGAAAAAGTGTAAGGCCAAGCCCCCCCAGATACTAGGGCGCCGTGCACACGGCCCAGGGGAAGCGCGCGGCGGGCGGCTTGGCCGGAAAAGCCGAGCCCCCTCGGGGGCTCGAGGGCTCGGGCGGGGCCGGGCTCAGCAGAGGGTCTTGACCCGGACCAGCCGCGTCCGGGTGGCGGTGTTCCCGGCGCTGTCGGTGGCGGTGAGGGTGACGAGGTGGTCCACGGTGCCGAAGTGGGGCGAGGCGCAGGTGGTGTAGAGCCGGACGTTGGCGACCGAGGCGCCCGTGCCCAGGGTCTGGTTGCCCGTCGAGGGGCCGCCGGGCTGGACGTCGGCGCGGTTGGTGGTCCAGACCAAGGAGGCGCCGCTCAGGGTGCCGTCTTCGGGGTCGGTGGCGCTGCCCTGGAGGGTGAGCAGGTGGTAGTAGCCGTTGGCGTCGGAGGTGGTGGGGGTCACGTCGAGGTCGGTGGCGGGGCTGGTGATGGTGGCGGTGGGCGGGTTGTTGGTGCAGTTGACCACGGTGAGGTTCACCGAGGCGCTGGCGACGCCCCCGTCGGCGTCGGCGGCGGTGGCGGTGACGGTGTAGCTGCCCGCGGGGCTGAAGCTGCGGCTCACCTCCTTGCCGGTGGCGAAGGGCGCGCCCGCGCCGACGCGCCAGCTCACCGCGCTGTCGGGCAGGGTGAAGCCCGGGCTGTCCACGTCGCCCGCGCTGGCGCGGAAGGTCACGCTCTGGTTGACGCAGACGGTGGTCCCGTTGGCGGGCTCGAGGACGCTGACGGTGGGGTCGACGTTGGTGGCCTTGAAGCCCACGCTGCGCTCCCCCACCACCACGCCCTTGATGACCACCCGGGCCGTGAGGGTGTGGTTGCCCACGGTGAGCGAGTTGAGGTTGAGGCTGGGGGAGGTGCCGCTGCCGAAGGGGGTGGCGGAGGCGTCGAGGAACCACTGGACGAAGGCCGGGCGGATGGGGTCGGAGGCGGTGAGGGTGGGGTTGAGGGTGCCGTTGCGCTGGAAGCTCTGCCCCTCGGTCACCCCGCCGATGGCGAAGCTGGGCAGGTACATCCGGTAGGCCGAGAGGATGTCCCCCTCGGAGAGCACCGCGTTGTCGCCCACGTCGGCGCAGGTGACGCCCGGCGCCAGGATCTGCAGGGTGGGCATGCCGTTGCGGCTGAAGGCGGAGCAGCTATAGTGCATGATCGACTCGAAGTCGTAGGGCCCGACGTCGAAGCCGTCGTCGACGTGGCGGTTGAAGTTGTGCTCCTTGCCGCCTTCGATGTTGCCCCACAGCACCTGCACGAAGCCGTCGCGGTCCTCCCTCGAGTGCTCGTGGTACAGGCCCACCGCGTGCCCGATCTCGTGGATCACGGCCGAGAGGTCGCAGCCCATGTTCAGGTTGACGTTCTGAGGGTCGTCCACGAGGTCGTCCCGCCGCCCGACGAAGGAGGAGCACCCCTCGGAGTTCCTGAAGATCAGCTTGTTGGGCCCGCCGGCGTCGTGGTAGAAGTCGAGGTTGGTGTGCTCCTCCCAGTGCGCGATGGCCTGCGCGATGCGCGAGCGCATGGCGGTGTTGTTGGCCTCGCTGCCCCAGTCGTCGGCGAACACGAAGGGCACCCGCCCGTCCGGCCAGCGGGTGCAGCTCCAGCCGAAGTCGCCCCCGAAACCCTCCGAGCAGCCCACGCCCTGGGGCCCCACCCCGGGCTCGGCGGCTCGAGCCGCCATCCGCATCAACTGGGCCTCACTCCCCAGGATCATGTCGCCCTGGTAGATCGCCAGGCCGTCGATGGCCTCGTAGGTAAAGGGCTTGCCGCCGATGGTGATGGTCTTGACCTCGCCCTTGCGGCCCGGGGCGTAGCCGGGGTGGGAGCCCGCGGTGTAGGTCGGGGTCTCCTTGGGCGGGTTGCAGGCCGCGAGGAAGAGGGCCAGCCCTGCTGTGAGCAATACGTTGCGCCACATGTCGGCCTCCTGGATCGGTGCGTCGGCGAAGCTTCACTTGCGGCAGTCCAGCCGCACCCGGAAGCTGGGGTCGGCGACGCTGTAGCGGATCTTGAGCGAGGTGTTCATCTTCTTGGGGTCGAGCAGCAGCAACAGCTTGGTGGGGGTCTTGGCGGTGTCGTCGGAGTAGAACACCGCCTCCTGCACCAGGCCGGTGCCCTGGGCGAAGGGCTTGTCGCGCATCTCGACGTACTGCGACTCCAGGGTGTTGCCGTCGTCGAGCACCAGCATCAGGCCCTGCCAGCCCGTGCCCGCCAGGGCCGCGCTGTTGGCGGTGGTGCCGTTGCGCAGCTCGACCCTGGCCTTCCAGCCCCCGCGCCCCCCGGCGGGCAGGGGCTCGAGCGAGAGCACCCGGAAGCGCCAGATGCCGTTGAAGAGCCACTCGTTCACGCAGCCCTCCAGCGCCGCGACCTGGTTGGCCCCGCCCTGCCCCTGGGCGCCCGGCAGGGTGAGGCTGAGGGTGGAGCCCGAGACGCTCACGCCCACCCCGGCGGCCTTGAGGGCCTCGAGGGGCACGTAGGTCTTGCCGCCCACCACGATGGCGGGGGTGCTGGCGGCCTTGCCGTTGATCACCAGGCGGTAATTCGTCGCCGCCAGCACCACGCCCAGGGCCAACACCGCCAACGCCGCAAACTTGAGCTTGGACATCCCGACCTCCTTTGACCTGTTACGCCGATTCTAGCTTCACGCTCCGGGGGGGCGGGTTCACCCCCCGGTTTCGGGCTTCAGCACAGCAGCTTGACCCTCACCCGCACCACGTCGGTGCCGATCTGGCCCGCACTGTCGCGCGCGGTGAGGGTGATGAGGTGCTCGTAGCGGGCGGGCGAGGCGCAGAAGTCGGTGTAGAGCTTGACCCGCACGCTGTCGCCGCTGCCCAGATCGGCGGAGCCGCCCGGCTGCACCGAGGCCAGGCTGGTGGTCCACTTCAGGCTGCCGCCGCTGAGGGTGCCGTCTTCGGGGTCGCTGCCCAGGCCCGCCAGGTCTAGCTCGTAGTACCAGCCGTGCTGGTCGGATTTGTCGGCGTAGACCTCGAGGTCGGCCTTGGGCACGGTGATGGTGGCGGTGGGCTTGGCGTTCTCGCACTCCTCCACCCGCAGGTTGAGGCTGGCCTCGCCGTACTCGCCCTGCTCGTCGGTGCCGCGCACGATCACGGTGTAGCCGCCCGCGGGGAGGGCCTGGCTGAAGCCGTGGCCGGTGCCGCTGAGGCCGCCGGGGGTGCTGCGCCAGGCGACGGCGCCGTCGGGCAGGCGGTAGTCGGGGGGGTTGTTGGGGTCGTAGCTCTCGGCGCGGAAGGCGATGGGCTGGCCGGCGCAGTAGGTCTGGGCGGCGGAGGGCTCGAGGATACGCAGGGTGGGCTTGTCGTTGCGAACGGTGAGGTTGAGGCTCTGGCGCACCGTCTCGCCCCCCGCCGTGGCGGTGGCGGTGATGCGGTGGGCGCCCAGCGAGAGGGTGGACAGGCGCAGCTCGGCCCCGCTGCCCAGCTCGCCGTCGCGGTCGCTGCTCCAGCGCACGCTCACGCTGCCCTCGGCGTGTTCGACCAGGGCGCTGAAGGCCAGGGTCTGGCGCCAGGGGTAGCTGCCGCCCTCGCGGGGGGAGGTGATGGTGAGGCTGAGGGGGATCTTGCCCTCGCGGTAGGCGTAGAAGCCGGCGTTGCCGCCCACGGTGCCCGCGATCAGCCCGGTCTCCCAGCTAAACATGTAGCCCTCGAAGCGCCGCTCGCCGCCGGGCAGGGGCACCCGGAAGCTCAGGCGGCGGGGGTTGGCGGGGTCTACGTTGCCCGTGACGGGGTACTCGCTGCCCCCCACGGCGTAGGTGGCCCGCAGCTCGCCGCTGCCCAGGGTCACGTCGCTCACGTCCAGCCGCCCCACCACGCCGTTGTCGTTGACGATCCAGCGGCCTTTGTGGGAGGCGAGGGCCACCGCCCCGGCCGCGCCGTTGCCGCGGAAGGGCTCTTCCTTGGTGAGGTAGAAGCCGTAGGTCCGGCCGTCGCGGTTGTCGAGCAGGGTGCCGGCCAGGGTGCGGTTGCCGGGGAGCAGATAGCCGGTGAAGCGCATCCCGGCGAGTTCGTTGACCGCGCGGTCGGGGGCGTCCCAGTCGAGCCAGAAGTCCAGGCGGTTTCCCGAGACCACGCCGTTGACCCGGCGGGCTACGCCGTCGGGGCCGTAGTAGGTGCCCAGGCGCAGGTCGGCGCGGCCCTCGAGCCAGCGGCGGGCGATGGTGCCGGGCAGGTGGTAGAGGTCGAAGGTGCCCCTCCAGCCGTCGTGGTCCATCTTCCAGCGGCCCACGAAGGCGGCGGGGGTGGGCTGGGCGAAGGTCTCGGGGGCGCGGGCCTCGAGCAGCACCGCCCCCTCGTAGACCAGGCCGCGCGTCACCCACGCGTAGCCCATCTCCACGAAGCCGTCGGCGTCGCGGTCGGCCTCGGCGGGGCGGCCCCGGCCCGCGCCGTCGCGGCCCCAGGAGTTCTTGACGATGAAGGCCTGGCGCGCGTCGTCGTAGCCCACCATCAGCATGGCGTGGCCGCCCCAGGGCGCGCTGCCCGGCAGCCAGACCCCCTCGCGCATCGTGACCTCGCCGGGGCCGGCGGCCTTGAGGTCGACGGCGAAGGCCACCTCCCGCCCGGCGGCGAGCTGGGCCTTGAACCAGTCCACCGTCCGCAGCTCGGCGGCGGTGGCGTACTGCACGCGCACCGGGCCGTACACCGCGCGGTCGAGCGCGGCCTGGGGCAGGCTGGTGAGGCTGCGGCGGTCGGGGAAGCGGTACTCGGTGGGGCGGTCGCTGAGGTTGAAGTCGCCGAAGTAGCGCTGGGCGTAGGTGCCCTCGTACCACTTGGCGTAGGGGTTGTCCCCGCTCTCCTCGGTGTTCTCGTAGCTGCCGTCGCCGACGTAGGGCAGCAGGCCCTCCTCGGTGAGGCGGTAGGTCTTGAGGTGCTCGAGGCCCCACCCCACGCCGCCCCCGCCCCACATGCCCAGCCCGTTCTCGCGGTTGGCGGCGGCGGGCGAGGGGTAGATGAGGATGCCCATCTTCTGCACGTGGTTGGCGTACTGCTCGGAGAGGTCGAGGCTGAGGCGGTAGGTCTTCTTGTAGAAGGCCTCCAGCAGCGCGGTGTTGGCGAAGCTGGTGCAGGTGCCGCGCCCCATCTGGTCGCGGATGGGGGTCTGGTTGGGGCGCAGGTCGGCGCGCGGGGGTAGGCTGGCGGGCTTCACCAGCGCGGCCTGGGGCTCCTGCTCCTCCAGGAGCCGCTTGTAGTAGGCCTGGGCCTCCTCCACCTCCTGGGTGCGGTTGAGCACGTACACGCTCCCGTCGGCGAGCTTGGCCGCCGGGCGGCCGTTGTGCTCGACCGGCTGCAGGGGCGCGTCGCCGGGGGCGGGCGGCTGGGGCTGGGCCCCGCAGGCCGCCAGCAGGGCCAGGGTGAGTGCTGCCAGGATCGTCTGGGTCTTCATGGCTCCTCCTTATCCGTTCGCAGGCCGGTCACTTCCGAACCTGCGCCAAGGGTAGCCAGGGGGCCATTAACGAGCCCTTATCGTTTTGTGTAGGCTGGGGCCATGCGGCTCAAAAGCCTGGGCGGCCTCGAGCTCGAGGGCAGCAAATTCCGCCGGGAGAAGCCCCTGCTGCTGCTGGCCTACCTGGCGCTGGAGGGCCCCAAGCCCCGGCGCTTCGCGGCCGAGCTCTTCTGGCCCGAGGCCCCCAACCCCATGAACAACCTGGCGGTGGCGCTCAACCACCTGCGCAAGCTGGGCGCGGCCCAGGCCGACGAGCAGCGGGTGTGGGCGGGCCTGGGGTGCGACGCGGCGGAGCTGCGCGAGCACCTGCGCGCGGGCCGCACCCGCGAGGCCTTCGGGCTCTACCGGGGCGCCTTCGCCGAGGGCCTGGACCTGGGCGAGGCGGGGCCCGAGCTCGAGGAGTGGGTCTGGGAGACCCGCGAGAGCCTGGCCCGCGAGCTGCGCGCCGCCTTGCTGTGGCAGGCCGAGGAGGAGGCCCGCCTGGCCCGCTTCGCCGAGGCCGGGCGGCTGGCCGAGGCCGCCTACCGCCTGCCGGGCTGCCCGCCCCCCGAGCCCGAGGAACTGCCCCGCCTCCACCGCCTGCTGCGGGCCGCCGAGCACCCCGCCTGCGAGGCCGTCGAGCGCGAGGCCCGTGAGCTGGGCCTGCGCCTGGAGAGCACCCCCGAGACCGCCCGCGGGCGGCTCAAGCCCGGCCTGATCGGCCGAGGGGCCGAGCTGGAGCGCCTGGGCCGCCTCGAGCCCGGCCAGTGGGCCTGGGTGCGCGGCGGGCCGGGGATGGGCAAGACCACGCTGCTGCGCGAGCTGGCCCTGCGCCACGGCGGGCGCTACCTGCCCGGGCGCTCGGGGCT
>NZ_KE387023.1:847228-862491 GCF_000430045.1 Calidithermus chliarophilus DSM 9957 | reverse complement strand
GCCCTACGCCACCCTCGAGCCCCTGCTGGGCGACCTCGAGGGCAGCGAGACCGCGCTGCTGCGCCGCCTGGCCCGCGCCGCCGAACCCCTGCTGCTCGACGGCTGGGAGGCCGCCGACCCCGAGAGCCGGCAACTGCTGTCGCGGCTGCACGCCCTGCGCCCCGACTTCGCCGTGGTGCTGGCCGGGCAGGGCGAGGCCCCCCTGCCCGTAGACCTGCGGCTCGAGCTCGGCCCCCTCACCGCGCCCGACCTGGCCGGCCACCCCGGCGCCTTCGAGGCCACCGGGGGCATCCCGGCGCTGGTGGGGGCCTTTTCGCGCGGGGAGCCGCTGGAGGAGGCCCTCGAGGCCCGCCTCTTGCGCCTGGGCCCCGCCGAGCGCGAGGTCTACGCCGCGCTGGCCCTCCTCCCCTCCCCCGACCTCGGCACGGTGCGGCAGGCGCTGGGCCTGGAGGCCGCCACCTTGGTGCGGGCCCACGAGACCCTGCTGGACATGGGCCTGGTAGAGGCCTCGGGCGCGGTGCGCGGCCAGGGCGTGGCCCTGCGCCACCTCGAGGGCGAGCCCGCCCTCGCCCAGCGCCTCAGCCTGGCGCTGGCCCGCCTGCTCCCCGACCCCCAGGCCCTGCCGCTCTACCGCCGCGCCAGGGCGCTGTGGGAGCCCGCCGACTTGCCCAAGGTGCGCCGGGCCTTCCACCACTGGGCCCAGGAGCTGTTGCGGCGCGGCTTCCCCAAGCGGGCGGTGGAGCTGCTCGAGGACAGCCCCCCCTCCCCCGAGACCGCCCTGCTGCGGGCGCGGGCCCTCGAGCGCAGCAGCCTCTTCCGCCAGGCCCTCGACCTGCTGGAGGGCCTCGAGCCCACCCCCCAGACCCAGGCCCTCACCTCGCGCCTGCTGTTCAAGCTGGGCTACCCCGACGAGGCCCGCCGGGCCGCCGAGGCCGCGCTGGGGGGGCCGCTCGAGGCCGAGGCCGAGGCGCTGAACACCCTGGGGGAGATCGCGCTGCGCCGGGGGCAGGCCCAGGAGGCGCTCGAGCTCTTCAGCCGGGCGGCGACGCTGTGGCAGGCGGCGGGGCAGCGCTCGAGGTGGCTGTGGGCGCTGAACAACCGCGCCGTGGCCCGCAGCGTCCTGGGCGGCTACGTCGAGGAGGCCTTCGCCGAGGTGATGCAGGCCGCCGAGGAGGACCCCTCCGCCCAGGCCATGGTGCTGTTCAACGTGGGCCAAGGGCACCTCAACCGCCGCGAGCTTCCGCAGGCCGAGCGGGCCTTCCTGCGGGCCATCGACCTGGCCCTGGAGAGCGGGGCCCTCACCCCCGCGGCCCTGGCCTGGAACGGGCTGGGGGTGATCCGCCACGGCGGCCAGCCCGCCAACGCCCGCCAGGCCTACACCAAGGCCCTCGAGCTCGCCCAGCAGGCCGGCGACGCCCAGCTCACCGCCATCGCCCTGGCCAACCTGGCCGAGCTCGAGGGCAACATCCCCGCCTGGGAGCAGGCCGTCGAGCTGCTCGAGCGCAGCGGGTTCTTGGCCATGGCGCGGGAGGTGCGCGCTACCATGGAAACGTTCATGCGCCGTTAAGGGGCCCTCGAGCACGCTGTGGTCATGCCAATCAGCGCCTACGTCCTCGAAGGAACGCTCTGGCTGGAGGCCGATGATGAGACACTGGCTCGGATGGATCGCTCTGCTGGCACTGCTCGGGGCTTGCGACAGGCTCACCACCCACTCCCTTCCCCCGCGCTACGCGACCCTGGGGAAGAGCGTGACGCTTCCGCTGGGCTGGACCCCCGCCCAGCCCCAGGTGAAGGTGGCGGGTAAGGCGCTCGGGAGCCAGGTCCAGGGCAACGCCGTCGTCTTCACCGTCCCCGCGCCCACCCCCAACCAGGACGGCACCTACTCCGGCGGCGGCTGGGGCGGGCCCCAAACGCTGGAGGTCCTCGACGGCCAGCACCGCGCCACCGGGACGCTGTACGTGCTGGGCCGCTCGTACCTCGCCGCTGGCTCGCCCCCCACCGCCCTGCTCCTCTCGGCGCCGGGCGCGACCAAGGACCAGATCAGCCAGTTCCTCGCCGACACCCAGCTCCCCTTCAGCACGAACATCAACCCGCTGGGCGGGCCGGGGGTCTGCGCGGGCTCGCTGGTAGAGGCGACCTACACCGGCACCTCCTCGAGCTTCGAGGAGGTCCTGTCCGAGCTCGACCGGCGCGCCGCCAGCCGGCCGGACGTCATCTTGGGGGTCAACCCCATCAGCACCTGGGGCACCGGGGCCGAGTACACCCCCCTCAACGGGCGCGACGAGGTGGCGGCCCCAGCGGCCCACGGGCGGGGCTTCACCGGAAAAGGCACCCTCATCGCGGTGCTCGACACCGGCGTGGGCTTGCAAAGCTTCAGCGAGTGGGGCGGCAGGCTGCTCCCCGGCAAGCGCTTCACCGCCGCGGGGGAGTCGGGCTACACCGGCGACGACTACGTGGGCAACCTCACCGGCGAGGACGGGGTGCCCACAGGGGGCCAGGCCCAGGGCCACGGCAGCCAGGTGGCGAGCCTGGCGGCGGGCACCGAGTTCGGGGTGGCGCCCGAAGCCGAGGTGCTGCCGGTGAAGGTGTGCGACTCGCAGGGCAGGTGCCGCACGAGCGACGTGGTGCGCGGGGTGTGCTGGGCGCTGGGCTACGCCGACACCCGCTTCAAGGGCAACCTCAAGCCGCTGATCCTCAACCTCAGCCTGGGCGGCGACACCGGCGACTTCGAGCGCGACGTCCTCGAGCTAATCCTGAAGCAGGCCATCGAGCTGGGCGCCACCGTGGTGACCTCGGCGGGCAACGACTGGGACGACTACCTGCGCGGCGCCATCTACGAACCCCGCAGCTACCCCGCCGCCTTCGACCTCGACGGCCTGATCGCGGTGGGGGCGGTGCGCAAGCCCGCGAGCAGCGCCACCCTCGAGCCCTCCACCTACTCCAACCGCGGGGCCTGGGTGGACCTCCTGGCCCCCGGCAGCCTGGTCAAGGCCATCGACGCCTACGGCCAGCCGCGCGACACCAACCGCGGCACCTCCTTCGCCGCCCCCCTGGTCGCCGGGGCCGCCGCGCTGTGGCGGCAAAAACTCCCCGACGCCAGCCCGCTCGAGCTCCAGAACAAGATCTTGGAAAACGCCAGCACCGGCCGCGTGGTTGTCCCCGAGGCCGACCGGGGCCGGCTGACGAACCGGCTCCTGGACTTGGGGGGTGAGCCTTAGGGTGTCGATGGTCGATAGCTGATAGCCGATAGCCGAACGCCCAACGCCTAACGCCGGTCGTACGTCGTACGTCGTACGTCGTACGCAAAACGCAAGACGCGAGACGCCTTGTTCCCCCCTTAGCAAGGGGGGTTAGGGGGGATACCCCCTCCCCGCGGGCGGGGAGGGTTGGGGAGGGGCAACCATGAGCCACAGGCAACGAGCCACAAGCTGATGGCTGATAGCTGACGGCTGAAGGCTTACTTACCGCTCATGGCTTCCCGCTTCCCCCTTATACTCGGTTCAAAAGGACGGCCAAGAAGTGCGGACGAGCTACGACTACATCATCGTGGGGGGCGGGTCGGCGGGGTGCGTGCTGGCGAACCGGCTGAGCGCGCGGTCTGACTTGAAGGTGCTGCTGCTCGAGGCGGGCGGCGAGGAGAAAGGCTTGCTGCACCAGGCACCGGCGGCGTTTTACAAGCTGTTCAAGACCGAGGCCGACTGGGCGTTCTACACCGAGCCGCAGGAGAACCTGGCGGGGCGGGAGCTGTACTGGCCGAGGGGGAAGGTGCTGGGGGGCAGCAGCGCCATCAACGCCATGATCTACATCCGGGGCAACCCCTACGACTACGACGCGTGGGGGCAGCCGGGGTGGTGCTACCGCGAGGTGCTGCCCTACTTCCGGCGCATGGAGACGCACCCGCTGGGGCCTTCGGAGTACCACGGCGACAGCGGGCCGCTCAACGTGGAGGTGCGGCGCTACACCAACCCGCTCTCCCACGCCTTCGTGGAGGCGGGCGTGCAGGTGGGGCTTCGCCGCAACGACGACTTCAACGGGCCCCATCAGGAGGGCGTGGGGCTGCTGCACGTGACCTGCAAGAACGGCCAGCGCCACTCGACCTACAGCGCCTACCTCAAGCCGGTGCTGCACCGCCCCAACCTCACCGTGCTGACCGGGGCGCGGGTACACCGGGTGCTGCTCGAGCGCACCTGCGCCACCGGCGTCGAGGTGCGCCACCAGGGCGCGCTGCACACCCTGCACGCCGAGCGCGGGGTGATCCTGGCGGCCGGGGCGGTGCAGTCGCCCCAACTGCTGATGCTCTCGGGGATCGGGCCCGCCGACCACCTGCGCCGGCACGGCCTCGAGCCCCGCCTCGACCTCCCGGTGGGGCAAAACCTGTGGGACCACCTGGCCCTGCCGGTGATCTGGCGCTGCAAGAAGCCCGTGAGCCTCGACGACGCGGTGCCCCTGGGCAACGTGCTGCGCCGCGAGACCCCGCGCAGCGTGGCCGAGGCCCAGGCCCTGGTGAAAAACCTGCCCGAGGCCGTGCGCTTCGCACTCACCCACAACGGCCTGCTCACCAGCAACATCGCCGAAGCCAGCGCCTTCCTGCGGGTGCTGCCCGGCGCCCCCGCCCCCGACCTGCAATTCCACTTCGGCCCCGCCTACTTCGCCAACCACGGCTTCACCCACCCCCAGGGCCATTACTTCACCATCGGCCCGACCCTCGTCGGCCCACGGAGCCGGGGCTTCATCGAGCTGAAGAGCGCCGACCCCGAGGCCGCCCCGCGCATCCAGCCGCGCTACCTCAGCGCGGAGGAGGACCTCGAGGTGCTGTTGCGGGGCCTGGAACTCGCCCGCGAGATCGCCGGCCAGCCCGCCTTCGACCCCTACCGCGGCGAGGAAGTTCATCCGGGCGCCACAGCCCGCACGCGGGGGGAGCTCGAGGCCTACGTCCGGCAGAACGTGCAGACCCTCTACCACCCCGCCGGGACCTGCAGCATGGGGCAGGTGGTGGACGAGCGGCTGAAGGTGCTGGGCGCGGAAAACCTCTTCGTGGCCGACGCCTCGGTGATGCCGGGGGTGATCCGGGGCAACACCAACGCGCCCGCCATCATGATCGGGGAGAAGGCTGCCGACCTGCTGCTGGCTCAGACGTGATGCGGACGAGCAAGTCATGCTCCGACGTGGCATAAGTGTAGCACGAACAAATTCCTGTGTTTGCCTGGTTCAGTATTGACTAAATTTACCGAAGGCACTAAACTCTCCGTATGACCGACGCCCTGCACCAATACGTCGAGGAGTTCGCGCTGATGTACGAGTCGGCGGGGTTGCCCCGCATCGCCGGGCGCATCCTGGGCTGGCTGATGGTCTGCGACCCGCCGGAGCAGAGCGCGGCGCAACTGGCCCAGGAGCTGGGCGCGAGCAAGGCCTCCATCAGCACCATGACCCGCATGCTCACGCAGTTCTCGCTCATCGAGCGGGTCTCGAAGCGGGGCAGCCGGCAGGACTTCTACCGCATCAAGCCCGGCGCCTGGACCGACCTGATGAAGACCCGCATGGCCAGCCTGAGCGCCTTCCGGGTTCTGGCCGACAAAGGCCTCAAGCTGATGGAGACGGCCCCGCCCGAGCGCAAGGTGCGGCTCGAGGAGATGCGCGACCTCTACGCCTTCTTCGAGCAAGAGCTGGGCGAGCTGATCCGGCGGCTCGAGGCCCAGCGCGGCAAGGAGGCCCAGCCCACCGCCTGAACCCCCACGGCCCGAGGGCTCGAGCCCGACAGCACAGCACTAACAGAAACAACCAAGCTACCGCAGACGCGGTAAGGAGACCTTCATGAGCGCGATTCGTACGGAAAAACTCAGCAAGTATTACGGCAAGCGGCGAGGGGTGGTGGAACTCGACCTCGAGGTGAAACCCGGCGAGGTCTTCGGCTTCCTCGGCCCCAACGGCGCGGGCAAGACCACCACCATACGCCTGCTGCTCGACCTGATCCGGCCCAGCGGCGGCCAGGCCTGGGTGCTGGGCCAGCCGGTGCGGGACAACCCGGCCCTGCGCCAGCGCGTCGGCTACCTGCCCGGCGAGCTCAACCTCTACGACGGCCTCACGGGCTGGGAGCTGTTCCGCTACTTCGGCCGGCTGCGGGGCAAGCTGGACACGGCCTACCTGAAGCAGCTCCTCCAGCGCTTCGACCTCGACCCCACCCGCAAGCTGCGCACCCTCTCCAAGGGCAACAAGCAGAAGATCGGGCTGGTGCAGGCCTTCATGCACCGCCCCGAGCTGCTGATCCTCGACGAGCCCACCTCGGGCCTCGACCCGCTCTTGCAGGCCGAGTTCCAGAAGCTGGTGCAGGAGGTGCGGCACGGGGGGGCCACGGTCTTTCTCTCCTCGCACGTGATGGGCGAGGTGCAGGCGCTGTGCGACCGGGTGGGCATCATCCGCGAGGGGGGGCTGGTGGCGGTGAGCGCCATTCATGAGCTGGCCGAGCGCTCGCTGCGCCGGGTGCGCATCCGCTTCGCCGAGGCGGCCAACCCCAAGGAGTGGGCCCAGGTGCCCGGCCTCAAGGACCTGCGGGTAGATAGCGACTGGCTCGAGGCCACCGTGCAGGGCAGCCTGGACCCCCTGATCAAGGCCGCCGCCCAGCACCGGGTGCGCGACTTCATCTCGCAAGAACCCAGCCTCGAGGAGATCTTCCTCGCCTACTACGACGGACGCAGCGCCGCCTGAGGCGCTTCAAGGAGCCAGATATGCACATCCTCACCCAAAACCTCCGCATGGGCCGGGGCAACCTGCTGGGCTTCGGCATCGGCCTGGCCGCGCTCTCGCTGGTCTCGGTGCTGTTTTTGCCCTCGATCCAGGAGAGCGGCCAGGAGTTGCAACGCCTGATCAATTCGATGCCCAAGGGCATGCTGGCCGCTTTCGGGGTCAGCGAGGAGGTGGACCTCTTCACCCCCGAGGGCTTCTTGCAAGGGCGGCTCTTCGCGCTGATGGTGCCGCTGCTGCTGATCATCCAGGGCGTGGGCATCGGCTCGGCGACCATCGCCGGGGAGGAGGAGCGGGGGCAGCTCGAGGTGGTCGCCGCCCACCCGGTGGGCCGCACCCGGCTGTTCCTGGAGAAGCTCGGCGTGCTGGTGGTAGCGCTGCTGTTCTCGAGCCTGCTCCTCTTCTTGAGCGTGTGGCTCGGCTTGCAGGTCGTGGGCGTTAGCCTGCCCCTCAGCCACCAGCTCGCCGCGGTCAGCGGGAGCTTCCTGCTGGGCCTGCTCTTCGGCGGCCTGGCCCTGGCGCTGGGCGCCTGGAACGGCCGGCGGGCTGCCGCCCTCGGCCTGGCCTCCCTGACCGCCGTAGTGACCTATCTGTGGAACGCCCTCGCCCCCCTCAACAAGGACTTAGCCGACAGCCAGAAGTTCTCCCCCTTCTACCTCGCGACCGGCTACGAGCCCCTGCGCAACGGCTTCGACTGGGCCTACACCGCCATCCTCCTAGGCATCACCCTGCTGGTGCTGGCACTGGGCCTATTGCGCTTCCGCCAGCGGGATATCGGGGTGTAGGGAGGCTCGTGGTAGACGGGGGTAAGCTTTCAGCCGTTAGCTATCAGCTTTCCCACCCAACCCCTTCCCCTCCCTCCGGCCGGAGGGAGGGGATTTTTGCGTTTTGCGTTTAGCGTTTAGCGTTTAGCGTTTGGCGTTTTGCGTTTTGCGTCTTGCGTACGACGTAGGACGTACGACGCACGACCCGCGCCAGGCGTTGGGCGTTCGGCTATCGGCTATCGGCGCTATACCTTCGACACCTGCCCCCCCGCTATACCCCCGGTTTAAACTGGTAAGGATGCGCCAGAACATTAGCGTCGAAGATGCCCTCGAGTCCATTCTGAGCCAGGTCCGGCCCATTGCCGAGAGCGAGACGGTCCCGCTGAGCCAGGCCTACCAGCGGGTCTTGGCCCAGGACCTCGCCTCCAAGGTGTACCACCCCGACGCCGACGACAGCGCGGTGGACGGCTACGCGGTGCGCGGGGAGGAGACCATCACGGCCTCGGTCTCGACGCCGGTGCGCCTCGAGGTCGTCGGGGAGGCCCCGGCGGGCCGGCCTTTCCCCGGTGAGGTGCAGCCGGGGCAGGCGGTGGCGATCTACACCGGCGCGCCCGTCCCCAAAGGGGCCAACGCGGTGGTACGGGTCGAGGACACCGTGCGCGACGGCACCGGGGTCTGGCTGCTCAAGCCGGCCAACGCCGCCGACATCCGCCACCGCGGCGACGACCTGCGCCTGGGCGAGGTCTACCTGCACCGCGGCGCCTGGCTGAACGCGGCCCGGGTGGCGCTCGCCGCCGCCATGGGCTACCCCAACCTGCCGGTGGTGCGCCGCCCGCGGGTGGGCATCCTCTCCACGGGCGACGAGGTGGTGGAGCCGGGCCAGCCGCTGCCCTACGGCGGGGTGTACAACTCCAACAGCTACGCCTTAGTCGGGCAGGTGCAGGACGCCGGGGGCGAGGCGGTGGTGCTGGGCAAGGTCCCCGACAGCCTCGAGGTGCTCAAGCGCGGCCTGGCCGGGGTCGGCCAGCTCGACCTGCTCCTGACCTCGGGCGGGGTCTCGATGGGCAAGTACGACCTCGTGCGGCGGCTGCTGGAGAGCGAGGGAAACATCCACTTCTGGCGGGTCAAGCTGCAGCCCGGCGGGCCGGTGCTCTTCGCCGACTACCGGGGGCTGCCGGTGCTGGGGCTGCCGGGGAACCCGGTCTCGAGCATGGTGGTCTTCCACCTCCTCGGCCGGCCGCTGCTGTTCAAGCTGATCGGCCGCAGCGACCCCCCTTACGCCGGGGTGCAGGCCACCGCCGCCACCGCCTTCGGCGCCAACCCCTCCAAGCGGGTCTACCGCCGGGGCGTCCTGCGCTGGACCCCCCAGGGCTTCACCGTCGAGAGCACCGGCAGCCAGTCGAGCGGCGTGCTGCGCTCGATGGTCGAGGGCAACGCCCTGGTGGTGCTCGAGGCCGGCGCGGGCGCCAAGGCAGGCGACAGGGTCACGGTGATCCCCCTGGGCTTCACGATCTGAGCGAGAGGCCCTAAAAACAGCGCAGGGGCGCAACGCGTTGCGCCCCTACAGTCGTACCCATCCCCGCCTCTGCGGGGAAAACGTGACGGCCATGGTGCGGGCGAAGGACTTGGGCGGTTCATCCCCGCGTGTGCGGGGAAAACGTGAGGATGAGCCAGTCGAGCGAGGGCGTGGCCGGTTCATCCCCGCGTGTGCGGGGAAAACGTCGAGCGCACCGTGGCCGGCGTCGAGGGCCGCGGTTCATCCCCGCGTGTGCGGGGAAAACGCTAACCCTAGCGACCTCCAGGCCCGCGCCGCCGGTTCATCCCCGCGTGTGCGGGGAAAACGATCGTCGCCCCCGCCCAGGTCACGACGATCGGTTCATCCCCGCGTGTGCGGGGAAAACACTTGGTCCTCCCGAGCAAAACTGCCCCTCGAGCCCCGGAAGTGCCTCGAGCCCAGCTTTCAAGTTCCCCTCGGCAAGCAGGCTTGCCTGGAACTATCCTAGCAGGGCTTCAGGCGCCTAGGTCGACCACGATCCGGCCGCGCACCTGCCCGGCGAGGATTTGCTGGGCGAGTTCGGGCACGGCGGCGAGGTCCACGGTCTGGACGCTGGCGTCGAGGAGGTTGAGGGGCAGGTCCCGGGCCAGGCGCTCCCAGGCCCGCAGGCGGCGCTCGCGGGGGCACATCACCGACTCCACGCCCAGCAGGTTGACCCCGCGCAGGATGAAGGGGAACACGGTGGTCTCGAGCTTGGCCCCGCCCGCGTTGCCGCAGGCCGCCACGCTGCCGCCGTAGGCGATGCGCGGCAGCACGCCGGCCAGGACCGCGCCGCCCACCGTGTCCACGGCCCCGGCAAAGCGCTCGGACTCGAGGGGCTTGGCGGGGGCGGTGAGGACGCCGCGCTCGAGGACCTCCGCAGCGCCCAGGGACTCGAGGTAGGGCCGCTCCTGCGGCCGGCCGGTGGCGGCCACCACCCGGTAGCCCAGCTTGGCGAGCACCGCGACCGCGATGCTGCCCACCCCGCCGGCCGCGCCGGTGACCAGCACCTCCCGGCCCCCCGGCCCCACCCCGTGCTCCTCGAGGGCCATCACGCACAGCATGGCGGTGAAGCCGGCCGTGCCGATGCCCATGGTCTGGTGCAGGCTCAGGCCCTCGGGCTTGGGCACCAGCCACTCGGCCTTGACCCGCGCCATCTGGCTCAGGCCGCCCCAGTGCCGCTCGCCCACGCCCCAGCCGGTGAGCACCACCTCGTCACCGGGCCGGAAGTCGGGCGAGGCCGACTCGACCACGGTCCCCGCGAAGTCGATGCCGGGGGCCAGGGGGAAGCTGCGGATCACCTTGCCCGCGCCGGTGATGGCGAGGCCGTCCTTGTAGTTGAGGCTGGAGTAGGCCACCCGCACCAGCACCTCGCCGGGGGGGAGCTCGTCGAGGGAGACGTCGCGCAGCAGGGCGGTGTAGGGATCGCCGGATTCGACCACGAGGGCTTTGAAGCTCGCCATGCGTCCATCGTAACCGTCGCCGACCCGGCGTGTGGAGGGCTCCTGCTGAGCCCGGCTCTAAGGAAGTCTTAAATCGGTTTAAGGCGGTGGCGCGACGCGCCGCCTTAGGATGGGGCTGGCATTTTAGGAGGTTTTCCATGACGCATTGGCACCCGGCTCGAGCACTCCTGGCCTTAGCGCTCCTCGTCTTCGCGGCCTGCGGCAAAGATCCCGGGGGCGGGGGTGGTGGAGGTGGAGGCGGGGGCGGGGGTGGAGGCGGCGGGGGCGGCGACACCTGCGCGGCCACGATCAACGCCGACATCACCATCCCTACGCGGCTCGTCAACTCCGGGGCGCGCTGCGACTACCTCGTCGACGGCTACATCCAGGTGCGCTCGAGGCTCGAGATCGAGCCGGGCACGCTGCTGCGCTTCACCAAGGACAGCGAGCTCGACATCGACAGCGGCGAGCTCATCGCCGTCGGCACCCCCACCGCCCGCATCCGCATGGAGGGCCTCAACCCCGTCACCGGCTACTGGAGCGGGATCATCTTCGGCACCAACGCCCGGCCCAGCCGCATCGAGTACGTCGACATCGTCAACGCCGGGCAGGAGGGGGGCTACTACCACCCCAAGGGCGCCCTGGCCGGATTCGGCGGCTCGCTGGTGCTCAAGCACTCGACCATCTCCGGCAGCTACGTCAACGGCGCCATCTTCCGCTCGCTCCGCCTGATCGAATTCGAGAACAACCGCTTCTACGGCAACACCTGGTACGGCGTGGTGGTCGACCCCGCCCAGGTCCACCTGCTCGACACGGCCAGCGACTACGCGGGCCAGGAGAAGCCCAACGGCCGCCCCTACGTGGGCACCGGCCTGGGCGACTTGGAGGAAGACGTGACCTGGAAAAAGCTCAACGCGCCCTACTTCGTCGAGGGCTACCTCAACGTCGCCTGGGGCACGCTCACGCTCGCCCCGGGGGTCAAGCTGGTCTTCAGCGACAAGGGCAACCTCACCGTGGAAGAAACCGGCGCCTTGCGCGCCGTGGGCACGGCCGCCGAGCCGGTGGTGTTCACGGGCAAGGAGGCGGTGCCGGGCTACTGGGCGGGCATCTGGTTCTTCGACTCGACCTCGAGGGCCAACAAGCTCGAGCACGTCGACATCGGCTACGCCGGGGGCGAGAGCATCCTTGGCCTCAACGCCAACGTCGTCGTCGACTTCGACGCCTACCTCAGCCTGAGCCACGCCAACATCCACCACAGCCAGGGCTGGGGCGTGCGCTGCGGCAACCCCGAGGTGGACGGCTACGTGCTCGAGCTAGGCCCGGGCAACACCTTCAGCCACAACGCCAGCGGCGACGTGGACCCGGATTGTGGGTAGCGCACAGGGAACGCCGAGCGCCGGGCGCCGGGAGCGGGTCGTACGTCCTACGCCGTACGCCAAACGCAAGACGCAAGACGCAAGACGCAAAACGCCTCGTTGGGGTTAATCATCCACTGGGGCCGTGCCCGCCCCGCAGGCCGACTACAGCCCCACTTCCCCGTGGAAGGGCGCTCGATGGTCGCTGCCCCGCCCCGGCCGGGGTGTGCGGCTCACGCGGGAGGGGGTGTCGGGGGTCGCCAAACCACAGCACCGCCAACCGCCCTCCTCCCCCACCCGAAAGCCGGCCTCGAGCCCAGGACCTCAGCCCAGCACCTGGTTCTTGCCCTGCTGCTTGGCCTGGTACAGCGCGTCGTCGGCGCGGTTGAGCAGCTCGTCGAGGGACTGCTGGGGGCCGTGCTGGGAGGCCAGGCCCATGCTCACGGTCACGGGGATGGAGAAGCCCGCCGCCTCGATGGGGTGCTCGGCCACCACCCGGCGCAGGCGCTCGGCGACCTCGAGGGCCTGCGCGTGGCTGGTCGCGGGCAGCAGCAGCACGAACTCCTCGCCCCCGTAGCGGGCGAACACGTCCTCCTGCCGCAGGTGCGGCACGCATCGGCGGCAGATCTCGGCCAGCACCGCGTCGCCGGTGAGGTGGCCGTAGCGGTCGTTGATGAGCTTGAAGTCGTCGAGGTCGAAGATGAGGATCGACAGGCCCCTGCCCTGCCCCGACTCGGCCAGGCGGCGCTCGGCGACGTGCATGAAGTGGCGGCGGTTGTAGGTCTGGGTCAGCTCGTCGGTGATGGACAGCCGGTGCAGGTCCTCGCGGATGCGCTCGAGCTGCTGGATGAGCCGTAGCTGGAGCGTGCTGAACAGCGGCGCCACGATGCAGGGCACCAGGATGGCGATGCGCACGCCGCTGGAGTCGAGGCGCCAGCCGTTGAGCGCGAGGGTGATCAGCACCGAGACCGCCGCCGAAGCCAGGGTGAGCATGACCACCGTGGGCCACAGGCCGAAGCGTTTGAGAAAGGCGCGGAACATTGGCGTTACCTTGACCCGGCGGTTACGGCATTACCGCCACTCTAGCGCAAGCCTCGAGAACTCGCCCGGTTTAAGACCAAGAAAGGGGGGAGGAACTCCTCCCCCCCGGTGTATGAGCCCGGTCTAAGCTCAGGACCAGGTGAAGAAGGCGGGCACGAACTCGTAGGCCGAGCCCGCCTTGCGGATGTAGCCCGTGGCGGGCCAGGGGAAGTGGTAGCCCACCACCATGTGCTTGTCTGCCGCGGCGCGGGCGAACATCTCGGCGCGGGTCTTGACCACGAGCTCCTTGTCGGCGTCGAAGCCCAGGTAGTGCTCGGGGAAGCGCAGCGACAGGATCCAGTGCCCGGCCGCGTCGCCGTAGTGCACGAGGGCGTTGGAGCCCGAGGCCACCATCACCGCCATGTGGCCCACGGTGTGGCCCGGCGTGGCGACGGTGGTGAGGCCCGGCGCGATCTCCTGGTTGGCCTTGAGCAGGGTGAAGCGGTCCTTGAAGGCGGCGAGGTTGGCCGGGGGCGTGGCCTGGCTGAGCCAGAAGCCCAGCTCCGTCTCCCCGATGAGGTGGCGGGCGTTGGGGAAGGTGGGCTGCCCGTTGGTGATGAGGCCGCCGATGTGGTCGCCGTGGCCGTGGGTGATGAACACGGTGTCGACGTCGGCGGGCTTGTACCCGGCGTTGGCGAGGTGCGTCAGCAGCAGGCCCGCCTGACCCCCGCGCCCGGTGTCGATGAGCACCTTGTTGCGCCCGGTGTCGACGAGCATGGGGTTGAAGTTGTTGATGAAGCGGTTGGGGTCGATGAAGTGTTCCCGCAGGGCCTGCTCGAAGTCGGCCTGCTTTCCCGGGTTGGCGCCCCAGTTGGGGAAGGTGGCCCCCGGCGGGGTCTGGCCGTCGGAGAGCACGACCACGGTGAAGTCGCCCAGCTTGAAGCGGTAGAAGCCCGCCCCGTTGGGCAGCGCGCCCCCGGCCTGCGCCTGGCCCAGCGCGGTTCCGGCGGCCAGAAGGCCGGTGGCTCCGGCCAGCTTGAGGGCTTCACGACGGGAAATGCCTGCGCCTTTGTTCATGCCTACCTCCTCCGAATCGGTGCAGCTCGAGCGGTCTGCCGAGTGACGGCACGGGCGACGCGGGTACGACCGCCCTCCCACAGCCGGTCTTGCCGCCGGGATGAGCGGCAAGGCTGGAGCGAACCGCGATAAGGATACGCGGGACGTTATACCGCCGGATTCAGGGGCGAAACCGCGCCCCGCCCCACAGTTCGACCCTAACAAGCCCCTCACCCGCCCAGGGTGCGGCGGGCCTCCCCGGCATGGACGTGGGCCTGGCGCAGGGGCTCGGGCAGGCGGGTCCTGCCCAGCAGCGAGCGCACCAACTCGAGCGCCCCCTCCAGGCTCACCCGGTGCCCCGGCGAGACCACGAGGGGCTGCACGCCCTCCCTCGAGCGCAGCAGCCAGCCCACCGGCCCCTCCCGCCCCAGCAGCCGCACCGCGCTCCCGGCCGCCTGGGGCAGCTCGGCCTCGGGCTTGCCGTAGAGCAGGGTCTTCCCCACCCCCACGCTGGGCAGGTCCAGGTGCACCCCCAGGTGCGAGGCGATCCCGAAGGCCCGGGGATGCGCGATGCCCATGCCGTCCACCAGCAGCATCTCGGGCCGCCGGCCGAGCCGGCTCAGCGCCGCCAGGTAGCTCGGCGCCTCGCGGAAGGAGAGGAAGCCGGGAATGTAGGGGAACAGCTCGGCCTCGGGCACGCTGGCCGTAGCCACCTCGAGCACCCTCCCCTCCTGCCGGTCCCACAGCACCGCCGCCGCCACCGAAGCCCCCTGCACCTTGGAAAAGCGCGTAGGGTGCGAAGCATCGAGCGCCGCCAGATACCGCACCCCGGACAGCTCGCCCTCCAAAACCACCCGGTCGCGCAGCGCCCTCTGAATAGCCGCCGCCTCCCGCACGCCAGCCGGACGGGGAAAAGGGGCAGGCTCGAGGGGCTTCACGGCCTGCGAACACAGCCGAAAACCGGCTCCCGAAAAGCCTCACGATCCGACGCACCGAAACCGTAGGACGCCATCCCCGGTAGCTTAGCCCAGGCCCTCGAGGCCAAAGGAGACGCCGGGCAGGATCGGGGGTCCTGCGCTTGCCGAACGCGGAACGCCGATGGCCGATAGCCGATAGCCAAACGCCTCGTTGGGACCAATCATCCACTGAGGCCGTGCCCGCCCCGCAGGCCAACTACAGCCCCACTCCCCAGGGGACATTTGCTCGGTGGTCGCTGCCCGCCCCGGCCGTGTTCCCGCGGCTCACGCGGGAGGGGGTGAGGGAGGTGGCGCAGACGGGCACGCCGCCGGGTCAAGGTGCGGCCCGCACCCCCGCACACGCGGGCACTGAGGCCCGGCGGCACGTCCGCGAGGGG
>NZ_KE387023.1:822150-847128 GCF_000430045.1 Calidithermus chliarophilus DSM 9957 | reverse complement strand
GGCACGTCCGCGAGGGGGTGGCCGTAGGCCATACCGGCTCTGCCGGTAACCTGGAGTCCCTCGGAGGGTGAGAGGGGGAGCAGGTTTCCGGCGCATGCCGGGTCGCGTACCGCGATGCCCTCGCCACGTGGAATGGCCTCCCCCTACACCCTCCGACGGCGGAGCGATCCCCGCCAAACCACCCCACCGCAACACACCCCCTCCTTCCACAGAAGAGAAAACTCAAGCGCTCACGTGGCTTCGCGCAGGCGCTCGAGCACCTCCCAGTCGCCCGGCTCCACCCCGTAGAGCAAAGCCACGTAGTAGCTCGCCCAGGCGACGCGGTACCAGTAGCACAGGGCTTTCGCCAGGGTGCCCTCGGCCTCGGGCTCAGGCAGCTCGATGAGGGTGTCCACGCGGCTTTCCAGGATCTCCTGGCTCACCCGCTTGCGCTCGTCGTCACCCAGCAACACCGCCGCGATGGGGTCGCCCTGCTCGTGACGCGCCTCGAGCCCGGTGAGGAAGAACTCCAGCCCTGAGGGCGGCGGCGTGATCGAGAGGCTCTTGCCGATACGGGCGTAGGTCTGCTGCATGGCCTGGGCCAGCCCCGCGTAACGCTCGGGCACCACCCACAGCGGGGTGCGCTCGAGCAGCGAGTAGGCCAGGAACTTGGCCGGGTTCTTGTCCAGGCCCACCTCCGGGCGCAGGCGCTCGCGCTCGAGCAGCAGCGCCCGGTCCACGCGCTCGAGCTCGGCCTGCTGCCCGGTCGCCAGCAGCAGGAAGCGCAGGTAGCGGTAGGGCGAGAGCGGGTGGGCCTCCACCTGCACCTCGACCTCCTCCCGGTAGCCCAGCCGCACGATCTCGGCGCCGGCCCCCGCGTAGAGCCCGGCGCTCAGGGCTTGCCCCAGGTCGTAGCCGCCCTCGAGCACGAACTGGGTGCCGCGCTCGGTGAACTCCGCCCCGATCCAGTCCCGCGCCAGCCGCGCCGCCCACCAGGCCTCGCCGTAGCCCACGACCCCGTAAGGCGGGGCGTAGCCGGCCTGCGGCACCGGCCCACTCCCCACCAGGTCGCGCAATTCGAAGGCCAGACCCATGCGGTCGGCCAGGTAGGTCTCTTGCGAATCCAGGTCGCGCATCGATTCAGTGTACAAAGCGCTTCATGAGCCTCGGCCAGAGCTCGGCGGCGGCGGGCGAGGCGGCGGGGCGCTGGCAAAAAGCCGCGAGGGAACCCCTCGCGGCCGTTCGGGCGGGCAGGCTCAGGCGGCGGGGGCCTGGCGCAGCTCGCGGCGCAGCAGCTCGAGCAGTTGCGGCGCGGGCGTGTAGCGGAAGCGGGTCGATAGGCGCGGGTCGTACTCCTGCACGAACACCTGCACGGGCTCGAGGCCCCGCAGGTGGGGGGCGTACTTGCGGATGGCCGCGTCCATCCGCTCCCCGCTCATGAGGGTGATGGAGCGCTTGGGGTGGTCTTTGAGTTCGATCACGAGTCGTCTCATAGGCGTTCTTCTCGGATGGGCAGGCGTTGTTCTAAGTGCCCTCAACGGATTTACCCCTATCCTGGGAAGCTCTAACCGTACAAACGGGCCGATTCGGTGCACACCGGGGCCAGCCGCGATGGGAAGCTTCCCGTGGGGTACTTAAAACGGCAGGGCTTCTTCCTCGCCCCTCGGCCAGATGCTCTCGCGCACGCGGCGCTCGAGCTCGCGCTCGAGGGCGTGGTGCATCCGCCAGGCCAGCTCACGCTCGTGGGGCAGGGAGGGGGCCTCGAGCAGCCAGATCTCCAGCGCCCGGTAGGCCACGCGCAGCTCGGGCGTGCTGGCCCGGGCGGCAAAGAATACCACCGCGGGCACTTCCTGGGTGTCCTCGTCGGGCTCCGGCACCGGCGGCGGCTCGAGCACCACCAGGTCTTTCAGGCCTTCCTCCCCGGCGTAGCGTTCCCTTCCCCGTTCGCTCTCGTACATGGCGGTCTCCTCACACGCGCCCTCGCCCTAAGGGCTCGAGGCATTTAGTTTACAGCATAATACTTAGGGTTCAATACGTCTGTGACATCGGTCATTATGGTATGGACATGCTCGCCATTATGTTATAAACTAAATCACGAGGTTCAACCCTAACCCATGACGTAGAACCTCGACGGAGGGCCGACCTCAGGAGCCACCAGCTGCGACGCCAAGAACACCGACTCGAGCCCCTCACACACCAAGCCACAGGACACAGGACAAAAACGGAAACAGCCATGACCAAACTCGAGATCCCCCTACACCCCAAGCTGGAGAAGATCCTCGGCTACCCCGGCCTCGCCCCCCGCGTGGTGTTCTACTTCGAGCCCGGCAGCGACACCCTGATGTACGACGACGGGCACAGCTCGGGCTCGGGCAACTCCTGGGCCTACCTGATCTGGGCCGCGCACCCCTCGGTCAAGCCGCACCTGCTGCGGCTGGAGGGCAGCCTGCTGCTCCTCGACCGCCGCGAGCGCAAGCTCTACGCCGCCACCCGCGAGCAGGCCCTGGCCGCGCTCAAGGAGGCCGGCGCCACCCAGATCGAGCTCGAGGGCGTCCCCGCCCACGACCCCGGCCACACCTGGAAGGAGGCCCAGCAGATGCTGGCCGACTTCGTGAGCTGGCTGGGCAGCAACGTCGCCCGCAAGGCCGCGTAAACCCGCCGGTAGCGCAGGCTACCGGCCACACCCCCTCAGACCGCAACGCAAACCGCCAGCGAGAAAGGACCGCGACATGATCCAAGGACTCAACACCCGCACCCGGTACGTCCGTATCGGGAAGTTCAAGATCGGCATGAAGGAGACCGTCGAGCGGGGGGGCCGCCGCTTCGAGAAGCCCACCGCGCTCGACCACTTCCGCATCGTCGACGGGGCGCAGCCGGTGCAGGCCCTCTACGGCGAGAAGCCCGCCCAGGTGCTCGTCTACCTCCCCGACAACCTCTCCGAGGCCACCTGGGACCCCTACTACAAGCGCTACGCCCGCTCGGGCCTGATGTGCCGCGGCGACGGCGTCGTGGGGCAGGAGGTTCAGGCCGACGGCAGCCTCAAGGCCCGCGACTGCGCCCTTCGGGGCTGCCCCTTCGCCCAGCCCGCCAAGAAGGGCGAGAAGACCGAGCCCGCGCAGTGCCGCCCCATCGGCATCCTGAGCTTCAAGGTCGTGGGCGTGCCCAGCGCCGGGGTCTACCAGATCGACATCAAGGGCATGAGCGCGGTGAGCCGGGCCGAGGGCTACCTGCGCCAGCTGCAGCAGGCCGCCGGCGGCGACCTCACCGGGGTGCCCTTCCTACTCACCGTGAACGTGTCGAAGGGCAAGGACGGCTTCCCCACCAGCCGCATCGAGCTGCGCGACGCGCCCGAGACCCTCGAGGCCCTCAAGGACCCCTGGAAGCGCCACGCCGCCGGGGCCGCCACCCAGCGGGTGCAGGGCTTCGTCATCACCGACGCCCACGGCAAGGTCATCGCCTCGCCCGAGGTGGGGGTGGAGGAGAACATCGCCATCCGCGCCCGCTACGCGCTGCTGCTCAACGAGGCCATCGAGAAGCACTACATCTTGGGCGACGCGGTGGAGAAGTACTACCAGGTGCTGCGCACCCTCGAGCGCATCAGCGAGGCCGAGGCCCAGCAGGCCTACGAGCGCCTCAAGGCCTACGTGGACGAGCTCGAGGCCACCCAGGACGAGCCCGTGTCCCGGCACGGCGAGACCGACCAGCGCTACGCGGGCTTCGCCTTCAAGTACCTGCGGGCCGCCGACTACGAGGCCTTGGGCTTCGAGGAGCCGGCCGAGCCCGGCGCCATGACCCGCCTCCAGGCCCGCAAGGCCATGGCCTACCTCTACGAGCAGCGCAAGAGCAAGGAAGCCGCGTGAAAGGAGCTTCAGCCCGCAGGTGGTGGCGGTGGCTTCTGGGCCTGCTCAGCTACGGCAACCGCCTGCCCGACCCACCCCCGAACAGGAGAGACGACATGGGAGCCAACCTAGTACTCGCCAGCGGCGTGCTCAGCCGCCACGAACTGCGCTACACCCCCAGGGGCACGCCCCTTCTGGAGATCGCCCTCGTGGGCAAGCGGCCCGTCAAGGACAACTTCGTCTTCACCCGCGTGGACCTCACCTTCTACGGCAAGCTCGCCGAGGCCTGGGCCCAGAGCCTGGTGGAGGGCGCGGCCTACCAGGCCAGCGGGCGTCTGGAGTACGAGAGCTGGGAGGTGGACGGCCGCAAGGGCTCGAGGCTGCGCGTGGTGGGCGAGGAGCTGCACCGCCTGGAGGGCGCCGACGTGCGCGAGGAGGAGAAGGGCCCCGTCCTCTACGGCGCCGACAACCGCGTCTTCCTCATCGGCGGCCTCACCGCCGACCCCGAGCTGCGCCAGACCTCGATGAAGACCCCAATCGCCAAGGCCCAGCTCGGCTTCTCGACCTGGGACGGTCAGAACAGCAAGAGCCACTACGTCGAGCTCGAGGCCTGGGGCGAGCTGGCCGAGCCCTTCAAGAGCCTGAAGAAGGGCAGCCAGGTGATGATCGAGGGCGCGCTCAAGACCGAGGTCTGGGAAGACCGCGAGAGCAAGACCAAGCGCTACAAGCGCCTGGTGGAGGTGGGCAAGGTCACCGCGCTCGAGCGGCTGAACGCCGGCGCCAAAGCCGCCTGAGCGCCGGGCCGGATGGGGGACATTTCTCTCAAGGCATTCGTACCTGCCCCCTTGCGCTAGCCTTACCGGTGAGGGGGCCGCGATGATTCCCAACGTGGGCTACGCCGACCAACGCATCCGCTACGTGCTGGCAGTGGTGTTCCTTCTCATCGCTTTCTTCGGCGTGAACGGGGTCTGGCAGTGGGTGTTCGGCTTGTTAGGAGCGGTCATGGTGGCGACTGCCAGCCTCAATTTCTGCCCGGTCTGGGCCGCGCTGAAGATCAACACCCGAGGTAAAGCCGCCTGAGCGCTCCAGTCCCCCTACCTCCCCCCCGGCGTTGCCGGGGGCTTTTCCTGGCGGGCGACGGCTACCGCACCGGGCGATTCCCGGGCGGGCTAGTTTAAGCAACATAGTGTTTTGAACGGGTCGGCCCCGGCGGCCGTGCTACCCTGGCCTTGATGCCGGGGGGATTCGCCAGTTGGCAAGAAGTTCGTCAGAGCCTGCTCTTACGCATCGCCTTAGGGGTCTCGCTGCTGGTGATCTACGCCGCCGAGCCCTTCGGCTTTAACCACGCGCTGATGTGGGGCGTCCTCGCCGTGATCGCCGTCCAGGTCGTTACCACCGCCTTCGGCATCCCCCGGCGCTGGCCCTGGCTGCCCGGCTTCAACTTCTACGTCAACCGCCTGAGCATCGTGCTGCTGCTGGGCGCTTCGGGCGGGGGCTCGAGCCCCTTCGTGGCGGTGAGCTACATGTCGCTGGTGGCAGCCCTCATCTGGTACAACTCCCTCCGCGACGTGCTCATCCTGGTGGGCAGCCACTGGCTGGCCCTGTTCGCCGGGGCCGCGCTCGCCGGGGCGGTGGGCGCTCCGCCCACCTGGAGCTACTGCCTGCTCCACGCCATCGGCCTGGCCGTCATCGCCTACACCCTCTCCAAACCCCTCTCCCAGCTCAACCACCACGCCGCCACCGACCCCCTGACCAAGGCCCTCAACCGCCGGGGCGGCCTCGAGGTGCTCGAGACCTGGATCGCCCAGCGCCAGCCCTTCGCCCTGGTCTTCGTCGATCTCAAGCGCTTCAAGGCCATCAACGACACCTACGGCCACTCCGTGGGCGACGAGGTGCTGGTGTGGGTGGTGGAGGTGTGCCGCTCCAACCAGCGCAGCGACGACCTGGTGATCCGCTACGGCGGCGACGAGTTCGTGCTGGCCGTCATCGGCAAGCCCGGCCCGCTGATCCAGCGCCTCGAGCGCCGGCTGGACGCGGGCCTGAACACCTCCGCCGGGCACGTGAGCGTCCAGGCCAGCCTGGGCGTGGTGAACTTCCCCAAGGACGGGCACCACCTCGAGCAGCTCCTCCACCTCGCCGACCAGCACATGTACGCCCACAAGGGCAGCGTGACGGCCTGACCGCGTTTCCCACAAACGCCCTCGGGGACCGGAAGGTGTTTTCCCCGCACGGCCGGGTTGGCCGTGCGGGGTATTCGTGGGAACCGCTCTGAGGCTCAGGGCTCGAGCCAGTTCTCCACCCTCAGCCCCTCCACCCGCCCGAACTCCCGCACGTTGTTGGTGACGAGCGTCAGGCCCAGGCTGAGGGCTTGGGCGGCGATGAGCGTGTCGTACGCGCCGATCCTGAGCCCTTTTCGCTCGAGCTCGAGGCGGATGCGCGCGGCTGCGGCAACGGCCGAGGAGTCCAGCGGCAGAGGCGGGGCGAGGCGGGTGACGAGCTCTACCTGGGCCAATTTACCCTGTGGGTCGGCGCTTTTGAGCGCGCCATAGGTCAGCTCGAACTCCGTGATGACGGAGATGTTGACCTCGCCGTACTCGAGGCTCCGCAGGCGCTCCAGAACCTGCCGTGGACGGTGCCGGGCGACGTGAATGCAGATGTCGGTGTCGAGCAGGTAGCGCATTCAACGGTCGTCCTTGTCCCAGCCCGAGAAGTCGCGCTCCTGAGCCTGTGGCTGCTGACGCCCTTCCGCCATGAAGGGCTCCCCCTCGCCCAGCGCCGCCAGGGCCTCGAACAGCCCCGCCAGGTTCCCCGGCTTCTTGCGCAGCACCACCTCGTCGCCCCGGCGGAAGATCTCCACCTCGTCCACGTCGAACTGGAACTCCTTGGGCAGGCGTACGGCCTGGGAGTTGCCGCTCTTGAAAACCTTGGTCGTCTTGATCGTGGCCACCGGCTTAGTATATACGGTGAGTATATACGAACCGAGGCCTTCCTACCTCTTTGGCAGGGGCTCCCGGTACGCCGCCAGGGCGGCATAGCCCCCTCCGGCTCCCCTGCTGACAGCGGGAGTGAAAAGGGCGGGCACGAGGCCCGCCCTACACCTGCGTTCGGCGATCCAGCCTCAGTCCTTCAGCTTCTTCGCCGCCTCGAGCAGCGCCGGGAGCACCTGGTGCACGTCCCCCACGATGCCGTAGTCGGCAATCTTGAAGATGGGGGCCTCGGCGTCCTTGTTCACCGCGACGATGTACTTGCTCTTGTTCATGCCCGCCTGGTGCTGCACCGCGCCCGAGACGGCCAGGGCGATGTAGGCGCCCGGCTGCACGGTCTTGCCGGTCTGGCCCACCTGCTCGCCGTAGGGGCGCCAGCCCGCGTCCACCACGGCGCGGGTCGCGCCCACCGCGCCGCCCAGGAGGTCGGCGAGCTGTTCCACGCCCGCGAAGGCCTCGGGGGAGCCCAGGCCGCGGCCGCCGGTCACCACCACGGTGGCCTCGGTGAGGGAGACGCCCTTCTTCTGCTCGACCACGCGCTCGAGCACCTCCACCTGCGCGGCGGGAGCCTCCACGCTGAGGCTCTCCACGCTGCCCTCGCCCTGGGGCTCGGCCAGGGGGGTGGTGTTGGGCTTGGCGGTGATCACCACGGGCAGGCCGGCGGCCTGCTTCTCGGTGACGCGGTTGAGGAAGCTGTAGCGGGTGGCGACGACCCTCGAGCCGTCGGTGGAGGTCTCGAGGGTGTCCTCCAGCAGCGCCGCGCCGAGCTTGTAGGCCAGCTTGGCGCTCCAGGAGCGGCTCTGGCGGCCCCCGGTGGCGATGACCACCCTGGCACCGGCCTTCTGGGCCGCCGCGTAGGCCGCCGCCGCCCACTTCTCGGCGGTGTAGCCGCCCACCTCGGCCACGTAGACGGTTCCGACGTAGCGCCTGGCCTCCTCGGCCACCGCGCCCAAGTTCTCGCCGATCACCACGCCGCTCACGGCGCCCAGGGCGCTGAGCTGGCGGGCCCGGGTGACGGCCTCGAGGGCTCCCTTGCGCAGGCGGGCCCCGTCGTGTTCAAGAACTACCAGGATCATTCAAACCTCCGGTGTCTGGAGAAGGTCAAAAGGCTAAAAGGTGAAAAGGCCAAAAGTAGAACCACGAGTCCGCCCCGCCACCTTTTCCCTTTTCATCTAAATCACTTTGGCTTCCTCGTGCAGCAGCCGCACCAGCTCGCTGGCCGCGCCCTGGGGGTCCTTGGTGCCGTCGAGCACCTTGTTCAGCCGGGTGCGCTCCTGGATGGTCTGCTCGAGCACCTCCACCTTGGAGGCGGCGGAGACGGGCACCTTCTTGAGCTCCTTGCGCTTGGCCTTCATGATGCCCGGCAGGGTGGGGTAGCGCGGCTCGTTGAGGCCCTGCTGGGTGGTGAAGACGGCGGGCAGGCCCACCCGCACCACCTCGGCGCCCTCGTCGAGGTCGTGCTTGGCCTTGGCCTTGCCGTCCTCGAGCTCGAGCGCGGTGGTCCAGGCCACCACCGGCCAACCCAGCGCCTCGGCCACCGCCGGGCCCAGGGCCTGGGAGTCCCAGTCGGCCTGCTGCCCGCCGGTGATCACCACGTCGGGGGCCTCCTCGCGCAGCACCTCGGCCAGCGCCTGCGCCTGGCTGATGGGGTCGAGGTAACCCTCCTGAACCAGGTGGACGGCGCGGTCGGTGCCCATCGCCAGCGCGGTGCGCACGGCCTCCTCGAAGCGCTCGGGGCCCAGCGCCACGATCACGCTCTCCCCGCCGTGCTTCTCCTGCAGCCGGATGACCTCCTCCACCGCGTACTCGTCCATCTGGTCGAGGATGAGCGTGGCGCCCGAGAGGTCGACCTTGCCGCCGTCGATCTTCAGGCGGGACTCGCTGTCGGGGACTTGACGTATGATGGCAACAAACTTCACGTACACCTCCACTTCGCTTCGGCGCGGGTTGCCGATAGCCGATAGCCAATAGCTTAAGGCGAGGGAGCCTCGAGCAGCCGTATGAACGCGTTGATCTTACCGTTGAGCAGGCTGGCCTGTTCGTAAAGCGGCTTAACCACCTGGGCCTCGACAAATCCCAGCTTTGTAGCCAGGTGGGCAGCGCTCACCGTCTCGAGCAGGGAGCCTCGAGCCATGTACAAGAACCGTAGAAAGTCCTTATCCGATCCCCTTCCTTTGCCCTCCGCGATGTTCAGACAGACCGAGGTGGCCGCTCGGCAAAGCTGTGACGTCAGGCCGAACTGCTCCCGGCTCGGCAGCGCCTCAGCCAGCCTGTACGCGCTGACGACCAATTCGCACCCGAGCTGGTAGACCTCGAGGTTCTCGAACCCGAAATAGCTCTTATCGCTCAACATGGTCGCTTGCTTCGCCCGCTGCTGATAGCCCATAGCTTTTTGGCTCTGTTTTAGCTATCAGCTATCGGCTATCAGCTATTGGCTCAATATGTGCCGCGCGATGATCAGCCGCTGGATCTCGTTGGTCCCCTCGTAGATCTGGTTGAGCTTCACGTCGCGCAGGAGCTTCTCGACGGGGTACTCGTGCATGTAGCCGTAGCCGCCGTGGATCTGGATGGCCTGGTTGGCGGCCTCGAAGGCCATCTCCGAGGCGTAGGCCTTGGCGATGGCGGCGGCGTGGGCCTGGGGGAGCCCCTGGTCGGTGAGCCAGGCGGCGTAGTAGGTGTAGGCGCGGGCGGTCTCGACGCCCATGCTCATCTCGGCCAGCTTGAACTGGATGGCCTGCAGCTCGGCGATGGGCTTGCCGAAGGCCTCGCGCTCCTTGGCGTACTTGGTGGCCTCCTCGAGCGCCCGCCGCGCCACCCCCACGCTGCCGGCGGCCACCGGGATGCGGGTCTTGTTGAGGGTGTTCATGGCGATGCGGAAGCCGTCGCCCTCGGCCCCCAGCAGGTTGGCGGCGGGCACGCGGCAGTCCTCGAAGACCAGCTCGTAGGTGCCGCTGGCGCGCTGGCCCATCTTGCCGTGCAGCTTGTTGGCCTTGAAGCCGGGGGTGCCCTTCTCCACCACCAGCGCCAGCACCCCCTTGTGCTTGAGCTCGGGGGCGAAGGTGGCGAAGACCACCACCACCTCGGCCTCGCCGCCGTTGGAGATCCAGGTCTTGGTGCCGTTGAGCACGTAATGCTCGCCGTCGCGCACCGCGCGGGTGCGCAGGGCGGCGGCGTCGGAGCCGTTGCCGGGCTCGGAGAGGGCGAAGGCGGCCAGGGCGGGCTTCTCAGTGAGGCGCTTGAAGAAGCGCTGCTTCTGCTCGTGCGAGCCCGCCAGCAGGATGGGGGTGATGCCCAGGTCGGAGGCCATGGGGATGGTGTAGATGCCCATGCAGCCCCAGGCCAGTTCCTCGCCGATGATCACCTCCTCGAGCATCCCCAACCCCAACCCCCCGTACTCCTCGGGGATGATGGCGTTGAGTAGCCCCACCTCGTGCAGCTTCTCCACGACCTGCCAGGGGACCTCCTCGCGGGCGTCGTACTCGGCGGCCACGGGGGCGATCTGCTCCCGGGCGAAGCGCCGGGCCAGCTTCTGCAACTCTTTCTGCTCGTCGGTCAGGCTGAAGTCAATGGGCATGGGCGTATGGCGGCGAGCCGGGCACGGCCTGCCCGCGTTGCGGGCGGCAGGTAAGCCGCGACCAACTCCTCCGCTCCACTTCACCTCCTCTGTGTACCGCGATCGTCATTTTTACACACAGCAACAGCACTGCTCCTGCTTACTTTGACCGAGTATAAGTTTTTATTCCCCGGTCTGCAAGCACGGTCATATATCGTATCACGCCACAGGTGCAGAAAAAACGTCACAAATCAGCCGCGGCTCAGTCCCACGACAGAAGGGCTTCAGCCCTCGCGTCTACCTTGGCCCCAGAGCAGGAACGGCCCACGCGGCCTTTCTGCCCAACGCATTGGGAGGGATAGCCATGAGACTCAAACGGTTGCTGCTGGTCGCGGGGATGGCGCTCGGGCTGAGTTCGGTGTCGTTAGCGGCGGACGCGCTCGACCCGGCTCGAGCCAACTTCGGGGTTTCCTTCGGCTTCTCGGGCGGGGTGGGTGCCGGGATCGTCGCGGGCGGCGCGCTCAACAACCTGATGTACTTAGCCCCGGGCGTCAACTTCGGCGCGCGGGCCGAGCTCGCCATGCTCTTCAGCAACCCCACCGTGGGCAGCCTGGCGGTGAGCCCGGTCGCCACCTTCGCCATCGCCAACGGCGGGCTCTACTTCGGCCCCACCATCGCCCTCGGCTTCGGCGGCGCCACGCCCTCGGTGGGCTTCGGCCTGCTCACCGGCGTGGAGCTCGACCTGAGCGAGGCCATGATGCTCTACGGCAGCCTGGCGCTGGGCCTGGGCAACGCCCTCACCGGCACCGCGGCGCTGGGCCTCGACTTCGACATCAGCGGCCCGCTGTCGGCCTTCGGCGAGATCCACACCACCTTCGCCGGCAACGTGGGCGCGTTCGGGCTGGGTGTGGGGCTGGCGTACGAGTTCTGATACCGGATTCAAAAAGATAATCACCCAAACCAAAGACCTTCAGAGGCTATCTTTTTGAATCCTAGAGCACTCACTTCGGTCGGGTCAGTTCGTCCCCATTCGGGGACGAACTGACCGAATCTGGTATGAGAGGTGTCGATAGTCGATAGCTGATAGCCGGAAAAGACTCCTGGAGGGGTGGGCCTTATGCCCGCCCCGTTCCTCGTGCAGGCGTCAGGCGGGGGGCTTGAGGAAGGTGGCGGCGCCGGGGAGGATGTGGGCCTCGAGCGGCGGCGTCCCTTCCAGGCTTTCGCCGTCGAACTGCAGGGGCAGGCTGGGGTTGGCCTCCACGCGCACCCGGCGCACCTGGTAGACGCCCAGGCGCTCGTCGACCTCGGGGGTGGCGAGGCCTAGGCGCTCGGCCATCTGGCGCATGAGCTCGGGCAGGAGCCCGGCGGCGCTGCGGGCCTTGAGCACCACCACGTCCAGGAGGCCGTCGTCGGGGGCGGCGTAGGGGGACATCTTGAGGCCGAGCTGCATGCGGCCGAAGTTGACCACCACCACCCCGATGCCGGAGGTCTCGAGCACCTCCCCGTCGAGCTCGAGGCGGAACTCGGCCACCGCCGGGTTGGCGTTGGAGAGGGCGCTGAGCACGTAGGCCCCCACCCCGAAGCGGGGCTTGAGGGCCTCGGAGTCGGCGATGAGCTTGGCGTCGAAGCCGGTCCCGGCGGCGATGGTGAAGCCGGCCGTGCGCTGTTGCCCCTCCGGGTCGCGGTAGCTGAGCCGGGCCAGGTCCACCCGCTGCTGCACGGGGTCCTCCAGCAGCACCCGCGCCAGGGCCTCGGGGTCGGCGGGCATGCCCAGGTTGAGGGCGATGAGGTTGGCGGTGCCGGCCGGGTAGGCCAGGACGGGCACTTCGGGCCGCTCGAGCGCGTGGGCCACGCCGGAGACGGTGCCGTCGCCGCCCGCGGCCACCACCGCGTCGAAGCCGTCGGCGTCGCGCAGCAGGTCGGGGAGGGAGGCCCCGGGGCCGAGCTCGCGCACCTCGAGCCCCACCCCCGCCGCCCGCACCGCCTGCGCGAACCGCCCGAAGCCGGAATCCCCCTGCCCCGAGTTGGGGTTTACAACGGCCAGAACGCGCGAGACCACGGGCTAGGCCCCCACCGCTGAACGGGCCTGGGATCGCTTGCTGAAGGCGAAATTCGCGGCCATAACTGAAAAGGCGGCAGCCCGCACGGAGGGCTTGGGAGCTTCCCTCTCTGGTCTCAGGTTTCCCGCTTT
Organism: Calidithermus chliarophilus DSM 9957; assembly: GCF_000430045.1. Classification (GTDB taxonomy): domain Bacteria; phylum Deinococcota; class Deinococci; order Deinococcales; family Thermaceae; genus Calidithermus; species Calidithermus chliarophilus. The sequence continues at coordinate 834,582 of NZ_KE387023.1, read as the reverse complement.
GCCCCACCTCCTCGAAAAGTAGACGCTTTCCGCTATAGCTCGCCCATCCTATCACGCAGTTAGAACGAGGGGCGTCGTGGACCATGAAACCGGGCCTCGAGCCCCCTGCCGCCACCTTCGCGCTGCACGTAACCGGGGCCCGGCGGAACGGCGCGGTGTCCGGGTGGGACTGCTCGAGGAGTAGATTGGGTCATGGAAAACCCCTGGAAGAAGTTCGTCCCGCAAAGCCCGACCCGTCAGGGCGCCGCCGAGTACTTCACCGGGCTGGTCTACATCAGCGAGCTGATCCAGAGCCCCGCGCCGATGCACCTGCAGGTCTACCGGGTGATGTTCACCCCCGGCGCCCGCACCGCCTGGCACACCCACCCCAAGGGGCAGATCCTGCACGTGGAGAGCGGGATCGGCTGGTTCGCGCGCCGGGGGGAGGGGGTGCTCGAGATCAAGGCCGGCGACACGGTCTACATCCCGCCCGGAGAGGAGCACTGGCACGGGGCTTCAACCACCCACGCCATGGTGCACCTGGCGATGCAGGCCAGCGAGGAGGGGGTGGCGGCTCATTGGCTCGAGCACGTCTCGGACGAGGAATACAAGCTCTGAGCCCCGGTCCTTCTACAGCACCCCTGCCGCCCTGAAGGCCCCGTTCACCACTTCCCTGGCCTCCTGCATGACCCGCTCGAGGTGCTCCGTCCCCCGGAAGCTCTCAGCGTAGATCTTGTACACGTCCTCGGTGCCCGAAGGCCGCGCGGCGAACCAGGCGCTCTCAGTGACCACCTTGAGGCCGCCGATGGGCTCATCGTTGCCCGGGGCGCGGGTCAGCTTGGCCAGGATGGGCTCGCCGGCGAGTTCGGTGGCCGTGACCATCTCGGGCGAGAGGTTGGCGAGGGCCTTCTTCTGGGCAGGGTTGGCCTCGGCGTCCATGCGGCTGTAGGCCGAAGCCCCGAAGCGGGCCTCGAGCTCGCGGTAGTGCTCGCTGGGGCTCTTGCCGGTCTTGGCCAGGATCTCGGCGGCCAGCAGGCCCAGGATGATCCCGTCCTTGTCGGTGCTCCAGGCCGAGCCGTCCATCCGCAAGAAGCTCGCCCCTGCGCTCTCCTCGCCGCCGAAGCCGATGGTCCCGTTCAGCAGGCCGTCCACGAAGTACTTGAAGCCCACCGGGACCTCCACCAGTTTGCGGCCCAGGGCCGCCGCCACCCGGTCGATCATGCTGCTGGAGACCAGGGTCTTGCCGATGCCCGTCTGGGGCCCCCACTGCGGGCGGTTCTGGTAGAGGTAGTGGATCGCGACCGCGAGGTAGTGGTTGGGGTTCATCAGCCCGTCGCGGGTCACGATGCCGTGGCGGTCGGCGTCGGGGTCGTTGCCCACCGCCACGTCGAACTGATCCTTGAGCCCGATCAGGGAGGCCATGGCGTAGGGGCTCGAGCAGTCCATGCGGATCTTGCCGTCCTTATCTACGGTCATGAAGGAGAAGCTGGGGTCGATGCGCTCGTTGACGATGGTCAGGTCGAGGCCGTAGTGGTCGGCGATCTTCTGCCAGGTGGCGAGGCTCGAGCCCCCCAGGGGGTCCACCCCGATCCTCACCCCGGCGGCCTTGATGGCCTCGATGTCGATGATCTCGCGCAGCTCGTAGACGTAAGGGGTGATGAAGTCGAACTCCTCGGCGGTCTCGAGCGCCTGAGTCAGGCGCACCCGCTGCACCTTGCGCAGGTCGTTGAGCAAAATCTCGTTGGCCCGCTCCTGGATGGCCCGGGTGACCCCGGTGTCGGCGGGGCCCCCGCCCGGCGGGTTGTACTTGAACCCCCCGTCCTGCGGCGGGTTGTGGCTGGGGGTGATGACGATCCCGTCGGCCAGCCCGTGGCTGCGGCCCCGGTTGTAGGAGAGGATGGCGTGCGAGACCAGCGGGGTGGGGGTGTAGCCGCGCCCCTTTTCGACGTGCACGTGGACCCCGTTGGCGACGAGCACCTCGAGGGCGCTGACCCAGGCCGCCTCGCTGAGGGCGTGGCTGTCCATGCCCATGAACAAGGGCCCGGTGATGCCCTGCTGGGCCCGGTACTCGGCCACCGCCTGCGCGACGGCCAGGATGTGGGCCTCGTTGAAGGTCCCGGCGAAGGAATTCCCCCGGTGCCCGCTGGTGCCGAAGGCCACCCGCTGCAAGGGGTCGGCGGGGTCGGGTTGCAGGGCGTAGTAGCTGGCGACCAGGCGGGGAATGTTGACCAGAATGCTGTGCGGGGCAGGTTTTCCGGCCAGAGGATGTAGGGACATGTAGCCTCCTGTTGTTCGGATTTTATCGCGCCTCCCCTCCCTACGGCTCCCGCGCTCCGGGTAATACCAGATTCGGTCAGTTCGTCCCCATTCGGGAACGAACTGACCCGACCGAAGGGATACGCTTTCTTCGCCGACCGTCAGGGAGGGGTGTGCTCTAGGATTCAAAAAGATAGCCTCTGAAGGTCTTTGGTTTGGGTGATTATCTTTTTGAATCCGGTATAAGCCCGGGCAACCGGGACCGGCGGTAGAATGGGTGCGAAAGGAGTAAACCATGTTCAAGCCACTCGGCTTCGGATTGCTGGCTTTATTGGCCCTCGGCGTGGCCCAGACTTCCTTCACCCTCACCAGCCCCGACATCCCCGCAGGCTCCACCATCAAGGCCGAGCAGGTCTACAACGGCTTCGGCTGCAGCGGGCAGAACGTCTCGCCCGCGCTCCAGTGGTCCGGCGCCCCCGCCGACACCAAGAGCTTCGCCCTCATCGTCCACGACCCCGACGCCCCCACCGGCGTGGGCGGCTTCACCCACTGGATCGTGTACAACATCCCCGCCAACGTCAGCCGGCTCGAGAAGGGCGCGGGCAACCCCGAAGGCCGCGGCCTCCCCGCCGGAGCCGTCCAGGCCGTGACCTCCTTCGGCACCCCCGGCTGGGGCGGCCCCTGCCCACCCGCCGGCGACAAACCCCACCGCTACGAGTTCACCCTCTACGCCCTCAAGGTGGACAAGCTCGAGCTCCCCGCAAGCGCCAGCCAGGCGCTAGTAGGCTTCAACATCAACGGCAACGCGATCGCCAAGGCGAGCTTCACCGCGGTCTACGGGCGATAGCCATAAGCGGTCAGCGGTCAGCGGTCAGCTTTCAGCTCGTGGTTCGTCGAGGGTCAAGGGTCTAGGGCCAGGGCGTACGACGTAGGACGTACGACCCGCGTCTTGCGTTTTGCGTTTTGCGTTTTGCTATCAGCTATCGGCTATCAGCTATCGACTATCGGCTATCGACCTTAATTCAACGACCGCTTCCCACTAAGCTGCGCCGCCTCAGCCGCCGCGTTGGGGATGTCCTCGAGCGTGATGAGCTGCAAGTCGGCGTCGGAGAGGGCGGTCATGTCGGAGCGGGCGATGCGGTTGGCCTGCTCGGCCACGATGTCCTCGAAGAGGTTGCGGCAGAAGCGGGCGTTGCCGAAGCTGCGGTCGCGCACGGCGTGGGCCTGGTGAATGGCCCCCTCGACCGCCGAGCGGGCGTCGGGGGTGAGGCGGTAGCCGGCGTCGGTGACGAACTTCTCGAAGATGGCGAGGAGCTCGTCGGGGCTGAAGTGGTCGAAGTGGAAGTAGCGCGAGAAGCGCGAGCGCACGCCGGGGTTGGACTCCAAGAAGCGCTCCATCTCGTCGGCGTAGCCCGCGATGATCACGGCGAACTGGTCGCGGTGGTCCTCCATGCGCTTGAGCAGGGTGTCGATGGCCTCCTGGCCGAAGTCGGCGAAGGTGGCGCCCTCGGGCTCCAAGGCGTAGGCCTCGTCGATGAAGAGGATGCCGCCTAAGGCCTTCTTCACCTGCTCGTCGGTCTTGAGCGCGGTCTGGCCGATGTAGCCCGCCACCAGCCCCGCGCGGTCGGTCTCGACGACGTGGCCTTTTTGCAAGAAGCCCAGGTGGCGGTAGATGCGGCCGACGAGGCGGGCGATGGTGGTCTTGCCGGTGCCGGGCGGGCCGGTGAGCACCATGTGCAGCGAGAGGGGGATGGTGGAGAGGCCGCGCTTCTTGCGCTCGGTCTGCACGAAGAGGAAGTTGACGAGCGTCTGGACTTCCTGCTTGATGTGGTTCAGGCCGATGAGGGCGTGGAGCTCGGCCAGGACCTTCTCGAGGCTGTCGTCGTCGGGGGCTTGGAGGGCGGAGGGGTCCTCCTCGGGGCTCACCTCGCCCTGCAGCAGCAGCACCGCGTGGACGCGCACGCGCATCTGGCGGTTGAGGTAGAAGCCCACCGCGCTGCCGAAGGCCTTCTCGAAGTCGGCGGCCGGTTTGGTGTCGACGTGCTGGTCGTTGATGTAGAAGCGCACCTCGGCGCCCTGGCGCACCACCGTGAGCCAGTTGACCGCGTCGCCCTGCTGCACGAGGGGGGTGCGGGTCCAGTTCTGCAGGGTGGTCCACTCGTTGCTGTCGCAGGCGTCGATGCGGTAGTGGCCGTCGCCGCTGATGAGGAAGGAGTAGAAGTTGTCGGCGTCGCGCAGGGCCCACACCAGGCCGTAGCCGTAGTCGTTGACCCCGTTCACCTTCTCGAGGATCACGTGCAGGCGGAAATCCCGGCTCCAGTCGGCCTTGGTGCCGCACCACGAGAGCCAGTTGCCCTCCGAGCGCTTGTGCTCGAAGACGTAGCAGCCGTTCTCGAGGGCGAGCAACACCTCCTTGGAGTCGCGCACCGACCACTCGTTCTTGTTGTCGGTGAAGAAGTCGCTGAAGACCAACATGGGCCCAGTGTAGTAGAGCCCCCGTCTCATCCGGCCCGATTTCGACCCGAGGGGCTTGACGCTCCCCTCAGGGTTCATATTATGTAAGTATGTACTTACTTTCAGAGCCGAACCCGACCCGGGCCAGCATCCTGCAAGCCGGGCTCGAGCTGCTGGTCGAGCGGGGCTACAAGGGGGCCACCACCCGGGCCATCGCCGAGCGGGCCGGCCTGACCGAGGTCACGCTCTTCCGCCACTTCGAGAGCAAGGAAGCACTGCTCAAGGCCGCCGTGGCCCAGTTCTCGCCCCCCCTGGCCGAGGTCGTGCCCCCCGACAGCGGAGACCTCGAGGCCGACCTGTACCGGCTGGGGCACAGCTACCTGACCCTGATCCAGGAAAACGGCGGCCTGCTCCTGCGCCTGGTGCCCGAGCTGCTGCGCCACCCCGAGCTGGTGGGGGGGGAGCCACCCCCGGGGGTCATGCGGGTCTTTTCCGCGGTGATCGGCTTCTTCGCCCGGCAGCAGGCCGCGGGGCGGCTGCACCGGGCCGAGAGCCCCCAGCAACTGGCGCTGGGCTTCGCCGGGCCGCTCTTCGCCCGCTTGATGCTGGGGGGGATCTGGCACCTGGGGCTCGAGTTCGACCTGAAAGCCCACGTGCGGGGCTTCCTGGAAGGGAGGAGGGGAAATGGTTAGCGTAGAAGGGGTTTCCCGGCGTTTTGGGAGCTTCCGGGCGCTCGAGGGGGTGAGCCTCGAGGTGCACCCCGGCGAGGTTTTCGGCCTGCTGGGGCCCAACGGGGCGGGCAAGACCACGCTGATCCGCATCCTGAGCGGGGTGCTCGAACCCAGCGAGGGCCGCGCGAGCGTGGCCGGGCTCGACGTGCGGCGGCAGCCCGACGGGGTGAAGGCGGCCATCGGCTACGCCACGCAGGAGGTCTCGGTGTACCGCGACCTCACGGTGCGGGAGAACCTCGAGTTCCGCGCCAGGCTCTACCTGGAGCCCAAGGCCGTGCGGCCCGCGGTGGAGCGCACGCTGGGGCGCTTCGGGCTGGGGGAGTTCGCCGAGAAGCTGGCCGGGGCGCTCTCGGGGGGGTGGCGGCAGCGGCTGGCCCTGGCCCAGGCCGTGGTGCACGGCCCCAGGGTGTTGTTCCTCGACGAGCCCACCACCGGCTTAGACCCGGTCTCGCGCCGCACCATCTGGGACCTGATCCACGAGGAGGCGCGGGCCGGGGTGAGCGTGCTGGTGACCACGCACTACATGGACGAGGCCGAGCGCTGCACCCGGCTGGCCCTGCTCTACGGCGGGCGCGTGCTGGCGACGGGCACCCCCGCCGAGCTCAAGGCCCTGGCCCAGTCCCAGGCCCGCTTCGCTTTCGCCCGCACCCAGGCGACCCCCGAGGCCCTGCGCGCCCAGCCGGGGGTGCTCGAGGCCTGGCCCAGCGGCGACGGGATGCGGCTGATCCTGGAGCCCGGCGCCCACCCCCCCCTCGAGCTCGCCCCGGCCATGCCCAGCCTCGAGGACGTGTTCGTGGTGCTCACCCGGCAGAGTGCGGCGCTGCTGGCGGGAGGTGCCCGGTGACGCGGGTGCTGGCCGTCGCCCACAAGGAGATCACCCAGATCCGGCGCGACCACGTGTTGCCCCGGCTGATCGTGGGGCTGCCGGTGATGATGATGCTGCTCTTCGGCTACGCCATCAACTTCACCCTCTCGGGCATCCGGCTCTCGGTCTACGACGGCTCCGCCGACCGTGTCAGCCAGGCGCTGGTGCAGGAGCTGGGCAAGGACGACAAGTTCCGCCTCACCCACGCCGCGCGAAGCCCGCAGGAGGTGCCCGAGGCCATCGACGAGGGCCGCGCGCGGGTGGGGCTGGTGATCCCCGAGGGGGCGCTGCAGACGGTGCGGCAGGACAAGAGCCTGGTGATCGAGGTCTACGTCGACGGCTCCGACCCCAACTTCGCCTTCCAGGCCCAGGCCGCCCTGCGCAAGGCGCTCGGCGACCTCAACGGCCGCCTGCTGGCGGGCAAGGCGTTGGCCGGGCAGGCCGTCACCCCGCCCCTCACCCCCTCGCTGCACACCCTCTACAACCCCGACAACAAGACCGCCTGGTTCATGATCCCCGGCATCATCGGCCTGATCCTCACCCAGTTCACGGTGCTGCTCACCGCGCTGTCCATCGTGCGCGAGGGCGAGAGCCGCATGATGGAGACCCTCATCGCCACCCCCGTCAAGCCCTACGAGGTGGTGCTGGGCAAGGTGCTGCCCTACCTGGGCATCTCCTTCGTGGTGGCGCTCTTGGTGCTGGCGCTGGGCCACTGGGTCTTCGGGGTGCCGGTGCAGGGCAACTTAGGCTGGCTGCTGCTCTTGATGCTGCTGTTCCTGGTGGGCTCGCTGGGGGTGGGGGTGCTGATCTCGACGCTGGCGCGCACCCAGGTGCAGGCGGTGTTCGGCACCTTCGCCTACGCCTTCCCCACCATCTTCCTCTCGGGCTTCGTCTTCCCCATCGACGGGATGCCCGCGCTGTTCCAGGCGGTGTCTTACGCAGTCCCCGCCCGCTACCTCATCGAGGGCTTGCGCGGGGTGATGCTGCGGGGGGTGGGCTGGGAGTTCTTGTGGCTCGACTTCCTGGCCCTGAGCGTCTTCGGCGCTTTGGTGCTGATGCTGGCCTCGAGCCGCTTCCGCAAACAGCTCGCGGTGTAGATTGGGAGGCCAGATGATGCCGAACGTCGTACATGGTGTGCCGAACGCAAAACGCAAGGCGCAAGACGCAAAACGCCGGACGGTATGGGTCGTGCGTCCTGCGTCGTACGCCGTACGCCAAACGTTGAACGCCCCTTCTCTGGGGGCGAGGGGCGAGGCTGCTGGCGGGGAGGGCTGGGGAGGGGTTTTTCACCACGGGCCACGGGCCACGGGCCACAGGCCACGAGCCTTTTGCTTTTGGCTACCGGCCATCGGCCATCGGCTATCAGCTATCGGCGACTTCCGGGGCGGGATTTTCGCGCTGGTCGTGGCGGTGGTTGCCCACGTGCTAGCTACCAGCCAGGCCCAGAGCCTGACGGTGGGCCTGTTCGCCGCGCCGGGGTACATCAGCCCGACGCTCGAGGGCAGCCTCGAGCTCGGGGGCTTCAGCCTGAGCGCGCGGCTCAAGCGCGACAGCCTGGGGCTGGGGGTGGAGGACGACCTCGAGTTCGGCCCCGCCGGGCGCTTCGTGTTCGGGGCGCGGGGCGATCTGGGCTTCGGGCTGCAGCCGCTGGCCTGGGGCGCGGAGGCCTACCTGCGCGGCAGCGTGGCCCAGTTCGGGCTCGACGCCCGGCTCGGCTACGCCTCGGCCCCCCGTGCGGCGCTGTGGGCGGGGGAGCGCAACTTCAGCGGCTTCGCCGGGAATTTCAACGCCAGCTACCGCCTGGACCCCGCCAACACCCTGCGGGCCTCGCTGGCCTACGCGGGCGACGTCCCGGGCGCGATCTTCCAGGGCTCCACGCTGGGCCTGGAGGGAAGCTGGGCGCTGCGCGAGGGGGGAGCGACCTACCTGGCGGGCCTGGGCTTCCGGGTGGGGGCCTACGCGCTGCTGGGCTGGCGCGGCGAGCTGGGCGAGGAGGGCACCCTGCTCGACGCCACGCTGCGGCTGGGCTGGGTCAACCGCCTCGAGCTCGGCCTGTTCCAGGAGGAGCTGCGCTTGCGGCTCATGACCACCTTCCCGCTGGGCGGTGTGCCCTTCGAGGCCGCCGCCAGCCTGGAGGCCGAGAGCCTGCGCGGCGACGTGGCCTACGACAACGCCAACGGGCGCTGGACGGTGTGGCTGCGCTACACCTTTACCTTCGACTGATCGTTCTCGTAGCGGTCAAATCCGACTCATCTCCCCTGCCCTACCCTGACGGGAGGGAAACGGAGGAACCTGAATGCCGAACGCCCAACGCAAAACGTCCAAATACGTCGATGGTCGATGGTCGATAGTCAGTAGCCAAAGGCCGAAGGCCATACGCGCCCTCCTCGGGGTGCTGTTCCTGGCTTTGAGCTGGGTGGGGGCCCAAAGCCCCGCCGAGATCACCAAGCAGGTCCAGGCCAACCTGGAGAAATCGCCCTGGGAGGCCACCGTCAGCGGCAAGGCCCAGCTACCCGACGGCTCGAGCCAGGACGTCGAGTTCCGCTTGCAGGTGCTGCCCGGCAAGGAGCAGGTCGCGCGCGTGGAGTTCAAGAAGCCGGGCTCGCTCGAGGGCAACTTCGTGGTGATCTCCGAGAAGGAGGTGTGGAACTACCTCTTCCTCACCAACCAGCTCATCATCCAGCCGCGCGCCAAGGCCAACGTGCAGGGGCTGGGCGTCAACCTCACCAGCCTGGGCGACTTCGACCAGCTCAACGAGCAGGTCAGCCTCAAGCTGCTGGGCGAGGAGCGCACCGCCGAGGGCGCGGCCTGGAAGCTCTCCGGCACGCCCAAGGACAAGACCCAGGGCTACAGCAGCATGGAGATCCTGGTGCTCAAGGCCGACCCCCGCCCCCTGGCGCTCACCCTCAAGGACGCCGGCGGCAAGACCGTGGCCGACCTGGCCTTCAAGGGCTTCAAGCGGGTCAACCTCACCGCCAAGCAGCTCAAGAAGTACCCCGCCGACGCCGAGGTGGTGCGGAAGTAGGGCACGGGGCAGCCGGCTAGGGGCAGGCCATGGCCTGCCCTTTCCTTTCGCGAGACGCGGCGGAGACGGCGGCGCACGCCTGCTGCCCTAGGCTGGGGGATCATGCCCCTGCCCATCGCCCGCAAGCACTTCTTCGAGCGCTACCGCCGGCAGTTCGTCAACCGGCTGCGCCAGACCCAGGCCGACGGCTTCGAGGCCATGTTCGACTACTGGGAGCGCTCGAGCCTCAGCGACCTGCGCTGGATGGCCTACGCCCTGGCGACGGCCTACCACGAGACCGGCGCGACCATGGCCCCGGTGCGCGAGGGCTTTTGCAAGAGCGACGCCGACTCGGTGCGCGTGGTCACCAGGCTCTTCGAGCAGGGCAAGATCAAGCGCAACTACGCCCTGCCCCACGCCAACGGGCAGTGCTACTTCGGGCGGGGGCTGGTGCAGATCACCCACGGCTACAACTACGAGCGCCTGGGACGGGCCATCGGGCTGGGGCGGCAACTCTACGACAACCCCTCGCTGGCCCTGGACCTGGGCATCGCCGTGCAGATCCTCTTCGTGGGCATGGTGGAGGGGCTCTTCACCCGCAAGTGCCTCGCCGACTACTTCAACGACACCAAGACCGACTACAAGAACGCCCGCCGCATCATCAACGGCCTCGACCGCGCCGAACAGGTCGCAGGCTATGGCAAGAGGTTCTACTTCTGCCTCACCGGGAAGCCTGCCTGAGTTGCGAACTGGACTACAATGATCGGGTGAGCCCCAAAGACGCGGTTTTACAGGCGGCCCTCGAGCGCTCCGCCGCGCTGGTGCAAGCGGACCGCGCGGCGCTCGAGCGCCTATTGCACCCGAATTTCACCTACGTGAACGCCGGCGGGGCGCGGCTGAACCTGGAGGAATATCTCGAGACCTACGTGAGCCTGGGCGACATGCGCTGGGAGCAGCAGGAGCTCGAGCAGGTGCAGGTCGAGGTCTACGGCGACACCGCCGTACTGGTCGCGCGGCTGCACGACCGGGCCACCCACCAGGGCCACGTCTTCGACGCGTACTTCCAGACCATCCAGGTTTACGTGCTTTTTCCGCAGGGCTGGCGCTGCGTGGCCGCGCAGACCACCCAGGCCCCCCAGGAGTGAGCCGCCATGCCTGACCCCGCCCCGCCCACCGACGCCCTCACCGCCCTCGAGGCCGAGAACGCCCGCCTGCGCCGCATCGCCGAGGCCGCCAAGGAAGCGCTGGCGCTGCTGGAGGGCCGCCGCCCCGGCTTCACCACCGCCTACGCCCGCGACGTGCTGCGCACCGCCTTCTCCGACGACCCCATCGCCCTCACCCGCCCCATCCGCCGCTACCGCAGGCGGGCTAAAGCCAAGACTGCGCGGGCCGGTGGGCGCAAGAAGAAGTAGTGGGTCGATGGTCGATGGTCGATGGTCGAACGCCAAACGCTAAACGCAAGACGCGAGACGTCCCTTCTTCACCCCCTTAGTAAGGGGGGCTGGGGGGATACGCCCTCCCCGCCGGCGGGGAGGGACAGGGTGGGGTCTACCACAGGCTACGAGCCACGAGCTGACGGCTGATAGCTGATAGCTGACCGCTAAAAACCAAACGGCGTCTCCGGGCGCACCTCGAGCACCCCTACCCGGTCCTGGCCCTGCTTTCCTACGCGCAAGACTCCCTGGGCCGCGGCCTTCTGCTTGAGGCACAGGCCTTTGTCGGTGTTGCAGAAGTACACGTCGCCTTCGAAGCGCAGCGGGTAATCTCCCGGCTTGGCGGTCTTGGGGACGTTGAGCTTCCACTCGAGCGGCAGGGCGTTCTCGACGTAGTGCTCGGGGTCGGGGGGCCAGGGGGTGCCCTGGGGGCTGCGGGTGAGCTTCAGGCCCGCCTGGAAGGGGTGGGCGAGGCCGATGCTGGTGCGCACGTGCAGCACGTATTCCTTGGGGACGCGCACCTCGAGGCGCACCACTACCGGGCTGCCCGGCTGGGCGTGGGTCAGGCCCGCCGGGGCCGGGGCCGCCAGCGCCAGGCCCAGCAGCGCCGCCCATCCCAGTTTGCCGACCCGTCGTAGCATGCCCTCACTCCGCCAGCAGCTTCTCGAGCTGTGCCTCGAGCGCCGCGATGCCCTTAGGATAACGACCGGAGATCTCCCCGGCGTGAACATAGCGCACAGTGCCTTGCTTATCGATGAGGTAAAAGGCCGGCCAGTAGCGGTTGCCGTAGGCCCGCCAGGTGCGGTAGGCGTTGTCCTGCACCACCGGCCAGGTGATCCCCTTCTGGGCGATGGCCGCGCGCAGCTTGGCGGCGTCTTTCTCGTAGTCGAACTCGGGGGTGTGCACCCCCACGATCTCGAGCCCCCGCTCCTTGTACTTGGCGTAGTAGTCGCGCAGGGCGGGGAGGCTGTTGTCGCAGTTGTAGCAGCCGAAGGTCCAGAAGTTGAGCAGCACCACCCGCCCGCGCAGGGCCTCGAGGGAGGTGGGGGCGGTGTTGAACCACTCCCCGCCCGCCGTGATGGGCGGGGCCGCGCTGCCCACCCGCTGGGCCATGACCCACGCCAGCAACCCCAACACCGCCAGCAACCCCAGCACCCGCTTTCCCATACGCCGCCTCCTGCCAGCCCGTACGCAGGCCCCGGCGCTTTGGGATAGGCTTGGGCCATGACCCTCGACCTCAACGCCGACGCGGGCGAGTCCTACGGGGTGTGGAGCCTGGGCCACGACGCGGCGCTGTTCGGCCTGCTGACCTCGGTCAACCTGGCCTGCGGCTTCCACGCGGGCGACCCCCTCACCATCGAGCGCTCGGTGAAGCTGGCCCACCGGCACGGCCTCGCCGTGGGGGCCCACCCCGGCTTCCCCGACCGGGTGGGCTTCGGGCGGCGCGACCTGGCCGCCACGCCCGAGGAGGTCTACGCCGACGTGCTCTATCAGGTCGGGGCGGTGGCGGCGTTCCTCAAGGCCGCCGGGTTGCCCCTGCACCACGTCAAGGCCCACGGAGCCCTTTACAACCGCGCCACCCGCGACCCCCAGACCGCCCGCGCCATCGCCCAGGCCGTGCGCGACTTCGACCCCGCCCTCCCGCTGGTGGTGCTGCCGGGGACGCCGCTCGAGGCCGGAGCCCTCGAGGCGGGCCTGCGCGCCGTCGCC
>NZ_KE387023.1:821105-822050 GCF_000430045.1 Calidithermus chliarophilus DSM 9957 | reverse complement strand
GGCCGCCTGGCCGCCCGCGGGCAGCCCGGGGCCATCGTCCACGACCCCCACGAAGCCGCCCGCCGCGCCGTGGCGATGGCGCTGCACGGCCGCGTCGAGGCGGTAGATGGCGGCTGGGTCGAGATGCGCCCGCAAACCCTGTGCATCCATGGCGACAACCCCAACGCGGTGCAGATCGCCAAAGCCGTGCGGGAGGCGCTCGAGGCGGAGGGGGTTCGGTTGGTGGCGTTTTGAATGTCGATGGTCGATAGTCGATGGTCGATAGCCGGGCGCGGGTCGTACGTCGTACGCGAGACGCAAGACGCCCCTTCTTCACCCCCCTTAGCAAGGGGGGCTGGGGGGGATAAACCCTCCCCGCCGGCGGGGAGGGTTTTCCACGAGCCACGGGCCTCCCGGTGATGGCTGACGGCTGACGGCTGACCGCTGATAATAAAACAACCCCCCATGCCCGGCTTCTACCTTCCCTTTGCCCAGAAACCCGACCCTGCCGCCAACGCGCGGCTGCAGGCGCTGGCTCGAGCCCTTCTGAACGACCCCTTGGCGGGTGTGAGCGACGTGGTGCCGGGGTACGTCAACCTTTACGTCGAGTACGGCGATGACTCGGCGGAGGCGGCGGTGCGGGCGTGGGTCGAGCGGCACGCGGGGGCGGTGCTCGAGCCTGCCCCTTCCCGCCGGGTCGAGGTCGGGGTGCGCTACGACGGGGAGGACCTCGAGGAGGTGGCGCGGCGCACGGGCCTGAGCGTGGCCGAGGTCGTCGAGTTGCACAGCCGGGCGACGTATCACGTCTACGCGCTGGGCTTCACGCCGGGGTTCGCCTTCATGGGCGACGTGGACGAGCGGCTGCGGCTGCCGCGCCGGGCGGCCCCGCGCAAGCAGGTCCCGGCGCACCGGGTGGCGATGGCGGCGGGCCAGACCGGCGTCTACCCGCTCCCCTCCCCGGGCGGG
>NZ_KE387023.1:795577-821005 GCF_000430045.1 Calidithermus chliarophilus DSM 9957 | reverse complement strand
TGCGCGGCCTCGTCGGGCGGGCCCTTCAGGCCGGGGACGTGCTGGGGGTGGCCGAGCCTCGCTCTGTGCGCCCCGGCTTCCGCCACCCCCAGCCCGAACTCCCCCCCGAACCCCGCGTCCGCCTCCTCCCCGGGCCCCAGTTCAGCCGGGAAGCCCTCGAGGCGCTGTGCGCGCAGGCGCTCGAGGTCGGCACCGCCGACCGCATGGGCATGCGCCTGGCCGCCCGCCACGAGGTCCCGGGCGGCGAGGTGATCTCGGAAGCCACCCCCCTGGGCGCCGTCCAGGTCCCCCCGGGCGGCCAACCCATCGTCCTCCTCAACGACCGCGGCACCCTCGGCGGCTACGCCAAGCCCGCCATAGTCCACCCCGCCGACCTCCCCCACCTCGCCCAGCTCCGACCAGGGCAGCAGCTAAGGTTTGTGGGCTGGGAGCGATAAGCCGTCAGCTTTCAGCGGTCAGCCGTCAGCGGAAGGCTAGTGGCTCGTGGGGGTTATCCCCCAGCCCTCCTTACTAAGGGGGGTGAAGAAAGGGCGTTTCGCGTTTCGCGTTTGGCGTCTTGCGTACGACGTACGACCCGCGTTCGGCGTTCGGCTATCAGCTATCGACTATCGACGCTTTCCCGCGTCCGGCCATCCCCATTTCCCCCCCCGTCCGACAAAGCACCAGAGTGCGTACAGTACGATAGGGCCCAATGGACTGGGACGGCTTTCCCGACGAGGCCTTGCTGGCGCTGGTGGCCCGGGGGGAGGAGAAGGCCCTCGAGGTTCTCTACGACCGCTACGCCTCGGCCATGCTGGGGCTGGCCCAGCGCATGGGCTTCGACCGCGACGCCCGGGAGGACTGCGTGCAGGAGATCTTCTACCGCATCTGGAGCCGCGCGGGCAGCTTCGACGGCCGCAGGGCCACGGGCCGGAGCTGGATCCTGGCGGTGGGGCACCACTATTGCGTGGACCGGGTGCGGCGCGAGGCCAGCCGCCCGCGGGGGCTCGAGCTGTCCCCGGAGGAGGAAGAGGCCTTCGACCTGCCGGGCCCCGGCCTCGACGAGGGGGCCGCCCTGGACCGCGTGCGCGTCCAGCGGGCCCTGCAAACCCTGAGCCCGGAGGAGCGCCGGGTGATCGAGGCGCTGCACTTCCGGGGCCTGACCTATCCCGAGGCCGCCAAAGCCCTGGGCTGGCCCCTGGGAACCCTCAAGGCCCGCGTGGGGCGGGCCTTAGCCAGGCTGCGGGAGGTGCTGCGTGAAGCCTGAGGAGCTGCGCGAACTCCTCCCCCTCTACGCGCTCGACGCCCTGCCCGAGGCCGAGCGACAGGCGGTGGAGGCAGCCCTCGAGCGCCACCCCGAGCTCCAGGCCGAGCTCCGGGCACTGCTCGAAACCGCGGCCGACCTCAGCCAGAGCGTGCCCCCGGTCGCGCCCAGGGGCGAGCTCAAGGCCAGGGTGATGGGGCGCATCCGCCGCGCCCCACCGCCTGGGCCGGAGCGCCTCCCCTGGCCCCGCGTCCTGGCCCAGGCCGCCGCGGTGCTGCTGCTGGCCGCCCTCGCGTGGGGCGGGAGCTGGGCCTACCGCTGGTGGCCCTGGGTCCAGGCCTTCACCGACCCGAAAGCGCGCGTCGAAACCCTGGTGGACGAGAACGGCAAGGCCGTAGGCCGCGCCATCTACCGCCCCGACGGCCGCACGCTGGTCTACGTCGACCTCCCCCCACCGCCCCCCGGCAAGACCTACCAGCTATGGGGCGTCAACCAGGCCGACCACGTGGCCCTCCCCACCTTCGAGGGTAAGTTCGTCGAGTTCACCATGCCCCCGGGCTTCCAGGAGGTCCACGTCACCGAGGAACCGGAGGGCGGGAGCCCGTTCCCGCACGAGATCCGGGCGTTGCCGAGGGATTAGGTCGGTGGTCGATAGCGGATAGCCGATAGCCGAACGCCGGGCGCGGGTCGTACGTCGTACGCAAGACGCAAGACGCCAAACGCCCCTTTTTACCCCCCTTAACAAGGGGGGCTAGGGGGGATATCCCCCACGAGCCCCAGGCTGACGGCTGAAAGCTGACTGCTTACCGCCTCCCATGCACCGCCCTGATAAGATTCAGGCCATGGATTACGCCGAGCGGCCTCCTCGAGACGCCTTGACGCTCGTTCGCCCGGAGGTGCACGACGCCCTCGAGGGGCTTTCGCGGGCGGGGGCGGAGGACCGGGGGGCGGTGTTCACCCGGCCCGAGGTGGTGCGGCGGATGCTCGACTGGCTGGGCTACACGCCCGAGCACGACCTCCGGGGCTTCCGGCTGCTCGAGCCCTGCTTCGGCGGGGGGGAGTTTTTGCTCGAGGCGCTCGAGCGACTGCTCGCCGCCCACTTCGACCGCGGGGGAAGTGCCCGTAACGCCGACGGGCTCGAGGGTTGCCTGCGCGGGGTGGAGCTTCACCGCGAGAGCCACGGGCAAGTTATCCACAAAGTTATTAACAGGCTCGCGAAATTGGGGATAACTCGGCGGCTCGCCGCTCATCTGGCTCACACCTGGCTGGTTCAGGGCGATTTTCTGCTGGCCGATCTCGGCGGAAACGGCTCCCCGGCGCACGGCGGGGCGGGTTTTACCCACGTGGTGGGGAATCCGCCCTACCTGCGGCTCGAGCGCGTCCCGCCGGCGCTGCTGGCGGAGTACCGCCGCCGCTACCCCACCTTCCGCCACCGCGCCGACCTCTACGTGCCCTTCTTCGAGCGGGGCCTGCGGCTGCTGGCCCCGGGGGGCCGGCTGGCCTACCTCTGCACCGACCGCTGGATGAAGAACCGCTACGGCCAGCCCCTGCGCCGCCTGATCGCCGAGGGCTACCGCCTCGAGCGCTACGCCGACCTCAAGGGCGAGCAGCCCTTCCAGCACGCCGTGACCGCCTACCCCGCCGTCACGGTCATCACCCGGGCAGAGGAGCCCCACCCGGGCACCGAGGTCGCGGGGCGGGAGGGGCGCTGGGTGCGGGTGGGGCCCGAGGCCACGCCGCCGGACGGCCCGTGGCTGCTCGAGCTCGGCGCCGGCTTCGAACGCCTGCGCGAGTGGGAGCGGCGCTTCCCCGCGCTCGAGGAGGCCGGCTGCCGGGTGGGCATCGGGGTGGCCAGCGGGGCCGACGCGGTGCTGGTGCGGCCCGCCGACCTCGACGTCGAGGAGGACCGCAAGCTCCCCCTGCTGCTCGCCGCCGACGTGCGCTCAGGAAGCGTCGCGTGGTCGGGGCGGGTGCTCGTCAACCCCTTCGACGCCGAGGGCCGCCTGGTGGACTTAGCGCGCTACCCGCGGCTGCGGGCCTACCTCGAGGCCCACCGCCCCGCCCTGGAGCGCCGCTACGTCGCCCGCAAGCGCCCCGAGCAGTGGTTCCGCACCCTCGACCGCGTGGACCCCGCCCTCCGGCACACCCCCAAGCTGCTGATCCCCGACCTGGCCGGGCGCCCCATCGTGGTGCTGGAGGAGGGGCGCTACTACCCGCACCACAACCTCTACTGGGTGACCTCGAGCGCCTGGCCGCTGCCGGCGCTGCAGGCCGTGCTGCGCTCGCCGGTCGCCGCGCTGTTCGTGCGGGCGTACTCGGTGGAGATGCGCGGGGGCTACCACCGCTACCAGGCCCAGACCCTGCGCCGCATCCGCCTCCCCCGCTGGCCCGAGCTGCCCGAGGAGATCCGGCGGGACCTGGCGAGCGGGGCGGCCCGGCTCCAGCAGAGGGCGCTGGCCCGGGTGTACGGTTTGTGATGAATTACAAGGGCTCGAGGATCGCCCGGGCGCACAATGGTTGCTGCGACACCTTTTAGCGTGCCCGAGGTCCGGTCAGTGACTCTACACCAACCCCAAACTTCCCCCGTTCTGGACGGACTATTCCGCCAGGCAGCCGCCTGGCGCGAGGAAAACCCCAAAGAGGCCCTGCGGCTGTACCAGCAGGCCCTCGAGCTTGCCCAGGCCGAGGCCTGCTCCACCGGCGCGGCCCACGCCCTGCGGGGCGCCGCCGACTGCCACATCCTGCTGTCGCAGTACGAGCGGGGCCTCGAGCTCGCCCTGCAGGCCAAGGAGGCTTTCGAGGCCCTGGGCGACAGGGCCGGGGTGGGCCGCTGCCTCGTCCACGTGGGCGCGGTGCGGATGTACCAGGCCGACTACGCCGCCGCCCACGCCCACTTCGGCGAGGCGCTCGAGATCGCCGTGCTCGCCGCCGACGCCTGGCTGGAAGCCCTGGCGCGCAACAACCTGGCCTGGGTCTTCAGCACACTGGGCAGCTTCGGCTTCGCGCTCGAGCACTACCTCAAGGCCCTCGAGCTCTTCCGCTCCGTCGCCGACCCGGCCTTCGAGGCCATGGTGCTGTGCAACCTCGCCGCCACCCACCTCGAGCTCGAGGACTACGACCAGGCCCTCGAGTTCGCCCGGCGTTCGCTCGAGCTGCGCCAGCAGTTGCGCCTGCGGCTGGGCCAGGCCGACGTGCACAACCTGCGGGGCTACATCTACTACCGGCAGAAGCGCCTGGACGAGAGCATCGCCGAGCTCGAGCGGGCCATCGCGCTCTACGACGAGCTCGGCGACCGCGACTACCAGAGCGCCTCCTGGAACACGCTGGGCCAGACCCACCTCGCCCTCGGCGCGACCCAGCGGGCGCTGGAGTGCTTCGGGCGGGCCCTCGAGCTCGCCACCCTCAGCGAGTCGCCCAGCAGCCTCACCGACGCCTGGCGCTGCATAGCCGAGGCCCACCTGCAGGCCGGCGACCCCCTGCAAGCCCTCGCCGACCTCGAGCGCGCCCTGCAGCTCGGCGACGACAACCTCAGCCTGCGGCGCGACGTGCTGGAGACCCAGTCGCGCGTGCTCGAGGCGCTCGGCCGCTTCGAGGAGGCCCTGCAGGCCCACAAGGCGTTGCGCCGGGTCGAGCTCCAGCTAAAGGACGAGCAGCTCCAGCACCAGACCCTGGCCCTGTCCATGCGCTACAAGCTCGAGCAGGAGCGCCAGCGCAGCGCCGAGCTGGCCGAGGTCAACGCCGCGCTGGAGGCCCTCGACCGCGAGAAGAGCCAGCTCCTGGAGGAATTGCGCCGCCAGGCCGGGCTGCTGGAGCGGCAGAGCCTCGAAGACCCCCTCACCGAGCTCGCCAACCGCCGTCACCTCGAGAGCTACCTGCACCAGGAGTTCGCCCGCGTCCGGCGCACTGGCCGCCCCCTCACCGTCGCGGTGGCCGACATCGACAACTTCAAGGCCATCAACGACCAGCTCACCCACCCCGTCGGCGACGAGGTGCTTCGCGTGGTGGCCCGGCTGCTGCAGGGCGGCTGCCGCGCCGGCGACACCGTAGGGCGCTACGGCGGCGAGGAGTTCGTGCTGGTCTTCCCCGAGACCCCCCTCGAGGAGGCCCGCCACATCTGCGAACGCCTACGCCAGGCGGTCGAGGGCTACCCCTGGCACTCCATCCACCCCGACCTGCGTGTGACGCTGAGCTTCGGCCTGTGCGACGACACCTCCGGCCCCAGCCACGAGCCCATGATCTCCCGCGCCGACGCGCTGATGCTCGAGGCCAAGCGCGAGGGGAAGAACCGGGTGAAGATGCCGCCGGGGGGTAGTCGATAGTCGATGGTCGATGGTCGATGGTCGATGGTCGATAGCCGATAGCCGGTAGCTAAAAAAGCTTGGGGCGTATGGCTCGTGGAGACCTCTCCCCGGCCCTCCCCGCTGGCGCGAGGGTCTAGGGCCGGGGGCCAAGACGTCTTGCGTCTTGCGTTTGGCGTTTGGCGTATTGCGTTTGGCGTTTTGCGTACGACGTACGACCCGCGTTCGGCCATCAGCTATCGGCTATCGGCTATGGGCTATCAACCCTATATCTCATCATCCCCCAGCGCCCCCCGCCGCACGAAGCGGCTCAGCAGGCTCGGCGCGAAGAGGGAGAGGGCGGCCAGGACCCACAGCGCCACGGCGATGGGGCTGCTGAAGAGGAAGCCCACGTCGCCGTTGCTGATCGCCAACGCCCGGCGCAGGTTGACCTCCATCAAGTAGCCCAGCACCAGGCCCAGCAGGACGGGGGCCAGCGGGAAGTCGAGCTTGCGCATGAGGTAGCCCAGCAGGCCGAAGACGGTCATGAGCAGCAGGTCGAAGGGGTTGTTGTTGACCGCGTAGACCCCGATGAAGCTCACCGCCAGCACGGCGGGGACCAAAAACCACGAGGGCACGGCCAAGAGGCGCACGAAGAGGCCCACCAGCGGCAGGTTGAGCAGCAGCAGCATGGCGTTGCCCACGTACATTGAGGCGATGAGGCCCCACACCACGTTGGGGTGCTGCTGGAACATCTGCGGGCCCGGTGTGACGCCCAGGCTGACGAGGGCCCCCAGCATGATGGCGGTGGTGCCGCTGCCCGGCAGGCCCAGGGTGAGCAGGGGGATCATGGCCCCGCCCGCCGCCGCGTTGTTGGCCGACTCGGGGGCGGCCACCCCGCGGATGTCGCCCTGGCCGAACCGGGCCCGGCTGCCCAGGAGGCGCTTCTCGACAGTGTAGGCCACGAAGCTCGCGATGCTGGCCCCGGCGCCCGGCAGCACCCCGATTATGAAGCCCAGGACGCTGCTGCGCAGGATGCTGCCGAGGGAGAACACGAACTCCTTGAGCGAGAGGTAGACCCGGCCCACCGTGGCCTGCACCGCCGGCGGGGCTTTGTCCTCGAGGATCATCAGCACCTCGCTCACCGCGAAGAGGCCGATGGCCACGACCAAAAAGTCCATGCCGTCCTCGAGCTGCAGCAGCCCGAAGGTGAAGCGCGACATCCCGCTCTGCGGGTCCTGGCCCACCGTCGAGAGCAAGAGGCCGAAGAGCGTGGCGAGCAGGGCCTTCGCCATGTTCTTCCCGGCCAGCGCCGAGAGGGTGGAGAAGCCGAAGATCATCAGGGCGAAGTACTCGGCGGGCCCGAAGCGGATGGCCCACTGCGCCAGCAAGGGCCCCAGCAGCATCAGCGCCAGCACCGACAGCGTCCCGGCGATGAAGGAGCCCCAGGCCGAGATGGCCAGCGCGGCCCCGGCGCGGCCCTGGCGGGCCATCTGGTTGCCATCCAGGGTGGTCACGACCGAGGAGGTCTCGCCGGGGATGTTGAGCAGGATGCTCGTCGTGCTGCCGCCGTACATCGCGCCGTAGTAGATGCCCGCCAGCAGGATGATCGCCGACTCGGGCGGCAGCTTGAGCGCGAAGGTCAGGGGCACCAGGAGCGCCACCCCGCTGATGGGCCCGATGCCGGGCAGCACCCCGATGAGCGTGCCCACCAGGCAGCCCACGAAGACCAGCAGCAGGTTGACGGGCTGGAAGGCCACCCCGAACCCGTTGGCGAGGGCTTGCAGGATGTCCATAGGCTAGCGCAACCCCCAGACCCGCCCCGCCGGGAGCGGCACGTTGAGGCCGGCGGTGAAGAGGAAGTAGACCACCAGGCTGAAGGCCAGCCCGGCCAGGAGCCCCTGCCACCAGCGCGCGCCGAAGAGCACGGCGAGCAGGGCCATCTCGAGCGTGGTCACCAGGGTGAAGCCCAGCGGCACCAGCAAGTAGGCGTAGGCCACCAGGCTTCCCAGCACCAGGCCCAGCGGCAGCCAGAAGGCCGCGGGCGGCCACTGCGGGTCGGGGTCGGGCCGCAGGATCAGCCACAGGCTGGCGGCGGCGGTGCAAAAGGCGATGAGGTAGGGGAAGGGCTTGGGGCCCACGGGGTCGGAGAGGAGGCCCACCTCGAAGCGGCTGGCCGTCCAGCCGTAGCCCAGGGCGAGCAGCAGCAGCAAGACCCCTACGATGCGGTCGGCGCGGCGGGCAGGGTTGGGCATGGCACCTCCAAAAACGGTGGGCACCCGGACGGGTGCCCCGGGCTCGAGGCCCGCCTTACTTAATGATCCCCAGCTCCTTCGAGAGGTTGCGGAACTGGCTGACCTGGCGGTCGATGAAGACCTGGAACTCAGCACCCAGCGACACGAACTCGCCCAGCGAGTTCTGCTCGCGGAATTTGGCCCACTCGGGCGAACGGGCCACCCGGCGCAGGGCGTTGAGCCAGAAGTTGTAGGCCTCCTCGGGCATGTTCTTGGGCACGTAGAAGCCGCGCCACACCACCCAATCGACGTTGTAGCCGAGCTCCTTGGCGGTGGGGACGCCCGCGTAGGGCGCCGCCAGCCGCCGGGGGGCCATCACCGCCAGCACCCGCACGGTGCCGCCCTCCACCTGCCCGCGCAGCTCGGAGGCGTCGCCGGCGAAGACCTGGATGAAGCCGCCCAGCAGCGAGGTGATGGCCTGGCCGCCCCCGTCGAAGGGCACGTACTTGATGGCTCGAGGCTGGATCCCCGCCGCCCGGCCCAGCAGCAGCACCTTCATGTGGTCCTGCCCGCCCACCGCGCTGCCGCCGCCCACCGCGATCTTGCTGGGGTCGGCCTTCCAGGCGGCCACCAGGTCGGCCATGGTCTTGTAGGGCGCGTCGGCCTTGACCGCCACCACGCCGTAGTCGGCGGCGATGGCCCCCAGCCAGCGCACGTCGCGCTCGGTGAACTGGCTGAACTGCCCCTGGGCCAGCCGCACGGTGGTGGCCGGGGAGGCCGCGACGAGCAGGTTGGCGTCGTCGCCGCGCTGGGTGACCACGTTGGCGTAGGCCACCCCGCCCCCGGCCCCGGTCACGTTGGTGACCTTGAAGGGCTGGGGCACGATCTTGAGGTCGAACATCAACTGGGCCACGCTGCGGCAGGTGAGGTCCCAGCCGCCCCCCGCCCCCGCCGGGGCGATGCACTCCGGCGCCTTGGGGGTGAAAGCGGCAAGGCTCGAGCCGCCGAGGACTGCGCCCAAAGCCAGCATCAACCAGTGCTTCTTCATGCTCCCTCCTGCTTTATCAGGTGCCTCGATTGTCCCCAGGCGCCGGGGCGGGGTCAAGTTTTTGTAAATTGTGTTCACCGACCCCCCTTGGCGCCGCCCGCCTTTTGCGCGATGCTGGAGTACCGCCTCTCCGCCCCGATGACCCAAAGACCATGAGCCTCGCTCGAGCCAAACCGCGCACGGCCAGCTTCCTTCCCCGGCCCGCCTCCCGCCGCCTGGGCATCCAGATGCGCTTCTTCCTGCTGCAAGTGGCGGTGTTCACGCTGCTGATGGGGGTGCTGGCCGCGGTGCAGGTGGCGGCGCTGCAGCGCTCGGTGCGCTCGAGCTACGGCGAACGGGCGCTGATGATCTCGCGCACCGTCGCCACCATCCCCGAGGTGGTGGCCGCCTTCGACGACCCCGACCCCTCGCGCACGCTCAACCCCCTGGTCAACCGCATCCGCGAGCGGGTCGGCGCCGACTACATCGTGGTGGGCGACAAGCGGGGCATCCGGCTGGCCCACCCCCTCCCCGACCGGCTGGGCAAGCCGATGGTGGGCGGCGACAACGCCGAGCCGCTGGCCGGGCGCGAGATCATCAGCGTGGCCACGGGCTCGCTGGGCGCGGCCATCCGGGGCAAGGTGCCCGTGCGCGACGCGGCCGGCCGGGTGGTCGGGGTGGTCTCCACGGGCTACCTGCTGCCCACCGTGCAGAGCATCGCCCTGCAGGTGAGCGCCACGCTGCTGCCGTGGTTCGGGCTGGGGCTGGTCTTCGCGCTGCTGAGCAGCGTGTGGCTGAGCCGCCGCATCAAGCGGGCCATGCTCGACCTCGAGCCCGAGCAGATCGCCGCGCTGGTGCAGCAGCACCGCAGCGTGCTGAGCGCCCTGCAGGAGGGGGTGCTGGTGGTGGACGCCCAGGGCCACGTGCAGATCGCCAACCCCAAGGCCGCGCAGATGCTGGGGATCGCAGGGGATCTGGACGCGCCGCTGCCGCTGGAGGGGCTGTGGCCCGAGCTGGCCCGCAGCGGGCTGCTGGCGGGCGGCAACACCGAGAACGAGCCCCTGCACGTCGGCAACCAGCCGGTGCTGGTGGGGGTGCTGGGGATGCCGGGCGGGCAGCGCCTGGTGGTCTTCCGCGACCGGGCCGAGATCCTGCAGATGGCCGAGGAGCTCACCCAGACCCGGCGCTACGCCGAGCTGCTGCGGGCCCAGACCCACGAGTTCCAGAACCGCCTGCACACCATCGCCGGGCTGATCGAGCTCGAGCGCCCCGCCGAGGCGCTGGCGGTGATCCAGCAGGAGGCGGGCCAGGTCGAGGCCCTGCGCGACCGGGTGGCCGACCTCGAGCTGCCCCGCCTGGCCGCCTTGATCCTGGGCAAGTACCAGCGGGCCCGCGAGCTGGGCATCCGGCTGCGATTGGAGCCCGGATCGGCGCTGAGCGCGGCCTGGGCCCCGCACTCCCAGACGCTCGAGCTGGTGCTGGGCAACCTGCTCGACAACGCCTTCGAGGCGGTGCTCGAGAAGCCGCGCGGCGAGGAGAGGCACGTGAGCGTGATGCTGGGCGAGGACCCCGAGGGCCTGCAGCTCGAGGTCAGCGACGACGGGCCCGGCGTCGCGCCCGAGCTGGGGCGGCGCATCCTCGAGCGCGGCGTCTCCACCCGCGGCGAGGGGCGGGGCCTGGGCCTGCACCTCGTGCAGCAGCACGTCGAGCCGCTGGGCGGCGAGCTCAGCTTCTTCCGGCGCGGCGGCCGCAGCGTGTTCCGCGTCAGCCTGCCCGCCAGCGCCCTGCCGGAGGGGTCGGCGTGAACCCCACCCCGGTGCTGCTGGTCGAGGACGACCCGGGGGTCCTGGCGGTCAACCAGGCCATGATCGCGGGCTGGCCCGACTTCGTGGTGGTGGGCAGCGCCCAGAGCGTGGGCGAGGGCCTCGAGCTCGCCGTGCTGCTCGAGCCCGAGCTGGTGCTGGTGGACGTCTACCTCCCCGACGGCAGCGGCCTGGAGTTCGTGCGGGCCCTGCGCGGGCGCGGCCTGCGCTTCGAGGCGGTCATGATCACCGCCGCCAACGACCTCGAGACCGTGCAGCAGGCCCTTTACGAGGGCGTGATGGACTACCTCATCAAGCCCTTCCAGCAGCCCCGCCTGCGCGAGGCGCTCGAGCGCTACCGCCTGCGCCAGAGCATGAAGGCCCAGCCCCAGCCCTTCACCCAGGCCCGCCTCGACCGCCTTCTAGGCGTGCGGGCCCAGCAGCGCCTGCCCAAGGGCATCGACCTCACTACCCTCGAGCAGGTCCAGCATCTCCTGCAGGCCACGCCCCACCCCTTGAGCGCCGAGGAGGTGGGCGAAGCGGTGGGCGTGAGCCGGGTGACGGCCTGGCGCTACCTCGAGTACCTCCAGCAGAGCGGCTTCGCCCGGCTCGAGCTGAGCTACGGCACGGTGGGGCGGCCGGTGAAGCGGTACCGGGTGCAGAGGCCGTGAGTGGGGTCGATGGTCGATGGCCGGGCGCGGGTCGTACGTCGTATGTCCTACGTCGTACGCCGAACGCCAAACGCCAAACGCAAAACGCAAGACGCCAGACGCCTTGTCACCCCCCTTAGCAAGGGGGGCTGGGGGGGATAAACCCTCCCCGCGCGCGGGGAGGGGTAAACCACGAGCCACGGGCCACTAGCCACAAGCTGACGGCTGATCGCTGACCGCTCTCCTACCCTCCGCCTACCTCGCCACCCGCACCTTCTCCCCGCCCAGCAGGATGCTGCCCCATTCGGTGTCCTTGAGGCTTTCCAGGAGGGCTTTGTGGGAGCGCTCGAGGTGGCGCTCGACGAGTTCGGCGGCCTCTTCGCCCTTGCCTTGCTGCACGAGTTCGATCAGTCGGGCGTGGTCTTCGCGGGCGTGGTCGACGCCCTGGGGGCGGGTGATCTCGAGGAAACGGGCGCGGTAGATGCGCGAGAGCACCTGGGCCAGCGCCGAGACCAGGAAGCGGTTGCCCGAGAGGCGGGCCAAGGCGAGGTGGAAGTCGGTGGCCTTCTCGAGCTCGACCTCGGGGTCGGGCTCGCTGGCGACGGTGGCGAGGAGCTCGCGGATCTCGCGGGCCTTGGGCTTGCGCCGGGCGGCCATGCGCACGGCGGTGGTCTCGAGCAGGCTGCGGAACTCGAAGGCCTCGCGCAATTCGTCGAGGTCGATGGGGGCGACGGTGTACACCCGCCCGGTGCGGCGCACGAGCCCCTCACGGGCGAGCTGCTGGATAGCGGCCCGGATGGGCGTGCGCGACACCGAGAGCATCTCCTCGAGCCTGCGCTCGACGAGCGCCTCGCCCGGGGGCAGCTCGAGCGAAAGGATCGAACGCCGCAGGCGGCGGTAAGCTTCATCGGTTTGAGGTGCGACCATGTTTAGGTATGGTATTCCAAGCTGGTATACCAACTCAAGGCCAATGTCGATGGTCGATAGCCGATAGCCGAACGCCCGACGCCTAACGCCGGTCGTACGTCCTACGTCGTACGCAAAACGCAAGACGCGAAACGCCTTTTCTTCACCCCCCTTAGCAAGGGGGGCTGGGGGGATACCCCTCCCCGCGCGCGGGGAGGGAAGGGGAGGGGTAACCACGAGCCACAGGCCACGGGCCACGAGCTGACGGCTGACGGCTGACCGCTGACGGCTGATAGCTGACGGCTTGCCCCTTGCGCCCCAGGAGCCAATTTCGATAAGGTGCGCTCATGTACGACCTGAGCCTCACCTTACACAACCTGACCCGCTGGCTGGTGCTGGGGGTCGCGCTGGTGCTGATCTTCCGGAGCGTTCAAGGATTGCGCCAGGGCGGCTACGTGCTGCTGGACCGGCGGTTGGGGATGGCCTACACCGGGTTGCTGGACCTGCAACTGCTGCTGGGGCTGATCCTCTTCGCCGTCAGCCCTTTCATCCGTGGCCTTACCGCCAACGTCTCGGCGGCCATGCAGAGCAGCTCGAGCCGCTTCTTCCTGGCCGAGCACTGGGTGGTGATGCTGGTGGCGCTCGTCCTGGCGCACGTCGGCAGCAGCCGTGTCAAGAAAATCGCTGACGACCGGCAGAAGCACCGCCAGGGCCTGATCTTCTACGGGCTGAGCCTCGTGCTGGTGCTGCTGGGGATCCCCTGGTGGCGGCCCTTGCTGCCGTAACCTGGGATGAAGTGAACGGCGGGGACTATGTCCCCGCCGTTAGCGTTTAGGGGTTAGAGCCCCCTTCGCCGCCATCTTCACCGGGAGGATCCCCGGGGTTCTCCTCCTCCTCGTCCTGGGGAGGTTGCTCGGGCGCCGGGGGTGGGGTGGGAGCGGGCGGCTGCTGGGGCGCTGCCTCTTCCTTTTTAGGCTCGGCAGGGGGCGGAGTGGTTTCCTTCTTGTCGGCGGGCGGGTTCGACGGGTTGGGCTGGTTGGTCTTGGGCGGGGCCGCCGGGGCGCCCACGCTCTTCCAGGCATAGGAGGCGCGCAGAGCCTCGAGGTCCTTGGCGTCGACGACGTTGTCCTTGTTAAGGTCGCCGGGGAGGGCCTGGGGGGCCGGCGCGGGGGCGGGCTGGCCTTCGGCAGGCTTGGCCGGGGCGGGGGTCTGCCCCTCGGTCTTGGGTTCCTCGGGCTTGGGCGCGGGGTTCTGGCCCTGTTCCCCGCCGGTCTGGCCCTGCGGCGGCTGGGCGGGCTGGGTCTCGCCGGGCTTGGCCTCGGCGGGAGGGGCCGGCTGGGCGTTCGCGGGGGGGTTCGGCTGGGTGTTGGGCGCTTCGCCTTGCTTGTTCTCGGCGGGCTGGGCCTTCTTGCCCCAGTTCTGCGCGATGAGCAGCAGGGTCTCGAAGTCGTACTGGCCCTGGCTGGGGTCGCGGGGGAAGGTGTCGGCCTGGGCGAAGCGCTTGCCGTCCTTGTCGTAGAAGGCCGTCTTGATGTTGCCGGCCATCTGCTGCAGCGGGCGCAGGGGCTTGGCCGGGGTCAGGCTCAGGCGCAGGGCCTCGGTGTCCTTGCGGGGGGTGATCCAGGCGGCGTCTACGTCGAGGATGCCTTTCTCGGCGTTGTAGCGCGCCACGTAGATCAGCCCGTCGGCGGCCTTGAGGGTGTCGAGGGCGGCCTTGAGGTCCTTGAAGACGAACTGGGCCTGGAAAGCCCGCGACTCCCGGCCCTCCAGCCGCACCGTCATCAGGAAGGGCTCGGCGGTCTCGGACTGGGGCAGGGCCAGGTTCACCTTGGGCGGCGGGGGGTCGGTGACGGTGAGGGTGAATTTCTGGAAGTTGCGCGAGAGCGAGGCGTCCTCGAGGAAGGCCGTGAACTCGAAGCTGCCCTTCTCCTGCGGGGTGCCGGTGAAGGCGCCGTTGTTGAAGGTCAGGCCGCGGGGGAGGTTGCCCTCGAGCTTGAAGGTGTGGGGCCGCAGGCCCCCTTCGCTGCGCAATTGGGCCAAATAGGCCTCGCCGACGTAGGCCGGGGGCAGGCTGGTGGTGACGATCCGCAAGGCCCCCTGAGGCCCGCTGGGGTTCTTCTCGTCCCCCCCGCAAGCGGCCAGGGTCAGCGCCAGCGAGGTGAGAACGAGTTTGGCGAGTTTTGGAGCCGACATAGCGGCAGTTTACTGGGGTCTAATGAGAGGGAGGGTATATTTAGCGCTATGAGCATTAAGCCCGACTGGTGGATTCGGGAGAAGGCCAAGCAGGGCATGATCGAGCCCTTCGAGGAGCGCCTGGTGCGCGAGGGGGTCATCAGCTACGGCCTGACCAGCTTCGGCTACGACCTGCGCGCCGCGCGCGAGTGGAAGATCTTCGCCAACGTCTTCCACACCATCGCCGACCCCAAGGGCCTCGACCCCAAGAGCTTCGTGGACTACGAGGGCGACGAGGTGATCATCCCCCCCAATTCCTTCGTGCTCGCCCGCAGCATGGAGTACATCCGCATGCCCGACA
Source organism: Calidithermus chliarophilus DSM 9957 (assembly GCF_000430045.1). Lineage (GTDB taxonomy): Bacteria > Deinococcota > Deinococci > Deinococcales > Thermaceae > Calidithermus > Calidithermus chliarophilus. Next base: position 806,333 of record NZ_KE387023.1, on the reverse strand, counting down.
ACGTCATGGCCATCGCCATCGGCAAGAGCACCTACGCCCGGGTGGGCATCGTCGCCAACATCACCCCCCTCGAGCCCGGCTGGGAGGGCCACGTGACGCTGGAGTTCTCCAACACCACCCCCCTTCCCGCCAAGATGTACGCGGGCGAGGGCGTCGTGCAACTCGTCTTCTTCGAGGGCGAGCGCCCCGAAGTGACCTACGCCGACCGCAAGGGCAAGTACCAGGGCCAGCGGGGCATCACCCTGCCGCGCATCTGACGGGCCGGGCTTGTGGCCTGTGGGGAGCCGTCAGCCATCAGCCGTCAGCGATCAGCTTGTGGCTCGTGGCTCGTGGTTTACCCCTCCCCGCGCGCGGGGAGGGTTTATCCCCCCTAACCCCCCTTGCTAAGGGGGGAACATGGCGTTTGGCGTTCGGCGTTCGGCGTTCGGCGTTTGGCGTTCGGCGTTCGGCGTACCACGTACGACCCGCATTCGGCGCCCGGCTATCGCCCACCGACACATCCCACCACCCCCACCTGGTATACACTGGCACAGCGATGCGCTGGCTCGTGTGCCTGGTGGGTCTCCTGGCTATCGCCGGGTGCGGAAACCGCTCCCTGCGGGCCCTCGAGTACCGCTCCGACAAGCCGGTGCGCGAGTTCAGCCGCGCTGAGCAGGTCATCGACCCGCAGAAGTACGACTACTTCGCCGAGATCGAGGTCGTCCGGAAGGGCAAGATGCGGCTCGACCTCTTCGAGGTCGAGGCGCCGGTGGCAGTCAACTCCTTCGTGTTCCTGGCGCTCAACCGCTACTACGACGGGCTGGCGTGGCACCGGGTCATCCCCGACTACGTGGCCCAGACCGGCGACCCCACCGGCACGGGGGCGGGGGGGCCGGGCTACAGCTTCGGGCTCGAGGTCAGCCCCAAGCTCAGGTACGACCGGGCCGGGATGGTGGGCGTGGCCCGCACCTTCGACCCCAACTCCAACGGCTCGCAGTTCTTCATCACCCTCCAGCCCACGCCCATCCTCAACGGGCAGTACACCATCTTCGCCGAGGTCGTCGAGGGCATCGACGTGCTCGGCAAGCTCGCCCCCACCGAAGGCCCCCAGGCCGTAGACCCCGACAAGCGCGACAAGATCAGGAGCGTGCGCATTCTGGTGCGCAACAAGTGAGCACCCCCACAGGAGGCCCCATGCAAGCACTGGAGTATTTGTCCCAAACCCCCAAGCACAACTTCCGCCAGCCCGAGCAGGTCATCGATCCCGAGAAGTACGACTACTCCGCCGAGATCGAGACCAGCAAGGGCCGCTTCACGGTCGAGCTCTTCGCCAAGGAGGCGCCCAACGCCGTCAACTCCTTCGTCTTCCTGGCGCTCAACCGCTACTTCGAGGGCATCGTGTGGCACCGGGTGATTCCCGGCTTCGTCGCCCAGACCGGCGACCCCACCGGCACCGGCACCGGCGGCCCCGGCTACCAGTTCGGCCTCGAGGTCGCCCCCCACCTCAACTACGACCGCAAGGGCCGCCTGGGCATGGCGCGCACGCAAAACCCCAACTCCAACGGCTCACAGTTCTTCGTCACCTTCGCCCCCATCCCCCACCTCAGCCAGCAGTACAGCATCTTCGGCCAGGTGAGCGAGGGCATGGAAGTCGTCGAAGCCATCGCCCCCACCGAGGGCGTGCCGGGCCCGGCCCGCGGCGACGCGCGGGATAAGATCGTGTCGGTGAAGATCTTCGCGAAGAGCAAATAGCCCGTAGCCTGTAGCCGATAGCTAGGGATGAGCGGCTATCGGCTATCCGCTATCCCCATGATCCCCGAAGGCACCCGCTACCACCTCCCCCCCGAAGCCCGGCTGCGGCGCGAGCTGGCCGGGCGGCTGACCGAGCTGTTCCACGGCTGGGGGTACGAGCTCGTCGAGCTGCCAGCGCTCGAGCTCTACGACACCCGCCACGTGCTCGCCGAGCGCTCCTTCAAGCTCGTGGACAAGACCGGCGACGTGCTGGCCCTGCGGGCCGACTTCACCTCGGCGCTGGCCAACCTCGTCGAGGCCTTCCCGCCCGAGCGCTACCCCGCGCGCTACCAGTACGCCGGGCAGGTGTGGCTGCGCGAGGCCGACGCCGAGCTGGGTCGCGTGCGCGAGTACACCCAGTTCGGCGTCGAGCTCATTGGCGTCTCGAGCCCCCGCGCCGACGCGGAGGTGCTCGAGCTGGCCTGGGAGGCCCTGCAGGCGCTGGGCTTCGAGGAAGCCCGCATCGAGGTGGGGCTGCCCTCGCTGGTGCGCGACCTGCTCGAGAGCACCGGCCTGAGCCGGGCCCAGGTCGAGAGCCTGCGCCAGGCCATCCACCACAAGAACATCCCCGAGCTCGCCGGGCTGCTCGGGGCCTACCGCGTGGGCGGCCCGGCCCCGGCCATCCTGGCCCTCCCCGACCTCTACGGCGGGCGCGAGGTGCTGCAAGAAGCCCGCAAGCTCAGCCTCACCGACAAGGCCCACGCCGACCTCGACTGGCTCGAGGCCGTGCTGGCCCTCCTCCCCGACGTGCCGCTCCTCCTCGACTTAGGCCGCGCCCGCCGCCTCGACTACTACACCGGCATCAACTTCCAGGCCTACACCCAGGACTTCGGCCTCCCCCTGCTGGGCGGGGGCCGCTACGACGGCACGCTGCTGCCCCAGGCCTGCGGCTTCACGGTGGGCCTCGAGCGCGTGATGGAGGCGCTGTTCGCCCCGCGCGGCGGGCTGGCCCCCAAGCTCTCGGCCGAGCCCCGCGTGCCCGACGTGCTCGCCCTCGACCGTGACTTAGCCCGCGAGCTCCGCGCCGAAGGGCAGCGGGTCGAGCTGGCCTGGACCGACGACCTCACCCAACTGCGCTTCTACGCCCGCAGCCGGGGCATCCCCCTCATCGCCCTCGAGGGGCGGCTCGAGGAGCCCTGAGCCCGGCTCCTAAATTGCAACCTGAAGCTACACCCTCGGTAGCGGCAGTTGCTACCCTGGGGTAGATGGCAGGCAAGCGCTCCTACGACGACGGCTGTGCAGCGGCCCACGCCCTCGACCTGGTGGGCGAGCGCTGGGCGCTGCTGGTGGTGCGCGAGCTGCTGCTGGGCCCCAAGCGCTTCAGCGACCTGCAGGCCGGGCTGCCCCACATCAGCCCCAACGTGCTCTCCCAGCGCCTGAAGGACCTCGAGCAGATCGGGGTGGTGCGCCGCCACCGGCTGCCGCCCCCGGCGGCGGTGTGGGTCTACGAGCTCAGCGAGTGGGGCTACGAGCTCGAGCCCATCCTGCAGCAGCTCGGCCGCTGGGGCGCCCGCTCGCCCTGGCGGCCCGCCGAGGCCCCCATCAGCCTCGCCACGCTCGTCACCGCGATGAAGACGATGTTCCATCCCCCGGCCGCCGAGGGCCTGGAGGCGACGTACGAGCTGCGCGTGGGGGAGGAGCGCTTCCGGGTGCGCGTCGCGGGCGGGGCGCTCGAGATCGCGCGCGGCCGGGCCGAGCGGCCCGACGCGGTGCTCGAGGGCGACGTGGCGACGCTGGGGGCGCTGGCCTTCGCCGGGCAGCCCTTCGCCGAGGCCGTGAGCTCCGGGCGACTGCTCGTGTATGGCGACGCGGAACTCGCCCGGCGCTTCCTGGGGCTGTTCAAGATGCCCGAGCCCGTGGTGCTGTAGTTAACTCAATTTAATATCAATAACATTTCTTGATTTTTACTCTTACAGATATTATCTTTGAAAATCGAGGATCAATCATGAGTTCACCCTTCGCGTCCCATAAGCGTCGCCGGTGGCTGGTGCCGCTAATCTTACTGCTTATTCTATTGACCGTTGGGATTTTCTCACTGCTCAGAACATCGGCGCTGTCCAATTCCGACATTCGGGAAGTTATCGGAATAGCGGCGTTGCCCCCGGAGGAAAGGGCGGAGTCCGAGCGTATCGCGAAGGAAATATACAATGAGTTTCTGTTATCGAGCCGAGGACGCCCGCTACAGGTGGGCGAGCGTATGCCCGATGTGCCGTTCCGGGATCTGGAGAACCGCGAGCACTCCATCCACGGGAGCCGCACCGTTTTGTTCGTCGGTCGCCATGGGTGCACGAGCTGCGAAGCAGCTATCGCCAAGTTGTATGGTAAGCCCGTCCGAATCGCGGAGTTCGTGACTTATGGCGAGCTCCCCTCCAGCCAACCCCAAAATGTCCTGATCGCCGATTTCCGTGCCAACGGCGACTCCAGTGGACCGGGCGTGGGGCGCCTGCCCGCCGCACTGGCCGCGGGGGGCGTTCCGGCCGTCTACCTGCTCGATGAGACCGGCGTGATCCAGTACGTGCGCCGGAGCAGCGGTTTTGCAGAGGAAACGGAGCTTCCCGCGGCGGTGGAACGCCTACTGGGTGGCGAAAAAGTCAGGACTGTCCAGGTGCGCGGCCTGACCCCGAACGCGCGGCTGGACTGGTCGCGCCTGGGTGCCTGGGTGGATGAACTCAAACCCGTCTTGGGGTCAACCGGCAAACGTTCGGCGGTTATCTTCTCTCATGACAACTGTCCGCCCTGTTCCGAACTTTTTGAATCCCTGAAGGGTGACTTGCAGCGCCTAAGCCAAAACGGCCACGGAATCGTTTTGGTAGCGGTCGGGGGGAAGCCGTCAGGAACACTTGGCCTTACGGTCATCCATGACCCAAAGGGCGCCCTTGCAAAAGAATGGAATGTGGAGAGTTGGCCTTCTACCTTTATTTTCGAGGGAGACAAATACGTTGGACGGCTTAGCTACCGGGATTACACGGTAAAAACTTCATCTAATAACCGAGAGATTCTGTACCGACAGCCCTTTACCATGGCACTGGAAATGGCTCTCAAGCAATAACCGGGTGCGGCCAGGAGGCTTCTCAGCCTTACGGTACTCATGCGGAACCTGCTAAGCAAAGTCCCGCTCGCTACCAGCACGGCGTTCCTGGCCGCCGTGCTGGCCTTGGTGTTGGTGGTCGAGTACCGGCGGACACAGGCCGAGGGTTGGGCAGCCTGGGCCCGTACCGGCGAGTTCTACGTCGCGCAGCCCCCAGACGGGTTCACGCTGGGCCCGCGGGCTCAGAAGGTGCTGGCGGCACTCGCCGGACGAGGGGAAGTCGCGGCTTTGTACCGCTGGGAGCGGCCCGGGCTGCGGGAGCACCGGGCCGAGGCCATGGTGGCCCGGGTATCCCCCTCCTGGCTGCGCCTCGCGGCGCCGCTCGAGGCGGGGCGCATGCCGACCACCCCCCAGGAAGCGCTGGCGCGGGAGGGCGGGCCGTACCGGCTGGGCGAGCGGGTCGGTTCCTTCACCGTGGTCGGCCTGGTCGGGGCAGTGCCCTGGCGCCGGGACCCGGACGACGTGCTCGTGCAGCCTGTGGAGACGGTGGAGGCGCGGGTGGAGCAACTGGTGGCCGCCTCGGCCCCGGCACGGGAGCGGCTACAAGCGGCCCTGGCGGGCGAGGGTGGCCCCGTGCTCGAGTGGCGATCGGGCCTGGGCCTGTTCTGGGACCTGGGGGGCTACTCCCTGCAAAGCCGCAGCCTGCTTCTGCGGGTATTCCTGGCGTGCGGGCTGTTCACCCTGGCGGTGCTGGGGATACTGGGCAGCCTGCGGGCCCACTGGCACCGGCAGCAGGACACCTACCGCCTCGAGCGCGCCCTGGGGCTGACCCGGCGGGAGCTCGAGCGGCGCTGGCTCCTCGGCGCGCTCCCCCACTGGGCGCTTCCCACGGGCCTGGCCCTGCTGGCGGCGCTGGCGTACGCGGCCTCGAGCCACTCCCTGTACGCGCTGCCCTCCGTACTGCCGCTGGCGGCGGGCCTGCTGGCGGTGGGCTTTACCGCCACCGCCCTGCTGGTGCGCGAGGCCAGCCGCTTCAGCCTGGCCCGGGCCAGCGGCGAAACGCGGGAGAGCTGGCGGGACGCCGTGCAGCCGGTCCTCTTGGTCGCGTGCATCGCGGGCGGCGGGGCCTTCGTGCTGGGCAAGACCCTGGAGCGGTGGGAGGAGGGTGCCCGCTTCGTCGGCCGGATCGGGGCCGACCGCGTGGACGTGAGCCCCTCGGTGGGGCTGGCCCGGCCCTTCGACGAGCGCAGTTGCGCCCGGCTGGGGCTGCCGCAGGTGCTCGAGTGCGGCTACTACGTCCGGCTTGGGGCCCCGCTCAGCGTGGGGGGGAAGGTGTTCTGGGACTTAGACCGTGTGGTGTTGATGGACACGGGCCTGGTCCGGGCGGCGCGCCTCGAGCTCGTGCAGGGCCGCTGGCCCGTGGGGGGGCAGCGGGAACTCGCGCTCAGCGAGAGCACGTGGCGCCGGCTCCGCCCGGCGGGGCTGGCTTTGGGCGGGGAGGTGGCCTTCAACGCCGGCCTGAAGTGGCGGGTGGTGGGCGTGGTCCGGGACTACCTAGGCCCCGACCGCCCCCGCTTCGTCGCCGACGCCTATGCCGGGCTGGGGGACCCCTTCCTCTCGAAGCTGCCCCGCGTGCCGCCCCTGGGCTACAGCGGCCTGGTGCTGCGGGTGGCGGGAGACGCCGAGGCCCTGGCGCCCGTGCTGCGCGAACGGCTGGGGCGCCAGGTCGGGGTCGCGCGCCCGGCGGGGTTCGCGCTGGCCCTCAAGGCCCAGGCCGAGCGCGACCTCCGGGACGTCGTGGTGCTCGTCATCCTGGCGCTGGCGGTGGCGGCCCAGGTCTTCGTCGCCAGCCTGCGGCAACTGGTGCGCCAGCGCTTCGCCGAGATCGCGGTGTGGCGGCTGCTGGGCCTCGAGCGCAGCCGCACCCGGCTGTGGGTGTTCGCGCGGTTCTGGCGCTTCCCTGGGGCCGTGCTGGCGGGGCTGGTCTCGCTGGCGCTGTCCGCGTGGGCGCTGGGTTGGGTTTCGGGGGCGCAGGTGGCGACTTTGGCCCTGCTCGGCGCGGTGCTGCTGCTGCTGAGCTGGGGGGCGGTCCACCTCGCGCTGCGGGAGGAGCTGGCCCTCAGCCCGGCCGAGCTCTTCGGAAAGGCGTTGCAGGAATGATCGAGCTCACCGACGTAACCCGCGACTACCCCATGCGCCGGCGCACGGTGCGGGCGCTGGGGCCCCTCAGCCTGCGCGTGGGCCGGGGGGAATTCTGGGCGATCCAGGGCCGTTCGGGCTCGGGAAAGTCCACGCTGCTCAACCTGATCGGGCTGCTGGACGAGGCCACGGCAGGGGAATACCGCCTGGAAGGCACGCCCGTCACCGGGCTGTCCGACACCCAGAAGAGCCGCCTGCGCGCGAGAACCTTCGGCTTTCTGTTCCAGTCCTTCCGGCTGGTCCAGGGCAAGACCGTGCTGGAGAACGTCCTGCTGCCCATGGAGATCGCCCGCCTCGAGGCCGACCCCCGGGCCCGGGAGGAGCGGGCGCTGCACCTGCTCGAGCAGGTCGGGCTCGCCGACCGCGCCGCCCACCTTCCGGCCGAGCTCTCCGGCGGGGAGGCCCAGCGGGTGGCCTTCGCGCGGGCCCTGGCAAACGGACCCCAGGTCCTGCTCGCCGACGAGCCCACCGGCAACCTCGACCCCATCAACCGTGACCGCGTCCTGGGGCTCATCCACGCCTTCCACTCCCAAGGCACGACCGTAGTGCTCGTCACCCACGACCCGGAGGTGGCCCGCGGCGCGCAGCGGCATTTGCGGCTCGAGCGAGGCCAGGTAGCCGAAGGCTGAGCCCGGGCGGGTGTGCCTCGAGGACACCCTTCCCTCACGCGACCCGATAAGATGGGGGCAGAGGTTAAAACATGAAACGTTTCCGCACCCGCGCCGTGCACGCCGGCCAGCGCCCCGACCCGCTGACGGGCGCCCACGCCACGCCCGTCTACAGCACCTCGACCTTCGCCTACGGCTCCTTCGAGCGCGGGGCCCGGCTGTTCGAGGGGGAGGAGGCCGGCTTCATCTACAGCCGCATCGGCAACCCCACCGTGCGGGCCTTCGAGGAAAAGATGGCGAGCCTCGAGGGCGCCGAGGACGCGGTGGCCTTCAGCAGCGGCATGGCGGCGGTGAGCGCTCTGGCCTTCACCCTGCTGCGCCCGGGCGACGAGGTGGTGTACCTGGCCCCGCTCTATGGCGGCACCGAGGGCTTCTTCCTCGAGACCTTGCACAAGTTCGGGGTCATCGTCACCGACGCGGGGAGCGTGGAAAACCTGGAGGCCACGCTTTCCCCGGCCACCAAGCTCGTCTACCTCGAGACCCCCACCAACCCCACCCTGCGCATCTACGACCTGGCCGAAGTGGCCCGCGTCGCCCGCGCCCACGGCGTGCTGACCTGCGTGGACAACACCTTCGCCACCCCCTGCCTCACCCGGCCGCTCGAGCTCGGCATCGACGTGGTGCTCCACTCGGCCACCAAGTACCTGGGCGGCCACGGCGACGCGCTGGGCGGGGTGCTGGCCGGGCCCAAGGAGCTGATGGACGCGGTGCGGATGGAGGGCCTGCGCCACCTGGGGGGTTCGCTGGGGGCCTTCGAGGCCTTCCTGCTGCTGCGCGGCGTCAAGACGCTGCCCCTGCGGATGGAGGCGCACTGCGCGGGCGCGATGCGGGTGGCCGAGTACCTCGCCAAGCACCCCGCCGTCCGGCGCGTGCACTACCCCGGCCTGCCCTCCCACCCCGGGCACGCCGTGGCGCGGCGGCAGATGCAGGGTTTCGGGGGGCTGGTCTCGCTCGAGCTGCCCTCCCGCGAGGCGGCGGGCGTGTTCCTCGACAGCCTCGAGCTGTTCACCCAGGCGGTGAGCCTGGGCGACGTGGAGTCGCTGGCCACCCACCCCGCCTCCACCACCCACCAGCTTTTGGAGCCCGCCCTGCGCGAGCGCCACGGGGTCAGCGAGGGCTTGGTGCGGCTCTCCGTCGGCGTGGAAGACCCCGAAGACCTCATCGCCGACCTCGAGCACGCCCTCGAGCGCGCGGTCCAGGCGGTGCCGGTGGGGCCGCGCGAGGGCTGAGCGTTTTCATCCGATTGGGGTCTGGGGCGGGAGACCCTGACCAAGCTGGGGTTTGGTCAGGGAGGTAGAGCCCCGGGCGCTCGCCAGAGCGCTACACCCACTCACCTCCTTTGTGGCAAGATAAGCCTCGGGAACACGGTTCCCTGAGTACCGGCATCGCCGGGGGCCTGGCGGCCCTTCACTGCGCACCTTGAAACCCGGGGTAGGGGGTTGGTACGGGTAGGGTTTCGCACCGCACCCAGCCGCCGTACCGTAAAACTCCGACGGCCTTGCTCCCAACGCACCCCCTAGGGGGAGGCTTCTTTGAGCAGGTGCAATGCCCGAAGAGCTGGCTCGACGGGCAGGGGCCGTTGTAAACCGGCCCGGATTCTGAGGATCTCGTCTATGCATCGTCTCTCCTCGGAAAGCCCCTACCAGACTGCGTAGCGGTCGGTAGGGGTGGTTTACGAATTCCCTGCGGCCTGGCGTAAAATCGGGCCTGTGACCCCCTGGCAGCTCCGGGTGCTGGGCACCCCGCACCTCCACCGCGCCGGCCAGCCCCCGGTCCCGCTCGAGCGCAAGCCGGCGGCCCTGCTGGCCTACCTGGCGCTGGAGGGGCCCACCCCGCGCTCGAGGCTCGCCGGGCTGCTGTGGCCCGAGGGCTCCGACGCCTCCGCCCGCAACAACCTGCGCCAGACCCTCTTCAACCTGCGCCGCTTCGAGGGGCTGTTCTCGGGCAGTGACCCCCTGGGCCTGGGGCCGGGGGTCGAGAGCGACGTGGCCGAGCTGCAGAGCCAGGTCACCTCCGGGCAGGGGCAAGGGCTGGAGTGGCAGGGGCAACTGCTGGAGGGCTACGACTACGACGACTGCCCCGAGTTCGAGGAGTGGCTGCTCCACGAGCGCGAGCGGCTGCGGGAGCTGCGGCGGGAGGCGCTGGGCCTGCTGTGCGAGCGCCTCGAGCGCGAGGGCAAGCTGGCCGAAGCGCTGTCCTGGGCGCAGAAGCTCCTGGAGGCCGACCCCATCTCCGAAGCCTCGCACCGGCGGGTGATGCGGCTGCACTACCTGCTGGGCGACCGCGCCGCCGCGCTCAGGGCCTACCAGCGCTGCGCCGAGGTGCTGCAGCGCGAGCTGGGGGTCAGGCCGCTCGAGGAGACCGTGGCCCTGGCCGAGGAGATCGGGCGGGGTGCCCTGCCGGTCCTCCCGCCCGCCCAGCACAAGCCCATCCCTCTCGCCCTGCAGCGCCCGCCCGTGCTGGCGGGGCGCGAGCGCGAGTGGGCCCTGATGGAGGAGGCCTGGGAGGCGGGCCGGGTGATCTACGTCGTCGGGGAGCCGGGCATCGGCAAGACCCGCCTGGTGCAGGACTTCGCGGCCTCCAAGGGCGGCGGGCTCTACCTCCCCGCCCGACCCGGCTTCCGCGAGATCCCCTTCGCGGCCGCGGTGAGCCTGGCCCGCGCACGCCTGGCCGCCGCGCCCGAGGTGGTCCTGCCCCCCTGGGTGCGCCTCGAGCTCGCCCGCATCCTGCCCGAGTTGCGCGAGGAGGGCGAGCCGCCCGCGCAGGGCGAGGGGGAGCGGCTGCGCTTCTACCAGGCCTACCTCGAGCTCGTGCGCCTCACCGGCGCCCGCTTCGCCGCCTCCATCAGCGACGACGTGCAGTACTACGACCAGGCCACCATCGAACTCGGCGCCTACCTCATCTCCCAGCGGGCGGCCTACGGCCTCAACCGCGACATCCCCCGCTACGTCATGACCTACCGCCCCGGCGAGCTCACGCCCCAGGCCCAGGCCACCGTGGACGAACTGGTGGCTTCGGGCCTGGCCGCCCGCGTCGAGCTGCGGCCGCTCGAGCCCGCCGCCGTGGCCGTGCTGCTCGACGGCCTCAGGCT
>NZ_KE387023.1:692741-795477 GCF_000430045.1 Calidithermus chliarophilus DSM 9957 | reverse complement strand
ACGCCCTGCCCAGCAGCGCCCGCCGCCAGATTCCGCTGGCGGTGGTGCGCCCGCCGCGGCTGGTGGGGCGCGAGCGCGAGTGGGCCCTGCTGGAGGACGCCTGGGAGCGGGGGCTGGGCATCGTGGTCAGCGGGCCGCCGGGCTCGGGCAAGTCGCGGCTGATGCTCGACTTCGCCGCCTCCAAGGGCAACTTCCTGCTGCTGGAGGGCCGCCCCGGCGACCGCGACGTGCCCTACGCCACCCACGCCCGCACCTACCGCCAGACCCTCGAGGCCTACCCCGACCTCGACCTGCCCCCCTGGGTGCGGCGCGAGCTCGCCCGCATGATCCCCGAGCTGGGCGAGGCCCCCGGCCCCATCACCTCCGAGAGCGAGAAGCTGCACTTCTACGAGGCCAAGACCGAGGTGCTGCGCCAGATCGCCGCCCGCGCCCCGCTGATCCTGGTCACCGACGACCTGCAGTTCGTGGACCCGGCCAGCCTCGAGGCCGGGCAGTACGTCTATTCGGCCTTCTGGGGCCGCCCCGAGAGCCCGGTGCGCTCGATCCTGGGCTTCCGCACCGACGAGCTCAGCCCCGAGCTCCAGCAGCGGCTCGAGGTGATGGTGGGCAGCGGGGTGGCGGTGCACGTCGAGCTCCAGCCCTTGCGCCAGGACGACATTGACGCCCTGCTCACCAGCCTCGAGCTGCCCCACCCCCAGCACCTCGCCGCCGACCTGCGCCGCTACACCGGGGGCAACCCCCTCTTCGTGCTCGAGACCCTCAAGCACCTGCTCGAGACCGACCAGCTCCAGGGGGGGCTCCCCCAGCGCCTGCCCCCGCCCGGCAAGGTGGGGCCGCTGATCCAGCGCCGCCTGGAGGGGCTTTCCACCGAGGCGCTGCAACTGGCGCGGCTGATGGCCGTCGCCGGGACCGACTTCTCGCTCGAGCTCGCCGCGCGGGTCATGGAGAAGGACTGGCTGAGCCTGATCCCCTTCTGGGAGGAGCTCGAGAAGGCCCAGCTCGCCCGCGGCGAGCGCTTCAGCCACGACCTGATCTACGAGAGCGTGCTGGCGGGCACCCCCGCGGGGATCAAAACCCTGCTGCACCGCCGCACCGCCCAGCAGCTCGAGGCCCAGAAGGCCTCCCCCGCCCGCGTAGCCCGGCACTGGCTCGAGGGCGGCGAGCCCGAGCGCGCCGCCCCCTTCCTGCTCGAGGCCGCCCAGCAGGCCAGGGCCAGCCTGCGCCTGGCCGAGGCCGCCGACTTCTACGGGCGCGCCGCCGGCATCCTGCAGGGCATGGGCGACCTCGACGCCGCCTTCGAGGCCCGCTTCGCCCAGGCCCGGCAGCTCATCGACCTCGAGGCGGGCGCGCGCGCCGAGGAGGCCCTCGCCGGGCTCTCGACCATGGCCCGCACCGCCCGGCAGAAGGCCCAGGCCAGCCTGATCCACTGCCACCTGCTGTTCGCCCACGGCCGCTTCGAGGATCTGGGGACGGTGGTCGAGGAGGGGCTGGCCAACGCGGTGACGGCCCACGACCTGCGCCTGGAGGCCGACCTGCTCGAGGCCCGCGCCTCCATCAGCTTCACCCTGGGCGACGCGCGCGACGCCGTACCCTCCTTGGAGCGCATGGTCGAGATCTACCGCCAGGTCGAAGACCCGGTGGGCCTTGCCACCGCCATGGTGGGGCTGGGCGCGGTGCGGCGGGTCGAGGACCGCCCGGGGGCCCTGGCGCTGTTCGAGGAGTCGCTGCGCATCGCGGCGCGGGCGGGCCTCAAGCAGGAGCAGGTCTCGGCGCTCAACAACATCGCCCGCACCCACTACGAGCTCGGCCAGGTGCTCGAGGCCCTGCGCTACTTCAGCGAGGCCGCCGACCTGATGGCCGACACCGGCGGCGCCGTCGACGTCCGGCTGGTCTCGCTCAACGGCCGGGCCTACAGCCTGCGCGGCCTGGGGCGCTTCGCCGAGGCGCTGGAGGCCGTCCGGCAGGGCCTCGAGCTCGGCGAGGGCACCCAGTTCGGCTGGCTGGGCATGCTCCACCTCAACCGCGCGCTCACCCTGCAGGCCCTGGGCGACCTCGAGGCCGCCCGCGCCGCGCTGCGAACCGCGGTCGAGTGGCCCGGCTTCCCCAACTACAACCGCTACCAGGTGCTGCTGGCCCAGGCCGAGATGGCCCTGGGCGACCCCCCGAGCCTCCTGGCCGAGGCCGGGCAGCGCATCGGGGCCGGCAGCGACGGCTTCGACCGGCACCAGCTCGAGCTGGTTCGCGCCCGCCTGCAACCCCCGCAGCAGGCGCTGGAGACCACCCGCCACGCGCTGCCGCGGGTGCAGCAACAGGGCCTGCGCGGGCTGGAGATCGGGCTGTGGGTGCGGCAGGCTCAGGCCTTGCTGGCGCTGGGGCGGCCCCAGGAGGCCCTCGAGGCCAGCCAGCAGGCCCTGGACCTCAGCCAGCACCACAGCCCCTTCCCCTACCGCCCCGAGGTCTGGCTGACCCACCACCGGTCGCTCGAGGCCCTGGGCCATCCCGAGGCGACCCACTGGCTCGAGCACGCCCTGCGCTGGGTGCTCGAGGCCGCGGAAAAACACGTCCCTCCCGAACACCGACTGGGCTTCCTGCGCCACAACCCCACCAACCGCGAGCTGTTGCAGCGGGCCCGCTCACGAGGACTCAGCCTGGGGCACGGCTTCGCCGATTTGATAGGCTTGGAAGGATGATACGCGGGAAGTACGCGCTGACACTGGCGCTGCCCAAAGGCCGCAACCTCGAGGACGGCTACGCCGCCCTGCAACGGGCCGGCCTCGAGCTCCCCCCCATCGAGGGCGAGCGCACCATGATCCACGGGCAGGAGGGCAAGATCGCCATCCTCGAGCTGCGCAACGCCGACGTGCCGCTCTACGTGGACCTGGGCATCGCCGACGCGGGCGTAGTGGGCAAGGACGTGCTGCTGGAGTCGGGCCGCGACGTCTACGAGCCCGTCGACCTCCGCACCGGCGTCTGCCGCCTCTCGCTCATCCGCCACCCCGACAGCACCGGCCCCATCCGCCGCATCGCCACCAAGTACCCCAACTTCACCGGCCGCGTGCTGCGCGAGCGCGGCTGGGTGGCCGACGTGCTCGAGCTCGCCGGCAACGTCGAGCTCGCCGCCCTCACCGGCCTCGCCGACGCCGTGGTGGACGTGGTCCAGACCGGCGCCTCCATCCGCGCCGCCGGCCTAAAGGAGATCGAGGTGCTGGCCCACTCCTCGGCCCGCCTGATCGTCAACCGCCAGGCCCTCAAGCTCAAGAGCGACCTCCTGCGGCCCCTCATCGAACGCCTGCGGCAGCAGAGCCAGGCGTTGGCGGAGGGGTAGGGAGGCGCAGGACGCCGGACGCTGATGGTCGATAGCTGATAGCTGATAGCCGATAGCTAGTGACCTGTGGCTCGTGGTTACCCCTCCCCCGCCCTCCCCGCGCGCGGGGAGGGTTTATCCCCCCCGGCCCCCCTTGTTAAGGGGGGTGACAAGACGTTTTGCGTCTTGCGTTTTGCGTTTGGCGTTTTGCGTCTGGCGTACGACGCGCCACCTGCGCCCAGCGTTCAGCTATCGGCGCCCGACGCCTCGCCGGCCCGCCTACTTCACCGCCCTACCCTCGAGCTCCCCGATCAGCAGGTTCGCCGAGCGCTCGAGGTGCTGTTCCAAAAGCTTCACAGCCCGCTCCACGTCGCGGTCGTGGCAGGCTTGCCACAAAGCGCGGTGGTCGCGCTCGAAGACCGCGCGGTGCTTGAGGGTGAGGCCGTGCATGTGCCAGTAGCGGTCGACGATGTTGAGGAGGTTGTCGATCATGCGGGCCAAGCGGGGGCGGTCTTCGAGGGCGTAGAGCGCTTCGTGGAACTCGACCTCGAGCCGTCCCCACTCCCCGCCGTCCTCGGCGGCCTCGGTGGCCTCGAGCAGGTGCCGCGCCCGCTGCAACTGGGCGGGCCCCAGCCTGGGCACGGCGCGGCGCAGGGCGCCGACCTCGAGCATCATGCGGATTTCGTAGATCTCGCGGATCTGCTCGGTGTCGAGGTCGGCGACGAAGGCCCCGCGGTTGGGGTAGTAGTGCACCAGCCCCTCGACCTCGAGCTGCCGCAGCGCCTCGCGCACGGGGATGCGGCTGACCCCCATCTGCTGGGCGATCTCCTCACCCCGCAGGGGCTGGCCCGCCCGCAGGATGCCCTTGGCGATGGCCTCGCGCAGCACCGCCGCCACCGTCTCCGGGGTGGTCTGGCTGCGCTGTCCCAGGGTCTTTGCGAGCTGTCCGAGGTCCATACGCTGGCTCAATCCTATCGCCATTTTCAGCTTCCTGTCTGCGGTTTCCCTGGTTCAATAATGTCGATGGTCGATGGCCGATGGTCGATGGCCGATGGCTAAGGCGTCTTGCGTTTAGCGTCTTGCGTACGACGTACGACGTACGACGTAGGACGTACGATCCCTGCGCCCGGCTTCCCGAACTTGACACCGGGCGCCCCCGATATTGTATACAATTATACACATGAGCCAATTGTCCCAGACCGCCAAGCTCGAGACCCTCGAAGCCGTGCTCGACGGCCTGATGCGCCGCTACCAGGAGCGCGTGCCCGACGTGCCCGCCATCTTGCGGGCCATGACCCAGGAGGGCCTCATCTCCCGCCCCGAGGACGTGGAGAACGACCACATCGCCTTCCGCACCATGGGCGTGCCCCAGCTCGGCATCGCCTCGCTCGAGAAGATCTTCCTGCACTACGGCTACACCCGCCGCGACCGCTACAACTTCGAGGCCAAGAAGCTCAATGCCCACTGGTACAGCCCGCCCAGCCCCGAGTTCCCCCGCATCTTCATCAGCGAGCTGCGCGTAGACGACCTCTCCCCCACCGCCCAGGCCATCATCACCTCCTACACCGACGAGGTGACCACCGACCCCGTGGACGCGCTCGACTTAGACGACTGGCGCCAGGTGGATGAGTTCTTGCACAAGGCGCTGTGGCGGCTGCCTACCTGGGCCGACTACCAGCGGCTTCAGGAGGAGAGCGAGTACGCGGCGTGGGTCATCTACAACCGCTACTACCTCAATCACTACACCGTCAGCGTGCACAACCTGCCCGAGGGCTACGACACCATCCCCGCCTTCAACGACTTCCTCGAGCGCCACGGCTTCAAGCTCAACACCTCCGGCGGCAAGGCCAAGGTCAGCCCCGACGGCCTGCTGATCCAGAGCTCGACCGTGGCCGAGATGATCGAGGCCGAATTTGCCAGTGAAGGTGCGCCCGCGCACCCCGGCCAAGGCCGGCACTCAGGTGGGGAAAAGCACAAAATCTCGGGCTCCTACGTGGAGTTCGCCGAGCGCAGGCCGCTGCCCGAGTTCGCCCACCTGCCCAAGTCCGAGCTGCGCCGCGAGCACCGGCGCGAGGGCTTCGAGGCCGGCAACGCCGACAAGATCTTCGAGAGCACCTACTCCCACCAGACCGCGGTGCGGCAGTGATCAGGAGCACCCCATGAAACCCTCCGTCAAACTCCCCTTCCCCGGCCCCAACGCCCGGGCCCTCTTCGAACGCGACAAGGCCGTACTCTCCACCTCCAACGCCCGCGGCTACCCCGTGATGGCCGAGCGCGGCGAAGGCTCTTGGGTGTGGGACGTGGACGGCAACTGCTTCCTCGACCTGATGGCCGGGATCGCCGTCAACACCACCGGCTACGCCCACCCCAAGGTGGTGCAGGCCGTGACCGAGCAGGCCGCCCGCTTGCAGCACCTGTGCTTCGCCGTGATCCCCTCCGAGCCCCAGATCGCCCTGGCCGAGCGCCTGAGCGGCAAGCTGGGCGGGGGCTACCGGGTCTTCTTCGGCAACTCCGGCACCGAGGGCATCGAGGCCGCGATGAAGCTGGCCCGCTACCACACCCGCCGCCCCTTCTTCCTGGCCTTCAGCGGCAGCTTCCACGGGCGCAGCATGGGGGCGCTCTCGCTCACGGCCTCCAACAGCAAGTACCGCAAGGGCTTCGGCAACCTGGTGCCCGGCGTGAGCCACCTGCCCTACCCCAACCCCTACCGCCACCCCGACGCCCTCGAGCGGCTGCGCAAGAGCCTCGACGACCTCTTCCAGCACACCGTCCCCGCCGAGGACGTGGCCGCCATCTTCGTCGAGCCCATCCAGGGCGAGGGCGGCTACATCGTGCCCCCGCAGGGCTTCCTCAAGCTGCTGCGCGAGGTCTGCGACGAGCACGGCATCCTGCTGGTGCTCGACGAGGTGCAGACCGGCGCGGGCCGCACCGGGCGCTTCCTGGCCGCCGAGCACGAGGGCGTGAAGCCCGACGTCGTGGTGATGGCCAAGGGCCTGGCCTCGGGCTACCCGCTCTCGGCGGTGATCTTCCGCGAGGAGGTCTCGAGCTGGCCCAGCGGCGCCCACGGCACCACCTTCGGCGGCAACCCGGTGAGCGTGGCCGCCGCCCACGCCACCTTGGACCTGCTCGACGCGGGCCTCACCGAGAACGCCGCCCGGGTGGGCGAGTACCTTATGGGCCGTCTGCGCGCCCTGCAGCCCCGCTTCCCCCGCCTGGGCGACGTGCGCGGCAAGGGCCTGATGATCGGCCTCGAGTTCGTCGCCGACCCGCAGACCAAGACCCCCGACCCCGCCCTGCGCGACAAGGTGGTCCAGCGCTGCTACGAGAAGGGCCTGCTGGTCCTGGGCGCCGGCCCCAGCGCTATGCGCCTGGCCCCGCCCCTGATCCTGACCCAGGAGGAGGCCGACACCGCCGTCGAACTCTTCACCCAGGCGCTGGAGGACGTGCTCGAGCCGACGAAGGCTTGAGGGGTTGTCGATAGCTGATCGCCTATAGCCGATAGCTAAACGCAAAACGCGAAACGCCCCTTCTTCACCCCCTTTAACAAGGGGGGCCAGGGGGGATACGCCCTCCCCGCTGTCGGGGAGGGCTTCCTTTCACCACACGCCACAGGCCACGAGCTACAAGCTGACGGCTGATGGCTGACGGCTGACGGCTCACCGCCCTTTGTAACCCAACCATCCTGCCCCCCTTCCTACCTAGCGGTACAATCCCGCCCATGAGCTACCGCAGACTCGGCAAGAGCGGCCTTTTCGTGCACCCCATCGCCCTGGGCACCATGCAGTTTGGCTGGAGCGCCGACGAGGAGGCCTCCTATGCCGTGATGGATGCTTTCGTGGAGGCGGGGGGCAACCTCATCGACACCGCCGACATCTACTCCAACTGGACGCCTAATAACCCCGGCGGGGTCTCGGAGGAGATCATCGGGCGCTGGGTGAAGAGCCGGGGCAACCGCGACCGGGTGGTGATCGCTACCAAGGTGCGCGGGCCGATGGGCCAGAACGGCTCGGAGGGGCGCAACCACCCCCTGCAGCGCGAGGGGCTCTCGCGCAAGTGGATTTTGCGGGCCGCCGAGGACTCGCTGCGCCGCCTTCAGACCGACCACATCGATCTCTACCAGGTGCACTGGGTGGACAACCAGGTCCCCATCGAGGAAACCCTCTCGGCCCTCACCGACCTGGTGCGCCGGGGCTGGGTGCGCTACGTCGGCTGCTCGAACTTCTCGGCCTGGCGCTTGATGCAGGCGCTGTGGGCTTCGGACAAGCACGGCCTCGAGTCCTTCGTCTCCGTCCAGCCGGAATACTCGCTGGTGCAGCCCACCCGCGCCAACTTCGAGCGCGAGATCGCCCGGGTGTGCGAGGCCTACGGCTTGGGCGTGATCCCCTACAGCCCGCTGGCGGGCGGCTTCCTCACCGGCAAGTACCGGCGGGGCGAGAACCTGCCCGAGAGCGTACGGGCGCAGGGCGTCGCCAACAGCCGCATGAACGAGCAGAACTGGGCCCTCCTGGATAAGGTGCTCGAGGTCGCCGCCGGCCGGAACGCCCACCCCGCCCAGGTGGCCCTGGCCTGGCTGCTCGCCAAGCCCTACGTCACCGCCCCCATCGTGGGGGCCAACAGCGTGGCGCAGCTGCGCGACCTGATGCCTGCTGCCAGCCTGCAGCTCAGCAGCGAGGAGGTGGCCGCGCTCAACGAGGTCTCGAGCTGGCCGCTCTCCCGCACCGAAAGGGAAGTTTGAGCGATTGGGGCGAGACCCTGGGCCGCCTCGGGCCTGCGATCTGGTGAGGGGTGGGCTCGAGCTATCCCGTTGGCCTCGTAGCTGCGTACGGGTTGGCAGGAGGCTCGAGATGAGACGAGGCTTATCGAGCGGAGCGCTGCTGCTGGCCTTGGCCCTGGCGGCCGGTCTGAACGGGGTTCCGGCCAAGTACGCCGAATACGCCAAGTGGGAGATCGTAGCCGATAAGGGCCTGCCCACCGGCGGCCCCCACGCCGGGCAGCAGAAGGTGGTCTACGCCAACCCGGTCGCGGCCAGGGAGTGGAAGGGCGGTAAGGCGCTGCCGCTGGGCAGCATCGTGGTCAAGACCACCGGGCCCGCCAGCGCGCCCACCCTCATCGCCGTGATGGAGAAGCGTGCCGAGGGCTGGTACTACGAGGAATACCTGCCCGAGGCCGGGAAGTACGTGCTGAAGTTCGGCGGGCCCGGCAAGCAGCAGCTTTGCGTGGGCTGCCACACGGGCGCGAAGGCCAAAGACTACCTGTTCACGCGGCCTTAACAGTCCACCGCGATCTGCGCGGGGTCGAGCTCGAGCTCCACCACGTCCCCGTAGCTGAGCCCTTCCAGGCGCGGGGCCAGCACCTCGAGCACGTCGGG
This sequence comes from Calidithermus chliarophilus DSM 9957, assembly GCF_000430045.1. Lineage (GTDB taxonomy): Bacteria > Deinococcota > Deinococci > Deinococcales > Thermaceae > Calidithermus > Calidithermus chliarophilus. The sequence continues at coordinate 786,805 of NZ_KE387023.1, read as the reverse complement.
CGGCTGGAAGTGCTCGGGCTTGGTCTCGGGGTGGGGGTAGTAGACCAGCCCGGCGTAGCTCCGCCCGTTCCAGAGCACGCGGCAGTCGAAGAAGGAGAAGTCCTCGGGGGGCTCGGTCTCGGCCCACTTGACGCCGCGGAAGGTGTGCTTGGGGCGCAGGACGCGGTAGCGGCAGGGCGCGATGGAGAGGTTGAGGGTGCCGGGGTGGAAAGGGCTGAGGTCCAGGCCGCGCTCGAGGAAAAAAGGCTTCTGCAGGGCGATGGTCCCGCCGGGGAAGCGCGGGTCGCCCGAACGCCCCGAGGCTACGCCGTGCCCCGGCAGTACGGTCGCTCGAACTCGAGTCATGCCGCCCCCAGGCTACAGGTAGAGCAGGACTTTCCCCACGCTCCGGCGGCTCTCCACCAGGGCGTGGGCCTCGCCGGCCTTTTCCAGGGGGAAGCGCGCGCCGATCTCGAGCCGCACCTCCCCGCGCCGCAGGTGTCCCAGCACGGCCTCCACGCTGGGCCGCAGCAGTTCGGGCCTCGAGCGCCGGTAGTGCCCGCTGCTGTAGCCGATCACCGCCTTGGTCTGCCGGTGCAAAGGGCGCGTCTCGAAGCTCCCGGCCTGCCCGCCCGCGTGCCCGTAGACCACCAGCCGCCCGAAGGGGGCTAAGCAGCGCATCCCCTCCTCGAACACCGGCCCCGAGACCGAGTCGAGGATCAGGTCGGCCCCGGTGCCGCCGGTGAGCCCCAGCACCTCCGGCGCGAAGCCCTCGTAGCCCACCAGCACCGCGTCGGCCCCCAGCCGCCGCACCACCTCGGCCTTGGCCTCGCTCCCCACCACCCCCACGACCTGCCCCGCCCCCAGCGCCCGCGCCAGTTGCACCGCCGTGCTGCCCACCCCGCCCGCCGCCGCGTGGACCAGCACGCTCTCGCCCGCCCGCAGCCGCCCGGCCAGGGTGAGCACGTTGTAGGCCGTGACCAGCACGGTGAGGCCCGCGACCGCCTCGTCGGGCAGCTCGTCGGGGACGGGGTAGGTCAGGACCGCGGGCGCCAGGACCTGCTCGGCGTAGGAGCCGCCCGCCGGGAAGGCCACCACCCGCACGCCCGGCTCGAGGCCCCTCACCCCCTCCCCCACCGCGTCCACCACGCCCACGCAGTCGAGGCCCGGCGTGAAGGGCGGCTTGGAACCCGCGTCGTAGCCCCCACGCCGGGCCTGCACGTCGGCGTAGTTGACCCCCGTCAGCCGCACCCGGATGCGCACCTGTCCCGCTCCCGGCTGGGGCAGGGGCACCTCGAGCGGGCGCAGTTGCTCGGGCCCGCCGTGTTCCTCGACCACGATGGCTTTCATGCAGGGAGTATAAGCAGCGCAGCGCCCCCGGTGCAGTGCTCTACAATGAATCTTCGTGACGCCCGAACGCGAACACAAGCTGCGCACGGTGCTCGCCCGCCGTCAGCCCGACCTCACCGTGCTGATGGAGCAGGTCAACAAGCCCCACAACCTCTCGGCCATCCTGCGCACCTGCGACGCGGTGGGGGTGCTCGAGGTCCACGCCGTCCCGCCGCAGAAGGGCCTGCCCGCGCTCGAGGAGCCCGAGGAAGGCTCGCTCGAGACCATCCACCGCGTCCGCACCCACAACGACACCTCCGGCTCGGCGGCCAAGTGGGTGGGCCTGCACGTCCACCCCGACACCGCCACCGCCATCGCCCACCTCAAGCGCCAGGGCTTCAAGGTCTACGCCACCCAGCTCTCCGAGCGCGCCACCGACTACCGCACCCTCGACTACACCCAGCCCACCTGCATCCTGCTGGGCGCCGAGAAGTGGGGCGTGAGCGAGGAGGCCGCCGCCCTGGCCGACGGGCACATCATCATCCCCATGCTGGGCATGGTGCAGAGCCTCAACGTCTCGGTGGCCGCCGCCGTGATCCTCTTCGAGGCCCAGCGCCAGCGCCTCGCCGCCGGCTTCTACGACCGCCCCCGCCTGAGCCCACGGCAGCAGCAGGCCGTGTGGGAAAGCTGGACCGACCCGAAACGGCGGCGCCAGGGCTAGGGATTTTCTCGTCCAGCAAGGCTGAAGCGCGCGATACACTGAGTCCAATCCGACAACCTCTTGTCAAAGTAGCATTCGAATGCTACCATCACCCTTGTTGGTAGCATTCAAATGTTACCATTCAGGGTGTCCGCTCGGGCACGCGAACTTTGACAACGTGGCTTCTGCTGCCGGTGGTCCAGCTTCGACGGACGCCGTGCGCACGGGAGGGTGCTCGAGACCTCGAGCGCTCAACCGAAGCGCGGAGACGTGGGTAGGAAACCCCACCCGGCAGCCGTTCATGGAGCGTTTCCCACGAATGCCCGCTACGAGTGCTCGTGGGAAACGCGAACGGGCTCCGAGACCCTGTGGGAAGGGTGCTGGTCTCCAAAACCAGCCGCTGCGGGTTCGAATCCTGCCGGGCCCGCCACGCGGAAATAGCTCATACCAGATTCGGTTAGTTCGGCGCCGGATGGCGGCGGACTAACCCGACCGAAGGGAGTGCTCTAGGATTCAAAAAGATAGCCTCCGGGGCTCTTCGGATCGGATGATTATCTTTTTGAATCCGGTATCAAACGGGCAGAGCGCCTCGTTGCCGACGAGGAGGCTGTGGGTTCGAGCCCCACTTTTCGCACCAGCCCTCGCGGGCATGCCCGCGAGCACGCGCTTCGGTAGCTCAGAGGTAGAGCACCTGCCTGAAGAGCAGGGGGTCGGCAGCCCGAAACTGCCCCGAAGCACCAACGGGCGAGTAGCTCAACGGCAGAGCAGCCGGTTTGCACCCGGCAGATGAGGGTTCGACTCCCTCCTCGGTCCACCAGCGTCTTCCCGGACGCCCAAGGTTCCATAGTGTAGTGGCCCAGCACGACGCACTGTCGATGCGTAAGCAGGAGTTCGATTCTCCTTGGAACCGCCAAAAGGAGCACCCCATGCGGCAAAGTCTGAACCCCGATTCCCCAGGCCCCACGACCCATAGCCCGGAGGCGCCCGCGACCCCTTAGCCGACGTCGCGTGCCCTCCCCAACCCGAGCGAAACGCTCAGGGAGACACGCGATGATGCACCACCTGCAGGACAAGTTCGCCCGTATGGGCGCCAGGGCCAAGGTTCGCGACGCGCTCGAGACCCGCCACGGCCTCCAGCCCGTCACCCGCTTCGGCGTGGACGTGCTCGAGGACCGCAAGGGCCCCTTCTTCGAGCTGCGGGTCCCCCGGGGCGAGGGGCTCGAGCTCGCCGTGCTCGACGTGCGCCCCGAGCTGCGCCACCTGCTGCTGATGGTCCGCCAGGAGGGGCGCAAGGACAAGTTCCTCTGCGGCCACGACGAGCGCCACTGGTTCACCTGCGCCGTGCCCGGCGGCAGCGTGAGCAACGTCAAGGACGCGCTCGAGGCCCTCAAGCCCGCCGAGGTGCGCTGGAGCGAGACCCGCCTCGCGCTGCGCGAGAAGGAGCGCCTGCGCCGCCACAACCGCGCCTACCGCCGTCAGGGGGAGTGGTTCTTCGTCCCCCAGCCCGGCCTCGTGGTGAGCGAGTGGATGATCTTCCGCGACGAGCCCATCCGCCGCGGCAACGGCAAGGCGCACTGGTGCGAGGAGCTGTACCGCACCCGCGGCGTGCTGGTCTACGTGAGCGAGCAGCACCCCCGCCCCCTCACCGAGCAGCAGTACGAGCGGCTCCTGGAGCGCAACCACAAGGCCCGGAAGTGGGACTGGCGCACCATGGTCCACGGTGCCAACGTCTACGTGCGGGGCCGCGTCTCGCACCCCGACCACGCCACCATCGTGCTCCACGGCTGGCATCGCGTCCTCATGAACACCGAGGGCCAGGCCCCCGGCGTTCGTAACGTCCTCTTCCTCGACTAAAAGCCTATCGCCCGCCTGGAAAAGCCCCGTACCCGAGCTTTTCCAGGCCCCGTTGGGGAATCGTCTAAAGGCAGGACTCCTGACTCTGGATCAGGCAGCGCTGGTTCGATCCCAGCTTCCCCAGCCAAGGACTTCCACGGGGAGTCGCTGATAGCCCATAGCCGATAGCGGATGGCCATGTCCGGCACGGCTTAGCGATCGGTTTGGCACCGCTCCCGTAAAAAGTCTTTTCACGGCGAGAGCGCCAGGCCAGTTCTCGCGCTAGCTCCCATCGTCTAGCGGCAAGGATGCCCGACCCTCGATCGGGCGGCGCGGGTTCGACTCCCGCTGGGAGTGCCACATTGACCAGTAGCTCAACTTGGTAGAGCGCCCGACTGTTACTCGGGAGGATGTAGGCTCGAGCCCTACCTGGTCAGCCATACCCGCGTAGCTCGGCGGCGAGGGTGCCTGCCTTGCGCACAGCGGGCCGGAGGTCCAAGCCCCCCATCCCGCTCCAACGCGTTGGCGAAGCTCAAAGGGACGAGCATCGGCGTGCGAAGCCGAAGGTTGCTGGTTCGAGTCCAGCCGCTGACACCAAGCCGGACGGTAGCTCAGCGGCAGAGCGGCTCCCTCATAGAGCGGTTTGCGGAATGTTTGGCCGGTGAGGACAGATGGATCTACCGCTGCACAGCCAGTTTGCCGCTTGTGCCAGCGGCAAACCTACAGCGAACCGCGATAAGGAGCGAGGCGTAGGTTCGACCCCTACCCGTCCGACCACGACGAGATGGCCGAGTGACCAGGCGACCGGCTGCAACCCGGTCCACGAGGGTTTGATTCCCTCTCTCGTCTCCATCCTCGAGTAGCTCAGCAGGTTTAGAGCACACGCCTGATAAGCGTGAGGCCGGTGGTTCGAGTCCACCCTCGAGGACCATGCTGCGAGAGCTCGAAAGGCTCGAGCGTTCCCCCGGTAAGGGAAAGGGTGCTGGTTCGACTCCAGCTCGCAGCTCCAGCACGGTTGACGTAGCTCAATTGGCAGAGCGCCGGTTTGTGGGACCGGAAGGTGCGGGTTCGAGCCCCGCCGTCTACCCCAGCACGCTGCCATCGCTCCGGCAGAGCGCCCGTCTCGTAAGGCGCCCGGTTCGACTCCGGGAGGCAGCCCCAGGAAAGGAGGTGATACCGGATTCAAAAAGATAATCATCCGATCCGAAGAGCCCGGAGGCTATCTTTTTGAATCCCAGAGCACACCCCTCCCCGGCGGTCGGCGAAGAAAGCGTATCCCTTCGGTCGGCCGCCCCGCCTTGGCGGGGCGGCGTCACCGTTCGGTGACGAACTGACCGAATCTGGTATGAGAACAGCTAAGGGAATCCTCGTTTCTTCGCCAGCACAGGGGTCCGGCAGCCGACGCACTGTCCGGACCCCGACACCCTGCCCCCGTGAAGGGAATGGGCATACCTCCTTGTGCGAGACGCAAGGGTTTGGGGGTTCGAGTCCCCCTGGGGGCACTTGGGGAGAGTAGCTCAAGAGGGTAAGAGCGCCGGAAAAACTCGGAGCCGGTAAACCGAACAGGTATGGCGCAGGCCAAAAGCCGTCGCGGGTTTACGGATGCACTGGCTGGCGGCTCGAGGTGGTGAGCCTCGAGCGGGTTTGTAACTTGCCGCAGGAAGCGCGTTTCCTAAAAGCGACAGCGCCTTTGTGTGGGTTCGAATCCCACCTCTCCCCCCTTTCAGGCCCAAAAACGCGGCTCCGTGACGGTAATTGGCAAACCTTCCACGCTTAGAACGTGGAGCTTGGGAGTTCGAATCTCCCCGGAGCCACCAAAGGCCCCCGGTAGCCCAATCGGCAGAGGCAACCGCCTCAAAAGCGGCTGAGTGTGGGTTCAAATCCCACCTGGGGGACCAGGAACCGTGGAAGGGTGGGGGAGCAGTCGAAACCACCTCACTGCTAAGGAGGCGGGCTAAAGCCCCGCAGGTTCGAATCCTGCTCCTTCCGCCAGCGGCCCTCTCGGCTGTCCGAGGGAGCTATTTCGTGGAGGCGTAGCTCTACTCGGCACTCGACGCTTACTCGAGACCGTGTAGGTTCGACCCCTACCGCCTTCACCAAAACTGTCCCGCCCACGGCAGCGGGCTTCGCGCCTTCGTAGCTCAACGCAGAGCGGCTGCCTCTCGTGCAGCGCGGTGCAGGTTCGAGCCCTGCCGAAGGCCACAGAGGGCGCTCGAGCCCAGGAAGGAGGTTGAGAAGTCATGGAGGAAGTAGCAAGGCGGCTGAACCTTGACGCACCCCGCGTGCTGGTGCTCAACGCGGGTTACCAGGCGCTGGGGATCGCCAGCATCCGCCGGGCGGTGAGCCTGGTGATGGCCGGCATGGCGGAGGTGATGGAGGATAGCGGCGAGTTCCTGCGCACCCCCAACGCGCTCTACCCCGTGCCCGCCGTGATCCGGCTGGGCAAGATGGTGCGGCCCCGCGTCCACAAGGTGCGGCTCAAGCGCCGCAATGTGTTCAAGCGTGACGGTTACGTGTGCCAGTACTGCGGCCGCCCCACCCGTGACCTCACCCTCGACCACGTGCTGCCCCGTAGCCGCGGCGGCCCCAGCACCTGGGACAACCTGGTCGCGGCCTGCCGCCCCTGCAACCACAAGAAGGCCGACCGCACCCCCGAGGAAGCGGGCATGAAGCTCCTGCGCAAGCCCGGCCGCCCCACCCAGGCGCTGTGGCTGGACATCCTCGAGGTGCCCCGGGAGTGGCGCGGCTACTTCGGGGGTTAAACGCGGGCGGCGGGGTGGAAGTCCACCCCGCCGCCCGCGTTTAACCCCCATCCTGCCGCCCACCACCTTCGCCCTGGGAAAGCTGGCTATACTCAGAGGTTGTGAGCACGCCTGCCGACCCCCGCACCCCGGTCCTGGGCCTCGAGCCCTCCGCCCTCCCCGCCGAGGGCTTCCGCCGCGCCCAGATCGCGGGGTGGCTCTACAACCAGGGCGTGCGGGACTGGGAGGGCATGCGCAACCTGCCCAAGGCCCTGCGGGCGGAGCTGGCCGAGCGCTACCGGGTGTCGGAGTTCGCAGAGGTCACGCCCTTCGTGAGCCAGGACGGCTCGGTGAAGTACCTCTACACCCTGTGGGACGGCAAAAAGACCGAGGCCGTCTACATGCCTTACGTGGGCCGCCGCACCATCTGCGTCTCGAGCATGGTCGGCTGCCCCGCCGGCTGCACCTTCTGCGCCACGGGCAAGATGGGCTTCGGGCGCAACCTCACCGCCGCCGAGATCCTCGACCAGATCCTCTTCGCCGCGCACCACCAGGGGCACTCCCCGCGCGAGATCCGCAACGTGGTGCTGATGGGCATGGGCGAGCCGCTGCTCAACCTCGAGCACGTCTTCACCGCCGTCCGCCGGATGCTCGACCCCGAGGCCCTGGCGATGAGCCCCCGCCGCATCACCCTCTCGACGGTGGGCATCCCGCGCGGCATCTACCGCATGGCCGAGGAGGACCTGGGGGTGCGGCTGGCCCTCTCCCTCCACGCCCCCGACGACGAGACCCGCAAGCTCATCATCCCCACCGCCCACCGCTACAGCCTCGAGGAGATCATGACCGCGGTGCGGCACTACTACGCCAGGGTCAAGCGCCGGGTGACCTTTGAGTACACCATGCTCAAGGGCCTCAACGACCACCCCTGGCAGGCCAAGGCGCTCGCCAAGCACCTCGAGGGCCTATCCGCCCACCTCAACCTCATCCCCTGGAACCCCTGGGAGGGCGCGCCGCACCAGGGCACCTCCAAGGAGCACATCCTCAAGTTCGCGGCGATCCTCGAGGGCATGGGCGTGCCGACGTCGATCCGCTGGAGCCGGGGGCGCGACGTGGGGGCGGCGTGCGGGCAGCTCGCGTTGAGGCAGCCGGCGTGAGGGTGGCGATAGCTGAACGCCGAACGCCGATAGCCAAACGCCAAACGCAAGACGCCCCTTCTTCACCCCCCTTAGCAAGGGGGGCTGGGGGGGATAATACCGGATTCAAAAAGATAATCATCCGATCCGAAGAGCCCGGAGGCTATCTTTTTGAACCCCAGAGCACACCCCTCCCTGACGGTCGGCGAAGAAAGCGTATCCCTTCGGTCGGCCGCCCCGCCAAGGCGGGGCGGCGTCACCGAACGGTGACGAACCAACCGAATCTGGTATAACCCCTCCCCGCGCGCGGGGAGGGCCGGGGTGGGGCGTCTTTCCACTACAGCCACAAGCCACAGGCCACCCGCCATCCATGGGGCTGGCGTTTAGACCTCCAGCCGTGTGGGGACTCCTGGCTCGAGCCACAGCGTTTTGGCCTCGAGGCCGGCTTTTTGGAAGGCCTGTTCGACCTCGGTGCGGCCCTCGGAGAAGTGGGACCAGCCTTCGTGGTGGATGGGGATGAGGGTGCGGGGCTCGAGGTGCTTGGCGAGTTTGACGGCATCCTCGGCGTCGAGGGTGTAGCGGATGCGGCCGGTGACGCGGAAGCGGGCGGCTCCTACGTGCAGCAGGGCCGCGCTCACCTTGAAACGCCGGGCGACCTCGGCCAGGCCGGCGAACCACACGGTGTCGCCGGAGATGTAGAGCCCGCCGTGCCGCTGGCCGGGCCACTCGAGGAAAAACCCGGTCACCTCGCCCACCACGGGCAGGGCGATGCGCGGGCCGTGCTGGGCCGGGGTAGCCGTGATGCGGATTTCGCCCACCTGGGCCGACTGCCAGGGGGCGAGCCCCACCGCGGTGCCGCCGAGCCGCTTAGCGCCCGAAACCGTGGTCAGGACGTGCCCGGCTTTGGGCAGGAAGGCCCGGCCGGCGGTGTCGAGGTTGTCGAAGTGCTGGTCGTGGGAGAGCAGCACGGCGTGGATGGGCGGCAGGTTCTCGGGTGCCACGGCGGGGCCGGTGAGCTTGCGCGAGCGCAGCCGCAGGCGGCGGGCCGCCTCGCCGCGGATGGGGCCTTGCTCGAGCGCGTACACCCCGCCGGGCGGGTCGAGCACGGGGTCGGTGAGGAAGCGCCAGCCGCCCACCTCGAGCAGCACCGTGGCCGCTCCGACGTAGGTCAGGGTCGCTTCCACCTGGCTCGAGCCTAACGCCTACCGGGGTCCGGCACAATCAGCTCGGAAAGCTCGAGTGCCCGCACCGGGCAGCTATCCCCTGCGAAAAGCTGCCCTGCCTCATCCAGACCCGATACAATGCTCAGCGGTATGAAGCCAACCCTCACCGCTACGCTGCTGCTGGCCGGGAGCCTGCTGCTCGCCGGTTGCCAGAACGACAAGACCGCCGCCATCTGCAAGAACAAGCCCGAGGCCCTCAAGACCACCAACGAGGCCGTCACCAGCCTCAAGATCGAGGACGTGAAGGTGGGCAACGGCGCCGAGGCCCTGCCGGGCAAGACCGTCCGGGTGCACTACATCGGCCGCCTCGTCGACGGCAAGGAATTCGACACCTCCTGCCAGGAAGGCCGCGACGCCTTCGAGTTCACCCTGGGCCAGGGTCAGGTCATCCAGGGCTGGGACAGCGGCGTGCTGGGCATGAAGGTGGGCGGCCAGCGCCGGCTGCACATCCCCGCCGCCCTCGCCTACGGCGACCGCTCCCCCAGCACCGACATCCCCGCCAACTCGGCCCTGATCTTCGACGTCGAGCTGATGGAGGTGAAGTGAGGGAAAAGCTCTCAGCCATCAGCCCTCAGCCGCCAGCGAAGGGCGGGAGGCTCGTGGCCCGTGGCCCGTGGTCTGTCGAGGGTCGAGGGTCGAGGGCCAGGGCGTCTTGCGTTTGGCGTTTGGCGTCTTGCGTACGACGTACGACGTACGACCCGCGCCCGGCTACCGGCTATCGGCGTTCAGCTATCGACAGGTACCCCAGATGAGATTCGTCGTCATCACCGGCCTCTCCGGCGCGGGCAAGACCAGCGCCCACTTCGCGCTGGAGGACCTGGGCTATTTCTCGGTGGACAACCTGCCGCCCGCGCTGTGGCCTCCGCTGCTGGAGACCCTGCGGCAAGCGGGCATCGACAAGGCGGCGGTGGTCGTTGACATCCGCACCCGCAAGTTCTTGGACCACCTGGGTCCCACCCTGGCCCAGCTCAAGCCCTTCCTGGTCTTCCTCGAGGCCCGCCCCGACGTGCTGCTCAAGCGCTACAACCTCTCGCGCCGGCTGCACCCCCTGGGCACGGGCAACCTCTTGAGCGAGATCGAGGCCGAGAAGAAGGCCCTCGCCCCCCTGCGCGACCAGGCCGACCTGGTCATCGACACCTCCGACAAGTCGGCGCGCGAGCTCAAGGAGACGCTCGAGCGGGCACTGGGCGAGGAGGAGGGCTTCGTGCTGCGGCTGTTGTCCTTCGGCTTCAAGTGGGGGCCGCCGCAGGACGCCGACCTGGTGCTCGACGTGCGCAGCCTGCCCAACCCCTACTACGACGCCCAGCTCAAGCCTCGAGCGGGCACCGAGCCCGAGGTGGCCCGCTACGTCTTCAGCCGCAAGGAGGACGAGCCCTTCTACCGCGCCCTCATGACCACGGCGGGCCTGGCGGCCGAGGGGGCCCGCGAGAACGGCCGCGCGGCCTACACGGTCGCCGTCGGCTGCACGGGGGGGCGCCACCGCAGCGTGGCGGTGGCCGAGCGGCTGGCGCAGGACATGGGCGGAAGGTTTAGAGTAGAAGTCGAGCACCGCGATGTGGGCAAAGGTGATTAGCCCCTTCTCGAGCCAGCCCCTTTCCTCGTGCGAGGTGGGCTGTGCAGGGTAGGGCCGTGCGCCTCGGGCTGCGCTGGCAGAGCTGGCGCTGGCTGCTGCCGGGCATGCGGGTCAAGCGCTACCTGCTGGTGGCGGTGCTGGGCGGGTTGCTGGGGCTGGTGGGGATCCTGCAATTGTCGTGGGAGGGGCCGCTGGTCTCGAAATTCTACGAGCTCGTGCACTGGGCCCGGCCCTTCGACGCCCCGGCCTGGCTGACCGGCTCGCTGTGGTTGGGCCTGGGCGTGTTCCTGCTGGCGCAGGGCATCCGCTGGATGAACCGCAGCATGCTCTCCGCCCTCACCGACCCCGACACCGTGCCCGAGCAGGTCTACATCCGGCGGCGGCTCGAGGCGGGCCCCCGCATCGTGGCGCTGGGCGGGGGCACCGGGCTGTCGCGGGTGCTGCGGGGGCTCAAGGAGGAAACGGCCAACCTCACCGCCGTCGTGGCCGTCACCGACGACGGCGGCTCCACGGGGCGGCTGCGCGACAGCTTCGGCATCCCGGCGGTGGGCGACCTCGTCGACTGCCTGGCCGCCCTCTCCGACGCGCCGGGCCTGCCCGACCTCATGGCCTACCGCTTCAGGCGCGGGGGCGAGCTGGCGGGCCACACCTTCGGCAACCTGATGCTCGTCTCGCTGCACGAGGTGGAGGGCAACTTCGCCGAGGCCTTGCGCAACGCCAACCAGATCCTGCGCCTGCGCGGGGCGGTCTGGCCCGCCACCGCCCTGCCCGCCAAGCTGTGCGCCCTGCGCGAGGACGGCAGCACCAGCGAGGGCGAGACCCGGCTGCGCGAGGGCAAAAGCCGCATCCGGCGGGTGTGGCTCGAGGCGCTGCACCGCGAGCCGGTGCGGGTGGCCGCGGAAGGCTTCGCCGAACCCGGCGGCGCCCCGGGGCAGCCCCCGGAGCTCACCGCCATGCCCGAGGCGCTCGAGGCCATCCGCCGCGCCGACCTGATCGTGCTGGGGCCGGGCAGCCTCTACTCCAGCGTGATCCCCAGCTTCCTGCCGCCGCAGATCCAGGAGGCCATCCTCAAAGCGCCCGGCAAGCTGTGCTACATCCTCAACGTCATGACCGAGAAGGGCGAGACCGACCACCTCTCCGCCCTCGAGCACTACCGCGCCATCGCCGCGCACCTAGGCCGCGCCCCCGAGATCGTGGTGGCCCACACCCAGCCCATCGGCGCCGAGCGCCAGGCCCGCTACGAGGCCGAGGGCCAGCAGCCGGTGGCCCTGGACCTCGAGGCCCTCGAGGCCCAGGGCGTACGGGTGGTGAAGGGCGACTTCCTCGAGGACGGCCCCTACGCCCAGCACGACCCGGCTAAACTGGTACGGGCCCTGATGGGCCTCAGATCGCAATGATCCCTCTCCTCCTCACCGACCGCATCGGCGACGACCACGGCCTGGGCTACGGCTACCCCCAGGCCGGCCTCTACAGCGAGGTGGGCTTCGCCGACCTCACCGGCTTCGAGGCCCTCGAGCGCGACGGCCGCCTGGTGCTGCGCGTGCGCTTGGCCCGCTACGCCAACCCCCTCCAGGCCCCCAAAGGCTTCTCGCTGGCCGTGGTGGGCGTCTACCTCGACACCCAGCCCGGCGGCAGCGAGGAGCTGCCCGGGGCAGGCTTCAAGACCCCCGAAGGCCAGGGCTGGGACCAGGCCGTCCTGCTAACGGGCTGGGGCGCCGAGCAGCGCGACCCCGGCGGGGCCGCCCGGGCCCTCGAGCTGCGCCGCAGCGAGGACTGGCTCGAGGTCTCGCCCGAGCTCCCGCCCGGCGACTACGGCTACTACGTCACGGTCGGCCTCTACGACCCCTTCACCCCCTGGCGCTTCCGCCCCACCCGCCCCGGCGGCGGCGCCTGGACCCTCAACGCCCCCGTCGACGCCCCCGCCGCGGTGGACGCGCTCGCCAACGACCAGGCCGCCGCCTACCAAAGCGGCGTGCTCCCCCCCGTGCGCGCCACCATCGACCGCAAACTCTGGACCTGGGTCGCCGCCGGCGCAGGCCTGCTCACCTTCCTCCTCGCCTTCCTGATCCCCCGCAGACGACCGGCCACCCCCAAACCCCCACGCCGGCCTCGAGGCCAGGGAAAGGCCAAGAAGGACGAGGACATCGACATCGACTTCGGGAAGTGAAGCGGTAAGCCGTCAGCTTTCAGCCGTCAGCCGTCAGCTTGTGGCTCATGGGAACCCCTCCCCAACCCTACCCGCCGACATCAAGGTCTAGGGCCAAGGCGTCTTGCGTCTTGCGTTTTGCGTATTGCGTACGACGTACGACCCGCGCCCGGCCATCGATCCCCCAACCTACACCTCCCGCAAATCCTCCAGCAACATCCACCCCACCCCCTGCGGCGTCGCCTGCAGGTAAGGGTCGAGTTCCTCGCTCACGGGCTGGGTGAGCGGCTTGAGTTGTGGGGGCGCTTTCTCGGTGCGCACCAGGAGGGTGAGCTGGTAGAAGGCCTGGCCTTCGGTGGGCGTGCCGTCCTGGAAGAAGGCGAAGGGCGGGCGCACGGGGTCGATGAGCAGGTGGACGGGGCCGTCCTCGAGCCCCTCCCCCAGCCGCGCGGGCAGGGCCTGCTTGGGGTCGAACTCGAGCTCTTTGGGGTGCCAGAGGTAGCCCTGGAAGAGCTTTACGCCCCTCATGCGCCCTCCAGCACGCCCGGGTTGCGGGCGAAAGGCGAGTGAGCCGGGTGGTACATGCCTTTTACGCTATCACGCGTCCGCGCGGGCCACTTCCACCCCGCCGCGCAGGTAGACCCGGGGCAGCCGCGCCGCCAGCCGCACCGCCGGTTCGTAGCTTACCGTCCCGGTGAGCTCGGCCCAGCCGCACAGGCTCGAGCTGGGGTGGAAGTCGGGGGTGACCACCTCGAACACGGTCTCGAGGCTCATCGGCCCCGGGACGCGCACGGTGATCTGGTCCATGGAGATGCGGCCCACCACGGGGTGGTTGTGCCCCTCGAGCCGCACCGTGGCCCGGTTGTAGAGCAGGCGCGGCATCCCGTCGGCGTAACCCATGGGCAGGGTGGCGATCCACTCGTGGCCCTGCGTGGTGTAGAGCCCGCCATAACCGATGGGGTGGCCGGGGGGCAGGCACTTGACTAAGGTGGGCCGGGCCAGCAGGCGGGCAACGGGCTTCAAGCCCACGCCGGGCCACAGGCCGTAGAGCGAGATCCCGGGCCGGACCGCGCCGTAGGCGGCCTCGGGGTAGTTCAGGATGCCCGCGGTGTTGGCGAGGTGGTAGAGGTAGCCCGCCCCCCACGCCGCCCGCACCGCCTCGAAGTGCGCGATCTGGCTGCGGGTCCAGGCGTCGTTCTCCTCGGCGTCGGCGAAGTGGGAGTAGTGCCCGCCGACCTCCAGCCCCTCCAGCCCCTCCAGCGCCGCCTTGACCCGCGCGGCGTCCTCCCAGGGGAAGCCCACCCGCCCCATCCCGGTGTCCCACTTCACGTGCACCACGGCCCGCCGCCCCAGCGCGCGGGCGGCCTGGTCGAGGGCGCGGGCGGCCTCGAGCGTCGAGAGCGAAGGGATCAGGCCAGCCGCCAACACCTCCCCCGCCTGCGAGGGGTGCAGGCCGCCCAGCAGCAGGACGGGGGCAGTAATGCCCGCCTCCCGCAGGTGTCGCCCCTCCCCCACCGTGGCCACGGCCAGCCCCCACACCCCCAGCCGCACCAGCTCCCGCCCGATCTCCACGCTGCCGTGCCCGTAAGCGTTGGCCTTGACCACCCCGATCAGCGGCACCCCCCCGGCACGCTCGCGCAGCAGGCTAACGTTGTGGGCCAGCGCGTCCAGGTTGACCTCGAGCCAGGCAGGGCGCATACCGGGTCATTCTAAGCACGCCGAACGCCAAACGCCCAACGCCTAACGCCGGACGTAGAAAGGGGAATGGCCTTAGAGGTTATTGGCTAGTGGCCCGTGGTCTGTCTAGGGTCTAGGGTCCAGGGCCGAGGCGTCTCGCGTTTTGCGTCTTGCGTTCGGCATTCGGCGTTCGGCATTCGGCGTTCGACGTAGGGCGCAGGACGTACGACCCGTGCCCGCCAACCCTACCCATGCACCGCCGGCACCCACTCGATGGTCGCGTTGGAGGCAGGGTGGTCGGAAGGGGTGAAGGAGCCCTGCCGGATTGCCTCGATGAGGGGCGGGGGGAAGCCGAAGAGGGCCATGTCCTGGGCCACCCACTCCGTGTCGTAGGGGAGCTTCTTGAACTGCACCTTGAGGCCCTGGGGGGTGTCCTCGAGCACCGCCACGTCGGCGCCGGGGGCCCCGCCCAGGCTCAGGCCCACCGAGCCGGGGTCGAAGATCAGGCGGTCGCCCAGCCAGCGCTGGAAGGGCAGGTGGCTGCCCGAGGCGACGATGCAGGAGGCGTCGAAGCGCTCGAACAACGGCAGCAGGTCGGCGGCGGGGAGCTCGAGGTCGATCTTGACCTCCGGGTCTTCGGGGGTGCCGTGGAAGGCCATGAGCTGGCCCCTGCCCAGCGGCACGCGGTGGCGGTAGCGCAGGCCCTTGAGGAAGGCGATCTCCGGCTCCTCGAGCTGGGCGATGGTCCAGCGCAGGGTGATGTCGGAGATGCTGCTGCGGGGGGCGCTGGAGAGCACCCGGAAGGCCACGCGCATGTCGCTGCCGCCCCCGATGCAGTGCACGTTGAAACGCTGGAGCATGCGGATGACCGGCTTGGGGTGGGGGCCGTAGCCCACGATGTCGCCCACCGCGACGATGGCGTCGAGCTGTTGCTTGGACAACCAGCCCAGCGCCGCCGCCAGGGCGGGCAGGTTGGCGTGGATGTCCGAGAGAATTCCGATGCGCATGAATGGCCTCGCTAGGGCCTGGCTGGCGTTGGGGGGTCCGGCCGAAATTAAGGCACGGTCGGCCAGGCTGGGTGCCTCACCGACCGAAAGACCTCGAACAGGCTGCCAACGCCCAGGGCAGCGGTGCGGGTTTGCTCGACTCGGCCGGTTGCGCCACTGGCTCGGCCTGTCCCAGGCGCCCAAGTGCAGGACAGGCTTCGTCGCCTCCGAGGCGGAAAGGCGAACCTTTCCAGCTCGCACCTTAGCTCGAGGAAGCCCTGGAAGCTGTGATTAATGCCCCTCGAAGGCAAATCCCCCCGCTGCTCGCGGGGGGACCATGGGTCAGAAGGCCGTTCAGAGCCCGGCCTTGCTCAGGTTCTTCCAGAAGGTGCCGGTGATGCCCGAGAACATGGGGTTGTAGTTCTCGGCGATGCCGCGCAGCTTGTCGCTATGCACGATGAAGACCTGCCCGGCGGGGACCAGGATGGAGGGCGCGAGGTCGTAGGCGCGCTTCCCGACCTGGCTGTACAGCGCCGCGCGCTTGGCCCGGTCGGTGGTGGTGCGGGCCTGCTCGAGCAGGCGGTCCATCTGGGCGTCCTTCAGGCCCATCAGGGGGCTGTAGTAGCCGTCCGAGGCGTAGAAGGTGTAGAGGAAGTTGTCGGGGTCGGCGTAGTCGGGGGCCCAGCTCACGAGGATCATGGCCTCCTTGCCTTCCTGGGAGTCCTTGAGGAAGTCCGACCAGGTCTTGGGCTCGAGCTCGACCTTGAACTTGGGGTTGAGCTTCTCGATGTTGGTCTTGAGGATCTCCATCGCCGTCTGCGAGGCCGCCGAGCCCGCGCGGTAGCGGGCCTTGAGCACGAAGCCGCGGCTCCAGAGCTGGCCGCCGAAGGCCTTCTTGAAGGCCGCCTCAGCCTGCTTGGGGTCGTAGGTGTACTTCTTGAGCTTGGCGTCGTAGCCGAAGTAGGTGTCGGGCATCGCCATGGTGCGCTGGAGGCCCTTGCCCTGCTGGACCTCCTTGATGTAGCGGGCGTAGTCGAAGGAGTAGGCGAAGCCCTTGCGCACGTTGACGTCGGAGAAGAAGTTGGCGGGGATGCCCCTGCCGTCGAGCTTGCCCGAGCCCAGCACCGCGGGGTCCTTGATGTTCTGGTTCATCGCGATGACCGCGGCCGAGACGTTGGGCAGCCCGTCGATGACCTTGAGGCCGGCCACGCCCTTGAGCTGCTCGAGCACCGGCCGGGGCCCGGTCTCGACGACGTCGGCGTCGCCCTTCTTCAGCGCCTCGAGGCGGGTGGCCTGCTCCTTGACGATCTGGATGATCACGTTCTGCAGCTTGGGCTTGCCGCCCCAGTAGCCGTCGAAGGCCTGCAGCACGGTGGTGTTGGCGTCGCGCCGCACCAAGCGGTAGGCGCCGGTGCCGCTGGGCTTCTGCGAGAGCGCCGACTCGGTGAGTTCGCGGTCGACCCAGTCCTTCCAGGTGGCCTCGGTGCCGTCCCACTCGCCGATGGAGACGGCGTGCTTCTTATCGACGACCGAGTTGCCCGCGAAGGCCAGCTTGACCAGGAGCGCGGGGTCGGCCTTGGGCAGCTTGAGCACCAGTTGGCCGTTGGCGTTGCAGCTCACCGCCGCGGCGATCTTGGCCCAGGTGATGCTCGAGTCGTCCTTGGCGTTGGACGCGGTGCCCAGCAGGCTCTCGGAAAGGAACCAGTTGCCCGAGCTGTGGTTGTTGGTCACCAGGTTGCGCCGCAGGCTGTACTCCGCGTCGGCGCAGGTGAAGGTGTTGCCCGAGTGGAACTTCACGCCCTTGCGCAGGGTGAAGGTGTAGGTGCGGCCGTCGCTCGAGGCGCTCCAGGACGTCGCTAGCAGCGGCTGGAGCTCGGCCACGCTCTTGCCCTTATAAGTCAGCAGGGTCTCGTAGATGTTCTCGACCACCTGCCCCGAGGAGGTGTCGTAGGTCTCGCCCGGGTCGAGCGTGGGGATGTCCGCCGACTGCTGGATGAGCAGGGTGTTGGCCGGCACGGCCGCCAGCCCTAAGCCGCTCAACAGCACGCCTACAGCCAACAAGCGGGTAGTTTGCGTTCTCAACCTCATCTCCTCCTGATGCCACCAGCCAAACTCTCCCTTAGGAGTGCGAAGCGCACTATGCCACGAAATCAGGTTGGCTCAATCGGGCGAAGGTGTGGTTTTAAGGCCATTACGGTTGAATGAGCCCCCTCAGCCGTCAGGAGGATGCACGCGCCCGAAGCACCCTCGAGCAGGACGCTCGAGGGCACTCATGGTTCTCAGGGAGCCGGCGCCCTACAGCAGCTCGCTCTGCGGCTCGCCCTGGTAGCCCGCCAGGTGGAAGGTCTCCCTCGCCAGCCGCTCGGCCGAGCGGTCCATGAAGCCGAGCACCGAGAGGGCCTGGGTGCGGTGCTGGGCCATGGCCCTGAGCTTTTGGGTCAGGACGGGGACGGGGAGGGGCCGGTAGTGCGTGGGGGGAAGGTAGCCCTCTTCGTGGCCGGGGTAGGGGGTGGGCGGGGCGTAGTAGAAGAGCTTCAGCGGCCGGCCGTAGCGCTCGGCCGCTGCCCGCACCCAGCGGCTGGTGGCGACGTGGTCCACGTGGCCGTTGACGCCGTTGGGCGGGAAGGTGATGACCGCCCGGGGCCTGAGGCTCTCCAGGCGCTGCACCAGCAGGTCCGCGATCTCGGGGTGGTCGCCCACCCCGCGGTTGATGGCGAAACCCGCGCCCCGGGCTTCCCCATCGACGACCATGCCGGGGCGGGCGTTGGGGAAGTCGTAGAGCTCGAAGTGCCCGATCTTGAGCACCTCCACCGCCCGGCGCAGCTCCTCGGCGCGGAAAGCCCCCAGGTGCGGGGCCTCGCACAGCCCCAGTGTCCGGCCCGCCTCCCCCTTGGTCAGGGTGATGAGGCCGGTCTCGAGGCCCCGCTCGGCGTACTCGATGAGGGTGCCGCCTGCGCCAAACACTTCGTCGTCGGGATGCGGAACGATCACCAGCAGGTCCATAGCGCCTCATCCTACCCTGCAACGGGGCGCTCGAGCCCCACGGAGAGGGCGTTTCGGCCGGGTTCGGCGGCGGGACAGATGCCCCCCTTGACAGCTTTGCGAATCCTTGATACTCTCTTCTTTGCGTCGCCTAACGGTGACCGCGAACCTTGAAAGCACAGATCGGGAAACCACTGAAGTAAATACGTGCGTAAAGCACACCCAAAAACGGCACTTCGGTGCCGCCTGTTCTTGGAGAGTTTGATCCTGGCTCAGGGTGAACGCTGGCGGTATGCCTAAGACATGCAAGTCGCACGGGCCGGTTTCGGCCGGCCAGTGGCGGACGGGTGAGTAACACGTGGGAGACGTGCCCTCGAGCGGGGGAAAACCGGGGGAAACCCCGGCTAATCCCCCATGTGGACGGCCGCTGTGGCGGCCGTCTAAAGCCTCGGCGCTTGGGGATCGGCCCGCGGCGCATCAGGTAGTTGGTGGGGTAAGGGCCCACCAAGCCGACGACGCGTAGCTGGTCTGAGAGGACGACCAGCCACAGGAGCACTGAGACACGGGCTCCACTCCTACGGGAGGCAGCAGTTAGGAATCTTCGGCAATGGGCGAAAGCCTGACCGAGCGATACCGCTTGAAGGACGAAGCCCCTCGGGGTGTAAACTTCTGAACTCGGGACGATGGTGACGGTACCGAGGTAATAGCACCGGCTAACTCCGTGCCAGCAGCCGCGGTAATACGGAGGGTGCGAGCGTTACCCGGATTTACTGGGCGTAAAGGGCGTGTAGGCGGTCCCTCAAGTCCGATGCTAAAGACCGGGGCTCAACCCCGGGGGTGCGTTGGATACTGTCGGGCTAGACGGTCGGAGGGGGCAGCGGAATTTCCGGAGTAGCGGTGAAATGCGCAGATACCGGAAGGAACGCCGATAGCGAAGGCAGCTGCCTGGACGACTTGTGACGCTGAGGCGCGAAAGCGTGGGGAGCAAACCGGATTAGATACCCGGGTAGTCCACGCCCTAAACGATGAGTGCTGGGTGTCCGGCTCCTGCCGGGTGCCGTAGCTAACGCGTTAAGCACTCCGCCTGGGAAGTACGCACGCAAGTGTGAAACTCAAAGGAATTGACGGGGGCCCGCACAAGCGGTGGAGCATGTGGTTTAATTCGAAGCGACGCGAAGAACCTTACCAGGCCTTGACATCCCGCGAACCCCGCCGAAAGGGGGGGGTGCCCGCAAGGGAGCGCGGAGACAGGTGCTGCATGGCCGTCGTCAGCTCGTGTCGTGAGATGTTGGGTTAAGTCCCGCAACGAGCGCAACCCCTATCCCCAGTTGCCAGCAGTCCGGCTGGGCACTCTGGTGAGACCGCCCGCGAAAGCGGGAGGAAGGCGGGGATGACGTCTGGTCCGCATGGCCCTTACGGCCTGGGCGACACACGTGCTACAATGGCTGCGACAGAGCGCCGCCACCCCGCGAGGGGGAGCCAATCGCGCAAACGCAGCCCCAGTTCGGATTGGAGTCTGCAACTCGACTCCATGAAGCCGGAATCGCTAGTAATCGCGGATCAGCCACGCCGCGGTGAATACGTTCCCGGGCCTTGTACACACCGCCCGTCAAGCCATGGAAGTGGGTTCTGCCTGAAGTCGCCGGTAGCCTTGGGCAGGCGCCGAGGGCCGGGCTCATGACTGGGGCTAAGTCGTAACAAGGTAGCTGTACCGGAAGGTGCGGCTGGATCACCTCCTTTCTAAGGAGTACTCAGTTGTACGCCACGCGCGTGCAGCTCAGCAACTCGCCCGATCTGTGCAAGGTTCACTCTCCCCACCCTCACGGGTGGGGAGTTTTCTTTTAACTCCCCTATCGCCCTTCGCCATGGCTTTGCCGCTCGCGGTTCGCGAGCACGGGTTGTGAGCGGTGTTGACCGTACCGCAGAGCGCTCTATGGGCCAAACCCCCAACGCCCTTGTCCCCCGGCAGGGTAAGCTTTACGGGATATGGTGCGCGACCTGCCCGACCTCGAGCTCCGCCAGGAGCCGCTGCGCTTTTTCACCCAGCTCGCCCGCGGCGGCCCCGACATCTCCACTTTCCAGTTCGCCAGCGGGCAGGAGATCGTCTTCCTCAACCACCCCGACCTGGTGCGCGAGGTGCTCGTCGAGCGGGCCGAGATGTTCCACAAGTCGGAGATGACCCGGGCCTTCGCTGGGGGCATGGGGCACGGCATCCTGGTGAGCGAGGGCGAGTTCTGGAAGCAGCAGAGCCGCCTGATGCGCCCGGCGTTTCACTACAAGCGCCTGCTGGGCTACGCCGAGGTCATGACCCGCTTCACCCTGGACATGCTCGAGGGCTGGCAGGACGGCGACCTGATCCACGTGGACGAGGAGATGAACGCCCTGACGCTGCGGGTGGTGGCTAAGTGCATGTTCAACGTCGAGGCCAAGGACGACCGCGACATCATGCACAAGGCCATCATCCTGGGGCAGCAGGTGGTGGGGCACATGATCCACGGCTGGCTCACCGACCCCCACTGGACCCCCTCGCTCAACCGCGCCGGCATCCGGGTGGTGCGGGCCTTGAACGAGATGGTGCAGCGCCACATCGCCCAGCGCCGTGCCCAGGGCGAGCCGGGCGACGACCTGCTCTCGATGCTCATGGAGGCCCAGCAGCAGGCCGACATCCAGATGAGCGACCGGCAGTTGCGCGACGAGGTGCTGACCGTGATCACGGCGGGCCTCGAGACCACCGCCAACGCCCTGATCTGGACCTGGCACCTCCTCGACCGCCACCCCGAGGTGCGGGCCAAGCTCCGCGCCGAGCTCGACGCGCTGGGCCGCATCCCCGCCTTCGAGGACCTCCCCCGCCTGACCTACCTCGACCAGGTGTTCAAGGAGGCGCTGCGGCTCTACCCGCCGGTGTGGATCATCGGCCGGGAGGTGGCCGCCGAGGAGGGCGTGGAGCTGGGCGGGATGTACCTGCCCTACAAGTCGCAGTTGGTGCTGTGCCAGTGGACCCTGCACCGCGACCCCCGCTTCTTCGAGAACCCCGACGCCTTCATCCCCGAGCGTTGGACGCCCGAGTTCGAGAAGTCCCTGCCCCGCGGGGCCTACTTCCCCTTCAGCCTGGGCCCCAGGGTCTGCACCGGCCAGAGCTTCGCCACCACCGAGTTCAAGATCATCGTGGCCGGGGTGCTGCAGCGCTTCGACCTCGAGCACGCCGAAGAGACCGAAGTCCAGCCCGAGCCCAACTTCACCCTGTGGGCCAAGGGCGGCCTGCGGATGCGGGCGAGGGCACGTTAAACGGTAAGCGGTCAGCCGTCAGCAGCTCGTGGCTCGTGGTAAACCCCTCTCCGGCGGCGGGGAGGGAATATCCCCCCAGCCCCCCTTGTTAAGGGGGGTAAGGAAAGGGTGTTTCGCGTCTTGCGTCTTGCGTTTGGCGTTTAGCTATCGGCTATGGGCTATCGACCACCGACCACCGACCATCGACATCCCTACCCCAACCGGCACCAGTACAACTGGCTCGCCCCCTTCGCCAGCAACCAGTAGCCGATGATCAGCTCGCCCTTGCCGCCGGTGAGCTTGTAGGCCTCCACCGTGGACTCCCCCTGGGCCACCTGGCCCTTGGACTCGACCTTCCAGCCTGCTTTCTTGAGGGCTTCGTTGAAGCCGTCCACGAGCTTGCGGTACTCGTCCTGGGTGGCCTGCTTGAAGCTCCAGCCCTCGAAGATCTGGCAGCGCTTGCCCTCGGTGACGGCGAAGGCCCGCAGCACGCGCTCGTCGAAGGTCTTGACCGCGGTGGCCCCCTCGACGGGCAGGGGCTGTCCGAGGACCCTCGAGGCGCTCTGGGCCAGCGCGAGGGTGAGCAGCAGGGCGAAAAGGCTGAGCAGCAGTTTGTTCACGCGGTCTCCGTCATTTGTTGATCTCGTCGAGCAGCGCGGCCAGCACCCGCTGCTGGCTGGACTCGGCGATGGCCTTGGCCCGCTCGGGGTTGAGCTCGGCGAGGATCTGGTAGGCGGTGGAGCCCTGCAGCTCGGAGAGGGCGTTGTCGCTCTTGTCGGTGTCGACGATGCGGTTCATGTTGTCGCTGAAGACCACCTCGGCGATGCGGGCGACCATCTTGGGCTGCTCGTTGCCGATGTACTCCTTGAGCAGGATCAGGGCGATGTCCTGGCGGGCCTGGCTCTTGGTGTCGGAGAGTTCGTCGATGAGGCTTTGGATGAAGTCGCGCTGGGCGATGGAGTCGGCGATGCGCTGCGAGCCCAGGTTGAGCGCCCAGCCCAGCACCACCGGGATCGCCACGATGGACGCCTTGCTGACCACGTCCCAAAACCCCGACCAAAACGCCGATGAGCGATCTTGCATAAGCCTCCCGACCTGTACTGTAGTGTAGCCGAGGATGAGTTACGCGGGGGTTTCCGGGGCCGTCTCCCCGGCCCACACCTGCGGCTCCTTCAGGGCCCACGCCGGGTATTCCTCGCCCCCCAGGAAGCGCCGGGCGTAGAGGGCGGCCAGCTTGGCGTAGCGCTCGCCCCCGGCGGCCTCGAGGTCGTATAAGAGCGCCACGCTGGCGGCGTCGGACAGGGTGCGCAGGGCCTCCTTGGCGTGCCACTGGGCCTCGGCGGGCTCGAGGCCGCGCAGGCGGTCCAGGGTGCGCCGGAGGGCCCCGAGCGCGAGGCGGGCCTCCTCGGTCCCGACCGCCTCGAGCCGGGGCACGAACTCTGCCAGGAAGGGCTCTTGGGCCCCCTTGCGGGTGAGCACCTCGAGGGTGTCGAGGGCCTGGACGTTGGCCGGGCCCTCCCAGATGGGGGTGATCAGGGCCTCGCGGCTGAGGCGGGCGATGGCGAAGTCCTCCACGAAGCCCACCCCGCCGAAGAGCTCCATGGCGAGCTGGGTGCAGTAGGTGCCGTGCTCGGCGGTGCGGGCCTTGGCGAGGTGGGTGAGCAGGCGGGCATAGTGGTAGCGCGGGTCGTAGGGGGGGCGCAGGAGCCAGGCCTCGTCCCAGGCGGCCACCGCCCGGAAGGTGAGGGCCAGGCCCCCAGCGATGCGTACCGCCAGGTCGGTGAGGTCGCGGCGCACCAGGGGGTGCTCGAGCAGCGCCCGCCCGAAGGCCTTGCGCTGCCGCACGCGGAAGAGGGCCTCGAGCTGGGCCTTCCTCGCCAGCCCCATCGCGCCGCAGGCGTTGGCCAGGCGCGAGAGGGTGAGGGTCTCGAGCAGGTAGTAGATCCCCTCCTCGGCCCTGCCGATCAGGTGGGCCTCGGTGCCCGCGAACTCGACCTCGCCGGAGGGTACCGCTCGGGTGGCCAGCTTCTCCTTCAGGCGGCGCACCCGGTAGTTGAGCCGGCCCTGCGCGTCCAGGCGGGGCACCAGGAACAGCGCGATCCCCTTCGGCCCCGGCGGGGCCCCTTCCGGGCGGGCGGAGACGATGGCGTAGTCGGTGAGCCCGGCGCCGCTCGAGAAGTACTTCTCGCCCTCCAGCCGCCAGGCCTCGCCGTCCCACAAGGCCCGGGTCTGGTTGGCGCCCAGGTCGGAGCCGCCCTGCACCTCGGTCATCCAGGTGGCGCCAAAGGCTTCCCCGCTCAAAAGCTGCTCCTTCCAGGCCGAGAAGCGCGGTGCGTACTTGTGGATGCTGTAGATCACGCAGTTGGTGATGGTCTGGACGCAGTAGAGGCCGGGGTCGGCGAGCAGGTAGCCCTGGGCGAAGTGGTGGTGCCAGCTCCCGCCCTCGTAGGGCGGGCGGTTGACGGCCGCCAGCCGCCGCAGCAGGCTCTCCTGGGCGGGCGACAGGCGCACGCGGTCGATGCGGTTGCCCGCCAGGTCATGCATCACCAGCACCGGGCGGGCCTCCTTGTCCACGTGGTCGGCCACGCGGTAGGCCTCGCCCCCGGCCAGCTCCCCGAAGGCCTCGAGCTCCCCCCGGCGGGCCTCCCAGCCGCGCCAGTAGCGCCCCAGCAGCGCCGGGAGGTCGGGGTCGAGCCGGAAGTGGTTGTGCCCGTAGGCGTAGGATTGGTGTTCCATGGCTTTTGGCCGTAGTTTACGCCCTGCCGGGCCCGGCAGGCTGAGGGTGCCGCAGGGACCGGGGTCAGGGTCAGGTCAGCTTGAGCTTGGGGTTGCGCCCGCGCCCCTTGCGCGGGGGCAGCGCGTCCCAGTCGCGCTCGAGGTGCTCTTCCAGGTCGCGGCTCTGCTCCTCCTCCACCGAGCGCACCACGGCCTCGAGGCTTTGCACCGCCTTCCCCACCACCTCGGCGTGGCGGGCTAGCTGGGCCCGCACCCCCTCTTCCAGGCCCTTCTTGCGCAGCATCTTGCGGGTGGCCTCGAGCACGCGGCGGCTGTTGAGCACGTGGACCCGCAGGTCGTGGATGTAGGCCTGGTCGGTGAGGCCCAGGCGGTGGGCGCGGCTGCTGGGCTCGCGCCAGCGCTTGAGGTCGCCGCGCTCGACCATCGGCCGCACCACCTTGAGGAGCGCGGCCTTGCTCACCCCGAGCCGTGCCGCGAGCTCGCCCAGGCTCTGCGGCTCGGAGGCGAGCAGCAGCAGGGCGATCACCTTGCCCTCCAGAACCGGACGCCCCACGCAGTAGTAGGCGTCGCCAAGCTCGTCGATAAAGTCGTTCGGGTTCATTTTGAGCCAAGAACAATTTATCGCTCAGTCCCGTCTCAGCCGCGGATCATAAACTTATGGGTTCACGATAGGGCTGCAAGCGTTCTAAAAGCAATAGATTGCCTGCATGCACCGGATCCTCGTGATCGACGACGATCCTAGCGTATGCAGCTTCCTGCGGCGCGGCCTCACGCTCGCGGGCTTCACCGTGCAGACCGCCGCCGACGGGCCGGCAGGGCTCGAGGCGCTCGAGCGCTTCGCCCCACACCTGGTGATCCTGGACCGGAAGATGGGCGGCATGAGCGGGCCGGAGGTGCTGGCGCGGCTGCGGGAACGATGCCCCCGGCTGCCGGTGATCATGCTCACCGGCCGGGTCCCCGAGGACAGCGAGGACGACGGCCTGGGGGTCGAGGCCTACCTGGTCAAGCCGGTGGAGTTCCAGGAACTGCTCGGGACCATCGGGGCCCTGATAGGCCGCCCCTGAAGGCGTGACGCCACCTCGAGGCCGTCTAGAGGTCCACATCTTGACCTCCCAGCGCTACGGGCGCGTGGGCGAGTCCCGGCTGCCGACGCGGGGCGATCAGGCGTTCGGCCCGACCGGGCGGCTCACGCCAGCCGCTTGCGCAGCACGAAGGGCGGCGGGGTGCGGGGGTTGGCCGAGCTGTAGACCAGGCTCGCGTCCAGGACATAGCCCTGAGCGCTGTACCACTCCACCAGCCGGTACTGGTCGTGGCGCACCGCCAGCCGTACCTCCCGCACGCCGTGCCGGGCGGCGTCTTCCTCGAGCAATCCCAGCAGCTTCGGCCCCAGGCCCAGCTTGCGGTACCCGGGCAGCACGCCCAGCTTGTGCACCTCGCAGACCCCCTCCTCGCCGGGGTGCGGCACCCAGCGCACCGAGGCCACCACCTCTCCCCCGGCCTCGGCCACGAAGCCGCGCCCGCGCTCGAGGTCGGCGAGCACCTTTTCGGCCGTCTCGAGGTGGCCGCTGGAGTCGGGTGCCACCCGCCCGGCCCAGGCCCGGCGCACCATCCGGGCCACGGCTTCGGCGTCGGCGGGCCGCATGAGGCGGAGGGTGACCGGCGGGAGGTCTTCCATCCCGTAAGCCTACCAAGGGCAGGGGGCTCGAGGCCCCTCCCCGGAAACGCCCGCTCCCGGGTGCGGCTGCCGGTCAGTGGCTGGCGGCGGGCCGGGCGGCGCGCTCGAAGAGCACCAGGCCCAGCGCGCTCAGGTAGCCCACCGCGGCGAAGACCAGCCAGGGCAGGGCCTCGAGGCCGCTGGCACGGCCCCAGTCCAGCAGCACGCCCCCGGCCAGGTTGCCCAGCGCCCCGCCCACCGCCAGACCCAGCCAGCCGAAGCCCATGTACGAGCCCAGCGCCCGCGGGTCGGCGAGCTCGGCCATCACCACCTGCTGGTGGGGCGAGAGGATCACCACCCCCAGCGCGAACACCGCCACGCAGGCCAGCAGCGCCACGATGCTGCCCGCCAGCGCGATCAGGCCCAGGCCGGTGGACATCACCACCGTCCCCAGCACCAGCGCCCGCAAGGGGCTCAGGCGGCCCTCGAGCGCCCGCACCAGCGGGTACTGCAGCCCCACGCTGATGACGGTGTTGAGCAGGAAGACCCAGCTCACCGCCGTGCTGGTGCCGGCCAGCCGCTCGGCCTGCAGGGCGATGCTCAGCGAGAGCTGCACCCACAGCATGAAGTAGCCCATCGAGACGGCGGTGAAGCCCACGAAGCGCCGGTCGCGCAGGGCCATGCCGATGCCCTCGAGCAGCCCCCGCTCCCCGCTCGAGACCCGCACCGGCGGCAGCAGGAAGGCGGTGATGCCGTAGCACAGCACGTAGCACAGCCCCGCCACCACCGCCACCGCGTCGAAGCTGGCCCGGATCAGCAGGCCCCCGGCCAGCACCCCCAGCGCCATCCCCACGTTGCCCAGCGTGCCCTGCAGCGCGAAGACCCGCCGCCGGGTGGCCTCGTCGCTCAGCGCGGTCACCGCCGCCGACTTCGGCGACTCGAACAGCGCCCCGCCCAACCCCGCCAGCAGCCCGCTCAGCATCAGCAGGGCGAAGCTGTCGGCCCACGCCAGGCTGACGAAGCCCACCGCCCGCACCAACAGCCCGCCCAGGATCAGCCCCTTGGCCCCGAAGCGGTCGGCCAGCGCCCCGCTGAATACCGTGACCCCCTGCTGCACGAACTGCCGCACCGCCAGCACGCCCCCCACCGCCGCGGCCGCCCAGCCCAGCCCCCCCACGTAGTGCACCGAGATCAGGGGCACCACCATGAAGAACCCCGCCCACATCAGGAAGTTGTCCACGAGCAGGATGGTGATGCCCCGCGCCCGGGCAGGGTCGTCGGGGATGCCGGCGGCCTGCCGGAAGCGCTGGGTCACGATCTGAACAGTCACCGCTCGAGCCTACCCCCTTTTCCC
This sequence comes from Calidithermus chliarophilus DSM 9957, assembly GCF_000430045.1. Classification (GTDB taxonomy): domain Bacteria; phylum Deinococcota; class Deinococci; order Deinococcales; family Thermaceae; genus Calidithermus; species Calidithermus chliarophilus. Next base: position 759,495 of record NZ_KE387023.1, on the reverse strand, counting down.
GAGAACCGTCTTAGGACTGGGCGGGGCTAGCGTCGGGTGCTGGGTTCAGAGGGAACGGGAGGCCTGCGGCTCGTGGTCTGCCCCTCCCCAACCCTCCCCGCACGTAGGGAGGGAATATCCCCCCTGGCCCCCCTTGCTAAGGGGGGTAAAGAAGGGGCGTCTTCCGTACAACGTAGGACGTACGACGTAGGACGCGCAGGACGTACGACCCGCACCCGGCGTCCGGCTATCAGCTATCGACAACCCCCCTAACTCACCCGCTCCACCCGCAACATGTTCGTCGTCCCCCGCACGCCGAAGGGCACCCCCGCGGCGATCACCACCCGGTCGCCGGGGTCGGCCATGCCGGCCTGCTTGACCATCCGCAGGGCGATGTCCACCATGTCCTCGGTGTCCCTGGGGTCGGGGGCTAGCAGCGGCAGCACCCCGCTGATGAGGGCGAGCTGGTTGCGCACGTGGGGGTTGGGGGTGAGCGCCAGCACCGGCACCGAGGGCTTGGTGCGCGCGATGCGACGCGCGGCCCCGCCGGTGGCGGTGAAGGTCACGATGAGCTTGGCCCCCGAGGCGTCGACGACGTTGTCCACCGCCAGGGCGATGGCGTCCTGCACCGAGGGCGTGGGGGCGGGGCGCAGTTCCTGCAGGCGGTTGAGGTACTCGGGGCTGGCCTCGATCTTGCGGGCCACCTTGGCCATGGTCTGCACGGCCTCCACGGGGTAAGCGCCGGAGGCGGTCTCGGCCGAGAGCATCACCGCGTCGGAGCCGTCGAAGATGGCGTTGGCCACGTCGGAGGCCTCGGCGCGGGTGGGGATGGGGTTCTTGACCATGCTCTCGAGCATCTGCGTGGCGGTGATCACCGCCTTGCCGGCGTGGATGGCCTTGAGGATGACGCGCTTTTGGATGATGGGCACCTCCTCCAGCGGCATCTCCACGCCCAGGTCGCCGCGGGCCACCATGATCCCGTCGGCCTCCTCCAGGATCTCGTCGAAGCGGGCCACCGCGCTCGGCTTCTCGATCTTGGCCATCAGCCGGGCGCGGGAGTTGTGGCGGTTGAGGTAGTGGCGGGCTAAGAGCAGGTCGTCGCGGCTGCGGACGAAGCTCATGGCCACCCAGTCGACCTCGAGCTCCACCCCCAGCGCCAGGTCCTCGATGTCCTTGTCGGTGAGCGCGGGGATGGAGAGGTCGGCGCCGGGGATGTTGATGCCCTTGTTGTTCGACAGCCGCCCGCCCACCTGCACGGTGGTGTGGATGTCGTTGCCGCGCACCTCCTCGACCTTGAGCCGCAGGTTGCCGTCGTCGAGGAGCAGGATCATGCCGGGCTCGACGTCCATGGGCAGGCCGCGGTAGGTGGTCGAGACCCGGCTGGCGTCGCCGTCGACGGGGTCGCTGGTGATGGTGAAGCGCTGCCCCACCTGCAGCTCGACCGCGCCCTCGGCGAAACGCCCCACCCGGATCTTGGGGCCCTGCAGGTCCTGCAGGATGGCCACGGTGCGCCCAAGCTCCTCCGAGACCTGGCGGATGACCTGCACGCGGCCCCGGTGGTCCTCGGGGGTGCCGTGGCTGAAGTTGAGGCGGAACACGTCGGCCCCGGCCTCGATCAGGGCCTTGATGACCTCGGGGCTGGAGGAGGCCGGCCCCAACGTGGAGACGATCTTGGTGCGTTTAGAAAGCGCCATATCCCAAAAACCTCGCCCCCACGCCCAACTCTTCCTCGATGCGCAGGAGCTGATTGTACTTGGCGAGGCGGTCGGAGCGCGAGGCCGAGCCGGTCTTGATCTGGCCCGCGTTGACCGCCACGGCGATGTCGGCGATGGTGGAGTCCTCGGTCTCGCCCGAGCGGTGCGAGAGGATGGCGGTGTAGCCCGAGCGGTGGGCCAGGCGGATGGCCTCGAGGGTCTCGGAGAGGGTGCCGATCTGGTTGACCTTGACCAGGATCGAGTTGCCCACCCCCTGCTCGATGCCCTGCTTCAGCCGCGCGGGGTTGGTGACGAAGAGGTCGTCGCCGACGAGCTGGATGCGCTTGCCCAGGCGCTGGGTCAGGAGCTTCCAGCCCTCCCAGTCGTCCTCGGCCAGGCCGTCCTCGATGGAGACGATGGGGTACTGGTTGACCCAATTCTCCCAGTAGGCCACCATTTCCTCGCTCGAGAGCGCCCTGCCCTCGGACTCGAGGTGGTACTTGCCGTCCTTGTAGAGCTCGGTGGTCGCCGGGTCGAGCGCGAAGGAGATGTCCTTGCCCACCTCGTACCCCGCCTTCTCGACCGCCTCGACAAGCACCTCCAGAGCCTCTACGTTCGATTTTAAGTCGGGTGCGAAGCCGCCCTCGTCCCCGACATTGGTGTTATAGCCCCGGGCCTTTAAAACCGATTTTAGGGCGTGGAAGGTCTCGACCCCGTAGCGCAGGGCCTCGCTGAAGCTCGGGGCCCCCGCCGGCACCAGCATGAACTCCTGGAAGTCCACGTTGTTGTCGCCGTGCTTGCCGCCGTTGATCACGTTCATCAGGGGCACCGGCAGGGTCACGCCCTGCACCCCGCCCAGGTAGCGGTACAGCGGCAGGCCCAGCGCCTCGGCCGCCGCGCGGGCCGTGGCCAGCGATACCGCCAGGATGGCGTTGGCGCCCAGGTTGCCCTTGTTGGGCGTGCCGTCGAGCTCGAGCAGGGCCCGGTCCACGGCCTCCTGATTGAGCGCGTCGAGGCCCTGCAGCTCGTCGGCGATGTGCTCGTTGACGGCCGAGACCGCCTTGAGCACGCCCTTACCCCCGAATCGCTGGCCGCCGTCGCGCAATTCCACCGCCTCGTGGGCCCCGGTCGAAGCCCCCGAAGGCACCAGGGCCCGGCCCCGCGCGCCGCCCTCGAGGATCACCTCGGCCTCGACGGTGGGGTTGCCCCGCGAGTCCAGCACTTCCCGGCCCTTGATTTCCACAATCGTCGTCATAGCGTTGCTCCTCCGTGGAAACACTTACAACCGGGTCACAGTCTACACCTTGACTCTTGGTATACCGAAAGTGGGGCGTCCCGGGGATGGACGCGGTATAGCTGGGGACAGGAGGCACATGGCTCGTGGCGTGTGGTTGACCCCCTCCCCCACTCTTCCCGCCAGCGTCGAGGGGCGAGGCGTCTGGCGTTTTGCGTCTGGCGTTTTGCGTTTAGCTATCGGCTATGGGCTATCGGCCATCAGCGTTCGCCCGCCGTGCCGCCCCTACACCCGCAGCGGCACCACCACCGACAAATACCCGCTGTCCTCCACCGCCTGCACCAGGCTCGGGCTGGTGGGCCCCGAGAGCGAGAGCTTCACGCCGCCCTCGATGGGGCCCAGGGCGTCGATGAGGTACTGGGCGTTGTAGGCCACCACCAACTGGGGCTCGCCCTTGGCCTCCACCGCGATCTCCTCGCGGCCGCGGCCGTAGTCGCCCTCGGAGTTGATCTCGAGCTTGTCGCCGCTGAAGATCAGGTCCACGCGGTGGTTGTTGCGGTCGGAGAGGACGGCCACGCGCTTGAGGCTCTCGCGCAGGGCGTCGGCCTGGAGGGTGGCCTCGAGCACGAAGCTCTGCGGGATGACGCGGGCGTAGTCGGGGAATTCGCCCTCCATCAGCTTCACCGCCATGCGCACCGCGTCGCCCACCAAGGTCAGCGTCCCCTCCCCTACCTCGACGGAGACGTCGCCCTGCACGTCCTTGAAGATGCGGATGATCTCGTCGGCGCTGCGGGCGGGCACTACCAGCTTGCGCGTCGAGTCGCTCGAGACCGGCAGGTCGTAGCGGGCCAGGCGGTAGCCGTCGGAGGCCACGGCCCGCAGGTTGCCGGGGGAGAGCTCGAGCTGCACCCCCCGGAAGATCGCGCGGTACTCCTCAGTGCTCGCGGCGTAGCGCACGCGGGTCATGGCCTGGGCCAGCCGCGCGGCCGGCAGCTTCTCCCCGGCGGGCTTGCGGAAGGAGAGCTCGGGGTAGCCGTCGGGGTTGGTGGTCTGGAGCTGGGTGCGGTAGCTGCCGGAGATGAGCTGCATCTGCTCGGCGAAGATCAGCTCGATGAGCTCGCCCGGGGTGCTGCGCACGATCTGGAAGAAGGGCTGGGCGGGGATGAGCACCTGCCCTTCCCCGTTGGTCTCGGCCGAGAGCCGGACCTCGAGGTCGACCTCCCCGTTGGTGCCCCGCAGAATCAGGCTACCCTGCCCCAAGGTGATGGGCAGGTAGGTCAGGATGGGGTTGGAGCTACGGCTGGGGATGATCCGTTCGAGGATTGAGAGGCCATCGGCCAGGGTCTTTTTCGGGATTCTCGCTTCCATAGTCTCGGCCTTTTAAAGCTCTACTTCTTCTGTCTTTAAAGACTTTAAATAATTAGTAGTAATAGTAGTAGGGCCTGTGGATAGTGTGGAAAAGTGGCTTAAAGCGCCATTCCCATCACCAATTGGCTGTGGATAACTTCTGTGGATAACCCACCCCCAGCTGTGGATAACTTGTGGATAACCTCCCCACTTATCCACAGGGTCTGGGCGGATCGAGTTATTCACAGGGCTTTCCACAGACTTATCCACAGCTTATCCACAGAGTTATCCACAGGCTGAAGGGCTGCCGAACCGACCTCACCCCAACCGCTCCCGGATGGCCCGGAGGTTCTGCTGGAGGTTGGTGTCGCTGTCGAGGGCCTCCTGTACTTTCTGGATGGCGTAGAGCACGGTGGTGTGGTCGCGGCCGTCGAAGAACTGCCCGATCTCCGGCAGCGAGGAGTGGGTCAACTCGCGGATGAGGTACATCGCCACCTGCCGGGGCAGCACCACCTCCTTGCGCCGGCCGGCCCCCTTGAGCTCGTCGATGCGCAGGCCGTAGAACTCGGCCACCGCCCGCAGGATCTCCTCGGGGGCGTACTCGGCCTTGGCCATGAACACGTCGGAGAGGGCCCGCGCCGCCACCTGCTTGCTGATCTCCACCCCGTTCAAGGAGGCGTAGGCCACCACCCGCATCAGCGAGCCCTCGAGCTCGCGGATGTTGGAGGTCACCACCTTGGCGATGTACTCGAAGACCTCGTCGGGGATGCGGATGCCCCGGTACTCGGCGTTCATCTTCAGGATCGCCACGCGGGTCTCGAGCTCGGGCGACTGGATGTCGGTGATGAGGCCCCACTCGAAGCGGCTGCGCAGGCGGGCGGCGAGGGTGAGGATGTCCTTGGGCGGCCGGTCGGAGGACAGGATGATCTGCTTGCCGGCCTCGTACAGCGCGTTGAAGGTGTGGAAGAACTCCTCCTGCGTGCGCTCCTTGCCGGCGATGAACTGGATGTCGTCGACGAGCAGCAGGTCGACCGAGCGGTAGCGGTCGCGGAACTCGGTCATGCGGTCTTTCTGGATGGCCTCGATGAGCTCGTTGGTGAAGGTCTCGGTGGAGATGTACTCGATCTTGAGCTGGGGGAAGCGCGAGGCCACCGAGTGCCCCACCGCGTGCATGAGGTGGGTCTTGCCCAGCCCCACGCCCCCGTAGATAAACAGCGGGTTGTAGGCCTTGCCCGGCGACTCGGCCACCGCCACCGCCGCGGCGTGGGCCATGGAGTTGTTGGGCCCGACCACGAAGTTCTCGAAGGTGTACTTGGAGTTGAGCCTCGAGCGCGGGTCGGTGGGCTTGCCGGGCTCGGGGGCGGCGGAGAAGATGTCTTCCTGGACGGGGTTCCCCGGGGTGACTTTGAGTTCGAAGCGCGGGGTCTGGGCCCCCAGGTGCAACAGAGCTTCCTGGATTGTTTCCGTATAATGCTTCTTGATCCACTCCCCGGCGAACGACGTGGGAACCCCCAGCTCGAGCACCCCGTTGTAGACGCCGAGCGGGCGGATCTTCACGAACCAGGTGTTGTACTCGACGTCGGTGATGCTCTGGCGAATGTAATCCAGGACGTTTTGCCAGATGGTGTGCTGGGTCAAGGCCACTCACTCCTTGCAAAGGCCGTGCGCGCGGTGCGCTGCCTAGGGCTTGACCATTCTATTGCACATTCCCGGCATCTGCTAAAGTGGTTAAGATGGCGGTCTACGACGTAATTGTGGTGGGTGGCGGGCACGCGGGGATCGAGGCAGCCTGGGCGGCGGCGCAGGCGGGTGCTAGGGTGGGCCTGGTCACCAGCAACCCCGAGCGCATCGGCCTGATGCCCTGCAACCCGGCGGTAGGCGGGCCGGGCAAGAGCCAGTTGGTGGCCGAGATCGTGGCCCTGGGCGGGCTGATGGGCCGCCTGGCCGACGCCACGGCCATCCACACCCGGGTGCTCAACCGCTCCAAGGGCCCGGCGGTGCAGAGCCTGCGGGTGCAGGTCGACCGCGACGCCTACGCCCTGGGGGCCCAGCGCGTCCTCCTGGCCCACCCGGGGATCGAGAGCGTGCGGGCCGAGGTCGCGGCGCTGTGGCTCGAGGGCGGTCAGCTCCGGGGCGTGCGCACCGTGGACGGCCGGACCCTCGCGGCCCAGGCCGTGGTGGTCGCCAGCGGCACCTTCCTCAGCGGGGTCGTCTGGTACGGACGCCAGTCCCGCCCGGCCGGCCGCCAGGGCGAGCCCCCTGCCCGCTTCCTCTCCCAGAGCCTGCGCGAGGCCGGCCACACCCTGCTGCGCTTCAAGACCGGCACCCCGCCGCGCATCCAGGCCGACTCGGTGGACTACGCCGCGCTCGAGACCGTCCCCGCCGACGACCCGCCCGGCACCTTCACGGGGCAGCCCGGCCCCCACGCCACCGCCCGCCCCACCTGGCAGACCCGCACCACCGAGGCCACCCACCGCCTGATCCAGGAGAACCTGCACCTCTCCCCTCTTTACGGCGGCGACATCGAAGGCGTCGGCCCGCGCTACTGCCCGTCCATCGAGGACAAGGTGGTCCGCTTCGCCGACAAAGAGACCCACCTGCTCTTCGTGGAGCCGGACGGCCTCGAGACCTCCGAGCTCTACCTGCAGGGCTTCTCCTCGAGCCTCCCCCCCGAACTCCAGGAGCGGATGGTGCGCAGCCTCCCCGGCTTCGAGCGTGCGGTGATCCAGCGCTACGCCTACGCCGTGGAGTACGACGCGGTGCGCTCGACCGAGCTCACCCCCGGTCTCCAGTCGCGCAAGCTGCCGGGCCTCTTCACCGCCGGGCAGCTCAACGGCACCAGCGGCTACGAGGAGGCCGCCGCCCAGGGATTGCTGGCGGGGCTCAACGCCGCCCGCTACGCCATGGGCCTCGAGGAGGCGGTGCTGCCCCGCGACTCCGGCTACATCGGGGTCATGGTGGACGACCTCGTGCACCGGGGCACCGACGAGCCCTACCGCATGATGACCTCGCGGGTCGAGCTGCGCCTGCTGTGCCGGGCCGACAACGCCGACGAGCGGCTGGCCGAACGCGCCGTGGCCTGGGGGCTGCAGCCGGCAGAGCGGCTCGAGGCGGTGCGCCAGAAGTACGCCCGGGTCGAGGCCGAGCTGAAGCGGCTCGGCGCCGTTCGGCTCGAGGGCGTCTCGGCCGCGCACTACCTGCGCCGCCCGGAGGTCGGCTACGCCGACGTGGTGGAGAAGATCGGCGCGGGGGATCTCCGGGGCGAAGAGGAAGCCCAGCAGGTCGAGATCCGGGCCAAGTACGCGGGCTACATCGACCGCCAGCTCAAGCTGCGGGAACGACTCGCGGAGCTCGACGCATACCAAATACCCGAGAGCCTGGCCTACGCCACGGTGCCCAGCCTCTCGAGGGAGGCCGTGGAGAAGCTGTCCAGGGTGCGCCCCCGCACCGTGGCCGAGGCTTCACGGGTGCCCGGCATCCGCGATTCCGACCTCACCGCGCTGCTGATCCACCTGACTAAAGTTCCTGCCTAGCGTTTCACGTGAAATCTCACGGTGAAACAACTGGGGGGGTACCCGTGCCGGATGTGGCACAATGTTTCACGTGAAATCTCACGGTGAAACAGCATTCGACCCCGGCAGCTTCCACCAGGGCCTGTTGCTGGGGATCCTCATCGGGGAGGGGCATTTCGGCGGGGACGGCCGCCAGCCCCAGGTGACGTTGCGGATGCACTCGAGGCACCACGAGCTGTTTGCCTGGCTCACCCAGCAGGTTCCCGGCTCCCGGCTCTACGGCCCCTACGACCACGGCGGGCGGAGCTATTACCAGTGGATCGTCCGGGGCGCCGCCCTGCGCGAGTACCTGGTCCCGCTGCTCGACCGGCTGCCCTGGGCCCACGTCGACCCCCCGAGCTACCGGCGCTACCAGGAGATGAAGCTCCGCTACGGGCTGGAGGTGGGGGCATGAAGCTCTCGGAGGAGGGGAAGCGGCTCTTGCTGGAGGGGGCCCGGGCCCTGGGTGAAGACCTCGGGCCGCACCTGCCCCGGTTCGAGCAGCTTTACGACCGCCTGACCGAGGCCAACCGGCAGGTCAACCTCACCGCCCTGCGCGAGGAGCCGGCCATCGTGCTCAAGCACTTCATCGACTCGCTGAGCTGCCTGCTCAGCGGCCGGCTCGAGGGGGAGCTCGAGGTCATCGACGTAGGCACGGGGGCCGGCTACCCGGGGCTGCCCCTCAAGATCGTGCGGCCTGCCTTGCGCATGCACTTCCTCGAGGCCACCCGCAAGAAGCTCCGCTACGTCGAGGAAACCAGCACGGCCTTAGGCCTGCTCGGCACCGCCTTCCTGTGGGACCGCGCCGAGGCCGTCGCTCACCAGCCGCGGTGGCGGGAGCACTTCGACCGCGCGGTGGTCCGGGCCGTGGGGCCGGTGGGGGAAATCAGCGAGCTCTGCCTCCCGCTGCTCAGGGTCGGGGGCTACCTCATCGCCCAGAAGGGGCCCGAGGTGGGGGCCGAGCTCGAGGGGGCGGAGGAGGGGTTGAAGCCGCTGGGCGGGGTGCTCGAGGAGGTCAAGGCCTTCGAACTCCCCTTCACCGGTGACCAGCGCCGTCTCGTCATCATCAAAAAAGTGGCCCCCAGCGCCCCGCGCTACCCCCGCAAGCCCGAAGCGATCGCCCGACATAGATTATTCTGATAGCCAATGAACCGCATCGGCATAGTCAACCAGAAGGGCGGGGTGGGCAAGACCACCACCGCCATCAATCTGGCCAGCTATCTGGTCAGGGCCGGGCAGCGGGTGCTCTTGGTCGACCTCGACCCCCAGGCCAACGCCACCTCGGGGCTCAACCAGCAGCCCACCGACGACGGGATCTACTCGCTGCTGCTGGGCGAGTCGAGCCCTGAGCAGAGCGTGCGGGAGATCGCCCAGGGCTTCCACCTCCTGCCCGCGGGCGCCGACTTAGTGGGGGCCAACGCCGAGCTCACCCACCAGCCGCACCGCCTGCGGGAGGTGCTCGAGCCCATCAGCCCGGTCTACGACCTCATCCTCATCGACGCGCCGCCCAGCCTGGGGCCCCTCACCCTCAACGCCCTGGTGGCCTCCGAGGGGCTGCTGGTGCCGGTACAGGCCGAGTACTACGCCCTCGAGGGCATCGCCGGGCTGATGGAGACCGTCGACGAGGTGCGCGGCTCCCTCAACCCGGCCCTGCGGCTCCTGGGCGTGCTCATCACCATGTTCGACTCCCGCACCCTGCTCTCGCAGCAGGTCGAGTCCAACATCCGCTCCCACCTAGGAGAAAAAGTGTTCTGGACGGTGATTCCCCGAAACGTTCGGCTGGCCGAGGCCCCCAGCCACGGGCAGGCCATCGGCGACTACGCCCCCACCTCGAGCGGGGCCCACGCCTACCGCCGCCTGGCCGAGGAGGTGATGCGCCGTGTCCAAGAAGCTTAGCGGCCTGGGGCGGGGCCTCGAGGCCCTGATCCCCAAGAGCCAGGGCTCGCTCAACCGGCTCCCCCTGGCCCTCATCCGGCCCAACCCCGACCAGCCCCGCAAGCACTTCGACCCCACCGCCCTGGCCGAGCTCGCCGCCTCGATCAAGCAGAAGGGCCTGCTCCAACCGCTGCTCGTGCGCCCCAAGGGCGACGTCTACGAGCTCGTCGCCGGCGAGCGGCGCTTCCGCGCGGCGCAGGAGGCCGGCCTGAGCGAGGTCCCGGTCATCATCCGCGACCTCGGCGAGCGGGAGGTGCTCGAGATCGCCCTCATCGAGAACCTGCAGCGCGAGGACCTTAACCCGGTGGAAGAGGCCCAGGGCTACCAGCGCCTCGTCGAGATGGGGGCCAGCCAGGAGGAGATCGCCCTGGCCGTGGGCAAGGCCCGCGCCACCGTCAGCAACGCCCTGCGGCTGCTGCAGCTCCCCCCGGCCGCGCTCGAGGCCCTGCGCCAGGGCCAGATCACCGCCGGGCACGCCCGGGCCCTGCTGATGCTGCCCGAGGATCAGCGCGAGTGGGGCCTGAACCAGATCCTGGGCCACCAGCTCAGCGTGCGCGACGCCGAGCGGCTGAAGGAGAAGACCCCGCCCGCAGCCAGGAGCCACGAGAGGGCCGAGGCCTACCTCGACATCGCCCGCGCCCTGAGCCGCCAGCTCGGCTTCAAGGTGCGCTTCAGCGGGGAGAAGAAGGGCAAGCTCGAGATCAGCTACCACTCCGAGGAGGAGCTCACCGCCCTGCTCCAGCGGCTGGGCTACGAGGCCTGAGCGCCTGCCGGGCGAACGAGGGCTGCGGCGCGAGCTCGTCACCCCGCTCCCCGGCAAGCTCACGCCGCAGCCGCTCAGCGCAGCGGGACCCGGACTGCCCCCTCGAGGTCGGTGCGCCGCACCGCGACGCCGTGCCTTCGCAGGCGCTCCAGGACGGCGGGGGTCGGGTGGCCGTACACGTTGGCCCCCACGCCGATCACCGCCAGGCGGGGCCGGAAGCGCTCGAGCAATTCCTCCCCCGTGCTGCCGGCCGAGCCGTGGTGCCCCACCTTGAGGACGTCCACGGGCCCCGCCTCCCAGTGGGCCTCCTCGGAGACCGGGGCATCCCCGGTGAACAGGACGCGCCGGCCCCGCCACTCCAGCACGAAGACCAGGCTGCGGGCGTTGTCGTCCGCGCCGCTGGCCCTCGGCCCCAGGAAGCGCAGCCGGGCCTCGCCCACCCGGAGCACGCTCCCCGCGCCGGCCTCGAGCGTTCGCACGCCCCGGGCTCGAGCCGCCTCGCGCAACCGCCGGTCGTGCTCGTCGCCGGGCCGGGGAGGGCCGGTGACGAGCGCCCCCACCCTCACGCTGCCCAGCACCTCGGGCAGCCCGCCGACGTGATCGGCGTCGGGGTGGGTGGCGACGACGAGCTCGAGGTCGTCCACGCCCAGCGCCCGCAGGGCCCCGACCACCCGCCCGCCGGCCCAGTCCCGCCCCCCGTCCACTAAGACCTCCACCCCGCCCGGCAGCCGCAGCAGCGCCGCGTCCCCCTGCCCGACGTCGAGCTGCCAGTACTCCGCGGGGGGAACCAGCAGGCCCAGGCCGGAAGCCAGGGCCGCGCTCCCGCTCAGCAGCGCCCCGCGCCGCCAGGAGATCCGCCGGTAGAGGGCGGCGAGCAGCGGGAGGACCGCGAGGTAGTACAGCGCGAACCCCGCCGGGGAGATCTCGCCCCAGCGCAACTGGGGCCCCTGGGCGAAGAGCGCCACCAGGCCCAGCGTCAGCCGGCCCAGCCCCTCGACCGGCCAGGCCAGCCATTCCCCGGCGAACATCTTGAGGAAGCCCAGCGGCACCAGCAGGTTGAGGAAGGGCAGCACCAGGAGGTTGGCGATAGGGGAGAGGAGGGGCAGGGCGTGGAAGTTGTGCAGCAAAAGCGGCAGCAGCAGGAGCTGGGCGGCGAAGGTCACCGCGAAGCCGGCCAGCACCCAGCCCCGGACGCCGGCGGGGCGGGGCAGGCGGGGCAGCACCAGCGCCATGCCCAGCACCGCGAGGTAGGAGAGCTGGAAGGAAAGGCTGAAGAGGGCAAAGGGCTGGGCCAGCAGGTGCGCCGCCAGGGCCCAGGCCAGCGCCGCCAGCACGTCGACCCTGCCCTTGCCCAGGAACAAAGCGACGAGCACCAGGGCGGCCATGATCTCCGCCCGCACCAGCGAGGCCGAGGGGCCCACCAGGGCGAGGTAGGCCAGCAAGACCGCCAGGGCCGCGAGGTAGCGGTACGGGCCCAAGAAGCTGAGCAACAGCACCAGAAAGCCCGTCAGGATGGCGACGTTGAGGCCCGACAGCGCCAGGGCGTGCGCCAGCCCCGAGCGCTGGAACTGCTCGTAGGTCTCGCCCAGGTCGCGCCGCTCGCCCAGGGTCATGGCCACCGCCAGGGCGGCCACGGCGGGGGAGAGGCCGGCCTCGAGCCGCCCCCTCACCGCCTCCCGCGGCCCGCTCGGCGGGGGCTGGCTCCCGAGCACCCGCTCCACCTTCAGGACCGCCGTGACCCCTACTCCCCGCAGCCAGGCCGCCTGGTCGAAGCCGCCGGGGTTGCGCCGGCCCTGCGGGCGCTGCAGCACCCCGCCGAGCCGGTAGCGCCCGTCCTTCAGCGCTGGGAAGTGCCGCACGTAGACCCGGCCCTGCGGGGTGCTGAGGAAGCCCTCCCGGAGGGTGCCCTCCAGCTCCACCCGCTGCCCGACCTGGCCGGCCCAGGGGTCGGCGGGCAGGAGCAGCCGCAGCCACAGCAGCGCGAAGGCCGCGGCGAAGAACCAGCGCTCGGGCCGGGGCCAGAAGGGGAGGAGCAGCAGGCTCAGGTACGCCAGCGGGCCGGCCTGGGTCAGCGCCCCGGCCAGGGCGCCGAGGCCGAGGGCGTGGGGGATCATGGCACGACGAGGGGTCGCAGGCGCTCGAGGGTCTTAGGCCCGATGCCCTTCACGCGGTCGAGCTCCTCGACGCTGCCGTAGGGCCGGCCCTCCACGATGCGCCGGGCCAGGGCCGGGCCGACGCCGGGCAGGCGCTCGAGCTCCTCGAGGCTCGCCCGGTTGAGGCTGAGCGGCTGGGGGCTGGGCGCTGAGGCCGGGTCGCTGGCCGCAGGCGACACCGCGCCCGGGCTTACCACCTCCACCGGGACGAAGCGCTCGGTCAGGCGGGGCCAGAGGCTCGCCACCCCCAGGCCCGCGACGAGCAGCAGGTAGAGTGCGGTCAGGAGGTCTCGGACAGACGCCACTGGATGCCCGCCAGCCCGAGCCCGAAGACCACCACGCCCAGCGTGGTCCACACGTCGGCGGCCGGGTCGCTGGCCTTGAGCGCCACGTAGGCCAGGCTGTAGGCCAGGGTGACCGCGGACAACACCTTCATCAGCACGCCCGTTCCCGAGCGAGGGCGGGCCTGCGTGATTACGGCCGGCCGCTCGGGGACGGTGGGCACCGGGGTGGGGACAGGAGCCGGGGCCTCCTCGAGCGAGGGTGTGGGGGCCGCGGGCTCCTCGGCGGTCTTGCGGGTGCGCTCCTCCTCCCACACCTGGGTGGGCGCGGGCGGGAAGTCGGGCTCGTTGTCGGGGACCTGGATCACCGAGGGGTGGCGCGGCTCGTGCGGCGCGGCCTGGGGCTGGGACTCCGGCCAGACCGTCTCGGCGGGGGGAGGGGGGGTGTAGGCGGCCACGGGCTCCGGTTCCGGCATGGGCACGGGCTCCGGCTCGGCTCGAGGCGGCGGGGCCGCCTGCACGGCCGCGGGCGGCGGCGAGGACTGGGTCTGGGTGCTGCGGGCGCGCACCACGTGCTCCTTGAGCGACTCGAGGAAGTTCTTGAGCTCGTCCACCTTGAAGGCCGTCAGGGGGATGTCCATCAGAGAGCCCTGGGCACCCAGCACGGCGACGGTGTTGCCCTCGCCGCGCGATATGCGCTTGATTGAGTTCAGGGGCGTGCTGCTGCCCCCCTCGTCGCTGAGAAACCACAGGTCCCTACGGGTGATGGCGATGACGCCACCCGGCCCTTCCAGGCGGGCAATCACCTCGTCCCGCACCAGTTCTGCAAGACGCGCATCGTATTTGCCCATATGTGTCAATATACACTATCGCTATGGATACGCGCTTATTGCTGGGTCACCGGGGATCACCGCGTCGGGCACGCGAAAACACCCTCGAGTCCTTCGCCATGGCCCTCCAGGACGGCCTCGACGGCGTCGAGCTCGACGTCCAGCGCAGCCGCGACGGGGTGCTGGTGATCCACCACGACTTCGACCTGGAGGGCGTTCCCCTCGCCGAGCTGGACTGGGTCGAGATAAGGCGGAGGGCCCCGTGGATGCCCCGGCTCGAGGAGGTCTTCGAGCTCTTCGAGGCCCACCCTGAAGCCTGGATTAACCTCGAGCTCAAGAGCCAGCCGCCCACCTCCGACGGGCGGGAGGCGGCCCTGGCCCGGCTGCTGGGGGCCTGGGGCGGGCGCGGGCGCGCCTGGGTCTCCAGCTTCGACCCCCTGGCCCTGATCCGCCTGCGCCGGCAGGGCCTCGACGTGCCCCTGGCCCTGCTCTACGCCCAGGAGGAGGTGCTCGAGCTGCTCCCCTGCCTGGGGGTGCAGGGCGTTCACCCCCACCACAGCCTGCTCAGCCGCGAGGAGGTCGAACGCCTGAGGGGGCAGGGCTACTTCGTGGCGACCTGGACCGTCAACGACGCCCGCCGGGCACGCGAACTCCTGGAGTGGGGCGTGCGCGGGGTGATCGGCGATGTGCCCGATGAACTCAAAGCCGCGCGGGATTGACTATCCTAGGAGATGGTATGGAGGGCATCCGCTTCCGGCTGATCTTCGCCAACGACCCCGACGTGTTCCAGGAGCGCATTAACCGCTTCATCGCCGACCTCGACGAGGACGTGGTGCTCGTCGACGTCAAGTTCTCGACGGCCATGCAGGGCGCGCAGGTCAACTACTCAGCGCTCGTTCATTACAAGGAAGTAGAAAGCTGGAAGGACTGACTCGAGCCCGCCCGGGCCAGCGGAGCCTGCCCGGCCGGGGAGTCTGGGCATGACGTGAGGAAGCTCGTATGAAAGGACTTATTCTCTCCGGCGGCAAAGGCACCCGCCTGCGCCCTCTGACCCACACCCGGGCCAAGCAGCTCATCCCCATCGCCGGCAAGCCCAACCTCTTCTACGCCCTCGAGGACCTCCTCGAGGCGGGCATCCGCGACGTCGGGGTGATCCTCAGCCCCGAGACCGGCGACGAGGTGCGCGAGGCCCTGGGCGACGGCTCCCGCTGGGGCGTAAACCTCACCTTCATCGTGCAGGAAGCCCCGCTGGGCATCGCCCACGCCGTCATGACCGCCCGGGACTACCTGGGCCAGAGCCCCTTCGTGCTCTACCTGGGCGACAACCTGCTCTCCGGCGGCATCCGGCACCTGGTCGAGGAGTACCAGCAGACCCAGCCCCAGGCCATCGTGCTCCTGACCGAGGTCGAGGACCCCCGCGCCTTCGGGGTGGTGGTGCTCGACGTGCAGGGCCGGGTGGTGCGCCTGGTCGAGAAGCCCAAGGAGCCCCCGTCCAACCTGGCGCTGGTGGGCGTCTACCTCTTCAGCCCCGCCATCCACGACGTCATCGCCACGCTCAAGCCCTCCGGGCGCGGGGAGTACGAGATCACCGAGGCCATCCAGGGGCTGGTCGAGCGCGGCCAGAAGGTGGTGGCCCACCAGGTGCGCGGCTACTGGAAGGACACCGGCAAGCCCGAGGATCTCCTCGACGCCAACCGCCTGGTGCTCTCCCAGATCGCCCGCCGGGTGGAGGGCGAGCTCGAGCACGCCGACGTGGTGGGCGAGGTGGTGGTCGAGCCCGGCGCCCGCATCGTGCGATCGACCGTGCGCGGCCCCGCCTTCATCGGGGCGGGCAGCCTCGTCGAGGACAGCTTCATCGGCCCCTACAGCGCCATCGGCAAGGGCGCCAAGGTCATCGGCAGCGAGCTGGAGTACTCCATCCTCATGGACCAGGCCGAGGTGCGCCAGCTCGCCTACCGCCTCGACGCCAGCATCCTCGGCCACGGCGTGGTCGTGGACGGCCAGGGCAGCACCCGCCGCCACACCCTGCAACTGGTGCTGGGCGACCGCAGCCAGGTCAAGCTGTGACGGGCCCGATCCTCATGACCGGAGGCAGCGGCCGCCTGGGCACGGCCCTGCGCGCCCTGATGCCCGAGGTTGTAGCCCCGCCCCGCAGCGAGCTCGACGTCACCGACCCCGAGAGCGTGCGGCGCGTGCTCGAGCGCCACCAGCCCAAAGTCTTCCTCCACGCAGCCGCCTACACCGACGTCGCCAGGGCCGAGCAGGAGCGCGAGCAGTGCTGGGCCGTCAACGTCGGGGGAACCCGCAACGTCGTGCAGGCCCTCCAGGGCACCGGCGTCTTCCTGGTCCACATCTCCACCGACTACGTCTTCTGGGGCGACCGCGGCAACTACCGCGAGGACGACCCCGTAGGCCCGGTGCGCAACTACTACGCCCTCTCCAAGCTCGTCGCCGAGGAGGTCGTGCGCGTCCTGCCCCAGCACTTGGTGATCCGCACCTCCTTCCGCCCTTCGCCCTGGCCCTACCCCACCGCCTTCACCGACCTCTACACCAGCCAGGACTACGTGGAAGTGATCGCCCCGGAGATCGCCCTGGCGCTGAGGGGGCTCGAGCACATCCCTTACTCGACCCTCCACATCGCCACCGAGCGCAAGTCGGCCTACGAACTGGCGGTGCGTACCCGGCCGGACGTGAGGCCCTCGAGCCGGAAAGACGCGCCTGTCCCACTGCCGGAGGATGTATCGTTGAGCCTCGAGCGTTGGCAGCGCCAAAAGAAAACACTAACTAAGGCTATCAACTCGAGCCATCTAACCTAGTTGTGGACTTTTAGGGGACATCAGGTTTTAGTGCTCAGAAGACTTTGTTTTCATAGCTCTTCAGAGCAATAGCTATGGTCATGTTGATTGGCAATCAATAGGGTTAATAATGCTTCTCATCAAACACAGCTCCATATATATCCTAGCCCGTGGAATACCAGGCCTGATTAACTTCATGGCTATTGCTTTGTATACCCGGCTTCTTTCCCCCGAAGAATATGGACAATATGTTTTGATCCTAGGAGGAGTCGGGCTTTTCAACGTGGTTTTCTTCCATTGGTTGAGGCTCTCACTACTACGATTTTTCCCTGCGGCCCATGAAGACTCTAAACCCCTACTTTCTACTATATTTGCGAGCTTTTTAAGTATTGTTTGTTTAACTGGGGTTTTAGGCCTCCTAGTAGCTTTATTCTGGCCTAGCTCTGTTTGGCGTAGCCTAATTTTAGTCGCGGTACTACTTCTTTGGGCACAAGCTTGGTTTGACCTTAACCTAGAGTTTGCTCGTATCCGCTTTCAGTTAGTACGCTACGGCCTGATGACTGGGGGTAGTGCGATTAGCGCTTTGGCTTTTGGAACTGCAGCTGTTTTATGGGGACTGGGCGCTTATGGCCCCATACTTGGGCTATTAGTAGGCTTACTATCAGCAGGGCTCTGGCGGGCTGGGACAGACTGGAAAGAAGTACCTATAAGGATTTCTAAGCCACTAATGGGTGCGCTTTTACGTTATGGTTTTCCGCTTACTGCCACCTTCGCATTGACCTTTGTAGTTAGTGCTTCAGATCGGTTTATTATAGCAAGGTTCTTAGGTGAGGGGCCTGCAGGGATATATGCAGCAAGCTATGACTTAATTCAACAAAGCCTTGCTTACTTCATGATGGTAGTGAACCTGGCAGCTTACCCTTTGGCTGTACAAGCCCTTGAAAGACAAGGCTTTGAGGCTGCCCAGGAGCAACTTCGCCGGAATGGCATCCTGCTCATGGGAGTAAGTTTTCCTGCTGCAGTAGGGCTTATCATACTAGGGCCCAATATAATAAGTATCCTGCTAGGATCAGGTTTTCGTGATCAAGCCACCTTTCTCTTGCCATGGATTACTATAGCTATCCTACTTGCAGGGATACGAGCGTACTACTTTGACTTAGCCTTTCAGTTGTCGAGATATACTTCAGGACAGATTTGGGTGGTAGGGGCTGCTGCTCTCTTAAATCTCATCTTGAATTTATGGTGGATTCCTATCTTTGGTCTCTTGGGTGCAGCATATGCTACCCTTTTTGCCTACCTACTAGCGCTCTTACTAAGTAGTGCCCTGGGGCGGCGGGTTTTTGTACTTCCTATTCCGTACCAGGATATAGGTAAGATAATTCTAGCATCCTTAATTACAGGCTTAGTGCTGTTGCCAACCCTAAGGTATCGCGGTGTTGAAGGGCTGGTGATCCAGGTGCTTGTAGGAAGTGCAACGTATATTGTGCTGACCACCCTATTAAATGTTGGTGGCTATAGGAGTAGGCTTCTATGTATGTTCCGCTTTTGGAGGTCAAAAAATGACTGATCAGGTTGATGTGGTGCCGTTTTTTACGGTGTTCACAGCTACTTTTAATCGGGCTCACCTTCTCCCACGTGTTTATGAGAGCTTAAGGACGCAGGTAGATAGGGACTTTGAGTGGGTGATTGTGGATGATGGGTCAGCAGACAATACAAGGGATTTAGCCGAAGAGTGGATAAGAGAGTCGGATTTTACGATACGATATCATTACCAACCGAATTCAGGGAGGCATGTGGCGATAAATCGAGGTGTGTCTCTTGCTAAAGGATACCTCTTTGTATCAGTGGATTCCGATGATTGGCTAGCGCCGAATGCGTTGCATTCTATTAAGAAGGCCTGGCTCTCTATACCAGTAACTAGCCGCGAGTATTTCGCGGGTGTGGTCGGTTTATGTGCTAGTCCATCTGGGGCAATAGTCGGTACAAGATTTCCACAAAAAATACTTGATTCTAATGCTGTGGAGATCCGCACAAAATATTATGTTAAAGGAGATAAATTTGGTGCAAATCGAGTAGATGTGCTTAAACAATATCCATTCCCTGAAAATCTGGGCCGCTATGTGGCTGATGCCTTGGTTTGGAATCGGATAGCTCGCAGATATTCGTTGCGGTTTGTTGACGAGGTATGGGCTTATGTTGATTATCAACCCGGAGGAATGAGCGCAAAGGACGTTATCAATAGATCTACCTCACCTCATGCGGCACGACTTTACTATAAAGAGTATGTATCGTTGAGTCCCCAATTACATGTACCTGCGGTGGAGCGGCTCAAAGCATATGTAAATTTCGTTAGATTCTCTTTACACGCGAACATTCCGCTTAAGAGTCAGGCACTAGAATCCTCAGAAAAGACACTTTGGCTTTTAAGTTTACCTATAGGTTTAACGTTATGGGCTCGTGATAGGTGGAAGGTACTAAATGAAAAGTAGAGTTGCCTTGTTCATTCCTTCTCTTGAGGGCGGTGGGGCTGAACGGATAATGGTTAACCTTGCACAAGGGTTTTCTGAGTGGGGTTTTGACGTTGACCTTATATTGGCTAAAGCTGATGGGCCCTACCTTTCTTTAGTACCCAAAAGTGTACGAATCGTAGATCTCAAGGCTAGACGGGTACTTTATAGCCTACCAGGCTTGGTCCGCTATTTGAGAGAGTCAAAACCCGAAGCGCTAATTTCGGCACTAGATCATGCTAATGTAATAGCTCTTGGGGCAAAGCTACTTTCCAGATCACCCGTGCGCTTGGCAGTAAGTGTACATAGCACGCTAAGCCAATCAAGCGCGCGCGCGATGAGCCTCAGAGGGCGGCTTATACCATCCTGGACCCGCTTATTTTATCCATGGGCCGATGCCGTTATTGCCGTTTCTAAAGGAGTAGCAGATGACTTAATGCGAGTTTCTAAACTGCGGAAGGAGAAGGTCCACGTTATTTATAATCCAGTAGTAGCCCCGGAACTCTTTGTTCAGGCTGAGGAAGTCTTAGATCATCCCTGGTTCGCAGCTGATGAACTACCGGTGGTACTTGGTGTGGGCCGACTTACCGAGCCGAAAGATTTCACCACCCTTATTCGGGCATTTTCTATTGTAAAAGAGGTTTGTCCTGCTAGACTTATAATATTAGGTGAAGGAGAGGAGCGGACTCGTCTGGAAACCTTCGTACGTGATTTAGATCTAGAAGATAGCGTGGAACTACCAGGGTTTGTGAGTAACCCCTATAAGTATATAAAGCGGGCTGCGGTTTTTGTGCTTTCTTCTAAGTGGGAAGGTCTTCCTACAGTACTCATCGAAGCCTTGGCTTTAGGAACTCCAGTTATCTCGACCGACTGTCCGAGTGGCCCTTCAGAGATCTTAGAAGGTGGAAGGTGGGGACGGCTAGTGCCTGTAGGAGACGTAAATGCACTAGCCCAAGCCATCCTTTGTGCGTTGTCTGGGGAGGTGCCTTCTTCGCCAAGAGAGGCTTCTCATCCTTATGAGCTGCAAAGAGTTGTCTCAGCTTATGTAGACATTCTAGGCCTATAGGTGTGAGGGATGAAAGGCGTACTTCTTCTTCTAGCCACGAATGTTCTTGCTCTCCTGGGTCTAGGGATAAGCTCGAGCGCGCCTGAAACCCTATTAGGGTTATCCTTAGTGTTTACTCTGACCAGTCTGCTTTGCCTACTTGCTACGCTGCGTGTCCTTTGGGGCTCTTGGCTCACACTTTCTCACATCTTTGTGCTTTTTTTTGCACTATATACGCTTTCTGGCCCATATGAAATTCTCTTTGGCTCCGGCCAAATTGCACCATTTTCGCCACCCTTCCCATTAATAGATTGGTTAGTAGACGCCTCAGTAGGAATAATAGCCTTTTCTTTGGGGATATTTCTGGTTCGCCTTTTAGTTCCTTTAGGAGGATCTAATCGCATAACCTTGTCAACTAAGCCTGATCCTTATCGCTTTGCTATTGCACTTATACTTATAGCCGCTTCTAGTGAGTTAGTTAATCTCGTAAGGGTAGGACCTTCCGCTCTCCTTGCAGGAAAAGCAATCTATCAAAGTGAAGTTTCTGAACTTACATTAACCCTGCCGTCCTCTACTTTCGCTCTGCTCGCGTTCGGACTTTTGGGTCTAGGTCTTGCTAACTCCCCTACCAGAAAAACCCTGGTACTGCTTTCTTACTTTCTTATCATTGCGTTACCACTATTGATCGTTCATTTAATACTGGGTCAAAGGCTCGAGTTAGCTATGTACTTGATTGCTCTAACATTAGGTAGGTACTATTACTACCCCCTTACCAGATTCCCAACCCGTGCACTCTTCATTGGGCTACTGATATACTTGATTTTTGCCCCCCTCTATGCCTTTAGGTGGGCCTTCCCCTTACTTATTTCTGGAGAGGAAATAAGCCTAGCTCAAGATAGCCAAAGGCTTGTCTTATCCTCTTTAAACCCAGCCCTTAATGAATTTGGAGCTTCATTTGGCAATTACTCTACTTTTATGCAAAGAGATGACTTCGAACTCTTATGGGGAAAGAGCTACCTCATGGATTTGACCGTGGCGATACCGAGTTTCTTATATCCTGGAGAAAAGCCCCAAAGCATTCTTTATGAGTTTAGAGATACTTTTTTCAGTGATTGGGCTAAGAACTCTACAATAGCCGGTACGGCATTCTCTAGTCTTTTAGAAGCCCGATGGAACTTCGGTAACCTAGGTCCTTTACTAGTATTCTTCTCCTATGGCCTATTGCTGGGAATGCTTGAGAGGCTGCGTCTGCAAACGCACTCGCTGTGGTTTGCTTCTTTCTATACGTCTTTTTCTATGTTCGTGCTTATAGTACACAGAAGCAGTACTGGGGGAACGTTAAGTGCTTATTTTTGGGTAATTCTCTTGATAGCTGGAATGTATATTCTTTCGGAGCTGCTCAAGCCGCTATGGAAGAGAAAGATAAAGCCAATCGCAAGCTAATTTTCCTGATTACTGGCCTCGCCTATGGTGGGGCGGAAACTCAACTGGTACAACTGGCCAGAGAAATCAAAACTCGAGGCTGGGAAGTCAGGGTGGTTTCTATGCTTCCACCTCGAGCCTATGTGGCTGATTTGGAGGACTTGGGGATCCCAGTAGAGTCTTTAGGAATGAGGCGGGGAGTACCTGACCCCCGAGCACTATTGCGGCTAGCACGAATTCTGAGAAGGGAGCGTCCACAGGTGCTCCATAGTCACATGGTTCATGCCAACCTTCTAGCCCGGCTAGTCCGACCTCTGGCCTGGGTGCCGGTGTTGGTTTGTACCGCTCATAGTATTGATGAAGGAGGGCGTCACAGAGAATGGGCTTACCGGTTCACTGATTTTCTGTGCGACCTAACTACCCAGGTAAGTCAAATTGGTGCAGAACGGTACATCCAAGTCGGGGCTGTCCCTAGGACAAAGCTTCAGGTTGTACCTAATGGAGTAGATACTAACCGCTTCAGCCCCAGACCTACGGTGCGCAGACGGCTTAGGGAAGAATTAGACCTCAAGAATTCCTTTGTGTGGTTGGCAGTAGGACGATTTGAGGAGCCGAAGGATTATCCAACCATGATTCATGCCTTCGCTAAAGTCCATCAATATAACGATGGCGTCCCTACTCAACTCCTCATTGCTGGTCAAGGTCCAATGCGGGAAGCTATTGAAAACTTGGTATCAGGGTTGGGAATTGCTAATGCTGTGCGATTTCTGGGACTTCGGAGGGACATACCTGATCTGATGAACGCAGCGGATGCCTACGTATTATCTTCTGCTTGGGAAGGAATGCCGTTGGTGCTGCTGGAAGCTTCAGCCACGGGCCTTCCTGTTGTGGCTACTGACGTGGGTGGGAATAGCGAGGTAGTACTTCACGAGAAGACGGGTCTGTTGGTGCCTCACAAAAATCCCGAGGCTTTGGCTGACGCCATGCTCCGCCTAATGACTTTCACTAACGAACGGCAAAAGGTTATAGGGGCGGCTGGGCGAGCACACATAGAGGCACGTTATAAGTTAGAGGCAGTAATAGAGCAATGGGAAACCTTGTATGAGAAACTTCTAGCGCAAAGGAAACTAAGCGGTGAACACACCTAGAATTCTCTTTATCACTACCGTCCATGCTACCCACCGGGCTTTCCTGTTGCCGTTCGCTCGGTATTTTCGGATGAAGAATTGGCGGGTAGACGCCATGGCGGCTGGAATTACATCGTGCTCAGAGTGTAAAACCGATTATGATCGAGTTTACGAGATTGAATGGTCTCGCAATCCCCTAGATTCGGACAACTTTACTCGAGCCGTGTCTCGAGTGCGTAAAGCGGTTGAAGAAGGAGCATATAACCTGGTTCATGTACATACCCCGGTAGCGGCCTTCGTTACCCGCTATGCACTGAGGAACTTACGGCGAATTAAAAAACCAAAGGTAATTTATACAGCTCACGGCTTCCACTTCCACCGGAACGGTCGCCCGTTGAGCAATGCAATATTCCTGGGGCTCGAGAAGCTGGCCGGGCGCTGGACCGATTATCTGGTGGTCATCAACCGGGAGGACGAGGCCGCAGCCAGACGTTACCGTATTGTTCCCCCAGAGCGGCTTCGCTACATGCCCGGTATCGGCATTGACCTTAACCAGTACACAGCAGAGCGGGTTTCTCAGGAGGATATTAAGCGGGTACGTGAAGAGCTAAAGCTCGAGGAAAGACAAAAACTCTTATTAATGGTGGCGGCTTTTGACCCGGGTAAGCGCCATAAAGATGCTATTGAGGCGCTGGCGTTGCTCCGTAGGAAAGAGGTGGTGCTGGCTTTCGCCGGGGAAGGACCGCTACGCCCCAGGATCGAGGAGCTGGCTCA
The DNA here is from genome assembly GCF_000430045.1 of Calidithermus chliarophilus DSM 9957. GTDB lineage: Bacteria > Deinococcota > Deinococci > Deinococcales > Thermaceae > Calidithermus > Calidithermus chliarophilus. Next base: position 736,058 of record NZ_KE387023.1, on the reverse strand, counting down.
AAGTGTTGGGGTAGCTGAGCAAGTGCGCTTCCTGGGGTTTCGGAAAGACATACCTGCCTTGATGCGGGCATCGGTTGCCACCGTGCTCACGTCAGAGCGGGAGGGACTGCCTAGAGCAGTAATGGAGTCGATGGCCCTTGGCGTTCCAGTGATTGGTGCAGATGCTCGGGGAACACGCGACCTTCTAGAAAGTGGAGCTGGAATTGTTGTACCTGTGGGTAATGTTGTAGCCTTGGCGGAAGCGATGCAGTACCTGATCAACCAGCCTGAGGAGGCAGATAGAATGGGGAAGCATGGACTCGAGGCCATACGTGCTTATGACCTCGCAAACATCCTGCGCCTCCACATGGAGTTGTATGACGAAGTACTGAGGGAGAAAAGAAGTGCGTTCTTTGGTGCTTAAAAGGGTATTTGATCTTATAGGTGCGGGACTGGCCATCGTGCTTCTCTCGCCCCTAATAGCCATCGTGGCTTACCTTGTGCGCAGAAATTTAGGGTCGCCCATTTTCTTTACCCAGATGCGTCCTGGCCTAGGCGGCAAGCCCTTTGTAATGTACAAGTTTCGCACCATGTCTGACGCTCGAGACTCTGAGGGGCAATTACTGCCTGATGACCGGCGACTAACCCAGTTTGGCCAATTTCTGCGGAGTACAAGCCTGGACGAACTGCCGGAGCTGTGGAACGTAATCAAGGGAGAGATGAGCCTGGTCGGCCCTCGTCCCTTACTGATGAAATACCTCGAGCTCTACACACCGGAACAAGCCCGACGGCATGAGGTTAAACCGGGCATAACCGGATGGGCACAGGTTAATGGGCGTAACGCCTTGACTTGGGAAGAGAAGTTTAAGCTCGATGTATGGTATGTAGACAACTGGACCCTAACGTTGGATCTAAGAATCCTCTGGTTGACACTCCTTAAAGTTGTTCGGCGGGATGGGATCAGTGCAGCTGGCCATGCCACAATGCCAGAATTTAGGGGTTCCCGAAATGGCTGAGGGTATATTTGTCATCGGCGCCGGCGGGCACGCCAAGGTGATTATTGGCTTGCTAAAAGCCCTAGGAAAGCCAATAGCCGGTGTTTTTGATGATGACCCCACCAAAAAAGGCCAGAGCTTATTGGGAGTCCCCGTCTTAGGGCCCGTGGAGTCAGCCAGAGAGTACCCTGGGCTTAAGGCAGTTATCGGGATCGGTAATAACCGTATAAGAAAGCGTATTGCCGAGTGCTTCAGAGATGTGAATTGGGTTCGCCTCATCCATCCTTCTGCTTGGGTAGATCCCTCGGCTCAGGTTGGTGAGGGGTCGGTGGTCTTCGCGGGAACGGTCGTCCAGCCTCATGCCAAACTCGGCAGGCACGTGGTAGTAAACACAGGAGCTACCGTAGACCACGACTGCTTTTTAGATGATTATGCCCAGGTCACGCCCGGGGTTCACCTTGCTGGTGGGGTTGTCCTGGAGGAGGGTGTAATGATGGGGACCGGTAGTGTTGCTATTCCGCTAGTCCGTGTTGGAGCCTGGACCACAGTGGGAGCCGGAGCGGTGGTAACCCGAGATTTGCCTTCGCATGTCACCGCGGTGGGGATACCCGCAAAAGTCATTAAGCACCACTGCTAAAGCTTGTATGGTGGTTTGACAGGAGACTAGACAATGGTGAAAAGCTCGCTAAGCAAGCCCTTCGCACCTTGGCCCCACTTCGAAGCCGATGAAATTGAGGCGGCCACGAGGGTTCTGCAATCTGGAAAGGTTAATTACTGGACTGGGCAGGAAGGGCGGTTATTTGAACAAGAGTTTGCAGAATATGTAGGCACTCGCTATGCGGTGGCCCTACACAACGGTACGGTAGCCCTCGAGCTCGCCCTTTATGCCTTGGGCGTTGGCAGCGGGGATGAGGTCGTCACGACTCCCCGTACTTTTGTCGCCTCGGCTAGCGCGGCAGTAATGCGTGGGGCTAAGCCGGTTTTCGCAGACGTTGATCCCGACAGCGGTAATATTACCGCTGAGACCATCGAAAAAGTGATTACTCCGCGAACCAAGGCCATTATCGTGGTCCACCTGGCGGGGTGGTCGGCCGACATGGACCCTATCATGGACCTAGCCGGTAAGTATGGTCTTAAGGTGATCGAAGACTGTGCTCAAGCCCACGGGGCCAAGTATAAAGGGCGCTCAGTGGGCTCCATCGGGCATGTCGGCGCGTGGTCCTTCTGTCAGGATAAGATCCTTACCACGGGTGGTGAGGGCGGAATGCTCACGACCGATGATCCTGAGGTTTGGTCTAAAGCTTGGTCGTTCAAGGACCATGGCAAGAGCTACGACGCGGTATACAACCGCCAACACCCTCCCGGATTCCGCTGGCTCCATGAGGACTTCGGCACCAATTGGCGTATGCTCGAGTTACAAGCCTCTATTGGCCGTGTGATCTTGAAGAAGCTAGACCGTTGGGTCGATAAGCGAAGGGAGTATGCTAATTACCTTAATAAGCGATTCGGGCAAATTCCCGCCCTGCGGATTACACCCGTCCCCAGAGATATTCATCATGCTTACTACAAGTACTACGTCTACGTGCGTCCTGAAAAACTCAAACCCGGCTGGGACCGCGACCGTATTATGATGGCGGTTGGTGAGATGGGGATCCCGTGCTTTAGCGGCAGCTGCAGTGAGATCTACCTGGAGAAGGCTTTCGAAAAAGCAGGGCTACGGCCTGCTGAGCGCTTGCCGATCGCACGGCAACTTGGCGAGACCTCACTGATGTTCCTGGTGCACCCCACTCTCCAGCCGGAGCATATCGAAGCAACAGCAGCCGCTGTTGAACAGGTGATGGAGCAGGCCTCGAGGTAAAAGCATGAAAGTTCTCAACCGCGAAATACTTGTGCGTGTGCTGGCAGACGCTGCCCTATTATCGGCTAGCTACGCCTTGGCCTTGCTTACCCGGCTGTTTGTTGTCTTCTACGTGGAGAAGAGCCAGGATATCAGCCTGGTTCAGGGCTACGTAGACATTTATCTACGCTCCTTGCCGATCTTGTTGCCGTTGGGGATAGCTGTGTTTGCACTCTTCGGTTTCTACACCAAGGGGCGGGCTTATGCCAGCCGCTATAAGGTGCTTGTGGTCGTGCAGGCGGTAACCCTGAGCTTTTTGCTCTTCGGCTTCCTGGGATTCCTGTTGCCCCAACATGTGAACCCCCCCCGGTCAGTTATTCTCATCGCCTGGGCTTTTGCCCTGCCGCTGATCATCTCGGCACGGTTGTGGTCGGACTTTTGGAAACGACTGGCGATCGCGGAAGTCACCACTTATGAGCGGCCTAAAGCTACCTCAGGCAAGAATGTGCTGGTGATCGGCGGGGCCGGGTACATCGGTTCGGCGTTGCTACCTAAGCTGTTAGAGCGCGGGTACAAAGTGCGCCTGCTGGATCTACTTCTCTATGGTAAGGAGCCCATCCAGAGCGTAATTAATCACCCCCACCTCGAAATCATCCAGGCGGATTTCCGTCAGGTCGATAAGGTGGTCGAGGCTATGCAGGGGATGGATACGGTCGTGCACCTCGGAGGGTTGGTAGGCGATCCTGCTTGCGCGGTAGATGAGAACCTAACCATCGAAATTAACCTGATGGCGACTCGGATGATCGCTGAGGTGGCCAAGGGATTCGGGATATCAAAGTTTATTTTTGCGAGCACCTGCTCAGTCTATGGGGCTAGCGATCAGATTCTTGACGAGCGCTCGAGTCTCAACCCCGTGTCCCTTTATGCTCGGAGCAAGATCGCCTCGGAACGCGTTCTGGCCATGCTGGCTGATGAACAGTTTGCAGTAGTTAACCTCCGCTTCGGCACCATATACGGCCTTTCAGGACGTACACGGTTTGACCTAGTAGTCAACCTCTTGGCAGCCAAAGCTGTGGTGGACGGTAAGATCACCGTGTTCGGGGGGGATCAGTGGCGGCCGTTCGTCCACGTGGATGATGCTGCCTTAGCGGTCCTTAAGGCTATAGAGGCGCCGGTCGAGCTAGTACGCAACCAGATTTTCAACGTGGGCTCGAACGAGCAGAATATGACTCTAGGGCAGGTTGGTGAACTTATTCAACGAATTATCCCTAGTGCAGAACTAATCGATTCCGGTCAAGATGGAGATCGACGTAACTACCGGGTAGACTTTAGTAAAATTCGCAGAATGCTCAATTTTGAGCCACAGTGGACTTTAGAGCAAGGTGTTCAGCAGGTTGTCGAGGCTATCCGAAGGGGTGATGTTGTAGATTATCGTAATCCTATATATAGCAACGTGAAGTATCTAACGGAAGAAACATCTTCAGAGGTTGTTAAGCAGTATTACACTGGCTGGGAGCGTGCCTTTATTAATATCTTGCATGAGAAAAACTAGCCCTTGACTACTTGGCTTGTTACACTATCTTTCCTTTTACTGCCTGTACAGCCAGTTTGGTTTATCAGCTTGGCTGTTGCTGTAGTACTATTTCTTTCTTTTAAGAACAAGGTAAAAGTGGTGCTTGACAGGCATATTCAGATTATATTCTTTCTTTACGTCCTTTTGGGCGGTCTACCACAGCTAAAGCAAGTGCAGTTAAACCCTAGTTTTCCATACTCTTATCCGCAAGATACTCGAGGTATGGCGAATTTATTTAGGTATAATGCCGCTGCAGAACTGTATGTATACGGTTCCCGTTATCTTGGTGAGCTTAAGCCGGATGGTTTATTTCGGTTTTACAGAAAATATTCGGATGACAGTGCTTTTACTACAGTCATTACTTCAGACTACGCTGTACCTATCGATAATGGTAAGGTATATACACAAAGCATATACTTCCGCAGTGATAATCCGAACTTGGTGTTTGACCTCACTTTTTGGACCCGGCGAGGTAGACAAGCAGTTTCCACAGTGATTGAAGATGTGGGTGGAGGGCTTAAGCGCGCATATGCCACGTATCAAGCTAGACCAGGTGACGATCTGATCCAGGGCCCAGATTTGATCAATTTTAGAGGTGTGTGGAGATACATTGATATTGGTTATGCTCAACTCGAAGTAGGTTCTGCCCCATCCCATATTTTAGGTGGTTGGCCTAATTCAGCTGGTTGGGAACGTTTTTTGTGGTGGATAGGAACAGCCCTCTTGGGATGGATGGTACTTTATATGAGCAAACATTTGTTTCCTCATATAGACGGATTTAAAGCTTCGCTGATGATAGTTATAGGGTTTATTGTTCACGTAGGTATAGGGGTGGAGCAGTACCTTTCAGATAATCTACGAGCTACCGGGTTAACAGTTAACCCAAACGCCTTTGGTGCTTCTAGCGTAGTAGTTGCTGGCCTCACTTGGCTGATAGGAGATTGCAGGTTAGCGATACCCGCCTTAGGGGTGATGATCAGTGCGGTGTGGATATCAGGTAGTCGAGCCGCTTTTCTAGGCGCATTATTCTTGGGGATGATCTGGATTAAGGGGTTACCCCTACGGTGGAAGTGGGTAACGCTAACGCTTTTATTCTTGAGCGCTGCCCTTGCCGTTGGGCTCGGTTGGGGGGACCACCTAGGACGATTTTCTAGCATTGTTGACATAAGTTCCCCCTCGAGCCAATCCCGCTTGGAGATTTGGCGAGTGGCTTGGCAGGCCTTTATGGAACACCCCCTTACGGGAGTTGGCGCGAACCGCTTCGAGATTTACTACCTCGAGCATCGCCCTATAGATGCTCTGGAGCCTGTGGCAAGTCATGCCCATAATCTGTTCTTACACCTTCTGGCTGAGATGGGGCTACTCGGCTTGTCCGGGTTCCTGATGCTCTGGGGTTATATAATATGGAAATTATGGCAACTGCGTGAGTTGAGAGTGCTTACTGTTATTAGCGGGGCTCTAATAGTGAACCTGTTCGACTACACTTGGTTTTATGCTGGGGTTTACTACCCGCTCTGGGTTGCTGTGGCTTGGGCGTTAAGAACACCTTCTAAGCCAGAATTACCGTCCCCTGATACAATGCGCGGGTGAATATGGAGTCTCACACTCAGAGCGATGAGCTATCGCTACGTGACCTGTACCTGGTGCTGAAGCGCCGCCGGAATCTAGTCATCGGACTTCCGATCGGCTTGGCAATTCTCATCTTTGCCGTGGGCCAGGTCCTGCCGAAAACCTATAGCAGTAAGGTGGTCGTGAGCCTATCGCTTACGAATCAATCAGGGGTACTGAGCAATCTCCCATCATTACCTGGGCTTGCCCAGGGTTTCGTGGACCTCCAGAACACTACGCTGCTGGCTAGAGACCTCGGTGTTGCTCAACCCCCTACGACTTACGGTGCTCGCTTCGATGAAAAGAAGGGGTTGCTCAACCTCAGCGCGAAAGGGGGAACCCCCGGCGAGGCTCGTCAGCGGGCAGAGCGCATCGTGCAGGTGGCGACGGATTACCTCCGGGCGCGCATGGCCGAGGGAGCGGCCTCCAACATCCGGGCTCTGCTGGCGCAGACGCAGCTCGACCTCGAGTCCGCCCGGGAGAGCCTCAAGCGCATCCAGGCCGAGCTGAAGAACCTCTCGGCCGAGGGGCGCTCGGACGCGGCCATCGCGGCCGCCCTGGAGGCCCGGCAGGTAGGCCCGGAGACGGCGCGCAGCTCGAGCCCCGCCTTCACCAGCCTGAGCCTCGACGAGTCGCGCCTGCGCTCGACCGTAGCGCAGCTTCAGGCCCGGATCGATACCCTGACCCCCTTGCTCGACAAGCCGGAGCAGCTCAGCCAGTTGGTGGGGCAGGCGCTGCAGGTGCAGGTGCTGGTGCCTCCGGCCGAGCCCTTGCGCCCGATCTCGCCGCGCCCGTTGCTCTACACGGCCATCGCCGGCGTGTTGGGCTTGCTCGTGGGCGTGTTCTGGGCTTTCCTGGCGGAGGCGCTGGCTCCGCCCCAGGCCGGGGTAGTGAGGCAGCGGGACACCCAGGTGGTGGCGGGGTCTAAATGAGGCGGTGGGTTCTGACGGCCCTGCTGGGCCTGTTCGCTCTGGGGCTGGCCCAGGTGGTGCAGACGGCGAATTTCTTCGGGATCACCGCTTCGCAGTCTCGGGCGGCCGCCACCCCCGGGGCTTGGCGGTATACGGTCGGGCCGCGCACGGCCGAGGCCCGGGCCTTCTGGGCCGGGGCGGTGGCGCAGTGGCAGGCCATCCTCCAGCGGGGCGGGAGGGTCGAGCTGGGGGCGTATGTGCTGCGCCTCGAGGGCGGGCAGCTCCGCCTCGAGCCCCACTGCGCCAGTCCTAACCCCTCGTGCTTCACCCGGGTGGCGGCCTCGAGCACCCTGCCCGCCTGGCAGCAAGACGCCCTGCTGCTGGACTTCTCCAACGCCCTGGTGCAGGCTCTGGCCGAGGCCGGCAAGCGGGCCAAGCCCTACCCGGCGACGGTGACGGTCTCCAAGCTGGTGCGGGTGCAGGTCAACTCGGACGGGACCCGCTCGGCAGAGCCCAGCGGGTGGAAGCTGCCGAAGCTCGAGGCCCGCTAGGTGAACAGCGAGGAGACCGATTCGCCCCGGTGGGTGCGCCAGATGGCTTCGGCGAAGAGCGGGCCCACCGAGAGGGTCTGCAGTTTGGGGCTGGGCTGGCCCTTGTAGAGGCAGGTGTTGGTGGCGGCGACCTCGAGGATGGGGCTCTTCTCGATGCGCTCGATGGCGGGCCCCACGTAGACGCCGTGGGTGAAGGCCGCGTAGACGGCTTCGGCCCCGTTCTGCTTGAGCACGTCGACGGCCTGAACCAGCGTGCCGGCGGTCGAGACCTCGTCGTCGATGATGAGGGCAGTCTTGCCCTTGACGTTGCCGACGAGGCCCCTCGAGGTCACCTCGGTGTCGGAGAGGCGCTGTTTGTCGATGAAGGCCAGGGGCAGGGCCAGGCGGCGGGCCAGGGCGCTGGCGCGCTTGAGGTCGCCGGCGTCGGGGGCGACGATGACGGCGTTCTCGAGCTGGTCCACGCGGGTGGCGAAGTAGTTGGCGATGACCAGCTCGGCCGAAAGGTGGTCGACGGGGATCTTGAAGAAGCCGTGGACCTGGGCGGAGTGCAGGGTCATGGTGAGCACCCGGTCGGCGCCCGCGGTTTGGATCAGGTCGGCGACCAGGCGCGCGGTGATGGAGATGCGGGGGGCGTCTTTCTTGTCCGAGCGGGCGTAGGCGTAGTAGGGGATGACGGCGGTGACGCGGGCCGCGCTGCTGCTCTTGGCCGCGTCGATCATCATCAGTAGCTCGACCAGGTGGTCCTGCACCGGAGGCGTGAGGGACTGGATGATGAACACGTCGCCCTCGCGCAGGCTCTGCTCGTAGCGCACGAAGAGGCAGTCGTTGGCGAAGCGCTCGGTGCTGCTCTTGCCCAAAGGAACGCCCAGGTTGTCGGCGATTTCCTGGGCCAGCGGGACGTTGGACTGTCCGCTAAAGATCATCAGGGGGCGATCCATAACCGCCCAAAAGCATAACCCGCCGAAAGCCTAACGTCGAACGCCGATGGCCGAAGGCCTCGAGCCAGCCCCGCCAACGTCGAGGGTCCAGGGCCGAGGGCGTCTTGCGTCCCGCGTTCGGCGTTTGGCTATCAGCTATGGGCTATCGGCGTTTAGCGTTCGGCGTACGACCGCTAAAGCCTGTCCATCTCCGTCTGCAAGGCCGTGGTCACCTCCGGCCCGTGCTCGTGCAGGTAGACGTTGATCTCGCTGCGCAGGCCGAAGGGGCCGGGGTAAACGCCGGGCTCGACGGTGAAGGCGAGGCCGGGGATGAGGGGGCGGGTGTCGTGGGTCTCGAGGTCGTCGAGGTGGGTGCCGTTGCCGTGGGCGGCGTCCCAGCCCAGGTTGTGGCCGGTGCGGTGGAGCACGTGCTCGGCGTAGCCCGCCGCTACCAGCACCTCGCGGGCCTCGCGGTCGACCTCGTAGCCCCGGGGGTGCCGCCCCCTGGCGTAGGCTTCGCGCACGTAGTCCACGGCCTTATCGCGGGAGGCCATTACCACGCGGAAGGCGTCCTCGACCTCGCCGGACACGTTCCAGCCGGCCATCCAGGTGATGTCGGCGTAGGGGCCGGAGGGCTCTTTGGCCCAGATGTCGAACAGCACCACCTGGCCGCTCTCGAGGCGGCTGGCGTCCGGGGAGTGGTGCGGGTTGGCGGCGTTGGGCCCGAAGCTCACGTTGGCGTCGTGGTCCCAGACTAGGCCGTGCGCGTGCAGCACCTTGAGGATCTCGGCCTGCACCTCGAGCTCGCTGGGGGGGGTCGAGCCGGCGAGGCGCGAGCGGATGTACTCCAACCCCCGGTCCTTAGCGGCCTCGAGGCCCCGTGCCGCCCGGCGGTGGGAGGCCAGGGCCTCGGCGTCCCAGGTCTGGAACTGCAAGAGCAGCTCGGCCGAGGAGACGATCTCCAGGCCCATGCCGCGCAGCAGCTCGAGGGTGCCGCCGTCGAGGCGCGAGAGGTAGGGGATGCCCCCGCCCGGGTGGTACTCCATCGCCACCCGCCCGAGCGGGGCGACGTGGGCCTGGAGGGCGCCGACGAAGCTCGACCAGCTCGAGTACACCACCCAGCGCCCCGGCAGGGCCGGGAAGTTGGCCCTCTCGATGGCGTGGACGATGAACACGGGATCCCCCTCCGCCGGGATGAGGTAGGCGAAGCGGCGCGAGAGGTGCAGCCCGCGCAGCCCCAGCGTCTCCAGCGCCAGGGGGTTGTTGCCGAAGAAGCCGTAGAGCAGCCAGCCGGGCAGTCCGGCCTTCCGCAGGGCGTGTTGGGCTTTGGCGATGTCCACGGGGTCAGTCTAAAACGCCGGGCGTCGAACGCCCAACGCCGGGTGCGGGTCGTACGTCGTACGTCCTGCGCCGTACGCGAGACGCCAAACGCATGACGTAGGGGCGGGCCCCCGTGCCCGCCCTCTCCCCGCTATCGACTATCGGCTATCAGCTATCGACCATCGGCACCCAACGCGGTGCATCCCATCACGTTTGCCCCCCTTTCGTGTGCTAACCTCTTGATCAGGAGCAGTTGCCGCCCCGCCGTGGGCTTTTGCCCGAAAAGCGGGGAATCCTCGAGAGCAAAAGGCAATGGAGGTGCTGGGATGGTTCAGGAACAGACTGCGCTTTCGATCACCCCACTGGCCGCTGAGCGGGCGCGGGAGATTCTGGCCCGCTACAACAAGCCCAACGCGGCCATCCGGGTGTTCATTAAATCGGGCGGGTGCAGCGGCTACCAGTACGGCATGGCCGTGGACGAGCGCGAGCTCGAGGGCGACACCGTGACCGAGATGCACGGGGTGCGCCTGGTCGTCGACCGCATGTCGCTGCCGCTGTTGGCGGGCTCGCAGGTGGACTGGGTGGAGAACCTGATGGGCGGCGGGTTTAGCGTGAACAACCCCAACGCCACCTCCTCCTGCGGCTGCGGCCACTCCTTCCGCACCGACGGGGCCAAGGCCCCCGAGGGCGAGGGCAGCGGCGGGTGCTGCAGCGCCTGAAGGCCCAATGGCTTCTTCGCCGGCCCTCCGGGGTCGGCTTTTTCATGCTGCGCGCTTCGCCAGGGCTCGGTTATGGTGGAGGGCGATGCACAACCGCCTTTATTCGTGGATCTCCCTCCCCCTGCTCTCGGGCCTGCTCAGCCTCAACCTCTTCCCCAGCAGCTTCTGGCGCTGGCAGAGCGGGAGTACGGGTGAGCAGGTGCAATTCGGGGTGCGCCTCGAGGCCAACCTGTTGGCCGGGTGGTACGAGCTCAGGGGCCGCGGCTACGCCGCCTTCGGCAGCGCGGTGCAGGCCGGGGTCGGGGAGGTTTATCTGCTGGTGCCGCTCGAGGAGTTCCGCCTGAGCCTGGGCAAACAGGCGGTGTACACCACCCCTTACAGCCGCACGCCGTGGGGCGACGAGGGCCAGTGGGGCGTGTACGGCCAGTACCGCCTGGACGAGCAGGCACGCCTCGAGGCCGCCTACGTCGAGGGCCAGGCGTACGTGGGCGGGCGCCTGGGAGGCCTGGAGGGGGGCACGTGGATCTCGCCCGGTGGCCTCACGCCGCGCGTGGGGGTTAGCGGCGAGCTGGGCGAGCTCTACTACCAGTGGAACACCGGCTTATGGGGCCGCCTGCGCTGGCCGCTGGACGGGGCGAGCGCCCTCGGGGCTTGGGGCTGGTGGAACCCCGGGGAGGACCTGGCCTCGAAGCTGCTCCTCGGCCTGTCGTACCGCCTCGACCCCCACCTCAAGATCGGGGCCGACGCCTCGTGGCGCCCGGTCGAGGCCTGGCGGCTGTGGCTCGAGCTCACGGTGCCGTGAGGGAGGCGGGTAGCGGAGCGGCGTATGGCTCGTAGTAGACGGGAGGAAGGGGTAAGCGGTCAGCCGTCAGCTTGTGGCCTTTGACCTGTGGTGAAAGGAATCCTTCCCGCTGGCGCCGAGAGTCGAGGGCCGAGGGCCAAGGCGTCTTGCGTCTTGCGTTTGGCGTTCGGCTATGGGCTATCGGCTATCAGCCATTCCAAGGCGTATACCCCGCGTGCACGAAGTAGAGCCCCTGGGGCGGGGCCGTGGGCCCGGCGTCCTTGCGGGTGCCGTGCTCGAGAAGGCGGGGGATGTCGCTGGAGTCGCGCTTGCCCAGCCCCACCTCGACCAGCGTGCCCACCATGCTGCGCACCTGGCCGCGCACGAAGCCGCTGCCGACGAACTCGAGCCAGATCTCCTGCGCCGAGCGGCCCTCGAGCGGCGTGACCACGGTGAGGTGGGCGCGGTAGATCCGGCGCACCGTGCTGCGCTCTTCCTTGATGGCGAAGGCCCGGAAGTCGTGCTCGCCCTCGAGTGCCTCGAGGGCGTGCCGCATCGCGACGAGGTTGAGGGCCTGGGGGATCCACCACACCCGGTGGCGCTCGAGGCCCGGCGCCATGGGGCGCTGCAGGATGCGGTAGCGGTAGCAGCGCCAGTGGCAGCTCTTGCGGGCATGGAAGTCGGGCTCGACCTCCTCGGCGCTAAGGGCCCGCAGGTCGGGGGGGAGGAGGGCGTTGAGGGCGTAGGGGATCTTGGGGGCGGGGATGGAGTCGGCGGTGTCGTAGTGGAAGGGCATCGCCAGGGCGTGCACCCCGGCGTCGGTGCGCCCGGCGGCCACCACCTTGGGGGAGGCGCCCGGTATGCGGGCGAGGGCGGCCTCGAGCACGGACTGGATGGTGCGCTCCCCCCGGGCCTGGGTCTGAAGCCCCGCGAAGTGCGTGCCGTCGTACTCGACGGTCAGGCGGATGCGCCGCATCCCGGAGGGCGCGGCGGGTTCGGTCTCGAGCTGTTCCAGCGGGTCCAGCACGGCTATCAAGACTACGCTATTGTACCGTCTCGCGTCAGTACGTCGTACGCCGCGCGCCCGGAGGGAGAGGCGCCCTGCCGGTGATCACGGCCGGGGTGGGCGAACGCTTCTCGCCTGCGGCCTTCGGCTACCGGCGACCGACCCCAGGTCAGGCTTCCCCGCCGCTCCGCCCGACCACCACCGCCGGGTCGCGCGCCTCGAGGCGCACTTTGTCCCCGGGCCGGCAGGGGCAGTGGGGGTCGGCCTGCACCACGTAGTCGCGGCCCGCGAGCCGGACGCGGTAGGTGAGGTCGTGGCCCTTGAACTCGCGGCTCATCACCACGCCCTCGCCGCCGGGCTCGAGCGCCAGGGCTTCGGGGCGCAGCGAGAGCAGCACGGGGCCGAGGGCGCCCTCGGCCAGCCGGACCGAGCCCAAGGGGGTCTCGGCCTCGATGCCGTGGGCCTCGCCGGGGATCAGGTTGGTGCGACCCAGGAACTGGGCGACGAAGGGGGTGCGGGGACGGGCGTAAACCTCCTCGGGGGTGCCGACCTGCTCGAGGCTCCCCGCCCGCATCACCGCCAGGCGCTCGGCGAAGGAGAGGGCCTCCTCCTGGTCGTGCGTCACCAGCACCGCGCCGATGCCCGAGCGCTTGAGCAGCTCGCGCACCTCGTCGCGCGTGGCCTGGCGCAGCCCGGCGTCGAGGCTGCTGAAGGGCTCGTCGAGCAAGACCACCTTGGGGCCGGGCGCGATGGCGCGGGCCAGCGCCACCCGCTGCTGCTGCCCGCCCGAGAGCTCGTGGGGCCGCCGGTCGCGGAAGACGGTGAGGCCGACCAGGCTCAGCACCTCCTCGACCCGCTCCCGCCGCCGGGCCGGGCTCAGGTTGCGCAGCCCGAAGGCCACGTTCTCGAACACGCTGAGGTGGGGAAAGAGCGCGTAGTCCTGGAAGACGAAGCCGATGCCGCGCTTCTCGGGCGGGCGGTGGGTCAGGTTCTCCCCGCCCAGCCAGACCTGCCCGCCGTCGGGGCGCTCGAAGCCGGCGATGAGCCGCAGGGTGGTGGTCTTGCCGCAGCCCGAAGGGCCCAGCAGGGCGAAGATCTCGCCGGGGGCCACCCCGAAGCTCACGTGGTCCACGACCGCGGGGATCGAGGGGTGGAAGCGCTTGGTCAGCCCTTCGACGCGCAGGACGGGCTCGAGGGCCTGGGCGGGGGTCTGGGGGTTGGGGGCGGTTTCGATCATCGGCGGCGTTCCTGGGAGATCAAGAGCCCGACGAAGCAGGCCGAGAAGAGCACGATCAGCAGGGCGTAGGGGGCTGCCTCAGCATACATGGCCTCGGAGGTGTAGGCCCAGATCTGGGTGGCGAGGGTGCTGTAGCCCACCGGCGCCAGCAGGAAGGTCAGTGGCAGCTCCTTGACCGAGGAGAGGAAGACCAGGGCTAAGCTGGCGAGCACCCCCCGCCACAAGAGCGGGAAGGTGGCCTTGAGGAAGGCCTGGAGGGGGCCGAAGCCCAGGTTGCGCGCGGCCTCCTCCAGCCGCGGCGGGGCCTGGTAGAGCGCGCTGCGCATGGGCCCGATGGCCTCGGCCATGAAGTGCAGGGCGTAGGCCAGCACCAGCAGGGCCAGGGTCTGGTAGAGGAAGGGCACCCCGCGCAGGCTGAAGAAGATCAGGGCCAGGGCGAAGGCCAGGGGCGGGGTGGCGTAGCCCAGGTAGGCGGTGCGCTCGAGGAGCCGGGAGAAGGGGGAGGGGAAGCGCACCCCCAAGTAGGCCAGGGGCAGGGCCAGCAGCACCGCCACCAGCGCGGCGGGCGCGGCGGCCTGGGCCGAGTTGGCCAGGGCCTCGGTCACCGACACCCGGTTCTCGTAGGGGAAGCGCAGCGCCCAGTAGAGCATGGTAGCCAGGGGGATGAGCAGCGCGCCCACCACCGGGACCAGCAGCAGCGGGTAGCTCAGCCAGCGCCAGGGCCCCAGCGGCACCGGGCGCGCCAGCCGGGCGCTGCCCAGCCCCACCCGCGAAAAGCTGAGCCCCGAGAGCAGGCGCGACTCGAGCCACAGCAACCCCCCGGTGAGCCCGATGAGCATCAGCGAGAGCCAGGCGGCGTAGACGCGGTCGAAGGAGGCGGAGTACTGCAGGTAGATGGCGTAGCTGAAGGTCTCGTAGCGCATCAGGCTGACCACGCCGAAGTCGCCCAGCACGTGCAGCCCCACCAGCAGCCCCCCGGCGTAGAAGGCGGGGCGCAGTTGGGGCAGCACCACCTTGAGGAAGACCTCCATCCGCCGGTAACCCAGGCTCTGGGCGGCCTCCTCGAGGCTGGGGTCCAGGCCCAGCAGCCCGGCCCTGAGGTTGAGGAAGAGGTAGGGGTAGGTGAAGAGCACCAGCACCCCCCAGGCCCCCCAGTAGCCCCAGGGGCGGGGCCAGTCGATGCCCAGGACGGCCTCGAGCATCCCGCTCGGCCCGGTCGCGCCCAGCAGGGCGTAGGCCCCCACGAAGCCGGGCACCGCCAGCGGCAGGGTCAGGAGCACCGTCCAGAAGCGCTTGCCGCGCAGGTCGCTGCGGGTGGTGAGCCAGGCCAGGGGCAGCGCCAGCAGGGCGGTGCCCAGCAAGACCCCGACCAGCAGGGCCACGGTGTTGAGCAGCAGCCGCAGGTTGCGCTCGCGCAGCACCAGCTCGGCCAGGGTGCGGGGGTCGGCCTCGAGGGCCCGCACCCCCAGGTAGGCCAGCGGCAGCAAGACCCCGGCCCCCGCGATCAGGGCGGGGATTAGGAAGTGCCAGGGGATGGGCCGGCGGCTGGCGCGCACCACAGCCTGATGAGTTTATCCTAGTTTTCCGCTAGGGTTTCGGGGCAAAAAACACACTGCGAATCGTTCGCAATAAGCGGGGCTCACCCCCAGCGCCAGGCGACCTTCTCGCGCCAGTCGCCCCGCACGCCCTCGGGCCAGGGGATGGCCGGGTAGCCCACGTAGAGGAAGCCCAGCAGGCGGGCGGGGGCCTCGAGCCCCACGAAGCGCGCGGTGTTCTCGTGCAGCACCGGCATGCCCGAGGTCCAGAACGCGGCCAGGCCCCGGCTGGCCGCGACCAGCTGCGCCGCGTGCACCGCGGCCCCCACGGCGGCGACCTCTTCCCACTCGGGGTGGCGCCCGCCGGGCTGCATCCCGATGGAGATCCACACCGGCGCCAGCCAGACCCGCTCGAGCTGGGCCTGCTCGGCCTGGGGGCTGTGCTTGGCAGGGTCGATGCCCAGCCGGTAGGACCGGGCGAAGGTCTCGCCCAGCGCCCGCCGGGTCTCCCCGGCGAAGACCGTGAAGCGCCAGGGCTCGCTCCCCCCGTGGTTGGGGGCCCAGTTGGCGGCCTCGAGCATCTGCTCCACGCACTCCCGCGGGACGGGGTCGGGGCGCAGCAGGTTCTGCTTGACGCTGCGGCGCCGGCGGATGAGCTCGAGCAGCTCGGCCGTCGGCAGGGGGGAAAGGGTGGGTGCGGTTTCCCGTTCCATGAGCCTCCACGATACCCGAACCGCCCGGGCGCCAATTGGAGGCGGAGGGCACGCTCGCCCTCCGCCTCCGGCACCCGATCGGGACGATCGGCAATCAGGGGTTTAAAGCAGCCCGGCTTCGCGCAGCACTTTGAGGGCGTTGTCGAGCTGGAGCTTCTCGAAGTCGATCTTGGGGCTGCGGGCGAGGATGTCGTCGAGGGGGTTGAGGGTGGTGGGCAGGATGGCCCCCTTGGTCACCGGGTACTCGAAGAGCTCGCCGGGGAAGAACTGCTGGGCCTTGGGGGAGAGCAGCCAGATCAGGAAGCGGGTGGAGTTGGCCACGTTCTTGCTGCTCTTGAGGATGCCCGCGCCGGTCACCAGCGCCAGGCTGCCCACGTCGCCCTTGGCGAAGTAGTAGGTGCCGATGGGGTAGCCGGCCTTGACGAAGCGCTGGATGTAGTAGTGGTTGGTCAGGGCCACATCGATCTCACCGGCCCGGATGGCCTCCATCATGGGCGGGTTGGAGGGGTAGACCTTGGGCTCGAGCCGCTTCATGCCCTCGAGCCACTCCTTGGTCTTGGCCTCGCCGTGGACCAGGATCATGGCGGCGATGAAGTCCTGGAAGCTGGAGTAGGTAGGGGTCCAGCCGATGCGGCCCTTGAGCTGGGTCTGCTGGGGCAGCTCCATCACCGACTGGGGGAACTGCTCGGGCTTGAGCTTCTGGGTGTTGTAGGCCAGCACCCGGAAGCGGATGGAGAGGGGGGTCCAGGTGCCCGACCCCGGCATGAAGCCGCTGGGCTTGCTGGTGATGGAGGCGGGCAACTTGATCATCAGGGGCTGTGCCGCGCCCAGGGCTCCGGAGGTGTTGGCCCAGAAGATGTCGGCGGGGCTGCGGGCCCCTTCCTCCTGGAGGGCGGCCAGCAGCTCGGCGTCGCGGCCGTACTTCACGTTGACCTTGATGCCGGTCTCGGCCTGGAATTGCTTGACCAGGGGGTCGACGAGCCCTTGGCTGCGCCCGGAGTAGATGGTCAGGGTTCCCTGGGCCTGCGCGAGGGCTCCCAGAGCCAGCGCAGCAACGATCGCGATTCTCAGGTTCTTCATGGCGGTTCCTCTCGAGCTGCCCGGGTACAGATGATCCCGCCCCGACAACTCACCAAGGGGCAGTCTAGGCAGGCCCCCGTTGAATGTCAAGTAATCCAGTCGGATTTATTGCCTTTGAGAACGAGAATCGTTACCAAACCGCTGGCGTCTGAGGGCTCCATGTCCTGAAGGTGATGCTCCGCGTCGGCAAGAAATTTCGTTGTTGAGCGCACAAAACGAGGGGGGTAACCGGCGTCGTGGGGTGGGAGGCTTGACATAACTCAGGGCGAGCGGTAATCTACTCGTTGCGCTGTCCAGAGGGCGGTGCGGGGACCTTGAAAGCGAAGGAGTCGAGAGTAGCGATGACATCACTGCTCCTGGGCCGCCGAGGGGCGCGGGCGCCGTAGGGATACGGGGCGCGGGCCGGCGGGGGCCGAGGGGCTGTGTGTAGCAGAAGAAGGGTCAAGATAGGAAGGGCACACGGTGGATGCCCTGGCACCCGAACCGACGAAGGACGTGATTACCTGCGAAAAGCCACGGGGAGTTGGTAGTGAGCGTTGATCCGTGGGTGTCCGAATGGGGGAACCCACCCTCTGGGAACAGGGGGTACCGCGCGAGCGGGGGGAACGCCGGGAACTGAAACATCTAAGTACCGGCAGGAGAAGAAAGCGAAAGCGATTCCCTGAGTAGCGGCGAGCGAAAGGGGAGCAGCCTAAACCGGCGTGCGTGCACGCCGGGGTCGTGGGGCGCCCGATGTCGAAGTCGAGTCTTAGCCGAACAGCCTGGGAAGGCTGACCGGAGAGGGTGAAAGTCCTGTAGGCGAAAAGAGGAGACTAGTAGGGCGTACCCGAGTAGCCTGGTTTTCGTGGAAGACTGGGCGAATCTGCGCGGCCCACCGCGTAAGGCTAAATATTCCGGGTGACCGATAGCGAAGCAGTACCGTGAGGGAAAGGTGAAAAGAACCCCGGGAGGGGAGTGAAACAGAACCTGAACCCGTGTGCTTACAAGCAATCGCGGCGCCACACGGGCGTTGCGGTGTGCCTATTGAAGCATGAGCCGGCGACTTACGTTGGCGTGCGAGCTTAAGGCGATAGCCGGAGGCGTAGCGAAAGCGAGTCCGAAGAGGGCGGCGAGTACGTCGGCGTAGACTCGAAACCTGGAGAGCTAGGCCTGGCCAGGCTGAAGCGCGGGTGACACCGCGTGGAGGGCCGAACCGGTTGGAGATGCAAATCCCTCGGATGAGCTGGGTCTAGGAGTGAAAAGCTAACCGATCCAGGAGATAGCTAGTTCTCCCCGAAATGACTTTAGGGTCAGCCTCGGACGCTGATTGCGGCCTGTAAAGCACTGATTGGGCTAGGGGGCCTACCAGCCTACCAAACCCTGTCAAACTCTGAAGGGTCGCAAGGGGAGTCCGGGAGTGAGGGCATGAGTGCTAACATCCATGTCCAAGCGCGGGAACAACCGAGACCGCCAGCTAAGGTCCCCAAGTTCGGGCTAAGTGGATAAGGATGTGAGGCCGCACAGACAGCCAGGAGGTTGGCTTAGAAGCAGCCACCCTTGAGAGAGTGCGTAATAGCTCACTGGTCGAGTGGCCTTGCGCCGAAAATGATCGGGGCTTAAGCCCGACACCGAAGCTGCGGGGTGCGCGCGAGCGCACCGGTAGGGGAGCGTTCCCTATGCCGACGAAGCCATACCGCGAGGGGTGGTGGAGGTACGGGAAGTGCGAATGCCGGCATGAGTAACGATAAATGGGGTGAGAATCCCCATCGCCGTAAACCCAAGGTTTCCTACGTTATGGTCGTCATCGTAGGGTTAGGCGGGGCCTAAGGCGAGGCCGAGAGGCGTAGTCGACGGACAACTGGTTAATACTCCAGTCCCACTCTAGGTGCGACGGAGGGACGCTCTAGGCTAGGCAGACCGGAGCCATGGACGAGCCCGGCCAGAAGCGCAAGGGGGGCTACAGGCAAACCCGTAGCCCGCTACCCGTGCGTGGTGGGGAAGGCGCGAGCTGACAACCTGCCGAAGCCACGGAGCCGAGAAAAGCTTCTAAGCATAACCGAAGAGTGCCCGTACCGCAAACCGACACAGGTGGGTGGGTGTGAACGCACCAAGGCGCGCGAGAGAACCCTCGTTAAGGAACTTTGCAATCTAGCCCCGTAACTTCGGGAGAAGGGGTGCCCCCGGCGACGGGGGCCGCAGTGAATAGGCGCTGGCGACTGTTTACCAAAAACTCAGCTCTCTGCGAACACGTAAGTGGAGGTATAGGGAGCGACGCTTGCCCGGTGCTGGAAGGTCAAGGGGAGGGGTGCAAGCCCTGATCCGAAGCCCCAGTGAACGGCGGCCGTAACTATAACGGTCCTAAGGTAGCGAAATTCCTTGTCGGGTAAGTTCCGACCTGCACGAAAAGCGTAACGATCAGCGCGCTGTCTCAACGAGGGACTCGGTGAAATTGAACTGGCTGTGAAGATGCAGCCTACCCGTGGCAGGACGAAAAGACCCCATGGAGCTTTACTGTAGTCTGGCATTGGCTTCTGGACAGGCCTGCGTAGGATAGGTGGGAGCCTGCGATCCCCGGCTTTCGGGCCGGGGGGAGGCGTCGGTGAAATACCACCCTGGCCTGTTCGGGAGCCTAACCCCGGGCGGGGGACAGTGCTTGATGGGCAGTTTGACTGGGGCGGTCGCCTCCCAAAGCGTAACGGAGGCGCCCAAAGGTTCCCTCAGCGTGGACGGAAACCACGCGGTGAGCGCAAGGGTAGAAGGGAGCCTGACTGTGAGGCCTGCGAGCCGAACAGGAGCGAAAGCTGGGCCTAGTGAACCGGTGGTACCGTGTGGAAGGGCCATCGATCAACGGATAAAAGTTACCCTGGGGATAACAGGCTGATGATTCCCGAGCGTCCATAGCGGCGGAATCGTTTGGCACCTCGATGTCGGCTCGTCACATCCTGGGGCTGAAGAAGGTCCCAAGGGTTGGGCTGTTCGCCCATTAAAGTGGCACGCGAGCTGGGTTCAGAACGTCGTGAGACAGTTCGGTCTCTATCCGTCACGGGCGGAGGAAGTTTGGGGGGGGCTGCTCCTAGTACGAGAGGACCGGAGTGGACGTACCGCTGGTTTTCCGGCTGTCCTTCCAAGGGCAAATGCCGGGTAGCCAAGTACGGGAGAGATAACCGCTGAAAGCATCTAAGCGGGAAACTCGCCCCGAGATGAGACTTCCCACGGAGTGATCCGGTAAGGGCCCTGCGAGACCAGCAGGTGGATCGGCCGGGGGTGGAAGTGCAGCAATGCACGGAGCCGACCGGTGCGAATGGCCCGAGGTCTTGACCTCTTCAGCACTCATACCCGCTCCCCTCTCGGCTGCTTCGCTTTCGCCGGTCCGACCTTTACAGACCAAGGCGTGAGTAATCGCAACCAGCAACAGCAGACGCCTCTGTGCTCATAGCGGTGTGGTCCCACCCGTCCCCATTCCGAACACGGAAGTGAAACGCACCTGCGCCGATGGTACTCGGCCCGAAGGGGCCCGGGAGAGTAGGGCAGCGCAGAGGTTTTTTCCTTTTCTTTCGCCCCGCGCAGCGCCCCGCGCCGCGCGTGCGGGAGTAGCTCAGCCGGTAGAGCACAACCTTGCCAAGGTTGGGGTCGCGAGTTCGAGTCTCGTCTCCCGCTCCATTTGATATAGATCCCCCACTCTCAGAGTGGGGGATTTCGCTTTTAACCATCCACCACGAGGCTGCAACCCCGGGTAACCCTCGGGCATTGCGCCGTGATACCGGATTCAAAAAGATAATCATCCGAACCAAAGAGACCCAGGGGCTATCTTTTTGAATCCCAGAGCACACCCCTCCCTGACGGCCGGCGAAGCAAGCGCATCCCTCCCGAGGGGCGCTACCGCCCTCCGCTACGCGGATAACTTCGGTCGGCCGCCCCGCCTTGGCGGGGCGGCGTCACCATTCGGTGACGAACTAACCGAATCGGGTATGAGAGGGGACGAACCGGTCCTGTTGCCCGGTTGGTTAAAACCACTTCCGGGGGAGCTTATCACGCTCTACGCTCGCGTCACGTACCATTCCGAACGCAACCGTAGCGACCCTGACGCCAGTCCTTGGCCTACCCTACAGCCCATTCCTCGTGAAGGGCCGCAGAGCGCCCTAGGATTTCGGGTTGTTCTTCTCGAGAATCCTGCCCATCTCCTCCGCGGGCATCGGCATGGCTAGCGCGTAGCCCTGGGCCGAGTGGCAGCCCATCTGGCTGAGGGTGTCTTGCTGGACCGCGGTCTCCACCCCTTCGGCCACGACCTCGAGCCCGAAGGCTTCCGCCAGGGTCAGGATGGCGCGTACGAGGGCGAGGTTGCTGGCGGAAGCAGGCAGGCCGGCGACGAAGGAGCGGTCGATCTTGACGGCGTCGATGGGCAAGGAGCGCAACAGCCCGAGCGAGGAGTGGCCGGTGCCGAAGTCGTCGATGGCGATGCGCACGCCCAGCGCCTGCAGGCGCTTGAGCTGGCACAGCGACTCCTCGGCGTCGCGCATCACGGTGCTCTCGGTGAGCTCGAGCTCGAGCTGCTGGGGGGGCAGGCCGGTCGTGGCCAGGGTCGCGGCCACGGCGTCCGCGAAGTCGGCGCGGCAGAACTGGATGGCCGAGACGTTGACCGCGACGCGGGTCCGCCAGGAGGCGGCCTGCTGGCAGGCCTGCTGCAGCACCCAGGTCCCGATGGGCACGATCAGGCCGCTCTCCTCGGCCAGGGGGATGAAGCGCGCCGGGGGCACGAGGCCGTGCTTGGGGTGCCGCCAGCGCAGCAGGGCCTCCACGCCGATGACCCGGCGGTCGTCGAGGGAGAACTGCGGCTGGTAGTGCACCTCGAGCTCGCCCTGGTGCAGCGCCTTGCGCAGGTCCTGCTCGAGCTCGAGGCGCTGCAGGGCCTGGGCGGTGTATTCCGGGCGGAACACCCGGAAGCCGTTGCGGCCGGCGGCCTTGGCCTGGTACATCGCCGCGTCGGCGTGGCGTTGGAGGGTGGAGGGGTCGAGGCCGTCGCGGGGGTAGAGGGCGATGCCGATGCTGCCGGTGACGAACAGGGAGCGCCCGGCCACCGCGAAGGGCTCCGACAGGGCCCCCAGCAGCTTCGACACCACCCGCTCCGCCGCCTTGGCTTCGGGGAGCTGGCTGAGCACCACCGTGAACTCGTCGCCCCCCAGCCGGGCGACGGTGTCGGAGGCCCGCACCGTGGCGCGGATGCGCTGGGCGACGGCGACGAGCAACTCGTCGCCTGCGTCGTGGCCCAGGGTGTCGTTGACCGCCTTGAAGTGGTCGAGGTCGATGAAGAGCACCCCGACCAGGTGGCCCTCGCGCTCGGCCCGGGCGATGGCCTCCCTGAGCTGGGCCTCGAAGAGGGTGCGGTTGGCCAGGCCCGTGAGCTGATCGTGGTGGGCCATGTGCGACAGCGCCGCCGCCCGCAGCTCGAGCTCCTCCGACGACAGCCGCAGGGCCTGGTTGAGCCGGTCGTTCTCGCGCAGGGCCAGCACCTGCCGCACGATCACCAGCAGCGTCACCAGCCCCATGCTCAGCAGAGCCCCCGTCGCCCCGTCCCGGTCCCGGCCGTAAACCAGCACCACCAGGCCGTAGGTCGCGGCCACGGCCACGTAGGGCAGGTACCAGGAGAGGCGGCGCAGCCACCGGGGGAAGGGCAGGCTACGGGCGGGCTTACCCCGGCCGGCCAGGGCCGCCAGGGCGAAGGCGCTCTGGGCCAGCACGTACAGCACGTCCACCGGGTGGGCGGGGCCGTAGGCTTCGACGGCCTCGAGCGCGGTGTACCAGATGTCCGCCACGATGTTGAGCACCAGCCCGACCCCCAGCCACAGCGCGGTGGGGATCGGCAGCCAGGGCGAGGTGCGCAGCAGCAACAGCAACAGCACGCTGACGAGCAGCAGATCGGTGAAGGCGTAGGCCAGCGTCACGCCCAGGCCCAGGGGGTCGCCGAAGTAGGGCTGGGCCGTGCGGGCCAGCAGGGAGTACCAGAGGTAGGCCCCGATGGCCGTCACCACCGTGCCGACGTCCAGCGGCAGCCGCAGGCGCTCCCAGGACTGGGCCGGGCGCGGGTGGGCGAATTGGAACATCGCCACGAGGAGCAGCGGGGCGTACAGCAGGTAGACCCCGTCGACCCAGGAAGGGAAGGGGGCCTCCCCCGCCGCCAGGGCGTAGGAGTAGTACAGCAGGTCGCCCACCGTCCAGGTCGACAGGCTCAGGGCGTACAGCGCCCAGGCCCCGTGGAGGTGCCGGGGGTGGTAGGGCCGGCTGCTCCAGACCAGCCACACCACCACCAGCCCGATCAGGGGCTGCACGACGCTCCCGAACCATTCCCACGGGCGGACGGAGGCCGGGAGCGCCGTCCATAGCAGGTGCGCGGCTACCAGCGCCGCCAGCGTGACAGCGGCGGCCGGTGTCGAGCTTGTGGTCTGAGCACGCGCGCCCACTTCAGCCGTACCTTACATAACTGTGTGGCGCGGCGCTCGCGATTTTGACCATCCGGCCCGCGTGTATTTCTCATTTTCCACCCGACCCCCGCCCGGTTTATGCTGGGGCGAAGCGCCATGAGCCACGACCCGGAATTGTGGAGCGAGGTGGACCGCTACATCGCCGAGCGGCTGGTGCCTGCCGACCCCGTGCTGGAGGGGGTGCTCGAGGCCAGCGCGGCGGCCGGCCTGCCGCCCATCCACGTCGCGCCCAACCAGGGCAAGCTGCTGTGGCTGCTGGCGCGGCTGCAGGGCGCGCGCCTCATCCTCGAGGTCGGCACCCTGGGCGGTTACAGCACCGTCTGGCTGGCGCGGGCGCTGCCCCCGGGCGGGCGCCTGATCACCCTTGAGGCCGACCCCCGCCACGCCGAGGTGGCGCGGGCCAACCTCGAGCGGGCCGGGCTGGCGGGGGTGGTGGAGGTGCGGCTGGGGCGGGCGCTGGACACCCTCCCCCGGCTCGCCGACGAGGGGGCGGGCCCCTTCGACCTGGTCTTCCTCGACGCCGACAAGCCCTCCACCCCCGAGTACCTGCGATGGGCCCTCGAGCTCACCCGCCCCGGCAGCCTGATCGTCGCCGACAACGTGGTGCGCGCAGGGGCGGTGCTGGAGGGCTCGAGCCGCGACCCCAACGTCCAGGGCATCCGCCGCTTCTACGAGCAGGTGGCCGCCGAGCCCCGCCTGAGCGCCACCGCGATCCAGACCGTGGGCTCGAAGGGCTACGACGGCCTGGCCATCGCCCTCGTCCTCCCCGAGGCGTAGGGCACGCTCGCGTTATGCCGGGCGTTACCCCGACATATCGATAATCGGGCCAGGTACGGGGGCTGCAGGTGGGTCGTACTCCTGCGTGGTACGTCGTACGCCAAACGCAAGACGCGAGACGCCTGGGCCCTCGACCCTCGACTCTCGACAGACCACGGGCCACGGGCCTCCCTGGACCCTTCCCCCTTCCCCCGACACCCGCTTCCCCCCGCGCGACAGTGCGCTGGAGCAGGTAACGGCAGCTTAACGCGCCAAGGACTACGCTCTAGGCTGAGAGGAGTGTTGTGGCGCTTATGAAGAAAGCCCCCTTGGTGAGCATCTTGATGCCTACCTACAACTACGCGAAATTCATCGCGCATTCCATCGAGAGTGCACTCGGGCAGGACCTGGGGGACATCGAGCTGATCATCAGCGATAACGCCTCCACCGACGACACCCAGGCGGTGGTGGCGCCGTACCTGGCCGACCCTCGAGTGCGCTACCACCGCAACGCCGAGAACATCGGCATGACGCCCAACTACAACCGCTGCTATGAGCTGATGCACCCCGACAGCCGCTATGTCATCATCCTTCCCGCCGACGACTGGTGGGAGCCCAACATGCTCTCCAAGCTCGTCGCCATCGCCGAGGCCGACCCTGAGCTCACCTTCGTGCACTGTGCGGGCTACAAGGTCGACCCCGAGGGCAAGCCGCTGTTCGAGTACATGGACCTCTTCGCCCACCTGCCCTCCGCGGGCAAGCACCGCGCGCTCAAGGAGCTCTACCGCAACAACTACATCTTCGCCCAGACCGTGCTGCAGCGGCGCTCGCTCTTCGAGCAGCACAAGCCCTACCCCCACCTCTACCGGCTGGGCTTCAACTACGCCCCCGACTACATGCTCTGGGTCGACATCATGAACCGGGGGGCGGTCGGGTATTACCTGCCCGAGAAGCTGGCCTACTTCCGCGAGCACCCCCAGTCCCACACCATCGACAAGAACATCATCCCCCGGCTGCGCGAGGAGGTGCGCATCTTCGAGACGGCGGCCGAGAGCTGCCCGCCCGAGCTCGAGGGCGAGCGCATCGCCAACCTCCGCAGCCGTATGCTGGCGTTGGCCCAGCGCCTGCTCAAGGCCGGCCAGGAGGAAGAGGCCAAAGAGATCCTGGTCAAGGCGGCCCGGCTCGACCCCAACCCGAGCCTGGGCATCCGCATCGCCCACTTCATCGCCAACCTACCCCTCTCGCGCGGCATCCGCTCCAAGCTCTGGGAGCTCGCCGAGAACCTGGCCTTCCGGGCCCGCCGTAGCCCGGCCTGAACTCCTTTTTCCCTATTCCCGGCCCGCTGGGCCCCGCACGCAAGGTCTTCATGAACGACATTTCCCCGCCCGCCCCTCCTGCCCGCCTCGCCCGTGCCGTACGCAACGGGCTGTGGAACGGCGCCGCCAACCTGCTCATGGCCCTGGTGGGCGTGGTCACCTCGGTGATCGTGGCCCGCAGCCTGAGCGAGCACGAGTTCGGCATCTACAGCTACTACGCCTGGCTCTCGGGCGTGCTGGTGGCGGTCCTGAGCAGCCAGGCCTTCGGCTCGGCCCTGACCAAGGTGGCCGCGGAGCTGCGGGGCCAGGGCGCGGTGGGGGAGGCGCGGGCGCTGGGGCGGGGGGTCATGCTGGTGCTGGTGGGCTCGAGCCTGCTGCTGAGCGTGGCGCTGCTGGCTAAGGCCCTGGGCGCCGCGCCCCCCTTCCGCTACTACCTGCTGGTGGTGGCGGCCGCGCCCCTGCCGGGGGTGCTGGCCTCGCTGCTGTCGTCGGTGTTCTGGAGCCGGGAGAACTACCGCATCACCTCCATCGCCAACCTGCTGGGCAGCGGCTTGCAGGTGCTGCTGGTGTTGCTGGCCTACTGGCAGGGCTGGGGGGTGGCGGGCTACCTGCTGCTGACGCTGGCCCTGCCGGTGGCTAACTGCGCGGCGCTGCTGCTGAGCCCGGCGCAGGAGGAGCCCGAGCCCGGCCCGCGCCGCTGGTGGCCGAACCCCGCCACCGTGCGCTACTACCTCACCTTCAGCTTCCCGCTGGTGGTGATGGGGATGCTCGAGCTGGTGATGATCCAGCGCTCGGGGGTGTTCTTCCTCGAGCGCTACTCCACCGAGGCCCAGATCGGCTTCTACAGCCTGGCCTACACCATCTTCCAGCTCCTGTTCATGACCGGCTGGGCGCTGGTCAACAGCTTCTACCCCGCCATCTCCAGCAGCTTCGGGCAGGGGGACTGGGCCTCGATCCGCCACAAGATCCAGCAGGCCGGGCTCCTGAGCGCGGTGTACGCCATCCCGCTGTGCCTGGGCGGGCTGGTGACGCTGCCTGAGCTCATCGCCCTGCTCTTCGGGGCCGACAAGGCCGCGGCCGCCCACCCGGCCCAGGTGCTCTTCATCGGGATGCTGCCGATGTGCCTGGTGGGCCTGTACGGCCTCACGCTCAACGCCATCAACCGCCCCTGGGCGGTGTTCCCCATCGGCATCGGCACCTCGCTGCTGGGCATCGCCCTGAGCGTGTGGCTGGTGCCGCAGCACGGGGCGGTGGGGGCGGCCATAGCCAACACCGTCGCCCAGGTGATTTACGCCGCGCTCAAGTACTTCCTGGTGCAGCGCCTGGCCGGGGTGGGCCTGCCGTGGGGGGTGATCGCCCGGGTCGTGCTCATCGGCTTCGTGTGCGCTTTCTTGCTCCCGCTGCTGACGCTGCACCTGTTCCCCGGCGCGGTGGGGTTGCTGCTGGGCATCGTGCTGGCGGCGGCGTCCTACGCGACGGCGATGTGGAAGCTGGGCTACGTGGGGCGCATCGCCCAGGAACTGGCCCCGGCCCAGGGGGGTACGGCGTGAAGGTGCTGCACCTGGTGGGGCAATTGCTGCTGCCCAAGGACCCCGAGCACGAGCAGGCCAGCGGCGCGGTGCGGGTGGCGCTCGAGCTTGCCCGCCAGCAGGCGGCGGCCGGGCACGAGCCGTGGGTGGTGAGCGTCGGGCCCGAGGCCTGGCGGCAGGAGTGGCAGGGCGTGCGGCTGGTGCAGCTAAAGCCCCTGCCCTGGGCCCGCTGGCGGGGCCTCGACTTCCGCGCCCACCTGCCCTACGTGCTGCTGTCGCTGCGCGAGGGCTTCGACGTGGCGCACGGCCACCTCTACAGCTACCTGCGCTTCCTGCGCGCACGGGCCCGCGTGGTGCACGTGCACCACGACCCGCTGCACGAGGGCGCGGGCGCCGACCTCGCCGCCGTCGCCCGCCACTGCGACGCCTTCGTGGCGGTGAGCCAGTTCGTGGCGCGGCGGCTCGAGCAGGGCCTGGGGAGCGCCGAGCGCGTCCACCGGGTCTACAACGCCGTGGACACCGAGCGCTTCGACCCCGCCCGCTACGCCCGCGAGCGCGCCGAGCTGCGCGAGCGCTGGGGGATTAAGGCGGGCGACCCCACCTGGCTCTACGCCGGGGCCGTGGTGCCGGAGAAGGGCGTGCTGCACCTGGCCCGCGCCTTTGCCCGGCTGGCCGAGCGCATCCCCCAGGCCCACCTGGTGATCGCGGGGGGCAGCGCCCTGTGGCGCCAGAGCTTCGAGCGCGAGGACCCCCAGGCCGCCTACGAGCTCGAGGTGCGCCGCACCCTCGCCGCCGCCGAGGCCCGTGGGCAGGTGCACTGGCTGGGGGTGGTGGGCGGGGGCGAGATGCCGGCGGTCTACGCCGCCTGCGACGGGCTGGTGGTGCCTTCGGTGTGGCTCGAGCCCTTCGGGCTGGTGGCCGCCGAGGCCCTGGCCTGCGAGCGCCCGGTGGTGGCCTCGAACGTGGGGGGGCTGCCCGAGGTGGTGCAGGGCGGGGGCAAGCTGGTCCCGCCCGGCGACGAGGCCGCGCTCGAGAGCGCCCTGCGCGACCTCAGCCAGAACCCGGCCCTGCGGCAGCAGCTCGGGTCTCACGGAAGGAGGGCCATGCAGGCCTTAACCTGGGAGCAGGTCGCGGCCGAGGTCGAAGCGATTTACCACGCCTGCCTCAACCCCCCGGCCGCCGTGGGCAGCCGGACTTAGCCAAGCATTCCCGCCCGGAGGATCATTCATGTGCGGTTTCGTCGGATACCTCATTCCCCAAGGCAAACCCCGCCCCGACCTGGCGGTCTGGAGCCAGATCGTGCTGCACCGCGGCCCCGACTCCGGCGGGACCTACCACGACGGCCCCGTCGGCTTCGGCTTCCGCCGCCTGGCGATCCAGGACCTCTCCGAGGCGGGCAACCAGCCCATGCAGGGCGAGCGCTTCACCTTAATGCTCAACGGCGAGATCTACAACCAGGCCCGGCTCCGGCAGGAGCTCGCCACGCCCGCGGGTGGCTGGCGCGGGCACTCCGACACCGAGACCGTGCTGCAGGCCTTCGAGCAGTGGGGCCTCGAGCGCACCCTGGGCCGCCTCAACGGCATGTACGCCCTGGCCGTCTGGGACAAGCACAAGCAGGAGCTCACGCTGGTGCGCGACCCGCTGGGGGTCAAGCCGCTGCTCTACCTCGAGCACGGCGGCTCGGTCTACTTCGCCTCCGAGCTCAGGGCCCTGCGCCCCCACAGCCGCGGGCGGCTCTCGGCGCAGGGGGTGGCGCTCTACGCCGCGCTGGGCTTCGTGCCCGCGCCCTTCTCGCTGCTCGAGGACGTGAAGAAGCTCCGCCCCGGCGAGGTGCGGGTCTTCGGGCGCCAGCCGCGCAGCGGCTTCATCCAGTACGGCGCCTGGCAGGAAGCCCGCGACGTCGAGCCCGGCGACCTGCGCGCGGCGGTGGAGCGGGCGGTGGAGGGGCAACTGCTCTCCGACGTGCCGGTGGGCATCTTCCTCTCGGGCGGGGTGGACTCCTCGGCCATCGCGCACGTGGTCGCCCGCACCGGCCCCCTGGCCTCCTTCAGCCTGCGGCCGCTGCACGGCGGCAGCCCCGAGGCCGAGCTCGACGCCGACCTCGCCGCGGCGCAGGCCAAGAAGCTGGGCCTCGAGCACCACGAGATCCCCTTCGACCCCGCCGAGGTGGCCCAGGACCCCGCCGACCTGCTCGCCCGCATGGACGAGCCGGTGCTCGAGCCCTACTTCCGCGGCGAGGTGCTGCTCTCGCAGGCCGCGCGGGCCGCCGGGGTCATCGTGGTGCTCACCGGCCACGGCGGCGACGAGGTGTTCATGGGCTACCCCACCTACCAGGCGGTGGAGAAGGGCGAGCGCTACGACCGCATCCCCCTGCTGGGCCCGGCCCTACGGGCGGCCTCGAGCCTGCCCTTCCTCCCCGGCGACGCCCGCGACAACCTGCGCGGGGCGGCCAGCGTGTGGCGCCAGCCCTTCCTCGAGGGCTACGCCCGGCGCTCGGCCGTGCTCTTCGACGCGGCGACCGCGGCGCGGTTGGCCGGGCTGCCCGCTGCGGAGGTGGGCGAGACCCTGCGGGCGCTGCTCGAGGAGGCGCACGGGCGCGCCCAGCGCCTGCCCTCGCCGGCGGGCCGTCCCCTGCGCCCGGTGGAGCTCGCCGCCCGCATGGACCTGCTGTTCAACGTGCCCGAGCACTACAACCAGCGCCTCGACCGCGCCAGCATGAACGCGAGCGTGGAGGCGCGGGTGCCGCTGCAAGACCTCGACCTCCTCGACTGCGTGCTGCGGCTGGGCGCCGAGGCCCTGATGGACGGGGGGCTCAAGGGCCTGATGAAGCAGAGCTTCGCCGAGCTGCCCCGCGAGGTGCTGCACCGCCCCAAGCGCCACTTCCAGGCCCCCTTGCTGGGCTGGCTGCGCGAGGGCGGGGCGCTGGAGCCTTGGGCGCGTTCCCAGCTCAAGGCCCTGGGCCAGCGCCTGGGGCAGCGCCTGCCCGAGGCGCGCGTGGAGTCGACCCAGGCCGCCTACCAGACCTGGAGCCTGGCCCTGCTCGAGGGCTGGGCCCGGCAGATGCAGCTCGACACGGTGCCCGCATGAGGAGAGCCTCCCCGCCAAAGCCCAGGCCCCGGTGGGCTTTCCCCCTGGGCCTGCTGCTCCTGGCCTTCTGCCTCCCGCTGGCACGGGCCCAGGGCGACGTGGCCCGCTGGGAGGGGCAGTGGAACGGCCTCGCCCTGCACGTGGCGGTGGTGGCGCGCGGCCACACCATCTCCGCCGAGGACCGCCGGAACAAGCCCTGGTGGCAGTGGGGCCGCACCAACAGCGACGTCTTCCTCTTCGGCTTTTCCCCGGGCGGCTACGACCTGATCCTCGACTTCGGGCTGCGGGTGGACCGGCCGCGGGTGCGCATCTACGTCGTCGACCAGCGCGAGCGCGCCCAGGTGCGGGCCCTGGCCGGGCAGTACATCCTCCCCGGCACCCACAAGCAGGTCATCGAGCTGTGGCCGCGCGACGAGAACGAGGACTGGCTGCTGCGCGACGGGCGGCCCAACTTCGACCTCGAGGGCCTCGTGCCCAGCGACGAGCAGCAGGGCCTGATGTTCGGGCTCAGCGTGGCCGCCAACCCCAGCCGCCCCGGCGAGCCGCTGTGGCACACCACCCGCATCGTCAACGACGCCTCCGCCGACCGCGGCTACTCCCGCTTCGGCGCCGGGGTGCGCTCCGACCCCGCCGTGCCCTTCGTGCTGGCCGAGCCCCTGCTGCCCAGCTTCCCCTACCTCAGCGTGGTGCAGGGCTTCGACCCCTTCGGCGAGAACCGCCCCATGGTCTACGAGCTCAACACCCACGCCTTCCGCACCACCTGGTCGGGCTTCCAGAGCGCGGGGGTCTTCTCCTTCAACTCCAAGTCCTTCCCCCCCTACACCGACTTCGAGGCCCCCTTCGCCTGGTACCGCTTCAACCGCACCGCCCCCGACCCCAAGTACGCCGACCTGGTGGTGCGCGCCGACTACTGGCCCCAGAAGAGCCTCTTCGGCCCCGAGGTCTACCGCACGACCCGCTCGGCCTTCCGCATGAGCTGGAAGGCCGACGACCCCGTCCACTGGCGCTACTCGCTCACCGTCGCGGGCAACCACGAGATGCGCACGCGGGTGAAGGTGGGCGACCACGAGGTGCTGGCGGTGCCCTACTGGGACTACCCGGCCTGGGTGGCGACGAAGAGCTGGAAGGCGGTGACGCTGGTGGAGTCCACGCAGGGCGAGCCCGGCTCGGAGGGCATCTACGACTACTCGGTGGAGGACACGCCCGAGCTGGCCTACTGGGTCAACGGCCTGCGCGACGTGCCGCCCCCCGGCTACGACCAGCCCTACATCGAGTTCCCCCAGATCCACCCCCAGCGGCTGGCCGAGGGCTTCCGCGGCGAGTACAGCATGGCCTACAACCGCGTGCCCGAGATCTACTTTTCGCCCGTGGACCGGCGCGTGCACCTCAAGGGGGCCCAGGCCGGGGTCTGGAACCTGGGCCAGGGCCAGGTGCTGCGCAGCTACAACCTCGAGCCCGACGACTACATCGACAGTTGGGTGCGCGAGCGGGTGCCGCTGCAGAAGGGCCCGGTGGTCATCGCCAAGCCGGGCGAGCCCCTCGAGCGGCTGCACTACCTGTCCGGCTTCCTCATCTACTCCGGCCCCTCCGGGGTGGTGGTGCGCCGGGGCGCGGCCGAGCTGCACGGCCTCGAGCTGCCCGTCCCCACCAACCGCGAGACCTGGCAGCCCTGGGCCAGCCGCCTGCCGGGGCTCGAGGGCGGCCGCGACCCCCGCCGCCTGGACAGTTGGCTGGGCCCGCTGGGCGGCGCCACCCTGCTGCAAGACCCCGGCGCCCGGCTGAGCGAGGTGCAGCGCACCCCCGAGGGCCTGCGCCTGGTGCTGTGGAGCGAGGGGAGGGGCCGCGGGAGCCTGGCGCCCGGGCGGGCGGGCACCTACGTGCTGCGCTACGCCGCGGCCACGGGCCGCTGGAGCCTGGAGGAGAGCCCCCCGCCCCGCCTGGTGGCCCGCCTGAAGAGCCGCACGCTGCGCGAGCTCTACCCCACGGTGCTCGAGCTCGAGGTGCACAACCAGGGCGGCGTCACCTGGGCCGGCCCCGCCGAGCTCGTGGCGCTGCGCACCAACCCGTGGGGCAAGGTCGAGCCGGAGGTGCTCAAGCGCTGGGAGCGGCTGGAACTGCCCGGCCAGCGCACCTTCCGCGAGGCCATCCCCTGGGCCCCCCGCGCGGCCGGCCCTGAAGAGGTGGTGCTGACGCTGGGCGAGCGCCGGCTCGAGGTGGGGCGGCTCGAGGTGGCCCCCACCCCCCGCGTCACCGCCCAGCCGCCCAACCCCCTGGCCGCGCCCTTCGCGCTGTTGGTGCTGATGCTGGGCCTGCTGGGCATCTGGCGGGTCTGGAGGGAGGCCGCGTGAACCTGCCCCGCCTCCCCCAACGCGTGCAGGACCTGCTGTGGGCCCCGCGGGCCATCGCCCGCCAGCCCCTGCGGGTCTCGTCCTTCACCTACGCCTTCTGGATCGGGCTGGCCTTCGGCGGCTACTTCATCCTGCGCTACAGCGGGCAGTGGGCCGAGATCGACTCGGTGGCCTTCAGCGGCATCATCTCCAACCTGCAGCACTACGGCAGCTTCAGCCAGGACGTCAACCCCAAGAACTACCCTCACGGCTACGCCTACCCGGTGTGGATGGCCTCGCTCTCCTACCTCACCGGGCTGCCGGTGGGCGAGCTGATGCGCTGGTACACGCCCATGGTGGGCAACCTCTTCCTGGCGCTGTTCGGCTTCTGCGCCTACCGGCGCTGGCTGGGCAGCGACCGGCTGGGCCTGCTGGCGGCGTCGGTGCTGTTTCTGGTGCCCGAGCTCGTCTTCACGGTCTCGCGCGGCAACCACGAGAAGATCACGGTCTCGCTCACGCTGCTGGCCTCGCTGGCGCTGTTGAAGAGCTTCCTCGAGATCCAAGCGCGCAACTGGAAGCTCTTCGCCTCCTGGCTGACGGTCTACTACTTCATCTCCTTCACCCTCTCCTCGCTCAACGTCCTCTTCGGCTCCTCCTTCATCGTGGCCTCCACGCTCACGGTGGTGGTGGCCTGGGTCTTCCTGCGCTTCCGCCCCTCGCAGTGGGGCATCATCCGCAAGCCGCTCGAGCGCCTGACGCTGCGCATCGCGACCTCCTGGCTGCTGGTGCTGATCGTGATGTGGTACATCTACCCCTCGGCCGGGGACAACTTCAACCTGCTCAAGACGGCGGTGGAGAAGCTGGGCAGCCTCTTCCTGAGCTTCACGCCCGAGTCCAACCCCTACGTGCAGGACGTGGACCCCTGGGCCAGCGTGCTGGGCTACCGCCTGATCTCCTCCTTCCGCTGGATCCTCTTCGGCGTCTCCTTCCTCACCTGGATGTTGCTGCTGGCCCCCACGGTCTTCCGCAACTCCAAGGCCCCGCTCACCCGCGTGTTCCTGCTGGCGCTCTACGGCGCCTTCGGCTTCCAGATGGCGGTGGCGATCCCCGTGGACCTGCTGGGCCTCGAGGCCGGCAGCAACCTGCAGGTGCGCATGTACACCTACTTCGTGCTCTTCGCCGCCCCCGTCTTCGTGCTGGGCCTGACCCGGCTGGTGGGGCCGCGCACCCGGGTGCTGGTGGCGCTGGTGATGACGACCTTCGGCTTCCTCAGCGTGGTCAAGGCCACCCTCGACCCCCACATCTCCAACCTCTGGCTCCAGTACACCCGCACCGAGCTCCAGGCCATCCGCACCTGGGCGCGCTACGAGGAGAGCAGCCTGCTCTACGCCGGGCGCACCACCCGCCTCAACGACGCGTGGTACATGAACCACGGCCTGGGCCTGCCCAACGACAACAACCTCGTCACCGGCGACTACAACCCCCGCGCCTACCACGCCCTGTACTCGAGCACCCAGGAGGCCAACAACACCGCCTGGCGCTTCCGCCAGCCGCTGCTGCTGCTGGACAACCGGGTCTACGACAACGGGGACGCGCAGATTTATCACCGGTTGCCTAGGACGCCGTTTCAGAAGTGAGCGGATGGCTGATAGCCGGGCGCCGGGGGCGGGTCGTACGTCGTACGTCGTACGCAAAACGCAAGACGCAAGACGCCTTGTTCCCCCCTTAGCAAGGGGGGCTGGGGGGAATTTCGCTGACGGCTGAGAGCTGACCGCTGACGGCTTATACCAGATTCGGTTGGTTCGTCACCGTTCGGTGACGCCGCCCCGCCAAGGCGGGGCGGCCGGCCGAAGTTATCCGCGTGGCGGAGGGCGGTACCGCCCCTTGGAAGGGATACGCTTTCTTCGCCGGCCGTCAGGGAGGGGTGTGCTCTAGGATCCGAAAAGATAGCCTCCGGGCTCTTCGGATCGGATGATTATCTTTTTGAATCCGGTATTACTGTTCCCCGCTAAACTGAGTCGTGCCCACGCCATCTTCCGATACCGAGATCCTCTGGGACACCTGGGGAGTCCCGCACGTCTATGCCCCCGACGACGCGGGGGTTTTCTATGCCTTCGGCTGGGCGCAGGCCCAGGCGCACGGGGACCTCTTGCTCAGGCTGTACGGGGTTGCGCGGGGGAGGGGGGCGGAGTACTTCGGGCCGAAGTACCTGCCGAGCGACCGGCTGTTGCGGCGGATGGGCATCCCGGAGCGGGCGCCGCGGTGGGCGGAGGCCCAGTCGCCGGCGATGCGGGCGAACCTCGAGGCCTTCGTGCGGGGCGTCAACGCCTTCGCCCGGGCGCACCCCGAGCACTTCGCCCCCGAGGTGCGGCCGGTGCTGCCCGTGACGGTGGAGGACCTCTTCGCCCACATCCAGCGGGTCTACTTCGTCTACCTCACGCTGGGCGGGCAGCGGCCGGCGGGGGAGCCCTTCAACGACGTGATCCCCATCCCCGACCTGCTGCCCGACGCCCCGGCGATGGGCACGGGGGTCGCGGGCTCGAACGCCTGGGCGGTGGCGGCGAGCCGCACCGAGCGCGGGCACAGCCTGCTGCTGGCCAACCCCCACCTCTACTGGGGCGACTACCACACCTTCTTCGAGGCCCACCTCAACGCGCCGGGCCTCGAGCTCTACGGCGTGGCGCAGGTGGGATGGCCGGTGCTGCGCTACGGCTTCAACCCGCGCCTGGGCTGGGCCCACACCGTCAACACCCTCAAGGGCTGGGACGCCTACGCCCTGCGGGCGGAGGGGGAGGGCTACTGGCTGGACGGGCGGTGGCGGCCTTTCGAGGTGGGGCACCAGACCCTCCGCGTGCGCCAGCCCGACGGGGGCTTGCGCGAGGAGCGGCTCGAGGTGCGCCGCTCGGTCCACGGGCCGGTGGTGGGCGAGCAGAACGGCCGCCCGGTGGCGGTGCGCTGCGTGGGGCTCGAGGTGGCCCCCATCCCCGGCGTCTTCGAGCAGTACTGGGCGATGGGCAAGGCCCACGACCTCGCCGGGTTCGAGGCCGCGCTGCGGAAGCAGCAGAACGCGATGTTCAGCGTGCTCTACGCCGACGGCGAGGGCCACGTGCTGCACCTGTTCGGCGGGCTGGTGCCCCGGCGGC
Source organism: Calidithermus chliarophilus DSM 9957 (assembly GCF_000430045.1). Classification (GTDB taxonomy): domain Bacteria; phylum Deinococcota; class Deinococci; order Deinococcales; family Thermaceae; genus Calidithermus; species Calidithermus chliarophilus. The sequence continues at coordinate 700,683 of NZ_KE387023.1, read as the reverse complement.
CCGGGGGCGACTGGAGCGCGTGGGCAAGCACGCTGCCGGGGGACGACTCGAGCCTGATCTGGCACGAGGTGCACGGCTACGACGAGCTGCCCCGCGTGCTCGACCCCGAGACGGGCTGGCTGCAGAACGCCAACAACCCGCCCTGGTTCACCACCCTCCCGCCCGCGCTGCGGGCCGAGGACTACCCACCTTACGTGGCCCCGCAACTGATGATCTTCCGTGAGCAGCGCTCGATCCGGCTGCTCGCCGCCCTCGCGCAGGGAGGGGCGACGCTGGAGAAGATGGTCGAGGCCGCCGGTTCTACCCGCTCGGAGCTGGCCGACCGGCTCGTGCCGCCGCTGCTGGAGGCCGCCCGGAACGCCCCCGACCCCCTGGTGCGCCGGGCCGCGGGGGTGCTCGAGCGCTGGGACCGGGCCTTCGACCCCCAGAGCGTGGGGGCCGACCTCTTCTCGCGCTGGCTGTTGGCGATGCAGCCCGCCGACCGGCTGGCCTCCAACCTCGTCGCCGAGCCCTGGGACCCCGCCCGGCCGCTGGACACCCCGCGGGGGCTGGCCGACCCGGCCCGGGCGCTCTTCGCGCTGCGGGTGGCCGCCCTGGGCCTGCTGGGCGAGGCGGGCACCCTCGAGCGTCCCTGGGGCGAGGTGGTGCGGGCGCGGCGGGGGGCTTACGACGTGCCGGGCCACGGGCACCTGGACCCGTTCGGGGTGTTCCGCGTCAGTGGCTTCGCTCCCGCCCCGGACGGGCGTTGGGACACGGCTTTCGGCACGACCTACGTGGCGGCGGTGGAGTTCGGCGAGGTGGTGCGGGCGAAGGTGCTGCTGAGCTACGGCAACAGCTCGCAGCCGGGCTCGCCCCACAACGGCGACCAGCTCGAGCTCTTCGCCCGCAAGGCCATGCGCGAGGCCTTGCTGAGCCGGGAGGCGGTGGAGGGGAGCCTCGAGCGCCACGAACGGCTGGACCCTTCTGCGAGCGATGCCGTTTGGCGAACCGCGTAGGGGCGTGTGCGCCTTTTTTCTCTGTTTGCTGGCGGGGAAGGGCGGTTTGCGGTGCTTTGGTTTGGCGACCGCGGTTCCGCCGTCGGGGGAGCGAGGGGGAGGCCATTCCACGTGGCGAGGGCATCGCGGTACGCGATCCGGCATGCGCCGGAAACCTGCTCCCCCTGGGCTCCCCCGAGGGACTCGCGGACGTGCCGCCGGGCCTCAGTGCCCGCGTACGCGGGGGTGCGGACCGCACCTTGACCCGGCGGCATGCTCGTCTGCGCCACCTCCCTCACCCCCTCCCCCGTGAGCCGCACACCCCGGCCGGGGCGGGGCAGCGACCACCGAGCGGATGTCCCCTGGGGCGTGGGGCTGTAGTTGGCCTGCAGGCCGGGCACAACCCCAGTGGATGACTGATCTCAACAGGGCGTTCGGCTATCGACTATCGACCATCGACCATCGACAACAAAGCCGAATACACGCTCCCCCCAAAGCTCGAGCCCACCCGCCCCAGTTCTCGCATTCCCTCGAAACCTGCCTCCTGCGCTAGCTCGCCCAGCCGGGCAGGTGGTACCGGGTAGGGCACCCAGGGGCTGGGGCGGCGGTCGGCGTATTCCACCACCAGCACCACGCCCTCCGGCTTCAACAGCCCCCGCAAATGCCGCAACAAGACGGCTGCGTCGCGCACGTAGTGCAGGCTGTTGGCCAGCAGGATGCCGCCCAAGGGGGGTAGCTCGAGCGGGCCCGTGAAATCGGCGGCCAGCGTGACGACGTGGGCGCCGTGGGGCGGGCGGGGGATGTGTTCCAGCGCCCGGCGGTCGCGGTCCACGGCGTAGACAGTGCCCTCGGGGCCCAGCAGCTCGGCCAGGACCTCGGTGAAGGCCCCGGAGCCTGCGCCCAGGTCGGCCCAGGTGCCGGGCCCCTGGACGGCGGGCTCGAGCAGGCGTCGCCGTTCGGCGCGGGTCATGGTTAGCCCCGCAGGCGGCGCTCGCGCCCGTACACCGCCAGCAGCACCAGCAGGATCAGGCCGTAGGTGATCTGGCGCCCGAACTCGGGCAGGCCCAGGGTGATGAGGAGGCTCGAGACCAGCGTCAGCACCAGCGCCCCCGCCATGGTGCCCGCGTAGCCCCCCATCCCCCCGGCCAGCGCGGTGCCGCCCACCACCACCGCCGCGATGGTGGGCAGGGTGTACGGGTCGCCCAAGTTGATGAAGACGTTCTGCAGGTAGCCCAGCAGCACGAAGCCGCCCAGCGCCGAGAACATCCCGGAGAGGGCGTAGGTCAGGATCAGCATGCGCTCGACCCGCACCCCCGAGAGCCGGGCGGTGGTGCGGTTGGACCCGATGGCGTAGAGCGCCTTGCCGTAGGCGGTGCGCTGGAGCAAGAGCGTCACCCCCACGCCCAGGATCACCCAGATGAACACGTCGCCGGGGATGCCCAGGACCCAGGGGTCGGAGATGATGCTCTTCATCACGGGCGGGGTGGCCCCCTGGGGGCGGCCGCCGGTGTAGACCAGGATCAGGCCCTTGACCACCCCCATCATGCCCAAGGTCATCACCAGCGGCGGGATCTTGACCCAGGCGATGCCGACGCCGTTGACCAGCCCGATCAGGAAGCCCACCCCCAGCGCGATCAGCAGCGCGGGCAGCAGCAGGGCGTCGGAGCCGCCGGTGAAGCGGTAGATGATGATGGCCCCCAGCGTCACCACCGCGCCTACCGAGAGGTCGATGCCCTCCCCGCCCGACAGGATCACCAGCGTTTGCCCGATGGCCACGATGCCTAAGAAAGCCGCGATGCGCAGGATGTTGGTGACCTGGCCGTAGTCGGCGAAACCGGGGCGCACGAGTTCGCCCAGCAGCAGCAGCAGGACGGCCAGCCCCACCGCGATCATCGGGGGGGTGCGGAGCAGGGTCGGGAGGGGGTTGGGAGGACGGGTCATAGGCATGGGTCAGAGGTCAAAGAAGGCTCGTGGCGGGTGGCTCGAGGCCCGTGGGAAAAGCCTTTAACCTCGAGCCACACCCCACAGGCCTGACAGCTCCCCCTCACGGCTGCCTCCGCACCAGGCGCAAGAGCCCCGGAGCCGCCAGGGCCAGCACGATCACCGTGCCGTCGATGAGGGTCTGCCACTGCGGGGAGAGGTTGAAGTTGAACACCGACAGCGCCACCACGTTCTTGAGCAGGTAGTAGGCCACCGCGCCCAGGATGCTGCCCACGATGCCGCCCGCCCCGCCGGAGAGGCGGGTGCCGCCGATCACCACCGCCACCACGCTGGCGAGGGTGAGCGGGCCGCCGATGAGGGGGTCGCCGGTGGCGATGTCGGCGGTGAGGAAGAAGGCCCCCAGGCCGGTGAGGAGCCCCGCCGCGGCGTAGGCGCCCAGCCGGGTGCGCTCCACGCTCAGCCCCGAGGTGAAGGCCGCCTGGGGGTTGCCGCCCACCGCGTAGAGCGCGCGGGCCCAGCGCGTCCCCAAAAACCAGGCCCACGCCAGCAGGATCGCCAGCACCGCCCACAGCGAGAAGGGCATCAGGAAATAGGCCCGCACGAAGTCCTGCAGCACGGTCGGCACGTTGCCCCCCGGCTGGGGCAGCACCCACAGCGCCAGCCCGCCCCAGATGAAGGAGGTGGCGAAGGTGGCGATGATGGGCTGCAACCGCAGGTAGGCCACGCAAAAGCCGTTGACCGCCCCCGCCAGCGTGCCCACCAGCAGGCCCAGCGCCACCCCGCCGAAGGTGCGCAGGGGGCCGGGGTCGGCCTCCATGCCGAAAGCCTGCACCATGACCACGCTCGAGAGCGTCAGGATGGCCCCCAGGCTGAGGTCGATGCCCCCGCCCAGCACCACGACGGTCTGGCCCACCGCCAGCAGGATCAGGGGCAGGTAGGTGCGGAGGTTGTTGGCGAAGGTGCGGGGGGTGAAGAAGGCCGGCTGGAAGAGGGCGGTGACGACGAGCCCCAGGATCAGCAGGATCAGGGCCAGGGCGTAGGGTTGGGCGAGGAGGCGGCGGAGGAGGGTCATAGGGCGGGATCAGGTTCCGGGCAGGGGTGACGCGGACGAAGGGGGCGTGTGGCTCGAGGCCGGTGGCAGGTGGGCGGGCCCTTCCCCGCGTCAGGGCTCACCGCTGACGACCTCCTTCACGCCCAGGCTGGCGCGGATCAGGCGGTCGCGGGTGAGCTCCGCGTGGCTCAGCTCGGCGGTGATGCGGCCCTCGAGCAGCACCAGCACACGGTCGCACAGGCTCAGCAGCTCGTCGTCGTCGGAGGAGTAGAAGACCACGCCCAGGCCCTGCGCGCGCAGCTCGGCCAGCAGTTGGTAGAACTCGGCCTTCGCGCCCACGTCGATGCCCTTGGTGGGGTCGTCGAGCAGCAGCACCCGGGGCGAGCGCAGCAGCCACTTGCCCAGCACCACCTTCTGCGCGTTGCCGCCGGAGAGCGAGGTCACGCGGTCGTCGAGCGCCCCGAACTTGAGCTTGAGCTTTTCGCCCACCTCGAGCGCGGCCCGCCGGGCTTGGCCTAAGTCGAGCAGGGGGCCGCGGTGGTAGCTCTTCCAGCTCGGCAGCAGGAAGTTCTCGAGGATCGAGCGCGCCGCGAGCAGCCCCTCGCGGTTGCGGTCGCCGGGGACGTAGGCCAGGCCGGCCCGCATGGCCTCGCTGGGGTGGCGGAAGGCGCGGGGCTGGCCCTCCAGCCGCAGGCTCAGGTCCTGGCCCGGCAGCGCCCCGAAGAGGCTGAGCAGCAGCTCGCTCTGGCCCTGCCCGTGCAGCCCGCCCAGGCCCAGGATCTCGCCGGGGTAGACCTCGAGCTCGAGCCCGCGCAGCTTGCGGCCCCGCCGCACCCGCAGGCTCAGCAGCGGCGACGTGCGCCGGGCCGGGGCGCTCGCCCTGGCCTCGGCGCTGTGCAGCGCCCGGCTGGCCTCCCCCGAGATCAGCCCGATGAGCTCCTCGCGGCTGGTCTCCCCGATGCGCACCTCGCCCACGACCTGCCCGTTCCTGAGCACCGTGGCCCGGTCGGCCACCCGGAAGATCTCCTCCATGCGGTGGGTCACGATCACGATGCCCCAGCCCCTGGCCTTCCACTCCCCGACCAGGCCGAACAGCCGCTCCACCTGCCGCCCGTCCAGGCTGGCGGTGGCCTCGTCGAGCACCAGCACCCGCGGCTCCAGGCTCACGGCCTTGAGGATCTCCACCAACTGCCGCTCGTCGGGGGGCAGTTCCCCGGCCAGGGTCTCGGGGGCGAAGCGCGGCCCGGCGACGTCCTCGAACAGCCCCAGCAGGGCCTCGGTGCGCGCGCGGGCGGCCCTGGCGTCCACCCGCCCGAAACGGGCCGGGGGCTCGTGCCCCAGCCAGAGGTTGTCCTGCACGCTGAGGTCCTCGACCAGCGAGAGCTCCTGGTAGACCACCGCGATCCCCGCGGCGCGGGCCTCGAGCGGGTTGCGGAAGCGCACCGCCTGGCCCCCCAGCCAAATCTCCCCGCCGTCGGGCGCCACCACCCCGGCCACCACCTTCGCCAGCGTGGACTTGCCGCTGCCGTTGGCGCCCAGCAGGGCGTGCACCTCCCCCTTTCGCAGGCCAAAGCTGGCCTCCTGCAGGGCGATGGTGGCCCCGTAGCGCTTGCTCACGCGCTGGGCCTGGAGCAAAAGGGTCTCACTCATAGCGCGGTTGTGCCGTTGTCGCTCTCAAAGGGGTCGGGGGTGGGGCGGGCCCCAAAGTCCCGCCCCGGCGGTTGGCGGAAGGTCGAGGGCCGGGGGCTCGAGGCCGTGAGCCAAAAACCGCGAGCCACCCGCCCTCGTCCCCCGGCTACTTGAAGTACGCGTTGGCCTGGGCCTGGGTCAGGTAGCCGTCCATGGTGTAGGTGTCGGCCTTCTTCTTCGCCAGCAGGTCGGCGAGGGTCTTGGCGAGGGTGCTGTCGTCGACGCGGGCGGGGATGGGCACGTAGATGGTGTTCTTGTAGGGGCCCTTCAGCACGCCGTCTTTAAGCTGCTTGCCCTGGATGAGGCTCATCACCACGCGCAGCCCCGAGGCGCCCACGCCGGGCGGGTTGGCCAGGCCGTAGGAGCGGAAGTCGGGGTAGCTCTTCTTGATCTCGGTCCACAGCTTCATGTAGCCCACGTAGGCCTCGCCCGAGACGATGGGCATCTTGCGGGGCTTGGCCGCGATGAGCGCGCGCAGCACGCCCTGGCCCATGCCGTCTTGGGTGAAGATGCCGTCGATGTTGGGCTGGGAGGCCAGGATGGAGGAGAGCACCTGCTGGGCCTTGGCGTGGTCCCAGTCGCCGTTGGCGGTGTTGAGCACCTTGATGTTGGGGTAATTCTTCAGCGAGTCGGCGATGCCGGCCTCGCGGGCCTCGTTGGCGGGGTGGCCGTCGATGCCGTTGATCACGACGATGTTGCCCTTGCCGCCCAGGGCCTTAGCCAGCCAGTCCATCTTGTCCTTGGCCCAGGCCCGCTGGTCGATGGCGACGTTGACGGCGGTGGGGGCCGAGACCTCCTGGTCCACGACCACCACCTTGATGCCCGCGTCGGTGGCCTCGCGGATCACCTGGTTGAGGCCGGTCTGCGAGTTGGGGTTGATGATGATGCCGTCGACCTTGGCGTTGATGAGGTTGCGGATCTGCTGGATCTGGCCCTGCACGTCCACGTCGGCGCTCTGGATCACCAGCTCGACGTTGGTGCCGGCCTTCTTGTACTCCTCGACCACCTCGCGGATGCCGTCGAGCATCTGGGTGCGCCACTCCGAACCTACGAAGCCGTTGGAAATGCCGATGCGGTAGGTCTTGGCCTGGGCCTGGGCCGGGGTGAGGGCCAGCAGGGCCGCGCTCGTGAGGGCCAATGCCGACAGACCGAATGCCAATTGCTTGAGCTTCATCTTTTCCTCCTGGGTATGGATTGCCTCGAGGCCGACGGGAGCGCTAAAACCTGAACTCGATTCTCGAATCACCTCCTACGTCCAATGCACGGAAGGCAGCTTCCGGACCTGACCGGGGACCTTGGCGACGCCCTCCCGGGCCGCGGCGACGGCGGCGAAGCAGAGCGCGAGGCTGGATAAGTTGGCCCTGCCCCCGTTGGAGGGCTCACGGCCTTCTTCGATAGCGCACAGAAGCTCGCCCATCGTACCCTGGAAACCTTGCTGGAACCAGTGGCCCTCGAGCGCGGGAACCGCCCGGCCCTGCGCGGTGTGGAGCTCGAGGGCCTGCCGGCCCAGGTCGGGCCCCGTGCTCAGCAGCGAGCCCCGGCTCCCGCCGACGTAGGTGCGGTCCAGCGGGCCGTGCTTGAGGTGGGCGTCGAAGACCAGCGAGGCCTGGCCGCCCTCGAGCTCGACGATCACCTGCGCGAGCATGGGCGGCTTCATGGCCTGCCCCGCCGCGAAGCCGCGCGAGGCCTGCACCCGCCGGGCTCGAGCGCCCGCCAGGCTGGCGAGGAAGTCGAACCAGTGGATGCCGAAGTCGAAGAGTACGAGGTCCTCGACCTCCTCGAAGCGGGTCCCGGCGGTCCAGGTGTGGTCCCAGTGCACCCCGCAGTGCACGCTGAGCACCTCGCCGACGAGCCCGGCCCCCACCGCCTCGCGGATGTAGGCGAGGTGCGGGGCCCAGCGCCCGTTCTGGTTGACCGCCAGCTTCACGCCGCGGGAGTCGGCCAGGTCGCACAGGCGCTCGCCGAGGTCGAGGTCGAGCACGAAGGGCTTCTGCGAGAGCACGTGCTTGCCGGCCTCGAGCGCGGCCTCCGTCAGCGGGGCGCGGCCTTCGGGGTGGAGGGTGAGGTCGAGGACCTCGAGGTCCTCGCGCCCGAGGAGCTCGTAGGGGTCGGTGCAGACGGCGGCCTCGGGGAAGAACTCGTCGCGGCGGGCTCGGGCGCGCTCGAGGTGGCGGTCGCACAGCACGGCCACCTCCAGGCCCATCGCCCGGTAGGCCGCCAGGTGGTAGCCGCTGATCCCCCCGCAGCCGACGAGGCCGACGCGGGGCCGGTAGCGCCGCGGCCGGGG
>NZ_KE387023.1:691847-692641 GCF_000430045.1 Calidithermus chliarophilus DSM 9957 | reverse complement strand
GGGGCGGGCCGTAGGGCAGCTCCGGGGCCGCGGCGGTGGCGGCGGCCTGGGTCTGGAGGGCGTAGTCGGAGGCGGTGGGCTCGCTCACGGCTCCCTCCCTCGCGGCGCGGCGGTCACGAGACCAACCTCACGGTGCGCTTCTCGCGGGCCGACAGCACCGCGCTGTCGACGATCTGCTGCCCCACGCGGCACAGGGCGGGGTCGAGCGGGCCGATGGGGTCCTCGCCGGTCTCGAGCACGTGCAGGAAGTGGTTGACGGGGTTGTCGTGGGGGGGGTGTAGCGTGTCCACGGGGACCTCGTGGGTTTCGCGGCGGGCGCGGGTCTGCAGGCGTACTACCGGCTCATAGTCGTAGCTCGAGAGCGTGCCCTCGCTGCCGACGAGCACGAAGCCGCACTTGGGCTGGGGCTGGGTGACCCAGGGGTCGGTGAAGGTGCCCCAGCAGACTTGACCGCTATACATCTTTTGTATGCAACCCCAGGAACCTCAAAGCGGAGAGGGGGTTGAAGGAGAAGGCTTCCAGGGCGGCTTTTTTAGCCTGGACCTTGCGGTAGTTGAGGCAGTTCAGCACGAAAGCCCGCAGGGCACAAAGGTTGAAGGCCAGGGCGCCACGGGCCTGGGCATGGTCCTCGCGTAAGAGCACGTCGCGTACCCAGAAGTTCCGGTTCTCCACGCCCCAGCGTTGGCGCATGAGTTCGCCCAGACGCCTGGCCCCCGCCGCCTCGGGTCTGAGGCTACTCAGGGCGTAGTGCACGCTGTAGCGCTGCTGCTTGCTGCGCTTATGCCACACCCAGC
>NZ_KE387023.1:690503-691747 GCF_000430045.1 Calidithermus chliarophilus DSM 9957 | reverse complement strand
GGTGGGTGTAGCCCTCGAGCAGCAGGTCGCGCTCGTAGCGCATCCCTGCCTTCTCGGCCACGCGGACCGAGGCCAGGTTGTGCGGGTCGATCTGGGCGACCACGCGCCGCAGCCGTAGGGTATGGAGCGCGTAGGCCAGGAGCGCCGTGACCGCCTCGCTGGCGACCCAGCGCTTGCGGGTCCAAGCGGCGGATGAGCTGGGCGATTGAGCTGCGTCCTGGGGCCTTGCGCAAGCCCAGGGGCTTACACAGGAAGGGATTGGCTTGGGCAAAGCGGGCCACACCCCGCAGGGAGTCCACCCGGCACACAAAGGCCACCAGCACCAATGCCACCACCCCCCACAGCGGATAGCGCCGGTTCTGGTAGCGTGGATCGTCCAATGAGGCTAAGGCTTCGCGTAAGTTCATGCCTCTATCTAGCCTCAACCCTGAATAACGGTCAAGTCTGGGTGCCCCAGCGGGTCTCGTACTTGGAGAGGCCGTAGGCGTAGCGGCAGACCGTGACCGAGTGCTCGTCCACCTCCAGGCCCTCGCCGCCCCAGGCGGTGGTGGTGACCTCGAGCGGGGCCCTGCCGCCGTGGAACCAGGTGCCCAGCGTCACGCCGTAGCCCAGGTAGTCCAGCAGCGAGCCCCCGCCCGCCGCGCGCTTGTACCACCAGGAGTGGGGCTTCTCGCGCCGCACCTCCTCCTCCGTGACCTCCACCTTGTCGGCGCGGTGGTAGAGGGGCCCGCGGTTGCCGTCGTAGAAGTGCACCTCGAGCACCTCCCCGATGGCCCCCTCGTCCAGCAGCCGCTTGGCGGTGCGGTGGGCGGGGTACCAGGCCAGGGGCCAGTTGATCACCAGGCGCTTGCCGCTGTTTTCCACCGCCCGGATCATGCGGTCGGCGTCGGGGAGTGAGGCGGCGAAGGGCTTCTCCACCAGCACGTGCACGCCGTAGGGGGCCACCCACTCCACGTAGTCGGCGTGCCGGGCGGTGCTGGGGCAGAGGATCACCACGTCGGGCGCGGTGGCCTCGAGGCACTCACGGAAGTCGGTGAAGACCCGCTCGCGCGGGATGGCGAAGTTGGCGACGGCCCCCTCCATGCGCCCGGGGTCCTCGTCGGCGATGCCCACGATCTCGGCGTTGGGGTGGGCGTGGGCCAGCCGCAGCAGGTCGCCCATGTGCATGTGGTCGAAGTTGACGCCCGCGATCCTCCAGGTCTTCGCCATCACCGGCCCCCCGCCGCCGCGCCCGGCCGCCCGGC
>NZ_KE387023.1:620903-690403 GCF_000430045.1 Calidithermus chliarophilus DSM 9957 | reverse complement strand
ATGGGGCCGAAGAGCACCTCGCCCGCCTTCGCCAGCCCGCCGCCGACCACCACGCGCTCGAGGCCCAGCACGCCCAGCACGTTGCTGATCCCCACGCCCAGCACCTCGCCCGCCCGCGCCCAGATCTCCACGCACTCCTCCTCGCCGCGCCCGGCGGCCTCGGCCACGGCCTTGGGGGTCAACCTCTCCAGCGAGTTCCCCACGATCTCGCGCAGGATGGGGGCGCGCCCGCCGCGCAGGGGCCGGGCCGCCGCCGCCACGACGGCGGGCCCCGAGGCGTACACCTCGACGCAGCCCGCCCCGCCGCAGCCGCAGGAGGGCCCGTGGGGGTCGTAGACCTGGTGCCCGAACTCGCCCGCCGTGCCGTAGGCGCCCAGGTAGAGCTGGCCGTTCAGGACGGTGCCCCCGCCCACCCCGGTGCCCAGCGTGACGCCCAGCAGGTTGCCCACGCCCCGGCCCGCGCCCAGGCGCGACTCGGCGAAGGTGAAGGCCCGGGCGTCGTTGATGAGCCAGACGGGGAGGCCGGTGCGGGCGGCCAGCTCGGCGGCCAGGGGGTAGCCCGCCCAGCCGGCGGCGAAGTTGGGCGGCAGCAGCACCTTCCCGGCCCAGGGGTCGATCACGGCCGGGACGCCCACCCCCACCCCCGCCACGGCGTGGGCGGCGGACCGGGCCTGCCGCGCCGCCGCCTCGATGGCCCGGGCCAGGTCGGCCACCACCTCGGCGGGGGGGCGGTAGGAGCGGGTCTCGAGCTCCGCCCGGTCGTGCAGGGCGCCCGCCGGGTCGAGCCAGCCCACGCTGTACGTGGTCCCGCCCAGGTCTACCCCGATTGATGCCGTCGCCGTCGTCATGATTGGCCCGTCCGAGAATTTGCTTTTGCCTTGCTGTGTGTAATATAAAGGTACGGACCACCGGATGTCTAGTCCACCTATCCTGTTCCGGCAAAGAGGGCCCGCATGAACCTGCCCGAAGCGCTCCTCCACCTCAACCCCCAGGCTCCCATCCCGCTGTACCTGCAGCTCAAGGAGGCGATGCTGCAGGTCCTGCACAGCGGGGCGTGGCCCGAAGGAAAGCCGCTTCCCAGCGAGCGCGAGCTCTCGGAAGGGCTTTCCATCTCGCGGGCCACGGTGCGGCAGGCCATCCACGAGCTCGAGCTCGAGGGCTGGCTCGAGCGCAAGCAGGGGCGGGGCACCTTCCCCCGGCCCGCCAAGGTCGAGCAGCCCCTCGCCCGCGTCACCGGCTTCTCCGAGAACATGCGCCTGGCGGGGATCGAGCCCTCCACCCGCCTCCTCTCCGCCCGCCTCGAGCCCGCCCCCGCCCACCTGCTCAAGGCCATGCGGCTGCGGCCCGGCGCGGTGGTGGCGGTCGTCACCCGGCTGCGCCTGGCCGACGGCGAGCCCTTGATGCTCGAGCGGGCCCACCTCAACTACGCCCTCACCCCGGGGCTCCTGGAGCACGACCTCTCCGGCTCGCTCTACGACCTGCTCACCCACACCTACCGCCTGCGCTTCGCCCGGGGCGAGGAGACCATCCAGGCCGTCAAGGCCGAGCCCTGGCTGGCCAAGGCCCTAGGCATCCCCAGGGGCGCGGTGGTGCTCTTCACCCAGCGCACCGTCACCACCGACACCGGGGCGGTGCTCGAGCACACCGAGCGCTACGGCCGCGCCGACCGGTGCAGCTTCCGGGTCAGCCTCGAGGGCGACAACACCCAGATCACCCTCCGGGAGAGCAGCTAGAGGAGCCCCCATGAACCCACTCCAACCCGCCTTCGACTACCTGGACGGCTGCGAGCGCATCCTGGCGCGGGTGCGCCAGACCCAGATGGGGCGCATCGCCCAGGCCGCGGCCTGGTGCGCCGAGGCCATCGCCCGGCGCGGGCTGGTGCACCTCTTCGGCAACGGCCACTCGCGCATGGCGGTGGAGGAGATGTGGCCGCGCTACGGCTCCTTCCCCGGCTTCCACCCCATCGTCGAGCTCTCCATGACCCACCACACCCAGGTGGTGGGGGCCAACGGCCAGCGCCAGGCCATGTGGATCGAGCGGCAGGAGGGGTTGGGCGAGGTGATCCTGCGCAACTTCGTCTTCCGCGAGCACGACGTGATGATGGTCTTCTCCACCAGCGGCAACAACGGGGTGGTGGTGGACGTGGCCTTGGGCGCTAAGCGCCGCGGGATGCGGGTGGTCGCGGTGATCGCCGAGGAGTACGCCCGCCTGCTCCCGCCGGGGCACTCCAGCGGCCAGCGCCTGCACGAGATCGCCGACCTGGTCATCGACAACTGCGCCGTCCCCGGCGACGCGATGGTGGAGGTGCCCGGCGTGGACGTGCCGGTGGGGCCGGGCAGCACCATCGGCAACACCGCGGTGGTCAACTGCCTGAAGGTGCTGGTGGCCGCCGAGCTCGCGCGGCGCGGCCAGCCGCCCTTGGTGCTGGCCGGGGCCTGGAAGATGGGGCCCGAAGCCAGCGCCCGGCGCTTCGAGGACGCCTACGACGAGCACCGCGACCGGGTGAAGGTGGTGTATGGGGGGTAGACGGACGCCCAACGCCGGACGCCCAGCGCCAGGGAGCCAGAGGCGAGGGGGGAAAAGGTTCAGAGGAGAAAAGGGAAAAAGCAACGCCCGCGGTCTGTGCTTTTCGCCCTTTCACCTTTTCGCCTTTTCACCTCACCCCTCGCTTCCCGCCATCCCCCTCGAGGCCCGCCCATGACCTCCCTCACCGGCAAAAGTGCGCTCGTCACCGGGGCCTCCGGCATCGCCGCGGCGACCGCGCGGCACCTGGCGGGGCTGGGGGCCGGGGTGATGGTGCTGGACAAGTCGGGGGAGAACCTCTCGAGGCTCGAGTCCGAGCTGCCGGGGGTGGCCTGCTTCGAGGCGGACCTGCTCGAGCCCTCCGCCCCGGACGCGGCGGTGGCGGCGGTGCTGGGGCGCTTCGGGCGGCTCGACGTCCTGGTCAACGCGGCCGGCATCTCCGGGCGGCGCTTCGGCGACGGGCCGGTGCACGAGGCTACCGACGCGGGCTGGGACATCGTGATGGACACCAACGCCCGCAGCACCTTCCGCATGTGCCGCGCGGCGCTGGGGCCGATGCTGGAGCAGGGCTCGGGGGCCATCGTCAACGTCGCCAGCGTGCTGGCCTACGCCCCGGCGCGCGAGTTCTTCGCCACCCACGCCTACGCCGCCTGCAACGGCGCCCGCATCGCCCTCACCAAGGCCATGGCCGCCTACTACGCGCCCCACGGCATCCGGGTCAACGCGGTGGCCCCCGGCCTGATCGCCACGCCGATGAGCGCGCGGGCCCAGGGCGACCCGGCCATCTTGGGGTACGTCCGGGTGCGCCAGCCCCTCACCGGGAAGCTGGGCACGCCGGAGGACGTGGCCCAGGCCATCGGCTACCTGGCCTCCGACGCGGCGCGCTTCGTGACGGGGGTGGTGCTCGAGGTCTCGGGCGGGTGGAGCGTGGCGGGGTGAGGGCCTTCGCCTACTCGGCTTCCGTCCCGGTGCTCGCGGAGTGCGACGTGCTGGTGGTGGGCGGCGGCTCGGCGGGGTGCAGCGCGGCGGTCGCGGCGGCGCGGCAGGGCGCGCGGGTGGTGCTCCTGGAGCGCTACGGCTTCCTGGGCGGCACCGGGGCCGCGGTGCTCGACACCTTCTACGGCTTCTACACCCCCGGCCTCGTGGAGAAGAAGGTGGTGGGCGGCATCCCCGACGAGGTGGTGGGGGGGCTGAAGCGCCGGGGCGTGCTGCTCAAGCGGCCCAACACCTACGGCGCCGGGGCGGGCCTGACCTACGACCCCGAGACGCTGAAGGTGGTCTGGGACGAGCTGGTGAGCGCGGCGGGGGTGCGGGTGCTGCTGCACGCCTACTTCGCCGACGTGATCCAGGACGGCCCCCGGGTGAGGGGGGCCGTCGTCGGCACCAAGCGGGGCCTGCGGGCCGTCGCCGCCCGGGCCGTCGTGGACGCCTCGGGCGACGCCGACGTGGTGGCGCGGGCCGGGGGGCCCTTCGAGGACGCCGGGGCGCTGGGCATCGCGCAGTCGCTCACCACCACCTTCAAGGTCATCAACGTGGACGTGGCGCGGGCCAAGAGCTTCCCCAAGAAGGAGCTCTGGGCCTTGATGGAGGCCGCGGCCTCCGAGGGCTACCGCCTGCCGCGCAAGGAGGGCAGCGCCCACGTCACCCCCTTCCAGGGCGTGATGGTCACCAACATGACCCGCGTGGCCGGGGTGGACGCCACCGACCCCGACGCGCTCTCGAGCGCCGAGATGGAGGGCCGCGGCCAGGCTTTGGAGTACCTGCGCTTCCTGCGCGACAAGGTGCCCGGCTACGAGCGGGCCGAACTGGGCGGCCTCTCGGTCCACATCGGCGTGCGCGAGACCCGGCGCATCCGGGGCGAGTACTGGATCACCCGCGAGGACGTGCTCTCGGCCCGCAAGTTCCCCGACGCCGTCGCCCAGTGCGGCGCCCCCATCGAGGAGCACCACGCCGGGGGCGACACCCGCTGGGAATACCTGCCCGACGGCGAGACCGTGGACATCCCCTACCGGGCTTTGCTGCCGCAGGGGCTGGGGAACGTCGTCGTCGCGGGGCGCTGCCTGTCGGCCTCGCACGAGGCCCACGCCAGCATCCGCTCCATCGGGCAGTGCCTGGCGATGGGGCAGGCCGCGGGGTTGGCGGCGGCTTTGTCGAAGGGCGGCGACCTGCGCGGCGTGGACGTGGGGGAGCTGCGCTCGAGGCTTCTGGAGATGGGGGCGGTGCTGTGATCGTCCGTACCGTGCTGGGCGACGTCGAGCCCGCCGAACTGGGCCTCACGCTGGGCCACGACCACCTGCTGGCCTACCCCCCGCCCGACGTGGAGGACCCCGACCTGCGCCTCGACGACCCCCAGGCGGCCCTGCGCGAGCTCGAGCGCTTCAAGGCGGCGGGCGGCGGCGCGGTCGTCGAGATGACCACCGTGGACTACGGGCGCGACGCGGGGGCGCTGGCGGCGGTCTCGAGGGCCGCCGGGGTCCACGTGGTCGCGGCCACGGGCTTCAACAAGGGGAAGTTCGCCGACCGGCTCACCGCTGGCCGCAGCGCTGGGGAGATCGCGGCCTGGATGGTGGCGGAGGTGCGCGAGGGCGTGCGGCGCTTCGCGCCCGAGCAGCCCCACGCGGAGGGGCCGGGGCCGCGGGCGGGCCTGATCAAGGCCAGCAGCAGCCTGGACGGGGCCGGCCCCCACGAGCGCAAGGTCTTCGCGGCGGCTGTCGAGGCCCACCGCGCCACCGGGGCCCCCATCTCCACCCACACCGAGAAGGGCACCTGGGCGCTGGAGCAGGCCGCGCTCTTCCTCGAGGGCGGCGTGGACCCCCAGAAGGTGCTCATCGGCCACCTGGACCTCAAGCCCGACCTGCCCTACCTGCTGGAGGTCGCGGCCAGCGGGGTCAACCTGGGCCTCGACCAGTTCGGCAAGGAGAAGTACCTCCCCGACGCCGTGCGGGTCGAGCTGGTGCTGGGGCTGGTGGAGGCGGGCCACGCTCGGCAGATCCTCCTCGGCGGCGACATGGCCCGCCGCTCCTACTTCCACAGCTACGGCGGGGGGCCCGGCCTCGAGCACCTCCCCCGCACCGTGGCCCCCATGCTGCTGGGGGCGGGGCTCTCCCCGGGGCAGCTCGACGACCTTTTGCGCCACAACCCCCGGCGGTGGCTGGCGTTCGACCCCTCGTGAAGGACGGAATTCGGAGGCGATATGGCGATGAAAGTTGGCGTTGTCGGCACGGGGTTCATCGGCCCGGTCCACGTGGAGGCCCTCAGGCGCATCGGGGTGGAGGTCAAGGGGGTGCTGGGCTCGAGCGCCCAGAAGTCGCAGGCGGCGGCCCAGCGGATGGGCCTGGAGCGGGGGTACTCGAGCTACCCCGAGCTGCTGGCCGACCCCGAGGTGGGCGTGGTGCACCTCACCAGCCCCAACCGCTTCCACCGCGAGCAGGTCCTGCAGGCCCTGGAAGCGGGCAAGCACGTGGTCTGCGAGAAACCTCTGGGCATGACCACCCGTGAGACCCGGGAGCTCGTCGCCGCCGCGAGGAAGCACCCCGGGCTGGTCACGGCGGTCAACTACAACATCCGCTTCTACCCGCTGTGCCTGCAAGCGCGCGCCATGGTGCGCTCGGGCGAGGTGGGCGAGGTCTTCCACGTCAAGGGCAGCTACGTGCAGGACTGGCTTTTGTACCCCACCGACTTCAACTGGCGGGTGCTGGCCTCCGAGGGCGGCGCGCTGCGGGCCGTCGGCGACATCGGAACCCACTGGCTCGACCTGGTGAGCTTCATCACCGGCCTCGAGGTCGAGGAAGTGATGGCCGACCTCAAGACCGTCCACCCGGTGCGCCAGGCCCCGCCCCAGGGCTCGGTGGAGACCTTCAGCTCCAAGGGCGATCAGCCCTCCGCGACGGCGGATACTGGCGGTAAAAAAGGAGCTAAAAAGAAACTCAGCACCACGCCGGTACACATCGACACCGAGGACTACGCCAGCGTGCTGCTGCGCTTCGGGGGCGGAGCCAGGGGAGTGCTCACCGTCTCGCAGGTCACGGCGGGGCGCAAGAACCGGCTCGAGTGGGAGATCGCCGGGAGCAAGCGGGCCGTCGCCTGGAACGGCGAGCGCCCGGAAGAGCTTTGGGTCGGCGAACGCGGCGAGGCCAACCGGATCCTGATGCGCGACCCCGGCCTGCTCGACCGCGCCGCCAGCGCCTACACCAGCTATCCGGGCGGCCACGCCGAGGGCTTCCCCGACACCTTCAAGCAGCTCTACCGCGCCGTCTACGCCGACATCGCCGCCGGAAAGCCCTCCGAGAACCCGCTCTACGCCACCTTCGAGGACGGGCACAAGGAGCTCGCGCTGTGCGAGGCGATCCTCGAGAGCAGCCGCAAGGGCAAGTGGGTGAAGGTGAAGTATTGATGGAGAAGCCGTTAGCCGTCAGCGACAACGACCGGCTCGAGCCGGTGGCTGTGCGCTTCACAGCCGGCTCGTAGAGGTCAAGCAGATGCTCCACGGTTTTATCCGAAGGCTGAAGGCTGACGGCTGACAGCCCTCCGAAGGAGGTAAAGGAATGGAACTTGGCTTCGTAAGCGCGATTCTCCCCGACCTCAGCCTCGAGGAAGTCCTGAAGTTCGCCGCCGAGCAGGGCTTCGACACCGTGGAGGTGATGTGCTGGCCCAAGGGCAAGGCCGAGCGGCGCTACGCGGGGGTCACCCACATCGACGTGAACGAACTCGACGACGCGGAGGCGGGGCGGATCCGGGGCCTGACCCAGAAGTACGGCGTCTCGATCTCGGGGCTGGGCTACTACCCCAACCCCCTGGTGGCCGACGAGCAGGAGGCAGGCGTCTACATCGAGCACATCAAGAAGGTCATCAGCGCCGCGGCGAGGCTGGGCATCGGGCGCATGAACACCTTCGTCGGGCGCGACCCCGCCCGCTCCCTGGCCGACAACTGGGCCCTCTTCGACGAGCGCTGGCCCGGGATCATCGAGCACGCCGAGCACGAGGGGGTGAGGGTGGGCATCGAGAACTGCCCCATGTACTTCACGACCGACGAGTGGCCCGGCGGCAAGAACCTGGCGGTGAGCCCGGCCATCTGGCGCGAGATGTTCAGCCGCATCCCCTCCGACCACTTCGGCCTCAACTACGACCCCAGCCACCTGGTCTGGCAGATGATGGACCCGGCCTGGCCGATCCTGGAGTTCAAGGACAAGCTCTTCCACGTCCACGCCAAGGACGTGCGCCTCGAGCGCGACAAGCTGCGGGAGGTGGGGACCCTGGCGACGCCGCTGGAGTACCACACCCCCAAGCTGCCGGGGCTGGGCGACGTGAACTGGACCCAGTTCTTCTCCAACCTCACCGAGGCCCGCTACTCGGGGCCGGTGTGCATCGAGGTCGAGGACCGCGCCTACGAGGGCTCGCTCGACGACCGCAAGCGCTCGATCGTCCAGGCCGGGCGCTTCCTGCGCAATTTCGTGATCTGAACCCCAAGGAGCCTTAAATGCAAGAGATGACCGTAGAAACCCTCAGCTATGCCCAGGTAGCCAGGATGATCGACCACTCGCTGCTGCGCCCCGAGCTCACCCCCGCCGAGGTCGTGGCCGGCTGCGAGCTCGCGGCGAGGTACGAGGTGGCCTCGGTGTGTGTGAAGCCGTGCGACGTGGAGCTGGCGGCGAAGGTGCTAGAGGGCTCGAGCGTGCTCGTGGGCACCGTGGTGGGCTTCCCCCACGGCAGCCACGCCACCGCCACCAAGGTCTTCGAGGCCCGGCTGGCGATGGAGCAGGGCGCCGCCGAGCTCGACATGGTGCTCAACATCGGGCGCTTGCGCGGCGGCGAGGCCGAGTACGTGCTAGAGGACATCCGCGCGGTGGTGGAGGCGGCCAGGGCGGGCGGGGCGCTGGTCAAGGTGATCCTCGAGAACGCCTACCTCACCGACGAGCAGAAGGTGCTGGGCTCGAGGCTCACCGAAGAGGCCGGGGCCGACTTCGTCAAGACCTCCACCGGCTTCGCCCCCAGCGGCGCGACCCTCGAAGACCTCAGGCTGATGCGCTCGTCGGTCTCCCCCCACGTGCAGGTCAAGGCGGCGGGCGGGGTGCGCACCCTGGACGCGCTGCTCGAGGTCATGAACCTGGGCGTGACCCGGGTGGGGGCCACCGCGACGCAGGCCATCCTCGAGGACTTCAAGGCCCGCAAGGCCGGGACCGCCCAGGCCGCCGAGAAGACCGGCTTGCAGAGCGGGTACTGAGGGGCGGGGCCTACATCACCGAGGGCTGCCCGGTCGAGGCCAGCACCCGCTGCCACAGCTCGCTCGAGGGGTCCATCTGGCGGCGCTGGCCGGTGACGAGCTCGAGCGGCACGTGGGTGAAGTGCTGGTTCCAGTAACCCACCATCAGGTTGGTGCGCCCGCTCATCCCCGCATGCACCGCGTGCTGGCCCAGCGCCAGGCAGTACTCGGAGTCGAGGGCGTTGGCGGGAAGGCTGCGGATGGTGTAGCTGGGGTCGATGTACTTGACGGTGGCCTCGAGCCCCAGCGCGTCGAAGTGGCGCTCGATGGTGCCGCGCAGGAAGGCCCCCACGTCCTTGAGCTTGAGGTTGCCCGAGGCGTCGCGGGCCACCTCGCCGTCTATCCAGTCCTGGCCCGCGCCCTCGGCCAGGGCGATCACCGCGTGGTGGCGCTGCCGCAACCGCTCCTCGAGCGCCCCCAGGAAGCCCTGAAGGCTCACCGGCACCTCCGGCACCAGGCAGAAGTTCACGTCGCTGTTGGCCAGGGTGGCGTGGGCGGTGATGAAGCCGCTGTGGCGGCCCATCAGCTTGACCAGCCCGATGCCGTTGAAGGCCCCCTTGGCCTCGACGTGGGCGGCCACCAGCGCCCGCGTGGCCTCCTCGACCGCCGTGGCGAAGCCGAAGCTGCGCTCGACCCAGTGCAGGTCGTTGTCGATGGTCTTGGGGATGCCCACCACGCTGATGGGCAGGCCGCGCCGCAGGATCTCCTTGGCCAGCGCCGTCGCGCCCCGCAGGGTGCCGTCGCCCCCCACGGTGAAGAGGACGCGCACGTTGAGCTCGAGCAGGGTCTGGAGCATGTCGTCCAGCTCTTGCGGGCCGCGCGAGGAGCCCAGCAGGGTGCCGCCCTGCTCGTGGATGGGCTCCACCACCGCCGGGGTGAGGGGGAGGGGCTTGATCCCCTGGCTCGCCGCCAGCCCGGCGTAGCCGTAGCGGAAGCCGTAGATGCGCTCGACGCCGTAGCTGTAGTACAGCGTCAGCACCACCGCGCGGATCACGTCGTTGAGCCCGGGGCACAGCCCCCCGCAGGTCACGATGCCGCAGGCGATGCCCTTGGGGTCGAAGAAGATGCGCTCGCGGGGGCCGGCCTGCTCGAAGCTCGGGGGGAGCTGGCCCCGCTGGAGGTAGGGCTCGACCTCCGGGAGGGTCGAGCCCAGCAGCACCCGCGCCCCCTCGGGGATGAACTGGTCCCGGCGGCCCAGCAGGGGGCTGGGGTGGGTGGCCTCGCCCAGCCGGAGGACCTGGGTGTTCTCGTCCATAGCTAAGGGCACTCTAACCCACGCCCCCGCGCGGCGGCAGGGACAAAGGGGCCGGCCGGGGCCCCTCGCTCCCTGCACGGGCTCTGCCCTCCTCGTCGCATCAGCCATGCGTCACCCCTGAAAGCCTCAGGACGCGCTCAGACCAGCCACAACCGGCTCGGCTGTACTGGAGGCTGAGCCGGAGGGCTCGAGCGGTATGGACGTACGGCGAGACCAAGCGATCCCCTCCGTCGCGGAGGCCATCCTGAAGGCGCTGCCCCTTCCCGCCCTCCTGCTGGGCGAGAGGGGCGAGGTGCTGGGGGCCAACCGCCTGTGGCAGATGGGGGGACCGGCCAAGGCCCCGGAGCCGGGGGTGCTCGAGCCCGCCGTGCGCCGGGCGCTGCAACAGGGCGAGCCGGTGCTGCTGGAGCAGCCCCGCGTGCAGATCACCCCCCTCGAGGCCCCCGGCCTGGCGGTCGCCGTCTTCGCGGAAGCGCCCCAGCCCCCGGCCTGGCCCGGCGAGCGCTACGCCCGGGCCGAGCAGGCCGCCGGGGCCTTCGCCTACGCCTGGGAGCTGTGCGAGGGCCGCCTGCACTACAGCCCCAACCTGGCGCAGGTCACCGGCTACGCCCCCGAGGAGTTGCCGCCCGGCCCGGAGGGCTGGTACGCCCTGATCCACCCCGACGACCTGGGGCCCGTGCGCAAGCGGCTGGAGGCGCGCGGGCCCTTTGCCTTGGAGTACCGCCTGCGCCACAAGGACGGCCGCTACCGCTGGCTGCTCGACCGCGGGGAGGTGCGGCGGGGGGCGGAGGGGCCGGCGCTGGGGGTGGTGGGGTACTGCCTGGACGTCAGCGCCGCCAAGGAGGCCCAGCAGTTCCTCGAGCGCACCCGCCGCCAGGTGATCCAGGTGCTCGACAGCGTGGGCGACGCCTTCTTCGTGCTCGACACCGCCTGGCGCTTCACCTACCTCAACCGCGCCGCCGAGCGCCTGCTGGGGCGCAAGTGCCCCCAGCTCATCGGCAAGAACCTGTGGGAGGAGTTCCCCCACCTGCGGCAGACCGCCATCTACCAGAACTTCCTCTGGGCCCGCGACTCGGGCGGCAGCGTGGCCTTCGAGGCGCTGTACATGCCGCTGCGCCGCTGGTTCGAGGTGCGGGCCTACCCCGACCCCCAGGGCCTGGCCGCCTACTTCCACGACATCCACGACCGCAAGGAGGCCGAGGAGGCCCTGCGCATCAGCGAGGAGCGCTACCGCGAGCTCTCGGAGAGCCAGAAGCGCTTCGTCAACGACGCCGCCCACGAGCTGCGCGC
Organism: Calidithermus chliarophilus DSM 9957; assembly: GCF_000430045.1. GTDB lineage: Bacteria > Deinococcota > Deinococci > Deinococcales > Thermaceae > Calidithermus > Calidithermus chliarophilus. The sequence continues at coordinate 679,076 of NZ_KE387023.1, read as the reverse complement.
CCCCCTCACCGCCATCCAGGGCAACCTCGACCTGCTGGTGGAGTTCCCGCAGATGCCCGAGCAGGACCGGGCCGAGGCCCTGCGCGAGACGCACCGCGAGGCCCGGCGGCTGGCGCGGCTGGTCAACGACATGCTCGCCCTGGCGCGGGGCGACGCGGGCCGCACCGTGCACAAGCGCTGGGTGCGCCTGGAGGAGGTGGTGGCCTCGGCGTGGGCCAAGGCCCGCAGCCTGGCGAAGGGCCACCGCCTCGAGCTCGCCCCCGTCCCGCCGCTGGAGATCCACGCCGACCCCGACCGCCTCGAGCAGCTCCTGCTCATCCTCCTGGACAACGCCCTCAAGTACACCCCCCCGCCGGGGCGGGTGCGGCTGGAGGTGGAAGCCGGGCAGGAGGTGCGCGTCCGGGTGGCCGACGAGGGCATCGGCATCGCCCCCGAGGACCTGCCCCACGTCTTCGAGCGCTTCTGGCGCGCCGACCCCGCGCGCAGCCGCGACGCGGACGGCACCGGGCTGGGGCTGTCCATCGCCCGCTGGATCGTGGAGCAGCACGGCGGGAGGGTCTGGCTCGAGAGCGAGCTGGGCCGGGGCACCACGGTGACGGTCCACCTGCCCGTCGCCTGAGCGTCGTGGGCGACGGGCGGCTCGCGAGCCGCCCAGCTTTTGTGAGGCAGGCTCGAGTCGGCCGCCGCGCCCTGGTTTAGGCTTTGGGCGTAGTTTCGCCAATTTGAATTCGGGGGTACATGCAGAGAATCCTTGTCATCGACGACGACCCTGCCGTTTGCTCATTCCTGAGGCGAGGCTTGAGTTACCAGGGCTTTGAGGTGGCCACGGCGGGATCAGGCCCCGAGGGCCTGCGCGAGTTCGAGCGGTCGCGGCCCGCGCTGGTGATCCTCGACGTGATGATGCCGCAGATGGACGGCCTCGAGGTGCTGCGGGCCATCCGCCAGAAGGACCCCGCCTGCGCCGTGCTGCTCTTCAGCGGCAAGGACTCCGAGGAGAGCGTGCAGGAGGGCCTGGAGGCCGGGGCCAGCGACTACCTCATCAAGCCCGCCTCCTTCCACGAGATCGTCGGGCGGGTGCGGCGGCTGCTCAGCGGGGTGGGGCAGGGCCACCCCTGAGCCCGGGCTCAGGAGCTGCCCATGGGGTGAAAAAAACAGGACGGGGCTTTGGGCCTCCGTCCTGCTCTGGTCGGGGTGGCGAGATTTGAACTCACGACCACACGCACCCCAAGCGTGTGCGCTACCAGGCTGCGCTACACCCCGTTTTGCTCTTTACGCGGCAGCCCTGCGCTTGCCGCGCGCTCCATAGTTTAGCGACAAGGCCCCGAGTCGTCAACCTGCGGGACGGCGCAGGGGGAGGGCGGGCTCGAGCACGCCCTTTGGCAGGTAGGTCCTTGACCTATTGGCCTTTTGCCGCCATACTGCATAGGTTGGCTCCGAGGAGTGGGGTGCGAAGGCACCCGCCCCGTACAGCCAGAAGCTCGTTTAGCTGCATTGCCCCTCGACGGTTGTTTTGACTTTCCGGGTGTGTGCGGTAGCGAGCTCGGAAAGGATCAAAGATCGATGGAGTTTTCTGCTTTCCCCCTCAAGGCTGAGGTGCTTGCCGCGCTGCAAGCCAAAGGTTTTTCCACCCCGACCCCCATCCAGGCCGCCGCGCTGCCGCTGGCGCTGGAGGGGCGCGACATCCTGGGCCAGGCCCGCACCGGCACCGGCAAGACGCTGGCCTTCGCCCTGCCCATCGCCAACCGCCTCGAGCCCGCCCGCGAGCGGGGCCGGGCCCCCAGGGCCTTCGTGCTGGCCCCCACCCGCGAGCTCGCGCTGCAGGTGGCGAAGGAGCTGGAGTGGATCGCCCGCGACCTGGCGGTCGTGACGGTCTACGGCGGCACCGGCTACGGCAAGCAGGCCGAGGCCCTCAAGCGCGGCTGCGACGTGGTCGTGGCCACGCCGGGCCGGGCCATCGACTACCTCGAGCAGGGCATCCTCGACCTCTCCAAGGTCCAGATCGCCGTGCTCGACGAGGCCGACGAGATGCTCTCCATGGGCTTCGAGGAGGACGTCGAGAAGCTGCTGCAGCACACCCCCGACGAGCGCCAGACCTTGCTCTTTTCGGCCACCGTGCCCGCCTGGGCCAAGCGCCTGGCCGACCGCTACCTCAAGAACTTCGTCCACGTCAACGTGATCAAGGACGAGCGGGTGAGCTACGAGGAGCTCGCGCTGCAGGCCCCCCTGCAGACCCGCCTCGCCACCCTCTCCGACCTGCTCTACGCCTACGCCCCCGAGCGCTCGATCGTCTTCACCCGCACCAAGGCCGAGGCCGACGAGGTGGCGCTGGGCCTGCAGGCCAGGGCCCTCCCCGCCGCCGCCATCCACGGCGACATGAGCCAGCGCGAGCGCGAGCTGGTGATGGGCCGCTTCCGCAGCGGCCAGGACGCCGTGCTCGTGGCTACCGACGTGGCCGCCCGCGGCCTGGACATCCCCGAGGTGGACCTGGTGGTGCACTACCGCCTCCCCGAGCAGGCCGAGTCCTACCAGCACCGCTCCGGCCGCACCGGCCGCGCGGGGCGCTCGGGCCGGGTCATCATCCTCTACGGGCCGCGCGAGCGCCGCGACCTCGAGCAGCTCGAGCGCGAGGTGAGCCGCAAGTTCCGCCGCATCAACCCCCCCACCCCCGAGGAGGTGATGGAGGCCAAGTGGCGCGGCCTGCTGAACCGCCTCACCAGCCAGCCCGCCGCCGACCGGGCCCTGTGGCGCGAGTACGCCGCCCGCCTGGTGGCGGAGGGCGAGCTCGAGGCGGTGGCCGGGATGCTGGCGCTGCTGCTGGGCGGCGCCCCCGCCTCCAAGAGCCTGATCACCGGGGAGGAGGGCCTGGTCACGGTCAAGCTCACCGGCCCGCGCCTGTCGGTGCCCCGCGTGGTGGCGGTGCTGAAGAAGGCGGGCGCCGGGCGCATCGGGCGCATCCTGCTCACCGACAGCGCCGCCTACCTCGACCTGCCGGGGGAGGAGCTCGAGTCCGTGCAGTCGCATCTCACCGAGTTCCACCTCTCCCGCGCCCACGAGGTCCCGGCCGAGGCCGGCGCGGGCGCGCGCGAGGAGCGTCCGCGCGGCGGGCGCCCCTCCGAGGGCCGCGACCGTCGCCCCTTCGAGCGCCGCCGCCCGGTGGCGCGGTAGTTCGCCGGCCTGATCCCTGGCCCGCACGCCTGTACGGCGTGCGGGTTTTTCCGTGCTCCCGGGCCGGATTGCCCGCCCCTGTTCCCGCGTGCTATGGTCCGGGGCAGGAGACCGAGCCATGAGGATGCTGCTGATCGTGATCGCCGCGGCCGGGTTCGTGCTGACCCCGGGATCGGCCCAGAATTTCTCCCTGGCGCTGCGCTTCGACAGCCGGCCCCTGTTGGAGTCGGGCGAGCTGACCCTGCAGGGCAGCTACCGCCTCGAGCTGCTCCCCGGGCTGGAGGCCGGGCTGCGGGCCTACGCCAGCCTGGGCCTCACGGCGGCCCCCGGCGGGGCGGGGAAGGGGAGAGGCCGGGGCAAGCCCGAGGACGGCGCGAGCCTGCCCGGCTTCGGCCTGAGCCCCTACCTCGAGTACGCCGCCCCCCTGCTCGACGAGACCGGCCTGAGCCTGGGGGGCTACGCCGGGGCCCGGGCCGACCTGAGCCTGGCCCCGCCCGACTACGCCTTCGGCTTCAACCTCGCCCCCTACGCCGGGCTGGACCTGGGCTACGAACTCGCCGACGACTGGGAACTCCTCGCCAACCTGGAGGCGCGGCTGTACCTGCTGCCCGCGGAGGCCTACCTCTCGAGCTACCTCGAGGCCGACTTCTACGGCCTGGACCCGCTCACCCTCTACGCCGGCTACAGCCTCTACCTCGGCGCCGTGCTCGCGGGCGGTTCCTACCTGGGGCACGGGCCCTACCTGGGGGCGTTCTACCCCGTGCTCGAGGGCCTCAGCCTCCAGGGCGAGGCCGGCGGCGACGGGGCCTGGTATGCCTTCGTGCGCCTGCGGGTGCGCCTCTGAGCCGGCCGCTCGCGGATAATTTCGCGAGCCACCCCAGGCTGCTATCCCGAACGCGGCCTCGACGGTCCCCGCACGAGGTCTAGTCTCAGTCCTCGCCGAGGTAGCCCGCCACCTTGTCGGCCGGCACCTGCCAGACCACGTTGGAGACGTAGGGCTTGAAGCCCAGGGCGTGGTTGATCCTGAGCATGGGGCCGTTGGAGTCGGCGTTGCCCGTGCGCACGAAACGGGCCTGGGGCTGGCGCTCCAGGATGCGCTCCAGCATGGCGGCCTTGAGCCAGCGCCCCAGCCCCACGCTCCGGTGCTCCGGCCGCACCCCGGTGGCCCCCTGGTGGATGACCTGCGGCCGGTTGGGGTGGCCGTAGACCTCGGTGTAGCCGACCAGCCGGCCCTGGGGGTCGCGGGCAAAGTAGCTTTTGCCAGGGCCGACTCCCTGCACAAGCTATCCACTGACCTTGTGCGCCGCTTCGATACCATCTGTTTAGAGGATTTGAACGTCAAGGGCATGATGGCGAACGGGAACTTGGCGAGGCACGTCGGGCAGAGTGGGTGGGCCATGTTCGGCTCAATGCTGGAATACAAGGCCGCGTGGAACGGTAAACACCTGCGTACTATTGGGCGGTTCGAGCCGTCCTCTCGCCTGTGCGTGTGTGGCTACTACAACCACGCGCTCACCCTTGCGGATAGGGCGTGGGACTGCCCGGGGTGCGGCAGGCGCCACGACCGGGACGTGCTGGCGGCGGGCAACTTCAAGCGCTTTGCCTATCGCAAACCGAACACAGGGCGGGACACGCCCGGTGAGCTTCGGGAGGTGTCGGCATGGGCCGAGCCTGTGAACGAAGAATCCCACGCGCTTTAGCCGTGGGAGTGTCAACTGGTGTTTACGGGCTTCGCACCGGGCGGCGGCGGTTCAGGATCAGCCACAGCCCCAGGGCCACCAGCAGCAGGGGCAGTAAGAACTTGACCAGGAGGCCCAGCAGCGCGAACAGCCCGCCGATCAGCGAGCCCAGGACGGCGAACGCCAGGCCCAGCACCGCCAGCACCAGCACGACCGGCAGGACGGCGACCCCCGCGATGAGGGCGACCGGCAAGGCCAGCAAAGCCAGCACCAGCCCGATCGCCGGCCCCAGCAGCCCGGTAGCCAGCAACACGCCCAGAACCAGCAGGACCCACCCGAGTGCGTTCATGCCCTCACGGTAGCGGGTGGGCGGTGGGGCCTGGTGAGGGGGCTCACCTTTGGGGACGGGAGGGGGCAGGCGGGGGGTTACTGGTTGTGCGCCTCGACGAACCACACGAACTTGTCGACCTCGCGCGAGATCTCGGTGCACAAGTCGGCGGTATCCTGGTCGCCGAGCTCGCCCGCCTGGTCGATGCCCTCGCGCACCAGCTTGCCGAAGGCGGCGAGGGAGCTCGAGAGCGCTTCGACGTGGTCGCTCCAGCGCAGGATGTCGAGCGGGTAGGCCGGCAGCGCGGAGCGGTCGACGGCGACCTGCACGGTGCCCTCGGCGACGCCCCCGAGCTGCACGACGCGCTCGGCCAGCAGGTCGGCCCAGCCGTCCACCGCCTCGGCCACCCGGTCGAAGAGCTCGTGCAGGCCGATGAAGTTGGGGCCCTTGACGTTCCAGTGGGCCTGCTTAGCCTGCCAGTGCAGGTCGACGGCGCTCGCCAGGTAGGGCGAGAGCAGGTTGACCACCGCGTGGCGCACGTCGGTGGGGAGGTCGTTGCGGGTGGGGTTGAGCCTGGCCTTTACCGCGCTGCCCTTGCCGGAATTGCCCCTCGGTCGCTTGGTCGCCATAGCTGCCTCCTTGCTGACCTTACGGTAGGGCACGAGGGTGAAAGCCGCGTGTAACCCTCGGCGCAATCGTGGCCCGGCAAGAGGCCGGCGGCGGCGGTAAGGCCCTATAATGGTGGGGTTACCACAATTTACCGCGGGCGGGAACCGGCAGGCTGGGGGATTGCGATCATGGTCCATATTCTCAAGAGCGGGCTGGCGTTGGTCGGGGAGGGCGAGGCCACGGGGGAGATGGCGGAGGCGTTCGCCGAGATCAAGCGCGCGCTGCAGATCCCCTTCGTGCCCAATTCGATGCGGGTGCTGGCGAACTCGCCCGCCGTGTTCAAGATCTACTGGGCCTTCTTGCGGGCGAGCCTCGAGCACTCGAGCCTGCCGCAGTCGCTGCAGTCGATCATCCTCTACGCCATCGCCGAGCGGCGCAATTGCGAGTACTGCAGCGCCTGGAACGAGCTCTCCTGCCGCACCCTGGGGATCGACGAGCAGACGCTGGCGGGGGTGGTGGAGGACCTGGGCAACGTCTCGCCCGAGCGGCTGCAGGCCATCCTGCAATTCGCCATCAAGGCCTCCTTGCACCCCAAGGAGCTCTCGGCGGAGGACTACCAGCGCCTGCGCGAGGAGGGCTTGAGCGACGAGGAGATCGTGGAGATCGTCTTCATGGCGGCGGTCGCGGCCATGAACGACACCCTGGCCGACGCCCTCAAGATCGACGTGGACCCCCACGTGGCCCGGATGCTGGCGCATAGCAGGTAGCCATGGCCGACCCCCGCGACGCCCGTCACCTGCAGTCGGCCCGCTACGCCATGCTCTCGGAGGTGGTGCTGGCCATCGCCCAGACCACCGACCTGCCGGGGCTGCTCGAGCGGGTGGTCCGCCAGGTCAAGTGGGTGCTCGACTTCGAGCGCTGCACCCTGGCGCTGGCCGACCCCGACGGCCAGAGCTACCGCCTGCAGACGCTGCTCGAGGCCCGCCGCGCGGTGGCCCCGCTCGAGCTCGAGCGCGTGCCGTGGGGCCAGGACCTGCCCGGCGCGGTCATGCACAGCCGCCAACTGCGCGTCCTCCCCGACCTGCGCGCCGAGCGGGAGCGCTACGCCCCCTGGGCCGACGCCGCTTTGTGGGACGGCTCGCTCGCCAGCGCGCTCTCGCTGCCGCTGGAGGCCTACGGCAAGGTGCTGGGCGCGCTCACCTTCGCCGCCGCCAAGCCGGAGGCTTACGGCGAGGAGGACCGCAAGATCGCCCGCACCGTGGCGACCCACCTGGCCCTGGCCATCGACCACCTCCAGCAGACCGAGCGGCTGAAGAAGGCCAACGAGGAGCTCGCCTGGCTGGCCTCCTTCCCCAGGCTCAACCCGGGGCCGGTGTTCGAGGTCGACCTCTCCGGCGACATCCTCTACCTCAACCCGGCCGCCGAGCGCATCTTCCCCGACTCGCCCCTCGAGCGCGGCCGGCACCCCTTCCTCGCCGACCTGCCCGCCGTCGACGCGGCGCTGGGGGAGAGCGGCCAGACCTCGGCGGTGCGCGAGGTGGCGGTGGGCGAGCGCTGGTACCACCAGATGTTCCGCCGCGTGCCGGGGCACGAGCGGCTGCGCTTTTACGTCGTCGACATCACCGAGCGCCGCCGCGACCAGGAGCGCCTGCAGCGGCAGAACGAGCTGCTGGCGGCCCTGCAGCGCACCGCCTTGGGCCTGATCCGGCGGCTCGACCTCGGCGAGCTGCTGCAGGACATCGTCTCGCAGGCCAGCGAGCTGCTGTGGACGCCCCACGGCTTCGTGACGCTGCTCGAGCCCGGCGGCGGCCACCTCGAGCAGAAGGTGGGCACCGGCGTCTTCGCCGCCACCATCGGCCTGCGCTTCGCCCCGGGGGAGGGGGTTTCGGGGCAGGTGCTGGTGCAGGGGCAGCCCCTGGTGGTGCGCGACTTCGGCGCCTGGGACCACCGCAACCCCAGCTTCGACTACAGCCGCATCCGCTCGGCGGCGGTGGTGCCGCTGCACTCGGGCGAGCAGGTGGTGGGCACGCTGGGCATCGCCTACGGCAGCGACACCGAGCGCGAGATCGCGGGGGAGGACGTCGAGCTCCTCACCCGCTTCGCCGCGCTGGCCTCGCTGGCGCTGGACAACGCCCGGCTCTTCGCCGAGGTGCAGCAGGCCAAGAACGCCGCCCTGGCCGCCAACGAGGCCAAGAGCGCCTTCCTGGCGACCATGAGCCACGAGATCCGCACGCCCATGAACGCCATCATCGGCATGACCGGCCTGCTCCTCGACACCGCGCTCACCCCCGAGCAGCGCGAGTACGCCGAGACCGTGCGCAACTCCGGCGAGTCGCTGCTGACGATCATCAACGACATCCTCGACTTCTCCAAGATCGAGGCCGACCGGCTGGAGCTCGAGCACCAGCCCTTCGACCTGCGCGAGTGCGTGGAGGGGGCGCTCGAGCTGCTGTCGGCCAAGGCCGCCGAGAAGGGCCTCGAACTCGCCTACCTCATCGCCCCGGGCACCCCGGAGGCCATCGTGGGCGACGTGACCCGGCTGCGCCAGATCCTGGTCAACCTGCTGAGCAACGCGGTTAAGTTCACCGAGCAGGGGGAGGTGGTGCTGAGCGTGGGGAGCGCGCCGCTGGAGGGCGGCGGCCACGAGCTGCACTTCGCCGTGCGCGACACCGGCGTGGGCATCCCCCCAGCGCGCATGGACCGGCTGTTCCGCTCCTTCAGCCAGCTCGACGCCTCGACCACCCGGCGCTACGGGGGGACCGGCCTGGGGCTGGCCATCAGCAAGCGCCTGAGCGAGATGATGGGGGGGCGCATGTGGGTGGAGAGCACCGGGGTGCCCGGCGAGGGCTCCACCTTCCACTTCACCGTGCGGGCCGAGGCCGCCCCCCCGGCCGCGCGGGCCTTCTTGCAGGGGGGGCCCCCCGAGCTGCGGGGCCGGCGGGTGCTGATCGTCGACGACAACGCCACCAACCGGCGCATCCTCGAGCAGCAGGCCGAGGCCTGGGGGATGCGCCACCGGGCCACCGCGCGGCCGCTGGAGGCCCTGGCCTGGGTGGCGCAGGGCGAGCCCTTCGACGTCGCCGTCCTGGACATGCAGATGCCGGAAATGGACGGCCTGGCCCTGGCCCGGAAGATCCGCGAGCTGCGCGACGCCGAGGCGCTGCCCCTGGTGATGCTGACCTCGCTGGGGCGCCGGGAGATGGGGGAGGGGGAGGGGCTGTTCCGGGTCTTCCTGACCAAGCCGGTCCGGCCCTCGCAGCTCTTCGACGCGCTGGTGGGCGTGTTCGCCGCGCAGCCCCGGCCCCTGCCCGAGGCCGGTCGGGGCCCCTCGAGCTTCGACCCGCAGATGGGCCGGAGGCTGCCCCTGCGCGTCCTGCTGGTCGAGGACAACGCCACCAACCAGAAGCTGGCCCTGCGGCTGCTGGAGCGCATGGGCTACCGCGCCGACGTGGCGGGCAACGGCCTGGAGGCCCTGCAGGCGCTGGAGCGGCAGCCCTACGACCTGGTGCTCATGGACGTGCAGATGCCGGAGATGGACGGCCTCGAGGCCACCCGGCTGGCCCGGCAGCGCTGGCCGGCCGCCCCCCTCTTCATCGTCGCCATGACCGCCAACGCCATGGAGGGCGACCGGGAGATGTGCCTGGCGGCGGGGATGGACGACTACGTGAGCAAGCCGATCCGGCCCGAAGCCCTCGTGGCCGTGCTGGAGAAGGCGGCGGCCCGCCTGCGTCCCGAGAGCCCCCCGGCCCCCTGGCCCGGGGCGCGGCTGGACCCGGCGGCCCTCGAGGAGCTGCGCGCCCTGGCGGGCGGGGACGGGGCCTTCCTGGCCGAGCTGGCCGAGACCTTCCTGCACGACGCCCCGGCGCTCATCCAGGGCCTCGAGCAGGCCTTGCAGGCCGGCGACGCCGCCGGGGTGCGGATGGCGGCCCACACCCTCAAGTCCAACGGCGCCCAGTTCGGCGCCCACGACCTGGCCGAGCTCTGCAAGGAGCTCGAGGGGCAGGGCAAGGCGGGGTCGCTGGAGGGGGCCGAGGCCCTGCTCGAGCGGGTGCGCGCCGAGTTCGAGCGGGTGCGGCCCGCCCTCGAGGCCCTGCGCGGGGGAGGCTGAGCCCCGGTGGAAGGCGAGCGCGGGCGCATCCTGGTGGTCGACGACAACCGGGTCAACCGCATGACCCTGGCCCGCACCCTCGAGCAGCAGGGGCACGCCGTGGCCCTGGCCGAGGACGGCCGCCAGGCGCTCGAGCGGCTGGGCCAGGAGCCCTTCGACGCGGTGCTGCTCGACATCCTGATGCCCGAGATGGACGGCTACGCGGTGCTGGCGCGGATGAAGGACGACCCCGCGCTGCGGCACGTCCCGGTGATCGTCATCACCGCGCTCGACGAGGTGGACAGCGCGGTGCGCTGCATCGAGATGGGGGCCGAGGACTACCTCCCCAAGCCCTTCAACGCCGTCTTCCTGCGGGCGCGCCTGGAGGCCTCGCTGCGCCGCAAGAAGCTGCGCGACCTCGAGCAGGCCTACCTGCAGCAGGAGCTGATGCTGCGCCAGAGCGAGAAGCTGGCGACGCTGGGCAAGCTCTCCGCGGGCATCGCCCACGAGCTGGGCAACCCGGTCGCCGCCGCGCAGCGCGGGGCCGAGCAGCTCGAGCGGGCCCTGCGAGAGCACCTGGCCGCCTACTTAAAGCTTTGCACCGCCCCGCTCGGCCCCGAGCAGGTCGAGACCCTCCGGCGCCTGGCCGCCGAGCAGGAGGCCTGCCGCGAGCGGGTGGGCGCGCTCGACCCCCTGCGCCGCGGCGACCTCGAGGACGAGCTCGAGCGCTGGCTGGAGGACGCGGGCCTCGAGCAGGCCTGGGAGGCGGCCCCGGTGCTGGTCTCGATGGGCTACGGCCCGGACGCGCTGGCGGGGCTGGCCGAGCGCTTCCCCGGGCATGTTCCGGCCCTGCTGGCCTGGCTCAGCAGCGGCTTCACCGTCTTCAGCGTGCTCGAGGAGATCGGCGAGGGGGCCCGGCGGGTCCACGCCATCGTGCGGGCGCTGAAGGCCTACACCTACATGGACCAGGCCCCGGTGCAGAACGTCGACGTCCACGAGGGCCTGGAGAACACCCTGGTCATGCTGCGCGCGCGGCTGAAGCACGGCGTCACGGTGCGCCGCGACTACGCCCCCGACCTGCCCGCCATCGAGGGCTACGGCGGCGAGCTCAACCAGCTCTGGACCAACCTCATCGACAACGCCGTCCAGGCCATGCGGGGCCAGGGCGAGCTCACCCTCGTCACCCGCCGCGACGGCGACGCGGTGGTGGTGGAGGTCACCGACACCGGCCCCGGCATCCCCCCCGAGATCCGGCCCAGGATCTTCGACCCCTTCTTCACCACCAAGGCCCCCGGCGAGGGGACCGGCCTGGGGCTGAGCATCAGCCACGGCATCGTCACCCAGCGGCACAAGGGGAGCATCACGGTGGAGTCCCGGCCCGGCCGCACCACCTTCCGCGTGCGCCTGCCGCTGCGCCTGGAGAGGAGCCCGGATGAAGCCGCTGGATGAGCTGTTCCGTGAGGCGGGGGAGGCCCACCACCGGGCCTTCGCGCACGCCGGCGGCGACGACCCACAGTGGCCGCGGTGGTACGCCGAGTACCTCCACCCCCGGCTGCAGGCCTACGCGCGCAGGCCGCTGGGCCGGGAGGAGCTGGCCGAGTGGCTGGCGAGGATGGGCCGCGAGGTGCAGGGCCCCGACTGGCCCGAGCAGTACGCGCGGCGCTTTTCCGAGGAGTACGGGAAGGAATAGGCCTTCGAACGCAGGCCGGAAGCAGCTATCGGTGTCGAGTAAAGGAGTCCGGGCATGGTTGAAGAACCCCTGAACCACAAGCGGCCGGCCAAGCCGGTCGTCCTGGCCGTCGACGACGAGCCCGCCGTGCTGGGCGCGGTCGAGCGGGACCTGCGGCGCCGCTACCGCGAGTACCGGGTGATGGGGGCCGGGGGCGGCGCGGAAGCCCTCGAGGCCCTGCGGCGGCTCAAGCAGCGCGGCGTCCCGGTGGCGCTGCTGCTGGCCGACCAGCGCATGCCGCAGATGACGGGGACGGAGTTCTTGGCCCAGGCCCTCGAGCTCTACCCCGACGCCCGCAAGGTGCTGCTCACCGCCTACGCCGACACCGAAGCCGCCATCACCAGCATCAACCGCATCGGCCTCGACTACTACCTCATGAAGCCCTGGGACCCGCCCGAGCAGCACCTCTACCCGGTCCTCGACGACCTGCTCGAGGAGTGGGCCCAGAGCGTCTCGCTCCCCTACGAGGGGATCCGGGTGGTGGGCACGCTGTGGTCGGCGTCGAGCCACCAGGTGCGCGACTTCCTGGCCCGCAACCGCGTCCCCTACCACTGGCTCGACCTCGAGCACGACCCCGAGGCCTTGCGGCTGCTCTCCACGCTGGGCGGGCCCAGCCCGCGGCTGCCGGTGGTCTGGTTCCCCGACGGCAGCAGCCTCGAGGCCCCCGCCCCGCGGGCGCTGGCCGAGAAGATCGGCATGAGGACCCAGGCCAGCCAGCCCTTCTACGACCTCATCATCGTGGGGGGCGGCCCGGCCGGGCTGGGGGCGGCGGTCTACGCCTCCTCGGAGGGCCTGCGCACGCTGGTCGTCGAGAAGGAGGCCCTGGGCGGGCAGGCGGGCACCAGCAGCCGCATCGAGAACTACCTGGGCTTCCCCAAGGGCCTCTCCGGGGTCGAGCTCGCCCGCCGGGCCGAGGCCCAGGCCCGGCGCTTCGGCACCGAGATCCTCACCCCCCGCGAGGTCGGGCGGGTGCGGGCGGAGGACTCCTACCGCGTCCTCGAGCTCGAGGACGGCGGCGAGCTGAGCTGCCGCGCCGTGCTCATCGCCACCGGGGCCACCGCCCAGCGCCTGGAGGCCCCCGGGGTCGAGCGCCTGACCGGGGCCGGGGTCTACTACGGGGCCGCCGTGACCGAGGCGGCGCTCTACCGGGACCGGGAGGTCTTCGTCGTCGGCGGGGCCAACTCGGCCGGCCAGGGCGCAATCTTCCTCGCCGGCTACGCCCGCAGGGTGACGATGCTGGTGCGGGCCGAGGCGCTGGAGCGCGGCATGTCGCAGTACCTCGTGGACCAGATCCGCGCCCAGCCCAACATCGAGGTGTGCACCCGCGCCGTCGTCGCCGGGGTCGAGGGGGAGGAGCACCTCGAGGCCGTCGTGGTGCGCGACCTCGAAAGCGGGTCCAGCCAGACCCTGCCGGCGGCGGCCCTGTTCTTGTTCATCGGCGCGGTCCCCCACACCCGCATGCTCGCCGGCCTGGTGGAGCTCAACGCCGCCGGCTTCGTCCTCACCGGCCCCGAACTGCTGCGCGAGGGCCGGCGCCCCAGGGGCTGGACCCTCAAGCGCGACCCCTTCCTGCTCGAGACCAGCGTCCCCGGCATCTTCGCCGCCGGCGACGTGCGCCAGGGCGCCGTTCGCCGCGTGGCCTCCGCCGTGGGCGAGGGCGGGGTGACCGTGGGCTTGGTGCACCAGTACCTCAAGACGGTGTGAGGGAAGCGGTCAGCGGTCAGCTTTCAGCCGTCAGCAAAGGCCCGTGGCCCGTGGCGTGTGGGAATATCCCCCTAGCCTTGCTAAGGGGGGTGACAAGGCGTCTTGCGTCTCGCGTTTGGCGTACGACGTACGACGTAAGACGTACGACGCCGGACGCGGGTCGTACACCCTGCGTCCGGCGTCTGGCTATCAGCTATCGGCTATTAGCGCTCGGCGTCCCACCCATCACGCCCCGCCCAGGTTCGGCTTGATCTTCGGCACGATGCGCGGGGTGTCCTTTTCCTCCTGGTCCTTGGGCGGCTCGTTGGAGGTGGGGTCCTCGAGGGGCAGGCCCTGGACCACGCGCTCGAACTGCTCGGCGTTGAGGGTCTCGTAGTCGAGGAGGGCCTTGGTCACGCGCTCGAGCACCTCCCGGCGCTCGCGCAGGAGCTCGATCACCTTCTCGTGCTGCTCCTCGAGCAGCCCCTTCACCGCCTCGTCGATGCGGCGGGCGGTCTCCTCGGAGTACTGGCGCACGTCATAACCGCCCAAGTAGGTGTCCTCGCGCACCTGGTAGGCCACGGGGCCGAAGTCCTTGTGCATGCCCCACTCGGTGATCATGCGGCGGGCCAAGTCGGTGGCCTGGCGGAAGTCGTTCTCGGCGCCGGTGGTCACGTCCTCGAAGACCAGCTCCTCGGCGGCGCGGCCGCCCAGGGCCACGGCGATCTGGTCGGTGAGGCGCTTCTTGCTCCAGTGCAGGATGTCCTCGCGGCGGGGCATGGCGAAGCCCAGCGCGCGCCCCCGCGGCACGATGGTGACCTTGTGGGGCGGGTCGGCGTGCTCGAGGTAGTACATCGCCAGGGCGTGCCCGGCCTCGTGGTAGGCGGTGATCTCGCGGTCGCGCTGGGTGAGCACCATGCTCTTCTTGGCCGGGCCCATCACCACGCGGTCGGCGGCCTCCTCGAGGTCTTTCATGGTGATCTTCTTGCGGCCCTCGCGCGCGGCGAGCAGCGCGGCCTCGTTGAGGAGGTTCTCGAGGTCGGCCCCCACGAAGCCCGGGGTGCGGCGGGCCACCAGGGCCAGGTCCACGTCCTCGGCCATGGGCTTGCCCTTGGCGTGGATGCGCAGGATCTGCTCACGGCCCCGCACGTCGGGGGCGTCGATGGCCACCTGGCGGTCGAAGCGGCCCGGGCGCAGCAGCGCGGGGTCGAGCACGTCGGGGCGGTTGGTCGCGGCCATGATGATGATCGAGGAGTCCTTCTCGAAGCCGTCGAGCTCGACGAGGAGCTGGTTGAGCGTCTGCTCGCGCTCGTCGTTGCCCCCGCCCACGCCGCCGCCGCGCTTGCGGCCCACGGCGTCGATCTCGTCGATGAAGATGATGCACGGCGCGTGGCGCTTGGCGGTCTCGAAGAGGTCGCGCACGCGGGCGGCGCCCACGCCCACGAACATCTCCACGAAGTCGGAGCCGGAGGCGGTGATGAAGGGCACCTTGGCCTCACCGGCCACCGCGCGGGCGATGTGGGTCTTGCCCGAGCCGGGCGGCCCCACCAGCAGCACGCCCTTGGGGATGCGCGCGCCCATCTCGTGGAAGCGGCCGGGGTTCTTGAGGAACTCCACGATCTCCTTGAGCTCCTCCTTGGCCTCGTCACAGCCCGCCACGTCGCGGAAGGTGGTCTTGGGGGCCTCGGTGAGCACCTTGGCGCGGCTCTTGGTGAAGCTGAAGGCGTTGTCGCCGGAGGGGCCGCGGTTGCGCGAGAAGTAGTAGATGGCCGCGAAGGCCAGGCCCACCAGCAGGATGGGCAGCAAAAAGCCCAGGAAGGGGTTCTCCCTGGGGGGCGGGGCCACGTCCACGGCGATGCCCTGGGCGCGCCACTTCTCGAGGTCGGCGTTGGTGACGGGGGCGCTCGAGCTAGTGATGAACTTCTCGTCGTCGGTGTACTTGCCGCTGATGCGGGTGCCCCCGCTCTGCACCACGATCTCCTTGACGCGGTCGTTCTGAACGGCGTCCAGGAAGGCTCCATAACCGATCTGGCCCTGCGGGGTTTGGTTGCCGGTCAAGCTGAATGCCCAAGCAATCAAAATGGCTGCGATGAGCACGAACCAAAGGTTGAAGGGCAGTCGGTTCATGTAGGATCCTCTCTCCTAAGTGTTTATAGGGTACATCGCGCGGGGGGGACAAAGGTAGCCAAACACACGCAAAATGCCCTCTGGAACGTTGAGCTGCCTTTCATGCAACCCATGCTCCGCCCACTGGCTTAAAGCCACCTTAGGCCCAGCTTTTGCGTCGTGGAACCGGCAAATCCCGGCGGCGAATTTCTGAGAATCCCCTACGAGGGTGCCCGCCACCGCCTTCCCCTGCCACAGCCGCCAAAAGCCGCGCCCGCTCGAGCCCCCGGCCAACCTTGATATAACCACACTCAAGTCTATTGACATTGGCGCCTCGTAAAGCTAGTCTTAAGGCTAGTGAGCTAGCCTCAGTTCCTCCACAGCTAGTGGGTTGAGGATAGCGACGCAGAGCCGGGGCTAGCGCGCCCCCAACGCGAACTGAAGAGGTGACCGCAATGGCTAAAGCAGTGGGAATCGACCTGGGGACCACCAACAGCGTGATCGCCATCATGGAGGGCGACAAGCCCGTGGTCCTGGAGAACACCGAAGGCAACCGCACCACCCCCAGCGTGGTGGCGTTCAAGGGCAGCGAGACGCTGGTGGGCCAGATGGCCCGCCGCCAGGCTGCGCTCAACCCCGAGGGCACCGTCTTCGAGATCAAGCGCTTCATCGGGCGGCGCTGGGACGAGGTGACCGAGGAGGCCAAGCGCGTGCCCTACAAGGTGCAGCAGGGCCCCGACGGCGGCGTGCGCGTGGACATCGGGGGCAAGCTCTACACCCCCGAGGAGGTCAGCGCCATGATCCTGCGCAAGCTCGTCGATGACGCCTCCAAGAAGCTGGGCGAGCGCGTGACCAAGGCCGTCATCACCGTGCCCGCCTACTTCAACAACGCCCAGCGCGAGGCCACCGCCAACGCCGGCAAGATCGCGGGTCTCGAGGTGCTGCGCATCATCAACGAGCCCACCGCGGCCGCACTGGCCTACGGCCTGGACAAGAAGGGCAACGAGACCGTGCTGGTCTTCGACCTCGGCGGGGGCACCTTCGACGTGACGATCCTCGAGATCGGCGAGGGCGTCTTCGAGGTCAAGGCCACCGCCGGCGACACCCACCTGGGCGGCTCCGACTTCGACCAGGCCATCGTGAGCTGGCTGGTCGAGGAGTTCAAGAAGGAGTCGGGCGGCGTGGACCTGCGCGGCGACCGTCAGGCCCTGCAGCGCCTGATCGAGGCCGCCGAGAAGGCCAAGATCGAGCTCTCGGGCACCCCCGAGACCACCATCAGCCTGCCCTTCATCGGCCTCGACCCCGTCACCAAGACCCCCATCCACCTCGAGAAGAAGCTCACCCGCGCCAAGTTCGAAGAGCTCATCGCCCACCTGCTCAAGCGGGTGCGCCAGCCGGTGGAGCAGGCCCTCAAGGACGCCGGGCTCTCGCCCAGCCAGATCGACGAGGTGCTGCTCGTGGGCGGCTCGACCCGCGTCCCGGCGGTGGCCCAGATCGTCAAGGAGATGCTGGGCAAGGAGCCCAACCGCTCGGTCAACCCCGACGAGGTGGTGGCCCTGGGCGCGGCGGTGCAGGCCGGCGTGCTGACCGGACAGGTCGAGGACGTGGTGCTGCTCGACGTGACCCCGCTGTCGCTGGCGGTGGAGACCAAGGGCGGCGTGGCCACCGTGCTCATCCCGCGCAACACCACCGTGCCCACCCGCAAGAGCGAGATCTTCACCACCGCCGAGCACAACCAGCCGGCCGTGGAGATCCACATCCTCCAGGGCGAGCGCCCCATGGCCTCCGACAACAAGAGCCTGGGCAAGTTCCGCCTCGAGGGCATCCCCCCCATGATGGCGGGCATGCCCCAGATCGAGGTCACCTTCGACATCGACGCCAACGGCATCCTGCACGCCACCGCCCGCGAGAAGTCCACGGGCAAGGAAGCCAGCATCACCATCCAGAACACCACCACCCTTTCTGAGGCCGAGATCGAGCGCATGGTCAAGGAGGCCGAGGTCAACGCTGAGGCCGACCGCAAGCGCAAGGAGCACGCCGAGATCAAGAACCAGCTCGACACCGCCCGCATCCAGGCCGAGCGGCTGATGGGCGAGAAGGAGAGCACCCCCGAGGCCAAGAGCCGCCTCGAGGCCGCCGTCGCCAAGGCCAAGGAGCTCGTCGAGCGCGACCGCGACGCCCCCGACACCGAGCTCTCCTCCGCGCTGCAGGACCTCGCCAACGCCCTGCAGGCCTACGAGCAGGGCGCCACGGTGGGCGCCGCGGCCGGGGGCCAGCCCGCCCAGGGCAACAAGCCCGACGACGTGATCGACGCCGACTACAAGCCCGCAGACTGAACGCCGACGCCGGTAGCTGATAGCCTATGACCCAGGGGCTGTCGGCTACCGGCCACGCGCGAGGAAGGTATGGAAGAGACCAAAAACACCCAACCCGTCGAAGCCGCCGCGGAGAACCCCGCCGGCGAGGCCCAGCCCGACATCCCCGAGGTCGAGCGCCTGCGGGCCGAGCTCGACGTGCTGCAGGCCGAGCTGCGCGCCGCCAAGGACAAGTACGTGCGGCTGTACGCCGACTTCGACAACTTCCGCAAGCGCACCGCCGCCGACCTCGAGGACGCCCGCAGGAGCGGCGAGCTGAAGGTGCTGCGGGCCCTGCTCCCCGTCGCCGACGACCTCGAGCGCGCCCTGGGCTTCGCCCAGGCCAAGCCCGAGGACCTGATCCCCGGCGTCAGGGCCGTGCTGGAGAACTTCAAGCGAACCCTGACGGGCCTGGGCGTCGAGCCCGTGCCCGGCGTGGGCGCCGACTTCGACCCGCGCTACCACGAGGCCATCGGGATGCTCGAGGGCGAGAAGGACAAGATCCTGCACGTCTACCAGGAAGGCTACCGCTACGGCCCCGCGCTGGTGCGCGAGGCCCGGGTGGTCGTGGGCAAGGGGGAGGAGCCGAAGGCGGATGGCGGGTAGCCGGTAGCTCGTCGCTGCCTGGCTACCGGCTGTAAGCCATCCGCTGCCGGCGATCGTTATGGCCTACAAGGACTACTACGCCATCCTCGGTGTCTCCAAGAACGCCTCGGAAGACGAGGTCAAGAAGGCGTTCAAGAAGCTCGCGCGCAAGTACCACCCCGACGTCAACAAGGACCCCGGGGCCGAGGAGCGCTTCAAGGAGATCAACGAGGCCTACACGGTGCTCTCCGACCCCGAGAAGCGCCAATTCTACGACCGCTACGGCTCCGACCCCGGCCAGGCCCGCTGGCAGGGGCCCCCGCCGGGGCAGGGCGGCTTCAGCGGCAACGTGGGCGACTTCTCCGACTTCTTCCAGCAGCTCTTCGGTAACTTCGCCGGGCGCGGCTCGGGCGGCTTCGGGGGCTTCGAGGAATTCTTCGGCGGGGGCCGGGCCGGGGGCCGAGTGCGCGTGGGCGAGCGGCGCGACCTCGAGGCCGAGCTCGTCCTGAGCCTGGAGGAGGCCTACCGCGGCGGCGAGAAGCTGATCTCGGTCAACAACGAGCGCCTGAGCGTGCGCATCCCGCCCGGCGTGCGCGAGGGCCAGAAGGTCCGGCTGGCGGGCAAGGGCCGCTCGGGCGGCGACCTCTACCTCACCGTGCGCCTCCAGCCCAGCCCCGCCATGCGGCTCGAGGGCGACGACGTCTACGTGGTGGCCGAGGTTCCCGCGCCCGTCGCGGTGGTGGGCGGCAACGTGCGGGTGACCACCCTCGACGGCCCCGTGGACCTGCACGTCCCCAAGCACAGCCAGAACGGCCGCAAGCTGCGGCTCAAGGGCAAGGGCTGGCCGCGCCGCGACGGCAGCCGCGGCGACCAGTACGCCGAGATCCGGGTGGTGCTCCCCACCCACCCCACCCCCGAGGAGGAGAAGCTTTACCAGCAGTTGGCCGAACTGCTCAAGGCCAAGCACTAGACGCGAGGAGGGGAAGATGCTGGTGCGCAGCGAGCTGTACAGCCTCGAGGCCATCGCCGGCGAAGGGCTTTCCCCGGCAGCGGTGCGCGCGTACGTGGAGATCGGCTTCGTGGAGCCGACGGAGGCGGGCGGGCACTGGTACTTCCAGCCCCACGACCTCCTGCGCCTGCGCCGGGCCGAGCGCATCCGCCGCGACCTGGGCGTGAACCTGGTCGGGGCAGCGCTGGTGGTGGAGGTGCTCGAGCGCGTGGGCTGGTGAAGCCGCGACCGGGTAGCGAGTCCAGGGCTGGAGTGGTGTTCCCGTGCTAGTGCTCCGGAGCGCCCACGGCCCGGCCTGTCCGACGCGTCTGTTGGCTATCAGCCATCAGCTATCGGCTATCGGCTATCGGCTATCAGCAACCCCTGCTAGAAGTCCTCGAGCCCGTGCCACAATGGTCCCATGCGCCACCGGACCTTTGGACGACTGGGCTGGCCGGTCTCGGAGATCGGCTACGGCATGTGGGGCTTGGCGGGCTGGACGGGCTCGGACGAGGCGGAGGTGCGCCAGGCGTTGCAGCGCGCCGTGGACCTGGGCATAAACTTCTTCGACACCGCCTGGGCGTACGGCGACGGCAGGAGTGAGCGGATGCTGGGCGAGCTGGTGCGGGCCAACCCCGGCAAGAAGCTCTGGACCGCCAGCAAGATCCCCGCCAAGAACTTCAAGTGGCCCGCCCGGGCCGAGTACCCGCTCGAGGAGACCTACCCCCCCGACCACATCCGCCGCTACACCGAGTGGAGCCTGCAAAACCTGGGCCTGCCCTCCCTCGACCTCATGCAGTTCCACGTCTGGCACGACAACTGGGCCCGCGACGCGCGCTGGCAGCGTGAGGTGGAGAAGCTCAAGGAGGAGGGCTTAGTGAAGGCCTGGGGCATCAGCATCAACCGCTGGGAGCCCGAGAACGCCCTGCTGGCGCTCGAGACCGGCCTCATCGACGCGGTACAGGTCATCTACAACCTCTTCGACCAGAACCCCGAGGACGAGCTCTTCCCGCGCTGCCGCGAGCTGGGCGTCGCCGTCATCGCCCGCGTGCCCTTCGACGAGGGCTCCCTCACCGGCACCCTCACCCCCGACACCACCTTCCCCGAGGGCGACTGGCGCAACCGCTACTTCAGCAAGGAGAACCTCATCCCCACCCTAGAGCGCGTCGAGCGCCTCAAGGCCGACCTCCCCGAGGGCATGACCCTCCCCGAGCTGGCCCTGCGCTTCATCCTGCAAAACCCCGACGTCTCCACCGTGATCCCCGGCATGCGCCGCGTGCGCCACGTAGAGGCCAACGCCGCCGTGAGCGGGCTCGAGCCCCTGCCCGAAGACCTCATGGCCCGCCTGCGCAAGCACCGCTGGGTGCGGAGGCCGGCGCATTGGTCGGATTGATGGCGGGGGTCGGGGGTCGGTAGCCGACCGCCCGACGTTGATAGCCCATAGCTGATAGCCGATAGCCGGGCGCGGGTCGTACGTCGTACGTCCTACGTCGTACGCAAGACGCCAAACGCCAAACGCCAAACGCAAAACGCAAAACGCAAAACGCCTTTTCTTTACCCCCCTTAACAAGGGGGGCCAGGGGGGATATTCCCACACGCCACAGGCCACGAGCTGAGGGCTGACGGCTGATAGCTGACCGCTGCCGGGCTCAGCTCCCGATGCCCCAGACCAGCAGGGCGCCCAGGTCTTCGGCGGGGACGGGCCAGCCCAGGAGGTGGCCTTGGCCGAAGTCGCAGCCGAGCTCTTTGAGGCGGGTGAGCTGGCTCTGGTCTTCGAGGCCCTTGGCGATGGCCTTGGCGCCGATGGCGTGGGCGATCTCGACGGCGGCCTTGGCTAAGGCGGCGTTGTCGGGGTTGGTGAAGAGGGGGGCGAGCTTGATCCAGTCGAGCGGCAGGCGCTTGAGCTGGTCCATGGGGATGGGGCTGGTGCCGAAGTCGTCAAGGGCGATGGTCACGCCCATCTCCTTGAGCAGGGTGAGGGTGCGGATGGAGGCCTCGAGGTCCCACGACAGCGCCTCCTCGCGCACTTCGAGCACCAGGATCTCGGGGGCGAGCCGCTTGGCCTGCAGCAGGTCTTGCAGGCGGGTGGGGAAGGCGGGGTCGGTGAGGGTCTCGCCGGAGAGGTTGAGGCTGAAGTAGGCGTTGACGCCGGAGGGGCGCCACAGCGCGGCCTGCTCGAGCACGCGCTCGAGGGTCCAGCGGTCCTGCACGGCGATGAGCCCGGCCTGGTGGGCGGTGCCCAGGAACTCGCCCGCCTGCTTGGTGGCCCCGCGGGCGCGGGGCCAGCGCACCAGCGCCTCGACGGCGATGAGCTCGAGGTCTGACAGGCGCAGGATGGGCTGGAAGTGCAGGGTGAGGTTGTCGCGGGTGATGGCCTCTTGCAGCTCGGAGGCCCCGGGGGTCAGCAGGCGGATGCCCCCGCCGTCCTCCAGCGCCTGCGCGCAGGCCTGCTCGGCCCGCTCCCACAGCTCGGGAACGGCGCTGGCGTCCTGCGGGAAGACCGCGATGCCGATGGCGACCTTGAAGCCGTGCCCCAGCGCCGAGCGCAGCCGCTGCAGGATGCGCTGGGCCACCCGGGCCGCGCCGCTGGGCCAGCGGATCTCCGACAGGAGCAGGGCGTAGCCCTGCGCGCCCAGCCAGGTGATGGCGTCGGAGCTGCGCAGGCAGGTGGCGATCTCCTTGGCGGCGGTCTCGTTCTGGCCGGTTGCCAGGCCGTCGATCTGCACGCGCACCAGTCCCACCATGCGCTTGTGGCGCCCGGCCAGGGCGATGGCGTGCGCGATCTGGGCCTCGAACTCGGTGAGCTTGAGCCCGATGCTCTTGCGCGATTGGAGCACCACCCGCGGGGCCTCGCCCTGCGGCTGGTAGATCTGGCGCTCGAAGAGGTGGCCCAGCGACAGCGCCAGCACCTCCTTCTCGCTGCTCCAGGTGCGGGGCTGGCCGTTCTCCAGCCACAGCACGCCCAGCACCCCGCCCTCGCCGTGGAAGACGACCTGCTGCATCGACTGCACGCCCCAGGTGGTGAGCATGCCGCGCAGCTCGGCCACGCGGGCGTCGGTCTTGGCGTCCTCGACGGTGAGCAGCAGGGTGCGCTCGAGCGCGGCGAAGTAGACCGGGTTGTCCTGGGCGGTGATCAGGCGCTCGGGGGTGTTGATCTGGGGGTAGCGCGCCGCCAGCCGCAGGTGGCGGGTGTCGGGGTCGCGCACCCACAGGCTGAGGCTCTCCAGGCCCAAGAGCTTCAGCGTGGCCTCCCCCAACCGGGGGAGGGCCTGCTCGAGGGAGGCGAACTGGCCCTGGGCGAGCTGCAGCACCACGCGCTGCCAGGAGTCCTGGGGCTGGGCGCCGCCGGCGGTGTCCTGGCTGTCGGCCAGCAGGGACTGCAGCGACTCGATGAGGGCCAGGCGGGCCCGCTCGTTGAGGTTGTAGCCCTTGTGGCCCAGGTGCAGGCGGGGCGCGGCCCACACCAGGCGGTTGCTCACCCACGACTCGCCGGTCAGCAGGTGCAGCAGCAATTCCTGCGCCTCGGGCGCGCGCAGCACGGTCCCGGCCGAACCCCCCAGCCGCACCGCCGTGCCCTCGGGAAGCTCCTGGTGTTCAATCAAGAGGGTCGAACCCTCGATCGAGAGCGGCGCGAATAATTTCCAATTGAACTCATTCACCCGATGCCCTCCAGGAGATACAGCCCAACTTATCTTCCCAGTGTAGTCGGCGCGAACAGCCCGCGATGGTCAAATCCGACAAAGCCAGCCCGAAGAGCCGGTATCATTAACGCTTGGTCCCCTGCAAAACCCCGCCCCAACCTGCCAGAAGGCCCAGAACCAGCAGCACCAACCCGACGGGCAAGGGCTTCGCCAGCAGGCCCGCCAGCAGCCCGCCCAGCGCCAGCCCGCTCGCGACCCGGGCCCGCCCCCCGCGCCAAGCCCGCATCGCCAGGAAGCCCAGGACCGCGGGCAAGAGCCACACGACCAGGCGGATCAGCACGAAGGTGGCCTCGTTCATCGCAGGCGCAGCTCGTCGGGGGCGAAGCCCTCCACCCAGTGCGAGCCGTCGGTGAGGTACTCCTTCTTCCACACCGGCAGCACCTGCTTGACGCGCTCGATGGCGTAGCGGCAGGCCTCGAAGCCCTCGGGGCGGTGGGGCGAGGACACCACGATCAGGATGGAGGCCTCGGCCGGTTCGACCCGCCCCACGCGGTGCCACAGCGCCACGCGCCCCAGCACCCAGCGCCCGCGCATCTCGGCGATGATCTGCCCCATCACCCGCTCGGCCATGCCGCCGTAGGCCTCGTACTCGAGGTAGGCCACCTCCTTGCCCTTGTTGGGGCTGCGGGTGGTGCCCAGGAAGCTCACCACCGCGCCGTAGGGCGGGGCGCTGGCCCAGTCCAGCCAGCGCTGGGGCTCGAGCGGCTCCTCGGTGAGCCCCCAACTGTCTTGGGCCTCGGCCACCTCCGGCACGCCGCCGCCCGAGACGGGGGGCAGGAAGGCCAGCTCGTCGCCCTCGCTCAGGGGGTGCTCGGCGGGACGGAACTCCTGGTTGACCGCGGCCAGCCCCTGGCCCAGCGCCAGGCCGGGGAAGCGGGCCTCGAGGGCACGCTGGGCGTCGCGCACGGTGGCGCCTTCGGGGAGCTCGAGGGCGGTGGCGCGGGTGCCGGCCTGCTCGCGGAAGAGGGCGAAGAAGAGGACGTCAATTCGCATAGCGCTCCTTCCCCATGTACACCTGGCTCAGGCCGAAGGCCACCGAAAGCGCCTGGGGGTAGCGCATGCGGATGGGCCCCAGCAGGGAGAGCTCGCCCACCGTCTCGCCCAGGGCCACCCCCGCCTGCACCAGCGAGATCCCCTCGACCTCGCCCACCCGCACGTTGAGGCCGCCGGGCGGGGTGAGGGGCTCGTCGCCGGGGGCTTCGAAGAGCTGCAGCGCGTGGCGCAGGAAGGCCGGGTCCATGGCCTCGGGCTCGCCCAGCAGCAGGCCCATGCCCTCGCGGTACTCCTCGAGCTCGTCCTGGGTGAAGGCCCGCTTCAAGGCGGCGAAGAGCTCGCGGGTGGTGGGGGTGTCGGCGGGCTGGGGCTCGAGCACCACCTGCCCGCGCAGCCGCCCCTCGGCCTCGGTGAGCTGGGGCTCGCTGGGGGCGAAGCTGAGCTCGAGGCGCGCCTCGCGCACCCGCCCGCCCTCGAGCACCGCCACCGCCAGCACCTTGCCCTCGCCCAGCGAGGAGAGGTGCACCTGCCGGATGCGCGTCGAGCGCTGCAGCCGCAGGCGCAGCAGCGCGGGGTAGCCCGAGAGCTTGGAGGCCACCTGCACCAGCAGCATCTCGCGCCGGTCGCCCGCGCCGCCCATCACCAGGGCTAAGCGCTCGAGGGTGGCCTTGGGCAGCAGGTCGGGCGGCAGCTTGGAGAGGGCGTAGTGCCGGAAGCCCTGCCGGGTGGGCACCCGCCCCGCCGAGGCGTGGGGCTTGGCGACGTACCCGGCCTCCTCGAGCTCGATGAGCTCGTAGCGCACCATGGCCGGGGAGAGCCCCAGCCGCTCGGCCAGGACGGCCGAAGGCACCGGGGCCTGGCCCTGGATGTAGCTCTCCACCAGGAGGTGCAACAGGGTGCGCTGCCGCTCGGTCATCTCAACCTCTAGTTTATGCGCCTGCCGCCGCAGCGTGCAGTGAGGAAAGCATCCATCCCTCACGTCTTGCGGCCCCGGCCCCGCTCTAAAGGTATACCAAAGCGGCGGTCCTCTTGCGCACTGTTATTTAAATCTTACACACTTGCTCAAACAGGATGTAACAAGATGTCGGCAGTTTCGATAATTGGTGGGCAATTTTGGTTATAGCTTGGCAAACCGTTCGCGGCAAATTTGACATTTGACATGACCCCTGCTAGCCTCTGGGCCATGGAGGTGCGGGGATGAAAAACCTTCGTTGGTTGGGGATGCTGGCCGTGGGGGCCGGCTCGGTAGGGCTCGCCCAAGAACCCGAGCTCTCGGCGGCCGACACCGCCTGGATGCTGGTGGCTACGGGCTTGGTGCTGCTGATGACCCCGGCCCTGGCCTTCTTCTACGGCGGGCTGGTGCGGGCGAAGAGCTCGCTCAACACCATGATGATGAGCTTCGTGGCGCTGGGCTTCGTGGGGGTGGCCTGGGCGCTGGTGGGCTACTCGCTCTCGCTGAGCCCGGGCGGCAACAACTTCATCGGGGACTTGCGCTTTGGCTTCCTGAGCGGGGTGAGCCTCGAGAACAAGGGCGCGGTGGTGCCCATCACCATCCCCCACCTCCTGTGGATGGCCTTCCAGGGCACCTTCTGCGTCATCACGGCGGCGCTGATCTCGGGGGCCGTCGTCGAGCGCATGCGCTTCCCGGCCTTCATGCTGTTCATGACGCTGTGGAGCGTGGCGGTCTACGCGCCGCTGGCGAAGTGGGTGTGGGGCGGGGGCTTCCTGGCCGACCTGGGTGCTTGGGACTTCGCGGGCGGAACGGTGGTGCACATCAACGCGGGCATCTCGGGCCTGGTGGCCGCGCTGGTGCTCGGGGCCCGCAAGGACTTCGGCCGCCAGGCCATCCTGCCCCACAACGTGCCCTTCGTGCTGCTGGGCGCGGCCTTGCTGTGGTTCGGCTGGTTCGGCTTCAACGCGGGGAGTGCTTGGGGCGCGAGCCAGAGCGCTTCCATCGCCTTCGTCAACACCCTGCTGGCCCCGGCGGCCACGCTGGTGGCGTGGGCGCTCTTGGACCTCACCCGCACCGGCAAGGTGACGGCGGTGGGCCTAGCGACGGCCATCGTGGTGGGGCTGGTGGTGATTACCCCGGCAGCCGGCTACGTCTCGCCCACCTCGGCGCTGCTGATGGGGGCCATCGGGGCCTTCCCCAGCTACTTCGCCCTGCTGTGGCGCGCCCGCAGCAAGCTCGACGACTCCCTCGACGTGTTCGCCGGCCACGGCGTGGGCGGCATGACCGGGGCCATCCTGACCGGGGTCTTCGGCCAGAAGGTGATCGCCGGGGTGGAGGTGGGCTACTTCGACGGCCTCATCGCCGGCAACCCCCAGCAGGTGCTGATCCAGGCCTTCGCGGTGCTGATCGCGGTGCTCTACAGCGGCCTGATGACCTTCGGCCTGCTCAAGCTGGTGGGGGCCGTCACCCCGCTGCGGGCCAGCGCCAAGGACGAGGCCACCGGCATGGACGTTAGCCAGCACGGCGAGGAGAGCTACACCAGCGGCGAGGGGGCCATCCTGGTGCTCGAGTCCGGCGAGCCGCGCGGCGCGCCCGCTACCGTGAAGGGCTGAGGGGGTAGGGCATGAAACTGGTAGTGGCTATCGTCCGTCCGGAGAAAGTCAACGACGTGCTCGAGGCGCTGTACAAGGCCGAGGTGCGGGGCCTGACCATCTCCCGCGTGCAGGGGCACGGCGGCGAGACCGACGAGGTGCAGACCTACCGCGGCACCACCGTCAAGATGGAGCTGCACGAGAAGGTGCGCTTCGAGATCGGCGTCTCCGACTCCTTCGTCGCCCCCACCGTGCGGGCCATCATGAGCGCCGCCCGCACCGGCGAGGTGGGCGACGGCAAGATCTTCGTGCTCCCCGTCGAGAAGGTCTACCGCATCCGCACCGGCGAGGAGGACACCGCCGCCGTCACCCCCGTCGGCTGAGCGCCGGCCCCCGGTCGCACCCCTCGAGCCCGGTAGACTCGAGGGGTGCTCGCCTTCCTCTTCGTGGACGGCCTGGGGCTATCCGCTGACCCCCGCAGCCCGCTGCGGCAGCTCGAGCTGCCCACCCTGCACGCCCTGACCGGCGGCTTCGCCCCCGCCGCCCACGACGCCCCCGGCGTGGCCTACCGCGTGCTCGACGCCAACCTGGGCCTGGAGGGCCTGCCCCAGTCGGGCACCGGCCAGACCACGCTGCTCACCGGCGCCAACGCCAGCGCCCTCCTGGGCCACCACCAGGGGCCCCACCCCGGCTCGCGCCTGCAGGAACTGCTGCGCGAGCAAAGCCTCCAGGTGTGGGCCGTGCGGCGTGGCCTGCGCGTGCTGCACGCCAACGGCTACCGGCGCGAGTACCTCGAGCGCCTGCGCGGCTCCCGGCGCAACATGTTCTCGGCCTTCGCCTACGCCGCGGTGGCGGCGGGCCTCGAGCTGCTGCCCCTCGACGACCCGCGGGCCATGCTCCCGGCCTTCTGGCCCGAGCCCGAGCGTGCGGGCGAGCGCTTCGCCGGGATGGCCGGGCAAAACGACCTGCTCTTCCTGGAGAACTGGTCGCTCGACTACTCCGCCCACCGCGAGCCCGAGCGCCTGCCCGAGCGCTTCACCGAGCTCGAGCGCTTCGTGTGGGGCTGGCTCGAGGCCGCCCCCGAGGCCACCCTGCTCCTCACCGCCGACCACGGCAACGCCGAAGAACCCTGGCACGGCGCCCACACCCGCAACCCGGTGCCCCTGCTGGTGCTGGGCCCCAAGGCTTCCACCGTCCCCGCGATGACCTCGCTGCTGGACGTGGCGCCGTGGGTGCGGGAGGTGCTGGATGCGGGGTGCTGATGGCCGATAGCCGGACGCCCAACGCCGGACGCCGGGCGCCGGGGGCGGGTCGTACGCCCTACGCCAAACGCCAAACGCCCTACGCCAAACGCAAGACGCAAGACGCAAGACGCCTTGTCACCCCCCTTAGCAAGGGGGGCTGGGGGGATATCCCCTCCCCGCCGCCGGGGAGGGGTTTACCACGGGCCACAGGCCACAAGCTGACCACTGACGGCTGATGGCTGACCGCTCAGTGCTTTCCCTCTGCCCCTGCCGCCCGACCGCTCACAACCCCGTAGGCCTCCCGGTTCTCCCGCCACAGCAGCCACACCAGCCCCAGGATCGGCTGGAGCAGGGGTAGGAAGCCGTAGTCCTTGCCGAAGTAGGACCACGCGGTGTGGCCGATGGCGGTTGGCTCGAGCACGGTGAGGGTGCCCACCAGCAGCACCCCGGCGGTCTCGAAGCTCAGCAGGCCCACGGCCAGGCGCCACGTGCCGGGCTTGCGGATCACGAAGCCCAGCGTCGCCAGCAGGTAGCACGCGGCGGCTACTGTGGTGATGGCGGGGGCGAGGTAGTCGCTGACGCCGGGCTTGCAGCAGAGCTGGTAGACCCCGCGCGCGCCGGTGGAGAGTGCTAAGAGGGGGTAGGAGACGGCCAGGATTTGCCCGATGGCCCGGATGACCTGGGGTGAAAGCCTCATCGGGGGCATTATCACCCGTTTCCAGGGACAAACGTCCCAAAGGTTGCCCAGGGCGCGATGCGGTAGCCTCGAGCCCGTAGACTGTTGAAGACTTTGAGGCGAGCCTATGCCCGAGCGCGAAGCGTCCACCCCCGAACCCGCCCTCACCCCGCCCGCCGAGGCCGTCCTGGCCCAGCCGATCCGCTGGGTCTGGATCGGGGTGGGCTTTTTCTTCGTCGCCCTGGGCTTCATCGGGGCCTTCCTGCCCGTGATGCCCTCGACGGTGTTCTTCATCATCGCCGCCTACTGCTTCGCCCGCGGCAGCCGCCGCTGGCTCGAGTGGCTGCTGGCCCTGCCGAAGGTGGGCCCCCTGGTGCGCGACTACCGCGCCGGCAAAGGCATGCCCCTGCGCGCCAAGCGCATCGCCGCCTCCATGTGCTCGGTCGCCGTGCTCCTGAGCAGCGTCGCCGTTGAATCCTGGGCCGCTCGAGCCCTGGCCCTCGCCCTGGGCGTAGCAGGCGTCTGGTTCATCCTCTTCCGGGTGCCGACGAGGGAAAACCGTAAGCCGTAAGCGGTCAGCTTTCAGCCGTCAGCCGTCAGCGGTAATCGGGAGGCCCGTGGTCCGTGGCTCGTGGTAAACCCCTCCCCGCCGCCGGGGAGGGGGGATACCCCCTGCCCCCCTTGCTAAGGGGGGTAAAAAAGGGGCGTTTTGCGTACGACGTACGACGATGCAGGACGTACGGCCCGCGCCCGGCGTTCGGCTATCGGCTATCGACCATCGACGCCCTGCCTCCCACATTCCACGGTAATCTAATCGCATGATTTACGCGATCTGCAAAGCATTGGCCTATTTCCTGCTGCGCGTGCTGTTCGGCCTGCGGGTGGAGGGGGCGGAGCGGGTGCCTAAGGACGGGCCCGTCATCCTGGCTTCCAACCACCTGTCCTTCCTCGACCCCATCGCCGTCGGCTCGGTGTGCCCGCGGCCCGTGGCTTTCATTGCCCGGGCCGATATTTTCCGCTACCCGGTGCTTTCGTGGCTGCTGCCGCGGGTCTACGCCATCCCGGTCGAGCGCGGCACCAGCGACCTTGGGGCGGTCAAGGCCGCCATCCGGGCGCTGAAGGAGGGGCTGGCGTTCGGCATCTTCCCCGAGGGCCAGCGCAGCCGCACGGGCAAGCTCGAGCCCTTCAAGTCGGGGACGGCCTCCATCGCCATGCGCACCGGGGCCAAGATCGTGCCCGTCGCCATCACCGGCAGCGACAAGGCCTGGCCCGTGGGCCATGCGCCGCGCTTGCGTAGGAACATAAAAGTGGTTTTCGGCGATCCCATCACCCTCCCCGACAAGAAGCTTGATCATCAGGGGTTGGAGGAGGTCACGCGTCAGCTCGAGGCCATGGTTGCGGCACTTTTGCCCCCTGAGTATGTAAGCAAGGGCAATTCGGCGCCTGTCGGTTCTTAACATAATGCGGGGGAAGCCCCACCAGATGCTTGCATTTCTCTCTCATGGTGTGCTACACTCCGTCCTGAAGGGAAAACTAAAGGAGGTAATGCATGGCGAAGAAGACCACCAAGACCAAAGCTGATCTGATCGACCAAGTTGCTGCGGCCTCCGGCCTGAAGAAGAAAGACGCCAAGGCTGCCGTGGACGCCTTCCTCTCCAAGGTGGAAGCTGCCCTGAGCGGTGGCCACAAGGTCCAGCTCACCGGCTTCGGCACCTTCGAGGTGCGTTCCCGCAAGGCCCGTACCGGCGTGAAGCCCGGCACCACCCAGAAGATCAAAATCCCCGCCTCCAAGTACCCGGCCTTCAAGCCCGGCAAGGCGCTCAAGGAGAAGGTCAAGAAGTAAGGTTCCAGCGACCTTAGTTTTTCCTTCAAACGGGGGAGGCCTACCTCCCTCGTTGTCTCCCCAAAGCAACAGCAGGGCCAGCCGCCAGGCTGGCCCTGAAGCATTTCCGGGTGCGGTCAGCGGTGCGGGACGCTCGAGCGAGAACCCCACGAACGCCGGCCCTCTCGCAGCACCCGCCATGTCCGTCACGCGCCGTGCCCATGGTCGGCGAGGACTTCGCGGATCGTGTGCCGGGCGACGCCGGCGAGGAAAGGGTTGGTGTGCTGGTAATAGGGGAGGGCGATCAGGGCGACGGACAGGGCCCAGCCGCGCCCCCTCGCCCAGGTCGCGCCGTCGACCCCCAGGGCCGCGCGGAAGGCTTCCCGAGCCTCGGCGGTGAAGAGGTTCCACGCCGCCTGCAGGTCGCAGGCGGGGTCGCCCACGCCCAGGCAGCCGAAGTCGATGACCGCGCTGAGCCGGCCCCCTACCGCCAGCAGGTTCCCGGGTTGCAGGTCGCCGTGGATCCAGACGGGCGGGCCGTCGTGCGGGGGAGCCTGGAGCGCGGCCTCCCACGCCGCCGTTACCGCGCCGGTGTCGAGCATGCCCTGCAGCGAGGCGATCGCGGCCCGGGTGGGCCCGTCGCGCACGGCCAGCGGCGCACCCCGGCCGGAGTTGTGCCGGCCGGGGGGCGGGCCGCCCGTGGCGTCGATGCGCTGTAGGGCGGCGACGAAGTGCGCCAGGCCGGCCGCCGCCTGGGCCGCCTCGGCGAGGCGCTCGAGGGTCGCGTTCTCGCCCTCGAGCCAGCGGCAGACGGACCAGTGCCAGGGGTAGCCCTCGCCGGGCGCTCCCTTGGCGAGCGGCACCGGGACGGGAAGCGGCAGCAATGGGGCCAGCCTGGGCAGCCACTGCTGCTCCTTGTCCACCTGCGCGGCGGCGGCGGGGATGCGGGGAAGGCGCACGGCCATGCCGTCGCCGAGCCGGTAGATCGCGTTGTCCGTGCCGGCGGAGCGGACCCGCTCGACCGGGAGGCCGGCCCACTGCGGGAACTGCGCCTCGAGCAGCCGGCGTACGAGCGACGCGTCGGTGTCTAGCTCGTCGGCGTGCATCCTGCCGCTGGACACGGGCACCTCCTCGAGCCGGGACCGGCCGGCGGCGCAGCCATGGGGGGTGGCGTCATCCCCGATCCCGAAAACGCTGTAGGGGCGACGCGCGTCGCCCCTACTCGCCCTTCCACATGATGCGTCCGCAGGAGGGACAGCGCACGATCTGGTTGCCCTGGTACACCTTCTGCGCGATGTTCATGGGCAGTTGCACGTTGCAGCCCATGCAGCGGTAGCCCGAGCCGGTGCGGGCGACCTTGGCGACCCCCTGGCCCTTGCGCGACTTGCGCACGGCCTCGTACTCCTTGACCAGGTTGGCGGGGATGGTGGCGGCCAGGGCGTTGCGCTCGGCGAGCTTGCTCTGGTAGCTGGCCTCGAGCGCCTCCACCCGCGCGGCGTTGGCGGCCTCGAGCTCCTCGAGCTTGGGCTTGGCCTCCGCCAGCAGGGCCTTCACCCGCTCGACCTCCCCCTCCAGGCGGCTGATCTCCTCGAACTTGGGCTCGTTGAGGCCCTCGAGCTCCTCGTAGCGCCCGGTGAGCTGCTGGATCACGTTCTCGTACTGGGTCTGTTCGCGGGCTCCCTGGGCCTGGCGCTGCGCCTCCTTGGCCCGGCCCAGCTTTTCCTTGAGGTCGGCGATTTCGGCCTCGTTCTGGCGGTATTCCATCTCCTGCTCGCGCAGGTCGCCCTGGTGTTTGGCGAGTTCGGCTTCGAGGCTTTGCCAGCGAGCACGGGCGGCCTTGAGGTCTTCGGGGATGTTGCCCTGTTCCTCACGGATGCGGTCTAGCTCGAGGTCTTTTTCTTGTAGACGAAACAGTTCGGCCAGCGCGTCGGACCCGTTCACAAGCCTAGTCTAAGCCAGCCCACAAGCTGCGTGCAAAGCGCAGGGGCGGTAAAAAGGGGGATTGGGCGCGGAAATAGCGATATTTAGGGGATGTTGCGGATAGCCGATAGCTGATAGCCAAACGCAAAACGCGGGTCGTGCGTCGTACGTCCTACGTCGTACGCAAAACGCAATACGCAAGGCGCGGGACGCGGGACGCTTTGGCCCTTGGCCCTAGACCCTCGAGTGCCACACGCCATGAGCCCGCCTTTCGCTGACGGCTGAACGCTGATAGCTGACGGCTTAATCCTCTCGAGGGACTAAGCTAGAGGCGTGGAACGGCTGGAAGGGCTGGGCGGCCTCGAGCCCGTGCGCTTGATGGTCCTGCTGTCGGTGTTTTGCGGCGGCGTGCTGCTGATTGCCCTGAGCCGGGCGCTCTTCGGCAAAAGCCGCTTCTTTCGCTACGTGCGCGAAGGCCCGCCCTGGCTGGCCCTGGCGCTGAGCGTGGGCCTGATGGTGCTGGTCTTCGCCGTGGCGGGGCGGTTGCTCGGGTAGAGGGGGTGCGTGGTGGAGGACGTTGGGCGCGGGTCGTACGTCGTACGTCCTACGCCGAACGCGAGATGCAAGACGCCGGTCGTACGTCTTATACCAGATTCGGTTAGTTCGGCGCCAGATGGCGGCGAACTAACCCGACCGAAGTTATCCGCGTGGCGGAGGGCGATAGCGCCCCTTGGAAGGGATACGCTTGCTTCGCCGACCGTCAGGGAGGGGTGTGCTCTAGGATTCAAAAAGATAGCCTCCGGGGCTCTTCGGATCGGATGATTATCTTTTTGAATCCGGTATTACGTCGTACGTCGTACGCAAAACGTCGAACGTCGAACGCCGAACGCAAGTCGCGGGACGCTTTGGCCCTCGACCCTCGATCCTCGACGAACCACGGGCCACCAGCCGTTCGCTGACCGCTTCCGGCTACCCTAGCCGGAAGTCCAGCGGCCGCAGGTAGAACTCGTGGATGGCGGTGGTGCTCACCACGGCGTTGGTGGGGAGGTGGCGCTTCCAGTGGGTCTTGTTGACCAGGCTCTTGACCCGTGCTACTTCGGCCTCGGTGTAGCCCAGGCCCACGATGTAGGCGTCGGGGTAGCCCTTGAGGTAGTGCTCTAAGATCACGTCGGCCTTGCGGTAGGAGATGCCCAGGTCGCCCTCGTCGGTCTGGCCGGCCTCAAGGTCGGCGGTGGGGGGCTTGCCGCGCACCACCTCGGGGACGCCCAGGTACTCGGCTAGGCCCCAGACCTGGGTCTTGTAGAGGTCGCCCAGCGGGGCGATGGGGCCGGTGTCGGCCACGTCGTGCCAGGTGTAGTAGCCGAAGAGGCGCTCGGTCTTGTTGCCGGTGCCCAAGTGCAGCGCGCGGTATTGCTCGCCCTTGTCGAAGCCCACGATGGTGCGGGCGCGGGCCATGACGTTGCCCAGGCGGCGGGGGGTGATGCCGGGGGTCTGGGCGGCGTAGCCCTCGACCATGGGGGTGATGTCCACCACCTCGTAGGGCGTGCCGTAGTGCTCGGCCACCAGCCGGGCGTGCTCGGCCGACTCGGGCCTCGAGATGGCGTGGGGCATGAACACGGTGAAGACGTTCTCGGGCCCCAGCGCGCGCACGGTCAGGGCGATGGTGGTGGCGGAGTCCACCCCGCCGGAGTTGGCGACCACCGCGCGGCTGAAGCCGCGCCACCCCAGCTCCTCGCGGATGAAGCGGGTGAGGAAGTCGGTGACCAGGGGGTAGTTGAGCTCGAGGACTTCGCGCCCGGGGGCGGCTTCGACGATCTTCAGCACGGTTTTTTCCTCCCTCTAGCCCCGGGCCAGTTCCTTCCCGTGCAGGGGGCGGGGGTTCTTGCCGAGCACCTTGAGCCCGGCCATGACGCGCTCGAGGTCGTTCATCAACAGCGGCATCCCGGCCTCCATGTCGGCGAGCAGGGGGTTGTCGTAGCGCACGGGGGCGATGCGGGCGAGGTCGATGTCGCCCAGCAGCACCGCCTCCTCGAAGACCGGCGCCGCGCCCAGGAGGTTGCCCTCGGGGCCGGTGATCACGCTGCCGCCCACCAGCCCCTTGCCCGCCTCGAGGCCCACCAGCGAGCTGAGCACCACGTAGACCCCGTGCTCGGCGGCGGTAGCCTGGGTGAGGCTCTTCCAGCGGGCCACGTTGGCCGGCTCGGCCCCGGCGAAGCCTCGAGCGGGCGAGGCCGAGGGCACGTAGAGGATGTCGGCCCCGTCGAGCGCGGCGATCATGCCGGTGACGGAGTGCCAGAAGTCCTCGCAGATCAGCAGGGCCACCCGGCCGAAGCGGGTGTCGAAGGCCTCGACCCGGTTGCCGCGCGAGATGTAGCGCTCCTCGTCGAAGACGCCGTAGGTGGGCAGGAAGACCTTGCGGTGCACGTTGAGCAGGCCGCGCCCGCCGAGCTCGAGGTAGGCGGCGCTGTTGTAGTAGATGCCGCTGTCCTGCTCGTAGAAGCCCAGCACCACGTCGAGGGGGCCGTCCCAGGCGAGCGAGTCGTAGAGGGCGCTCATGGCCGCGCTGAGCTCGGCCTGGGTGAGGGCCACCTCGCGCACGCCCCCTTGCAGGAAGTAGCCCGAGAGGAAGGCCTCGGGCAGCACCACCACGTCGGGGCGGTGCCCCCGGATCTCCCGCAAGACCTGCCCGATGCGCTCGATGTTCTTCTGGACGTGACCCTTTTCGGGTTTCAGTTGCAGCACAGCGTGGCGAATCATCATGGCTAGTGTACGCCCCGCCGGGTAGCCCGGACGACCCGCGGCTCACGGTTGGGGGGCGGGAAAACGGACGGACCCCGGCCGGCGCCCGGGGTCGTGGAGCGGAGGCGGCGCATGGAGAGTGCGGACTTGATCGTCATCGGCAGCGGGCAGGGCGGGGTTCCCCTGGCCGCCGAGTGGGCGCAGCAGGGCCGGAGGGTGGTCCTCTTCGAGCGCGGGGCCTTGGGCGGCACCTGCGTCAACACCGGTTGCACCCCGTCCAAGGCCTTCCTGGCCTCGGCCCACGCCGCAGGCCGGGCCCGCAAGGCCGAGCGGCTGGGGCTGGGCGTGCGGGCCGAGGTGACGGTCGATTTCGCGGCGGTGATGGAGCGGGTGCGCGGCTACCCCGAGGCCTCGTCGCGGGGGGTGGAGGGGCGGCTAAAGAAGGCCGGGGTGCGGCTGGTGCGGGCCGAGGCCCGCTTCGTGGGCGAGCGGCGCGTGGAGGGCGGGGGCGTGCGGGTGCAGGCCCCGGTGGTCCTCATCGACACCGGCACCTCGCCGCTCGAGCCCGAAATTCCCGGCCTGGCCGGAACCCCCTACCTCACCAGCGACAACTTCTGGGAGCTGCGCGAGCGGCCCGAGCGGGTGCTGGTGCTGGGCGGGGGCTACGTGGGCCTCGAGCTCGGCCAGGGCCTGGCCCGGCTGGGCTGCGCGGTGCACGTCCTCGACCGCAACGACCGCGTGCTCGCGCGCGAGGAGCCCGAGGTGAGCGAGGTGCTGCAGGAGGCCCTCGAGGCCGACGGGGTCAAGCTGCACCTCAGGAGCAAGGTCCGGGCGGTGCGCTATGGCCGCCAGCGCTTCACCCTCGAGCTCGGCGGCGAGAGGCTCGAGGGCGACGCCCTGCTCGTCGCCACCGGGCGCAGGCCCAACACCGAGGCGCTGCGGCTCGAGGCCGCCGGCGTCGAGACCGACGAGCGCGGCTTCGTGAAGACCGACGACCAATTCCGCACCAGCGCCGAGGGGGTCTACGCCATCGGGGACGTGGCGGGCCAGCCGCAGTTCACCCACGTCTCCTGGGAGGACCACCGCCGCCTGAAGGCCATCCTAGCCGGCGAGGACCGCCGCCGCGACGACCGGGCGCTGGGCTACGCCGTCTTCACCGACCCCCAGGTGGGCCGGGTAGGGCTCACGCTCGAGCAGGCCCGCCGGAAGGGGCACGACGCCCGAGCCGTGGACCTCCCGCTGGAGAAGGTGGCCCGCGCCTGGGAGACGGGAGAGACGCTGGGCTTTTACCGCATGGTCGTAGACCGCCAGACCGAGCGCATCCTGGGCGCGACGCTGGTGGGCCCTGAGGCCGCCGAGCTGGTGCACGTTTTCCTGGCCCACATGGAGGCGGGCTCGACGTGGCGCCGGCTCGAGCAGTCCGTGCACATCCACCCCACCCTGGCCGAGGGGCTGCCGAGCCTGGCGCGCAAGCTGGCGGGCTAAATGCCCCAAAAGTAGGGACATTTTCTGGATAAGATTCTGGGGTGAAACGTTTTCTTCTCCTGGTGCTGACGTCCCTCGTCCTGGCCGCTTGTGTCCCCTCGACCTCTAGCTCCCGGCAGGCTGGTCCGTTCCAGGTCGGCCAGACCTGGGAGCTCACCGGGCGCTGGCAGAACACCACGCACGTGTTCCTCCTCAACCTCCGCGAAAAAAAGCCCTATGGGGAGAGCTACGCTTACGAGGACGTGCCGGAGCTTCGCTTGAGCGGGAACCTCTTCTACTACAGCGCGGGCATCTTCTACACCCCCAAGGAGGCCGCCGCTATCGCCACGATCATCACCGACCCTCAAAAGCGGCAAGGGGCTTTCTGCTATATCGAGAATGCGGTCGGCCCGGCCGCCTCGTTCGAAGGCCGCTACCTGGCGGGCGACGCAGAGGAGCTGTCTAAGGCCAACCGAACTAAGGATTTCTCGAAGTTCGGCACCTGCACCCTCAAGCTCAAGTAGCTATTGCCAGCGTGGCCCTTGTTGTTGCCTAACAGCCCTCATTGGCGAACCGATGGGCTTTGATGTTTTGGAGCGTAACCGTGGACGATAGGTGCCGGGTCACCCGGCTTTCCTGACTTTCCTGACTTTCCTGACTGCTCACGTCCAGGAGGTCGCCGTGAAACGCACGTTTGAACAGGCCCGCTCTTTCCTAACTCAGGCTGCCATGTCGGAAAGCCTCGAGGAGCGGAAGGCCGTGGTCGCCGAGGTGCGCCGCGACCCGAGCTTTTTCGAGGGCTATCCGCCCGATCAAACCGCCCTGTTGCAGGACATCGGGTCCGACGTGGTCAACGGGGCGCGGGAGATCGCTCTCGGACGCGGCTTAAACAAAACCTCTGATATGGGCTAATACCAGATTCGGTTAGTTCGTCACCGTTCGGTGACGAACTAACCCGACCGAAGGGAGTGCTCTGGGATTCAAAAAGATAGCCTCTGGGTCTCTTTGGTTCGGATGACTATCTTTTTGAATCCGGTATAAGACCTCGTGAATGGCCCTTCACTGTGTATCGGCTTGTGTATCGGCCAAGGCCTCCTCGGCCTGTTCCGCGCTCGAGGCCAGCAGCACCACCTTGGCGTGGAGGTCGGCCTCGAGTTGCTCCCGCTCATCGTCGCCCAGCGCTGTGCCGCGCAGCCGCGCCCGCAGCAGCAGGTAGTCGGCCGCGCTCTGCTCTAGCTCCACCAGCAGGGCCTCGAGGGATCGGGTCTGAAGGTCAGCGTTGAGGGAGCCGGTCTCGCCCCCGAAGGGCAGGCCCAGGTCTCGAGCGCGGCGCTTGGGCATGGCGGCCTCAGGGGATCAGCAGCACCTTGCCGGTGGTCTCGCGCCCTTGCAGCTTGGCGTGGGCCTCGGCGGCCTGCTCGAGCGGGAATTCTGCGCCGATGCGCACTTGGAGGCGGCCCTCGGCGGCCCACCGCAGGATTTCCCCGGCGCGCCACTCGAGCTCGGCACGGTCTTGGGTGTAGTGCCACAGCGAGGGGCGGGTGAGGTAGAGGCCGCCCTTGCGGTTGAGAACCTGGGGGTCGAAGGGCGGCACCGGGCCACTCGACTGGCCGTAGAGCACCAGCATGCCCCGCACCCGCAGCGAGTTCAGGCTGCCTTCCCAGGTGGCCTGGCCCACCCCGTCGTAGACCACGTCGGCCTTCTGGCCGCCGGTGATCTCGAGCACCCCTTGCTCGAAGCCCTCGTAGGGCAGGGTGTGATCGGCCCCGGCCCCGCGCGCCAGGGCGCGCTTGGCCTCGCTCGAGGCGGTGGAGATCACCCGCGCGCCGGCCATCTTGGCCATCTGGATCAGCAGCAGCCCCACCCCGCCGGCCCCGGCGTGGACCACGCAGGTCTCGCCCGCCTTGAGGGGGTAGGTGCTCTTGACGAGGTAGTGTGCGGTCATGCCCTGCAGCATCAGGGCGGCGGCGGTGCGGGAGTCGAGGCCCTCCGGCACGC
The DNA here is from genome assembly GCF_000430045.1 of Calidithermus chliarophilus DSM 9957. Lineage (GTDB taxonomy): Bacteria > Deinococcota > Deinococci > Deinococcales > Thermaceae > Calidithermus > Calidithermus chliarophilus. Next base: position 640,662 of record NZ_KE387023.1, on the reverse strand, counting down.
GCACGAGCTTATCGGCCGGGACCACGGCGTACTCGGCATAAGCCCCCATCACGTTGGCGTAGGCCACCCGGTCGCCGGGCCGCAGCCCGCTCACCCCGGGCCCCACCGCCTCGACCACCCCGGCCGCCTCCTCGCCCACGGTGAAGGGCGTGTCCAGCTTGTAGATCCCGGAGCGCTTGTACACGTCGATGAAGTTGACCCCAACGGCCTCGAGCCGCACCAACGCCTGCCCCTCACCGGGTACGGGCACGGGAATTTCTTCGAGCCGCATGGCCTCGAGGCCGCCAGGGTTGTGCACGCGGATGGCTTTCATGGTCAAAGCTTATTGGGTCGATGGTTGATGGTCGATAGCCGAACGCCCAACGCCCAACGCCAGACGCAAAACGCAATATGCTGAACGCCGAACGCCCAACGCCCAACGCCGGAAGACGTCGATAGGGGGCAAGAGGCGGGGCGGGCACGGGGCCCGCCCCTACAATCGGCGTTTCGCGTTCGACGTTCAGCGTCTCACCCCGCCAGTTCCACCGGCAGCTTTCCCGGGGTCTCGGCGCCGCTGAGGGCTTCGACGAGGGCCTCGAGGGTGGGTGGGCGCCAGCCGTAGGTGATGAGGGCGGGTTGGCGGACCACCTGGACGTGGTAGGGGTTCCACAACGCCACGTGCAGGGCGGGCTTGTCGAGGGCGAAGAGGGCTTGGGCGAGTTCGGCTTCGGCGTGGGAGAGCTGCTGGCGGGTGGTGGAGACGTAGAGGATGAAGTCGGACTCCTTCGCGGCGGCCTGGGCCGAGGCCAGGACGGCCTGGGGCTGCTGGCGGGGGTAGGCGAGGGTGCGGAGGCCGGGGAAGCGCTCCTTGAGGCGGCGGGCGAGGTCCTGGGCGGCGGGGCCGTTCTCGTAGGCGCTCTCGCCGGGGGCGACGTCGGGGGCGACGAAGAGCACGCGGTCGGCGGGGCGGGGCAGGCGCACGGGGCCGTGGCGGGTGAGGCTGCGGGCGGCGGCCTCCTTCATCAGGGCGCGGTCGGCGGCTTCGGCCTGGGCGCTGTAGTGGCGGGGGGTGCCGGGGAAGGCCCGGGCGGCCCGGGCGAGGCGCTCGAGGCTGTGCTCGAGCCGCGCCCGGGGGATGGTGCCCTCGGCGATGGCCTTCGCCAGGGCTTCGGCCTGGGCGGCCTGGACCGGCTTGGGGCCCAGCGCCAGCACCATGTCGGCCCCGGCGGCGAAGGCCCGCACGGCCGCCGCGCCGGCGTCGGGGCTGAACTTGGTGATGGCCTTCATGTCCATCGAGTCGGTGACCACCACGCCGTCGTAGCCCCACTCCTGGCGCAGGAGGCCGCCGAGGATGCGCGGGGAGAGGGTGGCGGGGTAGTCGGGGTCGAGCTCGGGGTAGACGATGTGCGCGGTCATGAACGAGCCCACGCCGGCCTCCGCCGCCCGCCGGAAGGGGAGGAACTCCAGGCGCTCGAGCAGGGCGCGGGGCTTGCCCACGGTGGGGAGGTCGAGGTGCGAGTCGAGGTGGGTGTCGCCGTGGCCGGGGAAGTGCTTGACGCAGGCCATCACCCCGGCTTGCTCGAGGCCCTTCGCCCAGGCCAGCCCCAGCGCGGCCACCTTCTGCGGGTCGGAGCCGAAGCTGCGGTCGCCGATGACCGGGTTGAGCGGGTTGGTGTTGACGTCGAGGCTGGGGGCGAAGTTCCAGTTGACGCCCAGCGAGATCAGGGAGCGCCCCACCGCGCCGCCCACCGCCTCGGCCAACCCCGCGTCGCCGGTGGCGCCGATGGCCATGGGCGCGGGGGCCTCGGGCAGGTCGGTGGTGCGCTGCACCGCGCCGCCCTCCTGGTCGATGGAGATGAGGCACTCGGGGCCCAGGATCTCGCGCAGCTCGGCCACCAGCCGGGCGAGCTGGTGCCGGTCGCGGATGTTCTTGCGGAACAGGCACACCGAGCCGAAGCGGTACTTCGCCAGGTGGGCGCGGGTGGCGTCGTCGAGCTCGGGGGCGGGGATGTCCACGCCCATCAGGCGTCCGGCGAGGCGTAACGTTTCATCCATGTTGGCTCCTCTTGACAAAACTTTACTTCAAGCAATAGCGTCTTGGGTAGAGCAACACTTCAGAGGAGAAGCCACCCATGCCCAGGGACACGTCCGGCATCCCCCAACGCCTGCACGGCGGGCTCATCGCGTCCTGCCAGCCCGTGCGCGGCGGCCCCCTCGACCACCCCCACCTCGTCGCGGCGCTGGCCCAGGCCACCGAGGCCGGCGGCGCCGTGGCCCTGCGCATCGAGGGCCTGGCCGACCTCGAGGCCACCCGCGCCGTCACCCGGCTGCCCGTCATCGGCCTGGTCAAGAAGGAGGTGGAGGGCTCGCCCGTCTACATCACCCCCCACCTCGCCGACGTGGAGGCCCTGGCCCGCCGCGGCGCCGAGATCATCGCCTTCGACGCCACCCAGCGCCCCCGCCCGGTGCCGGTGGCCGACCTGATCGCGGCCGTCCACGCCCACGGCTGCTTAGCCATGGCCGACGTCTCCACCCTCGAGGAGGGCCTCGAGGCCCACCGCCTGGGAGCCGACTTCGTGGGCTCGACCCTCTCCGGCTACACCGACCACTCGCCCAAGCTCGCCGGCCCCGACCTCGAGCTCGTGCGCCAACTCGCCGCCCGCGGCGTGCGCACCATCGCCGAGGGGCGCATCGGCACCCCCCGAGACGCCCGGGCCGCGCTCGAGGCCGGCGCCTTCGCCGTGACCGTGGGCACCGCGCTCACCCGCATCGAGCTCCTGACGAAAGCCTTCGTGGACGCGCTGGCGGAGGGGAAGGTGGCGGGGTGAACACTGAACGCCCAACGCCGAACGCCCAACGCGAGAGGATCGTATGTCCTACGTCCTACACCAAGGCGGTGAAACGCAAGACGCCGTTTGATCACGGCTTCGGGCGTTTAGCGTTTAGCGTTGGGCGTTCGGCAGCTATCGGCTATCGGCGCACCGGAGGTGCCCGTGCCTAACGGCGCTTTAGCCTCCCTGCGCTCCGTGGGCAAGGGGCTCACCCCGGCGCTGCAGAAGATCGCCGAGTACGTGCGGGAGAACCCCGAGCAACTGCTCTACCAGACCGTGGTGGAGGTGGCCGAGGCTTCGGGGTCGTCGGAGGCGAGCGTGATCCGCTTCTGCCGCGACCTGGGCTTCAGCGGCTTCCAGGAGTTCAAGCTGGCGCTGGCCTCCGACCTCGCCGCCAACCCGGTGGGGCTCACGCCGCAGGAGAACCCCCGCACCGCGCCGGAGGTGCTCGAGTACGTCACCCACCACGCCCGCCAGGCGCTCGAGGACGCCGTGCGCATGCTCGACCTGGCGGCGGTGGAGGCCGTGGTCGAGCGCATCCTCGGCGCGAGGCGGCTGGAGTTCTACGGCGTGGGCGCTTCGGGCGTGACGGCGCTGGACTTCGCCTACAAGTTCCTGCGGCTGGGCTACATGGCGCAGGGCTACGCCGACCCCCACCTCGCGGCCATGTCGGCCAGCACCCTCGACGCGCAGGCGGTGGCAGTGGGCATCTCGCGCTCGGGCACCACCATCGACACCGTCAAGGCGCTCGAGCTCGCCCAGCAGGCCGGGGCCACCACCGTCGCCATCACCCACCGGGCCAAGAGCCCGCTGGCCCGCGCCGCCGCCTTCACCCTCACCACCCCCGTGGCCGAGTCGCCCCTCACCGGCGGCTCGGTGAGCGCCAAGATGGGGCAGCTCTTGCTGCTCGACCTGCTCTACACCCTGGTGGGGTTGCGCCACCCCCGCTCGTCGGAGCACATCGCCAAGACGGCGGCGGCGGTGGCCGACCGCAACTACTAGCCGTTGGCTTTTCGGGTTATGCCCGTAGGCACATTCAGGAGGAGGATATGGTCAAGAAGCTACTCGCAGCAGGGATGTTGGGCCTGGGGCTATTGGGCCTCGGCGGCATGGCCCAGCAGAGAACCGTGGAGATCGAGTTCTGGACGTATTACCTCAGCCCCAACTTCGACAACTACATCAAGGGGGTGATCGCCGACTTCGAGAAGGCCAACCCCACCGTCAAGGTCAAGTGGGTCGACAAGCAGGACACCATGGAGCGCGACCTCACCGCCGCGATCGCGCTGGGCAAGGCCCCCGACGTGGTCAACCTCTGGCAAGACTCCACCTTCGCCGCCGCGCAGAACGGGCTGCTGACCCCGCTCACCGAGCTCACCACCCAGGCCGCGCTCGAGAACGCCTACTACCCCAACGTGCTCAGCATCTTCACCGTCGACGGCAAGCCCTACGGCTACCCCTGGTACGGCTGGGTGGACCAGGGCGTGATGATGTACAACCCCGAGCTCCTCGCCAAGGCCGGCGTGGACCCCAACGGCATCAAGACCACCGACGACCTGCTCGCCGCCTCGGAGAAGATCAAGAAGGCCACCGGGGCCTACGGCTGGCTGCCCCCGGTCAAGGATCCCAACGGCGCGAGCTTCCTGGGCCGCTTCTTCCTCGAGGGCCTGTCGATCTACGACGCGCAGGGCAAGGCCAACTTCAACTCCGCCGCCCACGTGGCGCTCTTGCAGAAGTACGTCGACCTCATGAAGGCCGACGTGATCCCGCAGGAGCTCTTGCGCAAGGAGGCCTTCCAGCTCACCAACGAGCTCTACAGCCAGGGCAAGGTCGCCATCATGATCGGCGGGCCGCAGTCGCTCAACCGCGTCAAGGAGTCCAACCCCGACCTCTACAAGAAGACCAAGGTCGTCGCCGCGCCCTTGGGCGCCGCCAAGCTCCAGACCGGCGGGGCCATGGACCTCGTCATCCCCAAGGCCTCGACCAAGAAGCGCGAGGCCGCCCTCTTCGCCAGCTTCATGACCAGCCGCGCCAACCAGGTCAAGTTCGCCAACGTGGTGCCCATCGTCTCGACGGCGCGCGGCTCGGAGAACGACCCCAACCTCAGGCCCAAAGACCCCAACGACCCCATCGAGGTCGCCAAGGGCATGGTCTCGGGCTCGGGCCGCTTCATCAACCCCGGCTTCAAGCCCCCGAAGAACACCGACGACATCTTCAAGAACTTCAACGACAACATCGAGGCCGCCTTCCTGGGCCGCAAGAGCGCCAAGCAGGCCCTCGACGACGCGGTGACCTTCTGGAACGCGAATGCTAAGTAGACGCCGATAGCCGGTAGCCGGTAGCCCGTAGCGAGAGGGGAGATTTTGGCTATGGGCTACCGGCCATCCGCCAGGGAACTTATGACTCCGGTCCTTCACCTGCCTCGCAGGGCCCCCGTTCGGGCGCGGTCCGCCGCAGAAATACCCCAAATGTTCGAAGGCGTCCTTTCGGTAACAGGCCAAACGGGGTGCACGTGAAACGCCGAGCCCTGACCACTGCCCTCATCGCCTACGCGTTTTTGGCGCCTGCGCTGGTGCTGATGGGGTTGTTCACCTTCTACCCCGTGATCTACGGGGCCTTTTTAGGCTTCACCGACTACACCATCGCCGACCTCGCCGCCAAGGAGCCGCCCCGGTGGGTGGGCTTCGCCAACTTCGCGCAGGTGCTGGGCGACCCGCTGTTCCAGACGGGGGTCTGGAACTCGCTCAAGTACCTGCTGGTGGTGCCGGTGCTGCAGGTCGCGGCGCTGGCGGTGGCGGTGCTGGTCAACCAGAAGCTGCCCCTGATGGGGCTTTTCCGCACCAGCTACTACGTGCCGGTCGTGACCTCGATCGCGCTGGCGGCGGTGATGTGGGACTGGATTTTCCAGAAGGACGGCTTTCTCAACTGGTCGCTGCGGCTGCTGCACCTCATCAACTGGGAGGGGCGCTTTAGCTGGCTGCTCAACGAGCACACCGCGCTGTGGGCGATCATGCTGGTGACCTTCTGGCGCGGCTTCGGCTACTACATGGTGCTCTACCTCGCGGGCTTGCAGAGCATCCCGGCGGAGCTCGAGGAGGCCGCGGTGCTCGACGGGGCGGGCGCCTGGCAGCGCTTCTGGCGCATCACGGTGCCGCTGATGAAGCCCACGCTGCTGCTGTGCAGCCTGCTGTCGACCATCGCGGCGATCCGGGTGCTCGAGGAGATCATCGTCTTCACCGGCGGCAGCGGCGGGCCGCTCAACTCCACCTACACCGCGCTGCTGTACGTCTACAACAAGAGCTGGGGCAACATGCTCGACGCCAACTTCGGCGTGGCCGGGGCGGCCGGGCTCCTGATCGCGCTGGTGGGCTTCGCTCTGAGCTACCTCAACTTCTACCTCACCCGCGAGGAGAGGGGGGGACGGGCGTGAGGCAGGAGGTCGCCGGGCTGTCCAAAGCCGCGGGGGCCGGGCGCCTGCGCCGCCCCCGGTGGCGCCGCCTCGTGGCGCGGGTGCTCAACTACGCGCTGCTGCTGGCGATCTTCGCCTTCGCGGTGTTCCCCTTCCTCTGGACGCTGGCCATCGCCATCACCGACAAGACCGTGGTCGGGGGCACCAGCATCTACGCCTTCCCCCAGAGCCTCTTCCCCAAGGCACTCACGCTGGGCAACTTCCTCGAGGTCGTCGAGAAGCTCAACCTGGGCAAGTACTTCCTCAACTCGGTCGTCATCACCGGCCTCACCGTGCTGGGCACGCTGCTGGTCTCGGCGCTGGCGGCCTACCCCCTGGCGCGCATGAGCTTCCCCGGCCGCAACCTCATCTTCGGGGCCGTCGTCTCGACGCTGGTGCTGCCCACCGAGATCGCCTTCATCGTCAACGTGCTCACCCTGCGCGACCTGGGCCTGCTGGGCACCTACCTGGGGGTGGTGCTGCCCACGGTGGCGACCGCCTTCGGCATCTTCCTCATGCGCCAGGCTTACCTCGCCATCCCCAGCACCCTGATGGAGGCCGCCCGCATCGACGGGGCCACCGAGGCGCAGATCCTGTGGCGCGTCATGGTGCCCCTGTCGCTGCCCTCGCTCACGGCGCTGGGCATCTTCACGCTGGTGGGCACCTGGAACGCCTACTTCTGGCCCAGCGTGGCCCTGCTGACCAACGACGACCTGCTGCCGATGTCGGTGGCGATCCTCAAGCTCAAGGGGCAGTTTAACTACGACTCCTTTAACGTCGCCGCCGGAGCGATGATCATGATGATCCCGGTGCTCGTGGTCTTCCTCCTCGCCCAGCGCTTCTTCATGCGGGGCACGGAGGGGGCGGTGAAGGGGTAGCCAAGGGGCCTTTCGCCGGTGTCCGGCTTTCGAGGCAGTACAAGGAGGAAAGAACCATGCTCAAACGTTTCCTGACCATCGGCACCCTGCTCACGCTGGGGCTGTCGAGCGCGCAGCAGCTCGAGTTCGTCACCACCAGCCTCGCGCCCACCTTCAACGACTTCTTCGAGCCGCTGGTGGCGCGCTTCGAGCGGGCCAACGCCGGGGTCAAGCTCAAGTGGACTGACCTGCCGCAGAACGCCATCCAGCAGAAGATCCTCGCGGGCATCGCCGCGGGCAACCCCCCGGACGCGGTGCAGCTCAACTCGAGCCAGATCCTCGAGCTCGCCCAGCAGGGCGCCCTGCTGCCGCTGAACGACCTGCTCGACGCCGCCACGCTGCGGAACTACCAGAAGACCGCGCTCGACGCCTTCACCTACGAGGGCAAGGTCTACGGCCTGCCCGACTACGCTTCGACCCGCATCGTCGCCTTCAACGGCGACATCCTGCGCAAGGCGGGCCTCGACCCCAACAACCCGCCCAAGACCATCCCCGGCATCATCGAGTGGGCCAGGACCATCAAGGACAAGACCGGCGTCTACGGCTTCGCCCCGCTCATCGCCAACGTGGACTTCCTCAAGGCCTTCCAGGAGGCCGGGCTGCCCATCTTCGACGCCGCCCGCAAGAAGGCGGTGTTCAACTCCCCGGCGCACGTGGCGCTTTTGCAGCAGTACGTCGAATTGCGCAAGAAGGACTACTTCCCCGAGGACGTGATGCGCCGGGGCTTCACCGCCGCCTACGAGCTCTACACCGCCGGCAAGCTGGGCATCATCATCATCGGCCCGCAGTTCATGCCGCGGCTCGAGAAGGACAACAACGCCGTCTGGAAGGCCACCGTGGTGGCCCCGCACCCCATCGGCCCCGGGCAGGTGGTGCAGGCGAGCACCTTCGCCTACGCGGTGCCCAAGGGCGTGCGCGACCCCAAGCGCTCGGCGCAGCTCGCCGCCTGGCTGACCAACGACGACAACCAGCTCGCCTTCTCCAAGCGCACCGGCACCACCTTCCCCACCACCGTCAAGGCCGCCAACGACCCCTTCTTCCGCTCCGGCGGCAGCAGCGTCAATGACCTCGCCCGCCTGGCCGCCGCCAAGACCATGCGCTACGGCCGCGACCTGACCGTGCCGGTGCCCAACGCCGCCGCGCTCAACAAGGCCTTCAAGGACAACATCGAGGCCGCCATCTTCGGCCAGAAGAGCGCCAAGGCCGCCCTCGACGAGATCGTCAAGTTCTGGAACGCCAACCTTTAGCCCCTCCCGCGGGGGCGGCGCGCGCCGCCCCCGCACAACACCCGATGAGACTTTCCCGCCGAACCCCCTTTTTGCTCCCCCTCGCCGCATTCCTGGCCGCTTTCCCCGCCTTCGCCGCCCCCCTCACCCTCACCCCCGTCCCCGACGCCTACCAGGGCAGCGCCCCCTCCGCCCTGCTGCCCCCGCCCCAGGAGGCCCGCCTTTCCGAGGCCTTCCTGCCGCTCGAGGGCCTCGCCGCCCGCGCCGAGGGCCCCCAGCCCGAGCTGCAGTGGGCCCTGCGCGACCTCAGCCGCGAGGTGCAGGCCCGCTTCGGCCGCGGCCTGCTCACGGAGGGCGCTAGGTGGGTGCGGGTGGGGACGCTCGAGAACCTCGAGCTCGCCCAGGCCGCCCGTGAGCGCGGCCTCACCCCCGACAAGCCCGAGGGCTACGCCCTGTGGGTCGAGGAGGGCGGCGCGGCGGTGGTGGGCTTCGACGCGCTGGGCGCCTACCGCGGCGCGCAAACCCTGCGCCAGTTGCTCACCCCCCAGGGCTTTCGCCACGCCCAGGTGCGCGACTGGCCCGCCTTCGGCTGGCGCATGGCCATGATCTACCTCGACAAGGACTCCCGCGCCATCAACGACGTGCTGGTGCCCCTGCTCGCCAAGCTCAAGTACAGCCACGTGCTGGTGATGAGCGACTACGTGCAGTGGAACAGCAGCCGCGCCGTCTGGCACCCGAGCGGAGCACCCAGGGCCGAGGCCGAGCGGGTGGCGCGGCTCATCCGCGAGCACGGCATGGAGCCCATCCCCCTCCTCGAGCTGCTGAGCCACGCCCAGTGGCTGTTCTACAACCCCCAGACCGGCCGCTACGACGGCAACAAGGACCTCTGGGCCGACCCCGAGGCCCCCAACCCCTACGCCTACGACCCGCTGGTGCCCCGCGTCTACGAGGTGGTGCTGCCCATCCTCAGCGAGGCGGTGGAGGTCTTCAAGCCCAGGTACGTCCACGTCGGGCACGACGAGCTGACCGCCCAGAACCGCTTCCCCGCCAAGCCCGAGGCGCAGGCGGTGGGGCTGCCCAAGCTCTTCGTCGACGACACCCTGCGGCTGTACAACCACCTCAAGGGCCTGGGCGTGGGCACCATGATCTGGCACGACGTGGCCTTCGCCGACGCCTACCGCGACCAGATCGCCCCCGCCCTGCCCAAGGACGTCGTGGTGACCTACTGGAACTACAGCGCCGCCGCCGACTACCCGCCCCTGGCGGCTATCCGGGGCCTGGGCTTCGGGGTGCTGGGCTCTTCCTGGTACAACCCCGGCAACCCCGAGAGCATGGCCCAGGCCGCCCTGCGCCACGGCGCGAGCGGGGTGCTCCAGACCCGCTGGTCGGGCTACTTCGGCAACGCCACCATGTACGACGGGCAGGCCGAGCAGGCCGTGGCCTACTTCAACGCCGCCGGCGCCTTCTGGAACCCCCAGGCCCCCGCCGCCCCCGACGACCTCGCCGCCCGCTACCGCCACGCCTGGCGGGTGCCGCCCTTCACGCCCATCGCCGGGCAGCTCGTCGACCTCGGCCCGGCCGTCACCCGCCGCCTCGCCGACCCCGACGAGACCCAGTGGATCCAGAAAGGCCCCAGCACCGACCTCTCGGCCCTGCCGACCGGGGTGGTGCGGCTGGGCCCCTACCGCTTCCACGTCTCGGGCGCGGTGATGCTCAAGGGGGCCCGCGCGGCGGCCGCCGACCTGCCCCAGAGCGTGACCCTCGAGCTCGGCGGGGTCAAGGCGCGTGCCTTGGCCTTCCTGCACACCACCGGCTGGATCGGCAGCCAGCGCTACGAGCGCGTCGGCAGCTACACCCTCACCTACGCCGACGGCTCGAGGGCCACGCTGGCGCTGGAGTACGGCCGCCACCTCACGAGCTGGCTCGAGCCCCAGGTGCGCACGGTGATCTACGAGCCGGTGTGGCGCGGCAAGACCGCCGACGGGCTCGACGCGGGGCTCAACGCCCTCGTGTGGAACAACCCCAAGCCCGAGCTGCCCATCCAGAGCCTCACCCTCGAGTCCAGCGGCGCCGCCGCCAACCCCACGCTCGTCGGGCTGACCCTGCTCGAGCGCTCCCCCAACGGCGCGGAGGCCCCCCGGTGAACGCCCGCCTGCTGCGCACCCTGGCCATCGCCTACGGCTTCATGCTGCCGATGCTGGCGCTGAAGGCGGTCTACACCTTCTGGCCCATCCTCTTCGGCACCTACTTAGCCTTCACCGAGTACAACATCATCTCCCCGCCCCGGTGGGTGGGCCTGAGGAATTTCGAGGAGCTCTTCGGGCTGGGCGCCTTCGCCGGGCGCGGCCCCGACCGCGACTTCTGGTACGGCCTGACCAACAGCGTCAAGTACGTGCTGGTGGTGCCCGTCATCCAGATCCTCTCCATCGGGCTGGCGATGCTGGTCAACCGCCAGCTCCCCGCCATCAGCCTCTTCCGCACCGCCTACTACGTGCCGGTGGTGACCAGCTTCGCGGTGGTCGGCCTGATGTGGAACTGGATGTACAACCAGTACGGCCCGGTCAACTTCATCCTCACCCGGCTGGGCCTGATGAACCCCGACAACCCCACCAACCTCCTCGCCAACCCCCACCTCGCCCTCTACGCCGTGATGTTCGTGACCATCTGGAAGGGCCTGGGCTACTACATGGTGCTCTACCTCGCGGGGTTGCAGAGCATCGACAAGAGCCTCGAGGAGGCCGCCGTGATCGACGGGGCGGGCCGCTGGCAGGTCTTCTGGAACATCACCCTGCCGGGCCTGCGCCCGACCATCCTGGTGTGCAGCCTGCTCTCGACCATCAGCGCCATCAAGGTCTTCGAGGAGATCTTCGTCATGACCTCCGGCGGCCCGGCGGGCAGCACCTACACCGCCATGTACTTCGTCTATGCCCAGGCCTTCCAGGACTTCCGCTACGGCTACGCCGCCGCCGCGGGCCTGGTGATCGCGGCGGTGAGCCTGATCTTCGGGGTGATCAACTTCCGGCTGACTCGAGGGGGGAGTAGCTCGTGAACGCCGAACGCCCAACGCCGAACGCCCAACGCCGAACGCAAGCCGCAAAACGCCAGACGCCAGACGCGGGACGCGAGACGCCGTTCGACCGTGGTTCTGGGCGTTTGGCGTTTAGCGTCCGGCGTTCGGCAGCCCTTGGCTATCGGCTATCGGCTATCGGCCTGCCCGGAGGGCGCCGTGCCTGACCTCGAGCTCCAGCGCATCCGCGCCCGCAAGCGCCTCCGCGTGCTGCTCGAGCGCGTGCTGATCTACCTGCTGCTGCTGCTGATCCTGGTGGTCAGCGTCTACCCCTTCGTCTGGACCTTCGTGACCTCGCTCGAGACCTCGGGCGGCATCTTCGAGTTCCCGCCCTCGCTGGTGCCCACCGACCCCAGCCTGCGCAACTACAAGGAGGTCTTCTCGCTGGTGCCGGTGGCCCGGCAGGTGCTCAACAGCCTTCTCCTGTGCGTGTTCGGGGTGGGCCTGAGCGTGGCCTTCTGCGCGCTGGCGGCCTACCCGCTGGCCAAGATGAACTTCCCCGGGCGCAACTTCGTCTTCTACGCCATCCTGGCGACCCTGGTGCTGCCCAACGAGGCGGGTCTGATCGTCAACTACGTGACCACGGTCAAGCTGGGCCTGCTGCGCCCCGAGACCGGCGCGGTGGGGCAGTTCGCCGCCATCATCCTGCCCGCCCTGCCCAGCACGGTGGGGCTGTTCCTGCTGCGCCAGGCCTACCTGGCGGTGCCGCTGGAGCTCATCGAGGCCGCCCGCATCGACGGGGCCAGCGAGCTGACCATCTGGCGGCGGGTGATGCTACCCCTGACCATGCCCACCATCGCCGCCTTCAGCATCCTGCAGTTCGTGGCGATCTGGAACAGCTTCCTGTGGGCCGTGATCGTGCTGCGCGACCGCGAGCTCTACCCGCTGGCGGCCGGGCTGCTCGACCTGGCGGGGGCCTTCGCCACCAACACCCGCGCCGTCTCGGCGGGGGCGATCATCCAGATCATCCCCATCCTGATCATCTTCTTCGTCTTCCAGCGCTACTTCATGCGGGGGCTCGAGGGGGCCGTGAAAGGCTGAAGCCCCCCTTTACGTGAACGCCATGCAGACCGTGAATCTACCCATCCATACCGAAGCCCGCACCTGGGACGTGATCGTCGTGGGGGGCGGCACGGCGGGCGCGATCGCCGCCATCGCCGCCGCCCGGGCCGGGGCCCGGACCCTCGTCGTCGAGGCCCTGGGCTCGCTGGGCGGCACCGGCACCAACGCCCAGGTCACGCCCCTCATGCGCAACGTCGCGGCGGGGGTCAACCTCAACCGGGGCCTCACCGACGAGCTCAAGCGCCGCTTGTGCGAGCGCGGCGACGGGGCCACCGACCGGGGCGGCAACGACAACTGGTTCAACCCCGAGGGGATGAAGTACGTGCTCGAGCGCATGCTCGTCGAGTCGGGCGGGGAAATCCTCTACCACACCCACTTCGTCGCGCCCGAGCTGGAGGGCGGGCGCGTGCGGGCCGTCGTGGTGCACAACAAGGACGGGCTGGTGCGGCTGGCGGCCCACACCTACGTGGACGCCACCGGCGACGCCGACCTGGCGGTGCGGGCGGGGGCGCCCTTCGAGGCGGGGGAGGCCGAGAGCGGGCTGCACCAGGCCATGAGCCTGCGCTTCATGCTGGGCGGGGTGGACGGCGAGCGGCTGTGCGCCTTCCTGGCCCGCCACGGCCAGCCGCAGGAGAGCCCCCGTTTCATGCACTTCTGGATGGTGTGGGGCAAGAAGTCGAGCCTCGAGCCCCTCTTCCGCCGGGGGGTCGAGGAGGGGCTCTTGCTCGAGCGCGACGGCGACTACTTCCAGGGCTTCAGCGTGCCGGGGCAGCCCGGGGTGATCTCCTTCAACTGCCCGCGCCTGGCCGCCGAGCTCAACGACGGGGCCGACGCCTGGACGCTGAGCCGGGCCCAGGTGGACGGCAAGGAGGCCATCGACCGCCTGCTGCGCTTCCTGCGGGCCACCTTCGAGGGCTGCGAGAACGCCTTCATCGCCTCCTACGCCCCCATGGTGGGGGTGCGCGAGACCCGGCGCATCGTGGGGGAGTACGTGCTGACGCTGGAGGACATCCTCTACTGCAAGACCTTCCCCGACGCCGTCTGCCGCAACCACTACCCCGTGGACATCCACACCCCGCGCGGCCAGAAGCTCTACCACGAGCGCTCGGGCGACCTGCCCTACTTCAAGCCCGACGCCTTCCACGAGATCCCCTACCGCAGCCTGATCCCGCTGGGGCTTTCCAACGTGCTGGTGCCGGGTCGCTGCGCCAGCGCCACCTTCGAGGCCCAGAGCGCCATCCGGGTGCAGCAGAACTGCCACTCGATGGGCGAGGCCGCGGGGGTAGCGGCGGCGTGGTGCGCGGCGCGGGACGTGGGGGTGCGCGAGATTGACGGGGTCGAGTTGCGCGAGGCCCTGCGGCGGCAGGGGGCCAACCTGTGAGGGCGAACCCTAACCCTGTAGGGACGACGCGCGCGTCGTCCCTACGAACGACCATTCAACACGGCCCCCTGGGCTGGGACACCGACGAGGAGAATCCCTACCGATGAAGCGCGTGCTGCTGTTGCCCTGTGACACCCGCCCGCCCACCCTCGAGCTCCCCCACCAGCTCGCGCGGGTGGCCGGGGTCGAGCTGCTTTCGCCCCCGCTCGAGCTGCTCAACGACCTCAACCGGCCCGCCGACACCGCGCGAATCGCCGGCTGGCTGCGCGAGCACGCCCCCGCCGCCGACGTGGCCGTCGTCACCCTCGAGACCCTCGCCCTGGGCGGCATGATCCCGGCCCGCCGGGTGTCGGACTCGCTCGAGGCGGCGCTGGGGCGGCTCGAGGTGCTGCGCGAGGTGAAGCGGGACAACCCCCGGCTGCGCCTGCTGGCCTACGGCGTGATCGTGCGGGTGGCCCACGACAACGACCCGCTCGAGGAGAAGCCCTACTACGGCGAGTGGGGCGCCGCGCTGCGCCGGGTGTCGGAGTGGACGGACCGGGTGGAGCGCGGGGCCGACCCCGGCGAGCTCGAGGAGGCCCGCAAGGCGGTGCCCGCCGAGGTGCTGGGGGACTGGCTTTCCACCCGCGAGCGCAACCACGCCCTGCACCAGGCGGCCATCGGCCTGCTGCAGGAGGGGGTGCTCGAGCACCTGTGCCTCACCCTCGACGACACCACCCCCTACGGGCTGGCCGCGCGCGACCGGCGGCGGCTCGAGGCCCGCCTCGACGCGCTCTCCCTGTGGAACCGGGCCGACGTGTACCCCGGCGCCGACGAGGTGGCGGCGGTGCTGCTGGCGCGGGCTTTGGTCAACGGCTCGGGCCGCAAGCCCCGCGTCTGGGTGCGCTACCCCTCGGCCCTGGCCCCCCACAGCGTGATGCTCTACGAGGACCGCGTGCTGGGTGAGCTGGTCAAGGCCCACCTGCGGGCGGCGGGCTGCGTGGCGGCCCCTACGCCCGAGGACGCCGACCTGATCCTGGCCGTCAACGCCCCCTCCCACCGGCAGGCCCACCGCCAGCCCGACCTCGAGGTGGTGGACACCGCCAACCGCCACCTGCCCGAGTTCGTCGAGCGCGTCGCCGAAGACCTGGGGGCGGGCCGCAGGGTCGCCGTAGCCGACGTGGCCTACGCCAACGGGGCCGAGGAGCGCTTCACCCGGCTGCTGCTGGACGCCGTGGACGTGACCCGCCTCGCCGGGTACGCGGCCTGGAACACGGCGGGGAACACGCTGGGCAGCGCCATCGCCTGTGGGGTTTGCGCCCTCTACGGGGGCGACCCCGTGGCCCTGGCCGAGGCCAACCTCTCGAGGCTCGCCGACGACTGGCTCTACCAGGGCCGCGTGCGCGGCGAGGTGCGCGAGGCGCTCTCCAACCCCAGCCCCTTCGACCTGGGCGAGCTCAAGCCCCGCGCCGAGGCCGAAGTCGAGGCCCGCATGGCCCCCTTGGTCGAGGAGCTGTGGGCGCGGCACTTCGCCCCGCGGCTGCCGGGGGTGCGGCTCGAGCGCGGGCCCGCCTCGCTGGCCTGGCCCCGGCTGTTCACCGGCGTCTTCCCCTTGCGGCTCATCCGGGAGAATGGGGCATGAAGCACGAGGACTTCAGCGTCATGAAGCGCAAGGACTCCAGCCCCCTGAAGCACGAGGACTCCAGCCTATGATCGTGGCGCTCGACATCGGGGGAACTAAGCTGGCGGCGGCGCGGGTGGAGGGGGGGCGGGTGCTGGAGCGGCTCGAGGCCCCCACCCCCACCCACGACCGGGGCCCCGAGGCGGTGACGCGGGCCGCGCTGGAGCTGCTGCGCCCGCTCTTGCCGGGGGCTAGGGCCCTGGGCGTGGCCGCCACCGGGGGCGTGGCCGAGGGCAAGGTCACCGCGCTCAACGCCGACACCCTGCAGGGCTGGCACGCCTACGACCTGCAGGGCGCCCTGCACGAGGCCACCGGGCTGCCCACGGCGGTCGTCAACGACGCCGACGCGGCGGCCTGGGGCGAGGCGGCCTACGGGGCCGGGCGTGGGGTGGAGAACTTCATCTTCGTGACGGTCTCGACCGGCGTGGGCAGTGGGCTGGTGCTGGGCGGCAGGCTCTACCTCAGCCGCCACGGCCTGCACGCCGAGATGGGCTACATGCGGGCGCCGGACGGCACCCCGCTCGAGCTCGTCGCCTCCGGCGGCGCCCTGGACCGCTGGGCGCGGGAGCGCGGCTGGGAGGGGGCGCGGGAGGTGGTCCGGCGGGCCGCCGCCGACCCCGCCGCCGAGGCCAAGCTGACCGAGAGCGCGGGCCTGGTGGCCGACAAGCTGGCCGACCTCAAGGTGATGCTGGGCCTCGAGCGCGCCGTGATCGGCGGGGGGTTGGGGCTCTCGGCGGGCTACCTCGAGCGGGTGCGGGCCGCGCTGGGCCGCCTGGACCCGCTGTACGCGCTCGAGGTGCTCCCCGCCGCGCTGGGCGCGGACGCGGGCTTGATCGGGGCGGCCGACTGGGCCGGGAGGACTTCGCAATGACCGACGTGGCACGGCACTACATCGAACTGGCGCACGGCATCGAGCAGCACTTCCCGGGCTACATCGACGCCTATTTCGGCCCCGAGGACTGGAAGCCCGAGGCCATGCTGCCGCTGGCGGAGCTGGCGCGGCAGGCCGAGGAGCTGGCCCGGGCGGTGGAGGGCCTGGGGCCCGGACCGCGCCGCGCCTGGCTAAAGGCGCAGGTCGCGGCCATGCAGACCACCCTGGCGCTGTTGCAGGGCGAGGCGCTGCCCTACCGCGAGGAGGTGCGGCGGCTGTACGGCGTGGAGGCCGAGGCGGTGCCCGAGTCCCGCTTCGAGGAGGCCATCGCCGGCCTGGAGGACGTGCTGCCGGGCCAGGGGCCGGTTCCCGAGCGCCTGGAGGCCTTCCGACAGCGCTTCGTGGTGCCGCGTGAGCGGGTGGGGGAGGTGCTGGGGATTTTGCTCGAGCGCCTGGGCGAGCGGGTGCGCGGGCGCTACGGGCTGCCGAGGGAGGAGTCGTTCACGGTGGAGCTGGTCAGGGAGCAGCCCTGGGGGGCCTACAACTGGTACCTGGGCGGCTACCGCTCGCGCATCGACCTCAACACCGACCTCCCCACCCACCTCTATTCCCTCCCCGACACCATGGCCCACGAGGGCTACCCCGGCCACCACACCGAGCACGTGCTCAAGGAGCTGCGCCTGTACCGCGAGCAGGGCCACGCCGAGGCCTCGATCCTGCTCATCAACTCCCCCGAGTGCGTGATCTCCGAGGGGATCGCGGTCAAGGCCCGCGCGATGGTGCTCCCGGAGGCCGAGGAGGCACAGTGGCTGCTCGAGCTCGCCGGGTACCTGGGCCTGGGCGTGGGCCGTGCCGAGGTCGAGGCCATGCAGGCGGCGGTGCGGCAGCAGCGCACCCTCAAGCACGTCTCGGGCAACGCGGCGCTGCTGCTGCACGAGGAGAAGCGCCCCGAGGCCGAGGTGCTGGGCTACCTCCGGCGCTACGCCCTCGCCACGCCCGAGCGCGCCCGCAAGAGCCTCGAGTTCATCACCAACCCCACCTGGCGCTCCTACATCTTCACCTACACCGCCGGGGGCGACCTGCTGGACGAGCTGTTCCGGGTGCGGGGGCAGATTCCCTCCGGGACGGACCGCGGTCCGTACGCCAGCGGGCAGATTCCCTCCGGGACGGACAATCGTCCGTACGCCAGCGGGCAGATTCCCTCCGGGACGGACAATCGTCCGTACGCCAGTAGGCAGATTCCCTCTGGGACGGCGGCGGAGCCGCCGTACGCCGAGGCCTGGTTCCGCCGCCTGCTCGAGGAGCCCGTCACGCCCGGCATGGTGCGGGCCTGGATCGAGGGGAAGGAAGACTATGAAGCAGGAGTTTGAACGGCTGCGGGCACGGCTGCAGGAGCTATCGGCCTGGAGCGACCTCGAGACCTTCCCGCTGGAGTGCGAGTTCCGCGCCCCCAACACCGACTGGCTGCCGCTGGAGGTGGGGCAGGAGTGGCCCAGCCGGGCCTTCCCCGCCGAGATGATCTTCAGCGGCCACGTGCCCAGCGCCTGGGCCGGCAAGCCGGTGTGGGTGCGGCTGAACGTGGGCGGGGAGGGACTCCTGACCCTCGACGGCAAGGCCCTGGGCGGGCTCAACCCCTTCCACCGCGAGTACCCGCTGCTCGAGGCCGCTAGGGGCGCCGAGGTGGTGGCGCTGGAGGTCGAGGCGGTGCCCAGGGGCCTCTTCGGCAGCCCGGTGCCCCACCCCCGGCTCGAGGAGGCCCGGCTCTTCCTCCCCGACCTCCAGGTGCGGGCGCTGCACACCGACTTAGCCTGCGCCCTGGACGCGGCCCAGCAGGTCCAGCCCGACGTGGCCCAGCTCCTGCTCGACGCCCTTTCCGAGACCTTCGCCCTCGTCCGGCTGCCGCGCGGCCCGGCCCAGGCCTACCTCGAGCAGCTCGAGCGCTCGAGCTGGTCGGGGATGACCGCGCAGCTGTGGGAGGAGTGGAAGTTCGACGGCCCCGGCCTGGCGCTGGGCCCGGAGCACCGCGCCAGCCTGGAGGCGGCGCGGGCCCACCTCGCGCGTCGGCTCGAGGCCATCCGGGAACGCTACCCATCGGCGGGCCGCCTGCTCATGAGTGGCCACGCCCACATCGACCTGGCCTGGCTGTGGCCGGTAGCCGAGACCCGGCGCAAGGTCCGGCGCACCTTCGCCACCGTGCTGCACCTGATGGAGCGCTACCCCGAGCTGTGCTTCAACCAGTCCAGCGCCCAGGCCTACGCCTGGCTCGAGGCCGACGACCCCGAGCTGTTCGAAGAGGTCAGGAAGCGGGTGCAGGAGGGCCGCTGGGAGCTGGTGGGCGGGACGTGGGTCGAGCCCGACGGCAATTTGCTCTCGGGCGAGTCCTGGGCGCGGCAGCTCCTCTACGGGCAGGGCTACTTCCAGCAGAAGTTCGGGCGGCGGGCCTCGGTGGCCTGGCTGCCCGACACCTTCGGCTTCGCCGCCAACCTGCCGCAGGTCCTGAGCCAGGGCGGGCTGCCCTACTTCTTCACCACCAAGCTCAATTGGAACGAGACCAACGCCTTCCCCCACGACCTATGGCAGTGGGAGGGCCTCGACGGCACGCGGGTGCTGGCCCACGGCTTCTGGAACCCCAACGAGAGCTACAACGGGCGGCTCGAGGCCAAGGACCTCGCGGGCACCTGGCACAACTTCAAGGGCAAGCGCTACCACCCCGCCACCCTCTACGCCTTCGGCTACGGCGACGGCGGGGGCGGCCCCAGCGCCGAGATGCTCGAGCGCTACGCCCGCTACCGCGCCTTTCCGGGGCTGCCCAGGGCCGAGATCGGGCGGGTGGAGGGCTTCTACGAAGCCGTCGAACGCCGAACGCCGAACGCCGAACGCCAGGAGGGCGGGAAGCAGCAAAGGCCCTTGGCTATCGACCATCGACCATCGACCATCGACGCCCCACCGCCCTCGGCCCTGCCTGTGTGGGTGGGGGAGATGTACCTCGAGCTGCACCGGGCCACCTACACCACCCAGGCCGAGGTCAAGCGGCTCAACCGGCGGCTCGAGCACGCCTTGGTCGAGGCCGAGGCGGCGCTGGTGCTGGCGGAGCGGGCCGGGCTGGGCGGAGCGGGCGAGGAGTGGGAGGCGCTCGAGGGGGCCTGGAAGGCGCTGCTGCTGGGCCAGTTCCACGACGTCCTGCCGGGCTCGGGGGTGCACAGCGTGCCCAAGGACGCCCAGGAGAGCCTGTCCCAGGCGCTGGCGGTGGCCGAGGGGCTGCGGCGGCGGGCGCTCGAGCGCCTCAGCGCCGGCGTCGCCGCCCCCCACCCCGAGGCCGC
>NZ_KE387023.1:604030-620803 GCF_000430045.1 Calidithermus chliarophilus DSM 9957 | reverse complement strand
GAGCCCGCGCCGCCGGCGGGCGAAGGGGGGGTGGCGGTGCTGGGCACGGTGCTGGAGAACGCCCACCTGCGGGTCAAGGTCTCCCAGGACGGCACCCTCTCGGCCTTCTTCGACAAGGACCACCAGCGCAAGGTGCTGGCCGGGCGGGGCAACCAACTGTGGGCCTACACCGACGTGCCGCGCTTCTGGGAAGCCTGGGACGTGGACGCGAGCTACGAGGCCGAGGGCCAGGAACTGGAAGCCGCCCAGGTGCGGGTGCTCGAGTCCGGCCCGGTGCGGGCGGGCATCCGGGCCGAATACCGGCTGGGCGGGTCGCGCCTGGAGCAGACCTACTGGCTGTGGGCGGGCTCGAGGCGGCTCGAGGTCGAGACCGTCGCCCACTGGCAGGAGCGGCGCACCCTGCTGCGGGCGCTGTTCCCGCTGGCGGTGCGCTCGCACGAGGCCCACTACGAGACCGCCTTCGGCGCGGTGGCCCGCCCCACCCACGCCAACACCTCCTGGGACGCGGCCCGCTTCGAGGTCCCGGCCCTGCGCTGGGCCGACCTCAGCGAGGCGGGCTACGGGGTGAGCCTGCTCAACGACGCCAAGTACGGCCACAGCGCGCGGGGTAACGTGCTGGGCCTGTCGCTGCTGCGCGGGGGCATCTGGCCCGACCCCTACGCCGACGTGGGCGAGCACCGCTTCAGCTACGCGCTCTACCCCCACGCGGGCGACTGGCGCGCGGGCACCGTGGCCGAGGCCGAGGCGCTCAACGCGCCGCTGCTCGCGGTGCAGGGCGGCGGGGGCACAGGCCCGGCCCAGGGCCGCTTCCTGCGCCTGGAGACCCCCCACCTGCGCCTGTCGGCGCTCAAGCGGGCCGAGGACGGCGACGGCTACGTGCTGCGGCTCTACGAGGCCCACGGGGCGCGGGGCGAGGCCCTGCTCGACCTCTCGCCGCTGAAGGCGGGGCGGGTGAGCCGGGTGAACCTGCTGGAAGAAGGCCAGGAAGCCCTGAGCCTGGAGGGCGGCGTGCTGCGGCTGAGCTACCGGCCCTACGAGGTGATCAGCCTGAGGTTGAGATCATGAACGAGTTGCGAGGCATTGTGGTGACCCCCGAGGGCGCGCGGCCCGGCCTGTTGCGCTTCGGGGAGCGGCTCGAGGCCGTCGAGTCCCTGCCGGAAGCGCCCCAGCGCTACCTGCTGCCCGGCTGCCTCGACCTGCACGTGCACGGCGGCGACGGCGCCGACTCGATGGACGGCGAGGCCGCCGTGCGGCAACTGGCCCGCTTCCACGCCCGCAACGGTACCACCGCGTTGCTGGCCACCACCGTCACCGCCCCCCTCCCCGACATCGAGGCGGCGCTGGCGGGCATCAACGCGGTGGTCGAGCGGCCCGGCCCCGGCGAGGCGCGGGTGCTGGGGGTGCACCTCGAGGGCCCCTTCATCAACCCCGACAAGCTCGGCGCCCAGCCGCCCTACGCCATCCCCCCCGACCTGGAGCTGATGCGCCGCTGGCTGGGCCTGGCCCCCATCAAGGTGGTCACGCTGGCCCCCGAGCTGCCGGGCGCCCTGGGGCTCATCCGCTTCCTCAGCGAGCAGGGCGTGCGGGTGCAGATCGGGCACACCCTCGCCACCTACGCCCAGGCCCTGGAGGCGTTCGAGGCGGGCGTCGCCTCCTTCACCCACTGCTTCAACGCCATGACCCCCCTGCGCCACCGCGAGCCCGGCGTGGCGGGGCTGGCGCTGGAGCGCGCCCGGCGAGCCGAGTTCATCACCGACGGGCTGCACGTCCACCCCGCGGTGGTGCGGGCCTCCTGGAAGGCCATCCCCGAGCCCTACGTCGTCACCGACGCGGTGGCGGCGGCCGGGATGCCCGAGGGCCCCTACCACATGGGGCGGCACCGGGTGATCAAGCGCGGCGACGGGGTCTACCTCGACGACGGCGTCACCCTGGCCGGCAGCGCCCTCACCACCGGGCAGGCCATCCGTAATCTGGTGGACTGGGGCTACAGCCTCCCCGAGGCGGTGCGGGCCACCTCCGCCACCCCGGCCCGCTACCTGGGCCTGGGCGAGCGCGGCCACCTGCAGCCGGGAGCCTGCGCCGACATCCTCGTGCTCAACGCCAATCTGGAGGTCGAAGAAGTCTATGTCCAGGGCCAACGAATCCAAGATGTACCGCGAGGCGCTCCAAGCACCCACCGTAGTTGAACGCCTGCTGCGCGAGAACCGCGGCGAGGTCGAGTCGCTGGCAGGCTACCTGCGCCGCAACCCCCCGCCCTTCGCCCTCACCGTCGCCCGCGGCAGCTCCGACCACGCCGCGCTCTACGGCAAGTACCTCCTCGAGAGCCTGCTGGGCGTGGTGGTCTCGAGCGCCACCCCCTCGGTCACCACGGTCTACGGGGCCAGCCTCGCGCTCAACAAGGCCCTTGTGGTCGCGGTCTCGCAGTCGGGGGAGAGCCCGGACCTGCTCGAGGTCGCCCGCCAGGCCCGCCGCGGCGGGGCGCTCACGGTGGCCTTCGTCAACAAGGAGGCCTCGCCGCTGGCCAAGACCTGCGAGGTTGTGCTGCCGCTGTGGGCCGAGACCGAGGAGGCGGTGGCCGCGACCAAGAGCTACCTGGCGACCCTGGCCGCCCTAGCCCAGCTCGTGGCCTACTGGGCCGACGACAAGGGCCTCAAGGACGCCCTCGCCCTGCTCCCCGAGGCCATGCACCAAGCCGCCGAGGCCGACTGGAGCGCCGGGCTCGAGCCCCTGGCCGAGTGCGACAACGGGCTGGTGGTGGGGCGGGGCTACGCCTTCGCCGTCGCCAACGAGCTCGCGCTCAAGCTCAAGGAGACCAGCGCCCTGCACGCCGAGGCCATGTCCGGCGCCGAACTGCTGCACGGCCCGGTGGCCCTGGTGGAGCCCGGCTTCCCGCTGCTGGTGCTCGTCCCGCGCGACCGGCCCCTGCCGGGCATGCTCGAGCTGCTGCAGGCCCTGCGCACCAAGGGCGGCCACCTGCTGGTGGCCTCCTCCGAGGCCGAAGCCCTCGAGCTCGCCCACACCCCCCTCCCCCTCCCCACCCGCCTGCACCCCGTCCTCGACGGCATCCTGCTGGCCCAGGCCTTCTACCCCTTCGCCGCCCACCTCTCCTTCGCCCGCGGCTTCAACCCCGACGCCCCGCGCAACCTCTCCAAGGTGACGCGCACCCGGTAAAGCCCGGCTTCAGCCCAGCCTCAAGGCCCGGTGCTAGCTTGCAGGGCATGAAGGTGTTCCAGGTGGGCGACCGGGTGCAGTGGTCCTGGGGAGAAGGTGAGGCGGTGGGGGTCATCCAGGAGATCATCAAGGAGCCGATCACCCTCGAGCTGCGCGGGACCATGGTCCGCTGCGAGGGCTCGGAGGAAGACCCCGCCTTCCTGATCCGCCAGGACGACGGCGACGAGTTGGTCAAGCGCTCGAGCGAGGTCGAGCACGTCACGCGTACGGATTGACGCTGATAGCCGGTGGCTGAACGCCCAACGCCGAACGCAAAACGCCGAACGCAAAACGCCGAACGCGTCAATACTTGGAGTTTCTTAAGACGATCCGGTTGCAGCGCTGTAGGCGAGATAAACCCTCCTCGTGAACGGGGAGAGCGAGCGGATCGGCCCTACCTATGCCGGAAGTCACTCACCCTTTTCTAGCGCTTCTTGCGCCTTTATCTCGTCATCGACAGCATTTGACAGCCACCGGGAGAAACAAGGAAAAACCTCCTTCGGCTCTGACTCCCCTTCTAAGTAGTGAAGAACAGGGGGGTCATCCCCTGCTAAAGCGTCGAAAAACAAGAACTGATAACCTTGGTGAACGGCGAAGACAAAATGCCGGCTCGATAGCCTGAACGGTGCATTGTCCGTTTCCAGCAAGTCTTCAGCTTCACTACGCAACTGCTTCAGGGTCGCAAAGAGGAAGTCTGTGCCGATTAGAAAAGTTCCGGCGGATTTCCCCAACCGCTCGAGGAAATATCTATACGCTTCAGGCAACTGAATGCCGAAGAACTCCTCTAATTCATTCACCTCCTCCTCAGAGCAGCCGCACATGAAGTCGCGTGGTGCCAGACCTGATTCAACAAGCCGTTTCACCGCTTGGTCGATCTCTGTCACGCCCATCAATCCTCATTAGACCTTATTTATACCGGATTCAAAAAGATAATCATCCGATCCGAAGAGCCCGGAGGCTATCTTTTTGAATCCTAGAGCACTCCCTTCGGTCGGGTTAGTTCGTCACCGTTCGGTGACGAACTAACCGAATCTGGTATTAGGCCTTGGCCGGTCGGGTTCCCGCATTTTCTGAGGGGGCTTAAAAAGAAGAACGGGCTTCTCGCCCGCTGATGGAGATAATTATAGCACCTCATGCAAATATGTAAAGTGATATGCACGAAGCGGGCCAGGGGACGGGAAAATCACCGCTTCCGGGACAGGAATTCGCGCAGCTTGCGGGCGTAGGGCAGGCGCTCCTCGAGGGTGGTGTCGCGGCGGTAGGGCGAGAGCAGGTAGAGGTCGTCGCCCTCCCAGCGGGGGAAGACGTGGAGGTGGTAGTGCCAGACCTCCTGGAAGCCGGCGGGCTCGTTGTGCTGGCGGGTGGAGACGCCGTGGCAGCCGTGGACGGCCTTCATCGCCAGGGCGACCTCCCTCGAGGCCGCGTGGACGGCGGCGCCGTACTCGAGCGGCAGGTCGTAGAGGTTCTCGTAGCGGGGGTTGGGCACGACGAGGACGTGGCCGGGGTTGTTGGGCCACCAGCCCAGCGCGACGAAGGCCGTGACCGAATAAGCCGCGCAAGCCCCTGCCTTCAGGCATGGGGTGAGCGGTTTGCGCTCTGAAAGAGCGCTGCGTGGACGTAGATAGCTCTTTGCTGTATAATAGTCGCAGTGAAGCGCTACCCCGTTCAGTACAAGCAAAACAAAAACATCGTGTACTCTTCCAAGTACCACATTGTCTTCTGCCCCAAGTACCGCCGTCCGGTGCTGGTGGGGGCGGTGGCGGATAGGTTGCGGGAGATACTGAACGAGATATGCGCCGAACGCAGGTGCGAGCTTTTCCAGATGGAGGTGATGCCCGACCACGTGCATCTGTTGCTGGAGGTAGACCCTCAGTTCGGGGTGCATCGTTTGGTCAGGTTGCTCAAAGGGCGTTCCAGCCGCCAACTCCGGCAGGAGTTCCCGCACCTCAAAAGCCGCTTGCCTACCCTTTGGACAAACAGCTACTTTTTGAGCACGGTGGGCGGCGCTCCGTTGGCGGTCATCAAGCGCTACATCGAGAACCAGAGAAACGTCTAGCCATTAGCCATGCTGAAAGCCTTCGCCTACCGCATCTACCCCACCAAGCCTCAACTGAAGGACTTGGAGGAGCACCTGAACCGCACCCGCGAGCTGTACAACGCGGCGTTGCAAGAGCGGCGGGATGCCTACAAAAAGACGGGGGGGTCGGTCACGGCGTTTGAGCAGATGCGCTCTTTGGTCGAGGTCAAAGAGGGGCGCCCCGAATACCGCCGCATCCACGCCCACGTGCTGCAAGGGGTCATCACCCAACTCGACCGGGCCTTTCAGGGTTTCTTTCGCCGGGTCAAGGCGGGCGAGAAGGCGGGTTACCCGCGCTTCAAGAGCAAAGACCGCTGGAACTCCTTCCACTTCAAGCAGGTCTGGGACAATAGCCGGGACAACTGGTTTGGCCCCGGCAAGCCGGTGGGCTCCAACCGCATCCGCCTGCCCAACATCGGGGACGTGCGCATCAAATGGCATCGCCCCCTGGTCGGACGGCCCAAGACCCTCACCATCAAGCGCGATGGGGAGCACTGGTACGCGGTGTACGTCTGTGAGGTCGAGCCCACACCCCTGCCTCCTGCGGGAGGGGAGGTGGGGATAGACCTGGGTACCAGCCCCAACTTCCTCGTCACTTCGAACGGTGGGTTGGTCCCGGCCCCCAAATACTACCGGGTCACCGAGCGCAAGCTGAGGCGACAGCAGCGGGTCGTGTCCAGGCGCAAGCGGGGCAGTAGCGGTAGAAAGAAAGCCGTCGCCGCCCTCAAGCGCCTGCACCGCAAGGTGCGAAACCAGCGAAAAGACTTCCACCACAAAACCGCCCGCAAACTCCTGGAGGCCAACGATGTCGTCTACCACGAGAACTTGAGCGTCAAAGCCATGTCCCGCTCCCGCCTGTCCAAGAGCATCCTGGACATGGGCTGGGGGCAGTTCTTGAACATCCTCTACGGCAAAGCGGCGGAGGCTGGCCGTAGGGTCGTCGGCGTCAATCCGGCATACACCTCTCAGATATGTAGCGGCTGCGGCCATGTCCAGAAAGTGCCTATCGGCAAGCCCTACGAATGCGGGGCTTGCGGTTTGGTCATCCACCGGGACGTAAACGCGGCGCTGAACATCCTGAGAATGGGGCAGGGCTTGCCCCTGGGCGAGAGCGATGAGGTTGCTCATGCTCGTAGACCCCAGAAGCCCCCGGCTTTAGCCGTGGGGTAAGTCACCTTGTCGTTTTGCAGCACGATGTCCTCGGGCTGGCTGCGGGCGCCACGCCCGCCCCGCACCAGTTCGCAGAGCGGTTCCCACGAATACCCCGCACGGGGTAATACCCGATTCGGTCCGTTCGTCACCGAACGGTGACGCCGCCCCGCCAAGGCGGGGCGGCCGGCCGAAGTTATCCGCGTAGCGGAGGGCGATACCGCCCCTTGGAAGGGAGACGCTTTCTTCGCCGGCCGTCAGGGAGGGGTGGGCTCTAGGATCCAAAAAGACAGCCTCCAGGGTTCTGGGTTGGATGATTATCTTTTTGAATCCGGTATAAAACACCCGCCGATCCCGGCGGGTGTTTGTGGGAAACGCGAGCAAAAAGGGCAGAAGTAGCCGGGGGGCTCGTGGTTGTACATCCCTATCGCGCCCTTCACTCGCGTTGCGTCCTGTCCCGGACGCAACTGCCCCGACCCTGACCCCAAGCCTTAGACGGCTGCATGGCCTAAACCCCGTGAAGAGTACCCTAAGCCTTCCCCTCCGCCACCGCCCGGCGGAAGGCGTCGAGCGCGTCGTGCACGGCCCCGGCGGGCAAGATGCCCATCACGGTGTCGATGCCGCCGCCGCGCGCGCCCAGCGGTTGCAGCACCTCCTTGAAGAAGGCGGGCAGGGGGGTGGGGTGCTCGAGGTGCTTCACCAGCACGAAGCGGGCCCTGTCCTCGCCGGGGGCCACCAGCAGGGCCAGGGTGCCGGGCCACTCGGCCAGGCGCTTGCCCACCGCCTCCAGGACCACCGTGGGCACCAGCGTGGCGATCTTGTGGTCGGGGTGCTCGGCCAGCAGGTCGCGCATGTAGCGCTCGGCCAGTTCGTCGCGCAGCGCGGCGTTCTCGCCCTTGAGCTTGTAGAACTCGTCCCGCAGGTTGGCGATGGGCTTCTCGACCTCGAGCCCCTGGGTGCTGAAGCGCTCGCCCAGCCGCGTGAGCACGGCGTGCTCCTGGGAGAAGAGCTCGAGCGCCTCCCACCCGGCGCTGAAGTAGACGCGGGTGCCGCCCTTGTAGCGCTCGAACTTGAGCACCTTGATGGGCCCGGCCTCGCCGGTGCGCGCGAGGTGGGTGCCCCCGCAGGCCACCAGGTCCCAGCCCTCGACCTCGACGATGCGGATGCGCCCCGAGACCTTGGGGGCGCGGCGCAGGGGGTACTTCCCCAGCTCGTCCTCCTCGACGAAGAAGGTGCGGGTGGGGGCGTTGGCGTAGACGGCCCAGTTCGCCAGGGCCTCGGCCTGCTGCACCACGGCGGCGTCGGGCTCGGCGGCGAAGTCGAGGGTGCAGACGGGGCTGTTCATGTTGACGGCCTGGATCTCCCAGCCCCCTGCCCGCAAGAAAGCCTGGCAGAGCACGTGCTCGGCGGTGTGGCGCTGCATGTGGCGGTAGCGGCGGGCCCAGTCGAGCTCGCCCGTCACCTCGGCGCCCTCGGGGAGGGGGGCCTCGAGCAGGTGCACGACGTCGCCCTTGGCCTTGCCCTCCTCGAGCACCTCCAGCACCCGCACCCCGCCCAGCGTCCCGGTGTCGCAGGGCTGGCCCCCGGCGTTGGGGTAGAAGAGGGTGCGGTCGAGCACCGCGAAATGCTTCTTGCCCTCGCTCCAGGCCCGCACCACGCGGGCGCTGAAGGCACTCTCGTAGGGGTGTTCCCAGTACAGACGCACGGGTTTAGTCTAGCGGTCTTTGGTCGGCGGCCCTACCGTCGGGCCCAGGGTTCAGGCGGAAGATGGGGTATCCGTCCGGCGCACGGGTTGCGTACGGAAGGGCAGAGGTGGAGCGATGAAGCGCAGCGATTGGACGTGGGGGCTCACCGCCGGGCTGGCGCTCGGCCTGCTGGGCCTGGCTTTGCGGGGGGCGGGGGTGGCGTACCCGCTCGAGGGCCTCTTCGCGCAGATCACCTACGCGCTGGGCACCCCGGCGGTGTTCAACCTGCTGCACGGGCTCTTCGGCTACGGCGAACTGGCGAAGAACCTGGCCTTCGCGGGCACCGCGCTGGCCTGGCTGCTGGCGCACCCCTTGCTGTGGTGGGCCGCCCGGCGCTCCCTGCCCCTGGGCCTGGGGCTGGCCTTCGCGGCCTACGCCGCGAGCGCGTATGCCCTGCCCGGCGGGTGGCTGGCTGCCGGGCTCTACGCCCTGATTTTCGCCGGGCTGGTGCGGGTTCTGCGCCGCAGGCCCAGGGCACCGGCCCCGGCGCCCGACCCCGCCCGCCGGGAGAGCCTCCGGACGCTGGCGCTGCTGGCGGCGGGGCTGGCGCTGTGGGGGCAGGTCAGGGCGCAGGCCAGGGCGGCGTGGGACAAGATCGCGGGGCTGTGGCCCGAGCAGATCGGCCAGTCGCGGCTCTACGTGGTCTCCAAGAACCCGGCCTTCCTCGACCCCGACCTCCGCGGCAAGCCCTACGCGCTCGAGGTCACCGGGTTGGTGGGGCAGCCCCTGACCCTCGACCTCGAGGCCCTCAAAGCCCTGCCCAGCGCCGACCTCGTCCACACCATGACCTGCATCTCCAACCCGGTGGGCGGCGACCTGATCGGCTGCGTGAAGTGGCGCGGGGTGCCGCTCAAGGCGCTGCTGGACAAAGCCGGCGTCAAGCCCGAGGCCAGGTTCATCGTCTGGGAGGCCGCCGACCGCTACACCGAGTCCATCGCCCTCACCGAACTGCCCGCCGAGGCCCTGCTGGCCTACGCCGCCGAAAACCCCCAGGGCGGCAAGTTCGAGGACCTCGAGCCCAGGCACGGCTACCCCACCCGCGTCCTGCTGCCGGGCCGCTACGGCATGAAGCAGCCCAAGTGGCTCACCCGCATCACCCTCACCGACAAGGAAACCACCGGCTACTGGGCCCAGCGCGGCTGGAGCCGGAGCGCCGTGATCCGCACCATGAGCCGCATCGACACCCCCAAGCGGAACGCCCGCCTCAAGGCCGGGGAGGAAACCTTCGTCGCGGGCATCGCCTACGCCGGCGGGAGGGCGCTCGAGCGCGTGGAAGTCTCGCTCGACGGCGGCAAGACCTGGCAAAAAGCCGAACTGCGCCCACCCCGCGCCAAGTACGCCTGGCAACAGTGGGCCCTGCCCTGGAAGCCCGAAAAAGGCGACCACACCCTGCAGGTGCGGGCCGTAGAGGTAGGCGAGCGCGCCCAAGACCCCACCGCACGCGAGCCGCTGCCGGACGGGGCCACCGGGTATCACACGGTGAGAGTGCGGGCGGGTTGAAACTGAAACGGGTCGGTAGTAGCCAGCTATCAGCCGTCAGCGGTCAGCTTGTGGCTCGTGGTTACCCCTCCCCTTCCCTCCCCGCCGGCGGGGAGGGTTTATCCCCCCTAACCCCCCTTGCTAAGGGGGGGCAAAGAAGGGGCGTTTGGCGTCTTGCGTATTGCGTTTAGCTATCAGCTATGGGCTATCGACTATCGACCATCGACCAACTTTGACCCTCCCCCGAGCCCTCGAGCCATTACAATTCCTGCCGTGCGTCTAAATCTCGATCTGCTCAAACGTCTTTCGGAAGTGGCGGGCATCCCGGGTTGGGAAGACCGCGTGCGGGAACTGGTGCTGGCCGAGCTCGAGGGCCTGGTGGACGAGGTGCGCACCGACGCGCTGGGCAACCTGATCGCCCGAAGGAAGGGCAAGGGGCCGCGGGTGATGGTGGCGGCCCACATGGACGAGATCGGCTTTTACGTGCGGCACGTGGACGCCAAGGGCTTTCTGCGGGTGCAGAACGTGGGGGGCTTCGACACGCGCAACCTCTTCGCCCGCCAGGTGACCGTGCACACCGCCGGCGGCGACCTGCCGGGCCTGATGAACCCGGCCGGCAAGCCCATCCACATCTCCACCCCCGAGGAGCGCAACAAGATCCCCACCGTGGCCGACTTCTTCGTGGACGTGGGCTTGAGCGCCGAGGAGGTGAAGGCGCGGGTGAAGGTGGGCGACCCGGTGACGCTGCGCCAGGAGGGTATGCGGCTGGGCAAGTTCTTCACCGGCAAGGCCATGGACGACCGCGCCAGCGTGTTCGTGCTGCTCGAGGCCCTGCGCCTGCTCAAGGGCAAGAAGCTCGCCTGCGACCTCTACGCGGTGTTCACCACCCAGGAGGAGGTGGGGCTGCGCGGGGCCCTCACCAGCGCCTACGGCGTGGAGCCCGAGGTGGGCATCGCCCTCGACGTGACGTTGGCCGTAGACCTCCCCGACCTGCTCTCCCACCACTACGTGACCGAGGCGGGCAAGGGCGTCGCCATCAAGGTCATGGACTCCTCCGCCATCTCCGACCGTGGCCTGGTGCGCCAGTTCGTCGAGCTGGCCGAGAAGAAGAAGATCCCCTACCAGATGGAGGTGCTTCCCCTGGGCGGCACCGACGCCGGGGCCATGCAGCGCAGCCGCGCCGGGGTGCCCAGCCTCACCCTCTCCATCCCCACCCGCTACGTCCACACCGTCACCGAAGCCGTGCACACCGACGACCTCGAGGCCACGGCGGCGCTGCTGACGGCGTATCTACAAGGGAAGTAGCCGGGCCGAAAACGGCGCTTCGAGAGGTTCGCCGCCGTGCCCCTGCGGCCGGCGCGCTACGGCCCCGATTTCCGTTAAGCCTGCCGTTATGGGCGGGCTTCGGCCCTTTAACGAGCGCCGGCGAGGAGGGGCGGAGGCGCTGGGTTTGGGGGAACTCGGGGTGCGGGCGCGGGCGTGACCTCGAGCCATAACGCTGTAACGCTCTTACCCGGCGGCCTTCGGGTTTGCAGTACCCTCAACCTTAGTATGAAAAGATCGATTTGGCTCACCCCATTGGTGCTGGTCCTGGCGGCCTGCCCCGGCCCGGGCCCGGCTAAAGTCGCCTGCAAGCCGTACCCTGCGGCCAACTTCCCCCAGGATTCCTACAGCGATTCGCGGCCGGTGGGCGGGGTGAGGGGCACCTCGAGCCCCGAAGGCACCCCCCGCCTGGTCACCGACGAGGAGCAGGCGGGCCCCGCCAAGGGCCGCATGAGCATCGACAACTGCTCCTTGCGGATGCCCCCGCTGCTCAACCCCGCCTTCGGGCGCATGGGCGTGGCCTACGGCCCCGTGGACCGCCAGAACGGCAAGGTGATCCACTTCCGCCTGACCGCGGGCGACGTGCAGGAGGAGAACAGCCTGACCTTCGGCGGCTTCAACTCGGCCAACCCCGCCACGCCCCTGGTGGGCTCCAACGCCATGCTGCTGCGCAACTTCAACCAGCAGGGCGGCACCTTCGACCTGGGCTCCAGGAGTGGGGCCATGGAGACCGGGCTGCCGCAGTTCCAGACCCAGATCGACGCCTACGTGATCCTGCGCGAGCGTGGGGCGATCTACCTGGTGGACGGGCTGGCGGGCGGCTACTACGCGTCGCTGCCCTCGGCCAGCGTGATCGGGCTCGACCAGAGCCTCACCACCGACGTCTCGCCCCAGGTCTACCCCGGGGTGCACAGCGCCAGCCCGGCCGACTCCCACCGCATCCACCACTTCCAGGTGCGCGACATCGCCGCGTGGCAGAACTGGTACGCCACCGCCCACGCCGCCGACCGGCTCACCGGCGGCGGGGCGCTGGGCACGGCGGAGAAGGGCGGGACCTGGGCGGTGACGGGCAACCTCAGCTCCACGGCCGACGGGGCCACCGCCGACGCCGGGGGCGCCCTGGCCTTCCTCGACCCCGGCGCCCCCTCGCAGGTGCTGGGCCTGACCGTGAAGACCGGCAGCAACCCCCAGGGCGTGGGGCTCATCTTCCGCGCCAACAAGGACGGCAGCGGCGTCTACACCAGCTACTACGAGCTGTTCATCTCCACCACCGAGTACGAGCTCGTGCGCGTGAGCGGCGCGACCCGCACCCGGATCGCCTTCGGCAACACGGCCAGCCAGTTGCTGCCCAAGAACGCCACGGCCTACCTCCAGGTCATCGACAGCGGCCCCAAGGACACCCGCTTCAGCGCCGGGGGGCGCATCCGCTTCCTCCTCGACGAGAAGGAACTCCTGAGCATCGACGCGCCGGCCAACAACTTCAGCAACGAAGACAACAACGCCAGCGCGGGCTTCACAGGCGTGGGCTTCCGCATCGCCCCGGGGAGTGCCGGGGGCACGGCGGTGAGCTACTTCGAGGCCCACCCGCGCACCATCACCCTGCCCGCCGAGCTGCTGCTGCGCGAGGAGGAGGCCCCGCTCGAGGACACCGGCAACGTGGTGGTGGCCTCCGACGACTTCAGCGGGGAGTTCCGCGAGCTCGCCGGCCGCAAGACCCCGGTGGGCGGGCTGGTCTGGGAGAAGAAGGCCAGCCGCAACCCCGAGGAGTACCTGGCTGTCGACGGCAACGGCTACGTCACCGCCTTCCCCACCTCCCTCAACGGCAGCCGGGGCAACTTCCTGCTCTACGGCCTGCCCTGGCCCAGCCAGTACAGGAACTTCGCCAGCCTCGAGGCCACCATCGTCCCCCCCGGCAGCGGCGTGCTGCGCCGGGAAGGGGAGGTGCTGGGCGTGGGGCAACAGACGTGCTCGGGCTTCGACGCCGACAACCCCTCGAGGAAGCACCGCCTGCGCGCCGGGCTGCTGCTGTGGCAGGACAAGGACAACTACGTCCTGCTGCGCGGCTTCATGGACGAGTCGCAGTCGGACGCCTCCGAGGTCGAGTGGCAGGTCCCCAGCCGCCCCGACTTCGCCCCCGTGGTGCGCCGCACCAACCTCAACGTCCGCTGGTGCCACGGCCAGCCCACCACGCTGCGCCTGAGCACCGACGGCGACCACATCACCTTGTGGGTCAAGGGCGTGGTGGGCGTGGGCGACCCCGACACCAAGTTCGAGCCGGTGC
This sequence comes from Calidithermus chliarophilus DSM 9957, assembly GCF_000430045.1. Lineage (GTDB taxonomy): Bacteria > Deinococcota > Deinococci > Deinococcales > Thermaceae > Calidithermus > Calidithermus chliarophilus. The sequence continues at coordinate 607,539 of NZ_KE387023.1, read as the reverse complement.
AGACCTTCCGCTGGACCGACCTCTTCCCCGACCGTCCTCCCCTGAGCATCAACATGGTGGGCCTGTACTTCTCCGAGGACGACACCGGCGCGCGCATCGACGGCTTCAAGGCTTCGGCGCGGAGGTAGGGCGGGGGGTCGGGGTTGAAGGCTGAGAGGTGTCGATGGTCGATAGCCAAACGCCCAACGCCCAACGCCGATAGCCCATAGCCCATAGCCGATAGCTGATAGCTGACGGCTTCCCCCTCCCCGCGTGCGGGGAGGGGTTCCTTTCACCACGAGCCACCCGTTCCCCGGCCATTTGCTTTCCGCGCGGCTTGCCCCAACAATCAGGGGCGTATGTCGCTCTCCTTCAGCGCCAGCCTCAAGGCCCGGCCGGTACAGGAATTCGTCAACCTGCTGTTCTTTCGGCCGCTGGCGTATGGGGTGGCGCGGGTGCTGTACCCTACGCCGGTCTCGCCCCCTATGCTGGTGCTGTTCCACACCCTGTTGGGGCTCGTTACCGCGTACTTCGTGGCCCTGCGGCCCGAGCTGGACTGGGTCTCGGCGCTGCTGCTGCAGCTCAAGACCGTGCTGGACAACGCCGACGGCCAACTGGCCCGGCTGCGCGACCAGGCCGACGAGATGGGCCGCTACCTCGACAGCGAGGCCGACCTGCTGGTCAACGTGGCGCTGTTCGGGGCGCTGGGGCTGCGCACGGGGGAGCCGTGGCTCAGCCTGGCGGGCTTCGCGGTGTTCACGCTGGTGCAGTCGTGGGACTTCAACGCCGAGTACCTGTACCGGGCGGCCCGGGGCGAGCCCTTCCGCCCGCCGGTGCGCGACCCCGACAGCCCCCTGCTGAGCCTGCTGCGGGGCATCTACGCCGTCTTCTACGCACCGCAGGACCGCTGGGTGCGGGGCCTCGAGCACGCCCTCTTCGCCCGGCTCACCCGGGGCGTGGACGAGGCGAGGAGGCAGAGGCTGGCGCTGGAGTGGTGGAACTTGTGGTCGGTGGCGGCGGTGGTCAACTTCGGCCTCACCAGCCAGTTCGTGTTCATGGGGTTGTTCCTGCTCTTCCACGAGCCTGGTAGCTACCTTACCTTCGTGCTGTTGCAGGGGGCATATCTTGGGTTGGTCTACCTATGGCGGATCCTGCGCTTGCTCAATATCCGATCCCGACCGTAGCGGCCTTGGTGCAGGGGCCCTCGGGGCGGGTGCTCTTGGTCAAGACCACCAAGTGGAAGGGCCTGTGGGGCGTCCCTGGGGGCAAGGTGGAGTGGGGGGAGAGCCTCGAGGCCGCCCTGCGCCGCGAGCTGCGCGAGGAGGTGGGCTTGGAGCTCGCCCACGTGCGGCTGGCCCTGGTCCAGGAGGCCATCTTCGACGAGCAGTTCCACAAGCCCGTGCACTTCCTGTTCTTCAACTACTTCGCGTCCTCGGCCTCGGAGGAGGTCACGCCCAACGAGGAGATCGCGGAGTGGGCCTGGGCCGACCTGCAGGGGGCCCGCCGCTACCCGCTCAACAGCTACACCCGGGTGCTGCTCGACGCCTACTTCGCCCAGAACGAGGTCCGCGGATGAGGGGCGAGCGCGTCGCGCTGGTGACGGGCTCGGCCCGGGGGATCGGGCGGGCGGTCCTGCTGGGCCTGGCCGAGCGCGGCTTCGCGGTGGCGGTGCACTACCGCAGCAGCGAGGCCGAGGCCGAGCGGACCCGCGCCGAGGCCGAGGCGCTGGGGGTGCGGGCGGTCAAGCTCAGGGCCGACGTGACCGACCTCGAGCAGGCCCGCTGCCTCGTCGAGCAGGCGGTGGGGCAGCTCGGCGGGCTGCACGTGCTGGTCAACAACGTGGGCGACTACCTCAAGAAGCCCGTCGAGGAGCTTACCGCCCGCGAGTGGCAGGCCCTGCTCGACTCCAACCTCAACGCGCCCTTCTACGTCACCCAGGCCGCGCTGCCCCACCTGCGGGCGGCGGGCTGGGGGCGGGTGGTCAACATCGGCTACGCGGGGGCGCACAACCTGGTGGCCCGCAGCAGCATCGCGCCCTACGCCATCGCCAAGACCGGGCTGATCCTCTACTCCAAGGCCCTGGCCGAGCGGGTGGCCCCCTGGGGCGTCACGGTCAACGTGGTCGCGCCCGGGGTGGCCGAGAACTCGGTGTCGCAGCCGCTCGAGGAGATCCCCATGGGCCGCGCCGCGCGGCTGGACGAGCTCGCCCGCGCGGTGCTGTTCTTCGTGGACGAGGGCTCGGCCTACCTCACCGGGCAGGTGCTCGAGGTCGCGGGGGGGTGGAACTTGTGAGGCGATCCAGGAACAAGTGTCCAAGCTACGTTCAAGTTTTGTATAAAGGAGCAACATGGGACGCATGATCGAAGTCGAGGACACCGGGCTCAGCTTCACCAGCGACATCGACATCGACCGCATGAGCGCCCTCGCGCTGGAGTGGCTCGAGCTCATCGGCGAGGACCCCCAGCGCGAGGGGTTGCTCAAGACCCCCGACCGCATGGCCAAGGCCTGGGCCTTCCTGACCAAGGGCTACCGGGAGAGCCTCGAGGAGATCGTCAATGGGGCGGTCTTCGAGGCCGAGGGCAGCGAGATGGTGGTGATCAAGGGCATCGAGTACTACTCCATGTGCGAGCATCATCTCCTGCCCTTCTTCGGCAAGGTGCACATCGGCTACATCCCCCGCAAGAAGATTTTGGGCCTGTCCAAGTTCGGCCGCATCACCGACATGTTCGCCCGCCGCCTGCAGGTGCAGGAGCGGCTGTCGGTGCAGATCGCCCAGGCCATCTGGGACCTCCTCGAGCCCGTCGGGGTGGGGGTGGTGGTCGAGGGGCAGCACATGTGCATGATGATGCGCGGGGTGGAGAAGCAGCACTCGAGCACGACCTCGAGCGCCATGCTGGGCAACTTCCGTGAGGACGCTAAGACGCGGGATGAGTTTTTGAGCTTGTTGCGGTAGTGGTGCTGATGGCTGATAGCCGATAGCAAAACGCAAGACGCAAAACGCAAGACGCCCTACTGCCCCCCTTAGCAAGGGGGGTTGGGGGGATACTCCCTCCCCGCGCGCGGGGAGGGAAGGGGAGGGGTCGTCACACCGGATTCAAAAAGATAATCATCCGATCCAAAGAGCCCCGGAGGCTATCTTTTTGAACCCCAGAGCACTCCCTTCGGTCGGCCGCCCCGCCTTGGCGGGGCGGCGTCACCGAACGGTGACGGACCAACCGAATCGGGTATCACAGCCTACAGGCCACACATCGCACCCGATGAAAAACCCCGGGTTGCCGGGGGCCCGGGGTCGTGGCTTTCTCGTGGCTTCAGTTCAGGGGGCAGCCGAGTTCGTTGGCGGCCTCGAGGCGGTTCTTGGTGGCCTCGTAGGAGCCGCTGTCGAAGGCCGCCTGGAACATGCTGATGACCTGGGCGGTGGTGTAGGGATAGTTCACGTCGGGGTTGGAGGCGTTGAGCAGCGCGGCCACGGCGTGCCGCATGAGCGCTTTGAGGCCGCCGCCGCCCTGCTGCAGGGCCTGGAGCAGCGTGAG
>NZ_KE387023.1:578069-603930 GCF_000430045.1 Calidithermus chliarophilus DSM 9957 | reverse complement strand
CGGATAACTTCGGTCGGCCGCCCCGCCTTGGCGGGGCGGCGTCACCGAACGGTGACGGACCAACCGAATCGGGTATCACAGCCTACAGGCCACACATCGCACCCGATGAAAAACCCCGGGTTGCCGGGGGCCCGGGGTCGTGGCTTTCTCGTGGCTTCAGTTCAGGGGGCAGCCGAGTTCGTTGGCGGCCTCGAGGCGGTTCTTGGTGGCCTCGTAGGAGCCGCTGTCGAAGGCCGCCTGGAACATGCTGATGACCTGGGCGGTGGTGTAGGGATAGTTCACGTCGGGGTTGGAGGCGTTGAGCAGCGCGGCCACGGCGTGCCGCATGAGCGCTTTGAGGCCGCCGCCGCCCTGCTGCAGGGCCTGGAGCAGCGTGAGGTCGGGGTTGGTGGCGTCGCGGCCGAAGACGGTGTCGAAGTTGTCGCCGGGGGAGTAGCCCACCCAGGAGTCGAAGTGCTGCTCCTGCTTCCAGTAGCCGGGGGTGCAGCCCTGGTCGCCGGGGGTGCGCGGCGCGCCCGAGCTGGCGACGATGTCGCTGACCATGATCGAGTCGCCGCCGGTGAGGTGCAGGGGCTTGTTGGGGTCGCCGTCGGGGGAGCGGATGGTGACGCTGACGCTGCTGGCGCTGCCAGGGACGTTGGAGAGCACCAGGCTGCTGATGAGCAGCTCGCTGCCCCGGTTGGGCGTGTCGTGCGTAACGCTGCCGCTCACCCCGCCCGCGCTGGCCTCGACGACCGCGGTGCGTTTGACCCCTTCGGAGGTGGTGAGGCCGCTCAGGTCGGCGATGGCGTAGCTCACCGTCACGTCGCGCGGCCCGGAGGCGGTGGGGATGGGCAGGGTGGTGGTGTAGCTGTCGCGGTTCTGGCCCACGGTGAGCTTGGCGCCCCACCACAGGTCGGCGAAGGGCTTGATCCCGCTGCTGGGCGGGTTGGAGGCGCTGGCCGGGCGGAACACCGCGGCGATGAGGGCACGCGGGGAGTAGTACTTGTCCGGCTCGCTGGTGGGGGTCACCTCGGCCCGCAGGGAGAGCGGGTCGGTGCAACTGAGGCTGCCGAAGTCGTGCTCGTAGTGCCAGCCGAAGGCGGTGGTGTAGCTGGGAGTGGCCAGGTCTACGGTGGTGACGCTGGCCCCGCAGATGAGCTCGAGCCGGACGTTGGTGGGGACGGGGTAGTCGCCCTGCTCCTCGCCCTCCTGCCCCCCGCCTTTGAGCTCGACCTGGGCGATGAGCCGCTTGACGGAGGCCGGGTCGCTGATGGTCACGGTCTGCGGGTTGACGACGCTGCCGTCGCTGCCCATCCCGGCCCCGACCAGCTCGACGGCGAAGCCCTGGGTGTGGCTCCAGGTCGTGGTGCCGGGGGAGACGGGGTAGATCAGGCTGCTGGGGTCGCCCTCGTGGCGCGTCTGGGGGGAGGAGCTACAGGCGGCCAGCAGGCCCAGGCCGATAATCGTCCCGACGAATCTGTGCCAAATCATCGATCACCTCCTGAATTGTCCGGCACCTTTAAACATAAGCCTGGAGCCGGGGCGAATGATGTGGGCCTCCGGGCCGCCGCAGAGCCCGAAACCGCGCTGGGCAGGCGGCCGAAGAGAGATTAATTGCAGTTCTTAATCCTCGCCGCTCACGCCGGTAACGCCGGTAGAAGGGGGCCGGGCAGCCCTCGCGTAAACCCGCGTTAATGCCTACGTTACCTCCGTGTTGCAGACTGGGTTGCGATGTTCAGGGGACCTTTAAGCCCGCGAAAAGCCCCTGACAGACGCGATTGAGTTAGTAACGCGCGAATAACGGTGACTTCACTAAGGTGTACGCTGCAGGGCCCGAGTAGGCCGGGATGTTTGTTCGAGGTGGGAAATTCTATGATGCCGATACCCGATTACGACCAGATCCAAGGCGCTCCTAAACTCCAGCCTAGGGTAATTGCCATTATCCCGGCCTACAACGAGGCCCGGTTCATCGCCGGCGTGGTGCTCGAGACCAGGCGCTACGTCAGCGAGGTCATCGTCGTCGACGACGGCTCCACCGACCGCACCGCCCAGCTCGCCCAGGCCGCCGGGGCCACCGTGATCCGCCAGCCGCGCAACATGGGCAAGGCCGAGGCCCTCAACGCCGGCTTCCGCGCGGCCCGCGAGCTCAACCCCGACGTGGTGGTCTGCCTCGACGGCGACGCCCAGCACGACCCCGCCGACATCCCCGACGTCATCGCGCCGGTGCTCGAGGGCGGGGCCGACGTGGTGATCGGCTCGCGCTTCCTCGAGAAGCGCAGCGACATCCCCGGCTGGCGCATCGTCGGGCAGCACACCCTGACCTTCGTCACCAACCTCACCAGCGGGATCAAGACCACCGACAGCCAGTCGGGCTTCCGCGCCTTCTCGCCTTTGGCCCTGCGCGCGCTGCGCTTCCACACCGGGGGGCTGGGCGTGGAGTCGGAGATGCAGTTCCACATCCAGAAGGCCGGGCTCAAGGTGGCCGAGGCGCCCATCAACGTCTCCTACCTCGACGGCAACAAGCGCAACCCGGTAGTGCAGGGCCTGCAGATCCTCGACTCCATCGTGAGCCTGGTGGCGCGGCGGCGCCCGCTGCTGTTTTTCTCCCTGCCGGGCTTAGTCCTGGCCGTGGCGGGGCTGGTGATGGGCGTGGACGTGGTGCTGACGATGAACAAGCTCGGCATCCTCAAGACCGGCACCGCCATCCTCTCCTCGATCGCCATCATCGGCGGGCTGATGCTGGGCGTGACCGGGGTGCTGCTGCACGCCCTGGCCGGCTTCGTCGAGCGGGTGCGCAGCGAGGTCGACTCGGCGGTGGCGGCCCGGCTCGAGGCCCTGAAGTAGGCGCATTTACCGCGATTTCAACCCGATTGGGGTCACGAGGATTCGCCGATGGAGAACGCCAAAACTGTGACGGTGGTGGGGGCCGGGTACGTGGGCCTGTCCACCGCGGTGGCCCTGGCCCTGCTGGGGCACGAGGTCCGGGTGCTCGACACCAACGCCGCCCGCGTGGAGGGCCTGAAGCGGGGCGAGCCCCCCTTCTACGAGCCCGGCCTGGCCGAGTCGCTGGCCCAGGCCGCGCCCCGCCTCCGCTACACCACCGACCCCGCCGAGGCCTATGACGGCAGCGAGGTCGCCATCGTCGCGGTGGGCACCCCGCCCACCCCGGCCGGTCACGCCGACCTGCGCTACCTCTACCAGGCCCTCGAGACCCTCGCCCAGCACCGCGTGGGGCTGGTGGTGGTCAAGTCCACGGTGCCGGTGGGCACCAACCAGGACGCCAAGCGCATCCTGGGGCCCGGCGTGGCGGTGGCCTCCAACCCCGAGTTTTTGCGCCAGGGACAGGCCCTCTCCGACACCCTCTACCCCGACCGCATCCTGGTGGGCGCGGAGGAGGAGTGGGTGTTCGGGGTGCTCGAGCGCCTCTACCAGCCCCTCGTCGAGCAGAGCTTCGAGGAGTTGCCCTGGCTGCCGCGCCCCAAGGCGCTGCGCGAGGCCGTCGCCCGGGGCTACCGCGTGCCGCTCGTGCGCACGGGGCTCGAGAGCGCCGAGCTCGCCAAGTACGCGGCCAACGCCTTCCTCGCCACCCGCATCTCCTTCATCAACGAGATCGCCAACGTGGCCGAGGCGGTGGGCGCCGACATCGAGGAGGTGGTGCGGGCCATCGGGCTCGACCCGCGCATCGGGCCGCACTTCCTCAAGGCCGGCCTGGGCTACGGCGGGAGCTGCTTCCCCAAGGACACCCGCGCCCTGGCCTACCTCGCCAAGCGCGGCGGCTACGACTTCAAGCTGCTGCGCGCGGTGATCGAGGTCAACCAGGCCCAGCGCTACCGGCTGGTGGAGAAGGCCGAGGCCGTGCTGGGCCGCCTCACCGGCCAGACCGTCGTGCTGCTGGGGCTGGCCTTCAAGCCCGGCACCGACGACCTGCGCGACGCGCCCAGCCTCGAGATCGCCGAGGAGCTGCTGGCCCGCGGGGCCAGGGTGCGCGCCACCGACCCCAAGGCCCTCGAGCTCGCCAAGCAAATCCTCGACCCCCGCGTGGAGACCTTCGCCGACCCGCTGGAGGCCCTCGAGGGCGCCGACGCCGTGCTGCTGGTGACCGAGTGGCCCGAGTACCGCGCCCTCGACTGGGCCGAGGTCAAGCGCCGCCTGCGCCGCCCGGTGGTGCTCGATGGCCGCAACGCCCTCGACCCCCGGGCCATGGAGGCGCTGGGCTACGTCTACCAGGGCATCGGGCGGGGGCGCAAGCTGTCGGAACTGGCCTTGTGAGGCCGGTGAGATGCCGAACGCCCGACGCCGGACGCGGGTCGTACGTCCTACGTCGTACGCCGTATGCAAGACGCCTCGGCCCTTAGCTATCGGCTATCGGCTATCAGCTATCGACTATCGACTATCGGTTATCGCCATAGGACCTCACCATGCCTGAACTCACCCTGCTGATCGTCGCCTACAACAGCCGCGCCGACCTCGAGCGCCTGCTCCCGAGCGTCTACGGCCAGGGCGTGGAGTGCGAAATCCTGGTGGTGGACAACAACCCCGCCGACGGCACCGGCGAGTGGCTGCGCCAGCACCACCCCGCCGTGCGGGTGGTGAGCAGCCCGCGCAACGGCGGCTACGCCGGGGGCAACAACTTCGGCATTCGCGAGGCGCAGGGGGAGTTCGTGCTGGTGCTCAACCCCGACACCGTGCTGCACCCAGGAGCCCTGCAAACGCTGCTCGAGGCCGCCCGTGCCCACCCCGACGCCCTGATCGGGGCCAAGCTGCTCAACCCCGACGGCACGGTGAACGCGGTGGGCAACCACATGCACTACTCCGGCATCACCACCTGCCGGGGCCTGGGCGAGCCGGCCGGCCGCTACCGCGGCCTCGAGCCCGTCCCCCTCGTCTCGGGCGCGGCCTTCATCACCGCCCGCCAGACCCTGCTGGGGCTCGGCGGCTTCGACGAGGACTACTGGATGTACCTCGAGGACACCGACCTCTCGCTGCGGGCGCGGCTGCGCGGCCACCCCGTCTACAGCGCCAACGACGCGGTGATCACCCACTACTACCGGCTGGGCATGAGCCCCCGCAAGTTCTACCACTTGGAGCGCAACCGCCTGCTCACGCTCTTGAAGGTCTACGAGGGCCGCACCCTGCGCCGCATCGCGCCCGCGCTGCTGCTCACCGAGCTGGCGACCTGGGCCTTCGCGCTGCTGAAGGGCTGGCCCTACCTCCGCGCGCGCTGGGAGAGCTACGGCTGGCTGTGGCGAAACCGCGCCGCCGTCCGCGCCAAGCGGGCCGCGGTACAACAAAGCCGCAGCGTCCCCGACGCGGCGATCCTGCGCGACACGCTCACGCAGCTCCCCTTCGACCAGCTCACCAGCCCCGAGCTCGCGGGGGTGCTCGAGCGCCTGACCACCCCGCTGTACCGCATGGCCGCGCCCCGGAGGACGGCGTGAGGGTCGCGCACGTCAGCGCCACCTTCCCGCCCTACTGGGCCGGGACCGGCAACGTGGCCTACCACAACGCCCGCGTCCTGCACGAGCGGGGGCACGCGGTGACGGTGTTCACCGCGGGGGAGGGGGGCGGCATGAGCTTCCCCTTCGAGGTCGTGCGGCTGCCCGAGCTGCTGCGGCTGGGCAACGCGCCCTTCACGCCCGCCCTCGTCGGCAAGCTCCGGGGCTTCGACCTGATCCACCTGCACTACCCCTACATCTTCGGCGCCGAGCTCACCGCGCTGGCCGCGCGGCTTTACCGCACGCCGATGGTGCTGACCTACCACAACCGCCTCGAGGAGACCCACCGCCTCAAGCGCGTGCTCTTCCAGGGCTACAACCTCAGCGTCGAGCCGCTGGTCTTCCGCACCGCCCGGCGGCTGCTGGCGGTGCGGCGCGAGCACCTCAGCACCCTCTACCCGCACCTAGGCTCCGACCCCCGCCTGGAGGAACTGCCCAACGGGGTGGACGCGGGCCTCTTCACGCCGGGGGACCGCCTCGAGGCCCGCCGCCGCTACGGGGTGCCCGACGACGCGCCGCTCGCCCTCTTCGTGGGCGCCCTCGACCAGGCCCACCGCTTCAAGAACGTGGACGGCCTGATCCGCGCCTTCGCGCGGGTGCCCCTGCCCGAGGCCCGGCTGTGGGTCGTGGGGGACGGGGGGCTCAGGCCCGAGCTCGAGGCCCTCGCCCGGCAACTGGGCCTGGGGGAGCGGGTGCAGTTTTTGGGCAAGCACGCCCCCAGCACCCTGCCGCCCTTCTTCCGCGCCGCCGACGTGAGCGTGCTGCCCTCGACGGGGGTGGAGTCGTTCGGGCTGGTGCTGCTGGAGTCCATGGCCTGCGGCACGCCGGTGATCGCCGCCGCGCTGCCGGGGGTGCGCACGCTGGTGGAGGAGGGCGTGGACGGCCACCTGGCCGCGGTGGGCGACGAGGCCGACCTGGCCCGGCTGCTCGAGCTGCGGCTGCGGGGCCGTGACCAGGCCGAAGCCATGGGCCGCAAAGGCCGCGAGAAGGTGCTGCGCGAGTACGACTGGGGCGTGATCGCGGGGCGCCTCGAGCAGACCTACGCCTCGGTGCTGCGCGAGGCGGGAGCCCGCAGCGCCGCCGTCTGAGTATGGAACTACACCTCCGCGTCGAAGCGCTCCCCGGCTTCCCCGACCTCGACGGCGCGCACGAGCTGGCCTGGGGCTACCTCCTCGACCGGGTCTTCGGCGACGCCTACCACAGCGGGGTGGGCTCCCTGACCCTGGTGCTGCCGCACCCCGCCCTCGCCGAGTGGGCCCGGTGGCGGGCCGAACAGACCCCGGCCAGAGGCGGGCGCAGCGGCTTCGCCGCGCTGGACGGCTCGAGGCCCCAGCCCGCCGACCGGGTGTACGCGCTGGGCTTTGGCCCCCTGGCCCCGGCGGCGCTGCGGAAGCGGGCACGGCCATCCCGGCCTGCCCGCCTCGAGTCGCGCCTGTACGTCTACACCCTGCCCGCGCTGCTGGCGAGCCTGCCCATGCGCCTGAACGCCCCGCGCCTGCGGGACGTGGGCTGGCTGGGGATGCGCCGCCACTTCGTGAGCGAACGGCCCGTGGCGGCCTACTACCGCCTCGAGATCGGGGGTGGGGCGTGAGGGGCTTCGCGGTTGAACGCCAAAATACGTCGATGGTCGATAGCCAAACGCAAAACGCCGAACGCCGAAGACTGAAGCCCAAGGCCAGGGGGCGAGGTGTTTGAGCGTGGGGGAGGTGGCCTGTGACTGACCTCCACACCCTGGGGGATGCGGGGGCGGTGGATCCGCCACATGGTGCTGGCCGCCTCGCCCAAGCCCTCGCCGGCCTCGAGGCCTGGCTCCAGACCCTGCGGCAGCCCGGCGGCTACGCGGGCCCGGTGGCGCACTGGTGGTCCAACCGCTTCCGCTACACCGGCCCCGGCCTGGACTGGCGCTACGAGGGCATCCTGGCGGGGTACGCGCTGCTGTTGAAGAAGACCGGCGAGGCCCGCTGGCGCGAGCGGCTCGAGCAGGCCGCCGCCGACGTTCTGGGGGGCCAGAACCCCGACGGCACCTACAAGGCCTCGCGCTTCGAGCTCAACCCCGGCCCCCTGGGCACGCCCCACGAGGCCGCCGCCACGCTGGGGCTGCTGCTGGCCCTGGAGGGCCTGCCGGACCCGGGGGCGGCGCTCCGGGCCGCCCGGCGCAACCTCGACGCGCTGATCGCCCGGCTGTACCTGCCGGAGGAGAAAGCCTTCCGCGACCGGGTGCCCAACAAGCTGTGCACCCTGGCCCAGGCCCTGCTGGCCTACGCCGAGGCCAGCGGCGAGGAGCCCTACCTCGAGTACGCCCGCCGTGCGCTCGAGCAGGCCCTGCGCTACCAGGTGCGCGAGGGCTTTTTGAGGGGGGCCACCCACCAGTACGCCCCCACGCCACAGGCCGGGGACGAGCGCTTCTTCCCCTACTACCAGGCCCGCTGCGTCCCCCCGCTGGCCGAAGGGGCGCGGGTGCTGGGCGAGGGCCGCTACTTCGAGGCCGCCCACGCGGTGCTCGAGTTCGTCGAGCGCACCCGCGAGGGCGCCAACTGGCCCATGGTGCTCTACCCCAGCGGGCGGCGCGGCGAGCTGCGCTTCCTGGCCGGCATGGCCGACGTGCTGCTGGCCTACCGCCGGCTGGGCCGCCCCCTGCCCGCCGAGCCGCTGGGGGCCCTCCTCGCCGCCCAGTACCCCTCCGGCGGCTTCCCCACCTTCTTCATGGCCCGCCCCGACCACCGCGCGGCGACGGCGGTGGCGGGCTGGAACGACAAGGTGTTCCGCCTGCTGGCCGAGCTGCTCCCCAGCGGGGCCCCCTTGCCGCCGGCCCGGGCCGCCCCGGCCGAGGTGCGGGTGTGGGTCGAGGGCAAGGAAGCCCGCATGCTCGAGACCCCCGAGCTCCTGCGCTTCGAGCGGAAGGGGGCCGTGCTCTACGAGTGGGCCAAGCCCGAGCCCTGGGCGCGGGTGGTGACCCTGCCCTTCGAGCGCCGCTGAGGGCGCCGGTGGCCGCCCGTGGTACGTTTTTCCCTGTTATCCCCCACGTTACGCCCGCGTTGCAGGCTCGAGCACGGGGCTCGAGGCCCGCGCACCCCGCGCCCGAGCCTTGCCGCAGACCCGACAAACCCGAAATAACGTCGCCTTTACGCCGCCGCACCTAGCATTGGAGCTAGTTCGGAGGGATTTATGCAGCAAGCGCCCGCTACGGCCCAGCCCGACCCGCCCACCCTGCCGCCCTTCACGGCGCTGGTGGCGGCGTGGGGCGAGGGGCCGCAGGTCGAGGCCCATATTGAAAGCTTCAAGGCGATGCGCTGGCCCGGGGCCGAGCTGATCCTGGTGGCCGGCGGCAAGGACGACACCTACGCCCGGGCCAAGGCCCTCGAGGGCGACGGGGTGCGGGTGCTGGAGCAGAAGCCCGGCATGGGCAAGCAGCGCTCGCTGCGCGAGGCGCTCAAGCACGCCCGCCACGACCTGATCTTCCTCACCGACGCCGACTGCCTCTTCGAGCGCGAGGTGCTGCAGAAGCTCTTCGCGCCCATCGTCGAGGGGCGCTACCAGGCGGTGACGGGGGGCTCGAGGCCCCTGCCCTCCCAGGCGGGCAACCCCCTGGCCGACTACGAGCGTGCCCGCGAGGTCACCTTCTTCGCCAACCACCCCGCCGAGAGCGACGGCATCCTGGGCCGCAACGCCGCCCTCACCCGCCGCGCGCTCGAGCAGGCCGGCGACTTCGCCGAGGACGTGCCCACCGGCACCGACTACCACCTCGCCAAGAAGCTGCTGGAGGCCGGGCACAAGATCGGCTTCGTGCGCGAGAGCCTGATCCCCAGCGAGTACCCCGACACCCCCAGGAGCTACCTCCAGCGCCGGCGCCGCTGGGTGAAGAACCTGCTGGTGCACGACCCCCAAAAGAACCGCGCGGCCCTCATCCAGAGCGCGGCTTTAGCCGCCCTGGTCCTGCTGGCGCCGGTCTGGCTGCTGCTGCCCAAGCCGCTGGGCTGGGTGCTGCTGCTGCCCGCGCTGGCGGCCCTGGCCCTGCGCTACCGTGACATGCTGCGCGGAGGTGCTAGCCTGAGGACACTGCTGCGGGTGCCCTACTTCACCGTGCTCGACCAGATCGGGGTATTGGGCGCGTTGTGGGACTACTACGACCCCAAGCGCCGCAGGAAGTGGTAGGAGAGAGCCTATTCTTATGCGAAAGCCCAAGTACGTGATGATCAGCTCCGAGGTCCGCCGCGACCTCGAGCAGCCCCTCGAGCACTTCAAGCGCCTGGAGATCTACCACCTCTACAACCGCGCCCCCTGGAACGACCTGCGCGAGGAGGACTTCCAGCAGCGCACCCGCCGCTTCGGCTCGCCGCTGTCGCTGTTTTTACGCCTGCAGGAGATCAAGCCCGACATCATCCAGGGGCCCGAGCCCATGTCGGCGCTGATGTTCCCCTACCTCTGCGCCACCTTCCTCTACCTGCTGCTCAACCCCCACGTCAAGCTGGTCACCGCCAGCCTCGAGGCCATCCCGCTGGAGAAGAAGTACCCCTGGCCCATCCTCTGGCCCATGAAGCGGGTATTGCCCCTGTGGTTCCGCCGGGCGATGGTGATCTTCTACCTGGAGGGCGGGGCGAAGTACAACCTCGAGTCCAATGGTGCGCCGCCGGAGAAGATGGTCCACCACCTCTACGGCTCGTGGGGCGTGAACCTGCGCGAGTGCAACCCCGAAGGCCCTAGGGTGAGCTACGCCAAGCCCTACCCGGTGATCCTCAACGTCGGGCGCATGGTGCCCCTCAAGGGGGCCCACGTGCTCATCGAGGCCTACAAGCAGGTGCGCGACCGCGGCCTCCAGGCCACGCTGGCCCTGGTGGGCGACGGCCCCGAGCGGGCCAACCTCGAGGCCCAGGCCCGCTCGACGGGCTACGGCGAGGACATCGTCTTCCACGGCACCGTCAAGAACGCCGACCTGCCCGGCTACCTGCGCGCGGCCAGCGTCTTCGTGATGCCCAGCATCAGCGGCAAGATCTGGACCCAGCAGCTCTCCTCGGCCACCTGGCAGGCCATGGCCTGCGGGTTGCCGGTGGTGGTCTCCGACATCGGCCGCATGGCCGAGTTCACCCCCCCCGAGGCCGGCTTCCTGGTGCCCGAGAACGACCCCAAGGCCCTGGGCGACGCCCTCGCCCAGCTCATCGCCGACCCCGAGCTGCTGAGGCGCATGAGCGAGGGCGCGCTGGCCTACGCCCGCGCCCGCTTCGACGACGCGAAGAACATCGCCCGCGTGGAGGAGATCATCCTCGAGCGGGCCGGCTTTACCACCCCCGCCGCAGAGGTGTCCCCATGAGCAAGAGCAACCCCGCCTTGGAACCCAAAAAAGCCCGCCTGCAGGACGTGCGCATGATCGAGCTGCCCAAGATCCCCGACCCCCGGGGCAACCTCACCTTCATCGAGGGCGGCCGCCACGTGCCCTTCGACATCCAGCGGGTCTTCTACCTCTACGACGTGCCCGGCGGCGAGAGCCGCGGCGGCCACGCGCTCAAGACCACCGAGCAGTTCCTCATCGCCGTCTCGGGCTCGTTCACGGTGGTCGTCGACTCGGGCGGCACCCGCCAGCGCTACTTCCTCAACCGCTCGTACTTCGGCCTCTACCTCCCGCCCATGATCTGGCGCGAGATCGAGGACTTCTCCTCGGGCGCGGTGTGCTTGGTGCTGGCCTCGAGGCCCTACGACGCGGGGGATTATTACCAGGACTACCAGGAGTTCCTGGAGGCTTCGCGGAAGCTGCAGTGAAGGCGTCGGTAGGAGCCGCTGAACGCCGAACGTCGAACGCCGGACGCCAAGCGCCATATGTCGGCATCCCCCGAGAGGAGCTCAGATGAAGATTCCCTATTTCGAGTTGCAGTCGGCTTACCAGGAACTCAAGCGTGAGCTCGACGAGGCGGTGGGCCGGGTGGTGGGCAGCGGCTGGTACATCCTGGGCAGCGAGGTCGAGGCCTTCGAGGAGGAGTACGCCGCCTACGTCGAGGCCCGGCACTGCGTGGGGCTGGCCAACGGCCTCGACGCGCTCTACCTGGCGCTGCGGGCCATGGAGGTGGGGCCGGGCGACGAGGTGATCGTGCCGTCGAACACCTACATCGCCACCTGGCTGGCGGTGTCGTACGTGGGGGCTAAGCCTGTGCCGGTCGAGCCGGAGATGCTCAGCTACAACATGGACCCCGCCCGCGTGGAGGCGGCCATCACCGAGCGCACCAAGGCCATCCTGCCCGTGCACCTCTACGGCCAGCCCGCCGACCTCGACCCTTTGCTCGAGGTCGCCCGCAGGCACGGCCTGTGGCTGCTGGAAGACGCCGCCCAGGCCCACGGCGCGCGCTACAAGGGCAAGCGCGTCGGCGCCCACGGCGACGTGGTGGCCTGGAGCTTCTACCCCAACAAGAACCTGGGTGCTTTGGGCGACGGCGGGGCCGTCACCACCGACAACCCCGAGCTCGCCGACCGCATCCGGGTGCTGAGGAACTACGGCTCGAGGGTCAAGTACGTCAACGAGGTCAAGGGCGTCAACTCCCGCCTCGACCCCATCCACGCCGCGGCCATGCGGGTCAAGCTGGCCTACCTCGACGAGTGGAACGAGCGCCGCCGCGCCCTAGCCGCCTACTACCTCGAGGCCCTGCGCGGCACCGGCCTCACCCTGCCCCAGACCGCCCCCTACGCCGAGCACGTCTGGCACATCTTCGCCGTGCTCTCTCCCGAACGCGACGCCCTGCAGAAACACCTCGCCGAGCGCGGCGTGGGCACCCTCATCCACTACCCCATCCCGCCCCACCTGCAGGAGGCCTACCGCGACCTCGGCTACAAGCCCGGCGACTTCCCCCTCAGCGAGCGCATCCACGCCCAGGAACTCTCGTTGCCGCTGGGGCCGCAGCTCGGGCGCGAGGAGGCGGAGTACGTCGTCGAGGCGGTGCGGAGTTTCAGGGGGTCGGTGGTTGATAGCCGGTAGCCCAATGCTGGACGCTGATAGCCGATAGCTAAACGCAAAACGCAAGACGCAAGACGCAAGACGCCTTGTTCCCCCCTTAGCAAGGGGGGCCGGGGGGATAAACCCTCCCCGCGTGCGGGGAGGGCGGGGGAGGAGTAACCACGAGCCTTCTGCTGGCCGCTGACGGCTGACCGCTTACTGCTCGCCCTCACGCCTCGAGCAGGCGCTCGAGCTGGTAACGCACGTGCCAGAGGGGGGTGGAGGGCTGGGACTGGACCTGGTTCCACAGCGCCTCGACCCGGCTGCGGTGGGTGGGGGAGAGGTAGGGGGCGCGCCAGAGGGTCTCGAGGTCGTGCAGGAAGGCGGCGCGGTCTTGGGGGGTGGGGTGGCGCAGGCGGGTGTAGCGCTCAGTCAGGTGGCGCAGGTGGTGCTGGGCGAGCTGGGCCGGGCGGTAGCGCTGGCGCCAGAAGTAGGTGAGGAAGTTGAGGGCGGCGGTGAGGGCACAGATGAGGGCGCCGCCGAGCAGGCTGGTGAAGAAGGAACCCTCGTGCTGGAACTCCATCAGGGTAAAGCCGCCCAGGAAGTGTACCGGCGCGTGGTTGCGGTACAGCAGGGCGAAACAGCGGAGGTGGGTGGAGAGGGGGGTCTTGGGCATAGCAAGTCTTGCTCTGCAAGTATAGGCGATCCGTCGAACGGCACCGGGTCATCCGCCCCTTCGGGCGCGGGGCCGAATTGCCCGGCGGGTACAATCGGCTTCGTGATCCGCGCCATCCTCTTCGACCTCGACGGCACCCTGCACGACCGCCAGCGCTCGGTGGCCGCCCTGGCGTGCTCGCAGCACGAGCGCTTCGCCGGGCTGCAGGCCGTGGAGGCCGGGCGCTACCTCGAGCGCTTCCTCCACTTCGACGCACGCGGCTACGTGCCCAAGGCCGAGGTGTACCCCGCGCTGCTGGCCGACCTGGGGCTCCCCGGTTCGCTGGCCCGGCCCCTGATCGAGGACTACTGGACGCGCTACAACGACTTTGCGCTGGGCTTCGCCGGGCTCGAGGAGGTCCTGGGCACGCTGCGCCGGCAGGGTTACCGCCTGGGCGTCGTCACCAACGGCTCTACCCAGATGCAGACGGGCAAGGTGCGCGCGCTGGGCATCGAGGGGTACTTCGAGGGGGTCATCGTCTCCGAGGCGGCGGGGGCCAGCAAGCCGCAGGCGCGCATCTACGAGGTCGCGCTCGAGCAGGTGGGCGCGGTCGCCGCCGAGGCCGTGTTCGTGGGCGACCACCCCGAGAACGACGTGGCGGGCCCCCAGCGCCTGGGGATGCGGGCGGTCTGGTTCCGCGACGACTACTGGGGCACCCCCGAACGCCCCGACGCGGTGATCGAGGGGCTGGAGGCGCTGCCCGGCCTCATCGCGCGCTGGAATTCTCCCGCTTGAGCCGGTCGTAGAACTTCTTGCGGAACTTGCCCACCTTGGGCGCGACCACGAAGGCGCAGTAGGGCTGGTAGGGGTTTCGCTTGAAGTACTCCTGGTGGTAGTGCTCGGCGGGGTAGAAGGCCTCGAAGGGCTCGAGCTCGGTCACGATGGGGGCGTCCCAGACCCCCTCGGCCGTGAGTTCGGCCATTACCGCCTCGGCGGCGGCCTTCTGCTCGGGGGAGTGGTAGAAGATCACCGAGCGGTACTGCGGCCCCACGTCGTTGCCCTGGCGGTCGGGGGTGGTGGGGTCGTGGACGGTGAAGAAGACCTCGAGCAGCTCCCGGTAGCTGACCGCCGCGGGGTCGAAGGTCACCTGCACCACCTCGGCGTGGCCGGTCTGCTTGCCGCAGACCTGCTCGTAGGTGGGGTTCACGACGTGCCCGCCGCTGTAGCCCGAGACCACGTCCACCACACCCTTCAGCTCGTCGTAGACGGCCTCAAGGCACCAAAAACAGCCGCCGCCCAGCGTCGCCACTTCGTAGGAAGGGTTCATGGCCCCATCTTGGGGCCTGGGGCCGTTTGGCTGGGTAAGGTATCCGACCATTGGCCGCCCCCTCCCGAGGCGCGGGAGGGGGCAGGGCGAGAGGGCTCAGGAGGCCTTGCGCACGGCGCAGGTGTTGACGCCGAGCAGGGCGTACAGCGGGCAGTAGCCCACGGCCGCCGTCGCCAGCATCAGCACGCCTAAGCCGGCGGCGACGTAGGTCCAGACCCCGGCGGTGACGGTGAAGGCCAGCGTGAAGAACACGGCGCTCAGGACCAGGCGGATGACGCGATCGGCGGTGCCTTCGTTGGGTTTCATCCTCATCTCCTCCTTCTACCTCGAGGGTAGGCTGTGGCTAACACCAAAGCAATGGTAAAAATGGTGAAAACCGGAGGGGGCCATGGACGCGGGGCGTAAACTCATCGAGCACCTCAAGCAGCAGGGGCCGAGCACCGTCAAGGAGCTGCAGGAGGCGTTGGGCCTGAGCGCCAACGCGGTGCGCCACCACCTCGGCGCGCTCGAGAAGGCGGGGTGGCTGCGGCAGGAGGCCCGGCCCCAGGGGCGGGGCCGCCCGGCGGTGCGCTACGCCCTGACCACGGCCTCCGAGGGGCTCTTCCCCAAGCGCTACCCCGAACTGCTCGACGCGGTGCTGGGCCAGGCCCAGGCCGAGGGGCTGCTCGAGCGCCTGCTGGAGGGCGTGGCCGAGGGCATGGCGCGGGAGCTGCGGGCCAAGCTGGCGGGGCTGGAGGGGGAGGCCCGGCTGCAGGCCCTGCTCCAGCACATGGACTACGGCGACATGCTGGGGCAGCTCGAGGAGACCGAGGCCGCCTGGGAGATCCGGGCTTACAACTGCCTCTACTACGCCACCGGCCAGAAGTTCGAGCCGGTGTGCGACCTGCCGCCCAAGGTCGTCACCAAGGCCACGGGCCTCCCCGCCGAGCGCCCCTTCTGCCAGCGCGACGGGCGGCGGGCCTGCCACTTCCTCATCGCCAAGCGGCCCGAGGCGGGGGCCTAAGCGCTGGGCTGGGCCTGGGCCGCGGCCTGCGCCAGCACCCGCTGGGCGGCCTCGAGCACCCGGTCCTTCGACTCCAGCCCGTTGGTGCCGCCCAGGATCCACCAGCGCAGCCGCAGGGTGAGGCTGTCGGGGGCGATGGCCGCGACGAGCACTTGGGGCGGGGGCTCGTGCAGCACGCCGGGAACGCGGCGCATGGCCTCGAGCAGCGCCGGGCGCACCCGCTCCAGCGCCACCCCCTTGAGGTTGACGTCGACCTCGAGGCGGCGGTTCTGGTAGGGGCGGCGCACCACCACCGACTCGGTGAAGAGGGTGGCGTTGGGGATGATGACGGTCTCGCCCTCGTCGCTGCGGATGCGGGTGGCGCGGGTCTGGATGTCCTCGACGCGGCCCTCGTAGCCCTTGACCTGGATGCGGTCGCCCAGGCTGAAGGGCTGGGTCAGCAGCAGCAGGATCCCGGCCAGGAAGTTCTGGAAGATGTCGCGGAAGGCAAAGCCCACCGCCACGCTGGTGACCCCCAGGAGCTGCACCAGGTCGCCCACGCTCAGCGAGGGCACCACCAGCGACAGCGAGAGGAAGGCCCCCGCCGTGATGACGATCCAGGAGGCCAGGCGGCTGAGCACGTAGCCGAGGTTCTGGGCGTTGCGGTGCCCCGAGAGCAGGTGCCCGATGATCTTGGGCACCAGCCTCGAGATCAGCACGAACGCCGTCAGGACCAGCAGCCCGACCAGGATGTTGGGCAGGTTGGCGACGAGGGAGGCCAGGAGGGTGTGGGCCCGTTTGAGCGCCAGCGAGAAGTCGACCATGAGCGCACCTCACCCCTAGGAGTGCGCCTCCTGGATGAAGCGCAGCTTTGCGTAAGCAGAGTCTGGGCTGAGTCTTCCGGCTTCTCAAGGGAGCCTAAACGGGCGTGCGGGGGGTGGAAATCCGCCCGGAGCGCCATGGCTGCGCCGGCCGGCGGGCGATGCCCGGCCTGTGGTAGCGTGAGCCGTCATGAGCACACGCCCCGACGTGCACAGCGGCTTGGGCTTGGAGGCCTACGTCCAGGGCATGGCCCGCTCCAAGGGCGACAAGGCCCGCATGCTGCCCCACGTGCGGCCCGGGCGCATCCTCGAGCTCGGCTGCGGCAGCGGCGCGGTGCTCGAGCTGCTGCGCGGCTTCTCGCCCGCCTCCGAGCTGGTGGGCATCGACCTCTCGGCCAAGCTGCTGGGGGTCGCGGCCCGCAGCCTCCAGGGCGCCGCCCGCCTGCGCCGGCGCGACCTCTTCGCCCTGGCCCACGACCCCGGCCTGCTGGGGGAAGGGCCCTTCGACACCGTGATCCTCTGCTCGACCCTGCACGAGCTGGCGACCTTCGCCCTCGAGCACCCCGAGCGCTTCCCCGGCCACCCCGAAGGCCCCATGGCCGAGGCCGCCGCCCGGATCTTCGGCCTCGCCCGCGCCCTCCTCGCCGAGGGCGGCGTGCTGGTCGTGCGCGACGGGGTGCAGCCCGAGCGCCGCCCGCTGCGCCTGCGCTTCCGCAGCCCCGAGCTCGAGGAGCGCTTCTGGCGCTTCGCCGACGACTTCCGCCCCTTCACCCTCGAGTTCAGCGTCTCCGACGGGCTCTACACCCTGCCCTCCGACCACCTCTACGAGTTCGCCACCAAGTACTTCTACGAGACCAACTGGCACGTCGAGGTCGGCGAATACTTCGGCTGGGCCAGCGGCCGCCAGCTCGAGGCCCTGCTGCGCCAAGCCGGCCTCGAGCCCGTCCACCGCGAGGCCTACACCATCCCCTTCCTGGCCGAGAAGTGGGCGGCCGACCTCGAAATCAGCGACCTCGAGGGAAGGCCCTACACGCTGCCTTCAACGCAAATCCTGGTAGCACGGAAGGGATGAGGGAAGAGCCGTCAGCGGTCAGCTTGTGGCTCGCGGTTCACCCCTCCCCGCGGGCGGGGAGGGGGTATCCCCCCCAGCCCCCCTTGCTAAGGGGGGTGAAGAAAGAGCGTTTAGCATTTAGCCATCGGCTATCGACCATCGACTATCGACCCTCCCTCAAGGATTCCGCACCGAGAACGTATCGCACCTTTCCGGGTCCCCGCTCTCGAAGCCGGTGCGGAACCAGCGCACCCGCTGCTCGGAGGAGCCGTGGGTGAAGGCGTCGGGGACCACGTAGCCCTGGGAACGGCGCTGGAGGTTGTCGTCGCCGATGGCGCTGGCGGCTCCGATGGCCTCCTCGGGGTCGCCGAAGTCGAGCAGGCCGCGGCGGTTGGCGTAGTGGCCCCAGACCCCGGCGAAGCAGTCGGCCTGGAGCTCGAGCCGCACCGACAGCGCGTTGGCGGTGGCCGGGTCGGAGCGGGCGCGGCGCGCGGCGACCTGGTCCATGATGCCCAGCAGGTTCTGCACGTGGTGGCCTACCTCGTGGGCGATGACGTAGGCGGCGGCGAAGTCGCCGGAGACGCCGAAGTTCTGGGCCAGGCGGTCGAAGAAGGTGCTGTCGAGGTAGACCCGCGCGTCGCGGCCGCAGTAGAAGGGCCCGACCGCCGAGCTGGTGCTGCCGCAGGCCGAGCTCACCGCCCCGCTGTAGAGCACCAGGCGCGGGGGCTCGTACTGCTGGCCGCTGCGCTCGAAGAGGGCGCTCCAGGTGTCCTCGAGGTCGCCCAGCACCGAGCGCACGAAGCGGCTGTCGGGGTCGTCGGCGGCCGGGGCCTCCTGGGTCTGGGTGGGGGCGCCGCCCTGGATCTGGTTGAGCACGTCGAGTGGGTTGGCCCCGAAGAGCAGGCTGCCCAGCAGCAACAGCAGAACTCCCCCCAGCCCCAGCCCGGCCGGGCCGCCCGGCAGCATGGGGCCGCGGCCCCGCCGGTCCTCCACGTTGCCGCTCTGGCGCATCTGTCCCCACTTCATACCGACCTCCTGCCGCCCAGCATAGGCAGCCGATGCTTAGCCTTTGCGTACGGCGGGCTGAGGGGGGGCTGAGGAGGTCAGGTGCTGCGGGCGCTGAGGAAAGCCTCGGCCTCGAGGCGGCTGGGAAGCGAGGTCTGGGCGCCCGGCTTGGTGACGGCCAGCGCCCCGGCCGCCGCGCCGAGCCGGACGGCCTCCGCCAGGCTGCGCCCCTCGCTCAGCGCCACGGCCAGCGCGCCGATGAAGGCGTCGCCGGCGGCGGTGGTGTCTACGGCCCGCACCTCGAAGGCGGGCTGGTAGCCCTCGCCCTCGGGGCTCGCCCACACCGCCCCCTGCCGCCCCAGGGTCACGACCACGGTGGGGCAGCGCTCGCGCAGGGCCCGGGCGGCCTCGAGGCCGAGGCCGGGGGAGTCCACGGCCAGCCCGGAGTAGGCGTGGGCCTCGCTCTCGTTGACCACCAGGAGGTCGAGGAGGGCTAAGTCGGCGGGGGCGAGGGGCAGGGCGGGGGCGGCGTTGAGGATCACCCTCGCGCCGCTCTCGCGCCCGATGCGGGCCGCCCGGCGCACGGTGTCGAGGGGCACCTCGAGCTGCAGCACCACCACCGAGGCCCCCTCGAACTCGATGGGGGAGAGGTGCTCGGGCTTGAGCCTCGAGTTGGCCCCCGGCGAGACGATGATGGCGTTCTGGCCCTCCTTGTCCACGCTGATGAAGGCCACCCCGGTAGGCGAGTTGATGCACAGCGTGGCGTTGACGTTGATGCCCTGGGCCTTGAGGTGGGCCTTGATGCGCTCGCCGAAGCCGTCGTTGCCCACCCGCCCGATCATGCGCACCTTCCCGCCCATGCGCAGCGCCGCCACCGCCTGGTTGGCCCCCTTGCCGCCGAAGTGGCTCTCGTAGTCCGAGCCCAGCAGGGTCTCACCCGGCACGGGGTGGCGGGGGACCTTGACCACGAGGTCCATGTTGAGGCTGCCGACGACGACGATGCTCATAGGAACAGCTTAAGGGGGCGTACGTCTTACGTCGTACGTCGAACGCCCAACGCCGAACGCAAAACGCCGAACGCTAAACGCCGAACGCAAGACGCAAGACGCCAAACGCAAGACGTCCTAGACCCTCGACAAGCCACGAGCCACACGCCATGGGCCCTTTGCTGACGGCTGACGGCTGAGGGCTAGCTATACCGCCCGATGCGCTCGAGCAGCAGTTCGTAGAAACCTTCGGCGTCGATCTCGAGGCCCACCTCGCAGTTGGGGGCCTTGCCGGTGACGCGCCAGTAGTCGCAGACTGTGCGGCCGAAGGCCAGGCCCTCGTTGGCTTCGATCTCGACGCGGTAGTGGCCGGTCTTGAAGAGCGCGGGCTCGAGCAGGTAGGCCACGGCGCAGGCGTCGTGGATGGGGGCGCCGGGGAAGCCGTAGCGCTGCTGGTGGTGGATCTGGAAGAACTCGAGCAGCTCGGCGGTGAAGGCCCCGGCGCGCGTGCCCAGGGCGCGGAAGCGGGCCACCCGCTCGGGCGTGGCGGGGGTCTGGTGGGTGAGGTTGAGGCCCATCATCACCAGCGGGACCCCGGCCTCGAAGACGATCTTGGCGGCGTGGGGGTCGCAGAGGATGTTGAACTCGGCGCTGGGGCTCCAGTTGCCGATGTCGATGGAGCCGCCCATCAGCACGACCTCGCGGATGGCCGGGACGATGCGCGGCTCGAGCCGCATCGCCAGGGCGAGGTTGGTCAAGGCGCCCACCGGCACCAGCGTGACCTCGCCGGGGTGGGCCAGCACGCTCTCGATGATGAAGTGCACGGCGTGCTTGCCCTGGGGCTGCTGGCGGGGCTGGGGCAGGTCGGGGCCCTCGAGGCCCGAGATGCCGTGGACCAGCTCGGCGCTGATGCGGTCGCGCACCAGCGGGCGGTCGGCGCCGGGGTAGACCCCTACGCTCGTGCCGATGACCTCCTGCACCACCAGCGCGTTGCGGGTGGTGCGCTCCAGGCCCACGTTGCCGTAGGTGGTGGTGATGCCCAGCACCTCGAGCTCGGGGCTCGCCAGGGCCAGCATGATCGCGACGGCGTCGTCGTGGCCGGGGTCGCAGTCGAGGATGATCTTCCGGGGCACAAGGGCAGTGTACCGCGGGTATCGCCGGGGTAACGAACCGCTTAACGCCGCGTCACGGTAGGATGGGCCTCGAGGTGTCCAACATGCGCATCCCGACAGCGGCCATTGGCCTTGGCATTCTGCTTCTGGCGGCCTGCACCAACCCCCAGCCCGGCGTCACCGCGCAGGTCAAGCCCCCGGCGGGCTCCTCCACGGGCACCGGCCGGGTCTTCATCACCAACCCCGTGCAGTCCACCGGCGACCAGAGCCTCACCGACCAGAAGGACTCCGACGCGGCGGTGCCCGCCTCGGCCTACTACACCGTCGCCCTCAGCCACCTCGACGGCAGCGGCTACCTGCAGGGGAAGTGGGCCAACGTGCGCTCCGAGACCGGCGACCCCGCCTACTCCCCCACCAACACCTTCGCCTACACCCGCAGCGACGACCGCTTCGAGCAGGTCATGGCCTACTTCTGGGTCACGGAGGCCCAGCTCTACCTACAGAGCCTGGGCTTCGGCAGCGAGCTGCCCCCCGTCAACATGGAGTCGCAGGACGTGCGCATCAACCAGTGGGGCCAGGACAACTCCTACTCCTGGGACAAGCACGACGTGATCCGGCTGGGCAAGGGCGGCGTGGACGACGGCGAGGACGGCGAGGTGATCGTGCACGAGTACGGCCACGCCGTCCACGACGCGCAGGTGGCGGGCTTCGGGGCGAGCCTCGAGGCCGGGGCCATCGGCGAGGCCTTCGGCGACTACCTGGCCGTGACGGTGGGCCTGGCCGTGGCGCAGAAGTACGGCGTGCCCGTGAAGGCCCCCGCGGCCTGCGTGGCCGACTGGGACGCGGTCTCCTACACCAGCACCGTGCCCCACTGCCTGCGCCGCATCGACAAGGACAAGCACTACCCCGAGGACGTGGTGGGCCGGGTCCACGCCGATGGCGAGATCTGGAGCCGCGCCCTGTGGGACATCCGCGGGGCGCTAGGGGCCTACAAGGCCGACCGCGTCATCATCAACGCCCAGTTCGGCTTCGCCCCGGACACCAGCTTCGCCGCGGCCGCGCAGCAGACCGTGAACACCGCGCAGCAGATGTACGGCAGCGCGGCGGCTCAGGCGGTGCGGGCGGCGTTCGAGGCGCGGGGGATTTTGTAGGGCTGGACGCCGATAGCTGAAGGCGCAGCGCGGGTCTTACGTCGTACGTCCTACGTCGTACGCGAAACGCAAAACGCAAGACGCAAGACGCAAAACGCAAGACGCCTTGTTCCCCCCTTAGCAAGGGGGGCCGGGGGGATATTCCCTGCCCCGCCCGCGGGGAGGGTTGGGGAGGGGTGCCTCTCCACCACGAGCCACCAGCCTCCTGCTGATGGCTGACGGCTGATCGCTGAAGGCTGACCGCTTGCCGCTACGTCCCCTCGCCTTCGGCTAAGCTAGGCTCATGTCTGAAATCAAGCCGCCTACTGCCAAGCGCATTCCGCACCCCCACACTGCCCACGGCGATACCCGGTCCGACGACTATTACTGGATCAACGAGCGCGAAAACCCCGAGGTCATCGCGCACCTCGAGGCCGAGAACGCCTACCTCGAGGCGGTCATGGGGCCGCTGGAGCCCTTCCGGGAGCAGCTTTACCGGGAGATGCTCGGGCGCATCCAGCAGACCGACCTCGAGGTGCCCGTGCAGCACGGGCCGTACTTCTACTACTCGCGCACCGAGGAGGGGAAGCAGTACTGGATCCACTGCCGCAAGCGGGCCGCCTCGCGGGGGGAGCTCGAGGCCGCCCCCGAGGAGGTGATCCTCGACCTCAACGCGCTGGCCGAGGGCAAGAGCTACCTCAGCGTGAGCGTGCTCAAGCCCAGCCCCGACCACCGGCTGCTGGCCTACCTGCAGAACGAGGACGGCTCCGACCGCTACACCCTCTACGTCAAGGACCTCCAGACCGGCGAGCTGCTCCCCGACCGGGTGGAGAACGTCTACCTGTACCAGAGCCTCGAGTGGGACGCCACGGGCGAGTACCTCTTCTTCACCCGCGTGGACGAGACCCAGCGGCCGTGCTACCTCTACCGCCACCGGCTCGGCAGCCCCGAGCAGACCCTGCTCTACCAGGAGCCCGACGAGACCTTCCGGCTCAAGCTCTACAAGTCGGCCAGCGGGCGCTTCCTCTTCGTCGCCTCGACCAGCACCCTCACCGACGAGGTGCGCTACCTCGAGGCCCTCCAGCCCGAGGGCGAGTGGCACGTCTTCACGCCCCGGCAGCGCGGGGTGAAGTACAGCCTCGAGCACCAGGGCCAGCACTTCCTGCTGCTCACCAACCAGGACGCGCTCAACTTCAAGCTGCTCAGCGCCCCCGTCCTCAGCCCCTCGCCCGACCACTGGCACGAGATGCTGCCCCACGACCCCGGCGTCTACCTCCAGGGGGTGCTGCCCTTCGCCCACCACCTGCTGGTCTACGGGCGGCAGGAAGGCTCCACGCAGGTCTGGGTGTGGGACCTCATCCACGGCACCTACCGGCGCCTGGAGTGGCCCGAGCCCGTCTACACCGTGGCGCCCGCCGACAACCGCGAGTACGCCACCGACCGCGCGCTCGTCAGCTTCCAGTCGCTCGTCACGCCGCGCAAGGTGCTCGAGCTTGACCTGAACACCCTCGAGACCGCCCTGCTCAAGCAGGACGAGGTGCTCGGCGGCTACGACCCCGCCGAGTACGTGCAGGAGCGGCTGTGGGCCACCGCCCGCGACGGGGTGCGCGTGCCCGTCTCGCTGGTGTACAAGCGCTCTACCCCGCGGCCCGCCCCGCTCTACCTCTACGCCTACGGCTCCTACGGCATCAGCATCGACCCCACCTTCAGCCCCACCCGCCTGGTGCTGCTCGACCGGGACGTGGTCTTCGCCATCGCCCACGTCCGCGGCGGGGCCGAGATGGGCCGCGGCTGGTACGAGGACGGCAAGCTGCTGAAGAAGAAGAACACCTTCACCGACTTCATCGACTGCGCCCTGCACCTGGTGGAGGAGGGCTACACCACGCCCGAGCGCCTGGTCGCCGTGGGCGGCAGCGCCGGGGGCCTGCTGATGGGCGCGGTCATCAACCTCCGCCCCGACCTCTTCCGCGCCGTGGCGGCCCACGTGCCCTTCGTGGACGTGATCACCACCATGTCCGACCCCTCCATCCCCCTTACCACCCTCGAGTACGACGAGTGGGGCAACCCCGCCGACCCCGAGTTCTACGCCTACATGAAGTCCTACAGCCCCTACGACAACGTAGAACCCAAGGCCTACCCCCACCTCCTGGTCACGGCCGGCATCAACGACCCCCGCGTGGGCTACTGGGAGCCCGCCAAGTGGGTCGCCCGCCTGCGCGAGCTCAAGACCGACGCCAGCACCCTGCTGCTCAAGACCCACATGGGCGCGGGCCACGGCGGCAGCTCGGGCCGCTACGACCGGCTGAAGGAGGTGGCGCTCGAGTATGCGTTCCTCCTGGATAAGGTGGGGTTGCGGGATTAGGGGTCGATGGTCGATGGCTGATAGCTGATAGCCGAACGCAAAACGCCGAACGCCGAACGCCGAACGCAAGACGCAAGACGCGAGACGCAAGACGCCTTGTCACCCCCCTTAGCAAGGGGGGCTGGGGGGGATAACCCCTCCCCGCGCGCGGGGAGGGAAGGGGAGGGGTAACCACGAGCCACGAGCCACAGGCCACAGGCCACTAGCCTCCCGCTGACGGCTGATAGCTGACCGCTGACGGCTTACCGCTCTAAACCCGCACTGCGATCACTGGTACCAGCATTTCCTCCGCGCTCCAGCCGCCGTGGGAGCCGCCGTCGGGGCCGGGCGGGGCGTCGGGGTGCCAGAGCCAGCGGAAGCTCTGCTTGCCCCGGGGTACGGCGATGAGGTCGCCGGTGCGGGCGTGGAAGGACTCGAGGGCGGGGGGGCCGCCGAACAGGCCGCGTTCCCAGGCTTCGGCGCTGGGGAGGCACTGGGCGAGGGGCTCGAGGTGCTCCGTCAGCTCCTGCGGGCGCTCGGTGCGGAAGTAGCGGGCGCGCACCTCGCCCGCGGGGGCGTCGGCGAGGAGTTCCATGAGGCGTGCGTCCTGCTGGGGGTAGAGGGCCTGGGCCGCGTCGAGCTCGTGCTGGCCGTGGTCGGCGCTGAGGACCAGGAGGGTTTTGCCGTCGCGGGGGAGCTTTCGCAGGAGCCTCGAGAACATCCCGTCCACGGCGGCCACCTCGTCGGCGGCCTGGGGGCTTTGGGGGCCGTAGCGGTGGCAGACGGTGTCGTAGCCGGGCCAGTAGGCCACGGTGTAGCGCGGGCCGGGGCCCTGCAGGGTGGGCGGGGCCAGGCTGGCGAGGGTGCTGGGGGCGTGGTAGGGCACGTAGGCGCAGCCGCGGAAGTACCAGCGGTTGAGGAAGCTGCCCTGGTACTCGGCGGGGCTCACCGTGCAGCAGGCCACGCCCAGCGCGGCCAGGCGCTCGTAGAGCGAGGGCACGGCGATGAGGAACTCGGGGTCCGGGAGGGGGTTGCCGTAGAGGTCGGCGGTGGCGATGAGGTTGGCCACGCAGCCGCGCTCGGGCAGGTAGACGCTGAAGCCCAGGTAGCCGTGCTCGGCGGGGGTGCGGCCGGTGTGGTAGGTGGTCATGGCCGCCATGGTGGTGGAGGGGAAAACGGACGTGCCGACGCTGTAGGCGGCCCCGTGCTCGAGCACCGCCCGCAGCCCCGGCATGTCCCCCTCGGCCAGGTGGCGCCGGAGCTGGAGGTGGCCCAGCCCGTCGATGATCAGCAGCAGCACCCGCTCCACGCCCTCCAGCGGCAACTCACCCGCGAAGGGGGGATGGCCGGTCTCGAGGCCGAAGCCCCCGGCCAGGCTGGCGACCAGGTTGACGATGCTCCCGCCGCGGTAGTCGGGCCAGTGGATGCCCTGGGGATCGCTCATACGCCGGGTCCGATCTTACCCTTAGAAAAACTAACGCTCACATAACGCTCGAGTTCGTATCCTCGCCGTGTTGCGATTGGGAAGCGTTCAGGTCACCAAACGCAGCGAGGGAGGTCCCTAGATGGTCCTGACGTTCGCACATTCGATGTACCCATAGCTGCCGAGAGATTCCGAGCCTCCTCATGCGCCCCGGCTTCCTCAGGCCGGGGCCCACCTTTTGCAAGGAGAGATCATGTCGAACCACCTGCACTACGAGCTAGCCCGCCACCACCGCGCCCAGCGCCACGAAGAAGCCCGCACCTACCGCCTGCTGGCCCTGCTGCGGCAGACCACGCAGGCCCTGCGCCGCCCGGCCCCCCGGCTGCGCCTCGAGCGACGGCCCGCCTGACCGCGCCCGGCGAATTCGCCCCCTCCCCCGAGGAGGGGGTTTTTCCGTGGCGCGAGGGGCGCGCTCGATCAGCCTGGAACGGCTTCAAGACCGGGGGGGCGGGGCCTAACTACAATCAGTCATGGAGTCGTGGGAGCTGCGGGTGCTGGGGCAGCCCGCCCTCGTGGGGCAGGGGCGCACGGCGGGGCTCGAGCGCAAGCCGGCGGCCCTGCTGGCCTACCTGGCGCTG
>NZ_KE387023.1:574569-577969 GCF_000430045.1 Calidithermus chliarophilus DSM 9957 | reverse complement strand
CTCGCCGGGCTGCTGTGGCCCGAGGGCTCCGACGCCTCCGCCCGCAACAACCTGCGCCAGGCGCTGTTCACCCTGCGCCGTTACCCCGGCCTCTTCGGGGGCACCGACCCGCTGGGCCTGGGCCCGCTGGTGCACAGCGACGTGGCCGAGCTGCAGAGCCGGGTGGCCTCGGGGCGGGGGGACCTGCCGCCGAAAAACCCCGGCGGGCTGCTGGAGGGCTACGACTACGACGACTGCCCCGAGTTCGAGGAGTGGCTGCTCTACGAGCGCGAGCGCTTGCAGGAGCTGCGGCGGGAGGCGCTGGCGCTGCTGTGCGAGGGCCTCGAGCGCGAGGGCGGCCTCGGCGAGGCCCTCTCCTGGGCCCAGCGGCTGCTGGAGGAGGACCCTGTCTCCGAGGCCTCGCACCGGCGGGTGATGCGGCTGCACTACCTGCTGGGCGACCGGGCGGCCGCGCTCAGGGCCTACCATCGCTGCCTGGAGGCGCTGCGCCGTGAGCTGGGGGTGGAGCCGCTGGAGGAGACCCGCGCCCTGGCCCGCGAGATCGAGCGGGGCGGGCTGGCCCCCCAGCCGGCCGGCACCCGCAGGCGCATCCCCCTGTCCGTCGAGCGGCCCCCGGTGCTGGTGGGGCGCGAGCGCGAGTGGGCCCTGATGGAGGAGGCCTGGGAGCGCGGGCAGGTCATCGTGGTCAGCGGGGAGCCGGGCACCGGCAAGACCCGCCTGGCGCTGGAGTTCGCGGCCTCCAAGGGCCGGGTCATGCTCTTCAGCGGGCGGCCGGGGGACGCGCTGGTGCCCTATGCCTCGCACGTGCGGGCCTTCCGCCAATTCCTGGGCGAGCAGCCGGGCCTCGAGCTGCCGCCCTGGGTGCGGCGGGAGCTCGGCCGGATCCTCCCCGAGCTGGCCGGCGGGCAGGAGCCCCCGCCGCTGCAGGGCGAGGCCGACAAGCTGCGCTTCTTCGAGGCGCAGGGCGAGCTGCTGCGCCTTGCGAGCCGGGGCGAGGCGACGCGGGTGCTCGACGACCTGCAGTTCTTCGACCTGCCCAGCCTCGAGGTGGCCTTCTACCTCACCAGCAAGTTCGCCCCGCTGGGGGCGAGCGGCTCGAGGCCGCGGGTGATCGGCACCTACCGCAGCGGGGAGCTGCACCCCGGGCTCGAGGACCGTGTTCGGCGGCTGGAGGAGGCCGGGGCGCTGCTGCACGTCCGGCTCGAGCCCCTGCCCCCCGTAGCCCTGCGCTCGCTGGTGCTCGAGCTCGGGATCCCCGGCCTCGAGCGCCACCTCGACTCCCTCGCCAGCCTGACCGGCGGCAACCCGTTGTTCGTGCTCGAGACCGTGCGCCACCTCATCGAGACCGACCGCCTGGAGCAGGGCTGGTCGGGCCAGGGCGGGCTGCCGGGCAAGGTGGGCAGCATCATCGCGCGGCGCCTGGAGGGGCTGTCCACCGAGGCGCTGCAACTGGCGCGGCTGGTGGCGGTGGCGGGCGAGGGCTTCTCGCTGGAGCTGGCCGCGCGGCTCATGGAGCGCGAGCCGCTGGGCCTGCTGCCGGCCTGGGAGGAGCTCGAGCGCGCCCAACTGGTCAAGGGGGAGCGCTTCAGCCACGACCTGATCCACGAGAGCGTGGCGGCGGGGATGCCCCAGGGGGTCAGGGCCCTGCTGCACCGGCGCACGGCCGCCGCTTTGGCCCAGGAGAAGGCCGACCCCGCCCGCGTGGCCGAGCACTGGCTGGCCGGGGGCGAGCCCGAGCGCGCGCTGCCGTTCCTGCTCGAGGCCGGCCGCAAGGCCGAGCACGCCTCGCTGCTGGCGGAGGCGCAGCGCTTCTACCAGCAGGCCGCGCAGGTCCTGGAGGAGCACGGCACCCCCGAGCAGCGCTTCGACGTGCAGGAGGCCCTCACCCACGTCCGGCTGCGGCTCGAGCCCGCCGGGGGCCACCCCGCGCTGCTCGAGCGGCTGTCGGCCCTCGCCCGCACCCCCCACCAGAAGGCTCGCGCTTGGTACGCCCGGGCCAACGCCCTGCTGGGCAGCGGGCAGGGCGAGCGGGTGGAGGAGGCGGCCCGCAGCGGCTACGAGCTCGCCGTGCACAGCGGCGACCCGGCCCTGGAGGCCCGGTTGCTCACCAGCCTGGCCTCGGCGCTGTGGCTCAAGGGGCAGCCCGCCGAGACCCTGGCCCTGCTCGAGCAGGCCCTCGCCCTCTACGAGCGGCTGGGCGACGCCGAGCAGCTCGCCGCCAACCAGGGGCGCTACGCCATCGTGCTCGACGGGCTCGAGCGCCACCGTGAGGCGCTGGAGCACCACCGCAAAGCCGCCGCCGTGCTGCGCCGCTCGGGCAACGAGTTCGCCCTGCTCAAGGTGCTCAACAACCAGGGCTGGAGCCTGAGCGCGCTGGGCTACAAGCGCCAGGCCCGCGAGGCGCTGCAGGAGGCCATGGGCCTGACGGACGCGCTGCAAGGCGTGGGCGAGCTCGCCGTCTCGGTGCCCATGCTGCTGGGCGACGTCCTGCGCGACCTGGGCGAGCTCGGCGCGGCCCTGGAGCACCTCGAGCTCGCCCACGCCCGCGCCCGGCAACAGCCCTACTGGCGCCGGGGCTTCCTGGCCAAGGCCCTGGCCCTGACCCACCTGGGGCTGGGTCAGCCCGAGCAGGCCCGCGCCCGGCTCGAGGCCCTCGACGCCCAGGCCCTCCCGCCCGACCAGCGCGGCTATTTGCTGTTTTTTTTTTTGCTCGTCAACCCCTTCGACGCCGAGGGCCGCCTGGTGGACTTAGCGCGCTACCCGCGGCTGCGGGCCTACCTCGAGGCCCACCGCCCCGCCCTGGAGCGCCGCTACGTCGCCCGCAAGCGCCCCGAGCAGTGGTTCCGCACCCTCGACCGCGTGGACCCCGCCCTCCGGCACACCCCCAAGCTGCTGATCCCCGACCTGGCCGGGCGCCCCATCGTGGTGCTGGAGGAGGGGCGCTACTACCCGCACCACAACCTCTACTGGGTGACCTCGAGCGCCTGGCCGCTGCCGGCGCTGCAGGCCGTGCTGCGCTCGCCGGTCGCCGCGCTGTTCGTGCGGGCGTACTCGGTGGAGATGCGCGGGGGCTACCACCGCTACCAGGCCCAGACCCTGCGCCGCATCCGCCTCCCCCGCTGGCCCGAGCTGCCCGAGGAGATCCGGCGGGACCTGGCGAGCGGGGCGGCCCGGCTCCAGCAGAGGGCGCTGGCCCGGGTGTACGGTTTGTGATGAATTACAAGGGCTCGAGGATCGCCCGGGCGCACAATGGTTGCTGCGACACCTTTTAGCGTGCCCGAGGTCCGGTCAGTGACTCTACACCAACCCCAAACTTCCCCCGTTCTGGACGGACTATTCCGCCAGGCAGCCGCCTGGCGCGAGGAAAACCCCAAAGAGGCCCTGCGGCTGTACCAGCAGG
>NZ_KE387023.1:569800-574469 GCF_000430045.1 Calidithermus chliarophilus DSM 9957 | reverse complement strand
GCCCGGGCGGCCCAGGCCCTGCTGGCCCTGGGCCGCCCCGAGGAGGCCTTAGCGCACGCCCGCAGTGCCCTCGAGCTGCACGCCGAGTACGACCCCGCCGACTTCTACTGGGGCGAGGTGCTGCTGGCCCACGTCCGGGTGCTCGATGGCCTGCGCCACCCCGAAGCCCCCGCCCGCCGCCGCGAGGCCCAGGAGTGGGTGCGCCGGGCCGCCGAGCGCCTCCCCGCCGAGCACCGCGAGGGCTTCCTGCGCCACAACCCCACCAACGCCGCCCTGCTCGAGCCGCTTCACGCGTCGCACGGCTCCGAGGTGTAGCTCACGCTGACGCTGGCGGTCTGGCCCACCGCCACCGTCCGCTGCTGGGTGGGGAGGTCGGGCGTGTGGAAGCGGCAGGTCGGCTTGCCCGGCAGGCCGGTGGTGAAGGTGCCGGCGGTGATGGTGTAGGTGCCGGCGGGCAGGCCCGTCAGGGTCGTGCTCCGGCCCACGGCCTTGCTGAAGCCCGGCCCCGTGACCCGCACCGGGACCACGGCCGCGGCGGTGGGTATGCCGCGCAGCGTGATCTGCAGGCTGCCCACGGCGGTGCTCACCGGGGAGGCCGTTACCCGGCCCTGCAACTCCCAGTCGCCCTCGTTCTTGAAGCGCTTGCGGATCTCCAGCCCGCCCGCGCCGGCCCGCTCGAGCTCTTTGTGCGAGAAGCGGAAGACCTCGCTGCCGATGCGGTCGTCCATGTTGCCGAAGCCGCCCAGCCATTCCCACACGCTTACGTCGTCCTTGATGGCCTTGGTCACCGCCGCGCCGATCCTGGCCTTCATCTGCTCGATCTCGGCGTCGGTGGGCTCCTGGTGCGCGAAGTTCAGGGTGGGGACGAGCGCGTTGAGGCTCTCGCGCACGGCCTTGTCGAGCGCGACGTGTCCCTTGGCGATGGCCGAATTGGGGGTGTTGTCCTCCTCCATCAGCACCGTGATGACCCCCACCACCCCGCCCACCTCCTTGACGTTGCCGACGGGCTGCTCGAGCGGGATCGGCTTTAGCCGGGTCCTGAACTCGCCGATGACCGCGGGGATGGGCACGTTCTCGCCGGGGTCGACGTCGTGGTTGGGCAGGTCGCCCTGGTTGCCCGGGGTGCCGCGCACGGTGGCGGTACCCGTGAGCGCCAGGGCCGGGCTCACCCGGGCGGTGTCGCCGTCGATCTTGAAGAACACCGTCCACAAGTAGGGCTCGGCGCTGCCGATGCCGTCGCCCTCCTCAAAGCAGTGCAGGTTGTTCAGCTTGAGCTTTACGTCCAGCGTGTTCATAAAATTCTCCGTCCTCAATAGACTTCTGGCAGAAATCTCCTATGGCCGACGGCGGATAGACAGTGGCCGCGTCAGGAACGACGGTCCGACCTGAAATGGCGTGCGCGAAATCTTGCGAAGGGTCTACTGCCGGGTCCGTCCTGGGCAATCGCCTAGCGCATCCGAACCACCCCCAAGGTCGAATGTAGCGCGGGCCCGGTAACGCGGTGGTAACGCGCGAGCTGGGCCCGGGGCGTGCTAACGCTCGGCTAACGCCCCCCTGCCTATCCTCCCGGGTGTTGCGGCCGCAGGCCCAACCCCATCGGAGGATTGAACAATGGTTGCTTTGTATCCCTGGATTTTGCTCGTTCACATCGCGGCGGCGCTGGCCCTTTTCGCGGCCGAGCTGGTCTCGGCCCTCAATTTCCGGGCCATGCGGCACGCCCCCGACCTCAAGACCCTGCGCGCGGAGATGGGCCGGACCGGCCAGATCGCCAGGATCTTCAAGCTGGCCCCGCCCCTGCTGCTCTTCAGCGGCGTCGCCCTGTGCGCGCTGGCCTGGGGCTTCCAGATCGCCTGGGTCAACCTCTCGCTGCTGATCTTCGTGGTCATCATGGTGATGGTGCGCGTGGTGGACGGCCCGCGCAAGGGGGCCATCGCCCGGGCTGCCCACGGCGGCGACGGCCCCGTGCCCGCCGACGTGCTCGAGCGCATGGCCGATCCGGTGCTGCGCCGCGCCACCCGCCTGCGCTGGGCCCTGCTCGTGGCGCTGGTGTCCTTCATGACCGTGAAGCCGGGCCTGTGGCTGGCCCTGCTGGTGCTGGGCGTGCTGGTGGGCGTCGCCCTGCTGTGGGACGCCTCCGGCCAGCGCACCCCGGGCGGGCGCCGGGTGAGCTCGTAGGGCGGCGGTCGGCCGGCCGGCGCCCCTCGGTTGGGCGCCGGCCCTGCTTTGCCCTATACTGGCAGCGTGAACGACCGGCTCACCTGGGCGGCGGCGCTGCTGATGCTGCCCTTTTTCCTGCAACTGCTGGGCTTCGGCCAGACCTTCCTGGGCGGGGGGCTGTGCGGCTCGCTGATCGCGGGGCGCGACCTCACGCTCGACCAGCAGCCCCCGGGGTTCTGGTACGCGCTGCTGTTCATGCTGCTGCTCGCGGGGCAACTGGCTTACGGCGGGGTGCTGCTGCTGTCGCGGCTGCTCGAGCCCACCCCCGCCTCCCAGCGGGCGCTGGCGCGGGTGGGGGTGTGCGTGGCGCTGCTGCTGCCGGCCGCCTTCCTGCTGACGCGGCTCACCGGGCTGCCGACGCCGGGGCCGCTGGGCTGGCAGTGGGGGGAGCGGGCCGGGCTGGACGTACTGAGCCTGCTGATGGTGGGGGCCACGCTGGCGGCGGGGGGGCTGATGGCGCGCGCCTCGAGGGCACCCAGCCCCCAATCCCCCTGAGCGCCTTGGGGTAGCTTGGGGGGCATGGAGAGGCTGTTGGAGGTGATGCGGCGGCTGCGGGCGCCCGACGGCTGCCCCTGGGACAAGGAACAGACCCACCTGAGCCTGCGGCCGTACATGCTCGAGGAGGCCGCCGAGGCCGTGGACGCCATGGGCAAGGGCGACCCCCGTGAGCTGGCCGAGGAGCTGGGCGACGTGCTGCTGCAGGTGGCCTTTCACAGCGTGATCGCCGAGCAGGAGGGCAGCTTCAGCTACGCCGAGGTGGAGGGGCACATCGTCGAGAAGCTCATCCGCCGCCACCCCCACGTCTTCGGGGACGTGCGGGCCGACACGGCGGCCGAGGTCAGTGCCAACTGGCGGGCCATCAAGGCGGCGGAGGGCAAGGCGCGGGCCTCGGTGTGCGACGAGGTGCCCCGCAGCCTGGGGGCGCTGGCGCGGGCGGCCGAGATCCAGAAGAAGCTGGAGGCCCCCACCGCCGCCCCCGCCGATGTGATCTCGGCCCTCGAAAAGGGCGACCTCGGCGAGGCACTATGGCAGATGGTGGCGTTGTGCCGCCGGGAGAAGGTGAATCCGGAAGTTCTGCTCCGGGAGCGATGCGACCAGAACTGCTCAAAAGCCTAGTCAGCAGGCCGCCCCAGACCCTGATGCTGCCCAAGGGCTTCGTGGACGCCGCCGTGCTGCTGCCGGTGTGGGAGGGGCACCTGCTGTTCACGGTGCGCGCCGCGCACCTGCCCCACCACGCCGCCCAGATCAGCTTTCCCGGCGGGCGCTTCGACGACGGGGAGACGGCCGAACAGGCCGCGCTGCGCGAGGCCTGGGAGGAGGTGGGCCTCGAGCCCGGCGTCGTGGAGATCTTAGGGCACCTCAACCCCACGCTCTCGCCCTTCGGCTACCGGGTCTTCCCGCTGCTGGGGCACATCACCCGCGCCCCGCGCCTCACCCCCAACCCCGAGGAGGTGAGCGAGCTGCTGTGGGTGCCCATCCAGGAGCTCATCGAGGCCCCGGCCTACGCCGAGGAGCGGGTGGTGACCCGCCTCAACCAGCCGCCCTTAGACCCCGAGGACGCGGGGCTGGTGCAGCCGGGGGGCGGCTTCAAGCGCTTGGTCTGGCACTACCCCTGGCGGGGCTACGACATCTGGGGCGTGACCGGCAACATCGTCCACGACTTTCTCGAGCGCATCAAGGAGGTTCGGCTGTGAGCGTGATCGGAATTCTGCTGGAGGACTATTTCGACGAGCGCGAGGTGATCTACCCCTACTACCGCGTCCAGGAGGCCGGGTTCGAGCCGCTGGTGATCGGCCCCAAGCCGGGGAGCTTCCACGGCAAGACCCCCTTCACCTTCGAGGCCAAGGCCGCGGCCGAGTCGGTGCGGGCCGACGACCTGGCCGGGCTGATCGTGCCGGGGGGCTTCGCCCCCGACCGCATGCGCCGCCACAAGGCCATGACCCGCCTCATCGCCGAGGTGGACGCCCGGCAGAAGCCCCTCGGGGCCATCTGCCACGCGGGCTGGGCGCTCATCAGCGCAGGGGTGGTCAAGGGGCGCCGCCTCACGGGCTTCAGCTCGATCCGCGAGGACCTCGAGAACGCCGGGGCCGTCTACCTCGACGAGCGCGTAGTGGTGGAGGGCCACCTCGTCACCGCCCAGCACGCCGACGACCTGCCCGCGTTCATGCAGGCCTTCCTGGCCCGCTTCGACTGATACCGGATTCAAAAAGATAATCATCCGAACCAAAGAGACCCAGGGGCTATCTTTTCGGATCCCAGAGCACACCCCTCCCTGACGGCCGGCGAAGCAAGCGTATCCCTCCCGAGGGGCGCTACCGCCCTCCGCCACGCGGATAACTTCGGCCGGCCGCCCCGCCTTGGCGGGGCGGAGCCGCCGTTCCGCGCCGAACTAACCGAATCGGGTATCAGGCGCGTACGGCGTGCGGCCGGGCTGGGGCCGCTTCGCCCCACG
>NZ_KE387023.1:560468-569700 GCF_000430045.1 Calidithermus chliarophilus DSM 9957 | reverse complement strand
GTCCGGGCCTTGCAGGGCGGCCAGCCGGGCGCGGCCCTCGAGCCACAGCGGGTGGCCGCCGAAGATGCCCCCCAGCCTCAGAGCGACCAGCATGGGCGCCAGGTCGTGCGCGGGGAGGTGCTCGAGCCGCGCCCGCAGATGGTCGGCCAGCACCTCGGCGAAGCCGGTGTCGCCCAGCCTCAGCGCCAGGCCGCAGGCCAGCCAGTGGCTCGCCTCGAGGCTGGGCAGGCGGCGGGCGGCGTCGAGGTGGTCGCGCAGGAAGTGCAGGGCGGCGCGGGCCTCGTCCAGGCCGTAGACGGCGAGCCAGAAGCCGCAGTGCGCCGTGAGGTAGAGCCGCGCGGCGAGCGAGCCGGGCCGCACCCGCGGCGGGGCCACCTCCCGCAGGCCGGGGTGCTCCTCGAAGCACCCCTCGAGCCCCTGGCGCTGCCGGAGGAAGTCGAGGGCAGAGGCCACCCGCGCCTGCCGCGCCGACAGCCCCAGCCCCTCGGCCAGGGCCAGCCGCCCGCAGGTGGCCTCGAGCGAACTGCGCCCCCCCGACCAGCCCGCCCGATAACCGCCGTCGGCCCGCTGCCCCCCCAGCGCCGCCTCCACGACCTGCGCGGAAGCCGCAGTACCCTCGAGCCAGGCCTCGAGCCGGGCCCGCTGGATGAAATCGCCGTGCTCACGAAGATAGTTCAGGGTGGTGTCCAGGTTCATAGGTGTCTAGCGTTCAAGTTCTCACAAATCTAGGGCGAAGCCCGTGGCCTGTGGTTGACCCTTCCCCGTCCCTCCCCGCGCGCGGAGAGGGTTTATCCCCTCTGGTCCCCCTTGCTAAGGGGGGAGCAAGGTGTTTGGCGTCTTGCGTCTTGCGTTTGGCGTTTTGCGTACGACGTACGACCCGCGTTAGGCGTTAGGCGTTGGGCGTTCGGTTATCAGCTATCGACCATCGCCCCTCAAATACACCGATTCTCCACCACTTCCGCCGTCCACACCCGCCCATCCTCCAACCGCTCGAAGCTGAAGCTAGCCTGGGGGGTCTCGACCCGCGTGCCGTACCCCACCACGTCGGGCATGCTCTCGTAGAGGATGGCCTCCACGCCGGGCGCGGCCTGGGTGATGCGGTAGGTGCCCTGCTCGAGGGGGAACTCCACCCACAGCCCTCCCTGGTTGCAGCCCTGGCGGCTGAGGCCTACCGGCTCGGGGGGAGCCTCTGGGGTTCCAGAACCCGGCCGGTTGCAGGCCGAGAGGGCCATCGCCAAGAGCACGACCGTCCACCGCATAAACGACCTCCTCCACGGGGTTCGGGGGCCGCGGCACTCGCCGGCGCCACGGCCCGCCATGCCGACTCCGACCGGGGCGACGCGCTGCACGACGGGGGTTGCCCCAGTGTACGCCGGGAGGGGGCCGCCGCGCTGAGGGTCAGGCGGCCAGCTTGCTCTTGGCCGCGAGCACGCCGGGGAGGCTCTTGATGCGGCCGATCAGGGCCTCGAGCCGCTCGGGGCTGGCACCCTCCACCACCGCGATGGCCTCGCTCGAGCCCTGCAGGGCGTCGGCCTTGACCACGCCCCGGATCCGGCGCACCTGCGCGATGACCTGGGCGGGGTGCTCGGCGCGGATGAAGACGTAGGCCCCCACCCGCGCGCGGAAGAGCTGCCGCAATTCGCGGACGAGCCGGGCTTCTTCGTGCAAGCGCGAGATGCGCTCCTTGTGCTCGAGCAACGCCAGGTCCACACCGGTCATGCTGTTCCACATAACGCTCCTCCTGCGTTTTGGGGAATGGGGCCCCGTGTTCGGGGCGAATCGGGGTTCTCGAGCGGGCCGTCAGGGCTTGACCCGGACGAACAGCTCGTGCTCCTGCTCGGCGCCGTCGGCGGTGTAGCCGATGTCGAGCTTGAATTCGTCGGCCTCGAGGCCGTTGTCCTTGGCCCAGGCGTACATGCGCCCGAAGGAGAGGGCGATGCCCTCGACCGGGCCGGCGTGCCGGTAGCGCACGTAGCGCTGGGCGGGGATCTCCAGAGCCACC
Organism: Calidithermus chliarophilus DSM 9957; assembly: GCF_000430045.1. Lineage (GTDB taxonomy): Bacteria > Deinococcota > Deinococci > Deinococcales > Thermaceae > Calidithermus > Calidithermus chliarophilus. The sequence continues at coordinate 567,698 of NZ_KE387023.1, read as the reverse complement.
ATGCCGGGCGGGACGTCCTCGAAGGCGTGGACCCTCGAGCCCACGACCTGCACGTACAGGTCCCCGGACTTCCCGAGGCTCACGTCCACGAAGGCGGGCTCCAGCCGGTGCACGACGGCCCCGTGCCGGGCGATGAACTCCTCCCAGGCCCTGGGCATCTCCCGCCACAGCTCCTCCCAGCGGGCCACCACCTTCAGGCCGACGACCTTGAACGGACCTTCCTGAACGACTTCCATGACCCTTCCCCTCCTCACGCCGCGAGCTTGACCGACAGCCGCTTGACCCCGGGCGTGGCCTGCACCTCGCTGAGGCGCACCTGGAGCGAGGCGAAGTTGTGCTCCTCGATGACCAGGGCCACCTCGCCGCTGCCCATCAGCACGTCGGCCTTGGTCACGCCGGGGAGCTGCCGCAGGGCTTCGCGCACCCGCCTGGGCTGGTAGCAGGAGACGAACACGTAGGCCGAGAAGCGCGGGGAGGGTCTGGGGGAGGGGTTGTCCTGGACGACGGTCTGCATCATAGTGGGCCTCTCTTATGTCGTTAACAGAATAAGGACGCGCTGAAAAGCCGCTCGAGCTTCGTCCACGGCGGGGCAGTTTCGAGCGGCAGGGGTGCTGCTTAGCTGGCGCGGGCCAGTTTGGCCTGGGGTTCTTTGTTGAGGAAGCGGCTGAAGAGGCGGGAAAGGCGGCCTTCGGGGTAGTAGCTCGCGCGGTAGAGGGCGAGGGCCTCGAGCCAGGCGTGGGCGAGGGCCTGGGCTTGGGGGCGCAGGCGGGGCAGCGCGTCGCGCAGCTCGCTCTCCAGGCCCCACAGGCCGACCAGGCCACGGCGGTTGTCGATCTCGATGAGGGTATTGAGGACATCGCTCGGGTGGGCTTTGCCTTGTCCCAACGAACGCCAGACAGTCTCATTTGCGGTCATATCCGTGGCCTCCAGTTATGAACATAACATAATCTCATATGCATATGCAATACCCTACGCCCGGGCATTACGACTTGACCGTAAAAGACAGTTGTGCTACCGTGACCTTGATATGACACTAGCCGAACGTCTGCGCGAACTACGTAGCCAGCAAGGCTGGCGCTTGAAAGACCTCTCGGAGAAGAGCGGCCTGTCGGTGCCCTACCTCTCGGACCTCGAGCGCGGGCGCACCAACCCCAGCCTCGACACCCTCCAGACCCTGGCCGGCTCCTACGGCGTGAGCGTCAACGACCTGCTCGCCCCCGTGGACTTCTACGGCGAGCGCACCGAGGCCTCGCTGCCCAAGGGCCTGGCCGAGCTGCTGGCCGACCCCGCCCTGGGCAAGGAGATCACCCCCGAGTGGCAGCAGACCCTCGCCCGCATCGAGCTGCGCGGCAAGCGCCCGGAGTCCAAGCGCGACTGGTACGAGATCTTCCTGCACCTCAAGCGCGTGCTCGAGGGCTAGCACAACCCGGCGTCATCAGGGGCGAACTTCGGGTTCGCCCTTCGCATTTCGGGGTCTGCGCCGCAGGAGGGCGCGAACGCCCCGGGGCGAGCGAGAATAGGGCCATGCAGCGTCCATACCCCACCACCGAGTCGGACTTCTACGTGCTGGGCTACAGCGCCCGCACCTCCGACGCCCTCGAGGCCGACCCCGCCACCGCCCGCATCCCCGGCCTGTGGCGGCGCTTCCACACGGAGGGGCTGGAGGACCGGATCCCCAAGCTGCGGGCCAAGGGCAAGCCCTTCGCGGTCTACTTCGACTACGCCACCGACCCCGCGGGCGAGTACTCCGTGCTGGTGGGCTACCAGGTGCCCAGCCTCGACGACGCGCCCCCGGGCCTGAGCGGGCTGCACGTGCGGGGCGGGCGCTACCTGATGTTCACCGCCGAGGGCTCGCCCGCGCAGGCCGTTCCCCGGGCCTGGGCCGAGGTCCGGGAGTACTTCGCCCGCCCGGGGGCCCCGGCGCGGGCTTACGCCTACGACTACGAGGTCCACGAGGACCTCGAGCGGGTCTCGATCTTCGTGGGGGTGCGCTGAGCCATGCGCTACGCGGCCTTTTTGCGTGCGGTCAACGCGGGAAAATTCAACAGCTTCCGCATGGAGGACCTGCGGGCACTGCTGAGGGCGGAGGGGTTCGAGGACGTCCGGACCTACCTTCAGACCGGTAACGTCTGGCTCCAGAGCGGTGAGGCCGACCCTGAGGCCGTCGCCCGGCAGGTCGAGGCGCTCATGCCCGCCTTAGGCTGCCGCGACGTGGCGGTGATGGTACGGACCGAGGAACACCTGCGCGAGCTCGTCGGCCTCGACCCCTTCGGGGCCGACGGCGGCACGCACCGCCGCTTCATCACCTTCCTGCGCGAGCCCGCGCCGGCGGCGCTGCCCCCGCACAGGGAGCTCGAGGTGGTCCTGGCGCGGCCAGGAGAGGTTTTCTCGCGGCTGGACAAGAACGTGCGCAACGTCTCGCCCAACGCCTTCATCGAGTCCAGGCTCAAGGTGCGGGCTACCACGCGCTTCTGGAACGTGGTGCAGGAGATGTACGGGCTCTCGTAGGGGATAATGGGCTGCCTATGGACCTGCGCTCGAGGATCATCCGCATGGCCCGGGAGTACCGCCAGGCCCACGCCCCGCTGACCGCCGAACGCCTGGTGCGGGGGATCGGGGTCTCGCTCTCGTACGCCAAGCTGCCCGAGGGCAAGTTCGGGGCCTTCATCGAGGAGCAGCAGCGCATCGTCATCGACGAGGACTCCCCCCCCAGGCGCCAGCGCTTCACCCTGGCCCACGAGGTCATGCACCACCTCATCCGCAACGACGCCGACGTCCTCTCCGACCTGCACGAGGAGTTCGAGGGGGGGCAGCTCGAGGCGCAGCTCGAGGCGCTGTGCAACCTGGGCGCCGCCGAGATGCTGCTGCCCGGGGAGGTGGTGGAGGCCGCCATCGCCCGCAAGGGCCAGAGCCCGCGCCTGATCCCCGAGCTCGCCGAGGGGCACCAGGTCTCGGAGGAGGTGGCGATCATCGCCCTGGCCGAGCGCGGCCCCACCCCCTCGCTGGTGCTGATGGCGGGGGCTAAGCCCCTGCGGGTGTTCTTCAGCGCCAAGCACGAGCGCGTCTTCGACCGGGTGAGCCGGGGGGCGGCCGTCCACCGCGACCACCCGCTGGCAGTGGCGCTCGAGACCGGCCTGCCCTACCGCGGCAAGGCCACCCTGCCGGGGCACCCCACGCTCTACAGCCTCGAGGCTTACCCCAAGGGGGGGCGGGTGTACGCGGTGTTCCGGGAGTTGCAGAACTGAGCGGGAGCGCCCGTAGCCGAGCACCGGGCGCCGGAGGCCGAACGTGAAACCCCTCGAGACCACTCCCTCCGCCGTGCGCCGGGTGATCCTGGCGCGGCAGGGGTTGCTCGAGTGGAGCGGCGGCGCGGGCGGGTGGGCGGAGGGCGGGCTGTGGCGGGAGGAGCTCGGCGGGGCGGAGGGGGCGATGGAGGTGCTGCGGCGGCTGGAGGCGGTGCAGCTCGACCCGGTGAACGTGGTGGCGCCCAACCACCACCTGGTGCTGCACAACCGCCTGCGGGGCTACCGCGCCGAGCACCTGGAGGCGCTCTACCCGGCCCGGCGGGTCTTCGAGTACTGGGCGCAGGCCCGCTGCGTGCTGCCCATCGAGGACTGGGGCGCCTTCGAGCTGCGGCGGCAGCGGTGGAGGCTCGAGCACACCGTCCAGGGCCAGCGGGGCGAGGGCTACGCGGGCGAGATCTACGCGGCGATCGACTACGTGCGGTCCCGGCTCGAGGCCGAGGGGCCGCTGCCCGCGCGGGCGCTGGACAACGGGAAGAAGGTGCGGGGCTACTGGGGCTTCACCGCCAAGGCCACCTCCCAGGCCATCGAGCACCTGTGGGAGGCGGGGGAGCTGGTGGTGGCCTACCGCAGGGGCGACGAGCGGCACTTCGCCCTCGCCTCGAGGTGGTTCCCCGAGCTGCCCCCGGCCACGGCCGACCCCCAGGCCAAGCTGATGAAGTTCGTGCGGGCCTACGGGGTCTTCGACGCGGGCGACCCCCGGCTGGGCTGGCTGCCGATGGCGGCGGCCGAGCGCAGGGCGGCCCTCGAGCCCCTGCTGCGCCAGGGGGTCCTGCTCCCGCTGCACCTGGAGGGCGTCCGGCGGCGCTACTACCTGTGGGCCGAGCTGCTGCCGCTGCTCGAGGCCCTGCAGGGGGCTAAGGTCGCGCCCCGCGTCACGCTGCTCTCCCCGCTCGACAACCTGTTGTGGCGGCGCGAGCGCGTGCAGGACCTGTGGGGCTTCGACTACAGGTGGGAGATCTACGTGCCCGAGCCCAAGCGCCGCTACGGCCCCTACGTGCTGCCGGTGCTCGAGGGCGAGCACCTCGTGGCCCGCGTGGACGCCCGCACCGAGCGGGCGCAGGGGCGGCTGCGGGTGCGGCAGGTGTGGTGGGAGCGCAGGCCCCAGGCCGGGCAGGCGGCCCGCCTCTGGCAGGCCCTGGCCGAGCTGGCCCGTTCCCAGGGGCTCGAGCTCGAGCCCTCCCGGCCCATCCCCTGACCCCCATTCGCGTTCGGCCCCGCTTTGCACTACGCTTTGTGAAGTATGTGGCGCCCCCTCTCATGGATTCTCGTGGCATTGCTGGCGCTGGGCCTGGGCGAAGGCCCGCCCCCCGCGCCCCAGGGGTGCAGGCCCTACCCCAAGGCGAATTACCCCCAGGACTCCTTCGGCACCCCCCTCAAGCCGGGCGAGGTGGGGGGTAGCTCGAGCCCCGAGGGCACCCCCCGCCTGGCGCTCGACAAGGGCAGGGCGAAGATGGCCGTGGACCACTGCGCCCTGCGCATGCCCGAGGCGGGCGCGCCGCGCTTCGGGCAGGTGGGGCTGGCCTACCCCAAGATGAAGCGGCAGAACGGGCGGGTGGTGCACTTCCGGCTGCTGCCGGGCGACATCCAGCAGCCCAACGGCGTGGTGGTGGGGGCCTTCCCCGAGGCCCACCCCGCCGACCCCCTCAAGGGGGCCAACGCGGTGGCGCTCGACAACTTCGACAGCCTGGCGGGCACCTTCAACCTGGGCTTCCGCGAGGGGACGCGGCCCACCCTGCTGCCGCAGTTCCAGACCCCCCTCGACGTGTACGTGCTGCTGCGCGAGCAGGGCGCGGTGTACCTGGTGGACGGGCTCAAGGGCGGCTACTACGCCGCGCCGCCCTCGGCCAGCGTGCTCGGGCTCGACCAGACCCTGAGCTTCGGCGAGTTCTACCCCGGGGCCCACAGCTCGAGCACGCTCCACGCGCACCGCCTCGAGCACTTCCAGGTGCGCGACGTGGCCGCCTGGTCGCGCTGGTACGGCACCGCCCACGCCGCCGACCGCCTCACCGGGGCCAGCACCGCCGAACTCGGCCAGGCCGAGAAGGGGGGCCGCTGGCAGGTGCGGGGCAACCTCAAGCGGGGCGCCCAGGGCACCCGCGCCGACGCCAAGGGCGGGATGGCCCTGCTCGACCCGGGCGCGCCCTCGGGGGTGCTGGGCCTGCGGGTCAAGACCGGGGCGCGGCCGCAGGGGGTGGCCCTGATCTTCCGGGCGCGCTCGCCGCGGGACTACTACGCCTTCGTGGTCTCGAGCGAGATCGCCCAGGCGGTGCGGGTCAGGGGCACGGAGGCGGTGCCCCTGCAGCAGACCCAGGCCGCCGAGTTCCTGCTGCGCAAGAACGCCACCCACCACCTCCAGGTCATCGACACCGGCAGCCAGGTGGGCCCCTTCGACAAGGGCGGCAAGATCCGGCTCTACCTCGACGGGCAGCTCGCCTTCGTGCTGGGCGACGACCCCCAGTCCAGCCCCGAGTTCGACAACGCCGACGCCGAGGCCGGCGGGGTGGGCTTCGAGATCGGGGAGGGGGTGGCCGGGGGCACGGTGCTCAGCCGCTTCGAGGCCCACCCCCGCGAGGTCGCCCTGCCCGACGAGCTCCGCCTGCCCGAGCCCTTCTTCGAGGAGCGCGGCGACGTGGTGGTGGCCTCCGACCGCTTCGACGGGGCCGCCGGCCCCCTCGAGGCCCGCCGCACCCCGGTGGGGGGCCTGGCCTGGGAGAAGCGCTCGCCGCCCGACCCCAAGGCCTCGCTCACGCTGCTGGGCAACGGCCAGGTGCAGCCCGCGCCGCTGGAGGGCCGCGGCGACTACCTGCTCTACGGCCTGCGCTGGCCCGAGGGCTACCGCCACTTCGCCAGCCTCGAGGCCACCCTCACCCCCCCGGGCCAGAAGGGCCGGTACGACCGCGAGGGCAACTGCACCGGCTACACCCAGGCCAACCGCGAGAAGCGCCTGCGGGCCGGGTTCTTCTTCTGGCAGGACGCCGAGCACTACCTCATCGCCCGCGCCTTCATGGACGACTCGCAGTCCAACGCCTCCGAGATCGAGTGGCAGGCCCCGGTGGGCGGGACGCTCGACGTGATCCGCCGGGTCAACCTGGGCCCGCGCCTGTGCCACGGCAACCCCTTCCACCTGCGGGTGAGCTTCGACGGCGACTGGGCCGTCGCCTGGGTGCGCGCGCCGGGGAGCCCGCTCGAGGAGCCCGTCCAGGCCTTCCGCTGGAGCGACGCCTTCCCCCAGCAACCCCCCCTCAAGATCCAGATGGTGGGCCTGGTCTTCTCCGAGGAGGACAGCGGCACCCGGCTCGACAGCTTCACGGCGTGGGGTTCGACGCGGCTGAGGTGAGCGAGCCGCACGCCGCCGTTCTTCGAACCTTCACAATCCTTCCCCCAACGGTTCACTCCCCGGGACTAGCCTCGAAGCAGCCCTGGGGAGTGCGCTTTTCCAGGCGAAAGGAGAACGTCATGAACGCGAAGAAGTGGATGATCGGCGTCGCTTTGCTCAGCCTGGGTCTTTCGCTGGCCCAAACCCCGCAGCAGCCCGCCCAGCCCAACCGGCCCCAGCAGGGCCCCAACCGCATGATGGACCTGCGCGGGGGCAACCTGATGTGGACGGCGGCGCAGTTCTTGGGGGTGACGCCGCACGAGCTGGCGCTGCTGAGCAACGGGCAGAAGACCCTCAGCGAAGTGGCCCGCGACCTGGGCGCCGACGTGGCGCGGCTCGAGGCCGCGCTGGTGCAGGCCCGCAACCAGGGCATCGACCAGGCCGTGCAGAACCAGGTGCTCACCGCCGAGCAGGCGGCCACCTACAAGAAGGCCACCGCCGCCATCGTCAAGGCCTTCCTGGCGCAGAAGATCGACGCGGCCAGCTTCGGCCCCGGCGGGCGCGGGGGTCCCGGCGGCGGCAAGGGCCCCGGCTTCGGCCCCGGCGGGC
>NZ_KE387023.1:555547-560368 GCF_000430045.1 Calidithermus chliarophilus DSM 9957 | reverse complement strand
GGCGGGCGCCGCTAAGCGCCGAGCTCGAGGGGACGGGGGCGGCCTGCGGGTCGCCCCCGCTTTGGAGGAGCCTAGAATGGGCTTAGTGACCGGTGGACTCATCCTGATCGTGGAGGACGAGGCCCGCATCGCGGAGGTGCTCGAGCGCTTCCTGCGGGCCGAAGGCTTCCGTACCGAGCGGGCCGCCGACGGGCGGCGGGCGCTGGAGCTGTGGCGGGCCGCCCGCCCCGACCTGGTGCTCCTCGACCTGATGATCCCCCCGCCCGACGGCCTCGAGGTGCTGCGCGCCATCCGCCGCGAGGCCCCCACCCCGGTGATCGTGCTCACCGCGCGGGTCGAGGAGATCGACCGGCTGCTGGGCCTCGAGCTCGGCGCCGACGACTACGTGACCAAGCCCTTCAGCGCCCGCGAGGTGGTGGCGCGGGTCAAGGCCGTGCTGCGCCGGGCCAACGGCCAGCTCCGGGCCCCCCAGCGCTACCGGGTGGGCGGGCTCGAGCTCGACCTCGAGGCCTTCCAGGCCCGCTGCCACGGCCAGGCCCTCGCCCTCACCGCCACCCAGTTCCGGCTGCTGCAGGCCTTCATGGCCCACCCCGGCAAGGCCTTCAGCCGGGGGGAACTGCTCGACCTCTTCGGCGAGGAGGCCCCCGACGAGCGCACCGTGGACGCGCACATCAAGAACCTGCGGGCGCGGCTGGGCGAGTGCGGCGGTTTGCTCGAGACCGTGCGCGGGGTGGGCTACCGGCTGGCCGGAGAGCCCGCGTGAAGCTCACCGCCCGCCTGCTCTTGTCCTTCGCGCTGGTGGCGCTGTTCGCCGCCGGTTTCGGGGCTTTCCTGGCGTTTCGCGCTGCCCAGACCGACGTGCGGCGCTTCTTCCGCGACCAGTTCGGCGAACAGGTCATGCCCCCGGCCGGCACGCCGGGACCGGGGCGCCGCTTCGGCCCCCCGCCCCAGCGCGACCGCGAATTGCTGCTCGAGCGGCTGCGCGACTCGCAGGTGCAGGCCGCCGTCTTCGCGGTGCTGGTGGGCCTCCTGGCGGGGGGCTACCTGGCTTACCGCTCGGTGAGCCCCATCCGCCACCTCACCGACGTGACCCGCCGCTACGCCCGCGGCGATCGCCAGGCCCGCGCGCGGGTGCGGGGCTCCGACGAGATCGCCGAGCTGAGCGCCTCCTTCAACCAGCTCGTGGACCAGCTCGCCGCCGAGGAAGCCCAGAAGCAGCGCATGGTGGCCGACATCGCCCACGAGCTGCGCACCCCCCTCACCGTGCTGCGGGGCGAGCTCGAGGTCCTGCAGGCTGGGCTGATGGAGCCCACCCCCCACACCCTGGGCCGCCTGATCGAGGGGGTGGACCTGCTGACCCACCTGGTGCAGGACCTGCGCCTGCTGACCCTGGCCGACGCGGGCGGCCTGAGCCTCAACCGCGCCCCCCTCGAGCTCGCCGCCCTGGCCCGCGAGGCCCTGGCCGCCTTCGGGACGCGGGCCGAAGCCCGGGGCGTGCGGCTGGAGTTCGCGGGGAGCGAGCTTTCCCTCCCCGCCGACCGCGAGCGGCTGCTCCAGGTGCTCTACAACCTGCTCGACAACGCCCTGCGCCACACGCCCGAGGGGGGAGAGGTGCGCCTCGAGACCGCCTTGGGGGGCCCCTGGGGCCTGCTGCGCGTGCGCGACACCGGCCCCGGCATCCCCCCCGAGCACCTGCCCCACGTCTTCGAGCGCTTCTACCGCGCCGACAAGGCCCGCACCCGCGAATCCGGGGGCTCAGGGCTGGGGCTCGCCATCGCCAAAGCCCTCGTCGAGGCCCACGGCGGCCAGATCACGGCCCGCAACGCGCCGGAAGGCGGGGCAGTGCTCGAGGTCCGGCTTCCCCTGAGCAAGGGTTAAGCGGCTCCAGCGTGCGTTTGCCGGAGGGCAGGTAGCTATCGCCTATGGGCGTTCGGCTATCGACCATCGACCATCGACAGCCTCCGCCAGCCCTACTGCCGCCAGAACCCCTCGTGCACCTGCGCCGCCTCGTCCTCGAGCGCCGGCCCCAGCACCTCCACCGGGCGCTGCCCGCGGGCGAAGACCTCGCGGCAGGGCAGCTCGAGGGTGGGGTTGGCGGGGTCGTCGCCGGTGAGCTCGCGCAGCCGCGCCTCGCTCAGCGCGTACACCACCCGCCGCACGTTGCCCCAGTAGATCGCCCCCGAGCACATCGCGCAGGGCTCGGTGGAGGTGTAGAGGGTGCAGGTCGCCAGGAAGCCGGGGTCGTAGCTGCGGGAGGCCAGGCGCATGAGGTTGAGCTCGGCGTGACCCGTGCAGTCGCGCTCGGTCTGCACGGTGTTCTCGGCCTCGAGCAGCACCTTGCCCTCGGCGTCCACCAGCAAGGCGCCGAAGGGGTGGTTGCCGTTGGCGCGGGCCCGGCGGGCCACCTCCACGGCCTGCCGCAGGAACTCCAGGTCTTTCGCGGTCATGAGGCCAGCATAGCGCCTCAGGGGCGCTGGCACTCGGGGCAGAAGTGCGTGCCCCGGCCCCCCACCACGATCTTGGCGATGCGGCCCGTGCAGCCGGGGGTGTTGCAGGGCAGGCCCGCGCGGTCGTAGGCGTTGTGCTCGAGCTGGAAGTAGCCGGGCCTGCCGTCGGGCTGCTGGTAGCTGGCGTCGGAGAGGGTCGAGCCGCCGGCGCTCACCGCCCGGCCCATCACCTCGCGGATGGCCTGGTACAGCCGCTCGACCTCCTCGGGCCGCAGGCCGCGGGCGGGGCGCTCGGGGTGGATGCGGCTCATCCAGAGCGACTCGTCGGCGTAGATGTTGCCCACTCCGGCCACCGCCTCCTGCCCCAGCAGCACCTCCTTGACGCGGCGCGGCGTGCGGGCCAAGGCCTGCTGGAAACCTTCCAGCTCGAATTCCTCGGAGAGCGGCTCGGGGCCCATGCGCCGCAAGAGCTCGATGCCGCCGTAGTCCCCGGCCTCCACCACCCACCACTTGCCGAAGCGGCGGGGGTCCACGTAGTAGATCACCGCGTCGCCCAGGTGCACGGTGAGCCGGGTGTGGGGGTGGGGCGCGAAGCGGAACCCCCCGGTCATGCCCAGGTGCACGACCGCCTCGAGCCCCCCCTCGAGCTCGATCAGGATGTACTTCCCCCGCCTCCGGGTGCCCAGCACCGCCCGCCCCTCGGCCAGCTCGGTGCACCGGTAACGCGCGGGGTCGGCGTGCTCGAGGCGCACGAGCGTGCGCCCCAGCAGGTAGGGTTCCAGGATGCGGCGGGTGGTCTCGACTTCGGGCAGTTCAGGCATAGTTGGCAGGCTCCAGCATGCGGAAAAGGCGCGGGGGAGACCGTGAGCTGTCGCGCTATGGTGGTGGTGCGCTGAACGCCGATAGCCGATAGCCGAACGCCCAACGCCTAACGCGGGTCGTACGTCCTACGTCGTACGTCGTACGCAAAACGCAAGACGCAAAACGCAAGACGCAAGACGCAAAACGCAAGACGCAAGACGCAAAACGCAAGACGCAAAACGCAAGACGCAAAACGCAAGACGCCTTGTTCCCCCCTTAGCAAGGGGGGTTAGGGGGGATAAACCCTCCCCGCGGGCGGGGAGGGTTGGGGAGGGGTTCCCACGAGCCACTAGTTCGTTGCTGACGGCTGACGGCTGATCGCTTCACTGCGCCATCCGTTGCCGGTGTCGCTTGGGGTTGGCTAGGGCGAGGCGGCTTTCGCGCAGGATGTACTGGGCGAGCACCTTGAGGGGGAGGTCGGGGAGGTCGAGGGCCTGGCAGACCGAGCGGTAGCGCTGGGGGTCGGCGGCGCGGACCAGCGGGGCGACCTGGCGCCAGACGGTGTGGACGTGCTCCCGGTCGGTGAGGGTTTCGAGCTCGAGCTGCTCGAGGGGTCGGGGGGTGTACAGGCGCAGGACGTGCGGGGGGCGACCGGAAGGCTTCACAGCCCGAGGATACGGCAGGCACGGGGATAAACCGTAGGCCACGCTATCCACTGACCTACCGGTAAGGCCCGTCCGGACGCAATTTGTACGGCATCGCGGCTCAGGAGACCGATGGGTGTCTAAGTTTTGTACCGAGCACGGCCGGCAGCTCGGCCTCGAGGCGGCGCTCCTCGAGGGCGAACGCGGCCCGCATGGGGGCGGGGTCGGCGGTGTTTCCGGCCTTGAGCATGCGGTACTGGTCGAGGGTGATGGGCGTGAAGGGGAGTGCGTTGAGCAGCGGAACCGCCAGGTCCATGAGGGCCAGCGGTATGGGAAGGACCGGCTTGCGCGAGCCCAGGCTTTGCTTCATCAGCAGCAAAAGCTGGCGGAAGGTGTACTCCTGCGGGCCCACCAGGTCGTAGGCCTGGCCGGCGGTGGCGGGCTTCTCGAGCGCCTGCGCGAAGGCCTCGGCCACGTCGCCCACCCACACCGGGCGGAAGGGGAAGCGCCCGTCGCCGACCTGCGGGATGAAGGGGGCTGGGGCGGTGACCAGGCCCTTGAGCACGCCGCCGAAAAAGTCGTCGCCCTCGCCGAAGATCAGGCTGGGGCGGAAGATGGTCCACTCCAGCCCCGACCCCCGCACCCACTCCTCGGCCTCGGCCTTGGCCTCGAAGTAGCGGCTGCCGGTGCCCCGCGCCGCCCCCAAGGCCGACATGTGCAGCAGCCGCCGGACCCCGGCCCGCCGCATGGCGGCGACGGTGTTCTTCACCCCTTCGACGACGGTGCCCCGGAAGGTCTGGCCCCCGCACTCCCGGATCAGCGCCACGAGGTAGACCACCGCGTCCGCGGCGCGCACGGCCTCCTCGAGCCCCTCCCCCGTCACCGCGTCGCCCCGCACGTGCCGCGCCCCCTGGCCCGCCCCCGCCACC
>NZ_KE387023.1:526103-555447 GCF_000430045.1 Calidithermus chliarophilus DSM 9957 | reverse complement strand
GCCCCGCACGTGCCGCGCCCCCTGGCCCGCCCCCGCCACCCGCCCCGTGGGCCGGGCCTTGCGCGAGAGCGTGTGGACCGTGTGCCCCCGCGCCAGCAGCACGCGCGTCAGGTGGCTCCCCACGTACCCCGTTCCGCCGATGAGCAGGACGTTCAAAGCGGTCTCCTGTGTCTCAAGTCGTACGTCCTACGGCGTACGCCGAACGCTTTGCGCTCGGCGGCTTCTAGCCCTCGGCCACCGATCCTCGACCTTCCTGCTCACACCGCTTCCAGCAGCCGCGTCTCGGCCTCGGCCTCGAGGGTGCGCCGGTCCACGAGGTAGATCTTGCGGTAGCCGGTGTCGAGGATGCCCTCGTGGCGAAGGTCGGAGAGGAGCTTGCTCACCGACTCGCGGGTGGAGGCGGTGGCGTCGGCGATCTCCTCGTGGGAGGCCGTCACGTAGACCCCGCGCTCGTCCTGGCCGTGGGCGGCGGTGGCGGCGAGGTAGAGCAGGTAGCGGCAGATGCGGCTTCGGAGCTCCCCCCACTGCAGGTGGGTTTCGTAGGCGTGCATCTGGCCCATCTGGCTGGCGAGGCTGTTGGCGACCTGCCGCAGGTCCTCGGAGGAGAGGGCGCGGGGGTCGAGGGCGTGGGCCGCGGCCTCGGTGAGGGCCTCGGCGGTGTAGCGGTGGTTGCGCTCGGCGAGGCTCTCCTCCCCGAAGTAGTCGCCGGGCAGCACGTGGCGCAGGGTGAGCTGGCGCCCGTCGGGCAGGATCTCGACGATGCGGATCAACCCCCGCTCGAGCTGGTACAGCGCCTCGGCCCGGTCGCCCGCGCGGTAGATCACTTCCTTACGGCGAACGCGTTTCATCAACCCACCTCCTCGAATGCAGCACCCCTACCGCGAACACGTCACCTCGACGCTCCTCGTGGCGTACGGACGAAGCTGGAAGTTGTACAGGGGAACGAAAGGCTTGAGTCGAGCTTACCACAGTCCTCCCTCCTTCAGCACCCGCGCCAGGCTGTCGGCCAGCTCGCGGGGGTCATTTCCCAGGTAGCGCGCGCCCAGGCGCTCCACCAATCCCGGCAGCCCCTCGGCCGCGCGGCCGCCCACCACCACCACCGGCGCCAGGTCGGCGAGGGCGCCCTGGGGCAGGGACTCCAGCGAGACCGCCTGGACCGCCGAGAGCACCGCGGCCCGGGCCTCGACGCGCCGCGCGAAACCGCGCAGGTCCTGCAGGGGGGTGTTGGGCCCGAGGTAGAACACCTGGTAGCCCGCCCGCCGCAGGAACAGCGCGGTGATCAGGCCGCCCAGCTCGTGCTGCTCGCCGGGCAGCGTCGAGACGACCACCGCCGGGCCCAGCGAGCCGCCCATCAGGTTGAGCAATTCCTGCAGGCGGCCGCGCAGGTAGGTGCTCGCCAGGTGCTCCTGGGCGGTGCTGACGCGGCCTAAGTGCCAGCCGTCGCCGATGCGCCCGAGCACCGGGGAGATCACCTCCATCACTACCTCCTCGAGCGGGTGCAGCCGGAAGGACTCGGAGAGGGCGCGCTCGGCGGCCTCGAGGTCGGCCTGGAGCAGGGCGTTCTCGAGCTCGAGCGAGAGGGCCTCGGGGGGGCGCGGCCCCTCCTGGGTGAGGCCCTCGAGGTAGCGCTTGACCGCCTGCGCCGGGGCGACCCCCTCGGCGATGGAGCGCTTGATGTCCTGCAACGCGTCGAGGTCGGCCTCGGAGTAGAGGCGGTGCCCGCCGGGGGAGCGCTCGGGGCGGGGGAAGCCGTAGCGCCGCTCCCACTGCCGCAGGAGCGCGGAGGACAGCCCGACCCGCTCCTCGACCTCCGCGATGGTGTAGACCCCCATGTCTTTGCGCATCGTGTTCACCTTTTGTACAAGACTATGCTAGATTGTTGTCCAGGTTATGTCAAGCCTCGCCTGCCCCCGCTGCAAGAGCGCCCTCCAGGAGGGCGCTGCCGCCTGTACAAGCTGCGGCCGGGTGTGGCCCCGGGCGGGGGAGTGGACCGACTTCCGCGGCGGGCGGCCGCTGGGCCCGGCCGCCGCCGTCAACCTCTGGCCCCTCACCGCCTGGGGCTACGAGGCCTGGCGGGCGCGGGCGCTTTCGCTGCTGTCGGGGCGGCCCTTCCCCCTGGGCGAGGAGCTGGGCCGGATGCGGGCGAGCCTCGAGCCCGTGGGGGGCGGGGTGTTCCTCGACCTGGGCACCGCCACGGGCCTGTACGCCCGGGCCCTGCTGCAGGCGGGGGCCGCCCGGGTCTACGCCCTCGACCTCTCCCCGGCCATGCTGCGCGCGGCCCGGCGCCGGGCGCGGGGGCTCGGGGGCTTAGTCCCCCTGCTGGCGCGGGCCGAGGCGCTGCCCCTGCGCGCGGCGAGCCTGGACGGGGTGGCGGTGGGGGGGAGTTGGAACGAGTTCGCCGAGCCCGAGGCGGTGGCCCTCGAGGTCGCGCGGGTGCTCAGGCCCGGCGGGCGGCTGTGGCTGGTGTTCACCCACCGCTCGGGCAGCCCTTTGCAGCGGGCCTTCGGGCGGGCCGGCCTGCGCTTCCCCCGCCTCGAGGACCTCCTCGCCCTGCTGGCCCCGCTCGGCTTCGCGCTCGAGGGCTGGCGCGAGGGCTCGGCGGGCTTTGTGGCGGGGACAAAACTCCCTACCGGCGAGTAGCCCCATCCTTACGGCAGTACGTCTCGCGAAAGGAGGTCGCCTTGGAACCCAACTGGACCGAAGTCTCCGCGATCATCCGCCGCCACTCGGCGACCTTCTACCTCGGGAGCCTGCTCTTCCGCGGCGAGGCCCGCAAGGGGGCCTGGGCGGTCTACGCCGCCTGCCGCCTGGGCGACGACGCGGTGGACGAGTCGCCCGACCCCCGCGCCGACCTCGAGCGCTGGTGGCAGGGGCTCGGCCGGGCCTATGCCCGCGAGCCGCAGGCCGAGTGGGAACGCGCCCTGAGCTGGGCGCTGGAGCGCTGGGAGATCCCCCGGGAAGCCTTCGCCGACATGCACCAGGGCTTCGCGGCCGACCTGGGCGCGGTGCGGTTGCAAAGCAGCGCCGAGCTGATGAACTACTGCTACCAGGTGGCGGGCACCGTGGGCCGCATGATCGCACCCATCGGCGGCGCGGGCCCCGAGGCCGAGGAGGCGGCGGTCAAACTGGGGCAGGCCATGCAGCTCACCAACTGCCTGCGCGACGTGGGCGAGGACCTGGCGCTGGGGCGGGTCTACCTCCCGGCCGAACTGCTCCTGCGCTACGGGGTCGCGCTCGAGGACCTGCGCCACGGGCGCGTGACGCCCGCCTACGCCGCGCTGATGGGCGAGCTGGCTAAGGAGGCCCGCCGGCTCTACCGCGAGGGCCTGCGCGGCCTGCGCCACCTCCGCAACGGCCGCGCCGCCGTCGCCCTGGCCGCCCTGCAGTACCAAAGCATCCTCGACAAGCTCGAGCACAACGGCTGGGACAACCTCTCCCGCCGCGCCGCGCTCTCGCCCTACGAGCGCTTCAAGCTCCTGCCCAAGGCCCTGTGGATGCGGGGGGTATGAGCGGGCGCGGCGTATGCTGAGCACCTGAGGCCATGGCGCAACACTTCGACTACATCGTCGCGGGGGCCGGGGCCGCGGGCCTGAGCCTGCTGCACCACCTCGAGCGCGCCGGGCTCTCCGACCGCCGCGTGCTCCTCCTCGACCGCGCGCCCAAGACCCGCAACGACCGCACCTGGTGCTTCTGGGAGGCGGGGGAGGGGCCCTTCGAGCCGATCATCTTCCGCCGCTGGGGGCGCCTGGCCTTCCACGCCCCGGGCTTCTCCCGCACCTTCGACATCGCCCCCTACGCCTACAAGATGCTGCGCGGCCTCGACTTCTACCGCCACATGGACGAGCGCTTGGCCCGCTGGCCCCGCCTCACCCGCCTCTACGGCGAGCTCGAGGCCGTCGGCGACGGCTTCGTGCGGCTGGAGGGCCAGACCTACACCGCCGACTGGGTCTTCAGCAGCGTCCTCCCCTCACCCCTCGCCCCCCGCCCCCCCTACCAGCACCTGCTCCAGCATTTCCGCGGCTGGGTGCTCGAGGCCCCCGGCCCCGCCTTCGACCCCGGCGTCGCCACGTTCATGGACTTCCGCGTCGAGCAGCAGGGCGAGGTGCGCTTCGTCTACGTCCTGCCCTTCGACGAGCGGCGGGCGCTGGTGGAGTACACCCTGTTCTCGGCGCAACTGCTCAGCGACGCCCAGTACGAGCAGGGCTTGCGGGCTTACGTCGGGGAGCACCTGGGGCTCGCACAGTACCGCGTTCTCGAGACCGAGGCGGGCATGATCCCCATGACCGACGCGCCTTTCCCCACCCGCATCGGGGAGCGCACCCTGCGCATCGGCACCGCCGGGGGCCAGACCAAGGCTTCGACCGGCTACACCTTCCAGCGCATCCAACACCAGTGCCGCCACATCGCCCAATCCCTGGCCCAGGACAGGCCCCCGGCGCCCCAGAGCAACCCGGCCCGCTTCGCCTTCTACGACAGCGTGCTGCTCAACGTCTTCGCCAAGAAGCGCTATCCGGGTGCGCGAGCCTTCAGCGACCTCTTCCGCCGCCGCCCGGCCCCCCAGGTGCTCAAGTTCCTCGACGAGTCCACCACGCTGCTCGAGGAACTCCCCGTCCTCTTCAGCATGAACGTCCCCGCCTTCACCCTGGCCGCACTGGACGTGCTGGCGTCAGCTGTCAGCCGGCAGCTTTCAGCTTTCAGCGCTCAGCGGTCAGCTTTCAGCCGTAAGCGGTAAGTGGAAGGCTCGGGGTGTGTGGCTCGCGGTGGACCCCCCCAGCCCTCCCCGCGCGCGGGGAGGGGTATCCCCCCCCGGCCCCCCTTGCTAAGGGGGGTGACAAGGCGTCTGGCGTCTTGCGTTTGGCTATCAGCTATCGCCTATCGACCATCGACCCACCTCACTCCACCGGATCCACCGGCGTCGGCCTGCCCTCCGCGTCGATCGCCACGTAGGTCAGGTTGCCCCGCGTCGCCAGCACCTTGGCCTCCTTGAGGTTTTCGCGGTACACCTCGACCTCCACCGTGATCGAGGTGCGGCCCACCCGCACCACCTTCGCCACGACCTCGAGCAAATCCCCCACCTTGATGGGCACCTCGAAGACCACCTCGCCCACCCGCACGGTCACGCAGCGCTTGCGGGCCCGCCGGATCGCGGCGTAGGAGCCCACCTTGTCCATCAGGCCCAGCACGAAGCCGCCGAAGGCGTTGCCGCCGGGGTTGGCGTGTTCGGGGAAGACCAGCTCGAGGGTTCGCGTCTCCGTTTCCACGAGCCCGATTCTACGGGGTGAGCACCACCTTCCCGCTGCTCTGACGGCCGGTGACGTAGGCGAAGGCCTCGGCGGCCTGCTCGAGCGCGAAGACCTTGCCCACCACCGGGCGCACCGCGCCCGAGGCCAGCAGGGGGGTGAGGAAGGCGGTGGCCTCCTGCAGGGCCTGGGGGTCGGCCAGGAAGGGGGTGAGCCACACGCCAATGACGCTCTGGTTGCGCTTCATCAGGCTCACCGGGTTCATCTGGGCCAGCTCGCGGCTGGCCGAGCCCACCACCAGCAGGCGGCCCCGGTAGGCCAGCATCTGGAGGCTCTGGGCGAAACCCGCCCCGCCCACCACCTCCACCAGCACGTCCACCCCGTGCCCCCCGGTGGCCTCCCGCACGGCCTCGAGCAGGTCCGGCCGGCTGCCCAGCAAGGTCACCTCGGCCCCCAGGGCGCGGGCGAGCTCGAGCTTGGCCTCGGTGCTGGCGGTAGCGATCACCCGCAGGCCCAGCGCCCGCGCGACCTGCACTGTGGCCGTGCCCAGCGCGCCCCCGGCGGCCTGCACCAGCACCCACTCGCCGGGCCGGGCGCGGGCCTGGGTCACCAGTGCGAAGTAGGCGGTGTAGTACGAGACCGGGAAGGCGGCAGCTTGGGGGGCGCTGAGGCCGGGGGGCACCGGCACCAGGGCCCGCAGCGGCACCACCGCGTACTCGGCGAAACCGCCCTGCCCGGCGAGCGCGGCCACCAACTGGCCCTCCTGCAGGCCCCCGACCCCCTCGCCCAGCGCGTCCACCCGCCCGGCGAACTCCATGCCGGGCACCAGCGGGAGGCGGGTGCGCGCGAGGTATTCCCCGGCCACGGTGAGGATGTCGGCGTAGTTGAGCCCCGCCGCCTCCACCTTGAGCCGCACCTGGCCGGGGCCGGGTTCGGGGAGAGGAAGCTGGGTGAGCTCGAGCACTTCCGGGCCGCCGGTGCGGGTGATCTGGATGGCTTTCACGCCCAAAGCCTACCGGGTCGGGCGGCGAGACTGTATCCCCGCGGCTAAATGTCCTCGCGGGCCCGGGGGTATCCTCGGGCCCATGAACGCGCCCCACACGCCCCCTCGCCGCGGGAGGTGCCCGTGAAGAAGGCCGTCGTCATCGGCAGCGGCATCGGCGGGCTGGCGATGGGCATCCGCCTGTGCAGCCTGGGTTTCGACACCACCGTGCTCGAGAAGCTCGACGCCCCCGGCGGGCGGGCCTACGTGCGCCGGGCCCAGGGCTTCACCTTCGACATGGGCCCCACCGTCATCACCGTGCCCCACTTCATCGAGGAGCTGTTCAGCCTGGGCCGGGGCGACCCCCGGTTGGGCCAGCCCGACTTCCCCCCCGCGGTGCTGGGCGAGGACAAGCGGGTGCGGGAGGGCGTCTCGGGCGGCCCCAACACCTCGCGCTACGTCACCCTCGTCCCCATCCTGCCCTTCTACCGCATCTACTTCGACGACGGCACCTTCTTCGACTACGACGGCGACCCCATCCGCACCCGCGAGCAGATCCGGGCACTCGCCCCCGAAGACCTCGAGGGCTACGAGCACTTCCACCGCGACGCGAGGGCCATCTTCGAGCGGGGCTTCCTCGAGCTCGGCTACACCCACTTCGGCGACGTGGGCACCATGCTGCGGGTGGTCCCCGACCTGCTGCGCCTGGACGCGGTGCGCACGCTGTTCTCCTTCGCGAGGAAGTACTTCAAGAACCCCAAGATGCAGCAGGTCTTCAGCTTCGAGACGCTGCTGGTGGGCGGCAACCCCCTGGGCGTGCCCGCCATCTACGCCATGATCCACTTCGTGGAGAAGACCTGGGGCATCCACTTCGCCATGGGCGGCACCGGGGCGCTGG
Organism: Calidithermus chliarophilus DSM 9957; assembly: GCF_000430045.1. Classification (GTDB taxonomy): domain Bacteria; phylum Deinococcota; class Deinococci; order Deinococcales; family Thermaceae; genus Calidithermus; species Calidithermus chliarophilus. Next base: position 548,327 of record NZ_KE387023.1, on the reverse strand, counting down.
TGCGGGGCTTCGTGCGGAAGCTCGAGGAGCTCGGCGGGCATATCCGCTACGGCGCCGAGGTGAGCCGGATCAACGTGACCCGCCAGGGCGGCCGGAAGGTCGCCACCGGCGTCACGCTGGCCTCGGGCGAGGTGCTGCAAGCCGACGTGGTGGTCTCCAACGCCGACTACGCCCACACCTACCTCAAGCTTGTCGAGCCGCAGTACCGCTTGTGGAACGCCGACCCGGTGGTGCGGGCCCGCAGGCAGAGCATGTCGCTGGTGGTGATCTACTTCGGCTTCGAGGCCGACGGCAGCGAGGGCGAGAAGCTGCGCCACCACAACATCATCCTGGGGCCGCGCTACGAGGAGCTGCTGAGGGACATCTTCGGGCGCAAGGTGCTGGCCAAGGACTTCTCGCAGTACCTCCACGTCCCCACCCTCACCGACCCCTCGCTGGCCCCGCCCGGCCACCACGCCGCCTACACCCTGGTCCCCGTGCCCCACAACGGCTCCGGGCTCGACTGGGAGCTGCTGGGCGAGCCTTTCGCAAACAAGGTGCTGGGCTTCCTCGAGCAGCGCGGCTACCTCCCCAACCTCTCCGAGCGCCTGGTCTACAAAAGCTTCGTCACCCCCGACTACTTCGAGCACACCCTGCTCTCGCACCTCGGCAACGCCTTCGGCCCCGAGCCCGTCCTGACGCAGTCGGCCTTCTTCCGCCCCCACAACCGCTCGGAGGACGTCGCCAGGCTCTACCTGGTGGGCGCGGGGGCCCAGCCCGGCGCGGGCACCCCCAGCGTGATGATGTCGGCCAAGATGACCGCCCGCCTCGTCGCCCAGGACTTCGGCCTGCCCTTAGAGGGCACCGACGTGCTCTCGACCCAGGTCGTGGAGCCCGTAGCATGAGGCAGAAGGGTGAAGGGGTGAAAAGGTGAAAAGGTAAAAAGCGGAGAACACCTCTCACCTTTTGCCCTTTTAGCCTCCCGTGACCCTATGGACATCACCGCCCGCAAGCGCAAGCACCTCGAGGTCTGCCTCGAGGGGCCCGTGAACTACGCCCGCCTGACCACGGGGCTCGAGCGCTACCGCCTGGCCTACCGGGCACTGCCCGAGCTGCGCCTGGAGGACGTGGACCTCTCGACCCGCTTCCTGGGCAAGCGGCTGGCCGCGCCCTTCCTGATCGGGGCCATGACCGGGGGCGAGGAGCACGGGGGGCGCATCAACCGGGCGCTGGCCGAGGCCGCCGAGCGGGTGGGGGTGGGGATGATGCTGGGGAGCCAGCGGGTGATGCTGGAGAAGCCGCAGACCAGGGCCAGCTTCCAGGTGCGCGAGGTGGCCCCCACCGCGCTGCTGATCGGCAACCTGGGGCTGGTGCAGCTCAACCGGGGCTACACCGCCGAGCACCTGCGCCGCGCGGTCGAGGCGGTGGGCGCCGACGCCCTCGCCCTGCACGCCAACCCCCTGCAAGAGGCCGTGCAGCGCGGCGACACCGACTTCGCGGGCCTGAGGGCCAAGCTGGGGCAGGTCCTGGGGGAAGTCCCCTTCCCGGTGCTGCTCAAGGAGGTGGGGCACGGCTTCTCGGGGGAGGTGGCCCGGGGGCTCGCCGGCCTGCCGCTGGCCGCGCTCGACGTGGCCGGGGCCGGGGGGACGAGCTGGGCGCGGGTCGAGGAGCTGGTGCGCTACGGCGAGGTGCGCCACCCCGAGCTCTGCGAGGTCGGGCTGCCCACCGCCCAGGCCCTCATCGAGTGCCGCGCGGCCCTGCCCGGCCTGCCGCTGGTGGCCTCCGGCGGCATCCGCAGCGGCACCGACGCCGCCAAGGCCCTGGCGCTGGGGGCGCAGGCGGTGGCGGTGGCGCGGCCCCTGCTGGAGCCCGCCCTGCGGGGCCCCGACGCGGTGGTGGCCTGGCTCGAGGACTTCCTCTGGGAGCTGCGGGTGGCGCTGTACGCCGTGGGGGCCCGCACCCCGGCCGAGGCCCTGGGGCGCGTCGCGGCAGTCTAAAGCTTTGATTAACCGGGATTCATGAACGAAGAAAACCGGCCCTGGGGCCGGTTTTCGCTGCTTTGGTTGCGGGGACAGGATTTGAACCTGTGACCTTCGGGTTATGAGCCCGACGAGCTACCAGACTGCTCCACCCCGCGTCGCTGAGGGCCTTCCGGCCAAGCTTCGCCAGGGTATCAAAGGGGTGCGCCCGTGTCAACTCGCTGGTTCACCCTGGCCCGAGCCGCCCCCGGCCACATGCTAGAATTCCTGCCAGCATGACCCAAGATTTCGGGAGATACGCTATGAAGGGAACCTGGATGGCCCTCGTGGCCGCTTCGCTGGCCTGGGCCCAGCAGCCGAGCGTGGAGGACACCCTCAAGCGGGGTCTGGCCGCGCTCGAGGCGGGCCGCAACGCCGAGGCCGCCCAACTGTGCGAACAGGTGGTCACCCGCGAGTACACCAGCTACAGCGGCCACTTCTGCCTGGGGCTGGCCCTCTACCGCCAGGGCGACCTCAAGGGCGCCCGCTTCGAGTTCACCCAGCTCACCCTGCTGGCCCCCGACCGCTTCGAGGGCTGGTTCAACCTGGGCGTGACCCTCGACCGCCTGGGGGTTTCCGCCGAGGCCGCCCAGGCCCTCTCCAAGGCCATCGAGGTGGGCGAGAAGGCCGGGGTCGCCCCCGCCGACCTGCGCACCTCCTACCTGGGGCTCGCCAAGGCCCAGCGCGACCAGAAGCAGTACGACGCCGCGGCCGCCACCCTGGTGGGCGCGCTGAAGAAGTTCGAGAACGACCAGGAGATCACCTTCCTGCTCGCCGACAGCCTCTACCGCGCCAACAAGCCCCTCGACGCGCTCCCCCACCTCTACACCCTGCTCAACCAGAACCGCGGCAACGTCAGCGCGGTGGGCCTGGTGGCCGACATCTTCGTGGCCCAGGGCCTGCCCGAGCGGGCCGTGACCGAGCTCGACCGCTCCATCGCCGCCGTTCAGGACGCCAAGGTCAAGGCCCAGCTCGTCTACAAGAAGGCCTCGCTGCTCAGCGGCAAGGCCCAGCAGGACGCCCTCACCGAGGCCACCCGCCTCGACCCCCGGCTCTGGACCGCCCAGTACGACCTGGGCCGCGTGCGCTACCAGAACGGCGACTTCAAGGGCGCCCTCGAGGCCTTCCAGGCCGCCTACGGCCAGATGCCCGACGAGCCCCGCGTGGCGTTGGCGCTGGCGCTGACCCACGACCGCCTGGGCCAGTTCACCGAGGCCGGGCGCCTCGCGGCGCTGGCGGCGAAGTCGGCGAGCGGCGCCGAGAAGGCCGAGGCCCTGTTCGTGCAGGGCAAGGCCGCCTACTTCCAGCAGCGCTACGACAGCGCCGAGGAGGTGCTGCTCCAGGCCGTGCAGCTCAAGGCCGACCGGGGCGCGGCGTGGTTCTACCTGGGCCGCTCGCAGTTCGCGCTCAAGAAGTACGAGGCGGCCATCGGCTCCCTCGAGCGCGCCCAGGCCTTAGAGCCCACCGGCGACACCGCCGCCAACCTGGGCGCTGCCTACCTCGCCGCCAACCGCTACTCCGACGCCGAGCGCCTGCTCAACCAGGCCGTCGCCCTCAACCCCCGCGACGCGGTGGCCTGGTACAACCTGGGCATCGCCCTGCAGGCCCTCTCGCGCAACGCCGAGGCCCGCCGCGCCTTCCAGCAGGCGGTCAACCTCGGCTACGAGCCCGCCCGCCAGTTCCTGCGGTAGGGCACTCGTCCCGAAACGTATCGCCGGGCGGGTTTCCCGCCCGGCGGTTGTTTGCAATGCGCCTGTAGTGCGGTAGTTTAGAGGTATGGGCTGGCTCCGCAACAATTGGCTCGACCTGCTGATCTTCGTGCTGTTCGGCCTAGTGGTGGCGGGTATCGTGTTCTTCCTCACGGGCATCAACCCCTTCCAGCGGCTCCCCGCCCAGTCCCCGCCGCCCCTCCCGCAGCCGCGGGTGGAGCAGACCCGCCCTGCCCCCGTCCAGCCGCAGCCCGCGCCGGCCCCCGAGCCTCAGCCGCAGGCCCAACCCCAGCCGCAGGCGCAGGACCCGGCCACGGGAGATCCGGTGATCAACGCCCTGCCCATCCCCCAGGCGCCTCCGGAGGCGCCTGCCCAGCAGCCCAAACCCCAACCCGCCGACAAACCGGCCCCCGCCGCCCAGACCCCCAGCACCCCCGCCGGGAGCTGGCGGGTGGCGGTGGGCTCGTTCTCCAACGCCCAGAACGCCTCGAGGCTGGCCCAGCAGTTGGAGGCCCAGGGCTACCGGGTGCAGCTCGAGGCCGCCGGGGCCCTCACCCGCGTCACGGTCGGCCCCTACGCCACCGAGGAGCAGGCCCGCGGCGTGGCCCGGGGCTTCGCGGGGGCCCAGGTGTACCGGGGCGCGCGCCCCGCGGCGCAGCCCGCCGCGCCTGCCCAGACCGCCCCTCAGGCCCAACCTTCCGCTGCACCCCGCTACGTGCAGGTGGGCGCTTTCAAGACCCAGGCCTCGGCCGATGCCCTGGTCGAGAAATTGCGGTCCGAGGGCCTGCCGGTGGTGCTGGTCAAGGACGGCAGCCTCCTCAGGGTGCGGGTCGGCCCCCTGGGCGAGGGCCGCGAAGAGGTCGTCGCCCGCCTCAAGGCCATGGGGTTGCCGACCCTGGCCGTTCCCTAGCCCCGGCCTATGATGGGCTCGAGGATTCCTACCCGGCTCGCGGGCCTTGTGCCTGGGGGCACATGAAGATGGAGGTACTGGAATGGCGAAAGTGCCCAGTGCAGCGATTTCTCGTCTGGTGACCTACTTGCGCATCCTGGAAGACCTCGAGGCCCGGGGCGTCAACCGCACCTCGAGCGAGCAGCTCTCCGAAGAAGCCCAGGTCACGGCCTTCCAGGTGCGCAAGGACCTCTCCTACTTCGGCAGTTACGGCACCCGCGGGGTGGGCTACACCGTCCCGGTGCTGCGCCGCGAGCTCCAGCAGATCCTGGGCCTCAACCGCCGCTGGGGCCTGTGCATCGTGGGCATGGGCCGCTTAGGCCAGGCCCTCGCCGACTACCCCGGCTTCGACGAGCACTTCGACCTGCGCGGCTTCTTCGACATCGACCCCACCAAGCACGGCCTGAGCTTCCGCGGGATCGCGGTCGAGTCGCTGGAGAACCTCCCCAGGGCCGTCGCCGAGCGGAGGATTGAGATTGGATTAATAGCCGTGCCGGCGGATTCAGCCCAAAGTGTGGCGAACCGGATGATAGACTCTGGCCTGAGGGGCATCCTTAACTTCGCACCCGTCGTCCTCGAGGTGCCCAAGGAAGTGGCGGTGGAGAACGTGGACTTTTTAGCCGGTCTGAGCCGCCTGAGTTTCTTTATCCTGAACCCGCGCTTGAGGGAGGAGATGATCGGATGAAAAGAATCGTAGCTATGCTCCTCGGAGCCACGATGCTTCTGGTATCGGGCTGTAACAATTATGGGGGGATCAACGTCCTCGTGCCCCGGGTCGTCGTGGGCGCGAGCGACTTCCAGTACGACGGGGTCGCCTTGACCGGGACGCTGTCGTTCTACAGCAAAGCGGGCTCCCCCTCGAGCGTCGTCAGCTACGTCATCGAGTTCAGCAACGGACAGACCGTCGAGCTCACCACCCCCCGGCTGTTCCCCGGCTGCGCGGTCGACGTGACCAACGACTTCGAGCGCGAGAACAAGCTCTGCCGCAAGGTGGACACCAAGAAGGACTACGGCCTGCACAACGCCATCCTGGTGGACGGGCTCGAGACCGACGTGAACATCGCGATCGGCGCGCCGGGGATCACTTCGGCCGTTCTCAGGAGCATCGAGGCCTACGGCGACAACGGCAGCAACTGGGGCGGCGAGCTCAACCTGGTGTTGTTCAAGGCCAACTGAGCCTTACTGCCACAATTTGCATTCGCGTCGAGGCCGGTAGCATATACTGGCCTCGATGAGCGTGAAGCCCTTCACCACCTCCCTCGAACTCCCCCTCGAGGCCTTCGAAGAGCGCCTGCGGGAGGTCATCCGCTCGGACGTGGAGTTCATCCGGCTGATCGAGGAGGACCTGGTGACGGCGGGCGGCAAGCGGGTGCGGCCGCAGTTGGTGTTCCTGGCCAGCGGCGCGCTCGGCGGTGCCCCCCACGCCGTAGACATGGCCCTGGTGGTCGAGCTGCTCCACTCGGCCACGCTCCTGCACGACGACCTGGTGGACGACGCCGAGACCCGGCGGGGCCAGGTGGCCGCGTTCCGCAAGTACGGCAACGCGGTCTCGGTGCTCTCCGGCGACTACCTGCTGGCCCGGCTGATGCACCTGCTCGCCGAGATGGGCCGGATGGAACTGGTGGCGATGGTGGCCCAGACCGCCCGCGAGCTCTCCGAGGGGGAGGTCCTGCAGTTCCAGGTGGCGGCGCTGGCGGATTACTCCCTCGAGGCCTACGAGCGCATCATCACCGGCAAGACCGGCTCGGTGACGCGGCTGTGCTGCGAGGGCCCGGCGGTGCTGGCGGGTGTCCCGGCCGAACAGCGCGAGGCGCTGGCGCACTTCGGGCTACTCTACGGGCAGGCTTTCCAGATGCGCGACGACTACCTCGACCTCATGGGCTCGGTGGAGGTGCTGGGCAAGCCGGTGGGCGGGGACGTGCGCGAGGGCAAGCTGACCCGCGTGACCCTGCGGCTGCTCGAGGAGTTCCCCCAGGAGGCCGGCGAGATCCTGCGGCGCAAGGGGGAGGGGGTGGGCGACCTCGAGCGCCTGCGCACCCTGGCGGTGCAGGCGGGGATCGACCGGGAGGTCGTGGAGGCCATCCAAGCCCGCGTCGAGGCGGCCGTGGAGCACCTGCAGGCCCTGCCCCCCAGCCCCTACCGCGACGCGCTCGAGGCGCTGGCCCGTAAGGAGTTGTCGCGCCTTAGCTGAGTAGAGGGTCGATGGTCGATAGCCGATAGCCCATAGCTGATAGCTAATAGCTAATAGCTAATAGCTAATAGCTAATAGCTAAAAAAGCGTGTGGCCTGTGGGGGAAGCACCCTACCCCGGACCTCCCCGCGGTCGAGGGTCCAGAGCCGAGGCGTCTTGCGTTTGGCGTTTTGCGTACGACGTAGGACGTACGACGTACGACCCGCGCTCGGCGTACCGACCTTCGACGCAGGACATATGTTGCAATGCATAAACAGGCTGTATCCTATACAGGGCAATAAGAGCCAACGGAGCAGCTATGCGAAGTGAACCGCTTTCGTACCTCTCGAGCGAGAACAACGGCCCCTGGGAGATCTACCTCGAACAAGTCGAGCGCGTGACGCCCTATCTGGGCAAGCTGGCCTACTGGGTCGAAGACCTCAAGCGGCCCAAGCGCATCCTAGTGGTGGACATCCCCATACGTATGGACGACGGCTCGGTGGCCCACTTCGAGGGCTACCGGGTGCACCACAACACCTTCCGCGGGCCGGCCAAGGGCGGGGTGCGCTACCACCCCGACGTGACCCTCTCCGAGGTCATGGCCCTGGCGGCCTGGATGACCATCAAGAACGCCGCGGTGGGCGTGCCCTACGGCGGGGGCAAGGGCGGCGTCCGCGTCGATCCGCGCAAGCTCTCGACGGGCGAGATCGAGCGCCTCACCCGGCGCTACACCTCCGAGATTGGCGTGCTGATCGGGCCCCACAAGGATATCCCCGCCCCCGATGTCGGCACCGGCGAGCGCGAGATGGGCTGGATGATGGACACCTACTCCATGAACATCGGCCACACCACCCCGGGCGTGGTGACCGGCAAGCCCATCCAGGTGGGCGGATCGCTGGGCCGCCGTGACGCCACCGGGCGCGGCGTGTTCGTGGCGGCGGCGGTCGCGGCGCAGAAGCTGGGGATGGACCTCGGGGGCGCCCGCGTCGCCATCCAGGGCTTCGGCAACGTGGGCAACGCCGCCGCGCGCATCTTCCACGACCACAAGGCCCGTGTCGTGGCGGTCTCCGACGTGACCGGCGCCGTCTACAACGAGGCCGGGATCGACCCCTACGACCTCACCCAGCACGTGCAGGCCACCGGCGGGGTGCGCGGCTACCCCAAGGCCGAGCCCATCCCGGCGATGGACGTGCTCACCGTGCCCTGCGAGTTCCTGGTCCCGGCGGCGCTGGAGAAGCAGATCACCGAGGCCAACGCCTGGAAGGTGCAGTGCAAGGTGGTCGTGGAGGGCGCCAACGGCCCCACCACCCCCGCCGCCGACGACATCCTGGCCGAGCGCGGCATCCTGGTGGTGCCCGACGTGGTCGCCAACGCGGGCGGCGTGACGGTGAGCTACTTCGAGTGGGTCCAGGACTTCAACAGCTACTTCTGGACCGAGGCCGAGATCAACCAGCGCCTCGAGCAGATCATGCGCAACGCCCTCGAGGCGGTGTGGCAGGTGCACGAGGAGCGCAAGGTCAGCCTGCGCACCGCGACCTACATCGTCGCCGCGACCCGCGTGCTCGAGGCCCGCGCCCTGCTGGGCCTGTACCCCTAAAGCGGCTCGGCGGGTTCGGGGGTCAGGATCGGGGGTTTCCCCGCCCTGACCCCCGTGTCTTGGCGTATCCTGGGGGTGTGCTGATCTCCGACACCTGGCCCCGCTCCGGGCGGGTGACCCTCAAACCCTTCACCGAAGGCCTGACCGAGGAGGAGTGGCGGCGCTTTTACGAGTGCTTCCGCGACCCCGAGATCGCCGAGTGGAACGGCAGCCGCCCCCTCCGCATGCCGATCTGGCTGTTCAAGCGCGTGGTGATGGGCGAGGTGGCCCGGGGCGACCGGCTGGGCTTCGGCATCCTCGACGAGGGGGGAGAGTGGCTGGGCACGGTCGAGCTCTACGACCTCAGCCGCACCGACGCCACCTTGGGCATCCTCATCGGGGCCAAGGACCGCTGGGGCCAGGGCTACGGCACCGACGCGGTGCGCGCGGTGCTGCGCTACGCCTTCGAGCGCATGAACCTCCAGCGCGTGAGGCTCAAGACCTTCAAGCACAACCTGCGCGCCCAGAAGGCCTTCCAGAAGGCCGGCTTCCGCGTGGTCTCGGTGGTCCCCGCCCCCGCCCCCCGCCCCTCGATCTCCCTGGGCCCGCCACGCCCCAAGGCCGAGGAGCGGCGCCTCGAGGACGTACACATGGAGGTCACGCGGGAGGAGTGGCAGAGCCTGGGGTGAGGGAGGGTCGAGGGCTGAACGCTGGAAAATGTCGATGGTCGATGGCCGATAGCCGATAGCTAAAAAAGCGTGTGGCCTGTGGCAGAAAGGCATCCCCCCTGCCCGCGGGGAGGGGGTATCCCCCCTGGCCCCCCTTGTTAAGGGGGGTGAAGAAAAGGCGTTTAGCGTTTGGCGTTTGGCGTCTGGCGTACGACGTACGACCCGCGCTGCGCGTCCGGCCATCAGCTATCGGCTATCGACGTATATTTAGCCCATGTTCGTGCTCGTGCAAGAAGGGGTCGAAGCCCGCTACCTCGAGGGCCTCCCGGCGGAGGTGGTGTTTTTGCCCAAGCAGGGGCCCCTGCCCGCGGAGGCGGCGCAGGCCGAGTTCGCGGTGGCGCCCTACGGGTCGGCCCGGAGGTTTTTCGAGGAGATCCCCAACCTCAAGGCCTTGAAGGTGGTGCAGACGCTCACGGCGGGGGTGGACTGGATCCTGCCCAGGCTGCCGCCGCACCTCACCCTCTGCGACGGGGCGGGGATCCACGACGTGCCGGTGTCGGAGTGGATCGTGGGGGCCATTCTGGGCACCATCAAGCGCTTCCCCGAGTTCCGCGACGCGCAGCGCGAGCAGCGCTGGGCCTACCAGTGGGTGGGGGACCTCGAGGGCTCGACGGTGCTCTTCCTGGGCTACGGCTCCATCGCCCGGGCCGCCGAGAAGCGGCTCGAGGCCTTCGGGGTGCAGTTCATCCGGGTGGCGCGCAGTGCGCGGGAGAACGTCTACGGCTTCTCCGAGCTGCCCGACTGGCTCCCCCAGGCCGACGTCGTGATCAACCTCCTGCCCCTCACCCCCCAGACCGAGCGGCTGTGCGGCGCCGAGTTCTTCGCCCGCATGAAGCCGGGGGCCCTCTTCGTCAACGCGGGGCGGGGCAAGACCGTCGACCAGGAGGCCCTCATCGAGGCGCTCAAGTCCCGGCGGCTGCGCTTCGTCTCCGACGTGACCGACCCCGAGCCGCTGCCCGAGGGGCACCCGCTGTGGTCGCTGCCGGAGGTCTTCTTCACGCCGCACATGGCGGGCTCGACCCACAAGCTCTTCGAGCGCGGCTTCCGCCTGGTGCGCGAGCAGCTCGAGCGCTACCGGCGGGGCGAGCCGCTGCTCAACGTGGTGACGCCGGAGAAGGGCTACTGATGGACCCGGAGCACCATCGGGCGATGCTCGAGCACTTCGGGCGCCTGCCCGCCACCCGCCGCTTCCACGACGCCGGCATCGTGCTCGAGCTGCTGCAAAGCCTCGAGCTGCCCCCCTCGCCCCGCATCCTCGACCTGGGTTGCGGCAACGGCCTGGGCACCTTCGACGTCGCGCGGGCCTTCCCCCACGCGCGGGTGCTGGGCCTCGACCCCTCGCCCGGCCAGGTCGAGGCCGCGCGGGCGAACCTGCGCGACCTTCCCCTGACCAACGTGGAGTTATCCACAGGGTATGTGGATAACCTTGTGGATAACTTCGACCTGGTGGTCTTGCTCCAGGTTATCCAGTTCTTTGAAAACCCCGTCCAGGAGCTGCGAAAGCTGCGCTCGAGGGTGGCGGAGGGCGGCTCTTTGCTGTTGTCCACAGGCGTCCTCCCCGAGGGCTCGCCGGGGAGGGAATTCGCCCGGGGCCTGCTCGAGCGCTTCATCCCCCACACCCGCCACTGGTTCAGCGAGGCCGAGCTGTGCGGGGTGCTGGGGGCGGCCGGGTTCCGCGTCGAGCGGGTGCGCCCCGACCCCTGGCGGCTGCGCGAGGTCAACGCCGAGCGCCAGGCCGTCCTGGCCGAGGAACTGCGGCGCTGGGGCTTCGGCCTCGAGACCGTGGAGCCCTGGATGAAGGCCGTGTACCTGCTGGCCCAGGCCGTTTAAACAGGGGGGCTGCCCACGCCCATCGCGGAGAGGGCCTCGAGCACCGCCTTGGCGCTGCGCTTGTCCATGCCCGGGATTTTGGAGAGCTCCTCGGGGGTCATGGCGCGCAGCTCCTCGAGGGTGGAGAAGTGGTGCAGCAGGGCCATCTTGCGGCTGGGGCCGATGCCGGGGATGTCGTCGAAGACGCTCTTGAGGGCCTTGTCGGTGCGGAGCTTGCGGTTGAACTGCAGGCCGTTGTTGTGGGTCTCGTCGCGCTGGTAGATGAGCAGTTGCAGCGCGGGGTGGGTGAGGGGGAGCTCGATGGTCTTGCCGTCGGGGAGCACCAGGGTTTCCTCGCGCTTGGCGAGGCCCACCAGGGGGATGTCGAGCCCGGCCCTCTCGAGCGCCTTCTTCGCCGCCCGCACCTGCCCTAAGCCGCCGTCGATGAGGAGCAGGTCGGGCAGGGGCATGCTCTCGGCCAGCGAGCCGGTGAAGCGGCGGTAGACGGTCTGCTCCATCGAGTAGAAGTCGTCGGCGGCGCCCTTGAGGCCCTTGATCTTCATGCGGCGGTACTCCGGCTTCTTGGGCCGGCCCCCCTCGAACACCGTGATCGAGCCCACCACCGCCTCGCCCATCAGGTTGGAGATGTCGTAGCCCTCGACGCGGTAGGGGCGGCGCGAGAGGCCCAGCACCTCGGCCAGGGCCTTGAGGCCGGGGTGGTCGCCCTTGCGCTCCATGAGCTTGAGTTCGGACTCGAGCGCGGTCTGGGCGTTGCGCTGGGCGAGCTCGACGAGGCGGGTCTTGTCGCCGCGCTGGGGCACGCGCACCTCGACCCGGCGGCCCTTGGAGCTCAGGAACTCCGAGAGCGCGTCCTGGTCGTCCACGGCGAAGGGCAGCAGCACCAGGGGCGGGAGGGGGGTGGCCTCGAGGTAGTAGTCGCGCAGGAAGGCCGAGAGCAGCTCCTCGTTGCTGTCCTCCTTGACCCCCTCCGCGAAGCGGCTGGTGCGGCCGAGGATCTGGCCGCCGCGCATCTGGTAGAGCTGGATCACCACGTAGTCGGCGGCGCGGGCGAAGCCCAGGAAGTCGAGGTCGCCCAATTCCACGTCGTAAGCCTGCTGGGTGGTGCCGAAGAAGGCCTGCACCGCCTTGATCTGGTCGCGGATCTCGGCGGCGCGCTCGAAGTCCTGGTTCATGGCGGCCTGGCGCATCTGGGCCTCGAGGCTGGCGAAGAGCTCGTCCACCTTGCCGTCGAGCAGGTTCTCGACCTGTTTGACCGCGGCGGCGTAGGCTTCGGGGTCGGCCCGGTCCACGCAGGGGGCCAGGCAGCGGCCCATCGAGAAGTTGAGGCAGGGGTAGCGGCGCTTCTTCATGGGGAAGCCGCTGTTCTTGCGCAGGGGGAAGAAGCGGTCCACGAGCCGCTTGATGCGGCGCACCGCGCCGCCGTCGGGAAAGGGGCCCCAGTAGCGGGCGCCGTCGGGCAGGACGCGGCGCACGATCATGAGCATGGGGAAGGGCTCGTTGGTGAGCTTGAGGAAGGGGTAGTGCTTGTCGTCCTTCATCAGGACGTTGTACTTGGGGCGGTGCTGCTTGATGAGGTTGGCCTCCAGCAGCAGTGCCTCCACCTCGTCGCGCACGACGATGAACTCGAGGCGGCTGGCCTCCCGGCTGATCCGCAGCGACTTGCCCTCGGCGTGGAAATAGCTCGTCACGCGGGCTTTGAGGCTTTTGGCCTTGCCCACGTAGATGATGGTTTCCCCCTGCTTCCAGAGGTAGACCCCGGGTTTTTCCGGCAGGGGCGGCAGGTCGGCGAGCTGCATCCAGGCTACTCTAGCGCAGGTACGTTCTCGGCGTAGTGAGCCCAATCCCCTAAGCGAGTTGTTTGCCGTGGTGGGGGTTCTGATGGGGGTGCTTCTCGGTGCTTTGGTTTGGTGTCCCCCGCTCCGCCGTCAGGGGAGCGAGGGGGAGGCCATTCCACATGGCCTCCCCCTGGGCTCCCCCGACACCCCGCCCACCCCCTCCCGCGTGAGCCGCACACCCCGGCCGGGGCGGGGCAGCCCGGGACGAGCGCCCGTCCACGGGGAAGTGGGGCTGTAGTCGGCTTACGGGCCGGGCACAACCCCAGTGGATGATTAACCCCAATGAGGCGTTTGGCTATCAGCTATGGGCTATCGACCATCGACCATCGACTATCGACTATCGACTATCGACCCTCATCGCAAATTCCTCACCCCCGGCACCAACAGCCCGGTCCCCGCCAGCAAAACGACTGCCCCGCCGCAGATCAGGAGGCTAGGGGTCACCCCCAGGTGGGTGGCGAGCCAGCCGACGGCCAGGAAGCCTAGGGGGAGCAGGGCGAAGGAGCCGAGCATGTCTACGCTGTGGACGCGGCCGAGGGCCTCGAGCGGCACCAGTTCTTGCACGGTGCTTTCCCAGATCACCCCGAAGACCACGAGGCTGCCGCCCATGAGCATCGCCAGGGCCACGGCGACGGCGGGGTGGGGGGCGAGGGCGAGGCCCAGCAGGGCCAGGCCGCTGGCGGCGACCCCGGCGTAGGCGGCCAGGCCCCGGCGGGCGACCCTGCCCAGCCGTCCCAGCAGCAGGGCGCTGAGCAGCGAGCCGGCGGCGACGCCCGAGAAGAGCCAGCCCAGCACCTGGGGGTCGCCCAGGCGTTCCTTGGCCAGCAGCGGGAACAGCACCGAGGTGGCCCCGGCGAAGAACACGTTGACGAAGGCGAAGATCAGGATGGTGGCCCACAGCCACTGCGAGCGGGCGATCAGGCGGAAGCCCTCGCCGAGGTCCTGCCAGTAGCGGGGCTTGCCCAGCGTGGGGGTGGCGGGGCGGGGCCGGACCCGCATCAGCAGCAGGCAGGCCACCCCTACCCCAAAGGTCAGGGCGTCGAAGCCCAGAGCCAGCGCCAGGCCGCCGAAGCCGACCAGGATGCCGCCCAGCGCGGGGCCGACGATGCCGGCGAACTCGCCCGCGAAGGAGCGCAGGGCGTTGGCGGGCACCAGCAGGGGCTTGGGGACGGTCTCGGGCACGATGCTGGCGGTGGCGGGCATGAAGAAGGCGCTGCACAGGCCGAAGAGGAGGTACATGGCGTAGAGGTGGGCCAGGGTCAGGCCGCCGCCGAGCAGCAGGGCCACCATGCCCGCCACCAGCGCCCCGCGGATCAGGTCGGTGACCACCAGGACGTTGCGGCGGGGGATGCGGTCGACGAGCACCCCGCCCAACAGCAGCAACAGCACCTGGCCCGCGCTGTAGAGGGCGGAGAGTTGCCCCAGTTGGGTGGCCGAGCCGCCGAGCTCGAGCACCAGAAACGGCAGGGCCACCGCCGCCACGCGGTCGCCCAGCAGGGAGACGGTCTGGCCCAGCCAGAACAGCCGGAAGGGGCGCTCGCGCAGGGGCTCGAGCAGTGGGTCACCGAAGACGCGGCGCAGGATCATCTTGGCTTCATGCTGGGGGTATGCTGCTTGATATGGAAGCCGCTGAATCAAGCAGCGTCTACGTGGTGCGGGACCCCGAGGCCGCCCGGGTGCTCACCGACGCGGCCCAACTGCGCTACTTCGCGCCCTTCCTGGCCCAAGACCGCACCATCGCCCAGGTGGCCGAGGAGACCGGCAGCAAGCTCAACACCGCCTACGTGCGCACGCGGCGCTACCTCGAGCTCGGCCTCCTGCGGGTGGTGCGCGAGGAGAAGCGGGCCGGACGGGCCGTCAAGGTCTACCGCTCGGTGGCCGACGTGCTCTACGTGCCGCTGGCGGGGCCGGTGGACCTCGAGAATTACCTGCGTTGGAACGGCTTCTGGGAGCGGGAGATCGTCAAGGGGCTGCTCTACGCGCACGGGGAGGGCTCGAGGCGCTGGGGAAGCCGGGTCTACCGCGACGCCGAGGGCGTGCTCACCGAGAGCCTGGCGCTGGGGCCGCGGGAGGATTACGACCCTACTGCCCCGGGCGAGCCGGCCATGTTCAACCGCTTCCACGACTCGATGTACCTCGACTACCCCGACGCCAAGGCCTTCCAGCGCGAGCTCGACGCCCTGATGCGCAAGTACGGCAGCCGGGGCGGGGCCCAGCGCTACATCGTGCGGTTCAACCTGGTGCCCGTGCCCGAGGACGCGGAGGTGATCCCCTGAGGCGGGCCCGCGACTTGGTAAACTGGTCACTATGAGCGCCCCTCACGACCATCACCACGACGAGATGCTATACAAGTCCTGGCTCGAAGTCCTCGAGTGGATGCGGGAATACGCCGCCCAGAAAGGCGTGCTCTTCACCAAGGAGTCCGACTTCCCCGACTTCATCTACCGCATGGAGCGCCCCTACGAGGTGCCCACCACCGTCATGGCCGTCTCCCTCTCCGACGCGCGGGGCGAGCCCTTCTTCTTCGCCTCGGTCTCGCCGCGCCACGCCGAGCTCAAGCACATCCAGTTCCGCGTGCCCGGCGGGCACATCCACTACCACGCCCACTGGGAGGAGGGGAAGGGGCTGGCGCTGGAGGGCAAGATCCCCCTCACCAAGGAAAAGCTCTCCGCCATGGCCGACCGGGCGATGGCCGCGCTCGCCAAGGCCTGAGCGCCCCCCGCGCCGATGGACCGGGCCACGGCGGGCCCGGTCTTTGCCTTGGGACAGATAACCCCCGAGTCTCGGGCGACAATAAAGCCAGGAAGCGGGGAGGCTCGAGCGCGTGGCTGCGGGCCGGCCCCAACGCTGAAAACCCCTCAGGATGGGAACGATGCTCGAACTTTTGCACGAAAACGCCTTGTTGTTGCTCTTTCTGGTCGCGGGCATCGGGTATCTGGTGGGACAGGTCCGCATCGGCAGCTTCAGCCTGGGGGTGGCGGCGGTGCTCTTCGTGGGGCTGGGCTTCGGGGCGCTCTCGCCCGAGCTCAAGCTGCCGGAGTTCGTCTACCTCTTCGGGCTGGTGCTCTTCGTCTACACCATCGCCCTGGCGAGCGGGCCGGGCTTTTTCGCCGCGCTGGGCAAGCGGGGCTGGCGCTACAACGCGCTGGTGCTGGGGGTGCTGGGCTTCGCCGCGCTGCTGGTCTTTATGGCCGGGGGGCTGGCGGGGCTGAGCGCCCCGTTGCGGGCCGGGCTCTTCGCGGGTTCGCTCACCAACACGCCCGCGCTGGCGGCGGCGCTGGAAGCCCTCAAGGGCCGGGGCGCCGACGAGGCCGCGCAGGCCCTGCCCGTGGCGGCCTACGCCGTGGCCTACCCGGTGGGCGTGATCGGGATGCTGCTGGCGTTCTACCTGGCCTGGAGCCTGTGGGGGCGCAAGGGGGCGGCCGAGGAGCCCGAGTCCCCCTCGCTGGTCAACCGCACGCTCGAGGTCACCCAGCCCAAGGTGGTGGGCTGGACGGTGGAGCAACTGACCCGCGCCCACCAGTGGAACGTGGTCTTCGGCCGCATGCAGCGGGCGGGGGCCCAGCAGCTCGTCACTGCCCAGACCGAGCTGGCGCTGGGCGACCGGGTGGCGGTGGTCGGGGTGCCGCAGGAGGTGGAGCGGGTGGCGGCGGTGCTGGGCCGGGCGGTGCCCGAGCAACTGGAGGAGAGCCGCCACGACCTCGACTTCCGCCGGGTCTTCGTCAGCAGCAAGGACGTGGCCGGGCGCACCCTGGCCGAGCTCAACCTGCCCGAGCGCTTCGGGGTGGTCGTGACGCGGGTGCGGCGCGGCGAGGTGGAGTTCTTGCCCACCCGCCAGACCGTGCTCGAGCTCGGCGACCGGGTGCGGGTGGTGGGGCCCAAGGAGAGCATCCGCCGGGCCAGCCGTTTCCTGGGCGACTCCTACCGCGCCCTGGCCGAGGTGGACGTGGTGAGCTTCAGCCTGGGCATCGCGCTGGGCCTTTTGCTGGGCAGCCTGCCCATCCCGCTGCCGGGCGGGGGCACCTTCAAGCTGGGCTTCGCCGGGGGGCCGCTGGTGACGGGCCTGGTGCTGGGGGCGCTGGGCCGCACCGGGCCGGTGCTGTGGCAGATCCCCTTCAGCGCCAACCTCACCCTGCGCCAACTGGGCCTGATCCTGTTCCTGGCCGGGATCGGCACCCGCTCGGGCTACGCCTTCGGCCAGACCCTGCTGGGCGGCGAGGGCCTGCGGCTGTTCCTGGTGGGCACGCTGATCACGCTCAGCGCCGCGCTGCTGACGCTGTGGATCGGCCACCGCTTGAAGGTGCCCTTGCCGGTGCTGGGCGGGGTGCTGGCCGGGCTCCAGACCCAGCCGGCGGTGCTGGCCTTCGCGCTCGAGAAGACCGGCAGCGAGCAGCCCAACCTGGGCTACGCCACCGTGTACCCGCTGGCGATGCTGCTGAAGATCCTGCTGGTGCAACTGCTGCTGCTGGGCGGGTGAGGGCGTTTCCTCCGGAAGCCGCTCGAAGCCGTAGGGACGGCCCTGCCCTTGCCAACGCCCGAACCTACCAGAGCGCGAGCACCCGGGCCGGCCCGCCCGAGGCGTTCTTGTGCTTGGGACCGCCCACCACCACCATCGCCCCGCTGGGCGGCACGCCGGCGAGGCCGGCGAGGTTCTCGAGGCCGTACTTTCCCGCCCCCAGCACCGTGACGTGGGTCTTGAAGTCCTTGGAGGCGCCGAAGTCGAGCGAGAGCGTGTCCACCCCGATGCCCACGATGTCCCGCTCCTTCACCAGCAGCTCGGCCGCCGCCGGGTTGAAGCCGGGGTAGTGCTGCACGTTGGCGCTGTCGAGGTTGACGAAGGCCTTGGGGTCGCCCACCCTGGCGTCCCAGCCCGAGTACATCGCCACGAAGGCCCCCGCGGGGATGCGCCCGTTGGCCCGCTCCCAGGCCAGGATGTCGTCGGGGGTCACCTCGGCGTCGGGGTTGGCGTCGGCTTTGGCCTTGATGTTGAGCACCACCAGCGGCGCGATCAGGCGGCTGGCGGGCAACGTCTCGGCGGTGGGGGCCCCCTCCACGAAGTGGGCCGGGGCGTCCATGTGGGTGCCGGTGTGCTCATCGAGGGTGAGGGTGTTCTTGTAGAAGCCGTTGTTCTTCACGGTGACCAGCAGGTCCATCTTCATCTGCGCCGCGCCGGGGAAAACGGGGAAGTCGGGCGAGACCACGTGGGTCAGGTCGGCCACGTTGCTGAAGGCCTTGCCCTGCACCTGCGCCTGGGCCTTGCCCACGGCGGTCGCCACCGCCGCGGCCCCCAAAGCCATCCTGAACAGCTCCCTGCGCGAGAGCGCCTGCTCCACCAGCCCCATCACGTGCGGTGCACACATAAATGACCTCCGTACGAATGGCTGAGCCGGAGTCATCTCGACGAACGCGCGAAAACGCAGGGTGAGCCGAGTCTACGCCGGTCGCTCGAGCCCGCGCAAGGGCTCGAGCGCGGGGTGTTGAATGGCGCGGGTCGTACGTCGTACGTCCTGCGTCGTACGCCAAACGCCAAACGCCAAACGCCAGACGCCCTGGCCCTAGGCCTTTGACGGCGGCGAGGAGCAGTGCCTTTCCGCCACAGGCCACACGCATTTTTAGCTATCGGCTATCGGCTATCGACCATCGACCATCATCCCTGCTTCGGCCGGATCATGAACATCGCCACGCTGATGAGCACGAAGGCGATGAGGGCTTGCAACGGGATGGGGAAGCTGGGGATGTACTCGACCGAGCAGGGCACGATGCTGCTGCACACTGCCGAGGTGTCGAGCAGGCCGCGCTGCTCGAGCAGGTGGATCACGCTGATGCTGCCGCCCACCAGGCTCAGCGGCAGCACGTAGTACTTCACCTTCAGGTCGCCGCGCCACAGCGCGGTGCCCAGGATGAACACCAGCGGGTACATGGCGATGCGCTGATACCAGCACAGCGTGCAGGGCACGAACTTGCGCACCTCGGAGTAGTAGAGGCTGCCCAGCATCGCCACGATGGCGACCAGCCAGGCCAGGGCCAGCAGGAGATAGCCCCAGTCCAGCGGGCTTTTGCTCTTCGCGTCCATATCAAAGCCATTGTAGGGGGTGCTGTAGGGGCATTTGCCTAAGCAGGCCCGAGGCGCACGAAACGCCGCAACACCTCGCCCGGGAACTCCGCCTCGCTCCCGGCCATCCGCAGGAAGGGCATGGGGGCGATGCGCCCGAGCAGGCCCGTACCGGCCCCGTTGCCCTGCCGGGCGGGCACCACCCCGGCCAGCAGGCCCACGCCCCGGCAGGTCACGACCGCCCCCACCGCGTCGCCGTAGAGGTAGGCGAAGAAAGCGCTCGAGCCCTCCCTCCGCAGCAACTTGCCCAGCGCCTGCGCGAAGGGGAAGCGCCACTCGGGGGCGCCGTAGGCCTCGGTGAGGACGCGCGACAGGCTCCAGGCCTCGCTCCAGGGCACCTGCTCGGTCCAGAAGGAGCGCTTGGAGGGCTGGGCCTGGCACAGCTCGAAGGCGGCGGAAGGGGAGAAGCCTGAAGCCGCCAGCTCCGGCAGCGCCGGGTCGTCCTCGGGCAGGGTGAAGGCCAGCGGAAGGCCGGCCTGGGCGAAGCGGGCCTCGAGCCCGCCCAGCGCGCCGGGGTCGAAGCCGAAGGCGGTGTTGGCGAGCAGCAGCGGGAATTGGGGCTGCAGCAGGTAGGGGACGCCGGCCACCTCCCCGGCCTGCGCCGCGAGGGGCTGGAAGAGCTCGAAGAGATCGGTCATGGGAATTTAGGCGAGGCGCCGCCCCGCCCCTGCGCCACGAACCTCAGCCGAGCAGCGCCTCGACGAACTCGCCCGCGTCGAAGGGTTGCAGGTCGTCGGCCTTCTCGCCCACCCCGATGAACTTGATGGGCACGCCCAGCTCGCGCACGATGGGCACCAGCACCCCGCCCTTGGCGGTGCCGTCGAGCTTGGTGACGATGACCCCGGTGAGGCCGGCGGTCTCGTTGAAGCGCTTGGCCTGCTCGAGGCCGTTCTGCCCGGTCACCGCGTCGAGCACCAGCCACACCTCGCCGGGCTCGCCGGGGTCGGCCTTGGCGATGGAGCGCTTGACCTTGGCGAGCTCCTCCATGAGGTTGTGCTTGGTGTGCAGCCGCCCGGCGGTGTCCACCATCAACAGGTCCACGCCGCGCGCCTTGCGGGCCGAGGCCGCGTCGAAGGCCAGGGCCGCGGGGTCGGAGCCTTCCTCGCCCTGGATCACCGGGATGCCCAGCCGCTCGCCCCACAGCCCGAGCTGCGCCCCGCCTGCCGCGCGGAAGGTGTCGCCTGCGCAGAACATCACGCTCTTGCCCTTCGAGCGGTAGTACTGCCCCAGCTTGGCGATGGTGGTGGTCTTGCCCACGCCGTTGACCCCCACCATCAGCACCACCTTACCCTGGGGCTCGACGGTGGCCTTCTTGGCGTCGGGCTTGAAGCCCAGCTTGCGCAGCTTGGCCCGGCGGGCGTCGGGCTCGAGCTGCAGCACCAGCGCCTCCTTCATGGCCTCGCGCAGGTCGCGCTTGCCCGAAGCCCGCACCTCCTCGATCACCTCCTGCGTCGCCTCCACCCCCACGTCGGCGGCGATGAGGGCGTACTCGAGCTCCTCGAGCACCTCCTCGGGGTTGCCGCCCCAGGGGATGGCCTTGGTGATGTTCTCGCGGGTTTTTGTAAGCCCCTCGCGGAGGCGTTGCAGCCAGCTCATAGACTGCTTAAGTCTAAGCTATCGGGGAAGGGGCATTTGGGAGGTAGTGCTCTCCTAACTCGTAACGCGAAGCAGCTCCCCGCCCACCCTTCTCGAGGCGGGCGGGGCAGATACGATGGCTAGTTGCGGAAGCTGCCGCCGCTGTAGGTGGCGCTCGAGCTCGAGGGCACCGTGTAGCTGCGGTCGCTGCCGGTCTCCCAGGTCACGCTGGCGCCGTTTTTCTTGATGAACTTGAAGGTCATGCTCTGGCTGTAGGGCAGGTAGCGCAGGGTCACCGACCAGGTGCAGGTGCTGCCCGAGCAGTTGCTGGGGCTCATCTTGACGGCGCGGCCCGTGTCCCACTGCCCGAGCTCGCCGGTGCTGCCCGCCAGGTAGACGTTCTCGCCCCAGGCGGTGCTCGCGGTCACGGTGAAGGTGACGGCGCTGGCGCCGGTGCTCGAGCGCGGCCGGTAGATGCCCACGCCCCGAGCGGGCAGGTTGGCCTTGAAGGCCCCGTCGGTCAGGGTGATGGGGCTGGGGGCGCCCGCGCCCAGCAGGTCGGTGAGCACCGTGCCGTCGGGGAGGGCGCTGCGGTCGGTGCTGGAGATGGCCGTGTTGCTCTGCACGGGGATGCTCAGCAGGCCCGAGGGGGCCGCGCCGTTGTTGAGGGCGGTGATGACGCGGTTGCTGCTCGAGCCCCGGAAGTAGGCGTAGACGTTGGGGTTGCCGGAGCCGTTCTGCCGCCACATCTCGGCGTAGTAGCCCTGGTAGAGCGCGGCGTTGTTGTAGCGGATCGAGGCCAGCTTCTTGACGTGCTGGTAGGTGAGCTCGGGGTTGGGCAGGAAGCCGCTGCCGCCGGCGGTGCGCCCGGAGGAGGTCCAGGCCCAGGGGGGCATGTCGCGGCGGTTGTCGGGGTCGCTGCCGCCGTACATGCCCAGCTCGTTGCCGTAGTAGATCTGGGGGATGCCGGGCAGGGTGAAGAGGGCGGCCAGCGCCAGGTGGTAGCGGCGGCGGATCTCGTCCTCGGGCACGCCGAAGCCGGGCTCGTTGACGAAGCGGGGCACGTCGTGGTTGTCGAGCAGGTTGGTGAGCATCAGGTGGCGGGAGAGCCCCAGGATGCCCAGGTCGTCCTGAACGCGCTGGGCCACCTGGTCCACCGAGCCGTCCTTGGCGAAGGCGTTGACCAGCGCCCGGCGCAGCGGGAAGTTGAAGGCCGAGTCGAAGCCGGCGTCGAGGTAGGGCTTGAGGTCGTTGGCCGAGCCCTCCCGGAAGACCTCGGCCACGTTGAAGAGCCCGGCGCGCACGCTGCTCACCCCGGGGATCCAGGAGTCGCGCCAGTAGGCGATGGGCACGTGCTTGGCCGTGTCCATGCGGATGCCGTCGAGGGCGAAGCGGCTCACCCAGCCCTTGCTCAGGTTGGTGAGGTAGCCGGCGACGGTGGGGTCCTCCTGCTTGAAGTCGGGGAGGCCCGCCAGCGCACAGGTCTCGTCGTTGGTGCACTCGCCGGGGCTGTGGAACCAGGAGGGCCGCTGGCTCACGACGCGGGCGTTGTAGCCGGCGTGGTTCACCACCATGTCGAGGATGAACTTACCTCGTTTGCTACCTGAAGTCAGACCAACACACCTGAGTGCATGAGGTTGTGGGCAGCGATTTTGAGGTTGACCCTGGCTCGTAAAGACCAGAAGGTCTTGACCTGCCCCACGTGCAGGTGAAGCGAGCGGACCAGGGAACTGAAACTGGTCT
>NZ_KE387023.1:497015-526003 GCF_000430045.1 Calidithermus chliarophilus DSM 9957 | reverse complement strand
CAAAAGCACTATCCTCCAAGATGAGGGTGCTCCGGCGGAATACCCCAGGGCTGTGAGAAGCTGTGTGATCACCCGTGACTCAGCAGATAATAAATACACCATCACGGTGAACTCACAAGCCAGCGGGGTGTTTAGTGCGGTTTACTGGCTGCGCTAAGGTATCGAACCTTTTCGGGCGACTCCAGCTAAAATGGGGTCGCCTAAGGTTTCTGGAGAAAGATGCTTAAACGAGACTATCAATTTCCCCAGATTTGGCTAGCCGTTGTTCTAGGACTCATATGGAGTTTCCCATTTTTCGTTAACTATTACCTCGTTTGCTACCTGAAGTCAGACCAACACACCTGAGTGCATGAGGTTGTGGGCAGCGATTTTGAGGTTGACCCTGGCTCGTAAAGACCAGAAGGTCTTGACCTGCCCCACGTGCAGGTGAAGCGAGCGGACCAGGGAACTGAAACTGGTCTCGATGCGTTTACGCAGCCTGGATAAAGCCCTGGGCCAGAAGGTCTGGCGCTTCATGTTCTTGCGGCTGGGACAGTACACCCCCGTGCCCACGTAAGCCCTGTCCCCTAGCGTGGGCCCCTGAACCAGCCCCCAGGCCACACGGCTCTCGTGCGCGTGCGCAGGCACAAAGGCCCAACGTCGGAACAGCCCCCCCAGGCTCACCACCGCGTGCAGCTTGAAGCCCCAGACCATCCCCATGGTGCTGAAGCCCTTGCTGGCCTCGGGCATCTTGGCCCATTCCCAACGCTTACCCTTGGCGATGGGGAGGGGCTTGGTATCGATGAGCTCAATCCCCCGATCCTCATCCTCCTTGGCGGCTAGCGATTGAGCGAGCTCGGCCCATAGGGGCTCCGCATTGCGCACGATCCGATGGTAACGGCTGTACTCGGGTAGTCGCGGGAACAAGCCCCGATGATTCTGACGCACCAGCCAGTACCACACCGACTCGTAGGGCTGGGCCAACAGTTCACCGACCAGGGCTATGGTGAATAACTCGCTGTAGCTGGCCACCTGGTTGGCTTGCACCGGTAGCCTGAAGCGCTCCTGGTTGGCTTTGAGCCAGTCATCCACCAGGATGAAGACCCTCAAAAACAGTTCCTCTAGGCTATGCTGATAGCGGGGATGGTTTCTCATAGCAATGAAGACCATCTCCCTTTTCTTCCCCCATTTCAAGTAGCAAACCACGTAACTTCATGTTGTAGGTGGAGGAGTGCAGGTCGGTGATCAGCCCGCCGAGGTCGCTGCTGGTGCCCAGCTTGGGCTCGAGGGCGCCGTCGTCGGGGTCTACGTAATCCGGCCAGTAGCCGTGGTAGCCGCAGGAGCCGTCGCCGAGCTGCCCGACCTGCTTGTACGCGGGCGTCACCCAGACGGCGGTCATGCCCAGGTCCTTCAGGTAGCCCAGCTTCTGCCGCAGCCCGGCCCAGTCGCCGCCGTGGAACTTGCGGGGGTTGGCCGGGTCGTAGCAGCCCGCCGCCCCCAGGTTGTCGTTGGCGGTGGAGCCGTTGTAGAAGCGGTCCGGCAGCACCAGGTAGATCGCCTGGCGGCGCCACACCGAGCTGTCGGCCGCCTGCGGGCCGACCCCGCCCCCGTCCGAGGCATCCTCCTGCGCCGCCGCCCCGCAGGCCGTCAAGACCAGAACCAGTAAACCCAGGACCAGCTTCCACGCTCGAGCCATAATTCCCTCCCAGACCCGGCAAAATTGCCGTGCCCTGCTCAGAAGATGGGATTTCGACAACCAGGCTAACTCAGGATGAAGCGCTTCCACAAGGGGGTGGGGTCCGGGGGCGATGGGAACGGTTCGGAAAAGGGCCGGGCGGGTTTGGCAGGCCTCCTGGCGCCTGGGCACCGTGCGACCCCACGTTCCCTCGAGGCCCGTTCGGAGCCAGCCTGTGACTTTCTCACCGGCAGCGCATAGAATGGGCGATTAACAATGCACTGGATGGCCTATCGAGGGGGTTCATAGATGGAATTCGTTCTCAACGGTCGGCGGGTGCAGGTGGAAAACCTCGCGCCCCA
This sequence comes from Calidithermus chliarophilus DSM 9957, assembly GCF_000430045.1. GTDB lineage: Bacteria > Deinococcota > Deinococci > Deinococcales > Thermaceae > Calidithermus > Calidithermus chliarophilus. The sequence continues at coordinate 523,987 of NZ_KE387023.1, read as the reverse complement.
GACCACGTTGCTCGATTACCTGCGCGCTTCGGGGCTCACCGGCTCCAAGGAGGGCTGTGCCGAGGGGGAGTGCGGGGCGTGCACGGTGGTGCTGGTGCGGGAGGGGCCGGCGGGCACCGAGTACCGCGGGGTCAATAGCTGCCTGCTGTTCCTGCCGATGCTGGCGGGGCAGGAGGTCTACACGGTGGAGGGGCTGGCGCAAGGCGGAAAGCTGGCCGAGGTGCAGGCGGCGATGGTGCGGCACGGGGGCTCGCAGTGCGGCTACTGCACGCCCGGCTTCGTCATGAGCCTCTTCGCCGAGCAGTACCGCCCCGACCGGGGTGCGGAGTTCGACCTGCACGCCCTGTCGGGCAACCTCTGCCGCTGCACGGGCTACCGCCCGATCAAAGACGCGGCGCTCTCGCTGGGGCCGGCGCCCGACGACGCCTTCAAGGCCCGGCTGCGCGAGCCGGCCCCGGCGCTGGGGCCCGCGGTGTACGAGAGCGAGCAGGGGCGCTTCGTGCGGCCGGGGAGCCTCGAGGAGTGCCTCACCTTCCTGGCCCTGCACCCCGAAGCCAAGCTGGTGGCGGGCGGCACCGACGCGGCGGTGGAGTCGAACTTGCGCTACCGGCGCTGGGAACTGCTGGTGGGCCTCGAGGCCATCCCCGAGCTCAGGGTCTTCGAGGAGCACGCCGACGCGTTGGAGATCGGGGCGGGGCTCAGCCTGGGGGAGCTCGAGCGCCGCTGGAAGGGGGCGCCCCAGGCCGTGCGCGACCTGCTCCCCCTGTTTGCCTCGCCGCTGATCCGCAACAGCGCCACGTTGGGGGGCAACCTGGGCACGGCCTCGCCCATCGGGGACTCGCCGCCGGCGCTGCTGGCGCTGGACGCGGCGGTGCGGATCGCCGGGAAGGACGGGGAGCGCGTCGTGCCGCTGGCCGAGTTCTTCAAGGCCTACCGCCAGACCGCGCTGGGCAGGGGCGAGGTCATCGTCTCGGTGCGGGTGCCCAAGCCCTACCCCACCCACAGCCGCTTCTACAAGGTGGCCAAGCGGCGCATGGACGACATCTCCACGGTGGCGGCGGGCTTCGCCCTCGAGCTCGACGGCGCGGGCCGGGTGGCGCGGGTCCGGCTGGCCTACGGCGGGGTGGCGGCCACGCCGGTGCGGCTGTTCGCGGTGGAGGAGGCCCTCACCGGCCAGCCCTGGAACGCCTCGAGCCTGTGGCGGGCCCAGGGGATGATCGCCGAGGTTTTAAAGCCCATCAGCGACCACCGGGGCAGCGCCGAGTACCGCCTGCGGATGGCGCAGAAGCTGCTGGAGAAGTTTTACCACGAGACCGCCCACACCGAGGGGGTGCCGCGATGAAAGCCGTAGGCAAGGCCATTCCCCACGAGAGCGCGGTGGAGCACGTCACGGGCCGCGCCCTGTACACCGACGACCTGCTTTGGTACGGGCATAGCCCGGCGGCCTACGCCGCTCAACGGGCCCGCTTCCCCGACCTGCTGCACGCCTGGCCGGTGCTGGCGCCGCACGCCCACGCGCGGGTGACGGCCTTCGACCCTTCGAGGGCGCTCGAGGTGCCCGGCGTGGTCACGGTGCTCACCGCCGAGGACGTGCCCGGCGTGGCCCAGGCCTCGCACCACCAGGACGAGCCGCTCTTCCCCGCCGAGGTGATGTTCCACGGCCAGCCGGTGGCCTGGGTGCTGGGGGAGAGCCTCGAGGCCGCCCGCCTGGGGGCGGCCCGCGTGCACGTCGAGTACGAGCCCCTCCCTGCACTCCTCAGCATCGAGGAGGCCATCGCCGCGAAGAGCTTCCTGGCCGGGCCGCTGCGCCTGGGCCGGGGCGACGCCGCCTCCGCGCTGGCGCGCTCCCCCCGCCGCCTGAGCGGGGAGGTGCGCATCGGGGGGCAGGAGCACTTCTACCTCGAGACCCACGCCTCCATCGCCCATCTCGACGAGACCGGCGGGGTGATGGTGCACGCCTCGACCCAGCACCCCAGCGAGACCCAGGAGGTCGTGGCGATGGTGCTGGGCCTGCCGCGCAGCCAGGTCACGGTGCAGTGCCTGCGCATGGGCGGGGGCTTCGGCGGCAAGGAGACCCAGGCCAACCCCTACGCGGCCATCGCCGCGCTGGGCGCCTGGAAGACCCGCCGCCCGGTGCGGGTGCGGCTGCCGCGCCACCTCGACATGGCGCTCTCGGGCAAGCGCCACCCCTTCCTGGGGCGCTACGAGGCCGGCTTCGACGACGAGGGCCGCCTGCTCGCCGCCCGCATCGAGCTCTACTCCGACGGCGGCTACAGCCTCGACCTCTCCGAGCCCATCCTCTGGCGGGCGATGTTCCACAGCGACAACGCCTACTTCGTGCCCGACCTCGAGGTCACGGGCTACGTCTGCCAGACCCACAAGACCTCCCAGACCGCCTTCCGCGGCTTCGGCGGCCCGCAGGGGATGGTGGTCATCGAGGACCTGCTCGACCGGGTGGCCCGCACCCTGGGCCTGCCGCCCGAGGCGGTGCGCGAGCGCAACTTTTACCAGGAGGGCCAGCGCACCCACTACGGCCAGGAGGTCAAGGACGCAGGGCGCATCCACGCCATCTGGTCGCAGCTCAAGGCCAGCAGCGGGCTCGAGCGCCGCCGCGCCGAACTCGCCGCGTTCAACGCCTCGAGCCCCCACCGCAAGCGGGGCCTGGCCGTCACGCCGGTCAAGTTCGGCATCTCCTTCACCGCCACCTTCTACAACCAGGCCGGGGCGCTGGTGCTGATCTACCGCGACGGCAGCGTGCAGGTCAACCACGGCGGCACCGAGATGGGGCAGGGCGTGCACACCAAGGTGCTGCAGGTGGCCGCTCAGAGCCTGGGGGTGCCGCTGGAGCACATCCGCATCATGCCCACCCGCACCGACAAGGTGCCCAACACCTCGGCCACCGCCGCCTCCACCGGCTCCGACCTCAACGGCGCGGCGGTGCACCAGGCCTGCGAGATCCTCAAGGAGCGGCTGGCCCCGGTGGCGGCCCGCTACCTGGAGTGCCCCCCCGAGCGGGTGCGCTTCGAGGAGGGGCGCGTCTTCCCCGAGGGACAGCCCGAGCGGTTCGTGCCCTTCGCGCGGGTGGTGGAGACGGCCTACTTGGAGCGCATCCCCCTCTTCGCCCAGGGCTACTACCGCACCCCGGACATCCACTTCGACAAGGGCAAGGGCCAGGGCAAGCCCTTCCACTACTTCGCCTACGGCGCGGCGGTGAGCGAGGTGGAGGTCGACGGCTTCACCGGCGAGTACCGCTTCCTGCGCACCGACATCCTGCACGACGTGGGCGACTCGCTCTCCCCGCTCGTCGACCGCGGGCAGGTGGAGGGCGGCTTCGTGCAGGGCCTGGGCTGGCTGACCCTGGAGGAACTGGTCTGGGACGCGCAGGGCCGGTTGGCGACGGGTGGGGCGAGCACCTACAAGCTGCCCTCCTGGTCGGAGCTGCCGGAGGTGCTCGAGGTGCGCTTTTTGGAGCGCGCCACCGAGCCCGGCGTGATCTACGGCTCCAAGGCGGTGGGCGAGCCCCCATTCATGCTGGCGATCTCGGTGCGCGAGGCCCTCAAGGACGCGGTAGCCGCCTTCGGCCAGGGCGGCGTGGTCGAACTCGACGCGCCCTCCACCCCCGAGCGGGTGTTCTGGGCCATCGAGAAGGCGCGCGCGGAGAAGGAGGCCGCGGCAGGGGAGGTTCCTCTCCGGGACGGGGCGCGGCCCGTGCACCACGGGGACTGAGCGGCATGGACTGGGACTGGCCCGCCAAGCTGCGCGAGCTCGCCGAGCAGGGCGAGGCGGCGGTGATCGCGACCGTGGCGGCGGTGCGCGGCCACGCCCCGCGCGAGGCCGGGGCCAAGATGCTGGTCACGGCGGGAGCGGCCTACGGCACGGTGGGCGGGGGGAACCTCGAGGAGGTCGCCCTCCAGGCCGCCCGGGAGATGCTGGCGGGGCGTGAGCCGGGCCCCCGGCTGCTCACCGTGCGGCTCAACCCCAAGGAGGGGGAGTTCGGCCTGCAGTGCTGCGGCGGCGAGGTGACGCTGCTGCTCGAGCCCTTCACCCCGGCCCGCCCGGCCGTCGCGGTCTTCGGCGTGGGGCACGTGGGGCTGGCCCTGGCCCGCGTCCTGTGCCTGCTGCCCGTGGAGCTGTGGCTCGTAGACTCGCGGGCCCGCATGCTGACCGACGAACGCCTGGCCCCGCTGGCCGGGGGCGAGGCCCGCCTGCGCGTCCGGCACCTGCCCATCCCCGAGCAGGCCATCCCCGAGCTGCCCGCCGGGGCCCATCTGGTGGTCATGACCCACGACCACCACGAGGACCTGGCGCTGCTCGAGGCCGCCCTGCGCCGCGGCGACCTGGGCTTCATCGGCCTGATCGGCAGCAGCGTGAAGTGGTCCAACTTCCGCCAGGCCCTCAAGGCCCAGGGCTTCAGCGACGCCGACCTCGAGCGCGTCACCACCCCCGTCGGCGTGGAGGGGATCAGGGGCAAAAAGCCCGCCCACATCGCCATCGCGACGGCGGCCCAACTGGTGCAGGTGCTCGAGCGCGCCGCCTCTGCCCCCACCTTGCCGAAAGGGAAACTCGAGGTTTAAGCTTTCGGTGTACCAGGCTGTTCTGCATGGATAACCAGACCTGGGAACCCTCTCCCGCACCGTGACGGGTTTGCGTTCCAACCATGCGAGCCGCAGAAGTCCTTCCGGGGGCTGGTCTGCCGGCTCGAGTTCGTGTGTTGGAGGTGGCGATGGAGCGTGAATTCATGCAGGAAGCGGCCCGGTTGGCTCTGGAGAACGTGCAGTCGGGGCTCGGGGGGCCCTTCGGCGCGGTCGTGGTGAAGGACGGGCAGATCATCGCCCGGGGCGCCAACTGCGTCACCCGCACCAACGACCCCACCGCCCACGCCGAGGTGGTGGCCATCCGCGAGGCCTGCCGGGTGCTGGGCACCTTCGACCTCTCGGGCTGCGAGGTCTACACGAGCTGCGAGCCCTGCCCCATGTGCCTGTCGGCGATCTACTGGGCCCGCATCGGCAAGATCTACTACGGCTGCACCGCCCAGGACGCCGCGGCCATCGGCTTCGCCGACCAGTTCATCTACGACGAGCTCTCCCGCCCCAAGAGCGAGCGCCGCCTGCCGCTGGAGCAGCTCGAGCGCCAGCTCTGCCTGCGGGCTTTCGAGGCCTGGGAGCAGGACACGAATAAAATCCCGTATTGACGCGGATGGCTATTGCATACGGCAAAACCCCAGCAATACGCCATACGCACCCCTAACCTATGCGACTCGACGCGATCAATCAGCTCGACAAGGAAGCTTTCGTAGCGCTGCTGGGCGGCGTCTTCGAGCACTCGCCCTGGGTGGCCGAGCGCTCGTGGGCTTCACGCCCGTTTGCCAGCCTCCAGGCGCTGCACGAGGCGATGTGCTTCGCCATGCGCCAGGCCCCCGCCACCCAGCAGATCACGCTCATCCGCGCCCACCCCGAGCTCGCCAGCCGCGCCCGGATGAGCCCCGACTCGGTGCAGGAGCAGCAGGGCGCCGGCCTCGACCGCCTCACGCCCGAGGAGTACGAGCGCTTCCAGCAGCTCAACCGCCTCTACCGCGAGAAGTTCGGCTTCCCCTTCATCCTCGCGGTCAAGGGCAAGGACAAGAACGACATCCTCCAAGCCCTCGAGTCCCGCCTCCCCAACGACCGCGAGACCGAGTTCGAGACCGCCTTGAGCCAGATCGAGCGCATCGCCCGCTTCCGGCTCGAGGCGCTGGTGGAGGAGTAGCGCAGGCGGGAGGCAGGCGTTTAGCGTCCAGCGTCCGACTATCGGCCATCAGCTATCGACCATCGACTATCGACCCCTAACAGGAGGTCCCCTTGAACCCGTTACACCAAGACCGGCTGAGGGTGATCAAATGGCCCTGGATCTTCGCGATGGTGGTGCTTCTGGCGCTGACCTACGCGCTGGTGCAGGCCAACGGGTGGCAGGCCCACGCCCGCGAGTGGCTGGGCCTGGCGGTGCGCTGGTTGCACATCGTCTACGGCATCGCCTGGATCGGGGCGAGCTTCTACTTCATCTTCCTCGAGAACGCCCTCGAGCGCGTGGGGGTGCGCTCCGAGCTCTCGGGCAACATCTGGACCATCCACGGCGGGGGGATCTATTACCTCGAGAAGTACAAGACCGCGCCCAAGGAGCTGCCGCCCTACCTGCACTGGTTCAAGTGGGACGCCTACCTCACCTGGGTCACGGGCTTTCTGCTCCTGATCATCGTGTACTACGCCGACCCCAAAGCCATCCTGCTGGCGCCGGGGAGCCCGCTCTCGGACGGGGCGGCCGTCGCGCTGGCGGTGGGGAGCCTGGTGGCGGCGTGGCTGGTCTACGTGGCGCTCTCGCGCACGGCGCTGCTGTACCGCCCGGCGGTGTTCTTGCTGGTGGGCGGGGTGCTGGTGGCGGGGGTGGCCTTGCTGCTCTCGCAGGTGTTCAGCGGGCGGGGCACCTTCATGCACGTCGGGGCGATGCTGGGCACCATCATGGCGGGCAACGTCTTCTTCGTGATCATCCCCTCGCAGAAGGCGCTGGTGAAGGCCGCGCAGCGGGGGGAGACCCTGGACCCGGCCTTCGTGAGCTGGGTGCAACTGCGCAGCCGCCACAACAACTACATCACGCTGCCGGTGCTCTTCACCATGATCGCCCACCACTTCCCCACGACCTACTCCGGCGGCCTGGGCTGGCTGATCCTGCTGATGCTGTTCGTGGCCGGGGTGGCGGTGCGGCACTTCATCAACGTCACCGAGAAGCAGCACCACACCACGCTCAAGGAGGGCGGGGCCATGCCCTACCTGCTGGTGGCGGCGCTGGCGCTGGTGCTGGGGGCTTTCTACCTCACCGCGCCCAAGCGGTCGGCGGCGGCTGTCGAGGGCCCGGCGGTGCCCTTCGGCGAGGTGCAGGGCATCGTCGCCACCCACTGCCAGGTGTGCCACTCGAGCCAGCCCACCCAGCCCGGCTTCGCCTCGGCCCCCGCCGGCTTCGTGCTCGACACGCCCCAGCAGATCGTGGCCCAGGCCCAGAAGATCAAGCAGGTGGCCGTGGACTCCGAGTACATGCCGCTGGGCAACCTGACCAAAATGACCCGCGAAGAGCGCGAGCGGCTGGGGCAGTGGGTCGAGCAGGGGGCGAAGGGCCCTTAAAGTAGGCATATGCGGATCGCCCTATTCTCCGACGTCCACGGCAACCGCTTCGCCCTCGAGGCCGTGCTGCGCGACCTCGAGGCGGCCAAGCCCGACACAGTGGCCAACCTGGGTGATCAGGTGTGGGGCGCCGCCGACCCGGCGGGGGCCTGGAAGCTCCAGCAGGGCTTGGGTGCGGTCACGGTGCGGGGCAACACCGACGAGTTCCTGACCTACCCCGAGGGGGTGCGCAAAGCGCATACCGGCTTTGCCGGTAACCTGGACGAGAAGCTGGCCCTGGCCGCCTGGCTGCGCGAGCAGTTGGGGCCGGGCGTCCCCGAGGCCCTGAAGGCCCTGCCCACGGTGGCCGAGCTGGCCGAGGGCGCGGTGCTGATCGCCCACGGCTCGCTGCGCAGCCCGCACGAGGCGCTGTTCCCGGCGGGGGAGGGCAACCTCCCGGTGGGCCGGGTCTCGGGGGAGATGCTCGAGCAGGTCGCGGCTTACCCCAAGGCCCGCGTGGTGGTGGTCGGGCACACCCACAGCGAGCTGGTCGTGGCCGAGGGCGGGGTCAGCTTCGTCAACGCGGGGCCGGTCTCCCGGCCTCGCGACGGCGACCCCGCGGCCCGCTGGGTGCTGCTCGAGGAGCGGCAGGGGAGCTTCAGCGTGAGCTTCCGCCGCGTGCCCTACGACTTCGAAGCCGCCGCCCGCTGGGCGCTCGAGCATTCCCCCATCGGCGAGCAGGAGGCCCAGCAACTGCGCACCGCCCGCTTCCCGAGGTGAGACATGGCCCGCCTTTCGACCCACGTCCTCGACACCGCCCACGGCAAGCCCGCCGCGGGCCTTCGCATCGAGCTGTTCGCGGTTTCGGGCACCAAGCAGGTCCTGCTGCGCGAAGCCGTGACCAACGCCGACGGCCGCACCGACGAGCCCCTCTTGTCGGGCGAGACCATCCCCACCGGCACCTTCGAGCTGGTCTTTCACGCGGGGGAGTACCTGCGGGGGAGGGGCCTCGAGCTCCCTGACCCGCCCTTCCTCGACCAGGTGGTGGTGCGCTTCGGCATCGCCGAGCCCCACGGCCACTACCACGTGCCGCTGCTGCTGTCGCCCTACGGGTACAGCACTTATCGGGGGTCTTGAGGGGGTGTACGTCCTACGCCGAACGCCTAACGCCGATGGCCGAACGCAAGACGCAAGAGGCTGAAAGCAAAGCCTGAGAGTTCCCCTACTACCTGCTTATGACCGACCTCGAAAGCCTCACCCAGCGCGTCCTGAGCGCCTGCGCCGACCTGGCCCGCATGAGCCAGGAGCCGGGGCGCATCACCCGTACCTTCCTTTCCCCGCCCATGCGCCAGGTTCACGCTTACCTGAAGGAGTGGATGGAGCGGCTGGGGATGTCGGTGTGGGTGGACCCCATCGGCAACCTGCGCGGCTACTACCCGGCCAACAAGCCCACCGCGCCGCGCCTGCTGCTCGGCTCGCACCTCGACACCGTGCCGAACGGGGGCGCTTACGACGGGGCCTTAGGGGTGGTGCTCGCCGTCGCCCTGCTCGAGGCCCTCGGGGGGCGCAGGCTGGGCTTCGGGGTCGAGGTCATCGGCTTCTCGGAGGAGGAGGGGGTGCGCTTCGGGGTGCCCTTCCTGGGGAGCCGGGCGCTGGTGGGGCGGGCCGACGCCGCCTTGCTGGCGCTGAAGGACGAGCAGGGGGTGAGCGTGGCCCAGGCGGTGCGGGACTTCGGCCTCGAGCCCGAGCACGTCCGGGAAGCCGCTTTGCGGGGGGAGGTGCTGGGCTACCTCGAGTTCCACATCGAGCAGGGCCCGGTGCTGGAGAGCCTGGAGTACCCGCTGGGCCTGGTAGAGGCCATCGTGGGGCAGAGCCGGCTCGAGGTGGGCTTCCGGGGCAAGGCCAACCACGCCGGCACCACCCCCATGCACCTGCGCCGCGACGCGCTGGCGGGGGCCGCCGAGTGGATCGGCCTGGTCGAGCGCGAGGCCTGGGGCGAGCCGGGGCTGGTGGCGACGGTGGGGCAGATCCAGGCCCTCCCCGGCGCGGGCAACGTGATCCCCGGCGAGGTGCGCTGCAGCCTGGACGTGCGCCACGCCTTCGACGAGGTGCGCACCCGCTCGGTGGCCCACCTCATCACCCGCGCCCAGCAGGTCGCCCAGCGGCGGGGCCTCGAGCTGGCCTGGGAAGTCAAGCTCGACCAGGGGGCGGTGCCCTGCGACCCCACGCTGCTCGAGCGGCTCGAGTGGGCCGTGCAGGACTGCGAGTTGCCCGTCCACCGCATGCCCAGCGGCGCGGGCCACGACGCGATGATCATGGCCGAGCGGGTGCCCAGCGCCATGCTCTTCCTGCGCAGCCCCGGCGGCCTCAGCCACCACCCCGACGAGCGCGTGCTGCCCGAGGACGTGACCGCGGCGTTGCGGGTGGGCCTGCGCTGGCTCGAGATCCTGGAGGAACACGGTGTTTGACCTGGTGGTGCGCGGCGGGACGCTGGTCCTCGAGCAGGGGACCGTGGCGGCCGACCTGGCGGTGGAGGACGGAAAAATTGTCCAGGTCGGCCCGGAACTGGGGGCGGGCCGGGAGGAGATCAACGCGCGGGGCCTGCACGTCTTTCCCGGCCTCATCGACGTGCACGTGCACTTCAACGAGCCCGGCCACGAGGACTGGGAAGGCATCGCCACCGGCAGCGCGGCCCTGGCGGCAGGGGGCGGCACGCTGTTCTTCGACATGCCGCTCAACTCCATCCCCTGCGTGCTCGACGCCCGAAGCTTCGACGCCAAGCTCGAGGCCCTGCGCGCGAAGTCCCTCACCGACTTTGCCCTGTGGGGCGGGCTCACGCCCCATAACCTCGAGCGCCTCCCCGAACTGGCCGAGCGCGGCGCGATCGGCTTCAAGGCCTTCATGTCCAACTCGGGCCTTCCCGAATTCCCCCACGCCGACGACTACACCCTCTACCGGGGGATGCAGACCGCCGCCCGGCTGGGCCTGCCGGTGGCCGTCCACGCCGAGAGCGACAACCTCACCGCGCGGCTGGCCGCCGAGATCCGGGCCAGGGGCGGGAAGGGCGTTCGCGACTACCTGGCCTCGAGGCCGGTGCTCGCCGAGCTCGAGGCCATCCAGCGGGCCACACTGCTGGCCCAGGAGACCGGCTGCAAGCTGCACGTCGTCCACATCAGCTCGGGCCGGGGGGTGGTGCTGGCCGCCGAGGCCCGCGCACGCGGGGTGGACGTGAGCCTCGAGGCCTGCCCCCACTACCTCTTCTTCGACGAGGAAGACCTGGAGCGCCTGGGCGCCGTCGCCAAGTGCGCCCCGCCGCTGCGCCCGCAGGCCGAGCAGGAGGGCTTGTGGCGGGCCGTACTGGAGGGCTCGGTGGACCTCGTGGCCTCCGACCACTCGCCCTCCTCGCCCGACCTCAAGGAAAACCCCGACTTCTTCGCGGTGTGGGGCGGGATCGCCGGGGTGCAGTCCACGCTGGCGGTGCTGCTCGAGGCCGGCTTCCACCGCCGGGGCCTGCCGCTGGAGGCCGTTGCCCGCCTCACCGCCCACAACCCCGCCCGGCGCTTCGGGCTTCAGGGGAAGGGGGGGCTCGAGGTGGGCCACGACGCCGATTTAGCCCTGGTGGACCTCGACCAGCCCTTTACCCTGCGTCCCGAAGACCTCTTCTACCGCCACAAGCTCAGCCCCTACCTCGGCCACGGCTTCCGCAGCACCCTCCGGCGCACGCTGCTGCGGGGCCGGACGATCTTTCTGGACGGCGAAGCTGTTGGTCGAGGGGATGGTCAGTTGGTCAGGCCGGCCGGAAGGACCATCCTCCCAGGATGAGCAACCCGGCGACATCCCATTCGGAGGGTTCGGTCCTACGGTTGTCCCGGGTTGGTTTGATCGTTGCGCCGGTGGGTAATGGGTTCAATACCCTGGATGCTTTCGCTCCCTTCGGATGTGAAGGTATTTCGCACCAGCATAACTACGACCAAAACAAGCTCTAGGGCGAGCCGAACCAGGAAAATGTTGAGCAGAAACACCAGAAACCAGATCGGCAGATAACCCGTCAGGAAAGCCAGCGGGTCTTCCACGGTCCTGCCGGTTTGTACCAGGCTCTTTATTTGCGTAAGAAGCACTCCGGCGAGTGAAAGCAGGTATAGGAACCTGACGGTCCGTACAGTAAAAATTCGGGTCAGTAGAAGATTTTGGAAAGAAAGGTCAAACAAGGTAGCCACTATGCCGGTGTCGGGTTCATCCTTGTTCAGTCTCGTCATAACTTAGCCCCCTTTTCTCCCGCGGATTACCCTACTTCAGAAAAGGACTGAAAATAAGAGCGAAGGCGATTTTCCCCGTGAGTAACATTGCCCCTAGTAGAACCGCGGAATTCGGCCTTAGCAAGGCCAGACCTCCAACAATGAGTGGTAAAGCCGTTAACAACCAATCGGGCCAGCGAACAATCTCACTGCGCTGCGAGAAAAGCGCAGCAGATAAAAGGATTACGAGAAGAAGGTGGTCAGCCAAAGAGGCCTTTGACTTGCGAGAATGACTGATTGGGAGCAGCGCTGCTCCGAAAATTAGCAGAAAGACTGCTGTTGAAACGAGCAATGGTGTGGTCATCTGGCCTCTCTGGCTAGCTTATGTCAGCGCCCTCTGGTCAAAACAAGCGCAAGAATTATGATGCCAGCAAACCCCAACCAGTCCCAGGTTGGAATTAACCGGCCTACCGCTATTCCTAGACCTGTGCCTAGGACCATATAGCCGACAGCTTTTATGCGTAGATATGATGGTAGAAACAAGAGTAGGGCAATAAACACCAGGATCGCTATATTTATTTCTATAGGGTCTCCGAGAGATCGAACGCCTGTGTCATAGCCGTACATGACTACCATGAGCTTGTACAAAGAGTCGCGAACCCTCGACATTTACATACACCCCGTGCGGCGACATTCCGTCATACCAAGTCCGTTCCCTCAAGTCCGACCAGCCCTCACCCTCCAGGCTTCCCTTCCGAACGTAAGGCGGTTACAGCCAAAGCTTCCTCGTGAGTGGACGATTCGCGTGTGCTTTCCTGGTATACGAAGCTAGAATAAGTTCTATTTGGAGTACTTGTCAATGAGCCTTGATTTTCCCTTGGAAAGTAAAATGCCCACATGCAGCAACTCGGCTTTACCCGCAGCAGCGTCCAGCCCGACCACGCCCTGCTCACCCCCGACACCTTCATCCGCGCCCTGCTCCCGGGGATGAGCAAGGCCATCGCCATCGTCCACACCGCCCCGGCGTTGGGGGCCGCCTTCACCGAGTACACGGTCGAGTTCGAGGCCGGAGGCCGGGTGGGGCCAGCGCCTGAGGCCGTGCAGCGCTTCGTGTACGTGCTCGAGGGCGAGGTGGTGCTCGAGGCGGGCCGCAAGAAGCACAGGCTCAAACCCGGCGGCTACGCCTACGTCCCCGCCGACGTGGCCCACAGCCTGGCCTCGAGCCAGCCCAGCCGCGCGGTGCTCATCGAGAAGCCTTACCAGGAGCTCGAGGGCGTAGAACCTCCCAAGCTCTTCGTGGGCGACGAGGGCAAGATCCCCGGCACCCCCCTGGGCGGCGACGAGGCCCTGCAGGTGCGGGTGCTCATCCCCGACGTCATGCCCCACGACTTCCAGGTCAACACCATGACCTTCGCCCCCGGAGCCAGCCTGGCCCTGGTCGAGATCCACGTGATGGAGCACGGCCTCTTGATGCTGCAGGGCGGGGGCATCTACCGCCTGAACGAGAAGTGGTACCCCGTGCAGGCCGGGGACTTCATCTACATGGCACCCTACTGCCCGCAGTGGTTCGGCGCGCTGGGCAAGACCCCGGCCAAGTACCTGCTCTACAAGGACTGGAACCGGCACCCGCTCGAGTGAAGCCCATAGCTAATAGCCAATAGCCAATAGCCAATAGCAAAAAGGCCAGTCGCTTTAGCAATAAGCTATCGGCTATCGGCAAGACTTCGGCCAACACGACGCCAGCCCATCCTTCGGGGGATTCATGGAAATCCACATCGACATCGACCGCCTGAGCCAGGAGCTCGAGACCCTGGCTTCCTTCACCGACAGCCCGCCGCCTTCCGTGACGCGGGTGCTCTACACCCCCACCGACCTCGCCGCCCGCGAGTACCTCAAGGGCCTGTGCCGCGAGGCGGGGCTCGAGGTGCGCGAGGACCCGCTGGGCAACACCTTCGCCCGCTGGGTTGGGGAAGACCCCCAGGCGGGCGCGGTGGGCACCGGCTCGCACGTGGACGCCATCCCCCACGCGGGCCGCTACGACGGCACGGTGGGGGTGCTGGGGGGCCTCGAGGCCATCCGGGCGCTCAAGTCGGCGGGGTTCCGGCCCAAGCGCTCGCTCGAGCTGCTGATCTTCACCTCCGAGGAGCCCACCCGCTTCGGCATCGGCTGCCTGGGGAGCCGGGTGCTCTCGGGGGCGATGAGCCCGGAGGCGGCCCGCGCCCTGAGGGATTCCGAGGGCGTCGGCCTGGAGGAGGCGCGGCGGCAGGCGGGCTTCGGGGGGGAGCTGGGGCGGGTCCCCCTGCCCCAGGGCTACTACTCGGCCTTCGTCGAGCTGCACATCGAGCAAGGGCCGCTGCTCGAGCGCGAGGGCCTCCCACTGGGCCTGGTGACGGCCATCGCGGCCCCGGCCGCGGGCTGGTTCGAGCTCGAGGGGCAGGGCGGCCACGCCGGGGCGGTGCTGATGCCCGACCGCAAGGACGCCTTCACCGCCGCCGCCGAGCTGGCGCTGGCCGTCGAGCAGGCCGCCCGCGAGAGCGGCAGCCCCGACACCGTCGCCACCACCGGCATCTGCGAGGTGTTCCCCGGCGCGGTCAACAGCATCCCCAGCCGGGTGCGGCTGAGCCTCGACCTGCGCGACACCCGCCTCGAGACCCGCGACCGCGCCTTCGCCCAGATCCAGCAGCACGCCGAGCGCATCCGCCGCGAGCGCGGGGTGGAGGTGCGCTACACCCCCACCAACGCCGACCCCCCCGCCCGCTGTGGCCCACAGGTGCTCGAGGCCCTGCGCCACGCAGCCCAGGCTTGCGGCCTGCCCTACCTCGAGATGGTCAGCCGCGCCTACCACGACTCGCTGTTCATGGCCCGCGTCACCCCCACCGCCATGCTCTTCATCCCCTGCAAAAACGGCTGGAGCCACCGCCCCGACGAGTACGCCTCCCCCGAGCACATCGAGCAGGGCGTTCGGGTGCTGGCTCACGCCCTGGCAGAGCTGGCAGGAAGCTAAAGGCCCGTGGCTTGTGGCGTGTGGCTCGTGGTGAGAGGAACCCCTCCCCACCGTTGGTAAGCCTTCAGCCCTCAGCGGTCAGCCGTCCCACCCACCCCCTTCCCCTCCCTCCGGCCGGAGGGAGGGGATTTTTTGCGTCTTGCGTTTCGCGTCTTGCGTTTTGCTATCAGCTATCGGCTATGGGCTATCGGCGTTCGGCTATCGACACCTTCAAACCCCCACGAACTTCCCATCCTCCTGCAACACCTCCCCGTCCGCCAGGATGCGCCCGCCCTGGCGCAGGTCGAGCACCAGGTCCCAGTGGACCGCCGAGCGGTTGGTGCCGCCGGTCTCGGGGTAGCTGTTGCCGAGCGCCAGGTGCACGCTCCCGCCGATCTTCTCGTCGAAGAGCACGATGCCGGTGGGGTGCTGGATGCCGTAGTTGGTGCCGATGCCCAGCTCGCCCAGGAAGCGGGCGCCGGGGTCGGCCTCGAGCATCCCCAGCAGGTGCTCCTCGCCCCGCTCGGCGCGGGCTTCCACCACCCGGCCCCGCTCGAAGCGCAGATAAACCCCCTCCACCCGCTTGCCCGAGACCACGGCGGGCAGGTTGAAGCGCACCTCGCCCTCGGCGGAGTGCTCCCAGGGGCCGGTGAAGATCTCGCCGCTGGGCATGTTGCGCTTGCCGTCGGAGTTGACCCAGGTGCGGCCCTCCACCCACAGGTGCAGGTCGGTGCCGGGGGCCTCGATGCGGATCTGGCTCACCTTTTCTAAACGTTTGATTAAGGCCGCCTGGAAGGCCGAGAGCTCGCGCCAGGCCGCTACCGGATCGGGACGGTCTAAAAACAGCGCCTGCTCGACCATTTCGCGGAATTTCACGCTGCTCATCCCGGCCTGCTGGGCGTAACCGGGGGTGGGGTAGAGGGTCAGGCTCCAGCGCTTCTTCAGCCGCAGCTCGCTCAGAGGGCGCCAGGCCTTCTGCCAGCGGGAAAGCACCGCGCTGGACACGTCGGAGAGCTCGAGCGGGTTCTCCAGGCTCTGGATGCGCAAGGAGGCGTCGGCGTGCTCCATGAGGGCGTGCCGGGTGGCGGGGATGCGCTCGAGCCACTCCCCGCCCTTGAGCAGGAAATCGCGCTGCTGGCCGGGGTATTCCAGCAGCAGCACGGGGTAGGCGCCGCGCTCGAGCAGCGCCGGCTGCAGCGCTTGCAGCAGGGGGAGGGCCGGGGTCTGGGCTTCGATGAGGACGTTCTGGCCGGGCTGGGCTTCGAGGCAGTAGTCGGCCAGCAGTTGGGCGAAGGCGCGTTCCACGGATTCAGGCTAACATTCACCGGGCGGCCCGAAAGGGTGCGTTATCATAAGCGGGAAATGAGCGAACCGCAAATTACGCCTTTGGCCCGTCGCCTGGCTGAAGAGAACGGCATCAACTGGCGCAGCCTCGCGGGCAGCGGCCCCGATGGGACCATCGTCGAACGCGACATCCTGGCCTACCTGGCCAAGGTGATGGCCGGGGAGATCACCCTTCCCCCCGCCCCCGACCCCGGCCCGCCCATGCCCGCCCCGGCGGAGATCCCCAGCTTCGCCCAGGCCCAGGCGGCCCTCGAGCGCGAGGGGATCAACCTCGGCGAGCTCATGCCCGAGCCCCCTCGAGCCGAGCCGGTCCTGGCCGAGCCCCATCTCCCCGACGACCTCGACTTCGACCTCGACCTCGACCTCTCCACCACCCAGGAGACCCTGCCCCCGGCGCCCTCCTTCCCCGAGCCCAGCCCGGCCGCGCCCTCCGGCTTCGACTACGCCGCCGCGCCCGCCGAGCCGAAGCTCGAGGCCTGGGAGATCCCCTCGGCCCCGGCGCCCGAGCCTGCGCCCGCGCCCGACCTGAGCTGGGAGCCTGCCGAGCCCAGCATCCCCCCGGCGCCCTCCTGGCCCCTGCCCAGCGAGCCCGCCCGGCCTGAGCCCGCGAGCTTCACGCCCGCCGAGCCCGAGCCCGTCTTCGCCCCGGCTGAGCCGGAACCCATGCCCGCCTGGGAGGCCGCTGCGCCCGTCGCCGAGCCCGAGATCGAGCCCAGCCTCGAGCCCGAGGTCGGCCTGCCGCCGGTGCCCGAGCCCGTCCCTGCCGCCATGCCCGACTTGCCCCCCCTGCCGAGCTTCGAGCCCGCGGCCCAGCCTGCCGTGGCCGCGGCCCCGGTGGCCGAAGCCGAGCCCGTCGTGGCGCCCGCCCCGGCCCCTGCGGTGGCGGCTCGAGTCCAGCTCCGCCAGCGGCTGGTCAACCTGGCCGCCGCCCGCGAAGCCGCCGCGACCCTGAGCGAGGCCTGGCGCCAGGAGGTGGGCCTCGCCGCCCTGCTCTACCGCGCCGCCGACAAGGCCCTTGCCGACCTCGAGCTCACCCACGAGCCCCTCAAGGGCGAGCTCGAGGGCGATAGCCTCAAGGGCTACCGCGTGGCCCCCGCCCACACCCTGCGCGGCACCCTGGAAAACCTGGCCGCTGCCCGCGAGGCCGCCGACGGCCTGGTGATCCTGGCGCTCGAGGGCGGCGACGTGGTGGTGTTCCCCGGCGCCGAAGTCCTGGCCCTCTCCCAGCCCAGCGAGGGCCAGGCCCTGCTCTCCTACAGCGGCAGTCTCGCCGCCGCCAAGGCCGGTGCCCTGCTCGAGCGCGTGGGCTACTACCTCGAGCGCCCCATCCTGTTGGCTTGAGCTAGGGGTGTACGCTCAACGTCGATAGTCGATAGTCGATAGTCGATAGCTGAACGCCGAACGCCCTTTGTTTACCCCCCTTAGCAAGGGGGGCCAGGGGGGATAAACCCTCCCCGCATGCGGGGAGGGGTGTTCTTTTCGCCACACGCCACGGGCCCGGCTTCCTACCTCCGCCGCCTGCCGCGCCGGTTCTTGCCGGCCGTGGTCGGCTCGGGCAGGCCCTTCATGCGGGCCTCGAGGGCGCGGATCTGGTCGCGAAGCTCCATGGCCCGCTCGAAGTCGAGCTCTTCCGAGGCCTTCCACATCTCGAGCTCGAGCTGTCCCAGCGCTTCGGCGAGCGCGTCGGGGTCCTCGAGCAGCGCCTCGGCTGCCGCCTCCTCGTAGTCATCGGGCCGGATCACCTTGCGCACGGTCTTCTGCACGGTCTGGGGGGTGATGCCGTGTTCGGCGTTGTAGGCCTCCTGCAGGGCGCGGCGGCGGTTGGTCTCTTCGATGGCGGCCTGCATGGCCTCGCTCACCGTCTCGGCATAGAGGTAAACCTCGCCCTGGGCGTTGCGGGCGGCGCGTCCGATGGTCTGGATCAGCGAGCGCTCGCTGCGCAGGAAGCCGGTCTTGTCGGCGTCGAGGATCGCCACCAGGCTCACCTCGGGCAGGTCCAGGCCCTCGCGCAGCAGGTTGATGCCCACCAGCACGTCGAAGTGGCCCAGCCGCAGGTCGCGCAGCAGCGCCTGGCGCTCGAAGGCGTCGAGCTCGTGGTGCAGGTAGCGGGCCTTGATGCCGTGCTCGGTGAGGTAGGCGGTGAGCTCCTCGGCCATCCGCACGGTGAGCACCGTGACCAGCACCCGCTCCTTGCGCTGGGCGCGCACCTTGATCGCGCCCATGAGGTCTTCGATCTGGCCCTGGGCCGGCCGCACCGTGACCTTGGGGTCCAGGAGCCCGGTGGGGCGGATGATCTGCTCGACCACCCGGCCGCTGTTCTCCAGCTCGAAGGGCCCCGGCGTAGCCGAGACGAAGACCAACTGCCCCACCCGCTCCTGGAACTCGGGGAAGCGCAGCGGGCGGTTGTCCAGGGCCGAGGGCAGGCGGAAGCCGTAGTCCACCAGGGTCTTCTTGCGCATGTAGTCGCCGTTGTACATGCCGCGAAGCTGCGGCACCGTCACGTGCGACTCGTCCAGGAAGGCGATATAGTCCTTGGGGAAGTAGTCGAGCAGGGTGTAGGGCGGCTCGCCGGGCGCCTTGCCGCTGAGGAAGCGGCTGTAGTTCTCGATGCCGGGGCAGGTGCCCATGACCTCGAGCATCTCCAGGTCGTAGAGGGTGCGCTCCTTGAGCCGCTGGGCGTAGAGGATCTGGCCCTGCTCCTCCAGCTCCATCAGGCGCTGCTCGAGCTCGGCCCGGATCTGCGGGATGGCCTCCTTGAGCCGCCACTCGGGGGTGGCGTAGTGGGTAGCCCCCACCAGCACCACGCCGGGCAGGTCCCGGATGCGCTCGCCGGTGACGGGGTGCATCACGCTGATGCGCTCGACCTCTTCGCCGAAGAGCTCGACGCGGATGGGCTCGGTGCCGTAGGCCGGCCAGACCTCGAGCACCTCCCCCTTGGCCCGGAACTTGCCGGCCTCGAGCTGCAAATCACCGCGCTCGTACTGCAGCTCCACCAGCCGCTCGATCAGCACGTCGCGCGGCCAGCGCTCGCCCACCTGCATCACGAAGCTCATGTGCCGGTAGTCCTCGGGTGAACCCAGGCCGTAGATGGCCGAGACCGAGGCCACTACGATCACGTCGCGCCGGGTCAGCAGGCTGTGGGTCGTCGAGTGGCGCAGCCGCTCGATCTCGGGGTTGATTGCCGCGTCCTTCTCGATGAACAGGTCGCGTCCCGGCACGTAGGCCTCGGGCTGGTAGTAGTCGTAATAGCTGATGAAGTACTCCACCGCGTTCTCGGGGAAGAGCTCGCGGAACTCGCTGGCGAGCTGGGCCGCCAGCACCTTGTTGGGCGCGAGCACCAGCGCCGGCCGGTTGACGGCCGCGATGGTCTGGGCCATCGTCACCGTCTTGCCGGTCCCCGTCGCCCCCAGCAGGGTGATGTAACGTTCGCCGTCCTCCAGTGCCTCCACCAGCCCCTTAATGGCCCTGGGCTGGTCGCCTTTCGCTTCGGGTCCCTGGTAACGGAACATAGCCTCGAGTCTAGCTTAAACCGCCCCATTCTGTCTCCGTCAGAACACAATCCCGTGCAAAAACCCCCGCCCGAGGGCGGGGGTTCCAGACCTTTAGGGGTCTTAGAAGTTCACGCGGTAGCTGATCTTGAAGGACTGAACGTGGGTCAGGGCGCCCGTGTTGTTCACGTCCAGGTCAGCATAGCTGAAGGTGAGGTCCCAGTAGGTCCAGGTGAAGTAGATGCCCTTCGCTTCGCCGGAAGCAGCGCCCGCAGCGTTGTAGATGCGGTTGTCAGCCGGGTCCCAAGCCTTGTCGGTAGCGCCGGTGAGCACGGAGGCGATGTTCTGGCCGCCGTACCCGCCGTACGCGACGGTCAGGCTCGAGTTAGCGAAGAGGAACTGGTTGATCTTGATCCCCACCGCAAACTTGCCTTCGGTGGTGTTGGTGCCGCTGGTGGTGCGGCTGACACCATTGCCGAAGAGGCTGATGCCGAAGAACAGCGGCTGGGTCTCGAGCTGGGCCCCGTACTTGAGGGTCTGGCTGCCTTCCTCGTCGACGAAGCGGCCGATCGCCTTGACCTTGGCCACGCCGAGATCGAGGTCGGCATTGCCGTACACACCGAAGGAAGAAGTGTTGGTGGTGTAGTAGCTGGTGTAGAAGGCGGTCAGGTTGGCCGGGCCGAGCGCGGCGGTAGCCCGCACCCCGAAGGAGGAGGAGTAGGTGCCGTCGCCGGGCTTCTCGTCCTGGATGCTGCGGGCCGGGGTACCGTTCAGGCTGGCCGAGCGGTAGAAGCCCTCGAGGCTGATCGGACCGAGGCCGAGGCCAGCGGTGACGCCGAAGGCGGTGTGGTCACCGGGCTCGGGGGTGGCCGGCGCGAAGGTGTACTGCTGGAAGTAGCCGCTCAGCTTGATGGGGCCGAGGGTGGTGTTGGCGCTAACGCCAAAACCATTCTGGCCGTAGGCAAAGGGAGCAGCGTTGTCGGCGGCGTTGTTGAACCAGTTCCCCGCGTCGCCCGAGAGCATGTTGGCAGGGGTGATATCGTCGCCGATGCTCCGGTAGCTGGCGCTGAGGTTGAGGATACCCAGCGCGGCGTCGGCCTTCACGTAGAAGCCGCTGTCGCTGAGGGCGCTGGGATCACCGATGTTCTGGCTGAAGCCGAAGTACTCGCCGGTGAGGGTGATGGGGCCAACGCCGAGCTTCGCGTCGAAGCCGTAAGCGGTGATCGGGGGCTGCTCGGTGCCGCCCAGAGGAACCTGATCCACGCCTTCCTGAGCGAACGAGGCACCCAGGCTGATGGGACCGAGGCCGAAGGTGGCACGCGCCGCGCGGAAGTACTTGTTGTCCCCGTTGGCGCCGCCGGTCGAGCCGTAGGCCACGGTGGTGGTGCCGCCGAGCAGGAAGGGGCCGGTGGCGATGAAGCCAGGGCCGCGGCTGTTGGTGTCGTTGTCGAAGACGTACTCGGTGAACTTGGGCTTGGTCTGGGTGCCGAAGGTGAAGGTCAGCACCTGGCCCTCGGCAACCCGGAGCACCGTACTCACGCCGTTGACCCGCAGAGCCAGAGCACGGGTGTCGCTGTTGTCGATGTCTCCGTCGTTGTCGGTGTTGGAGGCGGTGCCGCGGATGCTGAACTTGATGAGGTCAGGGTAGCTGTTGAGCTTGCCCGGGTCGGAGACGGCAGTGCGGTTGCGGAAGTTGAAGTTCACCTGGAAGTCAGCGCTGGTAGCACCTTCCTTGTAGCCGCCCAGGTCAACATCGTCCACCACAAGCCCGTCACCGTCGACGTCGCCGCTCGAGAAGTCGTTGCTGAAAAGGCGGTCAACGTCGAGGAAGTCCACGGTCTCGTAGTAGTCCACCGTGGCGTTGGCATCGGTGCCATCGGTACCGTAGTAGACGCCCCACACGCGCTTGACCTGGTAGGTCAGCTGCAGGTAGCCGGAGATGGTGAAGGCGTTGGACTCGAGGGTCGCAACGCGCTTGTCCAGGCCGGCCACGGCGGTCTCGAGCGCGCTCACCTTCTCGGAGAGGGCGACGAGGTCGGTGCGCAGGGCCGAGGCGAACTCCTGGAGGGCGGCGACGTCTTCCAGGGTGGCGAACTGGGTCAGGTCGGGGCCTTCCTGGCCCTGGATGTCGGCGATGGCCTTCTCGAGCGCGGTCACGCGGTCCTGGAGGGACAGCACGTCCTGGTTGAGGAGCACCGCGAGCTCGTTGAGGGCCGAGATGCTGTCAGAGCCGGCCTCGATCTCGCTCTTGAGGGCGGCCAGGTCGCCTTCGACGGCGTCCAGGCGCTCGCCGAGTTCCTGCGACTGGGCCAGGGCGGTGTCGGCGGCCACGGAGGCAGCTTCCACGCGGTCGGCCAGGTCCTGCAGGGCCTGCTGGTCGAGCGCGCCCTTGTCCTCGGCAGGGGCCATGCCCGCCTTGAGCTCGTCGATCTGAGCCTGGAGGGCGGCGACGTCATCCTTGGTGGCGGCGTTGTCCTCGAGGGCCGAGACGCGAACGCCCAGGGCGGCCAGCTCGGCGGCCAGTTCCTGGATGGCGTTCTGCAGCGCGGCTTTTTCCTCATCGGTCATGCCCTGAACCGCGTCAGTGGCCGGGCCGGTGCCCTTCTCGGCCTCGAGCTGCTGCAGGAGGCGGTAGATGATCAGGGCGGCCTGATAGCGGGTCAGGTTCTCGTTGCCCCGGAAGGTGCCATCGGGGAAACCGACGATGATCCCCCGACCCGTGATGGCCTCCACGGCTTCTTGAGCCCAGTGTCCGGCGGGAACGTCGGAGAACTGAGCTGCGCCGAAGCCCATGGAGAGCACGGTCAGGAGACCGGCCAACATGATGACTAGCTTCTTCCTCATAAGCCTCCTCACCCCTTGCGGGGCTGGAACGTGGGTCGCGGGGGTGGGGGTGCGTATGAGGCGAGTTGCCGTGTTTCCTCTCTCGTCCGAACTCCCTCCCGCTTCCCAAGACTGCAGGTGAGCCCCGACCCTCACCGGGCTAAGGTACTTCTCACCTTGCACATCCGGCGGCATCATACCGACGTAGCCCCATGAATGTCAAGTTTTTTCACGCCCTGTGGCCGAAAAATCTTAAGCTATACTGCACTTCGGGCCTGACCTGGCCCTGGCGCCGGGTTAAAGCCTGGAAAATTCAGTCGCAGACACGGTTGCGGAAAGGAGGAAGGGGCAAAAAAGTACGGGGAGCGCAGGGGGTAGACGGCTAAGATTGAACTCGGTAAAAATTAGCCCTACCTTACGCGGCGGTGGAGCCCATACTGCGACGAAGGCTGTCTGCAGGGGCATATCCGGCATGAGAGCGAGCTCAGCCTCGAGCCGGTAAAGAGCGAAGGATTCCGCGGATGCCACCAGGGAGCGACCCCTCCCTCCCGTCTGGGGCCTGAGCCCCAGCAAGCGCCAGGCAAAGCCACCACCGCGAGGGGTGGACAAACCGGGCGCAGGGCCGGAAAACGGTGAGAAAAACCATTGCAGCGGGCCGGGGCGCTGTGCCCCGGGCCCAGATCGGCCGGGTTGGCCCTTCGGGGGCCGGCTCTGAGGAATTCTGTAGGGCAATGCCGGAAGCGGCGCCCCTTGGCGCCGCGCAGTGAGGAACTATGTGCGGAATCGTGGGATACGTGGGCTTTAGGAACGCCACCGACGTGTTGATGGAGGGCTTGAAGCGCCTGGAGTACCGGGGCTACGACTCGGCCGGGGTCGCGGTCAAGGTGGGGGGGCGCCTCGAGGTGCTGAAGAAGGCGGGCAAGCTCTCGGTCTTGGGCGACGTGCTCAAGGACGAGAAGCTGCCGGGCCACTTCGGCATCGGGCACACCCGCTGGGCCACCCACGGGGCGCCCAACGACCCCAACGCCCACCCCCACACCACCGAGGACGGCAGGATCGCGGTGATCCACAACGGCATCATCGAGAACTACCTGCCGCTGAAGGAGGGCCTGCTGGCGCGGGGCCACCACTTCACCTCCGAGACCGACTCCGAGGTGCTGGCCCACCTGATCGAGGAGAAGTACGACGCGCTCCCGGGCAGCCCCGGGCGCTTGGTCGAGGCGGTGCGGCAGGTGCTGCAGGAGGTCTACGGGGCCTACGCGCTGGTGGTGGCGCACCAGGACCACGAGGAGATCGTGGTGGCCCGCACGGTGAGCCCGCTGGTGATCGGGCTCGGCGAGGGGGAAAACTTCGTGGCCTCCGACGTGCCCGCGCTGCTGCCCTACACCCGCCGGGTGATCTTCCTGCACGACGGCGACATGGCGGTGGTGAGCCGGGCCGGGGTCGAGGTGACCGACCTGCGGGGCAACCCGGTGGAGCGCGAGGTGGTGGAGGTGGACTGGAGCCTCGAGGCCGCCGAGAAGGGCGGGCACCCCCACTACATGCTCAAGGAGATCTACGAGCAGCCGCGGGTGCTGGAGAACACCCTGGGCGGCCGCCTGCACGAGGAGCACGCCAACGTCGAGCTGGACCTCAACCTCGACCCCGCCCGCTACGACCGCATCCACGTCATCGCCTGCGGGACCGCCTACTACGCGGGCTGGGTGGGCAAGTACCTCATCGAGAGCCTGGCCCGCATCCCCGTGGAGATCGACGTGGCGAGCGAGTACCGCTACCGCGACCCGGTGGTGGACGAGCGGACCCTGGCCGTCGCCATCAGCCAGTCGGGGGAGACCATCGACACGCTCGAGGCCCTGCGCGAGGCCAAGCGCAAGGGGGCCGGCACGCTGGGCGTGATCAACGCCAAGGGCAGCAGCATCACCCGCGAGGTCGATGATACGCTCTACATCCACGCCGGGCCCGAGATCGGGGTGGCCTCGACCAAGGCCTACATGGCGATGCTGGGCGCGATGGCGATGCTGGCGGTGTGGCTGGGCCGCGCCCGGGGCACCCTCGCCGAGGCCGACGCCAAGGAGTTCCTGGGCGAGCTGCGCAAGCTGCCCCGGCTGGTGGAACAGGCCCTCGAGCAGCGCGCCCACGTCGCGCACATCGCCGAGAAGTACCACCAGGCCGCCGACTACCTCTTCCTGGGCCGCCACATCCAGGCCCCCACCGCCTACGAGGGGGCGCTGAAGCTCAAGGAGATCAGCTACATCCACGCCGAGGCCTACCCGGCGGGCGAGATGAAGCACGGGCCCATCGCCCTCATCGACGAGCGCCTGCCGGTGGTGGTGCTCACCACCGACAGCCCCTTCTACGAGAAGACCCTCTCCAACATCCAGGAGGTGCGGGCGCGGGGCGGCCGGGTGATCGCGGTGGCCACCGAGGGCGACCTCGAGGCGCGGCGCTTCGCCCAGGACGTGATCTACGTGCCCCGCACCCACCACCTGCTGGCCCCGGTGGTGAGCGTGGTGCCGCTGCAACTGCTGGCCTACGAGACGGCGGTGCTGCTGGGCCGCGACGTGGACCAGCCGCGCAACCTCGCCAAGAGCGTGACCGTGGAGTAAAACCCGGCCGGAATAAAAGCCCGAGGCCCGGCAAGATGCCGGGCCTCGAGGTTTGGGAGGGGTTCAGGGCTGGGGCGCGTACACCAGCTCGAGGGTGGTGGTCTCGCTGAACACGGCGGGGCCGAACTCGACGTCGCGGGTGTAGGTTTTGCGGGCCATCACCTCGCCGGAGGGCAGGAGCTCCCAGCCGGTCGCCAGCAGGCCGCCGTTGCCGGGGTTGAACTCGTCGAAGTGGAGGATGGTGGCGTAGGCGGCGCTCCAGAAGCTGCCGTTGACGGGGATGGGCTGGTCCCCACAGATCACCGTGTAGCTGTTGTGGGTGGTGCCGGGGTAGTACTCCAGCGTCACCCCGCCCAGCTTGCCGTCCTTCCACGAGAGCGTGAGCTTGCGCAGGTCGAAGGTGCCGCCGGTCTGGGTGGCCCCGCTCACCGCGCAGGCGGCCCAGCGCGCCGTGTAACTGACCGACTCGAGCGTCCCGGTGCCGGAGTACTCGCTGCCGAAGCCCTGCTCGGTGGCGGTGAGGAAGAGGGGGAGCGTGCTGCGCACCGTGGCGCTCTCCTCCAGGCCCGTCACCCGCTCGGTGATGGTGGACTCAAAGCGCAGCTCGAAGCGCAGGCACTTCCTGGCCTTGGCCTCGAAGGCCTCGAGCTTGCCCTCGAAGTAGGGCTTGAGCCGGGGGTTGCGCTTGACCCAGGCGATCCACTCGAGGATCTCCTGGACGAAGCGGGGGTCGTTGTTGACGACGCAGGCGGTCACGGCCTTGTCCACCGCGGCCTCGATGGCCTGGGCCACCAGGGTCCAGCCCTCGTAGATCTGCTTTTTAAAGCTCTCGTCGAGCCCCCGCCGGGCGACCTCGTTGCGCCAGGTGAGGAAGACCCCGATGGCGGCGCGGACCTCGCTGGTCTCGCCGCGGGCGGCCTCGAGGCGCTTCTTGACGTGGCCGTAGAACTTCCCGGCGATCTGCGACTCCTGGGTGAGGTCGAGCGCGAGGTCGTTCTCGAAGCGGTCGCGGGGGTCGGAGGGCATGGGGATGAGGTCCTCGTCGAGTTCGGCGGCCTCGGCGACGCCGGGGTTGGAGAAGTGCAGCAGTTGCAGCGTGACGGCCTGCCCGGAGGCGGCGTGGGGCTGGAGGTAGAACTCCTCGCCCTTCTCGTGGGAGTTGAAGCCCATGAGCTTAGCGCCGAAGGGCTTGGCGGCGTGGACGGTGAGGGTCAGGGGCTCGTAGAACTCGGCGCCTTCGGGCTCGAGGTGCACCGCGCCGACGAGGCCGCCCTTGAGGGGGGAGCCGTCCACCCGGGTGATCGGGGTCATGCTCACGCTCAGCGGGCTCATCACCGCCCCCGCCGGCGCGGTGAGGGTGTAGCGGGTGCCGTCGGCGGCGGTGAGCTCGAGGGTGCCCCCGGCCGGGGTGATCTCCCCGCTCACCTTGCGCGCCTCGTCGAGCTGCAGGCTCACGTTGACGGGCTTGGCCGGGCGCGGGTCATCGCTGTCCGGAGGGTTCTGGGGGCCGGGCGCGGGGGTGGGGGCCGTGCCGCAGGCGGCCAGGGCCAGAATGAGGGTGAGCAGTGGAGCCAGCGCGAATCGCTTCATCGGGATTTCCTCCGGTCCGGGGGCCTCGCCCCTAGCGGAACAGGCCGAGGGTAGGGGGAAGCTTGTGACCTGCTTGTGACTGGGGAAAGGGAGCGCCTAGGGCCGGGCGCCGGGCGCGGGTCGTGTGTCCTGCGTCGTACGTCCTACGTCGTACGTCGTACGCCAAACGCCAAACGCAAGACGCTTTTTCTTTACCCCACCCTTAGTAAGGGGGGTTAGGGGGATACCCCCTCCCCGCCGGCGGGGAGGGGTTCCCACACGCCACGCGCCCCTTATACCAGATTCGGTTGGTCCGTCACCGAACGGTGGCGGACCAACCCGACCGAAGGGAGTGCTCTAGGATTCAAAAAGATAGCCTCCGGGCTCTTCGGATCGGATGATTATCTTTTTGAATCCGGTTAGGAGTTACGCAGTTGCAGTTGACTGGACATTCTTCTGTGTGCTAGGAGGAGAGTGCTTAGCCAAGCTTCTCCAAAGGGGGTGATGCCCATGAACCCACCGAAGTGCGATGACCTGGACTACATCCACTTTCTCATCGCCGCTCAGCGGGTCTTCACCTGCACCGAGGCCGCCCGCTGCAGTCCAGAGGAGAACAACCCTCCCGCCCATGATGCCTTTACCCGCCTGCTGCAAAGACAGCCACCCGACACGGCGGCGCTGTGGCAGGAGGCGAAGGCCTTCGTGAAGCTCAGGAAGGGGCTTCTGATCCTGGACGACACCACCCTGGATAAGCCCTACGCTCGGGACATGGATCTGGTGAGTTACCACTGGAGCGG
>NZ_KE387023.1:489601-496915 GCF_000430045.1 Calidithermus chliarophilus DSM 9957 | reverse complement strand
AAGGCGGTCTCCATCCTGCGGCACCTCCTCCTGGCTTTGCGGGCCTTCCTCCGGCTGGAGGTCTACCGGCTGCGCAGGGGGGTGAGCTGGTACGAGGCCAAGGCGTCCATTGTTCGCGAGGCAATACGAAGTTATCTCGCCCATCCCCTCCACATCCTTCAGCCAACTGCGTAAGTCCTATCCGGTATTACTTACCGCTTATCGCTGACGGCTGACCGCTGAAAGCTACCAACTCCCCTACCTGCTGTCACAGCCTGGTCACGCGCGCTCGCCTAAGCTTCCGGGCGTTTGGGCGGAAGGCCCGAGCCTAAGGAGACGATGATGAACATTCGCCATGCCATTGCCGGTGGGTTGCTGTGGGTCCTGGCCGCCTGCGGCGGGGGGTCGCCCCAGCCGGTGGTCCATTCCGTCGAGGTGAGCCCGGCCAGCCTGAGCCTCGAGCCCGGCCAGAGCCAAGCGCTCGCCGCCGTCGCCAGGGACGCCGGCGGGAAGCCGGTGGAGGGGGTGGTCTTTAGCTGGGCCTCCTCGAACCCGCGGGTGGCCTCGGTGAGCGGGGGGACCGTGAGCGCGCTCGAGGCCGGCCAGGCCCACGTCACGGCCAGCGCGGGCGGAAGGACCAGCGCGCCCGTGACCGTCACCGTGGCCGACAACCGGCCCGGCTTCGAGATCAGCCTCTCGGCCGACAGGCTGCCGGTGACGCAGGGCCACAGCGCCAGCCTCGAGGTCAGCGTCACCCGCAAGAACGGCTTCAGCGGGGCGGTCAGCCTCAGCGTGGGCGGGCTGCCCGGGGGGGTCGGCTTCGCCCCGGTGACCGTCGAGGCGGGCAGCAGCACGGCTACCCTGACCCTCAGCGCGGCGCCGGACGCGCCCCACTCCCTCCCCACCGCGGCGACCGTGACCGGGAGGTCGGGGGCGCTCGAGGCCGGCAAGCCCCTCACCGTCACGGTGCGCGGCCCCGCGGGCTCGCTCGACACCACCTTCGGCAAGGTGGTCCTGCCGGTGGGCCAGGGCGACGACTACGCCTACGCCATGGCCGTGCAGCCCGACGGCAAGGTGGTGCTCGCCGGGCAGGCGGGCTCCGACATCGCCGTGGTGCGGCTCACCCGTGACGGGGCCCCGGACGCCTCGTTCGGCCAGGGCGGCAAGGTGATCACCGACGTCAGCGGCAGCGACGTGGCCTACGCGGTGGCGGTGCAGCCCGACGGCAAGGTCGTGGTGGCGGGCTCGGCGGTGGTCGGCGGCAGCGGGCGCGACTTCGTGCTCGTGCGCTACAACCCCGACGGCAGCCTGGATAGCTCCTTCGGCAGCGGCGGCAAGGTGATCACCGCCTTCGGCGCCGACTCCGACCAGGCCTACGCCCTGCTGGTCCAGCCCGACGGGAAGCTCCTGGCGGGGGGCGACAGCAACCAGGGTGCCAGCGGCCTGGACTTCGCCCTCGCCCGCTACAACCCCGACGGCAGTCCCGACACGAGCTTCGGCGCCGGCGGCAAGCTGACCACGGCCGTCGGCAGCGGGGCCAAGCGCGACAGCGCCTACGCGCTGGCCCTGCAGACGGTGCAGGGGGAGAGCCGCATCGTGGCGGCGGGGGGCGAGGGCGACTTCGTGCTGGCTCGGTACACCGCCGCGGGCGCCCTCGACGAGACCTTCGGCACCGGCGGCAAGGTGAAGGGGCTCTTCGGCTCCACCATCGGCACCGCCAAGGCGGTGGCGGTGCAGGGCGAGGCCATCCTGGTGGCCGGCAACGTCGGCCACAACTTCGCCCTGGCGCGCCTGCTGGCGGACGGCTCGCCCGACGCCTCCTTCGGCACCGGCGGCAAGGTGGTCACCGCCGTGAGCAGCACCAACTGGGACGAGGCCCAGGCCGTCGCGGTGAACGCCGAGGGCCAGATCCTGCTGGGCGGCTGGGCGTACGAGGGGGCGGGCTCGAGCGGCAACTTCGCCCTGGTGCGCTACACCCCCACCGGCCAGCCCGACGCGGGCTTCGGCGCGGGCGGCGTGGTCATCACCCCGGTCGCCGCCGGCGCCAAGCCCGACCAGGGCATGGCCATGGCGCTGCAGCCCGACGGGCGCATCCCCGCCACGCGGGTGCTGCTGGGCGGGTACGCCAGCGTGACCAACAGCGACTTCGCGGCCGTGCGCTTGTGGCAGTAGGCCGAGCAAGAACCGGCCCCCGCTTCGGCGGGGGCTCGCTTTTCGGGGTGTCACAGGTATGTCACGGGGTCGGGTCTACCCTCGTCGTGGCAAAGGAAGGTCGAAGCATGAGCCCACACCCCTGCACCCCATTCCCCGCGCACCAACCGGCCTCGAGGCCCCCGGCCAAGCTGCCCTTCGGCATGGGGGGCAGGACGGACGGCGGGCGACCCCGCTGAGCGCGTAGACTCCCTGCATCGCGGGCGCCCCGGAGGGCGCCCGCGTCCTTTGGCCCCGGCCCAGCAGCCGGGCTCGGGGGCGTTCGCCCGTGACCGGGGGTGGGGCCGGGCAGTCACAGGCCAGTCACAACCGCTCGCCTATCCTCGGGCCATCTCCGAGCGCACCGGGCCTGCCCGAGGGCTTCGGGGTAAGGAGGAAAACCCTATGACCGCAGCCCGAGAGCTCCGCACCATCCACAACCAGGTCATCCGCGACCGCGCCACCTTCCTGGCCCGCACCGACGGGAAAGGCTCGCCCACCGTGCTCGAGATCGAGCTCGCGCCCGGCGGGGGCAACGCCCCCCACGTCCACACCGGCTTCAACGAGACCTTCATAGGCCTGCAGGGGACGCTCGGGGTGAGGGTCGAGGGCCAGACCCTCTTTCTGCGGGCAGGGGAGCGGGCCACGGCCTACGCGGGCACCGTGCACCACTTCTTCAACCCCACCCGCGAGACGGTGCGGTTCCGGGTCGAGCTCGAGCCCGGCCACCGCGGCTTCGAGCAGAGCCTGATCGTGGCCTACGGGCTGGCCAACGACGGCCTCACCGACGCGAAGTCGATGCCCAGGAACCCGCTGCACCTGGCCCTGCTCGTCGAGATGGGCGGTTTCAGCTTCCCCGGGCTCATGGGCCTCCTGCTCCCGGTGTTCCGCCGGCTGGCCGCCTATGCGCGGCGCCGGGGCGTGGAGCAGGAATTGCTGCGGAAGTACGGCGCCTGAACGGCCGCCGCTCCAGGAGGAACCATGCGCATTCGGGTCGCCATTGCCGCAACGCTACTGCTCCTGGCCGCCTGCACCCGGCCGGCCCCGGTCGAGCCCGGGCCCAGGCCTGGCCCTACCCCCGTCGGCACCCCCGTCGGCTCCCCCGTGAGCACGGTGATCGGCCCCGCCGGCGGCAGCCTGGCCTTCCCCGACGGCGGCGTGCGGCTCGAGGTCCCCGCCGGGGCCCTCTCCCACGACCAGGCCGTGAGCATCCAGGAGGTCACCAATCACGCGCCGGGGAGGAGCGGCAGGGCCTTCCGGCTGGGCCCCGAGGGCGTGAAGTTCGCCAAGCCGGTGAGGCTCACCTTCGCCTACGCCGACGAGGCCGTGCGGGGCTCCGCGCCCGAGCTGCTGCGCGTAGCCTACCAGGACG
Source organism: Calidithermus chliarophilus DSM 9957 (assembly GCF_000430045.1). Taxonomy (GTDB): domain Bacteria; phylum Deinococcota; class Deinococci; order Deinococcales; family Thermaceae; genus Calidithermus; species Calidithermus chliarophilus. The sequence continues at coordinate 493,374 of NZ_KE387023.1, read as the reverse complement.
CCGAGGGCGTCTGGTGGATGTACCGCGCCGTGAGCCTGGACCCGGCCGCCCGCACCCTCACGGTGCAGACCGACCACTTCAGCGACTGGTCGCCGGTGGTGGGGCTGCAGATCCTCCCCCGCGAGGCCAGGGTGAAGGTGGGGCAGAGCGTGGACCTGCGGATCGTGGGCTGCTACAGCCCCGAGCTCGAGGCCGGCGACGGCATCGCCATCCCCATGGTGCCCGAGTGCGGCTACGACCCCGCCGCCCTCAGCGCCCGCAACTGGTCGGTCAACGGCACGGCGGGCGGCAACGCCGCGGTGGGCACGGTGAGCGCCACCGGGGGCAAGTCCGACGGCACCGCCGTCTACGTCGCCCCGGCCAGGAAGCCCGGCCAGAACCCGGTCGCCGTCTCGGTGGAGGTCGAGGAGTTCTCCCCGGAGTCCCCCCGCTTCACCCTGGTCTCCCAGGTCACCGTCGAGGAGGGGTGTTCCAGCCCTTCGGGCTGCTGGAGCGGCACGGTGGACGTGGTCTACAAGGGCACCGACAGCCGCACCGGCGAGCACGAGACGCTCAGCGACGAATTCCTGGGGCAGTACACCTACGAGGTGACGGGGGTCGAGCACGACGACCCCTACGTCACGCTGCTCACGGCCAAGGGCACCGGCAGCTACAGCCGCCGCCACGACTACGCCTACGACCGCACCGAGCAGGTCCGCTGCAGCGACATGCGCCCCAACGAGACCGAGGTCGAGAAGGCCAAGACCACCATCCGCGACGGCGGCGAGAGCGCCAGGGACGACGCGAGGCTCAGCCTGACGCCCGGCGGCGAGGGCTACGTCCTCGAGTTCCGGCCGCACTACGTGGCCTGGAAGGGCGAGTACGCGTCCTGGTACTTCTACAAGGGCGCCTGCAACCCCTTCAGCGACACGCCCGAGGGCGGGGTCACCACCCGCTCGGCGCGCGCCGGCAACTTCGAGCCCGACGGGATCGAGGTGACGGGGAAGCTCGAGCCCGGCCGCCCCATCCAGGGCAGCAAGACCTGGACGGGCCGCATGTTCGGCTTCGACACCAAGGTCACCGTGACCTGGAATTTGCAATACAGCGAGTGATCCCCAGCTCAAAGGAGATTGCCATGAAGCATTTCGCCAATTTAGCCCTTCTGTTCACCGCCCTGCTGGCCCTGCTCTCCACCGCGGGCAGCGCCCCCGCCAAGCCCGGACCCGGCACGGTGGTCGGGCGGGCGGTCACCGCCGCCGGCAAGCCCATCGCCGGGGCGAAGATCTGGGTCAAGCCGGTGGTCACCACCGGGCTCTACGAGACCCGCACCGACGCCAACGGCTACTACGTCGCCAGCGGCCTGCCCCCGGTGGGCTACCGCGTCTACGGCTGGCACGAGGTGGAGTACCGCGGCGAGCGCTTCTGCCTGCGCCTGGGCCACAAGGACCCCGCCGACTACAGCCCGCTCAACCCCGCCAAAGGCGCCACCCGCGACCTGGTGTGGCGCACCCAGGGCCGCATCGAGGACGTCGAGCTCTACTCCGACATGGGCTACTTCGGCGGCAGCGTGGCGGTGATGAACGAGCTGAGCGTGCCCGCGCGCAACGCGCCCCTCGAGTTCACCCTCACCCCCGCCGGCCCGCTGATCGACGGCTCCGCCGGCAAGACGCTCACCCGCAAGCCCAACGCCGAGGGCTACCTGCTCGACGTCCCCGTGGGCGTGTACAAGGTGACGGCCACCGTCACCGAGAACGGCAGCAAGAAGCCCGTGCGGCTGGGCAGCAGCCAGGGCAGCCTGGGGGCGCAGGCCACCCTCGAGTTCAAGCCGCTGGGCCAGACCTGCGTGGGCAGCAGCGCCAGCGGGGTGGGCCGGGCCTACCTCTACTGGGCCAAGGGCGGCGCGGCCGGCGCTCCCGCGAGCGGCGGGACCGTCCCCACGAACCCGGCCGGCCGCACCGGGAGGGCCGACGGCATGGCGGGCGTGTGGGAGGGCACCCTGACCCTCGAGAGCGGCCAGAGCTTCCTGGTGCGCTACGACTTCACCGACCTCGAGTACGGCGAGGGCTACGTGGCGCTGGGCGGCGACTTCTACGAGTGCGCCAGCGCCGGCGACTGCGCCCGCATCGGCCGCGTGACCGCGGGCAAGCGGGTCCCCACGGCGGGGGCCAACTTCACCACCACGCTCGAGGAGAGCGGCGCGAGCTTCGACACGGTGGGGCACTTCGAGGGCGGGGACTTCGTGGGCATCACCGACGCGGTGTTCCAGGGGCAGGAGGCGGTGGTGCGGCTGCGGCGGCGTTGAGGGGGCCGGATGCCGGTAGCCGATAGCCAAACGCCGGTAAGCGTCGATAGTCGATAGCTGATAGCCAAACGCTGAACGCGGGTCGTACGTCGTACGCAAAACGCAAAACGCGAGACGCAAGACGCAAAACGCAAGACACGAAACGCAAGACGCGAGGCGCCTTGGCCCTCGACCCTTGACCCTCGACCCTCAACGAACCACGTGGGGTGGTGTGGGGGTCGGGTTTCTATGGGTGTTTCAGGCGTTCGTAGTCGGGCTGGAGAAGCCAGGGGAGGGTGGTGGGGTCGAGGGTTTCGAGTTCCTTCCGTGCCCAGGCCTGTTGTTCGGGGGAGCCGTGCGCCAGGGCGGCCTGGGTCAGGGTGAAGCGGGCGGCGGGGGTCTTAGCCTCGGGGTGGAGGCGGAGGGCGTGCTCGAGGGCGGCCTCGCCTTCGGGGCTCCCGGCGCACAGCGCGGCCAGGCGGGCCCAGGCCATGCAGCGGTAGTTGGGGTCGAAGGCTTTCTCGGCGAGTACCTGGCAGTGGGCGCGGGCCTCGTCCGGGCGGCCCAGGTGCAAGTAGGCCAGGGACAGGTTGTTGCGCAGGTGGTCGGCGATGGCGTAGTCGCCCAGGGTGAGCGCGGCCTCGGCCTCCGGCAGCACCTCCTGGGGGCGGCCCAGGCACAGCAGGCAGTACAGCCAGTTGCTCACGGCCAGGATCTGCACCGCCGGCCCCACCGCCTCGCGGATGACGAAGGCCTCGTAGAGCAGGGGCTCGGCCTCGGCGTGGCGGCCGACGAGGTTGTAGGTGTTGCCCAGCAGCGTGAGCACCTGGATGAGGTCGGCGCGGGAGGGGGCCTGGCGGTAGAAGGGCAGGATGGACTCCAGCAATTCGGCGGCCTCGGCGTAGCGCCCGGCGCTGCGGGCGATGCGGGCCTGGGCGAAGCGCATGGCGGCGGCGCGGTCCTCCTCGCCGAGCTCGAGGGCGAGCTCGAGGGCCTCGGCGATGGCGGCGGAGGCGGCCTCGTAGTCGCCCAGGCCGTGGTACATGTTCTGCAGCACGCTCAGCGCGCGCTGCCGCAGGCGGGGGTCGTCGGTCTCCTCGAGCACCTCCCGCGCGGTGCGCACCGACTCCTCCACCCGGCCCACCGGGCCCAGCGCGTCGGCCAGGTGCACCCGGGCCTCCAGCCGCAGCGCGGGGGAGCTCGCGGCTGCGATGGCGCGCTCGAGCAGCTCGATGACCTCCTCGTACAGCCCCAGGGCGCTCGCCTCGAAAGCCGCCTGGATGAGCCAGCGCGCGGCCTTGTCGCCCTCGCCCGCCTCGAGCCAGTGCTGGCCGATGAGGGCGGGGTTGGCCTTGGCGGCCTCGAGGTGCTGGGCGGTGCGGCCGTGGAGCACCTGGCGGACGGCTGGGGGCGTGCCGGCGAGGACGGCCTCGTGGACGAGGTCGTGGGTGAAGGCGGGGCCGCGGAGGACCTGGGCGGCCTCGAGCTCGGCGTGGGCGGCGGCGAGCTCGAG
>NZ_KE387023.1:482697-489501 GCF_000430045.1 Calidithermus chliarophilus DSM 9957 | reverse complement strand
GGGGAGGCCGAGGCCGTGGAGCAGCTCGCCGACGGCGGCGGGGGGCAGGGGGTCGAGCTCGACCCGCACCGCCATGCCGCTGGCGACCATGTAGGCCACCTGTTCCTCGAAGAAGGGGGAGAGCTCGCCGCGCCGGAAGCAGCCCACGAAGCCCTGTATGTTGCCGGGCGTGCGCAGGGGCAGGAGCTGCGAGAAGATGTAGACCCCCACCTGCACCGTGGCGTCGTCCATGAACTGGAAGTCATCGACCAGCATGGCCTCGCCGTGGGCGCCGATCTGGCGCATGACCTCGAGGCTGGCCTCGGCGAAGCGGGTCTGCAGGCTCGAGCCCTGCAGCGCGCTGTCCCCCAGCTCGGGGAGCCAGGGGGCCAGGGCCTGGCGCACCCACTCCGGGAGGGAGTAGTCGGGGTAGCGGTGGAGGTGCCCGCGCATGAAGCGTACGTGGGTCGAGTAGGGCACGTGCACGTCGCCGGGGCGGGCCAGCTCGTGGACGAAGGGGCCCTTGCTGGCGAGGAAGTCGGAGGCCAGGCGCGTCTTGCCCACCCCGGCCTCGCCGCTGAGGAAGATCAGCTTGCCCTGCTCCCAGGCCTCCTCCATCAGCGCCCACTCGCGCTCGCGCCCCGCCAGCACCGGCGGGCGCAGCACGGCGGCCGGGAGCACCGCCGGCCGCGGCCTGGGGGCGGCACCCGGCAGCTCGGCGCCGCGCTCGACCAGCCGCACGAGCTCGAGCGTCTCGGGCAGCGGCTCGGCGCCCAGCTCGTCGTGCAGCACGCGCTTGCACTGCTCGAAGGCGGCCAAGGCGGCCCCGCGGTCGCCGACGAGGTAGTGCAGGCGGATCACCTGGCGGTGGGCCTCCTCGGAAAGGGGCTCGATGCGGGCCCACACCTGGGCATAGGCCAGCGCCTGCTTGGGGTTGCCCGATTGCTCGAGCCGCGCCGCCTCGCTGCGGGCGGCGTGGGCGCGCAACTGCCGCAGCTCCTCGCGGGCGCCCTCGAGCCACTCCTCGAAGTCGGGGCAGTCGTCGTAGCTCAGCTCGCCCAGCAACTCGGCCTCCTGGGCCAGCAGCTCGAGCGAGGGGGTCTCGAGGTAGGACAGCCGCTTGACGTCCACCTCGGCCTCGGGCGCGAGCTCCAGGCGGTCCTCGCCCAGCACCAGGTCGCCGGCGGCCAGCCGCAGGCGGCGCAGCAACTGGCGCATGTTGTTGCGCGCGGCGGTCTCGCCGGAGTCGGGCCACAGCCAGCCCGCCAGCCGGTACTTGTGCACCGGCCCCTCCAGGGCCAGGTAGGCCAGCACGGCGGCGGTCTTGCGCTCGAGGGGGAGGCTTCCCTGGGAGGTGTGGAGGCGGGCGGGGCCGAGGAGGCTGAGCCGGTGGGTCACGTTTTTTTCCCTCGTGCTGCCATTGTACGGGCCCGCGGGGGCGGCGAAAAGCGTTCGCGCGGCTGGGGCGCTGCGCTGTCACAGGCCAGTCACAGGCCCTGCCCTAAGCTGCCCTGCGTGACCGGGAAAGTTCCGGAGCAGCAATGGAGAAGCCTATGAACCCTACCGAAGCATTGCCCCCCGTCGGGACCACCCTGCGCGTGCTGGGCACCACCATTACCTTCCTGGCGACCGGGCGCGAAACCCGGGGCCACTATTCGATGTTCGAACTGGTCGTCCCCGTGGGCGAGGGCATGGTGCCCCACCGCCACCCGGCCGAGCCCGAGCAGCTCTACGTGCTCGAGGGCCGCCTCGCGGTGCGCCTGGAGGACGAGATGGTCGGGCTCGAGCCCGGCCAGACCCTCCTGATCCCGGCCGGGGCCGTCCACGCCCTGCAGAGCACGGGGTCGGGGCCCGCCCGGGTGCTCGCCACCGTCGCGCCCGGGCTGGCGCACGCCCGGTTCTACGCCGAGCTGGGCACCGCCGCCGACGTGCACGACGTCTTCCTGGCTGAGATGGGCCTGCGGGAGAACCGGCCCAAGGCCCCCCTCGACCTGGGCAGGCTGGTCGAGGTCGCCCGCGCCCACGGCATCGAGATCCTGCCGCTGTGAAACGGTGAGGAGGCTAACGTGCGAAGCTTCGTCGTGTTGCTCAACCGCCTGCTCGGCCGCCTGGGGGCGGGGCGCGAGACCCACCGCAGCGCCCTCGAGCCCCACGCCTGGCTGCGAAACACGCCCGGCGGACGCGCGCTGGAGGAGCTGGGCCGCTGAGCCGCTCCCCGGCGCCCCAGAGGTGAAACTGTGTCCGCGACATCCCCCCAAGAAACCCTGGCCCGTGAGGTCTTCACGGCGCTCGAGGCCCGCGACCTCGCCAACCTGCAGATCCTGCTCGCCCCCGGCGCCGTGCTGCACGTGCCGGGGCGCAACCCCCACTCCGGGGAGTACCACGGGTGCAACGGCTTCCTGCAGTTCTGGGGGGAACTCTCGCGCCGCACGGCCGGCCGGCTGGAGGTCCGCATCCACGACGTGCTGGCCGGCCACAAGCACGCCGCCGTGCTGGCCACCAACGTCGTCGAGCGCGAGGGCGAGCGCCTGGAGAGCCGCGTGGTGTACCTGCTGCGCCTCGAGACCGGCCGCGTAGCCGAGTGCTGGGTGCACAACTACGACCAGCACCGGGTGGATGCGTTCTGGCAGTAGGAGTAAGCCGGTAGCGGTCAGCGGTTAGCCATCAGCCGTCAGCGAAAGGCGCGTGGCGTGTGGTGCTCGAGGTCGAGGGTCGAGGGTCGAGGGCCAGGGCGTCTTGCGTCTTGCGTTTTGCGTCTTGCGTACGACGTACGACGTACGACGTACGACCCGCGCCCGGCTATCAGCTATCGGCTCGTCGCCCCAGCCACTCGCTCCACGAGCGCCCGGCGCGCTCGGCCTCGGGGCCGCCGACCGGGCGCCAGGCCCGGGCGACCCAGCCCGGCAGCGGGATCACCACGGCCCGCTTGCGCTGCCCGGTCGCGGCGAGCCACTCCTGCCCCAGGCTCGCCAGGGTGCGCGGCTCAGGGCCTACCAGGTCGGGGAGGCGGCCGGCGGGGTGGCCCAGCGCGGCCTCGACCAGCCGCGCGGCGACGGCCTCGGTGTCGACGGGCTGGAGGGTGAAGACCGGGAGCCACTGCACCCCGCCCCTGCCCAGCGAGCGCAGCAGGAAGGCCACGAAGTCGTGGAACTGCGCGGCCCGCAGCAGGGTGTAGGGGATGCCGCCGGCCTCGACCAAGCGCTCCTGCTCGAGCTTGGCGCGGTAGTAGGGGTTCCAGCGCATGCCGTCGATGCCCACGATGCTGATGAGGACCAGGTGCCTCACCCCGGCGGCGCGGGCGGCGGCGATGAGGTTGCGGGTGGCTGCGGGGTCCTCCTTGGGCCGGGCGGGGTTCGAGGCGCAGTGGATGACCACCTCGACCCCGTCCAGGACCGCGGGGAGGGTGGAGGGCTCGAGCAGGTCGCCCTGCACGGTCTCGACCCCGGCCAGGGGGCGGGCCTTGCGGCTGAGCACCCGGGCCGGGACGGCGCGCCGCAGCAGCTCCTGCACCACCCGCCGCCCCAAAACCCCGGTCCCGCCTGTGACTAGCACTCTCATACTTCCTCCTTTATCGCCGCCCACCCTACACCCACGGCTGTGACGGCTCTGTGACCTGCGGGTGGCTCAGGATCGGGCATCCCGAAGCCGCCGACGATGGCGACGTTGGCCTCGGCGCTGGCCCGGCGGGTGTTCGTGGGAAACGTGACCTGGACATGGTCTGCTCACGTTTCTGGCGTCGTGGTTACGGCCCCGGTCGCCCCAAAGCTCCGACCCCCCGCCAAGCCCGCGGAGCCGCAGGGCCGGTGGAGGGTCGGGGCACAGCAGGGGCTACAGAGCTAGGGCTTGAGGATCTGGATCTGCTTGAGCGTCTTGGTTTGCAGGGCCTGCTTCCCTGCCGGGTAGCCGTTGGCCTGGAGGATGAAGGCCAGCAGGTCGAGCACCTCGGCCTCCTCGAGGGTGCCGGCCCGCCCCTGCGGCATGCGGGCGGCGACGTAGCGGGCGAGCTCCTCGGCGGTGCGCCCGCCCCAGCGGGCCAGGAAGCGGGGGCCGGCCAGGGGGGGCCCGTAGCGGCCCTCGAGCCGGGGGCCGTGGCAGGCGGCGCACTGCCGGAGGCTGAGGGCGCGGCCGCGCTCGGCCTGGGCGGGGCTGTACCAGGCGGGGAACGCCCCGAGGTGCGCGTGCCCGCCGTGGGCGAGGGCCAGCAGGCTCAGGAGGAAGGTCCACGTAAGGGCGGCGGGTTTCACGGGTTCACCTCGGGGCGTCCGGCGGACTTACTCGCCCGCCTGGAAGTTGCTGTAGGCCAGGTGGTAGGCGTTGGCCTTGGCGTCGTAGGTGAGCTTGAAGCGGGTGGGGTAGAGGGTCTTGCGGCCTGTCTTGGCCGGGCGGCTGACCTCGAGGTCGAGGTTCTGCTTCTTCAGCAGGAACTCGCGGGTGATCATGGGCTCGGTGAAGGTGTACTGCCCCTTGTAGAAGCCCGAGATCAGCACGTGGTCAAAGAGGCCGGGCTTGAGCTGGCCGGGGGCGCTGAACTCCGACATCGGCACGCCGTGGAAGCCCATCAGCGGCACGCAGAACTCGGCGGCGTTGGCGCCGGGGGGCACCGCGGGGGCGTAGCCCTTGGGGGTGAGCTCGAGCGCGGGCGGGGTCAGGTCCTTGCAGTCGATCTTGGCCACCTCGGCGGCGCTGACGCCGAAGAAGTGGAAGTCGAAGTGGGGGGCCAGGTAGCGCTCCGGGGGGTGGCCGAAGCCCTCCCACCACACCTGCACGTGGTCGAGGAAGGTGGTCTTCTTGACGGCCGCGGGGAACTCGAGGATCGCCTCGGGGCCGAAGCCGGCGCCGCCCTCGGCCTGGGGCTTGTCGTTAGGCCCGGGCAGCGGCGCCTTCTCCACCACGCTCATCGGCACGGTGATCCCGGCCTCGAGCACCTGTCCCTTGGCGTCGAGCTTGGCCCAGCTCGAGACCTGGCCGCCGAAGAGGGTCTTGGTCTGCCCCATCACGGTCTGGCCCTGGCTGTTCTGGGCCAGCACCGCCAGGGCCCCCAGGCCCATCGCGGCTACGGTAATGCCTGTCCAAATGGCTTTGCTCATGCTCTCTCCTTGCAGTCCCTGCGCTTCAGGGCTGCGAGAGGCACGATAGCGGGGTGTGTGTGACTGGGTTGTGACAGGGCGGGCGACGGGGTGCCTCAGGCGAGCTGCCCGGCGGCCTCGAGCAGGGCCCGGTTGAAGGGGTTGCGCCGCAGGAAGCTCGAGCGCTGCTCGGGCGGCACGTTCTGCTCGGCTACCGCGAGCAGCCGGGCGACGGCGGCCTCGAGGTAGGCCGGGGCCGCGGGGTCGCCGCCGGCGCACAGCGCCCGGTAGTGGGTGAGCCAGACCTCCCCCTGGTAGGTGTCGGGGTCGTAGCGCTCGGCGAGTTCCACCGCGCTGCGGGTGTGGGCCAGGGCCTCGGCCACTTGCTCGAGGCGGAGCGCGGCCTGGGCGCAGAGGGTGTGGGCCACGATGGACAGGCCCATGAAGCCGTGCTGATGGGCGAATTCCAGGCTGTGCCGGCAGGTCTGGAGTCCTTCGGCGGCGGGGAGCAGGCGGGCCTGCTCGAGCCGCATCTGGTGCCCGCTCAGGTTCGACTCCTGCGTCAGCGCGGCCGCTCTCTCCAGGGCTTGCCGGGGGTTCTGGCCGCTGTAGCGCCACAGGCGAGCCTGGATCATCCAGGTCAGCGTGGCCTCGCCGCCGGGCTCCACCAGGCCTTCCAGGGCCAGGTCGAGGTAGTGCTGGGCGCGCTCGTACTCCCCGAGATCGACGAAGGTGCGGGCGAAGTTGCGGTAGAGGTCCCTGAGCTTCCAGTGCTGGTAGCCCTCGACCATGCCCCGGGCCTGCTCGAGCGCCTCCAGGGAACGGCGGTAGTCCATCAGGCTGCGGCTGTAGTTGGCCAGCGAGGTCAGCACCACCAGGTACGACCCGGTGGCCCCTTCCATCTCGCCGAGCATGGCTAGGGCCCGCTCGAGCGTAGCTATGGCCTCGCGCGAACGCCCCAGTTGCCCCAGGCAGATGGCGAGGTTGTTGAGCACCCGCACCTGGGTGGCGCGGTCCTTCTGCAGCCCGAAAGCCTCCTCGAAGCGCCGCGCGGCCTCGCCGTGCCGGTTGAGCTGCTGCAGCACCAGCCCGAGGTTGCTCAGGATGGCCGGCAGCAGGACCGGGTCGAGGGACTCCAGCGCGAGCTCACGGGCCCGCTCGAGCGCCTCCTGCGCCTGCTGGAAGCGGCCCTGCCGCCGCCACACCACCCCCAGCAGGTTGAGCGGCTCGACCTCCAGCGCCCCGTCGCCCGAGCGCCGGGCGCTCTCCAGGGCTTTCTGCGCGGCTTCCCCACCCTCGCGGATCTCCCCGCGGTGCAGGTACAGGGTGGCGCGGTAGAGCCAGGCCTTGGTCAGGGCTCTGGGGGTCTGGGCCAGGCGGAGCAATTGCTCGGCCAGCCGCTCCGCGCGGGTATGGGTGTCGAAGCCGAGGATGAATTCCCCCACCTCCAGCAGCACCTCGGCCGCCTCGGCGCCGCGGCCCTGGGCCTCGAGCAGCTCCGCCGCCCGCTCGTAGAAGCCGGCCGCGTCGAGCAGCCGGTGGGCGGCCTTGGCGCTGCGGGCGGCCTCGAGCAGGAAGGGGATGGCGCTGGCCTCGTCGCCCGCCTCGAGCCAGTGCTGCGCGACGAGGGCAGGGTCGGCGCCGGTGCTCGCCAGCCACCGCGCCGTGTTGCCGTGGAGCACCTGGCGGACGGCTGGGGGCGTGCCGGCGAGGACGGCCTCGTGGACGAGGTCGTGGGTGAAGGCGGGGCCGCGGAGGA
>NZ_KE387023.1:452021-482597 GCF_000430045.1 Calidithermus chliarophilus DSM 9957 | reverse complement strand
CGAGGCCGTGGAGCAGCTCGCCGACGGCGGCGGGGGGCAGGGGGTCGAGCTCGACCCGCACCGCCATGCCCCACGTGACCATCTCGGCGTGCATCTGCTCGATGAGGGGCGAAATTTCGCCCTTGCGGTAGCAGGTCACGAAGCCCCGCAGGCCCCCCGGCTGGTTGAGCGGGAAGAGCCGGGAGAGCAGGAACTCGCCGGTCTGGGCCGAGATGTCGTCCATGAACTGCAGGTCGTCGACGAAGGCCGCCTCGCCGTGGGCGCCGATCTGGTCGAAGACGTGGCCCACGGCCTCGAAGTAGCGCGTCTGCAGGCCGGGGTCGGAGGCGGGCGGGCCCTCGCCGAGCTCGGGGAGCCAGGGGGCGAGCGTCTGGCGCACCCACTCCGGGGGGGAGTAGCCGGGGTACTGGGCCAGCATGATCCGGACGAAGCGGTTGTTGGTGGAGTAGGGGATCTTCGCGTCGCCGGGGCGGGTCTCCAGGTGCACGAAGCGGCCCTTGCTGGCGAGGAAGTCGGTGGCCAGGCGCGACTTGCCCACCCCAGGTTCCCCGACCAGGAAGATGAACTTCCCCTCTTCCCAGGCCTCCTCCATCAGGGCCCACTCGCGCTCGCGGCCCGCCAGCACCGGCGGGCGCAGCACGGCGGCCGGGAGCACCGCCGGCCGCGGCCTCGGGCTCGAGCCCGGCAGCTCGGCGCCGCGCTCGACCAGCCGCACGAGCTCGAGCGTCTCCGGCAGCGGCTCGGCGCCCAGCTCGCTCGCGAGCGAGGCGCGTAGCCGCTCCAGCGTCGCCAGCGCCGCGCCCCGGTCACCCAGCAAGTACTGCAGCCGCGCCACCTGGCGGGCGCCCTCCTCGGAGAGGGGCTCGAGCCGCAGGCGGAGCTGGGCGTACTCCAGAGCCTGCTTGAGGTTGCCCGCCTTCTCCAGCCGCTCGGCCTCGCTCTGGGCCGTGCGCGAGCGGAGCGCGTCGAGCTCCTCGCGGGCGCCCTCGAGCCACTCCTCGAAGTCGGGGCAGTCGTCGTAGTCATAGCCCTCCAGCAGGCGCGCGTCCTGGCGCAGCAGCTCGAGGGAGGGGGCCTCGAGGTAGGAGAGCTGCTTGACGTCCACCTCGGCCTCGGGCGCGAGCTCGAGGCGGTCCTCGCCCAGCACCACCTCCCCGAGGCCCACGCGCAGGCGGCGCAGCAACTGGCGCATGTTGTTGCGGGCGGTGCTCTCGCCGGAGTCGGGCCACAGCCAGCCGGCGAGCTTGTACTTCGGCGTGGGGCCTTCCAGCGCCAGGTAGGCCAGCACGGCCGCGGTCTTGCGCTCGAGGGGGCTCACGCCCCGGGGCGAGGCGAGCTTGGGCGGGCCGAGCAGGTGGAGGCGGTAGGGCACCGGGTTCCTCAGCGGGGGCGTCAGGCAGCGCGGGCTCGAGGCCGGGCGCGCCACCACAATCTACTCCGGCAGCGCTGGTTCATGGGATCATGATAACGTCCACGTGGACGCCCAGGGTTCGTCGGGCTTATGCCCCCACCAAGCCGTAGACCATCCCCGCTCGGCTTACCCCTACCAAGGCGTTGCCGTCGGCAATCCATGGCGAAACGAATTCCTCGCGAAGTTCAATACTTTGAACCCTCGAACCGGAGGACACGTCGAACAGCGAGACCTTTCCGGATCGAGAAGCAACCACGGCCCAGGTTCCTGCCACGACTGGGCTAGCGATCACCCCGCCCTCTATGCCCGCCCGCCATGCCTCGCTGAAGTCGGCGTTGAGACACACTAGCAGGCCGTTCTGGTCGGCAGCGATCCAGTGCTGCGTGGAGGCCGCCAGCCCGCCGAAGGTGGGGCCTACAACCGCCAACTGCAGCAGGCTGCGGCCGTCCTCGAGGTCCAGTAGGTGCAACCTCCCCCGCGCGTCCAGTACAGCCAACCGACCGCTCACAGGGATGGGGGCGCCGTAGACTCGGCTCGACAGGACCCTCTTCCAGCGCAACTCGCCCTGGCGGGTACAGGCCAACAGCTCGCCTTCTTTACTGAGAGCGATGATTTGTTCAGGCAGTACCAGCGGGGATACCACACCTTCGGCTGTGAGGGACTGTTTCCAGCGCACCGCACCGCTTACCTCGAGGGCGATGAGTATGCCCCCGTAGGTCAGCACGTAGGCCTGGTTGGCTTCCAGGACAGGGGGCGCGAACACCTCGCCCAAGGTGATCAGTCCGTCGGGTGAAAGCAGCCCCCGGGCCGTTCCCACCCAGACCTGACCGCCATGAAGGACCGGGCTGGAGCGCGAGGGGGCCCCCAGGGGGCGCTTGGCTGTGACTCGACCCTCAAGGTCGAGCGTGTAGAGGTGGCCTGCCTCCGTAGCCACATAGATCATGCCCTCGGCCAGCACTGGCTGGCCTCGCACTGCTTCCCTGAGTGGGGTCTTCCAGGCTACCGTGAACGGGGTGTTCGCCTGAATCCGGAAGGAACCGGGGTAGCTAGCCTGCCAAGCTTGCAGTTGTACCAGCGAGCGGCCGCAGGCCCCGCAGGTTCGGCTACCTGGCGTGTTTTGTTGCCCGCAACGGCATCGGGCTGCCTGGAAGGCTAGCCAGAGGGGACGTAGCTCGGACAGGAGGGCAGTCGCGTCAGGATAGCGTTCCTGGATGGGCAGGCGCACGCAGCGCTCAACCACGCGGGCCAGGACGGGATGCAGACCCGGGCGCACGTGGCTGAGTGGCGGGAACACGGCCCACACGTCTCCCGGTTTCATCCACTCCTGGGGTTCCTTTCCGCAGAGCAGCCGGTGCAGAGTTGCCCCAAAGGCGTACACGTCGCTAGCGGCCGAGGTCTGAATGCTGATCGATAGCTGCTCCGGGGGCGCGTAGCCCAAAGAGGCGAAACGGGTAGTATCCCCGCTTTTGCCGGGCTTGAAGAACCGGGCGATCCCGAAGTCGGCGAGTACAGCCTGGCCGTTGTCGCGCAACAGAACGTTGTCAGGTTTGAGGTCGCGGTAGATGATGCCTCGGGCGTGCAGATAGGCCAGCGCCTCGGCGATTTCTACCGCCCAGCGCACGGCCTCAGCCTCATCCACCGAGGTAACGAACTGCCCCAGGGAGCCGCCGCCCAAGAACTCCTCGGCGAGGTAGTAGCGCCCATCAGCCTCGAAAAAGTCCCACACGGCGGCAATGTTAGGGTGGTGCAAGCTTGCGAGGATCTGCGCTTCCTGGCGGAATTGGGCAATTCGTTGTGGCCGGTCGACGGGGTCGCCCTGGTCCAGGAGTTCCTTGAGGATGCAGACCTTGTTGGTTGCGATATCGAAGGCCTTGTACACCGATCCCATGCCGCCTTGGGCCAGGAATTTGTCTACGCGGTACCGTCCGGCTAACACACGGCCGGGGGGCAGGCTGTCGGTAGGCACGGCATTGGGACTGAAGCCGCAGGCAGGGCAAGGGAAATCTGTCAGGGGGGTCAAGCAGGCAGGGCAGGTTTCCATGGCTTACCTCTGAGCGCGGCGGAATAGGTAGCTCCAGGCGTTAAATCGGGGCAGGGAGGGGTGTCCTTTGGATAAGACCCGGGTGCGCAGGCGGTTCATCTGGCCTCCGCGTTCCTCGAGCACATCTAGCCGTGGTAACGGCGGGGTGAGTAGAAGGCGGGCGCGTTGCCAAAAGCCGGAAACCTCGGGGTAGTAGACCACGTGGATGAGCCGTGTACCGTCCGGGCGGAGGTGACTGCCGAGCAGATAGGGATACGCCTGGGCTGGGGTACTTAAAGGCAGCCTTGACGGCAGGGTTTGGCCAAGGCAGAGGGAGGCGCAGGCTTGGCAGTAGCCGTCTTGGGCGCAACGGGTGCATACTGCCTCCTTGCAAAGGCGGCACGACCGTGTGTGTTCTGCACAGGCGGCCTCGAGACAGCTTCGGCAGGCGGTCCGGTGCTCTGGGCAGAGGTTCTGGCGGCAGATAGTACAGTCTTCGAGGCTCGAGCGTAGGTAGAGGTGTTCGGGGGCGCAGTCCTTGCAGCGATAACCGCAAGCACGACAGACTAAGTCACCTTCGACGGTTCGGACGAGGTCGGTGGGGCACGTGGGGCGGCGGCACTCCGGGCAACCCCGGACGTGATCGGTACAACCCGGCCTGCCACACAGGTAGCAGGTGACCCGGTGCTCCGGGCAGCGCAGCAGATTAGGATAACTGCGCTTGAGCTGGTCTGGCGAGGGTTGCGGGGTGACGAGCTTTTGCTGCAGGCCCTCGCTCAGACAGTGGGGGCAGGGAAGCAACTGGTCCAGGTTCCACGGCAGGTGTTGTGGCGCGCAACTTGGGCACGCTTGTGCACAGGTGGGGCAGACTTCAGGGCCGTCCGTGACGGCGACCTTCTCTGGTGTGCCTACGGTTCGCCGGCACCGCGGGCACTGGAAGAGGTGGGCACTGCAGAACAGTTGCCCTGATAGAGCCGAGTACGCCCGGTGCTCCGAGCAGACCGCCGCTCCGCAACTGGAGCAGGCCTCAAGATGCGCCGCGCAGAAAGCGACCGGGGTAGGGTGCAGCACACAGCGGTGTACGTGTTGGGGGCACAGCACATGGGGATGGTCATGAGGGGCTGCGCAGTACATGGCTTGGCGGCGTGGAATCCAGTAGGGCTCCGGGTGGGCCTCGCTGCAGGTCATGGCGCAGGCCTCGCAGTGCGGCTTGCCTTTATCACCCGCCGGGTGTAACCGTGCGGGGTGAGTGGTCTGGCCGCAATTGGCGCAGGCGTGGGCGTGTTCTGGGCACAATGCCGCGCCGCTGAGGTGACAGCGGGCGAAGTGATTTTTGCAGGCCGCGTGATCACAAACTGCACAGCGCAGCAGACAATTCTCACAGGTGCTTTTCGTGCACGCCGGGCATGGTTCGAGGCAGCGTGGGCAGTAGGGCCTGGCACAGCTATGGCAGTTAGTCAGGCACTGCGGGCAGTGCCCCTGGCGGCAGTTGTGGCATGGCCGGGTGGGATGGGCGCTGCAGTGGCGGGCTTGGCAGTGGGTGCATGTGGCCGCACAACTTGGGCATACCGGGTGCTGCCCGGCGTCACAGGCCTCGAGCGCTGAGGTGGGTTGCTGGCATACCGGGCAGGAGGGTGGGGTCAGCCAAGTCTTTCGCACCGCGTCCCAACGAAATTGGTAGCGGCGGTTCCAGGCCCGGCCGCGCAGTTCGACCTCCCATAGTTGCAGCGGGTAGTGCAAGATTTCGGTGAAGACCAACTCGGTGTGAACCTGTAGCCGGTGGCGTTCGATGGCACGCTGGCGCTCCACGGCCGAAACCCTGGCTTGGTCGAGCCGGCGCAACTCGGCGACCAGCCGGAGATTGGCGGCCTCCTCGTAGCGTGCGACGCGAACGCGGATTTGCTCCTGAGCCTCCTGCTGGGCTAGGACCCAGGCAGCCTGGACCTTTGCGGCGTCGAGCCCCACCACCTGCGTGGTGGGGCGAAGTCCCACCCCCTGAGGCGGCTCGCTGAGCACGTGCTGCCTGTTAAGGTCGACCCACACCGTGAGCAATTCCTCCACGTGTTCGTCGGAGCGCAGGGTCAGCTTGAGGTGGAAACACAGGTAAATCCGTCCGACCATCCGGGGCTGAGCTTCGAGCGCTAGGGTGTGGCTCGACAACCCGAGGCGGCGCAACCCCGTGCCGTCAAGGGCAGCCTCTGAAACTAGGAAGCGGGTCTGGGCGTAGCGGATCAGGCGGTCGAGCAGGGGGTACCCGGGGGCCACGAACTCCACACCGCGCTCCTGGTGGAGGTCGAAGTATTCCTCGTCGAAGGTGAAGTATAGCCGCTTCCTACCCTGGAAGAGCGGGGCCAGCTCAGGCGAGACAGGTGCGGTGTAGGCCTTGCCGTCCTCCACCGCTTGGGCTTTCGCCCCGGCGGCTTCAAGGAGCTTAAGGACCAGTGGCTCGAGGCGTTCCATCAGAACAGCTCCCGGTCGATACTCTCCTCAAACTGCTTCTCCTCGTCGAACTCACGGCGGGCGGAGCGGAGCCTAGCGGAGAGCGCGGTCATAGCCTGGGCTAGTGCCGCCGGATCATTCCTGTGTTCCAGCCACAGCCCGGCGATCACCTCGTCAAGTGCCTTATCCCCGATGTCGTCGAGCTCCTCCAGCACTGAGGCCAGCTCACCCACGATCAGGTCGAACATACGCAGACCCTGGTTGAACAGGCGGTAAATGTCGCCCTCGAAAGTATCGGCGTAGTAAAGGTTGTAGATTCTAGGCGGGTTTTTCTGCCCCAAGCGGTCCACCCGGCCGATGCGCTGCTCGAGGCGCAACGGGTTCCAGGGGATGTCGAAGTTGACGAGGTGGTGGGCGAACTGCAGGTTACGCCCCTCAGCAGCGGCATCGGTCGCCACCAGCACACCGCAGCTTTTACGCTTGAACCGCCAGAAGCGCTCAGCCTTTTCGGCCCTCGAAAGCCCGGGCCCGAACAGCACGACATCGTACCCGTGGCGCTGCAGGTTCTGATAGAGCCAGGTGGCGGTGGCGGACTCGCGGGTGAAGACGATGACCTGACTCTGGGCCTGCTGAAGGATCTGCTGTAGCTCGGCGAGCTTATAGCTCTCCACCGCCCCGTCGGCGAGGAGGGGCACCCTGTAGCGGTACAGCAACTGGATCTGGGAGGCGGGTGAGCTGAAAGCCTGGCTCAGGGTGGCTGCACCGCTGGGGATGACTTGGTGCTTGATCGCCCCCAACACCGTCTGCAGCAACTGGCGTTCCTGGGAGCTCTGGACTAACTCACGGGCTTCGACCTGGCGGGGCGGGGGCAGATGCTCGGCAGGCAGGTTGTTGCGGTGGTGACGGATCATCACTTCCTGCAACGCTGCGCGCAACTCGCGGGTGTTGACTCGGCGGCTGTGGTAGCCCCAAGGGTTGAACCGAACCTGGAACTCCTGAAGGCTTCGGAAGTGGCCTGGGCGGATCAGGTTGATGAGGTAGAACAACTCGTGCACGTGACGTCGGATGGGGGTTGCTGAGAGCAACAAGAGGTAGTTACGTGGCAGCTTGGCGATGATCTGATACACCACCTTGGGATCCCCGGTCTTCTTCAGCAGGTTGTGCATCTCGTCGACGACGATGAGGTCGTAGTGCTCCTTTCGGTTCAACACGTTGTGCTTGTTGTGTTGCAGTGCATGGATTGAACTCACCAGCAGGGGGCTCTTCCAGTCGGCGGGGCGCTCATAAGCCCGGAACGGGAGGTCAAATTTTTCAGCCATCTCGGCGGCCCACTGGTCGACGAGGTGACTGGGTACCACTATCAGCGCGCGCCGCACAAGCTGACGTAGCACCAATTCCTTGATGATCAAGCCTGCTTCGATAGTCTTGCCCAGCCCGACCTCGTCAGCCAAGATAGCGTTGCCGCGCATCTCTTGGAGCGCCCGGCGGGCGGTGTCGAGCTGGTGAGGGTAGAAAGTGATACGATGGCGGAGCCGGGAGGGGGCTTGCAAATTTTCAAACCCGCGGATCTGGGCGATCCTCTCCACCTCGAGCCGCAGGTCGCGCAGGACCACATCCCGTAGCCGGGAGGGCTTGAGCAGCTCGTCGAGCACCAGCGCTGTGTTGCCGCCTGGTGGGTGGATCACGGTCTCGGGCAACTCCCGCGGGTACTGAGGGAGGTTAGGCCGGAGCGCAGTCGCCGTCTGCGTCCTCATCCCGCAGCGCGCGCACTGAACCCGCTCAGGCCGCAATTCCAGGCCGCATCCCACGCAGCGCACCAGGCTCTGCTCGAGGGCCTGGAGGTCGAGCTTGGCCAACCGGCTGAGGGGGGGGCGTGCAGTGGGTTGTGGCTGGACGAGGTCACGCAGCAGGGTTTCGAGGGCTGTGGGGATCTCATCCAGGGCCGGAGGATTGGTGAGGTCGGGCGGGTGGCCGCTCAAGAGGTAATACCCTAAGGCCCCCATGGCGTAGGCGTCGGCTGCAGGAGTGAGGCGATTACCCGCTGCCATCTGCTCGGGCGGAGCGAAGCCGGGCGAGCCCAGCCCCTCGCTGATTGCCGAAGCGAGGGGCTGAGCCAGACCGTAATCGACAAGGTGCAACTGCCCGTCGTTCCCCTGAATGAGGTTGGCGGGTTTGAGGTCGAGGTACAGCCAACCTGCTTGGTGGATGCGCTCGAGCAACCCCGCGACCTGTGCCAGGATCGCGGCGGTTCTGCGCCACCCCGGGCGCTGGTGCTCGAGCGACCGACCTGGGAAATAGGTCATCACCAGCGCGTGCTGGCCATCGGCGGACAAGGCATTGGCTAGGCGGGGGATCGCCGGGTGGTGGATGCCCTCCAGGGCCGCGAGCGCACGCCGTTCACGCTCGAAGAGCGAGCGTTCACTGAAGACCTTCAAGGCCCAAACCTTATCCGGGATGCGGGGATCGCGCACCCGCAGCACCGACCCCTGCCCTCCCTTGCCCAGGAGGTTCTCCGTGACGTATTCCCCGAAGCGCAACATCGACGTAGCTAGGTTTCAATCTAACGGATACCTCTAGGCCTTAACGCCATCTTGGGTTATCTAGGCATGCCGGACGGTGGTATCCGGTCTGGCCTTCCGGACGAGCTCAGGGCTCAGCTCCCCGATGCTAGCGGTTTCTGCGGAGGGTACTATACGCCAGTTCGACTTCGGTCATCCGCTCTCGGGCGAGGTCCATTAAGTCCAAAGGACACGCCTATGCCTGATTTCGATAAATTGACCCGAAAAGGCCCCATTTTAACGCTCTTACGAAAGCCAAACCCCATAAGCCCTCCTCAGTAGGTGGTGGAATTCCACGATAACTGGGAAGGTGACTCAAGCATGGTCATTTTTCTATCAACTACAGGTATAGCCGTCTCTTAAACAGCCCCCTCCACCACGAACAGCCCCACCATGTGCGGCCTGCCCTCGAGCGGGGCCATCCGGCGGTACTTCTCGCGCAGCGCCCGCAGCTCGCGGATGAAGTCCTTGGCCTGTTGGGGGGTGAGCGAGAGCCCGCCCCACTCGCCCAGGATGCGCTCGCGCAGCTCCGCGCGCCAGGGGGCGCCGGGCTCCGGGTTGAACAGGCCGAAGGCCATGCTCAGGTTGCCGCGCTCGTCGGGCTGGGCGAAGACCCCCCACTCGGGGTCGTACTGGGCGAACTGGCGGATGAGGTTCTGCACGAAGCGGTCCATCGCCTCGTGGTACACCTCCTGCATCAGCTCCTCGATGCTGGCGGCCGTAGAGGCGCTGAAGGGGATGAGGAAGCGCTCCTGCGCGGCCTCATAAACCTTGACCGCCCGGCCCTTGCGCCGCCGCTCCTCCCGCACCCGCACCAGGCCCGCCGCCTGCATCTGGCGCAGGCGGTAGTGCACGCGGTTCATGTCCAGGCCCAGTTGCTCCACGAGCTCCTGGGCGCTGCCGGGGTTTTTGAGCAGCCGGTCGAGGATGCGCTGGTTCTCGCGCACCAGCAGCAGCTTGAGCTGCCTACTTGAGGTCTCCTCTTTCACACCAAGTAGCTTAACCCGCACCCTGGACTCGAGAGAGGAAGCGCGATGAACCCTGCCCTGACCCACCCCACGCCCCGGAAAGATCCGAACGCCCCCGATCTCGAGGAGGTGGCCTGATGCAGCCCACCAAGCTCTGGAACCGCGACTTCGTGCTCTACTGGCTGGGCACCGCCCAGTCGAGCTTCGGCAGCGCGCTGGCCGGCATCGCGCTCTCGTTCTTGATCCTCGAGCTCACCGGCTCGGCCGCGAGCATGGGGGTCAACCTGGCCCTCTCGCTGATCCCCGGCCTCTTCGCGCCGCTGGCCGGCAACCTGGTGGACCGCCTGCCCATCAAGCCCCCGCTGGTGCTGGGCGACGTGGCCCGCGGCCTGATCGCCCTGGGGCTATGGGCCCTGGCCGCGCGGGGGGAGGTCAGCATCCCCCTGATCTACGCGGCCACCGTGCTGATGAGCGTCATCGGCGTGATCTACGGCCCGGCCGCCTCCAAGGTCTTCCCCGAGCTCGTCCCCAAGGACCAGCTCGCCCGCGCCAACGGCCTCCTGGGCACCGCCACCCAGAGCATGAACTTCCTGGGGCTGGTGGGGGGCGGGGTGCTGGTGAGCCAGATCGGCTCGCCGCTGGCCCTGCTCGTCGACGCCGTCTCCTTCTTCGTGATGGCCGGCCTCCTGCTGCTGGTGCGGATGCCCGCCTTCGTGGGGCAGGCGCGGCACGGGGGCTTCTGGCAAGGGCTGGGCGAGGGCCTGCGCCTGATGGCCCGC
Source organism: Calidithermus chliarophilus DSM 9957 (assembly GCF_000430045.1). Lineage (GTDB taxonomy): Bacteria > Deinococcota > Deinococci > Deinococcales > Thermaceae > Calidithermus > Calidithermus chliarophilus. Next base: position 472,422 of record NZ_KE387023.1, on the reverse strand, counting down.
AGCCGCGTCCTGACCCTGGTCCCGCTGATGGCCTTCTTCATCAACATGACCTTCGCCCCGGTGCTCATGCTCATCCCTAAGATGATGCAGGACCTGGGCCTGGGCGCGCAGGGCTACGGCTTCTTCATGGGCTCCTTCACCGCGGGGATCGTGCTGGGCAACGTGCTGGTGAGCGTGCTGGGCCCCAGGCTGCAGCCCGGCGTGGCCTTCAGCCTGGGCCTGAGCGTGATGGCGGTGGCGATAGGCGCCATCGGCTGGGTGGGGCAGGTGGGGTGGATGTACGCCCTGGCCGTAGTAGGGGGCGCCGCCAACGGCCTGGTCAACACCAGCTTGGTGATCCTGCTGCAGAGCCTGGTGGCCCCCGAGTTCCGCGGCCGGGTCTTCGGGGTGCTGGGCAGCATCGGCCAGGTGGGGATGCCCATCGCCCTGCTGCTGCTGGCCCCGGTCGTCGACCGCCTGAGCCCCGCCCTGATCTTCAGCGTAGCCGGAGGGGCGACGTTGCTGATGGTGGCCGTATGGCTCGTCTTCAGCAAGCCTCGAGCGGCACAACCTGCGATGGAGACACGGGCGGAAGGTTGAGAGCGGGTGACGGGTGTCGGGCGGCTCGTGGCTCGTGGTGGACGGCGGTGAGCCGTCAGCCCTCAGCCGTCAGCCCTCCCACCCACTCCACGCCCCTCCCTCCGGCCGGAGGGAGGGGCGTTCAGCGTCTTGCGTCTCGCGTCTTGCGTACGGCGTAGGACGTACGACCCGCATTCGGCTATCGGCTATCGACCCCCATCCCACCTCACGACCGCGTCGGCCGCGCCCCCGGCTGGGGCTGCTGCTGTCCTATGCCCGCCAGGCGGGCGAACTCCTTGGGGTCGACGGCGCGGGTCATGCCCATGTCGTAGGTGATGAGCTTGCGGCGGTAGAGGTCGGCGAGGTAGGCGTCCATGGTGATCATGCCGTACTGGCCGCCGGTCTGGATGACCGAGACGAGCTGGTGGGTCTTGCCCTCGCGCACCAGCGCGCGCACGGCGGGGGTGGCGATCATGAGCTCGTAGGCCAGCACACGCCCGCCGCCGAAGGCCTTGGGCAGGAGCTGCTGGGTCATCACGGCCACCAGGTTGTTGGCGAGCTGGACGCGGATCTGCTCCTGCTGGGCCTCGGGGAAGACGTCGACGATGCGGTCGATGGTCTCGGGGGCCGAGTTGGTGTGCAGGGTGCCCATCACCAGGTGGCCGGTCTCGGCGGCGGTGATGGCGGCGGAGATGGTCTCGTAGTCGCGCATCTCGCCCACGAGGATCACGTCGGGGGCCTGGCGCAGCACCGAGCGCAGCGCGCGGTGGAAGTCGTGGGTGTCGGAGCCGATCTCGCGCTGGTTGATGATCGAGGACTTGTGGCGGTGGAAGAACTCGATGGGGTCCTCGATGGTGACGATGTGGCAGCGGCGGCGCTCGTTGATGTAGTCGATCATCGAGGCCAGCGTGGTGGACTTGCCCGATCCGGTGGGCCCGGTGATGAGCACCAGCCCGCGCGGCGAGAGGGCGATCTCGGCGACGTTCTTGGGCAGGCCGAGCTCCTCGAAGCTCTTGACCACCGTGGGCACCACGCGCAGCACCCCGCCCACGCTGCCGCGCTGCAGGAAGACGTTGACGCGGTAGCGGCCCTTGTTGGGCAGGCTGAAGGAGAAGTCGAGCTCCTTGTCCTCCTCGAACGAGCGCTGCTGCTTCTCGTCCATCAGCGCGTACATCAGGCGGCGGGTGTCCTGGGGGGTGAGGGGCTCGTGCTCGGAAGGGTGGAACTCGCCGTCCACCTTGATCATGGGGGGCAGCCCCACGGTGATCACCAGGTCGCTCGCGCCCCGGTCCACGGACAGGGTCAGGAGATCTACAATGTCGGGCGCCTTGAGCATTCGGTCCTCCGTTAGTCCAGTTCTACCAGCGCATGGCGGGTTCGGGTGTTCATGATGGCCTTAGGAAGTGAGAACGCCGTGCCTCACTCGTTGGTCTTGGCCATGACCTCCTCGAGCGTCGTGACCCCCTGGAAGGCCTTCATGATGCCGTCCTCGCGCAGGGTGGCCATGCCGCCCTTGCGGGCGATCTCCTTGATCTCGGTGGCGGTCTTGCCGGCCACGATGGCGTGGCGCACGTCGTCGTCGACGACCATCAGCTCGTGGATGGCCGCGCGGCCCTTGTAGCCCGTGCCGTTGCAGCGCTCGCAGCCGGTGCCCTTGTACAGCACCTTGCCCTTGATGTCGCTCTCGCGCAGCTCGAGGCGGCGCAGCACGTCGGGGTCGGGCTCGACCTCCTGCTTGCAGTTCTCGCACACCCGCCGCACCAGGCGCTGGGCCAGCACCCCGATCAGCGAGGCCGAGACGTTGAAGGCCTCCACGCCCATCTCGTCGAGGCGGGTCACGGCGCCGGCGGCGTCGTTGGTGTGCAGCGTGGCGATGACCAGGTGGCCGGTGAGGGCGGCCTCGGTGGCGATCTTGGCGGTCTCGGAGTCGCGGATCTCGCCGACCATGATGATGTCGGGGTCCTGGCGCAAGAACGAGCGCAGCGCCCGCGCGAAGGTCAGGCCCGCCACCGGGTTGACCTGGGTCTGGTTGATGCCGGGGATCTCGTACTCGACGGGGTCCTCGATGGTGGTGGTGTTCTTGTCGGGGGTGGCGATGCGCTTGAGGATGGAGAAGGTGGTGAAGGACTTGCCCGAGCCCGTGGGACCGGTGATGAGGAAGATGCCGTAGGGCTTGGCGATGACGTCGGTAAAGCGTTGGAAGACCCCGGTCGCGAAGCCCAGGCCCTCGATCTCGGGGATCTCGGAGGCCTTGCGCAGCAGGCGCATCACGATCTTCTCGCCGTAGACGGTGGGCAGCGTGGACAGACGCAGGTCGAGGTCGATGCTGCGGTCCTTGTAGCGCACGCGCCCGTCCTGCGGCAGGCGCCGCTCGGCGATGTCGAGGTTGGCCATGATCTTGACGCGGCTCGCCAGCGCCGGCCCGGCCCCCTTGGGCAGCTTCATGTACTCGCGCAACGACCCGTCTACGCGGATGCGCACGAGCAGGTCGGTCTGGCGCGGCTCGATGTGGATGTCGGAGGCCTCCTGCAAGAAGGCCTCGCGGATGACGGTGTTGACCAGCTTGACGACCGCGTTGTCGTCGAGGGCGCTGGTGTCGACGACCTCCTCGCGGGCTTGCTTCTTCTTCTCGAACTCCTTGGCCAGCTCGTCGATCTCGCCCGCCCCGCCGTAGAAGCGCTCGATCAGCTTGGTGATGGCGGCCTCGGTGGCGACGGCGGGGAGGATCTCCTTGCGGGTGATCATCTTGAGGTCGTCGACGGCGAGGATGTTGCGGGGGTCCTTCATCAGCACGACCAGGGTGCTGCCGTTCTCGAGGTGGTGCGGGAAGATGGTGTAGCGCCGCACGGTGGACTCGGGCACCAGCGTGATGACCGAGGGGTCCGGCGGGGTCTCCACGGGGTCGATGTAAGGGTAGCCGAGCTGGGCCGAGAGGCTCTTGGCGAGCATCTCCGGCTTGATCTTGCCCGACTGCACCAGGGTGTCCTCGAGCTTCTTCCCGCCCTGGCGCTGCTTGTTGAGCGCGTCGTCGACGTCTTCTTGGGTGATGTAGCCCAGCTCGACGAGCACCTCGCCCAGCGGGCGGATCTTGCCCATGCGCCGCTGCACGCTCAGCGCCTCCTGCAGCGCCTCGCGCCCGATCTTGCCCTCCTGCACCAGCGCCTCGCCCAATCGCGACTTCTCGGGGTAGGCCTTGGCGAAGAGGGCCTCCCACGACTTCGGCAGCGTCAGCACGAAGCGCACCGGCCGGGCGATGGCGGTGCGGATGGCCTCGACGTGGCGGGGGTCGGAGAGCACGACGAGCACCTGGGTGCCGTCCTGGCGCACCGGCACCGCCTGGTAGCGCAGGGCGTCGGCCCGCAGCAACAGCGCGGCGATCTCCATCTGCAGCTCCAAGTCGTCGGTGCGCTCGCGGAATTCGATGCCCGCGCGCTCGGCGAGGGCCTGGAAGAGCTGGGACTCGCTGATGGCGCCGCTCTGCACCAGGATGCGGCCCAGCAGCTCGCCGGTCTTCTCCTGCTGCACCAGGGCCTGCTCGAGGGTGTCGCGGTCGACGAAGCCCTTGCCCATGAGCAGGTCGCCCAGCCGGATCTCGCTCTCGCTGGCCGACTTGGGGGCGTCGGGGACGTGCAGGCCGAGCTCGGGGTAGTTCTTGGCGAGGGCGTAGTTGAAGGAGGAACGGGTGGTCTGGTAGGGCTCGATGATCTGGCCGGTGATGTCCTCGAGCTCCTCGAGCACCAGGTTGTCGAGGGGGTTCATCAGCGCGACCCGCAGGCTGCCGCCCTCCAGCGCGAAGGGGATGGCCTCGAGGGTCTTGGCCTTCTCGGCCGGCACCAGCGCCTTGATCTCCGGGGGGATCTCGAGGGTGGCGAGCTCGACCAGAGGCACCCCGAAGGTCTCCTCGATGGCCTGGGCGATGCGGCGCTCGGAGAGCAGCCCCAGCTCGATGATCACGTCGCTGAGGGTGCCGCCTACCTCGCGGTGCTGCTCCAATGCACGCTGGAGTTCTTCGTCCTCGAGGAGGGCCATGTCCAGGAGGGCCGCTCCGAGTCGTTTATCGCCAATGGTCAGTACGTTCATCCCGCATCCACCTGCCCTATTGCTTGAGAATCAGCCGTTCCAACTGCCGCACCAGCTTGGTGTAGCCCAGCTCGCGGTCGGAGATGGGGGTCACCAGGACGGTGTAGGCCCCGGCCAGGTTCCCCCCCAGCACGTCCGTGAAGACCTGATCGCCCACCATCGCCACCTGCGAGGCGGGCAACCCCAACTGCTTGAGCCCCTTGCGAATGCCGAACCAGGGCTTCCCGGCCAGCCCGATGCCCTCCACCCCCAGCTTGGCCGACCAGGCCCTTAGCCGCTTGCGGCGGGCGTTCGAAACCAGGAAGACCCGGACCCCGGCCGCCTCGAGCCCCCGCACCCAGTCGATGATCGCCTCCGGGGCCTCGCCCTTGAACTTGTAGGGCACGAGGGTGTTGTCCAGGTCCACCAATAGCCCCCGGATCCCCCGCTCCTGGAGCCATTGCGGGGTGATCTCGAGCACGGAAGACAACTGGGCTTTGGGCCTAAGCATCCACAAGTAGTGTAGCGTTACTTCCCCCGAATGGGGGGTCATACGTCACGGGAAGACACGCCTGTATTGGGGGAGGCTAAATGTCGATAGTCGATGGTCGATAGCCGAACGCCAAACGCCAAACGCTCCTTGCCCCTCCTTAGCAAGGGGGGCAGGGGGGGATACCCCCTCCCCGCGGGCGGGGAGGGACGGGGTGGGGCTTACCACAGGCCACAGGCCTTCTGCTGACGGCTTATCGCTATCTACCCCAAGCCGCGACCCTGTTCCGCTCTTTCCCCTCAGCCGGGCAGTTGGATCACTCCCCACATGCGGCCGGTGCGGCCGTGGTCGCGGCGGTGGGAGAAGAAGCGCTCGTCGTGGAGGGTGTCGGCGCCGAGGGCCCAGAAGTGTTCGGGGAGGATGCCCGCGTGCAGGGCCTGTTGGCGCAGGGCGGCGACGAGGTCGAGGCAGAAGCGGCCTGGGGCGTGGGGGTCGGGGCGGAAGGCCTCGAGGCCCGCCCGGGCGAATTGTTCGGCCACCTCGGGGCCTACCTGGAAGCCGGGGCCGGCCCCCGGGCCCAGCGCCACCCGCACGTCGTGGGGGCGGCTGCCGTAGCGGGCTTGCATCTGCTCGAGCGCCGCCGGCAGGATGCCCGCCACGGTGCCGCGCCAGCCGGCGTGCAAGGCCCCGACCACCCGCCGCACCGGGTCGTGGAGCAGCACCGCGTAGCAGTCGGCCACGCCCACGCGCAGCAGGAGGCCGGGCACGCCGGTCAGCAGGCCGTCGCCGGTCCACACGCCCGGGCCCTCGACCGCGTGCACCGTGCTGCCGTGCACCTGGTCGAGGGCGGCGACCGAGGGGTCGCCGAAGCGCCGCAGCACCCGGCGCTGGTTCTCCAGCACGGCCTCGGCCGCGTCGCCGGTGGAGGCGGAGAGGTTGAGGCTGGCGTAGGGCCCCTGGGAAACCCCGCCTTCGCGGGTGGTGAAGCCGTGGGGGACCTCGAGCAGGGGGGCGGTGAGGAGCATCCGGTCCATCCTAACGGCCCCGCCGGCCGGCCCGGTGCCGGGGCGGGGACGTTCCTCCCCCGCCCGGACGCTGTTTCGCCGGGCTCAGGCCCCCCGCGCCCGCAGGTGGTCGAGGTGCTCCCCGCCCAGCCCCAGCGTCCCCACCTCCAGCCCGGCTTCCTCCAGGCGCTTCTGGATCTGCGCCCACTTGATGCGCTCGGAGTCGAAGACCACGTGGGCCATCTCGGTCTGGGCGCTGATGAACGCGCCGATGACCCCGGGGAGGGCCTCGAGCTCCGCGCGCAGGCGCTCGAGCTGGGCGGCCTTGAGGTTGGGGCCGCTCAGGGTAACGATGATGCGTTTGATGCGGGATATGGCAGACACGGCAGGGCTCCTGGGGCGGCCGGTGGGGGCCGGCCGGTATTTGCAGCAGTATGCGGGGTTTTGCTGAGTACAGACTGAAGCCAGGAGTTACGCCGGGGTCTTTGCCGTTGCCGGCCCCTCCCGAAGCGGCGGAAACGGCTCGAGGGGCTGGTTCCTTTGGGCTCCTGGCCTGCCTCAGCCGGGCCTCAGGAAGACGTCAGGGCCAAGTCAGAGCCCTTCCTTATCGTATAAATCATGCTGTCGAGGGATATTCTGGAGGAAATCGGAAAAACCTCCGCCTTCCGGTCGTCGGGGCGGGGGATGGGGAGGGAGGCCGATGGAGCTGCGCGGTGAAGCCACCGTCGTCATCCACGCCCCGCTGCAGGAGGTGTGGGAGGAGTTCGTGCGCTTCGAGCGCTGGCCCGAGTGGTCGAGCTCGGTCCGGGCCGCGCTGCGCGAAGGGCCCGGCTGGCGCTTCGTCTACCGCGGGGCGCAGGACGTCGACCTCAGTTTCGTGCTGCGCGCGACGCGCTGGGAGCCGCGCCGCCTCGTCGCCTTCGAAACGGTGAAGGAGCTCGAGCACAACGCCGACGTCAAGGGCTGGGCCAGCCTCGAGCGGGCCGAGGGCGGTACCCGCCTCACGCTGTTCGTCGAGGCCCAGGCCGACACCGGCTCGGGCCTGGCGCAGAAGCTCGCCGACTGGTGGGCCCAGGTCTTCGTCGAGCACAGCAAGAACCTCAAGGTCGTGCTGCAGGACTTCCAGGCCCACCTCGAGGGCGACCGCCCGACCCCGCCCCTGGCCCCCGACGACGCGGCGCTCTCCTCGGGGGGTTAGCCGTGGCGGCCAAGGACTACGCCCGCCACTACCGCGACACCGACTTCCGCGCCCACCCCGAGCGCTACCGGGTGGGCAAGGGGGAGCAGGGGGTGCTGCTGGCCGAGCCCTACAAGAGCGAGCTGCTGCCGCACTGGCGCTTCCGCACCCCCGAGGTAGCCCAGGAGTCGGCGGAGAAGCTCTACGCCTGCTACCTCGAGTACAAGCGCCAGGGCGACTTCGTGGGCATGGACATGGCCCGCAAGTTCCTGCAGATGGGCTACACCCGGGCCCTGCGCTACGCCCGTCACCGCTCGGGGCGCAAGTACGCCAAGGCGGCGAGCGGGGAGGCCAACCCCAAGGGGCCCGAACTGCCGCTCGAGCCCGACCCCGTCAAGGCCCAGTCGGCAGCCATCTTCCAGAGCTATTACCTCAAGGTCGTGGAAGACCCCGACTATCTGCGGCTGAAGCACCAGCACGTCACGCAGCACGAGAGGACGGTATGAAAGCTACGCCCGGTGGACCCAACCTCGGATTGGTCTGCATCACCCACAGCAAGGCGGTGCGCTACCACACCTACCAGCTCTCCCGCTACCGCCTGCTCCCCGACGAGCTCAAGGGTTACGTGCTGGAGGAGCTGTACCAGGTCAACCTGCGCACCCTGCTGCGGGCGCTGGAGTTCTGCGCCAAGTGGGGCATCCGGCTCTACCGCCTCCCCCCCGACCTCTTCCCCCTCAGCGACCTGTGCGACGGGGTGGGGGAGATGGTGCTCGAGGGGCTCAAGCCCGAGCTGGCGAAGGTGGGCCAGACGGCCGAGCGGCTGGGCATCCGGCTGGTGGCCCACCCCGAACCCTTCGTGGTGCTCAGTTCCGAGTCGCCCCTGGTCGTCGAGCGCAGCATCGCCGAGCTCGAGCACGAGGCCCAGATCCTCGACTGGCTGGGCTTGCCCCGCTCGCCCTGGGCGGCCATCACCATCCACGGGGGCAAAGGCGGCCGGGGCAGGGCGCTGGCCGAGGTGGTGCGGCAACTGCCCACCCCGGTCTACAACCGGCTGTGCCTGGAGAACGACGAGCGCTTTTACGGCGCCGCCGACGTCCTCGAGGCCTGCCAGCAGGCGGGGGTGCCCATGGTCTTCGACGCCCACCACCACGTGGTCAAGGAGCGCCTGGACAGCTTCGACCACCCCAGCGTCGCCGAGTTCGTGCGCCTGGCGCGCGACACCTGGCCCAGGGCCGAGTGGCAGATCGTGCGCATCTCCAACGGCCGCGACGCGCTGCACGACGGGGCCCACCACGACCTCGTGACCGTGGTGCCCGGCTGCTACCGCCAGGTGCCGTGGATCGAGGTGGAGGCCAAGGCCAAGGAGATGGCGATCGCCCACCTGCAGGCCCACTGGCTCAAGGACGGGGCCGGCTCGAGCCCCGCCGAGAGCACCCCCGCCCCCATGCCCGCCTCGGCTTGAGGCTAGGAGGAAGAACCATGCCCTGGACCCGTGAGAACTACCCCGAATCGCTCAAGAACTTCACCGCCACCGTGCGGAACAAGGCCATCGAGATCGCCAACGCGCTGCTGGAGGAGGGCTACGACGAGGGCAGAGCCATCGCCATCGCCACCGACCGGGCCAAGGAGTGGGCCGAGAACCGGGGCAAGCGCGTGCGCAAGGACGAGTAGCCGCCCTTCGCGCCATGGACGAGGCCATCCGGGTCTTCGACCTCGAGCGGATCTTCCTGGGCGACAAGCCCCTGCTCTACGCGCTCGAGATCCTCTTCCGTACCGCGGTCATCTTCCTCTACACCCTGTTGCTGCTGCGCTGGATGGGCAAGCGCGGCATGAGCCAGCTCACCCCCTTCGAGTTCGTGCTGATCGTGGCGCTGGGCTCGGCGGTGGGCGACCCCATGTTCTACCCCGACGTGCCCTTGCTGCACGCGATGGTGGTGGTCACGGGGGTGGTGCTGCTGCAGCGCGGGCTGGTGCGCCTCACCGAGCGCAACGAGCGGCTCGAGCGCTTCGTGGAGAGCGCCCCCGCCGCCCTGGTGCGCGACGGGCGCCTCGACCTGCGGAACCTGCACCGGGAGGGCCTCTCGCACGCCGAGCTCTTCGAGGCGCTGCGCGAGCAGGGCGTCGAGCACCTCGGGCAGGTGCGGCGGGCCTACCTCGAGCCCTCCGGCAAGGTCAGCGTGTTCGCCTTCGCGCCCCGCGAGGCCCTGCCGGGCCTGCCCGTCTGGCCCGACGACGACCCCGAACAGCCGGCCCGTCACCCCGCCGGCGGCCCCGCGTCCCGGACGGGGCCCTACGCCTGCTCGCGCTGCGGGCACGTCGTGCGCTTCCTTGAGGGTGAGCCCCTCCTCCCCTGCGACCGCTGCGGCCACGGCGAGTGGGCCGAAGCCTGGCGCCCGGCCCGCCTTACAGGCCGTCTCGCGGAAGGGCAGGCCAGATGACGCGGAAACAACCACGGCGGGCTGTCATTGCCTGAGCGTCGCACGAGCGGCCCTCCCGGTTTGGGAGGGCCGAGGTGAAACCGAGGGTTCAGGCGAGGGTTAGGAGCAATTCGCTGCAAACCCTGGCGCAGGCCCGGCAGGCCTCCGCACAGGCGCGGCAGCAGGGGTGGTCGTGGCGCTCGCACTCGGCGGCGCAGTCTTCGCAGACCTCGATGCACAGCAGCACCCAGTCCTGCGCGTACTTCGAGCTGCCGAGCAGCGACTTGGTCATGCCGTCGCACACGGCGGCGCACTCCCAGCTCAGGTGGATGCATCGGGTCAGGACACTGGCCTCATCGTCCTGCAGGCAGGTGCTGGCACAGCTCTCGCACACGTTGAGGCAATCGAGTGCGGCCTGAATGGCTTCCTGAAAATTCGGCTTGATCGTTTCGAGCGCTTGGTAATGGGGTTTGACCGCTTCCAGAACCATCGATTCACCTCGGCTAGGCGCAGTATCGGGGCGGCTACTGAAGCCTTTCGGAGCCAAACCTGAGAGGCGGCTGAGAAACCCGCAGCGTTTCCCATGAACCCGCTCAGCGGTCGAAGCGGAAGACGTGGCGGTCGGGGTTATCGTGCCCCAGGAGCAGGTCGCGCAGGATCTCGGCGGCGACGAGGCTGTAGGTGATGCCGTTGCCGCCGTAGCCCAGCGCGAAGTAGGCGCGGGGGATCTCGGGGCTCTCGCCGATGTAGGCCAGGCCGTCCTTGGTCTCGCCGAAGGTCCCGGCCCAGGCGAAGGCGGGCTCGAGCGCGACGCCGGGGAACAGCTCGCCGAAGCGCCGCAGCAGCCGCCGCTCCTTGCGGGGGATGCGCCGCTCGCGCAGGGGCAGGGTGCGGTAGGGGTCGTCGGCCCCGCCCACGATGACGCGGTGGTCGGGGGTGGTGCGCACGTAGAGGTAGGGCCGCGCCGTCTCCCAGACGAGGCAGCGCTCGGGCCACAGCGCGCCGGGCTCGAGCGGCTCGCTGACGAAGGCGTAGGTGTTGCGCAGCACCGCCAGCCGCTGCCGCAGGTAGGCCTGGGTCTCGTAGCCGCTGGCGAAGACCATGGCCCGGGCGCTCACGCCGTAGCCCCGGTCGGTCGCCAGCCGCACCCCGGAACCGGGGTAGCTCCAGCCCGTCACCTCGGTGCGGTCGTAGACCCGCAGCCCCCGGCCCTGGGCGGCCTCGAGCAGCCGGTGGGTGAGCCGGTAGGCGTCGGCCTCGGCGGCGGTCTGGGAGCGCAGGGCGCCGGGGGCGCGGATGCCGTAGCGTTCGGCCAGCTCCCCGCGCCCCAGGAACCCCACCGCGATGCCGATGCGGCGGCGGGCCTCGGCCTCCTCGCGCAGCGCGGCGACGTGGCGCGGGCTCGAGGCCAGGTACAGGCTGGGGCGGCGCTGGAGGGAGCAGGGGTCGTCGAGCGTGCCCACCAGGGCCGCGAGCTTGTCCACGGCCTCGAGGCACAGCCGGTAGGCGCGCACCGCGTGCTCCTCCCCCACCAGCCCCACGAGGTCGGTGAGGTGGGTGTCGATCTCGTACTGCAGCACGGCGGTGGAGGCGGCGGTGCTGCCCATGCCGACGTCGCGCCGGTCGAGCACCACGGTCTCGAGGCCGGCCTGCACCAGGTGATAGGCCACCAGCGCCCCCGTGATCCCCCCGCCGATCACCGCCACCTCGCAGCGCTCGTCGCGCGCGAGGGGCGGGTAGACCCGCAGCAGGCCGTTCTGGATCGGCCAGAAGGCCTGCCCCGAGCGCAGGTCCACCGGCTACTCCAGGATCAGGCGGGCTTCGGCGACGCCGTAGCGCCGCGCGGGCTCGTGCACGGCCACCAGCACGTCCACCCGCTTTCGGTAGCGCCGGTTCATGGTGTCGTTGACGACGCCCAGCAGCTCGCGCCCGTTCTCGAAGACCAGCCGCACCCTCTGCCCGCAGCGCCGCCGCCCGTCCTCCCGGAAGAAGAGGTCGCGCGAGAGCGCGACCTGGACCCAGGGCTCGAGGTTGGGCCCGCAGGCGGCGACGTTGGGGTTGCCGTCGGTCTGGGAGGGGAGGGCCTGGTAGTACGTGACCCGCACCGAAAAAGCCGGCTTCCTGGGCCTGGGCTTCGGCTTGGGCGCAGGAGCAGGCGCTGGGGCCTCGAGGGCGGGCCGGGGTTTGCCGAATGCCGGGGAAATGTCGAGCTCGAGTTTAGGCAACAGGCTCAACACCAACCCCATCGGGGAGAGCAGAGCGCAGTAAATCCCAAACAAACACATACCCCCAAAAATGAGAGGGGGTGCTTAGCAGATCTTGAACCGGGCCTTAGTCCTCGCTGAAGGGGAGGGTCGAGGGCCTAGGGTCGAGGGTCAAAGCGGTTCGCGTTTTGCGTACGGCGTAGGACGTACGACGCACGACCCGCGCTGCGCGCCCGGCTATCAGCTACCGGCTATCGACTATCGACCCCTAAGGATTCTCCCGCAACACGTACCCCGCCCCGCGGATCGTCTGGATCAGCCGCGGCTCGCCGCCCGCCTCGAGCTTCTGCCGGATCTGCTTGACGTAGACCTCCACCACGTTGACGTCGCCGAAGAAGTCGGTGCCCCAGACCTTGTCGAGGATCAGCTCCTTCGACATCACGCGCTCGGGGTTCTCCAGGAAGGTCTGCAGCAGGCGGAACTCGAGGCTGGTGAGGGAGATGTTGCGCTCGCCACGGCGCACGGTGAAGGCCTCGGTGTTCATCTCGAGGTCGGCGAAGCGCAGCACGGTGGGCGCTTCGGCCTGGTGGCGGCGCAGCAGGCTGCGGATGCGGGCGACGAGGACGTCGAAGCTGATGGGCTTGGTCACGTAGTCGTCGGCGCCGGTGTCGAGGCCTTTGATCTGGTCCTCGGGCGCGTCCTTAGCGGTGAGCATGATCACCGGCAGCTTCTCGTCGGCGGCGCGCAGGCGGCGCAGCACCTCCACGCCGTCCATGCCCGGCATCATCCAGTCGAGGATCACCAGGTCGGGGTAGCGGTCGCGGGCCTGGTTGAGCCCAGCCTCCCCCGACTCGGCCAGGTCTACGGCGTAGCCCTCGTAGGACAGGCCCCGCTTGAGGAAGTTCCGCACGCTGGGGTCATCATCGATCACCAGAATCCGCTGCATGATTCATGTTCTACACCGACAAGCCCCCCAATTTGTAGCCCATACCCCCTCAGCCCTGCCTCAGAGGAGCCACAGTGTGAGCTAAGACAGCTTCTCTAATTTCGAGACATCACCAGGCCCCGACAGGAGCCTGGAGCCAAGGAGGAAAGGGTATGGATTGGATTATCGCGATTCTGGTAGGGGCCCTGATCGGTTGGCTGGCCAGCCTGGTCATGGGGACGGACGCGCGGCAGGGCGCCATCGCCAACATCCTCATCGGCATGATCGGCTCCGCGCTGGGCCGCTGGATCTTCGCGGACGTGCTGGGCATCGGGGGCGCGGCGGCGGCCGGCTCGCTCTCGCTGCTGGGCATTTTGTGGGGGGTGCTGGGCGCGATCATCCTGATCTTCATCCTGCGCGCCGTACGGGTGCTCTGAAGACTCCTTGAGCCGGGGCTCCCCCGCGAAGCACACCGGTGCTGCACCGCGACGGGAGCCCCTCTTTCTGTGGCGTTAGTGCCGAGCGAGAACCCACCATGCGGGTCACCCTGATCCACAACCCGGCCGCCGGGGGCGCCGGCAGCCTCTCCAGCAGCGACCTCGAGGCCGCCCTGATCCTGGCCGGCTTCAACGCCCAGCACCGGCCCACCGAGTCGGTCGAGGACCTGCCCGAAGCCCTCGAGGACCCCGGCGACCTGGTCGTGGTGGCCGGGGGCGACGGCACCATCCGCGCGGTCGCGAGCCACCTGGCCGAGCGGGGCGTCCCGATGGCGGTGGTGCCCCTGGGCACGGCCAACAACATCGCCGCGGCGCTGGGCGTGCGCGGCAACCCGCGCGAGGTCGTGGAGGGGCTGGCCCAGCCTGAGCGCCGCCGCTTCGACCTGGTGGAGATCAGCGGGAGCTGGGGGCGCGACTTCTGCCTCGAGGCCGCCGGGGTGGGGCTCTTCGCCGCCACCATGTCCACCTACGACCCCGAGGCCGGCAAGAGCCCCCTGCGGGCCCTCACCGCCACCATCCAGACCCTGGCCTCCTACCAGCCCTGCGAGGTGCGCGTGCAGCTCGACGGCACCACCCTCGAGGGGCCCTTCCTGCTGGTGGAGGCCATGAACACCCCCGCCATGGGCCCGCGCGTGCGGCTGGCCCCCGACGCCGACCCCGGCGACGGCTGGCTGGACGTGGTGCTCATCAACCCCGAGCAGGGCGTCGGCTTCGGCGCCTACCTGCGCGGCCTGCTGCAGGAGAAGCTCGACGAGCTGCCCAACGTCACCGTCGAGCGTTGCCGCACCCTGACGCTGGAGTGGGAGGGCTGCCCCTTCCACCTCGACGCCGAGCTGCGCTCCCCGCCCGACGGCGGGCGCGAGCGGGTCAAGCTCGAGCTCAAGCCGGGGGCGCTGGAGGTGTGGGTGCCCAGCGCGGTGGCCCAGCCCGCCTAGAGCGCTCGAGACCGGACGTGACGCGAGGGAAGAGCACGGTAGGAGGGAAGATGCCCACTGAAGAGCACGACCCCAAGAAGACCCCCCCGGTCGAGCAGCCCCCGCAGGCCAAGCCCAGCCCGAAGGAGGTGCTGGAGAGCGGGGCCACCCCCGCCCCGGCCTCGGCCGCGCAGGTGCCCAGCGGCACCATACGCATGGACCTGCACTGCCACAGCGAGGCCTCGGCCGACTGCCGCACCCCGCTCAAGGCGCTGCTCGAGCGCGCCATAGCCAAGGGCATCCACGTGCAGGCCATCACCGACCACAACGAGATCTGGGGCGCCTTGAAGCTGCGCGAGCTGGCCCAGGGCACCCCCCTCACCGTGATCGTGGGCGAGGAGGTCTCGACCCGCGAGGGCGAGATCATCGGGCTGTTCCTGCACGAGAAGATCCCCGCCGGCCTCAGCCCCGAGGAGACCGTCGAGCGCATCAAGGCCCAGGGCGGGCTGGTGCTGCTGCCCCATGGCTTCGACCCCCTCAAGCGCCACCGCCTGCACCCCCTGGCCCTGCAGCGCGTGGCCGACCAGATCGACATCGTCGAGAGCTTCAACGCCCACATCTCCCGCCCGACCTGGAACCGCCGCGCCGCCCAGTGGGCTAAGGAGCGCGGCCTCCCCGTCAGCGCCGGCTCCGACGCCCACACCCTCGTCTCCATCGGCGCCGCCTGGGTCCAGACCCCCGCTCGAGCCGTCCAGACCCCCCAGGACCTGCTCGCCGCCCTCCGCGAGGGCACCGTGATGGGCGAGTGGACCCACCCCGCCTGGGCCTTCGTGCTCAAGATGTGGGACTTCGGCCGCCGCCGCCTGGCGCGGCTGACCAATCCCGAGATGGCGGAGGCGGTTGATGGGCGGTAGATGGGGGATGAAGGCCGGACGCTGATAGCGGATAGCCCATAGCCGATAGCCGAACGCCGGGCGCCGGGTGCGGGTCGTACGTCCTACGTCGTACGCAATACGCCTAACGTCGAACGCCCAACGCCGAACGCGAGATGCGAGATGCAAGACGCCTTTTCTTTACCCCCCTTAGCAAGGGGGGCCGGGGGGGATACCCCTCCCCGCGCGCGGGGAGGGCTTCCTTTCACCACGAGCCACGACCCGGTTTTGCTGACGGCTGACGGCTGAGGGCTGAAAGCTGACTGCCCATCGCTTCCCCATGCCTTGCAGCATTCAGCTATCGGCTATGGGCTATCGGCTATCGCCCCCTACCGCGCGCTCGCCTGTGAGACCTTCGCCAGCGGTAATTGCACCACCGCCGTGGTGCCGTGGCCCAGTTCGCTCTCGAGCCAGATGTTGCCCTTGTGGATCTCTACGATCCACTTGGCGATCGCCAGGCCCAAGCCGCTGCCGCCGGGGTCTTGGCTACGGGAGGCGTCGGCACGGAAGAAGCGCTCGAAGACGCGGGGGAGGTCGGCGGTGGGGATGCCGGGGCCGTTGTCGCGCACGCGGAACTCGGCCTTGTCGTCGCGCACGCTGAGCTCGAGCTCCACCCAGCCGTCGGGGGGGGTGTACTTGAGGGCGTTGTCGAGCAGGATGAGGGCGAGCTGCTTGAGGTAGTCGCTGTCGCCCAGCACCTGTGCTTGCGCCAGGGGCCCCAGCCGCAGGTCGTGGCCGCGGGCCAGGTGGCGGGCCTCCTCGAAGGCGGTGAGCAGCACGTCGCCCAGGGGGAGGGGGTCGTTGCGCACGGTGACGCCCCCGTCGCCGCGGGCCAGCGTCAGCAGGTCGCTGACCAGGCGGTGCATGCACCGGGCCTCCTGGCGCATCTCCCGCAACGCCTCCTCGCGCTCGGCGGGGGGCATCTGGGGGAAGCGCTCCATGAGCTCGAGATTGCCCAGGATGGCGGTGAGGGGGGCGCGCAGCTCGTGGGCGGCGTCGCTGACGAAGCGCTTCTGGGACTCGTTGATCTGGCGCAGCCGGGCCTCGCTCTCGCGCAGGGCGGCCTCGGCCAGGCGGTAGGGGGTGATGTCGTGGGCGATGCCGCTGAGGATCAGCGGGCGGCCGCGGGCGTCGCGGGAGACCCGGCCGCGGTGCTCGACCCACAGGTAGTCGTTGCGCTCGCTGTGCCAGACCCGGAAGGTGGCCCGGTACTCGTCGCCGTGCTCGAGGGCGGCACGCAGGCGCGCGTCGAAGTCGGCCTGGTCCTCGGGGTGCACCACCTCGCGGTAGCGCTCGCCCAGCAAAGTCTGCACGGCCTGGCCGCCCAGCACCTGCTCGGCGGTGTCGGAGAACATCACCTGGCGATGGCGCAGGTCCCACTCCCACGCCACCATGCCCGCCGACTCCAGCGCCAGCGCCAGCCGCGACTCCAGCGCCCGGTTGCTGGCCTCCAGCCGCGCCATCATCTCCGCACGCTCCAGCGCCAGCCCCAGCGTCGCGGCGGCGCGCGCCATCAGCTCCCGCTCGGTCTCGAGCCAGGGCCCGTGCAGCTTGGGCCGCCCCGCCGAGAGCACCGCGCGCACCTTGCCGTCCGAGCCCCGCACCGGCTCGAGCGCCACGCCGTAGGCGGGGAGGTCAAGGTCGAGGTGCTGGGGCAGGGAGAGGTAGTCTTCGGTGTACAGCGCCGTGCCGCGGTCGATGACCTGCCACATCACGCTGGGCACCGAGCGGGGGATGCCGCCCTCGGCGGTGCGGGCGAAGGGCTCGGGCAGGCGGCCCCAGACGTGGATGAGCACCAGCGTGTCCCCGTCCTGCTGCACCAGCGCCATGTAGTCGGCCTTGAGCAGCGGCCCGACGTGGGAGGCCGCGGTCTGGGCGACCTGCTCGGGGGTGCGGGCGGCGTGCAGGGCGTCGCTGAGGGCCGCCAACAGCTCCGAGCGCTTGCGGGCGGCGTGCAGCAGGCGGTTCTGCTCGGTGAGCAGTTGCTGGGTGCGGGCGCGCTCGACGGCGTAGCGCAGGGCCTTGGCGAGGCCCTGGCCGTCCACCTGGCCCTTGACCAGGTAGTCCTGCGCCCCCTCCTTCACCGCCGCCAGGGCCACCCCCTGGTCGCCCAGGCCGCTCATCACCACCAGCGGCAGCACCGGCGCGGCGGCCCGCATGCGGTGCACGGTGTCGAGGCCCTGCGCGTCGGGGAGCGAGAGGTCGAGCAGCACCACGTCCCAGGGGTCGTGCTCGTGCTGGAGGCGCTCGAGCGCCGGGGCGAGGTGGGTGAGGTGCTCGAGCGCGAAGGCGTCCGGTGCGGCTTCCTCGAGCAATTCCTGCACCAAGAAGGCGTCGCCCGGGTTGTCCTCGACCAGCAGTACCCTGAGCCTCGACACGCGGTTCCCCTACCGAATTTTACGCCGTGGCCTTGGGCGGCAGCCGCACGATCGCCAGCCAGAAGTCCTCGAGCGAGCGCACCACCTGCATGAACGCCTCGAAGTCTACGGGCTTGGAGATGTAGCAGTTGGCGTACTGCTGGTAGCTCCGCACGATGTCCTCCTCGGCCTGCGAGGTGGTGAGGATGACCACGGGGATCTCCTTGAGGGCCGGGTCGCTCTTGAGCTCGGTGAGCACCTCGAGGCCGCCCTTCTTGGGCAGGTTGAGGTCGAGGAGGATGATGTCGGGGCGGGGGGCCTGGGCGTAGGCGCCCTTGCCGCGCAGGAAGTTGAGGGCTTCCACGCCGTCGCCCACCACGTGCAGCCGGTTGCGAACCTTGGCCTCCGCCAGCGCTTCGCGGGTCAGCTCGACGTCGCCGGGGTTGTCTTCAACTAACAGGATCTCGATCATAGCACTCTTCACGATCATGCTCTTTCCTCTGCCGCAGGCCAGGTGAAGTAGAAGGTGCTGCCTGTCTCAGGGGAACTCTCCAGCCACATCCGCCCGCCGTGCCGCTCCACGATCTTCTTGCAGATGGCAAGGCCGATACCCGTGCCAGGATACTCTTCCTTGCTGTGCAAACGCTGAAAGATAACGAAAATCCTTTCATGGTACTGTGGCTCGACCCCGATCCCGTTGTCGCTGACGCTGAATTTCCACATCGCCCCCTCGGGCTGGGCGCAGACGCGGATGTAGGGCGTGACCCCGGGCCGGCGGAACTTGAGGGCGTTGACGAGGAGGTTCTGGAAGACCTGGGCCAGTTGGCTGCGGTCGGCCTGCAGGCGGGGCAGCTCGCCGACTTCGAGCCGGGCCCCGCTCTCCCGCAGGGCCACCTCGAGGTCCCTGAGCACCTCCTGCATGACCTCCCCCGCGTTGGTGGGCTGGGGCTCGCGGCCCTTGGTGCCGACTCTAGAGTAGCTTAGCAAATCCTGGATCAGCTTCTGCA
Organism: Calidithermus chliarophilus DSM 9957; assembly: GCF_000430045.1. Taxonomy (GTDB): domain Bacteria; phylum Deinococcota; class Deinococci; order Deinococcales; family Thermaceae; genus Calidithermus; species Calidithermus chliarophilus. The sequence goes on along the minus strand of NZ_KE387023.1, from coordinate 453,881 downwards.
TGCGGTTGGCCCCGTCGACGGCGAAATCGATGTACTGGTCGGCCTTCTCGTCGAGCTGGCCGCGGTAGCGCCGGGCGAGGAGCTGGGTGTAGCTGCTGACCATGCGCAAAGGCTCCTGCAGGTCGTGGGAGGCGACGTAGGCGAACTGCTCGAGCTCGCGGTTGGAGCGCTCGAGCTCGGCGGTGCGCTCGCGCAGCTCGGCCTGGTTCTTCGAGCGCTCCAAGGCGATGCCCACCGCCGCCACCGAGCGGGCGATGAGCTCGCGCTCCTCGGCGGTCCACTCGCCCAGCGCGCTGGGGCGGATGGCGGAGATGATCCCCGTGACCTTACCGCCCGGGCTGCGGATGGGCTCGATGGCGAGCCCGAGCTCGGGCTGGCCGGGCGGCTGGCGTTCGCCGGTGTAGAAGCGGTGGTCGTAGAGGGGCCGCCCGCTGCGGATCACCTCGGTCGCCTCAGGAGAGGCCGCCAGCGGCACGCCCGTCTCGAGCACCGGCCCCATCTCCGGCGGCAGCTCGCCGTACCAGCCGGTGAACACCAGCGTGTCGCCCACCAGCTCGTTGACGAACATGTAGCTCGCTCCCAGGAGCTGGTTGAGGCCCTGGATGGCGATTCGGGCGACCTCCTGCGAGGAGGTGGCGCTCTGCAGGGCGTCGGTGAGCGCGGCGAGCAGCTCGGAGCGGGTGCGGGCGGCCTCGAGGCTGTGGGTGGTGCGCTCGAGGGAGGCGGCCATGAGGTTGAAGGCGGTGGCGAGTTGCCCCACCTCGTCGCGGCTTTGCACCGCCACCCGCACGCCGTAGTCGCCCTCGGCGATCCGCTCGGTGGCCCGCTGGAGCCGGCCCAGGCGTTCGACGACGGTGCGGCTGAGGCCCAGCCGCAGGCCCAGCGCGGCCACGATCACCAGCAGCAGCAGCAGCCAGGGCAGGGCGGTGAGGGTCTGGGTGGCGCGGTTGCTGCGCTCGCGGATGAGGTTGAACTGCAGCTCGGTGGCGCGCTGGAGGCCGTCGAAGCGGATGCGCAGGGAGTCGAAGAGCACCTTGCCGTCGCGCAGCAGGGCGTTCTGCTCCTCGGGGGTGAGGGTCTGGCCGAGCTCGACCTTGGCGACGGAGGGCTTGGCCCATTCCTCGATGAAGGAGTAGACCGTCTCCTCGAGCAGCTTGACCTCGCCGGGGAACAGCCCCATTTCCCGCAGCCCCGCCAGCGCGGTCTGGGTGTCGCGCAGCCCCTTGTTGTAGGGCTCGAGGAAGCCGGGGTTGCCGCTGAGCTGGTAGCCGCGCTGCCCGGTCTCGATGTTGAGCACGGCGATCTCGAGCTGGTCGAGGTAGGTGTCGAACTGCCGGACCCGGTAGCGCTCGTTGAGGGTCTGGTTGAGCTGCAGGCCCGTAGTCAGCAGCACCACCACCATTCCCAGCACCGGGATCATGAACGCCACGATCAGCAGCTCGAGCTTGCGCTGCAAGGAAAGGTCGGCCCAGCGCCTCATGCTGCCTTCACGCTACCACCTCGAGTTGAGGCCGCGCTAAAGCGCTCATTCCCTGGCGACAGGCGGTTTTCCTTCGTTTCTGGCGGGAGGGGTGTGTTGCGGTGCTGGGGTTTGGCGACCCTTGTTCCGCCGTCGGGGGTCGTAGGGGGAGGCGATTCCACATCACCTCCCCCTGGCGACCCCCGAGGGACTCCAGGTTACCGGCAGAGCCGGTATGGCCTACGGCCACCCCCTCGCGGACATGCCGCCGGGCCTCAGTGCCCGCGTGTGCGGGGGTGCGGGCCGCACCTTGACCCGGCGGCATGCTCGTCTGCGCCACCCCGCCCACCCCCTCCCGCGTGAGCCGCACACCCCGGCCGGGGCACGGCAGCAACCACCGA
>NZ_KE387023.1:446312-451921 GCF_000430045.1 Calidithermus chliarophilus DSM 9957 | reverse complement strand
TGGTGGGGATGGGTCGGTATGCGGTGGGGTGGTTTGGTGACCCCCGCTCCGCCGTCAGGGGAGCGAGGGGGAGGGCCATTCCACATGGCGAGGGCATCGCGGTACGCGATCCGGCATACGCCGGAAACCTGCTCCCCCTGGGCTCCCCCGAGGGACTCGCAGACATGCCGCCGGGGCCGGCGGCATGCTCGTCTGCGCCACCCCGCCCACCCCCTCCCGCGTGAGCCGCACACCCCGGCCGGGGCGGGGCGGCACGGCATGAGCGCCCTTCCACTGGGGAGTGGGGCTGTAGTTGGCCTGCGGGGCGGGGCACAACCCCAGTGGATGATCGATTTCAAAAGGCGTTCAGCTATCGGCTATAGGCTATGGGCTATCGACCATCGACTATCGACCATCAACCTCATGCCCCCACGGCGGATCCGCCCCCGGCCGCGTGCAGTTGATCGCTGCGACCTGGTTGGCAAAGGTGAGGAGTTGCTCGAGGCCGGGTTCTTCCAGCTCTTGCACGCCGGCGCGGTTCAGGCGGCCGTGGCGGTGGAGCCAGGCCAGGGTGGCGCCCATGAAGGAGTCGCCGGCGCCTACGGTATCGGCGACCTCGACCCTGGGGACGGGGACCAGGCTGGTGGCGGTGGCGTTGAGGGCCAGGGAGCCGGCGCTGCCCAGGGTGACGAGGACTAAGGCGGGGCCTTTGGCGAGCCAGTCCTGGGCGATGCTCTTGGGGGACTCGCCGGGGTAGAGCCACTCGAGGTCGGCCTGGCTGACCTTGACGAGATCGACGAGGCCCAGCCAGCCCTCCAGGCGCTCGAGGTAGGCGGTGCGGTCGGGGATGAGGCCGGGGCGCACGTTGGGGTCGAGGGAGAGGAAGCGGCGGCGCGACTCCTGCTGCATGAGGTATTCCAGGGTGCCGGCGGTGGGCTCGAGCACCAGCGAGATCGAGCCGAAGTGCAGCGCGGCGTCCTTGGGCAGGGCGGGGAGTTCTTCGATCTCGAGCGAGCGGTCGGCGGTGCCCCCGGCGTAGAAGGAGTACTCGGGCTCGCCGGTCTCGAGGTGCACGAAGGCCAGGGTGGTGGGCTCGCGGGCCTCGACCACCCACGCCAGCGAGACCCCGCTCTCCTGCAGGTGCTGGCGCAGCAGGCGGCCGAAGGTGTCGTGCGAGACCTTGCCCAGGAAGCCGGTGGGCGCCCCCAGGCGGCCGGAGGCCACGGCCACGTTCATCAGCGAGCCGCCGGGGTGGGGGCGGTAGACGGTGTGGCCGCCGTAGGGCAGGGAAGTGAAGTCGATGAGGGCCTCGCCACAAGCGATGATCACGATGAAACCTCCTTCATGGCCTGCTCGAAGGCCAGCACGGCCGTCTCGGTGAGCGGCTCGTCGAAGAACTGCCGGGCCAGGGCGGGGCCCAGGGTGAAGGCGCGCACCCCGTCCTGGCTCAGCGCCACCACGTCGTCGGGGTGGCGCAGGCTGGCGGCGAGGATCTGGGTGGGGCTCTCCAGGTCGCGCAGCAGGCGCTGCATGGCCGCGACCTCGGCCCGCGCGTTGCGCCCGGCCTCGCCGATGCGGCCCAGGTAGGGCGCTACGTACTGCGCCCCGGCCAGCGCGCCCAGCAGGGCCTGGGCGGGGGTGTAGACGGCCGTGAGCAGCACCGGGCAGCCCTGCCGCCGCAGCTCGGCCGCCGCCTGGCAGCCGGCCCGGTTCACCGGCAGCTTCACCACCACCCGCTCCCCGATCGCGCGCAGCTCGAGGCCCCGCGCCACCAGGCTCTCGGCGTCGGGGCCCCAGCTCTGGAAGAAGACCTCCTTCGCGCCGAGCCCCGTGGCCCAGGCGTAGAACTCGGGGAGCTGCGCGGCCTTGAGGCCCGCCGCCTGCAGCAGCAGCGGGTTGGTGGTGACGCCCCAAAACAGCCCCGTGCGCAGCAGGGGCTCGGCCAAGGGGCGGTCGGCCGTATCGAGGTAGAGGCGCATTCCCACAGCCGAGTTTGAGGCAAGTTCACAGCCCGCGCAAGAGAAAGCGGCAATTGGCTCGAGGCAAGACACCGGGCGTCGGACGCGGGGGGTAGGGCTCCGCGTGCGAGAAGGCGTATGGACCTCAACCCCGAGCCCTCGGCGTGTTTTTGGGCCATGGGCGCTCAGCGTTGGGCCTCGGGCGTATTCAGTGCGCCAGCTCGTCGGGGGAGAGCTCCTCCGGGCTCATGGCCCCGGTCATGACCGCGACCGTGTGGGCCATGCTGATCCTCCGGGGGTTGACCACGGCGGCCCGCCTGCCCAGGCGCTGGATGTGGATGCGGTCGGCGATCTCGAAGACGTGGGGCATGTTGTGGCTGATGATGATCACGGGCAGGCCGCGGTCGCGCACCCGGCGGATGAGCTCGAGCACCATGTTGCCCTCCTTCACCCCCAGGGCGGCGGTGGGCTCGTCCATGATCACCACGTGCCGGGCGAAGGCCGCGCTGCGGGCGACGGCCACGCCCTGGCGCTGCCCGCCCGAGAGGGTCTCGACCGCCTGGCTCATCGAGCGGATGCCGATCTTGAGGTCCTTCATGCTGTTGGTGGCCTCCTCGAGCATGCGCTTCTTGTCGATGACCCGTAGCAGCCGCGCCAGCAGGCCGGGCTTGAGGATTTCCCGCCCCAGGAAGAGGTTCTCCGCGATGGTCATGGCAGGGGCCACCGCCAGGTCCTGGTAGACGGTCTCGATGCCGTAGCGTCGCGCGTCGAGGGGGCTGCGGAAGTGCACGGGCTTGCCGTCGAGGATGATCTGGCCCTCGTCGGGGATGATCGCGCCCGAGAGCGCCTTGATGAGCGTGGACTTGCCCGCGCCGTTGTCGCCGATGACCGCCAGGATTTCCCCCTCCCGCAGCTCGAAGTCGGCCCCGTCGAGCGCGGTAACGTGGCCGTAGCGTTTGACCAGGCCGCGGGCCTCGAGCACCACCTTGGCCTGGGTGACGGGCTGCCGGGCCTGGTCGAGGGGCAGGTCGGGGTTTGGCGGGGGGGTTCGTTGTGGGTTGGGACGGAATTCCATCTCAGCCCCTCCTCTTCGAGAGCTGGTCGGCGGTCACGGCCAGGATCACCAGGACGCCGGTGATGAGCACCTGGTACACCGAGGAGACGCCGGTGAGGGTCAGGCCGTTGCGAAAGACGCCCACGATGATGGCGCCCAACAGCGTGCCCAGGATCATGCCCCGGCCGCCGAAGAGGCTGGTGCCGCCGAGCACCACGGCGGTGATGGTCTCGAGGTTTTCGGTCTGCCCGGCGTTGGGGTCGCCCACGCTGGTGCGTGAGACCAACAGCCACCCGGCGATGCCGTAGAAGAGGCCGGCGACGGTGTAGGTCAGCAGCAGCACCCGCTGGGTGGGGATGCCCATCAGGCGGGCGGCCTCGGGGTTGTTGCCCACGGCGTAGAGGTGGCGGCCCGGCGCGGTCTCGCTCAGCAGGAACCACACCAGCAGGTACAGCGCGATCATCAGCACCACGCCGTAGGTGATCACGGTCTCGCCCAGGCGGAAGGTGTTGCCCCAGAACAGCAGCGCGTCGGGCAGGCCGGTGACGGTCTGGGCCTTGGAGTAGATCTGGGTTAGGGCGAAGGCGATGTTCATGGTGCCCAGCGTGACGATGAAGGGCGGCAGCTTGACCCGGGTGATGAGCAGGCCGTTGAGGAAGCCGAAGCCGGTGGTGACCGCCACGCCGCAGAGGACGGACAGCAGGGGGGGCAGGCCGAGTTCGACGGCGAACTTGGTCATGACCATGGTGCCCAGCGCCATCACGAAGCCCACCGAGAGGTCGATGCCCCCGGTGAGGATCACCAGGGTCTGCCCGATCGCCAAGACCCCCACCACCAGCACCTGCTGCAGGATGAGCGAAAAGTTCTGGCCGCTCAGGAAGCGGTCGGACTGGGCGCTGAAGAAGAGCACCGCCAGCAGCAGCGCGACGAAGGGTCCCAGGACGGTAATGCTTGGCAGCCGCTCGAGCAGTCGCCGGGGGGTGGGGACTGTGCCGGGAGATCGTTGTTCCGCCATAGGTTCCTCACTGCGGGGTGGGAAGGCCCAGCGGGCCTTCCCACGGTCGGGTGCCTGGGCTGCTCACTTCCCCCAGCAGTTGGCCAGGCCGTACTTCACGTCCTTGCTGCTGACGCCCGGCACGGGCTGCTTGGCGATGAGGGTCACGCCAGTGTCCACGTAGCCGCGGGCCTTGACCCCGGTCTTGGCGTACTTCACCCCGGCGGCCACGCCGAGGGCGGCCATCTTCAGGGGGTACTGCTGGGAGGTCGCTGCGATCACGCCGCGGTCGACGTTGCGCACGCCTTCGCACCCGCCGTCCACCGAGACGATGATCACGCTCTTTTCCTTGCCCGCAGCCTTGAGGGCCTGGTAAGCGCCGGCGGCGGCGGGTTCGTTGATGGTGTAGACCAGGTTGATGTTGGGGTTCTTCTGCAGGCAGTTCTCCATGGCGGTCTGGCCCTTGGCCTGGTCGCCGTAGGTGTCGGCCATGCACACGACCTCGGCGGGCTTGGCCAGCTCGTTGCTGTCGGCCTCGAAGCTCTGCAGGCCGAAGCCCTGCAGGAAGCCGTTGTGGCGCTGGGCGCCCACCGGGTGGCCGGGGAAGAGGTCGAGGGTGGCGATCACCGGTTTCTTGCCCTTCATCACCGCGGCGGCGTACTCGCCGATGAGCACCCCGGCCTGGTAGTTGTTGGTGGCGAAGAGCGCGTCGACGGCGTCCTCGGGGTCGGTGGGGCTGTCGAGGGCGATGACCTGCACGCCCGCCGCCTGCGCCTTCTTGATGGCGGGGATGATGGCCTTGGCGTCGCTGGGGGTGATGAGGATGGTGTTGACCCCGGCGGCGACCATGTTCTCGATGGCCGCGACCTGACCGGCGTTGTCGCCGTCGGTCTTGCCGGCCGCGCTGATGAACTTCGCGCCGAGCTTGGCGGCCTCCTGGCTGGCGCCTTCTTTCATCTTGACGAAGAAGGGGTTGGACTCGGTCTTAGTGATCAGGCCGATGAAAGGCTGCTTGTTCTGGGCCACGACCGAGCTGAGGGCGGCCAGGGCGAGGCCGGCGAGGGCGAGGCCGATGACGACGCGGACGTTGTGGCTCTTGCGCATAGGCATGCTCCTTGACGCTTGGGCTAGAGGGCTTGGGACCGGGGCGGGCTTTTTCTCCTGGACTTCCTCCTTGGGGCTAACTCGAGGCGGGCCCGGGCGGGGCCGTGGAATCGCGCGCGATGAAGGTGGTGGCGAGGCGGATGCGGACGGGCTGCACGGGCTTGCCGTGCCGGAGGAGGCTGAGCAGGGTTTCGCAGGCCAGGAAACCGATGTCGTACTCGGGCTGGGCCACGACGGTGAGGGCGGGCTGCATGGTGCGGGCCCAGCGCGAGTCGTCGAAGCCGACGATGGAGAGGTCCTGGGGGATGCGCAGGCCGAGCTCACGGGCGGCGAGCACCGCGCCGACGGTCATCTCGTTGTTGCCCACGAACAAGGCCGTGGGCCGCTCGTCGGGCGGGCGGGAGAGCAGGGCGTGAGCGGCGACGCGGCCCCCTTCCTCGCGGTGGTTGCCGGGCAGCACCCACTCCTCGCGGTAGGGCAGGCCCGCACCGGCCAGGGCCTCGCGGTAGCCCTGGTGGCG
>NZ_KE387023.1:444431-446093 GCF_000430045.1 Calidithermus chliarophilus DSM 9957 | reverse complement strand
CCGCGCGGGCCCCGCCGACGTTGTCCACCATCACGCTGTGGGCGCCGGGGGTGCCGCTCTCGCGGTCGAGCTCGATGAAGGGGAGATTGGCGACGAGCTTGAGGTTCTCGCGGGTCCTCGGGGTGGGCACCAGCAGCAAGCCCTGCGGCAGGTGGCCGCGCAAGGCGTTGAGGGCGCGGCGCTCCTTCTCGGGGTCTTCGTCCGTGTTGAAGAGGAAGACGGTGTAGTCGTGCTTCTCGGCCGCGTCCTGCACCCCTTTGGCTACGGTGGCGTGGAAAGGGTTGAGGATGTCGGTGATGACGAGGCCTAGGCTACGGCTGCTGCGCTGGCGCAGGCTGCGGGCGAGCTGGTTGGGCTGGTAGCCGAGCTGCCGGGCGGCCTCGAGCACCCGCTCGCGCGTCTCTCGAGCGACCATGTCGGGCCGGGTGAGGGCCCGTGAGGCGGTGGCGGGGGATACCTGCGCGAGTTTGGCGACTTCCTCGAGGCTAACCATATGCAATCGATTTCATCTTTCGGGCGGATAAACGTCCATTCACGAAGCCTTTGGAACCAGAAGGTTTACAGGTTTGCAGGCGGAAGCCTGCAAACGTTTGCGGTGGCTGGTAAAGGAATGATACCCGGGACACGGGAGATGTCAACAAGGGGCCGAGGCCGGCGGAGCCCCCTCGGGGACGGGGCCGCCGGACCGGCTCGTCGCGAATTGTCGCTAAGAAACGAGCTGGAGCCGTGCCCGGCTCGGCTCCAGGCCGGGCACACGCGGGGATTTGCCGCAAATTTGAACCGGGTTCAGTGAAGAGGAGTTCGGGGCAGGGCGCCGGTTTCCCGGGGCGGGCGGCCTGGCGGAGGGGCTACACTGGGCCCAGGCCCTATGCTCCCCTCGAGCCCGCGCTCGGCAGGCCCCCTGCCCCTGACCCTGCGACTGCTGGGCCCGGGCGGTCTGTGGCTGGGCGGCGAGGCGCTGGCCCTGCCCACCCGTAAGGCGCTGGGCCTGGTGGCCTATCTGGCCCTCGAGGGCCCCGCCTCCCGCTCCCGGCTGGCCGACCTCTTCTGGAGCGAGAACGACGAGGAGAGCGCGCGGCGCAACCTGCGGCGGGAGCTGCACCGCCTGCGCGAGACGGCCCTGCGCGAGCGCCTGCGCGCCGACGAGAAGGCAGTGGGGCTGGAGGGCCCGCTGGAGATCGACGTGGCGCGCTTCCAGGCGCTGCTCGAGCGCGGCGAGGCCGAGGCGGCGCTGGGGGTATACCGGGGGCCGCTGCTCGAGGGGCTCGAGCTGCCGGGGGCCGCCGGCTTCGCCGAGTGGCTGCAGGGCTGGCGCGAGCAGCTCGACCGGCAGCGGCAGCGGGCCCTGCTGTACCGGGCGGAGAACCTCGAGACGCGGGGCGACTGGCGGGGGGCGCTGGAGATCCACCTGCGGCTGCTGGCCGAGGACAGCCTCCAGGAGCGCCACCACCGCGAGGTGATGCGGCTGCACTACCTGCTGGGCGAGCGCGAAGCCGCGCTCGAGCGCTTCGAGCGCCTGAAGGGCACCCTGCGGCAGGAGCTGGGCCTCGAGCCCCTCCCCGAAACCCTGCACCTCGTCGAACAGATCCGCGCCGCGCGGGCCCCTCAGCCCGCCCCTCCCGCGCCGCAGGGCCCGCCCCCCGCCCTGCCCCTGCGCCCGCC
>NZ_KE387023.1:439641-444331 GCF_000430045.1 Calidithermus chliarophilus DSM 9957 | reverse complement strand
CCCTGCGCCCGCCGCTGGTGGGGCGCGAGGCGGCGTGGGAGCGGATGGAGGCGGCGTGGGCCGCCCGGCAATTGGTCGTGCTCACGGGCGAGCCGGGGGTGGGCAAGAGCCGCCTGGCCCGCGACTTCGCGCTGTCGAAGGGCCCGCTGCAGACCAACCGGGGGCGCCCCACCGACCCCGGCGTGCCCTTCGCCACCCTCAGCCGCGCGGTGCGGGAGATGCTGCAGGAGAACCCCGGCCTCGAGCTGCCCGCCTGGGCGCGCCTCGAGCTCTCGCGGCTGGTGCCCGAGCTGGGCGAGCGGCCCCCGCCCCCCCTGCGCTCGCAGGAGGAGCGGCTGCGGCTGTACGAGGCCTTCGCCGAGCTCTGCGACCTGGCCACCCGGGACAAGGCCGCGCTGTTCAGCGACGACGTGCAGTTCTTCGACACCGCCAGCCTGGAGATGGGGCTGTACGCGCTGGAGCGCTTCCGCGAGCGGGGCGGGGGGCGGGGGCTGCTGGCGGCCTTCCGCAAGGGCGAGCTGCGGGCCGAGGCCGAGGCGCTGCTGCGGTCGCTGCTGGAGTCGGGCCAGGGGGTGCTGATCGAGCTCGAGCCCCTGGCCGAGCCCCAACTGCTCGAGCTCGTGCGGCGGATGTCGGGCTCGGGGGAGGGGCGGCTGTTCTCGCGCCGGCTCTACCGGGCCACCGCGGGCAACCCCTTCTTCGTGCTCGAGACCCTCAAGACCCTCTTCGAGTCGGGGCTCTTGAGCGTCAACGCGCAGGGCGGCTGGGAGACCCCCTACGACGAGGAGACCACCGACTACCGCGAGCTGCCCGTCCCCGCCTCGGTGCGCGAGGCGGTGCTGCGCCGGGTGAGCAACCTGGGCGAGGCCGCGCGGCGGCTGCTCGAGGCCGCCAGCCTGGCGGGCGACGGCTTCCGCCCCGAGACCCTGCAGGGGGCCACCGCCCTCACCGAGTGGGAGGCGCTGGAGGCGCTGGAGCGGGCGGCAGAGGCGCGCATCCTGGAGGCCATGCCCACGGGGGGCTACCGCTTCACCCACGACCTCTTCGCGCAGTCGCTCGCCGAGGCGCTCTCCCCCGAGCGCCGGCGGCTGCTCCACCTCAAGCTGGCGGCGGGCCTCGAGCGCCTGGGCGGCGAGCCGGCCCGCATCGCCGAGCACCTCGAGCAGGCCGGGAAGCCCAGGGAAGCGGCCTCGTGGTTCGTGAAGGCGGCCAGGGTCGCTGAGAAGCTGTATGCCTGGGGCGAAGCTCGTAACTTATACGGTCGAGCGCTGGAGCTTGGTCTGAACGACCGCGAGGCTTTTCAGGCGCACGCCGGGCGCTTCGACTGCTGGTATGCCCTGCGGGACTCAGCACAGCCCAGCGCCGACCTCGAGGCCATGCAGCAAATCGCCACCCGGCTGGCCGATCCTCTGCTCGTCAGCAAAGCGCTGGCGGAGCAGGTCTCTTTTTTCCACGCCACCGATCAATACGACCAGGCCCTCAGCATCGCCCAGCAGTTGCTGGCCCAGCCGGACCTCCCGCCGGAGCGTCGCGTTCAGGTCCTTCACCGCAGCGCCGATGTGCTGACGAGCCTGGGGCGTCTGGAGGAGGCGAGGAGCCGCTACCTGGAAGGGTTAGACCTCCTGGCAGGTGAGGTTTCCTATACGGCAGGGGTGCTCCAGGCAGCGCTGGCCGTATGCTGCTGGTATCAGGGCGACTACCAGGCCGCCGCTCACCACAACAATCTGGCGACGCGCATCTACGCCACCGTCGGGTACGCCCGCGGTGAGGTTCGCACCCTGGCGACGTCGGGCATCATCGCCACCAGCCTGGGCGAGACCGACCAGGCCATCGGGTTCTTCGAGCGGGCGATCGTACGGGCTCGAGAAACCGGTTTTCCGGTGCTGCTCTACAATGCCCTCACCAACCTGATCGAGATTTATCTGGAGCGGGCAGAGTTTGACCGGGCCAAACCCTTGCTGGAGGAAGCTTTTGCGGTGACACGGCCCATGAACCGTCCTTCGCACACCGCCCAGCTCCTCACCCAGCACAGCGCGTTGCACCGCGGGGCCGGCCAGCTCGGCGAGGCCATTACGGCAGCGCGCGAGGCCATCCGCCTGGTGGACGGGGTGGGCGAACTCAACGCACGGGTCGGCCACCGCCTGATCCTGGCCGGGCTCCTCCTCGAGCTCGGCGATGTGCAAGCAACAGGCGAAGCGCTGCGGGAGGTCGCCGGGTTGCTCGGTGAAAAACCGCACCAGCACAGGGCGGAGTTCGAGACCCTGCAAGCTCGCCTGGAATCCCTCCGCGCCCCGGCTGCCGCGCTCGAGCGGCTCGAAGCCTTGCGGGGTTCGGGGGCCAGCTTCGACCACGTCCGCGAGAATTTCTTCTGGCAGGCCAAAGCCCGCATCCTGCTCGCCCTCGGCGACCCCCAGAGGGCACTCGAGGCCGCTGCCCAGGCCGAGGACTCGCCCACCTTGCCCACCCTGTTTCTCAGGCTCGCGGCCCATGCCCTTTTGGGGTCGGTTGACCCGGACTTGCTCGCCGAAGCCGAACGCCAGCTCGAGCAGCACCGTCTCCCACCCCTGGAAGCCCTCGAGCTGCGCCGCGCCCTGGCCGACGCCTACGCCGCCCTCGGGCAGGCCGAGAAGGCCCGCCTCCTCCGCCAGGAGGCCGCGCGCATGGTCGGGGAACTTGCCCAGACGCTGGCCGACCACCCCGAGACCCGGCAGGCTTTCCTCGACCACAACCGCGACCCGGGCTGGTAGGCGCTCTTCTCGCGCTTGCCACGAATTCCCGCAGCCCGGGTGGAGGGCCGCAGGCCCCTAGCGCTTCGCCGGTACTCGGGGGTTTGCCGTTGACGCTCGAGAAAGTGTGTTTTGAGGCAGGTTATACCAGATTCGGTCAGTCCGTCACCGTTCGGTGACGCCGCCCCGCCAAGGCGGGGCGGCCGACCGAAGTTATCCGCGTAGCGGAGGGCGGTAGCGCCCCTTGGAAGGGAGACGTTTGCTTCGCCGGCCGTCAGGGAGGGGTGTGCTCTGGGATTCAAAAAGATAGCCTCTGGGTCTCTTTGGTTCGGATGACTATCTTTTTGAATCCGGTATTAGCCGTATGATCGCGGTTCCCACGAACACCTGCCAAGATCAGTGAAAATTCCCACGTTGCTTAGGTGGCTTCAAGTATTTAGCCTTCCAAATCGTTCGATGAGACTGAGGTATCGCAGAAAATCGCACAGTACAACTGCATATCTGGGTTCATCGTCGATTACTAACGAAATCTATCAGCTCACATAGTTCTTTGCTCCTTCCACTACAGGATCTTGGCCGCGCGCATGATCTCGGGGACGAGCACCAGGTCCTCGTACTCGCTCCGGGCCAGGTGCTTAAAGTAGTCCCAGTTGGCGGCGTGGAGGAAGGTGTCCACCCCGCCGCGGACGTGCTCGAGCATCCAGGGGTGGTCCTCCTCGGGGATCTCGGGGTAGGAGGTGCGCAGCACCCCCAGGCACAGCCGGTCGACGAGCTCGCCGCTCACCTGCTCGCGGCGGTCCACAGCCTTGAAGATCTCGGCCAGGGTGTGCCCCTTGATCGTGTGGTGCCAGCTCTTGATCTCATAGCTGGGTTCCTTAGGCATTGCTATTTCCTCCCCTTGATTCTACGGTTCAACTCGGACACCCAGCTCTCGTCGAAGGAGCGGGTCCTGCCCTGGGTAGGCAGGAGCTCGGCGAGGGCTGCAGCAGTACTTTGGCCATGCTTCCCGCGTATTGGCCCCTATTCGCTGGTATGGGGATCAAATTGGTGCTTCAGGAAGAAGGTCCTCATAACCACATGCAGCAACCGCGCGAATCCGCTTAGACCACAAATGGTTGAGCAGCGTAGTGACGAGATCTAGTGCATTCTGCTGACCAAGCTCAACCAAGGGCTCAACATCCAAAATGTATCGGTAAAAAAGGAAGCCATCTTCCGGATTTGAACGAAGCCGGGCGTCAAAGTCTTCGTTTTCCTCGATATATATCGTGCCCTTATCAAGATCTATAGCTCTCGTGCGGGCTTCAACGCCAAATAAGTTTTCCAGATCTGATGCCAGTTGTTCATAACTCAGATCCCCATCGACGTAAATCTTCGCGTAATAATCCCGCATGCTACCTCCTAACGTAGAGGAATCCACGGTCCGGCATCGAAAGGCCCTCCCTCACGAACTACCGAGATGTCAACCTTCATTCCCAATTCCTCAATTAGTTTACGCCGCAACGGCCTCAAGCCTGCTTCACCAGCGGATATTTTTCCATTTCTGACAGCATGTAACATCGTTCGTTCTGCTGCGCTGCCTGGATTAGGTGACTTGAAGAAGGCCTTGATTAGGTTGTCAAACTTTGACGAACTGACTCGTATAGCAATATCGAGGTCGGAATCAAGCCGGGCGGTACCCGCCGCCCGGCTACCATGTACCCGAATGTCATCGCTAATGTGGCTAACGTTCTGTCGGACGTAGGATGAGAGCCACGCGAATTGCTCAGCGGTAAGGCCTTGAGGAACTAGGGTGCTCGCCACGCCTTGTTTCTGCGAGTTCGTCCTCAGGGGCTCAACCTTTTCGTTCTGCCCAACCTTAACTCCATTTCCCTCGGGGGTGACGACCTCGCCCCCGGGCTGGGAGCGGGGCGGGACCTTGACCTGGCTGTACTGCTGGAGCTTGCCCCAGCTACCCCGAACACCGG
>NZ_KE387023.1:428363-439541 GCF_000430045.1 Calidithermus chliarophilus DSM 9957 | reverse complement strand
GCCCGCCCCCGGGGGACCACGCCGCCCGGGGCCCGGGGGCCTCGGCGGGGGCGGGGCGGGAAAGGATTGGGGGATGCGACTCCTCCACGGACACCCACTCCTCGGCCCTCTTCGGACGCGATCGGGCCAGCGGTTGCCGGTCCTTGGAAGAGTCCTCGTAAATTGGCATGACAGGCCGATTCTACAAACTCAGTCCAGGAATTTTCCTTAATCTGCCGGTTAGGCAGTCCGGCCAGGGGGCTCGAGGCCCCAGGGCATACCCGGACCCGGGCTGCTGGCACCCTGGCACTGCTGCAACGCTGCTGCAACGCCTCGCCTTCTACCCTGGGGCCACGGTGAAATCCGGCTCACCGGGCAAGGAGGGGATATTCATGACCCGAATGGTGCTCAAGGTATTTCTGGTCGGGTTGATCGGTATTCTGGCGGCGTGTTCCGGCGGAGGGGGCGACAAGGTCTTTACCCCAGACAACGCCTTCGGCGGCCCTCCGCCGCCTACCGCGCAGCTCGTGGGTGCGGAGGAGTTCCGGCGGCTCACCCAGGACCCCGACTTCCGCTGGGAGTCGCAGTCTGCACGCCAGGCCCGCAAGAAGCAGGCCGAAGACCAGTTTGGGGCCGACCAAGTCAGCATCCAGAGCCTGGTGCAGCAGCGGCCTAGCCTGGCCCGCTTCCTGCAGGAGCCCGACCTCAGCGACCCCAGCGTCAAGAAGCTGCCCGGCGACAACTACCTCGTCACCTTCACCGACCGCTCCGGGCAGGCGCTGAGCGTGATCACCATGGGGCAGCACGCCCAGTTGCGCGAGCTGCTCGCCGCGCACGAGCGCTTCATGCGGGTGGACAACCAGTTGGGCGTGTACGCCGAGGCCTACGCCGCCCTCCCCGACGACCTCAAGGCCGGGCTGCCCACCCCGCAGTCGCTGCAGGGCAAGGGCTTCGCCGAGGTCCGGGCGGCGCTGGCGGCGCTGGAGCAGAAGCTCGAGGGAGAGGTGGAGGCGCTCGAGCGGCAGGCCGTGCCGGGGTTCGTCCTGCGGCAGGGCCCGGGCCGGGCGGCCGCCGACCCCTACCAGCCCCCCGGCTTCCCCGCCAGCCCCGGCGCCGAGGAGCGCGCCGGGGAGGGGGGAGACCGCACCGGCAACGCCTGCGACTACACCGCCGGCGGCCTGTACAACAACCTGCACTGGCCCTTGAAGTACTTCATCACCAGCACCAAGAGCCAGGGCCGGCGCGGCTCGTGCACCAGCTTCGCGCTGGCCTCGGCCGCCGAGACCCGCGTGGCCGTGCGCGAGGGCAGGTGGGTCAACCTCTCCGAGCAGTTCCTCTACCACAAGATCAAGACCGTCTGGGACGCCGACGACTACGACGAGGGCGCCCCCACCGCCGACGTGGCCGAGGAGTTCAGCACCAGCGGCTACCGCCTGCCCTTCGAGGACCTGTGGAACTACAACCCCTCCCCCGGCCGCGCCGTGGGCAGCAGCGCCGACGAGGAGGAGGACTTCGCGGGCTCGTGCACCGGCTACGACGAGCGCTGCTCCAACACCACCCACCAGGGCCAGTTCCTGTGCACCCAGGTCGAGGGGGCCGTCTACTGCGGCAGCAAGCCCCCCGGCAACGGCGAGGGCTACAAGATCAGCAGCTCCTACGTGCTGTGGGAGAACGGCGACGACCTGCCGCTCAACACCATCCGCACCATGCTGGCCAACGGGCGCCCGATGGTGGTGGCCCTGGAGGTCACGCGCGGGATGCGGGGCAACCGGCTCGACGCCAACGGCTTCCTGGTGGACTACGACGACGAGGTGCTGGGCGGGCACGCCATCCACCTGGTGGGCTACCTCTCCAACAGCAAGATCCAGGCCAAGCTGCCGGGCGCGCCCATGGGGGGAGGCGGGGGCTACTTCATCCTCAAGAACTCCTGGGGGCAGTGCTACGGCGACGGCGGGCTGGTGTACATCCCGGTCGACTGGGCCGAAGGCTACTTCAAGAACATCACGGTCTTCTCCCTCACCGACCCCGCGCCCGTCTTCACCAACAAGCCGCCCACCGTCCAGATCACCGCGCCCGCCGACGGGGCCAGCTTCCCCTACGCGCAGAGCGTGACCTACACCGCCGCCGCCTCCGACCCCGACGGGGAGACCCCGGTGGTCACCTGGACCTCCAGCGCCGACGGCGAGCTGGGCAGCGGGGCCAGCCTCACCGTCCACTTCAGCTCCCCCGGCCCCCGCACCGTCACCGCCACCGCGCGCGACGCGCAGGGCTTCACCGCCTCGGCCTCGATCAAGGTAACCGGGGTCAACCAGGCCCCCACCGCGCAGATCCTCGAGCCCCCCGCCGGTTCGGTCTACGTGGGTTCCGGCATCACCTTCAAGGGTAAGGGACTGGACGGCGACGGGGCCTTCCCGGTGGAATTGCCCTGCACCAGCCTCTCCTGGAAAAGCAGCAACGCGGGCGACACCCTGGGCACCGGCTGCCAGTTCACCGCCACCTTCACCACCACCGGCTCCCGCACCATCACCCTCACCGCCACCGATGCCTACGGGGCCAAGGGCAGCGCCACCGTCGCGCTCAACGTGCAGCCCCTGCCCCCCAGCGGCCCCCCGGTGGTGGAGATTACCGAGCCCGACGAAGACGAGCAGTTCGATGCCAACGCAAACATCGCGCTGCTTTATCGCGTGGTCGCCGACCCCGGCGGCGGGCCCGGCAGCCAGTACACCGCGGTCTGGAAGATCAAGTACCTCAACAACGAGCAGACCATCACCCCCAAGACCTGCACCGTCACCAACCTGTCCTACCCCTGCTTCAAACCCAGCGACTACGGTTTCAACAACAACGGCGTCAAGATCACCGACCTCACCCTCACGGTGACCGACCCCGAGGGGCTCAGCGGGAGCGACAAGGTGCAGATCCAGATCGGCTTCGTGCCCTGAACGACGGCGGGGCGAGCCCAGGGAGATGAGCGATGAAGGAGCCTGTTCCTCAGGAAGTCTGTTTGCGGCTGCGCATCCGGCCCGAGACGGCCGAGCAGCCCTGGCACGCCACGCTCGAGGACCGCGAGGGTTCGGGGCGCTTGGAGTTCGACTCCCCCCTCGAGCTCGCCCGGCACCTCGCGCAGGTGGGGCACCTCGAGCCCAGGGGCAAGCTGCGTTGACACGGAGGCATGCATGAAGCGTTACGCGTACTGGGCAGGGTTGCCGGTGCTGCTGTGGGGCCTGCTGGGCTGCGGGGGCGGCGGGAAGGCCCCCAACAAGCCCCCCACCGCCGCCTTCGAGGTCTCGGCCGCCGGGGTGGAGGCGGGCAAGGCGCTGAGCTTCGACGCTTCGGCCTCCGCCGACCCCGACGGCGACGCGCTGGTGTATAGCTGGGACTTCGGCGACGGGGGGCGCGGCGGGACCGCCCGGCTCGCCCACCGCTTCGCCAGAGCCGGCAGCTACACCGTCCGGCTCACCGTGGCCGACGGCAAGGGCGGCAAGGCCAGCGCCGAGAAGACCGTCGCCGTGAGCCCCGGCCCCGCCCCCAGCAAGGAGGTGACCACCCTGGTGCGCGTGAGCGACACCGGGGGCAACCTGCTGGCCGGGGTGACGGTGCAGGTAGTGGGGGGCGGCGCCGGCGCGACCACCGGCAGCGACGGCAAGGCCAGCCTGAGCACGGGGGCGGGGGCGCCGGTGGTGCTCCGCTTCGCCAAGGAGGGCTACGCCCAGCAGTTCAAGCGCCTCGAGCTGCCCCCCAGCGCCGAGGCGGGCTACCTCGAGGCCACCCTGATGCCCCGCGAGCCTGCCCAGACCCTCCCCGACGCGGCCAAGGGCGGCAGCCTGGGCGGGGCGGGCGGTTCGAAGATCACCCTGCCGCCCGGCGCCCTGGTGGACGCGGGCGGCCAGCCGGTGAGCGGGCCGGTGCAGGTGGCGCTGAGCCCGGTGGACGTGGGCAGCCGGGTGGAAGCCTTCCCTGGTCGCTTCGAGGGGCTGGGCCCCGGCGCCGAGGAGGGGATCATCCTCAGCTACGGCACGGTGGAGTTCGCCCTCTCCAAGGGCGGCCAGGAGGTCAACCTGGCCCCCGGCCAGAAAGCCACCATCGAGATCCCGGTCTACACCGCGCTCAACAAGGACGGCTCGGCGGTCAAGGTGGGCGACAAGTACCCGCTGTGGTCGCTCGACGAGCAGAGCGGGCTGTGGGTGCAGGAAGGGGAGGGCACGGTGGTCGCCAGCGGCGCCTCGCCCAGCGGGCTGGCCCTGCGCGGCGAGGTGACCCACTTCTCCTGGTGGAACCACGACGTCTTCGACGGCCTGCCGTATAAGCCCAAGCCCCGCTGCCTGGTGGACACCGACCACGACGGGAAGCTCGAAGACCTCACCGACACCGGCTTCTGCTGGCACTACGGCACCGGCCCCGACCAGCCCCCTAAGCCGCGCGTGGGCAGGCAGAACGCTCAGCGCGTCCCCGCCTATGCCGCCGAGGACACCACCCCGGTGACGGGGGGCAAGGTGCTGCCGATCCCGGCGGACATGGACATCGCCCTCCGCTCCTACGCCAAGAACGGCACCCTGGCCGGCCTGACCGTGCTGCGCGGCCCGGCAGGCAAGGAGGAAGAGGTCACCGTCGTGCTCTACCCGGTGGGCAACGGGGGCTCCTGCGACGCCCCGCCCGCGCTCGGCGTGCCCCACGACAAGGTCTACAGCTTCGCCCGGGTGGGACAGACCCAGTGCTTCACCCTCGGCGCCGCGCCGGGCGACAGCTTCGAGGTGCGGGTCAGCCGCGGCACCGGCTCCACGCTGAGCGGGACGGTGAAGGTCGTCAAGCCGGGCGGCGGCTCGGATCAGGCCGACTTCGGGGCCCAGGTGGGCTCGGTGGTGATCTCCAACGCTACGGCGGGCCAGCACCGCATCGAGGTCAAGGCCGGGGCCAACGCGCCTGGCGGCTATCGCCTCGAGCTGCGCCCCCTCGGCGGCACCACCTGCGCCAACCCCACCACCCTCACCCTGCCCCACGACCAGACCTACAACTACAGCGCCTCTTCCACCGTGCAGTGCTTCAAGGTGGCGCTCGGCGAGGGCGAGGCGCTTGAGGCCAAGCTGCCCAGCTTCACCCCCGGCGCGGTGCAGGGCCTGTTCCGGGTCTTCGCCCCCGACGGGCAGAAGATCTTCGAGGACGCCTTCGGCCAGGGCTTCGGCGCCGGACTGCTGATCTTCGGCGCGGCCCAGGGCGGGGAGCACCGGCTCGAGGTGGTCATCGCCAACGCCTCCAGCGGCACCTTCCGGCTCACCGCCGGCAAGAGCACCCCCGAGGTGATCGGCCTGCCCGACCT
This sequence comes from Calidithermus chliarophilus DSM 9957, assembly GCF_000430045.1. Taxonomy (GTDB): domain Bacteria; phylum Deinococcota; class Deinococci; order Deinococcales; family Thermaceae; genus Calidithermus; species Calidithermus chliarophilus. The sequence goes on along the minus strand of NZ_KE387023.1, from coordinate 434,251 downwards.
CCGCACCCTGAGCGGCCTGACCACCGGGAGCCCCAAGCGCTACCTGCTCGACGCCCCTCCGGAAAGCCCGGTGAGCCTCGCCCTCACCGCCCAGAACGGCCAGCACGGGGTGGCGGCCTACCCTTCGGGGGCCTTCATCTACGCCAGTTGCTCCTCCTGCTCGCAGCCCTCCACCGAGGCCTTCGTGCAGAAAACCCCGCCCTCGGCCCGGATGGTGCTCGAGGTCTTCCGCAACAACGGCTCGGGCACCTCGCAGTTCACCCTCGCCACCGCCAACCCCGCCCCCATCGCCTTCGACACCGACGTCAACGCCACCCTACAGGCCGGCAAGCTTGACGTCTACGCCTTCGAGGGCAACGAGGGGCAGGAGGTGAGCCTGGGCATCGCCTACTCGCAGAGCGCCGCCAGCTTCTTCCCGGGCTTCAGGCTCGTCGGCCCCAACGGCGCCGCGGTCAGCAGCGCCCAGTCGGGCATCGTGGCCCTGCCCAAGAGCGGGACCTACGGGGTGGTGGTGAGCAGCAGCCTCTCCGGTTCCGGGAGCTACACCCTGCGCCTCAACCTCGCCAAGCCGCCCACGCCGCTGACCCTGCAAGACCCGCTGACCGAGGTGAGCACCCCGCTGGCCCTGGGCGAGCGCAAGCGCTATAGCCTCAGCCCCAACCTGCTCCAGGCCGAGGTATTCGCCCTCGAGCTCGCCACCAGCCAGACCTCCTACGCCACCGCCCTGGTGAGCGGGCCCAGCAACGGGGTCTACAACGCCTTCGTCGAGATCGACTCGGGCGGCGGGGCCCAGGCTGAGGTGAGCAACGGCATCTACGTGCGCACCGCCGGGGCGTACACCCTCGAGCTCTACTCCACCGAGCGCTACCTCGAGCGCCTGGGCGGGACGCTGACGGTGGGCGTGGTCAAGCCCACGCCCCAGGCCGCCGCCTTCGACACCGCGCTCACCGGCAACCTGAGCTTCGGGCAGATGGCGGCCTACCGTTTCACCGTGCCCGCCGAGGGGCGCTACCTGCTGCGGGCGACCGGCCCCGCCACCTGTTGCTGGTACGCCACGGCATGGGGCCCGAGCGCGCCCTACAGCAACTACACGGGTGAGTTCACCGCGAGCTACTACTACACCAGCCAGGAGGTCAAGGGCCTGCTGCGGGCCGGGGCCAACACCCTCACCGTGCTCAACACCAACAGCACGAGCCCCGTGAGCTTCACCACCCACCTGGTCACGCTCGAGCCCCCCACCGACGTCGCCGCCGGCGACCCCGCGTTGGGCGGCAGCATCGACGCCGCCGGCGAGCGCGACTACTACCGCTTCACCGCCAGCGCGGGCCAGAACTTCACCGTGAGCGTCAGCGGCGGCTTCGGCGGCACGGTTCGGGTCTACAAGCTGCCCCCCAACGGCGACTACACCTCGGGCGCCGGCATCCCGCCCTTCGACCCGCCCAAGCCCTTCGGCAGCCACAGCTTTACCATCCCCGCGGGCGGCGACGGCACCTACCTCATCGAGGTGGACGGCACCGACGCTGCGACCGGAAGCTACAGCGTCAGCCTCAGCAGCCCTTGAGTGGGGCGGGCTGCGGGCTCGAGCGGGGGAGGCTGCCCTCCCCCGCTCAGCTTTCGGCCACAGCGGAAGTGATAGCCTGTTTTACGTGGACACCGGCGCCGACCCCTGGCTCTTCGGCTGGGACCCCACGCCCGCCATCGTCAGCGTCTGGGCCGACCGCGAGGGGCGGGCGCTGGTCTGGCGCCGCGCCGGGGAGGGCGTGGTCTGCGAGCGGGCCCGCTTCCGCCCCTGGCTCTACGCGGCCCACCTCGACGACCTCGCGCACTTAGGCCGCAGGCTGCGCCCGGGCGACCCCGAGGCCCCCTTCAGCTACCGCGAACTGGAGGGCCCCGAGGGGTCGCTGCGCTATTTGGTGAGCGCGCGCGACGGGCGGGCGCTCGAGCGGGCCCTGCTGGAGGGAGCCAGCCGCCGCCTGGGCCGGGAGGTGAGCGACCTCGAGGCCCTCGACGACTACTACCAGGTGGGCCCGGTCGAGCAGTACCTCATGCAGACCGGCCGCACCTACTTCCGCGACCTGCCCTTCGCCCGGCTGCACCGGTTGCAGTTTGACCTCGAGACCACCGCCCTCGACCCCCGCCAGGGCCGCATCTTCATGGCCGCGGTGCGCGACTCGCAGGGCCTCGAGCAGGTCCTCGAGGCCCCCCGCCCCGAGGACGAGCCCCGCCTGGTCGAGGCGCTGTGCGCCCTCGTCCGGCAGCGCGACCCCGACGTGATCGAGAACCACAACCTCATGGGCTTCGACCTGCCCTTTCTGGAGGGCCGCGCCCGGGCGCTGGGGGTCCGGCTCGAGCTCGGCCGCGCGCCGGGCCCAGCCGAGCTGGTGCGGCTGGGGGAGGGGCGCAACGCGCGCTACAGCGTGGCGGGCCGCGAGATGCTCGACACCCTCGACGCCACCTGGCGCGTGGACTTCGTGGTGCGGGCCCTGCCCAGCCACGGGCTCAAGGACGTGGCCCGCTTCTTCGGGGTGGCCGAGGAGGGGCGGGTCTACCTCGAGGGCCACGCCGTCTACGCGACCTACCGCGCCGACCCCGAGCAGGTGCGGCGCTACGCCCTGCAGGACGTGCGCGAAGTGGACGCCATCGCCCAGCGGCTGCACGCCTCGGCCTTCGCGCTCGCCCGCATGGCCCCGCGCCGCTACGAGCGGGTGGCCTGCGCGGGCACCGCCACCGGCATCCTCGAGCCGATGCTGGTGCGGGCCTACCTCCAGGCCGAGGCCGCGCTGCCCTGCTCGCGGGAGGGGGCCTCGAGCGAGCCCCACGCGGGCGGCGGGCTGGCCCTCTTCGCCACCGGCGTGGCCGAGCGGGTGGTCAAGGCCGACGTCGCCAGCCTCTACCCCTCGCTCATCCGCACCTACGGCATCGGCCCGGCCTGCGACTACCTGGGGGCTTTCGTGCACCTCGTGGACCGGCTCACCGGGCTGCGCCTGGAGCACAAGCGGCAGGCCCAGCTCCTGCCCAAGGGCTCGCTCGAGCAGGGCGAGCACGAGGCCATGCAGGCGGCCATGAAGCTCCTGATCAACTCGGCTTACGGCTACCTGGGCGCCGGGCGGCTGGCCTGGTTCGCCGACCGCGCCGCCGCCGACGCCATCACCCGCCGGGGCCGCGAGGTGCTGCGGCAGGTGTGCGAGGAGCTGCGCGCGCGGGGCGCCACCCTGATCGAGGCCGACACCGACGGGGTGTACTTCAGCGTGCCCGAGGGCTGGGACGAGGCCCGGGAGCGGGCCCTGGTGGCCGAGGTGGCCGCCACGCTGCCCGCGGGCCTGCGGCTGGAGCTCGACGGGCGTTACCGGGCCATGTTCAGCCACGAGGTCAAGAACTACGCCCTGCTGGGCTACGACGGCCGCCTCACGGTGCGCGGGGGGGCGCTGCGCTCCAGCCGCTCCGAGCCCTTCGCCGAGGAGTGGCTGCGGCGGGCGCTGCGCTCGCTGCTCGAGGGCGACGTGGCGGGCCTGCGCGAGGGCTTCTTAGAGACCGTCCGGCGCCTGCAGCGGCGCGAGTACGGCCTGGAGGAGGTCGCCACGCGGGCCAAGCTGAGCAAGACCCCCGAGCAGTACGCCCAGGCCGGGCGCAGCGAGGCGGTGTACGAGGCACTGCTGGCCTCGGGCCGGTTGCGGTGGGCGGTGGGGGAGCGCGTGCGCATCTACCGCGCGGGGGGCGGGGTCTGGCGGCTGCTGCCCGAGAACCCCGAGGCCGCCCCCCGCGACTACGACGTGGGCCACTACGTGCGCCTGCTGCGCGAGTCCTACGCCGAGCGCCTGCGCAAGGCCTTCCGCGACGAGGACTTCGAGCGCCTGTTCCGCCTCGAGGAGCAGCCCGGCCTCTTCGACGCGCCGCTGGAGGGCATCGAGCCGCTGCGGGTGGGCGCTACTGCCGGCGCCGGGCCAGCCAGGGGCGGCGGGGGGCCCGGTCGGTGAGGCGGCCCCGGACCACGAAGGGGGGGATGGGGCGTTCGTCGGCGTCGCTGCCGGGGGCCTTGCGGGTGCCCATCCCCTCGGGCCGGTCGGAGCGGAACTCGGGCATCAGGCGGTCCATCAGGGCGGGGAAGAGGCTCTGCAGCACCAGCAGGCCCTTGGCGGGGCAGTAGGGCAGCACCACCGGGCGGTAGCGCTCGAGGCAGTCGGCCACCGCGCGCCCGACCTGGGTGGCCTCGAGCACCGGCCCCGCCAGGTAAGCCCCCAGGCGCTTCTCGCTGAGGTTGGGGGCCTTGTCGAAGAAGGGGGTGCGCACGGCGGTGGGCATTACCAGGCTCACCTTCACGTCCAGGCCCTCGGCCAGCATTTCCTCGCGCAGGGCCTGGGTGTAGGCCCCCACGAAGGCCTTGGTGGCGCTGTAGAAGCCCATGTAGGGGAAGGCCACCCGCCCGGCCACCGAGCCGATGTTGACCAGGTGGCCGTGCCCCTGCAGGCGGAACTGCGGCAGCACGCTCTGGGTGCCGTGGATCACGCTGTAGACGTTGAGCCGCAGCAACCAGTCCATGAGCGCGGGGGTGCTGGCCTCGAGCGAGCCGAAGAAGGCCCCGCCCGCGTTGTTGACCCAGGCGTCGATGCGGCCGTAGCGCTGCACCGCCGCCATCACCAGCTCCTGCACCTCGGCCCGCTCGGTGACGTCGGTGGGGGCGCAGAAGGCCTCGCCGCCCAGCGCCTCGACCTCCTCCTGCACCTGCAGCAAGGGCTCGAGGGTGCGCGCGGCGAGCACCAGCTTGGCGCCCCGGTCGGCGCAGTGGAGCGCGATGGCCCGGCCGTTGCCGCTCGAGGCCCCCGTGACCACCACCACCTTGCCCTTCAGGCCCTTTCGTGCCATCCCCCTCACCTTGCCGCCAGCGGCTGAGTCCGGGCTGCATGGGGGCTGAGGGGCGGCCGCCTCAAGCGGCCCTCAGCCGGTCCTCCGGGGGGGCTCAAGCTGGGGTCTTAGCCTCATGCCGGAACGGAGGGAGCGTATGCCGGGTCGCAAATGGCTTTTCACCCTTGCCCTGATGCTGGCGTGCGGGGTTGTCGCCTTCGGCTTTTGGAGCCCGCGCCAGTCGCCGGCCTTCATCCGGCCGGCCGGGCTCATGGAGGGGAGCATCCAGGGCGAGCGGGCCCAGGTGGCGCTGATGGCGCTGCAGGCCGAGCTCGCGCGTGAGTGGGGCAGTGAGGCGGTGCAGATTGCCCCGGCGCGCCTCGAGGGGCACGGGCAGGACGCGTTCTCGGGCACCGCCATGGTGCGCATGGACGAGGGCGACTGGTACACCATCCGCTTCGAGGTGCTCCTCGAGCCCGGACAGGACCGGGCGCTCGAGGTGCGTTCCTGGCCGCTCGAGCAGCTTTGACCCGGCCGGACCGACTCGGAAATTCTTACGAGGGCGAGCCCACGGTTCGCCCTTGCGCTTTTGCCTCCGGAGGGGTTGGTATGCGGTGCTGTGATTTGGTGACCCCCGCTCCGCCGTCGGAGGGTGTAGGGGGAGGCCATTCCACATGGCGAGGGCATCGCGGTACGCGATCCGGCATACGCCGGAAACCTGCTCCCCCTCTCGCCCTCCGAGGGACTCCAGGTTACCGGCAGAGCCGGTATGGCCTACGGCCACCCCCTCGCGGACATGCCGCCGGGCCTCAGTGCCCGCGTACGCGGGGGTGCGGGCCGCACCTTGACCCGGCGGCATGTCCGTCTGCGCCACCCCGCCCACCCCCTCCCCGCCGTCGAGCCGCAAGAACACGGCCGGGGACGGGGCGTCACAGGTCGAGCGGGTGGTCCCCTGGGGCGTGGGGCGTGTAGTCGGCTTGTGGGGCGGGGATGCGGCCCCAGTGGATGATCGATTTCAACAGGGCGTTCGGCTATCAGCTATCGGCTAT
>NZ_KE387023.1:402535-428263 GCF_000430045.1 Calidithermus chliarophilus DSM 9957 | reverse complement strand
CGAGGGACTCCAGGTTACCGGCAAGGCCGGTATGGCCTGCGGCCACCCCCTCGCGGACATGCCGCCGGGCCTCAGTGCCCGCGTACGCGGGGGTGCGGGCCGCACCTTGACCCGGCGGCATGTCCGTCTGCGCCACCCCGCCCACCCCCTCCCGCGTGAGCCGCACACCCCGGCCGGGGACGGGCTCGCGGGTCGAGCGGGTGTCCCCTGGGGAGTGGGGCTGTAGTCGGCCTGCGGGGCGGGCACAACCCCAGTGGATGATTAATCCCGAAGGGCGTTTAGCTATCAGCTATTGGCTATCGACCATCGACCATCGACCCCCCTACACCCGCCCCCCGCGCATCTCCGGACGCGCCTCGAACCACGGCGCGTCCACCACGGCGCGGGCCTCGACCTGGGTCCACTCGGCGTCTACCAGGGCTTGCAGTTCGGTGAGGTGCTCGCGGTTTTCGCTCGCGAAGAGGTGTTTGAAGCGGTCCTGGCGGGAGAGCCACTCCTCGAGGGGCAGCGGGCGCTCGGGGCGGTGGTTGAGCCAGTAGTGGCCCTGCACCACCTCGTAGAGGGGCCAGTAGCGGGTTTCCACGGCCAGGCGCACGACCTCGATGGTGTCGGCGGGGGGGTGGCCCCAGCCCAGGGCGCAGCCGGAGAGCACGTTGAGGAAGGCGGGGCCTTGCTGCTGGCTGGCGCGCACGGCCTTGTCGGAGAGGTCTTGCCAGTGGGAGATGGCGGCCTGGGCGACGTAGGGGATGTGGTGGGCGATGGCGATGGCGGTGATGTCCTTGCGGGTCTGGTGCTTGCCGTAGTCGCGGCGCCCCGAAGGGCTGGTGGTGGTGGCGGCGGCGAAGGGGGTGGCCCCGGAGCGCTGGATGCCGGTGTTCATGTAGCCTTCGTTGTCGTAGCAGACGTAGAGGAAGCGGTGGCCGCGCTCGAGCGCCCCCGACAGGGCCTGCAAGCCGATGTCGTAGGTGCCCCCGTCGCCGCCGAAGACCACGAAGGTCAGGGGCTCGTCGGGGATGGCCCCGCGCTTGCGCAGGGCGCGGTAGGCGGTCTCGAGGCCGCTGGCGGCGGCGGCGGCGTTCTCGAAGGCCAGGTGCAGCCAGGGCACGCCCCAGGCGGTGGTGGGGTAGCGGGTGGTGGCGACCTCGAGGCAGCCCGTGGCGTTGACCACGACCACCGGGGTGGGGATGGAGTTGAGCACGGTGCGAACCACGGTGGGCGCGCCGCAGCCGCGACACAGGGAGTGCCCGCCGGTGAAGCGCACGTCGGTCTCGGCGTTGTGGGCCAGGGTTTTGAGGCTGGGCATGGCTACCTCCTGAGGCCGACGTAGCGGGTGGGCCCGGCGGGGAGCTCGGCCAGTTCGCCGAAGAGCCGCATCAGGTCTTCGGTGTAGATCTCGCGCCCGCCCAGGCCGCCCGCGTAGCTCTGGAGCCGGGTGGGGCTGCCGTAGAGCGCGGCGCAGACCTCGGCGTAGAGCGGGGGGAAGCTGCCCAGCGAGAGGGCGCGGTCGAGCACGGCGACGTGAGGGACGTGGGCCAGCGCCTCGCGCAGGGCCTGGGCCGGGAAGGGCCGGAAGAGGCGGAGCTTGAGCAGGCCCACCTTCTCCCCCTGCTCGCGCAGGCGGTCGATGGCCTCCTTGGCGGTGCCCGCGGCCGAGCCCATGACCACCAGGGCCCGCTCGGCGTCCTCGAGCCGGTAGCTCTCGAAGGCGGCGTACTCGCGCCCGCTGAGGCGGGCGTAGCCCCGGCAGAGGGCCTCGAGCACGCCGGGAACCCGCTCGAGGGCTTCCTGGAGCTGGTAGCGCAGCTCGAAGTAGCTGTCGGGCATGGCGAAGGGGCCCACGGTGACGGGGTTGGCGGTGTCGAGCAGGGGGTAGGGGTGGCGGTACTCGCCCACCCAGGCCTGCACCTTCGCGTCCCCCAGCAGCGCCACCGGCTCGGCGGAGTGGGTGATGGTGAAGCCGTCGAGGCCCACCATCACCGGCAGCCGCACCTCGGGGTGCTCGGCCAGGCGCGGGGCCAGCAGCATCAGGTCGTAGGCCTCCTGGGCGTTCTCGGCGAAGAGCTGCACCCAGCCGGTGTCGCGGGCCAGCATGGCGTCGGAGTGGTCGGCGTGGATGTTGATGGGGCCGGAGAGGGCGCGGTTGCCCACCGCCATCACCACCGGGGCCCGCAAGGAGGCGGCGATGTAGACGACCTCCACCATCAGCGCCAGCCCCTGCGAGCTGGTGGCGGTGAGGGTGCGGGCCCCGGCCAGGGCCGCTGCTGCCGCCGCGCTCATGGCCGAGTGCTCCGACTCCACGTTGATGATCTCGGTGCGGGCCTGGCCGTCGGCCACCATCTGGGCGAAGCTCTGGATGATGGGGGTCTGGGGGGTGATGGGGTACACCGGGAACACGTCGGGGTCGATCTGGCGCACCGCCACGGCCACGGCCTCGCCGCCGGTGAGCAGGGAGAGGGCGGGGGCCTCAAGCATGGCGACCTCCCTGGGTCCGGGGGGTGAGCTGGCCCTGTCCCACCAGCTCCAAACCCTCGGGCACCATCTCGATGGCCGCGGTGGGGCAGGCCTTCACGCACAGCTCGCAGCCCTTGCAGTGTTGGTAGTCGAAGCCCACGAAGGCCTGGTTCTCGGTCAGGATGGCCGCGTCGGGGCAGTAGACCCAGCACAGCAGGCAGTTGACGCAAGCCTCGAGCCGCACCGCCGGCTTGAGCCCGGTGCGCCAGCCGCCCGTGCGGGGGTGGGGCGCGTCCTGGGCCAGCACCACCGCGCCCGGCAGGTCTTCGCGGGGCGTGGGGGCGGCTTGCACCGCCCCAGGCCCCGGCCGCTCGGCCTCCTCCAGCGCGGCGCGGTAGCCCGCCTCGAGCGCCTTGAAGTTGACCGCGACGGCCTCGGGCGACAGCTTGGCGAAGGTGGCGGCGAAGGCCTGCTGGAGGGCCTCGAGCGCGGGCTCGCCCAGCACCCCGGCCACCGCGCCCAACAGCACCACGTTGGCGTAATTGCCGCCCGCCGTGCGGGCCAGGGCGCTGCCGTCCACCCGCAGCACCCGCACCCCCGGCAGGCGCTCGGCCAGGCTCGAGGCGCTCTCGGGGCTGTTGACCAGCACGAAGCCGCCCGGCCGCAGCCCGGCGGTCACGGGCACCTCGCCCAGCAGCGAGGGGTCGAGCACCACCACCGCGTCGGGGTTGCGCACGGCGTGGTGGATGCGGATGGGCCGGGCGTCGGCGCGGGTGTAGGCGGTGACCGGGGCGCCGCTGCGCTCGGGGCCGTACTCGGGGAAGGCCTGCACCCAGCGGCCCTGGCGCAGCCAGGCCTCGGCCAGCACCTGGCTCATGCTCTTGGCCCCCTGGCCGCCGCGTCCGTGCCATCGGATCTCCCTCATGCCCCCACCCCCTGCCGCAGGTAGGCGTCGAGGCCCCGCACCGCGGCCTTGGCGCTCTGCACCGCCTGTACCACCGTGGCCCCGCCCGCCGCGTCGCCCGCCGCGAAGTAGCGCGGGTTGCCGGTCTGGCCGGTGGCGGGGTCCACCTCGACCTTGCCCCCCGAGAGCTTGAGCCCCTCGACCCAGGCCAAAAACTCCTGGCGGGGCCGCTGCCCGATGGCCTTGATCACGGTGTCGGCGGGCACGCGGAACTCGGTGCCGCTCACCGGCTCGGGCCGCCGCCTGCCGCTGGCGTCGGGCTCGCCCAGCCGCACGTACTGGCACTCGACGGCCTCGAGGCGGTAGCGCCCCAGGAAGCGGATGGGCAGGGTGAGCCACTGGAAGTGCACGCCCTCCTGGCGGGCCTCGGCCACCTCGTGGGGGAAGGCGGGCATCTCGGCCTCGGTGCGGCGGTAGAGCACCGTGACCTCGGTCGCGCCCAGCCGCAGCGCCTCGCGGGCGACGTCCATGGCGGTGTTGCCGCCCCCGATCACCGCCACCCGCTCGCCCACCTTCGGCGGCTGCCCGGTCTTGAGGGCCTCGATGAACACCAGCGAGTCCCAGACCCCCTCGAGCTCGTCCCCCTCGTACTTCACCTCCACGTCCTGGCCCAGCCCCACCGCCAGCACCACGGCGTCGAAGTGGGCCTCGAGGTCGCGCAGCTTCTCGGGGGTGTCGATGGGCTTGCCGAAGCGGAAGTGCACGCCCATGCGGTGCAGCAGCTCGACCTCCTGCGGGATGGGCTCGACGTTCTGGCGGTAGGGCGCGATGGCGAAGCGGGCCAGCCCGCCCGGCTCCCGCCGCGCCTCGAACACCGTCACGTCGTAGCCCAGCGCGGCCAGCTCGCCCGACGCGGCCAGCCCCGCCGGCCCGCCCCCGATCACCGCGACCCTGAGTCCGTTGGGCCGGGCCACCTTGCGCGGCTTGAGCCCCAGCCCGAAGGCGAAGTCGGTGGCGTAGCGCTGCAGCCGCCCGATGTCCACGGGCCGCCGCCCCTCGTGGTGCAGCACGCAGGAACCCTCGCACAGGATCTCGGTGGGGCAGACCCTGGCGCAGGTGCCGCCCAGCAGGTTGGCCTCGAGGATCACGGCCGCCGCCCGCCCGGGGTCGCCCTCGGCGATGGCCCCCACGAAGGCGGGCACGTCCACCTCGGCGGGGCAGGCCCGCAGGCAGGGCGCGCTCGCGTAAGGCCCCCCGCAGCGCAGGCAGCGCTCGGCCTCCACCACGGCCTCGAGGTCGCCCAGGGGCGGCTTGACCTCCTCGAACAGCCCCGGTATGCGGCGCAGGGTCGGGCCTGTCAGGTTTTCGGGCATAAACGCCTCCTTGAGTCCTCGTTGGGCCTACCCTACGCGCGGGGGGGCGGGGTTGCCAGAGAGGGATGTCCTGTGGGGTCGATAGCTGATAGCCAAACGCCAAACGCAAAACGCAAGACGCAAAACGCAAGACGCAAAACGCAAGACGCAAAACGCAAGACGCAAAACGCAAAACGCCTTGTCACCCCCCTTAGCAAGGGGGGCTGGGGGGATACCCCCTCCCCGCGCGCGGGGAGGGAGTCCTTTTGCCACGAGCCTTCCGCTGATCCCTGACGGCTGATCGCTGATCGCTGCTGGCTCCTCCTAATGCACCGATGCCGGGCCGAAGCCCTCCACTGCGGCCATGCCGATGCCCAGGGCGCTGATCTCGCTGCGGCGGATCATGAGGTATTCGATGCGCTCGCTGCCGCCGGAGTCCTCGAGGCGGGCGTGGCGCAGGATGAGGATGTCTTCGGGGCCGTTCCACTGGGCGGCCTGGCGGCGGAAGCCCTCGCGGTCGGGGAGCTCTTCGGGGTCGATCTCCTCGCCCACGATCATGCGTTCGCCCAGGAACACCACGCGGTCGCGTTTCATGTCGCTTCTCCTTTCTGCAACGCCGCCTCGGCCTCGAGGATGCGGCTCTTGATGCGCCACACCGAGTCGGGGTTGAGGCTGATGGAGTCGATGCCGTGCTCGACCAAGAAGGCGGCGAACTCGGGGTAGTCGGAGGGGGCCTGGCCGCAGATGCCCACCTTGCGGCCCTTGGCGTGGGCGGTCTCCAGCAGCATCGCGCAGGCCCGCTTGACCGAGGGCAGCCGCTCGTCGAAGAGGGGGGCCACCTGGGCCGAGTCGCGGTCGACGCCCAGGATGAGCTGGGTGAGGTCGTTGGAGCCGATGGAGAAGCCGTCGAAGAGTTCGGCGAAGGCCTCGGCCTCGAGCACGTTGGAGGGGATCTCGGCCATGACGTAGACCTCCAGCTCCTCCAGCCCGCGCTCGAGCCCGCCCTCCTTCAGCACCTCCAGCACCCTGCGCCCTTCCTCGGGGGTGCGGCAGAAGGGGATCATCACCTTGAGGTTCTTCAGGCCCATCGCCTCGCGCACCCGCTTGACCGCGGCCACCTCGAGCAAGAAGCCCTCCTTGTAGTCGGGGTGGTAGTAGCGCGAGGCCCCCCGCCAGCCGATCATGGGGTTTTCCTCCTTGGGCTCGAAGGCCTCGCCGCCCAGGAGGTGGGCGTACTCGTTGGTCTTGAAGTCGCTGAAGCGCAGGATCACCGGGCGGGGGTAGAAGGCCGCCGCCAGCGTGGCGATGCCCTGGGACAGCTTGTCCACGAAGTACTCGGTCTTGTCGGCGTAGCCTTTGGTGAGCCGGTCCACCTGCGCCTGCACGGCGGGGGCCAGGGTGGCGTAGCGGGTGAGGGCCAGGGGGTGCACCTGCACGTAGCTGGCGAAGATGAACTCCATGCGGGCGAGCCCCACCCCGTCGCCGGGCCACAGGGCGAGCTTGAAGGCCTGCTCGGGGTCGCCCACGTTCATCAGGATCTGGGTGCGGGTGGGGCCTAAGGTAGAGGGGTCGAGGGTCTGGGTGCTGAACTCGAGCCTCCCCGCGTAGACCCGGCCCACCTCGCCCTCGGCGCACGAGACCGTGACCTCCTGCCCGGCCGTGATGGCCCGGGTGGCGTCGCCGGTGCCCACCACCGCCGGGATGCCCAGCTCCCGCGCCACGATGGCGGCGTGGGAGGTGCGCCCGCCCCGCTCGGTGACGATGGCGCTGGCGATCTTCATGATGGGCTCCCAGTCGGGGTCGGTGGCGCGGGTCACCAGCACCTCGCCGGGCTGGAAGCGGGCGATGCCGCTGGGGTCGTGGATCACGCGGGCCGCCCCGGCGGCGATCTTCTCGCCCACCGCGATGCCCTGGGTGAGCACCGGGCCCTGCCCCTCGAGGCGGAAGACCTCGAGCGCGAGCCCGGTCTTCTGGCTGTGGATGGTCTCGGGCCGCGCCTGCACGATGAAGAGCTGGCCGGTGAGGCCGTCCTTGGCGAATTCGATGTCCATGGGCGTGGGCTGGCCGCGCCTGCGCGAGTAGTGGGCCTCGATCTTGAGCGCCCAGTCGGCCAGGGTGAGGGCCTCGGCGTCGCTCAGGCAGTAGGCCTCGCGCTGGGCGGTGGACACGGGGAGGTTCTCGAGCAGGTGGGTGTGCTCGTTGAAGACCAGCTTGAACTCCTTGCCGCCCAGCTTCTTGCTCACCAGCGGGCGGTAGCCCTGCAGCAGGGTGGGCTTGTGCACCTTGAACTCATCGGGCACCACCTTGCCCTGCACGATGTTCTCGCCCAGGCCCCACACGGCGTCGATCACCACCACCTCGCGGAAGCCGGTCTCGGTGTCGAGGGTGAAGATCACGCCCGAGCTCGCCAGGTCGCTCCTGACCATGCGCTGCACCCCCACCGACAGCAGCACCTTGTCGTGGTCGAAGCCCATGTCCTCGCGGTAGCGGATGGCGCGGGGGGTGTGCAGGCTGGCGAAGCACTCCCGCACGGCCTGCAGCAGCTCGGCCTCGCCCCGCACGCCCAGCAGGGTCTGGTGGGCCCCCGCGAAGCTGGCGGTGGGCAGGTCCTCGGCGGTGGCCGAAGAGCGCACCGCCACGAAGGGGTCTTCCGCCCCGCTGCGGCGGGCGAGCTCGCGGTAGGCGGCCAGGATCTCGAGCTCGAGGTCCTCGGGCAGCTCGGCCTGCAGGATGCGCCCGCGCAGGCGGCGTGAGCGCTGCTCGAGGTCCTCCACGCTCTGGGGGTCGCGCCCGGCGTAGATCGCGCGGATCTCCTCGCTCAGCCCGGCGGCCTCGAGGCAGTAGCGGTAGGCCTCGGCGGTGACGGCGAAGCCGTCGGGGACGGGCACCCCCAGCGGCGAGAGCTCGCGCAGCATCTCGCCCAGGCTGGCGTTCTTGCCCCCCACCAGCCCCACGTCGTCGATGCCGATCTCCCCGAACCAGCGCACCCAGCGGGTGGCGGGGGGGATGGCGTCGCGTTCAGGTACAGCTCTGCTGGCCATTTTCACTCCTCTCGGTGGGCCTCTTGCGCCCTGCCCCACGGATCAAACCCCATGAAGAGCGCTCTAGTAGCGCTCGAGGCCGCCCAGGCCGCCGAGCTGCTCCGAGAGCCGGGCTCCGGCCTCGCCGCGCACGAAGCTCAGGCGGGTGCCCCGGCTCGCGGCCAGCTCGGGCAGCACGTCCTTGAGCGGCATCACCCGGACGGGCTGGCCCGGCAGGCGGGCGAGGACCTGCTCCCGGCTGGGGCTGACCCAGCCGCCCGGCCCCGCGTAGACCGTGGTCTCCAGCCGCCAGGGGGCCACCACCAGGCGCAGCCGCCCCTCCTGCAGGAGCTGCAGCACCTGCTCCACCCCGCCGACCCCGTGCTCCACCACCTCATCGACCAGCGCCTCCTCGCGCCAGTCCTCGAACTCGTCGATCAGCCGTGTGACGGCCTGCAGCACCCGGGCCGCCGTGGCCCGCGACTTGGGCAGGCTCAGCGGCTCGACCACCTTGCCCGCCACCCGCTCGGCCAGCGCCCGGGGCAGGCTGCCGGCGAAGGCCTCGACCGCGCGGGCACTGCCCACGAGGACGAAGCGGGTCAGGCCGCGCACCTCGCCCCACTCCTCGACCTCGTGGGCCAGCCGGGTGAAGAAGCGGGCCTCCCAGGCCTCGAGGCGGCGCGCGAAGCCGTCGGTATCGGCCCCGCCCCGCGCGGCCATCACCCCCCCGGCGCTGTAGCGCCGCCCCACGCTGTCGGCGGTCATGGTCCGCCACTCCCGGGGCTCGAGGCTCTGGAAAGCCCCGGCCAGCTCGGTGATCTCGCCCAGAAATACCTCGAAGAGCCGCGCCTTCCCCGGCCCCAGGTAGACCACCCCGAAGCGCTCGTGGGCGTCGAGGGCGTAGAGCAAGGGCGCCAGGTAGGGCTCGCCCCAGCGGGCCTCGAGGCCCTCCACCAGCGGCAGGTCGATGGGCAGGTCCCAGCGCTCCAGGAAGCCCTCCCCGGCCAGCAGCACCCGCGTGCGGCCCTCGGGAGGCTCCGCCAGCGCCGCCAGCACCCGCTGGGCCAGCGCCGGGGGCACCTCCAGCGCCCTCAGCGCCTCCTTAGCCCGCAACAAGCCCGCTCCACCCGCGTTCTCGAGCCGCGCCGGGTGGACGTCGAGGTAGACCGAAAGCGCCGGGGCGCCGAGGTGGTGAATCATCTCCCGCACCCCGCGCACTTGTTCTCGAGTGAGCATAAAGCCTCCTTTCAAACCGGAGTTCCTAGGCCGAGGCTAGCGCTGGGTCATTACCGGGGTGTTACGGGTCGAGGGTCGATAGTCGATAGTCGATGGTCGATAGCTGATAGCCCATAGCCGATAGCCAAACGCCTGGTTGGGATGAATCATCCACTGAGGCCGTGCCCGCTTCGCAGGCCAACTACAGCCCCACTTCCCCGCGGAAGGGCGCTCGGTGGTCGCTGCCGTGCCCCGGCCGGGGTGTGCGGCTCACGCGGGAGGGGGTGGGCGGGGTGGCGCAGACGAGCATGCCGCCGGACCCGGCGGCATGTCTGCGAGTCCCTCGGGGGAGCCCAGGGGGAGCAGGTTTCCGGCGTATGCCGGATCGCGTACCGCGATGCCCTCGCCACGTGGAATGGCCTCCCCCTCGCTCCCCTGACGGCGGAACCGACACCGCCAAACCACAGCACCGCAGACCAACCCTGTCCCCACCAACGCAGGGCAATAAAAAGCTGTTTCCCGCTTCACCAGCCCTAGCGGGTCTTGACGAGGGAATTGCCCAGGCGAGGGCAGTCGAAGTCGGTGCCGACCCGGGTTCCCGGCTCGGGGCCGGGCCAGTACACCGCTTCGTCGCGCTTGAGGTGCTCGGCGAGCTCGAGGGTCTCGGGCATGGGGGAGTCGCCGAGCTCTTCGCGCAAAAAGTGCAGGAAGCGGCGGTAGTGCTCGATGGCGGCGTACTTCCCCTCCACCGCGTTCAAGCACCCCATCAGGCGCTGGTGCTGGTCCTCGCCCAGGTAGGGGTCGGCGTGGAGGGCGCGGGCGAGCGCCGCCACCGACGCCGGGCACTGGTGCAGGCCGCAGAAGAGCCTCGAGAGCGCCAGCTCGGCCTGCACGTAGGCCGCCCGCACCTGCTCGCGGGTCTCCCCGGCCCACTCGGCCCCCTCCTGGGGCAAGAACTCGCCCCGGTACAGCTCGAGCGCCCGCTGGTAGCCCCGCAGCCGGGCCTGGGGGGCCTCCGCCCGCCCGGCCCGCTCGAGGGCCTGGTAAAAGGCGCCCACGTCCGAGGCCCGCAGCACCTCGGGGGCCAGCCGGTAGCGCCCGTGCTCCTCCAGCACCGCCCCCGGCCAGCCCAGCGCCACCCGGATGCGGTGCACCGTCACCCGGAAGCGGTTGTTGGCGCCGGCGTCCGGGGCGGCGTCCCACAGCGCCTCGAGGATCTGCTCGCGGCTGCGGCCCTCGGGATGGGCGAGGAGGTAGAAGAACAGCAGCCGCGCGGAATCGGCCCGCCACTGCACGGGCCGGCCCTCCAGCCACACCTCGGCCTCGCCCAGGGTGCGGACCTGCAACCGTGCCGCGCTGACCGTCATGGTCGCCTCCCGAGGGGTCCGGCGGGCTGGGGAGGGAGTTGGGGTGCTTTTGGACAAAGGGCGACGGCGAGCCCGCGGGGCTCTTCTGACCCTACCTTACGCCCGGGCCGGGGGCCAGGTGTCCCGCTCGCCCCGCCACCCTGCCTCTGACGCGGCACCTACGGCCGCCACCGGCTACGGGCTGTTCGCCACTCCCACGGAGAGCTTTTCCAGCCGCACCGCCGTGCGCTTGTACTCGGGGGTCAGGGCGTAGCGGTCGCGGTGGGGGTTGGTGAGGCGGTTGATGAACACGGCGGGGTCGTGGAAGGTGGAGAACAGCTCGCCGGGCTTGACCCGATCGCTGAGGTGGGCGGGGAGCGTGGCCTGGCCGTAGGGGCTCACCACCCGCACCTTTTCGCCTTCCCGCAGGCCCAGGCGGCCGGCGTCGGCGGGGGAGACCTCGAGGCGGTCGGTGGGGTAGAGGCGGGCGTTGGGGGTGCGGGCGGTCATGGTGCCGGCGTTGAAGGCGTAGAGGGTGCGCCCGGTGATGAGCAGGAAGGGGTACTCGGGGCTGGGCTGCTCGGCGCTGGGGAGGTAGGGCACCGCCGCCAGGGTGGCCTTGGGGCCCATCGGGAAGCTCTGGGCGTGCAGGCGGGGGGTGCCGGGGTGGTCGAGGCTGGGGCAGGGCCACTGCAAGCCGCCGTGCTCGAGCCGCGCGTAGCTGATGCCCGCCCCGCCCGGCCACACCGCCCGCACCTCGTCCCAGATCGCCTCGGGGCCCTCGAAGGCGAAGCGCTCCCCCTGGCCCATGGCCCGGGCCACGTCGCAGAGGATCTGCCAGTCGGGCCTCGAGTCCCCCGCGGGCGGCAACGCCCGCCGGATGCGCTGGATGCGCCGCTCGGAGTTCATGAAGGTGCCGTCCTTCTCGAAGTTGCTGGCCGCGGGCAGGAAGACGTGGCCGTAGGCGCGGGCGCTCTCGTTCATGAAGAGGTCCTGCACCACGACGAGCTCGAGCTTCTCGAAGGCTTCGGCGGTGCGAGCGGCGTCGGGGTTGCTCAGGAGCACGTCGTAGCCGACGAGCCACAAGGCCTTGAGCGCGCCCTCCCGCGCGGCGTCGAGCATCTGCATCAGGTTGAGGCCCTTGGCGGTGGGGAGGGGGCAGCCCCAGACCTCCTCGAAGCGGGCGCGGGCCTTGGGGAGCAGTTGGGAGCCGGTGAGGGTGTTGGGCTCGCAGCCCATGTGGGCCGAGCCCTGCACGTTGTTCTGGCCGCGCAGGGGGTTCTCGCCGGTGCCCGGCTTGCCCACGTTGCCGGTGAGCAGGGCGAGGTTGGCGAGGGCCATCACCGTCTCGCTGCCCTGGTGGTGCTCGGTCAGGCCCAGCCCGTGGAAGCAGATCGAGGGCTTGTGGGTGGCGTAGAGCCGCGCCGCCTGGCGGATGGCTTCGGCGCTCACCCCGCAGACCTCGGCGGCGTGCTCGGGGGTCCACTCCTCGACGGCCGCGCGGAAGGCCTCCAGCCCCTCGACCCGCTCGGCCAGGAAGGCGGGGTCGGTGAGGTTTTCCTCCAGGATCACCCGCGCCATGGCGTGGAAGAGGGGGATATCGGTGCCGGGGTGGGGGGCCAGGTGGATGTCGGCCCAGCGGGCCAGCTCGGTCTTGCGGGGGTCCACCACGATCAGCCTGGCCCCGCGGCGCTTGGCCTGCTTGATGCGCGCGCCCACCACCGGGTGGTTCTCGGTGGCGTTGGTCCCGGCCAGCAGGAAGGTCTGGGCCAGCTCGATGTCGTCGAAGGCGCTGGTGGCCGCCCCGGTGCCGAAGACCCGGGCCAGGGCCACGGCGCTGGGCGCGTGGCAGACCCGGGCGCAGCAGTCGACGTTGTTGCTCCCGACGACCACGCGGGCGAACTTCTGCGCCAGGTAGTTCTCCTCGTTGGTGGCGCGGGCCGAGCCCAGGACGCCGATGGAGTCGGGGCCGCGGGCCTCGCGGATGCGGCTGAGCTCGCCCGCCACGAAGGCGATGGCCTCCTCCCAGCTCACCGGCTGCCACTCGCCGCCCCGGCGGATCATGGGCCGGCTGACGCGGTCGGGGGCGTCGTTGTAGGCGAAGGCGTAGCGGCCCTTCACGCAGAGGTGGCCCTTGTTGACCGGCGCGTCGAGCGCGGGCTTGATCTGGGTGATCTTCCCGTCACGGGTGCCCACCAAGAACTCGCAGCCCACCCCGCAGTAGGGGCAGGTCGAGCGGGTCCAGGCGGTGGGGGCGCCGAGCTCGAGCACGCTCCAGTCGTCGATGGCCCCCGTGGGGCAGGTGTCGGCGCAGGCCCCGCAGCTCACGCACGCACTCTCCAGCAGGCTGGGCCCGGAGGGCTGGAGGTGGGTCTGGTGCTCCTTGCCGAAGGCCTGCCACACGAACTGCCCCTGCACGTCCTCGCAGATGCGCACGCAGCGGTAGCAGAGGATGCACTGCGAGAGGTCGACGCGGAGGTAGGGGTGGCTGAAGTCCTGCAGGGCGGGGTCGGGGGCGGCCTCGAGCCCCTCGACGAGGCCGTAGCCCTGTAGGCGCTGGTGGAAGGGCTCGTAGGGTTGTTTCTCGACGGCCTCCTTGGGGTAGTGCCCCAGCAGGAAACGGAACTCGCTCTTGCGGTTTTCCTCGAGCGCGGGCGTGCGGCTGCGCACGACCATGCCCTCCTGCAAGGGCGTGTTGCACGCGGCGGCGGGGTGGGGCCGGCCCTCGACCTCCACCAGGCACAGCCGGCAGGCCCCGTAGGGCTCGAGGCGGGGGTCGTAGCAGGCGGAGGGCAGGTCGGTGCCCAGGGCGCGCAGGGCCTCGAGGATGGTCTGGCCGGGGCGGAATTCGTAGGTGTGGCCGTCGATGATCGCCGTCGGCATGCCCCTCACCTCCCCCCTGCGGCAGCCCGGCTTCGGGGGCGCCGGGGCCAGGGGCCGCCTCCGGGGCTCGGTGCCGGTACACCAGGTAATAGACCAGCCCCACCATCCCGCTGCCCCCCACGACGTTGCCCAGCGTCACGGGGACGAGGTTGTTCAGCAAGCCGCCCCAGGAGAGGGCGCCGAGCTGCTCGGGGCTCAGCCCCTGCGCCGCGTCGCGCAGGAAGATCCCCAGCGGGATGAAGTAGAGGTTGGCGATGGAGTGCTCGAAGCCAGCCGCCACGAAGGCCGAGATGGGGAAGACGATCGCCAGGATCTTGTCGCTCACGCTGTGCCCGGCCATCGCCAGCCACACCGCCAGGCAGACCAGCACGTTGCACAGCACCCCCTTGAAAAAAGCTGCCCAGAAGGGCAGCGAAGCCTTGAGGGCGGCGATCTTGACGGCGTTCTGGGCCACGGCGCCCTGGTTCATGTCGGGGTGCTGGGAGAGCAGCACCACCAGGGCCAGCCCTACCGCGCCCACCGCGTTGGCGAGGAAGACCACCAGCCAGTTGCGCAGCACCTCCGCGCCCCGGATGCGCCCGCCGGCCCAGGCCATCACCAGCAGGTTGTTGCCGGTGAAGAGCTCGGCCCCGGCCACCACCACCAAGATCAGGCCCAGCGAGAAGCTCACCCCGCCCAGCACCCGGCTCAGCCCGAAGGACAGGCCGGCGTCGCTGGTGACCAGGGTGAAGTAGAGCGCCCCCAGGCCGATGAAGCCGCCCGCCAGCACCCCCAGGGTGAAGGTGGTCCGCAGGGGCAGGCGGGCCTTGGTCACCCCCACGTTCTCGATGCGCTCGGCGATCTCCTTTGGCGAATAGGCGTCGAAACCGTAGAGTTGGGCCATCTCCTCCTCCTCAGGTCGTCACAGCGGTTCGTCGGGGGCCTTGGGCGGGTGCTCGAGGCGCTCCAGCGCCTCCTTCGGGATGTCGGAGACCTGCGGGGTGTAGTCGGTCTCGAGCACCCCCAGCCCGGCGCTGCGGGCCTCGTTGCGGGCCCAGCGGTCGAGCAGCCAGTTGTTCCTGGGCTCCAGCACCACCGCGACCGCGCCGCGCCCCTGCTCCAGCCACACCAACGGCCCCTCGCCGTGGGCCAGGTTGTACAGCTCGGCGCGCAGGTGGTCGGCGAAGGGCTTCTGGCCCTCGACCACCGCCCCGCTGCGCAGCACGGTCCCGTCGCTGAACCTCCAGAAAGCCATGAGCCACCCCCTCAGGGCCCACGCTAGGGCCCCGGCATTACCGCCCCGTTACCGCCGCGCCGCGCCCCCCTGCGGCTTCCCGCCGTACCACCCCTCCAGCAGGAACAAGGCCCCGGTCAGCAGCACGGGGATCGCCAGGAAGGAGCCCCGCCACAACACCATCAGCAGCAGGCCCAGCCCCAGGTGCAGCCAACCCCCCAGCCACGCCTGGCGCCAGGCCACGCCGAGCGCGGCGAGCAGGGCCAGGGTGGGGATGAGGTGGATGACCAACCCGGCCAGGGTGGGCCAGAAGTCTCCCCCCTGGCCCGGCACGTCCAGGGCGAACAGCCCGATGAAAAGGGCGTAGGCCACCCCCAGAACCCGGGGGGCCCAGAACAGCCACCGCAGGGACCGGCCGCTCAGGCGCGTGCCCACGCTTCGCCTTCCGGTTTCAGGCCCCGAGGGTCTGGATGGGGATGGTGCGGGTCTTGGGGACCTCGGCCTTGGGCAGGGTCAGGGTGAGCACCCCGTTGTCGAAGGTGGCCCTGGCTTGCTCCACCCGCACCGCCGTCGGCAGCGTCAGCGAGCGCTCGAAGCGGGTGTAGCGGTGCTCGCGCAGGTGGTAGCTGCGCTCCTTCTCCTCCTCCTCCTTCTTGGTCTCGCCGAAGATGTGGAGCACGTCGCCGCGCACCTCGAGCTTCACCTCCTCGGGCTTGAGGCCGGGCAGCGAGGCCTTGACCACCAGGTTGTCGCCCTCCTCGTACAGGTCGAGGGGCATGGGGGCGACTTCGGAGGGCTCGGGGCGGAACAGGCTCTCGTCGAAGAGGCGCTCGATCTCCCGGCGCAGGCTGGACATCTCGCGGAAGGGGTCGAAACGGGCTAACATGGCGCACTTCCTTTTCTCGCGGGCGTGCGGTGGCGGCACGCCGACTCGGGCCTCGAGCCTCCCCCGGGCCCCAGCCGCCACCGAAGCTGGTGAGCCCGGGTTGGACGGTGCGGTTTCCCTACCGTCCGTAGGCTAGGCCGCGCCCGTTACCGCGCCATTACCGGCCCCGGCGGTAACGGCACGGTAATACCCCGGCCCTACCCTTGCTTCAGGGAGCGGCACCGGAGGTGGGGAATTTAGAGGAGGTGGATATGTTCAACGCGCGGACCATTGACCTTTGGACGGGGCTCGTGTTCGTAGCCCTGGGTGTGCTGGGCCTGTTCTTCACCCAGAACGGGCTGCTGCTAGGCTTCTTGCCCACCAACATCGGCATGCAGATCGTCTACTTGCTGACCGGCGGCGTGCTACTCTACGCCTTCTACAACGGCGTCGCCACCGCCCACGCCGTCTCGGCGCTGGTGGGGATCGTGTACGCGGCGCTGGGGGTGTTGGGGCTGTTCATGCCCAGCTTCCTCGGCCTGCCCACGAACGGCTGGAACATCGCGGTCAACCTGATCGCCGCCGCCGTGCTGATCTACGACTGGCTGGGCACGCCCGAGCCCAGTAGGGCTTGAGCGCCCCGGCCCCCCGGCGGCCGCTCCCTCGTCGGCGTCTGGGCCACAAGCACGGGCCGCCGGGCGGGTGCTCCGGCGGCCTCGGTCTTGAACGCGTTGCCGGCTTCCCGTCCCCCTACCGCACGGTGGCGTTGTAGCGCGCGAGGGCCTCGTTGGACTTGGCCGCGGCGGCGTTGAGGGCTTCCTCGACGGTGGCCTTGCCCGCGATGGCGAGCTCCATGGCCTCCTCGATGTGTTGGCGGATCTGCGGCATCACCCCGGCCACCGCGCCCTGGCTGGACTTGTTGGGCGGGCTGGAGAGGATGATGTCGATGGGGGTCTTGGCGTTGGGGTTGGCCTTCCAGTAGGCCTTGGTCTGGGGGAGCTCGAGGGTGGCCCGGGTCACGGGGTAGTAGCCGGTGGCCTTGTGCCACTCGAACTGCACCTCGGGCGAGATCGCGTACTTGACGAAGTTCCACGCGCAGGTGGTCTCGTTGTCGGGGTGCCCGCGGAAGACGTAGAGCGCCGCCCCGCCGATCGCCGTGCCGCCCTTGGTCCCGGCCGGGCGGGGCAGGGAGGTGGTGCGGAACTGGAAGCGCCCGCCGACCTCGCGGGTCACCGCGCCGAGGGCGGCCGTGGACTCGATGAACATGGCGGCCTTGCCCGAGGTGAAGGCCTGGCGCTGCGCGGCCCCGTCACGCCCCACGTTGACGTTGATGCCCTCGCGGGTCATGTCCACGATCCACTTCACCGCCCGCACCCCGGCGGGGCCGTTGTACTCCACCGCCGTGGCCCGCTTGGTGCGCCCGTTCTCGTTGTTGACCACGTAGCCGCCCTGGTTGTAGATGAGCTGCTCGATGAACCAGCCGTAGACCCGGATGCTCGCGCCGTACTGCACCACGTTGCCGCTGGCGTCCTTCTTGGTGAGCTTGCGGGCGTACTCCACGAACTCCTCGAAGGTCCGGGGCGCGCGGGTGAGCCCGGCCGCCTTGAAGGCGTCGACGTTGTAGTAGAGCTCGGCCGTCGAGGCGTTGAAGGGCGCGCCGTAGTACTTGCCGTCGAGGTTGTAGTAGCGCGCCAGCGGGAAGAGGATGCCCGAGAGGTCGTACTTGTCGCGCTTGGCGAGGTCGGAGATGGGGATGACCTGCCCCGACTCGGCGATCCCCTGCAGGCCCAGGTCGTAGATCTGCTGCACGTGGGGCGGGTTCTTGGCGCGCAACGCGGCCTGCAGCTTGGTCAGCCCGTCGTCGTAGGAGCCCACGTAGGTCGAGGTGACCTGGCACTCCTTCTGCGCGGCGTTGAAGCCCTTGACGATCGCCTCGGTGGCCTCGCCGTTGACCCCGCCCATCGAATGCCAGAAGTTAATCTTGACCTGCGCGAGCCCCACGCTCATCGCCAGGATGCCCAGGCCGACCACCACAGGTTTGCCCTTCATACAGCCTCCTATCTTTGGACCCATCCATCCTAACAAGGATCGGCCCCCTTCGTCAGCGCCCCGTCAGCCTCAGCCCTTGACCCCGCCCAGCGAGATCCCCCGCACGAAGGCCCGCTCGAGCAGCACGAAGGCGATGAGGGTGGGCGCGAGCACCAGGATCGCCCCGGCCGCCACGAAGCCGTAGTTCGAGCCCTCCTGGTCGACGAGGAAGAAGCGCAGCCCGATCTGGGCGGTGCGCCAGGTGGGCTCGTTGGTGACGATCAGCGGCCAGAGGTACATGTTCCAGGTGTTGAGGAACGTCAGCAGCGCCAGCGAGGCGATGGCCGGGCGGGCCAGCGGCAGGGCCACGTAGCGCAACTGCTGCAGGGGCGTCGCACCGTCCATCTTGGCCGCGTCGAAGTACTCCTCGGCGATCTGCATGAAGCTCTGCCGCAGCAGGAAGATGCCGAAGGCCCCGGCCAGGAAGGGCAGCACCAGGCCCCAGTAGCTGTCGAGCAGCTTGAAGTTGGAGATGGTGAGGTAGTTGGGGATGAGCGTGAGCTCCCAGGGCACCATGTAGGTGGCGAGCACGGCGATGAACAGCGCGCGCTTGGCCGGGAAGTTGAGCCGGGCGAAGCTGAAGGCCGCCAGCGCCGAGGTCACGAGCTGCCCCAGCGTGACCCCCACCGACACCAGCAGCGTGTTCCACAAGTAGCGCAGCAGGGGCGCCTTCTCCAGCGCGCCCTGGTAGTTCTCCAGCGAGAAGGTCTGGGGCCACAGCCGGGGCGGGTACTCGAAGACGTCCCCCGCCGGCTTGAGCGAGGCGGACAGCAGCACCAGGATGGGGAAGATCACCATCAGCGACAGCAGGGTCAGGCCCAGGTACGACCAGAACAACTCCCCCCACCCGATGCGCTTGCGGTTGAGCGACGAGGTTCTCGGGTTCATGGCGACCTCACTGGTAGTGCACCCGCCGCTCGAGGCGGCTCTGCAGGATGGTGAAGCCCAGGATGACGACGAACAAGATCACCGCCTGGGCGGTGGCGTAGCCGAAGCGGAAGTTGATGAAACCCTCGGTGTAGATGCGGTAGACCGCCACCTGCGTCGCGCTGGCCGGGCCGCCCTGGGTGAGCAGGTGGATCGGGCCGAAGGTGGTCATGGCGTGGATCACCCCCACGATGGAGGCGAAGTAGAGCGTGGGGGTCAGCAGCGGCAGGGTGATGCTGCGGAAGATGCGCATGGGCGAGGCCCCGTCCAGGCGGGCCGCCTCGATGAGCTCCTCGGGGACGCTCTGCAGCCCGGCCAGCAGCAGGATGGCGTTGAGGCCGAGGTTCTGCCAGGCCACCGCCATCGCCAGCGCGGCCAGCGCGATGCTGGGGTCTTGCAGCCAGGAGACCGGGGGAAGGCCCAGCGAGCCGAGGGCGTAGTTGATGTAGCCCACGCTGGGGTGGTACAGCCAGCGCCAGGCGATGGCGGCCGTCGCGGTGGGCACGGCCACCGGCAAAAACAGCAGCACCCGGTACACCCGGATCCCCGGCAGGCTGCGGTGCAGCAGCACCGCCGACAGCAGCCCCCCGGCGATGGAGACGGGCACGGTGAGCAGGGTGAAGTACAGGGTCGTCAGCAGGCTGCTGTGGAATTCGCGGTCCTTGAGCAGGTCCTCGTAATTCCGCACCCCCACCCAGACGGACTCCCCGGAGAACGGGGCCTCGGCGTGCAGCGACAGCCACAGGGCGCTGAAGGCGGGGTAGACGGTGAACAGGCCGATCAGGAGCAGCGCCGGAGCCAGGAACCCGACCCCCGCCCAACCCCTCCGGCGGGTCCTCCGAGCTCCGCTATACGGGATAGCGGTACGTTGAGCCATGTCGCGAGCAATATACCGCACTTCCCTCACGCCGCCGTGAGGCGAAGCGCGCCGGCAGCCTGTCCGGCCGGGATGCCGGCGGGTTGGGGCGGCAAAACTCCAAAAACGCCCTGGTGTGCGCCCTCGAGGCCGGCCCCCGGCAACCGGGGACACCCGGCGGGCGGTTCCGGAAAAGAAGACCGCCGGGTTGTTGACCCGGCGGCTTCGGCTGAACGCTTGGCGGGCGCGGCAGGATTCGAACCCACGACCTACTGATCCGTAGTCAGTCGCTCTATCCAACTGAGCTACGCGCCCAAACGCGTCCAATAGGGTAGCACAGGGGGTGGGGAGTGTCAACTTGGGCCCCCGAGCCCTCGCCGCAGGCCTTCGCCCGGCCGCCGCTCGAGGCCCGTATACTGGACCTCAAATGACCCCCAACACCACGCCCTGGTTCGCGACCCTTTCCTCCTACTGGTTCGCCGCCAGCTTCAAGTGGTTCCTGATTCCCCTCGTACTGCTCCCGGCGCTCGTCGACCGCCTGGTCCCCGAGGGGGAGCGGGCGGCGCGGCTGGGGTTGATCTACGGCATCACCGTCGTGTTGGCCCTGGTGGGGCCGCCCCTCTTCGGCTACCTCTCCGACCGCGTGGGCCGCCGGATGCCCTTCTTAGGCATCGGCGCGGTGCTGACGGCGGTGGCCCTGGTCTGGATGGCCTATGCGCCCAACTACACCCACCTGCTGCTGGCCTACGTGCTGCTCCAACTCTCCGACGACCTCTCCACCGGCCCCTACTCGGCCCTGATCCCCGACCTCGTCGCCCGCTCGAGGCGCGGGGTGGCCTCGGGCTGGATGGGCGCCCTGCAGGTGTCGGCGCAGTTGGTGGCGGGGGTGGTGGGCTTCTTGGTGTTCAACCTGCAGTGGCAGCTCTTCGCCATCGCCCTGGTGAGCCTCGCGGCCGCCGCGCTGGTGATCCGCAACGTCGGCGAGGTGCCGGGGCTCAAGCCCAACCCCCACGGCCTGGCGTCGAGCCTGCTGTCGCCGTGGGGCAACCCCGACTTCCGCTGGGTGTGGGGCACGCGCTTCCTGGTGATGCTGGCGGTGTTCGCGGTGCAGAGCTACCTGCAGTTCTACCTCGAGGACGTCGTGCGCAGCTTCGAGGCCTTCGGGCGGGTCTTCGCCAGCGAGCCCTTCCAGGCGGTGGCCTTCCTGGGGCTGCTGATCGCGCTGGGGGCGGCCGCCTCGGCGATCCCGGCGGGCCGGGCCTCCGACCGGCAGGGGCGCAAGCGGGTGATCTACCTCGCGGGGGCCGGGATGGCTGCGGTGATGCTGCTGATCCTGCTGCTGCCCCGCTACGACCTGCTGCTGGTGCTCTCGGTGGCCTTCGGGGTGTTCTACGGGGCCTACGTGGCGGTGGACTGGGCGCTGGTCTCCGACGTGCTGCGCGACCCGCGCTCCCACGCCACCGACATGGGCTTGTGGCAGATCTCCATCGTGCTGCCGCAGGTGGCGGCCGGGGCGCTGGGGGGGGCGCTCGAGCGGCTCAACGCCCAGGCGCCCAACAGCGGCTACACCTTCTTGTTCCTGCTGGCCGCGCTGTGCTTCGTGCTGGGGACTTGGCTGGTGAGCCGCGTCCGGGCCGCGCGCTGAGTTTGAACCGGGTATATCCAGTGCCGCTTTGCAGGCTCCTGGGCGCTGTTATCGTACGGCGGGTAGGCATATTTATGCCCTGATCCGGTGTAGATATTCCATCCGGTTACCGTGGACAGGCGGGACCGAGTGCCTATGATGGGTCCGGCCGAACAGCCTGAGCCGTTGACGTAGCCGTGTACGCCAAATACGATGGCGAGGGCAACGAAACATATAGGGAGGCACCTGTGAAGGCACTTCTTGGCTTGTCGCGCTTCATCGATGGCTTGAACGCCGGGGTGAACCGCGTGGTGATCTGGATGGTGCTGCTCTCCGTGCTGGTGGCAGCGGGAAACGCCATTGTCCGTTACGCGCTCAACAGCAGCTCGAACACCTGGCTCGAGCTGCAGTGGTTCATGTTCGCCGCCATCTTCCTCCTGGGGGCGAGCTACACCCTGCAGAAGAACGGCCACGTGCGCGTGGACGTGCTCTACAGCAAGTACCCGCCCCGGGTGCAGGTGTGGGTGGACATGCTGGGCGCGCTGTTGTTCCTCATCCCCACCTGCGTCATCATCCTGATGACCACCTGGCCCTGGGCCATGAACTCTTTCAACATCCGCGAGATGTCCCCCGACGCGGGCGGGCTGCCCTACTGGCCCATCAAGCTGGTGTTGCCGCTGGGCATCTTCCTGCTGCTGCTTCAGGCCGTCTCCGAGGTGATCAAGCGCATGGCCATGCTCAGCGGGCACCTCCCCATGACCGAGTACGTCAGCGAGGTCGAGGAGGAGATCGCCGAGATCAAGGAGGCGGTCGTCGAGAACGTAGAGCCTAAGAAGGAGGGCAACTGATGTCCTTTGAGGTCATGGCCCCGCTGATGTTCATGGGGCTCGTCGTGTTCTTGTTGCTGGGGTATCCGGTGGCCTTCTCGCTGGGCGCGGCGGGGCTGTTGTTCGGCTGGATCGGGGTCCGGCTCGACTTCATCGAGCCGGTGTTCCTGCAGAACATCCCGCTGCGCATCTTCGACACCATGAAGAACCAGACCCTGCTGGCGATCCCCTTCTTCACCTTCATGGGTCTGATCCTCGAGCGCAGCGGCATGGCCGAGGACCTGCTCGACACCATGGGCCAGCTCTTCGGGCGGCTGCGGGGCGGGCTGGCCTACGCGGTGATCATCGTGGGGGCCATGCTGGCCGCGACGACCGGCGTGGTGGCGGCCTCGGTGATCGCGATGGGCCTGATCTCGCTGCCGGTGATGCTGCGCTACGGCTACTCGCCCCGCGTCGCCGCGGGCACCATCGCGGCCTCGGGCACGCTGGCGCAGATCATCCCGCCGAGCCTGGTGCTCATCATCATGGCCGACCAGCTCGGCGTGAGCGTGGGCGACATGTACCGCGGGGCTTTCGTGCCCGGGTTCATCCTCACCGGGCTGTACATCCTCTACGTCGTCGGGGTGAGCATCTTCCGCCCGAGCTGGACCCCGGCCCTGCCCCCGGACATCCTCGAGCGCCGCGGCCGCAACCAGCCCTGGGCGCCCCAACTGATCCAGCACGGGCTGTTCACCCTGCTGCTGGTGGTGCTCGACGTGCTGTTCACGGGCAAGGCCGACCCGACGACCATCGGCCTGATCGTGCTGGCCAACGTGCTTATCCTCTGGATCCGGCGCTCGATCGGCGAGGTGCTGGCCCGGCGGGCCATGGTGGCGCTGGTGCCCCCCATGGTGCTGATCTTCTTGGTGCTGGGCACCATCTTCCTGGGCATCGCCACCCCCACCGAGGGCGGGGCGATGGGCGCGGTGGGGGCGCTGCTGCTGGCGCTGGCCAAGCGCCGGCTCAGCGGCAGGGTGCTGCTGTCGGCCATGGAGGCCACGGCCCGCCTGACCTCCTTCGTGGCCTTCATCCTGGTGGGCTCACGCATCTTCAGCCTGGTCTTCGTGGGCGTGGACGGCGACTTGTGGGTGCAGGGGCTGCTGAAGGCCCTGCCGGGCGGGGAGCTGGGCTTCTTGCTGGTCGTCAACCTGCTGATCTTCCTCATTGCCTTCTTCCTCGACTACTTCGAGATCGCCTTCATCCTCATCCCCCTCATCGGCCCCGCCGCCGCCGACTTGGGCATCAACCTCTACTGGTTCGGCGTGATGCTGGGCATCAACCTCCAGACCTCCTTCATGCACCCACCCTTCGGCTTCGCCCTCTTCTACTTGCGCAGCGTGGCCCCGGCGAGCCTGAAGACGGTGGACATCTACTGGGGCGCGGTGCCCTACGTGCTGATTCAGGTCGTTATGGTGCTCATCGTCATCTTCAACCCCTGGCTGGTGACGAACTGGCTGAGCAAGTAGGGCTCCGGCGGGAGCGGTCCGGAGGGGCTGCCTCGAGCGACGTACCCCCGCCGGCGGGGGTGCCTGAATTGCTGGCCCCTGGCTGACCATAGCCCTCGTCGCGGGCCCGACGGCGGCGATCTGCATCAAAAATACCCCGCCGGAGGGCGGGGTATTCGTGGGAACCGCTCTCATCGCACTTCCCACAAACACCCGCCGATCCCGGCGGGTGTTTTACCCCACACGGCCCGGTTAGCCGTGCGGGGTATTCGTGGGAACCGCTCTCAGATGCCCGGGAAGGCGAATTGCTCGTAGCCGAGCTCGTGCACCGCCATCATGCGGTAGCTCTCGTCGCGGAACTTCTTCCAGGGGGTGTAGATCTTCTTGAACGAGGCGTTCTTGGCGGCTTCTTCCTCGTAGATCTCGAAGGCGGCCTTCTGGGCGGCCTTGAGGATCTCGTTGGAGAACTTGCGCAGCTTGACCCCGCCTTTGAGCAGGCGCTGCAGGGCGGGCGGGTTCTGCGCGTCGTACTTGGCCATCATGTGGACGTTGGCCTCGGCCGCCGCGGCCTCGAAGGCGAGCTGGTAGTCCTTGGGCAGCTTCTTCCACTCGTTGATGTTGACGATGAACGACAGGCCGGGGCCGGGCTCCCACCAGCCGGGGTAGTAGTAGAACTTGGCCACCTTGTAGAAGCCGAGCTTCTCGTCGTCGTAGGGGCCCACCCACTCGGCGGAGTCCACGGTGCCGCGCTCGAGCGCCGGGTAGATCTCGCCGCCGGCGATGGCCTGGGGCACCACGCCCAGCCGGCTCCACACCTGGCCGCCGATGCCGGGGATGCGCATCTTGATGCCCTTGAGGTCGGCGAGGGTGTTGACCTCCTTGCGCCACCAGCCGCCCATCTGCGCGCCGGTGTTGCCGCCGGGGAAGTTGATCACGCTGAAGTCGGTCAGGAATTCGCGTATGGCCTCCACGCCGCCGCCGTAGTACCACCAGGCGTTCTGCTGGCGGGCGTTGAGGCCGAAGGGCAGCGAGGTGTCGAAGGCCATGGTCAGGCTCTTGCCCACGTAGTAGTACATCGCGGTGTGGCCGACCTCGACCGTGCCCTGCTGCACCCCGTCGAGCACCTGCAGGCCCGGCACGATCTCCCCGGAGGGGAAGGTGCGGATCTGGAACTTGCCGCCGGTGAGGTCCCTAACGCGCTCGGCCAGGATGTCGGCCGCCCCGAAGATGGTGTCGAGGCTCTTGGGGAAGCTGCTGGCCAGTCGCCAGCGGATGGTGGGCGCCGTCTGCGCATAGACCGGCCCGAACACGGTGCTGGCCGCCACTGCCACGCCCGCCTTTTTCAGCATTTCACGACGGTTCATGAACCCTCCTTGGTCCTAGCATCAAAGCCAGCGGGGTACAAGAGCATCCGGGCACTGCGTCAGGACTGGAGAACTCCCGGACCCGGCTAGCGTTGATTGATGCGCTGTGATTATATGCAATGGGGATGGGGCTTTCAACCGGATCAGACCCGGCGGCACATGTGTAAATACACGAAAGACCAGCCCCTGTGGAGGGGCCGGGGGAGGGGTGATACCCGATTCGGTCAGTTTGGCGCCGTTCGGCGCCAAACTGAGAGGGCCGAAGGGAGTGCTCTGGGATTCAAAAAGATAGCCCCTGACTTTTTCCGTCGAATGAGACTATCTTTTCGAATTCGGTATGAGCCCTCAGCGGGTGACGTAGAAGTATGAGTCGGCCACGTCGCGGGCCTGGGCTATGTTGCGCTCGAAGTAGATGCGAACCTGGTTGTTGAACTCGTCGTTGCTGAAGCGCCCCTCGATGCGGACGCTGCCGCTGGGCCGGGTGTTGGTGTAGATGGCGCGGATGCGCTCGACGCCCGAGGGCGAGTCGTAGGCCACCTGGTAGTACCCCACGCCCTGCCCCGGCGGCGGCAGGATGGTGGTGCCCGCGTCGAGGTAGTAGGTGCCCAGGGTGTTGCTGTAGCCGCTGGCCTCGGTGCTCACCAGCGTGACGTAGCCGGGCTGGGTGAGGGTGATGATGAAGCGGATGCGGTCGCCGGGCCGGTAGCTCGCCCCGGTGCCCCGGTCGGGCTCGAGGCGGGTGATCACCCGGTCGAGGTTGACCCCGAAGCCCACGCCGACGCTCGCCGACCGGACGTAAAGCGTACAGGCCGAGAGCAAGCTCACCAGCAACAGCGCGAATGCGATGCGGAACGGCGTCTTCATGATTCCTCCATGTTTCAGCTTAGGGGGCTCAAATTAACCCCGGGTCATTTTTGTCTGAGCTTTGTGTGCGGAAGAGGGCGGCATGGGCCACCGGGGCGAAGCTGCGGCGGTGCAGGGGGCAGGGGCCGTGGCGGGCGAGGGCCTCGAGGTGGTCGGCGGTGCCGTAGCCCTTGTGGCGGGCGAAGCCGTACTGGGGGTAGGCCGCGTCGAGCTCCGTCATCAGCCGGTCGCGGGCCACCTTGGCCAGGATGCTGGCCGCCGCCACGGTGGGGGAGTCGCGGTCGGCCTTGGCCGGGGCCCGCAGGGGCAGCGCGGTTCGCAGGTGCAGGTAGTCGGTGACGAGGGCTTGGGGGGCGAGGGCGAGCTGCTCGAGGGCCCGCCCGGCGGCCGCGTGGGTCGCCCTGAGCACGCCGAGCGCGTCGACCTCGCCGGCCTCGGCCACGCC
>NZ_KE387023.1:374837-402435 GCF_000430045.1 Calidithermus chliarophilus DSM 9957 | reverse complement strand
AGGGGTGCTCACCGGGCGGCAGGATCACGGCGGCGGCCACCACCGGCCCGGCCAGCGCCCCGCGCCCGGCCTCGTCCACGCCGCCCACGTAGAGGCCGGCGGCCCACCAGTCGGCTTCGGGAAATTCCACGCCCCTAATCTACTCGAGGCTCCCCGCGGGAGCGCCAGGGGCGCCGGGGTCGTTTGACCCTATGCCCGCCTCGGCCGTAGGGCCCAGTATGAAGGAGCCACAACCCGAGGAGGTGGGTTTATGGTCAGCACAAAAACAACGTCGGTCCGGCAGTGGATGACCGCCGACCCCGTCACCGTCACCCCCGAAACCACTGTCCCCGACGCCGCGCTCATCATGCGGCAGGGGGGCTTCCGGCGCCTGCCCGTGGTGGAGGACGGCAAATTGGTGGGCATCGTCACCGACCGCGACCTCAAGGAGGCCATGCCCTCCGACGCGACGTCGCTTTCGATCTGGGAGATCAACTACCTCGTCGCCAAGCTGCCGGTGCGCGAGGTGATGAGCTACCCGGTGATCAGCATCGACGAGAGCGCCACGCTCGAGCAGGCCGCCAAGACCATGCTGGAGAACAAGCTGGGCGGGCTGCCCGTAGTCTCGGGCGAGAAGCTGGTGGGCATCGTCACGGTGAGTGACGTGCTGCGGGCCTTCGTACACCCCGGGGCCAACTGAGCCCCGAGAGGCTTGGAGCCGGTTGCTCTGGCAACCGGCTTTTTGCTGACCCCAAGGGTTTACTCGGCGATTCCCTTTTGGGCTAAAACAGGTTGCGAAACATGCCATGTCTTGCCATGACATACTGGGATCATGGCAACCAGATACCGCTTTTCGGTCGAGGAGTTCGAGCGGCTGTTTGCCGAGGTGAAAGGCGTTGAGCTGCTCGAGGGAGAGATCTACGAGATGAGCCCAATTGGACCAAAGCATGCGGCGGCAGTCGGGCGCATGACCGGCACGCTGGCTTCTCGATTCGCCGGCCGGGCCGTGATCTGGGTTCAAAACCCCCTTCGCATCCCACCCTCCTCGGAACTGCAGCCCGACCTCATGTTGCTGCTGCCTCCAGACGGACGCTACGAGAGCCGCCTGGCTGAACCGGCCGATGTTCTGCTCGTTGTCGAGGTCGGCGACAGCACCCTGAGCTACGACCGCGAACACAAGCTACCGCTGTATGCTGAGGCTGGCATCCCTGAATACTGGATTCTCAATCTCGTAGACGACGTTTTGGAGGTTTACCGGGAGCCCATCGGGCGCAACTACCGCTCGAGGACGCTCTACCGCAGCGGGGAACCCGTGGAGTTCATGGGGGAGCGGCTGGGGTGGTGGTAGGTGCCCGCCCGGCCATCTTGACAAGCCGGTATACCTTGTATAACCTTGCTTCCGGGATGATCTTAAGTGCAAAAAAACCAGTTGCCGGGGGGCTAGCCTGAGCTAGTCCGCGCGACTGCGTATCCCGGCCCGCCACACCGCGCGGGCCGAGTTTTTTTGCAAGCACCCGAGGGGACCATGGGCAACGCTCACGCACAAAGCAGGCGCATCGAGGTCGTGGACACCACCTTCCGCGACGGCCAGCAGTCGCCGCTGCTCTTCGACACCGAGAAGTACCGCTTCACCCTCGAGGAGAAGAAGCTGCTCCTGGCGGGCCTGCTCGAGCTGGGCGTTACCCACGTCGAGTTCTTCTCGCCCGTGGTGGGCATGGCCGAGGAGCGCGACGTGCGCGAGCTCATCGCCTACGCCAAGGGCCTCACCGGCCGTGAGCTGCGTTTCCTGGCCCACTGCCGCTGCCACCCCGACGACATCGAGCGCTCGCTCGAGGTCGGCTGCAACGGGCTCAACCTCTACCTGGGCGTCTCGCCGCTGGCCCAGCGGCACAACGCGCAGAAGAGCCTCGAGGAGGCCGTCGCCCTGGCGAGCGAGGTGATCCGCAGCACCCGCGAGCGCCACCCCGGCCTCTACCTCCGCTTCAGCGCCGAGGACGCCTTCCGCACGCCCAAAGAGGACCTCTTCCGGCTCTACGACGCGGTCGCCCCCTACGTCGACACCCTGGGCATGCCCGACACGGTCGGCATGGCCGAGCCGGAGGACGTGACGGCGCTGGTGTGCGCGCTGCGCGAGCGCTACCCGGGCGTGGACCTCGAGTGCCACTTCCACAACGACCGGGGCCTGGCCCTCGCCAACGTGCTCGCCGCCGTGCGGGCAGGGGTGCGCTACGTGGACGCCTCCATCTGGGGCCTGGCCGAGCGCTCGGGGATCCCCTCGGTGACGGGGGTGCTCTTCAACCTCTCCAAGCGCCACCCCGAGCTCGCCGAGCAGTACCAGCTCAGCCAGTGCTACCCCCTCAACGTGCTCATGGCCTCGATCCTGGGCACCCTGGTGCCCTACACCGAGCCGGTCTCGCTCACCAACCGCACCCACACCGCCGGGGTCCACCAGAAGGCCGTGCTCAACGAGAAAAAAGTCTACGAGGCCCACAACCTCCACGACTTCGGCGTGGACAAGAACCAGCTCCTGCTGGGGCCGCTGTCGGGCTGGAACCTGATCTACTACTACCTCAAGGAGGTGGAGGCGCTCGAGATCACCAAGGAGCAGGCCAAGGAGATCACCCACGAGTTCAAGAGCCGCACCCACGAGATCGGGCGCAGCAAGAAGCCCGAGGAACTGCTGCTCGAGCTCGCCCAATCCCACGGCATCCGCAAGCACGCGCTGCCGGAGGAAGTGCCTACCGCCCGCTTGGAGAACCTGGACTGAGGGATATGTCAAAGTTTCCGATATTCTTCCTCACTCAGCCCGATGTCCCTGAGAATTTTATGGTAGGTACCTTTCTTGAGTTCCTTCCGATGGAACGGAATCACCGTTCTGCGCCTATCCGGGTGGATTACGATTCGATGGCTGCCTTTGCCTGGTTCCTACTCGAATCCGATGCGCTTAAGTTTACGAAGCACTTCTTCGGGTTTAGGGGGCATTCACTTCCACCTCTACCCACTCCCCATCCGGCTCGGGGATCGGAAGACCCCGGCGTTTCAGCGCGTCAAGGAGCCCCTCGAGCGCTTCCAAAACGTTGCCGATGGCTTCCTCACGGGTATCGCCGGCAGAATGAACCCCAGGAACCGCCGGGACATCCGCCAGCCAGACCCCCGGCTCTTCCGGATCTTCGTAGACGTGTACCCAATACCTGCGTTTCATACCCTGATTTTAGGAGGTCGAGATGGGCCTAACCCTAGCCGAAAAAATCCTTTCCCAGCGGGCCGGGCGCGAGGTGCGGGCCGGTGAGCTGGTGGTGGTGGAGGTGGACCAGGTGATGGTGGTGGACTCCATCGCCGGGAGCTTCTTCAAGCGGCTCGAGCAGCTCGGGGCCATGCCCCGCTACCCGGAAAAAGTCGCCATCGTCATCGACCACGTGGCCCCGGCGGCCAACGTGGAGGTGGCGAAGGCGCAGAAGGAGATCCGGGAGTGGGGCCAGCGGGTGGGCTGCCGGGTCTTCGACGTGGGGCGCGGCATCTGCCACCAGGTGCTCGTCGAGGAGCGGCTGGCCCTGCCCGGCGGGATCGTGCTGGGCTCGGACTCCCACTCCACCACCTACGGCGGCGTGGCCTGCTTCGGCAGCGGGATGGGGGCTACCGACATCGCGCTGGCGGCGGCCTCGGGCCGCACCTGGCTGCGGGTGCCCGAGAGCGTGAAGGTGACCTTCCGGGGCCGGCTGAACCCCGCGGTGAGCGCGAAGGACGCGGCGCTCGAGATGGTCCGGGTCCTCACCGCCGACGGGGCGACGTACATGAGCGTGGAGATCCACCTCGAGGACGGCGCCGAGTCCCTCACCCGCAGCCAGCGCCTGACCCTGGCCAACCTCAGTGTGGAGGCCGGGGCTAAGTGCGGGCTGGTGGTGCCCAGCGGCGAGATCCTGGAGCTTTACGACGTGCCCGGCTGGCTCTACCCCGACCCGGACGCGGCCTACGTGCGCGAGGTGGAGATCGATCTTTCGGCCCTGACCCCGCGTGTCTCGGTGCCCTTCTACGTGGACAACGTGCAGACGGTGGACTCGGTGATGGGCAAGAAGGTGGACCAGGTCTTCGTGGGCACCTGCACCAACGGGCGCCTCGACGACCTGCACGAGGTGGCCGAGGTGCTGCGCGGGCGCAGGGTCGCGCCCGGCGTGCGGATGCTGGTGATCCCGGCCAGTTCGCAGGTGCTCGAGGAGGCCACCGCTGACGGCACGCTCCTCACCATCCTGCAGGCCGGGGCCACGCTGGGGACGCCGGGTTGTGGGCCTTGCATGGGCCGCCACCAGGGGGTGCTGGCTCCGGGGGAGGTCTGCGTCAGCACGTCCAACCGCAACTTCAAGGGGCGGATGGGCGCCGCCGACGCCGAGATCTACCTGGCTTCTCCAAGGGTGGCGGCGGCGAGCGCGGTGGCCGGGTTCATCACCACGCCGGAGGCGCTGAACGCCGAACGCCCAACGCCCAACGCCTGAAGGAGATGGCCTTGTCTACGCCTTACACCACGCTGGAACGCTTCCTCGAGCACTGGGACGGGGTGCGGATGGTCACGCTCAAGCTGCTGGAGAGCTTCACCGAGCACGACCTGAATTACCGCCTGGTGGAGGACTGGCGCAGCGTGGGCGAACTCTTCCACCACATCGGCGGGCACCAGTTCTACGCCTGCCGCGGGGCCCTGTTGGGGCGCTGGGAGCCCGAGCCCGGCGAGCCCG
This sequence comes from Calidithermus chliarophilus DSM 9957, assembly GCF_000430045.1. GTDB lineage: Bacteria > Deinococcota > Deinococci > Deinococcales > Thermaceae > Calidithermus > Calidithermus chliarophilus. The sequence goes on along the minus strand of NZ_KE387023.1, from coordinate 397,732 downwards.
ACGCGAACTGGAACGCCCACCGCGCCCGGGTCGTGGGCTCGAAGGAAGCGCTGCGCGGCTGGCTGGTGGGCGTTCAGGGCCTGGTCCGCTCGTGGGCCGAATCGGCGGGCGAGGGGCGGCTCGAGGACTTCCGCCCCGACAACCCCTGGCACGAGGGGATGCGCGGCTGGCTGCTGCTCCAGCACGCCTACCAGGACGAGGTCCACCACCGGGGCGAGCTCTACGCCATCGCGCGGCTCCTGGACCGGGAGGTGCCCGAGGTCTTCGCGGTGGAGCACCCCGACTACTGGGAGCCCCGCAAGTGGAAGTGACGCGCGCAAGGGTGCGAGGCCTCGCGCCCTAAGGAGAGGAACCCGATGGCACGGATCTGGAAATTCGGCGACTCCATCAACACCGACGACATCCTGCCGGGCAAGTATGCCCCGTTCATGGTGGGCGAGGACAAGTTCCACACCTACGCCTTCGCCCACTTCCGCCCCGAATTCGCCCAGGGCTACAAGCCCGGCGACGTCCTGGTGGCGGGGCGCAACACCGGGCTGGGCTCCTCGCGCGAGTACGCCCCCGAGGCGCTCAAGCGCCTGGGCCTGCGGGCGATCATCGCCAAGAGCTACGCCCGCATCTTCTACCGCAACCTGGTCAACCTGGGCATCATGCCCTTCGAGGCCCCCGAGGTGGTGGACGCCCTGCACGACGGCGACGAGGTGGAGCTCGAGTTCGAGCGCGGCGTGCTGCGCCGGGGGAGCGAGACCTTCCGGCTCACCCCCCCGCCCGGCTTCCTGCTCGAGGCCCTCAAGGAGGGCAGCATCCTCGAGTACTACCGCAAGTACGGCCGGTTCCCGGGGGAGGGGCGCCCTTAAACTAGGGGGACTGGAGGTTGCCATGGACGAGATCGAGATCGTATGCCCCGCCTGCAACGACCCGCTGTACATCCCCGCCGAGGAGTACGACGAACTGGTGGAAGGCGACGTGATGGAGTGCGAGAACTGCGGCGCGGCGCTGGAGTTCCTATCGCTCGAGCCGCTCGAGGTGGTCGTGGTGGAGGGCGGCGAGGACGCCTTCTTCGTCGACTGCCCCCGCTGCGGCACCCCCATCGAGGTCGAGGAGGAGGGCGAGCCCGTGACCTGCCCCGAGTGCGGCTACGCCTTCACCCCGGACTGGTCGGAGGTGGAGGAAGAGGAAGAAGCCTAGTCGCTCATAGCTGCGAAGCTATAGCAATGAACGAAACGCGAAGGAGGAAAAACCATGACAGCCGAATGCGTCGAATGCGGAAGCCCTATCGAACTGGATAACCCCGAACTTGGCGAGCTGGTCGTCTGCGACACCTGCGGGGCCGAACTCGAGGTCACCGGCCTCGACCCGCTCAAGCTCGAGGCCGCCCCCGAGGAAGCCGAGGACTGGGGGGAATAGGCGCTACGCGCCGCCGGGAGCCGGGGGCCGGGGGCCAGGGGTTCAGCCCCGCGCCCTCGACCCTCGACCCTTGACCCCCGACACGACTATGCTAGCCATCCTCTACGACCGCATCCGCCCCGACGAGGAGATGCTCTTCAAGGCCGCCGAGGCCTTGGGCATCCCCTTCAAGAAGATCTACGCCAAGCAGCTCCCCATGCGGCTGGGGTCTCGCCCAGCCGAGCTCGAGGGCGTCACCACCGCCGTCGAGCGATTGGTGAGCCAGAGCAAGGGCCTGGCGGTGAGCCGCTACCTCACCAGCCTGGGCATCCCGGTGGTCAACCGGCCCGAGGTGATCGAGGTCTGCGGCGACAAGTGGGCCACGAGCTGCGCCCTGGAGGCCCACGGCGTGCCGCAGCCCCGCACCGCGCTCGCCACCGAGGGCGAGGAAGCCCTCAAGCTCATCGAGGAGATGGGCTACCCGGTGGTGATGAAGCCGGTGGTGGGGAGCTGGGGCCGCCTGCTCTCCAAGATCAACGACCGCGACGCCGCCGAGACCGTCTTGGAGCACAAGGAGGTCCTGGGCGGCTACCAGCACCAGCTCTACTACGTCCAGGAGCTCGTGGACAAGGGAGGCCGCGACATCCGGGCCTTCGTGGTGGGCGACACCTGCATCGGGGCGATCTACCGCTCGAGCGAGCACTGGATCACCAACACCGCCCGCGGCGGCAAGGCTTCGAATTGCCCGGTCACGCCCGAACTCGCCGACGTGGCCGTGCGGGCCGCCAAGGCGGTGGGCGGCGGCGTGGTCGCCATCGACCTCTTCGAGTCGCCCAGGGGGCTCTTGGTCAACGAGGTCAACCACACCATGGAGTTCAAGAACTCGGTGAGCACGACGGGCGTGGACATCCCGGGGAAGATCCTCGAGTACGCCTGGAGCATCCGCCGCTCGTGAGGCGCTAGGGCCGCGCCCGGCTCTGCCCGGTGGCGATTCCCCCCGCGATCAGGTGGGCCGTGCGCAGGGGTTCGGGGATGTTGGAGTGAAGGGCGAAGCGCCGGACGGCCCGCTCGGCCTGCTCGAGGCTCAGCCCGGCCCGCTGCACGTAAACCCCGGCCACGGGTTCGGGGAGGCCCGCTTTCTCGATGAGGGCCCACTTGCGCCTGCCGCCGGGCACCTTGCCCAGGAGCGTCTCGCGGATGGCCTCGAGGCCGGGCATCCGGCGGGTCACCACCAGCACGGGGCGCTCCAAGGTCTCGGAGAGCCGGTGGATGTCCACCACGTTGAACCCGGCCAGGGCAATGCCCTGCAGGAAGACGAGCTGCAGGCTGGCGTTGAACTTCGAACGCAGCACCAGCCGGGCCAGGACCTCGGTGCTGTTGCGCCCGTCGCGGCGGATTTCCCCGCGCAGGACGCCCTCGAGGCGCGCCCCGGCGTACACCGCCCCCACCATGCTCACGTCGCCCCGGTGGTCGCGGGGGAAGGGGAAGTCGTCGAAGCCGACGGCGTGGGAGAGTTTGGAGGGCTTCATCAAAATGGGGTCTGGGGCGGGAGACCCCGGCCAGGTTTGGTCGGGGAGGGATAGCCCCCGGGTGTACGGGCGAAGCCCGTCCCGATAGGGGATCGTCCCCAGGCCGCCGTCAGGCGGCTGTACCCACTCACCTCCTCCGGCTGTGAAGCGTTTTTTGCTAAAGTGCTTGTGTGGCTGCTGAGGCTACCAGGCACTCCTTCGGGAGAAACGGCTGTTCGCCTGTGATGCAGACCGTTTCGCAGCAGGGGCAACCCTGCTGGGCGGTTGTCAACCCGCCGAACGTGGGGGAAGCGAATCGTGCTCTGCATGGTTCTGTCCCTGCAAGCCCTGACCGGAACCCGTTAGGGGTTGGTCAGGGTAGTTGACGGGAAACTGCCTGGACGATAACACACGCCCAAGTAGGCTGGGGTCGGGCATGCTCTACACCCTCGGTCACTCCAACCACAGCGCCGAGAGATTCCTCGAGCTGCTGCGGCAGCACGGCATCGAAGCGGTGGCCGACGTGCGCTCGCAGCCGGTCTCGAGGTTCTCCCCCCACTTTCGTAAACAAAACCTCGAGCGTCTTTTGTCCGAACACGGGGTTGAGTACGTCTGGCTCGAGACCCTCGGCGGGCGGCCCAAGGACTCTCAGCTTTACGATGAATCGGGCCGCCCCGACTACGCGAAAATGGCCGAGTCAAAAGCTTTCCGAGAGGGGCTCGAGGCGCTGAAAAGGCTCGCCTCCGGGCGCCGGGTTGCCGTGCTGTGCAGCGAGGAGGACCCTAACCGCTGCCACCGCAGGCTGCTGGTGGTGAAGGCCCTCACCGGGGAAAACCCGGCGCTGGCGGCGGAGATTTACCACATCCGCAAGGGCGGGACGGCGCAGGCCGAGGCGGAGCTGGCCCGGTTCGACCCGCCGCCGGGCCTGTGGTAGCCAAAGGCCCCGGCATCGGATATGCTGTTGCCTTGATTTTGGGGATGCCAATGGAGAAAAAGACCGTTTCCATCGTGGGGGGCTCCGGCTACGCCGGGGGCGAGTTCTTGCGGCTGGCGCTGGGGCACCCCGGCCTCGAGGTCAAGCAGGTCACCTCGAGGCGCTACCTGGGCGACCCGGTGAACCTGGTCCACCCCAACCTGCGCGGGCGCACCAACCTCAAGTTCTCCGACCCCGCCGCGCTCGAGCCCTGCGACGTGCTGGTGCTCTCCATGCCCCACGGCGTCGCGGCCAAGGAGTTCGACAAGTACCGGGGCCTCGCGCCCGTCATCCTCGACCTCTCCGCCGACTTCCGGCTCAAGAACCTCGAGCTCTACCGGAAGTACTACGGCGAGGAGCACCCCCGCCCCGACCTGGTGGGGCAGTGGGTCTACGGGAACCCCGAGCTGCACCGCGAGGCCCTGAAGAGCGCCAACCACATCGCCTGCTGCGGCTGCAACGCCACCGCCATCCTGCTGGGGCTCTACCCCCTCATCCGGGAGGGGGTGCTGGCCCCCAAGCCCATCTTCGCCACCGTCATGATCTCGACCAGCGCCGCCGGGGCCGAGCCTAGCCTGGCCTCGCACCACCCCGAGCGCGCGGGCTCCATCCGGGCGTACAAGCCCACCGGGCACCGCCACACCGCCGAGGTCCTCGAGAACCTCCCTGGCAAGCCCGAGCTCTACCTCACCGCCGTCGCCACCGACCGGGTGCGCGGCATCCTCATGACCGCCCAGACCTTCCTGCAGGACGGTTGGAGCGAGCGCGACGTGTGGCAGGCCTACCGCAACGTCTACGGCTCCGAGCCCTTCATCCGCATGGTCAAGGTGCGCAAGGGCATCCACCGCTACCCCGACCCGGGCGTGGTGGAGGGCACCAACTACTGCGACATCGGCTTCGAGCTCGAGGAGGACACCGGCCGCCTGGTGGTCATCAGCGCCATCGACAACCTGGTCAAGGGCACCGCCGGCCACGCCATCCAGTCGCTCAACGTGCGCATGGGCTGGCCGGAGACGACCGGGCTGGAGTTCACGGGGTTACATCCTTAAAAGCGGTCAGCCATCAGCGGTCAGCCGTCAGCCTGTAGCTCGTGGTAAACCCCTCCCCGGCCCTCCCGCCGGCGGGGAGGGTTTATCCCCCCCAGCCCCCCTTGTTAAGGGGGGTGAAGAAAAGGCGTTTAGCTATCAGCCATCTCCTACGCCGAGCCGCCGCTTGGGTGTAGTTTTTTTCTATGGAGCCCCCTCCCTCGAGCCAGCCCCCCGACCTGCCGGGGCTGGTGCAGGCGCTCGAGCTGATCCCCCACCCGGCCTACCTGGCCGACGCGGAGGGGCGGGTGCTCCACGTCAACCGGCGCTGGAGCGCGTACACCGGGCGCGGCCTGGAGGGCTCGAGGGGCTTTCCCGACCCCGCGCTGCTCTACCCCGAGGAGGGTGAGGCGGTGCGAGGGGCCTTGCGGGACGGGGCGGCGTTCGAGCGCACCTGCCGGCTGATGCGCCACGACGGCGCGTACGGCTGGTTCTTGCTGCGCCTCGAGCCGGTGACGGGGGAGGGCGGCGAGGTCGCGGCGTGGGTGGGCATCTTCACCGACGTGCACGAGCGCAAGGTGCAGGAGGAGCGGCTGAGCTTCCTGGCGGCGGCGAGCGAGCGGCTGAGCCTCTCCCGCGACCCGCAGCAGACCCTGGCGGAGGTCGCCCGGCTGGCGGTGCCGGTGCTGGGGGACTGGTGCGGGGTCTACCTGCCCGGGCCGGGCGGCACCCTCGAGCCCCTGGTGGTCCACCACGCCGACGGGGCCAAGGTCGAGCTCGTGCACCGCATGCTGCGGCGCTACCCCATCCGCCAGGACGCCCCGCAGGGCACCGGCGCGGCCTACCGCGCCGGGAAGGCCCAACTCCTGCCCGTGATCACCGACGCCCTGCTCGAGGCGCTGGTGGCCGACCCCGAGCGGCTGGCGACGCTCAAGGGGCTCGAGCTGCGCTCGGGCATGAGCCTGCCGATGGTGTGGGGCGGGGAGGTGCTGGGGGTGATCGACGTGGCTTCCTCCGACCCCCACCGCCGCTACGGCGAGGCCGACGTGGCTTTGGGCGAGGAGTTCGCCCGCCGGGCCGCGGCCGCGCTGGCTAATGCCCGGCTCTTCGCGCAGGAGCGGCGGGGGCGGCAGCGGGCCGAGGTTTTGCGGCGGCTGGCCCAGGCCCTGGCGGCCACGCTCGAGCCGGCCGGGGTGTGCGAGGTGGCGATGCGCGAGGCGTCGGGGGTGCTGGGGGCGGTGTACGGCGGGCTCTACCTGCTGGAGGGCCAGGCCCTGCGGGCGGTGAGCTGGACCGAGCGGGGCTCGGCGCTGCGCGAGCGCTACCGGGAGGTCCCCCTCGTCGCGGGCGTGCCCCTGGCCGACAGCGCCCGCGACGGGCGGCCGCGCTGGTTCGGCTCGGCCGCCGACTTCGCCCGGCAGTACCCCCACCTCGAGGCGCAGATCCGGGCGCTGGGCACCGAGGCCTCGGTGAGCCTGCCCCTGGCGGCCGACGGCCGGGTGCTGGGCTGCTTGGTCTTCGCCTTCGCGGACGCGCGGGAGTGGGACAGCGAGGAGCGCGACTTCCTGCTGACGCTCGGCGGGCTGGTAGCGCAGGCCCTCGAGCGGGCCCGGCTGTATGAGGGCCTGCGGGCCTCGGAGGAGTGGCTGCGCCTGGCGCTGCAGTCGGGGCGCATGGGGGCGTGGGACTGGGACCTGGCCACCGGCGAGCAGCGCTGGCTGCCGGAGCAGGAGGCGCTGTTCGGCCTGGAGCCCAGCACCCTGGACCATCACGTTGACGACTTCTACCGCATCGTCCACCCCGACGACCGCGAGCGCATCGCCGCCAACGCCGAGCGGGCCGCGGCGGCGGGCCAGGAGTTCGTGGAGGAGGAGTACCGCATCGTGCGGCCCGACGGCCAGGTGCGCTGGATCGCCAGCCGTTCGCGCTTCTACCGCGACGCCGCCGGCCGGGTGGTGCGCATGAGCGGCGTCAACATGGACGTCACCGGGCGCAAGCAGGCCGAGGAGGCGCTGCGCGAGAGCGAGGAGCGCTTCCGCCAGCTCGCCGAGACCATCCCCCAACTGGCCTGGATGGCCGACGCCAGCGGCCACGTCTTCTGGTACAACCAGCGCTGGTACGACTACACCGGCACTACGCTCGAGGAGATGGAGGGCTGGGGCTGGGAGGCCGTGCACGACCCCGAGCTGCTGCCGGAGGTGCTGCGGCGCTGGCGGGCCTCGCTGCAAAGCGGCGAGCCCTTCGACATGACCTTCCCGCTGCGCGGGGCCGACGGGGTGTTCCGCCCCTTCCTCACCCGGGTCATGCCCTTCCGCGACGCCTCGGGCCGCGTGGCCCGCTGGTTCGGCACCAACACCGACGTCGCCGAGCGCCAGCGGGCGGAGGAGGCGCTGCGGCAGAGCGAGGAGCGCTACCGGCGGCTGGCCGAGGCCCAGAAGCGCTTCGTGGCCGACGCCGCCCACGAGCTGCGCGCCCCTCTCACGGCCATCCAGGGCAACCTCGAGCTGCTGCTGCAATTCCGGGACATGGGCGAACCCGACTACACCGAGGCGCTGAGCGACGCGGTGCGCGAGGCCCAGCGGCTGTCGCGCCTGGTCAACGACATGCTCGCCCTGGCCCGCGGCGACGCCGGCCAGCGGCTGCGGCTAGGGCCCGTGCGCCTCGACGAGGTGCTGCGGGCCGCCTTCACCACCGCGAAGAGCCTGGGCAATAACCACCGCCTGGAGCTGGGCCCCCTGCCCGCCCTGACGGTGCCGGGCGACGCCGACCGGCTCAAGCAGCTCGCTTTGATCCTGCTGGAGAACGCCCTCAAGTACACCCCCGAGGGCGGGGAGGTGCGCCTGGAGCTCGCCCGTAGCGAAGGCTGGGCCGAATTCCGCGTCAGCGACACCGGCGCCGGCATCGCCCCCGAGCACCTGCCCCACGTCTTCGAGCGCTTCTACCGCGCCGACCCCTCCCGCTCGCGCGACTCGGGCGGCACCGGGCTGGGCCTGTCCATCGCCAAGTGGATCATCGAGCAGCACCGTGGGGAGATCCGGCTCGAGAGCGAAGTCGGCAAGGGCACGGTCGCGATGGTGCGGCTGCCCGCGGGGCACGACCCCGGCCCTACCCTGCCATAAGTGGGGGGCGTTTCTAACCAATTACGGTTAGTCCCCCGGAATGCGCCCCTGCTAGGCTCACTGCATAGGACCGGAGCGCGGCCGGCCTTTCGCCGCCGCTTCCCGCGTGCCGTGCGGGGTTCGGGCGGCCCGGGCGCGGCCCCCGAGCCCGGCGAAGGAGGGGATGAGTATGCACGACGAGCGGCCGGTGGGCGCCCTGATGGTGATTTCCCTGGTGTTCATCTTCGTGGTGGTGTTCTGGCTGGCCCACTTCCTGGGCTACCTCTCGAGGAGCGGCGCATGAACGAGTCCCATCACGCCTTCGAGCGCTACGAGGCCATCTGGCTGCGGGTGGTGCTGGTGATGATCCTGGTCTTCCTGGTGCTCATCGCCTACACCGCGCTCAACTACGGCCAGACCATCCCGCGCGGGGCGGGCCAGATCCGGGTGGGCGAGGTGCGCGCCGGGAGCGAGTTCGCCAACCCGCGGCTCGAGCAGGTGGGCAACGAGTACGTGGCCTACGTGCAGGCCTTCGCCTTCGGCTATTCCCCGGGCGAGATGCGGGTGAAGCGGGGCCGCAAGGTGACCTTCTACGTCGCCAGCCCTGACGTGGTGCACGGCTTCATGATCGAGCGCACCAACATCAACGTGGAGGTGGTGCCCGGCTACGTCTCCAAGGTGGAGTACACCTTCGACCGCCCCGGCACCTACAAGATCATCTGCCACCAGTACTGCGGCCTGGGCCACGCCAAGATGCTCAGCCGCATCGTGGTCGAGGAGTGAGCGTCGGGGGGGCGGCCCGTAACCAAGAGCTTTTCCACGAGCCACGGGCCTCGAGCCGCCCTCCTCCCTCGACCCTCGACCAAGTCCAAAGGAGAAGCAATGGCTGTTCGCACCCTCTCCCGCCCCGACGCCTACGCCGACGCGCCCGAGAAGAAGGTCACGCTCTACCTGCTGATGCTGGGCTTCGTGGCGCTGCTCATCGGGTCGCTGTTCGGGCCCCTGCAAGCGCTCAACTACTCCAACATCGACCTCTACCCCTTCCTGCGGCCCCTGGTGCAGTCGTACTACCAGGGGCTCACCCTGCACGGCGTGCTCAACGCCATCGTCTTCACCCAGCTCTTCGCCCAGGCGGTGCTGCTGTACCTCCCGGCCCGCTCGCTGGGGCTGCGGCCCAACATGACCCTGGCCTGGGTTTCGTGGTGGATGGCCTTCGTGGGGCTGGCCGTCGCCGCGATCCCGCTGCTGGGCAACGAGGCCACCGTGCTCTACACCTTCTACCCGCCGCTCAAGGGGCACTGGGCCTTCTACGTGGGGGCCGCCGTCTTCGTGCTCTCGAGCTGGGTCACGGGCTGGCTGGTGCTCGAGATGTGGCTGCGCTGGAAACGCGCCAACCCCGGCCGGATCACCCCGCTCCCCGCCTACATGAGCGTGGTCCACTGGCTGATGTGGTTCCTGGCCTCCTTGGGCCTGGTGGTCGAGGTGGCGGTGTTCCTCATCCCCTGGTCCTTCGGCTGGATCGAGGGCGTAGACCCCCTGCTGGCCCGCACCCTCTTCTGGTTCACCGGGCACGCCATCGTCTACTTCTGGCTGCTGCCGGTCTACGTCATCGCCTACACCGTCCTGCCGCGCCAGGCGGGGGGCAAGCTGGTCTCCGACCCGCTGGCGCGGGTGGTGTTCCTGCTCTTCCTGCTCTTCTCGACCCCCGTGGGCTTCCACCACCAGTTCTCCGACCCCGGCATCTCCAACTTCTGGAAGTGGGTCCACACCATCCTGACCATGATGGTGGCCCTGCCCAGCCTGCTCACCGCCTTCACCATCGCGGCGAGCCTCGAGGTCGCCGGGCGGGCTCGGGGCGGCAAGGGCCTGCTGGGCTGGGTTTGGGCGCTGCCCTGGAACAACCCCAGCGTGCTGGCCTTCCTGCTGGGCTTCATCCTGTTCATCCCCGGCGGGGCCGGGGGCATGGTCAACGCCAGCTTCACCCTCAACCAGGGCGTGCACAACACCACCTGGATCTCGGGGCACTTCCACATGCAAGTCGCCGGGCTGGTGGCGATGGGCGCGATGGGCGCGGCCTTCTGGCTGATCCCGCACCTCACGGGCAAGCCTTTGGTGAGGCCGGGGCTAGCCTGGGCCTCGATGTGGCTGTGGTTCATCGGCATGTTCATCATGACCTTCGCCCTGCACTGGATGGGCTTCCTCTACGGGGTGCCGCGCCGCTCCTACATCGCCGAGGTGCCCGAGGCCTACGCCGGGGCGGGCCCCTGGATGGTGCTCAACGCCATCTCGGGGGTCATCCTCTTCGTCTCCATCATCTTTTTCTTCTACGTGATCTTCGCCACCGCCCTGCAGCGGCGGCGCGACTTTTCCCAGGTGCAGGAGATCCCCTTCGCCGAGGCCATCTCCAAGCCCGAGGGCAACTCGCTGGCGCTGCTGGCCGAGCGGGTGTGGCTGTGGTTCGCGGTGGCGGCGGGGCTGGTGCTGGTGGCCTATGGGCCGGTGCTGGTGGGGATGTTGGTCAATCTCAACCCGGTGCCGGGGGTGCGGTTGTGGTGAGGGTAGAGGAAAGACAGCCGATAGCGGATAGCCGATGGCCGAACGCTGAACGCCAAACGCTAAACGCCAAACGCTAAACGCCAAACGCCAAACGCAAAACGCGAGACGCAAAACGCGGGACGCAAAACGCGGGACACCTTGGCCCTAGGCCCTCGACGCCGGCGGGGAGGGAAGGGGAGGGGTCAACCTTAACCGTTTAGTTGGTAGCCGGGCTAGGCTGGGTGGGTTAGGCTGGGGGCCTCTTTGGAAGGTCTCTGCCCAGCAGGCGTGCCTGTGTGGCTTGGGTGTGGTTCCTCTCAGGGGCGGAAAGGCGGGCGAGATGAGCACGAGAGCGGCACCGGGGGGGTGGGTCATCCTCTTGATCGACGATGATCCTTCCCACCGCAGCTTCTTGGGGCGCACCCTGGGCTACGTAGGTTACCGGGTGCTGGTGGCCTCGAGCGGCCTCGAGGGCCTCGCCCTGGCCCGGCGCGAGCGGCCCGACCTCGTCCTGCTCGACCTGATGATGCCGGGGATGAGCGGCTTCGAGGTGGCCGAGCGGCTGCGGGAGGAGGGTTTCGGCGGGTCCATCGTCTTCATCAGCGCCCGCGACGAGGCCGAGGTCTTCGAGCGGGCCGAGCACCTGGGGATGCCCCTGCTGGTCAAGCCCGTCGATCTCGACGCCCTGCTCTCGGCGGTGGCGTGGGGTGTCCGTCCTCCGCCTTAGGATTTCCTCCAGGCTCAGCCCTGTCTCAGCTACGCGGTTCAGCCTAAGGTCCGGGGGAATGGGGGAGCGATGGACGACGGAAAGGCGGCCGGGGAGCCGACCCCTGCGCTGGAGAACGACTTCCGCCTGATGTTCGAGGCGGCGGGGGTGGGGATGGTCCAGGTCGATCCTTTCACCACCCGCTTCCTGAGGGTCAACCGCTGCTTCGCCGAGATGACGGGCTATGCCGCGGAGGAGCTGCTGGGGATGAGTGCGCTCGAGCTCACCCACCCCGACGACCGCGACCGCGACCGGGCCGAGTGGGAGAAGACCCTTTGGGGCGAGTCGCCGCAGTTCGCCATCGAGAAGCGCTACGTGCGCAAGGACGGCGGGGTGATCTGGGTGAGCGTGGTGGCGACGGTCCTGCGCGACGCCGAGAACCACCCCCTGCGCGCCGTGTCCACCGTCGAGGACATCACCGAGCGCAAGCGGGCGGAAGAGCGGCTGGTGGAGTCGGAGGCCCGCTTCCGCACCCTGAGCGAGGGTTTGCCGCTCATCGTCAGCCTGGTTCACGCCGACGGGCGCATCGAGTACGTCAACCCCTGGTGGAGCGCGTTCAGCGGGCGCTCGCCCGAGGACTTCATCAACGGGGGCTGGCTCGAGGCCCTCCACCCCGGCGACCGGGCGGCCATGCTCGAGGGCTGGCAGACTGCGCTGGCGACCGGCCAGCCCTACGAGTACGAGTTCCGCGCCAGGGCCAAAGACGGCACCTACCGCTGGCTGTTCGCCCGCGGGGTTCCCATCCGCAACGACGCAGGGGAGATCACCCGCTGGGTCAACACCGCCCTCGACATCCACGACCGCAAGGAAGCCGAGGAGGCCCTGCGGGCGAGCGAGGAGCGGCTGGCGGCCATCCTCGAGCAACTCCCCGTCGGGGTGGGCCTGATGGACACCGAGGGGCGCTGGGTGCTGCGCAACGCCGCGCTCACCCGCTTCGTGGGCAAGACCATCCCCTCACGCGACCCCGAGGCCTTGAAGCGCTGGCAGGTCTGGGACGCCCTGGGGCGCCCGCTGGGGCCCACCGAGTGGCCGGGCGCGAGGGCGCTGCGCGGCAAAGCCGTGAGCCCCGGGACGGACATGCTCTACACCGCCCCCGACGGCACGCAGGCGTGGACGCGGGTCAGCGCCGCCCCCTTCCGCGACCCGGCGGGTGAGATTGCCGGGGCCATCGCCGTGGTCGAGGACGTTACCCTCCGCAAGCGGGCGGAGGAGGCCCTGCGGGCGAGCGAGGAGCGGCAGTCCTTCCTGCTGCAACTCACCGACGCGGTGCGCCCCCTGGCCGACCCGGCGGCGATCCAGGGCGAGGCCTGCCGCCTCCTGGCCGAGCGGCTGGGGGTGGAGCGGGCCTACTACGTCGAGGTCGACGAGGAAGCGGGGGTAGCGAGCGTCGAACGGGACTTCGTGCGCGGCGGCGTACCCTCGCTGGCCGGCAAGCACAAGGTCGCCGACTTCTCCTGGTCGGTCGAGATACTCCGCCGCGGGGAGTGCCACGTCATCGCCAACACCCAGGCCTCACCCCTGGTTCCCCCGGCCGCCCGACCGGCCTCGGCGGCGCTCCGGATCATCGCCTGCATGGGCGCGCCGCTCATCAAGGCGGGCCGTCTGGTGGGCGCGCTCTGCGTCACGGATTCTCAGCCGCGCGAGTGGTCCGAGGACGAGGTGGACCTGCTGCGTGAGGTGGGCGAGCGCATCTGGGCGGCGGTCGAGCGGGCCAAGGCCGAGCGAGCCCTGCGCGAGTCGGAAGCGCGCTTGCAGCGAGTGATCTCCCTCGAGACCGTCGGCGTGCTGTTCTTCGACCCGCAGGGCGTTTTTATCGACGCCAACGACGCCTTCTTGAGGATGAGCGGCCTCACCCGCGAGCAGATCGCGCAGCGGCAGGTCGGCACCGCCGACGTGACCTTGCCGGAGTGGATGCCACGCACCCAGGAGGGCTTCAGGGAGCTGCGCGAGACCGGGCGGCTCAGCCCCTACGAGAAAGAGCTGCGCCGCCCCGACGGCTCGCGCTGGTGGGGGCTCTTCGCCGGGGCCCGGCTCAGCGAGCGCGAGAACGTCGAGTTCGTCATCGACATCACCGAGCGCAAGCGGGCCGAGCAGGACCGGGCCTGGCTGGCCGCCTTGGTCGAGTCGACCAGCGACGCCGTCGTGAGCTTCGACCTCGAGCGCGTGGTGCTGAGCTGGAACCCGGCCGCCGAGCGGATGTTCGGCTACGCCGCCGACGAGGCCGTGGGGCAAGGGCTCGAGCGCTTCGTCCCGGCGGGCCTCGAGCCCGAGCAGGCCGCCATCGTCGAGCGGGTGAGGCAGGGGGAGCACGTGGTCCAGCACGAGACATTCCGCCTGCACAAGGACGGCACGCCGGTGCCGGTCTCGCTCACCGTCTCCCCGATCAAGGACGAGCACGGCGCGGTGATCGCCGCGACCGCCATCGTCCAGGACATCCGCGAGCGCAAGCGGGCCGAGGCCGCGCTGCTGGAGAGCCGCGAGCGGCTGGCGCTGACGCTGGAGGCCGGGAGCCTGGGCATCTGGGACTCCGACCTCCTGACCCACCACACCTACTGGTCGCCCGAGCAGGAGCGGCTGTTCGGCCTCGAGCCCGGCAGCTTCGACGGGGGCTTCAGCGAGCGGCTGCACCCCGACGACCGCGAGCGGGTGCTGCGCCGGCTGGCCGAGGTGCGGGCGGCGGGCGGGGACTACGAGGACGAGTACCGGGTGGTCTGGCCCGACGGCACGGTGCGCTGGCTGGCCGCGCGGGGGCGGGTCTACCGCGACCCGCAGGGCCAGGCGGTGCGCATCCTGGGGGTCAACTTCGACATCACCCGGCGCAAGGAGGCCGAGGAGCAGTTGCGCGCGAGCGAGGCCCGCCTCCAGGCCCTGGTCGAGGCCCAGAAGCGCTTCGTGGCCGACGCCTCCCACGAGCTGCGCGCCCCTTTGATGGCGATCCAGGGCAACCTCGAGCTCGTCTGCCGCTTCCCCCAGCTCCCCGAGGAGGAGCACCGGGCCGCGCTCGAGGACGCGCGAAACGAGGCCAACCGCATGACCCGCCTGGTCAACGACCTGCTGATTTTGGCCAGGGGCGACGCCGGGACGCGGCTGCGCCTGGAGTCGCTCGACCTCGGCGAGGTCCTGCGCGAGGCGCTCGCCGAAGCCCAGCACTTCGCCCGGGGGCGCGCGCTCGAGGCCGAGCTGCCCGGGCGGCTGGGCCTGCGCGGCGACCGCGACCGCATCAAGCAACTCGCCCTGATCCTGCTGGAGAACGCCCTCAAGTACACCCCCGAGGGCGGGAAGGTGCGCCTGGAGCTCGCGAAGGACGGCCGCTGGGCCGAGCTGCGGGTGCGGGACACCGGCATCGGCATCGCCGCGGAGCACCTGCCCCACGTCTTCGAGCGCTTCTGGCGCGCCGACCGGGCCCGGGCGCGCGGCGAGGACCCCGGGGGCACGGGGCTGGGCCTGTCCATCGCCCGCTGGATCGTGGAACAGCACGGCGGGAGGATCTGGCTCGAGAGCGAGGTCGGCAAGGGCACCACCGCCATCGTCCGGCTGCCTTTGGGGGCGGAGATGTAGGTTAGCGGTCAGCCATCAGCCGTCAGCTTGTGGCTCGTGGCTGTAGTAGAAAGACGCCCCACCCCGTCCCTCCCCGCCCGCGGGGAGGGTTTATCCCCCCCAACCCCCCTTGCTAAGGGGGGTGACAAGGCGTTTTGCGTCTGGCGTACGACGTACGACCCGTATCAGACGTACGACCCGCGTTAGGCGTTGGGCGTTCGGCTATCAGCTATGGGCATCCGCCCACCATCATCAAGTGTTAATATCGGTCGGCAAACCCCATTCCCATCGCTTTTTTTCGGCATTCACACTCAGCATCGGCTCAGCCGGGGCTAGGCGTTGCATCAGTTCGGACCCATAGCGTTGCATTACGACCCACCGGTTGGAGGCGTTTCGCCGTACGGGCGAGCGGCCGCCCATGGGGGAGTGCAAGAGAGACTTTTCCTGACCAGGAGAGCCTCGGAACGAGGTTTTTTGTGCCTATGAACACCGACCCGAACACTCACCCCACAGGCATGCGGGTGTTGGAAACCCAGGTATACCGGGGCCCTAACCCCTACGGCTACTACCCGATGATCCGCTTCAAGCTCGACCTGGGGCGGCTCGAGGGCTACCCCACCTCGCGCCTGGAGGGTTTTACGGCGCGGCTGGTGGCCCTCGTGCCGAGCCTGCAAAGCCACGGGTGCTCCTACGGGCACCCGGGCGGCTTCATCCGGCGCATGGAGGAGGGGACTTGGCTGGGGCACGTGACCGAGCACGTCGCGCTCGAGCTGCAGACCCTCGCCGGGACCCCCGTCACCTACGGCAAGACCCGCAGCACCGGCGAGCGCGAGGGGGTCTACAACGTGCTGTACTCCTACCGCGAGGAGCGGGTGGGGTTGCTGGCCGGCTGGCTGGCCCTGCGGCTGGTGAACTCGCTGCTGCCGCTCGAGCTCCGGGGCGTGGGGGGGCTGGACCTGCTGGTGCCGCGCGGCACGCGGCCCCTGGCCGAGGAGGGGGCCGCCTTCGACTTCCAGGCCGAGCTCGAGGCCCTCATCCGCCTGGCCGAGCGGCTGGCGCTGGGGCCCACCACCCGCTCGCTGGTCGAGGAGGCCGAGCGGCGGGGCATCCCCGCCATCCGCCTCGACGACGAGAGCCTGGTGCAGTTCGGCTACGGCAAGTACCAGCAGCGCGTGCGCGCCAGCGTGACCTCCAAAACCTCACAGATCGCCGTGGAGGCGGCCAAGGACAAGTCGCTCACCAACCGCCTGCTGCTCACCGCCGGGCTGCCCATCCCCGAGGGGGCGGTGGTCAGCAGCGCCGAGGAGGCGGTGGCGGAGGCCGAGCGGCTGGGCTACCCGGTGGTCACCAAGCCCCTCGACGGCAACCACGGGCGCGGCGTCTCGACCAACCTCACCACCCCCGAGGCGGTGCGCTGGGGCTTCGAGCAGGCCGCGGCCCACGGGCCGGAGGTGCTCGTCGAGCGCTACTTCCGGGGCAAAGACTACCGGGTGCTGGTGGTGGGCGGGGAGGTGGTGGCGGTGGCTGAGCGGGTCCCGGCCCACGTCGTGGGCGACGGGGAGCACACCATCGCCCAGCTCGTCGAGATCACCAACGCCGACCCCCGGCGCGGGGTAGGGCACGAGAAGGTGCTGACCCGCATCAAGCTCGACCCGCAGGTGGAGCGGCTGCTCGAGCAGTCGGGTTACACCCTGAACAGCGTGCCCAAGGCCGGGGAGATGGTCTACCTGCGCGCCACGGCCAACCTCTCCACCGGCGGCACCGCCATCGACCGCACCGACGAGATCCACCCCGACAACGCCGATATCGCCCGCCGGGCCGCGCTGGTCATCGGGCTCGACGTGGCGGGCATCGACTTCGTGGCCCCCGACATCCGGCGCTCGGTGCGCGAGACGGGCGGCGGCATCGTGGAGGTCAACGCTGGGCCCGGCTTCCGCATGCACCTCCAGCCCTCCGAGGGCAGGCCCCGCAACGTGGCCGCGCCGGTGCTGGACATGCTCTTCCCTGCCGGCACCCCCTGCCGCATCCCCGTGGTGGCGATCACCGGCACCAACGGCAAGACCACCACCAGCCGCATGGTGGCGGCCATCCTCAAAAAGCACGGCTACCGCGTGGGCCTCACCACCTCCACCGGCATCTACATCGACGACCGGCTCTACCTCAAGGGCGACACCACCGGGCCCAAGAGCGCGCGGGTGGTGCTCTCCGACCCCACCATCGACGCGGCGGTGCTCGAGACCGCCCGCGGGGGCATCCTGCGCGAGGGCCTGGGCTTCGACCGCTGCACGGTGGGCGCGGTGCTCAACGTCCAGGCCGACCACCTGGGCCTGCGCGGGGTGGAGACGGTGGAGGACCTGGCCTGGGTGAAGTCGCTGGTGGTGGAGGTGGTGGCCGACGACGGGCACAGCGTGCTCAACGCCGACGACCCCCTCACCCACAAGATGCGCCGCCGCGCCGGGGGGCGGTTGGTGCTGTTCTCGATGCAGGGCGGGGAGAGCTGCCCCGGCCACCTCAAGGAGCACGTGGACGCGGGCGGCGTGGCGGTGGTGCGCCAGCCCGGGATCAAGGGCGACCTCATCGCGGTATACGACGGCGACGGCTACCACCCGGTGATCTGGGCGCACGAGATCCCCGCCACCTTGGGCGGGGCCGCGGTGGTCAACGTGCAGAACGCCCTCGCCGCCACCGCCATCGCCTACAGCGTGGGGGTGCCGGTCGAGGCCATCGCCGCGGCGCTGGCCGAGTTCAGGAGCACCTTCGAGCAGAACCCGGGGCGGCTCAACGTCTACGAGGGCCACCCCTTCAAGGTGGTGCTCGACTACGGGCACAACCCGGCCGGCCTCGAGCCCATGGTCGAGCTGGTGCGCCGCCTCAAGGGCGACGGCCGGGCCATCGGGGTGGTGAGCGTGGCGGGCGACCGCCGTGACGCGGACATGATCGAGGTCGGGCGCATCGCCGCGCGCACCTTCGACGAGGTGATCCTGCGCGAGGACACCAAGGACCGCCGCGGCCGCCGCGAGGGCGAGATCGCCGCGCTGCTGCGCCGGGGGGTGCTCGAGGGCGGCATGCCCGAGGGCGCGGTCAGCGTGATCCTGGAGGAGACGGAGGCCCTGCAGGCCGCGCTGCGCCGCGCCCGGCCGGGCGACTTGGTGGTGCACTTCGCCACCGAGGTCGACGAGGCCTGGCGGGTCATCCGCGAGTTCATCCCCGCTTCCGACGCGCCGCGGGGCGAGCAGCCGAGCGTCGGGCAGGGGCAGGGGCAGGCATGAGGCCGGCCGTCATCATCCACGGCGGGGCCGAGGCCATCCCCGAGGAGCAGAGGGAGGCCTTCCGGCGGGGCCTGGGGCAGGCGGTCGAGGCGGGCTGGGAGGTGCTCGAGGCGGGCGGCAGCGCGGTGGACGCGGTGGAGGCCGCCGTCCGGGTGATGGAGGCGGCCCCCGTCTTCAACGCGGGGCGCGGCTCGATGCTCAACGCCGACGGCGAGGTGGAGATGGACGCCGGGCTGATGGAGGGTGAGGGCCTCAACGTCGGGGCGGTGGGCGCCATCCAGGGGGTGCGCCACCCCGTCTCGGTGGCGCGGGCCCTGCTCTACGAGGAGCCCATCCTGCTCGTCTCCGACGGCGCGCGGCGCTTCGCCCAGGAGCGCCACGCCGAGCTGTGCGACCCCGAGGCGCTCATCACCTTCGAGCGGCTGCGCGAGTGGGAGCAGAAGCAGCGCACCAACAACACCGTGGGGTGCGTGGCCCTCGACCGGGAGGGCCACCTGGCCGCCGGGGTCTCCACCGGCGGCACCGGCGACAACCCCAAGGGCCGCCTGGGCGACAGCCCCCTGCCGGGCTGCGGCTTCTACGCCGACGACCGGCTCGGCGGCACGGCCCTCACCGGTGACGGCGAGCAGATCGCGCGGGTGGTGCTCGCCAGGACCGCCGTCGAGTTTTTGCGCCAGCACGCGCCCGAGGAGGCGGCGGTGATGGCGCTGCAGGTGCTGGGGCGCGTGGGCGGGGAGGCCGGGATCATCGTGCTCGACACGCAGGGCCGGGTGGGCTGGGCCCACAACTCGCCCAACATGGCCTGCGCCTACCGCACCGCCGCGATGGCCGCTCCCAAGGTCTACCTTTCCAAGCAGGAGGAGGCCGCCGATGCCCAAGCGCAAGCCTGAGCCCGTCAGCCGCGCCACCCACGGGCGCGGGGTGCTGATCGTCATCGGGGGCCACGAGGACAAGGAGGGCGACCGGGTCATCCTCAAGGAGGTGGCCCGGCGGGTGGGCCGGGGCCGGCTGGTGATCGCCACCGTCGGCTCGCACGACCCCGAGGGCTACTTCGACACCTACCGCGAGGCGTTCAAGGAGCTGGGGCTCGAGAAGACGGTCGAGCTCTACCTGGGGGACCGCGAGCAGGCCCACGACCCCAAGAAGCTCGAGCTGCTCGAGGGGGCCAAGGGGGTTTTCTTCACGGGGGGCGACCAGTTGCGCATCACCAGCCAGCTCGGCGACACGCCCCTCTTCGAGCGCGTCCTGGAGGTCTACAAGCGGGGCGGGGTGATCTGCGGCACCTCGGCCGGGGCCAGCGCGCTGTGCACCACCATGCTGGTGCGGGGCAACGGCGAGGAGTCGCACCGCCTGGGCACCTTGCGGATGGCGCCGGGCCTGGGGCTGGTGAAGCACATGGTCATCGACCAGCACTTCGCCGAGCGGGGCCGCATGGGCCGCCTGCTGGGCGCGGTGGCCCTCAACCCCGTCGAGCTGGGCGTGGGCATCGACGAGGACACCGCCATCGTGCTCAACAACTCCTCCTTCAGCGTGCTGGGCAGCGGGGCGGTGTACGTGGTGGACGGCTCCTCCGTGAGCTACAGCAACATCGCGGAGGGGGAGGACGAGCGCACCCTCTCCATCTTCGACGTGCGGCTCCACCTGCTCGCGCAGGGCGACGTCTTCGACCTCGCCGAGCGCCGGCCCCGAAAGGTCACGCCCCGCGAGAGGAAGCACCTGGAGGAACTCGCGGG
Organism: Calidithermus chliarophilus DSM 9957; assembly: GCF_000430045.1. Lineage (GTDB taxonomy): Bacteria > Deinococcota > Deinococci > Deinococcales > Thermaceae > Calidithermus > Calidithermus chliarophilus. Next base: position 377,902 of record NZ_KE387023.1, on the reverse strand, counting down.
CGGCGAGGGGGAGGGCGACGCGGCCTGAACCCGGGCCCGCGGGCTGGCCCGGCCCCATCAGCGGTCGCTCATCTGTCCCATGGCGGGTCTTCAGCCCGGCCGGGCAGACTGCCTCATGAGAGCCAAGCCCGCCCCCCCGACCTCCGGCTCGAGCCGTGGGGTCCGGGGGCGGCTGCGGAGGAGTGCATGGGACAGGTCAAGGACGTGCGCGATCTCGAGTCCGAGGAGAACCTCGCCTTCCAGGAGCGGCAGTGGGTGGTGCAGCGGGTGGCCTGGGTGGTGGTGCTGGCGCTGCTGGTCGCCGGCCTGCTGGGCCTGCTGGGCCCGGGGCCGTTGAGCCAGGTGCGCGCGGGCGACACGCCGCTCGGGCCGGCCCTCGAGTTCGACCGCTTCCTCCGCCGCGACAGCCCCACCGCCCTCACCGTGCGCAGCGCCCAGGCCTTCCCGGGCGAGGACGGCTCGAGCGAGCACCGGGTCACGTTGCCGCGGGAGTACCTCCAGGCCTTCGAGGTGCGCCAGGTGACCCCCGAGCCCGACCGGGTGGAGCAGGCGCCCGAGGGCATGCGCTACGTCTTCAAGAAGGCCCCGGACGCGCCCCCGCTCGAGGCCCGCTTCCACCTCGAGCCCCAGCGGTTGGGGCGGGTGGGCGGCCGGGTGGGGCTGGGCGAGGAGCGGCTGGACGTGTGGCAGTGGGTTTACCCGTAGCGGAGGAGCGGTATGGACTCGGTCATTCAAGCCCTGGCGGTCTACGGCTTCCTGCTGGTGCTGTTCCGGCTGGCGGGCAAGCGCTCGCTGGCACAGATCACCACCTTCGACTTCGTGCTGCTGCTCATCATCAGCGAGTCGATCCAGAACGCGCTGGTGGGGCAGGACTACTCCCTCACCCACGCCGCGCTGCTGGTGATGACGCTGGTGGGCGTGGACATCGGGCTCTCGCTGCTCAAGCAGCGCTCCCCCCGCATCGAGCGCCTGCTCGACGACGTGCCCCTGATCATCCTCGAGAACGGCAAACCCCTCAAGGACCGCATGAACAAGGCCCGCGTGGACGAGGAGGACATCCTCTCCGCCGCCCGCGAGCTGCAGGGCCTCGAGCGCCTCGACCAGATCAAGTACGCCGTGCTCGAGCGGTCGGGGGGGATCACGATCATCCCGAAGCAGCAGAAGTAGGGGCCGAACGCGAGGCGCCAAGCGTGGGGGCAGGCCCCCGTGCCTGCCCTTCTTTCGGTCCCTCTTCCCTCGCCTTGAGGGACTGGGGACAAGGCCCTGCCCGCCGGCGGGCAGGCCTCACTTACAAATTCTCGATGCTCGCCCGGATCGGCGCGACCTCGGTGCGCACGCGAACCACGCTGTAGCGTTCGCCGAAGGCAGGGCTGCCGCAGTAGCCGGCGGTCTGGCGGGTCTTGTGGAAGCCGAGCTTGACGCCCAGGGCGCTGAAGCGGGGCTCGAGGCTGCCCCGGAAGGCGATCCCGGTGGCCGAGGGGGCGGGGTTGTCGGCCAAGCGGGCCAGGAAGGGGGGCAGGGCGCGGGGGCCGAAGATGTCGGTGCTGTAGAGGTCGCAGGGGTCGTCGAGCGGCTCGGCGATGGGTTCGCGGTGGGGGTGGATGAGGAAGTTGCCGGTCGCGGGGTCGTAGCCGTCGCCGTGGGCGAGCAGGCTGACGTGGACGCCGGAGCTGTCGCGCTCGAGGAAGGTGACGTGGCTGGCCCCCACCACCTCCCAGGGGCCGCCCTCCGGTACCACCAGCGCGGTGTTCTCGTCGATGCCCACGCCCAGCGGGCAGGCGGTGTGCTCGAGGGCCTTCAAAAGCCGCCCCAGCCTTCCCCAGGCCAGGAAGTGCTGGTCCACCTGGAAGCCCACGAAGCCCAGCCCCTCCTCGAAGCAGACCACGTCGCCGTGGCCCAGCAGGCTGTCGAGGCTGGTGCCGCCGCAGATCATGGGGTCGGCCATGGCCGCGGTGCCCGCGCTGGTTCCGCCCACGCAGGCCCCTTCCGCGAACCTCCGGCGCAGCACCTCCAGCGCCGGGGTGCCCAGCAGCGCGCGGGTGATCTTGCGCTGGTCGCCCCCGCCGAAGAAGAAGCCCCCGCAGCGCTCGAGCCGCGCCAGCACCTCGGGGTCGTGGGCGCGCTGCGCCGCGTTCTCCACGGTGATGTCCACGAGCTCGGGCTCGGCCCCGTAGCGGGCGAACGCCGCGCCCAGCTTCCGCAGGCTCGCCGCCGGGTCAGGGCTGGCCGTGCCGAAGATCGCCACGCGCGGCCCCGCGTGCTCGAGGATGCGCTCGAACACCGCCTCGTTGTCGGCCTGCAAGGCCCCGCCCACCAGAACGACCGTTCCCACCAGCGAAGCTTACCCTGCGGCAGCCCCGCACGGTTGCGGATTTGAACAACGGCTCGAGGCCGCTTCTCATGCCCCTTTCTCATCCTCCGGGCCCCGGCAACCGTGAACGGCGGGCGTTTTATCGCCAGGGGGCTGTGTTATAAGTGAACCAGGATTGAAGCAAAAGCTCGAGGAGGCTGTGCATGGAAATGGTGTTTTGGTTCGGCGGAATTTTCGGGGCTATCCTATCGGTGATCAGCCTGTTCACGCTCTCGCGCAACCCCAAGATCGGCGCCGGGTTGTTGCTCGTCGGCCTGGCCCTGGCCTCGCTGCTCATCCCCTCCCTCGGCCTGTACCGCGAGACCCAGGCCTACCTGATCGTGGGGCTGGTGGGGGTGGGCCTGTTCCTGCTCGCGCTGTTCCTGCCCGCCCGGGTGCGCGGCAAGATCACCACCCTGACGGTGGGGCTGGTGCTCGCGCTGTACCTCTTCGCGGCCTTCAACGTGGCCCAGCCCTGGAACACCAACCCCGTGGCCCTGCTCAGCAACACCCCGCAGACCGCGACCGAGCCCGCGCCGCCCGTCACGCCGGAGCCGGCCCCTTCACCCGCACCCAGCGAAACGGCCCCGGCCCCCACCCCTGAACAGCCCTCCCTCACGCCCCCTCCCGGCGACCAGGGCGCCCAGCCCCTCCCGGAAAGCCCGCAGCCCCAGGCCCCGGCCCCCGAGCCCACCCCGGCCACCCCCACCCCCTC
>NZ_KE387023.1:342252-374737 GCF_000430045.1 Calidithermus chliarophilus DSM 9957 | reverse complement strand
CACCCCGGCCACCCCCACCCCCTCCACCCCGCCCGCCGCCCCCCAGGAGCGCGTGGGCGTGGTCAGCAACGACGCGCTGTGCCCCTGCTTGCTCAAGGTCAACACCGGCATCGCCGGCGCCCAGGTCCGGCTCAGCCGCGGCGGCACCGAGGTCGGTGCTCAGAGCGGGGGAGAGGTGCTGTTCCAGGGCCTCGAGGCCGGCGAGTACACCCTTAGGGTCGAGGCCGCCGAGTACCAGCCCTTCGAGTTCCAGGTCCAACTGCGCAACAACCGCGAGCTGACCGTGTATCTGCTGAAGCGGTAGTGGGTTGGTCGATAGTCGATAGCTGATAGTCGATAGTCGATAGTCGATAGCTGGCGGCTCGTGGCTCGTGGCCTGTGGTGAAAAGAACACTCCTCCCCGCCGGCGTCGAGGGCCGGGGGCCATGGCGTCTAGCGTTTTGCGTCTTGCGTACGACGTAAGACGTACGACGCCGGACGTACGACCCGCGCCCGGCGTCCGGCTATCGGCGACCTAACCGAACAGCGTCAGCCTCGTGTCCTGCCCCTGTCCCGAAGGGGCTTCCACCACCCCCTCGGCCTGGTGCAGGTTGACCGTCACGAACTCGAAGGTCTCGTAGGGGGCGAGCTCCACGACGGGCTTGTGCGGCTCGAGGAGGTACAGCCCTGCCGCGTACAGCGTCTGGAAGGGCTTGGCGGAGGAGAGGTAGTCGGACAGGCGCACCCCCTTGGGGATCTCCAGCGACCCGGCCAGCAGGTAGGAGCCGTACAGCAGCGCCAGCCGCTTCTGCTCGAGCATGCCCTTGGAGGTGCGGGGCGTGGCCGGGCGGCCCCCCACCAGCCAGCGCAGGTGGGTCTTTTGCAGGGCCACGAAGGCGCTGCTGGCCTTGAGCTCGTCCACCTCGGGCGGGTGCTTGTGGCCCGCCTCGTAGAGCATGGCGCCGGTCACCGGCAAGTAGAGCTTGCCCTCGGCGTTGAGCAGGTCGGCGGTGCCGCTGCCGGGGATCAGGTAGATCTGCCCGTAGATGCGGTGCACGAGGGTATGGACCCGGGCTTCAAAGGCTTCTCGAGGCTGCCGGTACACAGCTTCACTGTAACAGCTACAAGCGGCTGCGGGGGTCGAGCGCGTCGCGCAGGCCGTCACCGAGGTAGTTGAACGCCAGCACCGTGAGGAAGATCATGAAGCCCGGCGCCAGCGCCAGCCAGGGGGCGCTGAAGATGTACTCCTGCGCGTTGGTGAGCATGTTGCCCCAGGTCGCGACCGGGGGCTGGATGCCGAAGCCCAGGAAGGAAAGCGCGGCCTCGGTCACGATGGCCCCGCCCACCCCCAGCGTCACGTTGACGATGATGGGGGCGATGGTGTTGGGCACCAGGTGGCGGAACATCACCCGGGCCTCCGAGGCGCCCAGGGCCTGCGCGGCGGTGGTGAACTCCTGCTCGCGCAGGGAGAGGATGGCCCCGCGCACCAGCCGGGCGCTGCCGGTCCAGCCGAAGATCACCAGGATCGAGATGATGATGAACACCGACGTGGACTCGCCGAAAACCCCCTGGATCCACTGCCCTACCGAAGCGCCGGGGTCGCGCAGCAGCGCCGAGAGCACCAGCAGCAGCGGGAGCTCGGGGATGGTGAGCATGAAGTCGATCACCCGGCTGATGGCGATGTCGAGGTCGAGGCGGAAGCTGCCCCTGAGGCCCCACACCGCCGCCCAGGCGATGGCGGCCCAGGCCAGGCTCGAGGCCACCAGCGAGAGCACGTTGGCGAAGCTCCAGTCCCCGCCCAGCCCCGCGCGGATGTCGTCGCCGCCCAGCGTCCAGACGAGCTGGGCCGCTCCGAGCAGCAGGCCGTAGAACAACACCCACGACGCCACGCGCCACGCCACGAACAGCGGCGGCTGCCAGCCGCCCTCGCGGCGGTTGAGGGGGCCCAGGTAGAAGCGGAAGGGGCGGCCGGAGAAGTAGCCGGCGAGGGTGCCCAGGATGGTGCCCAGCAGCACCCCCGAGATGGCGGCCATGAAGCCCACCAGCAGCGAGACACGCGCGCCGTAGATGATCCTCGAGAGCACGTCGCGCCCCAGGTCGTCGGTGCCCAGCCAGTGCTCGCGGCTGGGGCCCTGGAAGTACTTGGAGGCCAGGTCCTCGCCGGTGGGCTGGGCCGTGGGACTGTAGGGGGCGATGAAGGGGGCGAACACGGCCATCAGGATCAGCAGGCCGATGAACACCAGCGAGGCCACGGCCAGGCGGTGCTTGCGGAAACGCCGCCAGAACAGGCCGAAGGCCGTGTCGGCGGAGGCGGAAGATTTAGGCGCAGCGATAGCCATACACACCTCTAGCTGTAGCGAATGCGCGGGTCAACGACCGCGTAGAGCAGGTCGGCGATCAGGTTGAAGAGCGCGGTCAGCACCGCCAGCATGGCCAGGGCGGCCATCGCCACGTTGTAGTCCTTCGCCAGCAACGACTCGAAGATGGTGCGGCCCATGCCGGGGTAGGAGAAGATGTTCTCGGTGATGATGGCCCCGCCCAGCACGCCCGGCACCGCCAGGCCCACCAGGGTCACGATGGGGATGAGCGCGTTGCGCAGGGCGTGCTTGTAGAGCACCTTGCGCTCGGCTAAGCCCTTAGCGCGGGCGGTGCGGATGAAGTCTTGGTTGAGGACCTCGAGCAAGCTCGCGCGCATGTAGCGCGTCCAGGAGGCCATCTGGATCAGCGCCAGGGTCATCACCGGCAGGATCAGGTGGCTCGCCCAGGTGCCGATGAAGCCGAAGAAGCTGATGCTGCCGGTGGTGACGTCGCTCCAGAAGAGGCTGGGCAGGCCGGTAGGCAGCGCGGGTAACCCCGTGCGCTCGGGCACGACCACGGTGAAGAGGTAGAGCAGGATGATGCCCAGGAAGAACACCGGGGTGGAGAAGCCGATGAAGGTCATGAAGGTGATGGCGTAGTCGGCGGTGCTGTACTGCCGCACCGCCGAGAAGATGCCCACCGGTATGGCGATGAGCAGCGCCACCGCGAAGGCCAGCCCCGACAGCAGCAGCGTGCGGGGCAGGCGCTCGCCGAAGACGAATTCGGCGGCCTTTACCCCGTAGCTGCGCGACTGGCCGAGGTCGCCCTGCAGGGCGCGGCCCAGCCACTTGAAGTAGCGCACGTAGATGGGCTGGTCGAGGCCGTAGGCCTTGCGGAGCTGCTCGAGCTGCTCGGCGGTGAGGTTGGGGTTGTTCTGCCGCAGCTCGTCGAGCGGGTCGCCCGGCTGCAACGCCAGCAGGGCGAAGATCACCACCGAGGCGGCGAACAGCAGCGGGATCATCTGGACTAAACGGCGGATCGTGTAAGCGAACATCCGAGTCTGAAGCCTCCTTGGGACAAAATCTCTTCCAGCTTTGTTCAGCGGCAAACTCAGGGCTCGAAATAGGTGGCGCGGTTGGCGGCTGCTTCGCCGAGGCGGGCCAGCGGCGAAAGGGCTATTAAGCCGGGCCGGGGGCCTCTAACCGCCTGAGCGGGTTGGCCCGCAGACTCTTGCGGGCCAACCCGGCCGGGGACTTACTTGGTGCTGATCGCGGTGGCGTACTTGGCCTGGTCGAAGAGCTTCTGGGCCCCGCGGGCGGTCCAGCCGATGGCCCAGGGGAGCCAGTTGGGGTAGTTGTTGCCGCCGGAGTAGGTGGCACCCAGGTAGTTGACCAGCCCCTTCTTGGTGATCAGGGGGTCGGCGCGGAAGCGCAGGGGCAGGGCGGGGAGCTCCTCGGCCCAGATGACCTGCATGCGGGCGAACAGCTCGGCCCGCTTCTCGGGGTCGAACTCCACCACGGCCTGGGCTGCCAGGCGGTCGTACTCGTCGTTGCGCCAGCCGCCGATGTTCTGGCCGGTGAAGTTGTTCTCGGCGGTGGGGATGAAGGTGGCGCCGGTGTTGAGGTCTTTGTACTTGAAGAGGTTGCCCAGCTCGGCCAGGCTCGAGACCCAGGCGAACATGGTCATGCCGGTCCAGGTGCCCTCCACCGCGCGGTTGAGGTACTTGGCGTCGAAGACCACGGCGCTGGGCGCGTTGTTGATCTTCACCGCCACGCCGATGCGCTTCCACTGCTCGGCGAAGAGCTGCTGGGTGCGCTCGCGGATGGCGTTGCCGGAGGTGGTGACGAACTCGATCTCGAAGCGGACGGTCTTGCCGCCGACGGTGCGCTGGAGGATGCCGTCGGGGCCAGGCCGCCAGCCCATCTCGGCCAGCAGGGCCTTGGCCTTGTCGGGGTTGTACTCGTAGCGGCGCACCTTGTCGTTGAACAGCGGGTTCACCGGGGCGACCCAGGTGTGGGACACCGGCTCGAAGCCCTCGAAGAAGGCCTTGACCCACGAGTCGCGGTCGAGGGCGTGCAGCAGCGCCTGGCGGGTGCGCTTGTCGTCGAGGCCCAGCTCCTTCACGCGCTCGACGTTGGTGAACTTGTTGACGTCGATGTGCTCCCACACCGCGCCGGGGACGCTCCAGATGTCGTAGCGGCCGGGGGCGCGGCTGGTGAGCTGCGGGCTGCGGGCCTGGTCGAGGGTGATGGACACGCGCGAGGTCGCGTCGACGCCGCCGCCCAGGATGGCCACGAGCAGCGAGTTGGTGTTCTGGATGATGCGGTAGGTGACCCGCTGGACGTACTTGTCCGCGCCGCCGGGCGGGGTGATCCAGAAGTTGGGGTTACGGGTCAGCTCGATGGTGCTGCCGGCGGCCCAGCGGGTGACCCGGAAGGGGCCGGACCAGACCATCTTGCCCTGGTTGATGGCGCGGTTGGAGCCGAAGGCCTGGAAGAAGCTGCGGTAGATCTCGCTCAGGCGCGCCGCGTCGCGCTTGGCGTCGAGGTTCTGGGTCTGGGCCAGCACCTTCTGCCACTCGGGGCGCATGACGTGCGCCGGGGCGTAGCCGATGGGCGCGCCGATGGTGTCGGTGTAGAAGGCGGGCTCGAAGGTCACGGTGAAGTTGAGCTTGTCCTTGACGATCAGCTTGCGCCGCTCCCACACGTCGGGGTTGAGCACCGGCATGCCCTTGGCGTTGCCCACCTCGTTGAAGAAGGCGATGTCGTCGGTGGTGATGGGGGTGCCGTCGGACCACTTGAGGTCGGAGCGGAGCGTGAGGTCCATCTCCAGGCGCCGCTTGCCCCCGCCGATGTCCACCGAGCGCAGCCGGCGGTTGGCCAGCGTGGGCAGCTCGGTGACCATGATGGGGAAGTTCTTGCTGTCGGCGTCGATGCCGATCATCGGGACGAGCAGGTAGTTCTCCACCTCGGCCTTGATGGACTGGTTGGAGATGATGCTCAGGAAGTCCCCGCCCAGCACCGTAGGCTCTTGCGAGGCCCCCACCACCAGGGTGTTGTCCTGTGGCCCCGCGAAGGCCAAGCCTGCTCCAACAATCCATACCGTTGCCAGCTTACTGAGGTATTTCATTTAACCTCCTCCGGTTGTTCCTACATTTGTGGCTGAAGTCGCCGAGCAAATTATATGGACGGTGGACGAACTCGTAAATCAACTGGCGGTCTGTTTAGTCCAGGAGCCTGAATGGTATATCAACCGAACGGTGGATGGCGGGTTTCACGGGGCGGATGAAGGCAGCCTGCGCCTCGAGCCCGCCCGACCCGCCGGGTGCGCTAGGATGCCGGCATGGTGATCGTAGGTTCTACCAACCCGGCCAAGCTCGAGCCCGTGCGCCGGGTGTTCGCGGAGGTGTTCGGCGGCCTCGAGGTGCGCGGCGTGGAGGTGGCTTCGGGGGTGCGGGTGCAGCCCATCGGCTACGAGGAGACCTTCACCGGGGCCCACAACCGGGCGAAAGGCGCCCTGCGGACCCCGGGAGCGAGCTGGGGGCTGGGCCTGGAGGCCGGCGTGGAGTTCAACGACCTGGGCGCGTGGCTGTTCAACGTGGCGGTGGTCCTGCGCGAGGACGGCCGTGCGGGGGTGGCCCGCGGCGGCAGCGTGCTGCTCCCCCCGGCGGTGGGCGAGCGGGTGCGGGCGGGCGAGGAGCTGGGCCCGGTGATGGACGAGTTGGTGGGCCAGAAGGACACCAAGAAGGGTCTGGGCGCGGTGGGCATCCTCACCCTCGCCCGCGTCGAGCGCGTGGAGTTCTGGCGGCACACCCTCGAGCTCGCCCTCCCGCCCTTCCTGCGCCCGGAGCTTTACCCGCTAGAGTAGGCGCATGGAGTGGAATCGAGGCGGCTTCACCGTCAGCACCGACCTGTCTCGTTTCGACTGGCCGCTGGTGCACCACCACCTCAGCACCCAGGCCTACTGGTCGCTGGGGATCCCCCTCGAGGTGCTGCAGCGGGCCTTCCGCAACTCGCTGGCCTTCGGGGTCTTCGAGGGCGAGGCGCAGGTGGGCTGGGCGCGGCTGGTGACCGACTATGCCACCTTCGCCTACCTGGCCGACGTCTACGTGCTGCCCGAGCGCCGCGGCCAGGGGCTGTCGAAGTGGCTGATGGAGTGCATCACCGCCCACCCCGAGCTCCAGGGCCTGCGGCGCTGGATGCTGGCGACCCGCGACGCGCACGGCCTGTACGCGCAGTTCGGCTTCAGGCCGCTGGCCGCCCCCGACCGCTTCATGGAGCGCCACGACCCGGACGTGTACACGCGCCAGGGGCGGGGCTGAGCCATCTGCATGTGGGTGGGGAACGGGTGAAACTCCTACTTCTGATGCTCTGGGGCGGCCTGAGTGCCCTTCCGGTCGCCGCGGTCCTCGCTTCTACCCTTTCATTCTCCGGGGAGCTGCTGGGGATGTTGGTATCGGCGATTTGCCCGAGCGCGGCCCTAACGGCGGGCCTCTGGGGCTACCTGCGGCAGGTATCCTTCGGGCCTACTTTCTTGCTCATGCTGCTGCAGGGGTGGTTTTGGGGCAGCATAGTGGCGCTGTTGTCGGGCTTTGGGATGATCGTGGCGCTGGGCATAGATGGGCACTCGAGCCTGCTGTGGCTAGCTGCGGGGATTCTGGGGGGCGGGCTATCGACGGGCTTAATTGGCCTGATGCTGGGGTGGGGGTCCGGGGTGATCCCGCTGCTGGGGCCGCTGTGGCTGTGGGGCCTGCACTGGGCTGCCATACGGCTGGGGGTGCGGTAGACTTTTGGGCGTGATCGTCGTCAAGGTCGGGGGATCGGAAGGCATCAACTACGAAGCGGTCGCCAAGGACGCGGCCGCGCTGTGGAAGCAGGGGCACAGGCTCATCCTCGTGCACGGCGGCTCGTCGGAGACGAACAAGGTCGCGGAGGCTTTGGGCCACCCGCCGCAGTTCCTCACCCACCCCGGCGGCATGACCAGCCGCCTCACCGACCGGCGCACCCTCGAGATCTTCGAGATGGTCTACTGCGGCCTGGTGAACAAGCGCGTCGTCGAGCTGCTGCAGCGCGAGGGCGTGAACGCGGTGGGCCTGTCGGGGCTCGACGGGCGCGTCTTCGAGGGCAGGCGCAAGGACGCGGTGAAGTACGTGGAGAACGGCAAGATCAAGATCCACCGCGGCGACTTCACCGGCTCGGTCGAGCGGGTCAACACCGCCCTGCTCACGCTGCTGCTCGAGGCGGGCTACATGCCCGTGCTCACCCCCCCGGCCGTGAGCTACGAGGGCGACGCCATCAACACCGACGGCGACACCGCGGCCTCGATGGTGGCGACGAGCCTCAAGGCCGAGGCCCTGCTGCTGTTGTCCAACGTCCCCGGCCTGCTCGCCAACTTCCCCGACGAGTCGAGCCTCATCCGCGAGATCCCCGCCGCCCGGGTCAACGACCCCGCCTACATGGCCGTGGCGCAGGGGCGCATGAAGAAGAAGGTGCTCGGCGCGGTGGAGGCGGTGCAGGGCGGGGTGGGCCGGGTCATCTTCGGCGACGCGCGGCTCGAGCAGCCCATCCAGAGGGCCCTGGCCGGGGCGGGCACCGTGGTGCATTAAGTACACTCACGATAGACTTTTACAGTGGGAAACTTTCGGTACATTGAGTTGAGCCAAGAAGAGGATGAACAACTGCGGGCTATCGAGCAAAGCCCCCACATGAACAAGAAGGTGAGGCTGCGCAGTCAGATGATTCGGTTGTCGAACCAGCGTTGGGAGATGAGCCGGATTGCCGGGTATGTCGGATGCCACGTGCGGACGGTTGGCGCAGCGCTGAATGCCTGGGTAAGCCGGAAGTTCGAGGGACTGGCGGATCGTCCCCAGAAAGGCAATCGGCGCAAACTCCACGCAGAGGCCTTGCAGTTTATGCGGGATAAGCTGGCGGAAGACCGCTGTTGGAATGCGCGGCAGTTGACGGAAGCCATCGCCCTGGAGTTTGGCATCCAGGTAGACGAGGAGAGCGTGCGACGCAACCTCCGGCAACTGGGTTACGCCTGGAAACGGGATCGCTACGTCGTGGCCGGTCAGCCCGACCCCCAGTTGCTGCGACAGGCTGAAGCGGCGCTCGACACCCTGAAAAGGGGGCGCTCGAAGGTCGGGTCATTCTGAAGTATCTGGACGAGAGTGGGTTTGGCCTGACCTTACCGATAGGCTATAGCTGGACGCTCAAGGGGCAGCCGCACCAGCGCCGGGTTCCCCGATACTTTGGCGGCGCCGGGCGGATCAATCTCATCGGCGCCTGGTCGTACGCTGGGAGGCACGGGCAGTATGCAGTACTGGAAGGTAGATGTACGAAAGAAGCGGTACTGGCTTTTCTTGAGAAGCAGGCCCAACAAGCCAGCCAGCAAAACAAGCTCACGGTCATGGTGCTGGACAATGCCAGCTTCCACAAAGCCAAGCTGATCCAGGCTCGGCTGGCAACCTGGCAAGCGCAAAACCTCTATCTACGCTTCTTGCCTCCCTACAGCCCTCAGCTCAACCTCATCGAGACCTTTTGGAGAAAGCTCAAAGCCTACCTTCTGCCCCGCCGCCATTACGCTAGCCTCTCCCACCTCAAGCAAGCCCTGTTGCAAGCCTTGGACCTACTGGGGGCTGTGGAGGTAAAAATCTAATGGGGAAATACTTAAGATTTGCTCCGCACGGGCTAAGGGCAGGCCAGGCCCGTAACTATAGTCCTGGTCGTACTTTGTGCGACAGTCGTAGAAATGTTTCCATGAGAAGTCTTAAGGGTAGAATGCTGGGGCTATGACGCGGTTCGTGTTGGTCCTGCACTCCCACCTCCCGTACGTGCGCGCGCACGGGATGTGGCCCTTCGGCGAGGAAACCCTGTACGAAGCCATCGCCGAGGTGTACCTGCCCCTCGCCCGGATGTTGGAGCGCCTCGAGGCCGACCGCGTTCCGGCGCCCATGACCATCGGCATCACGCCGATCCTCACCGAGCAGCTCGCCGACGCCAAGGTCAAGGAGGGTTTCCTCCAGTACTGCCAGGACCGGCTGATGCGGGCCGAGGACGACCTGGCGCGCTACCAGGCCACCGACCTCGCGGCCTCGGCGGCCCACCAGGCGGCCTACTGGCACGAGACCTGCGAGCACTACCAGCGCCTGGGCGGCGACGTGGTGGGCTTCTTCGCCCGGGCCCAGGAGCGGGGCCAGATCGAGGTCATCACCTCCTCGGCCACCCACGGCTACTCGCCGCTGTTGGGCTCGGACACCGCGCTGTGGGGCCAGATCAAGACCGGGACCGACGCTTACCGCCGCCACTACCGCCGCGAGGCCACCGGCTACTGGATGCCCGAGATGGCCTACCGCCCCAAGGGCCACTGGGAGCCCCCGGTCGAGGGGGCCAAGCCGGGGATGCGGGCCGGGGTGGACGAGCTGCTGTACAAGGCCGGCATCCGCTACACCTTTGTGGACGCCCACCTCGTGCAGGGCGGGCAGAACCTCCCGCCCCAGATCGGGCCGTACGGTCAGCTCGAGTCCATCCAGCTCGTCGAGTCGAGCGACGCGGTCTACCAGGTGCACGAGCTCGAGTCGGGCCTGCGGGTGATGGCCCGCAACCAGGAGACCGCGCTGCAGGTGTGGAGCGCCGACTACGGCTACCCCGGCGACGGGGCCTACCGCGAGTTCCACCGCAAGGACCCCATCTCCGGCCTGCACCACCACCGCGTCACCCACCGCAAGGCGGGCCTGGGCGAGAAGGAGCCCTACTACCCCGACGAGGCCTTCAAGCGCACCAAAGAGCACGCCCGCCACTTCGTGAGCGTGGTCGAGGGGCTGGCCCAGAAGCACCCCGACGGGGTGATCTGCGCCGCCTACGACGCCGAGCTCTTCGGCCACTGGTGGTACGAGGGCCCGGCCTGGCTCGAGGCCGTCTTCCGCGAGCTGGCCCGCTCCAAGGCCGTCAAGGCCATGACCGCCCGCGAGGCCGTGCGCGGCAAGGCCGTGCGCACCGCGCTGCCCGAGGGGAGCTGGGGGCGCGGCGGCCACCACGACGTGTGGCTCAACCGCGAGACCCACGACTTCTGGCGGCTGGTCTACCGCGCCGAGTACCAGATGGTCGCCGCCGTGCAGCGCTTCGGCCGCGACCAGAACGGCAAGCGCCGCGCCCTGCGCCAGCTCATGCGCGAGCTGCTGCTGCTGGAGTCCTCCGACTGGCCCTTCCTCATCGACACCGGCCAGGCGGTCGAGTACGCCCGCGAGCGCTACGAGGACCACGCCGCCCGCTTCGCCGAGATCTACCAGATGCTGCGCGACGACCGCATCGACATCGGCCGCCTGGCCGAGCTCGAGGCCCTCGACAACCCCTTCCCCGAGGCCGACCCCAGCCTCTACGCCGCCGGCGACCAGGACGTGAGCACGAAGAACCTGGTCGCGGAGCTGCTCGAGGCCACCTACCCCGCCCGCCTGGCCCGCCGCGCCGCCAACAAGGCCGCCCACGGCAAACTCCCCGACTACCAGAGCCTGCGCAACAGCCTGCAGGAGGACGAGCCCCCGCCCGTGGTCTACGACTCCGACGAGGCCCAGGAACCCGAGGAACCCCAGGCCGGGCCCGGCGAAAAAAAAATGACCCAATTGGCTGAGGTCATTCCATCTTCGGCGAGCAACGTGACCCGAACCCGCGCCAAGGCGCCCGCCGAAAAGCCGAAGCCGGCCAAAGCCAAGGCCGAGCCTGAAGCCAAGACCGCCAAGCCCGAACCCGCAGCCCGTGACGTCTTCACCCAGATCAAGGGCATCGGCCCCACCTACCAGAATCGCCTCTACGAAGCCGGCGTGCTCACCTTCGCCCAGCTCGCCAAGCTCAAACCCGCCAAGCTCCTGGAGATCGTGCAAGCGCGGGTAAAGGTGGACGCCGAAGGCTGGATCGCCGAGGCTAAAGCGCTCTCCAAGCGGAAGAAGTAGCACGGCCCGCCGCGCCGCTGTAGGCATGGCCGGTGGCTCGAGTGAAAAAGACACCCCTCCCCGGCGCCGGGGAGGGGATAAAAGAAAGGGCGGGCATGGGAGCCCGCCCCTACAGCTTCTTGTATTTAGCGTTCAGCTATCGACCATCGACTATCGACTATCGACACCCTTATACCGCTCGATGCACGCCTGCACCTCGGCCATGGCCCGCTCGCGGCCCTCCCAGCCCGTGACCTTGACCCACTTGCCCTTGTGGGCCTCGAGCGCCTTGTAGGTCTCGAAGAAGTTCTGGATCTCGGCCTTGGCGGCCTCGGGCACGTCGGCGAGGTCTTTGATGTGGTCCCAGCGGGGGTCTTCGGCCACCACGCCCAAAATCTTGGCGTCGCCGCCCTTTTCGTCCTGCATGTCGACCATGCCGATGATGCGCACGTCCACCACCACGCCCGGGAGCAGGGGGTAGGTGGAGAGGATCACGCCGTCGAGGGGGTCGCCGTCTTCGGCCAGGGTGGAGGGGATGAAGCCGTAGTCGCCGGGGTAGGACTGCGCGGTAGGCAGCACCCGGTCGAGCTTGATCACGCCGAGGTCGGGGTCGTACTCGTACTTGTTGGTCGAGCCCCGGGGGATCTCGATGACCATGTGGACGATCTCGGGAGCTTTCTTGCCAACGGGCAACGCCTTGAGGTTCATAGCGAGGCCATTCTAACAGCCGGTGATCGTTGAACGCCGGACGCCGGGGGCAGGTCGTACGTCTGATACGGGTCGTACGTCCTACGTCGTACGCAAAACGCAAGACGCGAGACGCAAGACGCCGGTCGTACGTCTTATACCGGATTCAAAAAGATAGTCACCCAATCCAAAGACTTCCAGAGGCTATCTTTTTGAATCCTAGAGCACTCCCTTCGGTCGGGTTAGTCCGGCGCCGTTCGGCGCCGGACTAACCGAATCTGGTATTACGTCCTACGTCGTACGCCTCGACCCTATACCCTCGACGAGCCGCGAGCCACACGCTACTAGCCACTGGCCCATCTCAGCCCAAAAGCATCCTTCGTCATTGAGCGTTTGGCCGTTTACGTTTAGCCTGTACTCCGTGCGTCTTTTGCGGTTGCGGCAGAGCAACTTTCGCAATTTGGTGACTGCCGAGTTCGCGCCGGGGCCGGGGCTTTCCACGCTGGTGGGGGGGAACGCGCAGGGGAAGACCAACCTCCTCGAGGCCATCTTCCTGGCCCTGGGCGGCGAGCTGAAGAACGGCATGATGGAGCGGGTGCGTTTCGGGCAGGGCGAGGCCCGGCTGCTGGCCGAGGTGGAGACCACCTTCGGCTCGAGCCGCCTCGAGACCCGGCTCTCGCAGGGCGGGCGCGAGGTGTACCTCAACGAGTCCTCGGCCAGCCTGCGCGAGCTGGCGCAGCTCCCCGGCGCGGTGCTGCTGGGCCCGGACGACCTCGAGCTCGTCCTGGGCGCCCCCGAGGAGCGCCGCCGCTTCCTCGACCTCCTGCTCTCGCGCTTCTCGGCCCGCTACCGCGCCATCCTGTCGCAGTACAACCGCGCCCTGCAGCAGCGCAACGCCCTCTTGAAGATGGGCGGGGCGGGGATCGGGGTGTGGAACCAGGAGCTCGTCAAGTACGGCACCGAGATCCTCAACCTGCGCCGCCGCATCCTGGGCAAGCTCAAGCCGCTGGCCCGCGACGCCTACAGCGAGCTCGCCCCCGGCGATCTCGGCCTCGAGCTCTTCGAGACCGTGGACCCCGCCCACTTCCTGCAGGCCCTGGAGAGCGGCCTGCAGGACGACCTCCAGCGCGGCGTGACCTCGGTGGGCCCGCACCGCGACGACCTCAACATCCTGCTGGGGGGCCTCGAGGCCGGCAAGTACGCCAGCCGCGGCGAGGCCCGCAGCATCACCCTGGCCCTGCGCCTGGCCGAGCACCGCCTGCTGTGGGCCCACCACGACGAGGCCCCGCTGCTCTTGGTGGACGAGTGGCACACCGAGCTCGACGCCCGCCGCCGCCAGGCCCTGCTCAACTACGCCGAGAGCCTGCCTCAGGCCATCCTGGCGGGGCTCGAGGCGCCCAGCACCGGCAGGATGATCCCCATCGAGGCGGGGGTGTGGGGCTGAGGGAGTAGGCTTCGTTAGAAGCCGCCGATGGCTGTGTAGGGCACGGGGCTTTGTTGTTCGTCGCGTGAAGGACGGGCGGCGTCTTGGCGAAGCGCTCTTCGGGTCTCTGCGCACGTTTTCCCCCCGCGGCCGGGACGGCTGTGCAGGGCATTCGCAGGAACCGCCCTACACGGGCATCAGCAGCCGCAGCCCCCCGATCAGCGCCAGCCACAGCACCATCAGCTCGAAGGCCTGCTGGTTGATGCGGCGCAGCATCCAGCGGCCCAGCACGGCCCCGGCCAGCACCAGCGGCACCAGCAGCAGGTTGAAGCGCAGGGAGTCCCAGGTGATGAGGCCCAGGTTGGCGGCGAAGGGCACCTTGAAGCTGTTGACCGCCAGAAAGAACCAGGCGTTGACCACCACGAACTCGAGCTTCCCCATCCGCATCGCCAGCAGGTAGAGGGCCATGAAGGGCCCGGCCGCGTTGGCGATCATGGTGGTGACCCCCGCCGCCGTGCCCATGCCGGCGGTGAACAGCGGGGAGGCGCCGGAGGGGGCGGGGGCGGCCGGGCGCCCCCGGAAGCGCTGGGCGAGCTGGTAGAGCGTCATGCCCACGATCAGCACGCCGATGACCAGCCGCAGCCCGGCGTCGTCGATGCGGCCCAGCAGCCCCCAGCCCAGCAGCACACCCAGCGCGGTCCAGGGGAACAGGCGCAGCAGCAGGCGCCAGTCGGGGCGCCTATGCAGCAGCCACACCGCCAGCACGTCGGCGCAGATCAGCACCGGCAGCAAAGCGCCCGTAGACTCGCGGGCCGGGAAGACCTGGGCGAAGAGGGCCACGGCCAGCGTCACCCCGCCGGGAAGGCCGGTCTTGGAGGCCCCCACGATCAGCGCGGCCAGGGCGACGAGGAACCAGTGGAGGGGGCTCAATTCCGGCACGCCTGATTTTATGGGCCTTGTGGGCTTGGTGCTTCAGGCGCTGCGCCCGGGGCGGGCCGGGCGGCTGCGCTCGACGTGGCTCCAGGCGTGGGCGATGGCGGCGTCGGTGGTCTCGAAGAGGTGGCGGCCGTGGGCGGTGACCTCGTCGAGGAGCCCCATGCGCTCGAGCACCGCCCTCGGCTGCGGCTGCAGGCCCGAGACCAGGAACTTCACGCCCTTGCGCTCGAGGGCCTCCTTCATGGTCAGGAGGGCGTTGGCCCCGCTGGCATCGATGACCTTGACCCGGCGCAGGCGCAGGATCAGCACGTCCACGTCCTTGACCTGGGTCAGGCTCTGGATGAACTCCCCGGCGGCCGCAAAGAACAGCGGCCCCTCCACCCGGAAGGCCACCACCCGCTCGCGCAGCAGGTCGTGGTCTACGGCCAGGTGGGCGGGCACCGAGGGGGTGAGGTCCATCGGCTCGACGCTGAGGGCGTTCTTCATGCGCTGGATGAAGAGGACCCCGGCCAGCACCAGCCCCGCCTCGATGGCCAGCACCAGGTCGAAGGCCACCGTCACGCCCATGGTCACGAGCATGGTGCTGAGGTCGCTCTTGGTCGAGCGCAGGATGGCCCGTACCGCCTCCCACTCCACCATCCGCGCCGCCGTGACCATCAAGATGCCCGCCAGGGCCGCCAGGGGGATCACCCGGGCCAAAGGGCCCAGCGAGAGCACCACCAGCAGCAAAAACAGCGCGTGCAGGATGCCGGCGAGCCGGGTCTGGCCGCCCGAGCGCACGTTGACGGCGGTGCGGGCGATGGCCCCGGTGGCCGGGATCCCGCCGAAGACCGGGGCCACGAGGTTGGCCAGGCCCGAGCCGATGAGCTCGCGGTCGGGGTCGTGCTTCTCGCGGATGGTCATGCTGTCGGCCACCACCGCCGAGAGCAGGCTCTCGATCCCCGCCAGCAGCGCCACCGCCAGAGCCGGGCTGAAGAGCTGGCTCACGTCGCTGAGGCTCCACTCCGGCAGGCGCGGCGCGGGGAGCGTGCCGGGGATGTCCCCGACGCGCGGGACCTCCGGGAACAGCAGGCTCACCAGCGTCACCGCGGCGAGGGCCACGATGCTGCCGGGGACGCGCCTGACGTAGCGGCCCCACGCCAGGATGACCGCGACGGTGAGCAGGGTCAGGAGGACGGTGGCGAATTGGGGCTGCTGGAAGTAGCCCCGCAGCGCCTCCCACGTCACGCCCAGGACGTGCTCGCCCTTGGGGGTGGGCACCCCCAGCAGCCCGGGGACCTGCTGCAGGAAGATCACCACGGCGATGCCGTTGGTGAAGCCGGTGACCACGGGGTAGGGGATCAGGCTCACCAGGCGGCCCAGCCGCAGCAGCCCGGAGGCCAGCAGGAGGAGGCCGGCCATGATCCCCACCAGAAAGACCTTGTCCACGCCGTACTGCGCGACGATGGGCAGCAGCACCACGGTCATGGCCCCGGTGGGCCCGGTGATGTTGTAGCGCGAGCCGCCGAAGGCCGAGCCCACCACCCCGGCCGCGATGGCGGTGAACAGCCCCGCCGCCGCCCCCGCCCCGCTGGTCACGCCGAAGGCCAGGGCCAGCGGCAGGGCCACCACCCCCACGGTGAGCCCGGCCAGCAGGTCCTGCTGGAACTTGCCCAGGCTGTAGTCGTGCAGCTCCCTGCGCCAGGCCTCGAGCGGGTTGAGCAGGGCCAGGCTGCCGGCCCAGGACGGCTTTTTCCCGGCCATCACACCCCGGCCTCTTCCCGGATCTGCGCCAGCAGGGCCCCCGACTGGGCGAGCTGGCGCTCGAAGATGGCGCGCCCGAGGTCGAGGAAGGCGTACACGTCGGGGTCGGCGGTGCGGTAGTAGACGCTGGTGCCCTCCTTGCGGGCTTCCACGAAGCCGCGCTGGCGCAGGACGCCGAGCTGCTGGGAGAGGCTGGACTGCTCGAGGCCCAGCTCCTCCACCAGCCGGCCCACGCTCTTCTCACCCTCGCGCAGCGCGTCGAGGACGGCGAGGCGCACGGGGTGGCCCAGGGCTTTGAAGAATTCGGCCTTGAAGCGGTGCAGGGCGGAAGGCATGTAAATTAATATATTCAAATAATCAAATGTTGTGATGAATAAAACCCGGCCGGCCGTCTTAATCCAGCCGGGCGCAGCCCTGGAAAGGGGCGGGCGGCCGATAGACTATGGAACCGTGGGCAAGCCTCGATTGATCAGCGACCTCTTAGGGCAGGCCCTCAAGCAACACGGCCTCGAGTCCGGCTTCAAGCGCGGCGCGGCGCTGGCGTTGTGGCCCGAGATCGCGGGCGAGAGCCTCAGCCAGCTCACCGAAGCCGAGCGGCTGGAGGACGGCGTGCTCTACGTGCGCGTTTCCGACTCGGTGGTGGGCCACCAGCTCACCTACATGCGCGAGGAGTTCCTGCGGCGCTACCGCGAGAAGCTGCCGGGCGCGGTGCACGAGCTGCGCTTCAGCGTGGGGCGGCCGAGCAAGGGCAAGAAGAAGGCCCAGCCCGAGATCGTGCCCCTGCCCGCCCTCTCCTCGGAGGAGGAGGACCGCCTGCGGGCGCTGGCCCAGCAGATGCCCGAGGCCCTGCAGGGCGCCATCTACAAGGCCGCCCGGGCCGTGGTGCGGCGGCAGAAGGCCAGCCCGCACCCCCCCTGCGTCGTCTGCGGCTCCCCCAGCCCCGAGAACCCCTGCAAGAGCTGCCAGCGGCTCCTCAAAGACCCCCTCATCGAGAAGGAGGCCCGCCGCCTGACCCGCCGCCCCCTGAGCAGCCGCCTCGACGGGGAGATGCTGCTGGCCGCGCGCTACCTGGCCGGGCGCGACCTCGAGGCCCAACTGCGCGAGCTGCTGCCGCAGGTCGTGCGCGAGCCCCAGCTCCTGCCCATGCTCCAGGACACCGCCCGCCGTTTCCTGCAGCTCCAGACGGGCCAGAAGGATGTGACGGCTTACCGTCACCTGCTGCCTGAAACGCTACAGTCGCTGCTGAAAGAAGTATGATCGGGGCATCTGCTGCGCCAGGGCCGCGATAGGCTGGCACATGGAGGAACGATGTCCACCGAGATCAAACCCAAGTCGTACGGCGGCGAGACCCGGATGAAGGCGGGCCTGATCTGGTTCAACGGCCAGATGGTGCCCCAGGAGGAGGCCAAGGTCAGCGTGCTGACCCACGCCCTGCACTACGGCACCAGCGTCTTCGAGGGCATCCGGGCCTACGAGACCCCCAAAGGCCCGGCGGTGTTCCGCCTCGACGAGCACGTCGAACGGCTCTTCCACTCGGCCAAGGTCATGATGATGGAGATCCCCTTCACCCCCGAGGCCGTCCGGGAGGGGATCTTGCAGGTCGTGCGCGAGAACGGCTACAAGAGCTGCTACATCCGGCCCCTGGCCTGGATGGGCGCGACGAGCCTGGGCGTCAACCCCCTGCCCAACAACCCCGCCGAGGTGATGATCGCGGCCTGGGAGTGGGGAACCTACTTGGGCGACGAGGCCGTGCGCAAGGGGGCCAAGCTGGTGACCTCGAGCTGGGCCCGCTTCCCCGCCAACGTCTTCCCCGGCAAGGCCAAGATCGGGGGCAACTACGTCAACAGCGCCCTCGCCCGCATCGAGGCCCACCACGCCGGGGCCGACGAGGCCCTGCTGCTCGACAAGGAGGGCTACGTGGCCGAGGGCTCGGGCGAGAACATCTTCTTCCTCCGCGGCGGCACCCTCTACGCCATCGAGCACGGCGTCAACCTCATGGGCATCACCCGCGACTCGGTCATGACCATCGCCCGCGACCTGGGCTACGAGGTGCGCGAGGTGCGCGCCACCCGCGACCAACTCTACATGGCCGACGAGGTCTTCATGGTCGGCACCGCCGCCGAGGTCACCCCCGTCTCCTTCCTCGACCGCCGCCCCATCGGCCGGGGCGTCGCGGGCGAGCACACCATGCGCTTGCGCAAGGCGTACCTCGAGGCCGTGCAGGGGCAGAACCCTAAGTACGAGGCGTGGTTGACGTACGTGGGTTAGGGGTGAACGCTGAGCGCCGATAGTCGATAGCTGATAGCCGATAGCCAAACGCAAAACGCCAAACGCCAAACGCAAGACGCAAGACGCCAAACGCAAAACGCAAGACGCAAGACGCAAGACGCAAGACGCAAGACGCAAGACGCAAGACGCAAGACGTCTTGTCCCCCCCTTAGCAAGGGGGGTTGGGGGGGATAAACCCTACCCGCGCGCGGGGAGGGACGGGGAGGGGATCTCCACGGGCCTTTCGCTGAGGGCTGAGGGCTGATAGCTGACCGCTCCCATCCGGTAGACTGGTTCATGGGCCTGAAAGTGCAAATCCATGACCTCGCCGCGCGGACGCACACCGTTAAGGCGGGCACTTTCCCGGTGCGGGTCTACCTCGAGCACCCCCACGGCCTGTACGTCGAGCGGCCGTTTTACGACCACCCGCTCTACCGCTACTGGCAGGCGCACATCCTGCCGGGGCCGGGGTGGCAGGTGTGCCGCTTCACGCCGCACCAGGGGGAGCACTGGTGCGAGTACTACGTGGACATCGTGAGCGTGCGGCGCGAGGGGAGCGTGTGGAGCGTGCAGGACCTCTACCTCGACTTGGGCGTCACCCGGGAGCGGGCGGTGCGCGTGCTCGACACGGAGGAGCTCTTCGCCGCGCTCGAGGCTGGCCTGATCTCGCACCGGCAGGCGGCCTGGGCCACCGCCGCGCTGCACGAGCTCATCAACGCGCTGGCCGAGCACGGCAACGACCTGCCGGCCATGTTCAGGGGCCGGGGGATCGAGCTGGGGTGGGGGCTCGAGGTGCTCTCTTGAGAGCGGCTCCCGCGAACACCCCGCGCGGGAAGCGGGGTGAGGGCCGCGGGTGGCCCGCTTCCGTTCGTCCGGCAATCAGCCCGCGCTCAACTGGCGCACAGATTGGGCTTACTCGGCGCACTTAGCCTTGCCCTGATGGTGGGAGGCAAGGAGGCACAACCGGCCAGGGACGGCACCGGCGCGCTGTTCCACCGGCGCTACCAGGTGCGCTTTTCCGACGCCCGCATGGCGCCGCGAGAGCTCATGGCCTTCGTCAAGGCCAACCTGGCGAGCTTAGCCCCGGCGCAACTGGCCGACTTCGAGAAGCGGCACGGCCACCCCTGGGTCATGAAGGTGGGCGACGAGTACGACATCACCATCTTCGGGCCCTGGAACGGGGCGGTGCGGGTGGTGGAGGTGGGGGAGACCTCCTTCACGCTGCTGACGCTCAAGGGCCACCCCGAGGCCGGGCACATCCGCTTCACCCTCGAGGAAGACCCCGAGATGCCGGGGGTGCTGTGCTTTTGCATCGAGTCCTGGGCGCGCTCGCGCGACGGGCTGGTGCAACTGGCCTACTCCAGCCTCAAGCTCGGGCAGATGGTGCAGGAGCGGGTGTGGGTGACCTTCTGCAAGCGGGTGGTCAAGTACAGCGGCGGGCGGCAACTGGGCAAGGTCGAGGTCGTCACGGAGGAGCTGGGGCGTGGCTGAGCCCCCCCGCGAGCGCTACCGCGAGCGGTTGGAGGCGCTCGAGCGGCGCCCGCTCAACCTCGACCTCAGCCGCCGCAGCGAGTACACCCGCGAGGCGGGCTGGAACATCGACGACTACGAGGCCGACCTGCCCCCCGAGCCGCCCGGCGAGCCCCTGCCCGGGGGCTCCTTCCGCGCGGCGCAGGAGGTGCTGCGCGAGTACCGCTTCCCCCCGCCCGGCCTCATCACCGGCATCTTCCTCCCCGAGCGGCCCCTCGAGCAGCGGGTCATGCTGCTGAGGGGGCGTTTCCTGGGCTTCACCTTCTTCTTCGGCGTGCGGGTGGGGGGCGTGGTGGACGAGCTGCGCGAGACCCGGCAGGGCCTCGAGCGGGTGTGGGGCTACGACTACGCCACGCTCGAGGGCCACTTCGAGCGCGGCCAGATCGAGTTCACCGTCGCCAAGCGGCTCGACAGCGGCGAGGTGTTTTTCCGCATCCACGCCTTCTCCCGCACCGGGACCATCCGCAACCCCTTCTACGCGCTGGGCTTCCGGCTGTTCGGGCGGCGCCTGCAGCGGCGCTTCGCCCACGAGTCCATGCGGCGCGTGCAGGCCCTGGTGCAGGAGAAGCTGGCGACCGGGCGGCCGGGGGGCGAGGCCCCGCCGGTGCGGCCGGCCAGCGCCCAGCCCGCCGCCGAGGCCCGCATGGAGGAGATCGCCGAGGACCGGCGCTGAGGAGGGGCCAGGGGCGGGTTCGCCAAATGGAATTCGGCTATCGATCAAATCGGCCGGACTCCATTAGACTCTGACAATGGATTCCCGGACGTTGCTGGCGATTGTGCTGACCCTTCTGCCCTGGGCCTCGGCCTTCGCGGGGATTCGGGCGGGGCTCGAGGCCTACTCCCCCGGCCACCTCACCCTGCTGCGCTTCCTGGTGGCCTCGCTCACCCTGCTGATCTACGCGCTGGCCGTGCGGATGCCGCTTCCCCGGCGCCAGGACTGGCCGGGCATCTTCGCCGTGAGCTTCCTGGGGATCACCGTCTACCACACCGCGCTCAACTTCGGGCAGGTCACGGTGCTGGCCGGCCCCGCCGCCCTGCTCATCGCCTGCGGGCCGGTGTTCACGGCGCTGCTGTCGCGCCACCTGCTCAAGGAGGAGATCTCGCCGTGGGGCTGGACCGGCATCGCCATCGCCTTCACGGGGGTCGCGCTCATCGCCTTCGGCAAGCCCGGGGGCTTCGAGCTGCAGCCGGGGGCCCTCCTCATCCTGCTGGCCGCGCTGGCGACCTCGCTGTACTTCGTGCTGCAGAAGCCCTTCTACCGCCGCTACACGGCGCTGCAATTCACCGCCTACTCCATCTGGGCGGGGACGCTGCCGATGCTGGTCTTCCTGCCCGGGCTGGCGCAGGAGGTGGCGGCCGCCCCGCTCCCCGCCACGCTGGCGGTGGTCTACCTGGGGGTTCTGCCGGGGGGGCTGTCCTACATCACCTGGTCCTACGCGCTCTCGAGGGCGCCCGCCTCGAGGGTCACGAGCTTCCTCTACGTCAACCCCCTCATCGCCACCCTGATCGCCTTCGTCTGGCTGGGCGAGGTGCCCGCGCTGCTGTCGATGGTGGGCGGGGCCGTCGCGCTGGTCGGGGTGGTGGTGGTCAACACGCTGGGCAAGGTCAGGAGCGCCGAAGCCCCCAGGCTCAAGGCCGAGGGCAGCCGCTAGCCTCCCCCTCCGCCCCCCCTCCCGCTCGGTAGAATCGTGCGGGAAGGAGTCACTGCTATGGAAATCCGCAAGATCGGTGTAGTCGGCGCAGGGCAGATGGGCGCGGGCATCGCGCAGGTGGCGGCGCAGGCCGGGTACGAGGTGGTGCTGCGCGACCTCGAGGACAGCTTCGTCGAGCGCGGCCTGAACACCATACGCCGCTCCTTAGGCAAGCTGCTGGAGAAGGGCCGCCTCGACCAGGCCGCCCACGACGCCTCGCTGGGCCGCATCCGCACCACCCTCCAGCTCTCCGACCTCGCCGACTGCGACCTCGTCGTCGAGGCCGTCGTCGAGAGCGAGGCGGTCAAGAGCGACCTCTTCCGCGACCTCGACCGCCTGGTCAAGCCCGGGGCCATCCTGGCCTCCAACACCTCCTCCATCCCCATCACCCGCCTGGCCGCCGCGACCGGGCGCCCCGAGCGCTTCATCGGCATGCACTTCATGAACCCGGTGCCCCTGATGGAGCTCGTCGAGGTGATCCGGGGCTACCTCACCAGCGACGAGACCACCCAGGCCGTGCTCGAGGCCGCCCGCAAGATGGGCAAGACCCCGGTCGAGGTCAATGACTACCCCGGCTTCGTCTCCAACCGCATCCTGCTGCCTATGCTCAACGAGGCCATCCAGTGCGTGATGGAGGGCGTCGCCACCCCCGAGGCCATCGACCAGGTGATGAAGCTGGGAATGAACCACCCCATGGGCCCCCTCACCCTCGCCGACTTCATCGGCCTCGACACCTGCCTCTCGATCATGGAGGTGCTGCACCGCGGCCTCGGCGACGACAAGTACCGCCCCTCCCCGCTGCTGCGCAAGATGGTGCAGGCCGGGCTCTACGGCCGCAAGAGCGGGCGCGGCTTCTACCGCTACGACGAGAAAGGGAACAAGATCGGCTGAGCTCCCCCCGAGCCCGATTGGCCGGGGAAGCTAAACCTCGAGTTAATGGTTCTCGCGCGAAACCGGAGTCTTTTTCTAAAACACCCACCTTCTTTATTGAAGGTGGGTGGACTTGCTTTGATAGCCAAACGAAAACTTGCCTTTATGGCGCAATTATCGGGGGTTTCTCTTCGTTTCTTCAACGTCAAGGAGGCCTTTAACGGTCTCTAAAAAAGAGCCCGAGCCCCCGTGTTTAGATGGGCTGTATTCCCCGTTATCGGGGTTTAACTATCAAATCTCCATTTTGGAGGACAGGTGAGGCAATATCTTCTCTCAGCGCTGGCTGTCGTGCTCGTGGCTTGCGGCCAGCGCACCCCTGAGACCGCCGAACCCCCGGGTTCGGACCAGGCCAAGCCGGCCGTAGTCATCAGCTACCCCGCGACCGGGGTCAGCCTCGAGCAGGACGACCTGGACGTGCTCGGCGAGGCGAGCGACGACCAGGGAGTGGTCAGGCTGACCTACCGGCTCAACGGCGGGGCCGAGCGGGAGGTCAGGGTCGGCCCCGGGAGGAAGGCCGGCTTCGGGTTCAAGGTGGCGGGGCTCAAACCCGGCGACAACCTCCTGACGGTGAGTGCCTACGACGCGGCGGGGAACTTCGGCACCGCCACGGTCCAGGTGAACCGGGGCAACGGCGGCGACGCCATCAAGCCGGTCGTCAGCATCTCCAGCCCGGCCAACGGCGCCACGCTGAGCAGCTCGAGCGTCACCGTGCAGGGCAGGGCGACCGACAACCGGGCCGTCAGCAGGCTCACCTACCGCCTCAACGGCGGCCCCGAGCAGAGCCTGAGCATCAGCAAGAGCGCCTCGGTCGACTTCAGCTTCACCGCCAGCGGGCTGGTCGCGGGCGGCAACACCCTCACCGTCAACGCCTACGACGCGGCCGGGAACGTGGGCTCGAGCTCGGTCGGCGTGGTCTACAGCCCCCCCGCTCCCCCGCCCGACGGCACCGCGCCCACCGTGAGCATCTCGAGCCCGGCCAACGGCGCCACGCTGAGCAGCTCGAGCGTCACGGTGCAGGGCCAGGCGAGCGACAACGTCGCCGTGACCCGCATGACCTACCAGCTCAACGGCGGGGCCGAGCAGAACCTGAGCATCACCAGCGCGGCCACGCTGAACTTCAGCTTCGCGCTCGGCGGGCTGGCGGCCGGGGCCAACGCCGTCGTGGTCAACGCCTACGACGCCGCCGGCAACAAGGGCACCGCCGCGCTCTCCCTGACCTACACCCCGCCCGACACCACCAACCCGACCGTCGGCTTCACCAGCCCCGCCGCGGGCGCCACGCTGAGCGGCACGGTGAGCGTGGCCGGGACCGCGAGCGACAACGTCGCGGTCGCCAAGGTGGAGCTGAGCGTGGACGGCGGGGCCTACCGGCTGGCGCAGGGCACGGCCAATTGGAGCTTCACCCTCGACACCACCGGCCTCGGCAACGGGGCCCACACCCTCACCGTCCGGGCTACCGACACCTCGGGCAACACCGCCAGCGCCAGCCTGGGCGTCAACGTCAGCAACAGCACCTCGCTGCCGCCGGGGGTCAAGGAACAGTTGGTCACGCCCGAGGGCGTCACCATCCAGATCTTCTCCGACGTCAGCGGCTGGACGGCGCAGCAGATCTACGACCTGCTCAGGCCCAACGCCTACGAGCTCGAGCGCGTCGGCCCGTCGCTGACCGTCAAGGTGCAGACCACCTACCCTTCCTCCACCGCCACCAGCGTGTCGCAGTCGGGCGGGCTGTACACCGGCTTCAGGGCCACCCTTTACCTCCAGGCCAAGGCGGGCTACGCCTTCACCGACCGCCCCGACGCCGTCCTGGCCCACGAGTACGGCCACGTCTGGACGCTTTACCACCTCTACCTCTCCCGCCAGGGCGACTGGAGCAGCTACCTCAACGCCCGGGGCATCGCGGGCGACCCGCGGCTGGACTCGAGCTACAACTGGAGCAGGACCGAGATGATCGCCGACGACTACCGCATGCTCTTCGGCACCCCGACCGCCATCGCCCAGATGGCCTACATCAACCCCGACGTGGCCGACCCCCGCGAGGTCAGCGGCCTCAAGGACTTCTTCCAGAACGTCTGGGCCAGGCCTTGAGGGCAAGGGCGGAGGGCCCGGCACGTGCCGGGCCCTCCGCCCGCTTGGAGCCGTAATACCGCCGATGCGCTACGGGAGGGTGTCCCAGAAAGCCCGGTCGGCTATCGACCTCGCGGTCTTGCTGTCGGCCGAGGTTCCGGGCGTGAAGGTGCCGCTATCGCCTGCGCTGTTGAAGGAGGCGGCCTGCTGCTGGGCGGTCTGGATGGCGTTCTGGTCAGTGCCGCAGTAGGCGCTCTCCCACGCCGCGAAGCTTCCCGTGCTGGGCACGCTGCCGAAGGCCGAGGCGTTCAACTCCGCCGCCAGCAACTGCTGCAGGAGCTGCATCCTGGCCTGGTCGAGCGAGGAGCGCTTGGCGTTGGTGGTCTTTTTGGAGATGTCGCTCCAGAAGCCGCCCATCAGCTTGCCCAGCGTGTCGATCGGACGCGCGCACAGCAGGGCATCACCGACGGCCGACGCCACGCCGGGGAACGTGTGCCCGAACGCCGTTCCGCCGAACCAGGCGATGTTGGCGAGCTGCGGGTGCGTGGCCCAGAAGCCCTGGGTGCGGGTCACGCCCTGGCCCGTGTTCTCGAACACGCAGGTCACGACGTCGCCGGGCTTGAGGGAGACGGTGACGGTCTGGGTGTTCAGGTCGCCGACGCCGCTGCTACCGCCGCTGCCGGTGACGGTGCAGTTGTAGGGGGTGTTGGGGTCGGTGGAGCCGCCGATCCCGGTGAGCACCCAACCCAGCGGCACCAGTTCTTTGGCGGTGTAAGTCCCGGGCACCAGGTAGCCGGAGTCGTTGGTCTGGCCGTCCGCCAGCGAGAAGCCGCTGTAGCCAGCCCCGCTGGTGTTGAAGGTGAAGCTCGTCGACGCCCCGGCGGGCTTGGTGATCTTCTTGACGAGGATCTTGCCTCGAGCGGTGTTGGTGTAGGTGCACTTGACGTTCTCACCCGGGGCGAGGTCGATGGACGCGGTGCGGCCCTGGATGGTGGTGCCGCCGCTGGGGTCGGTGCACTGCAGGCTGGTGAAGTCGAAGGCGGGCGCCGGGTCACTCTCGCTGATGCTGTAGGAGCCGGGGACGAGGTTGGTAGCGGTCTGGCTGGCGGTCCCGCCCACGGTCGTCAGGGCGCTGACCCCGAAGTTGCTCGTGTAGTTGAAGGTCCCGTTCCCGCCCACGGTGTTCTTGACGACGGTGATGCTGCCGCGCTTGGTGTTGGTGAAGGTGCAGGTCACCGTCTCGCCGGCCTCGGCCCTGAAGGTGGCCTTGGCCGCCGCTGCATCGCCGGTGCTGTTGGCGTCGTCACAGACCACGCCGGTGAGGTCCCAACCCGCGGGCACGGTCTCGGTGGAGACGTACTCCCCGGGGGCCACGCTGGCCGAGAGGGTGCCGCCGTTGGTGTTGATGGAGCCGGAGGGGGTGCCGCTGAAGCTGAACGAGCCCGTGCCGCCTACCATCACCTTCTTGACGATGATGGTGGCGTTTTTGGTGTTGGTGAAGGTGCACTTGACGGTCTGGCCCGCGCCCAGCACGATAGCGCTCACCGGATTGCCGTTGTCGCAGGTGGCGCTGGTCAGAGCCCAACCTGCGGGCACGGTTTCGGTCACCGAGTAGGTCCCCGGCTTGAGCTCCTGGTCGTTGGGGGCGGCCGCGTCGGTCAGGCTGAAGCCGCTGTAGCCGCTGCCGCCGGTGGTGAAGTTGAAGCTCTGCGGGTCGCCCGCGGGCGCGGTCACCTTATCCACGATGAGGTGCCCGCGCTGGGTGTTCTTGAAGGTGCAGGTGACGGTCTCGCCCGCGCCCAGGCCGATGGCGTCTACCGCGCTGCCGTCGTCGCAGGTCGCGCTGGTGAGGTCCCAACCCGCCGGCACGGCCTCGCTCACCGAGTAGGTGCCGGGAGCCAGCAGGCCGCTGTCGTTGGACTGGCCGTCGCCCAGGCTGAATTTCGCCCCGCCGTTGTAGCTCGGGGTGAACTCGAAGCTCTGCGCGCTGCCGCTGGGGTCGGTCACCTTCTTGACGATGATCTTGCCGCGCTGGGTGTTGGTGATGGTGCAGCTGAACACCCTACCGCCGTCGGCCGGGTACTTCACGCTGAAGCTGCAGTCGCCGCTGGTGCCGGTCTGGTCGAAGCCGGTTTTCAGGGTCTCGGTGATGGTGTAGGAGCCCTCCTGCAGCACGGTGGTGAACGTCGCGTCGCCGCTGGCGTTGGTCTTGACCTTCTCCCCGCCCGCCGGGGTGCCGGGGCCGGTGAGGATCATCTCCCAATCGCCCTCGTTGCCCGCGGGGACCGTGACCTTCTTGGCCTTGGCGAGCGCCGGTTGGAGCTGGTTGTTGAACGTGACCTTGCCGGAGCAGGTGCTGAGGTCGCCGGACACGGGGTTGATGCCCACGGACTGGTCGCCCTGGGGGGCCCAGCCCGAGGCGGTGGTCTCGGAGACCGTGTAGCTCCCGGGGGCCAGGTTGCCCACCGTCGCCGACTTGGTGGTTTCGCCGGGCCCGAAGGTGATGGACGGCGAATCGACCACCACGCCGTTGGAGTCCTTAACGGCGAAGTTAAAGGTCTGGGTCTCGCCCGCTTGCAGCACGTTGGGGATCGTCTTGTTGATGGTGAGGCTCACCCGCACGTCGGCCGAGACGTTGATGTTGGCGTTGGCGCTGGTGGTGAAGCCGTGGGAAGCGGTGAGGGTGGCGGTGTCGGAGAGGCTGCCGCTGGTGGAGGTGGCGGTGGTCACGTACACCCGCTTGTCGAACACCACCGACGCGCTCCCCGGCTGGGTGTTGGAGTTCCAGACGACCGGGCCGGTCGTCGGGGTTCCGGCGGTATAGCCCGCGAAGCTTCCCGAGGCGCCGGAGAAGGCGTCGGCGGAGAAGGTGAGCCCGGCGCCGGTGATGCTCTCGGAGTCGGAGATGGTGGCGGTGCTGTTGGTGGGCGCGGCCAATGAGATGTCGGCGGTGGCGGTGGCGGTGGTCTGGCCCGGTACGGGGACCCCCGTGATCTTGTCGATGTAGGTCGCCGTCGCGACGTCGTTGAGGTTGGAGGTTCCGCTGGGGACGGTGAGGGTGTGGGTCAGTACCAGGTAGTTGGTGGTGTTGGCCGGTACGTCCACGGCTGACCCTGTTGCGGTGTCCAGCACGCTGGTGCCGGAACGGATCTGGTCGCTCACCTGTACGGTGATGACCCGGGCGGCCGGGTTGGTGGCGTACACCTTGGTGATGACGGTGATGTTGCCCAAAGTCGCCGGCTTGCGTTCCCAGGTGATCTTGATCTGGACCTGCTTGGCCGTGGGCTCGTTGGCGTCGCAGGTGTTGCCGAAGCTGACGGTGGCGGGGCTAGGCTCCTTGGTGAGGTCCCATATGTGATCCTGGCCCTGCGAGCCCGCCATGGTCTTGTCGAGTTCCTGGGGCAAGATCTCCTTGACCGGGATCGAGACGTCCCTGGCGCCGATGCCCTGGGTGGTGATCTGGAGAGGGCTCAGGGGCTGCCCGTTTTTGTCCCGATCGACCAGGGCCAAGTTGGCGTGCAGGGAGGAGCCGGGGAACAGGTGGGAGCCCAGGGCCAGACGGCCGTAGTAATCGTAGACGCACGTCGTGTTCTTCGGCTGGTTGGTAATGGTCACCAGGCGGTAGCGGGACTCGTCTATGCCCCCGAGCCCCGGGTTGGCGATCCCTTCGTCGCTGACGACGGCCGCGGAACACGCCGCGTTGGAGAGCGCGGCGTTGAGGGTCGGTTCGGACAGGACGTCGTAGCCGGGGTGGCCGCCGTTCTTGGCGTCGAGGACCACGACGAACGTGTAGGTGCTGGAGGCCGGGGCGGAGTTCCCCGCGTCGATGGTGACGCGGTGGGGTACGAGGTCGAGTTCGTTCCAGCCCTTCCCGAGGTTGCCGGTGGTGTAGGCGGCGTCGGGACAGACGAACGGCCCGGAGGGGGGGAAGGTTATGTCCCCGTTGTTCCTGCAGCCCTCGAGCGTGAAATTGACCCCGCTGGGAGGGTTGGGCTTTATGACGAAGCTCGCGATGGGCACGGATAAGCCTGCCGCGTTGGGGTTGTTGACGGGTTGTGTAGCTTTGGGCGCGTTCTTGGCGCACGCCGCGAGAAGAGCCACCAGCACCAGCAAAAGCCAGGCTTTGGCGAGTGAATTCATGGGTTACCTCGGTTTGCAGGCCCCTGATCGGCCTGCCCCGCACAGGTTCCGGGTTACGACCGGCAGGCATGCCGCCACAATGCCGTGTTAATACCCTCGCATGCTGCCTCGAGCCGAGCTAATCGTCCTCCAGCGCAGCGCAAATGCCTCTATCTCCCATTTTTTCGACAAATCTACGGAATACAGCCATTCCTATTGGGAAAGACTGTTCTCAACCACCGAGGGTTGCGTGTGCCTATTGGGTCACAATGCCCCGCCGTCCCCCCTTTCTTCCTTCCCTGGTAGGCAACTAGACTTCGCTGGGTTTTATACAGATGCCACGACCAATACGCCTACAGCCGGACTCCCTTGCCCGCCGATACGAACGTCAATTATCCCGACCACAAGGATTATAGCATTTTTTGCCTGGTTCTCATCCATATTTTATAAAATCCTAATCCTGTATTCCGAACGGGGGCCCAATTTGGGTGGAGAAGGGGTTCAATCCGGTCTGGATAAAGAAACGACGGGTATTGGCTTCACCAGGGATCGGTTCGATTTTGCCCGTTCACCCCTCCAAATTGGGCGTCCGGGCGGGATGAACGAAATGCCCCTCGCGCAACCCGTTCGGCCCGGGGTGGCTTGCTGGGAAATATCCGATGCCTGGGGGCCTGTCCCGCGATGGCACGGCATCGACCCCGGCCGTCGCGGTGGGGGTGCGTCCGTTCTGGGCGAGGCTATAGAAACGCTTCCACCGTACCCGGTATGCTGGGGCTATGGACTTACAACGCAGCTTCGGGATATTGCTCCACCCTACCAGCTTCCCTGGCCGTTGGGGGATCGGCGCGCTGGGCCAGGAGGCTCGCAATTTCATCGACTGGCTGGCGGGCACGGGGGCGCGGTGGTGGCAGGTGCTGCCGCTGGGGCCTACGAGCTACGGCGACTCGCCCTACCAGTCCTTCTCGGCCTTCGCCGGCAACCCCTACCTCATCGACCCCGAGCTGCTCATCGCCAAGGGCTGGCTCGAGCCCGAAGACCCCCCGGCCTACCCCGCCCACAAGGTCGATTACGGCTGGCTCTACGACACCCGCTGGCCGCTGCTGCGCCGGGCCTACGCGGGCTTCGTGGCCCGGGCCGGTGAGGCCGACAAGAGCGCTTTTGCCGCTTTCGAGCAGAAGGAAGCGGGCTGGCTGGCCGACTACGCGCTGTTCATGGCGCTGAAAAACAAGTTCGGCGGCAAGCCCTGGAACGAGTGGAGCCCCGAGCTCGTCCGCCGGGAGCCGCAGGCGCTCGAGGCCGCGCGCCTCGAGCTGGCCGAGGAGGTGGGGATGCACGCGTGGACCCAGTGGCTCTTCTACGCCTCCTGGGCCGAGCTGCGGGCCTACGCCGCGCAGAAGGGCATCCGCATCATCGGGGACATGCCCATCTTCGTGGCCTACGACTCCAGCGACGTGTGGGCCAACCCGCACTACTTCTACCTCAACCCCGACGGCACCCCGAGCGTGGTGGCGGGGGTCCCGCCCGACTACTTCAGCGAGACCGGGCAACTGTGGGGCAACCCGCTCTACCGATGGGACGTGATGCAGGCCGAGGGCTTCGGCTGGTGGATCGCCCGCATCCGGCAGAGCCTCGAGACCTGCGACCTGGTGCGCATCGACCACTTCCGCGGCTTCGAGGCCTACTGGGAGATCCCCGGCGACGCCCACACCGCCGTCAACGGGCAGTGGGTGAAGGCCCCGGGCGAGGCGCTGTTCCAGGCGGTGCGCGCCGCGCTGGGCGACGCGCCCATCATCGCCGAGGACCTGGGCGTGATCACCCCCGAGGTCGAGGCCCTGCGCGACGGCTTCGGCTTCCCCGGCATGAAGATCTTGCAGTTCGCCTTCTCCGACGAGACCAACCCCTTCCTCCCCCACAACTACCCCGAAAGCGGCAACGTCATCACCTACACCGGCACCCACGACAACGACACCACGTTAGGCTGGTACAAGACCGCCCCCGAGGAGGAGAAGGAGTTCATGCGCTCCTACCTCCAGGACAACGACATCACCTTCGACTCCCCCGCCGACGTGCCCTGGGCGCTCATCACCCTGGCCTTCAAGAGCCCGGCCAAGCTGGCCGTGGTGCCGCTGCAGGACGTCTTCGGCCTGGACACCGACTCCCGCATGAACTACCCCGGCAAGGTGGGCGGCTACTGGTCGTGGCGTTACTCCCCCGAAGACCTCGCCCTCGAGCACGCCGGACGGCTGAAGGCGTTGGCGGTGGCGACGGGGCGGTGACGGAACGCGGGGCGCCGATAGCCCATAGCTAAACGCAAGACGCGAGACGCAAGACGCGAAACGCGAAACGCGAAACGCAAAACGCAAAACGCAAAACGCAAAACGCATGTCGTACGTCGTACGCAAAACGCAAGACGCAAGACGCCTTGGCCCCCGGCCCTCGACGTGGGTGGGGAGGGGCGAACCGCAAGCCACAAGCCCCAGGCTGACGGCTCGCTCATTCTCACGCCTCGAGCAGCCGCTTGAGGGCGAGTTCGGAGCGGTTGAGGCCGTCCTCGCCGCTGGCCTTGCGGCGGGTGGCGCTGGGTTCGAAGTCGTCGAGGACGCGGCCTTCGAGGTAGAAGTCGAAGACTTTGGGGCAGACGTAGTGCGCGCGCACCACCGCGGGGGTGTTGCCGAGGTCGGCGGCCACGTGCTTGACGCACTCGACCAGGGTCTTGCGGGCCTGGCGGTCGCTCTGGGGCGGGCCCTGGTCGGCCAGGAACTCCGCGGCCAGCAGGGTGCCGCCCCAGGTGCGGAAGTCCTTGGCGGTGAAGGGGCCCATCACCTCGCGGATGTAGGCGTTGAGCTGCTGGGCCCGGATGCGGGCCCGGCCGCCCTCGACGAGCGCTTGGAACAGCCAGGGGCCGGGCAATTCCTTGAGCTGGGCCACGTTCTTGGCGATGGTCTGGTCGGTGGTGAGCTTGTGCTGCCAGATGCCGTGCTTGCCCTTGAAGCGGAACTCCACGGTGTTGCCCTCGACCCGGGCGTGCGAGTGGCGCAGGGTGGTCAGCCCGTAGGTCTTGTGCGCCCGGGCGTAGGCGTCCGAGCCGACGCGGAAACGCGCGACGTAGAGTAGGCGGGTCATGAGGGCCATCACCTTGCGCGGCTCGAGGCCGCTGCGCCGCAGGTCGGCGCCGCTGGCGGCCCGTAGCGGCCCCAGGCAGCGGGCGAAGCGCACCAGGCGCTGCCACTTGGCCTCGCTGTTGGCCTGGAGGAAGTCGGGGTGGTAGCGGTACTGCAGGCGCCCGGCCTTGTCGCGCCCGAAGGCCTGGAGCTCGGCGTCGGGGTCGGGGGAGATGTAGACGTCGGTGTAGCCGGGCGGGACCGCGAGCTTGGCGATGCGCTCGAGCTCGGCCGGGTCGGTCAGCTCGTGGCCGTCGGGGAGGTAGTAGCGGAAGCTCCCGGCCGCGTCGCCCTCGCGCCGGTAGTAGTGCTCCTGCAAGCCATCGGTGCGGCCGAGCATGAGAACATGCTGTCCGTCAGGGCTTATGCGTCTCTGAAGGGCCGCTGACCCAAGCCTGAGCGGTGGCCGCGGCCACCGCCCCGAAGATCCCGACCCAGCCCAGCGCCAGCAGCGGCAGGAAGCCGGTGGTCCACACCAACAGCAGCGTGGCGAGGGCCACCAACGCCCTCGCCCCCAGCAGGCGCTCGTACTCGAGCGGACGGCCGTCGTCGGCCTTCGACAGCGGCTTCTGCCACATCCACACCAGCAGCGCGGCCCAGCCCAGCAGCACCGTGGCCGCGGCGAACCACAGCACCCACGGCTCGCTGGCGGGGCGCTCGGTGGGGCGCACCCACAGCAGGGTCACGACCCCGGCACCCACCGCCAGGGCGAGCCCGGCCCAGGCCCGGC
>NZ_KE387023.1:325193-342152 GCF_000430045.1 Calidithermus chliarophilus DSM 9957 | reverse complement strand
GCCAGCAGGGGGCTCGAGGCCACCGCCACCACGTCGAGCCAGGTGGTCGGCCGCCCGGTGGTGCGCCCCAGCAGCCGCGCCAGCACCACCAGCACCCCCGTCACCAAAAAAAAGGCCAGCGCCAGGCGGGGCTGGGCGCTGAGCAGCGGCAGGAGCAGCCCCTGGCTCAGCGCCAGCGCCACCGCCGCGCGGGCCGCCGTCTCGGGGTGGTCGGGGTCGAGCTCGCGCCCCAGGGCCCAGGCCGTGAAGACCCAGCCGGCCCCGGCCAGCACGCCCCACAGCACCGGCTGGCCCAGCCAGACGTTCTGCAGCACGAAGGCAGCGACCGCGAAGGCCAGGCACAGCCCCGCGACGAAGCGGTTGGACGGGTAGGCCCAGTCCAGGCCCCGGTCCAGGCTGGTCAGGCGGCGGATCATACCTCCGGGATCGGCAGGGCTCGAGCCCGCGGCCTTGCCGCGCGCCGCAGCAGGGCCAGGGCGAGGACCAGCGCCCACAGCGCGGCCGCCAGGCTCACCGGCGGGGTCCCCCACTGCCGCACCGCGATCCCGACGAAAGCCCACACCAGCACCCCGGCGAACGCCAGGTCCCGGCGCAGGCCCAGCATCAGCAGCCCGATCAGGCCTGCCGCCGAGATCATGACCACCGCCCAGGCGGCCTCCGGCAGGCCCCAGCGGTCCCAGCCGGAGGCGTAGAGCACCACGCTGGCGTTGGCGACGCTCGCCACCGTGATCCAGCCCAGGTACACGCTGAAGGGGAGGTCCACCGCCCAGAGCTCCGCCCCCTTCGCCGGGTAGCGCCCGACGGCCAGCGTGCGGTAGGCCCCCACCAGGCTCAGCAGCAGGCCCAGCATCAGCGCCAGGCTCAGGCCCAGCCCCCCGTAGTGCCAGGCCACGATCCAACCCGCGTTGAACAGGCAGCTCGCGACGAACCACGGCGCGGCGGCGTGTACCCGGGCGTTGCCCCGCTGGGTGGGCAGGGCCTGGTAAACGGCATAGGCGATGAGCCCGAGGTAGATGGCCCCCCAGACGGCGAAGACGTAGCCGGCCGGGGTGAAGAGCACGGGGAAGCTGTCGGAGATCTCCCCCGTGCTCTGCCCGCCCAGCGGCAGGGCATTGGCCAGATAGTTGACCGCCAGAGTCAGTGCGAGCGCCAGGACGACGACGAGCCTTCGGTCCACGACCCCTCCCTACGGGGCCTGCGCGAGGCAAGCAGCCCGTCCAACCAGTATCGGATGTTCTCCGGGGTCAGGTATTCCTTCTGGACTACATCCCACACCGTCTTGCCCACCCCGCCGGCCACCAGCCCCGACAGCAGCGAGGTGCGGGGGCTCGAGGCCGCCCGCGCCTCGCCGTGGGCCGCCGAGGTAGCCCCGTCGGCGGGGGCGGGCCTCGAGGTCAGGTAGCCCACGATGGCCCCGGCCAGCAGCGAGGTGGCGACCGCCTCGTAGGGGCGCTGCCGCACGGCCTCGACGGGCTTGTGGAAGAGGTCCTCGATCTCGGCGGTGAGGTTGCCGGCGGTGTCCTGTACCTGCGAGGTGGCCTGGCTGAGGGTGGAGAGCAGCCGCTCCTGGAGCTGTTGGGCGGTGCCCACCACCCGCTGCTGCGCCTCGTCCACCCCCCGGCCCAGTTCCTCGCCCACCCGGCGCAGCGAGGCCCGCAGCCGCTCCTTGGCGGCCTCGACCTCCTGCTCGGGGCTCATTTTTTTCGCATCGCGATCCACAGCATCCCTCCGGCAGTGAGCAGGGTGAGCAGGCCCATCAGCGCGGCGGCGGGGGCCGGGTCCATCCAGGCCCGAAGCTGCAAGTACCCCGCGGCCACCAGCCAGCCCAGCCCGCCCAAGAGCAGAATCCCGGCTACCAGGATCAGCACCACGGACAGCAAAAGGCCCCGCAAGTCGCTGCGGAGCTTGCGGGCCTGTGCCTCGAGCAGTTCCACCGTGCTGATCACCACGTCTGCCAAGGCCGTCATGTTGTCTCCTCGCCGCCTAGTGGCGGTTGATCATGCGCGAGAGCACCAGACCGGCCCCGAAGGCCACCAGCAGGCTCATCAGCGGGCGGTCCTTGACCTGGGTCTCCAGGGTGGCCGCGATCTCGCTGCCCTTCTCCTTTACCTGATGGGTCAGCTCGCCGCCGGTGTGGCGCAGCTCGTTGGCGAGGTCCTTGGCCTTACTCCCGGCGGTCTCCTTGAGGCTGCTCATCAGGCTCATCACGTCGCTGCGCAGGGCCTGGAAGTCAGCCTTAAGGGCCTCGAAGTCGGCGCGCGCCCCGCTCTCCTCGAGGGCCTCGCCCACCTTGGCCTTGGTCTCGTTGACGGCGGTCTGCACCTTGTCCTTGGCTTCCTGGGCTTTATCCTTGAAATCCGTAGCCGTAGGCTTGGTGTCCATAGTGACCTCCTCTGTTCGAGGGTAGGCACCGTGGCTGATGCGAGACTGAGCCACGGCTGGGGAGGGGCTGACCGCCCGGTGGAGCAAAGCCGCCACTAACGCGCCCAGCAGGAAGGCCAGGGCGGAAAAGTGCAGCCACACCAGCAAAACCGCCACGCTCGCTAGCGGCCCGAAGACGTTCTGGAAGGAGACCCAGCGCAGGTAGAAGCTGAAGCCGAGCTGCACCAGCGCGAAGAGCCCCCCGCCCACCAGCGCGCCCTGGAACGCGGCGGCCCAGGGCGGGGGCCGGGTGGGCAGCAGCCGGTACTGCAAGGCGAAGGCCAGCACGGCCAGCAGCGGGTTGGCGACCCAGCGGTACAGCTCGACCAGCCACTCGCCGAAGGGGAGGAAGCGCGTGACGACGGCCAGGGCCTGGCCGCCCAGCGTCAGCAGCACGAAGCCGCCCCCCACGCCCAGCACCACCAGCCCCGCCCGCAGCCGCACCCGCAGGGAGGGGAAGGGGGCCTCGGGGTCGAAGATGCGGGTGATGGCGGTCGCCACCGCGCCCATCGTCCCCGAGACCCCCCACAATAGGCTCAGCAGCCCCACCACCCCCACCGTGCCCGCGTTCTCGCGCACCGCCTCGAGCACCCCCTCCACCAGCTCCCCCGCCCCCACGAACAACCCCGAGAGGCTGCGGGTGAGGGTGGCCTCGAGCTCCTGGGCCAGCGGCAACTGCTGCCGCAGCAGGAAGCCCAGCGCGGCCATCGCCAGGAAGATCAGGGGGAAGAGGCTGAAGAAGGCGTAGTAGCCCAGCGCCACCGACCGCGTGGGGACCTCGCGGTCGGCGAAGGCGGCCAGGAGGCGCTTGAGCCACCGCCCCGCGCGCTCGAGCATGCCCCTACCCTAGAACCCCGGACTGACCCTGGGCTGAGGTCAGCCCCAATTGAGAGCCAGGTGATATGCTATAAACATAACACCGGGTATACTTTTAGTTGTGAACAATGCGATGACCCGAACCCCCCCGAGCGTTCGGCTGGGCAAGACCCAGGTTCGCAGCACCCCCGACGGGCAGATCAGCGCCTACGACGCGCTGGCGGCGCTGGGCCTGGAGGGCAGCCCCGAACGCCTGCAAGAAATCGTCGAGCAGCACGGCCTCGAGCCGCGGCTGCACA
The DNA here is from genome assembly GCF_000430045.1 of Calidithermus chliarophilus DSM 9957. GTDB lineage: Bacteria > Deinococcota > Deinococci > Deinococcales > Thermaceae > Calidithermus > Calidithermus chliarophilus. Next base: position 338,616 of record NZ_KE387023.1, on the reverse strand, counting down.
ACTTCGGCAAGGGCCGCGAGCCCGTGCTGGGCTACGGCGACTTCGTGACCCTCAGCTTCGCGCTCGAGACCCCCGAGGCCCGCCGCTGGCGCGGCAAGGCCCGCGACCTGCTGCGCCGCTACCTCGAGGGCGACATCCAGCTCGCCGCCGAGGTCGCCGAGCGCAGCCCCTCGCCCGAGCACCGCCGCTGGCTCTCGGCGCGGCTGGAGAGCGTGGAGGCGCGCAAGCGCTTCATGTCCACGGTGGCGCGGCACGGCGGGGAGGGCAGCATCTACCGCGAGGTGAGCTCGCTGTCCAACCGCAGCGTGCTGCAGATGGACTCCGGCGAGTTCCGCCGCAAGCGCAGGGTGAAGAACACCCGCGACGGCATGTCGGCCGCCGAGCTGCTGCGCCTGAGCTACCTCGAGACCGCCACCGCCCAGGCCATCGAGGCCAAGGGCGTGCGCGGCAACGAGCAGATCCTCAGGCTGCACAAGCAGAAGGCCGAGGTCGAGCGCCGCCTCTGGGAGGAAGAGCCCGACCCTGCGAGCTAAAGGCACCACAGGGCAAAGCCACCCCGCGGGGTGGCTTTGCCCTGCCGGCTACCATTTTCAGGGCATGTGGCTGCCCGGGGTGCCGATGGTGTTGGGCTCTTCGACGAACTGGAAGCCCAGGCGCACCGAGAAGCCGGCGTCGGGGCCGATGCTGGTGAGGGCGGGCTGGCCGTTGATGGCGTAGTTCATGTTGCCGTAGCCCACGCTCACGCCCAGCTTGGCCTGGGGGGTGAAGGCGAAGTAGACCGCCCCCCGCACGTCGTAGCCCAGCGGGGAGGCGCCCACGTAGGAGCCCAGCGCGCCCTGCACGTAGATGTCGGTGTTGGGCACGAGGTCGAGCTTGAGGCCGAGGTCGCCGCCCACGAAGGGCACGAAGGTGCCGGTCTGGGGGAAGTAGATGCCCACGAGGTCGAAGTCGGCGTAGAGCTTGCTGTTGCCCGAGAAGGTGTGCTTGAACTTCAGGCCCGCCGAGGCGTCGAGGCTAAAGCCGACGGGGGAGGGCAGGACGTAGACGAAAGTCCCCAGACCCACGTAGCCCTCGAGCTCGGTGTTGAGGTCGCTCACGAGGTCCTGGGCGTACTTCGCCCCCAGCCGCCCCACGAGCACGAACTGCCCGCCGCCGTAGCCGGGCATGAGGCTGCCGCCCACCACGAAGCCGGTGGTGGTCTCAACGTTGTAGTTGAAGCTGCTGGCGATGCTGAAGCCCGGCATCAGCGGGGCGTCCACCGTCACCGAGAGGCCGTCGGCCAGGGCGGCGCTCGAGAGGCCGAGTGCGGCCGTCCCAGCCAGAATCAGTTTCTTCCAATGCTTCGTCATAAGCTACTCCTTTGCGCGAGTAGGGCTCGGTTTCCCGAATGCCGTCCTCTACGTGCTGGAGTTTGGGTAACCGCGCTTATGCGGCGCTGTGAACGAACTGATGGGGCACTGAGGCCTGTTTCAAGGCGCGTAAATGATCCGGGGGCGGCTCCTGGCCGCCCCCGCGGTTCGTGCCCCTCAACGCAGGGGAATCCGGTGCGTGTAGTCGATGCTCTGGCCCTGCATCCGCCCCAGCCACAACAGTTGCAGGGTCCCCGGCAGGGTCACCTCGAGCGTCTGCGGCCCCGTCACGCTGCGCCAGAAGCGGGGTTCGGCCCCCACCGCCATCGCGTACTGCCCGCTGGGGAAGCTCAGCCGCAGGGCCACGCCGGGGGTGGGGGCGGTCTCGAGGCGGGCCTGCCAGCCGCCGCCCTGCCCCTCGGGGGCTAAGAACCAGCTCTGGCCCTCCTTCAAGCCGTACTCCAGCTTTGCGCCGGGGGGAAGCTCGAGGCTCAGGTCCAGCTTGGGCCCTACCTGGGCGAAAAGCTGCCGGTCGAGGAAAACGCCCAGCGGCCCCGGGGCCTGCCCGCTCAGCCGCAGCAGGGTGCGCTGGGCCTGGGCCGGGGCGCGGCCGAGCACGGGGCTGAAGGGGCGGCTCAGGAAGTTCTGCACCAGCATCACCTTGCGCCCCTGGCGCACGAAGGCCACGCCCAGGTGGGTGAAGTCGGGCTTGAGCAGGTTGGCGCGGTGGCCGGGGCTGTTCATCCAGTCCTCCACGGCCTTCTTGGGCAACCCCTCGTCCCTGAACCCCTCGTAGTAGGCCAAATTCTCGCCCACCGTCACCTCGATGACCCCGGCCGCGGCCATCCGCTGCCCCGGCGTGCGGCCCTCCGGCGTGACGTGGGCGAAGTACCCCCGCGCCAGCATGTCCTGCGCGTGCCCCAGCGCCGCCTCATAGGCCAGGTCGTCCCACAGCAAAGCCCCCAGCCCCCGCGCCAGCCGCGCCTGGTTGGTCTGCGCCAGCACCTCGAGCTCCAGCGCGCTCTGCGCCGACGCCATAGAAAACAGCACCACCAAGGGTGCCATCAAACGCACGAGTTTCACCCCTCGAGCCTAGCGCAAGCGTGCGGGCCGCGGGTGATGGGTGGCTAAAGGGGCGGTATGGCATGTGGCATGTGGCTTGTAGCTCATGATAGACAGCGGTAAGCCGTCAGCCATCAGCCGTCAGCTCATGGCTCGTGGCCTGTGGCCTGTGCTAGACCCCACCCCTTCCCTCCCCGCGCGCGGGGAGGGGGTATCCCCCCCGGCCCCCCTTGCTAAGGGGGGTGAAGAAGGGACGTCTCGCGTTTTGCGTCTGGCGTTTGGCTATCAGCTATCGACTATCGGCATTCTCAGGCACCAGCCGGTACAAGAACCCCTGCGAGAACGGCTTGGCCTCGAGCAGCGCGTTCACGTCGGCCACGGTGATGGCTTCGTACTTGCGGGCCATCTCGCTCAAGGTCTCGTAGCGGCCGGTGTAGACGTAGGAGAGGCCCAGGTTGAACAGGCGGTTCATGGGGGTTTCGCCCGCGAAGACGATGCCGGTGGCGATCTTGTTCTTGGCGCGCTCGACCTCGTCGGCCCGCACGCCCTCGCGCTCGAGGCGCTCCATCTCGCGGCGCACAACCTCGGCGACCGCTTCCTCGTTGGCGGGGTCGGTCTGGGCGAAGGCGTAGAACAGCCCGGCGCCGTCGTTGTCCTCGTGGCCGGCGCTGGCCGACTCCACCAGGCCGCTGTCCACCAGGGCCCAGTGCAGGCGGCTGTTGCCGTCGGCGCCCAGCACGTTGGCGAGCACGCCGGCGGCGTAGCGGCGCTCGTCCTGGGCGGCGAAGCCCGGGGCGAAGTGCCAGAGGTAGCTCTGGGTGGCCTGGGCGTAGGGCTGGCGGAACTCGCCGGGGCGGGGCTCGAAGGGGGCGTACTCCCGCTGCACGGCCGCGGGGCGCCACTCGCGGGTAAGCTCGCGGACCTGCTCGAGCGTGGCCTCCCAGTCGAGCTGGCCCGCCAGGGCCAGCACCATGTTCGAGGGGGAGTAGCAGCGGGCGTGGTAGTCGGCCATCTGCTCGCGGGTCAGGGCCTCGATGCTTTCGACCGTGCCCAGCACGCTGTTGCCCAGGCCGTGGCCGCGGAAGTAGCGCTCGCGGGCCCAGTCGTAGGCCATGAACTGCGGGCGGTCGGCGTAGAGGGCGATCTCCTCGAGGATCACCTGCTTCTCGGTGTCGAAGTCCTCCTGCCGCAGCGCCGGGCGCATCATGTCGGTGAGCAGCTCGAGCAGGCGCGGCCCGAACTCGGGCAGCACCGCGCCGTGGTAGACGGTGTTTTCCTCGCTGGTGAAGGCGTTGTTCTGCGCGCCCAGGCGGTCGAACTCGAGGTTGATCTCCAGCGCGTCGCGCGTGGGCGTCCCCTTGAAGAGCATGTGCTCGAGGAAGTGCGACACCCCCGACTCCTCGGGGCGCTCGTCGCGGCTGCCGGTCTTGACGAAGTAACCCATCGCCACGCTCCGCGCGGCCGGGTTGACCTCGGCGATGACGGTGAGGCCGTTGTCGAGCCGGGCCTCCTTGAACTCCATGCCGGTGTCCATGCGGGCGGTTTGCAGGTGCGTCGGGTTCATAGCGACACCACGGTCTGGTCTACGGGGCCTAAGACGGCGGTCCAGGGGTCGCGGTAGGGGTTGGCGGCCACGTAGCGGTTGAGGCGCTCGAGGTCCACGGCGGCGATCTCGGCCTCGATCTCCTCCAGCGGCCGCACCCGCGCGATGATGTAGAGGTCACGGGCCATGCTCACCACCCGCGCGCGTGCCGACTCCTCCTGCATCACCAGCGCGGTGCGCAGGCCCACCTTGGCCCGCTCGAGCTCCTCCGCGCTCACGCCCTCGGCGAGCTGCTCGATCACCTGCTGCATGACCTCTAAGGTCTCCGGCGCGCGCTCGGGGGTGGTCCCGGCGTAGGCGCTGAGGTAGCTGTAGCCCTTGACCCCGTTGGGCGAGGCGTAGACCGAGTAGACCAGCCCGCGCTTCTCGCGCACCTCGGCGAAGAGCCGCGCCCCCATGCCGCCGGAGAGCACCTGCGCCGCCAGGCGCGCGGTGTAGAACTCCGGGTGCCCGATGCTCACGTCGGGGTAGACCAGCCCGATCTGCACCTGCGCGCTCGGCTGCTCCAGCCGCAGCGCGTGGGGCCGGCTCACCGCGGGCCCGGGCATGGCCGGCTCCCCGCCGTCCCAGGCCCCCAGCGTGGCCTCCACCGCCGCGTGGGCCTGCTCGAGCGTCAGCCCCCCGGCCAGCGCCAGCACGGCGCCCCTCGCGCCGTAGCGCCGCCGGAAGTCGGCCCGCAGGGCCTCAGGCGTGGCCGCCTGGAGCCCCTCGAGCGTGCCGCTGGGGTTGCGCCCGTGCGGGCTCGAGAAAACCGCCCGCCGTAGGGCGGTGAACATCTTCTTGGGGGGCTGGTCCTCGAGCGAGGCCAGCTCCTGCAGCGCCACCTGCCGCACCGGCTCGAGCGCGTCGTCGGGCAGCGCGGGGCGCATGAGCACGTCGGCGTAGAGTGCCAGCACCTTCTCGAGCTGCCCCGCCAGGAAGGAAGCCCCCAGCGTGGTGTACTCGAGCCCGGCCCCGCTCCCCCGCCGCACCCCCAGGTCGTCGAAGGCCTCGGCCAGAGCCCGCGCGTCGCGCCCCCCGGCCCCCTTCCAAAGCCAGCCCTCGAGCAGGTTGGCCGCCCCCTCGAGGCCCTCGGGGTCGGTGATCGCCCCCACCGGCAGCAGCAGTTGCATCGCCACCCCGGGGTTCCAGGGCTGTTCCTCCACGGCCAGGGTCAGGCCGTTGGGCAAGGTCACGGTTCGCGCTAAAGCCATATGCCTTGGGAGTATACGGCTGGGGGGGTGGGGTTAAGGTGTAGCAGGGCTCAGATGGAGTCGATGGTCGATAGTTGATAGCCAAACGCAAGACGCAAGACGCCAAACGCCAAACGCTAAACGCAAGACGCAAAACGCAAGACGCAAGACGCATGTCCTACGTCCTACGTCGTACGCCTTGGCCCTCGGCCCTCGACAAACCACGAGCCACGAGCTGATCGTTGACGGCTTTAACCTGTCTGCTCCCCCTACCAACCCCGCTGGCGGAACAGCGGCACGAACTCCTCGGCTACGAAGAGGCGGTCCTCGGGGTGGGGGATGGCGGGGTAGTCCTCGGGGTGGAGCAGGCGGGCCTTGGGGTCGCTGAGGTCGATGACCCAGCGGTTGACGGTGCGGCCTTTGGCGAGGTTGACCAGCAGGCGCAGCTCGGACGGGGGGAGCCGGAGGGGGTTGGTGCCGGCGAAGAGGCCGATCTGCTGGGCTCGAGCCCGCCTGACGGCGGCGCGGGCGCGGCCGAGCTTGGTGGCGGGGTCGCTGGCCTCCTCGAACAGTTGGCGGGGACTCAGCACGGCGCCTTGCAGCGAGGAGGTGGCGAGGCGGGCCTTGAGGAAGGGGTCGGTGTTGGGCCAGATGAAGTAGGGCAGCACCAGGCCGGCCTCGAGCATGCGGTCGTTGTAGCTCTCGCGGCGGGGCGGGGGTAGCTGCCGGGCGGGGTCGTTGGGGTGGATGAAGGCCAGGAAGCGGCCGTAGCCGTCCATGACCTCGTAGGCGAAGGCCAGGAAGAAGCGGAAGTCCTCCTTGCTCTGGCCCAGCGCCGCGCGGTCGGCCTCGACCATCTGGGCCAACCCCTTGCGGGCCTCCTGCGAGTGGAAGTGGTGGTTGGCGGCCACGCCGGGGCCCAGCAGGGCCTCGAGGTGCCGCTTGAGCCCCCGGCTGACGCGGGCGTTGCGCAGCGGGTCGCCGCTCAGGAAGGCCTCCCAGCGCGGGCTGCTCAGGGAGGGGTAGTCGTCGGGGCCGGAGTCGGGGAGCTTGGCGCTGACCTCGGGCGCGTCCACCCCCAGGAAGCGGATGCCGAAGTCGCCCGGCGCCCGCACGTCGATGGTGTCGCCGTCGTGGACGGCCTGGGCCACGCTGCCGACCTGGGTGCCGTGCATCCCCAGTCCCACCCGCCCCACGATCAGGCCCGAGTTCAACTGCTCGATGGTCTTCGCCATGCGCCCTCCCGGTTGCTCACGAACCGAGGGCAGTGTAGCGGCCGGGCGGTTACGGCATCGTTACGTTGGGTTCATAAACCCCCCGGGCGATGTGGCATGATGGGGCCGTGACCAGGGCCGAGCTCAAGGAACGCCTGCTGCGACCCCTGCGCCGCGAGCTCTCCGACGGCGCGCAGGACCGGGTGGTGGCGGGCGGCCTCGAGAAGCTGGTGCAGAATTTGGGCCAGCCCTTCCCCGAGCTCGGGCACCTGCTGGCGGGCTACCGCGAGATGAGCCCGCAGCAGCGGCTCGAGCGCCTGCAGAAGGCCATCGAGCTGCTGGGCAACGGGCAGGACCCCATCCTCACGCCCCCGCCGAGCAAGGCGCCCCAGCCCGCCCCGGCCCGGCCCGCCCCCGTCGCTTCGCCGGCGCCGGAGGCGGCACAGCCGGTGGGGGACCTCACCCTCGACACCCCGGTGGAGGCGCTGCCGCTGGGCGTGGGCGGGAAGAAGAAGATGAACGAGCTCGGCGTGCGGGTGCTGCGCGACCTGCTGCACGGCTACCCGCGCCGCTACGAGGACCGCCGCGCCCTGCAGAGCGTGCGCGAGCTCGAGGAGGGCGAGAAGGCCACCGTCGTGGGCACCGTGCTCAGCCGCGAGCTCGTCAAGACCCCGCGCAAGGGCATGCAGCTCGTGCAGGTGCGCTTCATGGACGCGTGGGGCTGGAAGTTCACGGGCGTGTGGTTCAACCAGCCCTGGGTGCTCAAGCAGGTGCCCGAGGGGGCCAGCCTGCTCGTCTCGGGCCGCGTGCAGCGGCGCGGGGGCAACGTCTCGCTGATGGTGGAGTACTTCGAGGACGAGGCGGGCGAGTCGCTCTCGACCGGGCGCATCGTGCCGGTGTACCCCTCGCGCGAGGGCATCTCCCAGGCCTTCCTGCGCCGCGCGGCGTGGCGGGCCCTCGAGGCCTTCCCCCGCATCCCCGACCCGCTCGAGCCCTACCGCGCCGCCCTGGGGCTCCCCGACCTCGACTGGGCGCTGCGCCAGGCCCACTTCCCCGACTCCGAGGAGCAGCTCGAAAAGGCCCTCTACCGCCTGAAGTTCGACGAGTTCCTGCTGCTGGAGCTCAAGGTCATGATCCAGTCGGGCGGCTCGGCTTTGCTGGGGCGCTACTTCCGGGTGGAGCCGGAGTGGCTCGAGCGCTTCCGCGACAACCTCCCCTTCGCCTTCACCCGGGCGCAGGAGCGGGTCTTCGGCGAGATCCTCGCCGACATGCAGAGCGAGCGCCAGATGGCGCGGCTGGTGCAGGGCGACGTGGGCTCGGGCAAGACCGCCGTGGCCGCCGCCGCGCTGTTCATCGCCGCGCAGAACAGGGCCCAGGGCGCCTTGATGGCCCCCACCGAGATCCTGGCCAAGCAGCACTACCAGAACCTGCAAAAGTACCTCTTCCCCCTCGGCGTCACCGTGGACCTGCTGGTGGGCTCGATGCCCATGGGCGAGAAGCGCGGGGTGCTCGACCGGCTCAAGTCGGCCCACACCGACGTGGTGGTGGGCACCCACGCCCTGATCCAGGAGCGCGTGGAGTTCAAGGACCTGGGCCTGGCGGTCATCGACGAGGAGCACCGCTTCGGGGTGCTGCAGCGCCGCCGCCTGCTGGGCAGCCGCCCCGACGTGCTGGTGATGTCGGCCACGCCCATCCCGCGCTCGCTGGCGCTGACGATGTACGGCGACCTCGAGGTCAGCATCATCGACGAGCTGCCCCCCGGGCGCACCCCGGTCAAGACCAAGGTGCTCACCCAGAAGACCCGCCTGCAGGCCTACGCCTTCGCCCGCCAGGAGATCGCCAAGGGGCACCAGGTCTTCGTGGTCACGCCCATGATCGAGGAGGGCGACAGCGAGACCACCGCCGAGCTGGCCGCCGCCACCAAGCTGGCCGAGGAGCTGCGCGAGCTGCTGCCCGACGTGCGCATCGAGCTGCTGCACGGCAAGATGAAGGCCGAGGAGAAGGACTTAGTGATGGAGCGCTTCAAGAACGGCCACTTCGACCTGCTGGTGAGCACCACCGTCATCGAGGTGGGGGTGGACATCCCCCAGGCCACGCTGATGGTCATCGAGAACGCCGAACGCTTCGGGCTGGCCCAGCTCCACCAGCTTAGGGGCCGGGTAGGGCGGGGGGGCCTGGAGTCCTACTGCGTCCTCATCGCCGGCGAGAGCAGCAAGAAGACCCTCAGCCGCCTGCGGGTCATCGAGGAGAGCACCGACGGCTTCTACATCGCCGAGAAGGACCTCGAGCTGCGCGGCCCCGGCGAACTGCGCGGCCTGCGCCAGTCCGGCATGCCCGACCTGCGCATCGGCGACCTGGCCTCCGACCAGGAGATCATCGAGCGCAGCCGCGAACTCGCCAAACAGATCCTCGAGGCCGACCCCTACCTCGAGGCCCCCCAGCACGCCCTCCTCAAGCGCGAACTCCAGGCCCGCGCCGAGGCCATCGGGTTCCGTGAGGTGATTTAGAGCTCCAAGCCGTCAGCGGTCAGCTCGTGGCTTGTCGAGGGTCAAGGGTCTAGGGCCAAAGCGTTTTGCGTATTGCGTCTCGCGTTGGGCGTTCGGCGTTTGGCGTATCGCGTATTGCGTACGACGTACGACCCGCGCCCGGCTATCGACTCTCGACCCGCCTCCGGGAGTACCATGGAGCATGGTCTGGATTGCGGTGTTCGGATTGGTGGTGGCGGTATTCGTGGTGGTCTACCTGGCCCGCCGGAATGCGCTGGAGTCGCCGGTTCCCGTGCCTGCGCCCTTGCCCTTCCAGCCTACGGCGTCGGTCATCGTGGACATGGACGACGAGCCCCCGGCCGAGATCGACTTCGACGCGGGCATCGAGGCGGGGCGCAAGGCGCTCGAGGCCCAGAAGTCGGCGAAGAAGGAGCTTTGAGGATCTCTCCGCCGGGGGTCTGAAGCAACACGGCCGACCCCTCGAGGGGTCGGCCGGTAGAACCGCGGGGTCGTGCCGGGGATCAGCTCGCACCCAGGGCGTTCAGGGCCGGGGTGAAGCCCGCCAGGGCGCCGGGGGCGGAGCGGTTCGCGCCGGTGGTGCCTACCGTCACGGAGCACTTGCCCAGGCCCTTGCTCTGCTTGTTGACGATGGACAGCGCTTCGCCCTGCAAGGTGTTGCCCTGCAGGCCGCTGCGGGCCACGCGGCAGACCCACAGCGTGCTGTCGTCGATGCCCACCCCGAACAGCGCCACGTCGTTTTTGGGGTCGAAGACGAAGAGCAGGTCGTACTCGGTGCCGCGCCGGTCGGTGGCGGTGCCGTACTGGCCGTCCTTGTCCTCCTCGGTGAACTTGCCGCCGAACTGGCCGCCGGGGAAGGTGAGCGACACGTTCTGCCCGACGAGCTTGGGCAGCGGCCACGAGAGGGTGAGGGCGGGGGCCGCACCCGCGACGCCGAGCGTGACGGAGCACTTGCCCAGGCTCTTGCTCTGCTTGTTGACGATGGAGACGGCCTCGCCCTGGAGGGTGTTGCCCTGCATCCCGCTCTTGCTCACCTCACAGGCCCACAGCGTGCTGCCGTCCACGGCGACGACGAAGAGGCCGCTGTCGGTCTGGCCGTCGTAGAAGTAGCCGGTGTCGAAGCTCTTGCCCCGGCGGTTGGTCGCGCTGCCGTACTGGCCGTCCTTGTCTTCCTCGGTGAACTTGCCGCTGAACTCGTCGCCGGGGAAGGTCACGGAGTAGCTCAGGCCCACCTTGACCTCGAGCGGCCACTTCAGGGCCACGGGCTGGGCGCCGCCGAGCGCGACGGTGCACTGGCCCAGCGACTTGCTCTGCTTGTTGACGATGGACAGCGCCTCGCCCTGCAGCACGCCGCCCTTGACCCCCCCGCGCTTGACCTGGCACACCAGCACGGTGTTCCCGTCGGGGCTGAGCAGGAAGGCCATGTAGTCGTTCTTGGAGTCGTAGAGGTAGGCCGCGTCGTACTTCGCGCCCCGGCGGTTGGTGGCGCTGCCGTAGGGGCCGTCCTTATCCTCCTCGGTGAAGCTGCCGCTGAACTGCTCGCCGGGGAAGCTGATGGTGAAGCTCTGGCCCACCGCCACCCGCACCGGCCAGCCCGCCGGGCTGGGGCCGGGTTGGGGGTTGGGCTGCGGCTGGGGGGTGTTCGCCAGGAGCACGGGGGCGAAGAGGCCCCAGGCCAGCGCGCTCGGCCGCATGAAGGCGGTGCGGGAGTTGCCGTCGCCGCCGCGCCCGGCGGTGTGCACGCCGATGAGCTCGCCCTTCTCGTTGTAGATGCCCCCGCCCGAGTTGCCGGGGCCGGTCTGGGCGTCGTGCTTGATCCACTGCTTCCCGCCGCTCTGCATGTCCTCGCCCAAGAAGCCGCCCACGGTGCCGCTCGAGAAGGTGATGGTCGAGCCCCCGGTGCCCTGGAAGCCGAAGGCGAAGATGGGGTCGCCGGGGAGCAGCTCGTCGGAGTCGCCGAGCTTGACCGAGGGCAGGTTGAGGTTGGTGACGGGACGCCCCTCGGTGTCGCGGGCTATGCGGATGAGGGCGAGGTCGAGGTTGGGGTCGGCCTTGACCACGTCGGCGAAGTACCGGAACTCCGGCGGCTGGTCCACGAAGCGGATCAGGCGCACCGGCAGCAGCGGCGCGATCTGGCGGTTGTCCACGTCGCCGATGACGTGGTAGTTGGTGAGGATGTAGCCCCGGGGGTCGATGATGGTGCCCGAGCCGATGCCCAGGATCTTGCCGTTCTTGTCGGCGGGCGTGATCATCACCGTGGCCTTGATGATGCGCTCGCGCAACTCCCGCGAGAGGGTCTGGGCCTGCGCCAGTGGGCCCAGCGCCAGCACCCCCAACAAGCCCAACAACCCCAGTCGAATGCCGCGATGTCTCATGATTCCTCCCGGACTGCTCGCCTCAGGGTAGCCGCCCCCGTCGTCCTCTGTGGTGACTTATGGAAAGCGGCTGGAGTTAATGCTCTGCCTGACAGGCCTCGTGCCTGACCCAAGCCTGACGCTCACCGGCTACAGTGCCCTGGGAGGAGCGCCGTGGAGGTGTTGCTGTCCGTGCTCATCGGCGGGTTGTTGGCCTGGCCCATTCTATGGCTTTGGCTCGAGGCCTGGCGCGGCGGGCCTGAGCGGGGATAGGCGCGAGCCTGAGGCAACACGACCCGCGGGCTGGACTTTGGCCGCATAATGGACCCACCATGCAACGCATCGTCGTCCTCGCGCTCCTCGGCTTCTTCGGCCTGGCCCAGGCCCAGACCTTCTCCCTCGGCGGCAGCCTCAGCGCGAGCGCGGGCAGCGGCAGCGCCACGACCCTCGAGGCCAGCCTGCTGCTCACGGCCGGCGACCTGCTGCGGGCCGGGCCGCTGGGCCTCGACGCCCGGGCCGAGGCCAACCTGCTCGTGACCGACAGCCTGGGCTTCTCGGTGGGCCTGGCCGCGCTGGCGACCCTCGGCCTCGAGGCCTTCACCGCCTACGCCGGGCCGCAGGTCAACGTCGGCATCGTCCCCTCCGGCTTCACCCTGGGGGCCGTCGCCGGGGCGCGCTACGCCATCGCGCCGCGCGCGCAGGCCTTCGGCGAGGTCAACTTCCTCTTCACCCAGCCCCTGGCCTGGCGCCTGCGGGCCGGGGTGCAGTTCGGGTTTTAGGGGGCGTGGTGCTGCGCGCCGGGCTGGTTCTGGCAGTGCTCGCCCTGGCGGCGGGGGCGCCCCGGGCGGTGGCCGGAGACGCGGCGGGGCTGGAGTTCCTCGGCTTCAGCCGCGACGCCTCCCACCTCGCCTTCGAGCAGTACGGCATCCGCGACGGCTCGGGCTTTCCCTACAGCGAGGTCTTTCTCGTCGACGTCGCCCGCAACCGCTTCCGCGCCAGCGCGGTGCTGGGCGGCCCGGCCTTCGAGGGGCGCAGCCTCGAGTCGGTGCGGCAGGAGGCCCGCCGCCGCATGGCCGCCGAGTTCGCCCGCGTCGGGCTGACCCCCGGCCGCTCCCCGGGCTTCCTCAAGGCGGCCCGGCCGGTGGGCGACGTCGTGGAGGAGCCCGCCACCCCCGCCGACACCGCCCCCGCGGGCCCCGGCCGGCCCAGCGGCCCCGCCCCGAGCTCGCTCGGCTTCGAGGCAGGCGGGCGGCCCTACACCCTGCTCCTGCGGGAACTCCCCTTCGGCCCGTCCCAGGACTGCCCCACCCCCGGCTTCGTGCGGGGGCTCGAGCTCCAGCTTCACGCCGGCCTACCGCCCAGCCGCCTGCTCGCGGTGCTGCAGAAAGACACCCGCCTGCCCGCCTCCCGCTTCTGCGCGTTCACCTACCGCCTCGCCCAGGTGCGGGTGCTGGGCAAGAGCCTGGCGGTTTTCGTGGCGGTGTACCGGACGGGGTTCGAGGGGCCGGACCGGCGGTGGATGGTGGTGACGGGGAGGTTGCCGTAGGGGGTGGTGGCTGGGTGCCGGGGGCGGGTCGGGCGTCTTGCGTCCTACGTCGTACGCCAAACGCCAAACGCAAAACGCAAGACGCAAAACGCAAAACGCCTTGTTCCCCCCTTAGCAAGGGGGGTTAGGGGGGATAAACCCTCCCCGCCGGGGGGGAGGGTTGGGGTGGGGCAACCACGAGCCACGGGCCACTAACCACAAGCTGACGGCTGACCGCTGAAGGCTGATAGCTGACCGCCCTACTCCACCGGCGCCTCGAGCCCGTACCCCAGTGCCCACCCGGCTGGGTCGGCTGTGTGGGGTATTCGTAGGAACTGCTTTAGATGGCCCGCACCAAGCCTTCGCGCACGAGGGTCTGGATGGCTTCGGGCTCGAGGCTGCCTAACTGGTTGGCTGCCAGGGCTCGCAGGGTGTTGAGGGCGGCGGGGCTGTGCTTCTTCAGGCCCATGTGCACCTCGCTGAAGGGGTTGAGCGCGTCCTGGCCTTTCATGGTGAGCTGGTAGCGCTGCGCGGGCGGCACGGGCACGAGCTCGGCGCGGTAGCGCAGGGCGAGTTCCTGGTAACGCGGTGCGTTGGAGGGCGCTTCGACGGGGCCGCGAACCTTGGCGGGGACCCCGAC
>NZ_KE387023.1:320890-325093 GCF_000430045.1 Calidithermus chliarophilus DSM 9957 | reverse complement strand
CGACCGTGGCGGCGGCACCGTGCAGGGCCTGGTAGGCCGCCAGCAGGGCGAGCTCGAGCGCCAGCGCGTCGGAGCGCTTGGCGAGGCGCTCCTGGGCCTCGTCGAGGGCGGTCATGGCCGCGACGAGGCGCTCCTCGGGGGCGCTGAGGTGCGGCCCCGTACCCAGGCCCAGCCGCGCGTAGAGCCCGGCCCGCAGGGCTTCCATCAGGCCCTGGGCCAGGGTGCGGGCGGCGAAGCCCTGGGTGTAGAGGCCCTGGGTGCGCTCGAGGGCCTCGCGGATGCGCCCGCCGTCGAGGGCCTCGGCCACCGCGAACAGCGCCTCCTGCGGCGGCAGGCCCAGCGCGGCCTCGGTCTGGGCGAGGGTGATGGCGCCCTCGAGGGTCAGCAGCCGGTCCAGCAGGCTCTCCCCGTCGCGCATGGCCCCGTCGGCCATGCGGGCTACCAGGCGCAGCGCGGCCGGCTCGGCCTCGCGGCCCAGGCCCTGCACGATGCGCCCGAGCTTCTCGGCGATCTCGCCCTCGGAGAGGCGGCGGAAGCGGAAGTGCTGGGTGCGCGAGAGGATGGTGGGGGGCATGCGCTCGGGCTCGGTGGTGGCGAAGATGAAGATCACGTGCTCGGGCGGCTCCTCCAGCGTCTTGAGCAGCGCGTTGAAGGCGCTCTTGGACATCATGTGGGCCTCGTCGAGGATGACCACCTTGCGGCTGGAGAGCAAGGGGGCCAGCAGGATCTTCTCGCGCAGGTCGCGCACGTCCTCGACGGAGTTGTTGCTGGCGGCGTCGATCTCGAGCACGTCGGGGTGCCGCCCCTCGCGCACCAGCCGGCAGCCCTCGCACACCCCGCAGGGCTTGGTCAGGTTACCGGCATTGCCGGTATGCGCTACGCGCACCCCCTCGTCAGGGCCGGTGCAGTTGACGGCCTGGGCGATGAGGCGGGCGCTGGTGGTCTTGCCCACCCCCCGCGGTCCGGAGAAGAGGTAAGCCTGGGCCAGCCGTCCCGAACGCAGCGCGTTGAGGAGCACCTCCTTGACGTGCTCCTGCCCCACCATCTCGTCGAAGGTGGAGGGTCGGGCTTGGCGGTAAAGGGCGCTCACGGGGATTAGCTTACCGCCAATCCCCCCGGGCGAAGCCAGGGCGCCTCACCCTCGAGGTTCCCTGGAACCGCGCCCGAATAGCTCGAGCGGTTGAAGCTAGAGTAAGGCAACGCCGAACAACCCCGGGAGGAGCCCATGGCACGGGTTATGGCAGTGTTTTTCCTCGGCATCCTGGCGCTGGGCCTGGCCCAGAACAACGCCTTCGTGGGGGTCTGGGAGGCCCGCTACAACGACCCCAACTTCGGGCCGACCTACGTGCAGATGGTCTTCCAGCCCAACGGCAGCTACTCCCAGGAGACGCGCACCCAGGCGGGGGGCTACGTGTACATCCCCGGCCGCTACCGCGTGGTGCAGCAGGGTGTGCTGCGCCTCGACATCGACCAGCGCAACGTCTACCCCAAGGAGTTCTGCGGGCCGCTGGGCTGCAACCCCATCCGCTACCCCGACGGCGAGACCCACTACTACCGCTTCCCCGACCGCAACACCCTGGTGCTGCAGCTCGCGAGTTGCCCGCCCGGGCAGTGCGTGATCACCTACCGCCGCGCGCGCTGAGCCTCAGGCCGGGTAGGCCGTCGCCCAGGCGACGCGGAAGGGGACCGCCTGCCCGGCTTGCGGGCGGGCCTCGGAGGGCACGTAGGCCAGCACCTCGCCCCAGGGGCTCTCCAGGTGCACCTCGAAGCGCTCGCCCAGGTAGGCCACCCGCCGCACGGTCGCCGACAGGCTGCCCTCGCCCACGCGCACGTCCTCCGGGCGCAGGGCCAGGAGGGCGGGGCCGCTGAAGGGCTGGGGGGCGTAGGCCTCGAGCACGGCCGACCCCAGGCGCACGCGCACCCCCGGGCCGTCCGGATGGGCCTCGCCCTTCAGCAGCGTGGTCATGCCGATGAAGCCGGCCACGAAGGGGTTGGCCGGGTAGCGGTAGATCTCCTCGGGCGTGCCCACCTGCTGCAAGCGCCCGGCGTTCATCACCACGATGCGGTCGGAGAGGGCCAGCGCCTCCTCCTGGTCGTGGGTGACGTAGAGCGCGGTGATGCCCAGCTCCTGCTGCAGGGCGCGCAGCTCGGCGCGCACCGAGCGGCGCAGCTTGGCGTCGAGGTTGGAGAGCGGCTCGTCGAAGAGGAGGAGGGGGGGCTCGAGCACCAGCGCGCGGGCCACCGCCACCCGCTGCTGCTGGCCGCCGGAGAGGGTGTGGGGGGCCCGCTCGCCCACCCCGGCCAGCCCCACGCGCTCCAGCGCCCCCTCCACCCGGCGCCGTATCTCGGGGGCCGGCAGGCGCTGGTTGCGCAGGCCGTAGGCCACGTTCTCGAAGACCGACATGTGCGGGAAGAGCGCGTAGCTCTGGAAGACCATGCCCAGGCCGCGCTGGTGGGCCGGCAACTCGGTGATGTCGCGCCCGCCCAGCAGGATGCGGCCCTCGGTAGGCTCCTCCAGGCCCGCCACCATCCGCAAGGTGGTGGTCTTGCCGCAGCCCGAGGGGCCCAGCAGGGTCATGAGGGTGCCGGCGGGCACCTCGAGCTCGAGGCGGTCCACGGCGGCGGCCGTGCCGAAGCGCTTGGTCAGTCCTTCCAGCCGCAGGGCGACGCTCATCGCACCCCTCCTCCCGCACGCACGTCGAAGCGGCGGCTGAGCGGGAACAGCAGCAGCACCACCGCCAGCAGGCTCAGGATCATCACCGTGCTCATGGCCGCGGCCCGGCCCATCTGCCCCTGCTCCACCCAGCCTAAAAGCAGCACCGTCGCCAGCAGGTTCCCCGGGCCCACCAGGAAGATGATCTGGCTCACCGCCGTCATGCCGCGCACGAAGGCGAAGGCCAGCCCGCCGATGAAGGCGGGCAGCAGCAGCGGCAGCACCACCCGCGCCAGGGTGCGCCCGCTCGAGCCGCCCAGGGTGGCCGAGGCCTCCTCGAGGGCCGGGTCGATCTGCGCCAGCCCGGCCACCCCCGCCCGGATGCCCACCGGCACCTCGCGGAAGATCAGGGCCAGCACGATCAGGGCGGTGGTCCCGGTGAGCACCCAGGGCTCGCCGTTGAAGGCCAGCACGTAGCCCACCCCCATCACCGTGCCCGGCATGGCGAAGGAGAGCAGCGCCGAGAACTCCAGCAGCCGCTTGCCCGCGAACTCCTGCCGGAAGACCAGGTAGGCCAGCAGCAGGCCCAAGACGGCGGTGGGGACCGCGGCGACGAGGGCGATCTTGAAGGTGTTGACGAAGACGGGCAGCCCCAGGGTGAGGAAGTCGTGGTAGTGCTTGAGGGTCGGCGTGTAGTTGAAGCCCCACAGTTGCACGAACGAGCCCACGATCACCGAGCCGTACAGCCCCACCACCAGCAGGCCCCACAGCGCCAGCAGCGCGGTGAGCAGGGCCTCGAGCGCCCCCGGCAGCGGCAGGGGGCGGCCCCCGGTGGGCTTGCCCGTGGTGGTCACGAAGGAGGTCTGGCCCAGCCAGCGGTACTGCAGCCAGAACACCAGCAGCACCAGCGCCAGCAGCACCAGCCCGTAGACGGCGGCCTCCACCGGGTCGTAGCGCCCGGTGAAGGCGATGAAGACCTCGGTCGCCAGGTAGTTGCGGTCGCCGCCCAGGATCAGCGGGTTGCCGAAGTCGGAGACCGACTCGATCACCGACAGCAGCAGCGCGTTGGCCAGGCCCGGGCGCAGCAGCGGCCAGGTCACGGTGCGGAAGACCCGCCACCGGCCCGACCCCAGGCTCGAGGCGGCCTCCTCGAGCGCGGCGTTGAGCCCCTGCACGCTGCCCCGCAGCACCAAAAAGGCCACGGGGGCGAAGGCCAGCACCTGCGCGGTGATGAGCCCCACCGGCCCGAAGAGGAAGTTCTGGTCCAGGCCCAGCAGCCCCGCGGTGATGAAGCCGTTGCGCCCGAACATCAGGATGAGCGCGAAGGCCAGCACGAAGGGCGGGGTGATGAGCGGCAGCAGGGCCAGCCCGCCCAGCAAAGGCTGCAGCCAGCGCAGGCGGGTGCGCTGCTGCAGCAGGGCGAAGGCCAGGCCCAGCAGCGTCGAGAGCGGGGCCACCACCCCGGCCACCAGGAGGCTCGAGGCCACCGCCCCCCGCCCGAAGAGGGCCACCCCCGCCGCCGTGCCCACCGCCGCGCCCACCAGCAGGCC
>NZ_KE387023.1:302318-320790 GCF_000430045.1 Calidithermus chliarophilus DSM 9957 | reverse complement strand
AAGGGGTTTTCCAGCATCAGGAAGCGCGAGTCGCGCACGACGCCCAGCAGGCGCTCCGGCGTCACCGCCCGCGCCATCCCGAACAGCGGGTACACGATGAACAGGAAGATCAGCAGGGCCGAGCCCAGGATCAGCGCCCCCAGCAGCGGGTCGCGGAAGCGGCCCGCCTCGGCCAGCGCGTAGCCCAGCGCGAACACCAGCCCGAAGCCCACCCCCGCCATGCCCAGGCCCAGCGTCCAGCCCGCCAGGGCCAGGCCCCCCGCCAGCAGGCTGAAGGCGGCCCCTGCGGCGGCGGCGACCCGCTCGGCCCGGGCTTTTCGGGCCCCGGGGAGGAAGGCCAGGACGAGGGCCACCCCCAGCGCCGCCCCCACCGCCCAGCCCCAGGGCCCGGCCTGCAGGGCCAGCGGCCAGCCGGCGCCCGCCTGCCAGGGCAGCACCCCCCAGGCCAGCAGGGCCAGGAACAGGGGGCCACGGGCCACCGAGGGCGGGGTGTGTGGGCGCTGCGGGGCGGTCATGGGGGGCGAGGGCGGCGTGCGGGCGGGCGGCGGGAAGCGGGTAGCGGGCTAAGGCTCAGCCCCCGCCCCTGCCCAGGGGTCCTGGCGCGGGCGCTAGCGGGGCTGCGGGAAGATGTCCTTGGTCCAGCGGCCCACGATGCGGTTGCGCACGTCGGTGGAGCCGTACTTGGCGAAGTCGTACTTGATGAGGGTGATGGAGGCCAGCTTGGGCGAGTTCGGCGGCACCGGGGTCTTCTTGTTCGACTGGATCTGCAGCGAGCCCACCTTGGCCGCGATGGCCTGGGCCTCGGGCGTCAGGGCCCACTCGATGAAGCGGATGGCGGCCTCGCGGTTGGGCGCGCCCTTGATCAGGCTCAGCCCGCCGATCTCGTAGCCCACGCCCTCGAGCGGGAAGTAGATCTTCAGCGGGAAGCCCTCCATGGCGAACTTGACGCCGTCGTGGGCGAACTGGATGGCGATGGCCACGTCGCCGCGGCCGGCGAGCTGGCCGGGGGCCGAGCCCGAGCGGGTGTACTGGGCGATGTTGCGGTGGATCTTGGCGAGCAGGCTGAAGGCCTGATCCTCGCCGTAGATCTGGACCAGCGTGGCCAGGATGGTGTAGCCGGTGCCCGAGGTGTTGGGGTCGGGCATGGCGATGAGGCCCTTGTAGCGGGGGTCGGCCAGGTCGGTCCAGCGCTTGGGCTCGGGGAGGTTGCGCCGCTGCAGGACCTGGGGGTTGACCACGAAGCCGATGGCCCCGGTGTAGAGGGGGATGTAGGTCTCGCCGACCGCCTTGCGCAGGTCCTCGCGGATGTCGTTCCAGGCTTTGGGCTTGTAGAACTCGGTGAGCCCCTCGCTGAAGGCGATGAGGTGGGGGTCGCCGGTGCCGCCGAACCACACGTCGAACTGCGGCCTCGAGGCCTCCGCGCGCAGCCGGGCCAGGCCCTCGCCTGAGCTCAGCCGCACGAAGCGGAGGTCGATCCCGGTGGCCTGCTTGAAGGCCGGCCCCAGCGCCTCGCACCAGGCCAGGTCGGGGCTGCACAGGACGTTGACCACGCGCTGCTGGGCGAATGCAAACCCCACCAGGCCGAGGGCCGCGACGGGAATTAAACGCAGGGCCCGTGCGATACGGTTCGCCATATTTTCCTCCTTAGGCCGAATCATTAGGCTTCGTCAGGGAATTGTCAAGGGTTGGGCGGGCGCCGTTCCCGACGGGGAATGTCGCGGGGGCCATGTGGTATATTTACGTTCGCCGCCATGCCCTACGATCGTCTGCACCTACCCCAGGAAGCCGCCGGGGAGGTGGGCTGATGCTCGAGGCGCTGGGCGGGCTGGCCCTGCTGGTGCGGGGGCTGGGCGTCCTCGCCCAGGCCCTGGCCGTGCTGGTGGGGGGCCCGGCCCGCAAGGTGCTCACCTGGGCCACGGCGGGCCCGCTGCGGGCCTGGCTGGCGGGCACCCTGGTGGGGGCCATCTCCCTCAACAGCTCGGCGCTGGGGCTCACCGCCATCGGCCTGGCCGAGGTGGGCATCGCCGGCTTCGCCCCGGCGCTGGTGCTGGGCCTGGCGGCCAAGGGCGGGGCCACGGTGGCGCTGTTGCTCGTGGCGACGCCGCTGAGCGCCTTCGCCCTGCCCCTGGTGGGGGTGGGCTTCGTCGTGGGCCTGCTCAAGCGGCTGCAGCCCTGGGGCGAGGCTTTGCTGGGCCTGGGGATGCTGCTCTTCGGGGTCGCGCTGATGGTGCGGGGCCTGATGCCCCTGACCGAGGGCGAGCTCTTCACGCTGGTGCGGGAGGGCCTCGAGGCCTCCCCCCTGGGCCTGTGGGTGCTGGGCTTCGCCCTGGCCTCGGCCCTGGGCTCGGCCAACGCCGTGGCCGCCATCGCGCTGGCCCTGGCCGGCTCGGGCGGGCTGGGGCTGGGGGCCGCGCTGGCCCTCACCCTGGGCGGCGGGGCGGGCTCGGGCATGATCCTGGTGCTCACGAGCTGGAAGGGCACCCCCCTGGCCCGGCGCATCGCCCTGGCCCACCTGGGCTGGAAGGTGGCCTTCTCGGTGCCCCTGCTGATCCTGCTCGAGCCCTACACCGCGCTCAGCGCCCGGCTGGCGGCCGCCTTTGGCCCGGTCTCGGGCCCCGCGGCGGCCGTGGCCCTGGCCCACCTCGCCTACCACGCCGGGGCCTCGCTGCTGGCCCTGCCCCTGCTGCGCCCCCTCGAGCGCCTCACCCGGCAGCTCGTGCCCGACGCCGGGCAGGAGATCGCCCCCAAGTACCTCTCGGCCGAGGCCCTCGACTCCCGCGAGCTGGCCTCGAGCCTGGCCCTGCGCGAGGTGGGCCGCATCGGCGACCAGCTCTCGCAGATGCTCTCCGAGACCGTGCGCATCCTGGCCCAGGGCAAGGGCGACGCCGCCGACGTGGCCCGGCGCGAGGAGAAGGTGGACCAGCTCGCCCGGGCCATCGTGCTCTACCTCAGCGACCTCTCGGCCCGCCACCCCGGCGACTCCCCGCTAGCGCTGATGATGGCCGCCAGCGAGATCGAGCACATGGGCGACCAGGTGCGCCGCATGCTGCGCAAGCAGGACAAGCTCTACGCGCAAAACCTCGAGTTCTCCGAGGAGGGCCGCACCGAGCTCGCCGAGGCCGCCGAGCGGGTGCTCAAGCGCCTCCACCTCTCCCTCGCCGCCCTCGCCACCCGCAACGGCAGCCTGGCCCACCAGGTGATCGCCGAGCGCCGGCACATGGAGGTCTACCTGCTCGAGCTGCGCCGCTCCCACCTCAGCCGCCTCGAGAAAGGCCGCGTGGAGTCACGGGCCACCACCCTAGCCCACCTCGACCTCCTCATCGTCCTCGACGAGCTCGACCAGAGCATCACCCGCCTGGCCGCCCTCTCACGAGACCTGCACCAGCCCGCGGCAGGGTGAACGGGAAGCGATAAGCCGTCAGCGGTCAGCCGTCAGCCGGAGGCTCTTGGCTCGTGATTTGTCGAGGGTCGAAGGTCTAGGGTCAAGGCGTACGACGTAGGACGTAGGACGTAGGACATGCGTCTTACGTTTGGCTATCGGCTATCAGCTATCGACTATCGACCATCGCCCATCGCCCCTCAAGGAATCTTCGGCATCCGAATCGGCCGCTTGTTCGCCTTCTCAGCGTAGAGGTGCTGGTCGGCCCGGGCCAGCGTCTCGTCGAGGGAGCCCAGCGCCTCGCTCCAGCCCACCGAGACGTTGGGGAACACCGCCCGCACGCGCAGGCTCACCGAGCTGCCCTCGGAGAGGCCTAGGTGCAGGCCGCAGAACTCGTCGCCGCCCAGGCGGTAGAGCCCGTCGCCCTCGCGCACGTTGAGGCGCAGGGCCTGGGCGAAGTCGCGGATGTAGGCGTCGCCGGCGACGTGGCCCTGGTCGTCGTTGACGGTCTTGAGGTCGTCGAGGTCCCACAGCGTGAGCAGAAGCGGCACCTCGGCCCGCTTCGCCAACGCCTGCAGGCGCACGAAGTCGGCCTCGAGCACCCGCCGGTTGCCGAGCTGGGTCAGGGGGTCTTGCAGGGCGGCGTTGGCGAGGTTCTCGTGGGCCTCCTCCAGCCGCCGCAGGCTGTAGTGGGTCACCAGGCCCAGCAGGGCCACGAAGGCCAGCACGTAGCCCGCGCTGAGCTGCTCGGGCAGGGTGGGGTTCTGCAGGCGCGAGAAGCCCATCAGCACCGCCAGGGCGAAGCCCCACACGCCCCACACCACCGACAGCCCCAGCAAGGCGGGGGCCACCAGGGCCACGTAGGCCTCCTCGCGGAAGTCGAAGCGGCTGGGCAGGCCCTCGGGCTGGGCGATGTACCACGTCGCCAGCAGGAAACTCAGCACCAGGTGCAGGGTGATGGCGGGCTTGGGCGTGAGGCGGTAGGCCAGCCACCAGCCCAGCGCGGTCACGGCGACGTAAGTCCCGTCGAGCCAGAACTCGGGCCAGCGCCCGAAGAAGGGGTGGATGAACACCGCGGGCACCATCACCAGCGCCGCGATGACCCAGTACAGACGGTATGCCCTTTGCTGAGGGGACTCGAGTGAATTCATTCCTATTGCGTTCAGCATAGCCCCCTACCCATCGTTGGGCAAGGGCGGCCGGAACGGCTTTCCCGCCGAGGCCAGCGCCTCGCTCAGCGCACGGCCGGGTTTTCCCTCCCCCCGGCTGGCTTCCGGCTCGCGCTCGACCCAGCAGACGCCCTCGCGGAACAGCACCGAGCGGTAGCCCTGGGCGAGGGCCTGCTCGATCAGCCCCCCCAGGGAAGGGGCGTCCGTGCCCGGGGGCAGGTCGGGGTCGAAGCCCCGCCGGGCCGTGAAGCGCTGGTAGGCCGGCTCGCGCTGTTCCATGATCCCGCCCCGGGTGAAGTAGCGCTCGAGCACCTTATACCAGTCTGCGCTACGGGTGATAGGACGCATGTCCTCGTAGGCCTGGTCCAGCTCGGCGGGCTCGGGCTCGCGGTAGCGGTTCTCGTGCACGACCAGACGGCGCGAGAGGCGCGGCCGCGGGGCGGGAACCTCCTCGGGCACGCCCACGCACAGCCCGGCCACCGGGAACACCCCCTCGGGCAGGGCGAACAGCTCGCCCAGGGCCTCGACGGCCTCGAGCACCCCCCCGATCCAGCAGATGCCGTAGCCCAGGCTCTCGGCCATGGTCGCCAGGGCGCTCCCGGCCAGCACCGCGTCGGCGACGGCGAAGTGGGCGGCGGTGCGGGGCCAGTGGCCCCAGACCCCGCCCCGGTGCTCGACCAGGCGGCGCAGCCGGTGCACGTCGGCCAGGAGCACGAAGAACTCGGCGGCGGTCTGGACGTGGGGGTTGTTGGACAGCCGGGCCACCTCGGCCCGCAAGGCGGCGTCGCTCACGCGCAGCAGGCTGTACATCTGCGCCGTGGCGTCGGTGGGGGCGCGCTGGGCGGCCAGGAGGAGCTTGTCGAGGTCCCCCTCGCGCAGGGGCTCGGGCCTGAACTTGCGCACGCTGGCGCGGCGGAGGAAGAGGTCGTAGAGGTCCACGTCCTAAAGCCTAAAACCCCCCGGACCCCCGCGATTGGGGCGTAGGTCCCCGAGCTTCACCACGGGCGCGGAGGGCTCGAGGCTACGGCCCTACGCCCAGGTAGCCCAGGTACCAGTCGATGAGGTCCTGGCCGAAGAAGAAGGCCACCAGCCCGCCCAGGGCCAGGTAGGGCACGAAGGGCACCTTGCGCTCGCGCAGCGCCAGACCGATCACCGCGCCCGCCACCACCGCGACCATCAGGCCCACCAGGAAGGGGCCCACCCCCAGCCACGCGCCCAGGAGCCCGGCCAGCTTGACGTCGCCGAAGCCCATCACCACCACCTCGTCAGGGTCGTCCTCAGGCTCGGGCTGGAAGGCCCAGTACAGGCCGCCGGTCAGGGCCAGGCCGCCCGCCGCGATGAACAGGCCGCGCAGGCCGTCGAAGGGCCAATCCGGGACCAGGTAGGCCACGACGGGCCCCAGCGCCGCCAGCCCCAGGGTGAGCCCGTCGGGCAGGGCCCACACCCGCTTGGTGCGGGCGTTGAGCGCCCAGTTGAGGAAGCCCGCCACCAGCCCGGCGGCCGGGCCGAGCCAGGCCCCCACCATCGCCGCGAGGTGCAGGGTGTGCAGCCCCACGGGGTATTCCCGCTTGCCGTCGCGGAAGCGCCGCACGACGAGCGAGCCGTAGCTGCCGATGAGCGCGATGACCCCCGCGCAGATCAACGCCGCGTCGAGGGCCTGGCTGAAGGGCTGGGGGAAGGCCAGCAGGGCCGCGGCGCCCAGGCCCAGGAAGAGCCCGCCGAAGTTGATGCCGTCGGGGACGGTGTAGGTGTCGATGTCGATGAAGGAGAGCGCCACCAGAATGGCGATGAAGGCCCAGATCAGCAGGAGTTCGGGGAACTCGGGCCGCAGCCAGGCCGCCAGGGCGAACAGCAGGCCGGTGAGGGCTTCCACGGCGGGGTAGCGGGCCGAGACCGAAGCCCCGCAGTGCTTGCAGCGGCCGCGTTGGAGGGCCCAGGACACGATGGGCACGAGTTCGGCGGGGCCTAGGCGGTGGCCGCAGGAGGGGCAGCTCGAGGGCGGGTACACCACCGACTTGCGGGCGGGGACCCGGTAGATCACCACGTTGAGGAAGGAGCCGATCACCGCTCCCAGCACGAAGGCGAAGACGATCAGCAGGGCCGAGGTCACGCGTGTATTCTACGGGCCGCCTCGAGCCTGGCCGGTGCAAAGCTGGGGCTGGGGGGACTCGAGCTAAAGAATTGCCAAACCTGGTTGTGGCTCGAGTGGGTGTTTGTCGGTGGGGGAGGGGCTGGTGTGCGGCGCCTTGGTTTGGCGGTGTCGGTTCCGCCGTCGGGGGTCGTAGGGGGAGGCGATTCCACATCACCTCCCCCTGGCGACCCCCGACACCCCCGTCACCCCCTCCCTCGTGAGCCGCACACCCCGGCCGGGGCGGGGCAGCGACCACCGAGCGCCCTTCCGCGGGGAAGTGGGGCTGTAGTTGGCTTACAGACCGGGCACAACCCCAGTGGATGATCGATTTCAACGAGGCGTTCGGCTATCGGCTATCAGCTATGGGCTATCGACTATCGACTATCGACCATTGACTACCGACCCTTAACCCCCTCGACCCCCACCCGGTACAGCTTCTCCAGGTCCGTCTCGCCCGTCTCGAGCTGGTGCTCGTAGGCCGCCTGCAGGATGCGGCCGAACTCGGGGCCGGGTTGGTGGCCGCGGGCGATGAGGTGGCGGCCCTGGAGCAGGGGGTGGATGGGGATGGGCTGGGGTTCGAAGAACTTCCAGGCCTCGGGGGGGCGGCGGTTGCCGGCGTCGGCGCGGCAGAGGGCCTCGAGGGCGGTGAGGTGGGGGCCGGCTTTGGCCTGGAAGGCCCGGACTGCTTGGGGGGTGGGCTTGGTGAAGGCGGGGACCATGTGGAGCGCGGTGGTGACGACCAGCTCGTCGCGCAGGGCGCTGGAGAGCCGCAGGTCGCGGGCGATGCGGGGGATGAGCCTCGAGCCCACCTCCTCGTGGCGGTGGAAGCTGTACCAGCCTTCCTCCTTCCACTTCGCGGTGTCCTTCTTGCCGATGTCGTGCAGCAGGGCGTGCCAGCGGTAGGGGGGCGGGGCGCGGTCCACCACTTCCAGGACGTGGGTGAACACGTCGCCCTCGGGGTGCCAGCGGGGGTTTTGCAGCAGCAGGTGCGTGTCCTCGAACTCGGGGATGAGGCGCTGGAGGATCTCGAGGTCGTAGAGGTAGCGCAGGAAGCGGCTGGGGGTGGGGTCCTTGAAGGCCTTGTCGAGCTCGGCCGTCACGCGCTCGACCGCGACGTGGCTGAGCACCGCGGGCGCGGCCTCACGGGCGGCCTCGAGGGTCTGGGCCTCGATGCTGAAGCCGTAGCGGGCGGCGAAGCGCCCGGCCCGGATCACCCGCAGGTAGTCTTCGCGGAAGCGCTGGCGCGGGTCGCCCACGGCCCGGATCAGCCCGGCCTCGTAGTCGCGCTGCCCGTCGAAGGGGTCCACCACCTCCCCTTTAGCGCTCATGGCGATGGCCCCGATGGTGAAGTCGCGCCGCGCTAAGTCCTCGTGGATGCTCCTCCCCCAGGCCACCTTGGCCCGGCGCCCGTAGGTCTCCACGTCGCGCCGGAAGGTGGTCACCTCGAAGGGGTGGTGCTCGATGAGCACCGTGACGGTGCCGTGCTCGAGGCCCGTGGGGACGGCCTCGAGGCCGTGCGCCTTCGCCAGCCGCAGGGTCTCCTCAGGCGGCGCCGAGGTGGCGAAGTCGAGGTCTTCGGGCTCGCGGCCGAACAGGATGTCGCGCACCGCGCCCCCGACCAGGTACAGGTCGGGCAGGAAGGAGAGCTGTTGCATCACTTCGCGGTAGTCCTTCATCGCCGGCGTCAACGGCTACAGAGTACCTGTCGGTGGTCGATGGTCGATGGTCGATAGCTGATAGCTGATAGCCAAACGCAAAACGCCAGACGCCTTGTCACCCCCCTTAGCAAGGGGGGCCGGGGGGGATACCCCTTCCCCGCGCGCGGGGAAAGGGTTCCCACAAGCCTCCTGCTTACCGCTGATGGCTGATAGCTGACGGCTTCCCGCTTCCCTACCGCGTGATCTCGAGCAGCCCTTGCACCGGGCGCTTGTCGCCGATCTCGAGGGCCAGGCGCAGCATGTAGACCACGGCGGCGGCGTCCCAGGCTTGGGGGCGGCAGGCGGCGGGGTAGGGGACGGGGGGCTCGCCCTCGTGCTTGGGATAGCCGCCCACGAGTTCGGGCAGGCGCAGGTCGTGCTGGGTCATCGCCAGGCGGAAGAGGGCTTCGGAGACCTTGAGGGCTTCGTCGTAGAAGCCGTAGCGGGCCAGGCCCCCGGCGAAGAGAGCGGTGTCGTGCGGCCAGACCGAGCCGTTGTGGTAGGAGAGGGGGTTGTAGCGGGCTTCGCCGGTGCCCAGCGTGCGCAGGCCCCAGCCGCTCCACAAGGGCTCAGAGAAGAGCGTGCGCACCAGCCGGGGGGCGACCTCCTCGGGCACGATGCCGCTCCACAGCAGGTGGCCGGGGTTGGAGGAGAGCACCTCGAGCGGCTGCTTGTCCCCGTCGAGGGCCATGGCGTAGGTGCCCAACTCGGGGAGCCAGAACTTCTCGTGGAACACGCCCCTGAGCTCGGCCGCCCGGGCCTTCCAGTGCTCGGCCTTGGCCTCCTCGCCCAGCACCCCGTAGAACTGCGCGGCGGCGCGGTAGGCGGCGTAGGCGTAGCCCTGCACCTCGCTCACGCTGATGGGGCCCTGGGCCAGCCTGCCGTCGCGGTGGCTCTGCGAGTCGCCCGAGTCCTTCCACGACTGCACCGTGAGGCCCCGCTCGTTGGGGGAGAACTCGAGCAGCCCGTCGCCGTCGGGGTCGGCGTAGGTGGTCATCCACTGCAGGGCGGCCTCCCAGTTGGGCTGCAGCGTGCGCACCAGGTCGAAGTCGCCGCAGGTCAGCCAGTACTCGTGCAGCAGCATCACGAACAGCGGGGTGGCGTCGACGGTGCCGTAGTAGCGGATGAAGGGCACCTTGCCGGTGCGCGAGAGCTCGCCCTGGCGCACCTCGTGCAGGATCTTGCCCGGTTCCTCGTCGCGGAAGGGGTCCACCACCTGCCCCTGGTGCTTGGCGAGGTAGGTCAGCACGCCGCGGGCCACGTCGGCGCCCCAGGGCAGCAGCATGTAGGCGGTGAGGAGGGAGTCGCGGCCGAAGGGGCAGACGAACCAGGGGATGCCGGCGGCCGGGAAGTAGCCCTCGGGCAGCGAGAACAGCAAAGCCCGCAGGTCGGAGATGGCCTGCTCGAGCACCCGCTGGCTGCGGCCGCTCTCGAGGTGCAGCGGGAAGCGGCGGGCCCACTCCTCGTAGCTCGGCAGCTCGACCCCGTGGGCGTGGAAGGGGCTGTCGAAGGCGCCCCTCACCTCGACGCGGGCCTGCTCCTTGGGCTCCAGGGTCAAGCGCCAGCTGCGGCCGGGGGAGTCGGGGGTGATGTCGAGGTGCGTGGCGACTTCCAGGCCGTCCTCGGCGGTGTAGGAGAAGCCGGTCACGGTGCGCTGCACGGTGTACCAGCCCCGCGCCTCGAAGAGGTCCATGAAGTCGGCGGCGGCCTCGAGGGCGATCTCGAGGGTCTGGGTCTGCAGCGAGGTGTTCTCCAGCTCGAGGCGCTCGCGGAACCCCCCGCGCTCCAGCACCAGCTCGCGGCGCAGCCCCACCACCTGCGAGGGCCCCTCGATGCGGCTCCAGTGCTGCACCAGCCGGTCGGGGCGGGGGGTCTCGGAGACCAGCAGGCTGAACCCCGGCAGCTTCCACACGTAGCGCGAGAGGTAGCGGGTGTCGTGGCGGTAGAACCCCCGCTCCTCCCCGTCGGCCATGCCCTGCTCGGACAGTACGGCGTAGGTGTCGTCTTCTTTCAATGGCAGCATGAAAAAACCTCATTTGCAGCGGATAGCCGGTAGCCCCTCAGCTTTACCGTTGGCCATCGGCTATCGGCTATTGGCTATCGACTATCGACCATCAGCCCTTCAACGCGCTCGTCGAAACGCCCTCGACGAAGTAACGCTGGAACACGACGAAGAGGATGATGATGGGGATCATCGAGAGGAAGGCGCTCGCCAGCATCATGCCCCAGTCGCCCGCCACGCCGTAGGCGCTGCGGAAGAAGGACAGGCCCAGCGGCAGGGTGTAGCTGCCCTGCTGGCCCGACAGCACCACCGCGGCCTTGAAGAACTCGTTCCAGATGCCCTGGAAGGTCATGATGGTCAGGGCCCCAAGCGCGGGCGTGGCCATGGGCAGGATGATGCGGAAGAAGGTGGTGATGGGGTTGGCCCCGTCGATGAGCGCCGCCTCCTCGATCTCGCGCGGGACGGCCTCGAAGAATTGCTTCATCAGGAAGACCTTGGCCATGTCGATGCCGATCCACACGATCATGCCCCACAGGCTGCCCAGCAGGCTCAGGTCGCGCAGCACCAGGTAGTTGGAGATGAACATCGCCTGCTGCGGCACCGCCATCAGCAGGATGATCAGCGCGAAGAGCAGGCCCTTGCCGGGCAGGTACATGCGGGCGAGGGCGTAACCGGCCAGCGAGGCGAAGAGCAGGTTGACCAGCACCGCCATCAGGCTGACGAAGAAGCTGTTGGCGGTCCAGCGCAGGAAGAAGCTCGAGCCCGTGTTGGGGTCGCGGGCCTCGCGGAAGACCCGCACGTAGTTCTTGAAGGTGTAGCCCAGGAAGCCGGGCGCGGCGGAGTCCCAGCTCGCCACCCGCCCGCGGCGCTCGAGGCGGTTGGGGTCGAGGGTGGCCGTGAGGAAGACCTGGCCGCGCGGGGCCTCCACGTCCAGCGGCAGGCGCGGCGTGGTAGGGAGTTCTTCCGAGGCGGTGGGGTCGCCCCGGGGGTAGCTGATGGTGAAGCGGTAGGTGACGATCTGCCCGTCCTGCTCCCCGACGCGGGCCGGGCGGCGGCTCACCTCCTCCACCGGCGAGACCTGCGCGTACTGGCTGGCCTGCACCTCGTCGAAGATGGCCCCCAGGCCCGCCCCGGCCCGGCGCTCGGGCACGGTCACGGTGGGGGTGGCGGGCTCGGTGCCCGCCGGCACGAAGTACGTCACCTCGAAGGGGATGACCGCCCCGGGCGCGAAGCCGCCCAGCAGGGGGTTGCCCGCGCCCTGCTGGCCCAGCTTCCAGGCCGCGGCCCAGTTCTTGGGCAGGACCTGGGCGAAGGTGGCGCGGAAGGGCCACTCGAGGGGGTTGTCCTTGAGGCTACCCAGAAAGGCCACGTAGAAGGGCCCGATGAAGAAGACCCCCAGCGCCAGCATGGTGCCGTAGACCCAGCCGGCGCGGGCCCATCGCTGCCGCGCCAGGTAGCGTTCGTCGAACTTGCGCCGGGGTTCCATCGCTTGCGTTGCCACGGTTCACCCCCTAGTGGGCCTTCTCCGAGACCCCGAAGGTCCGCTGCAGGAAGACCACGACGAAGGTCAGGCCCGCCAGGATCAGCGCCGCCGCCGAGGCCTCGCCGATGCGCCCCTCGCCGCTGAAGACGCTGTTGTAGACGTAGTAGGCCATCACGATGATCGAGTTGAGGGGGGCCGAGTCGCCCATCAGGGCCACCTGGTCGAACATCTGCAAGGTGCCGATGAGCGAGAGGGTGATGACCAGGAAGGTCACCGGCCGCAGCATGGGCACCGTGACCCGGAAGAACTGCTGCAGCGGCGTCGCCCCGTCGATGGCCGCGGCCTCGTAGACGCTCTTGGGGATGTCCTGCAGCCCGGCCAGGAAGATGAGCATCAGGCTGGGGATGGTGGTGAAGATGTTGAGGATGACGATGCTCCACAGCGGGATGGGCAGGCCCAGGAAGGAGTCGGCGTTGGTGAGCCAGGTGAACTCCGGGGGCTGCTGCTCGCGCGGCACCACCAGCCCCATGGCGTTCAGCACCCACGTCAGGCCGATGGCTACGACCAGCGAGATGGCGGCGAGGGCGGGGTCGGTGGGGGCGACGGGGAGGCCTCGAGCGCGCTCGAGGGCCACCTGCACCGCCTGGGCCAGCAGGAAGATGCCCGCCAGCGCCAGGATCACCGGCGCGTGGGCCACCACCCAGCCGATGAAGGTGTTGAGGAAGCCGGTCTTCTGGAAGAACCAGATGGCGATGACGGTCACGGCGGCCGAGGAGAGCACGCTGGGGACGTAGTAGACCGTGCGGAAGAAGGCGATCCCGCGCAGGCGCTGGTTGAGCACCGCCGCCAGCGCCAGCGCCAGGAAGGTCTGGATGGTCGTCACGACCAGCATGAAGCCGATGGAGTGCTGCAGGGCCAGCAAAAACCGCTCTTCTCCGAAAAGTTTGACGAAGTTCTGTAGCCCGACGAAGTTGTAGCTCTCGTTGAGGGTCGTTTTATCGGTGAAGCTGAACCAGATGGTGCGGACGAAAGCGAAGATGAAAAAGATCAGCAGGTGCAGCAAAAACGGGGAAAGAAAAAGCAGCGCGTACAGCGCCTCACTCCGCTTGGAACTCTGCATGGCTCACCCCGCTTTGGGGCGAGGAGCAGGGCGGTACCCCTGCTCCTCGCGCCGGGCATGGCTTACTTCACCAATTTGTTGATCTCGGCCTGGGCGTCGGCGATGGCCTGGTCCACCGACTTCTTGCCAGTGATCACGGCCTGCAGCGCCTCGTTGATCGGCCGCATCCAGTCGCCGCCGTCGTAGGCGCCGAACTTGAAGGGCAGCACGTTCCCGCCCTGCTTGGTCGAGCCGTTGAAGACCACGCGGTTGAGCTCGCCGGTCTTGTCGGCGCGCTGGAACACCGGGCTGCTGGCGAGGGCGCCGCGGCTGGGCAGGGCCAGGCCGCGGGTGAGGATCCAGTTCTGGGCCTCGGGGCTGGTGAGGGCCTTGAGCACCTTGGCCGCCGCCTGCTTGTTCTTCGAGGCCGCGTTCATGCTCCAGGACACGGTGTAGACGAAGTTGCCGCGCTGCTTGGTGACG
Source organism: Calidithermus chliarophilus DSM 9957 (assembly GCF_000430045.1). Classification (GTDB taxonomy): domain Bacteria; phylum Deinococcota; class Deinococci; order Deinococcales; family Thermaceae; genus Calidithermus; species Calidithermus chliarophilus. The sequence continues at coordinate 307,347 of NZ_KE387023.1, read as the reverse complement.
GGGTCGAGCGGCAGGTAGGTGGTGCCGAACTTCATGTTGGGGGCCTTGTCCTTGAGGAAGCCGCCGATCCAGGCGCCCTCGATGGACACCGCGGCCTTCTCCTCGCCGATGCACTGGCCGGTCCAGCCCGCGCCGAGGTCCTGGGCGTAGCGGCCCGCGCCGTCCTTGACCAGGCTGGTGTACCACTGGAAGGCCCGCTTGAAGTTGGCGTCGAGCACGGTCTTGCCCTGGGCGTTGAAGGGCTTCCAGCCGGTGGCGTAGGCGAAGGCGCCGAAGCGGGCGAAGTCGGCCACCACGCACAGCCCGGCCACGTCCTTCAGCTTGGTCTGCACTTCCTTGAGCTTGGCCTTGAAGGTGTCCCAGGTGTCGGCCTGGTTGGGGTACTTGACCCCGGCCTCGTCGAAGAGGTCTTTGTTGAACTGCACCGCCAGGGTGTTGAAGTCCTTGGGCAGGCCGTAGATCTTGCCCTTGAAGCTGAAGGCGTTGAGCAGGCTGGGCACGAACACGCCGAGCTCCTTCTGGGTGAAGTAGGCGTTGAGCGGCTCGACCTTGCCCGAGGCGAACACCGGCTCCGACCAGAAGATGTCGACGTAGAACAAGTCGCCCGCGGTGCCGGCGGCCAGGGCGTTGAGCAAAGCGGCCTTGTAGTCGCCCTCGATGCCCTGGTACTCCGCGCGGATGCCGTCCTTCTCCACCGCCGGGTTCACCACTTCCTTCAGCAGGCTCGAGATGATGGCGGTGTCGTTGCCCCCGAAGCCCTGCAGTTTGACCACGGTCTGGGCCAGGCCCGTGCTGAGCCCCGCGACTGCCAATGCTGCTAGCCAAAACTTCTTCATGCCTTCCTCCTCGTGTCCACGGAATTAGCGCCTGCGGGCCGTGGTGTCCCGGACAACCAACTGCACGCCGACCCGTACACCCCGCGGGGGTGCATGGGAGGTTGCCTCTTTCAGAAGGGCCACCGCCGCCTTGGCGATGGCCGGGATCTCCTGCCGTACGGTGGTGAGGGGGCGCTCGAGGTCGGGCAGGTCGTCGAAGCCGACCACCGAGACATCGTGGGGGACGTTGAGGCCCAGGTCTTCCAGGGCGGCGATGGCCCCTAGCGCCATCTCGTCGGAGGCGGCGAACAGGCCGCTGAAGCGCAGCCCGCCCTCCCAGGCCCGCCGCACCGCCCGGTAGGCCGGGAGGGTGGTGAAGGCCCCGTTGAGCACCAGCTCGGGGCGGTAGGGCACGCCGTAGTCGGTGAGGGCCTGGCGGTAGCCCTCGAAGCGCTCGCGCCCCACCTGGCCCGCGGCGCCCAGGTGGGCGACGTCGCGGTGGCCGAGCTCGAGCAGGTGCTGGGTGGCGGCGTAGGCCCCGCCGGGGTCGTCGGGGGCGACCCAGAACATCCCGGAGTGCACCCCCACCAGCACGCTGTTGGGGTGCTTCTGCCGCATGCGCTCGAGGCGTGGGTCGTGGTCGTGGGCGCCCAGCACGATGTAGCCCGCCGCCGGCTGCAGGGGCTCGCCGCTGGGGCTCATTGGGACCTCGACGAGCTTGTAGCCCTCGTGCCACAAGGCCTCGTCCAGGGCCTCGAACAGCAGGATGAAGTAGGGCGAGTACTTCCAGACCCGGGGGGTGACCATCACCCCCACCGCCTCGGTGCGCCCCGCCAGTTCCCGCGCGGCCACCGAGGGCACGTACCCCAGCTTGTTGACGGCCTCCATCACCCGCTGGCGGGTGACCGGGTGCACCCCCGAGCGGGCGTTGAGCGCCCGGCTCACCGTGCCGGTGGAAACCCCGGCCAGGCGTGCCACGTCGTGGATGGTGGGTATACGCTTGCGGCCCATGGAATCTTGTAAGCGTTTACAAATCTATGCTTGGTACTTTATGTCCTCCCCCTGTCCATGTCAAGCCCTTGAGAAACGGATCTCATGAGACTGAGATTTGTTTGTGTGAGATTTGGATGGCGCATATGTGAAAACGTTTACGGGAATTTGCGAACCCACTCCAACCCGACCCTCCGAAGGGGCTTGGTATCGTAGGGGCATGAGTATGAAAGGTCTCATTCTGGCCGCCGGGCGCGGCACTCGGTTGCGACCCCTGACCCACACCCGGCCCAAGCACCTCTTCCGCATTGCAGGAAAGCCCATCATTCATTACGCGCTCGAGAACCTCCGCGAGGCGGGGGTGAGCGAGGTGGGCATCGTGGTATCGCCCTACAACAAGGAAGACTTCCAACTCTCCCTCGCCGACTTCCCCGGCATACACCTGGAGTACATCGTGCAGGAGCAGGCCCTGGGCCTGGCCCACGCCGTGGACTCGGCGCGGGAGTGGCTCGCGGGCAGCCCCTTCGTGCTCTACCTGGGCGACAACCTCTTCCAGCGCGGCATCACTGCCTTCACCCAGGCCTTCCAGCCGGGCGTGAGCGCGGTGATCGCCCTGGTCAAGGTGCCCGACCCCCGCCAGTTCGGGGTGGCGGTGCTCGACCCGCAGGGCCACGTGGTCAAGCTGCTGGAGAAGCCCAAAGAGCCCCCCTCCGACCTGGCCGTGGCCGGGGTGTACGTCTTCGGCCCGGAGATCATGGACATCATCGCCACCCTCGAGCCCAGCGCCCGCGGGGAGTACGAGATCACCGACGCCATCCAGGGCCTCATCGACCGGGGCCGGGAGGTGCTGGGCCGCGAGATCGAGGGCTGGTGGAAGGACACCGGCCGCCCCAGCGACCTCCTCGACGCCAACCGCCTGCTGCTCGTCGAGCAGCCCAGCCCGGTCCCCGTGCTCGAGGGCTACGTCAGCGACAGCCAGATCACCGGGCGCGTGGTGGTGGAGGAGGGCGCCGTGGTGCGCGACTCGACCATCCTCGGCCCGGCCCACATCGCCGCCGGGGCCCACGTCGAGAGCGCCTACATCGGCCCCTTCACCTCCGTAGGCCCCGGCGCCACGGTGCGCCGCGCCGAGGTGGAGTTCTCGATCCTCGAGGAGGACGCGCTGCTGGAGGACGTGCCCCTACGCCTGCACGAGTGCATCCTGGGCGTAGGCGCCAAGGTCGGCAGCCGCAACGGCCTTCCCCGGGCGCACAAGCTGGTGCTGGGGGATTTGTCGAGTGTGGAGCTGGGGTAGAGAGGCGCCGAATGCCGATAGCCGATAGCCGATAGCCGATAGCCCGTAGCTGATAGCCGAACGCCCAACGCGGGGCGTACGTCCTACGTCGTACGCCGTACGCAAAACGCAAGACGCAAAACGCAAGACGCAAAACGCAAGACGCAAAACGCAAGACGCAAAACGCAAGACGCCTTGTCACCCCCCTTAGCAAGGGGGGTTAGGGGGGGATACCCCCTCCCCGCCGGCGGGGAGGGAAGGGGTGGGGTTTCCACGAGCCTTCTGCTGACGGCTGACGGCTGAAAGCTTACCGCTTACCGCTTTCCCTGCCGGTACTGGCGCAGGTACTCGAGGTCCTCCGCCACCAGGTCGTCGCGGCCGGCGAGGAACTCGAGGTGGTGGCGCAGTTCGTGGATGAGGGTTTCCCAGATTTCACCCTCCCAGTCGAAGCCGGGGTAGGCCACGGTGCGGAAGGAGCCGTAGTAGAGGGCGATGTGGCGGCCCAGGCCGTCGAAGCCGCCGAGCACGGTGGGGTAACCGGGGCTCACGTACTCGCCGAGGCGGAACAGGCCGGGCTCGTCGGGGTCGGGCTTGAGGTGCTCGAGGACGTGCATGCCGTGCAGGCCGCGTTTGAACGCCTCGGGGATCTGGTCCCACAGGCGGTAGGCGGTGTCGAGGAACTCGTCGAAGGTCATCGCCCCCAGTGTGGGGCCGGATGATGAACCGCGGGTAAAGCAGGGTCACAAAGCCGGCGGCGAGGGCGCGAGCGCGGGGGTTCGCGGCGGGTGTACAATGTTCTGGCTTCAAAAAAGGAGGTCGGACATGGCGGTAGTGAAGGTCATCGAGATCATCGCTGAATCGCCCAAGAGCTGGGAGGACGCGGCCCAGCAGGCCCTCGAGGAAGCCTCCAAGACGGTGCGCGGCATCCGCAGCATCTGGGTGCAGGACCTGCAGGCCATCGTGGAGGACGGCGCCGTCGTGGCCTACCGCGCCAACTGCAAGCTCTCCTTCGTCGTCGAGAGCGAGGGCAAGAAGGCCCCGGCCCGAAGCAGCAACCGCAGCCGCAAATAGACCCGGCCCACTCCCCCCGACCGGCTACACTGGGAGCGTGGAACCTCTCAAACTCGCCGGTCTGCTGCTGCTCGGGCTCTCGGCGGTCGAACTGCTGCTCTGGCGCGTGCTGGCGGCCAGCAACCCCAACCTTCACAAACACTTCCCCGTGCTGGTGCTGGCCTCGGCCGTCGGGGGCGTCGTGGGCTTCGCGCTGTTCTGGCTGGGCTGATACCGGATTCAAAAAGATAGTCACCTAAACCCCCAGAGGCCATCTTTTTGAATCCTAGAGCATTCCCTTCCAAGGGGCGCTACCGCCCTCCGCCACGCGGATAACTTCGGCCCTGTCAGTCCGGCGCCGGACTGACCGAATCGGGTATGACCGGCTCAGGCCAGGCTGCGCCGGTAGGTCAGCGCCTCGGCGAGGTGGGCCTCCTGCACGCCCTCACAGCCGGCGAGGTCGGCGATGGTGCGGGCGACGCGCAGGATGCGGTCGTAGGAGCGGGCGGTGAGCGCAAGCCGCCTGGCTGCCGCGTGGAGCAGGGCTTCCGCCGGGGCCGAGAGGGCGACGTGCTGGCGCAGGGCCCGGCCCAGCAGTTCGCTGTTGAGCCGGCCCTGCCGGCAGCGCATCCGCTCGCGGGCCTCGAGCACCCGCGCCCGCACCTGCGCGGTGGACTCCCCCTCGGGGGCCCGGGACAGCTCCTGCGGCGTCAGGCGCGGCACTTCTACCACCAGATCGAAGCGGTCGAGCAGCGGGCCGGAGATGCGGCCGGCGTAGCGCTGGCGCTGGGCGGGGGTGCAGGCGCAGTTGCGCTCGGGGTCGCCGAACCAGCCGCAGGGGCAGGCGTGTGCAGGGCAATCGGGGTATTCAAGGTAACTTGATCTACACTTTTCACCGACG
>NZ_KE387023.1:280816-302218 GCF_000430045.1 Calidithermus chliarophilus DSM 9957 | reverse complement strand
CTGCGCGGTGGACTCCCCCTCGGGGGCCCGGGACAGCTCCTGCGGCGTCAGGCGCGGCACCTCTTCGCTTCCCAAGGGCAGCCAGGTCAGGGCTTACAGGTCGGGACCAAGAAGTTGACGGTCTTTCCCGCTCCTTGCCCTAGATGGAAGCTCCAAAGCCACGGGTGCGATAAGCCCGATCTTGTGCACCTCCAGGGCCTTGCTCAGGGGTTGCTTGACCCGACCGGCCCCTCTGGGATGATTAAAACTCAATCCAGGACGAGGTATCTACATAAAATGCGGGTCACTAGCGGGACTCCTGCAGCGCGCGCAAGGTTTCCTGGGTGAGATCGAGCTCCACCTACCCGGCGTGGACCCGGATGGCACGGCGGCGCTGTTGGCGCACCAGCTCCTGCAAGGCTCGTTCGATGGCCTCGCGTTTGGTGTGCACCCCTAGAACCCGGCGGGCCTCTTCCAGCAGGGCTTCGTCGGTCTCGACGGTGATGCGGGGCACGGTGCTCCGAGCACACACCTGCCCGCGTGTATTTAAATGTGCTTCCAAGAAGTGAAAATGCCACCTAGCCATCCAGAACGCGTGTTCGTGTGCTATTGCAGCCCTTTGGCGTGGAAATTACCCCCAGGATGGGGGGTCATGTTGGCGAAGCACCACAGCTGTGGCCCGGCTCCTGGGGGTGGAGCGGTATTACCTCCTGGCCTTAAGGGGGCGCGGAAGTTGACACTATCCTCCTTTTAGGATATTCTCCAACAACCAATAGGCCGCACATTAGTTGCGCCCAGGATTGGGGGTTTCATGTTGAGCAAGCGCGGTTGGTTGTTGCTGGCGAGTGCAGGGCTGGTTCTGACCCTAGCTTCGTGCTCATCGGAGGTTGTGCCAACGAAAAGAAAGGCTCCTAAGGACTACCCCTTCACCCCTCCGGCTTACACGGGCCTGCCGGCAAAGCGCCCCACTACTAAGGTGCTCACCGATTTTGCCCAGAAGACCATAAAGGACTTCTCGATAGACGGCAAGCTCACTATTGACACCCGCGCCGTGCCGCCGCTCCGCAAGCAGGGTGAATTGGGGACGATGAGCGTGGACGAGGTAGATCAGGTTGAGCCGGGCACGGTGATCGTCAGCCCGCCTACCGACAAGGCCCCTTACGGGGTGCTGCGCAAGGTGGACTCGATAACGGAAAATCCCGACGGAACCGCCACCGTAGAGACCTCCCCGGCCACGCTGGCCGAGGCCATCGCAGGCTCTGACTTGAAGCCGGAGGACATACAGCAGACCAGCTACACCGTGCCGGTGAACGTCTCGGTTTTGGCCGTTCCCAAGGCGGGTGCACCGCAAAACCTGACTCTGCCGGATTACCTCACGCCCGAATTAGCCCAACAACTCGCTCCGCAGTGGGATTTCTTTCCCGTCGATGGGGGGCGCTGCGAGACCCCACCCCCTGCGGCGATGCCTCTAGGAATCGTCAACCGCAGCGCGTGCATTCAGCTAAAGCTTTGGATGACCGTGAATGTGGACATCGGCTGGTGGTTCATCTTCCCCTACCTCAAGGGTTTCGGTGCGTGGGCCAATGGCTGGGCAAGAGTGGAGACCTCCATCGCCTACAACGTGCAGGCCCCCGGTCTCAGCCAGACCGTGAATCTCCCCGGTGTTAGCCAGACTTTCCTCGACACTACTGGTGGGGTAGGAGTGTTCTGGATCGGCCCTATCCCAGTGGTTGTCACCCCTAAAGTGATCCTCCAGGGTGGGCTCAGTGGCACTTTGAGCATCCAAGGGAACGCGGGCGTGGCGGTGAGCAGCAGCATACCCAACGTCTCTTTCAACCTTGGAACCGAGCAGAGCCCGGTGCAGTACGGCTTCTACTGTGGGAATACCGTTGCCAACGGTTACTGGGGGTGCAAGCCGGTGAACAACGTCGCCGAGAAGGTAGAGGCGCTGCGACAGCAGTTCACCGCCTGGAACCCCTACTCCAATCCTTTGGCCTTGTCGGGAACGGCCAGCATTACCACCACTCTCAGGTACAGGGCTAACCTGAGCGTACAGGCCGGGGTTTATCTCTACGGTACGGTGGGGCTAGCGGCGGCCCTCGAGCCCTATGCCGGACCAAAGATCACTGCTGGAGTCGAATATAACATTCAAGACCCCAACCAGCCCGTGACCCGCTTGCGGGCGGGAATCTACGGCGGGCTGGATGGCAGAGTGATGGCAGGAGTCAACATCCTGGGGGTTAGCCTGAGCGGAGACGTCATTCCCCAGGGCGCAATTGTCCCCGAAACCCCCCTGCTGCCCGAGTTTTCCAGGTGCTGGCGCGGAGTTGGGCTCACCCCTTGTCCCTAAGGAGGTGTTGTGAGAGCTGCGACCTTGATATTGCTGACCCTTAGCCTAAGCGCGTGCAGCTTGGTGTACCCGGCTTACCCCATCGAGGCCGAGGTGGTGGGCGGCACTTACTCCCGCTCCATTTTGGAGAGTGACGGCTACTGGGTGGTCACCAAACCCTTCGACAGCTACAGCTTCTATTTCACCCTGCGCAAGACCGACACCGCTGATCCTGCTCTGGACAACCAGTGGTTCTGGCTCACCGCTGAGTCCTCGGGGTATGACGTCAGCCTCAACCAGCGGCAGGCGCGGTTCGGCGAGCTGCTGGTGCTCAACGTCAGGAACAAGCCGGGCCAGCCACCCCCTCCCGCAGGTCAGCGGGGCGTGGTGGTCTTGGTGAGTCTCACGGAAAGGGGGAAAGGAAAAACGCGGTCCATACGGTTTGTGGTGAACGACCTCAGCGCGAGGAGGTAGGGTCGGCATGTTTAGGAGGAGAACGGTGAAAGCAGTGGGTTTGGCGGTGTTGGCGGGCTTGGCCTTGTTGGTGGCCGGTTGTGGCACGCAAAAGGCCACGGACTCGGTGGGCAAACGGGTGATGACGGCCTCGGATTCCCTCGACTATTTCAACGTCAAAGACGTTGGAGAGGTAAAACCACTTCCTAAGGGCAAGCTTTACCTGACGGCACAGGACATCCGCGCCAGGGGCGATCTCAGCACCCAGTCGCTCCAAGTCCTCTCGACCAACCCGAACGAGGGATATATCGAGGTCGGAGACTGGTACATACCGAGCGGTGTGTACCAAGGTTTGCAGGAGACCACCCCGTACAACGTGAGCGTGGAGGCGATGAACGTGCTCGAGGGGTCGGAGCTCCAGTTCCTGTTCAACGCCACCCCCGACGAGATGCGATCGGAGCTGGAAAAGGTCGGGTTGAGCGTGCGCGACGTGCGTGAGCTATCGGTGGACGGCGAGTTGAGCATTGACGACTTGAGAACGCTCGCGAGTATGGCCGACCAAAGAAGCGCGCCTGCAAGGCTAGCTGTGATGAGCGGCCGTAGCTTCCGCACCATTCTCGAGAGCCGGATCGCTGCGCGTCAGGGGAGGGATGTACGATGAGCTGGAAAATCCTTTACCCGCTGTTGTGCGGTTTGGTCTTGGCCTCGAGCCTGAGCCTGGTTTTGGCAAAACCCTCCCCCGGCCGCTCGACAAGCGACCCCTTTACCGTGCAGGGAGCTTCTCGCGCGTCGGATCCCAAAGCGGACTGCGTGGCCCAGATGGGCAGGGGATCAGCCACCGCTCGCAACACCGCCACCACCTCCAGCAACCGCCCCGTCGCCAACCTGTACTACCCCAGGTATCTCGCGGCCAAGGCGGTGCTGGTTTTCACAACCTTCGCAGGCGGTAGGCAACTCGTGGCTCAGTCGGACTATAAAGAGAGCCACAGCGGGAACATGGGTGCGCTCACTGCCGACACAACGTACACCTACAACTGCGCGGACTTTGCCAACCTTTACTCCGGTATTCTCGGATACGGCTTCCACAAAGCCCTTCCTGCGAACGACGACCCGACCCCCAACGGAGGCCGCACCGTCGTCTACTCGGATAACAACGGCGGTCAATACTCCTGGCAACCCTGGTAAGCAGGCATGGGCTGAGGCAGGGAATTTCCGCCTTGGCCCGTCGCTTTGACTGGGCTAAAGCACGCAGGGAGAACCGTGCGGGAAGCTCTACTGCTGTTAATAGCTGTCGCTGTCCTGGCCTCTGTGGGCCTTAAGTTTTTCGCCGTTGCCCCCCTTTCCGCTCAGCGGGCCGGGTGTTTTTCGGCGAACGAAGCCGGTTTCACTAACGGCGTGGCGCTCAGTCCTGCAGGGGACCGCTCCAGCCTCGACCTACGCCTCGCACTGGCTAAAGCTCCGGTGCCGACAATGAATTTTGACGCTTTCGTGTTCGTGAACGGTCGCTTGCAGCACATCGAGTCCAACATCGCTGTGGCCTGCGACCGGCCCGCGACGCGCTCGGTGCCCTTACGCATCAGCCTCCGGGATTCGGTGTCGGTGGTGTTCACCCGGCACATCGCGGACAAAACCGGTTCGGCCAGTGAGCTGGTGCGTAAAGGGGATTTGTCCCGGCTTGAGCCAAGGCTTCTTTCCGACGTGGTCACGGTCGCTAACGGGGAGGGACTCGGCAAGTGGGCCAGCCCCGCCGACAGCACACCCGCACACCCTGACAGGCCCACCCTCAGCCACATCTCGGCGGTAGGAGCAGCGATCAACACCTTCGGGGGGATCATCCGCACCAGCACCGAGAGGCAACCGGTCGAGGTGTTGATCTACAACGACACCGCCAGGGCCACGACGTACCATCTCGTCTGCTTATATAACGACACACAGCTCGCCTTCGTGGGCGGTCAGTCTCTCATCACACTGCGGCTGCCAGCAAACCAATACGCAACCGTCAGGGCAATGCTCGAGGTGCCCGCCGAGGGTGAACTGGGCCTAGTCCACTGCTACTCGCTCTACTCCTACGGAGCTTCCGCCAAGCAGCCGGTAGAAGTGACCCCGATCTGGCCCGCCTTCACCCTTCGTGGGGCGATACGGTGAATAGCACCAGCCTGCTTAGGCCGTTTATGGAGGTTAAGCTCACCATAGCGGCTCCGCTGCCCCTGGCCTTGTCCGCTAGTCTTGGTGGCCTGGGCTACCTCAGCGTCACCGGGCCACTGCCTGCTTGGATTTCGCCGTTGGCCCTCCTGGCCGTCTTCGCCTTGGCCCACCGACAGGCCTCATGGCAGAACCGGGGCCTGGTTATGGCGAGCTACCTTTTCAGCATCAATCTGCTCGTTACCCGCTCCCTATTCGGCCTGTACAGCATAGAACCAGCGGCCATCGCCACGTTATACGCGCTGGTCATTCTATATATAACGGCGCTTTCCGCCGTTGCCACCGCCACCTTCCCCAGTACGCTCACCCCGTCGCGTATCCTGCTGTTTGCATCCTCGATGAGCTTATTCGATCGAGTGTGCTCCGACCCCGACCTGCTGCACAACCGCGCGGTTCCGTTCTCACATGGTTACTACCTCTTCTCTCCCGCGTTGTCTGGGCTTTACGCGCAACTAGGGATGTACGGGGCGAGCTTTGTAATCTATGCCGCCCTGCTGCTGGGCCTGTGGGCCTTTTACTACCACCGGGCTACCGGCGTGGCGGTGTTCGCCATCGGGGTAGCCCTCGCCATAGTGCTGAGCAACGCGTTACCGCAGCCGCGGCTTGAGGGCTACCTCGAGGTCAACTTGGTGCAGCCAGGCATCGTTGGGGACGGCGAGCATTTTGTCACACGCAGCGAGGACTACTTGCGCCGCGAACTCTCCCCGCAACTCAGGGGTGGGGCGCTAAATGTGTTGCCTGAGAGCAGCCTGTTCAACTATGACTTCGACACCGACCACCTAGGGCTGCTCGCCCACGACAACTTGCTTATTGGGGGCACCATCCGCAGCCAGTCCTTAGTTTACAACTCCGTCGTTCTGTTACAAAAAGGGCGGGTTACCGCCCGCTATAACAAGATCTTCCTGGTACCGATAGAGGAGGACGCCCGGCTTCAGGCGGGCAATGAGCGGCAAACCAACACCCTCCGCTTCGGTGATGTGATTCTGGGCGTGGGTATTTGCTACGAGTCTTCCTTTGAGCGGATCGGCCTGAAAGCCGTCCATAATGGAGCGCAAGCCCTGCTGTTTCTTTCCAACACCCAAAGCCCTCCAGCCACCGCTCTACAGCTCAGGAGTGTGCAGGTACGTTCGGCGGAGACCGGGAGGGTCGCGCTGTTTGTCGGGATGGCGGGGAACACCTCGATGACAGATGCCAAAGGCAAAGTAGTGTGGCGAATGCCCTGGGCTAGCTCCGAACGCCGGGCAATATCCGTCCCGCTCTACTCCGGCCTCACCAACGCGGCGCACTTTTCAGCCCAATTGAGCTACATTTTGGTGGCAGTCACATGCGCTACTTTGGTGAGCCTTCTGTGGAAAGGGCTGCACAGAAAAGCCGAGAGGGATCATCAAGGCAGGCGCGACTTTCTTTAAAACTCAAAACTTGCATTGCCCGAATATCCCGCATAAACGCGCACTACCTGCTCCTCCTAAGGCACGGAGTTCCTGCAAGAGCCTGCGCAAAGAAGTTCGGGGAAGAGGAGCCGAACCGCAGACCGCACCGCAATAGCACGCCATACTGCTCCCATTCTAGTGAGGCAGGGATGCTCGTTTCATACGATCCTCACGCCAGACTCCTCCGGTAGGTCAGCGCCTCCGCCAGGTGGGCTTCCTGGATGTGTTCTGAGCTCGAGAGGTCGGCGATGGTCCTAGCCACCCGGAGGATGCGGTCGTAGGAGCGGGCGGTGAGCGCAAGCCGCCTGGCTGCCGCGTGGAGCAGGGCTTCCGCCGGGGCCGAGAGGGCGACGTGCTGGCGCAGGGCCCGGCCCAGCAGTTCGCTGTTGAGCCGGCCCTGCCGGCAGCGCATCCGCTCGCGGGCCTCGAGCACCCGCGCCCGCACCTGCGCGGTGGACTCCCCCTCGGGGGCCCGGGACAGCTCCTGCGGCGTCAGGCGCGGCACTTCTACCACCAGATCGAAGCGGTCGAGCAGCGGGCCGGAGATGCGGCCGGCGTAGCGCTGGCGCTGGGCGGGGGTGCAGGCGCAGTTGCGCTCGGGGTCGCCGAACCAGCCGCAGGGGCAGGCGTGTGCAGGGCAATCGGGGTATTCAAGGTAACTTGATCTACACTTTTCACCGACGGAAGCCAGGGCCGGTGGGCAAAGAGGAGATTCGGGCGGCCTTGCTCGAGGAGCACCGTCGGACAGGGGCCAGCCCCCGCAGTCTGGCCCGGAAGTACGGGGTGAGCAGCGGAACGGCCCGGCGGTGGGTATTCGGCCAGCGTGTTCGTCCGAAGCGGGAGCCCGATCCCCGCTATCCCTATCCCCTCCCCGATGCGCTATGGCAGCGATTGGAGCCGCTGTTTGAACCCACAGCCAGGGGAGCCCCACCCCGCTACGCCAAGCGCTCCCTCGTGGAGGCCATCTTCCTGGTGCTGCGGGAGGGGCGGCCCTGGGGGGATACCCCTCCGGGTTACCCACCGGGGAAGACGGTCTACTGGCACTACCGGAACTGGGTCAGCCGGGGGGTGTGGGCCGAGGTGGAGACACTCCTTTCGGAAGACGAGCTAGATTCCAGCCTGCAAGCCTGCTAGCCTGGGTATGTACGAGGAGCCTGCCGATGGAACTGCTCGAGGCCAGGCGCGCACGGCGCTATACCCCGATCGAGGTTGCCGAGCTGCTGGGAGAGCCGGTGGAGAGGCTTTCCCTGCACCTGGCAAGGCGGTGGCCGCAAGCCGACCCGCAGGTTGTCACGGGAGCCCAGCTGGAAGCCTGGAAGGGGCTGCGGTGGTTCCTGTACACCTGCTTCAGCCTGGCCGAGCTGGCCGAGCTAAGCCGGGGTGGATACCGCCCGCCAGAGGTCTACGAGGCCGCCTACGCCAAAGCAATGCTGGCCAGCCTGCGCAACGAAGCCCTGGAGGTGCTCGACTTCGGCCTGCCGCAGACCTTCAGCCTGCTGGAGAGCCTGGAGGAGCGCCTTAGTGGACGCTTGCAAACGGCAGCCCAGCAGCTGATTGAAACAAGAGACCGTCTGCGGGAGTGCCACCGCTTTCTACGGGGCGGATCGGCGCAGTTAGACAAGGCAGCCAGGTGGCTGGGAGAGCTGGCCGTCTTCTTTGAAAGCAACCGGGGGGAGTGGCCAGCTCAGATGAGCGAGGACATCACCCGCTGCGTCCAGAGGGTACTTTTAAGGCTGTTCTACCTAAGGGTACAGCTAGAGACGTCGGAGGAGGAACTCGAGGCGATGGGCTGGCGCACGGACTGGACGGAAGCCGACACCCGCGAGGAACTGATCAAATCCCTGCCGGAGCTGGGAGCCTTGGTGGGTGGGCTGCGACGGGAGTTGGTGCGGCGCTGCCAGGCCACCCTTTGACGCCGGTGGCCGAGCCTCGGCGGTTCCGCGCTCTCCCATACCAGCCCCAGCACGCCTCAAGCCGGGGCACGAGCTTGAGGCTCAAGGCCTCGTGAACCTTAGAGAAATGGGGATGTAGGGGGTTATAATCCCCGTGGTTTTTCAAACCGGAAAGCGACTCGCAGGCATGCCACCGATCCTGGTGAAGGGCAGCTGGGGTCGCCAAAGGCGATACCGGCTTTGCCGGTAACCTGGGTGATGCCGGTACTCAGGTGGCATGCTCAATTCATTTCGTTCAGCGAAACCACGCCTCAAACTGGATTCCTTAGCAACAATGAGGTGCTCTGCATTGAAGATACAGGGTACCATTGCCCCGTTCCCACACCACCACTTTTTTGTAGAGCGAGGGGTCATCTTCGCGGCTGCACTCGTGATTGGAGAGAGTGCAAATCTCCTAAGGCCCCTGAGTAGCCTTAGGTACAATAATCGCGTCATGAAAACAGCCAAAAGTAGGAGGAAACATTGACCAGGTGGCGGCCAAACTCTGATGCCAACTGCCATCTAATATCCCGGAGGGCAAGCTTATGAGCGAAATAGATGCGCTGCTAGAAAGCAAACGCAAATTGATCAGCCTCTTGAATCAAGCCCTGCAGGCCCTCGAGTCCGGAGGCATGCCTCCGGAACAGCTCGAGGACGCCCTAGCAGAATTTCGCCAGGGGTTCGCAGAAGTCCGTGACCAGGCCATCCGGCGCGTGGCCGAGCTCCAGCTCTCCGCCGAGATACCCCAGGGCATGGAGGGCCTGGCGGCCCTACTGGAGCGCATCGCCGCCGAGGCCGCCAGCGCCCAGGCCCACCAGATCGCCCAGCGTGTCCTGGGGCTGGCCCACGCGAACCGGCACGACTTTCCCCCACTGGCAAAGGCGCGTGAGGCGGCCGAGGAGCTCCTGCAGAACCCCCACAGCCCCGTTCGCGCCTGGCTGGCGGCGCTCATCGGCCTGGTCACGGAGCCGGACGCGGACGACGACACGGTTGGTACTCGGTTCCGGCAGGTGGAGGCAGTTGACTTAACCCTGGCCCTGGCCGCGGTAAGGCGCGAACTGGTCGAGGGATCTCTGGCAGCGAGGGAGAAACCCGAGTCAGGGCAGGCGGGCCCGGGCAGTGGGCAACATCCCGATGCGGGCGTCGAAGAAGCCGCGGAAGCTGTCTCGGGCTATGAACCCCTCGAGGAGGCACCCAGTGATTTCCGGGAGCCTGTTCCGGCACCGGAAGGAGAGCGGGAGCCCAGGCCTCGAACAGAAGACCGTGAGATTCGGGTTGCCACAGCGGATACCGTCGTGCGCCTGCTGGCGCACGGGCAGGGCGGCCTGGCGTACCTGATTGCCCGGGCGGCCGAGGCCGAATTCGGCCCGGGTGAGCTGCCCAGCGACCTGGTGGCCGCGGCGGTGCTGGGCACCGAGTTGCTCTCCGCCTACGGCCCGCTGGCGCAGGAACTGCGCAGGCGGCTGGCGGCTTTGGGGGACCTCCAGCTTGATCACAGCCCCTGGGGCCGCGCCCGCTCCCTGCTGCTGCTGGGCGCCACCGCGCGGGCCGCCCTCATCGACCCCCACAGCGGGGCGGGGGGGCTGCTCAGCCGCTTCCACCTGGGTCACGGCCTGCGCGAGCTGGCCGAGGCGTTGACCTCCTACGGGGAGCGGCTGCAGGGGGTAGAGGCCGGCACCCTGGCCGGGCTGCAGGGGGAGGTGCATTGGAGGGAGGAACTCGCGGGAGTGCTCGAGGCGGCGCAGGACTTCTGGAAGAAGGCGTCCAGCCGCAGCACGCCCTACGCTCCCGCAACCCAAATCTGGCAGCACTGGCTGCACAGGGACCAGATGGTCGAGCGCATCCTGCGCCCCGTGCTGAGCAACGACGTGGAGGCCCTGCCGGAGCTGGAGCGGGCCCTGGAGAAGCTGAGCCAGGAGGCCATCCACCTGCAGATCGACCGCGACCACGAGACGCTGCACTCGAAGAAGGCCAAGCGCATCGAGGCCTCGGCACGGGAGGTTCTGCTCCGGCTCGCGGGGGAGGCCCTGGAACTGGCGCGCAACTGGGCCAGGCTGCAGCGGCAGCGGCCCCAGCGCCTGGGCTATCTGCACGAGCAGATTGCTCAGCTGCACCGGAAGCTGCAGGAGGCCTTCCGCCAGCTTAAGGAGGTCCCGCCCTTCGAGCTGCCCGGCGGCACCGCACTGTGGGATTGGCTGCGGGGGGGACTGTTGCAGACCCTGGCACTCTTCGATGCTCCTCCAGGTGCGGGCGAGCGCGCACCCGCCCAGATCCTCCACGCCCCACTGCTGCGTCTGGACGGCGTCGAGCTCGACGAACGCTGGGAGCCGCACGGGGGGTTCGCAGGCCTGCTGCCCCGCCTGCGTGAGCTCGCCGGGCAGGAGCCGGACTGGGAGCGCCTGTTCGAGCACTGCCTGGACCAGCATGACTTGCAACGAGCCGAAAGGATCATCGACATCCTGCCTGTACAGCTGGGCGAGGCCCTGCGCACACGTCTGGAGGAGCAGGTAAGGCTCCACCACGGCCACCTCGTCGAGCAACTGCGCGCGGCGCGCAACCACCTCGAACTCGCCCTGATGACCGGCCTGCTCAACGCCGACGAGCGTGCCGGGCTGGACGCGAAGTTGGCCTCGGTGGAGGCGGACTTCCTCCCGCCCACACGGCTCGAGGGGCGCGACCTGCGCTTCTACCTGGCCCACGCCCGGCTGGCGGAGGTCACCGGCTTCCTTGACCGGCGGCGGGTGGAGCGGGTCAAGGAAGCCCTGGGGCGCCTGGAGCGGGAGGTGGCCACCGATCACCCGGCCTACGGCCGCATCCGGAAGGTGCTGGAAGACAGCGGCGACGTCCTCACGGCCAACGAGTACCTCGAGCGCGTGCGCCGCGGCGAAGATCTCCCGGAGCAGGCCGAACAGCGCGATGTGTTCAGGCAGTTCCTGGCCAGCTTCAAGGGCATCTACGAGTACCTCAACGAGCACAGGGAGCGCTCTGTGGTCAACGCGGTGCGGCAGCGGGCGGCCATCGGCGCCCTGGACCTGCGCCAGGTACCCGGCCGCCACGCTGAGCAGGCCGCCCGGATGCTGGAGGCCTGGTTCGAGCTCAAGAGCGGTCTCCGCCGCTTCGACCGTGAACGGCTGCGGACGGTGCTGGAGGGGCTGGGCTTCACGGTGATCGAGCTTGCCGAGGAAACCAGGCGCCTCGATCGCAGCTGGGTCCACCTGACCTGCCACACCGTGCGCGACCGCGAGGACTGCCCCATCCCCTTCTTTGGATCGCTCGCCGGGGGGCGCTACCGGATCTTGCTCGCCTGGGGCACGCCCAGCGAGGACGGCCTGCTGAGCGAGGTCAACGAGAGCAGCCATCAGGAGCCGGTGCTGGTGTTCTACTTTGGCCAGTTCACCGAGAAGCGCCGGCGCGACCTGGCGCGGCTGTCGCGCACCCAGACCCAGAGGCGCCGCCGCAGCTTCCTGGTGCTCGACGACGTGCTCATGGTCTTCCTGTGCGGCGAGCGCGGCCGCCGGCTGCCGGCCCTCTTCCACTGCACCCTGCCCTACACTGTGGCCGAGCCGTACGTCACCACCGCCGGCAAACTGCCCCCCGAGATGTTCTACGGCCGTCACCACGAGCGCCAGGCGATCCTGCGACCCAAGGGGCCCAACTTCCTGTACGGGGGCCGACAGCTGGGCAAGACCGCGCTGCTGCGCAGCATCGAGGACGAGGAGCACCGGCCCGCGCTCGGGCGTCTGGTGCGCTACATCGACTTGGCCAACGCCGACACCGACCGGGTGTGGGAGCTTTTGCACCAGGAGCTGGTCGGCCTGGGTGTGGTGAAGGACGGGCGGCGGGGTATCAAGCCGGAGCGGTTGCTAGGTGAGTTGCGCAAGTGGCTGCAGGAGGACGCTTCTCGCAGCCTGCTGCTCCTCCTGGACGAGGCCGACGCCTTCCTGGAGTACGACAACAAATCTCAGTACGCGGCGGTGACGCGACTCAAGCAGCTCATGGAAGAAACCGACCAGCGCTTCCGCTTCGTCCTGGCCGGGCTCCACAACGTGGTGCGCACGGCCCGGGACCCCAATCACCCCCTGGGCCACTTCGGCGACCCCATCCGCATCGGCCCGATGATCGAGGGGAGTGAGTGGCAGGAGGCGCGCGAACTGATCGAGCGCCCCCTGCGGGCGCTGGGCTACCGGCTGCAGGAGCACCAGGTCTTCCGCATCCTGGGGCTGACCAACTACTACCCCTCGCTGCTGCAGCTTTTCGGCCAGCACCTGCTCAAGAAACTGCTGGAGCGGGCCAATTCCTTCCGCGAGGGGCCGCCCTACGAGGTGCCCGACCCGGTCGTGGACGAGACCTACCAGAGCCCTGAGCTGCAAGACGCCGTTCGCCGCCGCTTCAGCCTCACCCTCAACCTCGACCCCCGCTACGAGCTGGTGGCCAACCTCATCGCCTTCAACCTGCTCGAGGGCAAGAGCAGCCTGGTGGAGGGCCTGGACGCGCAGTTCCTCTTCGACGAGGCTCGCGGCTACTGGTCCGAGGGCTTTCGCCAGACCTCGCTGGAGAGCTTCGTCAACCTCCTCGAGGAGATGCAGGACCTGGGGGTGCTGCGGCGGGTCAACGGGCGGCGCTTCACCCTGCGCAGCCAGAACCTGCTCTACCTCATGGGCACCCAGGACGAGATCATGGCCCGTCTGGTGGAAGAGCGGATGCCGCGGCAGCCTTTCGAACCCTCCGAGTACCGGGGGTGGCTGGAGACGGAGACGGGGGCCTTCCCCTCCCCGCTCACCGCGCTGCAGGAGCAGGCCATCGAGCGCGCCGAGGGGCCGGTGGTGGTGGTGGGTTCGCGGGCGCTGGGCCTCGAGCTGCTCGAACAGGCGCTGCGGCGGCCGGCGGGGTGGCAGGTGCACACTTCCAGGGTGACCTCGCCCACTGAATTCGCCCAGGAGCTCGATCGTGTCGCTCAGTCCCGGTCCGAAGGCACCACCGTGCTCTACGTGCCGCCGGGGCTGCCCTGGGGGGAGCCGTGGCTCGAGCGGGCCCGCGAGCGCCTGAGGGCAATGCGCTCGAAGGAGCGCTTGCTGCGGGTGGTGTTCGCCGCGGACCCCCGCACGGCCTGGCAGCTGGAGGAACACTGGCCTGCGCTGATGGAGCGGGACCTCGTGCTCCTCGGCCTCCAGGCGCTGCGGGACACCACGGTGAACGCCTGGCTGGAGAAGATCGGTGCCGCCCTCAGCAAGCGGGAGCGGGAGGAGCTGCAGCGGGTCACGGGCAACAGCCTGCTGCTGCTCCTGCGCTATCAGCAACTCGCCGTCGGCGACCCGCGGGCCGGGCTGGAGGCCCTGGACGCCTGGATCAGGGACAACCCGAGCGCCGTGCGCGAGGCACTGGGGCTGGGCACCGAGCCGGGCGACCTGATCGACCAAATCTGCCAGCTGGGGCCGGTTACCCGAGAAGACCTCGAGGCGCTCTTCGAGGGGCTGCCCGGCGAGCGGGTGCTGCGCTGGGGGGAGCGTCTGGGTCTGCTGGAGCACTCTGGCGACGCCTGGGAGGCCGTCGATTTCCTGCACAGGGTGCCGGCTTGAAGTTGGACTTCTGGACGCTCCCCGGGCCCTCTTCCTTTCTCGCGCGGGTGGCCAGCTCGCTGGGTGAGGGCCTCAACGTGGTGCTGCAGATCCCTCGAAACTTCCCACAGCTCCGGGACCTGCGGCAGCGGCTCAAGGAGCAGTCCGTCGGGGATTTCACCGCGCTCACCCCCGAGCCGGGAGCCGACCCGCTGGAGACGCTGTACCGTGAATTCACCCACCAGCGCCCGCCCCCTGGCAGCGACCCCCTGGGCCGGCTGGTACGCTGCCCGGACTTCGAGGGCCGCACGCTGTGGGTGGAGGTGGCCGGGGACGGCTGGGCTCCGTGGAGTGACTTCATCCAGCGATACTGCCGGGCCAGCAAGGATCTCTCCTTCGCCCAGCGCACCTCCCTGGTGCTGGTGGCCCCAGGGGTCAGCGAGCTGGCCCTCAAGCCCGAGGTCAACCTGCAACCCTACCGCTGGGAGGGCCAGGTGCACGAGCACGACCTGTTCTTCTACGGCCTGGCCCAGGCCCAGACCCGGTCGGACCCGCCGCTGGTGCGCGAGCTGGTGGCGGCAGTGGCCTCCGAGGTGGCCACCTACGACCCCCGGGTCGTCGACATCCTGGTCTTCGAGAGTCTGGACACGCTGGCGGACCCGCAGTCCTTCCTGGCTGCGCGGGCGGGGGAGTTCGGGTGGGACCCGGCGGCGGAGGCCACCTGGGCGCTGGGCAGCCAGGATGGCGGGCGGGTCCACCCCGTGGTTCTGGCCCTCCAGGCTCCCCGGGAGATCCGCCGCCGCGTGTGGCGGGGGCAGCTCAGGGCTCTCTTCCCCCGCCTCGAGCAGGCCCGAATCCGCCTCGCCGAGCAGAACCGCCACCACCTCCAGCTGCCCTTCGAGACCCCCTACGGCCCCATCAAGGATTGGCACGAGCTCGAGCTGGGCCACCTGGCGCACAAGCTGAGGGGCCGAGACAACCATGCCCATCGGGAGGCCGAGCTGCTGCGGGTCGCTCGCAACGAGCTGGCCCACCTGCGCCCCCTGGGGGCGTCCACCCTGCAGCAGGTCCTCCCGCTGCTGCAGCCCTAGAGCCTGCTCACCACCCTACCCAAATCAGCGGATACGGTCATGTTCAGGGCATGAACCGCCGTCTATACCCCTCCGACGTTTGCAACCGACCATGGTTGCTGCCCCACCTTGCCTTTAGCCCCTCTGGACACTCCCCAGCGTATGTATGACCTGCCCGGGGTCTTCAACGCCCTGCATTAGAAACAGAAGCCGCCTAGAGATACTTCCTTCAGCGCTCACACGCCACTCCATCCCTATCTCGATCCAGCCCTGGTCGGTACCCCGGCTGGCCCCGGTAGATTGGAGCAGCTCCGGCGGCCCGGGCCTCGGAGCAGTTGGCGTAGTACACGTCCGACGTCGGGCTCGAGGGCCGCGGCGTCCCGGCGCTGGGCGGGTTCTTGGGGTTGGCCCGATACTCCCACGGCGGTGTGAAGCTCCCCTGCCAGATGCCGCGCTTGCCGGCCCTGGCCTGGTTCTGGCTCGCCAGGTAAACCTGCCCCCCGTACTGCACGTACGCCAGCGCCCAGCCCTGCTCCACCAGCCAGCGGTTGATCTCGGTGTCCCCCACGCGGCACACCGCGACCATCCGCCCGTAGCGGTCGGTGTCCTTCCGGGTGCAACTCACCGTGCGAGCCCCCAGGAAATCCGCCAGGGCAAAGGCCGCCCGGCGGCCACAAGGCCAGACCCGACCCGCCGCGTCCAGGCAGGTCTGGCTGGACTCCACCGCGTCCACGCCCCACAGCCGGACGCGCATACCCTGGATCTCCAGGGTATCCCCGTCCACCACGCTGGCTCGTCCTACCACCGTGTTCTGGGCTAAGGCCAGGCTCAGGGCAGTTAAGAAGCAGGTCAAAAGTCGCAACATGCCATTAGCATGTCACTAAAATGGTTGTGTTCTCGTTTGCCCCAACCGGGGCGACCCCGTGCCGGGCTGCCCGGCGGCATTCGAGTCCGTCTCACGGTCTAAGGGCGAACCCGCCCGCGCTTGTAACCCAGGCTCATTAGCCTGTCCTGACTATGAACAACCTCCCCGACGACGTTCACGACTTAAAGCAGGAGATCGAGACCTATCTGGTGCGCGTGCGCGACGCCAAAACCCTGGTACCGTCCGACGGCTCCGCGACCCTCGAGGCCGGGGTCAGGCGGCTCCAACGCCTTCTGGAGGAGGTCGCCGACTACAACCCGGACCTCAGCGATCCCCTCGACTCCCTCCGGCAGGTCTTCACCAACCTCAGGGCCCGGCTGGACCCGCTGCTCCCCTCGGGCCCCGTGCAGCGCGTGCGGGTCGCGGCCACCCCCCCGCCCCCGCTGCCCCGCCCGGAGGCCACGATCCGCAAGTCCGAGCACGGCTGGTGGCTGGAGCGCGCCGGCGAGCGTGCCTCGTATCGGGACCTTCACACCCTCGCTCGTGCTGTAGGCACGGCACCCACACTCACCGACGACCTCGACCTCTGGCGTGCCAGCCTCCGCGGCAACGCCTTCGCCGCCTCCTTGGCACGTCCCTTCTCTGGCTGCCGTATCTCGCTGACCCTGTCCGATGAGCGCTGAACCTCTCACCGAGCCTCCCCCGCCCACTGCCCGCGCCGTCCGCGAGCGCGACGCCTGCCTTCCCCCTGGCCGCCGGGGGCGGTGATCCACCGGAGACCCTTATGCAGCAGTGGCGATACCTGATCTACGACGAGCGGGCACGAGCCTTCCTCGACGCGGCCTCCGGCCAACGCCTGCCCGCCGAGGGGGCGTTCCCTGACGGCACCGTGGTGCTGTGGGACGGCGCCGCGGCGACGGCCTTCCCCGTGTGGCTGGCCCCCACCGACGCGCTCCCCCCGGGTCTGCCGGACACCTGGTGCGCGGCGGTGGCGCGGGCGCGGACCGAGGGGGAGCTGCGGCGCGCGGTGGCTGCCCTCACCCCGGTCCAGGCCGAGGAGGTGCTGCGCACCCTCCCGGACGAGCTCATCCACGCCTGGACCGGCGAACCGTGGCCGCGGCCCCTGGCCGAGGCGCTGTACCGGATGAGCCTCGACCGCTACTGCCAGCGGCTGCGGGCGCGGGGCGTCGAGTTGCGCCCGGTACCCGCAGCCTCGGACGAGCCGCTGAGCCTCGACAAGGCCGAGGTGATCAACCCACGGCCACAGCTCAGACCCGGCCAGCTCGTCCCCCTCGAAGCGCTCGGCCTCGACGAGCGCCTGGCCCGGGCGCTGGTTGCCGGGGGAGCCAGGGAGGGCCTGTTCACCCACCAGGCGCTGGCGCTGGAGTTCCTGCGCGCCGCCCGCCGCGAGCCGTTCGACCTCGTGCTCACCACCCCCACCGCCTCGGGCAAGACCCTGGCCTTCGCCCCGGGCATCCTTGAAGACCTCCTGCAGCGGGGGGATACCGCGCTGTTCATCTACCCGTTGCGCGCGCTCACCACCGACCAGCACGACAAGCTGGCGCGGATGTGCGAGGGCCTGCCGCTCAGGGTGCGCTCCTTCTTCGGCAGCACCAGCATCGAGGAGCTCCTCGAGGGCGGGGTCCCCCACGCCGTGGTGGCCACCCCCGACAAGCTCAACTACTACCTCGACCGCCCGGAGCTGGCCGGGTTCTTCGGCCACGTCCGCTACATCGTCCTCGACGAGGCCCACGCCTACCGCGGCTACGTCGGCATCAACATGGCCC
Source organism: Calidithermus chliarophilus DSM 9957 (assembly GCF_000430045.1). Taxonomy (GTDB): domain Bacteria; phylum Deinococcota; class Deinococci; order Deinococcales; family Thermaceae; genus Calidithermus; species Calidithermus chliarophilus. The sequence continues at coordinate 284,617 of NZ_KE387023.1, read as the reverse complement.
TGTTCCTGCGCCGGCTCATGGCGCTGACGCGCAGCGACGTGCGGCTGGTGGTTTCGACGGCCACCCTCGACAACACCGCCGACTTCGTGCGCCGCCTGACCGGGCGCCGCCGCTTCCGCGTGGTGGGCGCGTCGGGGGCGCCGGTCCATGCGCGTTTCTACTACCGCGGGGTCGCGAAGAACGTGCCCAGCCTCATCCACGTCGTCCAGCACGAGGGGCGCAAGGGGATCGCCTTCGTGGACAGCCGGGCCGAGACCAGGCGCCTGGCGGAGATCCACCGCCGCCAGCGCGGCACCCGGGTATACCCGCTCTTCAGCGGCTACCGCGACTACAACGACGTCCTCTCCCAGCTGCGCCGGGGCAATGAGCCGATGTTCGTCTTCTCCACCACCACGCTGGAGGCGGGCATCGACATCGGCGACCTCCAGCACGTCGCCATCCTGGGATTCCCCAGCAGCCGCAACAGCTTCAAGCAGATGGCCGGCCGGGCCGGGCGCTCGGGGCCGGCGCATGTGGTCTTCGTCCCGCGCACCGACCGCGACGACGCGGCAGCCGACAAGTACTACTCCCGCCTAGAGAACCTGCAGCGGCTCGTGGAGGCCCAGGCCGACCCGGTCTACATCAACCCCGCCAACCCGGTTTTGCTGCGGCAGCACCTGCGGCGCATGCGCTGGGAGGCGCACCGCCTGGGGATGGGAGGTGGTGAGGAGCTGCTCGAGCGCCTCCTGAGCCCGGCTGCCGTGCCCGAGGCGGTGCGGGAGCGGCTCAGGCAGGAGCTGGCCCCGCTGCTCGCCGAGCCGCTGGCGAAGGCCGATGCGCCGCCGCTGCGGTCGATGCCGGGCCGGACGTACCTGGTGATCCGGCTGGGAGAGGGGGCGCCGGCCCGGGGGATCGGCGAGCTGACGCTGGACGCGGAGACGACCCCGGATTGGGTGCTGGGGGAGCTGCGGCAGGAGGCGGCCCACCGGGAGTGGGCGCTGGCCCTGGTGTCGCTGCACCAGGGCCGCTACTACCGCACCATCGACTGGACGCAGGCGCGCGTCCGCCGGAACCTGTACAGCGAGGAGGCCGTGTTGGTGTGGGCCGAGGACGTCACCGACCGCCTGATGGACCCCGAGGAGTACAACCGGGCGTACTACGGGGCCGAGCCGCTGGCCCGGCCCGACCCGAGGCAGGTGAAGCACTACCACAGCCCGTGGCTCGTCGTCGACCCGCGGCTCGAGGTGGTGGAGGCCCGCGCCGAGCTCGGCGCGGTGGTCGCGGAGGCGGGACGGGGGCGGGTACGGGTGGGCCTGGAGCTGGCCGTCAAGCGCTTCACCAAGACCGCGCGCTTCCGCTGCCCGTCCCTGCGAAGCGCCCGGGGGGTCAAAGGGGCCGACGGTGCTGGGGAGTGGGTGGTGGAGGACCGCGACGGGCGGAAGGTGGCGCTGGACCCGTCGGAGAGGTGGGAGCTGCTCAGGAGCGGCAGCGTGGTGGTGCCGGAGCCCGCGCGGGAGGGGGAGGAGCCGCTGCGGGGCCGGGGGTACGCCCTGCAGGGCTGGTCCGGACGCCGGGCTACGGTGAGCGTCCACGCCTTCAGCCTGGTGCTCCCCGGCACCTGCTCGTGCGGGGAGGAGACCGAGCCGCACTACGGCTGGAAAACGGAGTTCGAGAAGGCCCCGGGCGCCTGGGAGGACCACCCGGTGTTCTCGCCCCTCGCGCGCGAGTACGAGACGGACCTCGGCCAGCTGCGCCTGAGCGACGGCTCGCTGGCGGCGTACTGGGCCCTGAGCAACGCGCTGGCCAAGGCAATCCCCAACGTGCTCGAGGCCGACCTCTCTGATATCGGCTTCCACTTGAAGGCCCCGCAGCACGAGCTGGTGTTCACCGCTTACGACACCGTGGAGGGCGGCATCGGCGTCGCCACCCAGCTACCGGCCAGGCTGCCGGAGGTCCTGGCGGAGGCCCGGCGACTGCTGGAGCTGAGCCTGCGCTGCGAGTGCCAGGGCCAGGGGTGCTACGGCTGCATCCTGCCGTTCCGCGAGCTCAGGCTCCCCGAGGACGTCCCCGCGGTCAGGGAAGCGGCCAAGGCGCCCCCGGCCGAGCAGGCGCGGCTGTTGCTGGAGGAGACCCACCGGTACGAGCCCGAGCCCAGCGCCGCGGCCGCGGCCCACCTGCTGCGCAACCTGCTCGAGCCCCCCTCCCGCCCGGCCCCCGGCGCCGCGCTGCCCAGGCTCCCCGAGTACCCCGTCTTCCGCCGGCTGGTCGTCGCCCTCGACGGGCTGCTGCTCGACAGCTCCGCCCTCCCCGAGGCGCAGCGGTTGGGCGGCGACCCCGGCCCGCTGGTCGAAGCCCTGCGCCCGTTCCCCCGCGTCACGGAGGTCCTGGAGGAGCTCCTGGGCGGCCGGGTCGAGGTGGTGCTGGCCAGCAACCGCCCGATGGGCTACGTCGAGGCCGCCGTCGAGCGGCACTTCCCCGCGCGGGTGGCCGCGAAGCTCCTGGGCAGCGCGGTGGCCTCGGCCGGTAAACCCGGCACGGGCCGGCTGCAGCCGCTGGTCGAGGACCTGGACCCGCGGGAGGTGCTGCTGGTGGGGGACCGGCTGGAGGATGTGCTGGCCGGACGCCGGCTGGGGGTCGTCTCCGCCCTGGCGACCTGGGGCGCGGCGGACCCCGCCCACGCCCTCAACGCAGGCCCGGACCTCATCCTCCCCGCCCCGGAAGACCTCCTGTGTGCGCTGGGCGACTACCGGGCCTACCTCCACCCGCTGGAGCAGGAGGGCGCCCCGGCCACAGCGGCCGCGGCCCCGCTGCGCCTGGCCCGGGCCGGGCGGGTGTGGAGCGTCCTCGGGCGCTACCTCCCCAAGCAGCCCGGGGGCCGGCGGGTCAACGACCTCCTCAACAACGCGCGCCACCAGATCCTCGACTTCAAGCGCTCCGGCAAGCGCGTCCGCGCGGTCGCGGACTACCTGGCGCGGCACTACCCGGGCCTGCCGGTGACCTACGTGCCCCCGCGCCGGCCCGGCCTGGGCGGGCTGGACGCCCTGGCCGAGGAACTCGAGGGCCGCGGGCACCCCGTGCTGCGGGCGCTACAGTGGCAGCGGGTGCCCCCCCTCCGCCAGTACGACGCCGGCGGGGAGGCGGAGCGGCGTGCCAACGTGGCCGGGGCCTTGCGGGTGGCTGACCCCGCCGCCGTGCGCGGGCTGCGGCTGCTGCTGCTCGACGACCTCATCAGCAGCGGTCAGACCCTCCTCGAGGCCGACCGCGCCCTGGTCGAGGCGGGGGCCAGGCCCGAGGCGCTGGCGCTGGCCTACAGCCTGTGGGAGCGTGACCGGGCGGCCCCGGAGGAGGAGCGGGCGTGAGGCTCGACCGCCTGGCCTACCTCGTCGGCTGGGACCCCAAGGGCTGGCCCCACCACGACCCGCTGCAAGGGGTGCCCTACTTCCTGCAGCAGGCCCTGCTCGCGCTCGCCGAGGCGGAGGGGCTGCAGCCGGAGTGGGCCGAGGGCGAGCTGCGCACCGCGCGGGCCCCGGATTACGCGGACGCGCTGGGGCTGTGGCCCGCCGGGGCCTACGGGCGCTTTCCCCTGCTCGACCCGATGGCGCCGGAGCGCCAGGGCGCCTTCGGCCGGCTGCTGCTGCCCTTCTTCGAGCGGGCGCTGCCCGAGCCCGAGCCGCTCGAGGCCCCCAAGCCCGGCCCCGAGCACTGGCGCGTGGGCGGCATGCCGGTCAAGGTCAACGCCACCGAGGTCCTGCAGGCCTCGCCGCGCTGGGCCCTGGCCCAGGCGCACCGGCAGGGGCTCACCGTGCGCCGCGACGGCCCGGC
>NZ_KE387023.1:277029-280716 GCF_000430045.1 Calidithermus chliarophilus DSM 9957 | reverse complement strand
GCCGCGGGTCCGGCTGGAGGCTGACGGCCTGGGGGAGGGCTCGCTGCGGGCGCTGCGGGTGTACGCGGGCGACCCCGAGGGCCGGCTGAGGCGCCCGCTGCTGGCGGAGGTGGAACTCGGGCCGGTGGGCGAGGCGGACGTGCTCGTCGACGACCCCCAGGACCCGCTCCTGCAGGCGGATTGGCAGCCGGATGAGGTCCTGGAGGCTGCCCGGGGGCTGATCCAGGACCCGGCGGGGGTCGACCCGGGCTACCGCATCGCCGACCCGGCGCCGGAGGCGCTCGACCACCTGTTCGGCCGGTTCTTCCGCCACCCGCGCCTGCGGCCGGAGCAGGCCGAGGCCGTGCGGCGGGTGCTCGCGGGCGAGAGCCTGCTGGTGCTGCTGCCGACGGGCTACGGCAAGTCGGCCATCTACCAGCTGGCGGCCCTGGTCCAGCCGGGCACCGCCCTGGTGGTCTCCCCCCTGGTCTCGCTGATCCTCGACCAGGTCGACCACCTCTACCGCGACGGGATCACCGGGGTGGGCTTCATGAGCGGCCGCAAGCACGCCGCCGGGACCGCGGAGGCCACGCTGGAGCACCTGCGCAACGGCCGCTACCGCCTGTTCTACGTCGCCCCCGAGCGCCTCGACCTGGCCGACTTCCGGCGGGAGCTGGTGGAGCTCATCAAGGGCCACCGCTTCTCCCTCATCGCCGTCGACGAGGCCCACTGCGCGTCGGAGTGGGGCCACGACTTCCGCACCGCCTACCTCCACCTCAAGGGCCTGCGCCAGTACATCGAGCAGCAGGGGGTGGCAGAGCGCGTGCCGATGCTGGGCCTCACCGCCACCGCCTCGCCGGTGGTGCGCGCGGACATCCTGCGCCTGCTGGGCATCGGCCCTGACAGCGTGGTCCAGAGCCGCAGCAGCGACCGGCCCGAGCTGAGCTACAGCGTCCACGTCGTCGACGGCCGCCAGGGCTACGCGGGGCGGCTGCGGGCGCTGGACGAGGTGCTGACCCGGGTCGTGCCCGCGGTGCTGGGGGCAGGGGAGGAGGGGCTGCTCGAGCGCGACCCCCGCGGCCGCCACCGCCACGGCGCGGTGGTCTTCGCCCCCTTCGCCAACGCGCACAGCCGCGCCTTCTTCGCCAGCAACGCCGCGGCGGTGGCCGAGCACCTCCGGCGCGACGGGGTGCTGCCGGAGGGGGCGGTGGGCGTCCACTCCAACTCCGCCCCGGGCCGCTGCCCGCGCTGCGGTTCCTCCCGCTACTACGGCGACTACGGCCGGTACCGCTGTGCCGAGGCGGGCTGCGGGTTCGTTGGCGAGAAAGACGACTTCGCCAGCCCCGGCGACTGGGACGAGCGCCTGCTGGAGGTCCAGGCGCAATTCCTCGACAACCGCCTGCCGGTGCTGGTCTCGACCAAGGGCTTCGGGATGGGCATCGACAAGCCGAACATCCGCCTGGTGGTGCACTACGTGATGTCGGGCAGCCTGGAGGGCTACTACCAGGAGGCCGGCCGGGCCGGCCGCGACCGCGCCCACGCCCACGTCGCGCTCGTCACCGTGCCTCCTGACCGTGCCTGTGAAGAGCAGCACCTGCACGACCGGGCCATCTTCGGGCTGGGGGCGGACGACCCCCTGCCCCTTCCCTGTCTGGCGCGCAACAGCCGGGGCTTCCCCACCCTGGAGTGCCCCTACGGCCTGAAGGAGCTGTGCGACGTGGGCCAGCAGGCCTACTTCATCAACCAGAACTTCCCCGGCGCCCGGGACGAGCTGGCCCGGCTCACCGAGGCCTACGCCGGGGCGCTGGCCGGGGAGACGCTGAAGGAACTCCCCGGGGCCGGCGACAACAAGCCCGTGGAGAAGGCCCTCTCCCGCCTGCGGGTGCTGGAGGTGCTTCGCACCTACGCGCGCCAAAGGGGCCGCGCCTACCGGCCGGAGCTCAACAAGAACTGGACCTGGGCCCGCGGCGTCGCCGCCCTGGCCGACTACGTGCGCGGCTACGGCGAGGCCACCGGCACCCCCGCCGCGGTGCTGGCCGAGGTCGAGGAACTGGCCCGCTCCGAGGGCGACCAGGCCGAGTTCGTGCAGCGGGCCGGGAAGATCCTCATCGAGTCGCTCTACACCACGATCCGCGCCATGCGGCTGGCGGGGTTGCGCAACCTTTACCACTACGCCGACCTGCCGAAGGGCAGCTGCCGGCGGGTATACCTGCGGCGGGCCTTCGAGCTGCGCCTGCCGCAGGACTACCGCTGCGGCTTCTGCGATACCTGCGTGCCGGACCTCGACTTCGGGCGCGAGCGTGCCCTGGTCCCCGAGGAGGCGACGCGCGAGCGGGTCCTGGCGGAGGGTTTGGAGCGGGTGCTCACGGGCTACGACCTCGAGGCGCTGGCGGCCTATGCCCGCGAGGTGGCCGAGGCGGGGTTCGTGGGCGCGGTGCGCGGGCGGGTGGAGTACCTGCTCGAGCAGCGGCCCAACGACCTGGCGGTGCTGTTCCTGGCTGCCCTGACCGCCGGCCTCGAGGGCGAGGGGGCCACCGCCAAGGTGCTGGCCGAGCGCGCCCTGGAGGTGATGCTGCGCGCGCGGATGAGCCTGGGGGGCCAGCTGGCCTTCGTGCTGGCCCTGGGCGAGTGGCTGCCGGGCCTCGCCGACGACCTGGCCGGCGAGGCCCAGGGGGTCCTGGGGCGCACCCACCCCCGCCCCGCGCTGCTCGAGGCCCTGCGACAACTCGACGCCCCGCGGGCGGCGCGCCTGACCCGCGCCTGGTCGCTCGAGGGCCTGGTGGGCGTCGCCGAGCGCCTGGGCGGGCTGCTGCCCGCGGCGGTGCTCGAGGCCTTCACGGCCGCCGTCGACCGCACCATGCCGGCCCCGGCGGCCGACCGTGAGGGCGTCGCGCCCGAGCCCGTGCCGGCGAGGGCGCAGGAGGAACTGGATGGCTGACTACCTGACCGACGAATGGATCGCACAGCAGCAACAGCGGCTGGACGCCGCCCACGAGCAGGTGGCCCGGGCCATCGCCCTGTTCGGGCGTGCCGGGGAGTCCCTGCCCCGGCTGGAGGCGGCGCTGCAGGCCGCCGAGGAGCGCGTCGCCCGCCTGAGGACGGAGCTCGAGCAGGCCCGGAGCGGGTTCCGGGGCGAGGCGGAGGGGTGGCTGCGCCGGCTCGCGGAGGAGGGAAAGGCCCAGGCGGAGCAGCTCGGACAGCGCCTGTCGGAGCTGCTGAAGGACCTGGAGGAGCTGCGCGACCAGCGCCTGCTCTGGGAGCTGCGCGAGCGGGTCGAGGCCCTCCGGCAGCAGTGGTCCACCACCCAGCAGGAGTGGCTCGAGGCCCTCCACGAGGAGGTGACGGCGGCGGAGGCCCGGGTGCGGGAGCCGCTGCGCGAGCTGGGGGAGGAGATGCGCGGGGGGCTGGAGGCGCTGCGGGGCGAGGCCTCGGCGGCCCAGGCGGGCCTGCGCCAGGAGCTGGGCGGCCAGCTTGACCCGCTCCGGGAGTGGCTGGGGCGGGTGGAGCTGCGGCTGGGGAACGTTTCTCAGGGTCTGGAGCAGGGGGTGAGGGACCGGCAGGAACTCGCCCACGCCCTCGCCGCCGAGCGCTCGGCCCGCGAGCAGCTGCACCAGGAGCTGCGCGCGCTCCGCCAGGACCACGCCCGGCTGCAGGAGGAACTCGGCGCACAGCTGCGGCGGCAGCAGGAGCTCGAGCGGCAACTGCAGG
>NZ_KE387023.1:134960-276929 GCF_000430045.1 Calidithermus chliarophilus DSM 9957 | reverse complement strand
CCCAGGCGCTCGAGCGGCTCGGCGACGCCGCCGCGAGCACCCAGCGGGACAACGCGGCGCGGCTGGAGCGGCTGGAGCGGCACGTGCGCTCGCTGCTGGCCTGGTTCGGCTCCGTCCGCGGGCTCGCGCGCCTCTTCCGGCACCCCCAGGAGGTCCAGGGCTGATGCAGCGGCACGCGATCTTCACCACCACCGCCCTGCGGGAGCTGCAGGCGGTGCCTGCCAGGGAGCTGGACGCCCTGCTGGGTGACATCGACCTGCTGGCGAGGGATCCCCGATCGGGCCGGCTCGACCTGCGGCCATTGCGCAAATACCCGGGCTTCCACCGGCTCAAAGTGGGCAGGTGGCGGGTCTTCTGCCGCCTGGACGGGTACGTGGAGATCCACGCGGTCCGCCGGCGCAGCGAGGACACCTATGACCTGCCCTTCAACCCCCGAACGCTGCCCACGCCCGGCGAACTGCCCGCCGCGCCCCCGGCCGACTGGGACGAGGAGGACGAACAGCTCGCCGCGGGGGGCCCGCCAAGGGAGGGGAACTTCCCGCTGCGCCCCGAGCAGCTCGAGAGCTGGGGCGTGCCCCGGCTCTACTTCCCGCAGTTCCTGGGCTGTGCCGGCGAGGACGACCTGCTCCACCTCGACAGCGTGGTGCCGAGCGAGTGGGTCATGCACGTGATCGGCATGCTGTACCGGCCCGGCCTGGACCAGACCCAGTCCGAGGCGCAGTACGTGGTGCACTCGCGGGAGGAACTGGAGGCCTACCTCAGCGGCCGCCTCAGCGACCTGCTGCTGCGCCTCGACCCCGAGCAGGTCCGCGCCTCGGAGTGGCGGTTGGAGGGCCCGGCGCTGGTGCGCGGCGGCCCCGGCACCGGCAAGACCGTGGTGGCGCTGTACCGGGCCCTGGCCTACGCCCAGCACCGGCCCGGCTCGCGGGTCCTGTTCGCCACCTACACCACCACCCTCGCCCACTACGCCGAGCAGCTCCTCTCGCGCCTGGTCGAGGAGCGGGGCCTGGACGCCGAGGTGGAGGTGAGCTGGGTGGACCGGCTGGTGCGGCAGAACCTCAAGGCCCCCTCCTGGAAAATCGCCGGCGACGCGGAGCTGCTCGAGGCCGTGAGGACGGTGCTGGCCGAGCTGCGGGACCCGTTCCTGCAGGGCCTGGGCCCGCGCTACCTGCGCGACGAGTTCCACGACGTGATCCAGGCCTGGGACCTTGGCCGCGAGGAGTACCTGGGCTTCCCGCGCCACGGGCGGCAGCTCCCGCTGTACCCCGAGGAGCGGGAGAAGGTGTGGGTGGCCTACGACCGCTGGCGCGGGCTGCTCGACCGGCGCCGGCTGCTGAGCTGGAACCGGGCCCGCGCGGCGGCGCGGGCCAGCGCCCAGCCGGCCTACGACGCGGTGATCGTCGACGAGGCGCAGGACCTCCCGCCCGTCGCCCTGCGCTTCCTGCTGCGCCTGGCTAAGGACCCGAGGGGCTTCTACCTCACCGCCGACGCCAACCAGAGCCTCTACCAGCAGGGGTTCTCCTTCAAGGCCGTGGACCAGGCGCTCGACATGAGGGGCCGGAGCCTTCTGCTGCGGCGCAATTACCGCTCGACGCGCCCGATCCACGCGGCACTGGCGGCGCTGGCCCGCCACCCGTCGCTGGAGTCGGAGGACCTGCCCGAACCGGCCCACCGCGATGGCCCCAAGCCGCTGCTGGTGGGGATCGACCAGGGCACCGAGGCCGGCACGCTCCGCGAGCTGGTCTACCGGCTGTGCCGGCAGCTAAGGGTGCCGCTGAGCGGGGTGGGCATCCTCTGCCCGAGCGAAGCCCGCGCGCGCGAGGTGGTCGCCGCGCTCAACCGGCTGGACGTGCCCGCGGCGTGGTCGAAGGGGGAGGCCCTCGAGCTCGACCAGCCGGCGGTCAAGGCGCTGACGCTGCACTCCGCTAAAGGCCTGGAGTTCCCGGTGGTGATCGTGCTCGACGTCAACCAGGGCACGCTCCCCCGCCAGGCCGCAGTGCCCGCGGAGGAGGCGGAGGCCTACGAGGCCCGCGACCGCCGGCTGTTCTACGTGGCCTGCTCGCGGGCCATGCGGGCACTTGTGGTCGCTTACGACCCCCGCCGGCCGAGCCCCTTCGTGCGTGAATTGCCGCCGGAGCTTTGGGAGCAGCACGACGAACCGGCCGGCCACGGCAGCGCGAGTCAATCAGAACGCAGTGGTCGCCCCTGAGGCACGGCTTGTCCATCGCCCTCCGGCCCCCTGGCCCACCCCTTGGCGGGCACGGGCGTCATACCACGCCCGTACGCCGGCCCGGCCTGCTTACCCCTGACCGGCAAGCCCCCGCCCCGCCGCAGCGGCCACGTACCCGGAACCTCGCCTTTCCAGCATCCCCACCTGCTCCAGCCGCCGGAGCCGGTCCCCCGCCGAGCTCTTGGCGATCCCCAGCGCCCGCGCGATGGCCGAGGGGCCAACCGGCCCTGCCGCAGCCAGGCGCAGCACCTCCCGGTCGGTCTCGGAAAGGGGGAAATCTCGCCCCCTTGAGGGAGCCTCATGCCCTTCCCGAGCGGGCAGGGTCACCGGCTTGGCCATCTGTCCCAAAGGGGGATCGTCCGCCCGGTGAACGGGCGTCAGCCCGTCCCGAAGGGGATCGTCCGCCCGGTGAACAGCAGCGTTAGCCCTCTGTCCCGATAGGGGGTCGTCCCCTGTCTTCCTGACCGCCCGCACTTCCTGCCTCACCTGGCTGATCCTTGTTTCCACAGCCTCCGCTGAGAGAAGAGCCTCCAGATGGCCGAACCTGTATCCCTCTTGGTGCACGGGGCGTGAGCCCCGTCCCGAGAGGGGATCGTCTCCCGGCTTAGCTACTGGCACGGCATGAGCGGGCTGCACTTGTCGATCTTCGTTCAGGGCTGCTTCTTCCTCCCTCAGCCCTGCAACCCGGGCGCGTTCGACCCGTGCCTCATACATGCTGGAGAGGTTCCCCCAGAACACCACGAAGGCCCCGATCAGGCTGCCCCAGAAGGCCCAGGCGGAGTGGATCACCACGTAGGCGAAGCTCATGTAGAAGGTAGCAACCTCCACGGCCAGCGCCAGGGCCCACGAGGCCCGCACCCCCTGGGCCTCATAGCCCTTGTAGTAGTGCCGCAGGTGCGAGTACGAGGAGGCCAGGGCCAAAGCGTAGACCAGCACCCCGAAAGCCGCGCCGGTGGCCCCGATCAAATCTCCACGGAGGAAGAAGTCTCCCACCACCCGCCCCGTGATGAGACCTACCACCGGCAGCGCCAGGGCTGCGATGACCGAAAGAGCAATCGCGTTCCAGTGCATAGGAATATGTTACCGATACTTGGAATATCATCCCGATGCTCGAAAATTTTGAGACCCCCCTTTCTAAAACTCCCAACACTCCCAACATTCCCAACAAGGCCATGAAAACCGAGTCCTGGACAGCGCTTCTTGTGTTGGGAGTTTTTTGTTTTTGACAAGTGCAATTCCCAACATTCCCAACACTTCCTCTCTCCGAGGAAAACTACCGGGCAGGTGCGGTCCATCCGGGTGTACCGGCGTAGCCAGTCCCGCGAGGGGATCATCCCCTTGCCCCCGTTCGTCGAGAGAAGGGGGTGGGTGGGGGCAAGAGTTCGCACAAGCCCCCTACAGCGAACTTCCCGGCTAGACTGAGGGGCAAATGGAGAGCGTGACCCCCCTCAAACTGGCCGAAGTGCGCGGTAAAAAAGCGAAGGCGAACTCCGCCCCTGAGCTCGAGGCGGTGATCCGGGAGACCGCCAGGCTCTGGCGCAAGGCCCACCTGGACTACGACCAGAGCAAGTACGTGGTCGAGCGGGTGCGCCGCCTGCTGGAGCTCGACCCGCCCGCCAAGCGCCGCCGGGTGGTCGAGCGGCTCTCCCCGGAGGAAGTCGAACGGTTGCTGGGGGCGGCCTATCGCCTCAACCCCAGGAAGCCGGTCTTCGGCCTGATGCTCAAGACCCTCTTCTACACCGGAGTCCGGGTGAGCGAGTTCGTCCACCTCCGGGTCCAGGACGCCCACCTCGACGGGGAGGCCCCCCACGTCTACGTCCACCGGGCCAAGAAGGGCTCGGTGCGCTACGTTCCCATCCTCCCGGCCCTGGCCCAGGAGCTGCGGGTCCACCTGGCCGGGAGGAGCCGGGGCTACCTCTTCGAGTCCAACCGCCACGACCGCTACTCGACCCGGGCCATCCAGAAGCTCATCCAGGCTGCGGCGCAGGAGGCGGGCATCGCCAAGCGGGTCTACCCCCACCTGCTGCGGCACTCGGTGGCGCAGATCCTGCTGGATCGGGGGATGCCCCTCGAGCAACTCCAGAAGTTCCTGGGGCACCAGGACCCCAGGACCACCCAGATCTATGCGGAAAGCTCGCTGGCGAGTGTGGGGGAAAGCTACCGGCGGATGTTCGGAGGAGATTGATCCTACCCCGTTTAGGGGTTAGGGCGTGATGCCGCGAAGCCTGAGGTTATGGGCGAGGACGGTGAGGGTCACGCGCACCTGTAAGGCTTGGAGGGTTTGGAAAGGGGCGACGCTATGTCACAGCTCAGGTTGTTGGTTGACGCCAAAGCTCGCACAGGTCAATACCATGTACTTGTGCCAACCGCCACAGGATTCTCAGACCCGGATTCACAGAGCGCCCCCTCTCAAGGTCTTGATAGTGTTTCAGGCTTATTTCAGCAAGCCGCGCCACCTGTTCCTGAGAATAACCCTTTTGCCGCCGCAGGTCGATCAGATGTAACCGTAGTTGTTGAATCAACTCCTCGTAGCTATCAGCCATTCAATGCTGAAGTTACCGAGATAAAGAACGAGAGTCTACAACATTAATCAGGTAACTTTTATCTACCTACTTAAATGACCACTAACCATGTGGAGCCTTTTAGATCCGGATCCTGAGCAAATGCTCGAGATTTCGCTCCTTAAACCAGCCTAGAACCTCCGGGACCAGAAGCTCGAGCGCCGCTCCCTGCCCGGTAGCCTCCCGGAGAAATGCCACCACCGCGTCGGGTACCCCGGACCCCAACATGTCCCGCCACTTACGCTCGCACCTCTCTACCGTGGCAAGGAATTCCCCGATGGCTTTCCCGCTGGTGGGCAGAGACCGCCCGAGGCTGTCAAATCTCGACTTGAGCTGCCGCAACTCCTCGATCGGCGCCTTCAGGCTGGGAATATGGCTTAGCACGTCCAACAGATCATCCGAAAGCGACGGGGCTTTCCTGGAGGCGTACTGGCGCCAGTGCTTCAGGAAGGTGCTCCGCAAGTCTTTCACCACCTCCTCCAGATGCTGCTGCAACTCGCCGTAAGCGTGGGTCCGGGCGACCTCGTGACTTTGCTCCAAATTCTTCAGGAAGTCGTCGAGCCGCTGAATAAGCCCGTACAAGTTAGGCAAGTCCTGCAGCCTGATCACGCCGTGATCCATGAGGAGCCTGTATATCTCCAGAAGGTTTTGCAACTCACTCCTAAGATCAGCGAGGCTGCTTAACCTGTCCAACAACTCACTGCGAATTGCAGCGTTGGAATTAGCATTACGAACGTCTGCGGAGAGTTGGCTAAGGCGTGTGGCTTTCTCCTTAATCATGTCCACCCTTCGTGAAACCCTTGCACAGGTCCTTGATCTCTACCAGGACATCTCGCATTTTCTGGATCGTGTGTTCCAGTTGCCCCGGATCGGCCCCTTTCACCTTGAGCTGGGTCGACGCGCTCTGAATGGAACTATCCAGGGTGCTCTCGACTCCGCGCAGAGCCTGAAGGATACCTTCTGGGTCGCGCGAGAAGAGATCGGTCATCAGCGCCATTCGCTCGACCTTGTCACCCCCTACCCGGCGCACACGGTCGAGGCATTGGCTCAACTCGACGATACCAGTGGCTGAGCGGGCCAGATCTTGCAGGGAACTGAAATTGGGGGCTCCCACTTGAAAGGTGCCCGCCCCACCCGCGTCAGCAAAGGCTTGGGCTACGGCCTGCTGCACGTCTTGCCATTCCCTTTCGGTGAGGGGCACGGGCACCCAGCGCTCTATTTCGGCGAGCAGGGCGGCGGCCTTATCCGTGGCGCGCTCGAGCACAGGGTCCAGCTTTCGGCTAAAGTCGGCATAGGCCCGTGCTGCGGCAAGCCCATGGCCGAACCAGGCCTCCTGCACAGGTGGCAGCTGGCCACGTTCGAGCCCCTGCAGAGCCTCTAGGGCCCGTGCCGCGTCGATGAACCGGGTTTGCCCACTGCCTTTGTAGACCCCGATGCGGCGTTGGACCGCTTCTCGGAAGCCCTTCCGCAGACTCAGCGCCAACGCGGCCAGTTCTCCTAGAGGGTCGGCCAGCTTTTTGTCGGGCGCTACTTCGGCAACTATTGCCCTCAGGAGCGCGGGTCCTTCCTTGAGGTCACCCAACACTACGTGGCTCCAATAGAGCCCGCCCAGCAGCACTGGGAGCATTCGGTCGGTAATCTCGTGCAACTGCCGCACGACTTCCTGCCCCCAGTGGCGCAGGCTGATCTGCGTGGCGCGGCGGTACTCCTCGGCATGCTCAAAGCTCCAGCCCTTCGCCCGCTCCGCCTTTACCAGGCCCTCGAGCACGTAGGCTACCTGTGCTGCCGTTTTCGGCGGCGTGGGGAGGACGAGGCTGAGCCGATCCCGGTCGGTGACGGGATTACCCGTGCTTTGGCCCTGGAAGTAGATGATGGAGTTCGTCCACAGCCCGTTCTGCTTCAGGTAGTCTAGAGAGATCAACTCCATCTCCCAGTTGATCTGCGCCTCGAGGTGCCGGAACAGGGTCTCTCGCAACGTCCTAGCGTGCTCCTGCAGCAGTTCGTGGCCCCCCGCCCAGGCAGCGAGGTTGGCCAGAAGGGGATCATACTGGTGCTGGCCGGTAGGGGGGGGAGCAGGTGGAGGCGGCGGCTTAAAGCCAGCAGGTGGATCCGGTGGGGAGATGGTGGTGTTACCCTCCAACTGCGGCAGTCTGAAGGCGGCCATTACGTGACTTGCCTCTTCGGGGCCGGGGGCCCACAGGCGGAGTACGCTGGAGGCCTGCCGAACCAAGTGGGGCTCGTGAAAGAGGTTTTCCATCTCCCTCTGCTTGGTGATCGAGAGGGGTTCGCCGGGGAATTTCTCCTGAAAGGCAGTTGTAGGGAACTGACCCTGGCTGAGGGTTAGGGTGGCCTCCTGCAAGGTGTAGCGCAACACGTCCCGGATGACTGCACGAGGGTTGAAACGCTCGCGCGAGATCCGCTCGACCATGAACTCGAGCGCTCTGAGGTTGAAGGGATACAGCCCCACCACCCCTTGCTGCGGCAGGCTCACGCTCCCGAAGGTTAGATGACAGGCAACCCGGTGGACACAGCCGTCGCAAGCGTTCAGCCTGGACGGTTCCTCCGCCCGGTCCAGTTGATGCAGGCCCAGCCGCACGGCGTTAAGGTAGCGGGCGGCGAACTCGGCCTTCTCCCTCGACGAGACTTCGTCCTGGGCCGAGTCCATGGTCACCGCGAAGGTAGCCCGCGTGCGCACGGTGTCCAGAGAGTCGAAATAGCCCGTCGTTACCGCGATGGCTGTGCGGATGTTGCACAGGTACTGCCGGCCCTCACGGTCGGGCTGCTGAATGATGGCCTCGAGTAGTTGGTTCTGCACCCCTTGCAGCAGGGCGAAATCCTCGATGAGCAGGATCACTTCCTGCCCTTGCCTGAAGAGCTCAGCCCGCAAATCGCGGAGCACCTCGAGCAGTTCATCCCCCCCGATGTCGTGCAGGGCGCGGATGGCAGCCGGGAGATGGAGGTTGAGGCGGTTCAACACCGCGGCCTTGACGTTTAGGTTGCCGCGGAGCAGCATGGCGAATTTCTGGACCTTCTGGGCCATGCCCCGGAGGTTGTTCACCTCCTTGGGAAGGTCGTCCTCCTCGAAGGCGAAGGGTCGCTCCTTGTCCGCCTGCTTGCCACTGAGCGCCTCGCGCACGAAGCGGTCAATGACCCCGCCCTCCTTGAGCCACTCCGGCCGGAGCACCGCGTCGAGCAGGAAGTCAGGTAGGTTATCCGTCACGGTGCCCTCGGTGCCTTGGGTCGGGTTAGCGGGGTTCTCCCTGCCCACCAAGCCTGCCAGCCGGGTGATCAGGTCGAAGCGAGCCTGCTCGACGCTCTTGGTAGCCACGGCTTTGTCGAGCTTCTCCCGGAAGCGGACAAAGCGCTCGTCCTCTAAACCCTCGAGCAGCAACCCGATCACGTCCCGGAGGTTGGTGCGGAACTTCGGGATCCGGATCACCCGGCGCTGGGGCGTGCGCTCGATCTGGGTGTCCAACCAGCGGATCAGGTGCGACTTGCCCGCCCCCGAAGCCCCCAGCACGGGCACCAGGGTGAACGAGCGGTTCGGATCGAGGAACTCTCGCAGGAAGTCCTCCCGGCTGTAGTCCTGCCAGGCGTAGCCCTGTCCAGGCGGGGGCGGGTCGCTGCGCTTGAGCGGGATCGGGGTGTAGGTGGCGAGAAAGACCTTGTCGGAGGGCTGCTCAGCCTCCACGGTCAGCACCGCGTGGACGTCGGCAGTCTTCCAACACTCGTAGCCCGAGAAGCTCACAGGCACCCCCCCCGAAATTCCAGGTGGGAGATCCACCGCTCTGTCGCCCCAGCCTTGATGCAGCGCTTGTTGGCGTCTGCTTTTTCAATCAGGTTCACGCAGCCTTCCTCGCTGAGGCATAACAGGGCGTGCGACAGCGTCGGGGAGAGCGTCATGCCCAACTCCCCGTCGAAGCTTAGCCGGAGGGAGCCGCCGTCCAAGACGGGCCAAGCCGTCCGGCCCTCGGCGAGGCAGATCTCCAGCGGAACCTCGCCCCGGCGCGAAGCCCATAAGTCCCGTAGGGCCTCGGTAAGGTCGGGGTAGATGACCGCTTCCCTGCCGCGTACAGGGCTTTGCCAGGCGAAGCCCAAGAACAAGGCCCACCGGGTGAAGTTCTGCCACTGGACATCGTTGGGGATCAGCTTTCTGCCCAGGCGTTCGAGCTGGAATTTCTCGGCCTCGAGCCAGGAGCCGAAGGACACCGAACCTGGGTCGAGGCTGAGCCACCACGCCAGCGACTCGGCCAAGTCTGCGGCGTCCGGGGAGCTGAGGATGGCCTCCCGGAGGCGCACGCGGAACGCCTGAAGGTCGGGCGGCTCGGCCGGAATGGAGGCGGGCTCCACCATCTTCAGGCGCCCCAGTTCGGCCAAGGCTGCATGGATGGTATTCTTGCCGAGTTCGGAATCGCAGAGCCCTTCCGCGAGTTGCTCGTGCTTTCCTCCCAAGGGCACTATCGCTCGATACACCACCCACAGGGCCTGGGGCAGGGCGTCGGGGTTGCTGAGTAAGCTCATCCTAGCCTCCGTGAAAGCTGTTCGAGGGTGAAGCCGGGGTATCGCTCCATGAATAACCGGTCGGGTCGGTGGGGGTCTGTCAAGGATTCAGGGTGGAAAACGATGGTGAGGGTGTCGCCGCCGAGCAGCCGGGCCAGCCAAGGGGCTTCCTCCCTCGGGCCGACCAGCACCGCTCGGGGATAAGAACCTACGAGTTCAGGCAGGGCTAGGTCGTCGGGGTCTTCCCACAGCAAGGGATGGGGCAGGCATTTCTGCAGCCCGGCCCGCTCCTTCGCTGGAAGGCTGCTGCGGGAGCTGATCAGCATCGGGATTCCGGTCCGGAGCACTCGAGCCAGCAGATCCGCCACCGGCGGAGGCACACTCCGCGCGGGCTCAGGCACCTGGTAGGCCACGGGCACGACCGACATGCCCAGGGATTGCCATAGGCCGTCAACGCTCACTGATAGGTGCTGGGGTGGCAGGGGGAACGGAGCCTCCGCCGGATAGGGGTCCTCCCCAGACGCGCGGCACCCCGGACATCCCCCACAGGCCAGGCTCGGCGTCTCCTCCAGATGCCCCTCCGCAATCCGGTAGGCCGCGGCCAGGATCTTCTCGAATTTCGCTTTCTGGCGGGCTGCTACGATCAGAGCGTGCATTTGTGCTAGGCCTGTTTGGTCCGCTTCTGCCTGTCGGGTCCGCACCGGCGCGACCCGCTCTTCCCACAGCCTGGGGTTCCGGTGGTCGTTCTCGAGGACCTGCACGACGGCTGAGGTCTGGTGTTGCTGTACCGCACGCTCGTAGTCGACCGCATCCTCGTAGGCGGAGGGGTCAGGGGGCGCCTCCGCGTCCAGCACGACCAGCCCTGCCCGGGCCATGAGGTTGAGCGTTCGGAGGTTCCAGGCCTGGTTTTCCTCCTCGCTGAAGCGCAGGTCCTTGGGCTTGGCGTTTAGGTCAAGCCGCAGCCGCCCCTCGCCCAGCGGGGTATTGTGGACGAACATCGCCTCCCAGCGTTCGAGACCCCGTTCCAGGGTGATCAGGCGGTTGGTACTGGTCTGACGGGCGATCTGCCAGTCGTCATGGGCGTGTAGCAGCAGCGAGACACTGGCAGCGCCGTCTCGCCCACCCCGACCCACCTCCTGGTAAAAGCGGTCGAGGTTCTCCGGCATGCAGGCGTGGATGACCGTGCGCACGTTGGGCTGGTCGATGCCCACACCGAAAGCCGAGGTGCCCACCATCACGTCCAGTTCGCCGTGGTGCCAGGCCTGGACCAGCCGATGGCGTTCCGCCCCTGGGGTTCTTCCCGACATAACCCCCACTCGTCTAAAGCCCTCTCGGCACAGGAGGTCGAAGTAGCGCTGGGCCTGGTCAGGGGTCGTGGAGTAGAGGATCAAGGGGCGGGGCAGGTATCGTACCGCCTCCTTCAAGCGGGCCTCCCGCAACGCCTCGGCAGAAGCCCCTTCCCCACAGTCGGCTGCCCAGAACTCCGGCTCGGGGCGTAGAGCCGCGGCGGAGACCATTTGGAAGGGTCCCGGCTCGCCGTACAACTCCTTGAGCGTCTCGAGGCCCGCCTGGGTCAGGGTGGCGGTCATCAACAGGGTCACGAAGCGGTTCGCCGGCGGGCTGACCCGCAGCAAGTTCCTGCGCAAGCCAGCCACCGCCTGGAATTCCGGACGGAAGTCTGCACCCCACTGGGAGACGTAGTGAGCCTCGTCAACCGCGAACAGGCGCAAGCCGCCCCGGCTGGCCGCTTGGTGCACGGCAAAGGCTAACGATCCCATCAGGCTGTCGGGGGAGGTAAAGACCACCCCCTGCTCATCCCGCAGGATGCGCTCCTGGATAGCCTGCCGCTCGCCTCCAGGCTGGCCGCCGTAGTAGGCCAGTTGTGGCGGCAGTGGAACTCGAGCCTTCCGGGCAATGTCCAGGAGCACCCGCTCTTGGTCCAAGGCCAGGGCTACCGTCGGTACCACCACCAACGCCAGCCCCCGACCCGCCCCGCGCAAGGCAGGGACCTGGGCCAGGAGGCTCTTGCCCATTCCCGTGGGCAGCACGGCACAAAGGGTCGAGCCCGGGGGGGCGAAAAGCACGGACCGAAGGGCTTGTTTCTGGCCCGGAGAGGTGTAGCTTTCGAACCCGGTGACGGTGGCGACCACCGGATCGGACGGGGTCCGCCGCCGCTCAGAGCGTTCCCGCTCGGCAAACGCCGCCTGGCCGGGCACGCCGTCGAGCCATCCTGGCGACCATAGCTGCGCACGGACGCGATAGTGGCTTCGGGTCTCTTCCACCACCCGCACCAAGGTTTTGGTCCACTCCTCCCGGCTCGGCCAGGGGGCGGCCTTAGGAACCTTAAGGGAGACCTCCCGACCCGACCGCAGTTCCTCACGCAGCAGTACCTGACGGACCAGGCAGGCGATGTCGGCCGGGGAAGCGGGACCGCCGACACCGGCGAGGCTCCCGGCAAGGCGCCGGTATATAGGCAGCTCGAAGGCGGCCGCTGTGAGGCGCTCATCGATCAGCGCCTCGGCCAGGCGATGGTAATCGGTAGAAAGCGGCAGCGAGTCGGACACACTTACTCCTCGATCGTGGCTGAGTCAGCTATGGGGGAACCGGACAGGACAACGAACCCTACCGCGTCGATACGGGCGGAAGGGTGCGCTATCGCCTTGTACAAGCGGGGCTCGAGCTCCGTCCAGCGCTGCAGCTCCTGCCGGTTGGCCGCCTCGCCCGGGGCAAGGTCGCACCTGAGGCGCAGCTGCTCGAGCGCCACGGTCAAGCGCGCTCGAGCCCGCTCGGTAGCCCCTTCGATCCGCTGGCGCAGCGCCGGTAGGGATCTCAACGCCGCTTCGACCGCCTCCCGTGTCCGGGTGCACACAACCTCCCAGGGGTGAGCCTCGGCGACATGGTCAAGCGCCCAGCGGCGCGCCGGCGAGAGGTTCCAGTCGACGCGGGGGCGCAGCCCGGGGTCGTAAGGCTGCTCCAGCCAAGCCAGCACCTCGCGGTCGTGGACCACCTCGCCGGACGAACTCACCCAGAAATTGAGCACCTCTGGGGGGAAAAAACTGTCGATCCAGCGCCGCAGGACGGCACGATCCAGGTCCATATCGCTGAACGGGTTGGGGTCGCCCTCGACGAGGTAGTCGAAACGGAAGTAGAGGCGGTGGTCATTCTCCGGCAAGGAGGGCACGAAGCGCCACCAGCCAAAGTTCTGTCCACGGTCGTCCCAGCGTACGTACTCCGCCAAGGCGTCGACGAAAGGATCGCCCAGGCGCAGCAGGTGGAGGTCGGGGTTCTTCGTGGCCGCCGCGCGGCTGAACGTCGTCCTGCGCTCGCTCAGCGCCTTGAACCGGTCCCGGATCCGCTGCCACGGCACCAGGGTAGGGCGCGTTTTGTCGCCCGGCTCAGGGGTGAACCTCGAAGCCCCCGCCTCGCGCCGTTCGTGGAATTGCAGCACGGCACATACCCAGTCGCGGGTGGGGCTTTCGATCGTCGCCTCAACCTCGTAGAGCCGATCCTCCCAGCCCTGCTCCTCCTCTGACTCCTCGACGCTGTCCAGCAGATCCTCGTAGGCGATACGGGACAGTTCTTCCTCCTTACCGGCTGCCCAGCGCTGCCCGAAACGCCGCAGCTCCCCTTCACCGCCCAAGGCCGCCCGCCGGCATTCCACCATCGTGTCCTCGAGGAAGAATTGCAGTGCCGCTATCGAGTCCTCGAACACCCCCAACCGGACCAGCACCTCCTGCCATGCGCCCACGAGGCCCTCCCGCTCGGGGTGCCCGATCAGCCAGCACTCCACGGCCCTCCCCCGGCCATAGCGGTCGAGGCGGCCGATGCGCTGCTCGAGGCGGTTAGGGTCGAGAGGGAGGTCGAAAAGCACGGCACGGTCGGCGAACTGCAAGTTCTTGCCCTCTTCGGCCGAGTGGTCGGCCACCAGCACCCTGCAGGCGGGGTCGTCGCGGAAGCGGCGCAGCTGCGCCGCCTGATCCTCAGGACGCACGGACAGGTACGCAGCAACCTGCGCCGGGCCGAGCGCCTCGGCCAGGGCTCGGGCCAAGGCAAGGGCCACCTCCGTGTCCTGGACGAAGACCACCGTCTTGGGCCCTGCCGTGCGGAGCCAGTCCACGAGGGCGGACTCCTTGGCCGGCGGGGCCGCCCGGGCCGCCCGCAGCACGGCCTGCAGGAAAGGCTCCTCACCGGGCAGGACACCGGGACCGTGGCCGCCGAGCCGCTCCTCCACGAAGCGCTGTAGGGTTACCGGATGGGACGCGGCAGCCTCCAGCATTCGCCCGGCTGCGAGCAAGTAAAGGTCATAGGACTCAGTCCCAGGCAGGTTTTGCGTGAGGTGGTCGAGCCAATCGGTCACGGCCTGCTCGACCAGGCGCTCCGCCTCACTGTAGGCTGGGATGGTGCCGGCCAAGCGACGGCCACGCACGAGGTGTTGCAGATGCGCCGAACGCCGACTCCGCAGCATGCGCCGGTGCACGCGGTGGGTCTCGCTCAAGTGGACACGGATGGCTCGCAGGATATCCCCCCTAGCCTCAGGCTCGTCCGGATGCTCCTGCAACACGCCTTGTAGCTGCGCTGTCAGGCGCTGAAGCCGCGTGTCCTGCGGAAAAAGGTGGTTGAGCTTCCGGGCCGTCTCCCCCAGGGTCTGCGGGTCCCAGGTGGCCTCGAGCTCGAAGAACAGAAGGCTAACCGCCTCGCGTTGAGCAAGCTTCCGCCTGAATCCCTCCAGATCCTCTAACGGGTAAGCGACAGGCTCCAGCAGGTGGAGCATGGCCAGGAAGGACTCCTCCCGGCGGCGGATCGGGGTGGCGGACAGCAACAACAGTCGGGGGGTCTGGTGTACCAGGGTCGCTAAGGTTCGGTACCTCTGCCGCTCCCCGACTTCCCCATAAGCCAAAGCAGCGAGGTGGTGGGCCTCGTCCACAACCAGCATTCCTAGTTCCCCCGGTTTTAACTCGGCAAGCCTCTCGTGCTGGAGGATTTTCACCTCGGCTCGGGGGAAGTCCTCGATGTGGAATTTCGCCTGTAGTTCTGCGCACCACTGATCCAGCAAGGTCTGTGGACAAAGCACCGCCACCTTACCCTCGGGATTATCGAGCAGGTACTGCCGGAGGATGATTCCGGCCTCCACGGTCTTTCCGAGCCCCACCTCGTCGGCCAACAGGTAACGCTGGAGGGGGTCCTGCAACACCCGCCGCACCACACGGATCTGGTGGTTGCGCAATTCGACCGCGGAGGAAAGCAAGCCCGCGAGGCCCTCCGAAGCCCTCCGCTGCTCGGTCAAGCAGCGCACGAAGGCGTGACGCCGCTGATAGACGTAGGGCGACTCGTAGCCGTGGCAGATCAGCACTTCCAAAGGATCCCCGATCGGCAAATCCCACCGAACGTAGAGATGTTGCTCAGGGACCTCCTCTCGTTGCCCATTAGGGAACTGGACATAGTAGCTGTTTGACCCTTCGGTAGGGATCCCTACTATTCGACCGACCCGCCAGCGCGAACGGTCGGCGCTCACGTAGCAGCGGTTCTGCGGCAGAATGGTTTGAGGGTGTAGGCTGTCGGCTCTCAGCCGCACCCGACGTTGTCGAGCAATCGACTCGAAGTACTCCACCTCGGCCCAACCATCCTCCAGCGCCAGGATTTTTCCAGGTCCCAAAGGCAAGTCTTCGGCAATCGCGAACCCGCCCAGACGGATGTGGAAGTCATAAATCATAGCAATGGCCCACCCCCAATAGCTGGAGAGCACCTCTTCAACGTGTGTTGTAATTCTATCCCAAGTTGCCACCTACAAAACGCTCGCCAGACGCTTACAGTTGTGGGCAAAGACGAACCCCCAGACCTTGAGGGCGAAGCCCCGGAGGGTGGAAGCGTGGATGCGTTTGGGGAACAGCTCAGTTAGGGCAGAGCCCACCGACTCGATGATCTTGCGGCCTAGGATCTAGGCTAGCGATGAACTGGCTGGGCTGATGGTAGCGCTTGGAGTTGTGCTTACGGATGGGGCGGAGCCCGATGCCTTGAGCTTGTAAGTCATCCTCGGCCTGGTAGTCGGTGTACCCGCGATCCACGTAGAGTTCACTGCCTTGGGGCAAGTCCAAAGGCATCAAGTACAGTCCCTCCACGTCAGCGGTAGCACCGGGGGAGAGTTCAACCTCACGGATAAACCGGACGGATAAACCGGTCGCTACTCGCCACCAGATGCAGCTTCACTTCAAGCCGTGGAAGTAGACCCGTTTACTCGCGGTGTAGCCGCGGTAGCAGAGGCCCTTAGCCAGATGGCAGCGCGTGGCGCGGATGTTCTCGCACACCGATACCGGCAAGGGCAGGGTGTCCAGGATGTAGTGCTCGATGCCACCCAGCCGCTGCCACAGGGTTTTGAACAGCGGCAGCAGCAGGGGGATGAGGGATGAGGTAGCTCAGCGCATGGAGCCTGCGGTTGAAGCGGCTGCGGGAGGGGACGAAGCTGAACAACCCCAGCTCCTGAGATCGTTGTAGAGCCTTGTTCTGCCGCCCCCCGTGTTCGAGCGCAGCCAGTATCCATAGCGTCATCGTCAGCACCACGCTGGCCGGGGTCTTGCTCTGGGGGTCATCGCGGTGTCCCAGAACCTTGAGCAAATCGTCTACAATGCAATAGGCCACTACGATTGTCCAGGTCATAGTGGCCTTACTTTTTGCCCTCCTGTGCTAAATGTCTAGGTGGCAACCTGCGTTAATTCTATAAGATCAGGGGGTGTTGCGTAGGTCAAGTAACGCAAGTTTGGCCAGGTGCAACACGAGTGCTCTCAACCTCCGGGAGATTTCCTCGGGAGACTCTTCAAGCAACGATACGCCGGGGAACAGGCGGGTTCTGCGCATCACGTCCCGCAGCATCTTGCGCTGGGAAGGATTCCCCTGGGTTAGCAGTTCCAGGTCTTCAAGAACATCGGCGACGGTGCTTACTATTGCCACGCGTTCCTGGCGGCTGCGGTGCACCTCGAGTGCTTGAGTCAAACCGAAGATTTCGTCGAAGATCCCCTTCATGCTGCCCCCCATACTTCCTTGAGCCGTCGAAAGCGGCGCTGCAGGTCACTCCAGATATCGACCTCCCATCGAGACTGGAGGTGATAGCGCAGGTCTCGTGTGATCGTTCGAGCCGCTCTTTCCCACTGCACTACCGGGTGATCCTCGAGCTTGCGAAGAGCATGTCGGACCAACCCTGGCATTAGGAAACCATTTTCTTGACAACGCTCTAAAGGCACAAATGTCACGGCCTCGGGAGAGGGAAAGGGGAGGTGCTCGAGCACCAAGTTGGCCTGGGCAGCAGCCCGCGCCAATGCCTGCCATAGCTCGCGTAAGCCCGAGTGCTCCGCCTGGAAGGTCTCTACCAGACGGGTTCGATAGCGAAGTAACTGCACGTCGGGCTGAGGGTCATAGGCCTTGAGCGCCCGCAAATGCTCCACGACCGGTCGCAGCAGTTCGTGGAGACTAAGACCAGTGTGTTGCTGACGATAGGGGCTCTTGCTGACAGTACGCAGATCGATCCCCGAGAGCCTGTCCCAGATGTCTCTCAAGGGCGCATAGGCCAGGTGAGCCCGCAGCAGGTCGGAATCCACGAAGTTGTCGCGGGTATGGAACACGCTCATCCATAAAGCCCGGTAGCCGGCAAACTGCTCCAAAACCTCCCCGTTGGTCCGACTGAGGACTTGCGTCTTCTCTTGAGGGGCACCGGCCATCCACACGGGGCCATGCGAAGGGGCCGTGTAATCCACAAGGCGACGGGGTTCGCTCAACTCCTTCTCCCCCCAGCCGTGGGCGAGATGGAGCGCCAACGACCACATCCCGAGAACTGCCTGTTCGTAAGGCACTCCCAGCAGATTCGCTAAGTGCGCCCTCAGGCCCTCCTGGAACTCGAGAGCCAGACTTTGGGCGCGCTCATACGTGGCCGCAGGGTCGGCGAAGGCCTCGAGGGCGGTGAATTGGCTATAGGCAAAATTGAGGAACTCCTCCCACTGCTCCCTCGGCAACGAGGTCCGCCGAAGCCACAACAAGGGGGTCCCGCTTGGGGGAGGGACGTCCCCGCTCCCTTCAAGCAGCATAGGCACCTCTCCGCCTCCCCGCGTGTACATTAAGGGAGCGGCAGAGAGGCAGGCGCTGGCCGGATGTAGCAGGGCTCGGGGGGTGAAGTGCGCCTCCAGGAAACGGGAGATGCCCCGCTTAAGCGCCTGGCGGCGAGGGAACACCTCGCCAGACAGCCACATCTGGAGTTGCCGCAAGGCTTCCTCCCACTCGGGTGTGCGGTCGGAAGGTTGGATCACCCTAAGGACTTGCCCCGGCGGGTAGGGGTAAGCCTCCGCCTCCAGAGGGCCTGCATATCCGAATTCACCTAGCACCTCCGGGGCCACAGCCACCCGTTCACCCGAACGCTCACCGTACCAGAACAACAGGCCGATCTCAGCCTCGCTGAGGCCACCGGTACGGAAGGTGACGCTGGGCGGACGGAGGTAGGTGCGGTTGCGGGTCAAACTGAGGAAAGGCGGATCAGCGTCGGCCAGCACCGGTCGGATCACGCCGTCCAGGAGTGCCCTAGGGGTCTGGCG
Source organism: Calidithermus chliarophilus DSM 9957 (assembly GCF_000430045.1). GTDB lineage: Bacteria > Deinococcota > Deinococci > Deinococcales > Thermaceae > Calidithermus > Calidithermus chliarophilus. Next base: position 259,068 of record NZ_KE387023.1, on the reverse strand, counting down.
GGGGTTCCCCGACTCCACCAGGTTGGCCCAGATCTTCTCCAATGCCGCAGGAGTGAAGGGGTACACCCCTGCGAAAACGTGCGAGCGGCGGCCCGGGAAGAGCCCTCTCAGGTAACCCCTCGCCAAAGCCACGAGTTCTCCAGGGCTGCCGAGGAAGTAGCTTCCCCCGGCCTCGTCGCTCAGCAACAGTCGGGCTTCTAGGCGGTCCCGCACGTACGCCATCTCCCCGGGGTCCTCCGGTCGCGAGAGGTGGTGGGCCTCGAAGCCCGTGGTGACCCCGATGACCGCGTCCAGTCCGGGCATAGACAGGTCGAACAAGAAGTCCAGCAGATCCTCCCGCAGGAAGCCTAAGGTGGTCACGTCCTCCAAAAGCAGCACCGGCCGACGCCCCTGCTGTGCGGAATACTCGACGATTTGCTTTAGCAGAGGCTCGAGCGATTGTACGCCAAGGGCCTGACGGGAGGCATTGACCAGGCGGCGCGCGATCTGATCCGCTGCGGCGTGGGGCGGGAGGAGAGAACGCAGGGTCTGCTCATCGTGAGGGCGGCGCAGGGCCTCGGCAAGGCCTGGCAGCAATTCGATCACCTGCTGGCCATACTCCTGTAAATGCGGTTCACCCTCGCGCACGAGTCCCAGGCGGAGATGCGTCTGGAGGTACTGCACGAGCAGATCCGGTGGAATATCCAAGGCGCCCATCTGTGGTGGATCGGGGAGAAAACGCAACAGCCGGTAGTAAAGGCTCGTAAGGTTGCCCTGGCTGCGCGCGAGGTGAACCGGGGGGTGGGTGGGTGGAAGGGTGTATTCCAACCACTGGCAAAGCTCACTCTTACCGCTGCCCGCTTCACCGCACAGCAAGAAGATACGGTTCGGTGTACCTGGCCTCCCCTCGACAACCCACTCCAGCAACTGGGCTTCCCCGATAAACTCTCCAGGAAAGCCCCGACGGCTCTGCGTAATGTGAATTCTGCCAATAGGCAAGTGCGTGTACTCGAAGAGCTTCCGGTCCTTCTGCCGAGATTCGGGTGTGAAGCGTGAGCTCAACTTCTGCGCGGGCAAAGGCTTCCACATACCCGCCTCCTATGCGAGAGCGACATGGCTAACCCGGCGTCCTGCGACGAATAAGCTCCCCGGGGCGTCGGAGCGGTACGAAAGCCGTACCTTCCCTTCGCGCTCGAGGCGGAGAAGGGCCCGTTCGAGCCCCGGATGAAGGGTGCGACGGCGGGTGAAGCAGGCGAAATACTCCTGCTCCACGAGCGCCAAGGCAGTCTGGATTGGTGTGGGGCCTGGGGGCAGAGCACTGAGCAGCAGAGCTGAATGTGGGCTCAGGGCGACGCGTTCTGGCACGTGGCGCACCACCAGCCCGATGGCCTCATAAATTGCCGCCCAGAAATTAACCTTGGTCGTGTTCCAGGCAAAAAGGCCGACCTTGCTTTGCTCCATACGCTCGACGATCTCTGGGATGCTGGTGTACAACACTCCGTCTAGGGTGAGCAGGTCATGGACCGTCGCCACGGCCCGTTGCTTGGGGTCCGACAGTGCCCGCATCGCGCGGAGGAGTGTGAGGGTGAAAGGCAAATCAGGGATATGGGTTGCCCAGTACCGGCGGTCGCTCCAGCTGCGGGCTCCGTTGTCCTGTATCAGCCCTGCTCCCTGCAGGAATCCCAAGACCTCCTTGAGCAAGGGGTAGCCTTGCTCCAAAGTTGTGAGAGGGAGAGGTGAGAATCGCTCTGCCAGGTTGCCAAAACAAACCCCGGGCTGCATGCTGACGTGACGAAATACCTGCTCTAGCTCGAAAGCCCGTACCGGGATCCGTCCAATGAGTAAGGCCTCTCCCACACCTGTCTCCCTTCTACTTGCGCCTTCAGGTGCAAGTAATTGTGGATGCTGCGGTACCACGTCCCCTCGACCCCAGGTGTCGAGAGAAGTTCAGGGTCGGTGGAACACACTGGGCAGGGGCAAGGCAATGGGCTGGCCAGAGGTTCGTAAAGACTCGTCCTCTGACGGGCGTCCGCGCGGTTGAGCAGGGCGTTATCCAGGCGGTAGCGGCGGAAGGGATGGCTGTAGATCAAGCTGCCGTGTACCGCGAAGAGTGCGGGGGCGGCTGAGTCACAGGAGGCGAAACCGCACTGCGACATCAAGGGAAGTAGGGTCGCGCCTGAGAGCCCCAAGGCGTGCAACTCGGCGTCCTGCCCCGCCTCGCCTGCGGCCTCGAGGAGCCTGAGCAGTTTAGGGCGGTGTTGGAAGTTCAGGCGGCTCAAGCCGCCGACAGCGATCCGTGAATAACCCAGTTCCCGTAGATACCGGATCACGGCATACATCTCCTCCGGGTTGTCGCCATGAGCTACCGCTACCCTTTCTACCTTCCCCGGCAGAGGGTAGCTAAGGAATTTCTCGGCATTAACTAGCGTGGCCTCTAAGGCCTGTGCTGGGCTGATGCCCTGCCGGGGCAGAACGTCGCAGTGCATCACCCCGACGCGGCTGGCTTCAGGCAAAGCACCAAGGATGCGCATCTGCTGTTCCACGGCTTCTTCTTGAGAGAGGGCTCGGCGGCGGCGGTTGTGGTGGTACGCCCCGCTATCGATGAGTACTTCAGCGGGCCGTCCCCAGGTGAAGCGGAAGAACGGCGAAATGCAGGTCGGGCTGATCATCACCGCACACGCGGGGTCCGTGTTGACATACGGAGGGTCCACGTCGGTGAAAGCCACAAAGTATCGCATGCTGAGTACCAGGCTCGAGGTTATCCAGACAACTCCTGCCTTAGCCGACATGCGATACATAGACGTTTGCAGCAGTCGGCTGGTGAAGTTCCAAACAGAGGTGGCATGGCTAAATCTGAGGGGTACTCTATCCTCTATGATCGGCGCTACACTAGCCCTTACCAAGGCAAGGATAAGAGCAGCGATTCGGCCTTACCTTTTTAATCATACCACATAAATCTAGTAATGCCGCATTTCAACCAAATCCACGTTAGGCAAAACGACCCAAGAATTGTAGCCCCCCAAGGTATCGTGCTCGAGGATCTGCCATGACGACGTCTATAACCGAGATGGAACAACAGCTTATCAAGGCTCTATGTGAAAAACCATTCCTTTCCCTGTATGAAGACGAGGCCAAGGAGTTCATAGGAGACCTGAGCGGGCTCATGTTGCGGAAGGTGGTCGCCGAGTCCTCCGTTCTGGAGTACCACACCGCCTCCAGCAAAAACGGCCGGACCTTCCGCGTGGTACGGCTCAAGTGTACCCCCGAGGCCCTGGCCCACCTCGTTGGGGTGAAGTTGCACCAGTTGCGGCGGGCATACAGCGAACGTGGCCACCTCCAGAAAGCGCTCGAAGAGGGCGTCCGACTCGGTTTGTTCCACCTCGCTGATGGAAAGCTCCAGAGCGGCCCTGCCCCGGAGGATGCTCCTGAAAGCCTGTTCGAGACGGAGATGGCCGGGGTCAAAACCGTGGGCAAGGCACCCCCGCTTCCTCCCGCCCCCCTGGTTCCCCTCACCCCAGAGGACTTCCGCGTCCTGGGCCTGCTGGAGGACATCGAGCAGGACCGGATCAACTTTGGCCTGTACGAGACCTACACGCCTTACGCTGAGTTGCAAGCCCTCGCCCGTGCCCATGGCATCGGCGAGGTGGCGCTGCGTAGTGCGCTGGAGAAGCTCGAGCAGCACCGGTGGCTTTTGCAGCTAAAAAAGGGGGTGTATCGATCCCGCATCAGCGAGATCGTGCGCCTGCTGAAGCACGTCAAACAGCGCTTCAGCGCGAACGATAGCCACAAGCGCCCCTACCTCATCCAATCGGTGCGAGTGCGCTTCCAAGACCGCGAGCGCCTCAAGCGGGACGTGCCTGCCGAGGCGGCTTTCGAGCGTGTGGCGGGGATGAACCAGGGCATCTCCTACCTGGCCGACGCCATCCCCATCGTGCGGGAAGGGTTCAGCCGGGCCGTGGGGAAGCCTTCGGGCGACATCTTCCTCACGGGGGTGCAGAAGCGGGCACTGGAGAGCATCAGCAAGGCCTACCTCGAGCAGCACGGAAGCACGTACGTGATCACCGGCAATACCGGCTCGGGCAAGACCGAGGCCATGCTGTTGCCGCTGCTGGTCGGTATCCTGCGCGAGAAGCTGGACCGCGACCCCCCTGGCGGCTGCCGGGTGATGCTGGTGTACCCGCGCCAGGCCCTGGCGAAGAACCAGTTGCAGCGCGTGGCGCGATACCTCGCGGCCATCAACCAGGAGCAGGCCGCCAGGCCTTACGTGCAACCCCGGCCGCTGTCGCTGGGCATCGTCTTCGGCGACACCCCGCTGGACGACGCCGAACTGAAGGGGTACATACCGGGTACCACCCGCTCCTGGAAAACCCGAGACGGCGGACACGTGCTTCCGTACTTCAAGTCGGAGGACGGCCAGGACGTTGTACTGCAGGACCTCAACCGCGGGCGTGGTACCTTGGTCTCGCCGGATGGGTGGCGACTGGAGGGATTTAAGGCGACCCGTGAGGCCATCCGCTCTGACCCGCCCGACATCCTGGTGATCACCACCGAGATGCTGCACCGCTGGCTGCTCGACCCCGACTACCTTCCGGTCTTCGGCCTTCCTGTCGACGCCGATGGAAGCCCGAAGACTGTGCCGCCTCGTGCGCTCGTGTTCGACGAAATCCATCTTTATGACGGGATCCATGGCGCCCAGATCGGCATGTTGCTCCGCCGCCTGCGCAACCGGCTGTATCAGGCCATGCAGACAGAACGGGAGCACCGCTCGGGCAGTGGGTGGAAGTACCCCCTGCTCATCGGCATGAGCGCCACCATCGGCGACCCTGGCGCGTTCTGGCGGGAGTTGGCCGGGGCACCCCAGGTGAGTGAGATCGTGCCGGAGGGGCACGAGCTCGAAACTGCTCAGGGCCGGGAGTACTTCCTGTTCATCCGGCCGGAAACCTTCTCGCGGGGAACCGCGGTGGGCGACGCTTCAGCAGCCATCCAAACCATCATGACCATCGCCCATAACATGGTCCGCCGGGGGCCAGCGGGCGATGAGCCGGCGAAATTCCGCTCATTGGTCTTCCAGGACTCCGTCGGGAAGGTGAAAAAACTGGCCTTGGAGTTCACCGACGCGGAGAGCAACCGCTTCCTCTCCGGCCTCCGCCTCGAGCCGCCCTCGGAAGCCCCCCTACAGAGCAAAGCCTTCCAGGACGGGGAGTATTGGTACTTCGACGCCGAAGACCCCTTCCAATACTCCGCTGGGCGGCGCAGGCCTGGCACACGGCCCAGCAGCCTCACGTCCAAGCCGGTGCCCGTGTTCAGCGGCAGTGGTCCCAACGTGGCTGACCTCCTCGAGCAGGACGTCATCTTCGCTACCACCTCCTTAGAGGTGGGCTACGACGACAGCACCATACAGTTCGTGCTGCAGCACCACGCGCCCGGCAACCCCGCCTCCTTCGTGCAGAAGAAGGGACGGGCCGGCCGCTCGCTCAACGACCGCCCGATCGTGGCGGTCACACTCTCACGTCACTCCTTCCGGGATTCCTTCTACTACCAGAACCCCCACCTCCTCTACGACCCCTCCGACTACCGGCCCCCGCTCAACGTGGACAACTACTACGTCCAGCGCTTCCAGGCGGTGGCGGCCATCCTCGACGAGCTCACCCGGCTGACCGGCAGGAATTGGCTGCGCGTGAGCGCCAAGGGCCTCCAGGCGCACTTGCACGAACTGCGCTCCGTGCTCGAGCGCCACGCCCGCCCGATCTCGAGGATGTACACCTCCGGCCACATCGTCGGGGAGGCGTTCCGCCGGGTATACGGGGACTGGGGAAAGGTGTGGGAGTGGTTTGAACACTGCCTCAGCGACCCCGAGGTCGAGCAGGCCGCCACGCAGGGGGCGAATCTCTTCGAGATCGTGCCCGAGATCCCCAACAACCTCTTCAGCACCCTCAACCTGCCTACTGTGCGCGTCATGTACCCCAACGGTCGCGCCGAAAAGGGCGAGGACGACTGGCAGAGCGCCGAAGAGGACATCGCCTTAGCTCTCCGCGAGTTGGCGCCGGGCAAGGTGAGCCGCCGCTACGGCCGACCGTTCACCTTGTTGTGGCGGGCTCCCTCCTCTAAAAGCCTGGGCAAAGATCGGGTCGCACTCGAACGCTACAAGAGCGAAGATCGCCCCAGGCCGGGGCCGTTCAACCCCGCGCTCATCCAACCGCTGTCCCATTTCGTAGACGACCAGGAGCGCTGGAAGTCCTACCTTCCGCTGCAGTTGAAGTGGCTGTACGACTTGGAATTGCCTACCCGCTTCTACCGGGTACGCTACCTCGAGATGTGGACTTTCGGCTCTGTCAATCCCAATGACCCGAAGCGTCCACAGAACGACTGGCACTGGTACGGCAAATACCAGCCGGATGGCAGCGTTCGGTTGATCTTTCGTACGGATCCTGCGAAGCTCCCCGAGGGCTACCGCCATGTCTCCCCCGACAGTGACAGCTACCCCCTGAGTTTCTCGCTGGTGCGCCACCAGGGCCCAGCCCAGCAGCCCCTACGCCTGCCGCCCTACTTCCCGGGACTCTTCGACACCGTCGAACCCTACTACGGAGAAGTTAACGCGACGCGGTCGTACCTGGAAGCCTGGGACGTGTACTACGGTGCAGAGGCCACGATCAAGTTGATGCGTAAGATCCCCAACGACCCACACGCCCGCACGGGGTACAACCTGATCCGCTACGCCAGCGAGCACGACCGCAAACCCCTGTTGTACGGCTATGACCTCACCACCGAGGGCGTGCGGGCGCCCTACAACCCAGACGTGCTGGAACGGACCGCCCGGGTCCTTTTTGAAGAGTTGCAGGCCGACGGGCAGCAGAAGCGCCACCTACAGGACCAGTTCCTCCGGTTCATCCTCAAGCACGAGACTTGGCCCATAGGAGGCGTGGAGAACCCTATCAACCGCTTTGACCAGCGCAAGGCGGCCGACCTCATCTCCACGCTGCGCGCAGAAACTGCGGCCACTCTCGGGACCTGGGAGTTCCTCGAGCAACTGTGCTCTCCCAAAGGCAGGGAACGGTTACTCGAGATCGCCCGGCGCTACTACCCCGACAGCCGCACCCTCAACAAAGACTTCCTCGGTCGCCTCGAGCAAACGCTTGACTCGCGCAAGGTACACGACTTCCTGCACCGCGCCTTCCGCAGGGTGCGTAACGGGCAAGAGGTCCTGGCTTTCCTCAAGGACACCCTCCTGCACTCCCTTGAGCACGCCCTGAGGAAGCTGTTTATCACCGAGGGCAGCACCCGGGACGAGGAGACTGGCAGCCACCTGAGGCTCAAGATCCACTACGGTGAGGTCGACCCTCACAGTGCTTTCTACCTCTACGAGCGCAACCAGGACGGCAGCGGCGCCACACGGCTGTTCGCCGACGCTCTTACCCGGCGAACGGTGGCACAGAGGCTGCGGCGCTGGTGGCAGGAAAGCCTCAGTTGCGCTGTAGGGGACGAGGAGGCCTTCCTGCGCTCAGCCTTGCGGCGGCACCGGGAGGCTTTGTCAGGCTTCACGGCGCGCTTCTTCAGTACCGATATAGCCGAACGCCCCAGCCCCAAGGAGTTCCTCCTCGAGCTCTACGGGGACTTCCTGGCAGAGGACTCACCCCTGCTCGGGCGCCTGGGCGGGCTCCTCACCGCCGAGTTGAACGTCTTCGACGAGTCGCTGCGGCGGCTGGACTTGCAACTCGAGCTGGAGAATCTGGAAAGTGAGTTAGCCGCCCGCTTCCAGCGCCCGCCCACCCCGCAGGAACTGGCCGGCTTTGCGTACACCCGCCTGAGCGATAAGGCCCAGGCCCAGTCAAGCCCTTACCCCAACCTGCGCAAGCTGCTGGAGATCTACCAGCGCCACGCGGCCGAGATGGTGGACGCGGCGGAGGATGAGGACGGCGAGTTGGTGCCGTGGCTGGACCGTTTTCTTGTCCAGATCGAGCACCTCAGCCTGAGCACCTGCGTTGATGCCTGCCCCGCCTGCCTGGCTGCTTCCTGCGACCACGGCCACATCGAGGTCAATCGTCACAGCCTCTCGCGGCGCTACCTACGGATGGCCCATCGCATCCTGACCCGCCCCCAGAGCTATGCCGAGACCGCACTGCCCGAGGCCGACGAGATCCGAGCGCGGGCGCGCCGGGCTGGGGGCTATGTCTACATCGACACCCCACGCCGCCTGGGCGACGAGGCCGCCCGCAAGCTCCGGGCAGCCGGGCTTACCTACGTCGCGGACGTGCTGGACTACGACAAGCTCATCCTGCGCTACGTGTTCTACCTCGAGGGAGCATGAAATTCATCGTCAACGCCGCCAACCATAAGGTCATCCACAGTTTCACCCGCGTTTTGGCCGAAGCCGTGGATATCCATGAGCCTAACGACGTCTACCTCATCAGCCCCTGGCTCAAGGACGTGCGCCTGCCCGTGGGGGAGGTGGTCTTCTCCACCCGAATGCTCCGGCAGGAGATGCGCCTGCTCGAACTGCTCGAGCACCTGCTGAAGGTTCACCGCCTGTGGGTAGTGGTCAAGCCCCCCCACGAACTATTCGCCCTCGACGAACTCGCGCCCCTGCGGGAGCGGCTCGACCTTCTGGAGCATGCCCAGGCCGAGCAGGGCCACATCCGCCAGGCTATCTTTGACGCGGTGATCCGCCACCTGCGCCTTCAGGTGCAGGCGGCAGTCGATGGGCTCATGGTGCACGTCGAGACCATTACCCTGGCACGGAAGCTCAGCGAGATGGGGGCCCGGGTGCTCTTCCTGCCACAGTTGCACGCCAAGCTGCTGTGGACCCCGCGGGCCACCCTGTTCGGCAGCGCCAACTTCACCAATGGCGGGCTCACGTACAACGAGGAGCTCGCGGCGGAACTCGACAGCGCCGCCGTGCCCCTCAAGCTCGTCCAAGGGTTCGTCGAGCGCGCCACCCCCATCGAGCAATATCGCCTGTCGAGCGCGTTGCGTCGGGCCGGCGTGGACAGCAACACCTTGGCGGATCTGGGGATGCGCCGGGAGGTATCCTTCCACCCTCAGCTCCAACAGACCCTGGAGTACTTGGCACAGATGCGGTGATGGCATGATCAGGCTTCGTGTCGCTCATCGATTCCAGCAGGACCTCCAGAGCCTGGCCGCGCGCTCGGTGCGCACACAGATCCTGGACACCTTGCGAAAACTGCTCGAGAACCCGCACCAGCCGGGCCTCCAGGTCCGCCGCACGCACGAGAACCTCAACGTCTGGTACTGCCGGGTTAACCAGGACTGGCGGATGCTCTTCGAGTGGGAAGACAACAAGCCCGTACCCCTGCGGGTGGTGAGCCATAAGGTCTTCGACCACCTCACCGCTCCCCAGCTCGGGGAGCGCAAACTCTTCGAACTGGCCCTGTTCGAGGAGGAGGGGGAGCCGGATGATCAAGTCTTCACACCACCAGCGGCCTGGAGCACCCCCACGGCAGCAGCGGACTACCCCTTCAGGGCTTTCACCCGGCACCAATTGCGCCTGCTGGGGGTGCCATCTGGCCTAGCCAAGGCGCTCCAAAATGCCCCTTCGCTGGAAGACGCGCTGGAGATGCCAGGTCTGCCCCCCACGGTCCGGCTCACCCTCGAGGCGCTGGCCACCGACCCCCGCGAGCCCCTGGCCGATCCCTTTCGCGTGTTCAAGCAGGCCACCTTGGACGAGCTCGAGGCTCTCAGCCAGGGGAAAATTCGCGACCTGCTACTCCACCTCGCACCCGAGCAGGAGGCTTTCGTACAGCGGGACTTCTCCGGGCCTCTGTTGCTGCGCGGCGTCGCGGGCAGTGGGAAAACCACCGTCGGGATTTACCGGGCCATCCGGTTGGCCCGCCGCGGCGAACGGGTGCTGTTCATCACCCACAACCCCATCCTCCAACAGGCCACTCGCAGCCTCATCGAAGCGGTAGCGGGCGGGTTGCTGCCGAATCTCGAGGTTATGAACTTCCGCGAGTGGGCGCGGCAAGTGCTGGGGCTGCTCGACGACTTGCCGAAGCTCGGCCCCGCCGAGCAGAGCTCGGCGGCACTCGCTGCGGCGCTGGAGGAGGTACGTCGCCAACTGTCGGCACCCGTGCTTGATCGCGAACAAGATTTCTTCGCCCAGGAGATCTTCTGGGTGATCAAGGGCTTCGGCCTGCGCACCCTGGAAGAGTACCTTGAGGCACCCCGCTACGGCCGGAAACAAGCGCTCACCCGGCTCTCGCGCACGGCGGTCTGGCGGGTGTACGAAGCTTACCAGCGCCGCCTGCGCGTGGCGGGCACCATGGATGCCGGCGACCTCGGCCTGGGTATGCTTGAGCTCCTGGCGAATCACCCTGGCTTGGTCTGCTACGACCACGCCATCATCGACGAGGCCCAGGACATGACCCCCGTAGAACTGCAGGTGCTCAGACAGACCGTTCCCACAGGCAGTGTGCTGATTCTGGGGGACGCCGCCCAGAGCATCCACTCGCGCGGGTTTACCTGGAAACAGGTGGGCTGGGACTTACGGGGCCGTAGTCACGCGATGCGGCTGAATTACCGCAACACCCGTGAGGTGGTCACAACCGCGGCCGACCTGGCCGCGAGGAACGTTCACCTCAAGGAGATGCAGGAACTGATCCCCGTCGAGTCGGTGAAGCGCGCGGGGCCCCGCCCGGTCGTCGTGCTGACGCAATCCTCCCAGGCCGCGGTGCGGTTCGTCATCGAGCAGATCACCGTCTACCGGGAGCAGAACCAAATCCGCCTCCGCGACGTTGCCGTGATCGCCCCCGAGGCAGCGGTGGCCCGCGAATACGCCTATGCGTTGGAGAGTAAGGGCATCCCCGCGGAGACCTGGCTCAGTGCCGAGGATGCGGTCAACCTCCTGGAGGAAACGGTCAAGGTCACCACGATCCCTTTGGCCAAAGGCCTGGAGTTTCCGGTGGTGTTTCTGGTAGGGCTCAGCAGGGGGAGCCTGGCCGACAGCAGGCCGAGGTTAGAGGACGAGGAAGCACTGATCGCACTCGAGCGCGAGCGGATGAAGCTTTATGTGGGCCTTACCCGCAGTGGTGAGATCCTATACGTCGTGGTCAGCCACCTCGAGATGTCGCCGTTGGTCGGCGAACTCAATCACGTCGACGTGATAACGGGTAGTGTTGCCTAGTAAGTGATCAAAAACGGGGCTCCCAAAAGCCCCGTCTCCTAGCCGGATGCTTTGGGAGGACGCACGGTTACACGGGTGTTGTGACGAAAGGCTCAGTAGCCCTCCAGCGCCAGCCCCTGCGCGCGCAGGGTGTTGCGTACCCAGTAGACCAGGGGGATCAGCACCGTGCTCACCAGCATCTTGATGATAACCTGCCCCAGCATCAGGTTCAGCAGCGGAGCCCCCGTCCCGGCGAAGGCCAGGCTGATGAAGATCACCGTGTCCAGCGTGGTCGAGACCAGGTTGGAGGTCAGGACCCGGCCCGCGATGGAGCGCTTCAGGCGCTCGAAGATCAGGGCGTCGAGCCAGGTGGAAATGCCATAGGCCGTCAGGGAGGCCACCACCACGCGGAAGGTGGTGCCGAAGACCTGGGCGTAAGCACTCTCGTTGAACCAGACGGGCTTGGGCAGCACGGTGACCAGCAGCCCGTACAGGGCCAGCAGGGCGTTGGCGGCCAGGCCGGCCCACACCAGCGCCTTGGCGACCCTCCAGCCGCCCACCGTGTGCACCGCGTCACGCAGGGTGAAGGTGAGGGAGTAGAGGAAAATCGCGCCGGGGAAGACCCAAGCGCCCATCTGCACCAGCCGGCCGGCTGTAGCGTTGGATACGAGCTCAGCCGCGACGTAGACGGCAACCAAGATCACCAGAAGGTTCTCTTTACGCATGGGTAGCCTCCATGAGTTCGATTTTCCCATCCTTTTCGCCCTCTGCCAATAGCTCCCTGAAGCGTCTGTAAAAGACGTAAGTGTTGTGAAATCCCCTTCTACGGTTGCGGTTGTTGCCCCGGAAAATCACCGTTTCGATCCCCAGATCCTGGCAGATCGGGCAATCACAGTGCTTCCAGGGCCGCTCCTCCAGAAGTTCACGGTAGAGTACCGCGTGACGCCTCAACCGCCGCGCTTGGTCTTCTGTGTCGACTCCCCCCTCACGCGGCAGCCCCAGGAAGCGGTCGTAGTCGAGAACGGCGGCGAGGGTGTCTTCGACGGATAGATGACCCCTGTCGAAATCCCTGAGCGCCTGCAAGGCAGCAGCCTCCAGCCGCTGCAGGGTGGACAGATCAGCAATGCCGGCCTCTACAATCCGGCGGACTCGTATGCCCCCTTCACCCGACGGTGGCACCCGGATCGCGGCGTAAGTCTTGCCGGAGAGTGTGTGGTAGTTGGCTTTCGAGTCCAGCCAAGCCCTGCGTAAGGGCGATGCGCTGTCGAAACTGGTTACGCCCAGGTGGCGGAAAGCCGGAATGGCATTGATGCGGGCAACCCCGAAGAGATGCAAGCGTGTGTGCGCCTTCAGGTGCGGGTATACGGCCTTCAAGACTTCGAGAATTTCTCGGCTTGTCGATCGCGCCAGACCTCCCAAGGCGATGTAGCTGTACCCAATCTCGATCGCCACCTTGGCCATCGCGGCGTAGCTCTCGGGATCCCAGCCTTGAACGGCACCGATGGGGATAAAGGCATACCCACCTCGCCGGTGCGCGGTGATGAAGGCCTCCAAGTTGCGCCAGGTGATGTCGTAGCGCTTTTCCCGCACCCCAGGCTGCGCCCAGGGTCCTACGATCAGGTGGTCAATGCTCACGCCGTAGTCGAAGCCGAGCCTGTGGTAGTACTCCAGGATCTCCGCGGTGGTGTAAGGCGGCTCTTCTTCCTTGATGTAACCGAAAGCCCCGCAGTCGCCCATCACGGGCCTGTTGGTGGGAAAACGGATGAAGCGGTGGACCCCCACTGCTTCGACAAGAGCGCGCTTGGCCTTGCTGGCGTCCACTTTAACCTTAGATAGCAGTACCCCGTCGTAGTTAGGGGTGTCATAAATCTCGTGTGCGTATACGTCGTGCAGGTAGGGCTTACGGTTGTGGGTGGCGGTATCGCTGAGGAAGTCGTAGCCCGGATCCACCCGGTCGTCCCACTCCGGGATGTAGTACTGCATTCCGAGATGGAAATTGGGCGCCCGCGGCAGATCCGGTATGGGCAGGTAGGTCTCGTCCTCCCTGTCCTCTTCTTCCTCGACTGGGGAGGCCTCGTCCTTTTGGGTCGAGATCTTTTTGGGCTTCGGTAAAACCTGAGGTATCTCGAGCAAGGCCTCCTGTGCAACCGTCGGTTGGGCACCCTCGAGCGCCCGGGTGAAGACCTCTGGTTGGCGCCAGACCGCCTCGAGCAAGGTCGGATCCCTCAGCACCTGCTCGGCGAATTTCTTGAGCAAGAACCCCTTGAGCCCGACCAGCCCGTAGCGGTAGCGCCTGGCCTCAGGGTTGGAGAGGGGCAAGGTGTGGACCTTGGCTTGGCCTACCTTGATCAGCTTGGCGGTGCTGGTCGAGGTGAGAAACACGAAGGTTTGATCCGGCCGGGTGGGCACGGGGAGCTCAAGGGCCCTGAGGTAGTTCTCCCCCAGCAGCACGAAGATGAGGTCGTACCCCTTAACCAGGCGGGCGAAGCCGGAGCGAATGTTCAGGTGGCGGGCCCAGTCGAGTAGTTCAGCCCCCTTGAGGGTGTTGAAGGTGACCTCGTAGGGGACAATTGGGCGGTCTTCAGGGATGAGCCCGTAGCCCGCTGACAAGATCCAAAAATCCGCCGGGCAGACCTGGCGCAGCAGCCTTATCCCTTCCACGGCCCGCAGGTGCTGCGCACCTGTGTAGAGCTCGGCAGCCGGGCGGGAGAAGGCCGAGAGCTCAGCTTCACGCCGGGCTAAGTGCCTGGGGTCGCGGAAGTCCTCGAGGGTGAGTTGGTTGGCTGGTTTGGCGCTTTTTTCCCCGGTGCAGGAACTGATGACAAGAATGCGGGGGTAAGACATCGCACCATAGTCTATCGGGGCTGGTCAGCGTGTCAAATGCGCTAGACCCCAGACTCGATTGTTATTCAGGGTTGAGGCTTGATAGAGGGATGAACCTACGCGAGGCTTTGGCTTCGGTGAAAGACCGCCGCTACCAGAACCGGCGCTATCCGCTGTGGGGGGCGGTGGCATTAGTGCTGGTAGCCTTTCTGTGCCAGGTGGACTCCCTGCGGGGTGTGGCCCGCTTCGCCCAGATCAACCCCTCCCTTCCTGGGCCTGCGCAAAGCCCTAGGACGCAGCTCAATCGCCTAACTCATCTGCCGTTTGGACCCGCAAGCACTGGGTTCAGCCCTGCAAAAGGTCTTCCCCGAGCTCTCCCTTTCCTCTGTTACCCCTACCCTGGTGGTGGATGGGAAAGCCTTACAGGGGAGCAAGAACAAGAAGGGGGAGGGCCCGGCGGTGCACGTGGGGGAGGTGTGGTGTGAAGGAGCCCAGCGTAGCCTGGCTCAGGCCAGGGTGGAGGGAAGAGAGGATGAGACCTTGGTGGGGCTTTTGGAGCACCTAGAGCTAAAGGAGCTATCGGGCGGGCTCTTGGTGGGGGATGCTGGTTTTCTCTACCCTCAGGTGGCCCAGCCATCCAGTCGTCCGGGCAAAGGGGGGAGTACCAGCTAAGCCTGAAGGCCAACCGGACTGAAGCCTTGGAGGCGGTGGGGTGGTTGTCGGTTGTTCGCCTACATGGACAAGCATCCCCTGCTGGGGAAGATGGAGGCGGAGTGGATAGAGGTGCAGGATGGGGAGGTGTGGAGCTATCGGGTCTCGGCCTCCCCGTACCTACCGCAGTGGCAGGACGTCCCTTTCGCCCAGCAGGCGGTGCGCCTGGAACGCTGGGTGTGGGACAAGCGCGCTAAGGAGGAGCGCTACAGCGTGCACTACGCCCTGACCAGCCTTGGACCCGAACAGGCCAAGGCTAGGCACCTGGGCGAACTCCTGCGCCGGCGGTGGGGGGGTGGAGAATCGGCGTTTCTAGCTGCGGGACGTGCTCTTGCGTGAGGACCACGCCCAAGCCCGCGGCGCCCTAGTCTTCAACCTCTGTGCCCTGCGGGCTTTTGTGGTGAGCTACCTCAACTACCACGAGGTGCAGGCTAAAAGAGCTGCCCTGGAGGCTCTCTCCTTCAACCCTTTCGCCGCTTTGCGGTCCCTGGAGTTGCATGCAGGTGGTGTATAGCGGTCAGGTCTGGCTAGATCCCTAACAACTCGCGCCCCCTGCGACTGACTAGGTCGGGCCGTCCAGCCGCTACCAGGGCCTTGTCGCGGATGCGGCAGGAGTCACACACCCCACAAGGCTCCTCTCCCCCCTGGTAGCAGCTCCAGGTCTCGAGGATAGGCACGCCCAAGCGCAAGGCCCGGCGAATGATGTCCACTTTCGAGTCCATCACCAGGGGTGCAGCTAGCCTGGGAGCCCGGCCCTCGAGCCCCGCCTTGGAGGAAAGCGCGGCGAGGCGCTGGTAGGCCTCTAGGTACTCGGGGCGGCAGTCAGGATAACCGGAATAGTCCACGGCGTTGATCCCCAGGTAGATCGCCTCAGCCCCTCGAGCCTCCGCCAGCGAGAGGGCGATGGCGATGAACACGGTGTTCCGGCCGGGCACGTAGGTGACCGGGATCTCGCCGGGCTTAACCCCCTCCGTCGGCACCGCGACGGAGGGATCGGTCAGGGCACTCCCGCCCCACTGCGAGAGGTTCACGTCCACGACGAAGTGCTCGGTGATCCCCAGGGCCTGGGCCACCCGGCGAGCCGCCTCCAGCTCGCGCTCGTGCCGCTGGCCGTAGCGGAAGGAGACGGCGATGACGTTGTAGCCGTCCGCCTTGGCCTGGGCAGCGGAGGTGGCGGAGTCGAGCCCGCCGGAGAGCAACACGATGGCTTTCTTCATCCTTCCTCCTTCGCCGACTCTTGTTCCTGCGCCAACTTGCGCAGGTACTCCAGCACCCGCGAGGTCTGCTCGCCGTACACGGCGATCACGGCCAGGCTCGGCTTGTCCTTGCGATCCGTCACTGCGTAGATCGCCCCGTGCTTGCGCGCCAGCGCGAGTAACTCCGCCACGGTCATCAGCGAACCTCCAGGAACTTGTGTGTCTGCAAGCTGATGCGCCAGTCGGGGTTGCGGAGTACGTACTGGAAAATCAGTTCGCGGCTCTTGGGGGTGGACCATTCCGGCTGCAGTGAGCGCACCGCGGTAGGCGAGATCCGCCGGGCGTGCTCCTCAGCCCAGGCCAGGTCGCTGTGGTTGACGACCACCACCTTGAGCTCGTTTACGTGGGGATAGACCGAAGGGTGGGGCGCTTTGAACTTCTTCGGTGAGAGGGTAACCCAGTCGAAGTTCCCCGAGTAGGGGTGGGCCCCCGAAGTTTCCAGATGGGCGCGCAGACCCGCCGAGCGGAGCCCCCAGGTAAGGGGGTTCAGGTCGTGCATGAGGGGCTCACCCCCCGTGACCACCACGATGGCAGGCTTAACAGAGGCCGCCTCTGTCACCAGTTCTTCGACGGTCCTGGTCGGGTGCTTGCCGGCGTCCCACGACTCCTTGGTATCGCAGAACCAGCAGCCCACGTCGCAGCCGCCCAAGCGGATGAAGAAGGCATTGACCCCGGCGTAGTATCCCTCCCCCTGTACGGAGTGAAAGGTCTCCACCACCGGGTAGCTGTGGTTGCTGTGGTTCGGGTTAATCATCTTCGTACTCCACCCAACTCGTCGGGGTTTCCCAAACTGTAACCTTGAGCTTTACCCCATCCGGGACTCGACGCTTGGTCTCGTCATGAATGTATTGGGCGATGAGTTCGGCGGTGGTGTGGTAGCCCTCGGGCAGGATGTCGTTGAGCAGGGCGTGGTCCAAGCCACCTTGGGTGACATCCTTCTTGGCCCACTTGAGCGTCTTGAAGTCCGCTACCATGCTCGGGTGGGGCGTGTGCTCGGAGGGGTAGAGCCGATCCGCGGTGGCCTCCACCAGCACCCGGTAGGTATGCCCGTGGATGCGGCCACAGGGGCCGTCGTAGTCCTGGATGTAGTGGGCGCTGTCAAAGGTAAACTCAGTGGATAGCTTCCATCTGGGCATCGCCGCTCCTAACTTGGCCTATTGTATGGCATGGACGGGTTCACGGTTAATGTGCGAATGCCCCCTTCATCTAGCGGTTCAAAGCTCTGCAACAGGGAGAAAATTTCCGAGGTCGATTAAGGCGTCTTCTGATAACCAAGACTTGGGGGCTTATCGGGATGCTGGTGCTTGAAAGTCGGTCTTGCCAGCCCCGGGATACCCTAGAATGTCGTTTCTGACGTCCTGATGGCGTCGCTGTTCTTTAGTGGATCAAGCCGGTCGGCGCACTGGCGCGCCCAGGTCAGCCATTGCCGTTGCGCGCTGCTTTGCTCCTCCGGCGCCAGCGTTGCCTCATACGCGTCGAGGAACTTGTGGATCTGCTGGCTCCGGTGCCACTGGCTGGCCAGAGCCTCGAGTTCCTTCAGCCTCTGCTCCTCCTTGTAACGGCGCAGCCGCTCCTCCTCCCGCCGCCGGGTTTCGGCCTCGAGCTGTCGCTGCCGTTCGGCCCACTCGAGCCGCTCCTGCTTCTGCCGCTCGGCCTCACGCAGCAAGGTGGCCACCACGGCGTTGAGCTTGGCCTCGAGGGGCCGCTTCTCGTCGTCGGCGCAGGACGCTGGGGTGCGTGAGGAGTGGTTGTAGTCGCCGAAGGAGAAGGCCAGTTGCCCCTTAGGGGTGTAAGAGGTGGTGGAGGGGCGCTCCCAGAACGGCAGGGCCTCTTCGCGAGCGGTGAGCTTGCGGCGGGTCACCCGCACCCGCTCCCGCAGCCGGAAGCGCACCCGCTCCTCCCCGATCACCGCATAGGTGTGCTCCCCGGCCTCGGCCTCCACCCGGCAACCCCGGGCCTTAAGCGCCCGGATCAGGGCGTCGGCGATGCGCAGGGCACGATCCAGGGTCCCAGCCGAGACCCGCAGGTCGAGGCCGCCGTGGCCGGGCTTGGGCACCAGCAGCCCGTAGGTGTCCGGTGCGGCCCGCTCGAGGGCGCGGCGGGTGGCCCGGACCAACGGATGGGGGTCCGTCAGGGTGTCGGCCACCTCGATCCGCTGCTGCGGGTCGGCCTCCTGCTGGATGCGCTTTGCCACGCCGGGGTCGAGCGGCTTGGGCTGAGGTCGGGGCGGGGAGCGGCGGATGTAGATCATCTCGTTCTGGCACTTGGCGGGCTTGGGTAGGGGTGCGCGCCGGGGGGCCAGGCCCGCCCTGAGGCGGGCCCAGTAGCCGGGTGGGGGCTTGGGGACGCCGTGCTTCTTGCACAGCTTACCGATCATCACGTCCGAGACGCCCAGTTCCTTTTGCAGCTTCCGGGCGGGCGTGGACCAGACCTTCTCGTACAGCTCCTGGCGGGTGAGCTTAAGGTAGCCGTCCCACATACCCCTAGCTTCACCTACATCGGGCAGTTCCGCCAAGATCTCAGATTCTCGGGTGTGCACCGTGGCGGGTCAGAGATCCAGCCTTTGAGTGACCTGTTTTACGGCTGCCGCGATCCTGCTCAAAGATCGCTCCAACCCTTCCGCCCTGCCGCCCCAGGCCAGGATGTAGTCGCGGTGGGCCTCGGTCTTGAGCCCATAGAAGCGCCCCAGCACCGCCGCCACCGCCTCGGCTTCGGCCTCGAGGCGGGTCTTGTCCTCATGGTAGTCGCAGTCGCAGGCGTGCTCGATCTGGCTGGGCCACTCGAAGCGGTAGCCCCGGAAGGCCCCGGCCCTGCAGAGGGGGCAGGGGGTAGCGCGGGATCGGTGGGGACGTCTTGCCCCCTTTTGCCTTGATAGATTCCATCAAGGGGGCAAGGTTCAGAACTGCTCGCCGGTCAGTGTCCATACCTCCTCCTTGCGCGAAGGGGCCTTCCGTCGGGATGCGAGCACCTTGGCGGCGTAGGCCAGAGGATTGTCTACCCCCGCTTCCTGTCCTCCAGGAACAGCCGTCGTACCTCCTCATCCCCCAGGCGCTCGAGCTCGAGCGCGAACTCCCCCAACCAGGCCAGGGTGGTGGGGACTCGCGGGGACTCTCCTCGGAAGGGGCAAGCCCTCGGCCAGGTTGAGCAGTTCGATCAGGCTCTCCCGGTGCCGGTGGGCCAGCTTTTGGATCAGAGGGTTCTGCTCCCGGCGGGCCCGGTAGATCAGCTCGGCCCGTCAGCCCCCCAACTCCGCCGCCAGGGCCACGGCGAGGTCGGTGTAGGCCGGATGTTTTGTCACCGGGTTTTGGCGTTTTCCCTGTGACACGTTGTCGCGCCCAATCTGCTTTTTCGCAGGGGTTTTTTTTCCTCTCTCGCGCGCAAAGGGGCGTGACAAAATGTCACGCCGAATCCGGTGAATCGCCTGCCTTCTGGCTTCGGCTTTCCCCAAAGGAAAATCCCTGGGGTCTTCCCCCAGGACTTCCCATAGGAGCAGCCATCCTTGAGGGAGAGCCGCTCGAGCAACTCCCGCAGCCGGCTTGCCTCGAGGCGAAACCATTTCCGCGCTCGCATCAAGACCCACCAGGGCCAGGAAGCCTTCCTCGCCGGGTGGGTGCTTCCGGATTTGGGTGGCCTGCCCGCCCACGGCTACCGGTACTGCCCGGTGGCGCTCGCGGTCGGGGAAAATGACCCCGACCTCAAGCCGCCCGTGATTGGCGGCCGCTTCAGGGTAGGAGACCTCAACCCTGGAGAATTTCAACCTCTTCCGCACCCTCCACCTCCGCCAACCCGGTCCCGCCGCAGAACGAGCACTGCTCCTCTCGCTCGCCGGGCAGCCAGTTGCCGAAGGAAGGGCTGAAGTACCCCGGTCCACCCACGTAGACCAGGTAGCCGTCGCCGCCGCAATGGGAACACAGCCGCATGCCTTCCTCCTCCGCGCAAAGGAAGCGGGGCGGCCCCTGCTGCCCCCTGGCTCCTATCTGCCGTGTTCGTCCTGGTTTTCGTACTCCTCGAGGAACTGCCGGGTTAGCTCGACCTCCCTCCCCTCGGCCCGTTCGATGGAAAGGGCCTCCTCGATCTCCAGCAGGCGGGCCTCGAGCCGGGCCTTTTCTCCCGCGAGGCTTAAGGCTTCCCTCCTGAACCCGCTTTCCTTTGCTACCTCAAACCGCGCCCGCGCCACCTCGGCCCGGGCCCTGGCCCAGATCAGGCGCTCCTCGGCAACCTCCAGTGCCCGGTACTCCTCGGCCAGGGTGGTGCGGGCCTAGGGCTCCCGCTCCTCGGCGTTCTTCCCGCTTATCGCTCCTGAGAGCAGAGCGGTGGCGCGCGCGAGCTCCAGGGCCTCCCTGGCACGGTTGCGCGCGACCTGGGCCAGGGCCAGTCCCTCCAGACAGGTTTCCAGCTCGTCGATCTCTTCCACGCCTCCCTCACTTCAGCGCCAAAGCTCCCGTTCTCTGCAAGGCTCGCTTCAGCGACCGCCACGCAGCCGCTCCATGATCTCCCGCTCCCTGGGGGTGAGCGGCAGGTCATCCAGGGGCTTCAGGCGGGGCCGGGGATTGGGCTTGGGTCGAGGGGCGAGGGAGGCCTTGGGGTCTGCCGCAGGGAGTTTCAGGGCCGCCTCGAGCACCCTCTGACGGACCCGGATGCCCCTCGAGGCCAGCAGCAGCCGGGCCTGGGCCACGGTCAGGTTGGCATCACCGAATAGCCGGGCCAGGCAGTCCCGCAAAGCTATGGGGTCGTCGATACGCCGCATGAGACCTCCTCCAGGCCGTAGAAGGCCCGCATCGCCTTTCGCTCCTCTCGGGCCCAGGGGACCTTCCGCCACCCGGCGGCTTCCTCCTCCGGGAGGAGCCGGGCACAGCGCTCCCAGGGGGCATCCTCGCCCCGCTCCGCCGCGCCCCACCAATCCTCTCCCGTCTTCCAGACCTCGACGCTCCCGTCTCGCCGCACCCGGTAGACCCACTCGATGTCCGCGTACCATTCCCGGCTGAGGCCGTAGCCGGTGGTCTCGGGGTGGCGGTAGCGCTCTCCCAGGGTCGGGTGGGCTTTCATCGCCTGGCGATGGCGCTCCTCGGCCAGGCCGAAGGCCATCACCAGCCGGGCCAGCAGGTACTCGGGGTCCCAGCCCCGCCGCTTGAGGAAAGCCTCCACGCAGGGCTCGAGAACCGGCAGGACCCCTGCGGGGTAGCCGTCGCAGTGCTTGTACAGCTTGATGGCCTCGAGGTCTTCTATCACGATCTGCGCTCTCGTGCTCATATGCCTCCTTTGGAAAGAGAAAAGGGGCTTGCGCCCCCTGGTTCTTGCCCCCGTCCCCAATCCGGGGTATCCGGGGGGGCAAGATAACTACTGCCCTTTCAGCTCCTTTCCTATCTCCCAGCGACCCCCGCACTCCGGGCAGAACTCGAGCCAGCCGGTGGGGTGGATGGCAAAGCCGCACCCCTCGCAGCACCACACCACCCCCCGCACACGCTCGCGCTCGGCACGGATGGCGCAGCGCAGCTCGAAGAGGGCGTCGTCGAGCCGCGCCCGCTCACGGGCGTCGCTGGCCCGGCGCAGCCGTGCCTGGAGGATCTCGCGCTGTTCGTAGAGCCGCTGCAGGGGGGTCTGGGGGATCACGCTCGCCATAGCCGCCTCCTTCGGCCGGGTGCGCGGGTGCAGGCCTGTCCCGACACCCCGGCCGGTCCCCGCAGTGGGGCGCTCGCGCCCCCTGGCCCCTCTGCGGTCCGGGATGATCCCTTCGGAAACCCTTTCAGCTTCCCGTCCGGCGACCCCAGCACTCCAGTACAGCCCCGGTCTCCAGTTCGCCCGGGCGACTCCCCGGAAGCACCAGGGCAGCGGCCAGCGTGGCCTAACCCCACGGGCTTGTTGAGGGGGCCAGTTGAGGCCTCGGACGTCGTTTGGCTTGTGAAGGTGTTTGCCCTTGACGATTTGCGGGAGCTTCATCCCCTCGCCCTCGACGCACCCCGTCTAACCATTAACCGGATTCGATCTGTATATCCTGGACCGGTAGACGGATTTCACGGCATGAGGTGGGTGGATGGTCTTCAGCGACAACGACACGCTACGGCTTCACGGCGAGGCCCTCTGTGCCTCGTCCCCCCTTCCGGGGGCAGCCCACCTGGTGCTTGACGCCCCCTGGGGATACGCCCTGCATACGCTGCCGCACCTGCCCCGCCCGGTGTTGGTGGTCACCGGGGTGAACTCAGCCCCCTACCTGCGTGACCTGGTGGACCTCAGGCCACAGGGGGTGATCGCCCGTCCTGTGGGCCCCCAGGAGGTGCTGGCTGCCCTGGGGCGGGTGGCCGAAGGGGAGTGCTTCTACGAGGGTCCTGTGCTGGAAGACGGACTGCTGCCCTGTGAGCGGGCGGTGCTGCGGCGTCTGGCCTTCGGGCTGGAGAACGCGGAGATCGCCCGCGAGCTCGGGGTGAGCCGCCGCACGGTGGAGAACCGCGTGGGGGCTCTGCGGGAGAAGCTCGGCCTGAGGGGCGGGTAGAGCTGGCCCTCTACTACCTTGGCATGCACCCCCGGCTGTGGGCCGGAAGGGGGGTCATGCCCGCAGTGCCAGCCTCGAGTCGGCCGGCCCCCTGCTGTGGGGGGCCGGCCGGTACCGCCGGGTTTTAGCGCTCACGCCGCTTGCGCTCGAGGTACTCCTCTTCGGCGGCCCTGGCCTCCGCCGAGCCCCGCGGCACGGCGCGCCAGGGAATTTCCCGGCTCACCAGGGCGCGGGAGAAGCCCAGGCGGGCGAGCAGCCACCGAATCAGCGCGGGCATGGCATCCTCTTCGACCTACAGTGTACCGCGGGCGGGTGACCCGGTGGTTGCGCTGCTGCTCCCCGGTGTCGTGGTTTCTTCTACCACTCCGGGGGCAGCTCGGGGCCCTCGAAGTCCTCCCACTCTTTGGCCTCGAGCCAGTCCGGGTCGTCGGAGGGCGTCTCGAGTCCCTGCGGGGGGAAGAGGGGCACGGCGGGGTCGCCCTTGCGAGGGATGTCGAAGCGGCAGCCCCACACCTCCACGTACTCCCCGTCCTTCGCCCACACGAAGAGGTGGGGCCACTCGGGGAGTTCCCTCTCCAGGCCGAGGCTCTCCAGCACCGCCCGGCGGTTCTGCGAGTCGCTCACGAGCAGGTAGCGCCCGTCCTCGAGGTCGCCCACCCGCACCCCCTCCTCCCACGGCCGGAGGAGCTCCAGGTCTTCGGGGGCGCAGTACCAGACCCTCCCCCCGTGGCGGAAGGCCCAGCTGCCCTCCTCGAGTTCCGAGGGGTAGGGGAGGGGCCAGGCTTCTCCCAGGCTGCCCGATAGGGGGTCGCTTCCCTGTTCTCTTTTCCAGCGGGCTACGTGGCTCACGTTTACCTCCTGCACGAAGGACAGGGGGCGGTTGCCCGCCCCCTGGTTCTAGGCCGCTTCCGCCTGGGCTGGCTGGGCCCCCTCGAGGGCCCCCAGCATCTCCCTGGCGGTCTGGCTGATCCGCTCGAGGGACTCCTCCAGCCCCTCCACCGTGCCCCGCCAGTGCAGGATGTAGTCGCGGCTGCCCTTCATCGAGAGCCCGAGGTGCCGCCCCACCGCGTAGGCGGTGGCCTCGGCCTCGAGCTCCTTCACCGTCACCGGCGGTTCCACTCCCCCGTAGTGCAGCAGGACGTGCGCCCACTCGTGGAGGAGCACCGCCGCCCTGTCACCGGCGCTCAGGTCGGCGGCCAGGATGATCTCCCTGCCGTCGGTCTGCCCGTGCACCCCGCCCCTCAGCAGCCCCTCCCGCACCGGCACCGGGCAGGCGGCCCGCAACCGGGCGTAGAGGGCGGGCCCTTCCGGGGAGGCCTCTCCAGTCGGGGCCAGCGGCCTGCCTTCGGTTTGCGCGACGTCGAAGACGTAGGCGGTGTGGAAGCCCACCAGCCGCCGTTCTTCCCGCACCTCGCCGGTCCCCTCGTCCAGAACCTCCACCTTCTTGAGGGTGGGAGCCAGGATCGCGATGGCCCGCTCCCCCTTCTTCACCCGCCGCCCCAGCTCGTTCCAGCGCTTGATCCCGGCCACCAGCGTGGCGCCGGGGCGCTGCTGGAGGATCAGGGCCACGTTGCGGGCGCTGTAGCGGTGGAAGCGGCCCATCGCCTCCAGGAAGCCCAGGAAGCCCTCGGTGCGTCCCTCCTCGAGCTCGGCGGCCAGCTGCTTCAACCAGGTCTCGATGCTCTGCATGAGCGTATCGACCTTCGTGGACATAACGACCTCCTCGCCCAAAGAAGGGGGGCGGCCCCTGCCGCCCCCTGGTGCTCTCGAAGGTTTCAGAAAGGCAGCCTGCGCACCCTGACCCGTCGGTCCTCGACCACCACCATGGCCCCGGCCTCGAGTTCTCCTTCCAGGCCGCGCAGGATTTGCAGAAGCCGTGGCCCCACCCCTTGGGGCCGCAGGTCGCCTGTGCGCAGCAACACCACGCTGGGGCGGTGACTCCTGGCCAGGGCCAGCAGGGTGCCCATGTCCTGGTCGTGGGTCAGCAGCACATACCCGCCTTCCGCTGCGGCCTCCAGGAGCACCTCGTCCCTGGCTGTCAGCGCCCCGAGTGCCGACCAGTGCACGGCCTCCACCCCGTGGTCCTGAAAAAACCCCACCCACTTGGGGGTGAGGTTGACGTCGATCAGCAGCCTCAGACCGCCACCTCCCGCTCGTCGGCGAGGTAAGCCGCGTACCCCAGCGCGGCGTCGATGTCCTCGCGCTCGAGGTAGGGGTAGTCCCGGAGGATCTCCTCCAGGGTCTGATGGCGCAGCAGCGTGAGGATGGTCCCCACCGTGATCCGCATCCCCCGGACGCAGGGCCTGCCCCCCATGACCTGGGGGTCGAAGGTGATCCGCTCGCGCCAGTCCATAGCTCCATCCTACACGCCTAGGCCGCCACCGCCTGCCAGCCCAGCAGAGCCAGGGCCACGATGGGCACCAGCCAGTAGCTGTCCCCATACCCCTCGAGCATCCGCCTCGCCACGTCGATCTCCGCCTCCCCAACCCCCTCCTCTCTGAGGATGAGGAGGGCCTCTCGGCTGGCCTCCCGCTCCTCAGGGATCACCAGGAGCCCCGCCCCATAGGCCAGGGCCAGCACCCCGATGGCCGCCGGGTTGAGCAGGAAGGCCAGGGTCAGGCCGCTGCCGAAGAGCATCCAGCGCACCACCATCACCCGGCTCGCCAGCCAGGCCGTGCGCTCCCCCCGCGCCAGCCGCAAGGCGTGGGCCGCCTCGTGCGCGGCCAGGGCCACGTCCCGCACGGCCCGGCCCTCCATGACCCCCCGCCGCAAGAAAACCGTGCCGTAGAGGGGAGAGAAGCCATCGCTCCGCCCTGCCCGCACCGGAATCCCCCGCTTGCGTACCAGATAGCCCCCGGAGAAGGGAAGCTCTACCCCGGCCTCCCGCTCGAGGGCCTTCCGCCGGTGGGTGTGGTGAGCCAGCAGCCCGAGGGCCAGCACGGCCCAGAGATAGAAGAGCATCTGCGTGTCCATACCCGACATCCTTGCAGAACGAAAAAATGGGGGCCGTAGCCCCCCTTCCCATGTACGCCAGCCTTGACCCCGCTCAGAACGCCAGGTCGTCCGTGCTCTCACCCCCCTCCTTCGGCTCCTCCGCCAGGATCACCACCGCCTTGCCGCTCACGGGGTGGGCGTTGAAGAGCACGGTGAGGCCCTTCTTGTTGGGGATGGCAGTACCGATCCGGGTCCAGCGGGTCTTTTTCTCGCCGTCCTTCTCGTACTCCACCGGCGTGAGCACCCGATACGGCCCCTCGCCCACCGCGATCTCCTCCGAGATCACCACCGCCCGACCGCCCACGGGCACCGCGTCCAGCAAAAGCGAGAGCCCCTTGCTGTTCACGAACGCGGTCCCGATGCGGTTCCAGAAGGTCTTCTCCTCACTGACCTCGACGGGCACGAAAACGCCGATGCTGTTCGATTCTTTGCTCATGGATCCTCCTACCCCTGCCCCCCTTCCGGTGGGGTCTTACTCCGGGCGCTTGCGCTCCTCGCCTGTACTTTCGATCCACTCCTCCACCTCCAGCGCCCCCTCCCGGATCCACGCCTCGAGCTGGTCTTCCGCCCCGAAGGCGGCGAGAACCTTTGCGAACTCGGCGGGGGGGAGGTAGCTCCACCGGGGGCCCGCCAGGGCCTCCTCGTCCGTGAAGCTGACCACGCTGGCGATCCCGTCGGTGCGGCTCCAGGTGATCCAGTGGGTCTTCAGGCCCGCCAGCCCGGCCTCCTCGAGGAGCTCCCGCCGCACCTTGCGGGCCACCCCCTCCAGGGCATTGGTCAGGCTGGGACCCTCATGGTTGTCCTGGTCGCGCAACACCACCAGCACCGCCAGCCCCAGCCGGTACACGTCCACGCCGTACCAGGCATGACCGTGCCCGAGGTTGGGGTAGATGAAGCGGGGGCGCGAGACAACCTTCACGCCTGCACCTCCCGCCACCACGCCTCACCGGCCTCCACCAGCGACCCGAAATCGGGATCCAGCAGGGCCTCGTCCAGCGTGGGGAAATACCGCCACTCCACCCCGTCCGGCCCCCGCAAGGTGCCCACCGCCCCGCCCCAGCCGGGGTTAGCCCGCGTGAGCACCTTGCCCTCGCTCCTGACCATGTACCCGCTGCTGACCTTCTTGAACTCCATACCGACCTCCTTGCCCACCCCGTCGGGGCCGCAGGCCCCCTGGCTCTCAAAAGAAGAACCCCTCAGAGAAAAGGACTTTCTCCGAGAGGCAGGAAAGGACGCTTACCTTTAGCCGTACACCGGCGCGGTGTAGACGACTTCCCCGCTCGAGTCGCGGTAAGCGACGGCCCGAACGGGGGCATACCCGGCCCGGTGGAGCTCCGCCTTCAGCGCCCGCAGGGCGGACACCTCCTTCAGCAGCTCCCACAGCCGGGCCTTCTTCCGGGGCGGGGTGGGCAGTCCCTTGAGGGCGGAGGCGACTTCCGTCACCGACCACCTCTCGGGGAGTGGGTGCCCGAGCCCCTCCAGCGCCCCCCTCACCTTCTCCTCCCTGGCGGGGAGGGCCTCCACCAGGTCGTGCAGCCCCTCAAGGTCGTCGGCCTCTTCCAGGGCGAAACCCGCGCCCTCGAGCAGCCGCAGGGTCTCTTGCGAGACGACGCCCTCGGAGAAGTGCGGGTTGCCGGCGAGCTCACCCTCCCGCTCGAGGCGAGAGCTTGCCCGGACCTCCTCGCCGGAAGCGAGGAAGCGCTCGAGGAACCGCCTGGCCTCGGCCACCCGCGGGTCGGTCGCCCCCGCATACCGATCCAGGACCATCCCCTTCACGGCCTTCAGGGCGAGCTTCTTCCTGCCCGCCTTGAAGCCCACGGTGACGGTGTTGCCGTCCACCTCGAGGACGGTTCCCTGGCCGTGCTGGGGGTGCCTGATCCGCGCCCCCTTACGGACGCGGGTCGGGATGTCCCAGGGGTACACGTCATAGACGCGACCTTCCGGGGATTTCCAATTGCCGACGGGTTTGACCCCTTTGACCTCCTCCTTGAGGCGGTCATCCTTGCGGACGACCATCGTGGAGGCAGTCTCCTGGACGAGGCGGCTGCGGGTCTTCTCCAGGGCCTCCTTCAGGGCCGCCCAGACGATGAGGGCCACCCGGTCGCCCTTGGGGAAGCGCTCGAAGCGCCACCCCTCGCGGGCCGCCCTGAAGAACTCCTCCTTGCTCACCCCGTCCCTCCTGAGGACCTGCCGGAGACCCTCGAGGGCCTCCCCTACGCTCCGAGGCTCACGCCCCAGAGCCGCCTGGACCCGGCTGCTCCAGACCGCCGTGCTGATCATGGTTTTACCTCCTGGGAACAGGATACCACAGAGAGGCAATACAGTGCGGCCTTATAAAAAAGAGGGGGCGTGGGGGGGAAGATTAGGCCAGGTCGATCATAAGAAGCCACCTTGCGATGGCATCTCGCAGTGTACGCGGCGAGGCGGATTTTCTCAAGGGGATATATGGCAACCTGATTCCGGCCAGCGCTTCAGAAGTGCCCTTCATGCCACCATCGCTGTAACGTTGCTGTAACGCAAGCCTTGCTACCCTTCTTGCAACCTGCACCGTCATAGATTGCCCGAGCCACCCTCCGGGGTCGTCGTGCTCGCGCAGGCCGAATAGGAGCCGCGTATGAAAAAACCCAAGTCGCAGGCCAAGCCGAAACGGAAAGCCTCGAGCCATTTCGAGGAGTCCATCGCCGGGCTCAGCCCCAGCCTGCAACGCGAGATGCAGGCGCTGCGTAAACACGAGGCCAAGATCCTCAAGATGCTCAGCGACCCGCAAAAAGCCGAACAGTACCTCTCCGACCCGCTGCACACGCTGGAAGCCCACGGCATCGAGGTACCGGTGCTGCTCAAACGGCGCCTGCAGCAATTCGACCCCAACCTAGCCGAACACCTGCGCCGCCAGACCTACGCCCTGCCGGGCGGCCAAACCGTCACCGCCCACATCCGGGTTCGCTTTACCCAGGGGAAGGAGAGTTAAAGATGCCCGGCAGCCAAACCCAACGCTTTGACGCGGTCATGGAGTTCACCGAGCAAAGCGTCAACGATGTGCTCTCCACGTTTTTTGACTCGAGCGGCCTGCTCTCCACCTTCTTGAACGCGGTGGGGCTGGGCTCGGCAGATGGGGCCTTCTCGCTGGACGTGCTCTTTGATCGGCCCAGCGACGTGCCGCTACCGGGTGGAGCCAGCAACTTGTTGGATATGCGTTTCGATATCGGTACAGACGGGAGCTTAGGGCAACTGCGGGCCGTAGCCGGGCTCAACATGAACCGCACCACCTCGGGCGATTTCGACATCGCCGAGGTGGATTTTCGCAACCAGCTTCACTTCACCGGGTTCACCGCCGGGAGCATCCCCATCCCGCTGTTGCCCAACCTGTTCGCCGATTTCCTGCGCAGCCAGGTCCAGGCCATCCCCATCGTCCCGGTTCCGGTCAAGCGGAACGCCACCGACCCGGCGGACCTGCCCACCCGGGGGGACATCCAAGTCATCGACGACCCCTCAGCGGCGAACCGCGACGCGCTGGCGATCATGCTGACGTTTGCCGGGGGTACGGCGGGGAATGCAGCCGGGTTGCAAAACTTCATCAACTCGGGCGATACCGGAGCCATCGCGATTTTCTTTCGCTGGCTGGCCCGCATCCTGAGGCCCAAAGTGGCCAGTGCCCTCGAGGCCGACGAGGCCGACTTCGACCTCGGGGATGACTTCCTCAAACTCAATAAGACCATCAAGGTCTCCGGCGGGGGCGAAACCGCCGACCTTACCAAGCTCGAGCTACGGCTCAAGGACGGCTTTATCGAACTCAAAGGTGAGATCGCCAAGTCGGGCTTTTGCTATGACGCCACCGGCAAGATATCGGGTCGGATCCGGGCCGAAGTGACCGCTGGTGAACTGGTGTTCAAAGCAGAGATTGACGATCCCGACGTGGATATTGACATTCCCTGGTATTGCTGGTTGGGGGCCGCGGTGGTGGGGGCCATCGCGGGCGGCTTGGTCGGGGTGCTGGTGGGGGCCGTGGTGGGTGCGGTGGGCGGGGCAGTAGTCGGCGGGGTGGTGGGTGGGGTCGTGGTGGGGGGCATCGTGGGGGCTATCCTCATCGGCATCCTGGTTCCGGTGCTGCTGGCCATCGCCGAAAACGTGGTGGAGAACACCGTGGAGGGAATCGCGGGGAACTTGGCCGACAAACTGAGGCAGGACTTGCAGGTTCCCGCCATCGGGCTGAACCTGGTTTTCCAGCGGGTCTTCATCGACGATGTAGCGATCACCTTTGACGCCCGACCCATCGAAACCGTACCGATCCGGGCTTCGGGGGTGCTCGAGGTGCGAAACCGGCAGTTCATTGACCTCGATAGCGGCCAGGTGGGCTCGGAGAGCATGAGCAGCGCCGATCTGGAGTGGCGGGGGAAGGGGTTTGGCCGTCAGCTTCGCACCCGCTGCGGGGCGCGGCTGGCTCGCACCGGCGCGGTGGATTTTGCGGGCATCCTACGCTGGAAGCTCTACCCCTTTGCCTACGGGGATGCCACTATCCCGCTCAGCGAGCTGGCCTTGCCCCTGCCCTTCCCCGACTTGCCGTTTCTCCACATCCCCGAGTCGCAAAAATACCTCGAGCCCCACCTGGTCTACGCAATCCGGACCGCCGAGGGACGCTACGGCGTGATCCAAGTCGCGGAGGTCTTCGACGACCGCATCCGGCTGCGCTACAAGACCTACGAGAAGCGGCTGCCTTCGGTACAGCTTCGGGGCGAGTTCGTCTGCGACCGCTGGCACTTTCCGGAGGTGGTCAAAGACCTCGAGAACATCCGCTTTGAGCCCATCTCTCGCTTAGGCCTCCTCAGAACAAACCCGGCGCTCGGGTCGAACCTGCAAGCCGCTCGGGCGGCGACACCGGCCAAAGCCGCGCCGGGGCCGATGCGGTTGGGCCGCTGGAGGGGCACCTTGGTCCGCCCCACCTCGCAGACCGGGCACTTCCGGGCCACGGTGGAGAATTTCAGCGGGAAACTCAGCTACCACTGGCAGGTGGCGGGGACCGATCTGCTCGATCCGCAGGGCAGCCTGGAGATCGCCGGGGAGAAGGCGACCTACCAGGTAGACCGAGACCACCTGATCCTGACCCTGAAAAGCCGCCGCCTCCTGGAGTTCTTGGTCAAGGTGACGGTGAACGACGAGGCCGGCAACGCCATGAGCGCCTCCAAATGCGTCAGGTTCGACCCGGTTTGCAAACGCGAGGTGAACGTGATCCCCTCGGTCACGCTCCAGGTGGCGGCTTTTCACGAGCATTTCTCGGTGGTGCGGCTGCCGCTCGAGCCCCTCCGGGTGGAGCCGCCCGTCAAGGTTCGCTCGAGCCGAAACCGCGCTAAGGCTTGAGGGCTCCCACCCCGGCGTCGCTACGGTCCGACGGTCCCTCTCGCCTGAAACTCCAACCCCCTAGTGCCTCGCGCCTGCCCCTTTCCCCCTCTTTCCCCCGAGAAGAGGGGGAAAGGGGCGGCTGATTGAGCTATCCGGTTCGAGAGAGTGAGAGGATACAATCTGGCATGGCGAAAAAGGCCTTCGACCCCTTCGAGAAGACCATCCCCGAACTCCAATCCGCGATGGAGGCGGGAGGGCTTTCCGCCCTCGAGCTGGTGGAGTACTACCTAGACCGCATCCGCCGCTACGACCAGGGCGGCCCCCGGCTCAACAGCGTGCTCGAGACCAACCCCGAGGCCCGCAAGATCGCCCGAGCCTTGGATAAAGAACGCGCCCGCAAAGGCCCCCGTGGACCACTGCACGGCATCCCGGTGATCGTCAAAGACAACCTCGACACCGCCGATAAGATGCACACCTCGGCGGGCTCGTTGGCGATGAAGGATTCGTTGGCCCCCCAAGACGCCTTTCTGGTGTCCCGGTTGCGTGAGGTGGGGGCGATCCTCCTGGGCAAAGCCAACATGACCGAGTGGGCCAACTTCATGACCATCGGGATGAAAAACGGCTATAGTTCCCGGGGCGGCCAGGTCTTGAACCCCTACGGCCCCGGCTTCGATCCCGGGGGCTCGAGCACCGGCTCGGGGGTGGCGGTCTCGGCCAATTTGTGCGCGGTGGCGGTGGGCACCGAGACCTCCGGCTCGATCCTCTCCCCCGCCAACAACAACTCGGGGGTGGGGATCAAACCCACGGTGGGGCTCGTCTCGCGGTCGGGGATCATCCCCATCTGCGCCACCCAGGACACCGCCGGGCCGATGACCCGCAGCGTGACCGACGCGGCAATCCTGCTCTCGTTCATGACCGGGCAGGACTCGAGGGACCCCGCCACCCGAGGACAAAGGGCTCATCCCGATTACATGCGCTTCCTCGAGCCCGATCTCCGGGGGCTGCGGGTGGGGGTGCCCCGGGTGGTGTTTTACGAGAAACCCAGCAAGGCCGAGGTCGCGGTGGTGGAGGGAGCCATCCAGGCCTTGGCCCGGCTGGGCGCCAAGGTCACCGACCCCGCCGACATCCCCGGAGCCGCCCAGGTCTTCGAGCTGCGCTACGAGGTGCTCTTGTACGAGTTCCGCCGCGACCTGAACAAGTATTTTCGCAGCCTGGGGCCAGCTTCCCCGATCAAGAACCTGAAAGAACTCATCCGCTACAACGAGGCCCACCCCGAAACCATGCTCCGCTACGGGCAGATCCTGTTGCTTGCCGCCGAGGCCGCGGGGGGAACCCACACCGCGGCCTACCGCTACTGCCGCGAGCGCGACCTCGAGGTGGCCAAGGGCGGCCTGGACGAAGCCTTCGCCAAGTTCGGGCTGGATGCCCTGGTATTCCCCACATCCTGGGGGGCCAGCATTGGGGCCAAGGCTGGGTATCCGAGCATCACCGTCCCAGCAGGGTACACCCCGGAGGGCTTCCCGGTGGGGATTACCTTGTTGGGGCCCGCTTGGAGCGAGGGAACCTTAATCCGGCTGGCCTATGGCCTCGAGCAGGCCATGCGGGCCCGAAAAGCCCCCTTGACCACATAACCCAAGCGCTGCCCGCTCATATTCGGCTTTAGACACTCAAATAGCTTGACAATACCGCACTCAAGCGCCATATTGGTATTAGCTATGAATCTCGAGGCCTGGACTGAACAAGCAAGACAAGCCTTGGCGCAAGCCCAAACCCTAGCGCGCGAGCTTTCCAACCAAGCCATCGACGTGCCGCACCTGGTCACCGTGCTGCTACGG
Source organism: Calidithermus chliarophilus DSM 9957 (assembly GCF_000430045.1). Taxonomy (GTDB): domain Bacteria; phylum Deinococcota; class Deinococci; order Deinococcales; family Thermaceae; genus Calidithermus; species Calidithermus chliarophilus. The sequence goes on along the minus strand of NZ_KE387023.1, from coordinate 226,533 downwards.
GATCCCCAAGGCTTGCCCGCGCGGTTGGTAGCAAAGGCCGGGGGCAACCCCACCACCATCTACCAAGCCGCACAAACCGAGTCGGGGCGGCTACCTAAGGTCTCCGGTTCAGAAGGGGGGCAGTATCTATCCAACCGGCTGAACGCGGTTTTTGACCGCGCCGAGGCCCTTGCTAAGGAACTCGGCGACAAGTTCGTTGCTATAGATACTCTTACCTTGGCTTTGGCCGAGACTGGCTACGCCGGGCTACCTAGCGTCGGGGCGCTTCGAGAGGCTATTCTAGAACTACGAGGAGGGAAAAAAGTGGACAGTGCAAACGCGGAGGGCACCTATCAAGCCCTCGAGCAGTACGGTCTCGACCTCACCGCCTTGGCCGAGCAAGGCAAGCTTGATCCGGTAATCGGGCGCGACGAGGAGATCCGCCGCACGGTGCAGATCCTGCTGCGCCGGACTAAAAACAACCCGGTGCTCATCGGTGAGCCAGGGGTGGGTAAGACCGCCATCGTGGAGGGGCTGGCCCAGCGGATCGTCAAGGGCGACGTGCCCGAGGGGCTCAAAGGCAAGCGGATCATCTCGCTCCAGATGGGCTCCTTGCTGGCCGGAGCCAAGTACCGCGGCGAGTTTGAGGAGCGCATGAAGGCGGTGATTCAGGAAGCCATCCAGAGTGCGGGCGAGGTGATCCTGTTCGTGGACGAGCTGCACACCGTGGTCGGGGCGGGCAAGGCCGAGGGCGCGGTGGACGCCGGGAACATGCTCAAGCCCGCGCTGGCCCGGGGCGAGTTGCACATGATCGGTGCGACGACCCTGGACGAGTACCGCGAGATCGAGAAGGATGCTGCCCTCGAGCGCCGCTTCCAGCCAGTGTTCGTGGAAGAGCCCAGCGTGGAGGACACCATCTCCATCCTGCGCGGGATCAAGGAGAAGTATGAGGTGCACCACGGGGTCAGAATCAGCGACCCGGCCATCGTGGCTGCCGCGGTACTCTCGCACCGCTATATCTCTGACCGCAAACTCCCCGATAAGGCCATCGACCTCATCGACGAGGCGGCAGCCCGCATCCGCATGGCGCTGGAATCGAGCCCTGAGCAAATCGACTCGCTCGAGCGCAAGAAGCTCCAACTCGAGATCGAGCGCCAGGCCTTGAAGAAGGAGACCGACCTCGAGTCCAAGGCCCGCCTGGACGACATAGAAGCGGAGATCGCCAGCCTCAACGAGGAGATCGGCAAGCTCAAAACGGAGTGGGAGGCCGAGCGCGAGGTGCTGAAATCCTTGCGCGAAGCCCAGCAGCGCCTCGACGAGGTGCGCACGAGCATCGAGCAAGCCGAGCGGGCCTACGACCTCAACAAGGCCGCCGAGTTGCGCTACGGTGAGTTGCCCCGGCTCGAGGCTCAGGTCAAGGAACTCTCCGAACGGCTGCGTGAGGCTAAGTTCGTCAAGCTCGAGGTCAGCGAGGAGGATATCGCCCAGGTGGTCTCGCGCTGGACGGGTATCCCGGTGGCCAAGCTGCTGGAGGGTGAGCGCGAGAAACTCCTGCGGCTTGAAGAAGAGATGCACAAACGGGTGGTGGGCCAAGACGAGGCCATCACCGCCGTGGCCGATGCCATCCGGCGAGCCAGGGCCGGCCTCAAGGATCCAAACCGCCCCATCGGGAGCTTCCTCTTCCTGGGGCCTACCGGGGTGGGCAAGACCGAGTTGGCCAAAACCCTGGCTGCCCAGCTCTTCGACACCGAAGAGAACATGGTACGTATCGACATGTCGGAGTATCAGGAGAAGCACACTGTGGCGCGGCTGATTGGAGCGCCTCCGGGATACGTGGGCTATGAGGAAGGCGGGCAGCTCACCGAAGCGGTGCGCCGCCGCCCCTACTCGGTGGTGCTCTTCGACGAGATTGAGAAGGCCCACTCCGACGTGTTCAACGTGCTCTTGCAAATCCTCGACGACGGGCGGCTCACTGATGGGCAAGGGCGCACGGTAGACTTCCGCAATACCGTGATCATCCTAACCTCGAACTTAGGGAGCCCGCTGATCCTCGAGGGCATACAGGCTCGGCTCCCCTACGAAACCATCCGCAACCGGGTCTTCGAGGTCTTGCAGCAGCACTTCCGCCCCGAGTTCCTGAACCGTCTGGACGAGATTGTAGTGTTCAAACCGCTCACCCAGGAGCAGATCGCCCAGATCGTGGAGATCCAGCTCGAGGGCCTGCGGCATCGGCTGGCCGAGCGGCGCATCAGCCTAGAGCTTTCCCCCGAGGCCAAGCGCTTCCTGGCCGAGCGCGGCTACGACCCGGTATTCGGGGCACGCCCCCTGAAGCGGGTGATCCAACGCGAGCTCGAGACCCCGCTCTCCAAGAAGATCCTGGCCGGCGAGGTACAAGACGGGGCCTACCTGCGGGTGAACGTAGGGCCGCAAGGCCTCAGTTTTGAGGTTCAGGCCCCGGTGCAAGCCTAAAGGAGGTGCGTATGGACAGGGAAACCCTTCTCCAAGGCCTCAACCAAGATCTCTCTCATGAGTATGCCGCCATCATTCAATACACCACCTATGCCGCCTCGGTGGCAGGCATCCACCGCCAGGAGCTGAAGGAGTTTTTCCTGACCGAGATCCAAGACGAGCTGCGCCATGCCCAGCTCTTGGCTGACAAAATCGCGGCTTTGGGCGGGGAGCCCACCACCCTCCCTGCCCCTGTTCCTGCCGCTAAGAGCGCGCGGGAGATGTTGGAGGCGGTCCGGGAGGCCGAGGCTCAGACCATCGCTCGCTACGTCCAGCGCATGAAAGAAGCCGAATCGCTGGGAGACTTCGGCCTTTCCAACGACCTTCAGGAGATCATCTCGGAAGAAACCCGTCATAAGGAGGAAACCGAAAAACTGTTGCGGGGAAAATGGCAAGAGTGATGCTGGGAGGTGATCATGAGCCAGAGATTCGCAGAACTCTCGGAACGGTTTATGGCGCTCGAGCCTCAGCTACCCCAAGGGCCCGAGCGGGAAGCGCTATCCGTGTTGTTCGCCATGACTCAGGAAGCGTGGCGGCAGCAAGGCCAGGCCTCCCCAAGCGACGGGGGGCTGGAGTGGTTACGCAACCTCTATAAGAGCGCCCCTAAGATGGAGGCCGCAGCCGTCAACCCGGGCCTACCAGTGGGCAGCCCGGCTCCAGATTTCTCCTTGCCCAACGCGCAAGGCGAGCATGTCCGGCTTTCGGACTTCCGGGGTAGACCGGTGGTGCTGGTCTTCTACCCGCTCGACTGGAGTCCCGGCTGTAGCCAGCAGCTTGACCTCTACCAAAGCGAACTTGCCGAATTCGAACGGCGCGGAGCCCAAATCCTGGGCATCTCGGTGGACTCGATTTACTCCCACGGGGCTTGGGCGGCGGTGCGGCGGATCGCTTTCCCCTTGCTCTCGGACTTTCACCCCAAGGGAGAAGTGGCCCGTAGTTACCAGGTCTTCCGGGAAAACGATGGCTTCAGCGAGCGGGCTTTGTACGTGGTGGACGGCTCAGGGATGATTCGCTACGCCCACGTCTCGCCCTACCTCCACCATGTTCCCCCCATCGAGGAACTCTTCGCGGCTTTGGACACGCTCCGGAGGTAAGCGATGCTGTACCGCACCCCGACCCTAGCACCGGTGGTGGTCTACGGCACCCGCTGGTGTGCCCAATCCCAGTTGGTGCGGCGTTATCTCGAGCGCCTGGGCATTCCTTACCGCTTCGTTGACCTCGAAGAGCACCCGGAGGCAGTGGCCCAGCTGCGTTGGTGGACGGGCGGCTATGCCAGCCACCCCACCGTCTACGTAGGCGGGGAGGTGCTGGTAGAACCCAGCCTGGCGGAGCTAGAGCGTTCGCTGATGCGCCGCGGCCTCCTCTAAAGCGCCCTTCAGGTAACTCCCTTACGCAACGCATGTTCTGCAACGGAGGTGATAGAAGATGTCCGATCTGGCTCTCTTGGTTCTCCGTTTGGTAACTGGCTTACTATTGGCGGGTCATGGTGCGCAAAAGCTCTTTGGCTGGTTTGGTGGGCATGGGTTGGCTGGCACCGCGGGCTGGCTCGAGTCGCTGGGTTTCCGCCCCGGGCGGCTTTGGGCGCTGCTGGCGGGAGGGTGTGAGTTTTTCGGTGGGCTCTTGCTAGCGTTGGGGCTGTTTAGTCCGGCTGGCCCGCTGCTGATCACGGCGGCTATGCTCACCGCCATCTTCAAGGTGCACTGGCCTAAGCTGTGGGTGACCCAGGGCGGCTTTGAACTTCCCCTCACCAACTTGGCGGTAGCTGCTGCCGTAGGCATGGCTGGGCCCGGGATTTACTCCCTGGATGCCCTATGGGGGACTGCCCTACCGTCGGAGGTAGCCCGCTGGGGTGTGCTGCTGGTGCTAGCAGGGTGGGTTATAGCGCTCTTGGCCTCGAGCCGGCGCTCAGCCCAACCTGCCGCCTGAGGGGGTAGGGATGTTGAAGCCGCTTTGGGGCAGCCTCAGTGCTCAAGAACGGCAGCAGCTTTTGCAACTGCTAGCCGAACGTTACCGCGACGAGTCCAGCGACGCAATGCTGGCCGAGCAGGCCGCCGAGGGCCTGCCTTACCCCCACCTGCGCCAGACCCTCAAGCGCGCAACATGCCCAGTGGCTAGGGGAAAAAATCCGTGCCCTAGGGGGTACGCCACCTCCTTCGCCCACCATTCCCGATCAGGCCAGCTGGCAAGAGTTATTGGCCGCCTACGAGTCGGAGAAAGCCGATAAGGTAGCCTATTTAGAAAACACTCTTCCTGATGAAGAGCTCGAGGCCCTCTTTCACCGCATCGCCCAAGAGGAGCAGCAGAACGTGGAAGAACTGCGCCAGGTGATTACCCGGGTGGATCCTTATGGCCTGGGGGCCTAAGCAGGAGGTTGGGAGAATGATTGGTTTTAGCAAAGATCCGCAGCAGCTTGTCTCAGGTTGGGCTATGGCCGGAGGGGCGTTATGAACGTGGTGGTGTGCCCAGCGTGTGGGGCCAAAAACCGGCTGGGCAACCCCCCAGCCGGTCAGGTACCGGTATGTGGCAAGTGCCACCAACCCCTCCCTTGGCTGGTGAATGTGGGCGAGGGAGGGCTCAGCGCGGAGCTGCAAGCCAGCGTGCCGGTGCTGGTGGACTTCTGGGCGGAGTGGTGCGGCCCCTGCCGGATGGTGGCCCCGGTGCTCGAGGAAATCGCCCGCGAGCAAGCCGGGCGGCTTAAGATAGTGAAGCTCAACGTGGACCAGCATCCACTTCCAGCTAGCGCTTTTAGCGTGCAAAGCATTCCCACCTTGATCCTTTTCAAAAATGGCCAGCCGGTAGAGCGCACCGTAGGGGCCTTGCCCAAATCCGCCCTCATGAACCGGCTCTCTGGGCATTTGTCGCAGAAAAACTAAGCTTCGGAGGCAGCTATGTTAGAGCGTATCTGGCCCTTTGGACGCAACAAGTTCCGTAAAGCCCTAGACGAAGCCTTGGAGAAAGCTTTCGAAGGCGCAGACTTCGAACCCAGTAGCGAGCTGGTAGAGGAGGAAGGTCGCTACATACTGCGCACCGAGCTGCCCGGATTAGACAAAAAAGATGTCCAGGTGTACCTCGAAGGCCCCTTCCTCATCATCGAAGCTGAGCGCAAAGAGGAGCAGCGCAAACGCCACCTCTCGGAAATCTACTATGGCCGCATCTACCGCTCTATTCCCCTGCCCGCCGACGCCCAGCCTGAGGGGATCCAAGCCCGCTTAAAGCGGGGTGTGCTGGAGGTGGAGATTCCCCGTACCCCAAGCTCTAGCCCCGCCCGCCGCAGCATCGCGGTAGAAAGCTAGGCCCAGCAAACAAGGAGAACCCCCGGCCCGCGAATTAAGGGTTCGGGTGGGGTTTTTGGAGGTATGAGGTGATCGAGCAGCTCCTGAGAACCCTCGAGACACAAAAGCGCCAGCAGCTTCTGCAGGTACTGGCGGAGCGCTACCGCGATGAAATCAGTGACGCGGCCCTGGCCAAGCAAGCGGCAGAAGGTCTGCCGTATTCGCACCTGCGCCAAACCCTCGAGCGCATCGCACAGCGGGAACAACAGCACGCCGAATGGCTGGCAGATAAAATCCGTGCCCTGGGGGGTACCCCACCCCCTCCGCCCACCATTTCCGATCAGGCCACTTGGCACGAGCTGCTCGCGGCATACGAGTCGGAAAAAGCTGACAAGGTGGCATATCTGGAAAATAGCCTTCCCGATGAAGAGCTCGAGGCCCTCTTTCACCGCATCGCTCAAGAAGAGCAACAAAACATCGAAGAGCTGCGCCAGGTGATCACCCGGATAGATCCTTACGACTGGGGAGCCTGAGGAAAATGCCCGGAAGCCTCCAGCAAATCATCCTTCGCAGCTTCCGCCTCACCATCCAGCTCATTTACAACTTAGCCATCCTGGCTCTGCTGCTGGGACTTTTGATCGGGGTGGGGCGGACCCTGCTCGAGCTAGGCCTAGCCTTCTCCGAGCCCACCGTGCGGCTGGGCCTTAAGGAACTCATCACTAATGTGCTCTCGTTGGTGGTGATGCTCGAGTTGGTACGGGCCTTCGTGGAGTACTTCGAGTTCGAGCGTATTCGGCTGGAGGTGCTGCTAGAAGTGGGGGTGGCCTTTGTGTTGCGAGAAATGCTGCTAGGGCTATTCGGCGGCAATATCCAAGGCACGGAGGTGTTGTGGTGGAGCGGGGGTCTACTGGCTTTGGTGGCAGCGCGTACCTTGGCGGTACGCTACCCAGGGAGGGGCAAAGATGCGCGTTGAAGAAGTGGTATTGCCCGGCGTGGGCCGAAAGTACACCATCACCGCGCGCTCTGGGGATCGCATAGTGGTGGTGGTGCATCACTCGGGAGGTCGAGAGCTGCAGTACTTCGAGAAGGGGGAGCTCGAGGAGCCCGCCGCAACCCTCGATCTCACCGACGAGGAAGCCCGCGAGTTAGGGGCCATCCTAGCCGGGGTGCTCTTCGCCCCGGAGGCCGTAGGTGATACCCGCGCCAAGCTGGCGGCAGAAAGCCTGGAGTGGGTAAGGATTGAACCTGGCTCACCCGGGGTAGGGCAGCGCATCGACAACTTTGCCACCCCCGGAGCCCATACACTGGCGGTATTGCGCGAGGGAGAATCCCTCTTGCCCAATCCCCCACCGGAGACCGTACTGCACGCGGGCGATACCTTGGTAGTAGCAGGCTCCCGTGAGGCGGTGGAGCGTTTTGTGCAGAAGGTACGCCCTTGATCCACCCTTCGGTTGAAGCTTTTGCCCTGGCGGCTGCCTTGCTGGCTTTGGGGGCCGCGCTAGTACACCGGCTGCGCTTTCCACCTCTACCCGCTTACTTGCTGGTAGGGCTGGCACTGGGTGAGCGGCTTGATATAGAAGCGCTCGAGCCTTTGCCCTCGCTGGGACTTTTGCTGCTTTTGTTCTCGGTGGGCCTGGAGTTCGGCCCCGACCGGCTGGGCCAGCTATCCCAGCGGGTACTGCGGGCAGGGGCATGGGATGCCCTGGCGCTGCCGCTAGGGGCCGGGTTAGGCCTAGCAACAGGACTGGATTGGCGGGGGGCTTTGCTGTTGGGGGGCATCCTTTACGTTTCCTCCAGCGCGGTTATTGTCAAGCTGATTCTGGATCTACGCCGCGCTTCTTCCCCGGAAAGCGAGATGACGCTAGGGGTGCTGGTTTTCGAAGATCTGGTAGTGGCCTTTTTGCTGGTGCTTCTGGGAGGAGGAAGCAGCATGGGGCTGCTAGGGGGGGTGGGATTAGCCTTCGCCTACTGGATGGTGGCGCGATGGCTAGGCCCGCGGCTGAGCCGGGGGATAGAGGGTTTTTCCAACGAGCTAGTGCTGCTGGCAGGAGCCGCTTTGGTCAGCGGAAGTGCTTATTTATTCCACAGCATAGGGGCTTCGGAAGGGGTAGGGGCCTTTTTATGTGGGATGGTAGCGGCTGGGCTGGGTCTGCGGGAGCGGCTCGAGCACCTGTTCGGCCCGGTGCGGGATCTAGGGGTGGCGCTATTTTTCCTCACGGTAGGGGCGCAGGCTTTGGGGCTTATCCAAGGGGTAGGAGGGCTGGCGGTAGGCCTGGCGGTTATCGGCTTATTAGCTAAGCTTCCGCTCAACCTATGGGGGGCCAAAGAAGCCGGACTCAGCCCCAAGCGGCAGCGTTACGCAGCCATTTACCTCCTTCCCAGAGGGGAGTTCAACTTGGTTTTGGGAACGCTAGCGCTACACCAAGGGTACCTCTTGGTCGCTCAGGTAGCGGTTATATTGGTGCTGGTTTCCATCCCCTTAGGTAGCGTGCTGATGCGCTATGCCCCGGAATGGTTTGGTAAGCTGCGCTCATCTGCGGGGGAGTCTCCCCGGCGGGCATAAGCGAAGGAGCAGACTATGCTTCCCCTGCGCGACTCTATCTACTTTCATGGCCCGGCCTTGGTTACCAAAGCCCTCATCGCTTTATGTGTCTTGGGATTTGCCTTCCAGCTTTCTATTAGGCTGGACGCCAGCATAGAGCGCTTGGCCCTGGTCCCCGCGTTACTTTTGGCAAACCCTCTCGGTGAGGGATACCGGCTTTTCACCAGCATGTTCGCTCACGGCTCGCTGGGGCACTTATTGGGCAATATGTGGTTTCTTTGGGTGTTTGGCCCTGCACTCGAGGGCCGCTTGGGCAGCGGGCGCTACTTGCTGTTGTACGTGTTGGCCGGTCTGGCCGCCGCCTTGGCCCAAACCCTCTTCTCCGACCCCCACATCCCCATGGTTGGGGCTTCAGGGGCGATTTCGGGGGTGGCCGGAGGCTACTTTTTGCTCTTTTCGCGCGCCTATGTGTTGACTTGGTTTTTTCCTTTCTTCTTGTTGTGGCTTCCAGCAAGCACCTACTTGGGCTACTGGGCCTTAATTCAGCTGGTTAACGGGCTGTTGGGTCTGCCTGGGGTGGCCTGGTGGGCCCACCTGGGCGGCTTCGCAGCCGGGATGGCGCTAGCCTGGATATTTCGTCCTCGGAGGGCCTACCTCACTGCTCCAAGCTGGGAAAGCTGGTTCTTCTACCGCTAAGGAGGTCGTATGGACATTTTTTTTCAGCTCTTTTGGCTTTTCTTCGTCCTCTCCACCCTCACCCCCTACTTCAACCAGCAGATGCTTCTGCTGGGCCGCGCGCGTAAGATCACCCAGCTCGAGCATAAGCGCAAAAGCCGGGTCATCACCCTCATCCACCGCCAAGAGGGCTTTTCCTTTTTGGGCATCCCTTTCGCCCGCTATATCGACATCGACGACTCCGAGCAGGTCTTGAGGGCCATCCGCCTTACCGACAAGAACGTGCCCATTGATCTGGTGCTGCATACCCCCGGCGGGCTGGTACTGGCCGCCGAGCAGATCGCCGAGGCCCTCCTGAAGCACTCCGCCAAGGTCACGGTCTTCGTACCTCACTACGCCATGTCCGGCGGTACGCTTATCGCCTTGGCTGCCGACGAGATCGTGATGGACGAAAACGCTGTACTGGGGCCAGTAGACCCCCAGCTTGGACAGTACCCGGCGGCTTCGGTGATCAAGGTACTCGAGCACAAACCCGCCAGCGAAATCGATGACCAAACGTTCATCTTGGCCGATGTAGCCCGCAAGGCACTGATCCAGGTTCACACCACAGCCAAGAACCTCCTCAAGAAGCACCTCGGGGAGACCCGCGCAGAGGAGGTGGCCAGCATTCTCTCGCAGGGCACCTGGACCCACGACTACCCCATCAGCGTGGAGGAGGCCCGCGCCCTAGGGCTCAAGGTCTCCACGGAGATGCCCCTGGAAGTCTATGAGCTGATGGAGATGTATCCCCAGCCCCGCGGAGGCAAGCCCAGCGTACAGTACGTTCCCTTCCCCTATGAGCGGGAACGCGGCCCGGCTAAGAGCAGGCCGTAATTGCAAATATATTGACAATATTACGCTCAAGATTTTTTATAAAAACGAGGGGGCGTGGGGGAGCTATAATCCCCCGCTGATTCATCGCGGGGATACATGGACTCCCCCACGTGCTCCGAAGGAGCACATAGCATGGTGGGCGGCAGGTGTGCTATACTGTGGTAGTGCCTACGGTCTACAAACACAAAAACACCACCGTCTCGCTGCTGCGCTACCATTTCGTCTTTGTGCCCAAGCGCCGCCGCAAGATTCTGGTAGGGCCGTTGGCCGAGCGGTTGCGGGCCTTGCTGGTGGAGAAGTGTGCTGAGTTGGGCTGGGAAATCATCGCCCTGGAAGTCATGCCCGACCACCTGCACCTGTTCATCTCGGTAGACCCCGACGTGGCCCCCAATCAGGTCGCTCACCGCTTGAAGGGCTACACCTCGCACGTGCTGCGCCGGGAGTTCCCCCACCTCATCCGCCTTCCTGCGCTGTGGACGCGCTCGTACTTCGTGAGCACGGCGGGCATGGTGAGTAGCGAGACCATCGAGCAGTACGTCGCCGCCCAGAAGACGAGGGACTGAATGGCCGTACACCGGAAGGTAGATTCCCTTCGGGACGCCGCCAGCCCCGGCGGCGGGAGGCGCGTACACCGGAAGGTCTACCGCTTCCGCATGGAGCCCACCCGCGAACAGGGTGAGGCTTTGGAGCGCATGGCGGGGGCCAGGCGGTGGGTGTGGAACTGGGGGCTTGCCCGGCGCAAGGAAGCCTATGCCGCGACGGGCAAGGGGCTGACCTACAACCAGCAGGCCGCCCTTTTGACCGCCCTGAAGCAGCAGCCCGAGACCGCCTGGCTGAAGGAGGCGGATAGCCAACTGCTGCAACAAGCTTTGAAAGACCTCGACCGGGCCTTCAAGGCGTTTTTCGAGAAGCGGGCCGGGTTCCCCCAGTTCAAATCGAAAAAGCGTGACACCCCCCGCTTCCGCATCCCCCAGCGGGTGAAGGTCGAAGGCTCCAAGGTGTACATCCCCAAGGTCGGTCGGGTGAAGATTCGCCAAAGCCAGCCGATCGATTGCGCCATCAAGGGCGCTACGTTCAAGCGGGATACGCAAGGGCATTGGTACGTCACCCTGACCGCCGAGTTCGAGATGCCTGAGGTGCCCTTGCCCCCTGCCAACCCTGAACGGGTAGTAGGGATAGACCTCGGGTTGAAGGACTTCGCGGTCCTTTCGGACGGTACGAGAATCGCCCCGCCCAAGTTCTACCGCAAGGGGCTGAGCAAGCTGCGTAGGGCGCAGCGGGAGCTTTCCCGCAAGCAGAAAGGGGGCAAGAACCGTGATAAGGCCAGGCATCGGCTGAGCAAGGTACACGCCAGGGTGCGTAACCAGCGGCAGGACTGGCTGCACAAGCTGACCACCGGACTCGTCCAGAAGTACGACGGGGCTGTGCATCGAAGACCTGAACCTGAAGGGGATGGCGAGAACCAAGCTGTCCACATCGGTGCTGGACGCGGCGTTGGGCGAGTTCCGCAGGCAACTGGAGTACAAAACGGTCTGGCACCGCAAACATCTCGCCGTGATTGACCGCTACTTCCCCAGCAGCAAGCTCTGTCGGGAGTGCGGGACAATCCACACCGCCCTCACCCTCTCGGACAGGGTTTGGACCTGTGGGTGCGGGGCGGTGCACGACCGAGACCTGAACGCGGCGCGAAACATCCGCGCCGAAGGAATCCACAGGATTCCCGTCGCCGTGGGGCACACGGAGACGCAAAACGCTTGGGGAGCCGCCGTAAGACCTACGCATGGTGGGCAGGCGGCAACGAACCAAGAATCCCACGCGCTTTAGCCGTGGGAGTGTCAACTCCCTGTCAGGGCGAGGGGCGGAGGGGCAAGAAGCCCCCTCAGCCCGCCCAGAACGACAGCTCCCTGAACACCCCCAGGTCGCGGTAGTTCAGCGTCCACACCGGGGCTTTGGACCGCAGGGCCAGGAGCACCACGCCCGCGTCCTCCAGGGTGCCCCTCCACTCCGGCCTCGAGGCCAGCAGCACCCGGATGGCCTCGAGGTCTTCCAGCCCGAGCGGAACGACCTCCAACGCCTCCACCATCCGTTCCAGGGCCCCCCGGGCTACCGCCGCACCCCCCTCGAAGAGCAGCCACTTGTACACCTCGAACACCACCGGCAGGGGGGTGATCAGGCGACTATTCCCCTCCGCCAGCGCGCGGAACCCGCGCACCGCCGCCTCGTGGTCGGGGTCGGCGGCGTGGAAGAGCGCGATCAGCGGCCCCGCGTCCAGAACCAGCCTCTGCGGGGTCATCGCTCCTGGCGGTACAGGCGGTCCTCAGCCCCCTCCCCGGCGCTCCCTGAGGCCTTCTCGACGACCCCGGCCAGTTCCAAAAGGGCCGCCGGGTTGCGGCGCAACCTGGCCTCCAGCGCTTCCCGCACCAGGGCCGAGAGGTTGGTCTCCGGGTGCTCCTTCAGGTAAGCCTCCACCACCCGGGCGAGGTCGTTGGGCAGGTAGATGGTGGTTCGCATGAGTTTATCATACCATGTAATACTACTCCACCTTCAGCCACCGCCCCCGGTCGTGCGCCTGGAGGGTCTGGTACAGCGTCCGCATCTGCTCCAGGCCCCCCTCCTTCCAGGGCCGCCACTCCCACACCCGCTCACTCCCCTTGAGACCGAGCTCGATGCACACCCGCCCCTCCTCGCCCTGTCGCAGCCGGTAGGCGTAGACCTGATTCCTGAATACCCCGATGGTGATCGCTAGCGTTTTCATGCCCACCGGAGGGGGGCGGCCCCTGCCGCCCCCTGGTTCTATCTCCCGCCTCAAAAGGGTAGCTGTCGCAAGACCGCTACCTCCCGCTCGAGGTAGGGGTAGTCCCGGAGGATTTCCTCCAGGGTCTGATGGCGCAGCAGCGTGAGGATGGTCCCCACCGTGATCCGCATCCCCCGGACGCAGGGCCGGCCCCCCATGACCCGGGGATCGAAGATGATCCGCTCGCGCCAGTCCATACTCTCCACCCTATACGGCTAGGCCCCCGCCGCCTGCCATCCCAGAACCGCCAGCGCCACCAGCGGCACCAGCCAGTAGCTCTGGCCGTAGACCGCCAGGAGCCGCCGGGCCTGCTCGAGCTCCTCCTCCCGCAGACCCTCCTCTCTGAGGATCGAAAGCGCCTCCCGGCTCGCTGCTTCCTCCTCGGGGACGAACAGCAGCCCCACCCCGTAGGCCAGGGCCAGCACTCCAATCGCTGCCGGGGTAAGCAAAAAGGTCAGGGTCGGCCGCTGCGGTGCTGTGCAGCCGCCACTGGCGTAAGCTGGTGGCGCTCGAGGCGCGGCACTCTGGGGTGCCACGGCTGAGCGAGGCGCTGCTGGACGACCTTTTGGAGGCTGCCGATAGCCCGCGATCCTGTCCGGCGTGTGAGGTGCAGCTGGCCGCCGCCAGGCGCTACGTGGGAGTGCTGGGACGGCTGCCCACCGAGACGCTCGCGCTGGCCCTGCGGCAGGGCGAGGGGAGGGCTTCGTCTGCCTCGAGCACCTCGCGGCGCTGCCCCCTGGCCCCCTCAAGGGTTGGTTGCTGGAGCGTGTGCACACCCTCGCGCTCGAGCTGCCCCGCTTCCGGGAGCGCTACGCTCGGCAGCGCGGCGCCGAGATCGGGCCGGATGCGGACCCGGACCTGCGTGAGTGGTCTCTGGCTGCCCTGGTGGGGGAGCCATTGAACCCGTGGAGGTGCAACTGCCCCCCCAGTCCACGGTCGCTACAGACGGGCGGAGTGGGGGAATCAGGGCGGGGTTTCCGGGAGCACCTTTTCGGGCGGCCAGAGGGAATATCCTGTTTCCGTGTACCGCATCGGCGAGCTTGCCAGGAAGACCGGGGTGAGCCGTGACACCCTGCGCTTCTACGAGCGGGAGGGCCTGTTGCGCCCGGAGGGGCGCAGCGAGGGGGGCTACCGCCTTTATGAGGCCGAGGCCGTGCGGCGCCTGCGCTTCATCAAGCAGGCCCAGGCCCTGGGGCTCTCGCTGGAGGAGATCAAGGCGGTGCTCGAGGTCATGCAGGAAGGCCGCCCCCCCTGCGCCGACGTGCGCCGGATGCTGCGCCAGAAGGTGGCCTTGCTGGAGCAGCGCATCGCCGAGCTCAGCACCCTGCGCGACGCCCTGGCCGAACGGCTGGAGTGGGCCGAGGCCCACCCCGACCCCGCCTGCGACGGCAAGGACCACTGCGTCTACCTGGATTCCACCCCGGCCTGACCCCACCCCCTTGACCCTGGAGCCCGCTCCAGGGTTTAGGGTGGGGCCATGGAAAACACACCTCAGTACAGGCTCAAGGTTCCGGGGATGCGCTGCGCCAGTGAAGTCGCGCCCGCGCGACCCGGCAACCGCCGGTACTCAGGCTGCATCCGCACGGTGGAAGCCGCCCTCAAGCGCGTGCCCGGCACGGTGCGGGCACGGGTGGACTATCTGCGCAAGGAAGCCATGGTGGCAGGGGAAGCTCCCCTACAAGCCTGGCTCGACGAACTGCAAGCCGTGGGGTATCCCGCCCAGGTCATCCCCGAGGGGGCGCGATGAGCTACGACCTGCTGATCGTGGGCAGCGGCTCGGCGGGGGTGGCCGCGGCATTGGAGGCAGCCTCGAGGGGGGCCAAGGCCGCGGTCGTCGAGGGCGGGGTCCTGGGCGGAACCTGCGTCAACGTGGGGTGCGTGCCTTCCAAGGCCTTGCTGCGCGCCGCCGAGGCCTTCCACAAAGCCGGGCATCACCCCTTCCAGGGCATCCAGACCCAGGCCGGGAGCGTCGAGCTGTCGCGGGTTATCGGGCAAAAGGACCGGCTGGTGGAGGGGCTACGCCAGGAGAAGTACGCCGAGGTGCTAAGGGCCGCCGGTGTACCGCTAATTCGCGGGCAGGTCCGTTTTCTGGACGGGGAAGCCCTGGAAGTGAGCGGACAGGTCCACAAGGCCCGGCGCTACCTGCTCGCCACCGGCGCAGTTGCGACCTTGCCCCCGATCCCCGGCCTGGCTGAAAGCCGGCCCTGGACCTACCTCGAGGCCCTCTCCCCAGACATCCAGCCTGAGAGCTTGTTGGTCATCGGCGGGGGGGCCATCGGGCTGGAGATCGCCCAGGCCTATGCCCGGCTGGGGACCCGCGTGACGGTGCTCGAGGCCACCCCCTACCTGCTCCCCGCCGAAGACCCCGAGCTCTCCACCCTGCTCCGGGGCTACCTCGAGGCCGAAGGATTGGAGGTCCACACCGGGGTCAGGGTGCAGAAGATCGAACGCGACGGTGAATTCCGGGTACACGCCGAGGGCGGGGTCTACCGCGCCGAACGCCTGCTGGTAGCCACCGGGCGCAAAGCCCGCACCGAGGGGCTAAACCTGGAGGCCGCCGGGGTCGAGCTGGGCTCACGGGGGGAAATCCGGGTGGACGAGCGCCTCAGGAGCACCAACCCCCGCGTCTTCGCGGCGGGTGACGCCGCGGGGTTGCCGCAGTACGTCTACGTGGCGGCCCAATCCGGGCGCATCGCGGCGCGGAATGCGCTCGGGGGGGAAGAAGCCCTTGATCTCCAGGCGGTGCCCCGCGTGACCTTCACCGACCCCGCCCTGGCCACGGTGGGGCTCACCGAGGAGGAAGCCCGCCGGCGGTACGGTTCAGCCATTCGCGTGTCCCGGCTTCCCCTCGAGCAGCTCCCCAAAGCCCTGGTGCAGCACGACCACCGGGGAATGTTCAAGCTGGTGGTGGACGCCGAGGGGGTGGTGCTGGGGCTTTCCATTCTGGCTCCTGAGGCTGGCGACGCCCTGCAGGAGGCGGTGCTGGCGGTCAGGTTCGGCCTCAATTACCGCGACCTGATCGAAACCTTCCACCCCTACCTGACCCTGGCCGAGGGAATCCGGCTGGTGGCCCAGGCCCTGGACACCGAGGTGGGGATGCTTTCGTGCTGCGCGTGAACGTGAAGGAGGTGATGAACGCCAGGATGCCCGACTACTCCTTCGAGCCGCTATCCCCCCACGAGTTCGAGCTTCTGTGCCGAGACCTTCTTCAGGTGGCTCGTTCACGGCGGCCCCTTCATGCACGGGCGGCAGACCAGCCGGGCTCGAGCAGGGCCTCGCCCGGAAAGTCCGTGAGCGAAAGCCCGAGGAGGGCGGCCAGGGTGGGGGCCACCTGGACGGCGGCCGCCCGCTCGAGGCGGAGTCGGGGTACGTCCGGCCCCGCCAGCACCATGAAGCGCTCGTCGCGGGGGTGCCCGGGGCGCAGCCCGTGCGAGGAGCGGAGCCTGGGCGCAGCAACAGGTTCGGCCGAGGGCTGCAGGGGGTCGTACTCGAAGCTGTAGCCGTCGGGGGCCAGGTAGCTGCGGACCTGCTCGCGCTGGTCGGCGGGGAGGTGCTGGGCGGGGTAGGGGATGGCCCCGTGCTCGGCCAGGGCGGCGGTGACCCGCTCTTCCTCGGCCCGGTCCCTGGGGACCACGTGGAGCATGCTGCCCTCGGTCTGGAAGATAGCGCCGGGGATGATCGCCTCCGGGCGCAGGGCCTTTTCGATGGGGCCGTGGCCGTGGTCGCTGAGGAGGGCCAGGTTGTAGCGCTCCTCGAGGCCCGCCGCCCGCAGGCGCTGCAGCAGGCCGCCCACCAGGGCGTCGGCGTAGGCGAAGGACCACAGCGCCAGGGCGCTGTCGTACCCGGCGTAGTGCTGGGCGGTGTCGGGGAGGAGCACCTCGGTGAAGATCACCTCGGGGGGGTGGGCGGAGGTGGCGAGGGCGGCTGCCGCGTCCATGATCCGCGCATCGCCCACCGCGGCCCGCGTGAACCTGTCGGTGGACTCGGCCTCGGGCAGGGGGGCGCGCTCGAGGCCGCCCCCCTGGAGCGCCTGGACCAGCCGCTCGCTGCGGTGCTGCGCCACCCGCAACCACCCGCTGGGGCTGGCGACGGGGTTAATGTCCCTCGAACGCTGGAGGAAGGTTCCCGCCCACCAGGGCCCCTCGAACACCCGCGCGTCCTCCGGGCGCACCATCCCGAAGCCGATCACGGCGGTGTCCTTGCCCGCCAGCTTGGCCCTGGCCGGCAGGGTCTCGACCCGCACGTCGTCGGGGGTGGCGTGGCGGAAGGCCGTGCCACCCCAGATCACGTTGCCGTAAACGCCGCTCACCGCCGCCGGGACCCCGGTGAGGATCGAGGTGCGGCCCGGGAACGAGGTGCCGCAGACCTCGGCGCCCAGGCGCTCCACCACCAGCCCGCCGGCGGCCAGCTCTGCCAGGTGGGGCATGTGGGCGCGGCGGCGGGCGAAGCTGTCGGCGCTGATTCCGTCGAGCATGAGTACGATCAGACCGGCCATGGCTGCCTCAGTTGGCGAACAAGGGCCGGGTGCGCTGCACCAGGTCGCGGATGGCGGGCTCGACCGGCTTGTTGTTGAGCCAGATCTCCTCCAGCGTCTTGCGGATCTCCTGGATGCCCTGCACGTAAGCGGGGTCGGTGGGGCGGGGACGGGCATTGGGCAACTGCCGCATCCCCACGTCCAGTCCCTGCTCCGTCGCGAGGAAGGCGCGGAAGGCCGGGAGCTCGCTGGTGGTGCGGGTGATCGGCACGTAGTTGGTCTGCTTGATCCACTCCAGCTGCTGCTCGGGCCGGTTGAGCCACTGGATGAATTTCCAGGCGGCCAGCACCCGCTCCTGCGGGATCCCGCGGGAGATGGCCAGGGTCGCGCCCCCTACCGGGACCACCGGCTTCTTGAAGTAGGGCAGCGGGGCCACCCGCACGGTCTGCTTGAAGCGATCCCCGGCCAGGGCTTTGATGCCCGGGCGGCTCGCTACCGACTGGAAGATGACGGCGACCTTGCCGGCCACGAAGTCCTGGGTGCTGTTGGCGTTCTCCACCACCGCGCTGCCGTCGCGGATGAGCTGGGTCCAGGTGTTGATGACCTCGAGCGCCGCGGGCTGGTCCAGCAGCAGCCGGTCCTTGCCCACGATCTCCCCGCCGTTGCTCCACACCGCTCCCTCGAGCACCCAGGGGAAAGCCGGCAGGGCCATGGCCGCCACCCCGGTGGCCTCCTTGACCTTGCGGGCGAACTCGCGCATCTCGGGCCAGGTGCGCGGAGGGGCGCTGTAGCCGGCCCTCTTGAGCAGCTCGGGGTTGTAGTAGGTGACGGGGTTGGAGTTGTTCCATGGGGTTGCGAAGACCTTGCCGTCCTTGTCCGGATCGGCCTGGAGCTTGAACACCCCCCAGAAGCTGTCGAACATGGCCTTGAAGCCGGGCAGGGCGCTGAGGTCGGTGAGCTGGCCGGCCGCCGCCAGCCGGGGCCACAGGGCCACCTCGAGCTGCAGCACGTCCGCCGCCGGTTGCCCCGCCGCGATCCCCGCCAGGGCCTTCTGCAGCACCCCCTCGTAGCTGTTGGCGAACTCGGCGCGAACCACCACCTCGTTCTGGCTCTTGTTGAAGGTGTCCACCGTGGCCCGGATGATCTCGCCCAGGCGCCCCCCAAGCCCGTACAAAAAGGTGATCTCGGTCCTCGGCTGGGCGAAGCCGAAGCCCAGCACCACGGCCAAACCCAGCACTAGCGGTCTCTTTCCCATTCTGCTCCTCCTTATTGCCCTTATTGCCGTCGAAAGTCCAGGGATAGGGTCATCGTTCACCCCGCACTCAGCCTTTGAGCCCGCTGCTGGCGGCGCTTTCGATGAACCACTTCTGGGCTAAGGCGTACACCAGTAGCACCGGGGTGATGACGATCAGCGTGGCCGCCAGGATCTCGGGGACGTTGGTGGCCCCCTCGAGGTTGTTGAACTGGGCCAGACCCACCTGCACCGTGCGGTACTCGTCGCGGCTGGTCGCGATGAAGGGCCACACCAGCGCGTTCCAGCTCGACAGGAAGGTCAGCACCGACAGCGCGCTGAGGGCCGGGGCGTTCACCGGCATCAGGACGCGGAGGAGGAACTGCATGGGCGTGGCCCCGTCGATACGGGCGGCGTCCTCGAGCTCCTGCGGGGTCTTCAGGAAGGCCTGCCGCAGCAGGAAGATCCCGAAGGCGCTCGCGGCGAAGGGGACGATCAGCGCCCAGTAGCTGTTGATCCAGCCGAAGCCGCGGACGGTGAGGAAGTTGGGGATGAGGAGCACGTCGCCGGGGATCATCAAGGTGGCCAGGGCGAGGAGGAACAGGGCGTGCTGGCCGGGAAAGCTCATCCTGGAGA
The DNA here is from genome assembly GCF_000430045.1 of Calidithermus chliarophilus DSM 9957. Classification (GTDB taxonomy): domain Bacteria; phylum Deinococcota; class Deinococci; order Deinococcales; family Thermaceae; genus Calidithermus; species Calidithermus chliarophilus. Next base: position 207,549 of record NZ_KE387023.1, on the reverse strand, counting down.
AGGCGAAGGCGGCCAGCGCCGAGGTCATGACCACCAGGAAGGTGCTCGCGGTCGAGACCAGCAGGGAGTTGAACAGGTAGCGCCCGAAGGGGGCGCTGTTCCAAGCGTCCACGAAGTTGCGCCAATTCCAGCTTTCGGGGATGAGGGGGCCGGTGAAGAGGGTGCTCTGGGTCTTGAAAGCCCCCAGGGCCAGCCAGATCAGCGGGGCCAGGAACAACAGGGCCACAAAGAGCGTCAGCCCGTCCATCAGCACGCTGCCCAGGCGGGCTCGAGCCACCGGCGTCCCCGCGACCAGGCCGAGGCGGGCCGTGGCGCCGGGCTTGGGACCCTTCACCTTCGACCTCACCGGTAATGCACCCGCCTTTCCGAAACCTTGAACTGCAACCAGCCCAGGAAGACCAGCAACAAGAACAAGAACACTGACACCGCGCTGGCGTAGGCCATCTGGAAGTACTGGAAGGCGTTCTGGTAGATGTAGTAGCCCAGCAGCATGGTGCTGCCCACCGGGCCGCCGTCGGTGCGGAGCACCAGGATTAGGCCGTAGCTCTGGAAAGTGCCCACCAGCGAGATGAAAAACACCAGCAGGGTGGTGGGGGCGAGCAGGGGGATGGTGATCCACCGGGCCGCCTGATAGGGGGTGGCCCCGTCCACCTGGGCGGCTTCCTGAAGCTCCCTGGGGATCCCTTGCAGCCCGGCCAGGTACAGCACCGCGGGCAGGCCGACCCCCTTCCACAGGGCGATGAGGATCACCGAAGCCAGCGCGGTGCTGGGGTCTTGCAGCCAGCGGGAGGGGGGCAACCCGAGCGCCTGGAGCAACTGGTTCACCGGGCCGCTGGTGGGGTTGAGCAGGTGGAGCCAGATCACCGCCGCCGCCGCGAGGGAAACCACCACCGGGGCGAAGATGGCCCCGCGCACCAGATTCTGGAAAGGGCCCTTGCGGTTCATCAAAAAACCCAGGGTCATCCCCAGGACGACCTCGAGCCCGGTCACCGCGAAGGCGAAGATCACCGTCACCGCCAAGCTGTTCAAGAATTCAGCGTCCTGGAACATCCGGGTGTAGTTGGCTAACCCGATCCACTGGGGGCTCTTGAGCAGGTCGGCGTCGGTGAGGCTGAGGTAGATGACCCGGAGCAGGGGGTAGTACTCGAAGAGGGCGAAGACCAAAAGCGCCGGGAGCAGATAGGGCAGCGCCTCCACCAGGTGGTTAACGCCTCGGGGACGGGCCCGTGGGGCCACTGCGGGGCGGTCGCGTGCGATAGCCACGCCCGGAGGCTAAAGCCCCAATGTCAAAGGCTTGCCAGTCACACTCCCATGACGCAGGGGTGTCTAAGCGGGTATGGAAGCGCCGCCTGCCCAGGACCACGAATGCTCGAGTGGGTCGGAAGAAGGCCTTTCTTTTCTGTACGCTCCTAGCGTACCCGGAGCGGTTCCCGCGGATACCCCGCACCGCCGGAGCCCCCTCCGGGTGGAGGCCGCGCCCGGCAAGCGGCTCGCGGCCTCCCACTCGTGGAACACCCGCACCCACCCCCGCAAAGCGCGCGCCTGCACCCCCAGCCCGGCCCCCACCGCCCCGGCGGGCTCGCCCTGCAGCAGCCGCAGCACCGCCTCCTCCCGCTCGGCAAGGGTCACGCCCCGGCCCACAGGTCGCGGGGCTAGGCCCTGAGCCGGGGTCCCGCGGCGAGGTCGAGGTACTCCTCCGGCGCGTCCACGATCCAGGGGTTAGGGGTTGCGCAAGGCGCCTGCGGGCCCGCGATCCCGCCCCTCCCGCGAGAGCAGGTCCTCCTCGGCCACGACGAAGTTCGTCCTCCACCCCCAGGAGTGGGGTCCGGGGGGAGCCGCCCGCTTGCGCTTGCCCCTTCTCCCCATTTCCTCCTCCCTCCTCCCCGCCTCGGGCCCCCGATCTTATCCCCGGCCCGGGGTCAACCATGAGAACGGCGCGTCGCACGGGGTTCATCTACGGCCGCCCGGCCCCTCAGGCCGGTGTACACTGGCCCCGTTCCAGGAGGAACCCCCGGCCGCAGCCGAAGAGTCCTTTGGGTGCCCTGCGGCCGGGGATCGCTTTAAGGCCGGGGTGAGCGCGGGCCAGGCCCCTCAGCCGGGCGCCGCGTCCGGGCCGTCCCCGCCGGGCGGGGAGGGCTTCCGCCCCGCCCGGCTGAGGCGCTCGACCGCCTCGAGCAGTTCCTCCAGCCGCGCCGGCTTGGCCAGGTAGGCGTCGGCGCCCTCCAGGTCCCCTGGCCCGCTCTCCGCCTCGTCCTTCGCGCTGAGCACCAGCACCCGCAGCCCCCGCCCCCGCAACCGGCGCAGCAGGGCGTAGCCGTCGAGGCCGGGCATCATCAGGTCGAGAACCAGCAGGTCCGGGGGTCGCGCTCGACCTCCCGCAGGCAGGCCTCGCCGTCCTCGGCCAGCCGCACCGCGTACCCCGACAGCTCCAGCGCGCGCCGCAGGAGGTTGCGGTGGGCCCGGTCGTCGTCGGCCACCAGGACGGTCCTCATCCTCATCCTCATCCTCATGACCCCCCCGCCCCGGAGGGCAAGGCAAGGTCAGTCGAGCCCGCCCCACCTCCCAGTGACCCGCCAGGTGTCCACCACCAGGCCGGGGTGCCGGGGCATTGGGCGGATAGCACCCCAACTTATTCTTCGGGCCTGCCCCGGCACCGCGTCAGAAGTCGTAGCGCACGTAGCTCCCGGAACCCGCCGGGCAGATCTCGAGCTGGCACAGCCCCGTGCGGATCACGCCCACGTCGGGCTGGCCGCCGTTGCGGGCCTGCTGGAGTTCCCAGGCGCTGGCGCGTGCTGCGTCGCTCGTGGCGTACGCGAGCCGGATTAACAGCCCGCCGCGCAGATAAACCAAGACCCACCCACGGGTGCTGAGCCACTGCGACTCGTCCCGCGCCGCCCACGTGAACACCAAGTCGATGTTTTCTAAATCGATCGCCAGCTGCGGCAGCATGTCGGTTCCTAGCACCTCGATCATCCCAGCCATCACACCTCCATTGCGGGTGGCGACGCCACCCGCTTACATATATAGCCGGAATCAGCCTCGAGTCCGGGTCGGAGTTCGGGGACCCCAACCCCACCCCCGCCAACCTAAAAATTCCTACGGGGATACGAACAAAGGCTTCTTTTTATCGGCCTAAAGCTAGACACTAAGTCACATTAGAATAACCCAAGTTGCCACCTACAAAATGCGAGCTAGAAGTTTGCAGTTGTGAGCAAAAACAAAGCCCCAGACCTTGAGGACAAAGCCCTGGAGAGTAGTGGCGTGAATGCGTTTGGGAAAGAGTTCGGTCAGTGCAGACCCCACCGACTCAATGATCTTGCGGCCTAGGATAGCGATGAACTGGCTGGGCTGATAGTAGCGTTTGGAGTTGTGCTTACGAATAGCCCTGACGTGGATGGCTTGAGCTTGTTTTAGGTCGTCCTCAGCCAGGTAGTCGGTATAACCCCGATCTAGATAGAGTTCACTGCCTTGGGCTAAGTCGAGGGACATTAGATACAGCCCATCTAGATCAGCCGTACTGCCTGGGGTGAACTGCACCTCGCAAATGAACCGATTGCTGGCGGCTAACAAATGTAGCTTCAAGCCATGAAAGTAGACCTTTTTGCTAGGGATGTAACCCCGGTAGCTGATATCTTTAGCCAGACGGCAGCGGGGAGCACGAATATTCTCACACACGGGCAAAGGGAGGGTATCCAGGACATACTCCTGTACCTCTTGGAGTTGTTCCCATAGGGTCTTGAACAGGGGCAACAGCAGCGGGATTAGATAACTCACCGCGTGTAATCGGCGATTGAAACGGCTTCTGGAGGGAATGAAGCTAAATAATCCCAGTTCCTCACAACGCTCCAAGGCTTTGTTGTGCTTGCCTCCATGTTCGAGAGCAGCCAGTATCCAGATGCTGAGCACTACACTGGCGGGGGTTTTGCTCTGGGGGTCGTCTTGGTGTCCCAACACCTTGAGCAAATCATCTACAATGCAGTAGGCCACTACGATTGTCCAGGTCATAGTGGCCTTAGTTTTTCCCCTCCTGCTCTATTTGGCTAGGTAGCAACTTGAGTTAGAATATAAGGGGCTGTCCTAGATAAGGGTAGTCTAGGCACAGCTTTATGACGAGCAGAAGGACAAAACTTAGCGACTGGAAAGTTCAGCGACTTTTGGAGCTGTTTATTGCCGAGGTCACGGCCCGCAGGGCGGCGGAGTTAGTGGGGGTGAGCAAGGACACCGCCGCCCTGTTCTACCGCAAGGTACGGGGGGTGATCGCCCGCAGGCTGAAGCATGAAACGCCGTTTGCGGGCGAGGTGGGGGTGGACGAGTCGTACTTCGGCGGAGCCCGCAAGGGGAGGCGAGGCCGGGGCGCGGCGGGGAAGGTGGCGGTGTTCGGTATTCTGAAACGTGTGGGCAAGGTGTACACGGTAGTCCCCGACGACCTCAAGGCCAAGACCCTGATGCCGATCAACCGGGAGAAAGTTGTGCCCGACTCCATTGTGTACGTCGACGGCTTCAAGGGCTACGACGTGCTCGACGTAGGCGAGTTCAAGCACGAACGCATCAATCACGGCGAGGGACTCGTGGACGACGCAGGCAAGCACATCAATGGCATCGAGAACTTCCGGAATCAAGCTAAGCGAATCCTGCGCAAGTACAACGGCATCCCCAGGGACAACTTCGAGCTGTTCATCAAGGAGTGCGGGTTCAGATTCAACTACGGCAGTCCCAAAGAGCAACTACAGCTACTCAAACGTTGGCTCAGGGAGGAGGGGGTAATCTAGGGCTTATCTAGGACAGCCCCAAAACAAAAAAGGGGACCGTAGCCCCCTTCCCATGTACGACAGCGCTGGACTAGAACATGTCGATCACCTCGCCTTCCTCGCCCTTCTCACCCCCTTCCTTCTCCTCCTCGACCATCACCACCGCCTTGCCGCTCACGGGGTGGGCATTGAAGAGCACGGTCAGGCCCTTCTTGTTGGGGATGGCGGTGCCGATGCGGGTCCAGCGGGTCTTGCGCTCCCCGTCCTTCTCGTACTCCACCGGGGTAAAGACCTTGTAGGGCTTGTCCTCGGTGGCCAGGTCTTCCGCCACCACCCCCGCCCGGCCCTGTGCGGGGATGGCATCGAGCAAGAGGGTCAGCCCCTTGCTGTTCACGAAGCCCGTCCCGATGCGGTTCCAGAAGGTCTTCTCGTCGCCCACCTCCACCGGCACGAACACCCCATAAGCGCCGCCGTCTTTGCTCATAGAGATGACCCCCGGAAACCCAGCGGCTTTAGCCCTGGGAGGAAGGGGGTTGCGCTCTGGAAGAGCGCTGGATACCCCCAAATGCTATGACGTGTTAGAATAGCCCTATGCAGACCCTCACGCTCCGCTGCACCTTGAAGCCCGCCCCTGAACAGGCGGCAGCGCTGGAGGCCACGGTGCGGCTGTTTGCCGAGGGCTGCAACCACGCCCTGCGGGTTGCGCGGGAGAAGGGGGAGTTCCGGCGGTTCAGCCTGCACCGCCTGGTCTATAACGACCTCCGTTCGATGGGGCTCAGTGCCAACCTCGCCATACAAGCGATTGCCCGCGTGGGTCGCAAGAAGGGCAGCCGGGCCAGGTTCTACCAGCCCACCTCGGCCGCCTTTGACGTTCGCACCCTGTCCCTCCGGGGTGAGTCGGTGTCCTTGACCACCACGGCGGGGCGGCTCATCGTCCCGATGAAGCTCGGGAACTACCAGCGGGGGATGCTGGCGAGGGCCAAGAGCGTCCAGGGCGGGGTGCTCACCAAGGGGCCGAAGGGCAAGTGGTACATCAACCTGATACTCAGGTTGGAAGTCCCCACCCCGCCCACAGGCGGCGGTAAAGTGGTTGGTTTGGACATGGGGCAGCGCTACATGGCTACCCTGTCCAGCGGCATCCAGGTCTCGGGCGGGGGCGTGAAGTCTCGGCGCATCCACCTCCGCAACAAGCGCGCCGAGGTACGGAGCAAGCTCGACACCGGGCGCACCAAGGGGCTGAGCGCCCTTTGGGAACGGCTTAGCGGTAAAGAGCGGCGCTTCGTGGACCACACCCTGCACACCCTGGCAAAGCGGATTGTGGACAGCCTCGAACCCGGCGATACGCTCGCCATCGAGGACTTGACGGGGCTTAGAAGTCGCACTGTCAAGCGAGGCAAGGAGGCCCGGCATTTGCACAACCTCTGGCCCTACGCCCGCTTCCGCTCCCTGCTGGGGTACAAGGCGGCGCTCAAGGGGGTGCGGGTGGTCGCCGTTGACCCCCGCGACACCTCCAAGACGTGCAGCCGGTGCGGGCATTGCGACGGGGCCAACCGCAAGAGCCAAGCCCTGTTTCGCTGCCAACGGTGCGGGTATCAGCAAAACGCCGACCTGAACGCATCCGCCAACATCGCCCAGAGAGCGGGCTCGACGGGCGCGGGCCGCCGTAACACGGCCCCGATTTTGGGAATCTCTACTCTGCATCGTCCCTTCCCGAAAGCCCACGCGCTTTAGCCGTGGGATTGTTACGCAAACCTCCTCACCCCGCCTGTGCGCCGCGCAGTCAGGACTTACGGGTTGTTGCCTTTCGATCTGGGGCCGCTAGGCCCCCTGGTTCTTGCCTCCCCTTTTGCCCCTCCCATCCCACGACGGGGGCAAGAAGACCCCACCCACACGCATTTCTGCTACCATCGAAACATGAAGCCCCATATCCGCTATGGAGAGAACGGCTTCCGCCTCTACCCGCCCTGTACCCTGCGGGGAGAGGCTGCTACCGCCTTCCTCCGCTTCAGCGAGGACTACTTCCGGGCGCTGGCAAAGCGCTACGGGGAAGCCGCCCGCTTCCGCCGGAGGCGGGACTACCTCGAGGCCGATCTCTCCCAGGCCCCCCGCACCCTGCGGGCGGCGAGGAGGTTGGGGCTGGAGCGTTGACTTGTTCAAGGTGGAACGCCATAATGTCCCATATGGGAACAGTGCTCCCCCTCCGCTTCGACGGCTCACCCACTGACGTGGCGAGCGTCCGGGAAGGGTTGCCGGTCGAACTCATCACCGAGGTGGCCCGGCACTACGGCCTCAGCCAGCACGACGTGCTGGAAGCCGCCGGCATCCCCCGCAGCAGCGTCCACCGCTACAAGGGCCTGGGACGCCTGAACCAGGAGCAGTCCAACCGCCTGTACCGGGTGATCTACCTGCTGCGCCGTGCCGAGGAGCTCTTCGGCTCGCCCCAGCTGGCGGCCTCCTGGATGAACAGCCCCAAGGTGTTCCTGCACGGCTCGAGCCCCCTCGCGTACCTGGACACTGAACCTGGCTCCCAGGCGGTGGAGCACCTCCTGGGCCGCCTGGAGGACGGCCTGGTGACGTGAGGGCCTGGCGCATCGCCTCGCGCAGCTACGCCCACACCGCCTTCACCGGGGAAGGGGCAGCCAAGAGCCCCGGACGCTGGAACCGCCTCGGGGTCCCGGTGGTGTACCTGGCCGAACACCTCTCCACCGGCATCCTGGAGGTGCTGGTTCACGTGGACGACCGGGCTCACCTGACCGCGTTCGCAGCCATCGAGGTGGAGATCCCCGATCCCCACGTCGAGGAGCTGAGCGAACTGCCCCCCGACTGGCGGCAGTTGCCCGAGCCCTACCCCGAGTCCACCCAGAGGCTGGGCAGCGAGTGGGCCCTGAGCCTGCGCTCCCTGGCCCTGCGTGTCCCCTCGGCGGTGGTCCCCAGCGAGTTCAACCTGCTGCTCAACCCCCGCCACCCCGCGATGCCCGAGGTGAGGGTCGGCCAGCCCCAGCCGCTCTTCCTTGACCCGCGTCTGCTGCGCTAGGCAAAAAAGAACCCCCTGAGGAAAAGGACGATCCCCAGAAGGCAAAGAAGGACGGAAGGGTTAATCGAGGGCTACGAACCACTCGTCTCCAAAGTACGCCTTGCAGTATTCGGCAAGGCCCCGGACGAAGATGGGATCCCCTTTTACCCTATAGGCGTTCCACGTCCAGCCGTCGTCAGCGACAGCGGAGTACACCCGCTTCGGGTCATCCGGTTGCACCTCGTCGGTGTCCATCCTCATGCCGAAGAGGGTGTAGGGGAACTCGAGGATGGCTTTGAAGGCGACGTCCATATCCCGGCACAGAAACACCTTTTCCATTTTGTTACCTCCTGACAGCAATATGGTATTGCTCAATCCTTGACCGTTTCAAGCCCCCTCGAGTACCATGTTTTGCGGAAGGGGACATCTTTTCCCCTCCTGACCGCAAGTGGCCGGGCCATCCCGGTCACTCTGCGTTAACATGGAGCTATGCCCAGAGCCGTTCACGAAGGAACCCGCGTTCGTTTCGTTGACACCGATCACCCGGAGGACCTAGCCTACTTTCTGCGCCGCATAGCCGAGGGTATGGGCGAGGCTCCGGAAATCAGCGTAGATAACGACGTGGTAGAGATCGATTGTTCCGGTGCTCCTCGCATGTTGACCTTTCTTGAAAGGTCGCGCGACCGCACCCTCCTTCCCTACGCTGAGGGGGAGTACCTGCGTTTCCGCAAGCGCGGCCCGATGAACTAAAAAAGAACCTTCCAAGGACAGGGATGATCCTCGGAAGGCAAAAAGGCTTGCCTGCTATGCGACCATGCGGGCCTTGAGCGTCGCCGCCAGGGCGTCCAGATTGGCCTGGGAGACTTCCTCTCCCGCCAGGAAGCGGTCGAGGGTAGAGAGTTCCTCAGCCTTCAGCCCCAGTCGGGCTTTCTCCAGAGCCTCCTCGAGCTCATCCTCAAACTCAACCGCCACCATCTCCTCAAGCCGGGTACCGGTCTCCGGGTGGGGAGCCGAGAGGCTGAGGATGCGGTTCGCCTCCTCCAGGTAGAGCAGGCGCTCGAGGGTCTCCTCATCGACCCCGAGGGCCTGCGCCAGCTCGGGGGGAGTGGGGGCACGGCCCAGTTCCCCTTCCCGCTCCAGCCGCACCGCCACCAGCTTCTTGAGAAGCCGGTTCTCGCGGTACGTGCCCACGCCGTCCTGGGTCAGCCGCTCCCGGACCTTGCGGTCGAGGGCCACGTTCACCCAGAAGGTGAGGTTCTTGGAGCCGGAGGGGAGGGGCTTCTTCAGCACCTCCACCACTTCCCAGTGGAGTTCCTGGGCCAGGTCACGGGCCTCGTCGCCGAGGCGGTGGAACAGCCGGAAAGCCTTCTCGAACGCCAGGTAGCCGTAGTGGGCCACCAGGGCCTCGAAAGCCTGGCCATCCCCGTGCTTGTAAGCGATGTAGTTCCGCATGACCATCTCCCGCGACAAAAGCCCAAGAGGGCTCGCTTTAGCGACCGCCAGGCCGCCGACCATCAGCCGGATGCTGTCGTACATGGTTTTACCTCCTGGGAACAGATTACCATGTACGATCAATAAAGTGCGGCCATCCGTGCTATACTGAAGCTGCCTGTGAAGGCACCACTCGGCTGATGCTGGTGGTTTTACTTCCTGCACCGAGGCCTCCCGCAAGGGAGGCTGAAGTGCTTAATGCGAGAAAGGGGGCTATCCGCCCCCCTACATTCCGGCTTGCTTCTACCTCGAGCGCACCCACCGGCCCCACAGCCAGGCCAGGGCCACGCCCGCCACCACCCCGACTGCGACTCCGGCCTTGAAGCCGAAGCCCACCCCCTGCTGCCAGATCAGTGCCACGTGCTCGAGGGTCATCGGGAGATGCTCCAGATCACCACCTGCGCCGTGGAGGGGTCAACCTCACCCGCCGCCAGGTAGTAGCCGCGCGAAGGGTTCAGAGTGTCCACGAAAGACGCTACGAAGATCCCCTCCACCTCGTAGGCAGCAACCAGGCGCACAGGCGTGGCCGAAAGGCTAAGCGCCCACCCGCTCGCGAGTTGATTGACCAGGGTGTCGCCCTTTCTCCGGGAGAAGCTGTAGCAACCCACATCCTTTGGCCCCGCGCCCACAAGCTTGACGGCGCGATCCAGCAACCCCTTGCACGCGCCCTCTGCCAGGGACTTGGCAAGGGGTAGGGGGATGCCCGGCGGGACTACATAGAAAGCCCTATCGCCACTCTGCGCAAGACCCAAACCCGTACCCATTGCCGCGATCACCAGTCCGATCAAAATAGGCTTTCTCATCTTCCGAACAGTCCTCCTTTCTTACCCATTCCAAGATACCGGCTCACCCGCCGCACCCACGACTCCAGCGCCGCGATGCGGCTCTCCGTCGAGCGCCGCATGAGCTCCTCGGCCTCCTCCAGCCGGTTCTCCACCTCCAGCAGTATCCGCCCGCGCTCCTCGTCCATCCGTGCCCGGAGCTCCCGTATCTCCTTCTTGCCCGGAGGCGCGGACTTTTCCTCGGAAGAGGAAGCAGGCGCGAGGGTGTCTACCCTATGGCTCACCTTCAGGGCCAGGTCGCGGGCCTCCCGGGCGGCCTCCCGCAACGCCCGAAGCCCTGGGGCCATCCCCCCCAGCCGGGTCTCGGTGCGGTGCAGGCCCGCCTCCAGCCGGGCCACTGCCCGGCGAAGCTCCTCGACCTCGGCCTCGAGGCGTCCGATCTTCATCAGCGCCGCCCCCAGGGTCAGGGCCTCCTCGCTCGGCAGGGGGAGGTACGCGGTCCCACCCAACTCCGGTTCCTCGTCCGGTTCGTCCGTCCGGTGTACGGGGCGTGAACCCCGTCCCACCAGGGGATCGTCCGGCCCCAGGACCTCCGTGAGCTCCCTCGTCCGTCCGGCGGCTTCCTCTTCGGACGCCCGGACGGCCTCGAGGGCCTTCCGCCGTCCGACCGAGCGTCCGGGGTCGTAGAAGTTCATGGCCGCACGGATGCGGGCCTCGGCCAGCGGGCCGTCCGGCTCCTCCCCGAACACCGTCCGGTAGGCCTCGTGCCACTTCGCCCGATTGCGGTTCTGAGTTTCCTCGGTTTCAATCCTCACTCGATTCGCTCGAGTGTCCTCCCGGTGTACGCTCGCAGAGCGTCCCGACAGGGGATCGTCCTCGGAAGAGGAAACAGGCCTGTCCGGCTGTGCCTCCCCCTCGCTCATGGGGGCAGTCTTGCCCCCTGGCTCCCCTTCCTCGTCCGGTGACGGGGGCAGGATGCGCCCCGCCTCTACCGGCCTGCCGCCCGGCCCCAGGACCAGGGGGTCGAACTCGTGGTCCGGGTTCCAGGGACGCACCGCTTCCAGCGCCTCCACCCGGCTCCTGGCCTCACCCCGCTCCATCAAGCCCATCGCCCGGCGCACCCGCGCCTCGAAGAGGCCATCCACCTCCCCAAACACCTTCCGGTACGCCTCCTTCCAGCGGGTCCGGGTCTTGCCGGACAGGGCGTCCGGGGTGTCCGGGGTGTCCGCACCAGGCTGTCCGGGGGGTGTCCCTACCCTCTCTGCCGGGACAGGGGGGGTGTCCTTCAGGGTGTCCGGGGGGTGTCCCACCCTGTCCACCCTGGGTGTCCCAGGGTGTCCATCCGGGGTGTCCCTGCCCTGTCCGACCTGTCCTTCAGGGGTGTCCACGGACAGGACAGGGGGGGTGTCCAGGGGGTGTCCACCCTGTCCCTCCACCCTGTCCGATTGAGGGGGTTCAGCGCCCTTTCTTCTCTCCTGCACGCTATTTTCTCTATCCTCGCTGGACATTTTCGACCTCACCGCCATCTGCGATTTTTCTCGTCCTCAAGCGGTTTGGACAGGGGGTGTCCGGGGGGTGGGGAAGTTGGGATACTCCAGCAACACTCGTCCCTCGTTCGGGGTGTCCCAACCCTGTCCAGGCTAGACCGGACAGGGGGGTGTCCACCCTGACCTGTCCGGGGTGTCCTATCGGGACACCTCCCACCAGATTCCAGCCACGTAGCCCGCCACCACCCCGATGAGCCAGCCCCACCGCTCGACCCGGCCAGCGGCCAGGGCCAGCATCCCCGAGGCCAGTATCAGGGCGAACAGGGTGTACGCGCTGACAGCCTCGAACAGCCCACCCACGAACCAGCCTGTCCCTATGCCCACCCCTACCAGCGTCCGCTCCGGCAACAGCCGCAAGAGGGGCAGCAGGGCCAGCCCCGCCGCCACCGGCAGGGTGGGCGCTTCCATCGCCGCCATCGCCACGTACCCCAGGTAGGTCAGCCCCGCCAGTACCCACAGCGTCCATGCCCTCGACCGTACAACCAGGACCGGGATTCGCCTGCCCGTCTCTGTCCGCCCCTGTCCGTCCGTCCGTTCGTTCGGTTCATCCTTCCATTCCATCAGGGAACCACCACCTTCCCGTCCGCCTCCAACCGGCTGACCCTCGTCACCCCTTCGCTCTCCCCCTGCACCAGCCGGAAGGCCACGTCCCGTCCGGTGGGCACGGAGAGAGTGGCCTTACCCTGGGCCACCACCTCACGGGCCACCAGCACCCGCCCGTTCAGGCTGGCCGGCGGGGGGTCGGCGTAGGTAGGCACGCCCGCCGCCTCCTGGGGGAGCATCCAGGCCTCGGCCAAGCCCCCCTGCGCCGGGTCGAGCCAGGCCGCCGTCACCTGGACGTTCACCCGCTTGCGGGAGAGGGCCACCCCCGTCCGGCCACCCTTCTTCAACGTGGCGTCCGTCCGGCCCTCCTGATAGACCAGCCCGTCCCGTCCGGCCTGTCCGACCAGGGTGTACGCCCCGTCCGGCAGGTCCACCCGGAAGGTGTACGGAGCCGTACAGCCCGTCCAGCTTCCCGCCGTCCGGTTGTCCTTGATGGCCTCGAGTCGGACACAGGCCCCCTCGAGCGCCCCCGTCACCTCCACCAGGGCGGCAGGCTGGAACTCCCCGGCCACCCCTGAGATTACGTCGCATCCAGAGACCAGGAGGGCCAGCAAGGCCCCCCCGAGAAGCACAGACTTTTTCACCGCTGCCTCCTAGAACTCCAGCCTGTACCCCACCCGCACCGTGAAGTCCGTCCGGCTGGCCGTGGCGTTCTGGTAGCGGAAGCTGAAGCTGCCCGGCTCGCCCGCCACCAGCCCGTTCGCTCCCCGCAGCCCGAGTTCCACGAAGGGGTTGGAGCTCGAGGTGAAGCGCACCCCCCACTCGCTGCCCCTGTTTCCGCTTCCGGGGAAGGCCACCAGCCGGTAGTACCCCCCGAGGCTGCCGAAGTCGGCCCCCCAGTCCAGCCGCCCTTCCAGCAGGCTGTAGGGCTCCTCCCCCTGGTAACGGTAGTAGCCCACGCTGGGGGTCACCGCCCCGAAGCGGTAGCCCGCCCGCGCGAAGAGCAGGTTGCGCGAGAGGTTGCCCTCGTGAAACCCGGCCCCCACCCCGGCCTCCGCCACCACGCCGGGGATCAGGCCCCCGTCCGGCTCGTGCACGATCCGCACCACCCCGAAGGCCGAGTCGCCATACCCCAACTCCAGCCCCAGGGCCACCCCCTCGAACAGCCGATACCCGGCCCGGCTCTCCGACAGCCCGCCCTGGGCGCGGTGCTCGAGGGTGAGGCCGCCCTGTTCAGCCCGCACCTGCACCCCGTCCGAGGTCAGCCGACCGTCCAGCCGGACGCCGTTCGCCTCACCCCGGACGAACACCTCGCCGTCCGGCTGTCCGTCCGAGAGGCCGACCGACCCCCCTACGGTGAGCTTTGGGGCGTTCTTGCCCTTTTTCTCCAGCGCGTCCACCCGCCCGCCGAGGTCATAGACCTTCTTGTTGAGCTCCCCCTGACCGGCCTGATAGCGCCCCTCGAGGTCACGCAGAGCCCCCTCGAGCACGCTTACCCTGGCCTGGAGGGCCTTCAGGCCGTCCTCCGAGCGTTTGATCAGGTTCTCCAGGGCCCCGACCGATGAAATCAAATCCCCGATCTCCTCCCGCGTGACCATCTGGCTGGAGACCTGGGCCAGTTCCTCGGCCAGGCCCTCCACGTTCTTGCGGGTTTCCTCCAGACTGGCCCTGACCTCGGGGTAGTCCGCCATCGCCTCCTGCACGATCTGCACGGCTTCCTGTAAGTCCTTGATGGCGGCCAGGGCCTCCTCGAGGCGGGCCTGAGAGTCCTGGGCCAGCGCCTCCCGCACCCGCTTCGCCACGTCGTCGGCAAAGACCAGATAGGTGCGGTAGAGCATCGCGGCGGCCTGGTATCGCGTCATATACTCCTTACCCCGAAACGTGCCGTCGGGATACCCCTGGACGATCCCCTTCTGGTAAAGAAAACGGATGTCCTCTAGCGTGGGAGGAACATCCTTGAAGGGAGCCTGTTGGGCCAGGGCCAATCCTAGACTGGCGCTCCAAACAGAAAGGGCGGCTTTAGTGAGACGCAAACGCTTTTCTCGTGAAGGCATAGCAATAACATATTACCTTACATCTGCACAATATTCCTGCAAGCTCATCACCTGACCCCGGTAAACCTGCCCCCCCATGAGGCCGGTCGCTATGGCCAGGTTGCTGACAAAAGGTTCCCCACGTATCCACTCGATCCCCACTCCCTGGGGCCTTTTGCCGTAGCCCTCAAGGCCCGGTATCTGGTACACCTCTCCGTTCACCCGCACAAAGCCCCCCGGCTCCACCGGGAAGGTGCCCTGGGGCTGCCACACCACGCGCTCGAGCCAGGGCCGGATGCGGGCGGTGACCTCCTCGCCCGTCTTGCGGGTCTCGTACCTCAGGGGGTGGATGCCCACCTCCTGGCACCAGCCCCACCCGCACTGCCAGCCCACCCCGTAGCCCCGGCTGCGCCCCTGGAGGTCGTAGATGACGTAGTCCCGGCGGGTACAGCCGAGCCAGCCGCACTGCTTGGAGGTCTGCACGCTGCGGAAGGTCTCCACCCCGCTGCCGGGGTCGAAGCTGAAGGTCGCCCCCCCGTCACCCCCGCAGCAGGCGACCTTGGCGGAGGTGGTGGTGCGGCCGGTGTCCACCCCCGCCTCCACCAGCGCCGTGCGCGAGCGCAGCGTGCAGTCGCCCCGCGCGGTCCCGCTGGCCTCCACCAGGGTGAGGCTCTCCCCGCTGTAGACGCGGTAGGGGTCATACCCCTGCGCCCGCACGTCCTGGATGCGCCCGTCCCAGACGTGATTGAACAGGTAGCTCGTCGTGACGGGGTCGCCCAGGTAGCGCTCGGTGACCTGGAACTCCACCCGCGCGGTGAGGCCGCCCGTCCAGCTCCCCTCCACCCAGGCCCGCCCCGCCCTCGGCCCCGAGAGGCCCATCCACAGGGCGATGCGGTCGTTCTCGGCCCACCCCGGGTCGTAGATGAGCCCCAGGCCCCGGAGGGCGATGCCCTCCAGGGTGCCTCCCTGCCCCACGATGAAGCCCACCGGCTCCTTCACGCCGCCGGGGAGCACCCGGATGGGGAGCGTGCTGCCGCAGTATTTGCGGGCCTCCGACTGCGGGATGTAGAAGGTCGTGGGCCCCGCCGTGCGCCACTCCCGCAGCCTGAGCGCCCACGGGGTAATCTGCGGCACCACCAGGTGCAGTTCCCCCGGCGCGTTCAGCACGCTCCTGAGGCCGGACAGGTCGCTGAGGCTGCCGCTGGTGGTCTGAGCCATCCCCACCCCCAGAGCCAGAAATACACCGACGGTCCACCTCATGGCCGCACCTCCCGCGCCTGGGACTGCAAGGCCGAGAGGGAGAGGGCCTTGCGGAAGAGCTCCGCCCCGCCTTTGGGCATCTCGATCACCTGGACGGTATCGGAGAAATCTCCTTTCCCCGACAGCAGGATGTAGTCGTGGCGGTAGCCGCGCACGATGAGCACCCCCGCCACCCCTTTGGTGCCGAGCTCGTAGGAGCGGCTGTCTTTCATCCCGCCGTAGACTCCCAGGCTGGCCCAGCCCTGCTGGAAGAGCCCCCCCACGCCCTGCACCGCGTAAAGCCGCAGTTGCACCGGCGCGATGGAGTAGCACAACCCCGAGCACGACGGCGGGTAGTTCCCCTGGTTGAGGTAGCCCTTCGCCAGGTAGTCGCGCAGCACCGCCCGCACCCCTTCGGCCAGGCCGGTGACCAGGCCCTCGATGAACATGGGCTGGCCTCCGGCCACGTCGTTCAGGATCCCTCTGATGTAGTTGGTGGCTTCCGCCTCCTTCCACAACAGCCAGGGCAGGTCGGCGGTGCTCCAGGGGATGTACACAGGCACGCGGGTTTCCTGAGTGAGGGTTTCCCCCATCACCACCCCGTTCAGCCGGTAGCAGACCGTGGCGGTGAGGGTGAAGGTGTACATCCCGTTGGCGCTCGAGGAGAGTGGGCCGAATCCCGCTTCCGCGGTAGACGAGCCTGTCCAGGACGTGAGCACCACCGGGCCGTAGTCGCCCCAGCGCAACGCCCCCCGCACTGAGAGGGTCGCGCTCATTACGTAGGCACGTGCGTCGGCCTGTACGGAGAAGGTCCCTGGTGCGGCCAATCCCCCTGGGGCTACGCTCACGCTCATCGCGGGCCGAGCGCTGAGGCTGGGGACGAGCGAGGGGGAAACGCTCGAGCAGTCGGGCCCCTGGGCCATAGCCAGGCCCATGACCCCCGTGGTGGCTAAAGCGATCAGCGCTCTCATCCCCGCACCCCCATCTGCCACAGCTGCTCGAGGTAGTACGCCACCTGCATCCCCACCTCCGGGCTCGCCAGCACCGTCCACAGCCCTTTGCCGTCCTTCACCACGAAGTACCTCCGGTCAATGAGGAGCATCCCCTTGCCCCGCAAGCCCTTCAGATACCGCACCTCCATCCCGGTCCTGACCCACGAGGGCAGCGCCCCGGAGACCAGGACGCGGGTGCGTGGGGGCAGGGCGCGGGCAAAGGCCGGATCGGGCAGGTCACCAATGACCAGGGCGTCCTGCCCCCCCACGCTGCTCACCCACCCCACCGCCTGGGGGAGGCTGGCCGTCTGGAAGAGAATCTGCTGCGGCTGCTGGGCCAGCCCCAAACCCATCCACAGAAGAAGGAAGGGGGCCAGGAATCTCATTTGACCTCCTGCTTGCGTAGGTTGGCGGCCCTGATCTGGTCCACCAGCAAGCACCCCCAGGTGAGCACCTGGCGCATGGTGGGGCCGTCCAGTTGCCACCAGGTGGGCATATAGACCGCCTGGTTGTCCAGGATGAGCAGGGGCAGCCCGGTGCGCCCCACCACCGAGAGGGGTTCGTTCTCGTTGCTGCTGGCAGCCACCTTCACGAAGCCCGCGAGCTCGGGGTTCTCCGTCCACCCCCGGAACCAGACCATCTGCTCCTGCGGGACTACCGCGAAGATTTGGGGCCGGTTCTGCTGACGGGTGGGGTCGGTCGTGCGAAGCCAGGCGTCCAGGTAGGAGATCACCGGCTGGAAAGACTGCACGTCCCCGATGAGGAGCACCTCCCTCGAGCGCGAAAGCCGCGCCTCCACGTCACCCTTCCAGTCCGCCGGGTAGATCATGTCCGCCGGGAGCAAACAGGTGATCTTGAGGCTGCACAGCCCGTTTCGCAACAGGTCGTAGGCGGTCTTGTAGTCTTTCGCATCCAGGGCGAGGCTTCCTCCTCCGAGGAAAACCGTCACCGTCAGGATGAGCGCATAGCTCCAACGCATCCTTCACCTCAGCAGCAGGTTGTAAACCTCCGGCCCGAATCCGGGGATGCTCACCCCGCTCACCCCCAGCCCCGGTACGCCCTTGACCCTGGGAACCTCATAGCCCTCCGGTACGCTCACCCAACCCCAGTAGGTGCGCTCCCCCGCGAAGGGCAGCACGTAAGGGGGCACCGGGACGGGTTTGGGCCAGTCCAGCGCCCCTGACAGCGAAATAAAAGGCGGGCTGGGCATCAGGGTGATCTTGATCCGTACCGGCACCCACCAGTAGAACAGCGCCCGCATCCCCAGGCTGGCGGCCACCCCCAGCGGGTTGCGGTCGGCGCGGAAGTCGGGCACCGTGGTCACCTCAGCCCGGTCCCACACCTGGAAGAAGCTCAGGTAGCCGAATCGCTCGTAGATGTAGGGGTTGGAGGGCGGGAACCAGCGCTTGAGCTCCTCCAGCCGCCAGGCACCGGGGGCGTTCTTGGCGTTGATGAAGAGGTCGCGCTGGACCAGCTTGCTCCCCTCGTCGGTGGCGGCCAGGGTTTGCAAGACCTGATTCATCACCTTCTCGTCCATCTCGGCGATAAGGCCCGTGAGTTGCCCGCTCACCGGCTGCAAGAAGGGCAGCCGGGCCAGGCCCCGCACCGCCTGGTAGTAGTAGGCCGTCCCCGCCAGCCGCTCGGCCTCGGGGAGCCGGGGGAGCCCCTGCCGTAGGGTTTGCAGAATCCCCTGGGCCTCGTTCACCAGGTTCTGCGGCGTGAGGCCGTCCAGCGTCCGCATCACCGGCGTGACCACCGCACCCCCCTCGAGCACGTGGGCCTGCCAGGGCATGGGGGCGAAGACCCGCAGCCGCGTGGGGTCGGAGAGGTCGGTGGGTACTCGAGGCCGCAACGCGGTGAGCACATCCTTCTGGTAGTCCGGGTAGTAGGCGCTCACCGCGTGGGCGATGCCGTCCGAGGCCCGCTTCTGCGCCTCGGCGTCGTTGAACCACAGGGGCTCGCCCCCCTCGTACCCCGGCGTGCACCAGGAGAAGCCGATGGCGTCGATGTCGATGCAGAACCCCGGCACGTACATCAGGGGCAGGATTTGCAGGCTGAGGTCGTCGCAGAAGTCATCAGGGTCCACCTGCGGCACCGGCCAGTAGGCGTCCAGCATGTGCTGCCCCTGGGCGGCGGGCTGCGGCCAGCCGAGTCCTGGGTCGAACCCCTGGGGTACGCTCCCCGAGGGCACGTCCACCCGTACCTCCGGCAGGGGCGGGTTCAGGTCAGGCCCCTTGAGCCCGGCCCAGCAGTACACCGCGTACAGCGCGGGGTTGTTGAGCCGGGTGATCACGTGCCAGTAGTAGCGCTCCTCGAAGCGCTGCCAGGCTCGCCTCAGGTCGCGGGCCACCTCCTGGGTGGTGGCGAGGTCGCTCATGGGCAGCCGCCACTCGTGGGCCACCGGCGCTTTCCCGCCCTCGCGGGCTGCCTGGTTCTCCTTCCAGCGGTCGGTCCTGAGCACCTCCACGAAGGGCCATTTGAGCAGGGTGAGCCGATCCAGTCGGTAGTCCGGTGCGCTCACCAGATAGCGCGTGGTCTCGGGGTAGCGCGGGTCCTGGGCCAGCGCCACCCCCACCAACAAAACCGCCATCCAGATCCACCGCATCAATCCCACCTCCCCAAACGCAGGCCCTCGGGCTCACCCCCTGTGAGCAGGGTGTCCAGGGCCTCGGCAAAGTCGGGGTACAGCACGAACTTCCCCTTGCCCCGCACCTCCAGGCACATGGCGAAGGACGGGCGGCTTCTGCGCTTCCCCTCCACCGGGTCGCCCAAAATGGGCAGCAGCACCGGGTTCTCCAGCAGGTCCAGGATGGTCTCGCCGTGGGCGGTGGCCACCACCCGCACCCCCCGCCTCGAGGCCGTCAAGCACTGGAATACGTCCTCGTTGTAGCCGATCTCGTCGGCCACCACCACCTCCGGGGAGTGGTTGGCGATGGCCTGGTAGATCACCCAGCCCTGGTTCTTCGAGGGCGGGTCGGGTACCTGGAGGCGCCGGGCCGGGGAGATGCCGGGGTGGGTGAGTTTCCCGTCGCCCCCGATCTCGTTGCTCGTGTCCACCACCGCCACCCGGGGGCCGAAGCGCTGGGCCAGGATGCGCACGATGTCGCGCAGCAGGGTGGTTTTGCCCGTCCTGGGGGGCCCCACCACCAGCAGCGAGCCGGTCTGCTCGAGCCAGGGCCTCAGGGCCTCGGCCACCCCCATCACGAAGCGGCCAATGCGGACCGTCACCCCCACGGTCTCGCCGTGGGCGTCCTGGATGCGGCTGATGCGGTGCAGGGTGCCCTCGAGGCCGGCCCGGTTGTTCTCCTTGAACCCGCCCAGGCGGTGGGTGAGGTAGGAGAGGTCGTCCTTGCCCACCGCCCGGCCCTCCAGGACATGAACCTGATCCCCCGCCGTGTAGATCAGGGGCTTCCCCAGGTCCAGCACGATCTCGTCCAGGCTGTCCCGATGTCCCTCCACCTCCACCCGCACCCACGGGGGCAGCCGCTCCATGAGGCGGGCGAACTCCTCGGGGAAGCGCTCGTGTACCCGCACTACGCTTTTCTGTTCCGCTTCAACCACCGGTACACCCATAGCACGTCCCTCACGTACTTCTGCGTATCCGGATAAGGGGGAATCCCTCTGTACTTGCGAACCGCCCCGCTCCCGGCGTTGTAGGCGGCCAGGGCCAGGGGCCAGTCCCTGAAGCTGTTCCACAACTGCCGAAGGTGCCTGGCTGCGCCCCACAGGTTCCACTGCGGATGGAAAAGCCGCTCCCGCGAGATGCCGATGGCCCGCCCCGTGGCGGGCATGATCTGCCCCAGCCCTACCGCTCCGTCAGGGGAGACGGCATCCGGGCAGAAACGGCTTTCCACCCAGACCAGCGCGATGAGCAGGTCGGGGTCGAGGCCGTAGCCTCTGGCGTAGTAGGCCGCCCATCCTGCAAGGTCGGGGGGAATGCGGCCACAGGCCAGGCCCATCCCCAGGCTCAGCACCAGACTCACCATCAGGCCGCGCATCCCCCCTCCAGCCGCCAGTTATTCCGCACGCTGCTCCTCCGAGTGTTCCCCTGACGGGGAAGCAACCTGCTCGGCCCGCACCGCCAGCCGCGCAATCCCCCGCCGGATGTGGCGGAGCTCCTCCAGCGCCCCCAGCCCCAGAAGCACCAGGGCCGAGAGCAGCAGCACCAGCATCCCGAACTCGATCATGCTGCCCCGGAGGAGGAAAATCCCCGGCAGCACGCCCGAAAGGCCGACGATCACGCCTGCCCAACCGATGACCCGTATCGCACGCTCCATCGTCACCTCAGATATTTCTGCGCGGCCCGCCGCACCAGGCCCTCCACCGAGTAGGGGCGGGCTACCCCATAGGCCTCTACAAACTGCCGCACCAGCGCGGCCACCCGCTTGGGGTTCTCCTCCAGGCGGTAGACCGGCAGGCCCATCCGCTGTTCGCGGATGACCGCTACCCGGCGATCCACCACCGCGTAGTCCCCTCGGGTATAGGCTAACAATCTTGCCCCCGTTCCGCTTAGAACAGAAGCCCAGGGGAGGTAAGAGGCCCCGATCTCCGCCGTATCCGCTCGGGTGAGGATGTAGCCCTTAGCCCCCCGCTCGACCACCGCGACGCGGTAGCCCTCGGCAATAGCCCGGTCGTCGAAGACGCCCATCTCCAGCAGCACCTCGCTGCGGGCGGTGGCGATCAGGCGGGTCACCTCCGCCTCGGAGAGGGTAGGGGCCTCCTGGTGTACGGGCGAAGCCCGTCCCGATAGGGGATCGTCCATGGAAGCGCTCAGGGCAACGCTCAGGCCCATCAGGAGGGCCACCGTCAGCCTAGGCCGCAGCATCCCCCACCCCCACCGCCCGCGCGATCCGCTCGGCCTCCTGGCCCTCGGCCACCACCTGCACCCACTCCCTCCCGTAGCGGTACAGGCGGTAGCCCTCCCCGGCCACCCCGACCAGACAGTGCTGCAACGTCTCGTCCCACACCACCCAGGTGGCGTCCTCCAGGAGCCGCCAGAACTCCCGCGCCTCAAGCCTCATCGCCCAGCGCCTCCAACGAAACCGCCACCCGCACCCGCCCCTCTACCCTGGGCAGCCGCTTGGCAAACTCCCGCAGGACGGTCTCGGCCTCCGCCTCGCTCATCATCACCTCGGCCTGGCCGTCCAGGCCCTGCCGCCTCGCCCATTCCCGTACCCTGCACCAGCGCACCAAGGCGGCCACGAAGCCCTTCTCCAGCACTTCCAGCCCCTTGCTGGTGAGGTTCACCGAGAGCTCCCTGGCCCCCTTGACCTCCACCCATCCCTCCCGCACCCAGGCGGTCTTGGGTGGGGGGAAGCCCTCCGGCAGGACGAAGCGGAGGCCCGTGGTGGTCTTCTTGTGGTAGTAACGCTGGAATACCGGCATGACCGAAGTCAGTCGGCGGATGTAGTCCTCGAGGCTGCGCGGGTCACTGGCCTCGATTGCGGCGGGCTGCGGTTTTACCGTCCGGTGTACGGCCGGAGGCCGTCCCGATAGGGCATCGTCCGTTCGATGTACGGGCACAGCCCGTCCCACCAGGGGATCGTCCGTGGCCGCTGGAGGAGAAGCCTCGGAAGAGGAAACCGTTGCGGTTACGGCTGGGCTTGCGGTGGCCGGGCGCTCGCCCGATTTCCGGGCTTTCTCGTACAGCCCGTGCAGCGGGTGCTTTTTCTCCCACATCCCTCCGAGGTAGGTACGCACCGGCGGCTTGCCGTCGAGGATGACCACGGTCTCGCCCTTCTTCACCTCCCGCATCTCCTCAGCGGATAAGAGGAAGCGGGCCTCTTCCCGTTCCCCCTCGCCCTCGCTGCCCGAGAGGAAGCCGCTCCTGGAAGAGCTCCGGGAGTAGCCCACCACCGTCTCATAGCCCAGGGTGCGCGCGAGCCACTTGCGATCCTCCTCCGAGAGCCGCTCGAGCAGATACACCTGCTGCCCAAATGTTCCCTGGATGCTCTCCCACACGTCCCGCCCGTACACCGAGCGCCCGTTCGCCAGGTTCTGCACGCTCACGTGGAAGGCGGCCCCCTTCGAGCGCATGGTCTTGAGGTTGTCCTCGATGCCGGGGAGCTTCCCAAAGGCCGTGAACTCGTCGAGGTAGACCGAGGTCAGCGTCTTCAGCGTCCCC
Source organism: Calidithermus chliarophilus DSM 9957 (assembly GCF_000430045.1). GTDB lineage: Bacteria > Deinococcota > Deinococci > Deinococcales > Thermaceae > Calidithermus > Calidithermus chliarophilus. The sequence continues at coordinate 185,037 of NZ_KE387023.1, read as the reverse complement.
CCGTTCCGGGCTGCGGCGCGGTGGATCTCCCGGTCCATGATCCGCTTGACCAGCCACAGGAGGGCCGTGCCCTTCCCGCCCTCCAGGTGCTCCTGGGGAATCCCGATGTACAGCAGGCTGGGCTCGCTGAAGAAGCGCTCCCAGGGGATAGCCCCCTCACCGGGCAGGCTCGAGCGATCCAGGTGGTCGTTCTCGAACAGGGCCAGCTTCCCCGCCAGCCCCGCCACCACCCCGGCGATGATGTCCTCGCGGGTCTGGAGCACTGCTCCGATGCGCTCTTTGAGGTGGGGCCTGACCTCAGCGTAGGCTTTGAGCTCCTCCTTGCCCTGGCGCAACACCTCCAGGATGTGCCGCAGGGAGTAGCGCCCCTCCTGCCCCTCGACCCAGATCAGCCCGGCCAGCAGCATCCGCTCGAGGTTGGCGTAGAACTCCGCCCCCCCGTCGGCCCCTCGAGGCACGATGATGTCCGCGATGTGGCTCGCCTCCTGGGGGTTCTCGGCCCCCTCCAGGAGCACGATCCGGGCCGAGCCTGCGGCGAAGGGCGTATAGGCGTACACCGGGCGGCCAAAGTAGCGGTAGTAGCGCCCGGCCTCCATCAGCCCGCCCTCGTCGGGCCACTTCAGGTCGAAGACGACGGCGCTCCAGCCGTCGCGTGCGTCGAGCAGGAGGTTGGGCTGGAAGTAGCCCGTCGTTTTACCCCCGCCGGGCTTGCCCACCACCAGCGTCCCGGTGCGCCGCTCCATGTGCGGCACCCGCAGGGGCTTGCCCTCAAACAGGCCGTACCAGCCGGTTCCCTTCTCGCCCAGGTAACCCGCCAGGTCTCTGGCGGTGGCCCATCGCCCCTGCCCCGGCAGCTTGCGCGGGCGGTGGGGGCGGATGAGGAAGGGCAGCATCCCCAGGGCAAAGCCCCCCGCCACCACCAGCCGCAGGGTGTCCAGGGGAAGGGCCTTCTGCCACAGGCTGTTGAAGACCTGGGTACAGCCACCCATGAAGTCGCCATAGCAGCGCAGGAGGAGCTCGCCCGGCGTGGCCGCCTTCAGCGCCGCCCCCCACCCGGCCCGGAGCATTTCCCGAGCCACCTCCATCGCCGCCTGATAGCCGAGCCAGCCCACCAGGGCCAGGGTGGACAGCATCACCAACCCGCCTCCCAGGCGCAGGAGCTTGTGGGAGGCGCGGACTTCGAGCAGCGAGCCCGGACGGCGTGCGACGCTCATGGCCTCACCCCAGGTGCTCCACCAGCCTGCGGGTGGCCGCGTCCAGGCTGCCGTAGACCCGCTCGAGGGGACGCCCGTCCACCTCTAGCTGCCAGGTGCCCACCTCCCGCCCGGCCCTGCCGGGGGCCTCCCGCACCTCGCCCACCGCCCGCACCACGCAGTCGCGGCCCCGGTGGGTGAACCAGCGTCCAAGAAGCTCCTTCCCTTCGATCAGGTCCGATGCGTTCAATGCGTTCAGTTCCACTTTTACTCCTCGTCTCAGTCGTCGCTGGAGGGACTGGGCATCCCGCGCGGCGCGGACAACTCCCGCCCGCTCACCTGCCGCCATTCGGCCTCGATCACCTCGCCCTGCGGGTGGTAACCCCCACCGTAGTAGGGCTGGATGTCGTAGGCCACCGGGCGCGGATGGATCGTCTGGGCAGCCACAGGCTGGCTTGCGGTCCCGCCCTGCGCCCCTGCCGCTCCCTCCACGCTCGCCCTGGCCGCCGGAGTTCCGCTGTAGATTCGCCCACCCAGGCTCGCCGTGCCCATCACCTGCCGCACGCCGGTGGCCACGAACCCGCCGATGAAGCTCATGGCCACCCGCTCGACGTTGAACAGGATGTAGGCCGCCGCCGCCATGCCCGAGAGCATGAGGATGACCCCCAGCAGCCAGGCTTGCAGCGCCGTGCCAATCTGTTGCAGCACGGCGGTGACTTGCGTCCACAGGGCATTCAGATTGTTCCCGAGAACGCAGCCCACGTCCCCGAAGCCACACTTATCCATGGCCCCCTCCATCGCCGCCAGACCCGCGTCCTTCTGAGCCTCGATGCGGTCGAGGGCCTGGTCCACGTAGGCGTTGACCTGGTACACCGGGCGGTTCACCCCCAAATCCACCGCCGCCTTGAAGCCCACCGGCAGCAGGATCACGATCAGGAGGGCCCCCATCACCGCCGCCACCCACCGGCCGAACCAGTCCGCCGCCGCGCCTTTGGGGAAGATCAGCAAGGCCGCCGCCAGCGGAAAGAGGGCCACCCCCACCTCCACCGTGAAGGAGGCCACCACGATGATGACGAAGAAGAACAGCATCATCGGGATCAGGAGCAGCGTGGCCCAGTTCAGGTACTGGAGCGCCCTGGCCGCTCCCGCGCTCGTCCCGGAGGCGAGCGTCCTGGCAGCCGCGTTTTTGGCCGCGTTCTCGGCGGTCCTCGCGGCCATGACCTTGAGCGCCCCCACTGCCCCCATGAAGGGCACCACCCGCAAGGCCAGCGCGTCGAGGTTGTCCGCCGCCTCGGAGAGGGTGGCGGCGGAGGCGTCGGTGCCCCACTCCCTCGCTGCGGTCATGGCCCGGTCGAGGGTTCCCCCCACGAAGCCGCTGTTCCACAGCGAGAGCAGGAGTCCCACCACCGCCAGCCGCACGAAGGCCCCCTTGATGGCCTCCAGGCCGCCGCCCACGATGCCCTGCACAATGCCGTAGACGAAGCCCAGCATCACCAGGGCCAGGGCCAGCCCCGAGATACCCCCCGCGAGGCGGGTCATGTCCCGGCTGATGCTCTGCAACCAGCGCGAGAGGTCGAAGAAGGCCTGGAAGAGGTTCTGCTGCTGCGCCGTGCCGCTGGGGGGGGGTATCTGAGGCTCCTCGGCCAGGGCCAGCCCCGCGAGCAGGGCCAGAACCAGAACGAGTAAGGGAAGAATCCTGATCCTGTGCACACTACCCTCCTATGGACGGAGGCAGGTGATGTTCCCGTCCTGCCCCGGCCCCAGCACCCCGTCGGGGCAGGCCACCGTGCGGGAGAGGGTGGCCAGCATCCTGAGGTTGGCGGTCTGGCTCTCGGCCTCCTCGCTCACCTGGGCCATGGTCCGCTCCACCTCGCCCTTCCAGGCGGCGATCTCGTCGGCCCGCCGCTGGAGCTCGATCTCGATGAGGTTGGAGAGTTGCTGGGTGGTGTAGGCCTGCTGCACCGCCCCCTCCCGCACCGCCTGCGTCACGTCCTGGGTGTTGGCCAGGTTCTGCCGCATGATCTTGGCCTGGGCGTCCACCAGAATCTCCAGCACCTCGCGGGTGGAGTTGGCCTCTTTGGCCCGCCGCACCACCTGCTCGGCCTCGCCCTCCTGAGCAGGCAGGGGGTTGGTGACCTGCAGGGCCTTCGCCAGTTCTTCCTGGGTGCGGCCCGTGCTGGACTTTTCGATCTGATCCTCCGCCGCCGACTTGACCGCCTCGACTTTGCCCCGTAGCTGGGCCAGCCCTTCGGCCTGCTGGCTGGTAATGACCTCCGCCCCGATGAGGTTGGGGTTGAGCTTGAGGGCCTCCACCGCCCACCACGAGGGGCTGCCGTTGGGGTAGGGGTTATCACGGATGGCCTGCACCTGCCTGTCACGTACCTGCGCCATCCAGTTGGAAATCTTGGCTACCATCTGGCGGTAGTTGCGCCGCAGGCTGAGGAAGTCCCGCTCGAGCTCGTCGGTCTGCACGTTGGCCTGCGCCAGCCCCAATTCCGCTCCCAGGGCGTTGGCGATGTAGCTCACCCCGGTGATGAAGCCCTCCTTCTTGAGCATCTCGAAGTCGGCCTTCACCTCGTCCCACATCCCCACCGCCCGGTCGAGCGTGCGGTAGAGGGTGCACACCCAGCGCACGCTCTCCAGGCTGAAGCTGTTGATGGTGGCGCAGGTCGCGCTGCCCCACTGCCGCACCTGCGACCAGATGGCCTCCAGCGAGGCGGGGTTCTGGGAGGGGGGCTCCGCCGCCGGGTCCACCACCACGCTGAAGAGGTAGGTTTTCTGCCCCACCGTGAGGGTAGCCATCCCCGAGCCGGTCGGGGTGTTCGCCGCCGCCGTGAAGACCACCTCCACCGTGGCGTTCTTCTTGGGGTCGGCCACGGTGATGCTGGTGGGGCTGTAGGTCAACCCCTGGGGCAGCCCGGTGATGGTGATGGGGAGCGTCCCGGTGAATCCCTCCGGCAGCACCGCCAGGGTGGCTTTGGCCCCCTTCCCCGGTGCCATGCTCACCGGGGTGGGGGAGAGGTCGATGAAGTAGTTCTGGGCCATTCCCAGGCCCAGCAGCAGGAAAAGGGCGATTCCCCTACGCATATTCACTCTCCATAGGCCAGCGCCCGCACCGCCCGCATCACGTCCCCGTAGCGCTCTACCGCCTCGCGCCGCCGGGCCACCTCCTCCCTGGTCGAGGTGAACAGCCAGTAGTCCGCCGGGCTGGGACGCACCACGATGACCTCCCCCTCGCGGCCTTCCCCGGTGCGGATCCAGGCCAGGGCCTCGGAGTAGACCCCCCTGACCCCGGTGAGCCCGCCGTGTACGGCGATGGCCCGGTCGGGCATCCCCAGCACCTCCCGCATCACCGCTAGCTCGGCCTCGCTGCGCGACAGGCGCAGCAGGAAGTGGAAGCTGGTGTTTTGCAACAGCGCCCTGGGCCCTTCCCCGGCGAAGTCCGCCAGGCTCTGGGTGATGCTCCAGATGCCGCCGCCCAGGAAGCGGAAACGGCGGTAGAGTTCCTCGATGAGGGCGCTGGCGTAGGGGCTCTGGAAAACCTTCCAGGCCTCGTCGAGCACCACCAGCACCCGCCGCCCCTGCCCCCGCCTGGCCCGCTTCCACACCAGGTCCGCGATCAGGAGGGTGCCGATGATCTCCAGGTCGTCCTTGAGGCCCTCGAGCTCGTAGCACACCACCCGCGCCTCGGCCAGGGGCACGCTGGTGGGCCGGTCGAGGAACTGCCCCTTGGGGCTATCCCCCACCCAGGACTGGAGCCTGAGCGCCAGGTTGCGGGCCACTTCCTTCTCCGAGGGTGAGGCCGGGCGGCTGCCCACCTCGTCCAGCAGCACGAGGGTCTGCACCAGGTCGGAAAGCCTCGCTCCCCCGTAGACCTTCCTGTAGCTCCCGTCGGGCTGGGGCAGGTCGGGGCTCGCTCTCTTGTAGGTCTGGAGGATGGCCGCCTCGAGGATGGCGTTCTCCACCGCCTCCTCGGTTTTATCGTCCCCCGGAGGGAGGGTGGCCCTGAGGAAACGCAGCACGTCCTGGAGCTTCTCAGGGCCGGGTTCGGCCTCGCCCTCCTCCAGGTCGAACATGTTCACCGCTGTCTGCCCGCCGGGGCGGACGTCGATGAAGGCCCCCCCGAAGGCTTCCACCAGCGCCTCGTAGTTGCGCCCCCGGTCCAGGATCACCACGTCCACCTCGTCCCGGCGCAGCAAATCCGCGAGCACGTACTGGGTGAAGAAGGTCTTCCCTGAGCCCGATCCCCCGGCGATGATCCCGTTCCAGTTGGTCGTGACAGGGGTGAAGGGGTCGAAGCGGGTGAGCGAGCGGAATCGGTTGTGAAAGAGCACCACCGCCCTCTCGTGCCCCCGCCAGGCCCCCGTGAGGGGCACCAGGTCGGCGGCGTTGGACTCTAAGAGGCTCACCACCTCGTCGCTCGTCCCCCCGCCGAAGGGGGCCCGGCTCTTCCAGGGCTCGAAGAGGCCGTTTTTGAGTTGACGGAAGGGGTTGCCGGGGATCTCCGAGAGCTTGCCCACGATCTGGCTGGCCCGCCGCTCGAGGACCTCCCGCTCCCGCTCGATGAGCACCAGCGCCACCCCCACCCGGTACACGTGGTCGCCGGTCTGGGAGATGTGGGCGATGGCCCCCTCGGTCTCCTTCTGCCCCACGATGATGTTGGGGTCCACATAGGTCTCGGTGTTGGCGCTGGCCGCGTAGAAGCGCCGCGCCCTGGCCTTGAGGGCCTTCAGGGCCCGCTCGTAGGGCTCGTGGTGGAAGTCCACCACCAGGTAGAACTCCCCCCCTCCGGCCAGCGCCAGCACGTCGCCCATCTCGGTGTAGGTCTCGTCGGGGATGGTGTAGAGGGTGAACAGCGAGAGCCAGCGCCCGCCCACGTAGAGTGCGTCACGCCGGGAGTTGTCCACCTCGCTCCGGAGGAGCTGGGTGCGCAGGGTGGGGGGCCGCAGGCCCGGCATCCGCTCCACCGCCCTCCTCGGGTAGCGCTGCCAGGTGGGGCGGTAGCGGGGCACCCCGGCCTGCCGCAGGCCGGGGTTGAGGTAGCGGTAGACCAGGCCGAAGACCTCCTGGGAGTCCATCTCCCGCACCTCCACCCCCCGCCCCCTGGCGATCATGCGGATGCGCTCGCGGATTTTGGCCCCCTCCTTCACCCGCTCAGTAAGCTCGGCCCCCCCGAAGGGGAGCCGCCGGGGGCGCTTGTGGCCGTAGGCCACGGTGAGGAAGGCCCGCCGACCCATCACCTCCCCGCGCTCCCACAGACCCCGCCAGTGGCGGTAGCGCTCCTCCCCGATGGCGCGGGCCACCGGGTGAGTGGGGTTGAAGGCCTCCCGGTACGCCTCCACCTCGGCTTCAGGAGCCGGGGACGCCTCAACGATGAGCCGCGCCCGTGCCCCTTGGGGCACCCCGTTCCTGAGGACGCTGCGCACCATGAAGAGCAGCCCCTCGAGCTCGCTCTGCGGCAGGAGCAGGGTGGGCTTGAGCAGGAGTTCCACCCCCACCTCGCACCGCCCGTCCTCGAGGAACATCACCCCCTCGTGGATTTCCCAGTAAGGAAACTCCTCGGTGAGCGAGCGCTCCCGAGGCCGGTTGAGAAGATTTGCGCTCTTAGCCGTCATGATCTCGCGTGAAGAGTGGCGTGGTCTCCTGGTCCTTCCCCGGCGCGTAGCGGTCGCTCTGCGTGAGCCACAGCGCCTCGTGCAGCAGGGAGGCTCCGGGGTAGCGCTCCCTGAGCTTTTCTGCCAGCACCAGCGCCAGGTATCCCGTCACCGCACCGGCCAGCAGCCCTGCCGCCGGGTGCATCCCCTCCATGAGCCGCAGCCCGACCACGAAACCCATCCCGATGACCGGAAGCTGCCATAGCTCCAGGCCCACGATGGTGATGGGCTGGTAGAGGCGGTACACCCGGCGGCGCACGTTACCCCCTTAGCACTGAGAGGTGCTGCTCACGAAGATCCGCGCGAACGAGGGGGCCGCCGCCAGGATCACCCCGCCCACCGCGGCGCCGATCATCAGCGGCACGGCCTTCTTGCCGCCGATCATGAGCGAAATGCCGCCGATGGCGAACATGATGATCACCAGCGCCAGCCCGAAGGGGCCCTTCATGGCGTTGTAGATGTTGCAGATGGCAGTGGTCAGGTTGTTGAAGGCCTGGTCTGCCTGGGCGTGGGCCACGTTGCCCAGGCCCACCAGCAACAGGCCCATCAAGAGACCGCGCACCTCCGGCAGGGCCGCCAGCTTCTTCACCGTAGCTCCGATCTTGCGCATCTCACTCACCTCATTGCGATCTTTTATTACCCTTTGTGGGCAATATAATACTACCATATGCGCCTCGACCCGGAAGTCAAGAAGCAGGTGGAAGCCGCGCTTAAAGGGCCCGTTCCTTCGCCTACCGAGCCCGAGTTTGATGAGCTGTTGCTCCGCTTACGCAAGGAGAACCCCGAACTGGCAGATTTGCTCGAATCCGGGGTGATCTTCGACGACCTCCCCACCCCGGAGGAGGAGACCCAGCGGGCGGTATCCCGGCGGGAGGGCCTGCGCCTCCTGAAGCACCGCCTCCTCGACCGCTACGACGAGCTCACCGGGGAGTGGGTTCCCTCGCGGCCCAAGCAGGTCGCGGTGGGCTTCGTGGGGCTGGTGCTGGCCACCTCGCTGTGGTTCGCCTTCTCCACCCGCGAGACGAAGCCCGCCTCGGGAGGGTTGCCCGTGCCCGTGGCCTCTGCCACGGGCCAGAAGCCCGTGTCACCCCAGCGACCCGAGGGGGTCGCCAAAGGCGATCCCGGCTTTGCCGGTAACCTGGGCGATGCCGGTACTCAAGCTCAAGTGGAGGGCCGCCAGGCCCCCGGCGATGCCGGTACTCAGGGGGCTCAGCCTGAGCCTGCCCCCTCCAGCACACCGGCGTCCGCCGATCCCAGCACTCAAGGGGAATCTGCCGCCCCCACGCCCCCGCCTCCCTCCGGCTACTCCGAGGTGCCCCCACCGCCTCCTGGCTATTCCTCTGCGGGGTATCCTTCCGCCGGCGCGGCCCCCTCGGGGGCGGGCAGCCCCACTCCCCAGGCGGCCCCCCCTCCCCTCACCCTCTACGCCTACAGCCCCCGGGCCGCGCAGGCTGCGGCTACCCCTGCGCCCCTCACCCTGGCCAGCAGTGGGAGCACTCAGGCTTCCGCAGGGCCCCCGGGTGCACGGGACATGAGTCCCGTCCCGACAGGGGATCGTCCCCTCACCCTGGGCGCTCGTCCGTCCGGTGCGGCTACCTCCTCTTCCCGCCCCGTCACGGGCAGCGTGGCCGATGACGTGGCCGCCACCCTCCAGGGGGCTCCTGCGCCCTCTGCCTCAGCCGCGGCCGGGGCGAAGGGCGGGGGCCTGACCCTGGGGAAGGAGACCCAATCCACCTTCGCGGTACGGGCAGTTGAGGGACAGGGCGGCCAGGGCGGGAGCTTCTATCTGGTAGGGGGGCCTGCTCAGGCTCAGGCTCCGCAGAATGCCTCCCCCCAGGGCAGCGGGGCACCTAATCTAACCAACACCCCGACTCCCGCTTTCCCTGCCTCCTCCCCACCCTTTGCGCCGCCCGCGTCAGCGCCGACACAGGCGCAAGCCGCTCCAACCCTACCGGCTGCCCCCTACACCCTGGGCACCCGCCTCAAGGGACGGCTGGGGGTGGGGGTGCTGATTGCCGAGCGGACTCCAGGGGCGGTGGCGATAGACGCCGAGGACGGTTCGACCTGGGTGGGGGAGGTCACCCTGGATGAGACCCGCCGCCTCAAGGGGCGGCTCATGCGGGTCATCAAGGACGGCCGGGAGTATGCGGTCAATGCCACCCTGCTCGATGCCGAGGGGACGCTCGGTGTGGCGGCTAAGGTGCGCGAGGAAGCCCCCTCCATCGCCGCTGACCTCATCCGGGGAAGCCTGCGGGGGGTGAGCGATTACGTCACCGCCGCCTCACAGGCCAAGAGCGTGACCGTGCTGCCGGGGGGCGGGGTGGCCCAGTCCTCGCAAACCCCACCCCTCGAGCTCTTCATGGCCGGTAGCCTGGCCAACCTCTTCGCCCTCCAGCAGGACAAGAAGGCGGTGGTGCGGGTGGCCCAGGCCGATAAAGGAACGGAGGTGGTGATCCTTGTTGTCCCCAACCAGGACCCCGCTGCGGGGAAGTGAGCGTGAGGGGGCCCTCGAGCGCATCGCCCTTGCCCTGCGCTGCGACCTGGCCCTCACCGAGGGCCAGCTCCTGCGCCACTTTGGGATGGTTCCCTCGGAGAAAGAGGCCCAGGGCGTGGGCCTCTTTGTGGTGAGGGCGGTCCTGAACCCCTCGCACCACGCCAACCGGCTCATGGAGGTGCGCTTTTTCACCTCCCACCTCTGGGTGAGCCGCCTGGGGCCGCCCCTGCTGCGCCACCTGGCCGGGGTGGGGGAGATGCGCCACCTCCTGGGGGTGCCAACCCACGAGTGGCGCACCGACACCCACCGCGTCCACTACCGCGAGCAGCCGGATGCCTACTGGTACAGCAAGATCGGCCCCATCGCCATCGAGTACGACGCGGGCAGCTACGCCCTGCCCCTGCTTCAGCGCAAGGTACAGACCTTCGCCCTGCGCTTCGTGGGGCAGTACTGGGGGGTTCCCACGGAGAAGAAGGCCGCGAGCCTCAGGGCGAAACTGGGGGGGTATGGGTTGGAGCCGCGTTTCGTCATCGTGGCCCCGTGGTGGTAGACTTCGCCGCCGAGTGGACCCCCGGACCCGAGCCCCGGTCCGCGGGGGACCGGGGTTTTCTCCTTCTCCTGTTGCCGGGCAGGAGAGGGCCACGGCCCCTGGACCGCAGGCAGATTCCATTCGGATGCGCCAGAACCCGTGCGCCTTTGGGAGGAACTGTGGGCGCGACCAAGCCCAAGCTGGCCCGCTATGGCGGCAGCGCGAGCCCTGGAGTCGCCGTCCAGCGGAGCCGCTCGGCCGCCACAGCCCCGCCGCGCTGCCCCAGGGGCTGCTGGGGCAGATGGGTGGGCATCCTCGGGCGCATGACCGACGCCTGCTATGAGTCGGTCGTGTGGGTCAACCAAGCTAACTGCAGCTATGTCCAGCCTGCTGACATGGTTGGCCAGCCCACCTTGGTGAAGCACTATAAGAGCTCCTTCACATCCCTGGCCTCCAGCCCACCCTCCTGCTCCATGCGCTCGAAGCGACGGGGATAGGGGTGGTACACCCGTATGAACTCAGCCTGCCCGAGCCTCCTCCGGCTGTACCACCCCATACGCAGCAGGGTGTTCCTGAGGCTGCGGGTGGTGTAGGCCCGCAAGCTCGCGACCACCATCATCTGTTCGCTGCGCAGCCCGGCCCCCTCAGAAACTTCTTCAACCCTCCGGCTCATGAACGCGATGCGTCCCCTGGGGTTGCGCCCCCCGAAGCGCCAACCCTCCCGCTCCGCGATGCGGATTGCGCGGCGCAGCAGCACCGCATCGGCCACCGCCGTGGCCCTGGGGCGGTAGAAGCGGGTCATCGCGAGCACCTCCACCCGTCCCCTGGAGCCCACCACCACCGCCCTGCCCAGCACGGTGGGGATGATTGCCAGGTATCGTCGCCGCACCAGGTCGTAAAACGTAGCCCTGGGGATGCACTCCAGGGCCTCGTCTATCAACATCGGCCCCCGCAGATGGAGGTTGCGGATAAAGCGTTGATGCTTCTCCGCCAGGCGTACCGGTGGGGAATCCCCAGGGCTCATCGCCCCTCGAGCTCGATCCGCGTCCCGGCCATCACCGAGCGCTTGAGGGCAAACTGCCGCCCGCTCCCGATCTCCACCAGCCCCCACTCCAGGTTGATCTCGCCCGGACGGGCCCCCTCGAGGGTGATGAGGCCCGAGAGGGCCTCACCGGGGTTGATGAGGGTCTTCAGCGGCTCCCGCTTGAGGCTGTAGGAGAGCCGGTTGCCCCCCTGGGTGATGGCGAGGCGGCCAGGGTCTGCCGCGATGGTGCGGTTCCCCCGGTTCTCCAGGGTGAAGAAGATCGTCACCGTGCCCTTCCCGTCCGAAGGTACTTGTGCCGTGGTGGTGAACCGCACCAGCTCGGGATTCACCGGGGCCGCCTGCGGAGCAGGGCCGCTCGCCTGGGGCTGCGGGGTTGGGGCCGGGGCGCTGCTCACCGGCGGGACGTAGGTGGGAGTCGGTGCCTGGGTTCTGGCCCGGCTGAGCTCGATCACGTACCGACGTGGCCCCACTCCCGGCCCGATCTTGAGGGTGAAGAGCAGGGTGCGCCCGGCCACCTCCACCACCAAATCGGTCTGCCCGGCCTTCTGGGTGGCCGAGATCAGGATGCGCGGCCCGGCGCTCTCCACCCGCAAAAGCTCCCCCTTGGCCGAGGCCAGGGTGCTCACCGTGTCCCAGAAGTCCATCACGGTGGTGAAACCAGGGGAGACCTCGATGACCCCGGGTACGCGCACCAGGTCATCGGCGTAGTAGGTCTTTAGCACCGACTGACCCAGGGCGAGACCGACGGCCAGCACCATGGACAGGAAGATCAGCCGCTTGCGGTAATTTATTGCCTTCATGGAGGCATTATATGACAACAACTCGTTGCCGAAAATGCTAGCGCACTCGGCTGCGGGGAGGGAAGTACACCCTGAAGGGTTTCCTACCCGACCAGAAGAGCCAGATTCCCCGGAAGAGGGAGATCAGGCCCGGCACGAGGATCACCACCCAGTACCACATCGAGAGCAGCTTCCCCGGATGCGCGGCCACGTCAGACATCGCTGTCCAGACAAAAGCCAATTCCAGCACCCCTGCCGCGAGCAGCACCCGCCGCTTCCACCCCAGAAGATCATCGTTCCCGAAGGAGGCCCAAAAGCGCAACAGCAGCCCGCCTACCAGCAACCACAGCAAAAGACTTTCAGCGCCGCGTTTATCCAGTGCCGGGAGCACGAACATCGCCAACTCGGGCAGGAACACCACCCGCCAGCCCAAGGCCCTCCAAGCGACCTGCCCGAGGTGGGGTCTGGGCGGAGCCCCTGGCGGCACGAGCTCCACCACGAACGCAGGCGGGGCCTTCGTGCGCCCCTCCGTCACCTCCTCTTCCCGCAGGCGATACCGCCCTCCCTTGGGGCGGATGGAGGGCGCCGGGCAGGTGCGGTTTTGCAACCAACCCGCCACCAGGTCTACCTCGTCGTTGTCCAGCAGGCGCTTTCCCCGCAGGTAGTCCTTGATGGCCCCCTCGTCGCGTAGGGCCAGCACGCCGTCCACCCGGCCCTGGGGTTCCTTCAGCTTGGGGTTCAGCACCACCGGCAGGGCGGAGATCGCCCTCCCTGAGCCTTCCCAGACCCGCCTGGCCTCGGTCTCAGCGATAAGGGGGAACTCCGCGACCACCAGCACCCCCGCCGGGCCTACGTAGAAGGTGGCGGGAACCCTCTCCAGCGTCACCTGGCGCATCCGATGCTCCTGCCCCTTCGCACCATCGGAAGACCGTGCTTTCTGGTGTATGGGCGTAACCCGTCCCGATAGGGGATCGTCCCCACGCTGTACCGGCTCTCTGCGGGAGAGCATCCGCACCGCCTCCAGGGTCTCCTCCGGGGAGAGCCGTCTCCTGCCGCAGCGGACACGGGCCTCCAGGGTCTCCCGCCGCATCCGCAGGGCACCCCTCACCGCGAGCCGGGGGAAACGGGGGACCAACCGGACCTCCGCGTCCAGCCGGGCCTGCTCGAGGGCCTCTCGCGTTTCTGCCACCACCCATACCCCGCCAGGGCCTACCCAGATTTCATACGCCCCGTCCCGCTCCTGGATGCGGTAGACCGGGCCGGGGGGTTCTTCAAACCCTTTCCCTGAAGCCTGCCGTTCGTTCTCCTGCGGTAGGCGGAAAGTCGCATTCGCCTGCCTAGCCCTGGCCGCCAGCACCCCCTCGAGTACCGCCACCGCCGCCCGTCCGGCCCGTTCGACCTCCTCCCTCGAGGGCAGGGGCATCTCCACGGGTTTGCCGTGCACCACCCGGTTGCGCAGCTTCAGGAACCAGCGCACCTTGCGCAGACCCTCGGGGTCTATGAGGTGCTTAACCTGATCCAGAAGCTCCCCGGCTCCCTTGACCGGGCCCCTGGCTCCCAGCCGCTCGAGCAGGGCTTCTACCTGCCGGCCGTACCCAACGGCGATGTCGTTGACGCTCTGCATGTTGCTACGTTATCTCCGGATCGCCCCACTCCTCCCCGGCAAACTCCAGGTGGGCCTCGTCGGCCAGCCGGGTAGCCTCCCAGAAGGCCTCGTCGAAGCTGCCATAGCTTCCCAGCACCGTTTCGAGGCCCTCCTCGCTGCGGTGCACGGCTTGGAAGGTGTGGATATCCGGCTGGCGCACGAACCATACCCCCTTCCCCCGGTAGGACTGGAAGACCTCACGCTCTCGGATCATCCCGTTCATTCGTATGATCACCGTCCACCTCCCTGTCGCTCACCCCACGGGGTCGCCCAAGCCGCCACACGTAGTGTACCCTGGAACCTTCCTGTATTTTCTCGAACTGGGGTCGGCTCCTCAGCAGCGCTTCCTCAAAGGGGCTCTCGGCCACCAGCTCGTAGAGCGTGCGAAAGCCCCCTGCTTCCCGCACCCGCACCTCGCGCCAGACTTCCCCTCCCGCTTCCACGGCCCTCGAGAGGAAAAGCTCGCGGTCATGACAGGCCCGCACCACGACCGCTCCCGGCGGCATCTTCAGGGAAAGGGCCACGATTCTGGCCCTGGGCCGGATCAGCATGGGCCCCTCTCCTCGGAAGGAAAAACCCCCTTCTCTTCCGTGGATACGCCTTTGGGGAAGACCCGCGCCAGCCGCTCGGTGCGCTCTTGACCAACCGCCAGTATTTCCACCGTCTTCGCCTGGGTCCAGCCCCTCTCGAAGCGCCGCAGGGTGTCCAGCAACCAGTCCTGAAGCGTCCACCGGGGCATTCCCGGCCATCGCCCATGCGCCTCGAGTTCCGCCTCGCTCGGCACCAGCAGCCCCCAGTAGACCACCTCGCCGTCCACCACCAGCCGCACCCTCCGGCAGCCTGTCCGCCTCAACCGCTCCACCAGCCTCGGGGCCGCTTCAATCAGGGCCCCCCAGGGACTCTCCGAGTTCGACCTCATAGCCTCCCTCCTCAGGACTCCCAACCCTCCCAACACCCACCGCTACCGGCGCTTTTCTATCGCGCAGAACGCTGTTTTCTCCGCCGGGACTCCAGAGCCCATCTGCTTCTGTTGGGAAAACGGAATTCCCAACAGGCGGATTTTTCCCAACACCTTTTTCATCGTCCTGGACAGGGTTTTCTGCCCCGTTGGGACTGTTGGGAGTTCTGGCGATATGGGGGTCTATGATTTGCACCACATCGCGCACCACCCCCCCGATCCGCACCCCCACCCCGTAGCGCACCCGTCCACCCCGCTCCTGGGTACGGATCACCCCGCGCTCGCCCAATCGCTTCCACAGCGTGCGGGGGGTGGGGAGGGGTTCACCGGACTCCATGGCCAGGCGGTTCAGGGCGGCGTAGAGGGCGGTAGGCTCGAGGTAAACCCCCTGTCCGTCCACCCACCCCACCTGCGGCCCCTGGGGTATCCACTGACCCGCCTGCACCCGCCAGCCCCAACGTTCAGGGGCTGGGGGAGGCTCCTCGGCGCTGTGCCGGTGGGCCAGGTGGGCCCGTCCGCTCGCGAGCAGGGCCAGCAAGAGCGGGATGAACCGCTCCACCGGGTCGGTGTCCTGCTGGTATCCGGTTTGCTGGGCGGCTACCTGCCGCAACGCGCCCTCCATCTCCAGGGTCAACCGGCTGGCCTCAGCGGGGGTGATGAGGCCCACCTCCAGCCAGTGCTGCTGTACGGCCTCCCACACCGCATGCAGCCGAGCCAGGGCATCGGTGGTACGTCCGTGGGGCGCGGGGTAGTGTGGGCGGAGCTCGGCGATCCGTGCCCTGACCAACGGCCGTACCTCCTCGAGCCGCCCCGCCAGCCAGCGTATCCAGGCGGCATAGGCCTCTGATAGGCGGGCGGCCTCGAGTTGCAACCGTGAAAGCTCTGCCAGGTTGACCTCTCCGGGGTTGAGTTCCAGGAACAGGCACCGCGCCCGCACGCTGTGGCCGGGGGGCAGGTCCTCGCCCGTGACCAGCAGGCTGCCCATGGGAGCCCGGTCGGGCTGCATCCGGCCATCCGAGCGCATCCGCGCCCGCCCGGTGGCGTTGCCCTGGTTGCGCAGGAGCCGTGCGGCTTTAGCCTGGAGCTCCTTCTGCTTCCCCTCGTGCCCGGTGGGGGCGTAGTCGTCCACCAGCAAGAGCGCGTCCTTGGCTGCAAACGCCAGGGCCTCCAGGGCGTTGGCCGTCCCCTCCCAGTTGGTCGGGGGGTGCGGAGCGGTGTGGCCCCACAGGGCCTGCACCAGCAGGGCCAGGCTGGTCTTGCGAGCCCCGGTGCGGCCCGAGAGGTACACGCTGCCCATCGGGTGGCCGATGGGGGCGGCCAGGGCGTAGAGCAGCAGCGGCCAGGTCACCCGACGGGGGGCCACCTCGAGCATACTCAGAAGGAGCGAAAGGGTCTCCCGCTCGGCCTCGCCAGTGGGTGGGTCAGGCAGAATAAACCCGGCCAGTTCGGGGGGCAAATCCACCTCAATCCCCTCTATGCTCCCTCGCTGCCCAATGCCTCCCCCAGCGTGCAGGTAGACCCACTCCGTCCCCCTCCGTATCCAGCCGGTATGGGCGTAGACCGTGGTGCGCTCGGGGTTGCTCAGATGTTGAATGGCGGCCCGGAGGCGATCCCGCACCCCGTTCCCCGGGGACACGATAGCCCTGGCCCCCCACTCCCGCACCGGCCAGGCCATGGCGGAAAACTCCGCCGCCCGCACCCGCACAGCGGGCAGGGGGCCTGCCGGGGTGTGGCCCTCGAGTTCGAACAGGAGCTCCTCCTGCACCCCATCGGTGCGCCGCACCTCGCGGCGGATGGTGCAGGCGAAGTTGGCCAGGGGCACATAGGTCACCGCGCGGTCTTCGCCCCGGCCCTCCAGCCGGGCCATCTCGATGCGCCCCCGGTGGATGCGGTAGCGGGGATAGCCGGGCAGGATTTCATCCCCCTCCACAACCCCCTGACGCTCAGGTGGTATAATCCTCTCCACACCAACCTCCCTTGCCCCACCCCGCCAGGTGGGGTTTATTTCATGCGTCTCCTCAGCGCCTCCCCCAGCGCCCGCTGGCCGTAGCGCTCCGCGTGCTCGCAGGCGTCCAGGCCCTCCGCCAGGGGCAGGAGAGGGAAGGCCGCAACCCCCGCCTGCCGGGCTTCCTCCCTCCAGCGCGTGAGGGCCTCCCGCCCGGCCTCATCGCCGTCGGCCAGCAAATAGACCTTCCGCCCCTCCAGGTGTCCCCAGGGGATGTGCCCCTCAACGCCGGGGATACCCAGCACGTCCGCTTCCCCCTCGAGGGCGAACCAGGCGGCCATCGCGTTGAGCTCACCCTCCACCACCAGCACCGGTCGCCCGGCCCCCTGGCCGAAGCCGGGCGAGTGCCACGCCGGAGCACCCCGGCCAGGGGTGAGGTAACGGTAGCGGTAGTCTTTGGGTTCTTTCAGCCGCACCTTGATGGCCTGAATCTCGCCCGAGGGCCCCAGGATGGGGATCACCAGGTCGCCCTTTCTGCTCCTCCCCAGCCCCACCCGCCGGGCCTGCTCGAGGGTGATGCCCCGCCCCCGGATGGCCTCCCCGTCAAGCCGCATCTGGGCTGCCCGGAGCGCGGCTTTCTCCCTGTTGCTGGTCACGGGCGTAGCCCGTACCTTGTGGCCGTGCGCGGGTTCGGGCAGGCTGCGGCGTAGAACCTGCGGGGTGGCAGGTGTGGACCGAGCGGCCTCTTTGATCAGCTCTGCCGCCTCCTCCCTGCTCAAGCCCGCCGCGAGCAGCAGGTGGAATGCGTTACCACTTTCCCCCGTCGCATGGTCCTTCCAGAACCACATGCCACGGGCCACAAAGAGCGAGAGCGAGGGGTTCCGATCCCCCCGCCACACCGCCCGGCACACCCCGGCCCGCCCTGGCCTGGCCCCTGATTCCGGCCACAGCCGGGCCACCAGGCCGGGGAGGTCAACCGTCTCGATGCAGCGCGTCAGGGCGTCGCTCGTCATCCCCTTCCTCCTCCAGTTCGTGGATCAGCACTTCCATCCTCCCTCCTCGCCGGATCTGCACCTCGAGCCAGGCCAGCCTCTCAATGACCAGCAGCCGCCCCCCCGCTTCCATGCCGCAGATGCCCTGCGAGGCCCACCGGGCCCTTCCTCCCATCTCCAGCACGTCCTGAAGGCGGTCAGGGAGCAATGACAGCGGGTGCAGCCGGACTCCCATTCCCTCGAGTTCAAAGGCGACCTCGAGCCTGGGACCTTCCGCGGGGAACGGAACTTCCCTGGCAAAGCGCCGCAACCCCTCAACCGTCCCCACAGGCAGCGAGATCGCGATGCCGCACTCACGCGGGGATGCCAAGAAAAATTCTCGCTCGGTCATAGTTCCAATGTAGCCTCAAGGCTTCTCATCTTTTTTGATTTATGAGAAACCGCCTTTTGCTCTTTTGGTGCGTCACACGCACCCTGGTTCTGGTTTGCAAACCCACTCGCGCGCCATTCTCTGCCGAGGACAATCCCGACTGCCCGCACCTGAGCCGTCAAGTCCCCCTCGTTTGTAGAAAACCGGCGCACCAGAGCTATGCGCCGTGGCTGGGCGGGCACTCAAATCCCTCCGCGATCTGGAGCAGCAACCGCTCCTCGCTCACACCCAAACGCCCTGCCAGCACCCTCGCTAACTGACGGCTGTACACGAGCGATGGACTGCGTACCTCCCCCCGCTCCCATTTGGTCAGCAATGAGACCGTAATTCCGGAAGCCCTTGCCAGCGCTTCCCGACTTAAACCCGCCTGAACCCGCAATTGCCGCACAACATTTGCCATGCGCTCACTTTACAATACGTTATTATTTTTTGTAAACAATACATTACCAGTAATGAGTTACTGGTAACTCTTTGTAATAGAATCCCCTCATGGCAAAAAAAAGCTTTCGCACCTCCACCACCCCCTCACTCACAACCCCCAACTGGGCACGCCTCCTACAAACAAGACGAGAAAAGCTCGGCCTTTCACGTGAGGGGTTAGCCCTGGCTGCGGGCATTTCCCCTTCCCTCGTAGCCAAGCTGGAGCGCGGTGTTCACGACATTCGTGATGTGAGCGTGGGCCGATTGCATTCGCTGCTGCAGGCGCTCCACCTCCCTTCAGTGGATTTCCTGCTCAGCGAAGACAATTCCAATGAGTTCACACCCTCCACTCCTGGCGTTGCTTTGCTGTCCTACTACCCAGCGCTGCTTCCAGCCTGCGTTGGAGAGGCAGCGCCCGGTCATGGTCACATTGATGCCCGGTTCCTTCCTACCCGTTCCAGCTATACCGACTTCTTCCTGGCCAAGCTGGGGCGGGATGCCCTCTGTAGCGAGGATTTATCAATCAAAGAGGGCTCGGTTTTGGTAGTAGAGCGTAGGCCTGCCAGAGAGCGGGGCATCGTCCTGCTCAGCCTTATCGAGGGTACCCGGCGGCCTCTACTGTACCGCCTGCCCACTGAGCCCTGTCTGGTACGGCCGGTCAGTGGGGTAGGAGAGGTGTATTGGCTCCTGCCGGACGGCGCCCTCCAGCTCCCCGCCGGTAAGAAAGCCGCCATATATCCCGTCCCAGTGGGCGTCGTCCACGGGGAGTTTCGCTCGTTATGAAGCGCTGTGCCCTCTACACCCGCGTCTCCACCGAGGAGCAGGTCGAGCGCTACTCCCTCGAGGCCCAGCGCGAGGTCCTGGAGCGCTGGGCAGGGGCGCTGGGGTACGAGGTCGCTGACACCTATACTGACCCCGGCTACTCAGGAGCCCAGGAGGACCGGCCCGGCCTGGCCCGCCTGCTCACCGACGCACGGGAAGGGCGTTTCAGTGTGGTGCTGGTCTACCGGCTTGACCGCCTGGCCCGCAAGGTGCGCCTGGCCTACGACCTCATCGAGCGCCTGGAGGCCTGCGGGGTGGGGCTCATGAGCTACTCCGAGCCGAACATCAACACCACCACCCCCATCGGCAAGGCGGTGCTGGGGATCATGGCCGTGTTCGCTGAGTGGGAGCGGGACACCTTTGCCGAGCGCAGCCGCCTGGGACTGCGCAAGGCCGCCCAGAGCGGGAAGTACCTGGGGGGTATCGTGCCCTATGGCTACACGGTCGAAGGTGGCCGCCTCAGCCCCCACCCCGAGGAGGCGGTGGTGGTGCAGCAGATGTTCACCTGGGTGGCCGAACGGGGCTGGAGCACCGAGCGGGTGGCCAGGGAGCTCAACCGCCTGGGCATCCCCCCCAAATACCGGCGAGACGGTCGCGGGGTACGGGGTAAGCGCACCGCCGGAGTCTGGCGAGGGGGCGGGGTGCTACGGCTGCTCAAGAACCGCACCTATATTGGCGAGTACACCTATGGCAAGCGAACCCGCAAAACCCAGCCGGAACTGGTGAAGGTCGCCGTGCCGCCCATCGTGGAACCTGCTCTCTTCGAGGCCGTGCAGGAACAGCTCTCCCGCAACGCCCTCTTCGCCGCCCGCAACGCCCGCAGCGTGTACATGCTCAAGGGGCTCATCCGCTGTGGAACCTGCGGACGCGCTTACGTCGGTTCAACGGATTACTACGCCTGCGTGGGGCGGGTTAGCCGCCAGGCCTCACCTATCCCCTCCATGCGCTGCACCGCTCCCCACGTGCGCCGGAAAGACCTGGAGGAGGCCATCTGGCGTGACATCCGCTCGTTTCTGCTCAACCCCGGTGAGGCGCTTCAGGCTTTTCTGAAAGGGGAGTCTCGCGAGGAGAACGAGGCCGCGCTGCTGGAGAAACGCCTGCGCTCCCTCCTCGATGCCCGCGCCCGGCTGCTGGACCTGTACCTGGAGGGAGGTGTGGACAAGGAGAGCTACTATGGCCGCCTCGAGGAGCTGGACACCCGGGTCAAAGAAGTCCAGGCGGCTCTGGACGAGGCCCGTCGGCAGGTGATCGAAGAGCATAGACGCCAGGAGTCCCTGGCTACCCTCGAGGAGCTGGCCTCTCACCTGCGGGAGAGGATAGACATGCTCACCCCGGAAGAGAGGCAGGCGGTGGCACGGGAGCTTGTAGAGGTGGTGACGGTGCGCCCGGGCAGGGGTGAGGTTCAGGTAGAGGTGCGTTACCGGTTTGGGCAGATTGCACCTCACACGGGCAGGGGTTCATCGCGGCCAGGAGCAGGAACCGGGCCGGGAAGGTGAAGCTGGCCCTGGCCCGCGACACCGTGACGACCGCGTCCTCGAGGGGCTGGCGCAGGACTTCCAGCGCGTCGCGCGAGAACTCGGGGAACTCGTCCATGAACAGCACGCCCCGGTGGGCCAGCGAGATCTCGCCCGGCTTGGGGACCGAGCCCCCGCCGATGAGCCCGACGTCGGAGATGGTGGCGTGGGGCGCGCGGTAGGGGGGCGTGCGGATGAGCCCCCCGCCCACGAGCTTGCCCGCGGCCGAGTGGATGCGGGTGACCTCGAGCGCCTCCTCCCGCCCCAGCGGCGGCAGCAGGCCGGGCATCCGCTTGGCGAGCATGGTCTTGCCCGAGCCCGGCGTGCCGACCATCAGCAGGTGGTGGCCCCCGGCGGCGGCGATCTCGAGCGCCCGTTTGGCCTTGGCCTGCCCCTTGACGTCGAGCAGGTCGGGGACGGCCTCGAGCGACTCCACGGCGTCGGGGGGCGGGGTGGGCTCAAGGGGGCGCTCCCCGGTGAGGAATTCGACCACCTGCCGCAGGCTCTGGGGGCCATAGACCTCGACGCCCTCGATCAGGGCCGCCTCCCGGGCCGACGCGGCGGGCATCAGCAGCCTGAAGCCCTCGGCCAGGGCGCCCAGGGCCAGGTTGACCGCGCCGGGCACCGGGCGCAGCTCCCCGTCGAGCCCCACCTCGCCGGCCGCCGCGACGCCCTCGAGGCTGGCCTGCGGCACCACCCCCTGGGCGCACAGCAGCCCCAAGGCGATGGGCAGGTCGTAGTGGCTGCCCTCCTTGCGCTGCTCGGCGGGGGCCAGGTTGACCACCACCCGCCCCTGCGGGTAGGGGAGCCCCGCGTTCTTCAGCGCCGCCCGCACCCGCTCGCGCGACTCTTCCACGGCCTTGTCGGGCAGGCCGACGACGGTGTAGCTGGGCATCCCCGCGGATACGTCCACCTCGACGGTGACGGGAACGGCCTCGAGGCCGTAAAGGCTATAGGTTCGTACTTGGGCAAGCATCCGATTCCAGAGTTTATCCGAAAGATGCCGCCCTGTCGCTCTGTGAGGATATTGACAGATAATATCGGATAGTGCAATTTAATTGCCGAAAAGGGGGTTTTGATGATGGATGACGAAGTGCTGACCCTCGAGGAAGCCGCGGCCCTGCTCAAGGTCAGCGAGACGCTGGTGTACCAGCTCGCGCGCTCGGGCAGCCTGCCGGGGCGCAAGGTGGGGCGGGAGTGGCGTTTCCTGCGTTCGGCGCTGCTGGAGTGGCTCAGGGCTCCGGCGAAGGAGGACGGCGTGAAGGAAGGCGTGGTGCAGCTCGACAAGTTCGGCGGGGAGTACAAGGTGGAGAACGGCCGGGAGCACGTGGCGATGTGGCTGCCGCTGAGCCTGGAGGAGAAGGAGCGGCTGCTCGAGAAGATGCAGGCGCTGCGGGAGGGGCGGAACCCCAGCGCGATGGTGGCCGATTATCTGCGGGAGTGGCTCGAGAAGTAAGCGCGGTCCTTGATGGGGCGCGCGGGCTCAGTAGAATGGCGGGATGCGCCTTCGGCTGACCCTCGGAAGTGCCCTCTCCCTGCTCCTTTCGGGCATCATCGCCGCGAGCCCGGGCGGCCTGCTGCCGCAGTGGCAGGAGGTCTTCGACCCGGGCTCGAGGCTCTCGCTCTACTTCAACCTGTACCTGGGCGGGCTGCTGCTGGGCCTGACCCTGGCCCGCCTCACCCCGGTGCGGCACCCCTGGTTCCCGATGGCGATGGTGCTGGCGGGGCTGGGGCTTTTGGGCGTGGCCTCGGCGCAGAGCTTCGACGCCGTCCTCTGGGCGGCCTTCCCGCTGGGGCTGGGCGTGGGCGCGATCAACCTCAGCGGCAACAGCCTGCCCGGCGACCTCTACCCCGAGCGGCGCATGATCGTGCTGAGCCAGGTCAACGCGGCCTTCGGGGTGGGCGCCATCGCCACGCCCTTCCTGGTGAGCTTCTTCCCCTGGCGGGAGGTGCTGACGGCCTTCGCCGTGCTGGCCTTCCTGGGCGCGGCGCTGGTGTGGAAGGCCCCCGCCAGCAGCCCCCCGGCGCCGGATGGGGGGCACCCCGGGAACGGCTGGCTGTGGCTGCTGGTGCTCGCCATCGGGTTGTACGCGGGGCTCGAGCAGGGCTTCGCCACCTTCTCCGGGGCCTACCTGACCGAGCTGGGCTACCCCACGGCCCTGGCCGGGGCCCTGCTCTCGGCCTACTGGGTGGCCTTCACGGCGGGCCGGCTGCTCATGGCCTACTGGGTGGCCCGCGACCCCCTGCGCCACCTCACCTGGCTGGTCTGCGGGGCGGTGGGGGTGGCCCTGCTGTACTTCCTGCCGCCCCTGCCGCTGCTCTTTCCCCTGGCGGGCTTCCTCATCGGCCCGGTGTTCACCACCTTGATGGCCCTGGGGCAGGGCCGGGTGGGCAACGCCGCGGTGGCCTACGCGCTCTACGCCGGGGCCAGCGGGAGCACCCTGGTGCCTGCGCTGTTCGCCCTGCTGCCCGTGGCGGGGATCCCCTGGGGCCTGCTGCTGGTGGGGCTGGCCCTGCTGGCCCTCACCCAGCGCCTGAGGAGGCTCGATGCGCGCACTGCTCTTTGACCTCGACGGCACCTTGGCCGACACCGACCGCCTGCACGAGCGGGCTTGGCTCGAGTCCCTCCGCCCCTACGGCATCGAGGGCGACCACGCCTTCTACCAGGAGCACATCAGCGGCGGCCTCAACCCCGAGATCGCGGCGCGGCTGCTGCCCCACCTCCCCGAGGCCGAGCGCGCCGCGCTGGTCGAGGCCAAGGAGCACCGCTTCCGCGAGCTGGCGCAGGGCCTCGAGGGCCTGCCCGGGCTGCCCGAGCTGTGGCGGTGGGCCGGCGAGCGCGGGGTGGCGCGGGGCCTGGTGACCAACGCCCCGCGCCGCAACGTCGACTTCCTGCTGCGGGCCCTGTCCCTCGAGTTCGACCTCGTGGTGCTGGCCGAAGAACTGCCCACCGGCAAGCCCGACCCCCTGCCCTACCGCACCGCCCTCGAGCGGCTGGGGCTGGCTCCCGCCGAGGCCCTGGCCTTCGAGGACTCCCCCTCCGGCGTGCGCTCGGCCGTGGGCGCGGGCATCCCCACCGTGGGCCTGACCACCGGCCACGACCCGAGGGGGCTCGAGGAGGCCGGGGCTTTCCTGCTGATCCGGGACTTCAGCGACGGGCGGCTGTGGGAGTGCCTGGAAAAACTCTGTGGTGATGTGCCGAGCGGGTAATTTAGACCCCCTTTATTTTCTTCTAGAATTCGACTAGAATTCCTCTCTAAATAGCCGGCTGCTGGACATACTCCATCCCACGCCGGGCCGGTGGCGGCGTGTGCAGTGCTGCGCCGCCCGAGAGGACTCATCATGCCGAACCGGATGTGGTTGACCCTGCTGTTCGTGATCCTGGCAACCGGAGCCCTCGCCCAAGCCCCCGCCTTCGAGGCCGTCCCTTGCCCAAAGGGGATCCGGGCTACGCGTTGCGGCTACGTGCGGGTTCCGGAGAACCGGGCCAACCCTGTCCGGACCATCCGGCTGTCCGTTTACGTGGTGGAGAACCGCTCCCCTGGAAAGGCGCCCGATCCGGTGTTTTTCCTGGCGGGCGGGCCGGGGGAGCATGCCGCGATGTACACCGTCCTGGCAGGGTTGTTCGACGACCGCGACTTCGTGACCTTCGACCAGCGCGGGGTGGGGCGGTCGCAGCCTGCCCTGGACTGTACCGAAGAATACGCGGGCTCGAGCCCGAGCTTCCCCGGCGGCGAGGAGGCGGAGGAGGCGTTGCGGGCCCTCGAGGCCTGCGGGCGGCGGCTGCGCGCGGCGGGCGTCGACCTTTCCGCCTACAACGCCACCGAGAGCGCCGCCGACGTGGAGGATGTCCGCCGGGCGCTGGGCTATGGGAAGATCAACCTGGTCGGGGGCTCCTACGGCACCCGGCTGGCGCTCGAGGTCATGCGCCGCTTCCCCGGTGCCCTGCGGGCGGTGGTGCTCGACGCGGTGATCCCGCCGCAGGTAGACCGCCCCGTCGAGACCGTCCGTGCCGTCGAGGAGGCTTTCCTGGGCGTGCTGGCCGCCTGTCGTGCCGACGCGCGGTGCCAGGCGGCCTACCCCGACCTCGAGCAGGCCCACGCCGAGGTCTATGACCGGCTCAACCGCCAGCCCCTCACCGTGCCCTATGGCAGTTCTACCGTCCAAATCGACGGTGGCGGATTCCAGTCACTCGTCCTCCTCTCCCTCTATAGCCCCCTGACCATCGCCGAGCTGCCGAGCCTGGTCTACGCCCTGCGCGAGGGCCAGACGGCGGCCCTGGCCCGTTCGACCGTCTGGCGGTTTCTTCAGATCGTTTCTGGGGTCATCACTGTCGGGGCCTTCTTCGCCCACGAGTGCCGGGGCGAGATGGCCTACAGCAGCCTCGAGGGACTGCGGGCGGCTTATGCCGAGTTCCCCCGCTGGCGGGGCTCACTGGGCACTAGGCCCGGCGTCTCGAGCGAGCGGGGCTTCGCCGCGTGCCGGGCCTGGGGCCTGACCCAGCCGAGCGGCGAGGAGAACAGCCCGGTGAAAAGCGACGTGCCTACCCTGCTGCTAGCGGGCCAGTTCGACCCGGTGACCCCCCCACGCTGGCTCGCGCTGGCTGCCGAGGGACTGTCCAACGCCTACGCCTTCGAGTTGCCGGGCCAGTCGCACGGGGCAGGACTGGGCAGCGAGTGCGGGCACTCTGTCATCAGGGCTTTCCTGAGCGACCCGTCTGCCCGGCCCGATGCCGCCTGTACGGAGCAACTCAGGCCGTGGTTCAAGGTGCCTTAGGGCTATCCGGGCTATGGCCCAGGCTTTGCACGGGCCACGGGCTGCCCGACACCCGATCCCCCTCCCCATCAGCCTTTACCCGACACCCATTGCGCCCGCCCCGCCACCCCGTATTACCCTAAGATCCATGCGCAACCTCCTGATTCGCCTGATCGTCAACACGGTGGCCTTGTGGGTCGTCAGCTCGGTGTACGGCGGGGTGAGGTTCGCCCCGGGCAGCGGCCTGGGGGATTACCTGCTGGCAGGGCTGGTGCTGGGCCTGGTCAACACCTTTATCCGGCCCATCCTGCTGCTGCTGACGCTGCCCATCAACCTCCTGACGCTGGGGCTGTTCACGCTGGTGATCAACGCCGTGGTGCTGATGATCGTCGCGGCCTTCACCTCGCTCGACGTCGGGGGGTTCATCTCGGCCTTAGTCGGGGCGGTGCTCCTGACGGTCGTGAGCTACTTCCTCAACCTGGTCTTCGGGGACAAGCGGTAGCCTGCGGGCACCCCGGACCCTCCGGCGCGGTCTTTCAGGCCTAACGCGAGCCCGTGATGTAGGACTCGAGCTCGGCGATCATCAACTCCTGCTCGCTCATGATGGCCTTGACCACGTCGCCGATGGAGATCAGGCCCACCAGGTTCCCCCCCTCGAGCACCGGCAGGTGGCGGATGCGCTTGCCGGTCATGAGCGCCATGCACTCGCCCACGGTGGTGTCGGGGCTGACCGTGATGACCTCGTCGGTCATGATCTCCCGCACCTTGGTCTCGCGCGAGACCCGGCCCACCAGCACCACCTTGCGGGCGTAGTCGCGCTCGGAGAAGATGCCCACCACCCGCTCGTCCTCCATCACCACCAGCGCCCCGATGTCGTACATCGCCATGCGCTCGAGCGCCTCGAACACGGTAGCGTCGGGGCTGATGGTGTGGACCCGGTTGCCTTTGGCCAGGATGAGTTGCCGCACGCTCGAGGTCATACCCAAAACCTCCTCTGCCTGAGCGGGGCGGGCGACGGGAGGCCGTGGCCTCTGGGACGACGCGCGATCTCAGGCTTTTGGTGCTTCCCAGTTTAGCAAAGCCTGGGGCGGCGGGGCTCAGGACGGGGCGGTGACGACGTAGAGGCGGTCGGGGTGGGTGTAGCCCTCGAGCAGCAGGTCGCGCTCGTAGCGCATCCCTGCCTTCTCGGCCACGCGGACCGAGGCCAGGTTGTGCGGGTCGATCTGGGCGACCACGCGCCGCAGCCGTAGGGTATGGAGCGCGTAGGCCAGGAGCGCCGTGACCGCCTCGCTGGCGTAGCCCCGTCCCCACCTCGAGCGCGCCAGGCGGTAGCCCAGCGCCACCTCGGGCCTTCCCCCCAGGTCGGGGTGATGGGTGAGCCCGCAGTACCCGACCACCTCGCCGCTCTCCCGCCCGACCACCGCGTACGGGCCGAAGCCCCGCTGGCGGTAGCTCTCGAGGCACCCCGCCAGCCAGCCCTCGACCCAGGGCAGGTCGCGCACCCCGTGGTCGCTGAAGCGCATCACCTCGGGGTTGCCGAAGACCGCGAGCAGGGCGGGCGCGTCGCGGGGCTCGAGGTGCCGCAGGAGCAGGCGGCGGGTCTCGAGGACGACCATCAGGCGTTGGGGCTCCGCGCCGGGGTGCCGCGGGGTTTCGCCTCCCGCACCGCCAGCGAGAGGGTGAGCGCGGGCACCAGCAGCAGGCCCAGCGCGGCGAGGCTCGGGATGACCCCCACCCGCTCGATGATCGGCCCCACCACCCCGTACAGCAGCCCGGCGAAGCCCCAGGTGAAGCCCATCAGCAGCCCGGAGACGGTGGCCATCTGGGTGGGCTCGTGCTCCTGCGCCATCACCACCGCCACCGGGATCCCCGCGTTCATCAGGGCGCCGGTCACGGCCAGCAGCGGCACGTAGAACAGGCTCTCGGGCGGGAGGCTGAGCAGCCCCACGTAGAGCGGGATGGCGAAGGCCATGGTTCCCACCAGCACGTTGCGCCGCCCGAAGCGGTCGGAGAGGGTGCCGCCTAAGAAGGCTCCGGCGGTGGCCGAGAAGCTGTACACCGACAGCGCCAGCGCGGTCTGGGCGTCGGAGAGCCCGCGCTGGGCGAACCAGAAGGGGATGGTGGTGGAGAAGCTCATGAAGGTGATGCTGCGCAGCGTCGAGACCGCCCACAGCCGGGCCACCTGGCCGCGGAAGACCCGCGCCAGGTCGGTGAAGCTCGAGGGCTTGCCCTTCACGGCGGCGGGCGGGGCCTGCCGCAGCAGCAGGAAGGCCGGGACCAGCACGACGGGGATCAGCCAGGCCAGCGCCTGGAGCCCGCCCGCGTTGACCACCCCCAGCGAGACGATGGGCCCGAGCGAGAGGCCCAGGTAGCCCCCTGAGCCGAAGGTGCTCAGCCAGAAGCCCCGCCGCTCCGGGCTGGCGTACTGCCCCACCAGCGCCGCGCCGGCGGCGTGGAACAGCGCTGAGCCCAGCCCCGAGACGCCCAAAGCCACCGCCAGGGCCAAAGGGGTGGGGAAGAAGCCCATCAGGCCCCCGCCCAGCGCCACCAGCACCGGGCCCAGCGCGGCCAGCAGGCGGCGGTCGAAGCGGTCGGCGATGAGGCCCGCCACGGGCTGCAGCAGGCTGCTGGTGAGGGAGTACACCGCCACCAGCACCGACACCGTCCCGTAGCTCACCCCGAAGGCGGCCTGCAGCTTGGGCAGCAGCGGGGTGAGGAAGGCCCCGAAGAGGTCGTTGGTGGCGTGAAGCCAGGAGAGCAGCAAGGGCAACATGCCGCCGAGCATACCCCCCGGTGGGGGAGGCGGATTGTCAACAAGGGACTATTCTAGGCTGGCGGCCCCGGGTGAAATTGGCACGGAGGAATTGCCCGTTCAAGGAGGCAATTCCTCGCGCTCGGGGGGCGGCATCAGGCCCCGAGGGTTTGTGCTACAATCCCGGAGGTTGCGGTACTGCATGCGGCCTCGCTCGACCACGCTAATCCGGACCTAAGCAAGGGCGATTAAAAAGAAGTGGCGCGCCCGACAGGACTCGAACCTGTGACCTTTGGCTCCGGAGGCCAACGCTCTATCCAGCTGAGCTACGGGCGCACGCAGAAATGTAGGGTAGCACCGCTCAAGGAGGCAGTCAAGTGTTTGGAATCAGTAAAAGGGTCGTCGCCGTCATCTTCGGATTGCTCGTGGTGGCTTTCGCCATCGGGGCCATCCTGCTGTTCACCCCGCAGGGCCAGCAACAGGCTAAGGGCAAGGTCGAGCTCACCGTCAACGGCAAGCCGATCTACGAGACCGAGCTGGTGCGCTTCCGCTCCAGCGATCAGGTGCTCTCGGCTACCGCCGACCAGGAGGGCGTGCTCAAGGTCCTGGCCGAGCAGAACTTCTACAACAACCTCGTGCTCTACCAGGCCGTGACCCAGGACGCCTCGCGCATCCGCGTCTCCAGCAACGAGCTGCGTAAGGAGCTCGAGCGCATCAAGCAACAACTGGGCATCACCAGCGACAAGCAGTGGCAGGAGACCCTGCAGCGCATCGGCTACACCGAGACCCAGGTGCGCAACGAGCTGCGCGACCAGATCCGCATCAACAAGCGCATCGAGCAGGTGCAGGGCGACATTAAGCCCACCGAGGAGCAGCTCAAGCTCTTCTACGAGCTCAACAAGACCACCTACCGCAACGACGAGCGGGTCATCGCCCGCCAGATCGTCGTCGACGACAAGGCCACCGCCCAGAAGCTCTACGAGGAGGCCAAGGCCGGCGCCGACTTCGCCGAGCTGGCCAAGAAGAACTCGAAGGTGGGCGCCGACCAGTCGGGCGCGCTGGGCGCCGAGACCGGCAAGAGCGAGCCCAAGCCGGTGACCAAGGTGATCTTCCCGACCGCCGTGGGCGAGGCCGTGTTCAAGCTCAAGCAGGGCGGCATCACCCAGCCCGTCGAGTCGGCGGGCCGCTACTACATCGTCAAGGTCGAGCAGTACCTCCCGGCGGGCGAGTCCTCCTTCGAGGAGGTCAAGGACCGCGTGACCGAGGACGTGAAGAACCTGCTCAAGGAGGGGGCGCTCGAGCGCTACATCGAGGAGGTGCGGGCCAAGGCCAAGGTCGAGCCGGCCAAGGGCTCCAGCATCAAGCTCAGCGACCCCGTGGTGGCTAAGGTGGGCGACAGCGAGATCAAGCTCTCGCAGGTGCTGCAGCCGGCCTTCGCCAACCCGCAGTTCCCCAACTTCGTCGCGCAGGGCCTGGGCGACCTGGCCGTTCAGTTCTTCCTGCCGCAGACCCTCGACCAGCTCATCACCCGCGAGGTGGTGCTGGCCGAGGCCAAGAAGATGGGCCAGCCCTTCTTCGGCACCAAGGACTCCATCGTGCAGCAGGCCGAGAGCTACCAGGCACGCGGCGTCACCGCCACCGACGAGGAAGCCCGCAAGTACTACAACGAGAACAAGATCCTCTTCACCGAGCCCGCCACCGCCACCGTCACCGTCGTCAACTTCACCAAGGACCAGGAGGCCAAGGCCAAGGCCTTCCGCGCGGCGGCGCTCAAGGGCGGCAAGCTCGAGGACCTCGCCAAGGCCCAGGGCGGCAACGTGCAGGACTACGGCGTGGTGACCTCCGGCACCCTGCCCCCCGTCTCCAACAAACTGGTCTTCGAGACCAAGGCCACCTTCCCCAAGAGCAGCCTGGGCGAGGTCAGCGAGGTGGTCAAGCTCGAGGACGGCAGCTTCCAGGTTCTCCTGATCAAGGCCCGCACCCCCGAACGGGTCAAGCCCTTCGCCGAGGTGGCCCAGGAGGCCCGCGACAACGTGATCCGCACCAAGAAGGTCGAGGCGGGCAGCAAGTGGGTCGAGAGCCTGAAGAAGACGGCCAAGGTGGAGAACAAGCTGCAGGAGGTGCTCAAGCAGCTCACCCCGCCCCCGGCCAAGAAGGAAGAAAAGCCCGCCGACCCCAAGCAGCCCGGCGGCCAGACCGCCCCTAAACCCGAAGAGAAGCCCGCCACGCCCGCCAAGCCCTGAGCGCTTCGCTCGGCGACCCTTTGGGCGGCCTCCGGGCCGCCCTTTTTCGTCGCCCCCGGGGTGTTTCGTCCTTTCATACCGGGTTCAAAAACAGGTCCAGAAAGATGATCACCCGAACCAAAGAGCCCCGGAGGCTATCTTTTGGGATCCCAGAGCACTCCCTTCGGCCCTGCAAGCCCGCCGCCGTCCGGCGCCGGGCTGACCGAATCCAGTATCAGGCCCCCTAGAGCCCATGCTAGACTGGCCTCATGGTGGATGCCGGGCTGGACCGGGCTTTTGAGAAGGTCCGGGCGATCCTCGAGGGCGACCTCGAGCACCCCGGCCTGACCCTCTACGACCTGCAAGAGCTCGTCGGCTTCCCCGGCCGCAGCGACGGCCCCCTCTCCTACAGCCTGCCCAAGGACAACGGGCTCGAGGGGGTCAACGCCGTGCGCTTCTTCTACTACCCCAAAGACCCCGAGGTCACCCTCATCGTCGAGGTGGAGGACAAGAGCCGCCGCCGCCACCTGCGCCACTTCAAGTGGAACGGCATCAGTTGGGTGGCCCCCCGCGGCTTCAAGGCCGACCTCACCGCCACCCGCGAGATGGTGGGCGGGGTGGAGGAGATCGGCGGGGACTTCTTCCTGGGCTTCAGCCGCAACGAGGCCCGCGACCTCGCCGAGGCCATCCGCAAGGGCGAGGCGGTGGGGGCGAAGTACCTGCTGTGCCCCCGCGACAACACCCGCCTCTTCTACGCCCCCGGCGTCTCGGCCTCCGGGCTGCCCTGCCCCAAGTGCGGCAACACCACCCTGCTGTACAAAACCCTCACCTTCAGCGCCCCCGAAGACCGCATCGAGGCCCTCATCCGCGAACAGCGGGCCCTGCGGGCGCAGCTCGAGGACCTCATGCTCTTCCTCAAGAGCCGCCTGGGCGGCCCTGAGCCCAAGGATAAATAATACCAGATTCGGTTGGTCCGTCACCGTTCGGTGACGCCGCCCCGCCTTGGCGGGGCGGCCGACCGAAGTTATCCGCGTGGCGGAGGGCGGTAGCGCCCCTTGGAAGGGATACGCTTTCTTCGCCGGCCGCCGGGGAGGGGTGTGCTCTAGGGTTCAAAAAGATAGCCTCTGGGGCTCTTCGGATCGGATGATTATCTTTTTGAATCCGGTATAAACCCTACAAAAAGCGCCGTTTCAGCTCGGGCGTAGGCACCATGCACTGCTCCCGCCTGCCGAAGATGCGGTAGCGGTGCCGGGCGACGAGCCGGTACACCCTGTCCCGCAGCGGCTTGGGGATGACCCACAGGGCATAAGCCAGCCGCCAGACCCCGCCCAGCCGGCGGAGGATGTGCAAGGCCGCGTCGGACTCGAGGTACACCCGCCCCCCTTCCAGCACCACCACGCTGTCGGCCAGGCCGCCCCGCTCGAGCAGCCCGTGCTCGCGCAAGAGCTCCTGCCCCGCCTCCGACTGCTGCGCAGCGAAGCGGAACCGCCCCCGCGGGTCGCGCTCGAGGATGAACCGCACCGTGCCGTTGCAGAGGTTGCACACCCCGTCGAAGAGCACGATGGTCTCCATGGCTCGAGCTTAGCGCGGTTTGGGGCGTGGAAAAGTGGCTCGAGGGGTAGAGGGTGGGAAGCCTGAGGCTCGTGGCTCGCGGCTCGTGGTTCAACCTCCCCGGCCCTGCCCGCGGGCGGGGAAGGAATATCCCCCCTAGCCCCCCTTGCTAAGGGGGGAACAAGGCGCCTTGCGTTTTGCGTCTTGCGTACGACGTACGACCCGCGTTTTGCGTTTGGCTATCGGCTATCAGCTATCGACCATCGACCATCGACCATCAACCCCCTCACGGGATATTTGTAACCCCCCCAACCCCCTAAGCTGAGCGTGTTGCAGTATCATGCGACACGACCCAGGGAGCGACCGGCATGAAACTATTCGATAACTATGGCCGCCTCATCAAGGATTTGCGCCTGTCGGTGACGCCGCGTTGCAACCTGCACTGCCTGTACTGTCACCCGCTGGATTGGGAGATGACCGAGCCGCCCGGCACCATTAGCGTCGAGGACGTGCGCAACTTCCTGGGGGCCATGCGGCTGCTGGGCCTCGAGTCGGTGCGCTTTACCGGCGGGGAGCCGCTGGTGCGCAAGGAGCTGCCCGAGATGATCGCGGCGGCCCGCGAGCTGGGCATCGAGGACATCGCCATCACCACCAACGGCATGCTCTTCAAGCGCAAGGCCAAGGAGCTCAAGGACGCTGGCCTCAAGCGCATGAACCTCTCCATGGACTCGGTGACCCCCGAGGTCTTCCGCACCATGACCCGCGGGGGCGACGTCCGGCGCGTCTGGGAGGCCATCGAGACCGCCTTTGAGCTGGGCTTGGGGCCCGTCAAGCTCAACGCGGTGATGATCAGGGGCATGAACGAGGGCGAGGTGATCCCCCTGGCCTTGCTTTCGCTGGACAAGCCGCTGCACGTGCGCTTCCTCGAGTACATGCACCTCGATAACTCCAACCCCGAACTCTACCGGCAGCGCTTCATCGCCGGGAGCGAGACCAAGACCGTCATCGAGCGGCACTTCGGCCCGCTGGAGAAGCTCGAGGACGACCCCAGCGCCCCGGCGCGGCTCTACCGGATCCCCGGCGCGGTGGGCACGGTCGGCTTCATCAACCCGGTGATGGAGCCCTTCTGCTCCAACTGCTCGCGCCTGCGCCTGACCTCCGACAAGAAGCTGCGGCCCTGCCTGCTCACCGACCTCGAGATGGACATCGCTTGGGCCTTCGAAGCGCCCAACCCGCTCGAGGCCCTCGTGGACGCCATCCTCATCGCCACCGACCGCAAGCCCGCCTTCGGCAACACCCTGCCGACGCTGCGCGAGCGGGTGATGGTGGGCATCGGCGGCTGAAACGGCCCGGGCGTGCTGAGTAATTTTCCTGTAGCCCCGCTGTACCCCGACCCCTCATAATCACCTCCAATGCAGCGCTGGCTCACTTACCAACGCGAGCGCTTCCCCCTGGCCCAGTACGCGCCGCTGGTGCTCGTCACCAGCTTTTGCGTGCTGCGCTACGCGGGCGATTTCCCCGGCTGGCTGCCCTACCTCGCCGTGAGCCTCGTCAGCCTGCTGCTCTACCTGCAACTGCGCGTCCTCGACGAGTTCAAGGACTACCGCGACGACCTGGCCCACCGCCCCTACCGCCCGGTGGCGCGGGGCCTGATCCGCCTGGGCGAGCTGGCCTGGCTGGGCCTGGGGGCCGCGGCGTTGCAAGCCCTGCTGTGCGCCTGGCTCATGCCGTCGGCGCTGCCCATGCTGGCGCTGGTGTGGGCCTACATGGCGCTGATGGGCAAGGAGTTCTTCGCCCACCGCTGGCTGGTGGCCCGCCCGGTGGCCTACCTGCTGAGCCACCTGCTCGTCGTGCCGCTGATGCAGGTCTTCGTGGGGCTGTGGGGCGGCCTGCGGGCCGAAGGGGTGCCGGGGCTGGTGGCACTGAGCCTCTGCGCCGGGGCGCTGATGGAGCTGGGCCGCAAGATCCGGCTGCCTCAGGAGGAAGAGGCCGGGGTCCAGACCTACAGCGCCCTGTGGGGCTGGCGGCGGGCACTGGCGGTGTGGGCCGGGGTGGCGACGGCGGGGGCGATGGCGGCGGCCTGGGCCAGCGGGCGAGCTTGGCCCTTTTTCGCGCTGGCCGGTCTTTTGCTAGCGATTTTGCAGATATACCAGCGTCCTGAGCGCGGGCTGTCTACAATCAGTGCTATCTCCGCGCTGTGGGTGGTCGTGCTGTATCTCGCGCTGGCACTCCGCTTATGAAGCTCATTCCCCCGGATTCCCCCGCAGAACGCTCGAGCTTAGGCGGCAAGGCCTGGGCCCTGAGCCGGCTCGAGGGCTTCCCCGTCCCGCCCTTCGTGGTCGTGACGCCCGAGGCCTTCGCCCGCAGCCTGGGCCCGCGGCAGCTCGAGCTCCTCGAGGCCGGGCGGTTCGAAGCGCTGTTCGAGGGCCTGCGGCTCGAGCCCGGCCTGGCGAAGGCGCTGCTGGGGGCCCTCCCCGAGGCCGGGTCCTACGCGGTGCGCTCCTCCGCCGCCGACGAGGACGCACCGGGGCACTCCTTCGCCGGGCAGTTCGAGTCCTTCCTGAGCGTGCCCCGCGAGCAGGTGCCCGAGTTCGTGGTGAAGGTGTGGGCTTCGGGCTTCGGCGAGCGCAGCCGGGCCTACCGCGAGGCGCGGGGCCTGCCGCCGGGCGGTAAGCCCCCGGCGGTGCTGGTGCAGGCCATGGTGCCGGCGGAGGTGGCCGGGGTCTGCTTCAGCCGCGACCCGCTGGACGGCTCGAGGGCCTGCGTGATCGCGGCGGTGGCGGGGCTGGGCGACAAGCTGGTCTCGGGCGAGGCGGAGGGCCAGACCTACCGCGTGCAGGACGGGGCGGTAGAGATGCCCGAGGGGGCTTTGCTCAGCCGGGAGGGGGCGCTCGAGGTCGCCGCGCTGGCGTTGCGCTGCGAGGCCCACTTCGGCAGCCCCCAGGACATCGAGTGGGCGATGCAGGGCGGCAGGCTCTACCTGCTCCAGTCGCGCCCCATCACCACGCTGCCCGCGGCGCAACCAGAGGCGGGCGAGCCCACTTGGTGGGACAACTCCAACATCATCGAGAGCTACAGCGGCGTGACCACCCCCCTCACCTTCTCCTTCGCCAGCCGGGCCTACCGGCAGGTCTACCGCCGCCTGGTGCGCCTGTTCGGGGTGCCGCAGGGCCTCATCGAGGCCAACGGCCACGTCTTCGACGGCATGATCGGGCTGGTGAAGGGGCGGGTGTACTACAACCTCAGCCACTGGTACAAGGCGCTGGCCCTGCTGCCGGGCTTCTCGGTCAACCGGGGCTTCATGGAGCAGATGATGGGCGTGGCCGAGGGGATGCCCGAGGGCCTGCGGGTGGAGGTGAGCCGCTCGAGGGCCCAGGACGCGCTCTACCTGGCCCGGACCGTGCTGGGGCTCCTCACCAGCTACCTCCTGCTCCCCCGCTACGAGCGGGCCTTCTACGCCCGCCTGGAGGCCGCGCTCGACAAGGCCGACCTCTCGCGCCTGGACTTCGTGGGCCTGGCCCGGCGCTACCGGCGGCTCGAGGCCAGCCTGCTCAACCGCTGGGACGCGCCCCTGATCAACGACTTCTTCTGCATGGTCTTCTACGGCCTGCTGCGCCGCCTGGGCCAGCGCTGGCTGGGCGAGGAGGGCGCGTTGCACAACGACCTGGTGGCGGGGGAGGGGGGCATGGTCAGCGCGGAGCCCGCCCAGCGCTTGCAGGCCATGGCCGCGCTGGTGCGGGGGAACCCGGGGCTGATCGGCCGCCTCGAGGCCGACCCCGCCTCCGCGCTGCACGAGCACCCCGAGCTGGGGCGCGAGTTCCGGGCCTACCTCGAGCGCTTCGGCGACCGCTGCCTGGACGAGCTCAAGCTCGAAAGCCCCACCCTCACCGACCAGCCCGAACTGCTGGCCCGGACGGTCGCGCAGCTGGCCCGCACCCCCGAGCCCCCCCTCCGCGAGGCCGAGGCCCGCCGCCGGGCCGCCGAGGCGCGGGCGCTGGGGCAGCTCTCGGGGTGGCGGCGCCGGATCTTCGCCTACGTGCTGCGCGAGGCGCGGGCGCGGGTGCGGGGCCGGGAGAACCTGCGCTTCGAGCGCACCCGGGTCTTCGGCGAGGCCCGCCGCCTGTTCCGGGCGATGGGGCAGCGCTTGCGGGAGATGGGGCGGCTCGAGCACGAGGGCGACGTGTTCTACCTGACGGTCGAAGAGATCCTGGGCTACGCCGAGGGCACCGCCGTCAGCCTCGACCTGCGGGGCCTGGTCGCGCTGCGCAAGGCCGAGTTCGAGCGCCACCGGGCCGCGGGCGAGCCGCCCGGCCGCTTCCGCAGCCTGGGGAGCGTGTACGAGGCCGAGCCGGTGGGCCAGGAGGCCGAGGGGCAGGCGGCCGACCTCCGCGAGGGCCTGGCCTGCTCGCCGGGGCGCGTGCGGGGCAGGGTGCGGGTGATCCTCGACCCCCGCGCGGCGCGGCTCGAAGAACCCGCCATCCTGGTCGCTCCCCGCACCGACCCCGGCTGGATCCTGGTCCTGCCGCTGGCGCGGGGCCTGATCGTCGAGCGGGGCAGCCTGCTGTCGCACTCGGCCATCGTGGCGCGGGAGCTGGGCATCCCCTGCGTGGTGGGCCTGGGCGGGGCCACCCGCTGGCTGCGCGACGGCGACGAGGTCGAGCTCGACGGCAGCGCGGGCACGGTGCGGCTGTTGAAGGCGGAGGTGAGCCCGTGATCCGCCGCTTAGGGCGGCCCCGCAGCGAGGTGCAGGCCAAGGCCGACTTCTCGCGCATCCGCTACGCCCAGGTCTGGGAGGACGCCGACGTGCTGCTCGAGGCCCTCCGGATCCGGCCCGGCGACCGCTGCCTCTCCATCGCCTCGGCGGGCGACAACGCCCTGGCGATGCTCACCCAGAACCCCGCCAGCGTGGTGGCCCTCGACCTGAGCGCGCCGCAGATTCACTGCCTCGAGCTGCGGGTGGCGGCTTTCCGGGCGCTCGAACACCCCGAGCTGCTCGAGCTCGTCGGCTCGGTGCCCAGCGCGCGGCGGCGAGGGCTCTACCAGCGCTGCCGCCCCTTGCTCTCGCCGGAGGCCCGGCGCTTCTGGGACGCGCAGCCGGTGGAGGAGGGCATCGGCAGGCTGGGCAAGTTCGAGCGCTACTTCGCGCTCTTCCGCCGCTTCGTGCTGCCCTTCCTGCTCTCAGGGGCCAGGGTGCGCGAGCTGCTCACGCCCAAGCCCG
Source organism: Calidithermus chliarophilus DSM 9957 (assembly GCF_000430045.1). Lineage (GTDB taxonomy): Bacteria > Deinococcota > Deinococci > Deinococcales > Thermaceae > Calidithermus > Calidithermus chliarophilus. The sequence continues at coordinate 148,119 of NZ_KE387023.1, read as the reverse complement.
AGGCTGAGCGGGTGGCCTTCTTCGAGCGGCACTTCAACACAGGGCGCTACCGGCTGCTCATGAAGCTCTTCTTCTCGCGCTTCGTGATGGGCCGCCTGGGGCGCGACCCGGCCTTCTTCTACCACGCCGAGGGCAGCGTCTCGGCGCAGGTCAAGGCCCGCGCCCGCCACGCCCTCACCGAGCTCGAGCCCGCCCACAACCCCTACCTCCACTGGATCCTGCTCGGCCGCCACGACTCGGTTTTGCCGCTGTACCTGCGGCCCGAGCACTTCGCCACCATCCGGGCCAACCTCGACCGGCTGAGCTGGGAGCGGCTGAGCCTCGAGGACTACCTCGCCCAGCACCCCGAGGGCTTCGACCGGGCCAACCTCTCCGACGTCTTCGAGTACATGTCGGAGGAGGCGACCGAGGCTCTGCTGGGGGCGCTGGCGGCGCACCTGAGGCCGGGCGGGCGGCTGGTGTACTGGAACATGATCGTGCCGCGCAGCCGGCCGGAGTCGTTGGCGCACCTGCTGGAGCCGAGGCTCGAGGAGGCCGAGCGGTTGCACCGGCAGGACAAGGCGTTCTTCTACTCCCGGTTGGTGATTGAGGAGCGGAAATGAGGGAGAGGGCGGGGCTTGGTGCTTTGGTTTGGCGGGGATCGCTCCGCCGTCAGGGGTGTATGGGGGCGGGGTTCGCCCCCCGCCCCCCTGCCACCCCCGACACCCCCACCACCCCCCACGAGCAAGCCACCGATTCACGGCCGGGGACGGGCCCGCGGGTCGGGCGCCCTTCCACGGGGAAGTGGGGCTGTAGTCGGCTGTCGGGCTGGGTACAACCCCAGTGGATGATTTATCCCAACAAGGCGTTTGGCGTTCGGCTATCGGCGTTCGGCTATCGGCGTCGGGCGTCCGGCGTTCGGCTGTCCCTCGCCGCCAGAGGCCGCCCATGACCTGGACCGCCTTCGCCGTCATGCTCGCGCTGGGGGCTTTGCTGGTGGGGGTCAAGCTCTGGCAGCGGCGGGTGCAGCCGCACGCGGAGGTGGCGCGCAAGGTCATGCACATCGGGGTGGGGGTGATCGCGCTGGCCTTTCCCCGGTTGTTCGGGTGGGGCAACCTCGAGCCCGTGCTGTGGGTGTGTGGCGTGGCGGTCCTGACCATGGTGGCGCTGCGCTTCCTGCGCTCGGCGAGGGCGGTGCTGGGGAGCGTGCTGAGCTCGGTGGAGCGGCAGGGGTGGGGCGAGGTGTACTTCCTGCTGAGCATCGCGCTGCTCTTCGCCTTCGCCCACAACCCGGTCGAGTACTACCTGCCGCTGCTGGTGCTGACCTTCGCCGACGGGCTGGCGGCGCTGGTGGGGGTGGCGTACGGGCGTGTGCGCTACGGCACCGAGGGGCGGTACAAGAGCCTCGAGGGCAGCCTGATGTTCTTCCTGGTGGCCTTCGGGCTGGGCTACGGCTACCTGCTCTTCGAGAAGGGCGTGCTCGAGGCCAGCCTCTACGCGCTGCTCGTCGCCAGCGTGAGCACGCTGATGGAGGGGGTCTCGGTGGAGGGGCTGGATAACCTGCTGGTCCCGGTGATCAGCCTGGGCGTCTTGCAGCAGCAGCCGGGGCTGGGCGAGCTGGCCCTCATGGCCTTGCTGGCGGTGGTGCTGGCGGGCCTGGTGGCCTGGACCATGACCCGCTCCGAGCGCAACGCCCCGGCGCGGGTGGCGCTGATCCTGGGGGCTTTGCTGGGGCTGGTGTGGCTGGGCTGGCCGGGGATGCTGGGGCTGGGGGCGCTGGCGGGGCTGTGGGGCTGGTGGTACGGCTGGACCTTCCGCTGGCCCGCGCCCATGCGCAAGCCCGGGGCCAAAGGTTGAACGCAGGAGACGCGCCATGCAGATCGTTTCAGGCCTGGATTACCCGCCGCACCCCGGTTTGCCGCCCTTCGAGCCCCTTCCTCCGGCCCCGGCTTACCTGGGCGTGGTGCAGGAGGGGGTGTTGGTGGCCCGGGCCGGCTTGTGGGGCCAGGGCGGGCTGGGGGCCATCGGGCATTTCGCCGCAGTAGGCCGGGAGAGCGGGGTGCGCCTGCTGCGGGCGGCCTGCGAGCGCCTGAGGCAGCAGGGCTGCGTGCGGGCGGTGGCCCCGCTGGACGGGAGCACCTGGTTCGGCTACCGCTGGGTGGTCGAGACCTCGGACGAGCCGCCCTTCCTGCTCGAGCCGCGCAACCCGCTCGAGTACGCCGGCTGGGCGCGGGAGGCGGGCTTCACGGCCTGGCAGACCTACCGCTCGACGCTGCACACCGTCCACGTCCCCGACCCCCGGGCGGCGGAGCTCGAGGCCCGCTTCGCCCGGCTCGGCCTGCGCCACCCCGCGCCCCAGACGCTCGAGGCCGATCTGCGCGGCATCCACGCCCTCTCCAACGCGGCTTTCGTGGGTAACCCGCTGTTCAGCCCGCTGGACTGGCCCTCCTTCGAGGCCCTCTACCGCCCGCTGGTGAGCAGGGTGCCGCCGGAGTGGGTCTGGATCGCCGAGGACGGGGGCCGCACGGTGGGCTTCCTGCTGAGCCTGCCCGACCCCACCCAGCCTGGAACCCTCCTCGCCAAGACCCTCGCCATCGCGCCGGGGCGGGAGTACGCGGGCCTGGGGCGCTGGCTGGCCGAGTGCTTCTACCGCCAGGCCTTCGGGGCGGGCTTCCGGCGCGTGATCCACGCGCTGATGTGGGAGTCCAACCGCTCGACCAACCTGCAGGGCCACGGGCGGGTGATCCGGCGCTACGCGCTGTTCGCACGCGAACTATGAACCTCGTCGAACTGCTGCTCGAGCGCGCCCGTGCCCACCCCGACAAGCCCGCCATCCTCGAGGAGGGGGGCACGCTGAGCTACGGGGAGCTCGTGGCGCGGGCGGCGGGGCTGGCGGCGCACCTGCGGGCGAGGGGCATCGGCCAGGGCGACCGGGTGCTGGTGCTGGTGCCGATGAGCGGGCAGCTCTACCTGACCCTGGCCGCGCTGTGGTCGCTGGGGGCGGTGGTGGTGTTCGTGGACCCCGGCCTGGGGCGGCCCGCCTTCGAACACGCCCTGGGGCTGGCCCGGCCCAGGGCCCTGATCGGGGTCCCCAAAGCCTTCCTGCTGTGGCCGCTCTCGCCGGGCTTCCGCCGGGTGCCGCTCAAGCTGCTGGCGACCCGCCCGGCCAGGGGGGATGCCCCTGGGCTCCTCCCCCTCGAGCCCTCCGCCCCCGCGCTCGTCACCTTCACCTCAGGCTCCACCGGCAAGCCCAAGGCCGCCGAGCGCACCCACGGCTTCCTGCTGGCCCAGCACGCGGCGCTGCAGGACCTGTTGGGGGCGAAGGGCGAGCTCGAGCTGTGCACCCTGCCCATCGTGGCCCTCACCGTGCTGGCCTCGGGCGGGACCGCGCTGCTGCCCCACGCCACCCAGCCCCCCAGGCTGCGGCCCGAGCGGGTGCTGCGGCAGCTCGAGGCCCACCCCGCCGAGGTGCTGGCCGCCACGCCCGCCTACCTCGACAAGCTGGTGCGGGGGGCCCTGGCGCGGGGCCGGCGGCTGCCCTTCCGGCGGGTGTTCATCGGCGGGGGGCCGGTGTGGCCGCAGGTGCTCGAGCGCCTGCGCGAAGCCGCCCCCCAGGCCCGGCCCACGCTGGTCTACGGCTCCACCGAAGCCGAGCCGATGGCCCACCAGGACTGGGCGGGGGTCGGGGAGGCCGACCTCGGGCACATGCGCCGGGGCGGGGGCCTGGTCGCCGGACTCCCGGTGCCCCAGGTGCGGCTGCGGGTGCTCCCCGACCGCTTCGGCCAGCCGCTGCCCTACGCCTGCGAGGCCGAACTCCTGGCCGGCGCCCTGCCGCCGGGGGAGCCCGGCGAGATCGTGGTGAGCGGGGGCCACGTGCTGGAGGGCTACGTGGGGGGCGTGGGCGACGCCGAGACCAAGTGGCGCGACCCGGCCACCGGCACCGTCTGGCACCGCACCGGCGACGCGGGCTACTTCGACGCGCAGGGTCGGCTGTGGCTGCTGGGGCGCTGCTCGGCCCGCGCGGGCGACCTCTACCCCTTCGCCGTGGAGGTGGCGGCCCAGTTCTTCCCCGGCGTGGAGCGGGCGGCGCTGGCGGGCTGCGGGGAGCGGCGGGTGCTGTTCGTGGAGTGGCGCGGCACGCCGGACGAGGCGGGCCTGGCGGGGGCGCTCGAGTGGGCCGGCCTGCACGAGGTGCGCTCGGTCGCACGGATCCCGCTGGACTCGAGGCTCGCCACCAAGGTGGACTATCCGAAGCTGCGGGAGATGTGCCGGGAACGTCGATAGTCGATGGTCGGTGGCCGATAGCCGGGCGCGGGTCGTGCGTTGTACGTCCTACGTCGTACGCCAAACGCCAAACGCAAAACGCCGAACGCCAAACGCCAAACGCCAAACGCCAAACGCCAAACGCCAAACGCCAAACGCCAAACGCTAAACGCTAAACGCCAAACGCCAAACGCTAAACGCCTTTTCTTCACCCCCCTTAACAAGGGGGGCTGGGGGGGATACCCCCTCCCCGCGTGCGGGGAGGGTTGGGGAGGGGTCGCCACGAGCCACTAGCCTTTCGCTGACCGCTGACCGCTTGTCACGGACGACCGCCTATTGCGGGTAGCACCCGGCTGCGGCGCCGGAATCGCTGCAGGGGGTGAATTGCACTACACTTAAGGGGTTCGGCATTTCGCGGGGCGTGGGTTCGGAGACCGGGTCGGAGGTCCGGGATGCGTGGCGCAGGGGTATTGGGCTTTTTATTCGCCGTAGCCGTGTTGGCCTGGGGGTTGCCCTCGTCCCGGGCGCAGAATGCTGCCCTGAACCTGGGGGTGTTCAAGGCGGGGTCGTGGGGGGCCCACCTGCGCCCGGTACTGGCGCTGGCGGTGAGCGCCGACGGGCTCATCGCCACGGGCTCGGTGGACGAGACCGGCAAGCTGTGGGCGGGGGTCTCGGGCAAGCTGCAGAAGACCATCGGGGCGCACGCCGACTCGGTGACGGCGGTGGCCTTCAGCCCCGACGGGAGCCTGCTCTTCACCGGCTCCGACGACCAGAGCGTGCGCGTGCTCGAGACCAGGAGCGCCTCCGAGCAGCAGGTGCTGCGGACCCAGGGGCGGGTGCGCTCGCTGGCGGCCAGCGGCGGCCTGCTGGCGGTGGGCACCGACAACGGGCGCATCCAGGTGTTCCAGCTCCGGCAGGGCGGGGCCGAGGCCGTCGCGCAGCTCCAGGGCCACAGCGGCGAGGTGCGCGGCCTGGCCTTCAAGCCGGGGAGCAGCGTGCTGCTGTCGGGCTCGAGGGACGGAACGGTGCGGCTGTGGGACGCGGCCAAGGGGGCTTCCCTGGCCTCCAAGAGCGAGGGGGTCCCGGTTTCTGGGGTGGCCTTCGACCCGGCAGGGCAGCGGCTGGCCTACAGCCTGGAGAACGGGCTGGTCTACCTCCACCCGGCCAACGCCTTCAGCCAGAACAGCGCGGCGCGGGCCCCCGGCGGGGTGCAGGCCCTCGCCTTCGCGCCGGGCGGGGCCTACGTGGGGGTGGCGGTGCGGGGGGCAGGGGTGCAGTTGCTCGAGGTCGCCAGCCGCAAGCTGCTCCCGGCCTGGGGCGACCCGCGCGACGTGGCCGCCCTGGCCTTCCTGCCCTCGGGGACGGGGCTGGTGGCCGCCTCCGGCACGCAGGTTTTCACCTGGGTGGCCCCTACGGCGGTGTTCCGGGCCGGCGCGGTGCAGGCCGGCCCGCCCGAGCCGCAGAAGGGCGGGGTCCGCATCACCAGCACCCCCAGCGGGGCTACCGTGCTGCGCGACGGCAAGGTGCTGGGCACCACCCCCCTGACGCTGGAGGGCCTCGAGCCCGGCACCTACCGCTTCACCCTGCGGCTACAGGGCTACGCGAGCGAGGAGGTGAGCGTGACGGTCCCGGCGGGCGGGGTCCAGGCCGTGGAGGCCCGCCTGACCCAGGCGGCCGCCGCCCAGCCGCAGCCCCAACCGCAACCCCAACCGCAACCCCAGCCCGGCCCGCCCCCCGTCGCCGCGGCCCCCACCGTGGCCCTCATCTCCCCGCCCAGCCGCGAGATCGACAGCCTCGACTTCTCGGTGGTGCTGCGCATCGCCAACCCCTCGGGGGTGCCCCTCGACATCGAGCTCGTCGACGCGAGCACCGGGCGAACCCTCACCAAGATCGAGGCCCGCAACGTGGGGGTGGCGGCCTCCGAGACCCGCACCTACAACTTCCGCCTGCCGCCCGACACCCCGCCGGGGGTCGTGCAGCTCACCATCGTGGTCACGCCCAGGGGCGGCGTCCCCCAGACCCTCTACGCCACCGTCAACTACCAGCCCGCCCGCCCCTCCCAGCCCCAGGCCGTGCTCAAGCGGCTGCGGGTGATGGTGGTGGGGATCAACAAGTACGAAGACCCCAACATCCGCCCCCTGGGCCTCGCCGAGAAGGACGCCTCCGACCTCGCGCGGGTCTTCGAGCGGCAGAAGGGCCGCGCCTACGACGAGGTGCAGGTGGTGCGGCTGCTGGGCAAGGACGCCCTGCTGTCGAAGGTCAAGAGCACGCTGGGCGAGTTCCGCCGAAACGCCGGCGAGGCCGACACCACCGTGCTCTTCTTCTCCGGCCACGGCTTCAACGACGGGCAGGTCTACCTCATCCCCATGTACAACAGCCGCCTGAGCGACCTCGAGAGCGACTCGCTGCGCCAGTCGGACGTGGAGGACTTCGTGAGCAAGGCCCGCGGCCGGGTGATGGTCTTCATCGACACCTGCTACTCGGGGGCGGTGGTGGGCGGGCGCAGCAACAACCCCGACCCCGACCGCTTCGTGCAGAGCCTGGCGGCCGGCTCGGGCGACCGGCTGGTGATGGCGGCCTCGCGGGGCGGGCAGCCGGCGCTCGAGAAGCCCGACTGGGGCAACGGGGCCTTCACCAAGGCGCTGCTGGAGGCGCTCGAGGGCGGCGCCGCCGACAGCAGCGGGATGGTGACCTCGAGCCAGCTCTTCGCCTACGTCAGCCGCCGGGTGCGCGAGCTGACCCAGAACCAGCAGATCCCCCAGCAGCGCTTCGTGGGGGAGGACTTCCCGGTGGCCCGGGTGCGATAATGGCAGCGAACGTGTAACGCCGGATTAACCGTGGGCGGCCCACAATGGGCTGCACGAGCGCATTACAGGAGGCTGGGCGTATGAGGCGATGGGCATTGGCGGTGTTGGCGCTGGCGTTGGCGAGTGCGGCCCTGGCCGAGGACCGGGCCCTGATCATCGGCATCCGCGAGTACGAGAAGCCCCTCCCCGGCCCCGACCGCGACCTCGAGCTCATGCGCCAGGTGGCCCTCAAGCTCGGCTTCCAGCCCGCGCAGGTCCGGCTGCTCAAGGACCGCGAGGCCACCCGCGAGGGCATCCTCAAGGCCGCCGACGAGTGGCTGGTGAGGGGCACCAAGGCCGGCGACCGCGCCATCTTCTACTTCAGCGGCCACGGCACCCAACTGCGCGACCTCAACGGCGACGAGGACGACGGCTGCGACGAGGCCATCGTGGGGCAGGACGGGCGGGTGGTCAGCGACGACGAGATAGACGGGCTGCTGCAGAAGGTGGCGGCCAGCGAGATCTGGGTGATCCTGGATAGCTGCTTCAGCGGCACCGCCACCAAGTCGGCCCTGTTCGGGGAGATCGAGGGCAAGCTGTGGCCCAAGCCCGCCCAGCAGCCCAATTGCGCCAAGCCCGCCAACGTGCGCTCCATCGGCGTCGAACAGGACAAGGCCGGCCCCCGCGTCATCAGCCTCAGCGCCGCCGCGCAGAACGAGGTGGCGCTGGGGGCGCTGGCGGTGGGGCAGGGCAGCGCCTTCACCCAGGCGCTCTACAACCTGGTGATGCAGCAGGGGGCCAACCTCTCCTTCCTGCAACTGCGCGACCGCAGCGCCGACGCCATCCGCCTGGCGGTGAGCCGCTTGCAGCGCTACCTGCCCCACACCCCCCAGCTCGACGGCCCCCCGGCCTGGCTGGCCAAGGACATCTACGCCTTCGGCAAGCTGGACCAGCCCGCCACCCCGGCCCAGCCCTACACCGGCGCGGTCGAACAGGCCGCCACCCCCGCCGAACTCCTCGACCGCATCCTGCGCAACAGCCAGTTCCGCGTGGAAATCGCGGCCAACAAGCCCAGCCGCACCTACAAGCTGGGGGAGGAGGTGAGCTTCCGGCTGGTGAGCTCCAAGGCCGGCTACCTCAACCTCATCGACCTCGGCGCCGACGGCAAGCTCACGGTGATCTTCCCCAACGAGTTCAACTCCGACAACCGCGTCGAGGAGAACGAGCTCGTCGAGGTGCCGGGGCGCAAGGTGGGCAGCTTCAACTTCCGCGCCGTCGAGCCGGCGGGCACGAGCCGCGTGCTCGCCATCGTCACCACCGCCCCGCTCAACCTCTACCGCTCCGGGCCGGGCAGCCTCAGCGGCCAGTTCAAGACCCTCGACTTCACCGGCCGCCAGCTCCCCGACCTCGCCGCCACCATGAGCCGCAACATCGGCGTGGCGGCCCCCCCGGCCGCCCAGAACCCCCCTCCCCCCGCCGCCGACCCCGACCGCAACCGCCAGGCGGCGCTCGAGCACGGCGCCGCCGAGGTGGTGGTGGAAGTGGTGAAGTAGGTCCGGATGCGCCCGCTGTCCCGCTTCTGGCAAAGCCCCGTCGCCCGCAAGGCCCTGCACCGCACCGCGCTGATCCTGCTGGTGATGGGGGCGCTGCAGCTCATCCACCGCTACGACCTGCTGGGGCCGCTGGGGTTCTTGGTCGACGTCGAGCAGAACGCCCCGCTCGACCAGCTCACCCGCGTGGTCTACCGCTGGGACGCCCCGCCCCCGCGCCAGGCCTTCCCCCCGGTGGTGCTCGTCGAGGTGGACCGGCAGAGCCTCGAGGCGCTCAGGGTGCAGGGCTACCTCTTCCACCGCGGCCGCATGGCCGACCTGCTCCTGCGCGTGGCGGAGTACCGCCCGGCCGGGGTGCTCGTCGACTTCGACCTCTCCTTCGGCTCCAACGAGCAGGCCGCGCTCTCGGAGGGCGACGAGCGCTTGCTGCGGGTGCTCGCCCGCTTCCCCTACCCGCTGCTGCTGGCCGACGGCCGCTCCCCGGAGGTCCTCTCCGACGCCGAGGTGCCCGAGCCCAGCGTGCTGGGCCGGCCCATGGGCCGCCTCAACCCGCAGATCTTCCCGGTCAACGCCTTCGTGCTCTACGACAGCGACGGCGTGACCCGCTGGGTGCCCAAGGCCGAGCCCGGCCAGCCGCTGCCGGCGGCGCTGGCGCTGTACTGCCTGGGCGTCGGGCGCGACCTGAGCCGCCCGGAGGACCTCGAGGCCTGCCGCCGCCTGAGCGTGGGGCCCTTCGGGGTGGGCGAGCGCATCGTCTTCCGCGAGATCCGGCGCTTCGGCAGCGGCGTCCAGGGGGAGCAGCTGTGGAAGGGCCTCGCCGTGATCAGCGCCGCCGAATTCCTGCGCGGGGGGCTGGTGCGCAGCGAGAGCACCGAGGGCGCCGTCTTCCTGCTGGGCCGCACCTGGCCGCTGGACTCCGACCAGCACTTCGTGCCGGTGCGGGCGGCCTCCTCGGGGCTGCAGGGCATCGACATCCACGTCAACGCCCTCATGACGCTGGTCACCTACGGCCACTTCAGCGCCGGGCTCAACCGCTGGCTGCTGGTGTTCATGGTCCCCACCCTGGTCTTCGTCGCGCTCTTCCTCACCTACGCCATCACCGACGGGCTGCTGGGCCGCTCGAGGTTCCGCAAGGTGATCAACGGGCTCTTGGAGCCCACCATCATCGTGTGGCTGCTGTTTTGGGTGGGGGCGTTCATCGTCAACCGCTTCGGCTATTTCCTCGACTATCTCTTCCCGGTCGTGGCGATGCACTTCGCCCTGCTGGGGCTCAAGGTGTGGAGGGGGGCGAAAGGGCATGACGCACCGGCGGATTAGTGTCGCGTTGATGGCGGTGTTGGGCCTGGCGCTGGGGGCACAGGTCAAGCTCGAGCTCAACGGCAAGGCCCGGCTCGAGCGCAAGGGCGGCGTGGCCCAGACCTACGAGCGCGCCGGGGGCAGCCCCCTGACCCTCGACCTGCAGCCGGGCGACCGGCTGTGCGTGGAGCGGGGCGAGGCCCGCCTGACCTACGGGGTGCGGGTGTACAACCTGGGCGCGGCCACCGCCTGCTTCCAACTGGCCCCCTCCCCCAGCCTGTGGCAGCGGCTGACGGAGGCGTGCAAGGACGTGGGCATCTGCAAGGACGAGGCGGCGCGGGCCTTCGCCAAGCCGGCCACCAGCCGGGGCAACGGCGACGCCCCCGCGCTCTACCTGCCCACCGACTACGCCCTGCCCGAGCTGCGCCTGCCCGTCGCGGGCGGGCGGCGGGTGCGGCTGCTGGGCGCGGGCGGCGAGGAGCTTTTCAGCCAGGAGGCGGCCACGGGGGTGTTCACCCTCCCCACCAGCGCCCTGCGCTTCGCCCAGCGCCTCGAGGTCGCGGGCCCCGGCGGGGTGGTCTACGCCGCCCCCGTGGTGTGGGTGGCGCTCGAGGCCGACGGCATCGCCCAGAAGCCCCGCGAGCAGGGCCTGCGGCTGCTGCTCAGCGAACAGGTCGGCTTCGCGCCCGCGGCCTACAGCTACCTGCTGGCCGCCGGGGAGCGCGAGCTGGCCGCGGTGATCGAGGCCCAGATCCGCGCGGCCTTCGGCGGGTCGGCGCCGTGAGGCGGAGGAGGCGGGGATGAGACGCTGGCTAGTCCTGCTGCTGGGCCTGGGGTGGGGCCTGGCCCTGGCGCAGTTCGGGGGGCTGGCGGTGCAGGTCAGCCTCGACAAGGCCACCGCGGCGGTGCCCGTCCCCACCTACCGCATCGGGGAGAACGGCCAGATCTTCGTGCGCGTCGCCAAGGACGCCTACCTCTACGTCTTCAACGTCAACTCCGACGAGAGCATCGACCTCGTCCTGCCCAACGCCCTCGACAAGCGCAACCTCGCCCGGGCCAACCAGACCTTCCAGATCCCGCCCAAGGGGGCGAGCTGGGCCATCACCGTCGGCGAGCCCGAGGGGGAGAGCGCCATCCTGGTGCTCGCCACGCGCCGGCCCATCGCGCTGGAAGAGATCGCCGACGTCGAGCGCGGCGAGGTGATGGTCAGCGGCGCCCAGGAGCTCGGCGAGGCGCTGGGCGTGCTGATCCTGGCCGCCGGGCTCGGCGAGGCCGACTACGGCCTGGGCGGGGCCGAGTACGTTGCCGCCCGGGGCCCGCCCGCCCCCCAGGCCGCCACCGGCAAGTTGGTGGTGGAGTCCACGCCCAGGGGGGCGCAGGTCTTCGTCAACGGCAAGTTCGCCGGCACCACCCCCCTCACCCTCAGCCTGGCGGCGGGCCGCGCCGAGGTCGAGGTGCGGCTCGAGGGCCACCAGACCTACAAGGTCGCCGTCACCGTCAAGGCCGGGGAGACCACCCGCCTCGCCCCCACCCTCGCCCGCCTCGAGCGCCCCGGCACCCTGGCGGTGCGCTCCAGCCCCAGCGGGGCCCAGGTCCTCCTCGACGGCAAGGCGGTGGGCACCACCCCGCTCACCCTCCAGCTCAAGCCCGGGAAGTACTCGCTCGAGGTGCGCCGCGACGGCTACCGGCTCTACAAGACCACCGTCACCGTGCAGGCCGGCCAGACCGCCCAGGTCACGGCGGCGTTGCAGGCGGCGGCCCCCCAGCCCGCCACGCTGGTGGTGCAGAGCCCCACCCCCGGGGCCACCGCCACGGTCAACGGCCAGGCCTACGGGGCCATCCCGCCGGGCGGGCTCAAGGTCAGCCTGAACACCCCCAGCGCCACCGTGGTGGTGAGCGCCCCCGGCTACCAGACCAAGACCCAGACCGTCGCGCTCCAGCCCGGCAAGACCAGCACCGTCAGCCTCGCCCTCCAGGCCGCCGCCTCTGGCCCCGCGCCCGTGGCCCAGGCCCCGGTGGTGCGGGTGGTGGCCCCCGCCCCCCGCAGCGAGGTGGAGGGCCTGGAGTTCAGCCTCAGCCTGCGCATCCTCAACCCTTCGGGCGCCCCGCTCGACATCGAGGTGCTCGACGCCGGCGGCCAGCCCCTGACCAAGCTCGAGGCCCGCAACATCGCCCCCCAGGCCGCCAGCACCGTCAACGTGACCGTGCGGCTGCCCCCCGGCACCCCCGAGGGCGTGGTGTTCCTGACGGTGATCGTCACCCCCAAGGGCGGCGCCCCCAGCGAGCCCCAGCCCCTGCAGGTCACCTACAAACCCCGCGCCCAGCCCCAGGCCGTCGCCCGCCGCCTGCGCGTCCTGGCGGTGGGGATCGACCGCTACAGCGACCCGGTGATCCGGCCGCTGCGCTACTCGGCCAAGGACGCCGCCGACTTCACCCGGCTGTTCCAGAGCCAGAAGGGCCGCCTCTACGACGAGGTGGAGGTCCAGCTCTTCACCAACGAGAAGGCCCGCCTCGAGGACGTCAAGTTCGCCCTCGACACCTTCCGCAAGACCTCGAGCAAGAACGACACCACCATCCTCTTCTTCTCCGGCCACGGCTTCAACGACGGCCCCGACTACTACATCCCCATGCACGACTCCAAGTACGACCGCCTCTCGGCCACCGCGCTCCCCCAGCGCGACCTCGAGTTCTTCATGCGCGGGGTGCAGGGCCGCATCATGGTCTTCATCGACACCTGCTACTCGGGCGGCGCCATCGGCGTGCGCGACGTCAAGAGCAGCAGCCCCAACTCCTTGGTCCAGGGCCTCAACGCCAGCGCCCTGGGCGACCGCATGATCATGGCCGCGAGCTCGGGCAGCGAGTTCGCCCTCGAGGACGAGCGCTGGGGCAACGGGGCCTTCACCCTCGCCCTCGTCGAGGCCCTGAGCGGCAAGGCCGCCGACGCCGTGGACTCGAGGGGCGAAGTCACCCCCGCCCGCCTCTTCGACTACGTGGTGCGCCGCGTGCAGCAGCTCACGGACGGAAAGCAGACGCCGCAGCAGCAGTTCTCGGGGACGAGTTTTGCGCTGGTGCGGGTGAGGTGAATGTCGATGGTCGATAGCCGATAGCCGAACGCCGATAGCTGAACGCCAAACGCCTTGTTGGGATAAATCATCCGCTGGGGTTGTGCCCCGCCCCGCAGGCCAACTACAGCCCCACGCCCCAGTGGACACCCGCTCGGTGGTTGCTGCCGTGCCCCGGCCGGGGTGTGCGGCTCACGCGGGAGGGGGTGGGCGGGGTGGCGCA
>NZ_KE387023.1:77026-134860 GCF_000430045.1 Calidithermus chliarophilus DSM 9957 | reverse complement strand
ATAGCCCATAGCTGATAGCCGATAGCTGAACGCCCTATTGGGATAAATCATCCACTGGGGTTGTGCCCGGCCTGTAAGCCAACTACAGCCCCACTTCCCCGTGGACGGGCGCTCGGTGGTCGCTGCCGTGCCCCAGTCGTGACTATGCGGCTCACGGGGGAGGGGGTGGGCGGGGTGGCGCAGACGAGCATGCCGCCGGGTCAAGGTGCGGCCCGCACCCCCGCGTACGCGGGCACTGAGGCCCGGCGGCATGCCCGCGAGTCCCTCGGGGGCCGCCAGGGGGAGCAGGTTTCCGGCGTATGCCGGATCGCGTACTGCGATGCCCTCGCCACGTGGAATGGCCTCCCCCTCGCTCCCCCGACGGCGGAGCGGGGGACACCAAACCAAAGCACCCCACACCGGTCCCCACTCCCACCATCCGGGAAGAGCGTCACTCGACAACAATCGCCCGGTAGTCGTTGAGGTTGTTCTGGGTGGGGCCGGTGATCACCAAGCCGTCGTGGGCTTTGAAAAAGCCGTAGGCGTCGTTGTTGGCGAGGTGCTGTTTGGCCTCGAGGCGCGAACCGCTACCCCCCGTATCGAGCCGCTCCTCGCTCAGCGAACCGGGGTGAATTACCGCCCCCGCCGCCTCGGTGTTCCCGTCGATGCCGTCGGAGTCGCAGGCCATGCCCCACACCCCGCGCTCGCCCAGGAAGTAGGCCAGCCACAGCAAAAACTCCTGGTTACGTCCCCCTTTGCCCGTACCCCTGACCGTCACCCCGGCCTCACCCCCCGAGAGCAACACCACCGGCGGCGCGACCGGCCGGCGGGTCTCGCGGATGCTCTGCACCATCGCCGCGTGGAAGCGGGCCAGCTCGCGGGCCTCGCCCACGAAGCGGTCGGAGAGGACCAGCACGCGGTAGCCCTGCCCCTCCCAGTAGCTTTTGGCGGCCCCCAACAGGTGCCGCGCCGCCCCGATGAGCCGGTTCTCCACCCGCCCGAACACGGGGTCGCCGGGTTTGGGGGTCTCGGGAAGCTCGCCGCGCGCGCCGCGCTCGAGGTGCTCGCGGGCCGGGCTCTCGATGCCGTAGCGCTCCAGCACCTCCAGCGCTTCGGCAAAGGTGCTGGGGTCGGGCACGGTGGGCCCGGAGGCGATCACCGAGGGGTCGTCGCCGGGCACGTCGGAGAGCAGCAGGCTGCTGACGCGGGCCCGGGTCGCCGCGGCCAGGCGCCCGCCCTTGAGCCTCGAGAGGTGCTTGCGCACCGCGTTGACCTCCCGGATGTCGGCCCCCGAGGCCAGCAACGCCCGGCTGAGCGCCCGCTTCTCCTCGCCCGAAATCCCCCAGGGGGCGCTCACCAAAGCGCTCCCGCCGCCCGAGATCAGCACCAGCAGGTGGTCGGTGGGGGAGAGCCGCCCCACGAACTCGAGCACCCGTTCCCCCGCGAGCAGGCTCCTCTCGTCGGGCACGGGGTGGCCCGCCTCGAGCAACTCGAACCCCGGAAGGCGGGCGCCGGGCTCGAGGTGCCCGTAGCGCGTGACGCCCAGGCCCGGCAACTCCCCGTAAGCCTCGCTGACGGCCTCGAGCATCGGGAAGGCCGCCTTCCCCAGCGCCAGCACGTGGGTGGGCGGGGCCTCGGGCAGCGCCTGGCGGGCCAGGCGGTAGGGGTGGGTGGCCTCCAGGGCGAAGCGGAAGGACTCGAGCAGCTTCTCGCGCATGAACGGCTCGATTATCCGGGGTTGACAGGGCCGAAAGCCAGACGGTAGCCTGACCCCGATGTTCGCGTCTTCGCGCAAACCTGTGCAACGGGAGGTGGGTTAGGCCCTATAGGCTTCGAACCCTGCTCCCGGCCCTTTCGCGTGGGCCGGGTTTTTGTTTGGGGAGGCGAACGTAGAATGGAGGGACCATGCAAAGCACGCTGAACTGGCTCGAGGTGGAGAAGGCCCACGACTCCGGCGTGTACAACAAGCACGACGTGGTGATCGTGCGGGGCGAGGGTGCCCGCGTGTGGGACAGCGAGGGCAACGAATACATCGACTGCGTGGGCGGCTACGGGGTGGCCAACCTGGGGCACTCCAACCCCTACGTGGTCGAGGCCGTGCAGCGGCAGGCGGCCACGCTGATGGTGATGCCCCAGACCCTGCCCAACGACAAGCGGGCCGAGTTCTACGCGGCCATCACCGGCATCCTGCCCCCTTCCTTGCGGCGGGTGTTCCCCTGCAACTCGGGCACCGAGGCCAACGAGGCGGCGCTCAAGTTCGCCATGATGGCGACGGGCAAGCGCAAGTTCGTGGCGGCCATGCGCGGCTTCTCGGGCCGTACCCTGGGCGCGGTGGCGCTGTCGTACGAGCCCAAGTACCGCGAGCCCTTCGGCCCCTACGGCCACGACGTGGTGTTCATCCCCTACAACGACGTCGAGGCCCTGAGGAATGCGGTGGACGAGAACACGGCGGCGGTCTTCCTCGAGCCCGTCCAGGGTGAGGGCGGGGTGCGCCCGGCCACGCCCGAGTTCATCCAGGCGGCGCGCCAGGTCACCTCCGAGCGCGGCTGCCTGCTGATCCTCGACGAGATCCAGACCGGCATGGGCCGCACCGGCAAGCGCTGGGCCTTCGAGCACTTCGGCGTCGTGCCCGACATGATCACCATGGCCAAGGCGCTGGGCGGAGGCGTGCCCATCGGCTGCATGGTCATGACCGACGCGGTGGCCGACAAGATGCCCAAGGGCGGGCACGGCACCACCTTCGGCGGCAACCCGCTGGCGATGGCCGCCGGGGTCGCGGCGATCCGCTACCTCGAGCACACCCGCCTGTGGGAGCGGGCCGCCGAGCTGGGCCCGTGGTTCGTGGAGCAGCTGCGGGCCATCGGCTCGCCCAAGGTGCGCGAGGTGCGCGGCCTGGGCCTGATGATCGGCATGGAGCTCAAGGAGAAGAGCGCGCCCTACATCCACCGCCTCGAGCACCAGCACCGCGTGCTCACCCTGCAGGCCGGCCCCACCGTCATCCGCTTCCTGCCGCCCCTGGTCATCGAAAAAGTCGACCTCGAGCGCGTCGTGGAGGCCGTGCGCGAGGTGCTGGCCTGGAGCCCTAAGGAATGAGGGCGGGCAGGACCTCGGGGAGGTTGTCGGAGTCGGCGGGTGTCTCGCCCTCGTCGAGCGGCCCCGCTTCCAGCAGCCGCTCCAGCAGCCAGCGGCGGTAGACGTCGGCCTCGCGGCCCTTGCCGGTCCAGCGGGCGCGGTTGAACATGGTCAGGGCCATGAGCATGGCGTGGTGCTGCCCCGCGCGGTCCTGCCCGAGGCCGAACTGGCGGTAGAGCCGGTCGATCTGCTCGACGCTGCGCCGCGCGGTGGCCTCGTCCTTGAAGCCGAGCTGGTTGGCGAAGTACTTGGAGTAGACGTTCATGGGGTGGGCGGTCGAGGTGTAGAGGTCGTAATAGCCCGCCAGCAGGCCCGCCTGCTGCAGCACCGTGCCCACGTAGCTCGAGCGCGTCCCGGTGATCATGGCAAGGTCCTCCACTTCGGACACGCCGGAGAGGTAGAGCGCGAGGATCTGGTCCTTCTTGGTCGCGGCGGAGCGCTTGACCCTCGAGCGCAGGCTGGCCGCTTCGGTCTTGTTGGGCGTAGCCATGAACACCTCCTGTCGAGCTGAGTATGGGTGGCGCAACTGACCACCGCCTGATCGCCGCCTGAGCCCTGCGGGGCCGAAGGTGTATCGTTTGGGACGAGTCGGGGGGTTTGGATGAATCTGGAACCGGTGGAATTCCTCAAGGGGGCGCTCGAGATCCCCTCGGTCTCGGGCACCGAGCGCCTAGTGGCGCAGTACCTGGCCCAGGGCATGGAGCGCCTGGGCCTCAAGGCCTGGGTGGACGAGGCCGACAACGCCCGCGGCGTGTGGGGGCACGGGCCCTTGCAGGTCGTGCTGCTGGGCCACATCGACACCGTGGCCGGGGTGGTCCCGGTGCGGGTGGAAGGCGACAAGCTCTTCGGGCGCGGCGCGGTGGACGCCAAAGGCCCCTTCGTGAGCTTCGTCCTGGCGACGGCGGGGCTGCCGCAAGAACTCAAGGACCGGGTCACGGTGCACCTGGTGGGCGCCACCGAGGAGGAGGCCCCCTCCTCCAAGGGGGCGCGCTACGTGGCCGACAAGCTCGAGCCCCACTACGTGGTGATCGGGGAGCCCTCGGGCTGGCAGGGCATCACCCTGGGCTACAAGGGCCGCCTGCTGGTCAAGGCCCGCCGCCAGAAGGACCACTTCCACTCCGCCCACCACGAGCCCAACGCCGCCGAGGAGCTCATCAGCTACTTCACCTCGATCAAGGCCTGGGTCGAGGCCATGAACGTGGGGCAGGGGGCCTTCCACCAGATCCAGTACACCCTGCGCGACTTCCGCATCGAGCCGGCCGAGCTCGAGCAGGTCGCCGAGATGTTCTTCGACCTGCGCCTTCCCCCCCGCCTGCAGCCCGAGGACGCCGTGCGCCACCTGCTGGCCTACGCCCCCCCCACCATCGACCTGATCTTCTCCGGCCGCGAGGTGCCCTACGTCGGCCCCAAGGACACCCCCCTCACCCGCGCCATGCGCATCGGCATCCGCCAGGCCGGCGGCACCCCCGTGTTCAAGTACAAGACCGGCACCTGCGACATGAACGTGCTGGCCCCCCACTGGTCGGCCCCCATGATCGCCTACGGCCCCGGCGACTCCACCCTCGACCACACGCCTTACGAGCACGTCGAAATCCCCGAGTTCCTGAAGGCCATCGAGGCGCTGCGGACGGCGCTGATGCAGGTGAGCCGGGGTGGTGTTCCCCGCGTGGGTGAGCGCGTCGATGGTCGATAGCTGATGGCCGGGCGCCGGGCGCGGGTCGTACGTCGTACGCGAGACGCCGAACGCCGAACGCAAAACGCAAAACGCAAAACGACTATTCTTTACCCCCCTTGCTAAGGGGGGTTAGGGGGGATAAACCCTCCCCGCGCGGGGAGGGCCGGGGTGGGGCAACCACGGGCCATGAGCTGACGGATGAAGGCTGATAGGTGATGGCTTAACCTTCGCCGCTTACCCCCAGTTGCCTCAACGCCTCGAACAGCCCGATCCCCACCGCCACCGAGAGGTTGAGCGAGCGCACGGGGCCGGGCATGGGGATGGTGACGGCGGGGAACTGGCGCAGGACTTCGTCGGGGAGGCCGCGGGTTTCCGGGCCGAAGAGGAGGTAGTCGCCGGGGTGGTAGGCCACGGCGGTGTAGGGCTGCTGGGCCTTGGAGCTGAAGGCCCACACCCGGGCGCCGGGCTCGAGCCCCTCGACGAACTTCTCCCAGGAGTCGTGCAACACGTGGCGCACGTAGGGCCAGTAGTCGAGGCCGACACGCCTGAGCCGGGGGTCGCCGGCGGCTGCGGCGCCGAACCAGCGGAAGCCGAAGGGGCGGACGAGGTGCAGCTCGGCCCCGGCCGAGGCGCAGGTGCGGGCGATGTTGCCGGTGTTTTGCGGGATGTCGGGCTGGTAAAGGACTACGCGCAGCATCCAGGTGCCTCCACCGCCAGTTTGCCAGATGGGGGGGTTCATGAAGGAAGGCCGCTTAGCGGCAGGTTGGGGCCCAAACCGGCCGATCCGGTGCTTTCCCGGCAGAGGTGGCGGCAGGATTTAGCCCTCGAGGAGGGCGCTTGGCGGAGCGGCGGCGGTAGGCTGGAGGCCTCCAAACTCTGAGAAACCGGGCTCATAAACCCGGCTTTCGGGGCACAGAAACCCTCGCGCAGAGCAATTTCGGCCTTATTCAACCCAGAACCACCCCACCTTCGTGCTAGGATACTCCGGGGAGTCATGTGCTAGCGCCCGAGCTCGTGCTCTGTGCAATAGCTCTAGGATTCGGCCTCGCGCTCCTGCGCGCGGCCCGGCGTCAGCCGGTGTGGCAGGGGGCGGCCTGGGGGCTGTTGCTGTGGTCGATGGAAGAGCTGGCCTGGTGGGTGCAGCGCGGCGAGGGCTTCACCGCCGTCGTGACCCCGGCCGACGCGCTGTTTTATGCGGGGGCGGCGAGCTGGATGACCACGCTCATCCGCCTCGAGGCGCGCGGCACCCCGCGCTGGGGCCTGCTGATCGTCCCGGCGCTGGGGCTGTGCGCGGCGGCCCTGCTGGCCCGGCCCTCGGCGCTGTTCTCGGCCGTGGTGTCCTCCCTCGACCTGCTGCTTCTGATCTTCGCGCTGCCCGTCCTCGAGCCCGCCCTGCGGGGGCAGGCCTCGGTGGGGCGGCTGCTGCTGGGCCTGGGGATCTTCTTCCGGGTGAGCGTGCACAGCGCGTACTACTGGCTGGGCGAGCCCGCGCTGGGGCTGCTGGACTTCAGCATGTGGGGCGGCAGCTACGCGCTGATGGGCCTGGGGGCCTACCTCGAGGCGCGCGAGCTCGAGCGGCGGGCACGTTTTTGGCCCTACCTGCTGGGGGTCGTCAGCAGCCTGGGCGTCTACCTGCTCTTCCTGCAGGCCGCCAGCGTCCTGCGCACCTCCATGCTGGTCGAGGCCGCGCTGCTGGCGGCGTACCCGCTGCTGGTGATCCTGCTGGCCTTCCTGGGCGTGCTCTACCGCGACCGCCGGCGGGCCGAGGACCGGCTGGCGCGCTGGCTGTCGCTGCTCGAGCGGCTGGGCGAGCTCGAGGCCGGCGTGCACTCGACCCAGACGATGGGGGCCCCGGCCCTGATGAAGCGGGTGCTGGAGGCCTTGCAGCCGGTGTTCCCCGACCTGGTGGGCATCGAGATCCGCAACCGCGAGGCGGTGCGGGTGGGCAAGGCCGCGCTCTACGTAAAGCACTTCCCCCTCTACGTCGACGACGCCGAGGGGCGGCTGTACTTCGAGCGCACCCCCAGCCCCTCCGACGCCCACGACCTCGAGGTGCTCGGGCCCTTCGTCTCGGAGAAGCTGCGCTCGGCGCTGTCGCTGGAGGAGTGGCGCCACCGCGCCCTCACCGACCCCCTCACCGGGCTGCTCAACCGGCGGGGCCTCGAGCGCCAGATCCCCCGCCTCATCGACTTGTGCCACAAGAACCAGCGCCCGCTGAGCGTGGCGATGGTCGACCTCGACCACTTCAAGCGCATCAACGACACCTACGGCCACCCCGTCGGCGACCGGGTGCTCCAGACCCTCGCCGGGGTGCTGCGCCGCCACCTCCGCACCGAGGACCTGGCGGTGCGCTGGGGCGGGGAGGAGTTCGCGCTGCTGCTCTACGGGGCGGGCCTGGAGGAGGCCCGGCGGGTGCTCGAGCGCATCCGGGCCGAGCTCGGGGCCCTGGACATCGAGCCCATCCCCTGGAACGTCACCCTCTCGGCCGGCCTCACCGGCGGCAGCGTCCCCAGCTCGGAGGGCCTGCTCGAGGCCTGGATCCTCCAGGCCGACTGGACCCTGCTGCACGCCAAGGAGGCGGGCCGCGACCGGGTGATGGTCTCCGAGCCCCCGCGCAACCCCGACGTCGAACCCCGCGGGACGACGGCTTCGTAGCGGCGAGAGATGGTGAGCCAGAGAATATCTACAGGCTCCGAAGTGTGGATATGCTGACGCCTACCAGGAGGAAGCTATGCCTGTACGTTCCGCGGAAGCCATCTGGCAGGGTACCCTCAAGGAGGGCAAGGGCCACCTGAAGCTCCAGAGCGGGGTCTACGAGGGCCCCTACACCTACGCCTCGCGCTTCGAGAGTGGGCCCGAGACCAACCCCGAAGAGCTCGTCGGCGCGGCCCACGCGGGCTGCTTCGCCATGTTCCTCTCGGCCCTGCTGACCAACAACGGCTTCACCCCCGAGCGCCTGCACGCGAAGTCCAACGTCCACCTGGGCGAGGGCCCCACTATCACCAAGATCGTGCTCGAGCTCGAGGCCGCCGTCCCCGGCCTCTCCGAGGAGAAGTTCCACGAACTCGCCCAGGAAGCCAAGACCAAGTGCCCCATCTCCAAGGCCCTAGCCGCCGTCCCCGAGATCGAGCTACGGGCGAAGCTGGTGTCAGGGGAAGCGGTAAGCGGTCAGCCGTAAGCGGTCAGCCATCAGCTCATGGCCCGTGGTTGCCCCACCCCGGCCCTCCCCGCGCGGGGAGGGTTTATCCCCCCTAACCCCCCTTGCTAAGGGGGGTAGAGAATAGTCGTTTTGCGTTTTGCGTTCGGCGTTCGGCGTTTGGCGTCTCGCGTACGACGTACGACCCGCGCCCGGCTATGGGCTATCAGCTATCGACCATCGACCATCGACCATCGACCCCCTACCCCCTCGCTTCCCGCTACTATGGGTGCGTGATCGTCGATTTCGTCGAAGAGGTGATGCAGCGCCCGCCGCTGGTGCTGGGCGTGGACCCGCGGCCTGAGCTGCACCGGGCGGCGGCTGGGCGCGGGTCGCCCCTGCCGCACGTGCGGCGGTACACCCTCGAGCTCATGGAGGCTTTGGCCCCCAGGCTCTGCGCGGTCAAGTTCCAGGCGGCGTTCTTCGAGGCCTTGGGGCCGGAGGGCTTCGCCCTGATGCACGAGCTGGTGGCGGGGGCGCGGGTGCTGGCGCTGCCGGTGATCCTCGACGCCAAGCGGGGGGACATCGGCTCGACCGCCGAGGCCTACGCCCGGGCCTACCTCGAGGCCTACCCCGGCAGCGCGCTCACCGTGAACCCCTACCTGGGCGAGGACGCGCTCGAGCCCTTCCTGCGCTCGGCCGAGCGCAGCCGGGGGGCGCTGTTCGTGCTGGTCAAGACCTCCAACCCCGGCTCGGGGCTCTTCCAGGACCTCCCGCTGGCCGACGGGCGCACCCTGGCCCAGGTGGTGGCGGGGTGGGTGGCCGAGCAGGCCGAGCGCTACCGGGTGGGGGAGTGGAGCCGGGTGGGGGCGGTGGTGGGCGTGACCTACCCCGAGCAGGTGGCCGGTCTGCGGGCCGCCATGCCGCGCTCGCCGCTGCTGCTGCCCGGGCTGGGGGCGCAGGGCGGGGAGCCCTTGCGGGGCGCGGGGCTGCTCAACTCGGCCAGCCGGGCGCTGTACTACCCGGGTGGGGAGCCCCGGCTCGAGGCCGCCGTGGCCCAGGCCGAGGCCTACCTGAGCGCCCTTAGCTCACCCACCCCGTCGCTCTGAAGTGTTCGAAGCCCCGCCGGGTGAGCTCGGAGAGCTCCTCGAGCAGCGCGGGCTCGGCGGCTTTGAAGTTGAAGCAGGACTTGCCCTGCATCCGCTTGCGCAGGGCCGGGGAGATGCCCTCGAGCAGCTCCGGGTGGTTGTAGACCGGGATCAGGTGGTAGCTGACGTAGTTCTTCTTGAGCTGGACGCTGCCGAAGGCGAACTGGTAGCCGTCGGGACGCTTGTGGTGGGTGTAGAGCACGTAGTTGTCGGGGGCGTCGGCCTTGACCTCGAGGCGCGGGGCGTAGGGCTCGAGCAGGGCCTTCAACTGGGTGAACACCGCCTGAAAGTCGCTTTCCTTGGGCATGGTTACCTCCGCCGGGCCTTGGGCGGCAGGCTGGCGACGTGCTCCAGGCTGGTTTTGACCCAGGGGGCCAGCGCCTCGGGCCGGGCGAGGAAGCCCTCCGGCACCACCACGTACTGCCTGCTCGGCGGCGAGCCGGGGTCGTACTGCAGGCGCCGGGCCCCGGCCTCCTCCAGCAGCGCCGCCTGGGCCTGCGCGGGCAGCTTGAGCGCGAGGCCCACGTCGGAGAGCGAGGCGAAGACCTGCCCGTAGGCGTAGGCCGCCAGCCCGCCGAACATCGCCCGAAAGCTCAGGGGGACGCCGGGGGCGACCTGCTTCGCGGCTTCTTCCAGGTGCTGCCTTAATGCTTGAGGCTCCATGAGACCTCCTGGGGGGCTCGAGGCCAGTCTATTATGCTCACAGCAAAATATCAACTCATAATATGCTAACATCACCCCATGGGGCACCCCGAGCATCCCCTCCCCGGCATCGTCGGGCGTGGCGCAGCCTCCAACCCCTCCAACCGCTTCGAGCGGCTGCAGGTCACCCTCGACCCGCACGACGACTACTTCGAGCCCGAGGCGATCAAGCCACAAACCCAGTATTTCAAGGACCATTCCCGCTCGATCATCGCCCGCAACGACTCCCCCGACGTGGGGGCCAAGGTCAGCATCAACCCGTACCGCGGGTGCGAGCATGGTTGTGTGTATTGCTATGCCCGGCCCACGCACGAATACCTGGGCTTCTCCCTGGGCCTGGACTTCGAGACCAAGATCATGGTCAAGACCGACGCGCCCGAGCTGCTGCGCAAGGAGCTCGCGCACCCGCGCTGGCAGCCGCAGGTGGTGATGTTCAGCGGCGTGACCGACATCTACCAGCCGGCCGAGCGCCACTTCGAGCTCACCCGCCGCTGCCTCGAGGTCTTCCTCGAGTTCCGCAACCCCGTGGGGATGGTCACCAAGAACTACCTCATCACCCGCGACCTCGACCTCCTGCGGGAGATGGCCCGCTACCGCTGCGTGTCGGTGGGCATCTCGCTCACCACCCTCGACGAGGAACTGCGGCGGCTGATGGAGCCGCGCACCTCGGCGCCCAGGCGCCGCCTGGCGGCCATCGAGGCCCTGGTGAGCGCCGGGGTGCAGGTGGGGGTGATGACCGCGCCCATCATCCCCGGCCTCAACGACCACGAGATCCCCGCCCTGATCCGCGAGGCGGCCCAGGCCGGGGCCAGGTGGGCCGCCTACACCGTCGTGCACTTGCCCTACGGGCTCAAGGACCTCTTCACCGACTGGCTCTCCCGCCACTACCCCGAGCGCAAGGAGAAGGTGCTCGGGCGCATCCGGGCCATGCGGGGCGGCCAGCTCAACGACCCCCGCTTCGGCTACCGCATGACCGGCGAGGGCGTCTTCGCCGACCAGATCCGCCAGCTCTTCCGCACCGCCTGCCGCAGGGCAGGGTTGCCCAAGCCCGCCTACCGGCTCACCACCGAGCACTTCCGGGTGCCCGGGGTGCACCAGCCCCGGCTGTGGTGAAGGGGTCTCGTCAGCTCGAGGCCCGCTCCACGAGCCGCCGCAGCAGCCCCTCGTACAGTTCCCGGCCCCGCAGCGCCTCGCGCCAGCGGGAGGGGATGCCTTCCAGGCCGTGCCGGATCCCCGCGATCCCCCCGGCGACGCAGGCGGTGGTGTCGGTGTCGTGGCCCAGCGAGACCGCGCGCTTGACCACGGCCTCGTAGCTATCGGCCTGCAGGGCCCATCGGGCGGAGTGCAGGGTGTCCACCACGTAGCCGCTGCCCCCGCCTTTGGGCGGGTCGTCGGGGCGGACGTGGGTCTCGAGCTCCCCCCGCTCGGGGCTGCCCTCCGGGTACATCGCCCGCAAGGCCGCCACCGCCGCGCCCCAGGGCTCGGGGTGGGCCTGCAGGGTGCGGCGGGCCCACAGGCAGTAAAGGGCGCAGCAGACCTGCGCGCGCGGGTGCGCGTGGGTGATGAGGGACTGGAGCTGAGCGTCGCGCACCAGCTCCGCGTCGGTCCCCCGGTGCCACAAGGCCAGCGGCAGCACCCGCATGAGCGACCCGTTGCCGTTGTCGCGCTCGCCCGCGCCGCCCGCCTCGAGCGCACGCACCCCGCCCATGATCCGCTGGACGGCTTTGGCGGTCTGGATCCCCACGTCGAAGACCGTGAAGTCCACCGCCATGTAGCCCTGGGTGTACCAGGCCACCAGCCGCCGCGCGAGGTCGTCGGGGTCGAGGTGGCCGCGCTCGAGCAGCGACGCCAGCAGCGCCAGCGCCTGCGCCCCGTCGTCCGACCAGGTCCCGGGCGGGACGTGTGCGTGCGAGCGGGCGAAGCCCTCCGGGGGGCTGAATTCGATCAGGCCGGGCGCGGGGATCGCCTCGGGAGGGTGGAACTCGTACGGCACCCCCAGCGCATCCCCGACCAGCAGCCCGACGAGCCCTCCGGCGACCCGGTCCTGCGAGGTTGGCATGGGTTATTTATACGTCATGGGGAGGGCGGGGGGTGGCGATGGCTGAACGCCGGGCGCGGGTCGTACGTCGTACGCGAGACGCCAAACGCCGAACGCCAAACGCTAAACGCCAAACGCTAAACGCTAAACGCCTTTTCTTCACCCCCCTTAACAAGGGGGGCTGGGGGGGGATACCCCCTCCCCGCGGGCCGGGAGGGGTTTAGCACCGGCCGAGCCTTTCGCTGAAGGCTGACGGCTGACCGCTGATGGCTTACCGCTTGAGGGCCGGGGCGGAGTCTCCCGCACGCCACGCGCCATCCGTGACGCGCACTTTTCCTGGGTGCCCGTTAGCATAGAGCCTGATGGACGTGCTTCAGATGTACCGTGAGACGGGGGCCTTGCACGAGGGCCATTTCCTGCTGCGCAGCGGGCGGCACTCGCCGATGTTCATGCAGTCGGTGACGCTGATGCAGCACCCGCTGTACGCCGACGCGATCGGGGAGGCCATCGGTGGGCTGTTCGAGGACGTGGGGTTGGACTTCGTGATCGGGCCCGCGATGGGCGGGGTCACGCTGGCCTTCGTGGTGGCCCGGGCGCTGGGGGTGCGGGCGTTGTTCGCCGAGAAGGACGGGCAGGGAGGGATGTACGTGCGCGAGGGGCTGCTCATCCGGCCCGGCGAGCGCTTCCTGGCGGTCGAGGACGTGATCACCACGGGGGGTTCGGTGAAGCGGGCCATCGAGGCGGCCCAGGCCAAGGGGGCGAGGTGCATCGGGGTGGGGGGCATCGTGGACCGCAGCGGCGGGAAGGCCGACTTCGGCGTGCCCTTCAAGACCCTCACCGCCCTCGAGTTCCCCACTTATGACCCGGGTGACTGTCCCCTGTGCCGCCAGGGGATACCCTTACTCGAGATGTAAACCACCCTAACCAAACGCTAGCGCGTTCTGGTTAGGGCTTTCCGAGAGGAGACGATGCACAGACGACACCCTCAGAATCCGGGCCGGTTTACACAGGTCAGGCGCACAGCGCCCAGCGGCTATGCCGCTCCCCTCGCGGCCCTCGCCCGTCGAGCCCGCTCTCCGGGCGACGATCCCCTGCGGGACGGGGCTGCAACCCCGTGCACGCAAGGCGATGTTATACGCGGCCACCCAGTCGGCCAGGTTACCGGCAAAGCCGGTATGGCCTACGGCCACCCCCTCGTTGTGCTGGAAGCCGCACGCCGTGCAGCGGAAGAGGGCCTGGCTCCGGCGGTTCTCCCTGGCGGTGTGGCCGCAGCGGGGGCACCCCTGGCTGGTGTGCCGGGGGTCCACCGCCACCACCCGCACCCCCCTCAGGGCCGCCTTGTACCCCAGCAGGAAGCGCAGCTTGGCGTAGGGCCACAGGTGGTGCAGGTGCCGGGCCTCCCTGCCGCGTTTGGTGGTACGGCACCTGAGGTGGGTCAAATCCTCAATGGCGAGGGTGTCTCCGGGGTCGAGGCCGTCCACGATCCGCCTCGCCAGGGCGTGCAGGGCGTGGCTCACGAAGCGGGCTTCCCTCCCCGTAAGCCGTTCCCAAAGGCGTTTTACACCCCTGGTGCGTTGGGAAGGGCGGTCGAGCCTGCTCCTGACCTCGGCCCGCTTCTTCAGGTAGTTCAGGCGCACGCCCTTCAGGGGGCCGCCGGAGAACCGTACGCCGCTGGAAAGCATAGCCAGGGTTTTCTGGCCCATGTCCAGACCAACGATTGTTCCACCGCCGCCGGGAGGGGTCGGGGTCTCAATGCGCAGAACCAGGTTGATGTACCACTTCCCCCTCGGCCCCTGGGTCAGCACCCCGCCCTGCACGCCCCTGGCCCGCGCCAGCAAGCCGCGCTGGTAGTTGCCCAGCCTCATCGGGATCACCAGCCGCCCCGCCGTGGTGGTCAGCGAGACGCTCTCGTCTTCCCCCCGCAGGGACAGGGTGCGCTGGTCAAAGGCGCAGGAGGTGGGCTGGTAGAACCTGGCCCGGCTGCCCCGCTTCCGGCCCACGCGGGCAATCGCCTGCACCGCGAGGTTAGCGCTCAAGCCCATCGCCCGGAGGTCGCGGTAGACCAGGCGGTGCAGCTTGAACCTACGGAACTCCCCGTGCTCCTTGGCCACCCGCAGGGCGTGGTTGCAGCCCTCGGCGAACCGCCGCGCCGTGGCCTCCAGCGCCGCCGCCTGTTCGGGGGTGGGCTTGAGGGTGCAGCGGAGCGTGAGGGTCTGCATAGACGCAGTATAACACATCATGTGAAGG
Source organism: Calidithermus chliarophilus DSM 9957 (assembly GCF_000430045.1). Classification (GTDB taxonomy): domain Bacteria; phylum Deinococcota; class Deinococci; order Deinococcales; family Thermaceae; genus Calidithermus; species Calidithermus chliarophilus. Next base: position 120,803 of record NZ_KE387023.1, on the reverse strand, counting down.
AGGTGAGCGGGTATAGCCGCCTGACGGCGGCCTGGGGCCCTACCTCCCCGACCAAACTTGGTCCGGGTCTCCCGCCCCAGACCCCAATCCGATGAGACCGCTCGAGCTCAACCGTCATCGGCCCGGCGCCGCAGGCCCGGCGCTTCGGGGATTCGCCAAGCTTTGGGGGCCGGCGTGGGCGCTGCTGCTGAGCCTGTGCCTGGCTTTCGGCTTCTCCCTCGCCCTCGCGCACGGCGAGGAGATCGACGCGGCCAAGCAGGCCGTGCGGGAGTGGCAGGAGGGGAAGTACACCGTCGACCCCAGCCAGGCCTTCGGCAAGCCCACCGAGGAGGCGGTGCGCCTCCTCGAGCGCTACATCGCCTTCCCGCCCCCGCCGGAGGATCTGGAGGTCAACCTCGAGGCCCCGCTCGAGGAGGAGGGCACCCGCGGCACGGTGGTGAGCTTCCCGGCCAGCGTGGGCGAGCGCACCGGCGAGGTGCGGGTGCTGGTGCAAAGCGGTGAGCCCGTTCGCATCAGTTGGGTTCCGGCTGGGGGGCAACTGCCGCCGTGGATCAGCAGCCCGCTGGCCTGGGGCCTGTTCGCCTTCGTCTCCCTGGGCTGGCTGCTGGCCCTGCGGGGCGACAACGTCCTGGGGCGCTGGTGGCGCGAGGGCTGGGCCCTGGTGCGGCAGCACTGGCGCATGTACCTGACGCTCAACGCCGTGCTCTACGGGCTGTTCGCGCTGGGCGCGCTGGCGGCCTATGCCTCGCCCGAGATGGCGGGCCTGGTGCAGCGGGTGGTGGGGGGCGCCCTCGAGCAGATCGGCATCGGGGAGGGGGAGAGCAGGGGCGGGGTGCTCGAGTTCGCCCTGCTGATCTTCTACTGGAACTTCACCCGCGGCCTGGTGCTCACCACCGCGCTGCCGGGGCTGCTGCTGGGGGTTCCGGCGCTGCTCATCAACGCCTTCCGCTACTTCCTCTTCGGCTTCGCCCTGAGCCCGGCGCTGTTCCCGGCGGTGGCTTTCCTGGCCCACGTGCCCACGCTGCTCATCGAGCTGCAGGCCTACATCCTGGGCACCTTCGGCGGCATGGTGCTGGCGAGCAAGGTGCTCAAGGGGGAGGGCTTCCGGGCGGGGCTGCGGGCGGTGGGGCTCACGCTGTACCTCGGCGCCTTCTTCCTGCTGCTGGGCGCCTGGTACGAGGCCTTCGAGATCCTGGTGCTGCTCGGGCGGTGAAGCCGGGGCACGGGGGAAGAGGAGGCGGGAGAGGCAAGGCCGGGCGAGAGTGCTTCACCTCCGGGCCCCCGGCGCAGGACCTAGGACGTAAGACCATGCACCTGAAAGGGGCTTTGCGAGCATGAAGATCACCGTCATCGGCGCGGGTGCCTGGGGCACGGCGGTTGCCCTGCTGGCGGCGCAGAAGGGCCTCGAGGTCGCGCTTTGGGCCCGCCGCCCCGAGCAGGCCGAGGCCCTGCAGGCCATGCGGGAGAACCGCGAGTACCTGCCGGGGGTGGCCCTGCCCGCCAACCTCCGCCCCACCTCGAGCGCCGACGAGGCGCTCCAGGGCACCGCCTTGGCGGTGGTGGCGGTGCCCTCGAGGGCCCTGGCCCAGACCCTGGCCCCCATGCCCAAGGCCCCGGCCTACCTCTCGCTCACCAAGGGCCTGGCCTACACCGGCCACGGCCTGACCCGCATGAGCCAGGTCATCGCGGAGGCGACCGGCGTGGAGCGGGTGGCGGCCCTCTCGGGCCCCAACCTGGCCGAGGAGATCGCCCGCTTCCAGCCCGCCGCCTCGGTGGTGGCCGCCGTGGAGCCGGGGCTGGCCCAGCAGGTGCAGCAACTCCTGGGCGGCCCCAGCTTCCGGGTCTACACCAGCCGCGACATCGTCGGCGTCGAGCTCGGCGGGGCCCTCAAGAACGTCATCGCCCTGGCGGCGGGCATGGTCGACGGCCTGCGGCTGGGCGACAACGCCAAGGCCTCCTTGATGACCCGCGCCCTGCGCGAGATCGTGCGCTTCGGCGTGGCCCAGGGGGCACACAGCGAAACCTTCTACGGCCTCTCCGGCCTGGGCGACCTGATCGCCACCTGCACCAGCCTGCACTCGCGCAACCGCGGCGCCGGGGAGAAGATCGCCCGCGGGGCCACGCTGGAGGAGCTCGAGGCCAGCAAGCAGGTGGTCGAGGGCGTCTACACCGTCAAGGCCCTGCACGCCTGGGGGCAGGAGTCGGGGGTCGAGTTGCCCATCACCGAGGCGGTGTACCGGGTGGTGTACCGGGGGGAGAAGCCGCTCGAGGTGCTGTCGGCCCTGATGGGGCGGGAGGCGAAGCCGGAGTAGGGGTTGATGGGTGGGCGCTGATAGCCGATAGCTGATAGCAAAATGCTAAACGCAAAACGCCGAACGCCGAACGCAAAACGCCAAACGCCAAACGCCAAACGCAAGACGCAAGACGCAAGACGCAAGACGCCAGACGCCTTGTCACCCCCCTTGGCAAGGGGGGCTGGGGGGGATACCCCCTCCCCGCGCGCGGGGAGGGACGGGGAAGGGATCTCCACGGGCCTTTCGCGGATAGCTGAAGGCTGAGGGCTGACCGCTTACGGCTTCCCCGTCACTTTCAATACGAAACCTACGTCTTTCGTTTCTCTTACATTAAGACCGGCAAGCGGTTGACAAACGAAACCTGACCTGCTTACAATACCGCTGACCTGAGAGTTAGACGGTCGCCGCCAGGGGAGCGATGGCGCTGTGGGCGAGCCGGTTGTGGTTTAGCCCCAGAGGTGCTTTTGTTTCTCCGGGTGGGGGGAGGGGTACAGGCATGAAGAAATTGCTGTTGGGGGTGTTGCTGGTGATGGGGATGGGCCTGGCGATGGCCCAGCAGATTCGCATCGTGGTCATCTCGCACGGGCAGGCGGCCGACCCCTTCTGGTCGGTGGTCAAGAACGGCGTGGACCAGGCGGCCAAGGACATGAACGTGCGGGTGGAGTACCGCGCGCCCGAGACCTTCGACATGGTGCGCATGGCCCAGCTCATCGACGCGGCGGTGGCCTCCAAGCCCAACGGGATCGTGGTCTCCATCCCCGACGCCAAGGCGCTGGAGAAGTCCATCACCGCGGCGGTGAAGGCGGGGATTCCCGTGGTCTCGATGAACTCTGGCTCCGACGTGGCCGAGAAACTGGGCGTGCTGGTCCACGTGGGCCAGACCGAGTACGAGGCGGGGCTGGGGGCCGGCAAGCGCATGAAGGCCGCCGGGGTCAAGAACGCCATCTGCGTCAACCAGGAAGTGGGCAACGTGGCCCTGGACCTGCGCTGCAAGGGCTTCTTCGACGGGCTGGGCATCAAGGCCAACGTGCTGCCGGTGAAGATCGGCGACCCCACGGGCATCAAGAACGCGGTGGCCGCGGCCTTGCAGAAAGACCCCACCATCGACGGCATCCTGACGCTGGGCCCCACCGCAGCCGAGCCGGTGCTGCAGGCGGTGGAGGGCAAGAAGATCACCTTCGGCACCTTCGACCTCTCGCCGGCCGTGCTCAAGGCGCTGAGCGAGAAGAAGATGGCCTTCGCCATCGACCAGCAGCAGTGGCTGCAGGGCTACTTGCCCGTCGTGATCCTCACCAACTACGCGCGCTACGGCCTGCTGCCCGCCAACCCCGTCATCCTCACCGGGCCGGGCTTCGTGACCCCGGAGAACGCGGCGCGGGTGATCGACCTGAGCAAGCGGGGGATCCGGTAGCCCTCGAGTAGCCCTTCGGGATCGGTCGCACGGCTCGAGGCTCCCAACGCGCTCGCTGGGGGCCTCGCCGTCTAGAGAGCTAAGGATCGGAGGTGACGCCATGGCGGTAGGGCTGCCCGACGAGCGGCTGCAACCGGTGAGCCTGTGGAAGCGGCTGCTGCTGCGGCCGGAGCTGGGCTCGATCGCGGGCTTGGTGGTGGTGTTCTTGTTCTTCGCCGTCGTCGCGGGCGGCAGCGGCTTCCTCACCTGGGGCAGCGCGCGCAACTACCTCGAGGTCGCCGCGCAACTGGGCATCCTGGCGGCGGCGGTCGCCATGCTCATGATCGGCGGCGAGTTCGACCTCTCGGTGGGCTCGATGATCGGGGTCGCGGCCATCCTGATGGCCCTGCTGAGCCACCCCGACTACGCCGGCCTGCCGGTCTCGCTGGCCTTCTTCCTCACGGCGGGCTTTGCCCTGGGGGTGGGCTACGTCAACGGCTGGCTGGTGCTGCGCACGGGCCTGCCCTCCTTCATCGTGACGCTGGCGATGATGTTCATCCTGGCGGGGGCCAACATCGGCTTCACCAAGCTGATCACCAAGATCACCATCGTCTCGGGGATCGGGGAGGCGGTGGCGCGTGACCCCCTGAGCCCGCTGTTCACCGGCGCGCTGCTGGGGCTGCCGGCGGCGGTGTGGTGGTGGCTGGCGGTGACGGCGGCGCTGAGCTGGGTGCTGCTGCGCACCCCCTTCGGCAACTGGGTCTTCGGGGCGGGCGGCGACCCCAACGCCGCGCGCAACGTGGGGGTGCCGGTGCGCCGGGTCAAGATCACCCTCTTCATGCTCACCGCCGTCGCGGCCACGCTGGTGGCGGCGATCCAGGTGATGGGGCTGGGCTCGGCCAACGTGCTGCAGGGGCAGCAGAAGGAGCTCGAGGCCGTGGCCGCCGCGGTGATCGGGGGCTGCTTGCTGACGGGCGGCTACGGCTCGGTGGTGGGCGCGGGCATCGGGGCCTTGATCCTGGCGGTGGTGCAGCAGGGCATCGTGTACACCAACATCGACCTCGACTGGTTCAAGGTGATGGTGGGCGGCATGATCCTGGGCGCGGTGATCCTCAACAACTACCTGCGCAAGCTCAGCATGCAGGTGCGGAGGTGAGGCCGTGACCCCCCTGATCGAGCTGCGCAAGGTGAGCAAGTACTTCGGGCCGGTGGTCTCGCTCAAGGACATCGACATGAAGGTGTACGCGGGCGAGGTCCACTGCCTGTTGGGCGACAACGGCGCGGGCAAGAGTACCCTGATCAAGGCGCTCTCCGGCGTGCACCCGCCCTCCGAAGGCCAGATCTACATGGAGGGGCAGCCCGTCAGCTTCAGCTCCCCCCGCGACGCCCTGGACAAGGGCATCGCCACGGTCTTCCAGGACCTGGCCATGCTGCCGCTGATGAGCATCAGCCGCAACTTCTTCCTCGGGCGCGAGCCCAAGCGCCGGGTGGGGCCCCTCACCGTCTACGACGCGGCCTTCGCGGCGCGGGTGGCTCGAGAGGAGCTGCGCAAGATCGGCATCGACATCCGCGACCCCGACCAGCCGGTGGGCACGCTCTCGGGCGGGGAGCGGCAGTCGGTGGCGATCGCCCGGGCGGTGTACTTCGGCGCCAAGGTGCTCATCCTCGACGAGCCGACCTCGGCCCTGGGGGTCAAGGAGGCCGCGGTGGTGCTGAAGTACGTGGTGCAGGCGCGGGCTCGAGGGCTGGGGGTGATCTTCATCACCCACAACGTCCACCACGCCTGGGCGGTGGGCGACACCTTCACGGTGCTCAACCGCGGCCGCAGCTACGGCACCTTCAAAAAGGCCGAGACCACCCGCGAGAAGCTGTTGCAGATGATGGCGGGGGGGGAGGAGCTCGAGGCGCTGGCCGTCGAGCTCGACCTCATCGCCCGCAAGGACCCCACCCCGGCGGCGCGGATGGAGCAGCGGGCGGCGGAAGCGCTGCACGAGCCCGACGGCGGCTGAGCAGGAGGACGCGTGAAGGCACTGAACATGGCGATGATCGGCGCGGGCCGCATGGGCCAGGCCCACGCGCGGGTGCTGGCGGGGCTGGCGGAGTGCCGGGTGAGCCGGGTGATCGACACCTCCGCCGAGAACGCCCGGCGCGTGGCCGAGGAGCTGGGGGCGCAGGCGAGCACCCTCCTGGAGGACGCCCTCGAGGACCCCGCCGTTGACGCGGTGGTGGTCACCACCCCCACCCCCACCCACGCCGACGTGGTGGAGGCGGCCGCGCGGGCGGGCAAGGCCATCTTCGTGGAGAAGCCCGTCGCCGACGGCCTCGAGGCCGGGCGGCGGGTGGTGCAGGCCGTCGAGCGCGCCGGGGTGCCCTGCCAGGTGGGCTTCCAGCGGCGCTACGACCCGGCCTACCGGCGGGCCAAGGAGATGATCGAGCACGGCGAGCTCGGCCGCGTGGAGGGCTTCCGCGCCGTGGGCCGCGACCCCCACCCGCCCAGCCTCGACTTCCTCAAGACCAGCGGCGGCCTGCTGCTGGACATGGGCATCCACGACCTCGACGCCGCCCGCTTCTTCGTGGGCGAGGTGGCCGAGGTCTACGCCATCGGAGGCACCTTGATCGAACCCGAACTCCAGCACTACGGCCTTTTCGACACCGCCGTGGCCACCCTGCGCTTCGAGGGCGGCGCGGTGGGGACGCTCGAGGTCGCCCTGCGCACGGCCTACGGCTACGACATCCGCACCGAGGTGCTGGGCGAGAAGGGCCGCATCCACATCGAGCGCGACCGCCGCCCCGACCTCACCTTCTACGACGAGCGCGGGGGGAACTTCGACCGCCCCCGCAACTTCGAGCAGCGCTTCCCCGAGGCCTACGCGGCCGAGATGGTGGCCTTCGCCCGCAACCTGCACGCCGGCAAGCCCGTGACGCCCGACGTGCGCGACGCGTGGTACTCCCTGCGGCTGGCCAAGGCCGCCCAGCACGCCCTCGAGACCGGACAGGTGGTGCGGGTGCGGGAGTTCGGGGGTGAGCTGTGAGCCGCGCGACCGAGCGCCTGACCGTGGCCCAGGCCCTCGTGAAGTTCCTGGCCGCGCAGCACACCGAGCGCGACGGGCGGCGGGCCCGCCTGATCGCGGGGGTGTGGGCCATCTTCGGGCACGGCAACGTCTCGGGGCTGGGGCAGGCTCTGGAGGAGTACGGCGACGCGGTGGGCCTGCCCACCTACCGCCCGCAGAACGAGCAGGCCATGGTGCACGCGGCGGCGGCCTACGCCAAGCACACCGCCCGCATGAGCACCTTCGCCTGCACGGCCTCGGTGGGGCCGGGCTCGGTCAACATGCTCACGGCCGCGGCGGGCGCGACCGTCAACCGCCTGCCGGTGCTGCTCCTGCCCTCCGACTACTTCGCGGGCCGCATCCCCGACCCCGTGCTGCAGCAGCTCGAGCACCCCAGCGAGCACGACGTGAGCGTCAACGACGCCTTCCGGGTGGTGAGCCGCTTCTTCACCCGCATCACCCGGCCCTCTCAGCTCCTCTCCGCGCTGCCCGAGGCCATGCGCGTGCTCACCGACCCCGCCGAGACCGGCGCGGTCACAATCTGCCTGCCCGAGGACGTGCAGACCGAGGCCTACGACTGGCCCGCCGAGTTCTTCGCCCCGCGGGTGTGGCGCGTCCGCCGCCCGGTGCCCGAGCCGGAGGCGCTGGCGCAGGCCGCCGAGCTCATCCGCGGCGCCCGGCGCCCCCTGATCGTCACGGGCGGTGGCACCCTCTACTCCGAGGCCCACGCCGAGCTCGCGCGCTTCGCCGAGGCCTTCGGCATCCCGGTCGCCGAGTCGCAGGGGGGCAAGGGCGCGCTGCCCTGGGACCACCCCATGTGCGTGGGGCCGGTGGGCTCCAACGGCGGCACCGCCGCCAACCGCCTCGCCCGCGAGGCCGACGTGGTACTGGCGGTCGGGACGCGGCTGGGCGACTTCGTGACCGCCTCCAAGACCGCCTTCCAGAACCCCGGGGTGCGCTTCGTGGGGCTCAACGTGCTCCCCTTCGACGCGGGCAAGCTGGGCGGGGTGTCGCTGGTGGCCGACGCCAGGCGCGGCCTCGAGGCGCTCGAGGCGGCCCTGGCGGGCTTCGAGGGCAGCCCGGCCGCCTACCGCGCGGAGGTGGGGCGGCTCAAGCGGGAGTGGGACGACCTCGTCCAGGGCTACCGCACGCCCCGCCCCGAGAAGGCGGAGATGGCCCAAGCCGAGGTCATCGGCCTCGCCAACGAGGCTTTCGGCGGCAAGGCCACCGTGATCTGCGCGGCGGGCAGCCTGCCGGGCGACCTGCTCAAGCTCTGGCGCTGCGAGGACCCCAGGGCCTACCACCTCGAGTACGGCTTCTCCTGCATGGGCTACGAGATCCCCGCCGGGCTGGGGGTGGCAATGGCCGAGCCGGGGCGCGAGGTGGTGGTCTTCATCGGCGACGGCAGCTACCTGATGATGAACTCCGAGGTCGTCACGGCGGTGGCCGAGGGCCTCGACCTCACCGTGCTGCTCCTCGACAACCGGGCCTTCGGCTCGATCCGCGGCCTGCAGATGTCGCTGGGCTCGCCCTCCTTCAACAACGAGCTGCGGCGGCGCGACGCCGGGACCGGCCGCACCGACGGGCCGCCGGTGGAGGTGGACTTCGCCGCCCACGCCCGGGCCATGGGGGCGAGCGTGTGGAGCCCCAGGAGCTACGCCGAGCTGGAAAAAGCCCTCCGCGAGGCTCGAGCCGCCCGGGGCGTGCGGGTGATCGTCGTCCCGGTGAGCCTAGACGACCGGGTGCCGGGCTTCGAGAGCTGGTGGGACGTCCCCGTGGCCGAGGTCTCGAGCCAGCCCGGGGTGAGGAAGGCCCGCGAGGAGTACGAGGCGCATCTGAAGAAGCAGCGGCGCTATTTCTGAGGGGGAGGCAGAGGGAAGGCGCAAGACGCGAAGCGCTGAACGCCCTTGTCACCACGAGCTACGAGCCTTTCGCCTTTGGCTATCGACCATCGACTATCGACCCAGAAAGGAACACTCGAGAATGGCAATCCGTTTCGGCAACGCACCGTGTTCGTGGGGCACCATCGAGGGCTGGGGGCAGGGCATTGGCTACCGCCAGATGCTCGACGAGCTCAGGGCCACCGGCTACGGCGGCACCGAGCTGGGCGACTGGGGCTACATGCCCACCGAGCCCGAGCGCCTGCGCCAGGAGCTCACCTCGCGCGGCCTGACCATGCTGGGCGCCTACGAGGGGGTCTACCTGCTCGAGCCCGCCGAGCACGGCCCGGGCGAACAGCGCGTGCTGCGCACCGCGCGCCTGCTCAGGAGCGTGGCCGACGTGGGCGACGGCTGGCAGCCCTTCGTGGTGCTGGCCGACGAGCACAGCCGCGACCCCGTGCGCTTCGCCAACGCCGGGCGGGTCCGGCCCGAGATGAGCCTCGACGCCCGGCAGTGGAAGGTCTTCGCGTCGGGCGCCGACCGCATCGCCCGGGCCGTCCACGACGAGACCGGCCTGCGCACGGTGTTCCACCACCACTGCGCGGGCTACGTCGAGGCCCCCTGGGAGATCGAGGCGCTGCTCGAGCACACCGACGGCGCGGTGCTGGGGCTGGTGTTCGACACCGGCCACTACCTCTACGGGACGGGCGTGAACGAGCCGGAGCAGGTGCTGGAGGGCCTCGAGCGCTTCCAGGGGCGCCTGTGGTACGTGCACTACAAGGACTGCCACCCCGCCGTCGCCGGCGAGGCCCGCCGCCAGGGCTGGAACTACAAGGAGGCCGTCGGCAGGGGGGTCTTCTGCGAGCTGGGCCGGGGCCAGATCGACTTCGGCGCGGTGACGCGCAAGCTCGAGGCGCTGGGCTATGACGGCTGGATCACCGTCGAGCAGGACGTGCTCCCCGGCATGGGCGAGCCCCGCGTCAGCGCGGCGCACAACCGCGAGCACCTGCGGCAGGTGACGGGGCGATGAAGAAGGGCGAGGGTCAGAGGTCGAGGGCCAAGAGCGCGAAGTCCCAAAGGACGCCCGGCCCTCGGCCCCCGACGTTCGACCTGATCACCATCGGGCGCTCCTCCATCGACCTCTACTCCAACGACGTGGGCGCGGCCTTCCCCGACATCACCTCCTTCGGGGCCTACATCGGCGGCAGCCCGCTCAACATCGCGGTGGGGGCGCGGCGCCTGGGCCTCAGGACCGCGCTGCTGACGGCGGTGGGGCCGGACAAGGTGGGGGAGTTCATCCTCGAGCGCCTCCGGCGCGAGGGGGTCGAGACGTGCTACATCCCGCAGAAGCCCGGGGCCCGCAGCAGCGCGGTGGTGCTGGGCATCGAGCCGCCCGACCGCTTCCCCATCACCTTCTACCGCGACAACGCCGCCGACACCCAGCTCTCCATCGACGACGTGCTGGCCGTGCCGATCGCCGCCGCCAGGGCCGTCCAGCTCTCGGGGGTGGCCCTGGCGAAGGAGCCCAGCCGCAGCGCGACCTTCTTCGCCGCCGAGCAGGCCAAAGCCGCGGGGGTGACCGTCTTCCTCGACCTCGACTTCCGCGCCGACCAGTGGCACGACCCCCGGGCCTACGGCGTGCAGGTGCGGGCCCTGCTGCCTTTGGTGGACGTGGCCTTCGGCACCGAGGAGGAGGTCAACGCCGCCATGCTGCGCCGCCCGGAGGACGTCGTCATCCGGCACTCGCAGGTCACGGCGCCGGAGATCCGGGGGGACGTGGAGGCCAACGTGCGGGCCCTGCTGGCGCGGGGCCCGGGGGCCCTGGTGGTCAAGCGCGGGGCCCGGGGCTCGGACGTCTACCTGCAAGGCGGCGGCGCCGTGCACGCGCCGGGCTTCGCGGTGGAGGTGCTGAGCGTGCTGGGGGCGGGCGACGCCTTCGCCGCCGGCTTCATCTACGGGCGGCTGCAGGGCTGGGACTGGTACACGAGCGCCCGCATGGGCAACGCCTGCGGGGCCATCGTGGTCACGCGCATCGGCTGCGCCGACTTCACGCCCTACCTCGAGGAGGCCCTGGCCTTCGTCGAGGCGAACGGGGGCTTCTGAGTGAGGGGAGGAGCGCGATGCCCTACGTGAGCGACGGCCGCAAACTCATCGAGCACGCCTTCCGGCACGGCTACGCCCTGCCCGCCTTCAACTTCTGCAGCCTCGAGATGGCCAAAGCCTGCGTGGAGGCCGCCGAGGAATTGCAGGCGCCCGTCATCCTCCAGACCTACCCGGCCGACCTCTCCTTCGGCTCGCCGCGGGTGATGGCGGCTATGGTCCGGGCGCTGGCGGAGGAGGCGGGCGTGCCCGTCATGCTGCACCTCGACCACGGCGGGGGGCTGGGGGCGGTGGTGGAGTGCCTGCGGGCGGGCTACTCCTCGGCGATGCTCGACGGCGGGGGGATGGCCCTGGCACAGGTGCTCGAGGCCACCCGCCGGGCGGCGGAGGTCGCCCACGCCGCGGGGGCCGCGCTCGAGGTCGCCGCCGAGAGCTTCAACCCGGGCGAGGCCGGGGCCACCGACCCCGAGGAGGCGGCGCGGGTGCGCGAGGCCGGGGCCGACATGGTGGCCTGCGCGGTGGGCTCGGAGCACGGGCGCCACAGCCGCCTGGACCTGGGGCGGCTCGAGGCCGTCGCCGGCGCGGTGCGGGGCCCGCTGGTGCTGCACGGCGGCAGCGGCGTCGAGCCCGCCGACCTCGCCCGGGCGGTGGGGCTGGGGGTGGCGAAGGTCAACGTGGGCTCGGCCTCGTACCGGGCTTTGCTGCGGGTCTGGCGCGAACGTGCGGGCGAGCTCTCTACCCACCGCGCGGTCTACGCCGAGGCCCGCGCCGCCGTGGGCGAGCAGGCCAGGAACTACATCGCCCTGCTGGGCGCGGCGGGGAAAGCCAAACTGTTCAGCGCGTGAGAGGTGAATATGCCGGAGAGTTTCGGGGTGGCGTTGTTGGGCGCAGGACGGATGGGCATGGAGCACGCCCGGACCATGCTGGGCTTGGCCGAGGCCCGGGTGCTGGCGGTGGCCGACCCCAACACCCGGGCGGCGGAGGCAGCCGGGGGCTTGCTGCGGGCCGAGGCGGTGTACGCCGACCCCGAGGAGGCAATCGCCCACCCCGGGGTGGAGGCGGTGGTCATCGTCACGCCCACCGATACCCACGCCCGCTACATTGAGCTCGCGGCCCGCTCGGGCAAGGCCATCTTCTGCGAGAAGCCCGTGGCCAAGGACCTGGGGGAGACCCGGCGGGTGCTCGAGGTCGTCGAGCAGAAGGGCGTGCCCTTCCAGATCGGCTTCCAGCGCCGCTACGACCCGCCCTACCGCCAGGCCAGGGACAAGATCGAGGCGGGGGAGGTCGGGGAGGTCGAGCAGTTCATCGCGGTCATGCGTGACCCGGCCCCCGCGCCGCTGGAGTACCTCGCGGGCTCGGGGGGCATCTTCATCGACCAGTCCATCCACGACATCGACTGCGCGCGCTTTTTGGTGGGGGAGGTGGAGGAGGTCCACGCCTGGGGCGCGGTGCGCGTAGACCCCAGGATCGGCGAGATCGGCGACGTGGACACCACCAACCTGAGCCTGCGCTTCGCGGGCGGCGCGCTGGGGGTCATCCAGAACTCCAGGCGCGCGGTCTACGGCTACGACGTGCGCACCGAGGTGTTCGGCTCGAGGGGCAAGCTGGTGATGGACGCGACCCCCAAGACCCCCCTGTGGCAGTACGGCAGCGGGGTGAGCGCCGACCACTACCACTTCTTCATGGACCGCTTCAAGGAGGCCTACCGCCTGGAGCTCGAGGCCTTCTTCCGCTCCCTGAGCAAGGGCGAGCGGCCCACCCCCGGCGGGCGCGACGCGCTCGAGTCCCTCCGCATCGCCATAGCTGCCACCCGCAGCCTCAAGGAGGGGCGGGCGGTGCGGCTGGAGGAGGTCGGGTGAGCTCGCCCAACCACCTCAAGCCCCGCGCCGGGCCCGGCGTCGTCGTCGAGGCGAGCCCGGCCACCGTGGGCTGGAAGTACCTCTCCTTCCGGGTCGTCGCCCTGCCCGCGGCTGCCCTTTACCCCGGCGACACCGGGGGCCAGGAGATGGCGCTGGTGCCGCTGTCGGGCGAGCTCTGGGTGAGGGCCGGGGACGAGGCCTTCGAGCTCGGGCGCGAGAGCGTCTTCGCCGAGCTTCCCTCGGTGCTGTACCTGCCCCCCGGCACCCGCTTCGAGGTCGAGGCCCGCACCGGCGCCGAGTTCGCGCTGGGGGGCGCGCCGGCCGAGGGCCGCTACCCGCTGCGCCTGTTCCGCCCGCAGGAGATGCGCGTGGAGATGCGCGGGGGCGCCAACGCCACCCGCCAGGTCTCGCACGTCCTGGGGCCGCACCTGCCCGCCGAGCGCCTGCTGCTCTACGAGGTCTACACGCCCTCGGGCTTCTGGTCGGGCTGGCCGCCGCACCGCCACGACGGGCGCATGGGCTCGCTGTACGTCGAGGAGACCTACTACTACAAGATCAGCCCCCCGTCCGGCTGGGCCGTCCACCGCAACTACAGCCCCGAGGACGGCCTGGACGAGCTCTTGCTGGCCCGCGACGGCGACCTGATCCTGGCCCCCAGGGGCTATCATCCGGTGAGCGCCCCGCCGGGCTCCAACGTGTACTACCTCAACTACATGGCGGGCGAGGCGCTGGACGCGCAGCGGGCCACGCCCCCGGTTGATGACCCACAGTGGGGCTGGATGCGGCAGGACTGGGCGGGGAAGCCGCTGAAACTCCCCGTCGGGGGCGGGCCGGAAGGGGAAGGGGGTAAGGGGTGAAGAGGTGAAAAGGCAAAAAGGTGAAGAGCCCGGCCGGTTACTCGCTTTTCACCTTTTTACCCGTTAACCTTTTCACCTGGGTCTTTATGAAAACCGAGGACCGGCGCAGGAAGATCATCGAGCTCTTGGAGCAGAAGGGCTCGGTGCTGGTGGAGGAGCTCGCGGCGGAGTTCGGGGTGAGCCAGGTGACCGTCCGCAAGGACCTCAGCGAGCTCGAGGAGCGCGGGCTGCTCCACCGCACCCACGGCGGGGCGACCTTCGCCCACAAGAGCCTCTTCAACCCCTCCTTCCGCGAGAAGCTCCACCTGCAGCAGGCCGAGAAGCAGGCCATCGCCCGCGCCGCCCTGGAGCACATCGAGGAGGGCGACTCCCTCATCCTCGACGCGGGCACCACCAGCCTGACCTTAGCCCGGCTCATCAAGCACCGCTTCCGCTCGCTCTACGTCATCACCAACTCGGTGCCCATCGCCCTCGAGCTCGCCGAGACCCGCTGGGACGTGCTGCTCACCGGCGGGCAGGTGCGCCACCACAGCATGGCCCTCATCGGCCCGGCCACCGTGCGCGCCCTGGAGGTCTACCACGCCGACAAGGCCTTCGTGTGCGCCACGGGCGTCTCGGTCCACAAGGGCTACAGCACCCCCAACCCCTACGAGGCCCAGACCAAGCAGGCCATGATCCGCTCGGTGGACACGGTCTACGCCCTCGTCGACTCCAGCAAGCTCGGCCGCGCCACCCTGGCGAGCTTCGCCGCGCTCGAGGAGGTCCACCTGCTCATCACCGACCCCGCCGCCCCCCGCGACTTCCTGCAGCACCTGGAGCGCCAGGGCCTGGGCTACCGGCTGGCCGAGCTCGAGGCCGGCCCCGCCCTCAACCCCGCGTCCAGGGCGGGTTGAGCGCCACGACCCGCGCGTGCTGCGGGCAGTCGGGGTCGTGGGCCCCGTTCAGGTAGCCGGTGCTGAGCAAGAACTCCCGCACGATCTCGCCGCCGGTGAAGACGAAGGTCTTCTTGAAGAGCTTCTGCCACTGCAGGGGCTCGAGCGGGTGGTGGTGGTCCAGCCAGGCCGCGAAGGAGCCGTGCTCCTCGCGGATCTTCAGCAGCCGCCGGGCGTTCTCGACGGCGGCCTGCACCTTGAGCCGGTTGCGGACGATGCCGGGGTCGGCCAGCAGCCGCGCGCGGTCGGCCTCGGCGTAGGCGGCGACGCGCTCGAGGTCGAAGCCGTCGTAGGCCCGGCGGAAGGCGGCCCGCTTCTTGAGGACGGTCTCCCACGACAGCCCGGCCTGATTGATCTCCAGCACCAGCCGCTCGAAGAGTCGGTGGTCCTCGCGCACCGGGAAGCCGTACTCGAGGTCGTGGTAGGCGGTGTGCACGGGGTGGAGCTTGCCCGAGCGCACGGCGGCGCAGTAGCTGTGGGCCATTACTCGCCCCCGATGGGCCTGGCCCGGGACGTGACCAGGGCCAGCTTGTCGGCCCGCCGGGCGGGCAGGTCCAGCGCCGCCCGGACCAGCCGCCGGACGGCCTGCTCCGGGAACTCCCCCTGCCGGAGGCTCAGGTAGCGCACCTGGCTCCCCGTGCCTTCCAGCAGCCGCTGGGGGTCGGGCAGGAGCACCCCGAACTCGAAGCCCAGCCGCACGTGGTCGGCCTGGGGGAAGATCGCGCAGAAGTACCCGGCCCGGGGATGGGTGTAGCCGATACCGCGCCAGACGGGGTAAACCTTCTCGCGGGCCTCGGGCACGCTCCCGCGCACCAGCCGCCGGAGGCGCTCCACGAGGGAGCGCACCTCCGGGGTGTGGTTCATCAGCAGCTCGCCTATTTCCATTCAGACCTCGAGCCTGGGTTCGACGTGCAGCATGGAATCCTGCGCGGCGTCGATCAGCTCCATGAAGGGGGCCATGCCGGGCGCGTCGGCCATGCCCTCCAGGGCCTGCATGGCTGCTTCCAGGCTGCTCCAGTGCAGGATATCTACCCACGTTCCGCCGGCGTCCTTGCCCAGCTCGCGCTTCAAGAAGCCCGGCATGCGCTTGAGCTCGGGGTTCAGCGCCGCGGCGGCCTGCAGGAACGCTTCGTCGGAAACGCCTTCCTTGAGTTTGAACACGACGACCTCGATGGCCGGTTTGCTCATCTGGCTACCTCCAGCCGTGAGTGTAGGGCGCTCCACTGACAGCCCTATGTCAGGAGTCCAGCCGCTCGAGTATCCGCTCGAGCACTTCCCGCACCTGCTGGCGCAGCCCAGGCGGGGCCAGCGGCTCGGCGGCGACCCCCCAGCCCAGCAGCCAGGGCACCATCTCGCCCAGTGACTCCACCCGGTAGCGCATCACCACGCCGCCGGCCTCGGGGGCTTCGTCCACGAAGCCGTAGTGCTGCCGTTCGCGCACCCAGCGCGCCACCTCGCGGGCGAAGCGGACGCGCACCTCGAGCCGCGGGGCGGGGGCGGGCTCGAGGCTGCGGGGCTCGAAAACCTCCTCCAGCAGCCGCAGTTCTTCGATGCGGTCGAGCCGGAAGCCCCTCACCCCCTGGCGCAGGCGGCAGTAGGCGTCGAGGTACCAGGCCCCCTCGGAATAGCTGAGCCGGTGGGGCTCCACCTCGCGCCGGCTGAGCCGGTTGCGGTTTTGGCCGTGGTAGGCCAGCCACACCACCCGCCGCTCGCGCAGGGCCTGTTGCAGGATGGCCAGCCGGGGCTCGTCGAGGTCGAAGGGCTGGCGGGGCAGCATGAAGCTCACTGCCTGGGCGATCTGCTCGGCTTCGGCGCGGGTGGCCTCGGGCAGGGCGACGGCGAGCTTGGCCAGGGCCTGCTCGAGTTCTTTGGGCAACTCGCCGGTGCTGTGGGCCTGGAGCATCCGCGCGGCCAGAAATAGCCCCCTGGCCTCGCGCGGGGTGAAGACCAGGGGCGGCAGGTAATAGCCCTCCATCAGCTCGTAGCCCCCGCCCGGGATCGAGACGATGGGCACGCCGCCCTCGTTCAGGGCCATGATGTCGCGGTAGACGGTGCGCTCGCTGACCTCGAAGAGGCGGGCCAGGTCGGCGGCCCGCAGCCGCTTGCGGCGTTGCAGCAGGAGGGTGATGGCGAAGAGCCGGTCGATGCGGTTCATCCGGACCCACGGCGCCGGGGCTAGTCCAGGCAGGCCTCGACGAGCAGGAACTTGTACAAGTAGTCCTTGCCCTCGCCCGTCTCCGCGCCCGCGTAGCGCTCGAGCAGCGCCGCGATCTCGGCGCGCAGGGCCCTGGCCTGCTGCTCGGTGAGGCTCAGGCAGCCCCACTTGTTGAGGACCCTGGGCTCGACCGGCTGCCCGCTGCGCGGGAACAGCTCCAGCCGCGGCGTCTCGTCCCCCCGGCTGAAGCGGATGTACCAGCCCCCGGCGTTGTTGCTGGTCAGTCGGATGATCGAGCGCCGCTCGATCCGCTCGAAGTCGCGGCTGTTGAGGATGAGGATCTCCTCGTCCGAGCCCACCGGGACGCGCTCGAGGGGGATGGTGAAGACCTCGGCGGTCGCGCGGTAGAGCGGCACGTCGTGCTTGCCGCGCTTCTCCACCCGCACCTTCTCGACGAGCCCCAGGCGCAGCATCTTCTGCAGCCAGTAGCTCATGTGGCTCTTGCTGATCCCGACGGCCCGGGCGGCCTCGGCCAGGCTGGCCTCGCGGCCCATGAAGGGGTAGAGGTGCCGCACGCTCGCCGGCTGCACGAAGAACAGCGCCGCCTCCGGGTCCTCCAGGTTCCGGGTCCTGCACGCCACCCCTTGGCTCATGGTCGAGAAATTCTATCACTCAAATCCCCCCGTTCTATTTGCACGACCGGCGGTGCTACGGTGTCGGAAAGCCATGAACACGATGAAAGCCGCCATCTACAAGTCCTACGGCCCCCCCGAGGTCCTCAAGATCGAGCGCGTCGAGGTGCCCGCACTGCAGGACGAGCACGGCGACCGGGTGCTCGTGCGGGTGCGCTACGCCTCGGTCAACCCCTTCGACTACCTGCACCGCAAGGGCTACCTCCCCGTGCGGCCCTCCCACGGCTTTATGAAACCCAAGACCCACAAACTGGGCATCGACTTCGCCGGGGAGGTGGTGGCCGTCGGGAAGGACGTGACCCGCTTCAAGGTCGGCGACGCCGTCTTCGGAAACTGCTTCGGCTCCCACGCCGAGTACGTGCGCGCCCGCGAGGGCGCGATCGGCCGGATGCCCTCCAACCTCACCTTCCGCGAGGCCGCCGCCGTCCCCACCGCCGCCATCACCGCGCTGCAGGCCCTGCGGGACGTAGGCCGGATAAAGAAAGGGCACCGGGTCCTGGTCTACGGGGCCTCGGGCGGGGTCGGGCACTTCGCGGTGCAGATCGCCAAGTTCTACGGGGCCGAGGTGACGGCGGTGTGCAGCACCCCCAACCTCGAGTGGGTCAGGGGTCTCGGGGCCGACCGCGTGATCGACTACACCCAGGAGGACTTCGCCCGGCGCGGGGAGAAGTACGACATCATCCTCGACGCCGTGGCCAAGCGGACCTACCTCAGTTGCAGGCGCGCCCTGAGCGCCGACGGCGTCTACATCACCGAAAACCCCCTGAAGCCGGGCTTCCAGATCTTCCAGATCCTCTTCGCCCTGCTGACGAAGAACAAGCGGGCGAGGACCCACCTCTCCGAACCCAACGCCAAGGACATGGACTTCCTGCGCGAGATGGCCGAGGCGGGCAGGCTGAGGCCGGTGATCGAGAAGACCTACCCCCTCGAGCAGATCGTCGAGGCCCACCGCCACGTCGAGCACGGGCACACCCGGGGGAAGGTGGTCGTCGAGGTCCACAAGGGGTGAAGGGAGGGCGGCCCCCGTGGCCCCCTTCTTCAAACGAGCCGGGGCAGGCCGCTGGGCCTGCCCCTACAAAAGTGCTCCGTCGGCTCAGCCCACGGCCGCCTTTTGCCGCTCGGCCAGGTAGAGCCAGGTCTCGAGCACGCTGTCGGGGTTGAGCGACATGCTCTCGATGCCCTGCTGCACCAGCCACTCGGCGAGCTCGGGGTGGTCGGAGGGGCCCTGCCCGCAGATGCCGATGTACTTGCCCATCTTCTTGGCCGCCTGGATGGCGCGCGCGAGCAGGAACTTCACCGCCTCGTCCTGCTCGTCGAAGAGCTCGGCCACCAGCCCCGAGTCGCGGTCGAGGGCCAGGGTGAGCTGGGTGAGGTCGTTGGAGCCGATGGAGAAGCCGTCGAAGAGCTCCAGGAAGGCCTCGGCCAGGATGGCGTTGGAGGGCACCTCGCACATCATGATGAGCTTCAGACCGTTCTGGCCGCGCACGGAGCCATCCGGCTCCGAAACCTGCCTCTCAAGGCCGTGGGACTTCAGGATCTCGATCACCTGCCGTGCCTCACCCACGGTGCGCACGAAGGGGATCATGACCCATACGTTGGTCAGACCGAACTCGTCCCGTACTTTTTTGAGTGCCTGGCACTCGAGCGCGAAAGCTTCGGCGAAGTCGGCGCTGCGGTAGCGCGAGGCACCCCGGAAGCCGATCATGGGGTTTTCCTCCTTGGGCTCGTAGAGGGTGCCGCCCAGGAGGTGCGCGTACTCGTTGGACTTGAAGTCCGACAGCCGCACGATCACGGGGTGGGGCGCGAAGGCCGCGGCGATCATCCCCACGCCCTCGGCCAGCTTCTCGCGGAAGAAGTCGGCGGGGGAGGCGTAGCCGGCGGTGCGCCGCTCGATCTCGGCCTTGAGGGCGGGCTCGAGGCGCTCGAAGTCCAGCAGGGCCTTGGGGTGCACCCCGATGACGTTGTTGATGATGAACTCGAGGCGCGCCAGCCCCACCCCCGCGTGGGGCAAGTTGGCGAAGCTGAAGGCCCGCTCGGGGCTGGCGACGTTCATCATGATCTTGACCGGGATCTCGGGCATCTTGTCGAGCTCGATGCGCCGCAGCTCGAACTTCGGGCTCCCCTTGTAGACCCGCCCGGTGTCGCCCTCGGCGCAGGAGACCGTCACGGCGTCGCCGTCGCGCAGCACGCGGGTGGCGTCGCCGGTGCCCACCACCGCCGGGATGCCCAGCTCGCGGGCGACGATGGCGGCGTGGCAGGTGCGCCCGCCCCGGTTGGTCACGATGGCCGCGGCCCGCTTCATCACCGGCTCCCAGTCGGGGTCGGTCATGTCGGCCACCAGCACGTCGCCCGGCTGCACCCGGTTCATCTCCTTGGGGGAGGAGATCACGCGCACGGTGCCCGCCCCGATGCGCGAGCCCACCGCGCGGCCCGTCACCAGGATCTCGGCCCGCTCGGTCATGCTGAAGCGCTCGATGACCCGCCCGCTGCGGCTTTGCACCGTCTCGGGCCGGGCCTGCAGGATGTAGATCTTGCCGTCCTGGCCGTCCTTGGCCCACTCGATGTCCATGGGGCGGCCGTAGTGCTCCTCGATGAGGAGGGCCTGGCGGGCGAGCTCGAGCACGTCCTCGTCGGACAGCGAGAAGCGGCGGCGCTCCTCGGGCGAGGTCTCCACCGTCTGCACGCCGCCCTCGCCGTAGACCATCTTCTGCAGCTTGCTGCCCAGGCTGCGCTGGAGGATGGCCTTTTTGCCCGCGCGCAGGGCGGGCTTGTAGACGTAGAACTCGTCGGGGTTGACCGCGCCCTGCACCAGCAGTTCGCCCAGGCCGTAGCTGGAGGTGATGAACACCGCGTCGCGGAAGCCCGACTCGGTGTCGAGGGTGAAGGCCACGCCGCTGGCGCCCAGGTCGCTTCGCACCATGCGCTGCACCCCGGCCGACAGCGCCACCTCCTCGTGGGCGAAGCCGTGGTGCACGCGGTAGGCGATGGCCCGGTCGTTGTAGAGCGAGGCGAAGACCTTTTTGACGTGCAGCAGCACGCCGTCCACGCCCCGCACGTTGAGGAAGGTCTCCTGCTGGCCGGCGAAGCTGGCCTCGGGCAGGTCCTCGGCGGTGGCCGAAGAGCGCACCGCGACGGAAAAATCAGCGCCGGACTGGCGCTGAAGGCGGATGTAGGCGTCTACGATGGCTACCTCGAGGGCCTTGGGTAGCTCGGCGGCCTCTACGGCGGCCCGGATGCGGGCGCCTACTCGGGCCAGCGCGTCCACGTCGTCGGTGTCGAGGCCCTGCAGGGCCTGGCGGATGAAGCCCTCGAGGCCGTTGTGGGCCAGGAAGTCCTGGAAGGCCAGCGCGGTGGTGGCGAATCCTCCGGGCACCCGCACCCCGGCTTGCGAAAGCTTGGCGATCATCTCCCCGATGGAGGCGTTCTTGCCCCCGACGTGGGGTAGGTCGTTCATGCTCAGGGTGTCGAACCAGCGAATGTAGGCCATGCCTTCCTCCTGCGCTCCAGGGTGCATTAAGCGGCAGGGTGTAAAAAGGCCGCCCCCGGTTCTTGTGTACACCGTTACGGGGCCTGTAACAAGCACACCTACACCACCGGCGCGGTGCTCCCGGGCCCGATTACACTTGGGGCATGGAGCCCCGTTCCCGCGCCGTCTTCATCGTTTCCGACCACACCGGCCTCACCGCCGAGGCGGTGGCCCGTAGCCTGCTGGCCCACTTCGAGGGGGTGCGTTTCGAATACTTAACGCGCCCCTTCACGGACACCGAGGCCGAGGTGCAGGCGGTGGTGGAGGAGATCACCGCGCGCTACCGCGGCGGGGGCGAGCGGCCCATCCTCTTCAGCACCCTCACCAACCCCGGCCTGCTGGCGCGGCTCGAGACCGCCCCCGCCCTGTTCTTCGACCTCTTCACGCCCTACCTGAGCGTGCTCGAGGCCGAGCTCGGCCAGCCCACCACGCCCCGGGTGGGCCGCTACCACAGCATCGGCGACGTGAGCGCCTACTTCACCCGCATCGACGCGGTGGACTTCGCCCTCACCACCGACGACGGGGTGGGGGAGAAGCACTACCAGCTCGCCGACGTGATCCTCATCGGGGTCTCGCGGGCGGGCAAGACCCCCACCTGCCTCTTCCTGGGCCTGCAGTACGGCATCCGCGCCTCCAACTACCCCCTGGCCGAGGACGACTTCGAGCGCCAGGAGCTGCCCGAGCCGCTCAAGCCCCACCGGGGCAAGATCTTCGGCCTCACCATCGACCCCGCCCGGCTCCACCAGATCCGCACCCAGCGGCGCCCCGGCAGCTCCTACGCGGCGCTCGAGCGCTGCGAGTACGAGGTGCGGCGGGCCGAGCAGCTCTTCCGTGCCAACGGCATCCGCTTCTTCGACACCACCGCCGCCTCCATCGAGGAGATCGCCACCACCATCGTGCAGACCGCGCACCTAACGCGGCGCATCGGGTAGGGCCACCCGGACCGGTCCAAACGCGAGGGCACCCGCCAGGGTGCCCGATAGGTCGGGGGGTCGAATCAGCACTCGGCCTGGGTCTTGGCCACGGGATGCCGCACAGTCCAGCGCCGCAGCAGGAACTCGAGCCAGCCCCCGCGCCGGGGCGCCGCAGCCCCCAGAAGGATTTCCTGCGTGTCGCGACCAGAAGCTGTGCCGGGACGGCTGCCCTCGAGGGTCTCTTCCATGAGTTCGCGGGCCAGAACCACCGAGACGAAGTGTTGATCAAGCATGGCTTCCTCCTGTGGGATTCAGACGGGGACGCATCTGAATCGTTTCAGTAGTATAGCATAGCGGGGATGGGTGTCAAGCCGGACAAGAAGGTCACGCTCAAGGACATCGCCGAGGCGCTGGGGGTGGCGACCTCCACAGTTTCCAATGCCTACAACCGTCCCGACCAGCTATCGCCCGAGCTGCGGGAGCGCGTCTTCGAGACCGCGCGGCGGCTGGGCTACTCCGGCCCCGACCCCATGGCCCGGGGGCTGCGCCGCGGCCGGGTGGGGGCCATCGGCGTGGTCTACCCGGACCGCCTGTCCTACGCCTTTACCGACCCCGTGGCCCCGCTGTTCATCCAGGGCATCGCCCTCGAGGCCGAACAGGCCGGCTACGGGCTGCTGCTGGTGGGCACGGCGCCCGACCAGAGCCTCACCCTCGCCGCCACCGCCAGCGTGGACGGCTTCGTGGTGCAGTGCTTCGCCGACGGCGACCCGCTGTACGAGGCGGTGGTCGGGCGCAAATTGCCCACGGTGCTCGTCGACAACTTCCGCACCGCACCTGGTTTCCCGTTCGTCACCGTGGACGACGTGGGCGGGGCCCGCGCGGCCGCCGAGCACCTTCTGGGGCTCGGTCACCGCCGCCTGGGGGTCGTCTCGCTGCAGCTAGCCCACGACAGCACTGGGGGGTTCCTCTCCCCGCCTCAGCAGTCCCGCGCCTCCTACGGCCCTACCCGCGCCCGCCTGCAGGGCTACCGGGCCGCGCTCGAGGCGGCCGGCCTGTCCTGGGAGCGCGACGTGGCCGTGTTCGAGTGCCCCGACAACACCCCCGAGGCGGGCCGGGAGGCGGCCGAGGCGCTGCTGCGGCTGGAGCCCAGGCCAACCGCCGTCCTGGCCATGAGCGACCAGCTCGCGCTGGGGGTGCTGGGCTACGCGGCCCAGCAGGGCGTCGCCGTGCCGCGCGAGCTCTCGGTCGTAGGCTACGACGACGCGCCGGTGGCGGCCCGCACGTCCCCGCCCCTGACGACGGTGCGGCAGGACCACGTGGAGAAGGGGCGCCGCGCCGGGCAGATGCTCATCGCGCATCTCGAGGGCCGCGAACCCCTGGAGCCCGTGGTGCTGCCCACCCGGCTCATCGTGCGGGAGTCCAGCGGGCCGCCCCCTCGCCCCTGAGCAGGGGCTCAGCTCAGGACCTGGGCCAGAAAGCCCAGCAGCGCGGTGTTGAAGGCGGCGGGGCTCTCCAGGCTCGAGAGGTGCCCGGCCTCGGGCAGGATCAGCATCTGGCTGCCCTCGATGGCCTCGTACATGGCCCGCGCCTCGGCTACGGGGGTCACGGCGTCCTCCTCGCCCACCAGGATCAGGGTGGGGGCGGTGATGCTGGCGAGCAGGGGCCTCGAGTCGGGGCGGTCGCGCAGGGCCTCGAGGCTGCGCGCCACCCGCTCGGGCTCGTTGGCCAGGATCATCTGAGCGGCGTTTTGCACGATCTCGGCCTCGTGCTCGCGGGTGGTCTTGCCCAGGTGGTTGGGCAGCAGGGCTTCGGGCAGCCAGTCCAGCCCCTCGGCCCGGACGCGGGCGGCCTGCTGGTCACGGGTGCGCCGGCCCGCCTCGTCGTCGGCCCCCGCGCGGGTATCGGCCAGCACCAGCCCGGCCACGCGCTCCGGGGCCTGTCGCCACAGCTCGAAGGCCAGGTAGCCGCCCATCGACAGCCCCACCAGCACGGCCCGCTCCCACTCGAGCCAGTCCATCGCCCGCAACACCTGTGAGGCGGCTTCGGGGAGGGGCTTGCCCAGGTAGTCGGGCGCGATCACCGGATAGCGCGGCTGGAGCACCTCGAGCTGCGGCCCCCACATCGTGGGGTAGGGGAAGGCGTGGAGCAATACCACTCCGGTCATAGGTCTACCTTACAGGGTCGTACGTCCTACGCCGTACGCCAAACGCCAAACGCCAAACGCAAGACGCCAAACGCCAAACGCAAAACGCAAGACGCCTTCTGTAGGGGCGGGCCCCCGTGCCCGCCCTTTTTCCTTAGGGCTTACCGCTCCCCGCCAGCCGCCGCAACTGCACCAGGAAGGCGGTGTGGCCTACCTGTTGGAACTTGGGGTGGGCGATGGGGGGGCGCACGTCCCACTCGCGGTGGATGACCTCGAGCGTTCGCTCGTGGAGGTAGGGGAGGGCCTGGGCCTTGAGGTGCTCGAGCAAGGTGACCACCTGGGTGAGGTTGGGCAGGTAGCACACCAGGAAGCGGTCGGGCTTGAGGGCGGGGGTGAGGGCGGGGAGGACGCTCCAGGGCTCCATCAGGTCGAGGGCGACGCCGTCGAAGGGTTCGGCGGGGGGCTCGAGGGCCGAGAGGTCGCCCAGCACCCACGTCACGTTGCCCCAGTCCTCGAAGGCTTGCAGGTTGTGGCGGGCCTTTTGTTGGTGGCGCTCGCGGGTCTCGTAGCTCCAGACCTCCCCGCCGGGGCCCACCGCGCGGGCGAGGAAGAGGGTGAGGCCGCCCGAGCCCGAGCCGGCCTCGAGCACCCGCATCCCAGGGGCTAGGTCGAGCAGGAAGGCGATGGTGGCGGCGTCCTTGGGGTAGGTGGGTGTGGCCTCGCGCGGCATGTGCAGCACGTAGTCCTCGAGGGTGGGCTTGTGCACGCTGAAGGGCTCGCCCTGCGGCGTGGCGACGGTGCGGCCATATCCGGCCCCCAGGACCTGCTCGTGCCGGATGGAGCCCCGCTGGGTGTCGAAGCTGCCGCCCTCCTTCAGGCGGAAGAGGTAATTGCGCCCGCGCCGGTCCTGGAGCAGGACCCACTCGCCGTAGTTCACGAAGGCCAGTCTACCAACCGTGTCCGGGGCGAGGGTCGGCCCCTGAGGAAGGGCTAGAATGCGCTCATGTTTTCGCTGCCGCGCAGCCGCCGCGAGCCCGCCCGCCCCCCCAGCCGCCGCGACCTGGGCCAGTTGCGCCGCCTGCTGGCCTACACGAGGCCCTACCGCTGGGGCCTGGTGGTGGCCGGGCTCGCCAGCCTGGTCTCCACCGCCTTCAACCTGATCTTTCCCCAGGTGGTGGGCCGCCTCATCGACGTGTCCTTCCTCGAGGCCAACCTCGCCCGCCTCGACCAGCTCCTGTTCGTGTTGCTCGGGGTCTTCGCGGGGCAGGCCGTCTTCAGCGGGGTGCAGAGCTACCTGGTGGCCCGCGCGGGCGAGGGGGTGGTGGCCGACCTGCGCAAGTCGCTCTACGCCCACCTGCTCACCCTCTCCCCGCGCTTCTTCGAGCGCAACAAGACCGGCGACATCACCAGCCGCCTGACCTCCGACATCTCCACCGTGCAGGCGGTGGTCTCGAGCACCCTCGTCCAGCTCTTCACCCAGCCTTTGGTGCTGGTGAGCACCCTGGCGATCCTCTTCCTCACCAACTGGAAGCTCACCGCGCTGATCCTGGCGGTGGTGCCGGTGGTGATCCTGGCCGCGATCTTCCTGGGCCGCATGATCCGGCGGGCTTCCAAGGAGTTCCAGGACCGCGTGGCCGACGCCAACGCCCGCGCCGAGGAGACCCTCTCGGGCATCCGGGTGGTGCAGTCCTTCACGGCCGAGCCGCAGGAGACCCGGCGCTACGGCCAGCTCATCGGCAAGTCCTTCCAGGTCGCCATGCGCCGCGCGCTGCTGGGGGCCGTGCTCAACCCCGTCGTCTTCTTCGCCATCTTCGCCGCGCTGGGGCTGGTGCTGTGGTACGGCGGGCGGCTGGTGGCGCTGAAGGAGATCGGGCCGGGCCAGCTCTTCACCTTCGTGCTCTACACCTTCAACATCGCGGCCACGGTGGGCACCTTCACCGGCATCTTCACCCAGCTCCAGAGCGCGCTGGGGGCCAGCAGCCGCATCTTCGAGCTCCTCGACGAGCGCCCCGACCTGCCCGAGCCCGCCCACCCCAAGCCGCTGAGCGCGGTGCAGGGGCACGTCCGCTTCCAGAACGTGCGCTTCGGCTACGGCGAGCGGGGGGAGGTGCTGCGGGGGGTGAGCCTCGAGGCCAAGCCCGGCCAGGTGGTGGCCGTCGTGGGCCCCAGCGGCGCGGGCAAGAGCACGCTTGTGGCCCTGATCCCCCGCTTCTACGACGTGACCGGCGGCGGCATCACCATAGACGGCCTCGACGTGCGCGAGGTCTCCCTGCGCGAGCTGCGCTCGCACGTGGGCACCGTGCCGCAGGAGACCCTGCTCTTCTCCGGCTCCATCGCCGAGAACATCGGCTACGGCCGCCCCGGGGCCGGCGAGGCCGAGATCGTGGCGGCGGCCAAGGCCGCCAACGCCCACGACTTCATCAGCGCCTTCCCGGAGGGCTACGGCACCCTGGTGGGCGAGCGCGGGGTCAAGCTCTCGGGCGGGCAGCGGCAGCGCATCGCCATCGCCCGGGCGCTGCTCAAGAACCCCCGCATCCTCATCCTCGACGAGGCCACCAGCTCCCTCGACTCCGAGTCGGAGATGCTGGTGCAGGAAGCCCTGGAGACCCTGATGCGAGGCCGCACCACCTTCGTCATCGCCCACCGCCTCTCCACGGTGCGCCGCGCCGACATGATCGTGGTGCTCGAGGACGGCCGGGTGGTGCAGCAGGGCACCCACGAGGAGTTGCTGGCGGCGGGCGGCTTGTACCGCGACCTCTACGAGCTGCAATTCCGCGAGGAGGAGGATTGAGCGCCCCCGCCGCAGGATTTGGGCCGGCGGCACTGCGGGCCGCGCTGCTGGGGCTCCTGGGGTTGCTGGCGGCCTGCTCGAGGCCCCCCGCGACCGCCGCGCTCGAGCCCTTCGGCAGCGTCACCCTGGCCTGGGACACCACCTCCTGGCAGAGCCTGCTCGACAGCAGCCGGACCGTGCGCTTCACCCCGCTGTCCTACACCGACCTCGACGCCCTCGGCGAGGGCGTGCGCTACCTCACCCTCACCTACCGGGTCGAGAACCTGGGCAGCGTGCCGCTGGAGAACCTCACCCTGCAAGCCTATGCCCGGGCGGGCAACGCGGGCGGCACGGCGATCCGGGAGGTCCGGGCCTTCCCCGACGCTGCCTTCCCCGACGGGCAGGAGATCGCCGACCCCGGCGTGGCCCGGAGCTTCCGGCCCGTCCAGGCCACCGTGATGGGCGTCGCCGCGCCACAGCCCGACCCGCTCAACAGCGACTTCCAGGCCTTCGCCCTGGCCGAGAGCGCGGGCCTCGAGGGCAGGGCCCGCGCCCTGGGCCTGATCGCCGCCGCCGACGCGGTGCTCGACTACGGCTTTACCGCCCGGGACGCCCCGGGCGACGGGCGGCGGCTGGGGCCGGGGGAAGCGGGAACCCTCAGCGTGGCCTTCCGCCTGCCCCGCACCTTCCCCGGCGAGCCCAAGCCTTACCGCTTCAAGGCGACCTTCCTGGTCGGGGAGATGCCCCTCACCCGCGTCAGCCGGGCGCTGGGCGAGACCACCGCGCAGGCTTTGGGCCGCGCCCGGGGCCTGGCGGGTGCCGAGCGGCCCGTGCAACTGGTCCTGGTCGGCCCCGACGCCGACAACCCCGCCGGGGCCGGTATCGGGGTGGTGCGGCTGGAGAACCTGCGCATCGGCACCGCGCCCACCTACTTGCTGCCGTAGAATGCCGGTGTGTCCGGCCCCCTCCTCACCCTCGCCCTCTTCGAGCCGCTGGTGGGCTCGGTCTTCAGCATCCCCTTCGTCGAGGGGTCCTTCGAGCTGACCCTGATCGAAGCCCAGCCCCTCCCCCCGCGGGTGCCCGGCGCCCGGCGCGAGCCCTTCGCCCTGCTGTTCCGCGGGCCGCGCTCGCCGGTGCTGCCCCAGCGCATCTATCCCCTCGAGCACCCCACCCTGGGGCGGCAGGAAATCTTCGTCGTCCCCATCGGCCCCGACGACGCCGGGATGCGCTACGAGGCGGTCTTCGGCTAGCCGGGGGCCGCCCTCCAGCGCATGAACCAGTAGACCCCGCGCTCCTCGAGCCTCTCGAAGCCCAGCCGCTCGTACCACAGGCGGGCCGGGTTGTTCTCCTCGACGTGCAGGGTGACGCTCTGGCCCGCCCGCCGGGCCTGCTCGAGCAGGTTGCCCATCAGCATCCCCCCTATGCCTTTTCCCCGGTGCTCCGGCAGCAGGGCGATGTCCATGAGGCGGACCTCCTGGGGCGTGCGGTGGACGTAGATCCGCCCGACGGGCTGGCCCTCCAGCTCAACCACGTCGAAACGCGCCCCGGCGTAGTGCTCGCGGTAGTGGCGGTGCTGCAGCTCGAACTGGGACTCGAGGAAGGCCTGCTTCTGCTCGAGGGTCCAGGGCACCGGGGCCAGCTCCTCCTCGCGGGTGCTGGCGTACAGGCGCCGGAGGAAGGGGAGGTCCTCCGGCGTTTCAGGGCGCAGGCGTACGACTCCGGCGGGGGTTTCAAACATGGGGGTACAGGTTGGTCCAGCCGCTGCGGGGGTGCGCGGCGAGGCTGAGCAGCGCGGGGTGGTGCGCCGGGGGCTCGGCGAGCTGTTCCAGCTTGACGCGCTCGCCGCCCTGGACCCGGCTGAGGAAGATCGGGTCGGTGCGGGCGGTCTCGCGCAGGGCGGCCAGCAGCCCCCTCGAGCCCGCCCGCACCGCCGCCGCTTTAAGCCAGGCTCCCGCCCGCTGCCCGAGGGCCTCGAGCCCGTCCTGGCCGGGCGCGGTGGTCGCGCCGTAGGCTCCTTGTAAAGCGCTGGGCAGCGCCCCCAGGCTGAACCCGCTGACCGTGACGTTCGGGCAGTGCTGGGCGAACTCCAGCCCCTCCCGGCTGCTCCCGATGAGGTGGACCGTGGCGGGGCCCAGCGAGCGGACCTGGGCGAGCGCCGAGGCGAAGTCGTGCTTCCCGGTGGCCGCGTCGCTGACCAGTGTCGCCAGCACCCGCCCGCCCGCCGCCTCGAAGCCCGAGCGGAAGGCGTAGGGCAGGTCGTAGCCGGCCTCGAGCAGGCCCGTCACCACCACGGCGGTCGGGCCCCGGTGCGCCGCGCTCCACGCGCCCATGGCCCACTCGGCCTGCCACTGCCGCAGGGAGTTTCTGAAGACGAAAACGCCTGGGGCCACCCGGCGCGGCATCAGCACGCCCACCTCGCTCAGGATCAGCACGGCGGCGTGCTCCTCGGCCAGGGGGCGCAGGGCCTCCTCGAGCCCGTCGCCCAGGGCGACTAGCGCCGAAACCCCGGCCTCGAGCAGTTCCCGGGCCTCCCGCACGGCGGAACGGGGGGTGGCCCCGATGGCCCGGTGCAGCCATTCCACACCCTCGCCGCCCGAGCGCTCGAGGGCCGCCCGAAAGCCCTTCGCCCCCGCCGGGGCCAGCACGCCTACCCGCAGCTTCGGCCGGGCCTGCTGCGCTAGGCCGAACGCCGAAGCGCCCGCGCCCAGGCCGAGGACGGTTTTGAAGAAGTTGCGACGCGTCGCCATGTCACGACCTCTGGGGGAAGACGCCCTGCAGGGCGATGACGAAGTTGAGCATCAGGTAGGGCTGGAGGTTGTTGTGCGGCTGGCTCCCCCCGGCCGCCCCGACCGACTGCGGCGCGAGCACGGCGTTGGGGCTGCCCGTGCCGTAGGGCTGCACGCCGGCCGCCCTGGCCAGGCTCCCGCCGGGGTTGCTGCTGTCGGCTAGGTCGTTGACGGCCCGGAGGGCGTGGTTATGCGCGGGGATCTGGGTTTGCAGCAGGGTCACGGTCTGCGAGCCCCCGCTCTGGCCCAGGGTGCGGTTGCTGAGGCCCGGCCCCTGACCGGGCTGCACGGGCGCACGGCCCCGCAGGTCGGGCAGGGCGAAGGTGGTGCGCCCGTTGCCCCCGTAGGTGGTGCCCAGCAGCGAGAACAGCAAGGTGTTCTGGTTGATGGGCAGGAGCTGGCCGTCGCACCTCGCCCAGCCCCTGGGGGCGAATTGGAAGCCTACGATGCGGATTTCCGCTATGAAAGGGTCGGACACGCTAGCCTCCTCAGGCCCGGAACGGGTAGATCCCGAACAGCGAGATGATGAAGTTGACGCACAGGAAAGGCCCCATGTTGTCGTGGGGCTGGCTGCCGCCCGCCGGGGCCAGCGACGCGGCGTTCAAGCTCACGCTGGGGGCGTCGGCCAGGTAGAGCTGGCCGCCAACCGGCTGGGCCAGCACGTTCGAAGCCGGGGCGGTCTGGGTGGCGGTGTCGCTCGAGGCCAGCAGGCCGTGGCTGTGGCTGGGGATCTGCTGGACGCTCAGCGTCACCGTTTCCGCGCCGCCTGCTTCCCCCAGAAGCCGGAATTGGCCGCCCGGCGCCGCGCCCACGTGGATCGGGACCCGCCCACGCAGGTCGGGGAGGGCGAAATCGGTCTGCCCGTCCCCCCCGTAGGTGGTGCCGATGAGGCTGAAGAGGACGTCGTATTGGTTGATGGGTAGGATCGAGCCGTCGCAAAACGCCCAGCCTTGCGGGGCGAAGTTCCCCGCGAACATCCGGATTTCACCGACAAACGGTTGCGACATAGCGACCTCAGTCCCTCGGAGGGAAGATGCCCTGGAGCGCGATGACGAAGTTGAGCACCAGGTAGGGCTGCATGTTCTCGTGCGGCTGCGACCCGCCCGCCTCGCCGACGCTCTGCACGCCCAGCGGGGCGAGGTTGTTGGCCGGGCCGTAAAGGGGAGCGCTGCCTTGGGCCAGGGCGTTGTTCGCCGGGAACACGCTGCTGGCGGCGGCGGTGCTGGCCTGGAGGTTGTGGGTGTGGGCAGGGAGCTCACTCAGGGTCAGGGTGTGGTTTTCCTCACCCCCGGTTTGGCCCTGGACGAAGCCGCCGCCTACGTGGAAGGGCACCCGCCCCCGCAGGTCGGGCAGGGCGAAGGTGGTGCGCCCGTCGCCCCCGTAGGTGGTGCCCAGCAGCGAGAACAGCGCGGTGTTCTGGCTGATGGGCAGGAGCTGGCCGTCGCACCTCGCCCAGCCTTGCGGGGCGAAGTCGAAGCTCACGATCTTGATCTCGGCGAGGAAGGGATCGGACACGGGTGGCCTCCTTCAGAAGCTGGGGGGGGTGCAGGTGCCGCCGGCGTAGTTGACCACGGTGCCGGTGCCGGCGGCGTGGACGTTGACCGCGGAGGCCGGGTTCTGCCCCTGCACGTAGCTCTGCACAGTGCCGGCGTCGGTGCCGGGGCCGCTGAAGCCCTGGATGAGGAAGTTGTGGCCGCTGAACTGGCGCAGCCGGGCGCCCTGGTAAGCCCCGGTGTTGGCCGGGGTGGTGTTGCCGGTCATGTTCAGGCACAGGGTGCTGCGGTTGCTCCCGCCGGCGGTGGTGGTGCTGCCGGCGTGGAGGTTGAAGCCCCGGAGCGCGAGGTTGCCGGGGTCGCTGGGGTTGCTGACGTCGTTGTTGCTGAGGGTGAGGTCGAGGCGTCCGCCGGTGGTGCTGCCGGTGGACACCCCCACCCCGTAGGTGTCGTAGTCGCGGATGGGGTTGTTCCCGCTCAGCTCGAGCCTCGAGGTCTCGCTGCCGTTCATCTCGACGAGGATGCCCACGCTGCCCGCGCTGCTCGAGGCCGTGCCGGGGTTGAGGTCGAAGGTGTTGCCGCTGATCCGGCCCTGGATGAGGGGGCTGCTCCCGGCGACCTCGGTGCGCACCGTGATGCCCCCGTAGAGGCTCGGGGCGTTGGTGAGGGTGTTGTTGGAGACGGTGTAGGTGCTGGCCCCGCTGCTCTCGAGCACCAGGTCGAGCCCGTTGGCGGCGTTGTTCTGGAAGGTGTTGCCCGTGGCGGTGAGGTGCACGGTAGCGTTGGAGCCGGGCCTGCCCCACACGAACATCCCGCTCTGCTCGTGCTGGCGGAGGGTCGAGCCGCTGAGGCTGAGGCTGGCGACGGTCCCGCTGCCCGTCACGTCGGCCAGGACCCCGTGCCCCGAGATGCCTCCGCCCTGACCCGCCGACTCGACCACGGCGTTTTGCAGGGTGAGGCCCTGGGTGCCACTGCTGGCGGTGAAGCTCACGGCGTGGGTGCCGCTGTTCTTGACATTCACGAAGCGCAGGGTGACGCTGCCCGGGTTGCTGAGCTTCACCGCCTCAGCGGAGGCGTTCTGCAGCGTCCCGCCGCTGCCCGCCGTCGAGCCGTCGCCGGTGACGGTGAGGCTGCCGGTGGTGTTCGAGAGGGCCAGGTTGTTGGCGCCCCCGCTCGAGCTGAGGCTGCGGAAGGTCGCGGCGAGGTTGCCGTTGCTGAGGTTGAGGGCCGGGCCGGCGCTGGCCGTCACCGAGAGGCTCGAGGCCGTGAGGGTGCCGAAGTTGGAGCCGGTGAGGCCGCCGGAGGTCCCGCCGACGTCGAGGCCCCTGACCTCGTTGTCCTGGGCCAGGCTGACGCCCGCCCCGGCGGCGTTCCCGATCAGCGGGCTGGCCCCGGCGGGGATGTTCACGGCGTCGACGGTCAGCCCGGCCCCCTCCCCGATGAGCTTCTGGCCGTTCTTGAGGGTGATGCCCGCGTTCTGGCCGGCGCTGGTGCCGTTCCCCCGGTACACGAAGATCACGTCGCCCGCCTGGGAGGCCGCCTGGGCCGCGGCCAGGGTGTTGAAGGGGCTGGCGAAGGAGCCGTTGCCCGCGCCGGCGTCGTTCTTGACGAACCAGTACATCCCGCTCACCGTGACGTTGGCGCTCTGCCCGGGGAGGGTGCAACTGCCGTCCGAGACGCCGAAGGTGAAGCTGCTGGCGGTGCGCTGGCCGGCGGCACGGGTGAAGGTGAAGGCGCCGCTGCCGTCGGTGAGGGTGTTGGGGTCGGTGCTGGCGAAGTTGTTGGCGGCCAGGGTGGCCCCGCCCAAAGGCTGGTAGTTGCCCAGCACGGCGCTGTCGGCGAAGGTCTTGGGCACGTTGCCCGTCACGGCGAGCGTGGGCGGGGTGCTGCCGGTGATCGTGAAGTCGCCGCCCATCCAGCGGTCGTAGGCGGCGGCGCTCCCCACCGAGAGGGTCACGCCGGGGACGTAGAGGGGGTTGGCCCCGGAGTAGCCGGTGCCGCACATCACCGCCACCTGGGCCGCACCGACGGCGCTGGCTCGAGCCGCGACCCCCGAGGCCGGCTGCTCCTCGAGGCTCTCCGTCACGCGGGTGATGTTGTCCTCGAAGACCAGGAAGGTCATGGAGTAGCGGTAGGCGCTGTTGGGGCCCGCGTCGCCGTCGGTGGGCACCTTGAGGGCCACGGTCACGCTGTTGGCGTCGGAATTGCCCGCGACGGCGCGGCCCCCGCCGGCATTGCGGACGACGTAGCCGTACTGAAGCACCGTTTCGCCCGTCACCCCCCCGGCGTTGATCAGCCCGGCGCTCTGGGCGTCGCTTTGCAGCGTGGCGGCCTGAGCGGGGGTAAAGATCTGCAAGTCGGCGTGGCTGTCGTCCACCGTCACGCCCGCGCCCTGGGTCTTCATCCCGTGCGCGGGCTGTAGCCGCAGCGCCCACTCGCCGGCGTTGCTCGAGCCCCCGCCGAAGTCGCGGATGTCGAAGAAGGCGCTGCCGTTGACGTTCTCGGCCCCCGGCTTTTTGCGGTAGTAGGCCACGAGGGTCAGGTTGTTGAGCCCGGTGGCGCCGAGGTTTTGCACCTTGAAGGTGGCGTTGAGGAAGCGCTGGCCGCCGCCGGCGTCGATGGCGGTGAAGCTCAGGGGCGTGAGCTTGAGGTCGGCCTCGTTGACGAGGGCGGCGGTGCCGAGCAGGCGGCGCTTCTTAAGTGGGGTGAAGGTCGCGCGGGCGGTCCGGGCGCCCGCGTCGAAGCTGGCCTCGAGGCTCCCCACCAGGCGCGGCTTGAAGGCGGGGGGGGTGGCTGGGGGCTGTTTCGGGGTAGCGGGGCCCTGGGTGCAGGCGCTCAGGGCCAGCAGCACGAGCGGCAGTGGGGATAATCTCAGCTTCATACACGTGGCCTTCGCGGTCGTACGGAAAAGCTGAAGCCTCGGGAGGGGGATGACCGGCGGGCGGAAGCGGCCGGGGATCACGGCTCCCCGATGGGCAGGGAGAGGCCGGTGACGTGCTGCCATTCCCCGTGCTCCTCGAGGCGCGGCGGCTCGTAGAGGGGGGGGAGGGGTTGGGGGATCGGGTGTTCCGCTCGAGCCTGTGGCGGCTCCTTGCGCTCGGTGTCCATGCCAGACCTCCTGCCGCACGGTTTGCTCGGGTCGCGTCGGTGGCCGGTGCGGCAGCCCTGGCCCCGACTTCTTTGCAGCCCTGCCGTTCGGCTCAGATCGCGGGGAGGCGTCCAAAAACCGACGGGTGAGACGCCCTATGCTAACATCAACGTGAGAAAATGCTGTGAAACGTGCCCCCCGCCCCGCCGACGGCCCCGACAGGCTTCACGCCCTGCTGCTGGCCGGGGGGCCACCCGACCTCGAGCTCGTCCGGAAATTCCGCCTGGAGGCTTACTTCTACCACACTCTCCCCCCGGGCGACCCCCTGCGGGCCTCCCTGAAGGCCCCGGCGCTGGGCGCGGAGCTGAGGCACGAGCAGGTGCGCCGGCAGGTCCTGGGGCTCATGCGGGCCTGGGCCGGGGCGGGCCTCGAGCCCATGCCCTACAAGGGCTTCGCGCTGGCCCAGACGGTCTACCCCCGCCCGGGGATGCGCTTCTACGGCGACGTGGACCTGCTCATCCGCCCGGAGGAGGCGCCCCGGGCGCTCGAGCTGGCCCGGGGGGCGGGCTGGAGGGCGCTGTTCCGCCGGGCCGAGCTGCCCTTCTCCCACGAGGAGGCGGTGCTGCGCTCGCCCGATGGGGGGCTGGTGCGGCTGGAGCTGCACCGCCACCCGGTGCAGGCGCACTGCTTCCTGGGGGCGCCCGCCCGCCTGACCCGTGCGGTGTGGGAAGCTTCGGTACGGGCCGAGTGGGACGGGGTTCCCCTCCGCCTGATGCGGCCCGCCGACGCCCTGCTGGTAGGGCTGGTGGCCAACCGCGTCCGGGGCGACGGCTTCGCCCTCAAGCCCCACGACTACCTCGACGCCCGCTACCTGGTGCAGCGCCACGGCCTCGAGCCCGCCGACGTGCGCCGGCGGGCCGCCGAGCTGCGTCTGAGGCGCACCCTCGAGCTGTGGCTGCGCTACTGCGACCCCTGGGAGGGGCGGTTGCGGCAGTTCCCGGTGCGCGGCTGGCGGGCGGGGGGGTGGGAACTGCTCACCCTGGGCGAGGTCGGCTCCAAGGCCGCCGAGGTCAACCTGCAGCGCCTGGTCAGCCTCCCCGCCGTCGCCGCCGACGTGTTGCGGGAGCTGCCGGGGGTGCTCGAGGTCCACTCGGCCCTGCGGGAAGGCGCCTCGATCGGGGACCTCGTGACCCGCCTGGCGCAGCCGCTCGAGCGTCGGGGAGTCTCCTGGGCCCGGGTGCTGCGGGGGGTCCGCTGGGCTTTGTGGCTGCTGGGGTGCCGCAAGGACGCCTGCCTGCCGCGCTCGGCGGCGCTGTACCGGGCGCTGAAGGGGGCGGGGCTCGAGGTGGCCTTCGTCAGCGGGGTGCGGCGGGGGGAGCGCGGGCTCGAGAGCCACGCCTGGGTCGAGCTCGAGGGGGTGCCGCTCCCGGGGGACGAGCAAGCCCCCCTACTCTTTCGCGAGCAGTTCCGCTTCCCCCAGGGGGAGCGGGCCCTGCCCCAGCTCGAGGAAGCGGCAGCGGAGCCGCGGCACTAGACCCTGGACCGCCTGCGCGACCCGCCGCTGGCCCAGGCGGGAGAGGGGCAGGCCGGTGGCCCGCCACAGGGCTAGGGTGGCCTGGCGCGGGCTGGCGGGCTCCCAGCCCGAGGGTCGGGCCGGTTGCCGCAGCAGCAGGGCCATCCCACCCACCCGGCCCGACTGGGGTGCTAGCCCCAGGCTTTGGTAGGGCATGAAGCACTTGCCCTGCTGCCACTCACCCTCGGCCTGGGGATAGACCTCGCGCAGCAGCTCGAGGCTGTCGGGCCACAGGCGCAGGCCCCGGTCCATGCCGTAGGCCGTGGCGCCCTCGGCCTCGAGCAGCAGGAAGTCCTCCGCCACCGGCTGCCACCCCGCCTGCAATGCCCGCACCAGGGTGGTCGTCTTGCCGGTGCCGCTGGGGCCCAGCAGCAGCAAAACCCTCCCGTCGCGCACGACCCCGGCGGCGTGGACCGGCAGCAGCCCCGCCACCCGCAGCCCCTCGCTCAGGCCCAGCAGCACCAGCTCGGGCAGGTCGGGGCCCTGGCCCCAGAACTCCAGCCGCGTGTGCCGCTCGGTGGCCTCGAGCCGCACCCCGCCCTGGGGGCTCCCCAGCCAGAACAGCGGGTCGCGGTTCACCCAGCCGCTGTGCCCGCGGAACAGCGCCAACGGATCCGCCGCCTCGAGCACCCCCGCGCCCTCCGGCGGCGCGGCGAGCTGGGCGACCTCCAGCGTGTGGCGTGAGGGCAGGACGGGGTGGGGAAAGGCCAGGCGCTCCTCCAGCCAGGCGGCCCAGCGCCCGTCTACGGCGGCCCGCACCCGGCAGGCCAGCAGCGTCAGCTCAAGCATCTTCGATCAGGCGCTGGCGCAGCAGGTGCTCGAGCAGCTTCTCCACGTCGGCCTGGGCCTGTTCGGGGGGGATGGCGTAGGCCTCGCACAGCGCCCGGCGGGCGCGCTCGAGGTCGTGCAGGTGCCGCCAGACCAGACCGCCGGTGGCGTTGAGGCTGTACATCTTGCCGCTGGCGCTGTCGAGGAGCACCAGCTCCTGCCCCAGGTCGGTGACCACCAGCCCCGCGCGCGGTCGGTACATGCGGCCATGATACGTCAGGGCTTGAGCGCCTCCTCGAGCGCGTTCCACGCCAGCGTGGCGCACTTGACCCGCGCGTGCAGCTTGTGGACCCCGGCCAGCGCCCTGAGGTCGCCCAGCTCGGGCGCGGGCTCGGCCCCCTCGACGACCATGGCCTTGAACTTGCGGGCGAGCTCGAGCGCCTGCGGCAGGGTCTGGCCCTTGATCAGCTCGCTCATCAGCGAGGCCGAGGCCATGCTGATGGCGCAGCCCTGGCCCTTCCAGGCCGCCTCCGCGATGCGGCCGTCCTCCAGGCGCAGCTCGAGCTCGAGGCTGTCGCCGCAGGAGGGGTTGACGCCGGGCTGGCGCACGGTGGGGTTCTCCAGCACCCCGAAGTTGAGGGGCCGCTTGTAGTGGCGCAGCAGGATTTCCTTGTACAGCTCCTCGAGCAGGCTCACGCGCACCCCCTACAGCCAGTCCTTGAAGAACTCCCGCACCTGCTTGAGCCCCTCGACGAAGCGGTCCACCTCCTCGAAGGTGGTGTAGAGGTAGAAGCTGGCCCGCGCGGTCGAGGCCAGGCCCAGCTTGCGGTGCAGGGGCTGGGCGCAGTGGTGCCCGGCCCGCACCGCGATGCCGTGCTGGTCGAGGGCGCAGGCCACGTCGTGGGCGTGCAGGTCGCCCAGGCTGAAGGCCACCACCCCGCCCCGGTCCTCCCCGCGCGGGCCGAAGGTCCGGACCTCGGGGAGCTCGGCGTCCAGGCGAGCCAGGCAGTGCTCGAGCAGCGCCCGGTCGTGCTGCCAGACGCGCTCCATGCCCACCCCCATCAGGTACTCGGCCGCCGCGCCCAGGGCGATGGCCTCGGCGATGGGCGGGGTGCCCGCCTCGAAGCGCTGGGGCGGCTTGGCGTAGGTCGAGCGATCGAGGTGGACCTCGAGGATCATGTCCCCCCCGCCCAGGAAGGGCGGGAGGTCCTGCAGCACCTCGGCGCGGCCCCACAGCACCCCGGCGCCGGTCGGGCCGCACATCTTGTGCCCGGAGAAGGCGAAGAAGTCGGCCCCCAGGGCCTTCACGTCCACGGGCAGGTGCGGGGCCGACTGCGCCCCGTCCACCACCACCAGCGCCCCCACCGCCTTGGCCCGCCGCGCGACCTCGACCACCGGGTTGACCGTGCCCAGCACGTTGGACATGTGCACCAGGCTTACCACCCGCACCCGCTCGGTGAGCAGCTCGTCCAGCGCGGCGAGCTCGAGCCGCCCCTCCGGCGTGACGGGGATGGCCTTGATGCGGGCGCCGGTGCGCCGGGCCACCAGGTGCCAGGGCACCAGGTTGGCGTGGTGCTCCATCTCGGTGAGCAAGATCTCGTCGTCCTCGCGCAGGTTGTGCAGGCCCCAGGCGTAGGCCACCAGGTTGAGCGCTTCGGTGGTGTTGCGGACGAAGATAACCTCTTCGGGCTCGGCCCCGATGAAGCGGGCCAGGGTGTGGCGGGCCTGCTCGTAGGCGTCGGTGGCGGCCAAGGAGAGCGAGTAGGCTCCGCGGTGCACGTTGGCGTAGGACTCGCGGTAGAAGCGCGACATCGCCTCGATCACCGCCTGGGGCTTCTGGCTGCTGGCGGTGGAGTCGAGGTAGACCAGGTCGGGCCTCCCCGCGATCAGCGGGAAGTCCTGACGGATGGACTCGAGGGTAAGGGGCATGGTGGTCTCCCTTCGGGGGCTGTGGAGGGCTTGCCCAATTCTACCCGCGTTCGGCGGGAGGGGTGTGGGCCGGCCCCCTTCAGCTTAGGCAAGGGGGCCGGGGACTTTTGTCGGAGCTTTTGGTCCAGGTTGGGGCCGGCTGGCGGCGTCCCCCGGCGGAAAGCTAGACCTCGAGCCAGACCTTCCCGTCCTCCAGCTTGGCCTTGTACGCCTTCACCGGGCGCGGGGCGGGCATGGTCTGCTTGCCGGTGCGGATGTCGAAGCGGGCGCCGTGGCGGGTGCACTTGATGGTGTGCCCCTCGAGCGGCCCGTCGGAGAGCGGGTTCTTGTCGTGGGTGCAGATGTCGGAGATGGCGAAGACCTCCTCGTCCACCAGCAGCAGCAGAACGGGGGTCTTCTCGCCCTCCACCTTGACCACCAGGCGGCCGTTCACGAAGTCTTCGGGGTTGGCGACGGGGATCCACATAGCGAAGTCGAACGCCTAACGCCCAACGCTAAACGCCAAAACCCTGAGCTTCTCTGGCATTCGGCCTTCGGCGTTGGGCGTTAGGCATTAGAGTTTGACCTTCTCCTCGATGATCCCCTCGATGTGCGCGCGCAGGGCCTCGAGCGGGATGCGCCTGAGCACGTCGGCGAGGTGGGCCTTGACCAGGATCTGCTGCCCGACGTGCCGGGGCAGGCCGCGGCTCATGAGGTAGAAAAGCTGCGTCGCGTCCACGGGCGCGGTGGAGGAGCCGTGCGAGCACTTGACGTCGTTGGCGCCGATCTCGAGCTGCGGCACGCTGTCGGCGCGGGCGTCGGGGGAGAGCAGCAGGTTGCGGTTGGTCTGGTAGGCGTCGGTCTTCTGCGCGCCGGGCTCGAGCTTGATCAGCCCGGCGTAGACCGTGCGGCTTTGGTCCTTGGCCGCGCCCTTGTAGAGCACGTCGGAGTAGGCGTGGTCGGCGACGTGGTGCTGGAGGGTGTAGTGGTCGACGTGCTGGTTGCCGGCGGTGAAGTACAGGCCCAGCATCTCCGAGTACGAGCCCGCCCCCAGCATCTGCGACTGCACGTCGGCGCGGCTGATGGTGGCGCCCATGTTGACCACGAGGTCGTTGAGCGCGGCGTCGCGGCCGAGGTGGGCCCGCTGGCGGTGGAAGTGGTAGAAGCCCTCGCCCAGGGTCTGGACGTGGGCATGGCGCACCTTGGCCCCGCTGTCCAGCACGATCTCGGTGGCCGAGAGGTTGACCGAGGCCGGCACCTGCGCGGGCGAGACGTACTCCTCGATGTAGACCGCCTGGCTGTTGGCCCCGCTCACCACGAGGGTGCGGCCCGCCGAGAGCTTGCCGCCCTCGAGGTACTTGAACACGCCCAACGGCTTGCTGAACTCCACGCCGCGCGGCACGTAGAGGAAGACCCCGTGGGTGAAGAGCGCCGCGTTCAGCGCGGGGAGCTTGCTGTTGTCGGGCCG
This sequence comes from Calidithermus chliarophilus DSM 9957, assembly GCF_000430045.1. Lineage (GTDB taxonomy): Bacteria > Deinococcota > Deinococci > Deinococcales > Thermaceae > Calidithermus > Calidithermus chliarophilus. The sequence goes on along the minus strand of NZ_KE387023.1, from coordinate 81,157 downwards.
GTTCTGCTGGGTGCCCACCAGGTCCGACCAGTTCACGGCCTTGAACAGCGCGGCCTGCACCTGCTCGGGGTGCGAGCGTAGGGCCTGGTGCAGGCTGGTGAGCACCACGCCCTGCCGCGTGAGCTCTTCAGGCAGCTCGGCGTAGACCAGATCGGGCCCCACGAACACCGCGAAGCCCGCCAGGTCGGCCTGCGCGATGCGCGCCTGCACGGCCTCGGGCAGCTCCTCGCGGGAGCGCAGGGGGGCGCCGGCGGGCTGCTCGAGCGCCAGCCCCTCGAAGGGGACTTCGGTGATGTCGGTGTACTTCCACTCCTCGGTGCGGGTGGTGGGGTAGGGCAGCTTGGCGAAGGTTTCCCAGGCGGCCAGGCGCTGCTCGAGCAGCCAGGTGGGCTCGCCCAGGTTCTTGGAGACCTCGAGCACGAGGTCGCGCGATAGGGTTGAGGTCAGCTCCATCGTTTCTCCACAAGACGTGCGTATAACCGGTAGCCGGCGGCGGGAAGCCCGGCGGCTGGCTATCCGCTAGGGGCGGGCTTCAGCCCACCGAGCCTTCCATCTCGAGCTCGATCAGGCGGTTGAGCTCGACGGCGTACTCCAGCGGCAGCTCCTTGGCGACGGGCTCGATGAAGCCGCGCACGATCAGGGCGGCGGCCTCGTCCTCGGGCAGGCCGCGGCTTTGCAGGTAGAAGATCTGCTCGTCGTTGAGGCGGCTCACGGTGGCCTCGTGGCCCACGCTGGCGGTGTCGTCCTCGATCTCCATGTAGGGGTAGGTGTCGGTGCGCGACTCCTCGTCGATGAGCAGCGCGTCGCACTCGACGTTGACCTTGACGTTCTTGGCCCCCTCGTACACCTTGATCAGGCCGCGGTAGGACGAGCGGCCCGAGCCCTTGGAGATGCTCTTGGAGACGATGCTGCCGCCGGTGTTGGAGGCGGCGAAGATCAGCTTGCCGCCCGCGTCCTGGTGCTGGCCGCTGCCGGCGAAGGCGATGGAGAGGATGTCGGAGCGGGCCCCTTCCTCGATGAGGTAGGAGGAGGGGTACTTCATGGTGAGCTTGGAGCCCAGGTTGCCGTCGAGCCACATGTGGTAGGCGTCCTTGTGCACCAGCGCGCGCTGGGTCACGAGGTTGTACATGTTGTGCGACCAGTTCTGGATCGTGGTGTAGCGGCTCTTGGCCCCCTCCTTGACGATGATCTCGATCACGCCGGAGTGGAAGGAGTCGGTGGAGTAGGTGGGGGCGGTGCAGCCTTCGATGTAGTGCATCTCGGCGCCCTCGTCCACGACGATGATGGTGCGCTCGAACTGGCCGAGCTCGGCGGTGTTGACGCGGAAATAGGCCTGCAGAGGCAGGTCCACCTTCACGCCCTTGGGCACGTACACGAAGCTCCCGCCCGACCACACCGCGCTGTTGAGCGCGGCGAACTTGTTGTCCTCGGGGGGGATCACGGTGGCGAAGTACTCGCGGAAGAGGTCCTCGTGGTGCTTGAGCCCCTCCTCGATGCTCACGAAGATCACGCCCAGGCGCTGCAGCTCCTCCTTGACCTGGTGGTACACCATCTCGGAGTCGTACTGCGCGCCCACCCCGGCGAGCACCTTGCGCTCGGCCTCGGGGATGCCCAGCCGCTCGTAGGTCTGGCGGATCTCCTCGGGCACCTCGTCCCAACTGCGCGCGTCGCGCTTGTCGGTGGGCTTGGCGTAGAAGTAGATCTCGTCGAGGTTGAGGCCCGCGAGGTCGCCGCCCCACTTGGGCATGGGCTTGGACTCGAAGATCTCCAGCGCCTTCAGCCGGAAGTCGAGCATCCACTGCGGCTCGCCCTTGTGGTAGCTGATGGCCTCGACCACGCGCCGGCTCAGGCCCTTCTCGGCCTTGAAGACCGGCTTGACCTCGTCGACGAAGCCGTATTTGTATTCGCTGCCTATGGTGGCAACATCGAAGTTATCGGACATCTTTAGGTTCCTCCGGGTAGAGCCAGAAGGCGAAAAGGCGAAAAGGCGAAAAGGTGAAAAGCAGCGGTGAAGCCCTTAGCTTTCCCTTTTGACCTTTTTCCCTTTTCACCTCCTAGCTTTGTAGCCCTTGCCAGCTCTCCGTGCGGGTCAGCTCCCAGCCACGACGAGTTCTTTGACCCACTCGTAGCCCTCGGCCTCGAGCTTGAGCGCGAGCTCGGGGCCGCCCGAGGTCACGATGCGGCCGTCCACCATCACGTGCACCACGTCGGGGACGATGTAGTTGAGCAGGCGCTGGTAGTGGGTGATGACCAGCGCGCCGAAGTCGGGGCCGCGCATGGCGTTGACGCCCTTGGCGACGACCTTGAGCGCGTCGATGTCGAGGCCGGAGTCGGTCTCGTCCATGATGGCGTAGGTGGGCTCGAGCACCATGAGCTGCAGGATCTCGTTGCGCTTCTTCTCCCCGCCCGAGAAGCCGTCGTTGAGGTAGCGGGTGAGGATGCTCTCGTCCCACTCGAGCACCTCCAGCGCCTTCTGCAGCTTGTTGTAGAACTCCATCACGCCCACTTCCCCGCCCTTTTTGGCCTGCAGGGCCAGGCGCAGGAAGTTGGCGTTGGTCACGCCGGGCACCTCGACGGGGTATTGGAAGGCGAGGAACAGCCCCTTGCGGGCGCGCTCGTCGGGCTCCATCTCCAGGATGTTCTCGCCGTCTACGAGGATCTCGCCCTTCTCGATGGTGTAGCTGGGGTCCCCGGCGATGATCTTGCCCAGTGTGCTCTTGCCCGCGCCGTTGGGGCCCATGATGGCGTGGACCTGCCCCTTGGGGACCACCAGGTTCACGCCCTTGAGGATTGGTTCGCCGCCTTCGATGGAAGCGTAGAGGTTCTTGATCTCGAGCTGGTTTGCCATCTGTATTTTCCTCCGTAGGGGTCGGGCCGGTAACCGCTTATTGCAAACCGTTACCAATAGCAATAAGAGTATAGGGCCTCGACCCCACAATCTCTAGTAGTCTAGTCGGGATTCGGGGTTAAGTTTGGGGCTAGTGCACGAATCGGGGAGGGGCCGGGGGTAGGAAGCGACAAGCCGTCAGCCTTCAGCTATCAGGCCGTCAGCGGAAGGCCCGCGGCTCGTGGCTAGCGGCCTGTGGCGCGTGGCGTGTGGTGAAAAGCACCCCTCCCCATCCCTCCCCGCCGGCGGGGAGGGGGTATCCCCCCAGCCCCCCTTGCCAAAGGGGGTGAAGAAAGGGCGTTTTGCGTTTGGCGTACGACGTAGGACGTACGACGTCCGACCCGCGTTCCGCGTTTAGCTATCGGCTATCGACTACTGACTATCGACTATCAGCTATCGACTATCGACTATCGACTATCGCCACCCCCTCAAACGCTCACCGCCGCCGGGCTCAGCAGCCACATCGCCAGCGCCTCGCCCGCCTCGAGCGGCGCGAACTGCCCCAGGCGCTCCTTGAGCAGCCTGGGCGGCCAGGCGCGGCCCAGCAGGCGGCCGAGCTGGACGCGGAAGGGCTCGGGGAGGTGGCCCAGGTTCTGCAGGCGCTCCCAGGCGGCCTCTTCCTGCTTGAGGCCGAGCAGGGCCTGGGCCTCGAGGGCGCTCTTCCAGACCTGGACGCCGGGGTCGGGGGCCTGGGGGCCGAGGCCCTTGCCGGGCGGGAGTTCGCTGGTGACGCGGGCCGAGGGGGTTTCCGTCGCGCTGAGCTGCACGAGCTGGGCCAGCACCTCGCCCCAGCGCTGCTCGCGGCCCATCGCGTCGGCATAGGCCAGGCGGGCCTGGTCGCGCAGGTAGGGGTTTTCCAGCCGGAGGAAGGGGTGCAGCAGCGCCTGGGCGGCGGCGGGCTCGAGCAAGAGCGAGAGCATGAGCGCCGTGTCGAGCATCAGCCCGGTGTAGCGGTCGCCCTTGGGCGACTCCTGCTGCAGCTCCTTCCACAGGCCCTCGAGCAGGCGCTGGGCCTGGGGCGCGGGCTTGCCGCCGTGGAAGGGCGGGCGGTAGGGGTCGCCGGTCTCCCAGACCCAGTAGGCCACCGCCAGGCGGAAGATGGTGCGGCGGTAGCGGTACTGGGCCTCGCTGCGGCGCTCGCGGGCGCCGCGCAGGTAGCGCTCGGCCTCGGCGGTGAGGCTGAGGGCCTCCCAGGGGTGCTGGCGGGCGGCCTCGAGCACCCCCGCCTCGCTCTGGGCGCGGGC
>NZ_KE387023.1:65372-76926 GCF_000430045.1 Calidithermus chliarophilus DSM 9957 | reverse complement strand
GGGCCTCGGCGATGGCGCGGTAGAGGTGCTGGGCGGCCTCCTCGTAGCGCCCGATGCGACGCAGGGCCGTGCCCAGGCGGGCCCGCACGCGGGCGGCCTCCTCTGAGGCGGTGGGGGTGAGCCCGGCGAGGGCGTGCTTCATGCGCTCGACGGCCTCCTCGCCCCGGCCCAGCCGCATCAAGAGGTCGCCGGCCTGGTAGCGGGCGCGGCTGGAGAGCAGCGGGTCGTGCTGGACCTGCTCGAGCGCCTCCAGCGCCTCCTTGAAGCGCCCCGCGTCCTTCGCCACCAGGCCCTGCCACAGCCGCACCCGGTCGGCCAGGAAGGGCGGGATGGGCAGGGCCAGGGCCCGCTGCACGTCGTCCTCGGCCTGGGCGTAGTCGCCCTGCCAGCGGGCGATGGCCGCGTGCACCAGCAGCCCCTCGGCCAGCACCTCCCCGCTCAGGGTGGCGAGGTCGGGCAGCAGGGCCTGGGCGGCCGGGTAGTCGGCGGCGTCCACCTTGGCCTCGGCCGCCTTGACCCGCGCCCACGCCCGGGTGGCCGGGTTCTTCGAGCCGGAGAGCAGCTCGAGCGCCTCCAGCGCCTCGGGGTGGGCGTACTGCCCCAGCACCGCGCGGTAGCGCACCAGCACCGTCGCCAGGGCCTCGCGCTTCTCGGCGGGCCAGCCCTGCGAGCCCACCCACAGCCCCGGCAGCAGGGAGAGCCTCGAGGGGTCGGCGGCCAGCAGCTCCAGCAGCACCTCGAGCGCGCCCGCCCCCCAGGCGTGGTGCAGCGCGCGGAAGAGGTCGCGCTGGCGGTAGTGCTCGAGCGCCAGGGCGTGCAGCCGCTGGGCCTCGGCGCCCTGCACCTCGGGCAGCAGGGTGCGCAGCACCGGGCGCACCAGCGCCTCGCCCTGCCCCCGGCCCGAGCCGTCGCTGGCCGGTTGCAGCAGCGCGCGCTCGGCCTGGGAGAGGGTGGAGAGGCTGCGGCTCAGCGCCGCCTCGAGAAGGGGCACCGGCACGGCGGGGTCGGACTCGAGCGAGAACACCGCCAGCGCCTCGAGGATGGGCTGGAGGGCGGGGTCCTGGCGCAGGTCGCTGGAGGGTTGGGCCTGGCGCTGGGCGGCCTCGAGCAGCACCAGCCGCGAGAGCTCGCCGAAGTTGCGCCCGGCCTGGTTGACCAGCGCCTCCACCCGTTCGGGCGGCAGCTCGGGCAGCCGGTCGCGCACGTAGCGCCGGGCCTCGGCGCGGCTGGGGGCCGAGAGCGGGCTGTAGCTGAGGCTGGCCGGGGGCTCGCTGAGGGCGGCGATGTAGGGCACCGAGAGCTGGCGCAGCAGGGGCTCGAGCCACAGCGTCAGGTTGGTGCGCTCGCCCCCCACCCGCAGCGGCAGCCCGCCGAGCTGCCCCTCGGCCTCGGCCCGCAGCAGGAGGGGGACCCCCTCCCGCTCGATGGCTTCCTTCAACAGCTCCTTGATCTCGTCCTGCAGGGCGCTCTGCAGCGCGTAGGGCTGGGTGGGGGAGAGCTGGGCCAGCAGCGCCTCGAGGCCCTCCCGTATCCCCAGCCGCTCCCCGATCAGGTAGAGCTGGGGCGCCATCTCGCCCCCCAGGTTCACCCGCAGGGTGCTGGGCAGGGTGCGCTCGATGGCCCCCAGCAGCACCCCCTTCCCCGTGGCCGGCCCCCCGACCACCACCATCTGCACCCGCTCCCCGGCCTCCACCCCCCGCACGAAGCGCCGGAACAGCCGCCGCTTATCCCGCCCCAGCGCCCGCCGCGCGGCCTCCTGCGCCAGCTCGCCGGGGAAGGGCGGCGGCTCGAGCCCCACCTCCTGGAAGAGCCCGACGAGCACCTCGAACAGCCGCAGCTTCTCGTCGGGCGAGCCCAGGTCCTTGTAGAGGATGTTGCGCACCGTGCCGGCCCGCCCCCCGCGCTCGGCCAGCACCGCCTCGAGCCAGCGCAGGCTCCCCCGCCGCCCCCGGTGGTCCTGCCCCGAGAGGTGCGGGCGCAGGGCCTCGAGGTGTTTGAGCCAGGGTGTAGCGGCTTCGCTCACGGTGTATACACTATAACGCCGATGGCTAATAGCCGATAGCCCATAGCCCATGAATCTTTGGCTATCGGCTATCGGCTGTTAGCGGCTTCCGCAGGAAGCCCTTCAGTGGAACTGCGCCTCTTCGGTCGAGCCCACCAGCGCCGCGGTGGAGGCCTGCCCGGCGGTGATCGCCAGCAGCACCTCGTCGAAGTAGCCCGCGCCCACCTCGCGCTGGTGGCGCACGGCGGTGAAGCCTTCCTTCTCGGCGGCGAACTCGAGCTGCTGCAACTCCACGAAGGCGCTCATGCCACGCTCCTTGTAGCCGCGGGCGAGCTCGAAGGTGCGGTAGTTGAGGTTGTGCCAGCCCGCCAGGGTGATGAACTGGAACTTGTAGCCCATCGCCCCCAGCTCGCGCTGGAAGCGGGCGATGGTGGCGTCGTCGAGGTTCTTCTTCCAGTTGAAGCTGGGCGAGCAGTTGTAGGCGAGCATCTTGCCGGGGAACTGCGCGTGCACGGCCTCGGCGAAGCGGCGGGCGACCTCGAGGTCGGGCGTGGAGGTCTCCATCCACAGGAGGTCGGCGTAGGGCGCGTAGGCCAGCGCCCGGGCGATGCAGGGTTCGATCCCGTTGCGCACACGGTAGAAGCCCTCCGGCGTGCGCTCACCGGTCACGAAGGGCCGGTCGCGCTCGTCGATATCGCTGGTGATGAGGGTGGCCGCCTCCGCGTCGGTGCGGGCGACGATCAGCGTGGGCACCCCCAGCACGTCGGCCGCCAGGCGGGCGGCGTTGAGGGTGCGGACGTGGGCCTGGGTGGGGATGAGCACCTTGCCGCCCAGGTGTCCGCACTTCTTTTCGCTGCTGAGCTGGTCCTCCCAGTGCACCCCTGCGGCCCCAGCCTCGATCATGCCCTTCATCAGCTCGAAGGCGTTGAGCGGGCCGCCGAAGCCGGCCTCGGCGTCGGCCACGATCGGGGCGTACCAGTAGCGCCCGCTCCCGCCCTCGGCCCGCTCGATCTGGTCGGCCCGCATCAGGGCGTTGTTGATGCGCCGCACCACCTGCGGCACCGAGTTGGCGGGGTAGAGCGACTGGTCGGGGTAGGTGTGCGCGGCCAAGTTGGCGTCGGCGGCCACCTGCCAGCCCGAGAGGTAGATGGCCTCGAGGCCCGCCTTGACCATCTGCACCGCCTGGGCCCCGGTGTAGGCCCCGAAGGTGTTGACGTAGGGCCGCTCGTGCAACAGCTCCCACAGCCGCTCGGCCCCCCGCCGGGCCAGGGTGTGCTCCACCTGGACGCTCGGCCGCAGCCGCACCACGTCCTCGGCGGTGTAGTCGCGCCGGATACCGCTCCATCGCGGGTTGCTCTCCCACTCCTTACGCAGCTTGTCGGCTTCCAATCGCATCTCCGGGGTCAGTTTGCTCATGGGCTTCCTCCTCGAATGAACTCCCGTCGAGCCGGGGAATCCCCTCGCTCGAGCTGTGCATCCACCCCCGAGAAAGCTCGTGGCGCTCGGTTGTGTAGCGGGGTAACGCCGGGTGGGCGTTATAGCTCTGATTGTGGGGGAAGCCCCCGGAAACTTTGACCGTGTATAAGTTGGGTCAACACACCCGCGGGAAAGTGTAAATGGAAAATAGGTACACCTGATGGAAATACACAAATGCAGGCCGACCTTCAGATCTTTGACACGGCCGGGACTGCCGTACGCGGCTCTGCCTTGTAAGCCCTAGTGCGAGCGTTTGGGGTCTTAGGCCCCTCTTTGCTGGAACTATTCAACAGAGGATTAAGGGAAGATCCCTGGATTTAGTTTGTATAATTAGTCCAGCATGCCGATTTATGATGAACGTCTCGGGAATCGGTGGCCGTTCGCTCGATCGTTTCTCAAAAAAGCTGAAGAGCTTGCACCTCTGGAGGAGCTAGGAGTTCTTCCCCACCGCGTACACTCCCCCACCTCCATCGCTGAGGAGCCCTCTCGGCCTCGAGCCGCTCGGAGCGCCGATGGAGGGCTGGTGGTTCATCCCTACGGTTATCCCCTCCAGCGCAAAGCCTGTCTGCAGCGGGAGTGGCTGCACCTGGAGGTCCAGCGTTACCGGCGGCAGCTTGAACAGGCTCAGCTCGAGCAGGCTAAGGAGGCCAGGGAAAGGGAGGACGGGGAGGTGGATACCGACCTCCCCCAACGCCTCCAGGCCCGGCAAGGAAAGGGAAATCCCCTACCTCATGAGTTGCACTCCCGACTGGAAGAGCACTTGGGCACTCCCTTACCCAAGATCGTCATCCATACCGACGACAAGGCCGATGAGCTGGCGGAAACGTTGGAGGCAGAAGCCTTCACGCATGGAAACGACATTTTCTTCCGCAAAGGCGCTTACGACCCCCACAGTGAAGCGGGACAGAAGCTCATCGCTCATGAGGCCGCCCACGTCCTACAGCAGAGCCAGGGCTTAGCCCAAGTGGGTATCGACGCCGATGCTGGCTTGGAGGAACAAGCCCGGCAGGTGGAACAAAGCTTCACCCCCCGCCCGGCCATGCGACAGGAGCTGACTGCAGGGCTGACGGTGCAGCTTCCCGCCGAGGAGCGGCAGTGGCTGGACGAGGGCAGCGCCATGGCCCTGCGAAGCGAGTACCGCGGCATCGCCCACAAGCTGGTCCAGGCTTACCGGCAGGGCTTGAGTGCCCGCGAAACAGCTCAAGCCATTCGCAAGGCCGAAGCCGCCACCCAGATGCCGGTATTGGAAGCCGTCCTCACCTTCCTGGGGCGAGCGGAGGGTTTGAAGGGCAGCCTGTTGCAGGCCTATCGGGGACAAGCACCCCAGCCAACTCCAACCCCTACCTCAGCTCAGCCTGCACTACAGCGCCAAGCTACCTCGTCAAATCGGCCTCGCCTGGCTGACCTCGAGCCCAACTTCACCTTCGACGCCTTCCTGGAGCAAATCGCGACCAACTTGGCTTACTCCAATTTGCCGGACCTCGAGAACCAAATCCGCGATTCTGTTGACGAAAGGGGCCTCGAGGCGCCACGACGGGGTTCAAACCCTGCTGAGCTGCTGAAGGTCTTCGGCTTTACCAGTGACCGGGTGATCTACGGCCGCTGGGGCCTGCAAGCCCGCGCGTTCCTACCTGACCCGAAGCGCAAAACCCCTTACAACCAGCGAGCAATATTAGCCTTTCGTGGCACAGAAGGGATGTATCCCGCAGTAACCACCCTCGAGGCCAAGCTCGACACCGCCATAGGTGACATGACCGCCGAGGGTGCCGGCTATCCCCAGTATCAGCAAAACCAAGAGCTCATCGCCCGCAATCTTGAGTTCGTCGCCAGAAAATCGCAGGGAGGCAAGGCGGTATTGACCGGTCACAGCCTGGGTGGGGCCCTGGCTCAAATCACGGCGGCGAAGCACCCGAACCTGACCGATCAGGTCGTGACCTTCATGGCTCCGGCCATCCGCACGGCTGACGCTAAAACGGTTGACCAGTACAACCGGGTACACAAAGACGACCCTATCGAGGCCCGGCACTACCGGGTAGAAGGCGACCTCGTGCCTTTGGCGGGGGAGAAGCTGCTCACCGGAAAGCTCTATACCTTCGAGCGCCGCGTGCGCAAGGACTCCAACCAACCCTGGCGCACCGGAGGTCTCTGGGGAGCCGTTATAGACACCCATCTCACCCATCCCCTGGCCCACCTGATCGATCAACAAGGGGCTACCAACCCCTACCAGCAGGCCATCGACCAGCACGGAGCCCACGACCCTTACCTGAACTCCAGCGAGACGGCAGAGGTGAACATCAAGTGGTCGGGAGCTTACGACCTGAGCAAGGATAAAGACCCCCGGCTCAACCTGTCCCAGCCGCACCTGGCTACAGCACCCCAGAAATACTACTGGGCGGCCGTAGACGTGTACTACGACCGGATCGCCTACACCACGCTCCTGGAGGCTATCGAAGCCATCGCCAAACGTCACGATCAGTACCCTGCTTTCAGAAAAGCAGCCCTGGAGTTCATCGGCTCTACCGACAGGCTGCCCCTGAGCAAGGACGCGCTGCTTCTGGCCCAGCAAATCCAGATCAAGGACTTTGAGGAGAGCATCTTTTTCTACATAAAGAGCAGGTTCGCGAAGATGAAGGAGGAGGGAGTGAAGATTGAACAAGACCAAAAAGATAAAATAAGGGGTGATCTTCTGAGAATCTGGGCTTCGTGGCATCCAGATAAAGAGGTAGCCAGATGAGGAGACTAATGCTCTTGGCACTGGTGCTTTTTTTGGGTGCAACCGGAGTGGTTATGCGAACCGAAAAACAAAGCGAATCACGGCAACTCAAGGAAGCATTTTTGCTCCTGACTGATCGACTTATAGAGCTGGGGTTGCATCAGATTGACTGCCCAAGCTTCTACGATGACGATCCTTACGAATTCAGAGCCTGCTTTGGCTTAAAAAATACGCCAGAAAACTTCATTTCAACTCTAGATAAAAGCCTGCTGTCTGTGGCAACGAGAACAGTGGGATGGCAACAAGATTATGGCTCCTGGGGGGCCTTTTACCGTCTAGCAAAGAATCGCCATATAAGATTCGGCATCTCCCTGACTGCTAAAGAGATCGACCCCGAACTGGAAAAACATTTGCCGCTCAGGGATTTTTATGCGTTTGGTCGGATTACTGTAGTTGAGACAGAAGATTGATTGTTGGAGAGCTTTGCACATCTCCCGATACCGTCAGTCATCCCTTAAAGCCATAAATAAATCTTGGCACGAGCAGATGAAAAATAGCCAAATGAGAACAACGGCTATTTTCTTGCTGGTAGTTGAAGATGTGCTTGCAGGCCTCTCAGGACCGTTAGCCGTCCTCAATGCCATAGAGAAGCGAGGTTCTAAATGGACCCGAAAGTTACATCGAATGATAAAATCAGAAAGGAGAGTAGTGGTTTTGCCTACTTTCTTCGCGGGGTTATTTGGCTCGTGTTTAGCAGTGCGGGGCTTTGGGCTTTTGGCGGGAACATTCTAGCTGCTTTCTTCTTGATATGGGGCTTCGGTCATCCTCAGCAACCATCGCTTCTCGAGCAGCTATACTTCTCGACGGTTCAGATGATGCCAACCCTGGTGGGGGCTTGCGCCTTCATCGCCGCCCTATTCAATGGGATCGTAAGTCTCATATTGATGACGACTGAGACCTCGAGGCCAATGCCGGAGAGCGAGCCGAACTGCGCATCCGAGTTCACCTACGCGATCAGGTGGATGATATTCGGCTTTCTCATCTCCGTTTGCCTGATCGTGCTTTCCAGCATGACCTATTTCTATGACATTGACCTCCTGCGGCTAGGAGTGGCGTTAGGGACTCTCTTTTTTGTTGTTGCCAGCAGCACTGGCATAAGCGGCATCGTTGGGGTCGTGGAGAAATGGTCGCTCGGGAGGGAAAAGGCCCTTTGCTCTTGGAAAGAGGCCATTGGGTTGATCCTTTTCCTGGTGACGTGGCTGTTGCTGCCTGCGGGCTACTTGATGCAGCTCCTTCTGCCGTGCACGAGCTGCTCGAGCTGACTGCTCCTACATAGCACACGGCACGGGCAGCGCTATGCACCGGGTTCAACTTTGGAAAAACCGGGTCAAAGCCTCCCTCGCCCGCTGCACGTGCGCCCGCATCGCGGCCTCGGCGGCCTCGGCGTCGTGGCGGCTGACGGCCTCGAGCACCGCCTCGTGCTCGGCCAGGGAGAGCGGCAGGCGGCCGGGGATGACGGCGGAGGAATTGATGAGCAGCCGGATTTGGCCATCTATGGTCTCGGCCACGGCCAGCAGGCGCTTGTTGCGGGAGGCTTCCCAGAGGGTCTTGTGGAACTCGAGGTCGAGGTCGCCGTAGGCCTCGAGGTCGCCCTCCTGGGCGGCCTTGCGCTGCTGGGCCAGGACCTTCTCGAGCTGCTTGGGAAGGGTCTTCCCGTTGTGCTCCACTGCCAGCCGGGCGGCCAGGCCCTCGAGCACCTCGCGCAGGCTGTAGATCTCGCGGATGTCCTCGGGGGAGGGGTTGGTGACGAAGTAGCCCCGGTGGGGGACGGCCTGCACCAGCCCCTCGCGCTCGAGCGCCGCCAGCGCCTCCTTGATGGGGGTGGGGGAGAGGCCCAGCTCCTCGGCCAGCACCCGCACCACCAGCTTGCGGCCCGGCGGGAGCTTGCGGCCCAGGATGGCGCTGCGCAGGGCTTTGTAGGCTTCGCGGTTGAGGGTCGTGCGCGTGAGCATCGTGGCCTCGAGTGTAGCACGATTGACGACAAAAGATTTTAGATATAAAATCTCGCTGCATGCAAAAGGAGGCCGGCGTGGCGCACAGAGCCCTTGCGCACAAGAGCACCGACGACGTGGCGGTAGCGGTCAGCGACCTACAACCGGGCGAAACCCTCACCATCGAGGCCCTCGACGGGGGCAAGCCCCACAAGGTGAAGGTGCTCGAGGCGGTTCCATTGGGGCACAAGATCGCCCTGCGCGACCTGCCCGAGGGGCACGTGGTCGTCGAGTACGGCGAGAAGATCGGGCGGATGACGCGGGCGGTGAAGAAGGGCGGCTACGTCCACGTGCACAACATCCGCACGCTGCGGTGGGACTACGGGGATACGCCCAGCGCCAAGCGCGAAACGCCAGACGCTAAAAGCAAAGCTAAGGCGACGGCTTCCCAAAAGGCCGGGGCGAAGAAGGGGGGCAGGTGATGGCGAAGGCTGCCAAGCGGAGCGCCTCGAGCGCCCGGGGGAAGGCCGCCCCGGCGATGCAACTCACCGGCTACCGGCGGGCCAACGGCGCGGTGGGGGTGCGCAACCACGTGGTGGTGCTGCCAGTGGACGACCTCTCCAACGCCGCCGCCGAGGGGGTGGCCCGCCTGATCAACGGTTCGGTGGCGCTGCCGCACCCCTACGGGCGCTTGCAGTTCGGGGAGGACCTCGAGCTCACCTTCCGCACCCTCAGCGGGCACGGGGCCAACCCCAACGTCTACGGCGTGGTGGTCATCGGCATCGAGCCCAAGTGGACCGAGCGGGTGGCCGAGGGCATCGCCAAAACCGGCAAGCCGGTGGAGGTGTTCTCCGTCGAGCGCCACGGCGACCTCAACACCATCAACGCCGCCTCCCGCGCGGCCTACCGGCTGGTGCAGGAGGCCTCCGAGGTGCGGCGCGAGCCCATCAGCCCCTCGGAACTGGTGCTCTCCATCAAGTGCGGGGAGTCCGACCCCACGCTGGGCCTGGCGGGCAACCCCGCGCAGGGCCGGGCCGTGGACCGCCTGGTGGACCTGGGTGCGTCGGTGATCTTCGGCGAGACCTCCGAGCTCACCGGCGGCGAGCACCTCATCGCCAATCGCTGTGCCACCCCCGCGCTCAAGAAGAAGTTCCAGGCCATCTACAGCGCCTACATCCGCATGATCGAGGACCAGGGCGTGGACCTGCTGGGCTCGCAGCCCACCGAGGGCAACATCCGCGGCGGGCTCTCGACCATCGAGGAGAAGGCGCTGGGCAACATCCAGAAGACCGGCTCCCGCCCGGTGAGCGGGGTCATCGGCTACGCCGAGCCGGTGAAGCCGGGGCAGGGGCTGGTGTTCATGAACTCCTCCTCGGCGGGGGCCGAGCACGTGACGCTGTGCGCGGCGGCGGGGAGCGTGCTGCACTTTTTCACGACGGGCCAGGGCAACGTGGTGGGTCACCCCCTGATCCCGGTGATCAAGGTCTCGCCCAACCCCATCACCTGCTCGACCATGAGCGAGCACATCGACGTGCCCCTGCCCGACCTGCTGGTGGGCGAGATCGGGCTGGACGAGGCCGCCGACCGCATCATGAACGTCTTCGAGCGCACGGTGAACGGGCGCCTGACCGCCGCCGAGCTGCTGCGCCACAACGAGTTCGTGATCACCAAGCTGTACCCCAGTGCCTAGCGGCACGCCGGTAGCTGATAGCCGGTGGCTTATAGCCAGAAAGCACCGCTATCCGCTGCCGGCCACGAGCCACAGCCATGATCGTCATCTGCGAGTTCATCACCCCGAGCGGCCTCGAGCGCCTGCGGAACAGCGGCGCGGAGGTCCACTACGACCCCGACCTCTGGAAGGACCGGGCGGCCCTCAAGGCCAAGCTCGAGCACGCCCGTGCGCTCGTCGTGCGCAACCAGACCCAGGTGGACGCCGACCTGCTCGCGGCGGGGCCGGGGCTGGAGGTGGTGGGGCGGCTGGGGGTGGGGCTGGACAACATCCGGCAGGAGGACCTCAAGGCCCGGGGGGTGAAGCTCTACTTCGCCCGGGGGATCAACGCGGCGGGCGTGGCCGAGTACGTGATGGCCGCGCTGCTGCACCTGGCGCGCAACCTGGCCGGGGCCGCGCGGCACGTGGCCGAAGGCGGCTGGAACCGCGCCGCCTTCGGGGGCTTCGAGCTGGCCGGCAAGACCCTGGGCCTCATCGGGCTGGGCGAGGTGGGGCTGCGGGTGGCGCGGCGGGCCAGGGCCTTCGGCATGAAGGTGGTGGCCTCCGACCCGCAGCGCCTGCCCTGGGAGAGCGCGGTGGAAGACCTCGAGATCGCCCTCGCCCCGGTGGAAGAAGTCCTGCGGCAGGCCCGCTTCCTCTCGCTGCACGCCCCGCTGACCCCCCAGACCCGGCACCTGATCCGGGCCGAGACCCTCGCGGCCATGCCCAAGGGGGCCTACCTCATCAACACCGCTCGCGGCGAGCTCGTCAACGACGAAGACCTGGCCGCGGCGCTGCGCTCGGGGCACCTGGCGGGGGCGGTGCTGGACGTGGTGGACGTGGAACCCCTGCCCGCCGGCCACCCGCTGCGGGCTGTGGATAACCTGTGGATAACTCCCCACGTAGCCGGCCTGACCGCCGAGGCCCAGGAGGCGGTGGGGTTGCGGGTGGCCGAAGGGGTGCTCGAGGCGCTGGGGATCGGGGGGGCGGGCCGATGAGGGTGCCCTACGCCCAGCTTCTCGAGGCCCTGCAGGCGCACTTCGCCGGCCTGGGGCTCAGCGCCGAGCACGCCGCCGCCGTCGCGGAGGTGGTGCTGGAGGCCGAGCTCGAGGGCAACGCCGGGCACGGCCTGGGCCGGGTGGCGCAGTACACCCAGCAGCTCCGGGCCGGAGGGCTCAACGCGCGGCCTGTGCTGCGGCTCGAGCGCACCCGCCCTTCCGTCGCGGTGCTCCACGCCGACGGGGCGCCCGGCCCGGTGGCCGGGCTGCGGGCGGTGCGGGAACTGGCGGCGCTGGCCCGCGAGCAGGGGAGCGCGAGCGTGGCGGTGCGGGGCGCGGGCCACTGTGGGGTGCTGTCGGCCTACGTGGGGCGGCTGGCCCAGGCCGGGCTGGTGGGGCTGGCCTTCGCCAACACCCCGCCCGCCATCGCCCCCGGCCCGGTCCTGGGCACCAACCCGCTGGCCCTGGGCGCGCCCGCCGCGCCCGAGCCGGTGGTCATCGACACCTCGGTCTCGGTGGTGGCGCGGGGCAAGATCATGAGCGCTGCCAGGAAGGGCGAGCCCATCCCCGAAGGCTGGGCCGTGGACCGCGAGGGCCACCCCACCACCGACGCCAAGGCCGCGCTCGAGGGCTCCCTGCTGCCCATCGGCGGCGGCAAGGGCTTCG
>NZ_KE387023.1:42112-65272 GCF_000430045.1 Calidithermus chliarophilus DSM 9957 | reverse complement strand
GAGGCCGCCGGGGGGCGCATCCCCGGGGCCCGGCGGGCCGCGTCGCGGGCCAGGGCGCTGCGCGAGGGCCTCGAGGTCGGCGAGACGTTGCAGGCTGAACTGGGTACACTTGGGTTACAGCTACAAGGAGGGAAGGCATGAAGAAGCTGTTCTGGCTTTCACTGGCGGTGCTGGCGGCGTCCACGGCAGTGGCCCAGCAGAGCACCAAGCTGCGCATCTTCGTCGGCGGGCAGCAGCGCCCGGAGATCTGGCGCAAGATCCTCGACGTCTACGAGAAGCGCAACCCCGGCGTGCGGGTGGAGGTCGAGGTGGGCGGGGCCACCTCCGACCAGCAGCAGCAGTACCTCACCACCGTGCTCGCCTCGCGCGACCCCTCCATCGACGCCATCCTCATCGACATCATCCGCCCGGCGCAGTACGCGGCGGCCAAGTGGTCGGACACCCTCGACAAGTACCTCCCCGCGGCCAGCCGGGCCAACCTCTTGAAGCAGTACCTGCCCGCCTACTCCAAGGCCAACGTCATCAACGGGCAGCTCGTCGCGCTGCCGAGCTTCGCCGACGCGCAGTTCCTCTACTACCGCAAGGATCTGCTCGAGAAGTACAACCTCAAGCCCCCGACCACCTGGGACGAGGCCATCAAGCAGGCCCAGACCATCCTGGCGGGCGAGAGGAACGCTAATCTCAACGGCATTGGCTTCATGGGCAACATCTCCGAGGGCACGGTGTGCAGCTTCCTGCTGCCCATCTGGGCCTCGGGCGGCGACGTGGACGACGACTCGGGCAAGCTCGTCCTCACCGAAGGCCAGGCCCGCAACTCCTTGCAGTTCTGGCTCGACCTGATGGACAAGCACAAGGTCTCCCCGCCCAACATGGCCGAGAAGGCCCAGGACACCATCCGCCAGGAGATGCAGCAGGGCCGCTGGGTCTTCGGCACCCTCTTCGCCTACGCCTGGAACAGGTTCCAGAACGACGCCGACAGCCAGGTCAAGGGCAAGATCGGCGTGGTGCCGCTGCCGCGCTTCGAGGGCGGGCGCTCGGCGAGTTGTCTGGGCGGCTGGCAGTGGACCATCTCCGACTTCTCGAGGAACAAGGCCCAGGCCTACAAGCTCGTGCGCTACCTCTCGAGCCCCGAAGCCTCCAAGATCCTGGCCATCGACGCCTCCAACCTGCCGGTCTTCCCCTCGCTCTACAAAGACCCCGACGTGCTCAAGGCCAACCCCTGGTTCGCCGACGCCCTGCCCATCGTGCAAAACGCCCGCTCGCGCCCGGTGCACCCCCGCTACCCCGAGGTGGCCGACGTGATGCGCAAGGCCCTCAATGCCGTGCTGGCCCGCACCAAGACCCCGGACGTCGCGGCCAAAGAGGTCATCAGCGGCTTGCAGGCGATCTACGGGAAGTGAGTCGAGGGTCAAGGCTATGTCCTACGTCGTACGTTCTGCGCCGGGTGCTTCTGGTGCGAGGCGTATAGCGTACGACGTATGACGTACGACGGGAGCGACGATGACCCGACCCCAAGACCGCTACCGCAGGAGCTTCGGCGACCTCAGCGAGCGCGCCCTGGCCTTCTGGCTGCTGGTCCCGGCGGGGCTGCTGCTGGGCTTCATCGCCCTGTACCCGGTGATCCGGCTGGTTTATACCAGCTTTTTCCAGTACCAGCTCACCCTCGGCCCCGACGCGACCTTCAACGGGCTCGAGAACTACGCCGCTGCCCTGCGCGACGCCCGCTTCTGGAACGCGCTGAAGAACACCTCGCTCATCGTGCTGGTCACGGTGCCGGGGGCTTTGCTGGTGGGGCTCGGGCTGGCGCTGCTGGCCAACCTGCCCTTCCGGGTGAAGTGGCCGGTGCGGCTGGGGCTGCTCTTGCCCTGGGCGCTGCCGCTGGTCTTCGTGGGCCTGATCTTCCAGTGGTTCTTCGACAGCCAGTACGGGGTGGTCAACGACCTGCTGGCGCGGCTGGGCGGCGAGCGGCAGTTCTGGCTGTTCAAGCCCGACCTGGCCTTCTGGGCGATCTGCTGGACGATCATCTGGAAAACGAGCTCCTTCGTGGCGCTGATCCTGCTGGCGGGCTTGCAGACCATCCCCAAGGAGCTCTACGAGGCCGCCGAGGTGGACGGGGCCAGCCCCTTCCAGCGCTTCTGGCGCGTGACCCTGCCGCTGCTGACCCCCGCCATCCTGGTGGCCCTGATCTTCCGCACCATCACCGCCTTCCAGACCTTCGACATCCCCTACGCCATGACCAAGGGCGGCCCCGGCAACGCCACCGAGACGCTGGCGATGTACGTGCGGGTCACCAGCATCGAAAACCTCAACTTCGGCTACGGCTCGGCGCTGGCGATGCTGCTGTTTTTAATCAGCATGGTCATCACCATGATCTACCTGCGCTACGTGAGGGGGGCGGATGAGTAGGCTGTGTTGCCGCAAGCCGGACGTCGAACGCCCAACGCCGGACGCCAGGGGACGTGCGCCTTACGTCCTACGTCGTACGCGAGACGCAAAAGGCAAGGCGCCGGTGGGTTGGGCTGTGGGGCGTCGGGCGTTCAGCGTTCGGCGTTGGGCCATCAGCCACCGGCTATCCGCGGCCCGGAGGGCTTCATGAACCCCTTCAAGAACCTGCGCTTGTGGGTGTGGGTCGCGGCGGCCGTCGTGGTGTTCAACGGCTTCTTCCCGGCGCTGTGGATCTTCTTCACCTCGCTGAAGCTCGAGGGTGAACTCACCCGCATCCCCATCACCTACTGGCCCGACAACCCCACCTTCCAGAACTACCTCCAGGCCTTCCGCGAGCAGCCGCTGGGGCGCTACTTCTTCAACAGCGTGGTGGTGGCGGTGGGCTCGACG
This sequence comes from Calidithermus chliarophilus DSM 9957, assembly GCF_000430045.1. Classification (GTDB taxonomy): domain Bacteria; phylum Deinococcota; class Deinococci; order Deinococcales; family Thermaceae; genus Calidithermus; species Calidithermus chliarophilus. The sequence goes on along the minus strand of NZ_KE387023.1, from coordinate 62,437 downwards.
CTGCTGTGCGTGGGGGTGGGGAGCCTGGCGGCCTACGCGCTGGCCCGGCTGCACGTGCCCCGGCGCAACCTGATCCTCTCGCTGCTGGTGGGGGTCTCGATGTTCCCGGTGGCCTCGCTGATGGTGCCGCTGTACCAGACCTTCAACGAGATCGGCCTGCGCAACAACTACCTGGCCCTGATCCTGCCCCACGCGGCGCTCTCGCTGCCGGTGGCTACGCTCACGCTGGTGAGCTTCTTCGCGGGGATCCCACGCGACCTCGAGTCCGCCGCGATGGTGGACGGCTCGAGCCGCCTGGGTGCTTTGTGGCGCATCGTGGTGCCGCTCTCGGCGCCGGGGGTGTTCACCGCCGCCATCCTGGCCTTCGTCAACAGTTGGGACGAGTTCTTGCTGGCCTCCACGCTGCTCCCGGCCAAGGCCATGCGCACGCTGCCGGTGGGCATCCAGCTCTACCAGGGCGAATACGTCTTCCCCTGGCCGCTGATCTCGGCGGCGCTGGTGGTGGCGTTGGTGCCGGTGGCGCTGGTCATCGCCGTCTTCCAGGAGCGGGTGGTGGGCGGCCTGACGCAAGGGGGTGTCAAGGGATGATGCAAGACGCAAAACGCAAGACGCGAGACGCAGGTCGTACGTCGTACGCCCTACGCCGTACGCAAGAAGGGGTGTGGCTCTGGACCCCTGAGGGGTTGTCCTGGGCGTTTGGCGTGTAGCGTTTGGCAATCTTATGTTGCGGATCGGACTCGTTCCCATCGTGCGGCCCCTGTTCCGGGGGTCGAGATTCGGCCTCGAGCACGCCTCCCGGCAGGCCCTGCAAAGCCTGGGCGCCGAGCTGGGCTTCGAGCTGGCTTACGTGGCCGACCCCGTGGCCGACGCGGCGCAGGCGGAGGCGGCGGCGAGGGCGGCCTGGGCGGCGAACCTCGACCTGCTGCTCATCGAGCACGTGACCTTCGCTACGGGGGACGTGTTCTTGCCCCTCCTGAAGCTCCCCCTGCCGGTGGGCCTGTGGGCGCTGCCGGAGGTGTGGGACACGGGGCCGTTGCCGCAGAACGCGGTCTGCGGGCTGAACCTGGGGGTTTCGCTGCTGGAAAAACCGGCCAAGTGGTTCTACGGCGCGCCCGAGGACGGGTGGTTCCGCGAGCGCCTGGGCCTGACCCTTGCCGCCCTGCGCGGCGTGAGGGCCCTGCGCCAGGGCCGGGTGCTGTGGCTGGGCGGTCCCGCGCCGGGGTTCTTCGCCTTCGACGCGCTGCCCGAGACGGGGATGCGGGTGGAGCGGGCGGGCCTCGAGGTGCTGTGGGAAGCGCTGGAGGGCGTGCGGGAATCCGACGTGGACGCGCTGGCCGCGGCCTTCGACGAGCTGGCGGAGTACCCCGTGGAGGCGCTACGACCGGCCTTCCGGCTCGAGCTCGCCCTGGCCGAGGTGGCGCGGGGCTACGACGGGGTGGCCCTGCGCGAGTGGCCCGAGATCCCCGACCGGGCCGGGGTGATGGCCTACTCGGCCATGGCCCGCCTGGCCGACCGGGGCCACACCTTCGCCCCCGAGGGCGACGTGATGGGGCTGGCCGGGCAACTGGCGCTGCAGGCCGTCTCGGGGCAGCCGGCCATCCTGCTCGACGTCTCGCACTTCGGGGCCAAGGGCCTGATGCTCTGGCACGGCGGCGAGGCCCCCAGGGCCTGGGCGGGCGGCCCCACCCGGCTGGTCGCGCACTTCAACCGGGGGCTGCCCGCGGTGCGCGACATGCCGCTCAAGGCGGGGCCCATCAGCGGCCTGCGGCTGCTGCCGGGGCGGCGGGCGGTGGTGCACGGGGGCTATTTGAGCGGGGAGAAGGGCTACGACGGGGACTCGAGCTGGCTGGTGGCGGCGAGCTGGGCCGGAGCGCCCCAGGGGCCGCGCGAGTTCCTGGCGAGCTGGCTCAACCACCGCCTCCCCCACCACCTGGCGGTGGGCATGGGCGAGCACCAGCCGGCGCTGCTGGAGTTGTGCGCGTGGCTGGGCCTGGAGGTGCTCCCGGCCGACCCGGAGGAGAATAGGCTGGTATGGCGCGCGTGATCACCCTCGGCTGGGCCTGCCTGGACCAGCGCTTCTATCTCGAGCACTTTCCCCCTACCCACAGCCGCACCCCGGTACGGGCCTTCCGCCAGGCCATCGGCGGGCCGGCAGCCGTGGCGGCCCAGGCCGTCGCGCGGCTGGGCGGGGAGGCGCTGCTGCTCTCCCGGCGCGGCCCCGACGGGGCGGGGGAGAGCCTCGAGGCCGCCCTCCGCGCCGAGGGGGTGCGCACCCGCTTCACCCTGGGCCGCGAGACCCCCGTCAGCGCGGTGCTGGTGGCCCCGGACGGCGAGCGCTACATCTTCCCCTACCGCCCCGACCTCCCCGCCGAGCCCGACTGGGACCCCGAGGCGGTGCTGGAGGGCGTGGGGGCCGTCCTGCTCGACCATCGCTGGCTTCAGGCCGAGCGGCTGCTGGCCGAGGCGGCCCGCGCGCGCGGCATCCCGGTGGTGCTCGACCTCGACCACGACCGCCCCGAGGCCTGGGAGCTGGTGCCGCGGGTGAGCCACGTGGTGGCCTCGGAGGAGCTGGCCCGGCATCTGGGCGGGGTGGAGGCGCTGCTGGGGCGCATCCCCGGCTGGGCCGCCGTGACGCTGGGGGCCGAGGGCGTGCGCTACCGCGGGGGCCAGGTCCCCGCGTTCCGGGTGAAGGTCAGGGACTCGACGGGCGCGGGGGACGTGTACCACGGCGCTTTCGCCCTGGGCCTGGCCGAGGGGATGGGCGAGGAGGGGGCCCTGCGCTTCGCCGCGGCGGTCTCGGCGCTGCACGTGCGGGACGGGGAGCCTCCGCGCAGGGCAGAGGCCGAGGCGCTGCTAGGGTAGATTGGCCGAGGTCACATGGGATATATCGCAGAGCTTAGGAAGCTGGTGGGTTCCCGCCCCCTGATCATGGCCGGGGCCGGCGTGCTCGTGCTCGACGGGGCGGGCCGCCTGCTGTTGCAAAAGCGCGTGGACAACGGCCTGTGGAGCTTCATCGGGGGTTCGATGGAGCCGGGCGAGACCTTCGAGCAGACCGCCCGGCGCGAGCTGTGGGAGGAGGCCGGCCTCGAGGCGGGGGCGTTGCGCCTGCTGGAGGTGGTCTCCGGCCCCGAGTTCTTCTACCGCTACCCCAACGGCGACGAGGTGTACAACGTGGGGGTGCTGTTCCTCGCGCTCGAGGTGCGGGGCTCACCCCGCACCGACCCCTCCGAGGGCCTGGAGCTGCGCTACTTCGGCCTCGACGCCCTCCCCGACCTCAGCCCTTTCGAGAAAGCCGCGCTGCCCCGGGTGCGCGAACGCCTGCTGCAAGTGAGGTGCCCCGTATGAAGACGACCCCCGCCAAAGCCCGCGCCTACGCCCGCATCGGCGACGCCCAGATGCGCTTCGCAACGCTCGCCATCGACCAGCGCCCCCCGCTCTTCAACCTCGTCGCCAGGGCGCTCGACAAGGACCCCGAAGCCGTGGGGGCCGAGGTCACGGCGCTCAAGGGCCTGCTGGCCGAGACCCTGGCCCGCAGCGTTACCGGCATCCTGATCGACCCGCACTACGCCTTCCCCGCCGCCATGCCCCTCATCCCCCGCGAGACCGGGCTGATGCTGACCCTCGAGCACCACCGCTTCGAGACCGTGGAAGGCGGCTGGCGCAAGAGCGCGGTAATTCCGGGCTGGAGCGTGGAGCAGGCGGTGCGGATGGGGGCCGACGGCCTCAAGCTGCTGGCCTGGCACCGCCCCGACGCCCCCCGGGAGATCGTCGAGCACCAGCTCGAGTTCGTGCGAGGGGTGGGCGAGCAGTGCAAGAAGGCCGACCGCCTGTTCATCTTCGAGGTGCTGCCCTACCCCCTCCCCGGCGAGGACGAGGCCGCCTACAACGCCAAGCTGCGCGACCTCTCGCTCGAGATCGCCGCCGCCTTCGCCGACCCCGGCTTCCACATCGACCTCTACAAGCTCGCCATCCCCGGCGCGGCCAGCCTGGTGAAGGAGTGGGGCGGCAAGGGCTACGGCCTCGACGACCTCGAGGCCGACATGCGCGAGTACGGCAAGCTCCCGGCCCCCTGGCTGCTGCTCTCCGGCGGCCTCAACACCGACCAGTTCGTCGACGCCTTCGAGCGCGCCGCCAGCGCGGGGGCGCGGGGCTACCTGGCCGGGCGGGCCATCTGGCAGCACCCCCTGCGCCGCTACCCCGACCTCGCCGACACCCGCGCGGCGCTGCTCGAGGAGGGCCGCGAAGCCCTCGACCGGCTCAACGACATCCTCATCACCATCCCGCCCCTGTACCCCGAGGTGGACTGGGTGCTCGAGGGCGTCGCGGGCTAGGGCCTCGCGGGCATCTCATAGCGGGTTCAAAAAGATAATCGTCCGATCCGAAGAGCCCTGGAGGCTATCTTTTCGAATCCCAGAGCACTCCCTTCGGTGGGGTCAGTCCGGCGCCGAACTGGCCGAATCGGGTATCAGGCAACCGCCAGCCGTACAAGGAGCCATCTATGCCCATGGTCACGCTCACGGTCCGCAGGCCGAAGTCCGGCGAGTTCAAGACCACCGTGCTCGACGCGGTCCACGCCGCCCTGGTCTCGGTGGGGGTGCCGGAGGCCGACCGCTTCCAGCGGGTCTTCGAGCTCGAGCCCGACGACTTCCGCTACGATCCCCGCTACCCCGACCTCGAGTCGGACCGCACCGACGACTTCGTGCTCATCGAGGTCCTCTGGGCGGTGGGCCGCAGCGTGAAGGTGAAGAGGAAGTTCCTCGCCGAGCTGATGGGGACGCTCTCGAGCGCGGGCTTCAACCCCGAGGGCGTGATGGTGTGCTTCAAGGAGATCGCCTGGGAGAACTGGTCCTTCGGCGGGGGCCGGCTGGTCCACACCTGAGCGGCCCGGACCGACCCGCGCTGGCCTCGAGTACAATGGGCCTGAGAATTTCCTAGCTGCCGACCTTCCTCAGCGCTGCCCGCCCGGCACGGGACGCAGGTGCCGCCCATGCGCGTTCTCGCCCGCAAGCCGAAGGCCCCCCAGCCCGCTTCGCCCGCAGGGCGCCTTTCCGCCGGGCCCCTGCAGCCCGGCAGTCCTGTCCCCGCCGTCGTGCACGAGGTGTTGTCCAGTCCGGGCGAGCCCCTCGAGCCCGCCACGCGCCGGCTGATGGAGCCGCGCTTCGGGCACGACTTTGGCAGGGTGCGCGTTCACGCCGACGCCTGCGCGGCCCGCTCCGCCGAGGCGGTGGAGGCGCGGGCCTACGCGGCGGGTCCGCATCTGGTTTTCGGGCCGGGGGAGTACGCCCCCCGCACTCCCCGGGGCCGGGCGCTGCTGGCCCACGAGCTGACCCACGTCGTGCAGCAGCGCGCGGTGGGGGCTCACGCGGCCTCGAGCCTCCGCCTGGGCGACCCCTCCCACCCCGCCGAGCGCGAGGCGGGTCACCTCGAGGCCCAGCCCGTGCTGCGCCGCGCCCCCAAGAAGGCCAAAACCTGGGCCGGGGAGTTCGTCGCCGACCCCTACGACGCCAACTACCGCGAGGTGGGCAGCGTGGTGGTGGGCTACGGCGCCGACATCGCCCTCACCTTCAAGGCCAACGCCTTGGTGGACGCCGAGAAGATCGCCTTCGTGCAGACCGCGCTCAGCATGAAGGACGGCACCCCCCACAACAAATACGACGACCCCAAGAAACGCAAGGTCGCCGAGAGCCGCATGATCCCGAAGGGCAAGCCGGGCGCCGGCACCCACATCGACCAGACCCTCGAAAGCCCGACCCCGCTCTACGGCATGACCGGGGCCAAGGGGAGCGACCTCTCGAGCCCCGAGCCGGGGAAGTACACCGAGATCGGCTGGCATTACCTCGACTCCGGCCAGAAGCTGCAAAACCGCGACGCGGTGTTGAAGGACGAGCCCATGCTGAACTCGGGCGACGCCTACACCGCCGCCGAGGACGTGATGAAAAGCGAGTGGTCCCAGCGCTTCGAGAGCACCGCGCTGGCGATCGCGGGCAACCAGAAGGGCGTGTTCTACGGCTCGGTGGAGTGGGGCTGGGTCAAGGGCACCTCCGACCTCCAGCCGCGCCTGCTGGAGTTCAAGGCCAAGTCCCCCAACGCCCCCAGCGCCGTCTTCATGGAAGCGGCCCGCTTGTGGAACGTCTCGGTTTCGCCCGACAACAAGCCGACCCTCGACCTCCCCACCGACGTCCCCGCCACCACCTCCAAGGCCACGGTGCTTTGGGACAGCCCCGACAAGGGCAAACGCCTCGCCACCCTGACCCAGGGCACCCTGCTGGGCCGCACCGCCCGCACCGACCCCAAGCGGAGCTGGTGGGCCAACGTCATCGTGATCGGCGGCCCGCACGTGGGGAAAGGCGGCTGGGTGATGGAGGTGGACCTGTACTCGGGCGAAAAGAAAAAGCCCTGAAGCGCTTCAGGGCTGGGGATTGGGTTTGCGGCGACGGCGCCGGCGGCGTTTCTTCGCGGGGGCGCCGGGATCGCTCGAGCCCGCCTGCGCCGTCGGGTTCGCCGGGGCCTGTGCCGGTCGGGCGCGTTGCGGCTTGGGGGCTTGGTCCTGCGGCGCTTTCGCCTCGGCGGCCCGCTGCTCCTTGGCGGCCTTGTTGGCGCGGGCCTGGGCCCGTTGCGCGCGCATCGCGGCGATGCGCTCCTGGATGGGGACCTCGAGCTTGTGCTGCGGCTTGGCCGAGTAGTCGAAGCGCTCGAGCATGACCCGCTCGAGCTTCCTCCCGATGGCCTTCTCGATGTCCCGCAGCTGCGCCTCCTCGTCGGGGGCTACGAAGGTGAAGGCCTCGCCGGTGCGCTCGGCGCGGGCGGTGCGGCCCACGCGGTGGATGTAGTCCTCGGGGACGGCGGGGACGTCGAAGTTGACCACGTGCTCGAGGGCCTCCACGTCGATGCCGCGCGCGGCGATGTCGGTCGCCACCAGCACGCGGTACTTCCCCGACTTGAACCCCGCCAGGGCCTCGGTGCGCTGGCTCTGCGAGCGGTTGCCGTGGATGCGGGCGGCGTTGACGCCGTTTTTCTCCAGGAACTCGGCCAGCCGGTTGGCGCGGTGCTTGGTGCGGGTGAACACGATCACGTTGCCGAGTTGCCGGTCGAGCAGGGCCAGCAGCAGCGCCGACTTGAGCTCCTGCGGCACCGGGTAGACCGCCTGGGTGATCCCCTTGGCCGGGGCGGCCTTGCGCTCGGTGTTGATGGTGACGGGGTCGGTGAGCAGCTCCTTCGCCAGCTCGGCGATGGGCTCGGGCATGGTGGCCGAGAAGAACAGCGTCTGCTTGGGCTTGGGGATGTGGCGCAGCACCCGGCGGATGTCGGGCAGGAAGCCCATGTCGAGCATCCGGTCGGCCTCGTCGAGCACGAGCACCTCGAGGCCCTCGAGCCGCGCGTAGGGGTGCTGGAAGTGGTCGAGCAGCCGGCCGGGTGTGGCCACGATCACCTCGACCCCGCTCCGGAAGGCCCGGGTCTGCGGCTCCATCCCGACCCCGCCGAACACCGCGGCGCTGCGGATGCCGGTGCCTTTGCCCAACTGCTCGAACTGCTCCTGCACCTGCGCCGCGAGCTCGCGGGTGGGGGCCAGCACCAGGGCGCGGGTCACGCCCCTGGGGCCCTCTAAAAGCCGCTGGAGGATGGGCAGCACGAAGGCCGCGGTCTTGCCGCTGCCGGTCATGGCGCAGGCCAGCACGTCGCGCTCGGCCAGCGCGGGCGGGATGGCCTGGGTCTGGATGGGGGTGGGCTGGGTGTAGCCCATCTGCTCGACAGCGCGGAGGAGCTTGGGGTGCAGGGAAAAGTCGGAAAAATTCATGAGGTTTGGGGAGGCCAGGGGGCCTGCAACGTCCCATCTTACCCGATGCGACCCCCTCCCGCCGAGGCCCGGGTAGAACCGGGCCTACCCCGAAAGGAGCGCCCCGGCGAAGCAATCCATCGTGCACGTCGCCCGGGTGGTCTGCGACTACGACGGGGCCATCGGGTTCTACACCCGAAAGCTGCGCTTCTGGCTGCTCGAGGGAGCGGGCCACGTCCCGGCGCTCACCCGGCCTGCGCGAATCCCTCCGAGCCGGCAGCCGGTGGCCGAGGCCTGACCCGCGCGCTCGAGCAGCCCACCATTCAAGGGATTGTCTCGTGAGTGCTACATTTGACATAATGTACGCTTTGCTTTACATTGAGTCTGCTGAGTTTTGCATAAAGTAATGCCCAGCAGACTCCCGGAGGCCCGATGACCTTTCAAGAAAAGAAGAACCTGGGTTTTATTGCCGCCACCGTTCTGGTGTTCGCCTATTTCTGGTTCAACGTCTTTCCTCGCCATCCCGCTTCGGGCGCCGCGGCAGAAACAGTGCTCCGGTTTTGGGGCAGCACGGTCTTGATCTACATCGTCACGAGCATTGGGGTGCTCATACTCCTGCATATCCTGACCAGCATCACCCATACCGTTTTGACCAGAGAACGAGAACCCTCGTTCATGGACGAGCGTGACCGGTTGTTCGACATGAAGAGCGACCGCTATATGTACCTCACGTTTATCGCGGTATTCCTGCTGGCGATGCTGCTGGCGATGTTGGGCGCGGCACCGGCTGTAACCTTCAAGGTGTTGATGACGGCTTTTCTGATGAGTCAAATTGTGGGCAGTTCGACCGAGTTTTTTCTGTACCGCAGGGGCTATTAAGTGAGCAGAATTCGCATCGGCAACAACGTCCGCAAGCTGCGCTTCAACCGCGGTGAAATGACCCAGGAGCAGTTGGCGGCAAAGGTCGGGGTGACGCGCCAGACGATCGTCTCCATCGAGAAGGGTAAGTATTACCCTTCATTGGAACTGGCCTTTCGGCTGGCGCTGGCCTTCGAAGTACCTCTGGAAGAAGTCTTTTTTCTGGAAGATTCCTCCTAAGCACTAATCAAAAAGCTAGCCGTAGCTGGGTGAGTCGTTCTATTGCACGCCAATAGAACCGGATCGGTATCGCGAAAAAAGGAGCTAGGTATGACGAAAGCATCCACAAAAAGCAAACTCGAGGGGTTGGTCCCCGCCGGCCTCATCCTGCTCGCTTTGGTTCCCGTCGCGGCGGGTGTCGCTCGAGTGCTGGAACTGGGGGCCGGGGGGCCCATCACCCCGGAAAACCAGCGCTTTTTCGCCGCGCCTTTGCCCATCGTGGCGCATAGCCTGGGTGGCATCGTGTTCCTGGTTCTGGGGGCCCTGCAATTTTCCCCGACGCTGCGCCGCCGAAAACCGGGCTGGCACAGGATGGCCGGGCGGGTGCTGATCCCCAGCGGACTGGCGGTGGCGCTCTCGGGCTTATGGATGGCCCACTTCTACCCCTTGCCCGAGTTCGACGGCGCAGCCGTGTACAGGCTGCGGCTTTTGTTCGGCTTTGGCATGTTGGTTTCGATCGTGCTGGCTACGGTCGCGGTTTATCGGCGGGATTTTGCCTGCCACGGGGCCTGGATGACTCGAGGCTACGCCATCGGGGCGGCCGCGGGCACGCAAGTACTTACTGGTGTGCCGTTGTTTCTCTTCTTCCCCGAGAACGTCAATGACCCGACCCGGGCCGTCACCCTGGGAGCGGGCTGGGTGATCAACCTCGCGGTGGCCGCATGGGCCATCCGCCGCAGGCTTAGGGCAAAGCGCGGGTGAGGGTCATGTCGGGGGCGAACCGTCCGTGGTGTTTGCCCCCGACGGGCTCCCGTGTCCGTCGACAGTGCTGGGCGGGGCACGTCCAGCTATAATGGCCCCAGCCCGTTATCGCCGTAGCGCACGCGCCGACCGACAGCCCCCACGACCCGTTCGGCATTGCAGGAGGATTCGCATGGCGTTCATCGAGACCGTCCCGGTAGACCAGGCCACCGGCGAGGTTCGCGCGACGTACGAGCGCGCGCAGGCCAACCTCGGGTACGTGCCCAACTACGCCAAGGTCTTCAGCCTGCGCCCGGAGGTGATGGGCGCGTGGTCCGGCCTGCTGGCGAGCATCCGGGGGCACATGGACCTGCGGCGCTACGAGCTCGTCACGCTGGCGACGGCCAGGGCCCTGCGCAGCTCGTACTGCATGCTCGCCCACGGCACCATCCTGCGGCGGCAGTTCTACGGCCCCGAGCAGTTGGCCGCCATCGCCGGCGGCACCGCCGACGCCGGCCTCGAGCCCGCCGAAGCCGCGATGATGGCCTTCGCGGAGCGGGTGGCTAAAGACGCCAGTTCCATCACCGCCAGCGACGTGGAGGGCTTGCGGGCCCACGGTTTCACCGACGCTGAGATCTTCGACATCGCCGCCGCTGCCGCCGCCCGCTGCTTCTTCAGCAAGCTCCTCGACGCGCTGGGCGCCGAGCCCGACTCGGTGTACCTGGAACTCGAGGACGACCTGCGCCGCCGGCTGACCCCTGGGCGGCCCGTCAGCGCGGCGCCGGTGGAGCGGGTGCCGGAAGTGCCTGCGGCAGGGGAGGGCTAGCCTTTAACTACTCGTCGAGCACCTTAGTTTTATGTTGAACTGTACGCGAATATTGTGGAGGGGGCAATGATATGGCGTGATGCTGTTCTCGATGCCTTGCGGCGCTACTCGGCACGGCATTCGACAAGAAATATAAATCGCCAAAGCCTAGTCGATGAAGAACTTAGTCAAATAGTCAGTGTCACGGGATCTGCTGGAGAAACGCCGACTCAAACCTTGAGCCGTGTGCTTCAGGAACTTCGGGATGACGGCTTTCTCTATTTCCTTGGTAATGGCAACTACTTGCTTGCCAACTTGCCCATTCATGTCGAAGAAGAAGATCTGCCTGATGACGCCTTAGATTTCGTAATTCGGGATAACAAACTTATGATCGGCAACTATCCGACGAGTGATCAACAAATCATTGCTCGGAGAAGACGAGGACAGGATAGGATAAGACGCGCAACCCTTGAAAACTACGATTACAGGTGTGCCTTTTGTGACGTAGATGAACCTGTCATGCTCGTGGCAGGCCATATAGCTCGCTGGGCAGATCAAGTGGAAGGTCGTGGTGACCTAAAGAATATGATCTGTATGTGCAAGTTCCATGATGCGCTTTTTGAAGGTGGCTATTTCTCGATGACAGATGACTATCGCATATTGAAGAGGCCCAAGGGTTCAAGTCAGACTATCAATCTCTTTTTAAGCCAGACAACAGTATTTCGTGAGCCGTCTGCCTATCCGCCAGCATCGCAGTATCTGCTAAAACACCGTGCACGTTCTGGCTTCTTATAGAAGAAGCGAAGCTCCGCGATTCATGTTAAGGAGTAGTCAGCACTAGGCACTCACCTTTAGGCGACAGGCTTTCCCTCGACTGTGTTCGGCTTGCCTGCGGTTGATACGTATCATTACGCCAAATGCCCTAACCCAATCCCCTCGAGCAGCTCCCGCACCATCACCTTCTCCCCCCGCTTCACCGACTCCTCGGCGGCCACCCCGATCACCACGCTCCAGAAGCCCTCTTCGGCGGTGGCCGCCGTGCTGCTGACCTACAGCCTCCTCAAGCTTTTCGAAGCCTATCCCGCCCTGCGGCTCCTGGGGGCTGAAACAATGCTCCGTGCTTTTCCGAATTGGGGTAGTTTATAATGATTTCTTCATCGAGGAGTGAACTATCCAGTTGACTGCAAAGCCAACAGTGCTAGCATTGATATCGCGGCAAGGGGGTGAGTATGGCCAGCTTGATTATTCGAAACCTCGATGAAACCACAAAGCAAGCCTTGCGGCTTCGCGCGGCGCAGCACGGCGTTTCGATGGAAGAGGAGGCGCGCCGCATCTTGCGGGCGGCGTTGGGAGTTACCCGCTATCCCGCGAGGCTTGGCGGCCACCTGCGCGACCGTTTTCAGGCAGTTGCCGATGAGGATTTCCACCTTCCCGAACGGCACAGGCCACGCAAACCGCCGCAACTGGGATGAGCTCGCATGATTTTGCTCGATACCAACGTGCTCTCCGAGTTCATGCGACCGCAGCCCTCGGCGCAAGTGGTTGCCTGGCTGGATGAGCAGCCCGCTGAAACGGTATGGGTCAGCGCCATCAGCCGCGCCGAGATTGAACTGGGTCTGGCGCTCATGCCGAAAGGCAAGCGGCAAATGGCACTGGCGCAAGCAGCTCAGGCGATGTTCGACGAAGATTTTGCCGGTCGCTGCTTGCCGTTCGATGAGGTCGCCGCTGTCCACTACGCGCGCATCGTAGCGGCGCGTATGCAAGCAGGCCGACCGATCAGCCTGGAGGATGCCCAAATCGCCGCGATCGCGCTGGCGCACGGCATGGTGTTGGCTACGCGCAACACCGCCGACTTTGAACGGATCGAGGGGCTTGATCTGGTCAATCCTTGGGCAGGTGGTGCCTGAGCATCTATGTGTTTTGGATGGCGGCGTTATAAGTGTCCCAACCCATTCCCCTCGAGCAACTCCCGCACCATCACCTTTTCCCCACGCTTCACCGATTCCTCGGCGGCCACCCCGATCACCACGCTCCAGAAGCCCTCTTCGGCTGTGGCCGCCGTGCTGGGCTTGCCGTCCATGGCGTCGATCCAGCGCAGGTGCTCGTAGTAGGTGCCGCCGTTGTGGCCGGTGGCCTCGATGAGGGCGGGGTAGCTGGGGGTCATGACCCGGGAGGTGCGGTCGGGGAGGCAGATGACCTCGAGGTAGCTCCCCCACTGCGAGTGGGCCTGCCCGTTCTCGCCCTCGCTGGCCTTGAGGCGGCCCTCGTCGCCGCAGAGCACGATCTCCTCGTAGACCATGGGCGCGAACATGCACAGGTTGAAGTTGGCCCGGATGCCGTTTTCGTACTCCACGATCACGAAGGCGTTGTCGAGGATGTCCGAGCGCTCGCCGCCGTACTCGAAGTCACGGAAATTCACCGCCTGGCTGCCGCTGGCGTAGACCATAACTGGCCTCGACTCGGCGAAGAGGTTGAAGAGGTCGAAGTAGTGGCAGCACTTCTCGACCAGGGTGCCGCCCGAGTACTTCGAGAACTTGTTCCACTGCCGCACCTTGTCGAGGAAGGGCTCGCGGTGCTCGAGGATGGTGATGGTCTTGATCTCGCCCAGGCTGCGCCGCACCTTGGCCTCGTGGATGGCCTCGACGTAGATGGGCTTGTAGCGGTACTGGAGGCCGATCTGCAGCACCTTGGGGTAGTTCTGCGCGATCTGCCAGATCGCGTAGGCGTCTTTCAGGTTGGTCGCCATGGGCTTTTCCAGCAGGATGTGCTTGCCCGACTGCGCCGCGACCCTGAGCACCTCGAGGTGGGTGTGGTTGGGGGTGCAGATGATGAGGGCATCGGCGGCGGGGTCGTTGCAGGCGGCCTCGAGGCTGTCGTAGACCACCAGGGGCTCGTCGGAGAACTGGGCCTTGACCCGGCGGGCGCCCTCGACGCTGGAGGGGTTGGGGTCGTAGACGCCGTGGACGGTGCAGCGCCCCTCGAGCATGGTGACCCGGACGTGCTCCTGGCCGTTGACCCCCACCCCGATCACGTTGAAGCGGTACTTGAGGGGGCCGGGGTCCATGAGGAAGCGGTCCTCCTTGGGCACGTAGGCGAACTTCGGCGTCAGCGCGTGGCCGCGGTTGGCGAACTCCTTGTTTTTCTTCACGCGGCAATTATAAATCTTAGATTCAAAAAGCTGGGGCTCAGCTTGGCGTGGTATAGCTCGGGGTGTGAGGGTCTTCCGGCAGGGCGCCTCGAGCCTGGCCTACGCGCGGCGGGGGGCAGGGCCGCCGCTGGTGCTGCTGCACGGGCTCTCCGGCTCGGCGGCGTGGTGGCGGCGCAACGTCCCGGCGCTCGCGCAGCACTTCTGCGTGTACACCGTGGACCTCATGGGCTTCGGCAGGAGCCGGCGGCAGCACCCCCTGCCCCTGCGGGAGGCGGCGCGGCTGCTCGAGGCGTGGCTGGAGGCGCTCGAGCTGCGCCAGCCCCGCCTGATCGGGCACTCGATGGGGGCGCACATCGGGCTGCACCTGGCGGCGCGCTACCCGCTGGGGGCGCTGGTGCTGGTGGCGGCGAGCGCGCTGGTGCGCGACCCCTGGTGGCGCATGTCGCTGCGCCTGCCGCAGGCGGCCTGGCACGGGGCCTGGGAATTCCTGCCCACGCTGGCCTGGGACGCGCTGCGGGCCGGGCCGCGCAACCTCTACCGCGCGACGCAGGAGATCATCCGCGACGACCCGGCGGAGCTGCTGGGGCACGTCACCTGCCCCACGCTGCTGGTGTGGGGGGAGCGCGACGTGCTGGTCACGCGGCCGATGGGGGAGAGGCTGCGCGCGAGCCTCGCCCATTCGCACCTGGTGGTGATCCCCGGCGCGGGCCACAACGTCATGTACGACCGCGCCGCCGCCTTCAACGCCACCGTGATCCCCTTCCTGCTCAACCCGACGGAGGTGCTCAAGACCGGATGAAGGCGCGTGAGGTGTGGCTCGAGGTCCAGGGGGTGCGCACCTTCGCCCGGGTGATGGGGGCGGGGCCCAGGATCGTGCTGGTGCCGGGGATGGGCTGCTCGCACCTGTACTACGGGCGGCTGCAGGAGGCGCTGGCGCCGTACTTCGAGGTCTGGGCCTACGACCCCCCCGGCCAGGGCTACAGCCGCGCGCCGCTGTCGCAGTACCGCACCATGCGCGAGGTCAGCGACCACCTCGCGGCGTGGCTCGAGGCCGCCCGGCTGCGCGGGGCCGTGCTCTTCGGGCACTCCCAGGGCGGGGAGGTGGTGCTGGACCTGGCGGGGCGCTACCCCGGGCTGCCCTCGAGGCTGGTGCTGTGCGCCCCCACCGGCATCCCCGAGTACCCCCGCATCCCCCGGCAACTGCTCAACTTCGTGCGCAACGCGCCGCGGGAGCGGCTGGAGCTGTGCTGGCGGGTGGTGCGCTCGTACTTCATGGCCGGGCCGAGCCGGGTGTGGGCCCTGCTCTACGACCAGCTCAACCACCGCGTCGTGCCGCTGATGCGCCGGGTGCACGTGCCGGTGCTGGTGCTGGTGGGCACCCGCGACCCCATCATCCGGCCGCGCCTGGGGAAGGCCTTCGAGGAGGCGCTCCCCCACGCACTGCTGCGGGTGATCGAGGGGGGGACCCACGCCCTGCACGACAGCCGCGCCGAGGAGGTGGCGCGGGCGGTGCTGGAGTTCTGCCCGGCCGAGCGCCAGGCGGTGCCCTGAGCGGCCGGTAGAATCAGGGGGCATTCGGAGGTGCTATGCCCTATCTCTTAGCCCTGGACCAGGGGACCACCAGCAGCCGCGCCATCGTCTTCGACCTCGGGGGCAAGCCGCTGGGCGTGGCCCAGCAGGAGTTCACCCAGCACTTTCCCCAGCCCGGCTGGGTCGAGCACGACCCGCTGGAGATCTGGCAGTCGCAGATCCAGACCGCCCGCGAGGCCATCCAGCGGGCCGGGGTCGCGCCCGCCGAGATCGCCGCCATCGGCATCACCAACCAGCGCGAGACGGTGGTGCTGTGGGAGCGGGCGACGGGCAGGCCGGTGCACCGGGCCATCGTCTGGCAGGACCGGCGCACGGCGGGGCTGTGCGAGGAGCTCAAGCAGCACGGCTACGAAGGGGCCTTCCGCCAGAAGACCGGGCTGGTGCTCGACCCCTACTTCTCGGGCACCAAGCTCAAGTGGCTGCTCGACGAGGTTCCGGGCCTGCGCGAGCGGGCGGGCAAGGGCGAGCTGTGCTTCGGCACCATCGACTCCTGGCTGATCTTCAACCTCACCGGCGGCCAGGTGCACGCCACCGACGTCTCCAACGCCTCGCGCACGCTGCTGTTCAACCTGCAGACCCTCGAGTGGGACCCCCACTTGCTGGGGGTGCTGGGCATCCCCAAGGCGGTGCTGCCGCAGGTGCGGCCCTCGGCGGGGGTCTACGGCCACACCGTGGCCGAGCTGCTGGGGGCCTCCATCCCCATCGCGGGGGTGGCCGGCGACCAGCAGGCCGCGCTCTTCGGGCAGGCCTGCTTCAGCGCGGGCATGGCCAAGAACACCTACGGCACCGGCTGCTTCCTGCTGATGAACACCGGCCCCAAGCCGGTGGCCTCGCAGCGGGGCCTGCTGACGACGGTGGCGTGGCAGCTCGAGGGCGAGGGGGCCGAGTACGCGCTCGAGGGCTCGGTCTTCATCGCGGGGGCGGTGGTGCAGTGGCTGCGCGACGGGCTGGGCATCATCCAGAAGTCGGCCGACGTCGAGGCCCTGGCCGCGAGCGTGCCGGGCACCGACGGGGTCTACCTGGTCCCGGCCTTCGTGGGCCTGGGCGCGCCCTACTGGGACGCCTACGCCCGGGGGACCCTCGTGGGGCTCACCCGCGGCACCACCAAGGCCCACGTCGCGCGGGCGGCGCTCGAGGCCATCGCCTACCAGGCCCGCGACCTGGTGGGGGCCATGGAGGCCGACGCGCAGATGGGGCTCAGCGAGCTGCGCGTGGACGGCGGCGCCACCGTCAACGACCTGCTGATGCAGTTCCAGGCCGACATCCTGGGCAAGGCGGTGCTGCGCCCCGAGGTCACCGAGACCACCGCGCTGGGCGCGGCCTACCTGGCCGGCATCGGCGTGGGGGCGCTGAGCAAGGCCGAGATCGCCGAGCGCTGGGCAGTGGACAAGCGCTTCGAGCCGCAGATGGGCGAGGAGGAGCGGGCCCGCCTGTACGCCGGCTGGCAGAAAGCGGTCGAGCGGGCCCGGGCCTGGGCAGAATGAGCCCAAAGCTCACACCGCCCGTGAGGGGCTGGTACGCTAGGACCGGGGAGGAAACAGCATGACCAACCGCATTCAGGAGATGCTCGAGAAAGCCCGTATTGCCGCCGAGAACGCTTTGAGGGAGGCCGAGGCCAAGTTCAACGAGGTCCGGGCCAACCTCGACAAGGACAAAGACGGCGTCCCCGACGCCATCGAAGGGCTGATGGCCCAGGCCCGCGAGGCCACCGAGCGGGCGCGGGCCAAGCTCGAGGAGGTCAAGGCCAATCTCGACCAGGACAAGGACGGCATCCCCGACCGCCTCGAGCGCGTGGCCGAGCAGGCCAAGCAGGCCGCCGAGGTCGCCAAGGCCAAGGCCGACGAGCTGGCCCAGGCCGCCCGCGACCGCATGGGCGGCGGCAACAAGCCGGGTTGAACCCGGCGAGACCGGTGGGGGCGGGCTGAGGCCCGCCCCTTCGCCGTTCCCGGCTACCCCTGCGGGCGCAGAGGCGTGAGGCTGGAAGGGCACCCGGAGTTCCGACCCCGCCTCGAGCCCTACAGCATCCCCCCGGCGGCGCGCTCGACGAGCTCGAGGCCGCCCTCGAGGCGCTCCGGCAAGCAGTGTGGGGCCTTCCCGAAGGGCAGAGCCAAGCCGGCGGTTTTGGATTAAGGCCCATCCACCTTAAGGTGGAGCTTTCTCAACCACATGGGCACTTTGGCTCCTTAGTCCCGCTTCAGCTTAGGCCGGTTCTCGGATTTTTCACAACCGTGCCACAAAACTGCCATGAGACGGGCCAAGCATAGGGCTTAGGAAGAAACCCGGGCCCGGGCTTCCGAAACGAAAGCGCAGGAGGAGAATACGTGAAAAAAGGCATGCATTTGTGGACGGTCTCGGCCCTGCTGGCTGTAGGGGGCGCATTCGCCCAGGAGCAGCCCCCGGCCCAACCCACCCAACCCGCCCAACCTGAGCAGACCCAGAACGTAGGGCAAAAGGGAGTGTCCAAGCTGGCCCTGCGCCTGATGGCCCTGCAAAAGCTCGTCGCCAGCGCCGAGGGGGGCCTGAGCCAGGAGCAGGCCCAGAAGATCCTGCCTTACGTCATGGCGATCCGCAGCTCCGCGGCGGTCTGGGACGGGACGGCCGAGTACTACAGCCAGGCCCTCGACCAGATCCTCACCGAGGAGCAGCGCAAGGCCCTCGAAGCCGGGACCTCGAGCGAGAAGGCGGCCCACGAGGGCGGCGAGGGCACGGCCACCGGCGAAGCCGGTGCCGGTGAGGGTGCTGGCGAAGGCGGCACCGGGGAAGGCGCGGGCGAAGGCGCGGGTGAAGGCGCTGGCGCCGGCGGCACCGAGACCCAGCAGCCCGCCACCGAGCAGGCCACCCAGACCGAAATGCCCGCCCTGGCGACCGACGCCCCCAACCCCTTCGCCGCCGAGCCCTACTCCGCGATGCTCGACCAGCTCATCCAGCAGCTCCAGGGCATCGCCCGCGGCACAGGCGGCAACCAGGGCTAGCTTCGGGCAACCTCATAAGCCTCCGTGTTCCACCCGAGGGGAGATTTCTCCCCTCGGTTTTTCTGTTATGGAGCGTCGGTGTAGAGGCCGGAAGTTTAAGCCTTCAGCTTTCATCCGTCAGCCGTCAGCAAATGGCACGTGGTCCGTGGCTAGTGGTTTGTCGAGGATCAAGGGTCTAGGGTCGAGAGCCAAGGCGTCCGGCGTTTTGCGTTTGGCGTTTGGCGTACGACGTAGGACGTACGACGTACAACCCGCATCCCGCGTCCGGCTATCGGCTATCACCACGCCCAGCATCCAGAAAAGCCATCGGCAACCCCGCAGGCCCCACGATGCGCGAGAGCATGGTCTGGGCGATGGAGCGGGCGTACTGCTTGGCGACCTCGGCGTTCTCCCCGGCGAAGCGCTCGTCTACGGTGGCGGTGAAGAGCTCGAGCCAGCGCTCGAAGTGCCCGGCCTCGAGGGGCTTGCGGGCGTTGAGCATGAGGTGCTTGTACATCATGCCGCCCTTGTAGGCCCCGGTGCGGAAGAGGATGTTCTCCCAGAAGCCGTGCATGGTGGGGAGGTGGGCCTCGAGGTCGAGCCCCTCGAAGAGGTGGCCGATGAGCGGGTCGCGGGTGGCCTTGCCGTAGAAGGCGTTGACCACGGCGGCGATGTCGGCTCGAGAGGTGATGTCGGGCATGGAGGGCAGCATAGGGCAAGGCGGGGGGTGGCTACAGTGAGCAAAGTCCCTGCTGATGGCTGAACGCCGCCGATAGCCGATAGCTAAACGCAAAACGCAAAACGCAAGACGCAAAACGCCCTGGACCCTCGGCCCTCGACTTTAGACCCTCAACCTCAATACGCCACCTTCAGCCCCTCGAGGTAGCGGAAGACGTTCTTGGGCATGTACCTGAAGTCCTGGGGCAGCAGGCGCAACTCGGGGAGGCGCTCGAGGAGGACCCGTAGGGCGGTCTGGAGCTCGACGCGGGCCAGTGGGGCGCCGATGCAGTAGTGCAGCCCGGCGCCGAAGGCCAGGTGGGGGTTGGGGTTGCGGGCGATGTCGAAGGTCTCGGGGTCGCGGAAGACGGCGGGGTCGTGGTTGGCGGAGGCGTAGTAGAGCACGAGCTTGGTGCCGCGCTCCCAGCGCTGTCCCTTGTACTCCAGGGGCTCGAGGACGTAGCGCTCGAAGAATTGCAGCGGGGTGTCGTAGCGCATCATCTCCTCGACGGCGGTGGGGATGAGGCTGGGGTCGGCCTCGAGGCGGGCGTAGGCTTCGGGGTGGGAGAGCAGGGCCTTCATGCCGTTGCCCATGACGTTGACCACCGCCTCGTGGCCCGCGTTGAGCAAGAGGATGCAGTTGTTGACGAGCTCCTGCTCGCTCAGGCGCTCGGGTTCACGGTCGTGCACCTGGAGCATGGCGCTGAAGAGGTCGTCGCCGGGCTGCTGGCGCTTGAGGGGGATCATGGCGCGCAGGTAGGCCGCGAACTCCTGGGCGCAGCGGATGGCCTCGGCCTCCATGGCCTCGGTGCGCTCGGGCTCGAACCAGCCGATGATGCCCTTCGACCAGGGCACCAGGTGGTGGCGGTCGGCCTCGGGGATGCCCAGCAGGTCGGCGATGACGGTGACGGGGATGGGCTGGGCGAAGTCGTGGATCAGGTCGGCTTCGCGGGCGGGGCGTTTCAGCAGGTCGTCCACCAGGCGTTCGCACAGGGCGTGGATCTTGCCCGACAGCTCGCGCACGCGCTTGGGGGTAAAGGTCTGGTGGAAGACCTCCTTGATGCGGGTGTGGTCGGGGGGTTCGATCTCGAGGATGGAGCCCACGCGGGTCTGCTCGAACTGCCACTCGTACTCGCCCCACTGCGGGTGGTTGTCCAGCACGCGCCCCAGCTTGCGGTCGCGCAGGAGGGTGTTGACGTCCTCGTAGCGGGTGAGCACGTAGGCGTTCCACTTCTCGAAGAAGAAGATGGGGCTTTCCTCGCGCAGGCGGCGGTAGGTGGGGTAGGGGTTGGAGAGGAAGGCGGGGTCGGTCGGGTCGAAGGCGGTGTTTGTAGTGTTCATGGCCGTGTAGCTAATAGCCTATAGCGGTTGGGGTAAGGGGGATAGGGGTGGGGGAGGGCTCGAGCTTCGTCCTGTTTCATGCTCTGCTCTGGGGGTGGGGGGTTGTTCGCGGTGGGGTGGTTTGGTGTCCCCCGCTCCGCCGTCGGGGGGGGGGGGGGGAGGTGATGTGGAATCGCCTCCC
>NZ_KE387023.1:1882-42012 GCF_000430045.1 Calidithermus chliarophilus DSM 9957 | reverse complement strand
ACCCCCGTCACCCCCTCCCTCGCGAGCCGCACACCCCGGCCGGGGCGGGCAGCACGGCACGAGCGCCCGTCTCCTGGGAGGTGGGGCTGTAGTTAGCTGTTGGGCCGGGCACAACCCCAGTGGATGATTGATTTCAACGAGGCTATCAGCTATGGGCTATGGGCTATGGGCTATCGGCTATCGACTATCGACTATCGACTATCGACTATTGACTATCGATCACTGACCCAGATGCCAAATCGCCCCCCTTCGGGCATAATCGAAGGGTTGCTATGGTCGTGCCACCTACGCCCGAAAACCTCGAGAAAGCCGCTCAGATCCTGCGATCGGGTGGCCTGGTGGCCTTTCCCACCGAGACTGTGTATGGACTGGGCGCCAACGCCCTCGACGCGGAGGCGGTCGCCCGCATCTTCGAGGCCAAGCAGCGGCCGAGTTTTGACCCCCTCATCGTGCACGTGGCGAGCCGGGAGATGCTGGGGCAGGTCGCCTGTGAGGTGTCGTCCCAGGCGGAGGCGCTCATCGAGCGTTTCTGGCCGGGGCCGCTGACGCTGGTGCTGCCCAAGGCTGCGGCGGTGCCGGGCATCGTGACCTCGGGGCTGCCCACGGTGGCGGTGCGGATGCCGGGGCACCCGGTGGCGCTCGAGCTGCTGCGGCGGGCCGGGGTGCCGGTGGCGGCCCCCAGCGCCAACCCCTTCGGCTACCTGAGCCCCACCCGCGCCGAGCACGTCGCGCGCATGCTCGAAGACCGCGTGGACCTCATCCTCGACGGGGGGCTTACCACCCACGGCGTCGAGTCCACCATCGTGATGCTGGGGGAGAAGCCCACCGTGCTGCGCTACGGGGCCATCCCGGTGGAGGAGCTCGAGCCCGTCGTGGGGCCGCTCGAGCTCAGCGTGGGGGAGAGCCTCAAGCCGCTCGTGCCGGGGCAGCTCCCCCAGCACTACGCCCCCCGCACCCCCATCCACATCGCCCGGCCCGAGGAGGTGCCCACCCGAGGCCGCAAGAAGCTGGGCTACCTGGCCTTCCAGGACGTGCCCCGGGGCTTCGGGGTGGTCAAGGTCCTCTCGCCCACCGGCGACCTGCGCGAGGCGGCGGCGCACCTCTTCGAGGCGCTGCACCAGCTCGACATGCTGGGCCTCGAGGCCATCTACGCCGAGCCCGTGCCCGAGGAAGGCTTGGGCCGCGCCATCATGGACCGCCTGCGCCGGGCGGCGACGAGGTGAGCCCTAAAGGCTCGTGGCCTGTGGCTTGTGATTTGTCGAGGGTCTAGAGCCAAGGCGTCTGGCGTCTTGCGTCTTGCGTCTCGCGTACGGCGTAGGACGTACGACGTACGACCCGCTATCGGCTATCGGCGTTCGGCCATCGCCATCCGACGCCCCACGTCCCATTCCCCTAACCCTTAACCCTGCCGCCGCTCGAGCTGCACCAGCCGCATCAGCGCGAGCAGGGTGAACTCCTCCCACTCCTCGGGCACGGCCTCGAGGGGCTCGAGCAGGAAGCGCCGCTCGAAGAAGGAGCGCTGCTTGCGGACGCGGTAGCGGGGGGTGCCGTAGGAGTCCTTGAGCAGGTAGCTGGGGTTGATGAAGTACGAGAAGACCATGCCCAGCAGCCCGGTGAACAGCCCCACCACCGGGATCTCGTCGAGCAGCCCGAACAGCCCGTCCACCAGCGCGATCCAGGGGTTTTCCTCCACGGCGTGGTAGATGACGTTGCCCTGCGCGTCCTTGACCCAGTAGCGGGCCCGCCACAACGAGCGCAGGCCGTCGTTCTCGAACACGCCGACGAGGGTGCCGTCGGTGCGCCGGATGAGGTGCTTGGCCCCGAAGCCGATCACCCGGTCGGCCTGGAGGGTGTACAGCGGCTGCTGCTTGGCCTTGTCGGCGAAGACCGTGGTGGCCTCGCGCAGGGTCCAGATCTTCTGCTTGAACGTCAGGAGGTTGCGGCCCCCGGAGTCCTCGAGGTGCAGCTCGGGCGAGAGGGTGAAGATGGGCATCTTGACCTGCAGGGGATAGCTCAGGCTCATACGGTTTCCAGCTTAACGGCCGTCCGCGCGAAGCGGGGTTTTCCTCCGCAGGGCGGGTAGAGGTCGAAAATCACCGGCTTTGGGTCACAAAGCCCCTATTCTGGGGTGGACTCGCGCCTATGGAAACCACCGGCCAAGCCTGCGTCCCCTACGTCTTTCGTCTGTTGGCCCGCGCGCACCCCGCCGAGCAGAAGCTCTCGGGGGGCGCGCTGGAGCAAAGCCTGGCGATTCTGCAGGGTTCGGAGTTCAGCGGGATCATCACCCTGGAGACCCGCACCGGGCTGCTGGCACGGATCCTCTTCGAACGCGGGCGGCTGGTCCACGCCCTGCGCGGCGACCTCGAGGGTGCCCCCGCGCTCGAGCAGCTCCGCGCCGAGCCGGGCTTCAACGCCATCGCCCTGCACCCGCTGGAGGGGCCGGCGCTGGCGCTGGCGCTGGCGGCGGTGTCCGGGGAGGTGCGCTCGCTGGGGAACAGCACCCTCGTCAACGTCGCCGCCGTGCTCGAGCGCCTGGGCCAGGAGGGCTTCAGCGGGGTGGTGGCGCTCGAGCTCGGCCTCAGCCTCAAGGTCTGGGTGCTGCGCGAGGGCGAGGTGCTCGAGGGCGGCGAGGTGCCCGAGGGGGACCAGCGGGGCCGCCTCACCGAGCTGGTGTGGCGGGGCGAGCCCGCACCGGAGATCGGCTTTGCCGGGCCCTCCGCCCCTGCCCCCCCCGAACCGCCGAGCCTCGCCAGCCCGGGCGAACTCGAGGCCGCCGTGTCGGCCCTCCTCGACCCCGAGCGCATCTGGCAGGCAGCCCACGAGGTGGTCCAGGGCCGCTTCGGCAGCCGCGCCCCCTGGGTGATGGAGCGCTTCCGCGAGGAGTTCGGCGCCCTCGAGCCCGGCCAATTGCTGCACAACCTCTCCGCCCAGATCGAGAGCGTTCTCGGCAGCTACCACGCCAAGCGCTTCCGCGAGATGGCGACGCTCGCTGAGCGTTCGGTGGCGGAGAATGTCGATGGTCGATAGCTGATAGCTGATAGCCGATAGCCAAACGCAAAACGCGGGTCGTACGCGAGACGCAAGACGCAAAACGCAAAACGCAAAACGCCAGACGCCTTGGCCCTGAACCCTCGACCTTCGACAAACCACGAGCTACAGGTCACGGGCCACGACCCTCAGTTCAGGTGCCTTTGGGGCAGGCGCAGGTCGAAGGGGGGGATGGCGACGCGGAAGCGGTGGCCCAGGATGTTTTGGAAGGTGTACCAGCCGCGCATCTGGCCGGGGGGGCGGGCGATGGGGCAGAAGCTGTTGTAGCGGTAGGCCTGGCCTGGCTCGAGCACCGGCTGCTCGCCGACCACGCCCGGGCCTATGACCTCCTCGGGCTGGCCGACGGCCTGGGTGATGACCCAGTGGCGCGAGAGCAGTTGCACGGTTTCGGCGCCGTGGTTGGTGATGGTGATGAAGTAGACGAAGACGTGCTCACCGGGGCGGCTGTGCTGGTCGGCGTACAGCACCTCCACCTCGACTTCGATGTCCTGGCGGATGGGCAGTTCTTCGCTCATCATCGGCTCCTTCGGGGTGTTGACAAGAGGGTAGCGCAGGGGCGGGTGAGTTGGGTAGCCCGCGGCAGCGGGCCCTGCTCCACCGGGCGTAGGATGGCGACGCCCGGGCGATTCTGCTAATTTCATAACCGCAGTCCTGAAATCTGAAGAGGAGGAAGTGACGTGAGCAGCGAACAATCCCCCGAATTCTCCCTCCCGGCGCTGGGCAACGCCCTGGTGCACTCCCTCAAGATGGCCCTCGAGGGCGACGAGCACAACGGCGGCTGGTACAACGGCCTGCTCTTCGCCCTCGAAAACGTCAGCGCCGAGCAGGCCTCGCGGGCCCCCGTCGAGGGCCGCGTCACGGTGGCGGCCCACGCCGAGCACGTGCGCTTCACGCTCGAGGTCGCCAACGCCTGGCTGCGCGGGGAGCGCCCCGAGATCAACTGGGCCGATAGTTGGAAGGTGCAGCAGGTGAGCGAGGCCGAGTGGGAAGCCCTCAAGGCCGGGCTGCGCCAGCAGTACGAAACGCTGCTGGAGATGGCCCACAGCCGCCCCACCTGGCGCGAGCGGGGCGTGGCCCTGATGATCGACAACATCGCGCACACGGCTTACCACGCAGGGGCGATCCGGCAGATGGTGAAGCTGGTGCAGGGTGGGGGTCGATAGTCGATAGCTAAACGCAAGACGCAAAACGCTAAACCCCCCTCCCTCCGGCCGGAGGGAGGGGACGGGGGTGGGAAGGCTGACGGCTGAGGGCTGAAAGCTGACGGCTTACCGCCGTCCACCACTAGCCACGAGCTATAGGCTACAGGCCTACATTCACACGGCTATGCCTGCCCTCAGCTCCTGGAGGAACTGCTCGAGGCTCAGCTCGGCCAGGCTGGGGAGGAGCCGGTCGGCGGGGCTGAGGTCGAGGTGGCGGGTGAGGAAGTTGGGGACGGCCACGGCGTACATCCCGGCGGCTTTGGCGGCTTTGACCCCGTTGAGGGAGTCTTCCACCGCGACGCACTCGGCGGGGGTGGCTCCCAAGGCTTCTGCCGCTTTCAGGAAGAGCGCGGGGTCGGGCTTGGTGCGCTCGACGTGCTCGCGGGTGATCACGTGCTCGAAGAACTCGTGCAGGCGGTGCTGCTCGAGGTGCCCCAGCACCCAGTGGGCGCTCGAGCTCGAGGCCACCGCCAGCTTCAGCCCCAGCGAACGGGCCTGCTCGAGCCAGTCGAGCACGCCGGGCAGGGGCTGGAGCTCGGCCAGCAGGGCGTAGAGCTTCTCCCGGCGCTCGCGGTCGAAGGCCTCGCGGTCGAAGGGGCCGATCTGGGCCTCGAGGTGGGCGTAGGGGTCAAAGACGGGGTCGGCGGTGCCCACCCAGGGGAGGTAGTCCTGCAGGGTGAGCTCGCCGCCGTAGCGGGCGTAGGTCCGGGTCCAGGCGGTGTACTCGGCCTGTTCGGTGTCGAGGATGGTGCCGTCGAAGTCGAAGATCAGGGCCTTCATCGGGTCTACCCTACCCCACGGCCCTCACCACGTCACCCCACCCCCCTGCGGCGGCCACAGCCCCAACGCCTGCCGCACCGCGACCGCCTGGCCCAGGTGGTGGGCGTTGTGGAGGGCGAGGTCGGCGAGGGCCGAGCCCACGCTGTGGCGCTCCCAGCCCGCGTGGGGCTGCTCGAGGAGGGGGCGCCGCAGGCGCTCGGGGTCTTCGGCGAGCCGCTTGGCCCGCTCGAGGCCCTCCAGGAACGCCGCGCGCACCCCTTCCCAGCCCCCGGGTCCCACCGCGGGCCAACCCTCGGCGGCGTGGGGCACGGGGCGGGGCGGGCTGCCCTCGGCGACGTCGAGGATCCACCGCTGCCAGAAGTGGGCGTGGGCCACAAGCTCGGCCACCGAGTGGGGGAGGCCCGGGGCCTTGGCGGCGGCCTGGGCGGGGGTCAGGTCGCCCAGCAGGCGGGGGGCGGGGGTGAAGGCGCCGAAGCCCTCGAGCAGGGCGCGCAGCAGGGCGGGAGAGGGGCTTTCCAGAACCGGCATGGGGCCAGTATAGGGCTGCCCACAGGCCGCGCGGCGCCGCAAACGGGAAGGCTTCCAGAAGGTGTTTTGACTTGATACAACTTTGACAATTCGTAGTAGGCTGTGGGCGGTATGAAACGTACCCTCGCGGCAGTGTTCGGCCTGGTGGCCCTCGCCACCCTGATCGTGGTGTCCTTCGCCTTCGCCCAGGCCCCGATCAAAGTTCGCATCGGCTTCAACCCCACCCAGAACTCCGACCAGCTCCGCCCGGCCGCCCAGGCCATCGCCGACTTCATCGAGAAGGAGTTCAGGGGCACCGTCGAGGTGGAGATCTTCATCCCCACCGAGTACCGCGGCCTCATCGAGGCCATGCGCGGGGGCAACCTCGACTTCGCCTTCTACCCCCCGGACGGCTACGTCATCGCCCACCGCGACGTCGGCGCGCAGGTGCTCTTGAAGTCGGTGCGCGGCACCAGCCCCTACTACTGGTCGGCCATCATCGTGCGCAAGGACTCCGGCATCAAGAACGTGCGGCAGCTCGAGGGCAAGACCATCGCCTGGGTCGATAAGAACTCCGCCGCCGGCTACGTCTTCCCCCGCGCCGCCCTCGTGACCGCCGGCCTCGAGCCCGACAAGCTCTTCTCCAAGCAGATCTTCGCCGGCAAGCACGACTCCGCCGTGCTGGCGGTGCTCAACAAGTCGGTCGACGCCGCCGCCACCTTCGCCAACGACGACAAGAACAAGAGCGGGGCCTGGACCCAGTTCCTCAAGCCCGAGGAGGCCGCTCAGCTCACCGCCATCTTCTACTCCAAGCCCATCCCCGGCGACACCTTCAGCGTCTCCAAGCAGTTCCAGGCCAAGTACCCCTCCCTCACCAAGGGCATCGCTGCGGCCATCCAGCGCATCAAGAGCCCGGGCAGCAAGCTGCTGCTCGACCTCTACCGCATCGACTACATGATCCCCGCCAAGGACTCCGACTACGACGTGGTGCGTGAAGCCCGCAAGGTAGCCGGCCAGGACTGATGGCTCGAGTTCATAGAAACCTTTCGAGGAAACCCAGTGGCTTTAGCCCTGGGAGGAAACGAAAGCCGCTCGCAGAGCGGTGCGGGGTCGCCAACCCATCGTGTAGAATGGGGCGATGGTTTCTGCCGGGGCTGCAAGGCACTCCACCGGCGTATCGCCTATCGGGAGAAACGGCTGTTTGCCCATGACGCAAACCATTTCGCGGCGGGGGCAACCCCGCTGGGCTGCTGTAAGCCGGCCGCACCTGGGGGAAGCGGAGAGTGCTATTCGGCATAATCCTGTCCCTGGAAGCCCACTGCTTTAGCTGTGGGTCGCTTACGCCTCGATGACCCCAGGAGAATCCTGGGGTTTGTTTTTTTGGGAGAGCCAAGCAACTGCGTCAAGGGCTGCCGGAGGGGGATGAGCACCCTACGATAAGTTTGCCAGCTGCACCCCGGCGAAGAGCGTTTGGAGTCCCTTGGCGAGAGCGGCTTTGGCCCGCTTGGGAGGGCTGGGCGGCGCAGGCGGTGTGGCTGCTGGAAGGGCTATCCCAGGTATAAAGGCTCCACGAGTCGAAGGCTATGTTCGCTGGCGATAATAGCAGGGACAAACCTCTCTGGTTATATCTGTTATGGTGGACAAAACAGATACAAGAAGGTAACATGTCATCGCACAATGGCTGTAAACAGTAATAACCGAGCTGGGACCTTTGTTCCCCAACGGGGCGGCTACCGAGCCTTTATCCCTGCGAAATTGCCCCTGGCCGAGCCTTTAGTGTGGGATGCATCGAGCTTGAACGTGTTGCTCGAGGCTCAGGGTGCATTAGGGCAGCTCAAGGGAACAGCCGAGCGGCTCCCCAATCCCGACCTGCTGGTAATGATGTACATCCGGGCCGAGGCAGTGCTCTCGAGCCAGATTGAAGGGACCCAAGCCAGTCTCGATGACGTGCTGCGGGCCGAGGCCAACCTTGCCAATCCGGACGCGCCTGGCGACGTACAAGAAGTGATTAACTACATCGAGGCAATGGACTATGGTCTGAGGCGCCAGGAAGAACTTCCCGTCTCCCTCAGGTTGATTCGCGAGATACACGGCATTCTGATGAACGGGGTGCGGGGGAGCCAGCGCGATCCAGGAGAGTTTCGAAGGAGCCAGAATTGGATCGGCCCTGTGGGCTCTACCCTGCAGACCGCACGGTTCGTGCCCCCTCCGGTTCCCGAGATGTTGGTTGCCCTGGATAACCTGGAGAGGTTCATCTATGAGGAGGATTCTCGAACGCCGCCCTTGGTCAAGATTGGCCTGATCCACGCCCAGTTCGAGACCATTCACCCTTTTCTCGACGGTAACGGACGCCTCGGACGCCTGCTCATCACCCTGTTGATGTGCCATTATGGTCTGCTGGACGCGCCGCTCTTATACCTCTCGCATTTCTTTAAGCTCAACCGAAGCGAGTACTACGACCGCCTGCAAGCTATTCGTGAACGCGGGGACTGGGAAGGCTGGCTGAGATTCTTTCTCGAGGGGGTACGTTCGGTGGCCACCGAGTCTACCCAGAAAACCCGTGACGTGCTCGATCTGCGTGAACAAGATCGTCTACGTATCGGGCAAGAACTGGGTCGCAGAACCGCCAACGCCCTGACCCTGCACGAGCACCTGCTCCGTCAGCCCTTCGTCAACGTTCGCAGGGTTCAAAGCCTCACTGGACTTTCTTACTCGAACGCCAACGCCCTGGTCGGGGAACTGGTACGGGTAGGTGTCCTGCAACCCGCGAGTGAGCATGCGAGGGACCGTTTGTTCGTTTACCAACGTTATCTGGATATCTTCAGGCTCGAGCGCGACGAGACCACCGGAATTTCCAGCGATGAATCGACTTTTTCGACCTAATCGCTCGCCGCGGCCGACAAATCCTCAGGTCATACCACACCCGCCCGCGGCTCGTTCAGTCGGTATCATCAATGTCGCTTAGAGCGCTCTTCGCGGTGGCTTAGCCGGACAGTAAGCCGGAAAACACTGCCGGGGACGGGAAGATCCCCTTCAGGACAGGCTTGCGCCCATGAACTTGTGGAACGATCCCCTCCAGGACAACGGGCGTTCGCCTGCCATCTACCCAGGGGTAATCCCCTTCAGGATTGCGGATCTGCCGCCGTCCACCGGGGACAGCTCCGTCCGGAAGAGGGGTGGACGTCGGTAAAGAGGGCGGTAGAGCTTGCTTGAGCTTGTAAGATAGACCGTCAAGCGGAGTTCGTGATGATCGAAGTCAGAGGAGTGAGTCAGGTCTTTCAGACCAAGAACGGGCCCTTCCAGGCCCTCAAGGACGTGAGCATCGACATCCCCAAGGGGGATTTCGTGGCGATCATCGGGCGGTCGGGGGCGGGCAAGAGCACCTTCCTACGCACCCTCAACGGCCTGCTGATCCCCTCCCAGGGGACCATCAGCGTGGAGGGCCTCGAGGTCACCCGCCTCTCCAAGCGCGAGCTGCAGCGCTACCGCCGCAGCGTGGGCTTCATCTTCCAGCAGTTCAACCTCGTCACCCGCCTCAGCGTGCTCGACAACGTGCTGCACGGGCGGCTGGGCTACCTGCCGACCTGGCGGGGGCTGCTGGGGCTGTACACCGAGCGCGACTACCAGATCGCGCGGGCGCAGCTCGAGCAGGTCGACCTCACCGCCAAGGAGAGCGCCCGCGTCGACTCGCTCTCGGGCGGGCAGATGCAGCGCGTGGCCATCGCCCGGGCCATGGCCCAGGAGCCCCGGCTCATGCTGGCCGACGAGCCGGCCGCCAACCTCGACCCGGTGCTCTCCGAGGAGGTCATGCGCATCCTCAAGCGCTTCAACGAGCAGCTCGGCATGACCGTGGTGATCAACATCCACGCCCTCGACCTCGCCCTCAAGTACGCCAAGCGCATCATCGCCTTCCGGCGCGGGGAGCTGGTCTTCGACGGCACCGCCGCCGAGCTGACCGACGAGCTCGTGGACGAGATCTACGAGCGGAAGGAGATGGCGGCGTGAGCGCGGCGCTGGTCTACGCCTTGCTGGGCGCGGCCATCGCCGTGCTGCTCAGCGTCGCCAAGGGCTCGATGCGCCGCCTGATCTACGGCGGGATCTTCGGCGTGGCCGTCGCGTTCGTGGCCTTCCCCTTCGTGCAGTCGGTGGGCTACCTCACCCGCGAGACGGTCTCGCCCACCCTGCTGGGCCTGCTGCCGCGCTTCCCCCTGCTGGCCCTGGTGCCCCTGGCCCTCGCGGCCGGGCTGGTGCTGGCACGGCGGGGCGGCGCCTCGGCGGCGCTGGGGGGCGTCCTGGCCGGGGGCGTGACCCTCTTCAGCGGGCTTTTCCTCATCGCTCAGCCCGCCGGGCTGGCGCGGCTGATCCCGGTGAACGGGCTGATGGAGCTGTTGGCGGGCCTGGTCCCCTTGCTGGTGCTGGCGCTCGCGGGCCGCTCGCGCCCGCGCCTCCGCTGGCCGCTGATCGGGGCCGGGCTCATCCTGAGCGCGCTGCTGTTTGGCTGGCTCAACGCCGGAAGCGGCGGCCATCTCTACCTGCCCAAGATGGCGGGCTACTACCGCCTGCTGGGCGGGGTGGAACCGGGCCTCGAGCAGCGCATCGTCGAGGAGTACAACGCTGGGCTCGAGGAGCGCAACGCCATCCTGCGCGAGATCGGGCAGCCGGAGGAGAAGCCGGTGCAGGGCCTGGCCGACTTCAAGGGCCGCATCCCCCAGGAGACCGCCGAGCAGGGCTACCGCCTGCTGCAGCCGGGCCAGATCCAGTACGGGGCCTTCGCGGTCTTCCTGCTGGCCGGCCTGATGCTGGGCGCGGGGTTGATGCTGCTGCGCCGCCCCCGGCTCGCGGAGGTGGGCGACCTGCGCGCGGGCCTGATCCTGGCCGGGCTGGTGGGGGTGCTGCTCCCCGCCTTCGACGCCACCGAGTTCGAGCTCCAGAAGCTGGTCAAGGGCTGGCCCTTCCTCACCGGCTTCATGGACCGGGCCTGGCCCCCCAACCTCGCCGCCCCCGACGCCGCCAACCCCATCTTCCCGTTGCAGAGCGTGCTCTCGGAGATGGCCCTCACCATCGAGATCGCGCTGGTGGGCACCTTCCTGGCCGCGATCTTCGCCATCCCCAGCAGCTTCCTCGCCGCGCGAAACCTCACCCAGGGCAGCGCCTTCATGCGCGCCCTCTTCGGCTTCATGCGCACCTTCTACAACGTCGACCGCGGGGTGGACACCCTCATCCTGGCCCTGGTCTTCGTGGCGGCGGTGGGGCTGGGGCCCTTCGCCGGGGTGCTGGCGATGGCGATCCACTCCATCGCGGACCTCGGCAAGCTCTACTCCGAGGCCATCGAGAACGTCGACCGCGGGCCCATCGAGGCGCTCGAGTCCACCGGCACCTCCGGGGTCAACGTGCTGCGCTGGGCCATCCTGCCGCAGGTGCTGCCGCTGTTCGTCTCCTATACCCTCTACCGCTTCGAGATCAACTTCCGGGTCTCGGTGGTGCTGGGGCTGGTGGGGGCGGGGGGCATCGGCTACTTCATCAAGGGCGCGATGGACGCGGGCAACTACGACCAGATGATCATCGGCGTCATCGCCATCGTGATCGTGGTCAACCTCATCGACTTCGCCTCCTCCTGGCTGCGCAGTCGCTTGGTCTGATGCCAGATTCGGTTAGTTCGGCGGCGAACTAACCCGACCGAAGTTATCCGCGTAGCGGGGGGCGGTACCGGGGGGCGGTACCGCCCCTCGGGAGGGATGCGCTTGCTTCGCCGACCGTCAGGGAGGGGTGTGCCCTAGGACTCGAAAAGATGGCCTCCGGGGCTCTTCGGATCGGATGACTATCTTTTTGAATCCGGTATGATACCGGTTTCCACTAAATACCCGCCGCAGTGGTGTGTGCTGTGGCGGGTAAATCACGCGCTTCTCGCGGGGGTCCGGGCTACTCGCCCGCGGCCTGCGCCTCGCCGGCCCTCGAGCCGCGCGTCTTGGCCCACACCTGCGTGAACTCCGCCCCCAGCAGCACGATCTGCGCCGAGTAGTACACCCACAGCAGCAGCACCACCAGCGCCGCGGCCGCCCCGAAGGTGCTGGCGGTGGCGCTGTGGCCCAGGTACTGCCCGATGAGGAAGCGGCCCAGGTTGAAGAGCAAAGAGGTCACCAGGGCCCCCACCCACACGTCGCGCCAGGCCACCGGCGTGTCGGGGAGGTACTTGAACAGCAGCGCGAAGACCAGCGTGAGCACCACGAAGGCGAAGGCGAAATTGACCGCCTGCCACAGCAGCCTCGAGCCCGGCAGGCCGCCGAAGGCCCAGTCGCCGAACGCGGCGAGTGCGGCGCTCGCCACCAGCGAGGCCAGCACCAGGAAGCCCAGCCCCAGCACCATCCCCACCGCCGCCAACCGGGCCCGCACCAGCGCGCTCACCCCACCCTTTTTCTCAGGCTGCACGTCCCACACGATGTTGAGCGCCTGCTTGAGCTGCAAGAACACCCCGCTGGCCCCCAGCAGCAGCGTGAGCACCCCCACCAGCCCGGCCCAAAGCCCCGAGCCCTGGCGGCTGGCGCCCTCGAGCATCGTCGCCAGCAGCTCGCGCCCCTGATCGCCCACCAGCCCGCCGAACTCGAGCAGGATCTGCTCGCGGGCCTGGGCCTGGTCGAACACCAGCCCGGCCACGGCGATCACGATCACCAGCAGCGGGGCCAGCGAGAAGACCGTGTAGAAGGCCAGCGAGGAGGCCAGCACCGGCACCCGGTCCTCCTGCCACTCCTGGAAAGTGCGCCGCACCAGGCTCCACATCGTCGCTCCTCGAGGGGCGCCAGCGGGGGCCCCCGTCTCGAGGCTGATGTTGCAGGGGCGGGCTGAGCCGGGGCTGAGGGGCGGCAGCGGGCCGCGGCCCCTACCTCACCAGCGGTAGCCCCCGCCAAACACGGCGTGCCAGGTGGAGAAATCCCCCTCCACGAAGCCCCCCGCGATCTGGACGCGGCTGTGGCTGAAGGTGAACTTGCCCTCCAGTTGGGCCGCGAAGCCGCCGAAGGGCGCCTCGAGGCCGAGCCCCCCCTGGAAGGCCAGCCCGCCGAAGTGGTAGTACAGCGGGTCGCCGTCCACGCCGTAGGCCTGTCCCCGCACCACGGTCTCGGGGTGCGGGAAGGCGATGCCCGCCCCCAGCCGCCCCACCGCCCGCACCGGCCCCGCGGGCAGGGCGTAGGCCAGGTTGAAGGTGAGGAGGTTGAAGCCGTCGGTCACCTGGAAGCGCTCGAACAGCTCGCCGTTCTCCTCGGCGCCCGCGAAGTAGAGCTTCTGGTGGATGAGCTCGATCTCGTAGCGCAGCCCGTTGGGGTCGCCCCACCAGGCCCGCACGCCGTAGTAGATGGGGTAGCCGAAGTCCCGGCTCTCGAAGCGGGCCTGCCGCACGGTGGTCTCGGGGTGTCCCTCCTGCACTACCCGCAAGTCGGCGGGGGAGGGGAGGCTGAAGCCCAGGTAGAAGGTAATGCCCTGCGCCAGGGCTGGGCTGAACCCCAGCAGGGCGGCCACCAGGAGAGCGCGCATCACGCCCAAGCATAGGCCGCCAGGGTGGGGGCTTGCTTAGAGAACTGGGGGGGTGTGGGGGGCTATAATCCCCCGGTTCTTCAAACCGGGGAGGGACTCGCAGACATGCCGCCGGGCCCAGTGAAGGGCCGCAGGCCCCCCAGGTTCCGGCGCTAGCCGGTCGCCAGAGCGACTCCCTAGGCGATGCCGGTACTCAGGCGGCATGCTCGTCTGCGTTACATGGACCCCCACGTCCACCGAAGGGGCACACAACACGGTGAGTAGCAGAGCGGATATGCTATGTTGTACACAGAAACGGCCCGGCAGTGTTGCAGCACCCCGAGCCCGGCATCACCTGGATAGGAGGTGACGCGCATCGAGCCTACCACCCACAAGAAGGCCTTCAAGTACCGCCTGTACCCCACCCCGCCCCAACGGCGGGACCTGGAGCGCACCCTCTCGCTGTGCCGCCAGTTGTACAACGCGGCCCTGCAGGAGCGGCGGGAGGCCTACAAGAAGGCGGGCCAGGCGGTGGGCTTCTACGAGCAAAAACGCCACCTGCCGCAGGTACGGGCCGAGCTGCCGGAGTACAAGGGCGTCCACTCCCAGGTCTTGCAGAACGTCATCGAACGGGTGGACCTGGCGTTCAAGGGCTTCTTCCGTAGGGTCAAGGCGGGACAGAAAGCGGGATACCCCCGCTTCAAGGGGCAGGGGCGCTACGACTCCTTCACCTTCCCCCAGGCCGGGACTACCGGGGTCAAGCTCCAGGAACGCGGGAAGCGGGTGCTCATCCACGGGGTGGGCTCGGTCAAACTCAAGCTGCACCGCCCGCTGGAAGGCAGGCTCAAGACCGCCACGCTGAAGCGGGAAGGGGATGACTGGTACATCGTGTTTGTCTGCGAGACCGAGCCCAACCCCCTACCCGAAAACCGGGCAGCGATTGGGATAGACCTGGGCACCAACCCCCACTTCCTCATCACCTCGGAGGGGGAGCTGGTCGAGGCCCCTCGGTACTTCCAGAAGGCGCAGGCTAAACTCGCCACCGCCCAGCGCGACCTTGCCCGCAAGAAGCGAGGTAGCCGTCGTCGTAAACAGGCCAGAAGGCGGGTAGCCAAACTGCACCGCAAAATCGCCAACCAGCGCAAAGACTTCCACCACAAGCTGGCCCGGAGGCTCGTAAACCGCTATGGCACCGTCGTCCACGAAGACCTCGGACTGGCCCGCTCCCGCACCGCCAAGGGGGTGCAGGACGCGGGCTGGGCGGCTTTTCTGCAAACCCTCGCCTACAAAGCGGAAGAGGCTGGTAGGCGGGTCGTGGGGGTAGACCCCAAGCATACCAGCCAGGACTGCCCGGTGTGCGGCCACAGGGAGAGGCGACCGCTGTGGGTGCGGGAGTACACCTGTCCCCAATGCGATACCCGCCAGCACCGGGACGTGGCCGCTGCCACCAACATTCTGGCCAGGGCTCGGACGGAGCCTGCGGGGATGGGTACGGCGTGGGCCGTCCCGTGAGAACCGCGAAGCCCCGTTCTTCAGAACGGGGAGTCGTCACAGTGCCCTCACTCACCTAGGGGGATTTCTAATGCGCTACTCTCGAGCATATGCGGTTTGTATTCGCCCTTCTCATTCTCTTGCTCGCCGCCTGCGGCGCGCCCGGAATTCCCACGGGCACAGTGCTCAAGGTGGACGGGCCCGAGGCCACCACCCTTGCGCTGGGGGAGGGTGAGGCAGTGTTCTTCAACCTCGAGGTCGGCAGCACCCCGGTGCGCCTGGACGCCTTTCCCGTAGACAACCCCAAGTCGGCCCAGCTCGAGCTCACCGTCTTCGACAGCAACCGCCTGCCCTACGCCCGCTCGGTGAGCCGCTACTGGTTCGCCGCGCCGGGCCTGGCGGTGTCCTCCGTCGGCCGCAACCCCAAGGTCATCGACCCCAGCCTGCCCTTCAGCCTCAACCTGCCCGCCAACTTCGGCAAGGCCTACATCCGCGTGCGCAACCGCCTCCCCGAGCCTACCCGGGTGCGGGTGCGGGCGGTGTCCCGCGCGGGCTACCGCGGCTCGAGCGGCCAGGAGATCAGCGGCAGCACCGCCGGGGCGCTGCTGTTCCTGGGCCAGCTCGACAGCTACGTCTACCGCGGCCAGGACGCCCGCCTCACCTTCGACTACGCCTCCAACGGCCTGCACCCCATCGTCGAGGTGGTGCGCGGCAACAACCGGGTGTTCCGGGGCGAGCCGGGGATGAGCTTCGACCTCAAGCCCAACGACCACGTCTTCGTGCGCGAGCAGAGCAACGGGGGCTTGGCCGGGTTCTGCGACCAGAGCCTGGGCTGTGCCGACGGCGTCTCGAGCGGGGTGTACAGCCTGCGCATCGAGTAGCTCTTCACGGGTGTTTCATGAAATTCTGCTTCACGAATAGCGGGTGAGGCGGCGGGAAATTGCCTCGAGTGGGGCCTTTTCGCGGGGTGCCGGGCCTCCCGGCGGGCGGGGGCGCTCCGGACTTCATTAGAAAATGAAACGGCGGCTTGAGGCATCTCTCATGCTTCTGCTTTTGCTTTTATCCCTTGTCTGCACGCTTTTTACGTTTATGCAGTAAAGCCGAGTCTCGGCAAAAGTTTGAAAGATGAGAAAAAGGGGGGAGTTCTCTAAGAATGTCCTCTAAAACCGCGCCTACCCTTGGCCGGATATGCGATGGTTTATTCGCACCAACCTTGCTGTGCTGTTCACATTTGCCGCGATGTGGGTTTTCTCCTCGGCATGGGCAGCTTCGACCTTCGTGGTGACCTCCACCGCCTACACCTCTTCCGTGCGGGAGACCGACAGCACCCCCTTCATCACCGCCACCGGGGCGCGCACCCGCTTCGGCATCGTGGCGGTGAGCCGTGACCTCCTGCCCACCCTGCCCTACGGCTCGCAGGTGCGCCTGGAGGACCTGGGCAGCGTCAACGGCCGCGGGCGCGGGCAGTTCAACTACCTCTTCCGCAACACCATCTTCGTCGTCGAGGACACCATGAACCGCCGCTTCCGCTGGCGCATGGACATCTGGATGCCCAACCGCTCCACCGCCATCAGCTTCGGCGTGCGCAAGCTCCGGGTGACGGTCGTGCGGCTGGGCCGCGGCTGATCGCGCCGGGCCGACCGGCTAAAATAGGGTAAAGCCGATTGCAGAGGGCCGGCGCTCTCTGCAATTTTGCTGGCCCGACCCATGCGATTCGTCTGGTTCCTCGCCCTGCGCCACCTGCGCCACCGCCGCACCCAGAGCCTCATCACCCTGCTGGGCGTGGCGGTGGGGATCATGGTGCTCACCACCGCCCTGTCGCTGTTCAACGGCTTTAGCAAAGGCCTGATCGACGCCACTCTCAAGGCGGTGCCCCACGTCCTGCTGCTCAAGCTCGCCCCCGAGGCGCCCAACACCCCGCCCCTGCCCCACCCCGAGGTGCTGGCCCAGGCCCCCTTCCTGGCGGCCAAGGCGCTGCTGACCCGCCGCGCCGAGGAGGGGCGCAGCGCGGGGGTGGACTTCGCCACCCTGATCGGGCTGGGCGAGGGGGGCGCCGCCGTCTACCCCGACATCGACCTGAGCCAGCTCGAGCCCGGCACCGTCGTGCTGGGCAGCATGCTGGCCCGCAGCCTGGCCGCCTTCACCGGCGACAAGCTCGTCGCGCTGTCCATCGACCAGACCCGGGTGACGCTCGAGGTCGTGGGCACCTTCAGCACCGGCAACGCCCTGCTCGACGCGGGCTACGCCTTCACCACGCTCGAGGACAACCGCAAGCTCCTGGGCCTGCCCGGCGCCATCAGCGGCTACCAGGTGCGCGTGCGCGACCCCGACCGCGCCTACGAGGTCGGGCGGGCCATCAGCGGCAGCGACTACCTCCCCCAGACCTGGCAGAGCAACTACCGCACGCTCATCGAGCAGCTCGCCCTGCAGAAGCGCGTCAGCGGGATCATCGTCTTCCTCATCGTGGGCGTGGCCGCGCTGGGCATGGCCAACGTGCTGGTGCTGGCGGTGGTGGAAAAAACCCCCGACATCGCCCTGCTGCGCGTGCTGGGCGCGCGGGGCCTCCAGGTGGCGGGGGTGTTCGCGCTCGAGGGCGTCCTGCTGGGCGTGGGCGGCGTGGTCCTGGGCAACCTGCTGGGCTGGGGCCTGTCGAGCTACTTCGCCTGGCGCCCCATCCGCATCCCCGGCGACCTCTACTTCATCACCAGCCTCCCCGTGGACATCAAGGCCAGCGATTTCGTCTGGGTCTCGGCGATGAGCCTGCTGGTGGTGATCCTGGCCTCGCTGCTCCCGCTCGTGCGGGCGCTGCGGGTTAAGCCGGGGGAGGTGTTGAGGTGATGTCGGTGGTCGAGGGTCGATAGTCGATGGTCGATAGCCGATAGCCGATAGCCGATAGCCGGGCGCCGGGCGCGGGTCGTACGCAATACGCCGAACGCCGCCGAACGCCGAACGCCGAACGCCGAACGCCGAACGCAAAACGCAAGACGCAAGGCGCAAGGCGCAGGAAATCCTCCCTCCGGTCGGAGAGGGGCAGGGGAAAACTGAGGGCTGGAAGCTTGCTGTTCAACGCAAATTCGGCCCCAGCCTCAGGCGGAAGCCGAACACGGCCGAGCCGTTGGCGAGGTAGAGCGAGGGGGCGATCTCGGCGCCGATGCTGAGGGTGGGGTTGACGAAGAACTCGGCGCCGGCCACGCCCTCGAGGCCCCACAGCGCCACCCCGCCGCCGAAGATCACGCCCAGGCCGCCGCCGCCGTAGGGGAAGAAGCGGCCCTGGCCGAGGGCGGTGAGGGCGTGGAGGCCGAACTCGAAGAAGCCCACCGAGCCCTGGCCGAAGCCGACGTGGGCCCTCAGGCCGAGCGAGCCGAAGAGGTCGTAGTCGCCTGCCTGGAAGGTGAGCGAGGGGTAGCTCGAGCCCGCCAGCCAGTTGAAGTCCAGGCCCGCCCCGACGAAGAGGCGGTTGGGCTCGTAGCTCTGGGCCGAGGCCATTCCCCACAACAGCGCGAGCAGCACGAGGTAAGGGCGCATACCCCCATAGCCTAGCGCCCGGAGGGGTTTTCATACCAGATTCGGTTAGTTCGGCGCCGGATGGCGGCGAACTGACCCGACCGAAGTTATCCGCGTAGCGGAGGGCGGTAGCGCCCCTTGGAAGGGAGACGCTTGCTTCGCCGACCGTCAGGGAGGGGTGTGCTCTGGGATCCGAAAAGATAGCCCCTGGGTCTCTTTGGTTCGGATGATTATCTTTTTGAATCCGGTATCGCGCCCTCAATCCAACCTTGAGACACGCTACCGCCGGGGCTGGGCCGGTGGCTATACTCGGGGCATATGAAACCGTGGATCGCGCTGCTCGTGCTGTGCGGGCTGGCTTCGGCCCAGGTCCGGGTGGGCATGGCCTTCGACACGGGGGGCAAGAACGACCCCACCTTCAACGGCGTGGCCTACGCCGGGGCCCAGCGGGCCGCCCAGCAGCTCAAGGCCCTGCTCTACGACTTCGAGCCCGGCGACCCCTCCCAGGTGCTGCCGGGGGTGCGCAAGTTCGCCGAGGAGGGCTTCGACCTCATCATCGGGGTGGGCTTCGCCACCGAGCCGGGCATCACCGCGACCGCCAAGGAGTTCAAGGACACCAAGTTCGCCCTCATCGACAGCGTCTCCGACCAGCCCAACGTGCAAAGCCTGGTGTTCCGCGAGAACGAGGGCACCTTCTTGGTGGGCTACATCGCCGGCCGCCTGACCCAGACCGGGGTGGTGGGCTTCGTCGGGGGCATGGACATCCCCCTCATCCACAAGTTCGAGGTGGGCTACCGCGAGGGGGTCAAGAAGGCCTGCCCCACCTGCCGGGTGATCGCCAACTACGTGGGCAACACCCCGGCCGCCTTCAACGACCCGGCCAAGGCCAAGGAGATCGCCGGCCTGCAAAAAGCCCAGGGCGCCGACATCATCTACGCCGCCGCCGGCGCGAGCGGGCTGGGGGTGTTCAACTACGTCAAGGAGACCCGCTGCCTCAAGGCCGGCGACCTGCCCAGGGGCGTCCGCTTCATCCGCGACCCCTTCCGCACGGTGCCCAAGTACGCCGCCTATACCCAAGCCTGCACGGGCAACACCCGCCCCATGTTCTTCATCGGCGGCGACGGCAACCTCAACTTCCTGGGCGACACCGACTCCAACCCCCAGACCCTCAACCACGCCCTCACCTGCATGCTCAAGAAGGTCGACGTCGCCGCCTTCCGCGCCGTGGAAGCCGTGGTCAAGGGAACCTTCAAAGGCGGCATCGTGAGCCTGGGCCTCAAGGAGGGCGGTCTGGACTTCGCCCTCGACCCCTTCAACCAGGCCCTCATCCCCGACACCCTGCGCCGCGAGCTCGAGGCCCTAAAGAAAGCCGTCATCAGCGGCCAGATCAAGGTGCCGGACACTCGGTAGCCTGTAAGCCGTCAGCCCTCAGCTTTCCCACCCCTGCCCCTCCTTCCGGCCGGAAGGAGGGGATTTTTTGCGTCTTGCGTCTTGCGTTTTGCGTTTGGCTATCAGCTATGGGCTATCGACCATCGACTCACTCGTCACTAAACCGCTCTTCCTTCCAGGGATCCCCCCGCCGGTGGTAGCCGTTGACCTCCCAGAAGCCCAGCTTCTCGTCCTGGGTGAACTCGAAGCCGCGTAGCCACTTGGCGCTCTTCCAGGCGTAGAGGTGGGGCACGATGAGGCGCAGGGGGCCGCCGTGGTCGCGGGGGATGGGCTCGCCGAAGAGGGTGTGGGCGAGCAGGTTTTCCGGGCGGAGGAAGTCGTCGAGGGTGAGGTTGGTGGTGTAGCCGCCGTAGCAGTGGATCAAGACCGCGCCGGCCTGCGGCTTGAGCCGGACCTGGCTCATCAGGTCGAGCACCTTCACGCCCCGCCACCGCACGTCGAGCTTGCTCCAGCGGGTGACGCAGTGGAAGTCGGCGGTGAGCTCGGACTGGGGCAGGGCCATGAGCTCGGCCCAGGAGAGCTCGAGGGGCTGCTCTACGAGGCCCGTGAGCGATACCCTGACCTCTTCGGGCTTCAGGCTGGGGGTGGGGCCGTAGGTCAGCACCGGGAATTTCTCGGTGAGCACCTGCCCGGGAGGGACCCGCCCCTCCTCCTCGTCGCCGGACTTCTTGAGGAATTTGCCGAACATAGCCCAACGATAGACCCGGCCCTTTGGGGGCCGGGTAAGGGAGCGCACACTTATCGCGTTTCCCGCGAACGCCCGCCGGGATCGGCGGGCGTTTTATCCCACTCAGCCGACTCAGCTATGCGAGGTATCCGTGGGAGCCGCTCTTACTTTTTGTCGGGGCTTTCTACAGACAGACGCAGCAGGATCGGGTGAGTTTTGCCGTTGTAGCTAACGAAGGCACCTACTGCTCGTTCGGGGTTTTCGCTTACGGGGGTGGCGGCGAAGACGACCTCCACGTAGTTGTAAAAGTAAGTGCTATTGCCAGAGCGGCTGGCGATGCGGCGGATCAGGTTCGACCCTGCGAGCTCGAGCTTCCAGCCCTCCCCCTCGACACTCGCGAGCCTAAAGCCGCCGATCGACCTTTTGATGTAAGAACCCACGCTAGCCGAGTGGGTTTCGCTGTCCATCGGATCGAAGGCCCTCTCTGAGATGCCCAGGAGGCTAGGGTTCAGATGGACCGCGATGTAGCTGGTCGCCCCTGCCTTGACCTTCGCCTCACCGAACAGGGGGTTGTCGATGACAATAGGGTTATAAGCGGAACCCCCTTTTTCGAAGGGCACGCACGCGCTGAGGGTAGCCAAGCTGAGCAGGGCCAAAAGAGTAGCCTTTAGCTTCATACGCTGAAACTCCTTTTCCTCGATATCTCGAGGTCAGCCCAACTGTAACAAGACTCAATCCCGGATCATGCGAAATTGACCTGATTCTCAGCCTCGACCAATGGCCCGTGATTTTCGTTTAGAAAAGCTGGTTTTGGGTGGAACTACGGTAATTATGAACTAGGTTTATATCCTGCCTCACGGGGTTAATTCTCAGTCGAGCCCAAAAGGCCTCGCTCGAGGCCTTACACGAAGCGGGCCTTCACCCGCTGCCGCTGTAGCGGATCACCTCGACGCGCTCGAGCGTCACCAACCCCTCCCGCACCATGGCGTCGAGCACCGGGAGGAAGGCCCGGATCTTCTCGTCGCTGTCCACGATCTCGATCATGAGGGGCAGGTCTTCGGAGAGCTGGAGGAGCTTGGCGCTGTGGATGCGCGAGTGCGCCCCGAAGCCCATGACGCCCTTGAACACGGTGGCCCCGGCCAGGCCGTGTTGCTTGGCCTCGAGCACGATGGCCTCGTAGAGCGGGCGGCCCTGCCACTTGTCGCTCTCGCCGATGAAGATGCGCAAAAGCTTGGCTTCCCCCTCGAGTTTCATCGCTCAACCCCCCAGCCGGCCGCCCAGCCAGTACCCCGCCAGCACCGCCGCGAAGCCCAGCAGGACGCTGCCCAAGACGTAGCCCCAAGCCCGCAGCCACTCGCCGCCCTGCAGCAGGGTCAGGGTCTCCCAGCTAAAGGTGGAGAAGGTGGTGTAGCCGCCCAGGAGCCCCACCGCCAGGAACAGCCGCGCCTCGGCGGAGAGGCCGCCCTCCAGGCTCAGCCGCAACACCACGCCGATGAGGAAGCTGCCGCTCGTGTTGACGAGGAAGGTGC
Source organism: Calidithermus chliarophilus DSM 9957 (assembly GCF_000430045.1). Classification (GTDB taxonomy): domain Bacteria; phylum Deinococcota; class Deinococci; order Deinococcales; family Thermaceae; genus Calidithermus; species Calidithermus chliarophilus. The sequence continues at coordinate 20,332 of NZ_KE387023.1, read as the reverse complement.
TCCAGGGGAAGCCGGGCCCGGCCCAAGCCTGGACCCAGGCCCCCAGGCCGTAGCGCAGGGCCGAGCCCAGCGCCCCGCCCAGCATCACCAGCAGCAACTTCATGGGCGGAGTATAGCAACAAGCTCAACGCCAGCTTAAGCCGGGTTTCGCGCCCCCGCTGGTAAACTCTGGCGATGAGGTTTTTCAGCGTACTGATCCTGGCGGCGGTTCTCGCGGGCTGCGCCCCGAGGCTGGGCGTGAGCGACGCCCAGCGGGCCGAGTGGGGCTTGCAGCCCGTCATCAGCGGCTTCGCCCCCGACCGCGGCGCGGGCGGGAAGTACAAGCTGCGCGAGCGGGCCTTCTTCGGCTTCACCCTGAGCCGGCCGGGCTACGTCACCCTGATCACCGTCGACCCCGACACCACCACGGTGGTGCTCGAGCGCAACGTGCGGCTCGAGGCGGGCGCCCATACCTTCCCCCTCAAGACCGACGTCACCGCTCAGGGGCAGGCCACCTACCTGGTGCTGCCGCCTACCGGGACCTCGCGCTTCCGCCTGCTCTTCACCGACGTGCCCGTCTCGGCGCCGAACCTCTTCCGCGGCAAGCTCAGCCCTGAAGAGCTCGACCAACAGACCCAGGCCTACCTCAGCCAGGCCGCCGTGCGCGACGTGGCGGAGACCACCCTCGAGGCGGTGCAGTGATGCACAGATTCCTGATCGGCACGGTAGCCCTGCTGGCCCTGCTCGCCGGCTGCACCCCGGCCGAGCCGGGCGGCTTCAGTCTCGACCCCAACGCGGTGGTGCTCCCCGAGGCCGAGGTGGACTCGGTGGCCGCCAGCGAGATGTACGTGCAGACCGACAAGGAGCTGAAGAGCGGCCAAGTCGTCATCAGCGACGAGGGCGACGGGCTGGTGCGCCGCATCACCGAGGCGACCACCATCGAGTCGCGGCAGGTGGGCGCCCAGATCGTGCGCAAGGTCTACCTCAAGACCGAGGAGGCCAGCCTCGAGGAGGCCGTGGCCGCGGGCGACGCCAGCCTGGACTTCGGCGACCTGCAGATCGGGCAGGACAGCCTGGTGCAGGCGCTGCCCGGCGTGAGCGTGCAGGACGTGACCGGGAAGATCAACATCAGCAACGTGAGCTTCCAGCCGGTGCAGGGGGTGACCGTGACCCTCAACGGCTTCGTGCAGCAGAAGCTCAGCCCGAAGTTCCGGTTGGTCATCAACAAGGCCGCCGGCAGCGGCGTGCCCAGCGTGGACGTTTTCGAGGCCGCGCTCGCCGGGAGCCTCACCGCCTCGCTCCAGGCCAAGATCGTGGCCGACAAGAAGTTCAGCCTGGGGGCGGGCACCGAGAAGCAGATCGCGCAGTTCGCCCCCTTGCGCCAGGCCTTCCTGGTGGGGGCGGTGCCGGTGGTGGTGGTGGTCACGCCGCGCCTGGTGGTGGGGGCTTCCGGCGGGGCCGACAACCAGGTGACCATCCAGGCCGGCATCCAGCCCACGCTCAGCGTCAACGCCGGGGTGAAGTACGACCGCGACGCCGAGAAGAAGTGGGTGGGGGTGTGGACGCCGCCCAGCTTCAACCTCAACCCCTCCTTCAGCTACACCGTGCCCAGCAACGGCAACGGCCAGCTTTACGCCAAGATGGTGCTGGACGTGAAGCTCTACGGGGTGGCGGGGCCCACCCTCGAGGCCAAGCCCTACGTGGGCATGACCTTCAAGCCGGCCCCGGCCACCGCCACCGTGCGGGCGGGCCTGGGGGCCAGCGGCGCGGTCTCGGCCGGGTTCAAGGTGCTGGGGAAGGGCCTCGAGCTCGGCACCAGCGCCCTCACCTACGACGAGGGCAAGGACTTTAGCTGCACCACCGGCGGCTGCACCCCCGCGAGCAGCGCAAGCCAGTAATCGTTACCGCTGCGTTATCAGGTTGGGGCTATCCTTCCACCGAGTCCTGACCCTCTCGAGCCAGTCAAGGCTCGGGATAGGGCGGATCTCGAGGAGGGTTTAGCATGGCGGGTATGGGAACCCCTACGCTGAGGCCGGGTTGGGTAAAGGTTGGCCTCATCGTCTTGACGGGAGTGGCCTTCGGGAGCTCGGTCGTGGTCAACCGCCTGGGAATCCGCGAGATCCCGCCGCTGCCTTTCGTGGGGCTGCGGCTCCTCGTCGCTGCGCTGGCCTTCGTCCTGATCCTGGCGATCCTGCGGCGTTCGGTGCCGCGCAATGGGCGCACCTGGGCCGATCTGGCCTTCGTGGGCCTGACCAACGCGGCTTTCCCGGTGGTGGCCTTCACCCTGGCCTTGCAGTTCATCTCGAGCGCCGTGCTGACCGTATTCATCACCCTGGCTCCCCTGTTCACCGCGGCCCTGGCCCACTGGTTGCTGCCGGGTGAGCGGCTTACGCCGAACAAGCTGGCCGGGTTGTTCCTGGCTTTCGGCGGGGTGCTGCTCCTGCTGGGCACGAGCACCAACGGGCTCGCGGACAGGAGCGGCTTCGACCTGCGCGGACAGTTGCTGGGCCTGGCAGGGGCGCTTTCCGTCGCGGTTTCCGTGGTTTACACCCGGCTGCGCCTGCGGGGGACCGACCCCATGACCGTGAGCGCCCTGCAGACGGTGATCGGGCTTTTGCTGGTGGCCCCGCTGAGCCTGGGAGGGGGCCTCGAGCCGGGGGGCGTCAGCGGGTGGGGCTGGTTCGCGGTCGTCTACACCGGGTTGGTTGGCTCGAGCCTGGCCATCCTGCTGGTCTTCTACATGGTGCGCCGCTACGGGGCTACGGTTTCCTCACTGCCCACCTATGTCATGCCTGCCGCGGCGGCCCTGCTGGGCACCGTCGTGCTGGGGGAAGTCCTCACGCTGCCGCTGGCGGGCGGGGCTGGCCTGGTGTTGCTGGGGGTTTACCTGGCGGGCCGCTGAACCCCTGGGCGGGTTTGTCCGCTCTGCTGGAGCCTCATACAATAGCCTGTGTTTTCCTTCGCGATCACCGCTCGAGCCGGCCGCGCCCGCACCGGCGTGTTCGAAACGCCCCACGGCCCGGTGCAGACCCCGCTGTTCATGCCGGTGGGCACCCTGGGCAGCGTGAAGGGGATCAGCCCGCAGGAGCTGCGCGACATCGGCAGCCAGGTCGTTTTGGGCAACACCTACCACCTGCTGCTGCGCCCCGGCCCCGAGCGGGTGCGGGCGCTGGGCGGCCTGCACGGCTTCGCCGCCTACCCCGGCCCCTGGCTCACCGACTCCGGCGGCTTCCAGGTGATGAGCCTGGGCCACATGCGCCGCATCAGCGAGGAGGGGGTGATGTTCCAGAGCCACATCAACGGCGACCTCATCGAGCTCACCCCCGAGAAGAGCGTCGCCACGCAGGAGGCGCTGGGCGCCGACGTCATCATGGCCTTCGACGAGTGCCCGCCCTACCCGGCCACCCGCGAGTACCTCAAGGAGTCCATCGAGCGCACCCTGCGCTGGCTCGAGCGCTGCCTGGGGGCCAAGACCCGCCCGGATCAGGCCCTCTTCGCCATCGCCCAAGGAGGGGTGGACCTCGAGCTGCGCCGCGTGAGCGCCGAGGCCACCGTGCCCTTCGACACCCCCGGCTTCGCCATCGGCGGGCTGGCGGTGGGCGAGCCCAAGGAGGGCATGTACCCGGCCGTCGGGCTCTCCACCCGGCTCCTCCCCGAGCACAAGCCCCGCTACCTGATGGGCGTGGGCCACCCCGAAGACCTGGTGGCCTCGGTGGCCCTGGGCGTGGACATGTTCGACTGCGTGTACCCCACCCGCACCGGGCGCTTCGGCTACGCCCTCCTCCCCGAGGGGCGGCTCAACCTCAAGCTCACCCGCCACCTCGATGACCCCAGCCCCATCGACCCCGAGTGCGACTGCTACGCCTGCCGCCACTTCAGCCGCGCCTACCTCGCCCACCTGGTGCGCGCCGACGAGATGCTGGGCCTGCGCATGCTCTCGCTGCACAACCTGCGCTACCTGCACCGCCTGATGGAGCAGGCCCGCGCCGCCATCCGCGAGGGCCGCTACGGCGACTTCGCCCGCGACTTCGCCCGTCGGCGCTTCGGCGGCGAGGTGCCGGGGTGGTTCCGGGGAGCGCTCGAGGAGGGCGGGCATTGGTAGGGGGGTGTCGATGGTCGATGGTCGATAGTCGATAGCTGATAGCTGGTCAAGGGTCGAGGGCCCAGGGCCAAGGCGTCTTGCGTTTTGCGTCTTTCGTTTGGCGTTTGGCGTTCGGCGTACGACGTAGGACGTACGACCCGCGTCTAGCGTCTGGCGTTCGGCTATCAGCTATCGGCGTTTAGCATTCGCTACCGACGCGCGAAAAACCGCGACTCCTCCACGACCTGCCGCCAGGGGAGGTACGTGGCCTCGGCCGCGCTCGCGCCGGTGCGCCCCAAGAAGGCCCGCACCACCGCGTAGCCGAAGGTGTAGCCGGCGTAGTCGGGGATGCCCTGCTTGGGGTAGCCGAACTGTTCGGCGGCCCAGTCGCCGAAGACGTAGCCGCGCAGGGTGTCGAAGCCGGTGGCCTCGAGCGCCTCGGCGAAGCGGGGCTTGAGGGCCTCGAGCTGCTGTGCGCTGAGCGCCGTGGAGTAGGGCCCCACCAGGCTTTCGTCGCCCGCCACCTCCACCCCGAAGGCCTCGGCCAGCCCCTCGGCCACCATGTACTGGCCCACGGTGGTCTCGGGGGTCCAGGGCTCGTGCTGGAAGCGCACGATGTGGTTGAGCTCGTGGGCGGCGGCAACGGGCAGGCGGGGCAGGCTGGTGGGGTTGGGCCAGCCCATCACCAGGGCCATCCCGGGGGCCTGGAAGCCGGTGTAGGCCCCGTACTCGGGCCGCAGGACGCGGGGGCTGCCCAGCAGCAGGGTGAAGCGGACGGGGGCCGGCTCGAGCCCGTGCGCTGCCGGGTCGAGCCGGGCCAGGGCGTCCTGGGTGGCCCGCACGCAGGCTTGCCAGGTCCCGGCCTGCTCGAAGGCGTCCAGGGCCCGCAGCCCGGCCTCCACGTCCTCGGTGGGGTTGTAGAAGCCGAACGCCTGGGCGGCGGCGAGGGCGGGGTCGCTCGAGGGCCCGGCCGCGGGCATGCGTTGGGCGAATGGCTTCCAGAACGGGCCCAGCTCCTCCATGGCCTCGCGGAACACCTCGAGCCGCCGCTCAGGCGGGGCCTCCAACGCCGCGCGCTGGCGGCTCAGCCCGTCGATGGGAATGATCTGCATGGCGTCCTCCTCCGGGCCTGTGGGCCCACGGGGAGATAGGGTAGGGTCTCCAGCGGCTAGAGAGTCAAGGCCGCCTCGGGGGTCAGGCCCGACTCGAGCGCCTCCGCCAGCGCCAGGCCGAACCCGGCCCGGGGGGAGAGTCCCAGGGGCGCGTGGCCCGAAGCCTTGGCGGCCTCGTCCCCGAAGAGGCAGGCGAACAGGGTGGGGTAGCGGCCCGAGTCGCGGTACGGTGCGACGACCGCGCGGGTGTAGGCCAGTTCCTCCTCCTCGAGCCAGGGCTGCACCCCGGCGAAGGCCAGGGCGTGGCCTTCGGCCCACAGAAGCTGCCCCAGGGTGCGCGGCTTCCCGCGCTGCAGCAGGTGGGCGTAGCGGTACAGCGTGCTCAGGGTCGCCCGGCGCACGTAGGCCCTCGAGGGCGCCTCGGAGGTCCAGCAGGGGAGGGCGAGCCAGGGGCGCTTGAGCAGGGCCCGGGGGTCGGAGGTCAGGAAGCCCAGCTCGTAGGCAGAGCGGTCGGTCCAGCCGCCCTTGAGGTCGTCGAGAACGGCCAGTGAGACCTTGAGGGCGGGTTCCAGGCCGAGCCGCCGGTTCGCGTCCTCGGTGGCCTGCGCGGCCAGCGCCTCCGCGCCCAGCTCGAGCAGCGCGTCCACGTAGGCGGCGACGTGCTCCTTGCCCATGGGGTTGATGGCCGCCAGGGGCGGCAGCGCCACGTCGTCGCCCGCGGGGTTGACCATGGTCTGGAGGTACTTCCTGAAGCGCCCCATGCCGCGCGGGACCGCGTAGATCTCGCGCTGGACATGCAGCAGGGGGACGTACTCGAAGGGCATACCGCTCACCGCGTTCAGGCTAAACTCTGTAGTGACTGGAGGGTCAAGATGCAGCGGGGCCTGTACACCATCGGCGAGGTCGCCAAGCTCAGCGGGTTGCCCGTGCAGACCATCCGCTACTACTCCGACATCGGCGTGTTGCCGCCGTCGTCGGTCACGGAGGCCGGCTACCGGCTCTACTCCGACGCCGACTGCGCGCGCCTCGAGCTCGTGCGCACCTTGCGCGGCGTGGGCTTCGACCTCGAGACCATCGCCCGCCTGCTCGCCGGCGAGCTCTCCCCCGCCGACGCGGTGCGGCTCCAGGTCGAGGCGCTGGAGGTCCAGATCCGCTCCCTCAAGCGCCAGCAGACCGTGCTGCGGGCCGTGCTCGGCGGCGACGAGCCTGCCCTGCTCTCCCGCCTCAACCGCATGCACGCCCTGGCCCGGCTCGACCGGCTCGAGCGCGAGGACTTCCTGGCCCGGCACCTCCAGCGCGGCATGGGCGGCCGGCGCGGCGACCCCGAGATCTGGCGCGCCGCCGTGCTCGAGCTGCCCGAAGAGCTCGGCGAGGCCGAGCTCGAGGCCTGGCTCGAGCTCGCCGAGATCGCCTCCGACCCCGCCTTCTTGAAGGTGCTGGAAAACCAGGCCCGCTTCGCCGACCACCTCGACGCCTCGGGCGCAGGCTGGGCCCATTGGCAGAAGGCCAGCGAGCCCTGGCTGCAGGCCGCGCTCGAGGCCATCGAGCAGGGCCACTCCCCACAGAGCCCCCGGGGTCAGCAAGTGGTCCAGGGCTGGCTGACCGCCCTCGCCCAGGCCTTAGGCCGCACCGCCGAACCCGGCTTCGCCCGCTGGCTGCTCGAGCAGCTCGAGGCCACCACCGACCCCCGCATGCACCGCTACTGGCAGCTCATCGCCGTGCTCAAGGGCTGGCAGCACCAGCCCCCACCCCTGGCCCAGGCCATGGACTGGCTGCTCGAGGGGTTGCACTCGAGCGCCGCCGTTGGTAGGAAACAGGGGGCTGGCGGCTAGTGGCAGGCCCCTTGTCGAGGGCCGAGGGCCGAGGGCCAAGGCGTACGACGTAGGACGTACGACCCGCGTTTCGCGTTTTGCGTTTGGCTATCAGCTATCGACTATCGGCTATCGCCCCCTACCCCTCCCGATAAAACCGGCTGTTCAGGTAATAATCCGTGAACAGGATCTTCACGAACGCCACCGTAGGCACCGCCAGCAGCGCCCCGGGGATGCCGAAGAGGCTGGCGAAAATGAGGATGGCCGCGATGGCGGTCACGGGGTGGATGTTGACCGCCTTGCCCACGATCTGCGGGCCGAAGAGGTTGCCCTCGAGCTGGTTGGCGATCCACAGCACCAGGACGGTGAGCAGCATCTTCAGCAGCGGCGGGTTCTGGGTCAGGGCCAGCAGGAGGGCCGGGACCGAGGAGATGATGATCCCCACGAAGGGGATGAAGTTGAAGATGAAGGCCAGGAAGCCCAGGCTCGCGGCGAGCGGGATGCCCACGATCCACAGCCCCAGGCCCACCACCGTCCCCACGCACAGCGCCACCAGGATCTGGCCGCGCACGTAGCCGCCCACCGCGCGGTCGAGCTTGCCGGCGATCTCGAGCGTCAAGGGCTGGTAGGGGAGGGGGATGGCCTTGAGCAGGGTCTGCCCGATCTTGGGCAGGTCGTAGAGCAGGTAGATGGAGATGGTGAGCGCGGTGAAAAGCTGGAACACCCCGCCCAGCAGCGAGACGATGAAGCCGATGATGTTGCCCCCCTGCGACAGCAGGGCCCGCAGGGCGTTCAAGAGGGTCTGGGTGAAGCCCTCGAGCAGGCTCTGCAGCGAGCTCGAGGCCTGTTGCAGGGCCAGCTCGAGGGCCGGCGGGAGCTGGATCCGCCCGATCTGCTCGGGCAGGCCGCCCACCCAGTTGAAGAAGGGGGTCAGGACGGCGGGCAGGTTGGAGGCGAAGGCGCTGAGCTGCGTCACCATGTCGGCCAGCAGCACCGAGGCCAGCGCCAGGAACAGCCCGAGCCCCACGTACACCGCGATCACCCCGATGAAGCGGGGCAGCCTCCGGCGCTCGAACCAGCGCACGATGGGGCTGGTCAGGTAGGAGAACACGAACGCGAGCACCAGCGTGGTTACGGCGCTCTGGACGCGGCCCAGGGTCTGGAAAAGCACGATGATCAGGAGGACGTAAACCGCGACCCGCAGCCACGGGTTGCTCCACACCTGCCGGAAGGTCTGAATCACGGGGCTATTCTAAGCCAAACCTCACCTTTGCCTGCGCGGGGAGGGCTTCGCGGCGCATGTCCTGCCCGAAGAACTTGTCCTTGTCGGGCTCGCCGTCCCACAACTCGAAGAGCAGGCGGGCATTGGCGCGGCTCTTCTGGACGGCGGCCAAGGTCCCGGAGTTGCCCACCTTGCCGATGAGGTCGCCCTTCTTGACCTTCGCCCCCACCCGCACCCCCGGCGCGATCTCCGAGAGGTGGGCGTACACCGTGACCAGGCCGTCGGCGTGGCGGATCCACACCTCGCGCCCGCGCAGGCGGTCCATCTGGGCGGGGCTGGCCCCGTTCGCCACCGCCTCGAGCAGCGCCGCGAACTCGGCGGGGGTGTTCTCCTTGTAGGCGGTCTCGGCCTTGATCACCTCGCCGCTCCCCGCGGCCACCACCCCCATGCCGTAGACCACCGGCACGCAGGACTCCCCGTTCACGAAGACGAAGCCGGGGTTCTGGCCCTTGCGGTACGCGCGGGGCGCGCCCGGCCAGTTGTCCTGGTCCTTGGGCAGGCAGGCGCCGGGCAGGGGGAAGGCGAAACCCTCGGGCCCCTGCACCAGCCGGGCCTCGAGGCCCCGCATCTCCTCCCGCAGCGCCGCAAGCTGCCGCCGGTTCTGGTTGGAGGCGACGGTGACCACCAGGGCGTAGAGCGTGACCAGGGCCAGCACCACCCAGCCCGGCTTGATCCGCATGGGCTTAACTTACCGCACCCCGCCGGGGACATAAAGGCGAGGTGGGCGGGCGGGATGTAACGCCGCGGCGTAATGGGTGGGCGGGGCAGAGCGACAGGGCGTCCGGCCCCTGGAGCCGGGGCGAGGGGCGGGGGGTTTGCCGGGAATAACGTCGGGGATAACGCCGCGGCTGCAGAACGCGCGTGCTCGATGGGCTAAAATCTTCGGGATGGAACTCGAGCCCGCCGTCCGGACGGCTTTGCGCTTCCAGCGCTACGACCCCCAGCCCGAGATCGAAGGGGTCTTTTACCAGCCCCTGCGCAAGCACCGCTCGCTGGAGGGGAGCTTCATGGAGTACCTGCGGCTGCAGGGGGGGAAGGTCGAGGGCCTACCCGCCGCCTTCGAGGCCGCGCAGATCTCGCTGTCGTGGGCGGTGCCGGGCCGCGTCAACGCCTTCCACCTCCACCCCAAGCGCACCCAGGACGAGCTGTGGTGCGTGCTCGAGGGCGAGCTTCTGGTGTGGCTGGTGGACGTGCGCGAGGGCTCGCGCACCCAGGGGGCCCGCCGCAAGCAGGTGCTCTCGGGCGAGGCGCCGGGGCTGCTGCACGTCCCCACCGGCGTGGCCCACGGCTATAAGGCCGGCAGCCGGGGCGCGCTGCTGCTGTACGCGATGAACAGCCAGTTCGACCCCGCCGACCCCAACGAGGGCCGCCTGCCCTGGGACCACTTCGGGGCGGAGCTATGGGAAGAGGACCGTGGCTAGCATGAGGCCCCCCGCGGAATCGCCCGCGGGCCGCTCCGGGTCGTCGTGCCTGCTGCGGCCGTCAGCTACCGGCTACGGGCTATCGGCATAGGATCAGGGAGGTATTGCAATGGCGTTCAAACGAGTGCTGGTTACGGGCGGGGCCGGATTCATCGGTTCGAATTACGTGCACTACGCGGTCGAGAAGCACCCCGAGTGGGAGATCGTGGTGCTCGACAAGCTCACCTACGCGGGCAACCTGGAGAACCTCGAGCCCGTCCGCGGCCGCATCACCTTCATCCAGGGCGACATCGCCGACCCCGACGACGTGAGGCGGGCCATGGACGGCGCCGACGCGGTGCTCAACTTCGCCGCCGAGAGCCACGTCGACCGCTCCCTCCTCGACCCCCGCCCCTTCGTCAAGACCAACGTCGAGGGCACGCTGGTGCTGCTCGAGCAGGCCCGCCGGCAGGGCCTCGAGCGCTTCCTGCACGTCTCCACCGACGAGGTCTACGGCGACTTGTGGGGCGTGGAGGGGCACTCGCTCGAGACCGACCCCTTCCGCCCGCGCAGCCCCTACGCCGCCAGCAAGGCGGGGGCCGAGCACCTGGTGTTCAGCTACGGCATCAGCTACAAGCTCGACGTGGTGGTCACGCGCGGCTCCAACACCTACGGCCCCTACCAGTACCCCGAGAAGATCATCCCGCTGTTCATCACCAACGCGCTCGAAGACAAGCCCCTGCCGGTCTACGGCCAGGGCCAGGCCCTGCGCGACTACATGCACGCCTACGACCACGCCGCCGGCATCGACTTGGTGCTCCACCGCGGCAACAGCGGCGAGGCCTACAACCTCGGCGCCCGCGAGCAGATCCCCGGCACCGAGGTCGCCGAGCGGGTGCTCGAGGCCCTGGGCAAGCCCCACAGCCTCATCAAGTTCGTCGAGGACCGCCCCGGCCACGACTACCGCTACTCCGTGGACCCCTCCAAGGCCGAGGCGCTGGGCTGGGTGCGCAAGTACCGCTTCCCCGAGGGCCTCGCCGAGACGGTGCGCTGGTTCGAGGCCAACGAGGGCTGGTGGCGGCGGGTGCGCGAGAAGAAGGAGCACCAGGAGCTGATGCAGGCCTGGTACGCCAAGCGCTGAAGTGCGCCCAAGTCTAGAGCCCCCGCCCCGGCGGGGGTTCGGCTTGCCCGCTCCCTGACCCTGTGCTACAATCCCCTTTGCTCGCGGGGGCCGTTAGCTCAGCCCGGTAGAGCACTCGTCTCCAAAACGAGGTGTCGGAGGTTCGAATCCTTCACGGCCCGCCAGCATCGCAAAAATTGAACTTGGCAGCGCAAGCCCTCCTCACCGGGTCTCTCAAACAGGAGGGCTTCATGCTCGAGGTAGAAACCCAGCCCTACTCCAAGAGCGTCTATCCCCTCGACCGCCTGCTCGAGGCCGGGGTGGAATTCCTGTGGGCAGGCGGGGGCGTGTTCGTGCTCCGGCGCATCGATGGATTGGGCTGGTGCTGGATGGACGTGCGCGACCTCGAGTTCGCTTTGAGAAAAACGTCGTCCGTAGCCTTTTCCCGCTACGCGCCGGCATGCGCCGGTACCGAGAAGACCTCGAGGCCCTGGGACTGCAGGCGTGCCCCGAGCCATATTCGCGTGCGGTGGCAGAAGTTCCTGCGGTGCGATCCGGCCGTTGTGCCCCGCCCCTCGCTTGCCCGGCGCCCACTTATTTGCTAAACATAGTAGATAAGCGGTACGCGCAGGCGGTCAATTGGGTGAGCGGGTGGGTCTATATGGACAGCCGGGACCACACCAACATCGGCGCAAACCGATTGCTCGAGCGTTTGCTGGCCGGGGACAGTGATTCGGCGTGGAGGCTCTACCAGGGCCTCGAGAACCCCACGCCGCTGGAGGACCGGTTCGCGGGCACGGCCCTGCTCAACCTGGGAGAGGCTGGCCGGGCGAAGAACCTGCTGCTGCGGGCCTGGGCACGCGGGTGCCCCGAGGCGGGGATCGAACTGTCGACCGTGGCCCGGAGCCTGGGGGATTTCCGGCTCGCCCACAAGGCCCTCCAGGGCCTCGACCCCACCGCGCTCTCGGACTTCGACAAGTGCCTGTTCTTCCGGGAGAAGGGCATGCTGCTCTACGAGACGGGGAGGCTCGAGGACGCCATCGAGCACCTCGAGGAGGCTTGGGGTAACACGTTCCGCACCCCCCTCGCGGAAGCCCTGAAGCCGCCGATCCTGCACGCGCTGGGCTTCCTCTACTCCCTCAAGGGCTTCGAGCACCAGGCCACGGAGTGCTTCGACAGCGCGCTGAGCAACGCCTCACCGGCCCGCCGCCTGATGGTGCTCTCCAGCCGGGCGCTGAGCCTGATCTACCTGGGCCGCTACGACCAGGCCGCCGCCGACCTGGCGGCCATCGAGGCCGCCGCCAGCAGGCCCCCCGTGGTCGAGCTGGGCTACTTGTACGACCGCGCGCTGCTGGCCAAGGCGCTGGGGGACCGCGCCAGCGCCAAGGAACTGTTCTGCCGCTGTGCCGAGCGGGCCGAGCACTACTCGCAGCGGGACTTCGAGAGCTACGCCGACCTCTCCCTCGTCAGCCTTTACACCGCCGACGGCGACACCGCCCAGGCCCGCAAGTACCTCGCCAAGGCCCGGGGCCGGGTCTCCTCCGAGCGGGCCGCTCTCATGCTCTCGTTGCGGGAGGGGGTCTTGGCCGGGGCGGAGGGAGCGGCGAAGCTGGCCGAAGTGGCGGAACAGTTCGAGCGTGGGCACTTCTACCGCGAGGCCAGTTGGGCCTGGGCGCACCTGGCCAACGCCTACCTGAAGCAGCAGAACCCCGCGATGGCCGAGCTGGTGTTGAACAAGGCCATCGACGCCTGCCACGCCCTGAGGTCGGTCGCGGCGCTCAGCCCCGAGCTCAGGCTCATGCCCGAGTTGCTGGAGTACATGGCCTCGCTAGCGCCCGACCGGTACGCGGCCGGGTTCTACCAGGAGTACCTCAAGCTCAGCGCCGCCAAGCCCGGCCTGCGGCAGCTTCGCCTGGTGAGCCTGGGGGCTTCGCGGCTGCTGCTGGACGGTCAACCCGTGCGGCTGGGGCTCTCCCGCAGCCTCGAGGTGCTCGCCTACCTCCTGCGCAAGCCGGGGAACAGCCTGGAGGGGATCCTGGCCGACCTGTTCCCCGACGCCGACCCCAAGCAGGCCCGCAACTACTTTCACCAGACCCGCTACGACCTCGAGGGCGCGGTCCCTGGGCTTTCGATCCCTTTCGACCGGCTCCGCCGCAGCTACTCGGTGCAATTCGAGGACCTCGACTTCTCCTGGGACGCCGACGACGTGCTAAGCGCCCTCAACACGCCCGAGCCCCAGACTGTGCTCGAGCTCTTCGAGCTGTACCGGGGGCCTTTCCTGCCTGCGGCCAGCAGCGAATGGGCGGAAATGGAGCGTGAGGAGTTGGCTTGGTCAGCGCTCAAAATCGGGCTACAGATCCTCGAGCGGTGGTTCGAGCAGGGGATGTACCGGGAGTGCCTGGCCCTCGGACGCCGCCTGCTCGAGATCGACCCCTGCAGCGAACCCCTCTGCTACTACATCATCGAGTCGGTGCGCTCGCTCGAGGGGGAGATCGCCGCCCGGCTCGAGTATGAGCGGATCTGCGAGCGGTACCGCCGCGAACTGGGAGAAGTGCCGCCTGCGGTGCGCAGGCTGATGCCCCAATCGAACTGAGCATCGCCTCGCAGGTGTGGCTGCGGCGGAGGCTGCCCGTGTCCGGGGTGGCCCCCGCCGCGTGCTGCCATCCCACCGCCGGTCCGGGTCGCCCCCGCCGCCACGCAGCGCCTCGAGGCCGTCCCCCGCGTCGGGCCTGCGCTCGGGGCAGCCGCCGGGCCCGGTTCCTCCGGCGCCGCTCGGGTGGAAGGGTCGCGGCCAGCCCGGCCGGGCTGGCCGCGTATTCCGGGCATGCTGCCCACCCAGGTGCCGGGGAATAAGCCCTCCTGGACGGCTGAAAACCGGTTGCTGGGCAGGGGGCGGGCCCAGTTCGTGCCGCGGCCGTCTATCAATACGTTTGCAATACGGGGCCCGTCTATCCTGTGGCCAGAGATAAGGAACGGAAGTCAGCGGAGGTGAAGAGATGAAGAAGATGCAGCAAGCCGTGGTCTCCCTAACCCTCCTCGCACTCGCCCTCTTCGCGCAAGCTCTGGCGGACCCGGCGAACGTCGGCAGCGGCCTTGGCAGCGCGGTATCGATCCCCACCGGCCAATCGGCGCCAGCGCCCGGCGGTCGGTAGAAGACGGAAGCCCGGAAGGTTGTGCCACTCAGGTCTGGTCTGAGCGTTCCCGGGAGCTCAGCGACCAGATTGCCAATCGCCAGGCCCCGACGGAGTGGGGTGGCCCGAGCCACCAGGGGCCCGGCACATGAAGGAGGAGGTTATGGACAATACCAAGAACACCCCCAAGCCCGAAGACATCCAGGCCGACTTCAACCTCGAAGACCTCGACCTCAACGACGTGAAAGTGCTGGCCGAGAGCGACAGCTACGCCCTGCCGGAGGCCGGAGCCAGCATCGGCAAGTTCTCCTGCACCATCGTCATCACCAAGTAAACGGCTGCTCGACGCCCGTCAATCTGTCCCAGTTCGGCTCTCGGGCTCAGGGCTGGGACAGATCCTTTCCTCGGGGCCCACGTGAGCGGGCTCGAGCCCCGACCAGGAGGAGGCAATGGCAAGGACCCCCCCATCCAAGCTCTGGAACCGCGACTTCACCATCGTATGGCTGGGCAACGCCCAGTCCGACCTGGGCAGCGCCCTGAGCACCGTCGCCCTGGCCTACTTGGTGCTCGACCTCACCGGCTCGGTGGCCGCCACCGGGGTGGTGCTGGCGCTCGGCATGCTGCCGGGCCTGTTGGCCCCCTTCGCGGGCACCCTGGTCGACCGCGTCCCGCTCAAGGCGCCGCTGCTGCTGGGCGATCTGTGCAAGGGGCTGCTGGGGTTGGGGGTGTGGTACCTGGCGATCCGGGGTGAGCTCAGCCCCGACGTGTTGTATGCGGTGGCCCTGCTCCAAGGGGGGATTAACACCTTCTACAATTCGGCCTTTCGCGCCTGGCTCCCCCAGTTGGTCCCTGCGGGCCAGCTCGCCCGCGCGAACGGCCTGATGGGTGTGGCGAGCCAGTCCACGACCGTGGTGGGGCTGGTGGCCGGGGGCTTCCTGGTTTCGCTGCTGGGCAGCGCCACCGTGATCCTCCTGGACGCGGCTTCCTTCTTGCTGATGGCCGGGCTCCTGCTGCTGGTCTCCAACCCCCCGCGCCCCGCCCGCGCCGGCGAGAACACCTACTTCCAGGACCTGCGCGAGGGCCTGGTTACGCTGTGGGCTTCGCCGATCCTGCGCCTCATCCCGCTGCTGGGGTTCTTCGCCATGGCGGCCTTCGCCCCCCTCAACTCGGCGATGCCCAAACACATGCTCGACCTGGGCGGCGGCCCTGAGGCCTTCGGGGTGTTCGTCGCGCTCGTCAGCACGGGCATGCTCCTGGGCAGCATGGCGGTCACGTGGCTGGGGGCCCGCTTCGACGCGCGGCGCTCGGTGACGCTGGGCTACGGCCTGGCGGCGGCGGGGTTCACGCTCCTGGCGCTGGCCGGCTCCTACGCGCCGGCCCTCGTGGCGGCGGCGGGGATCGGCCTGGGCGTGGGGCTCGTGACCCTCGCCAACACCTACCTCCTGCAGACCCTCGTCCCGCACGGCCAGCTAGGGCGCGCCTTCGGCGTGCTCGAGGCCACCGGCCAACTGGGCATGCCGCTGACCCTCCTGGCCCTCGCCGGCTTCATCGACCGGGTCAGCCTGCCCTGGGTTTTCGCGGGGGCCGCGGCCGTGACCGCCGCCCTGACGCTCGCCTGGGCGGCGGTGGCCCGGGGGCAGGGGGCACAGGCCGGCGAGCCCGTGTTCCAGGCGGCGGAGGCGGGCGGGAGCGCCGCCGATTAACCGGGGGGCAGCGATGAGCGCGGTGCGGCAACTGGAGCGGAGCACTGGCCCCTTCGGCCCGGAGCCGGGCGGCCGGCTGGCGGCCGCCGGCTCCCGCTACCTCTGGATCTCGCCCGGTACGCACACCGCCGAGGAGCAGGCCCGGCTGCGCGGCCTGCTGTCGGGCTGGGACCCCACCGCCACGACCCCCTTCGCCGACCTCGAGCGGCGCCACCCCTTCGCGCGGGCGTGGCTCGAGCTGTGGTCGGGCAACCCCTCGCGCTCCTGGCTGAGGCTCGACCTGCTGGAGGGCCAGCTCCAGGTCATTCCCCTCGAGGAGGGGGCCGGGCCCGAGCCCTTCCTGTCCCCGCGCCCCGAGCACGTGGACGGGAGCTGCCGCCAGGCCGCGCCCCGTCCCCTGGGCGGCGAGCTCAGGGCCTGGCTGCGCGGGGAGGTGGTGCGTGAGGACGGAGTGCGGGGCACGGCGGTGAGCCGCTGCGACCTCCCCCTGGGCCCACACAGCGTCCCCACCTTCGGCCGGGCCAACAACTACCGCGACGCCGAGCTGGGGGCGCTGCTGGAGGCGCTCGAGCGCAAGGCCAGCACCGACACGGGGCAGCTCGAGGTCGTCCGGGGTAGCTGTTCGCGCCTCTGCCGTGAGCACCCGCTCCTCGACCCCCTCAGCCTGGTCCAACCCCGCCCCGAGGACCTGCGCCACGTGCCTGGGCTGGTGCCCTACGACCCAGACCTGCCCATCGAGTGGGTGTGGGGGTACTCGTTCCGCCGGCAGGGGCCTGTCCTGGTGCCCGCGGCCCACGCTTTCCTGGGCTACGCGGGCCGCCCGCGCTTCGTGAACGAGACCTCTAGCGGGACGGCGCTGGGGGCCAGCCTGGAGGAGGCGCTGCTGCACGCGCTGTTCGAGGTGCTCGAGCGCGACGCGTTTCTGATGACCTGGTACACCCGCGCGCCGGCGCGGCGCATCGACCCCGAGGCCCTGGGCCGGCGCGAGGTCGGGGTGCAGCTCGACTGGGCCGCGCGCCTGGGGTACGAGGCGCGGCTTTACGACATCACCCAGGAGGCCGGGCTGCCGACCGTCTGGGCCCTGCTGGTCCGCACCGACGGCGGCGCCCCCTACTCCCTCAGCGGGGCCGCGGCCCACGCCCGGACCTGGCGGGCGGCCCGGGCGGCCCTGACCGAGGTGCTGACCTCACTGCAGCTCACCTTCGACCTCTACGACCCGGGCCGGGCCCGGCAGTGCCTGCACGACCCCGGCGCGGTGGAGGGCGAGCTGCACCACTACCTCCGCTTCGCCCACCCCGAAAGCGCTGTCCTGCTGGACTTCCTGTCCGGCGAGGCGGTCGCGCCCTCGAGCCTGGAGGCCCGCGACCGGGGCTGGCCCGGCGGCATCACCGCCAAGCTGGTCGTGCTGGTCGAACGCCTGCTGCGGCACCACCCCGACGTGGTCTTCGTCGATCTCACGCCCCCCGCCCTGCGCGGGCACGGCCTGCGCTGCGTGCGGGCCCTGGTGCCCGACGCGCTGCCCCTGGCCTTCGGGCACCGGCAGCGCCGGGTTCACGCCTGCGCGCGGCTGCGCCGCCGCCTGCCGCCGGGGGCCGACCTCGAGCCCCTCTTCACCCCACACCCCTTCGCCTGAAAGGAGGCCCATGACCCTACCCGCGACCCTCACCCCACCCCGCCGCGCCGGCCCCGCCGGCTGGAGCCCCGCGGACTTCGCCGTGCTCCGCTTCGGGAGCGTGCCCGCGGGGGTGCTGGAGCAACTGCGCTTCGACAGCGCCGAGCTCGTCCGCCGCCACCTCGATCTGGAGGGCCGCCTGCGCCGCTCGGCCGAGACGCTGGGCCTGGAGCTCGAGGCCCGGGTAGCCGAGGCGGGGGAGCGGCGCGAGCTGCGCCTGGCGCTGATCAACCTGCGGCGGAGCATCCGGGAAGGGCGGGCGCCGTCCGAGCGGGACCTGGCGGTGCTGCGGGCCGAAGACCACCCCGCCCTGCCCTCCGTGCAGGCCTGGGCCGCGTCGCGCCAGGAACTCCAGGGGCTCGAAGCCCGCTTCGAGCACGAATTCCTGCAGGAGTACGGGCGGGTGCAGCAGCGCCTGAAGGAAGCGGTGGTTCGCTCCGAGGACCTACTGGCCGCGCTCGAGGCCACCGCGCCCGACTTCCTCGACAGCCTCCAGCAGTACCTCGCCGCCGCGCCCAGCCCCCCGAGCACCTGGCGAAAGGTCGAGAACACCTTGATGGTCTACCTCAGCCGTTGCGCTCTCAAGACCAGCCCGCTGAGCCGCTTCACCCACACCGCGCTGGGGCGTGCCGGGGCTGCCCCACAAGGCGCGGCCTTCTGCGCCCGGGTCGACCTGCACCGCGCCCTGGTCGAGGAGGTGTACCGCCACGTGCTGGGCCACCCCGACCTGCAGCCCTACCTCCCCCTGGCCCTCAACCCCGACCTGGCCCGCGGCGACGGCGGCTGGACGCTGCTGCAACGCCAGCGCGACGCGCAGGGCCGAGCCCGCGACCGCTGGCTGCAACTGCCCACCTCCCCGGCGCTGCAGGCCGTGGGGGAGCTGCTCAAGGGGGGGCCTCTGGCCAGGGGCGACCTCGAGCAGGCCCTGTGCCACAGGCTAGGGGTGCCGGAGGGCCAGGCCGGGCGGGTGCGCGGCTTCGTCGAGCAGCTCCTCGAGCGCCAGGTGCTGCTCCCCGCCGAGGGCTTCGCCGACATGACCCCCGACCCGCTGGGCCGGCTCGAGGCCTTCCTGACCGCCCTGCCGCTCGAGCGTGCCCGGGGCTGGGCCGAGGAGCTCCGCCGGCTGCGGGCCTGCCTGCGGCAGTACGGCCGGACCGAC
>NZ_KE387023.1:0-1782 GCF_000430045.1 Calidithermus chliarophilus DSM 9957 | reverse complement strand
GCCGGTGGCCGCGGGTGCGGCTGGGGTCGGTCGTGCTGGCCCGCCGGACCTGGGTGCTGCCCGAGCCCCAGCAGTTGGCACGGGCGAAGGGGGAGGGCGATTTCCGCTACTGGCGGCGGCTGCTGGCCTGGTCCGAGGCCGAGGGCGTGCCCCGGCGCTTCTTCCTCTACCCCGACCGTTGGCAGGCTCTGCAGCAGGACGCCCACGAGCAGATCTCCAAGACGAGCCTGTTGAAGCCGCAGTACATCGACCTCGACAGCTTCCTCTTCGTGCGCGTCCTCGAGCGCTGCCTGGCCGAGGTGCGCGGCGCGGTCTGGCTGCAGGAGGCCCTCCCGGCGCCCGGGGAGGGGACGGTGGTCGTCGACGGGGAACGCTACGTCGGCGAGTGGTGCGTGGAACTCCGCTCGGAAGGAGGTGCATACCGGCCATGAGCCCACAGCACGGGTCGAACTGGGTCACCCTGCGGGTGTTCTACCACGACCCGCAGAAGGACCACCTGATGCGCGAGGGGTTGCGGCCCCCGCTGGAAGACCTCGTCCGCGAGGGACTGGTGCAGGGCTACTTCCTGCGCCGCAACTGGCACCACGGCCCTCACGTGCGCGCCAACCTGCGCCTGGGCGACGAGCAGCACCTCGCCCAGGTACAGCGGCGGTTGGAGGAGGCCCTGGCCCAATACTTCGCGGCCCACCCCTCGCCCACGTCCCTCACGCCGGACGCTTACCTGGAGCGCTACGGAACCCTGGCGGGCCTCGAGCTCATCGACGAGCCCATGCTGCCGCTGTTCGAGAACCACACCCTCTTGTGGAGCCCCCTGCTGCTGAGGGAGCGCCGTTACGGTTCCCCGGCGGTCGTGCGCGTCGCCAAGGACTTCATGCTCTGCTCGCAGCCCTTCGTCGACTGGCTGCTCGAGCACGACCCCCCCAACGCGCGCCTGGAGGCCTTCGCCCGGCTGATGTTCGGCTTCACCGCGGCCTTCGAGGGTAAGTCCGAGCCCCGGTTCGCCTCCCCGCCCTCGGTCGCGGTGAGCTTCCGCTCCCACGCCATCGCCTTCTACCACAACCTGCCTGAAGGAGAGGCCCTCGAACGGCGCTTCCAGGCGCTCGCCCGGCGGCTCCAGCCCCACCTGGACCGGTGGTTCGACCAGGCCCTGCGCCACGAGCCCGCCGAGGTCGGTCGCTGGGCCGAGCTGCTGGCGCAGACCTACGACCGGCTCTGGCGGGTCATGCAGGAGGGCGAGTTCTGGATCCCCTGGCAGGAGGAATACGAGGCCGAGGCGCAGGCCCTGCCCGAGGGGGTGAGCCTGCCACCGCTGAGCGCGAGCCCCGACCACCAGGGCCAGCACGTCCGCGGCAGCGAGCTCTACCGCCTGCAGCGCGAGCCGGAGATCCAGGTGCGCCGCCTGCTGGTGAACCTGATGTACGAGTGCCTGCTGGCGGCCGGCTGCCGCCCCCTCGACCGGCTGTTGCTGTGCGAGCTGGTCGCGTCCACCGTCCACGCCCGCTACCCGGACAAGGAGGCCTGGTGGCCGCGTGCTCGGGGGACCGGGCTGGAGGTGAGGCCGTGAACGCTTATCGCAGCTTCCACTCCCGCACCAGCTACCTGCGCGACCGCCCGCCCTCAGTCCGTCCCGTGCCGGCCTGCCCTGACCCGCCGCAGGGGGGCATCCCCCTCCCCTGGGCCCCCCCCGCCCCGGCCGACCTCTTCGACGTCCTCCAGGCGCGCCGCTGCCAGCGGGCTTTCACCGGCGAGCCGCTGCCGCTGCTGCGGCTGGGCCAGTGGCTG
>NZ_AUQW01000002.1 GCF_000430045.1 Calidithermus chliarophilus DSM 9957 | reverse complement strand
CGCAACCCGCCGAGGCCCCGGCCGAGCCCCAGCCCGCCCCCGTCGCCCCCACCCCCGACACCCGCAGCACGGTGCGCGTGGCGCTCGAGCGCCTCGACCACCTCCTCGACCTCACCGGCGAGGTCATCGGGACCCGCTCGCGCTTCGAGAGCCTGCTGGCGCGGCTGAAGGAGATCGACGACGCGCTGGAGAACAGCCGCCTGCGCCTGCTGCAGGCCGCCGCCGACTTCGAGACGCGCTACCTCAACCCGGTGCTCTCCGAGTCCAAGGCCACCGCCGCCGAGGAGGCCGACGAGGCGGGCTCGAGCGGCATCGGCAAGTCGGTGCAGGAGATGTTCTCCGAGCTCGAGTTCGACCGCTACAACGACCTCAACATCCTCGCCCGCTCGGTCTCGGAGATGGTGGCCGACCTCAACGAGGTGCGCTCGCAGCTCGGCACCACCCTGCTGGCCCTGCGCGACGAGCAGGACTCCTTCGGCAAGCTCACCCGCTCGCTGCGCTCGGAGGTGGGCCGCATCCGATTGGTGCCCATCGGGCGCCTCTACCAGCGCCTGCGCCGCCAGGTGCGGCAGATCGCCGCAGACCGGCCCATCCGCCTCGAGCTCTCCGGCGAGCAGGTCGAGCTCGACAGCCTGGTGCTCGACGGCCTGGTCGAGCCGCTGGTGCACATCGTCAACAACGCCATCGTGCACGGCCTCGAGAGCCCCGAGGTGCGCGTCGGGCGGGGCAAGCCGGCCGAGGGCCTGCTGCGCATCCGCACCTACCAGCGCGGCGGCGACGCCTTCATCGAGGTGCAGGACGACGGCAACGGCATCGACGTGGAGGCGGTCAAGCGCAAGGCCGTCGAGAAGGGCCTGCGCAACGAGGCCGACCTGCAAAACCTCAGCCGCCGCGAGCTCATCGAGCTCATCTTCCTCCCCGGCCTCTCCACCGCCCCTACCATCACCCAGGAGGCCGGGCGCGGCGTGGGCATGGACGCGGTGTGGAACAGCGTGCGCCGCCTCAAGGGCGACATCACCATCGAGACCCAGCCGGGCCTGGGCACCACCTTCCGGCTGCGCGTGCCGCAGAGCCTGATCGTCTCCGACGTGCTGATCCTGGAGGCGGGGGGGCACACCCTGGGCCTGCCCAGCGACACCGTGCGCGCGCTGCGCCTGGTGGAGGCCGACGCCCAGACGTTGGAGCACGAGGGCGAGCGCTACCCCATCCAGAAGCTCTCCCGCCTGCTGCGCCTGCCCGAGGCCGAGGCGAGCGAGATGGCAGTGGTCTACCTCGAGGTCGCCGGGCGCCAACTGGCGCTGGGCGTCGACCGGCTGGTGGGGCTGCAGCAGTCCATCGTGAAGCCCTTCGAGGAGCCGCTTTCGCTCTTAGGCCACTTCTCGGGCGCGCTCGTCGCGGGTACGGGCGAGGTCATCCTGGTGCTCGACCCCAGCGGGCTGCTGCGCCTGCAGGCCGACCCCTACGACAACCGCGCGGTCTCCTCGCTCAACATCGCCGCCCCCGTCCAGCAGACCATCCTGCTGGCCGACGACTCGCTCTCGGTGCGCAAGATGGTGGGACAGAACCTGCGCCGCCTGGGTTACAATGTCGTCACTGCCGCCGATGGTCAGGAAGCGCTGGAAATCTTGCAAGAAGGTACCTTCGCTGCCCTGATCACCGACCTCGAGATGCCCCGCATGAGCGGTTTCGAGCTTCTGGAGGAGGTGCGCCGACGCCCCCACCTCGCGCACTTGCCGGTGGCGATCCTTACTACCCGCGCGAGCGCCAAGCACCGCGACCTGGCGATGCAACTGGGGGTGAACGCCTACCTCACCAAGCCCGCTGACGAGGCCCAGTTGCTGCAGTTCCTGCGCGAAGGAGTCCGCACGTGAAAGCCTTGATCGTTGCCGCCAACCTCGAATCCACCCGCGCCTTGCAGCAGGCGTTCATCCAGTCCGGTTTCGAAATCCAGACTGAGACCAGCGCCCTGTACGCCCTTACCCTGCTCGAGCGCAACCGCCCCGACGTGGTGGTGAGCCTGGCCCAGCTCTCGGACATGAGCGGGGTCGAGTTCTACGAGTTGGTGCGCAGCGACGAAGCCCTGCGCTTCGTGGCCTTCATCCTGCTTTCCCCCGAGTCCCCCCCCAACGTCTCGCGCATCGACAGCGTGATGCCCCCGGCGGTGATCCCCGGCGAGGTGGTGCGGCAGGCCTACCAGAAGGTGCTCGAGGTCACCCGCCAGACCTACGAAGTCTCCAGCGCCGCCCCCATCCGCGAGGCCATCCAGGGCGTGCTCGGCGACATCAGCCTCTTCGACCTGGCGCAGTGGCTCGCCCGCTCGGCCAAGACCGGGCGGCTGGTGGTGCACCTCGACCCCCACCACGCCACGCTGTACTTCCTCAAGGGCCAGCTCATCCACGCGCAGTTCGGCGACAAGAGCGGCGAGGACGCGGTGCTGCACCTGATGATCCAAGCCGAGACCAACCGCGACGGCAGCTTCGGCTTCGAGCCCAAAGACGCCAGCGACCTGTTCCTGGAGCCCGTCACGATCCACAAAAGCACCGATCAGCTCCTGCTCTCCCTGGCGGTGGAGATCGACCACCGCCAGGCGGGCTCGAGCCTCAACTGAAGTCAAGGAGAGAATATGGCGAAAGTTCTCGTGGTCGACGATAGCACCAGCGTACGGAAGGTGCTGGAGCGCCTGTTGGCCGCACGGGGCTTGCAGGTCGTGACGGCCCAGGACGCAGAGGAAGGGCTCAAGATGGCCACCGACGAGTCCCCCGACTTGGTCATCGCCGACGTGGTGATGCCGGGCATGAGCGGCTTCGAGATGTGCCAACTGCTGCGCCTCAACCAGCGCTTCCGCGACACCCCGGTGATCCTGATCTCGGGCATCATGGACGACAAGACCCTCATCCAGGCCCAGAGCGTGGGCGCCAACGGGGTCATCTCCAAGCCCTTCACCCCCGACACCCTCTACCCCAAGATCGAGCAGGCCCTGAGCAAGGCCCCCGCCGCCGCGGTCGCGGCCCCTGCCCCGGTCGCCGCGCCCGCCCCGGCTCCGGC
>NZ_AUQW01000001.1 GCF_000430045.1 Calidithermus chliarophilus DSM 9957 | reverse complement strand
GCGCTCGGCTGGCGCACCACCGCGGCCGTGAGGGCGCCGACCGTGGCATAGGCCAGGTCGGCCCGGCCGGGCAGCGGGTGCCCCTCGGGGTCGGCCAGGATGGCCTCGGGGTCGGGCAGGTCCTGCTCGCGCAGCCAGGCCCCGAAGGTCTGGCCGTAGGGGCCGAGGATCCCCACCAGCAGCAGCTCCAACGCCCCGCGGTCGGCCTCGCGGGCGCCCAGCGCCAGCCAGGCGGCCAGCGCGGAGACGGCCATGCGCTCCCAGGTGCGGGGGTTGGGCCAGCCCCACACCTCCTGCCCCGGCTTGGGGGTCGGGGCCACCGCCTCGGGGTAGCGGGCGAGGAACCCCGCCACCAGCGCCTTAGCCTCCCCCCTGCGCGCGTCCACCGCCTGCGCAGTGGGCAACTCCACGCCGGCGAGGGGGTCGCCCCAGCCCGACAGCAGGGCCTGGGCGAACTCCTGCGCCCCGGGGGCCGGGTAGTGCAGGTGGGCCATGCGGGTGCGCATGGCCAGGCTGAAGGACTCCGGCCCCTCGCCTTCCCCCCACTCGCTGGGGTTGGACGCGGCCACGAGGGCCACCCGCTCGGGCGGCAGCCGCACCTCCCCCACCCAGCGCTCCGCGAGCACGCGGAGCATCGCGGGGCGGACGTCGGGGGGGCAACCCCCGATCTCGTCGAGGAAGAGGATGGCACCCTGGGGGGCCAGGAGCCGCTTCACCCAGGCCTGCGGGGCCAGCAGCACCTCGCCCCCCTCCAGCACCGGGAAGCCGCCGAAGTCGGTGCGGTCGCGGTTGCTCGCGACCACCACCTCCAGGTGGCGCTTCATGCGCCGGGCCAGGCTCTCCACCAGTGCGGTCTTGCCCACGCCAGGGGCCCCGATGAGATGGACCGGGACGGAAGCGGCGAGCGCGATGCCGACGGCCTTGTTGATGTCGTTCATACCATTACCTCCTATCATGAAAAATCGTACCTTTAGCCGATAGAGCTGTAAATAGGTCGAGATCGGCTGGCAGAGATAAGGAATTACTCCTATCCGTTATCGATGTATCATTCAAGCTATGCAGTGGATGAACGCCGACCCCAAGCCCCCGGTCCGCGTCGAGCCGGTGCCGGGCAACCTGCTCGAGCTGCTCGCCCTGCTTCGCCCCTGCCGCCCGGTGGAGGTGCGGGCGGGCGGGCGGCGGCTGTGCCTCGACCCCCTGAGCGTGGCCCTCCTGCAGGCCCTGCTCGAGGAGGGCCTGCAGGGCGAGCTGGTGCCCCTGCGCGAGGCGGCGGCGCGCGCGGGGGTGAAGGCGCGCACCGTGCTGGAGTGGGCCCGCCAGGGCCGGCTGCGTCCCCGGCTGGTCTACGGGCGCAGCTTCTACTCGCTGCGGGAGGTGCTGGAGCAGCGCCTGGCCCAGGGCACGGCTGCCCCACCCGAGGAGGAGCCAGAACGGGACGGCTCCTCTCCCGCCCCGCGCTGAGCGCGCCCGGCCACCGATCCGGGGTGCCGCCACCCCGTTCGCTTGGTTGTGATATGTTTTTTCTCGATAGGAGGAAAAGCATGAGCGATGCGACGGTGATCGTGTTGGCGACCATGGTGGCGGTGTTCGGCCTGGGTGGGCTGTTGGCGGCGCTGGTGGAGGAGGTGCTGCCCGGGCTTGCCCGGGCCGTGCCCCGCCGCCGCGAGGACCGGCCGGAGGATCGTTAGCGCCACCGCCGAGCCGACACAGGCACAGCACGAAGAAGGGGCGGGCCCAGCGGCCCGCCCCACCGTTGCTGTGCCTCCCGCGCGGCCCTCGCGGCTAGAGGGCCGCCAGCCGGGTCTGGACCTCGAGGGCCCGCAGCCCCTGCCGTCGCAGCTCCGCGACGCACTCCTCCTGGGAAGACCCCGACCAGACTTTCCAGCAGCCCCTCCGGCTCAGTGCGACGATGCCGCCGGGATGAATCCCGTAGACCACGCCATCCAGCTCGCCGAGGTATCGCGCCAACAGCAGGCCCTGGGGCAGCTGCTGCCCCCAGCGCTGCGCCAGCGGGCTCAGGTCGATCAGTCGCTCGCGCGCCAGGGCCAGCAGCAGTCCCTCCTCGCAGTGGGGCCCGATCATCTGCCACCGGTCCCCATGGCGGGCATAGACCTGCCGGGTGTTCGTCACCAGCACCTCGAAACCGTCCAGCCGCAGGAGGCGCACCGAGGTGACCTCCCCCAGCTTCGCGCCCTCGATGCGGGCGCCGGTGGTGGCGTGGACCCACAGCGGTGCGGTGGGGTCGTGGGGCGAGAAGAGGGGGGCCAGGCGGGCCAGCGCCCGTCGGGCCCGCGGGATGAGCCACACCCCCGGCGCGACGGCGGCCCTGAGGAGGTCGACGGTCTCAGGCCCACCCCCGCGGGGCTCGTCCTGCGGCCCCAGCAACCAGACCTCGCCGTTCAGGCGGACGAGCATCCAGGGGCGGCCGTGCCGCTCCCAGGTGCACAGCGGGGTCAGGTCGGGCGGGGCGTGGGGGTTGACCTTCCAGGTTTGGAAGGTGCTCCCCCCCAGCTTCTCCAGCAACGCGGTCGGGGCGCTCGCCAACCAGCGCAGTAGCTCGGGGCGCGGCGCATGGTCGCTGCTGCGGTACAGCTCGTGGCCCTGCGGGTCCAACAGCACCCGGCCGCCCTCGTAGAGGAACCCGAGGAGCGCCACCCCCCAGTCCTCCACCCGGCTCAGGTCCCAGCGGCCGGTGCGTCGCCAGGCCGCCAGGTGGGCACGTGCGCGGTTGTCGAGGTCGGCCAGGGCCTCGTCCCAGTCCTCGACCTGCTCGGGGTGCTCCAGGGGTCGGCCGAGGTAGAAGTAGCGGGGTTGGGGGCGGGCAACGCAGCCGAAGTAGCGTCCAAGGGCCTCGTACCTCGGCGGCACCGCAAAACCCTGCGCCCACAGCATCAGGCGGTGCCGCTCCTCCAGGCTCAACCCCCCAGCCGCCAGCACCTCCTGCGGTCCCAGCCCGCGGGGCCAGTGCAGGGGCGCGGCCTCGTCGGCGTAGCCGACCAGCTCCCCGCGCCAGTAGAAGGCCGCGCCGTAGGGGGTGAAGCGCCGCTCGAGGCTCGTCGTCTGCTCTTCGTGCATATTTCCTCCTATCACATAGGAGGATATCACTAATCACGCAGGAGCACCCGACCGGGCCGGGCAGCGGGGGCGCTAAGCCCGCGGGCTGGCAGGCTTAGCGGGGTCCAGCAGCGCCGCCTCCAGCCAGCGCCAGCGCGGCCGCCCGTCCTCCAGCCAGGCCAGCAGGTCGCCCTGCCACTCCAGCACCGCCTGCTCCACCACGGGGCGCAGCCGCTCACGTTGGGAGGGCTCGAGCGGGGGCTGGGGGGTGCCCCAGCCGTCGAGCGCGTCCCCCCCTTCCAGCCAGCGCAGGGCCCGGGCCAGGCCCCGCAGCAGCAGCAGGGCCTCGGGGCGCTCGGGCAGGTGGGGCAGCGCCCGGCGCAGCGCCTCCGCCTCGTGGTCGCGCAGTTTCGGGGGGCGGCTGCCGTCGGGGTTGAACAGGCCCTGCCACAGCGGCAGGTGGCCCAGCCCCGGCCGCTGCTCACTCACGAACACGGCGACGTGGCCGGTGCTGAAGAGGGTCAGCCGCACCGACACGCCGGGGTCAGGTCCCACGCCCGCCCCTGCCAGCACGGCGCGCAGCCGGGGGGGCAAGGCGCCGGGGTCCGCCCGGCTGAGGACCTCCCACACCGCGCGCGCCCGATCCCCCAGCAACCCCGCCTCCCCTCGCGCCATCCAGGCGGGCAGCTGCTCAAGGCTGCCCGACACGTTCTCCCGCGCGAAGAGGGGGCCGGGGCCGCCGAAGTTCGTCCCGTGCTCGTAGCGCAAGACCCCCAGCTGGAGTTCGTGGCAGCGGTCAAGGCTGTACAGGTAGTCCATGCGGCCATTGTAGCCCCGCCCGCGGGCGGGGCTCTGCGCTTCATGAGATAAGCGATATACTACTTACTGATAGGAGGTAGAGTGAGGATGAGAGCGATCGTCTTGCAAGGCCGGCTGTCCCAGGGGGAGCCCGTCAGCGAGCCCGAGGCCCGGGCGCTCCTTCAGGGGGCCCGTGAGGTGGTGGCGATGGACGAAGGCGCGGCGGAGTTCGCCGCGCTGCTCACCGGGCTGGGGGTGCGGCTCGACCCGCGCGTCCCCTTCAACCCTGGCGACGTGCTCATCGTCGTCGGGCACACCGGGGTGGAGAAGGTGGTGGTGCCCGAGGGGCTCACCCTCGGCTAAGACTGAGGAGGGAGCATGCACGGGGAATTCCGATTCCACCCAGTCCCGGGCGAAGTGCGCGCGGTGCTGCAGCGCCTGGGCGAGCTGGCCGCCGGCGTGGACCGGCGCCGCGGCCGCAACACCTACGCCGACCCCAACCCCTGGGCCCTGGCCGACGCCCTGCGCACCTACGACGCGGGCGGGTGGGTCACCCACCCGCCCGTGCGCGCGGGCGAGGAGGCCACCGTCGCCCGGGTGGTGTTCTGGCGCGAGGGCGGGACGGTGCGGGCGCTGGTGGGGGTGCGGCGCGAGGAGTTCGTCACCCACCCCTGCGAGAGCGGCCGCGACGGGCTGGCCCTCGAGGAGCACCTGCTGCTGGGGGCGGGCTTCGCCGAGGTGACCGCCGCCATCGGGCGGCTGACCGGGACCCGGGCCCTGCACCCCTTCGTGGCCCTGCGGCGCGACGGGGCAGCCTACGGCTACGTGCAGCGCCGCTGGTACGCCCCGGTGGGCGCGGCGTGGGTCTCGCAGGGCTGGCAGCGCCACCTCGAGCGCCCCGCCCTGGAGGCGCTGTGCGCGGCT